>NZ_QJOW01000005.1 GCF_009184545.1 Halosegnis rubeus
CAGCATAGAGGACCTAATAGATGCTTTCTGATTTTCAAGCCCGGCTCGAAGAAGTCGAGAGACTCGTCCGAGATGATAGAGATGAAGTTGGCAAGCGAGCTGGGGTCCCGTTCATTGTCTTCACCTACGACCCCGGTGACGAAATCGAAGTCGATGAAGAGGTTCGAAACCTCATCGAGAAACTGGAGTATCACGACCAAACTGTCGCAGGAATCGATATGCGTGAACTGGTCTTCAGTATCCTCAAAGACCGCGGCATCTTGGAGAACGTTGCCGATCTCGAACGCCGGGACCGGGACCAATTACTCGATGGTCTGAAATCGTCACTCTTGGATGGCGGCGAGATGGGACAGTTGGCCTCGGCCATCGCAGCGAAGGCAGAAGACGCTGACACGGTGATTGTCTACCGGATGGGTATCCTATACCCATTCGCCAGTGCTTCCACACTAATGGGACAATTAGAGACGAACACGCCGGAAGACACGCCCATCGTGTTCTGCTATCCGGCGAAAGTCGATGACAAGAGCTTAAGATTCCTCGATGAATCTGAAGGAACATATTACCGCGCAATGGTGATCGGACATGAGTGACACTACCACATCACACCAGATTCACGAGATCTTCTACCGCTCGATCAATCGAAAGATCGACCGGGTGGTCAAAGTCGATAACGACGAGCCGAGCGTCGTCAAGAAAGAACTCGAAGAGTACATTCTCACGCCACAGCTTGAACGACACTTCTCGGACGCGCTAGAGGCCGTCATCGATACGGAACACGCACAGACCGAAGATGTCGGGATGTGGGTCTCCGGATTCTTCGGCTCAGGGAAGAGCCACTATATGAAAATCCTCGGCCACATCCTCGAAAACCGCGAATTCGATGATACACACGCGGCCGAGATGTTCCGGGACCGAATCGAAGGCAATGAGATGCTCGATGGAGCAGTCTCGTCTGTCACCCAGAAGTTCGATTCCGAGGTGCTGATGTTCCAGATCGGCGCGAAAGCCGACGCATCCGGGAGCGAGTCCATCACCGAGATCATTCACCGTGAATTCAACATCTCCCGTGGGTATGCCTCGATGCCCTGGGTTGCGCAAATGGAGCAGGAACTCGAATCCCGCGGCGTGTACGAGGAGTTCGTCGACGCGATTGAGGGGAACACCGGGAAAGACTGGACGGAAGCCCGCAAGGACGCTATGTTTGTCCGGTCTGACATGGAGACCGCATTAGTCGAGGCTACCGATGAGTTCGACGACGAGGACGATGCGGCTCGCGCAATCGACGACGTTCAGGACAACGTTCTGATCAACGCGTCCACGCTCGCCGAAGACATCGTGGACTACGTCGAACAACGGGAGACCGAGACCGGTGACAACTGTCGGTACTTCGTGTTTATCGACGAAATTTCGCAGTTCATCGGCGACGACGGCCAACTCCTCTTGGAACTCCAGAGTATCGTCGAGGAGTTCGGGCAGAAAGGAAAAGGAAAGGTCTTCCTTGGGGTCACCTCCCAGGAGCAACTCCAGCAACTCATCCCCGGCGTCCTGGAGAAGGAGGCCGAAGAGTCGAAAGTCATCGACCGCTTCCCACACCGATTTGACCTCACCTCCGAGAACCTCGACAAGGTCGTCCGTGACCGCGTCCTCAGCAAGAAAGGCGAATTCAGAGGCATCATAGGCGACCTGTACGACCAGCACGAAGGTATCCTTTCGGCCAGATACAAACTCGACTCCAGTCAGAGTCTGAAGCCGATTAACGAGGAGAACTTCATCGACTGTTACCCGTTCCTCCCCTACCAACTCGACATCCTTCCGGAGATGTTCAAAGCCCTCGGAAAAGGCTCAGACGACCAACTTGCAGGGAGTGAGCGCACACTGATCGATGTCACACAGAGCGTCCTCAAAGATGAGGACCACCTCTACAACGACGAACTCGGGGCACTCGTCACGCTGGACATGATCTTCGACGAGATCAGCAACGACATCCCCAGCAGTGACGTCAAGTCGATCCGCGAGGCGCGACCGAAAGATGCCGACCCAGAAATCGCACGGCGCGTCCTCAAGTCCCTTTACCTTCTCCAACAGCTTCCATGGATTCCGAATACGGCCGACAACATTGCGACGTCACTCCAAACGGAACTCGGTCCCACACAGCAACTGGAGGGGGACGTCGAAGACACACTTGATGCGCTCGTCGACGCCGGTTACGTCGGTCGGAGCGAGGAAGGCTACCGGTTCCTCCGTGAAACCGAACGGGAGCTCGAAAACGAAATCAAGGGCATCGAAGTCGGGCCAGGTGACATCAGGCGCTCGTCAAAGCGCTTCCTGAACGACATCCTCGACGAAACGTCCCGCGTCAACTACCAAGGTAAGACGTTCCAGGTGAACCTGAGCATCGACGGCGAGGAAATCACATCGAAAGGCCACATCGACCTCAAAACGTACTCGCCGGTTTACCAGCGATACGAGGACCTCGACCCAGACGGGCTGAAAACGCAGAGCTTCAGCGAGGACGGCACACTGTACTGGATCGCCGATAACGAGAAACAGCACGACATCTACGAGAAGTTGAAGTCGATCTTCCAGATCAACACCGTCGTCAAAGAGAAACGGGGTGATCAGCTCAGCCAAGAGGAACAAGAAGCCTTAGGACAGAAGCAGGAGGATCTCCAGCGTCTCCGCAACGAGGTCGAACGCGAATTCAAGCGAAGCTTCCAGCGCGGAGTCCTCATCTACAACGGTGACACCGAAGAGTTCGACACCACGAGCACCTCTCTCACCTCGCTCGTCGCCCGAAAGACGGACAACGCCATCCCGAAGGTCTTCACCAACTTCAAGCACGGCTCAGCAACGGTCAGAGACCGACACATCGAGCAGATCTTCGGTGACCTCGGTGGCTCGTCGAACCCGTCAGTCTTCTCTGATCTGGGTGTCGTCCAGGACGGCGAGCTTATCGCGGAGGCCCGGATTTCATCCGAAGTCGAAGACGAGATTCAACGTCGTGAGAAAGCGGGTGAGTCCCGTACTGGCAGCGACCTAATCGATCACTTCGCTGAACCGCCGTACGGGTGGAGTCGTGAAGTCGTTAGGCTGGCCGCAGCGGTGCTTTTCCGAAACGGCTCGATAATTCCGACGTACAAGGAGCGAACCTACGGAACGTACACGGAAGACGGCGCACAGGAGCTGTTCACTCAAGTCACGAAGTTCAAGTCTACCTCATTCGATGAGCGCGAAACCGTAGATATCGATACGCGAACGGACGCCAAGCAGCTCCTTGACCGCCTGTTCGATCGCAAAGTCAAATCGACGGACCAGGCCGTCGACGAAGGCATTCGAGATGAAGCCAACAACTGGGTCTCCACTACCAGCACACTCCTCTCACAGCTCCGTCGGGTCGACTTCCCGCTCGTGGACGACGTCGAGCGGTTCCAGACCCGACTAAAGAACCTGATTCAGCAACCCACGTCGGCCAAGCGCATCAAGCAGTTCGTCGAGTTTGAGGACGAACTCGAAGGACTCACCAAAACCACGAAAGATGTCGCTCAGTTCTGCGGTGAGAACGGCGGCGAAAACCGCTTGAAAGAATACGAGACGATCCAGCGATTCATCACAAATGAGTGGGAATCGCTCGTCGACGAGGCGGACGATCACTCTTCACTCGTCGACATCAGCGACGACGCGCGTGATGCCGCCGAGCGGGTCAAGAACACGCTGGACACCGAGGGCGTCATCAGCCAGTGGAACAACGTCAAGACCGACTATCGAGCCGCAGCAGAAGCTTTCACCGCGACCTACGAGGCGCTGTACGAGAAACGGCACGAAACGTACACAGACTCCATTGACTCGGTCAAAGCATACGCTGGCTCCGATGTCGACGATAACGATCTCGACTCGGCCCTGTCAGACCTGACGGAACGGCAGGGCGATGGCTCGGTCGATCTGGACATCTCGAACGAGGACCACATCAATCCGGATCCCTCTCTCACCCGACTTATCGAACACATCCAGACCGTCGACGCCTACGAGAACGGGGCGAAAACCGAAATCGACGATCTGGGCGGAGGCGGTGGCGGTGGTGGAACGATCCGGGAAAGCGTGGACATCGACGATATCTTCGGGAGCGTTGTCGTGACTGACTCTGAAGACATCGATGCACCAATCGAGGAACTGCGGGGAGAGATCGCCGACCTTCTCGATCAAGACGGTGACGTAGAGATCCGGTTCCGATAATTCACTGTCCGGACTCCGACTTTTTGCTGGTGACCGTTGCGAGATTCGGCAGCCCCCGGTATAGGACGCTCTCCCACAATTATAAGACACGCCGAATACTTGCTCGTTGTATGTCATCGCGGGCGGGAATCCCGACACAGCGTACTGCTGTCCCGCCTGTTTCGCGGAAGTACGCGACCCTCTGATATACATGTCCACGACACACGCTCAACCCGGTCTCTCGTCGGATCAGCGCTCGAATATTCGAAGCACTATCCTCAGCACGCGGCATACGCTCGAAGACGAACTCCGACGACAGCTCGAAAAGTACGGCATCTACGAGGACAAGAAACTTCCACAGGATAAGCTGACGCATCTCTCTGCTGACGAACTCCATACCCGCAGTAGGATAGACGCAGCTATCGAACGGGAACTCAAATCCACGGAAGGTGATCTGGAGCGGTCGATCACGAATTACGTCCGCGAAGCGACGAAGACCTACCTCAACCGATTCGTCGCGCTGAAAACCATCGAGGTTCGCGGCCTCGTCGAGGAGACCATCACCGAGCGACCGGAGTACGGCAATCGGTCGTATATGCACCACACCGTGGCCGAAATCGCCGGCGAGCTAACCAACGCTCCAGATGACGGCTTCGGTGCCGCACTCGATCTTGCGTACCAAGAAATCGGCGCGGAGATCCGGATTATCTTCGAGGAATCTGAACATACCGCGATCGATCTTGATGCGCAGGTTCGAGAAGAAGTACTCGACGACTTGGACGCAATCGATGACGAAGCCTGGGAGAGCGATGAGGCATTGGGCTGGGTGTACCAATACTTTGGTGAAGAAGAACGCGAAGACATCGACGAGCGCGTCGATGAAGAGAACTACAAAATCGCTGGGACAGATATCGCCACGAAAACCCAGCTGTTCACTCCGCGGTACATCGTCGAGTGGATGGTGGATAATTCACTGGGCCGTACGTGGCTCGAAATGCAGGGTGAACGGACGAATATCGACGATGAAGATAATTGCTTCTACCTTGCCCCGCTAGAAGAGTCCCTGATTGAGCGAGAGACAAAAGCAGTCGAGGATATTACGGTGCTTGACCCTGCTTGTGGCAGTGGTCATATGTTGTTCTATGCCTTTGACATACTCTACCAGATGTATTTAGAGGAAGGTGAAGTTCTTGAGAGGCACATACCGCGAGAGATCCTTCGAAACAATCTCTATGGAGTCGATATTGATTCGGGAGCCGCGCAGATCGCTGCCCTATCCCTCTACCTAAAGGCGAAAGACCAATCGCCGGATGTCGAGATTCCACAGTTGAATATCGTCTCAGCAGACGCCGTGCTAATTAACGGGGAACGGAAAGAGGAGATACTCGAACGTGCAGGCTCGGAATTGGAGAGAGACATTTTAGAGCAGATTTGGAACAGCTTCGGTGACATCCGTGAGTTAGGCAGTTTGGTTCAGGTCGAAGACCGCATTGATGAAGTCCTCGATGAATACCGCGAGGAATTCGAGGCAACTGGTCAAGCACAGTTTACGAGCGGTGGCGGGCTAACCTCTCAATCGACCTTCGTTGCAGGGGGTGACGAAGAGTCCTGGGACGAGATCAAGTCGCGGTTGATGCAGAGTGTACAAGACCTCGCTAGCGAGGCACTCGAACATAATGACCCAATTGAGGAGATGTTTGCAGCGGAGGTTGGAAAGACGGTCGAACTACTCGATGTTCTGATGGGAGAATACGATACGGTCGTTAGCAATCCGCCTTATTTGCAGAGCAAAAAGATGGGGGAGAC
This sequence comes from Halosegnis rubeus, assembly GCF_009184545.1. GTDB lineage: Archaea > Halobacteriota > Halobacteria > Halobacteriales > Haloarculaceae > Halosegnis > Halosegnis rubeus. The sequence goes on from NZ_QJOW01000005.1 coordinate 6,016, forward strand.
GCTGAAGGACTACATCAGGGATCACTATGAAGGTAAATACGACGTCTATGGTGCCTTCATCGAGCGCTGCCTTTCCTTCTCTTCGGAGGATGGCCACGTTAGTATGGTTACTCCGGAGAATTTCATGTTTCTCTACTACTTCCGGGGACTGCGAAAGAAGCTTCTAAATGAGAGTTACTTCGTCGAGGCTGCTCACCTTTCCAGATACGGTTTCGAACAGCAGAAAGACGCATACACAATTCCCTTCGTGCTTAGAGGATCGACTCCCTCGGAGGGAGAACCGTCTCGCTTCTATAGAATGACGCACGAACAGGAACACTACGAGAACTACGAGCGTAAAATTGCAGGCCTGCGGGAGATCGCTGAAGCCCTTCGTTCTGGAGAGGAACACGACGATGTGTATGTCTTCTCTCAAAGCAGAATAGATGATATTGGTAGGCGGCCATTCCTTTATTGGTTCGGCGAAGAGACACTAAGTTTGTTCTCTGATCATCCAAGTATTGATGATATTGGAGAAGTGAAACAGGGGCTCTCTACCGGCGACGATGACCGATTCGTTCGGAAGTCGTGGGAGGTGCCAAAACAAGAGATTGGTGATCGATACAAACGGTTCCAGAAGAGCGGAACAGACTCCGAGTACTACGATTACGCTGAAGACTACGTGGACTGGGGAGACTCAGGGAAAGATCTGCGGGATGCAGGAGCGAATCTTCGTAACGAAGACTTCTATTTTGAGGAGGGGGTTACCTTCAGAGCATTCGGGAATCATTTCGTCGGACGCAAACAACCAGCAGATTCTATCTTTTCGCACAAGTCCCACGCAGTATTCTCAAATAAGGTATCGGACGAACTCCTCCTAGCGAATCTCAATTCGACTCTACACAGATTCATCGGGAATGGACTCAACCCGGGCCTGAGCTTTGAGGTAGGTGACGCAAAGCGATTCCCGGTGAAAACAGATTACGAATATCCGTCTACGCTAACGGAGCTAGTTTCTACTGGAATTCAAGAGCGCAGGAAGATATCTCAGCTGACGGAGACTAGCGCAGATTTCGATGGTGAAGAACTTGCAACGCTGCTCGAATCGAATACAATCGACCTCCAATACGCTGAGGAGGCTGCCCAAGCTCGCATCCTTACTGTTCACGGCATTTCCGATACACTCCTCTTCGATGAATACGATATTTCACCTGAGACGCAAAAGCAGGTGTACGCCAACCTCCCAAAGAACACCTCTGAATATCCTGTGGATCGCAATACCCACGTTGAGTATCCAGATTACTTGAACCAGTATCTGGAAGTCGCTGACCTGAATGACGAACGGATTGATTCAGCAATTGAAACTCTCCGGTCATTAGACGATGTCACACTCCGCCAAGCAGCAGAAGAAACTGAACTCTCCCCGTTAACCGTGGCTCAACTTCGGCACGACCACGATCTCTATACCAATGATGAGCAGACGACGGCCGCAGGTCGAGTGGTTTCTCTAATAGTTGGGTCCCTGTTTGACCGCTGGGATTGCGGTAGCACGATTCCCACTCTCGATGACGAGATACTCGCTTTCGACCACTCGACTACCTCTGCCTCAAACTTATTCTCAAGGGCCATTGACAATCTGTTTCAGGAACCGGAGCGGGCAGAACGTGAACTTGAATCCGCTCTGGGTGATCGGCCGATTAATTGGTTCCGTGAGAGATTCTTCCGGCACCATCACGTCGACGAGTACAAACCGCGAGGTGAACGAAGTCCGATTTACTGGCAACTCGAAAGCCCCAACGGCGGATTCAGTTGCTTCGTCTATTATCACGAGATAGACGAGAACACGCTACCGAAGCTCCGGGGTCAGTATCTCGATCCCCGGATTGGGGAACTCGAAAACGAGCTGGAAACCCTGAATGCACAAACTAGCGGTGACAACCCAGACAAGGAGCTTCTGAACAGGAAAGAGGATGTTCAGAATGACCTCGACGATATCAGGAAGTTCCGCAATACCATCGACGAAATGATCGACGATGGCGTAACCGTCGATATCGAGAAGGGTATTTGGGAGAACATCAAGGAGTGGGACCAGTACGATGTACTAGAAACTGGTCTGCCCAAGTTGAAGTCCAGCTACACAAGATAAACGAGCGACAAATACAGACAAAATAAAGTAAATGACAGAAATTTTCTTAGCTCCTGCATCACGAAGGGATAATGCGTTCGAAATCTTTGACAGAACGGCTCTCAATGGCATAGAACGAGCGACATACAGTAATCACTCTGATAACGACTGGGGGGACTCAGTCGGTATATGGGGTCTAACGTCGTCTTTCGAATCAACTTGGCAAAACGTGAATAAGGGCGACTGGATTTTATTCTATACCGATTCTGACCAATATGAGTATGCTGCGAAAGTAGCTGAAAAAGAGCATAATCCGGATCTCGGCGATGCAATTCGTACTGATATTTTAAACTTGGAGAACAACGGAGATAGGGATTGGGACTTCCTACTGATCTTAGAAAGTCCAATTTCCATATCGATTTCCGGCCATAAATTAGCGGAACTGCTCGATTATGGCAACTACTATCCAGTCAGGTTCATTCGAGTAACCGAAAGCCGAATGCAACATCTCAGAAAAGAATACGAGTCTGTAAACGAATTCATATATAAAATAAGAACGGACACCACATAATACAGTCTGGGACCCCTGCTATCGATTACAACTGCCAAGTATCCCCGAAACAACAATCAGTCCCCGCTTGAAAAGAGAACGCAATGGGAGATCTCGCGGACAGCATTATTACGGAACTCCGGCAGAAGTTCGACCGACACCCAGTCTGGGTGTGGTACGACGCCCAAGAGAAGTACAAAGGCGTCCTCGACGAGGTCGAAGCTGCCCTCGATGACATCACACTCGCACGCTACGACGGCAGCTACTTCGAACTGAAGCGCCGCCTCCACGAAGAGGATCCGAACTACGAGCAAGACTGGCTGTTCTACATCCCTGAGTCCCGAAACGACGCCGAGTGGTTCCGCGACATCCACTCACTCGGACGGCAGTACCGAGTCGGTCAAGACATCGACAACACGCCCGTGACGCAGTTTCTCGTCGAGCACGACGAAGAGATACCCGATGCGTACGAGGACTGGGGACAGAACCGTGAGGTTCAGCGCTTGGCGTTCTTCTGCGTTCTCTTCGATACCGCAGGTCCCGCGACCAATAACTGGGTTCGGACCTACCTCTCAAACCCAGAAGAGTACCGCGAGACAATCGAGGATAATGCGATGGCCGACGCTTGGGACGCACAGCTCCGCGAGGAGTACGGTGTCACCGCGGGACTTGACCCGAAAGAGCTAGCCACCCAGCTCCTCTTCGGCGAGGTTGCCAGCCGAGCACCGACATCCCGGTACGACGAACTGGCGGCTGACGACAGCCGCGCTGCGGCGGCGTTCTGCGATGAGTGGCAGCAGTATGCCCCTGCCGAGTTCACGCGGTACGCACAGAAAATCGCTGAGGACTACGACCTCGCGAAGGCCGTTATCGACTCGGACCGAGTTCGCTGGGACGCGACCGCGTTCAAGGGCATCGACATGGGTCTCATTCGGCTCGTGATGAAACGACTCGCTGACGAGACCTACGCAGATCTTCCCGAAATCGCGGCAGACCTCCAGCAGACGGTCACCGAGCGACAGGACAGCTTCTGGAACAACGAGGACCTCGTCGATTGGTCAGTCCCGACCCTGGCGGTCGAAACCCTCCAGCTCGTTGGAGCCATCGACGCCGACGAAGCCAAGACGCTCTCCTCGTCGGAACTTGCCCAGAAGTACACGAGTGACGATGGTTGGTGGCAAGTCGACGCGGCCTATCGGCAGTACATCAACGCCACGCAGAAGGCCACATTCCCCTACCCGAACGAGACCACGGTCAAGCAACGGGTCACGCAACACTATATGTCCTTCCTCCAGGGGGTGAACCGGCCACTTGCGAATATGCTGAGTGACGACCCGACACTCGGGACACCGCAGACCTCCTTCTACGATGAGTTCGCTGACCTTGACAACGGCACCGTGATCATCATCTGTGACGGACTTCGCTACGAACTCGCCGAAACAATCAAACAGAACCTCGGGCGACGAACTGACTTCGAGCAAAATCTGAGCGCAGTCAGCGCCGCACTGCCTTCCATTACTGAGGTCGGTATGGCTGCACATCTACCCGGAGAACTCGGTCTTTCCCTGGAAGACGACGACCTCGTCGTGACTAGCGGTGGTGAGGAGATGACCGGGAAATCAGACCGCGTCGAACAACTCACCGCTGCGGGGTTCGAAGTGGTGGATATGGACGAGGTGAACAACATCTCGTTGGAAAGCTTGTCCGGGTCTGATCCGGTCCCCCGAGTCGTCTACTCGGGGACGATTGACAAACTCGGTGAGAGCCTCGATGACGACGCGGCCTTCAGCCAGGTCGCTTCCCACGTCGACGACGTTGAACGGACAGTCCAGCGACTGAAGCAGGCCGGGTACACTCGGTTCGTCATCACTAGCGACCACGGATTCCTCTACACGGATCGTCTATCAGACGATCTTAAAGTCGAATCTCCCGATCTCGCTCCCGTCGTCAAACGACGATTCGCAGCCGCCGACCATGATGCTCCCCTCGTCGATACGGACGAGTTCATCGAAGTCGGTTCAGATTCTCTGTCCGACCTCGGCATCAATGCCCCAGAACTCAAGCTGCTCTTCCCCCGAAGTGTCGCCTGCTTCAAGGCCCAAGGCGGGAATATGCGGTACTTCCACGGCGGGATTTCTCTCCAAGAGCTCCTCGTCCCGTGTCTCACGGTGACCACCGGTGAGATCGAAGAAAGCGCATCGATCAGCTATGACGTCACGATTCCAGACCCCATCACGAACTCGATAATCTCTGTCGAGATCGAAGCCAAGAGCGGACAAGTAGCGTTCGACCCAGCTCCGAGACTGGAGGTCCGTGCCAATATCGACGATATAGCGGTCGCAGACCCTGTAACGATGGAAATCTCCCCGGGAACCAATAGTGAGCGTGTCCGTCTCAAACAGGGGGCTATCTCTGGAGAGAGCTCAGTCCAGTTCGAAGTTATAGACACCGACACCCGAGAAACAATTAAGCGGAAAACTGTGGAACTCGATCTACTCTTCGGAGACGACGATATGGGATTTGACGTCTAATCACAACGGATCTCACCAACTGTGTATGGGCGCGGGGCTGAGAATTGGAGATCGGTAATCCGTATCGGTATTCCACTTGGAGTGACCGACACCAATATGCCCCCGGCTCTGTTTCTCGAATATAATGACTACTGAGGACGTCGATCAGAAAGCTCTCGACGTCTTTCCCGGACGCGTCGTCCGGAAGGATCTTGTTCAAGATATCAAGTCGGGAGTGAACGTCCCCACTTATGTGCTCGAATACCTCATCGGGCAATACTGCGCTACTGACGATGAGGAATCGCTTGAGGAGGGGCTCGAAAAGGTCAAACAAATTCTGTCGAAGCACTACGTTCGCCCTGATGAGGCCGAGTATGTGAAAAGCGAAGTGCGTGAGCGAGGACGATACCGAGTCATCGACAAAGTAACCGTCAGACTTGACGAACAGCAGGATGCCTACATCGGTTCGTTCGTCAACCTCGGACTCAACGACGTCGAAATCAACGAACATCTTGTCAGCAAGCATCCGAAGCTCCTGGGTGGTGGTGTCTGGGCCATTATTGACTTAGAATACCTTCCGGACAACGCGAACAGCCCCAAGAGCCTGTTCGGTATCGAATCGTTCAAACCGATACAGGTGTCGAACCTTGACCTCGACCAGCTGAAAGACCGTCGACGAGAGTTCACTCGGGACGAGTGGATGAACCTTCTCCTCCAGAGCGTCGGGTACGACCCTTCAGCTTTCAGTGACCGTGAAAAACTGCTCTTCCTAACTCGGTGTCTTCCTCTCGTCGAGTCTAACTACAACTACGTCGAGTTAGGACCCCGCGGAACGGGGAAGAGCTACCTATACCGTGAAATTAGCCCGCATTCGATTCTTATCTCCGGTGGAAAAACTACCGTTGCGAAGCTCTTCCTAAACCTCAACACAGGACGAATTGGACTTGTCGGCCGCTGGGACGTCGTCGCATTTGACGAAGTTGGTGGACTCCAATTCAGCGACTCGGAAGCAGTCCAGATGTTAAAAGACTACATGGAGTCCGGGAGCTTCTCACGCGGCACTGAGGAACTCACAGCCCAAGCTTCGATGGTTTACGTCGGAAACATCGATCTGGATGTCGAAGGCGTTCTCAAGAGCTCCCATCTCTTCGAGCCGTTCCCAGAAGATATGCAGGACCTCGCCCTCATCGATCGCTTCCACTACTACCTTCCTGGTTGGGAAGTTCCGAAGATGCGCTCCGAGTTCTTTGGCGACCAGTTCGGATTTATCGTGGATTACTTCGCCGAGTTTGTCCGCGAACTTCGCAAGGAATCCTATGGTGATGCGATCAACGAGGAGTTCGCATTCGGAGACCACCTGAATCAACGAGATGAAAGGGCTGTCCGGAAGACGGTATCTGGCCTGCTCAAATTGCTCCACCCGCACGGAGAATATACGAAAGAAGAGCTCCGTGAATATCTCGAATTTGCTATGGAGGGGCGTCGTCGCGTCAAAGAACAGTTGAAGCGGATGGGTGGTATGGAGTATCGTGCTGTCGAGTTCTCGTATCTGGACTTAGAAACGAAAGAAGAACGCTACGTTCCGGTTCCTGAGGAAGCCGATGAGGCGCTCATTCCTCCCGGCACACAGCAATCAGGTACTGTCTACACTATCGGCGAAAGCGAAGGTCGTCACGCCCCTTTCCGCATCGAAACTCAGACACTCCCAGGTTCTGGCAAGACGAATATCTCGGGGACACCGGGGAAACAGATGAAAGAGTCGTTTGAAACTGCCTGTGACTACCTCCAGGCAAATATGCGAGAACTCCGCCGCGATGAGACTCTCGATGAGTACAATATCAATGTTCAAGTACTGAATCCATCCGACGCCAACGAAGGCGGTGAGACAAGTGTCGGCTTGCTTGTAGGAATAGTCTCGGGCATTCTCGATCGACCTGTCCGTCCCCAGACAGTCATCTTGGGTGCTATGAGTTTGATGGGTGAACTGGTTGCAGTAAGCTCATTAGTTGACAAGTTACAATTGGCGGCAGATTCGGGGGCTAAGACCGTATTGTTGCCGGCCAAAAACAAAGAGGATATGGCGAAGATACCGGACGAACTTCTAGATCAGCTTCAGCTTGTATTCTATACAGATCCACTTGACGCCGCCAGCAAAGCGATTCAGATAGACTGAACGACGCAAGAGGCGCTCTGATGCGGTGATTCGGCAAATGACGCTTGTCGATTGAGCTCTCGAATTCTTATCAAATGTCTGGGGGCTAATTATGGTACTTCAAAGCTGTCAGTCTCGCCAAGAGTGAAGTGAGACCGATATCTTGGTAGGGAGTGTTCGATGGATTCAACGCTTCTCACTGGCCCGAAACACGCCCGATTGGAACGACGGGCATTTCAGCGGGCTGATGACACCGCTACCGATTCGCTGGGGAGTATTCTCTACATAACGCGAAACGACGCTCGCAGGAGTATGGTTGAGGACCGCTGGGCCGCGTCGCACGATCCCCTCCGTCTTCGTGCCGAGACGCTCGACGGGGTCGTTCGGGAGTGGTACGAGGAGCTCCACGGTCCGGTTCAACCCCTCTCCGGGCAGCTGAACCGCCGGCTGGCGGAGTACGCTCTGGACAGATCGACAGCCGAGACAGATGGCGCTCTCGCTGGCGAACCTGCCTCTGCCGCTCTCGCTGATTCGTTCAGTAGCCGCTTCTCGCTCTTCGACGACGCCGGCGTCGGTACCGCTGACGCGCTCGTAGCGGAGTTCGAGGGCTCAGACCTCGATGACCGTATCGCGAAAGCCACTGCCGACGCGTACCGACACTACCGGGATCTCCACGGCGACTATGTCGACGAGTGGGTCTGTACCCGGGGAGAAATGTTCGACGCCGTGGCGACGGCGGAGCAGTCACTATCGGCGTTCTCTCCGGAACCGGATGTCGTCATCCTTTCCGGGTATCACGAGTTCCGTCCTGTCGAACGCCGCCTCATCGAACGCCTCGTCGATGAACTTCCGATGATCGCACTGCTGCCGCTCCACCAAGATGGCCGGAGCGGAGTCGACGCCGTTGCGGAGGACGCCTTGGATGTCTACGAAGCACTTGACTTTGAGGCAGTAGAACTCGAGCCCGTCGACGAGTCAGGGCGGGCCTTTGGAACGATCACCGAGTCGCTCTACCGCCCGGACCCGGACACTGTCCCTGCTCCAGACACTCTGCGATGGCGTGAACTCCCGACGCCCGAGCGCGAGATTCGCTTTGTCGCTCGCGAGCTCCGGACTGAGTTGGCCAATGGTCGCGATCCCGACGACCTGGCTGTCGTCGTCCCGGGGACCGAGGCCTATTCGGGGTACGTCGAGGACACGTTCGATACGTTCGACATCCCGCACGTCACGACCGCCGCCTCACAGCTGAACCGGACGTTCACCGGGAGCGTTGTACACGACCTCCTGAACCTCGCTGAACCGGATCCGCGGGCTGAGGACCTCACGTCCCTGTTAGCGAATCCATTGGTCGACGTCGTCGACACCGACCAAGCCAACGCCGTCACGGCAGCTGCTCGTCGGCGTGACACCGTTTCTGTGTCACCCCTGCTCGATGACGTCGACGGCGAGGCGGCGGCGGTGATCGAGCAGCTGCTGGCCACGTTAAAGACGCTCCGAACGGAGGACACCGAGGACGCAACCGAGACGCTCCGACGACTGTTGGACGACCGGTTCGACCTGGAGGGGGCGACGGAGGACTACGCCAGCGGCGCCGAGCAAGCCGTCGAACAGCGAGCCTACGACCTCGTGGACGAAGTCCTCTCCTCGTTCGAGTCGCTGTCGGCGGTCAATAGCGATCTCTCCCCGTTGGCACTGTTCACCCGTGCATTCGATGGTGTGCCCATTCGGGTTCCACAGCGCGCTGCTGGTGGCCACGTTGAGGTGATGGGGCTGCTCGACGCCCGGATGCGCTCGTTCGAGAAGGTGTTCCTCGTGGGACTGACGAGCGCGCACTTCCCGGTAACGCCGGAACGTCCGGCCTTTTTCGAGGAGATGACCGACGCCCACCCACGGTTCGACACCGGCGACGAGCGACTCCGGGGCCGCTATCTCTTCGCGACGCTACTCGCGAACGTCGACGAACTCACGATCACAACACCAGAGACGGGCGACGACGAATCCGCCGTCGTCCGGTCGCCGGTCCTCGACGAACTCCAGCGCGTGACCGGCATCGACCCAGAAGACGGCGTCGACAACCGCGTAGGCTCCCGCGAAGACCTCCAGCGCCACGTCGCTGCAACGGCCGACCGGCGTGCGGCAGTAAGCCTCGCCGGCGACCGAGGTGATTTCTCCCCCGAGCAGACCAAGCGCACGGATCGGGGACTCCACTGTGCGGACAACAGGGGAACGGCTGGCCTCTCTGAACACGATGGCGTGTTAGAACCCAAGACAGTCGATGAGGTCTACCCTCCGTCGGAACGGGAACCCTACAGCGCGAGTCGAATCGAACGATACGTCGAGTGTGGGTTCAAGTTCTACGCTGAGAAGGTGCTCGGAATCGAGGATCCCGACGACGTTGAGGTCGTCCCTACGCCCCTCGAAACCGGGTCGTACGTTCACGACGTTCTCGAACGATTTTTCGCGGATCTACGGGACGAGACCGAGGATGGTGTCGATCTCATGGACTTCGACCGGGACGAACTGGCGACGCACCTTCGCGAGATCGCCGTCGAGGAACTCCGGGATGCCGACTTCGAGTACGACGGTCTGTTCTACGAGCGGTGGAAAGCGGAGCTGTTCGCGGGCTTGGGTGACGGCGAGAGCACCCCTTACGAGGCCGGGAGCAAACCCCACGACGCACCGGAACAGGGATTGTTCACTACCTTCCTCGACAACGAGCTCTCGCGGGACGGCGCTGACCGACCACACTTGTTCGAGGCCCCGTTCGGCGAGGGACTTCCCGACTCGGATGCTGGGCCGTTCACAGTTGAGCGACCGGACGGCTCGACCGTCTCGATTCGGGGATACATCGACCGCGTTGACGTGAGCCAGGGTGGCGAAAAACCGACGCTCACGCTCTACGACTACAAGACTGGACGGGCACCGTATATGACGAAGACGACCGGCGGCACGAAGTTCCAGCTCCCCATCTATCTGCTTGCTGCCGCCGAGGTCGTCGACGGTGACCTGTTCGCGGAGGGCTCGCTCTCGGCGACGTACTATCAGGTGCGACCGCCAAACGACCTCAAGGTTCCACGCGGCGTCGAATCGAAGTTCGATTCAGAGGTCGAACTCCGCCGGTTCCTGAACAAGGTCGTCCCGGAATGGTTGGGTCAGATCGACGAGGCGATCGGCAACGGACGGTTCCACACGACGCTTCTGTCCGCTCGGGGTGCGAACTGCCGATACTGTGACTACCGTCGGGCGTGCGATGTCCGCCATCACCGCAAGCGGGAGTTTGTCGACGAGGTGCACGAGGACGACGCTGCGTACGTTCCCCTCCGTGTTCGCGACGACGAGGACATCGAGGCGGTGATGAGCGATGACTGAGGACCCCGAGGAGATTCAGCTCACGGAGGAACAGGAGGACGCGCTCGTCCAGGGCCGGAACGTCGCGATCACTGCCGGCGCCGGGACGGGGAAGACGACAACGCTCACCGAGCGGTACGTGACCATACTGGCCCAGAACCCGTCGCTCACCCCGGAGAATATCGTCACGATCACCTTCACGCGAAAGGCCGCTGCCGAACTGACTGAGCGCGTTCGGGAGGAGGTGTACGACAGGCTCGAGGCTGTCGACTCACCAGAGGCCTACCACCGCTGGCGAAACGTTCTCGACGATCTGGAGGACGGCTATGTCCACACCATTCACGCGTTCTGTACCCGGCTCTTGCGAGAACGGGCCGTCGAGGCTCCGGTTCCGCTCGGCTTCGACGTGCTTGACGAAGACGGCGCCGCGACACTCCAACGCGAAGTTGTGACGGAGTTCCTCGAACGCAACCAGGACGATGACGACGTGGAGCTCCTTGCCCAGCTCTGGAGTCGCGACCAGTTGGTCGATACACTCGCTGGATTACTCGATGAACGCCCACAGAGCGAGTCCGTCCTCGAGGCGTGGCGTGACGCCGAGGTCGACGACTACGTCGATATCTGCTGGGAGGTCGTTTGTGATCTCGACGTCGACGACGCCCGACAGACGCTGTATGCGGACGGACTCCTTGAGCAGCTACGCACGGTTGCGGGCCGTGTCGACCGCGAGGGCGCTATCGCCGACGAAGACGGTCTTCGAGCCTACCGGACCTTCACCGAAGTCGCGACCACACTCTCGGCCGACCTGGTGGAAAGCGATCCTCGCGACTGTCAACGGGCAATCCTCGACCTCTACGAGGCCTGTGAGAAGAAGAACGGTGGCCTGTACAGCAGTTCGGGGTACGTCGTCGGTGACCGGGACGATTGGGGTGAGTACGGTGACGTCTACGACGATCTGAAAGACGCCATCGACACGGTCATCGATGCCGTCGAACTGCACGCGGATGCGGTCGAGACGACACCGGGGGAACTGGAAGAGAATAGCGCTCACTACGCGCTGGCTCTGATGCGGGTCTTCGATGACGTCCTCGCCGCCTACGCCGACGAGAAAGAGCGTCGCGATACGCTCGACTTCCCCGACGTGATCGAGACCACCCTTGAGTTCTTGCGAACGAACGATGCCGTCACGGAGGGGCTACGAGAGCAGTTTGCGGCCGTGATGGTCGACGAGTTCCAGGACACGGACCCGCGCCAGTGGGAGCTGGTCAAGCTCCTCACGGGCGTCGACGAGCAGACGGCGTCGAACGTCTTTCTGGTCGGCGACGAGAAACAGAGTATCTACGGATTCCGTGGTGCCGACGTGACGACGTTCGGGGAAGCGAGAGCGGAACTCCAGACTGTCAACGAAGCCCGTGGGGTCGACGACGTCCCCGACAGCGATGCCGAGAGTCCGACCGCGCTCGAACTCTCCGGGAACTTCCGGACGCTGGATGAGCCGCTGTCGTTCCTGAACGAGCTCTTCGAGTACCTGTTCCAGCCGGAGGGTGACAGCCACGAACCCCACGAAGCGCCACCGCAGGAGTTGACCACACAACGCGACCGTATCGAGGACATCGAGGGACTGACCGGGAGTGTCGAGTATCTCGCTGTCCCCGACGACGCTGACACGGCGGCAGAGCTTTTCGGCGACGACCATCCGGTCGCCGAAGGTGCGCTGGACCACACCATCGAGGCCGAGGCGCAAGCGCTCGCTGCTCGACTGACCCACCTGTTCGACGATCCGCCGCAAGTCCAAGACCCCGACACGGGTGCTCATCGCGACGCTACGCCGGACGACACGGCAATCCTCCTCCGCCGGCGAACCCATTTGGATCGGTATCAGCGCGCCCTTGAGGAGTACGACATCCCCTACACTGTCGTCGGTGGCGTCGGGTTCTACGATACGCCTGAGGTCCAGGCGCTCACGAACCTGCTTCGAGTACTCGGTGATCCACAGGACGACGTCTCCCTCTACGGGGTGCTTCGGTCGCCGCTGTTCGGATTCGCGGATGATCGCCTCGCACCGGCGGTCGCAGAGGCTGATTCAGTGTGGGACGCGCTCGCCGAGACGGACGATCCACAGCTCGCGGACGCGTTCGACCTCCTCACAACGTGGCGGACTCTCAGCGGCTGTGCGACGCCGTCCGAAGATGGCGTCCTCCCGTGGAACCGCCTGCTGTCCCGGGTGATCGACGACACCGGGTATCTGGCAAGTGTGAGTGCAGATGAACGCGGTCGACAGGCCGTCGCGAACGTCGAGAAGTTCCGCGACCAGGTCCGTACTTGGAGCGAGAATGGTGTTCACACAGCTGCCGGGTTGCTCCACCGGATCGACCGCCAAGCCGAGATCGACCCTCGTGAGGGGGAGGCAGATATTCCGGGTGACGCCGAGGGCGTCCGGATTATGACGATCCATTCCGCGAAGGGACTTGAGTTCCCGATCGTCACGGTCCCCGATCTCGGGAGTGATCTCAACTTCGGTCGGTCCGTCGACGACCATGGCTACGTTCGACTCGTGGACGGAACTGATGACGCGCCGCCGGTCCCGGCGGTCGGCGGGCCGAATCCGGGCGATGCGTTCTCCATCGAGAAGACGGCCGTCCACGAGTACGCCGACCGACGGTCGCGTCCACAGGAGCGGGCGGAGTCGAAACGCCTCCTCTACGTAGCGTGTACACGAATGCGGGATCACCTCCTTCTCTGCGGCACGCACGACATTGACGTCGACGAGTCCGATACAATCGAACTCGGCGAGCCTGCAGCCTTCGACGACGCAGACCGGTGGCGCGACTGGTTACAGCCAGCCCTCCTCGACGGAGCACTTGTCGCCGAGGCGGTTCGTGACGGACAGGCCCGTTGTGAGATAGATGGAGCCAGCTATACTGTTCGCAGGCCGCCGCGCCCAGTAGACTGGGACACCGACGACGATGCTGTTGATTCAGCGCCGGAGATATCGATCCCCTCACCGCCGTCGTTAGCGCCGGCGAAACGGATCGCGGCGACGACCCTCGTGAATGCGGTGGCGGATGCGTCTCCAGACGGTCACAGTTACTCTCAGCGTGAGGAGTCGGCCGGCCTGAGTCCAACGACGTTTGGGACGGTCGTCCACCGGATCAACGAACTTCGTCCACCGAGAGACGAGTGGACCACCCTGATCCGTCGTTTGAGTCAGATGGCTGGTGAGGAGCCGACAGAATCGGACCTCCGTGATGCTGTCAACCACGCTGCTGATGCAGTCGAATTTGTTGATCAGATCGAGTCTGATACTCAGCCTCAGGAGGTTTACGACGAGTACTCTGTTGTCGCTCGAATCGATGAGTCGCGGATTGTCGGTGATATCGACCGGCTGCTCGTCACGCCAGACGCATTCCACATAATCGACTACAAGACCAACGAGCTCTCAGCTACGACATCGGATGAGCTCGCGGAACACTATCGACCGCAGATGCTCGCGTACGCTCTCGCTCTCCTCCAACATGACCGGAATCGTGACGTACGATCATCACTCCGGTTTACTGACGAGGGGATAGAGGAGCGGTTCCATTGGGTGTCGGATCAGATGACGGAGATGGAATCTGAACTACGCTCAATGGTGGATTTGGTGGATTAAGCCTCTGTTTTCGCCAATTCACCCACCTTGCGATAGGTCAGGACAAGCTCTTGGTGGCAGCCTTCGAGAAACGAATAGAACGAACGAAACGAACTCAACGAGAGTATTTCGAGTAATGAATGAATTTACTGGAACGAGCCGAACCGACGCTGGAACAGAGTGCTCGGTGAACGAAACGAGGAAAACGAGAGAAACGAACAATATGATAAAAACGAACGAAACTTCTTCAACGAGTGGAACGAACAGTTGGTTTTAACATCGTAGTAATCCTCTCACCGAGTGAAACACCCTCACCGAACGCACCGAACTAAACGACCAAAACGAACGAAACGTACATAACGAGAGAAACGAAGATAATGACCGACACCAATACCGCACGAATCACGGTGGCAAATCAGAAAGGAGGCGCGGGGAAAACAACCGACGTCATTCATACTGGCGGCGCACTCTCCGCCAGAGGCCACGACGTCCTCCTGGTCGATATCGACTATCACGGAGGGCTCACCTGCTCGCTTGGCTACAACGATCTGTATTACGACACCGACCGCACAACGCTGTTCGACGTCCTCGACTTCGATCAGATGGAGTCGGTGAACGACATCATCGTCGAGCACGAGGAATTCGACATTCTTCCCGCCAGCGAGAAGCTCGCGAACAACAAGAACATCCAGACGTTGCTTGAGGCGCCGAAGAGTCGCGAGCGTTTGGAGATGACTCTTGACGAACTCGAGAAGGACTACGACTACATCATCGTCGACACGCCGCCATCCCTGAACGTCCTCACCGACAACGCCCTCGTCGCGACCGGCAACGTCGTCATCCCCGTCATTCCCGAGAAGCTCAACGCCAACAGCCTCCAGATTTTCGCAAAGCAGCTGAGCTCCCTCGAACAGGCGTACGGAGACATCAACCGGCTCGCCATCGTCTGTAACCGTGTCGAGCAGAACGCTGAGCACCGCGATACCATTGAGGAGATCAAGTCGGCGTACTCCCTCCCAGTGTTCGAGATCCCGAAGCGGACCGACCTCTCTCAGTCGATTGGCGAGGGTGTGTCTGTCTTCGGCTTCGGCAAGGAGAACCAGCGCGTCGAGGATGCACGCGATCTGTTCAACGAGATTGCCGACCTGTTCGACGAGACGTTTGAGAAGACCGCACCTGAGGAGGTGGAAGCATGACCGACGGCTGGGGCGATGCTTCCGGCATCGAGGGCAACTACGAAGAGGAGGACGAGGAGGTCGAATCCAGCGAAACGAGTGAGGTGAGTGAAACGGTGGAAACCAGTTCATCGACCGAAACGACCGAATCGACTTCAACGAGTGAAACGAACGAAACGAGCAAAACGAAGACGAACATCAAGGACGAATGGAATGGGCGGACGATCTACATTCCCGACGATGTCCTCGACGAGATGGAGGATACCTACCTCGAGTCCCAGCTGAAGCTCCGCAAGGCGGGGCAGGACGAGTTCAAGAAGAACCGTCACTTCTACCCGCTACTCGTCCAGTTCGGTGTTGAGGCGCTCTCTGATGCGGATGCTGAGGAAATCCAGGCTCGGCTCTCGGAACTCGGCGACGAATGACCTTGCGCAGAGCGAGGCTCGGCAGTAGTTGAGACTGGCTCTCTCAATGCATACGGGATGGAACCGATCTGAGCAGTCTGTCGAAGACGATGGGTTGGACGGTGAAACGGAACTGCTGTTTCCCATGGTTCCAGATTCACAGAGTCGTTTATTTTCCAGTGACATAACCGAAGGAGTCATTCGGATTCGGACACAGAAGGACCGCATGGATAGCGATGAGAGATTGAGCTCACAGACAACTCCCGAACTGGAGGATGTCTCATCGCTCGACCGGCTTCCGCTGCACTCAACTGATCTGTTGACGCTGCTTGACCCGTCAGGCGTCGTGCTGTACGAGAGTCCATCTATCGAGCGCCTCTACGGGTACGATCAGGAGGAACTGGTCGGGGAGCAGGTTGCCGAGTACTTCCATCCCGAGGATCGAGACCGGGTCGTCGAAGCGTTCGCTGCAATCGTCTCCGACGACGGCAACCACGTCGAAACCGTCGAATACCGCCACGAGATGGCAGACGGTTCTTACAAGTGGATCGAAACTACCGGCTCTTCGAACCCGACGCCTGACGGACATTATGTCATCAACTCTCGGGACATCTCCGAGCGAAAGCAGCGAGAGCAGCAACTCCAGCAGACTCGTAAACAGGTCCAATCCGAACGCGACGGAAAAGAGGCCATTCGCCAGCTCCTTCTGGAAACCTCGACAGACCGGGAGATCGCCGCGAGCGTCTGTCGATTGCTCGTCGAGGACTATGGGTACGAGGCGGGCTGGGTCGTCCGAAAGCAAGCACGGGACGGCGACGACCCGCGTCCGGTGATGGTCGCCGATCACGGCTCGGACCGGGGGTTCCGGGGACCGGACGCGGCCGGCAGTATCGACACGGCGACACGCCGGACGCTCGCCACGGACGCTCCCGTGACGGTCACGACGGGCTCGGACGAGGAGCCGGACATCGTCGCCCGGCTGGAGCGGTGTGGGCTGTCCTCGGTCCGGTCGGTGCCCCTGGACCACGAGGGCCTGTCCTACGGCGCGCTCACCGTGGTCCGGACGGATTCCGGAAGTGACGTGGCCCAGCAGTTGGTCGATGAGGTGGCGGTCGCGATCGCGTTCAAACAGCAGGTCCACCGTCAGCAGGAGGCTCTCGCCAGCGAGACAGTCACGGAGCTCACGCTCCGATATACGGGTGAACACGTCTTGACAGCCCTGTTGGCGGCGCTGGCTGCCGACGAACGCGAGGAGACCAACGACGGCGACAGGCCGGAAGTAGTCGTTGAGGAACTACAGAGCGGTGGTGACTCAGGTGTCACGTTTCTGCTCAAAACTGCGGACGCAGACGCGGAGACACTCCGATCGACCGCAGCGGGACTCCCGTCGGTTCAGGCGGCGACCGTTGTTACGGCGTCGGAGACAATAGCGGTCGTGTTGATGCGCACCGACGGACAGTCAATACGGAGACTCGTGGGCGGGCACGGCGAAGTCCTGCGCTCGATTATCACCTATGACGGTTGTTTGGATCTGACTGTGGAATTCCCGCGTCGGACCGACATTGGTGCTATCGTCGACACTGTGGAAGACCACTGGCCGGGGGCCAGTATGTACGCCTGTACCGAGCGGCCTGTCGATGATGAACATCCGAGCGCGTTCGGCAGGCTGACGATCAAACAGGAAGACGCACTCCGGGCGGCCTCGCTGGCGGGCTTTTTCGAGCGCCCACAGGAGGCCAGCGCCGAGGACGTGGCCGAGACGCTCGGCTGCTCGGCCTCGACCTTCCTCCATCACCTGCGCAACGCCGAACTGGCCGTTTTCAAGGACGCCTTCTCTCACGACGGGCGAGTCGACTGATCCGACGGCGCGTGGCTATCTGTTCTGACTAGTTGCCTCGTTGTCACTGTTGCGTATATTTGTAAGCCAATTTTACACCAGCATGATGCGTACCGAAGATCGATATGTATTCGCTTCTATGCCTCTGTGGGCGTCGGTCGGTGGGTTCGGGCGCGGTCAGTTCCGCTGGCGGCCGGTACCGACCGACGGCGGCCGTCGGTGACAGACTACAGTCTCGTGTCGTCGGTCTCGTGACCGCACCAGCGGGTAGCGCGAGCGGCCGGGCAGTGAGACGGCAGTGGTTCTGGCGGTGGTTGGCATAACGCGCACGGCGAGTCGACTGGCTGCGGTATATCTTGTCACAATCGTGGGGCTCGCGATGCTGGCGACCAGTGGTGGCTTTGTCGGGACCGCTACGGCCGCGGCAGGCAATACGGCCCCGGACTGTGGCACAATCAGTTACACGACCAACAGTTCGGGCTGGCATGAGGTTACTAACGTCAGCCAGTTACAGTGTATCAATCAAAACCATAGCGATGCGACCAGTCGGTCGGACGCCCTGAGTAAAAGATACGTCCAGACCAGGGATATCGATGCCACCGGAACGAATAACTGGAATACTCGCAGCAGTTTCACCGACACGTTCTCTGTCTTTTCTGCCCCAAAGCCCGTCGAACTTTCTTACGCACCAATCGACAGTAGTTCGGTGACAGTCACTGATACGGCTGACGGCACCTCGCTTAGCTTCAATGTGGTCGATGCGGATTCGGGGGCCATTGACCTCACCGAAAAACCGGATGGCGATGTAACGGTCTCCTACGATACGCAGAGTCCGCGAACGCTCGGGTTCGAACCGATCGGAAACCGTACCGACGACTTCACCGGCGCGTTCGACGGAAGCAGCCACACGATATCGAATCTGTTCATCAATCGGCCCGGCCATGATCAGATTGGCTTGTTCGGTAATGTCTATGGGGTCACGATTACGAACGTCGGTCTCACGAGCGTCGATATCACTGGCAACGAAGATACCGGCGGGGTCGCTGGCGAAGTCGGTGAAAGTAGTTCGCAGGTCAGTCACTCATTCGTGACCGGCGACATCTCGGCTGACGGCAGTGCCGGTGGTGTCGTTGGAACAGTGACTCGGGGAACGCTCGAAGATTCATATGCAAACGTCACCGTTACATCTCCGGGTAACTACGTCGGTGGGGTCGTCGGGTTCGTAAACGTGGGGACGGTGCAGCGGACGTACGCCACAGGGGCGGTGTCGGGTCTCAACTCCGGCGGCGTCTCGGGGTATATATCGGGCTCCGGAACGGTCCAGAACTCCTACTGGGACAAAGGAACGACTGACCAGGGGAGCGTTATCGGAAAGGACAACGGCGGAACCACCTCGGGACTCACGGGCTACGGGTCCACGAGTGACACCACTCCAGCCCCGGAGATGCAGGGGTCAAGCGCCTCCTCGAACATGGGGAATCTCGATTTCACCAGCACATGGGAAACAGTCGAAAACGGCGACGCCGACGCCACCGGAGACGGCTACCCGATTCTGCAGTCCGCCAACGGACAGGCACAACTGGAAGCCCAGGACGCGTACGCCTACGCCGGCGGTGACGGCTCCACGGACAATCCCTACGAAATCGCGAACTGGTATCACCTCAACAACACCCGAGAGAACCTCGACGCGGAGTTCATCCTGACCGCCGGCCTCGATTCGAACACCGCTGGCTACGACGACGTGGCGAGTTCGTCAGCCAACGGTGGCAACGGCTTCGATCCCATCGGCGACGACAGCTCGCGGTTCACAGGCACGTTCAACGGCACCGGACACACGATTTCGAACCTCTCCATCGACCGAGGGTGGGCTTTTGATGTTGGACTGTTCGGGTACGTCAACGGTGGCACTATCGAGAACGTCGGCGTCGAGAACGCCGACATCACCGGTAAGGAACGAGTGGGAGGCCTCGTCGGGAAGAACTTCGGCACAGTCAGCAACTCCTACGCGACCGGCACCGTCTACGGAGACAAGGAAGTGGGCGGCCTCGTCGGGTTCAATTTCGGCAACACGACTGCGTCCTACGCGACCAGCGATGTCTCCGGGACGGGCAACGACGTGGGCGGCCTCGTCGGGTCCAACGTTGGCAACACGAGTGGGTCCTACGCGACCGGCAATGTCTCCGGAACCGGAATCAAAAACGTGGGGGGCCTCGCCGGGGTCAGCGAAGGGGAGATCACGGAGTCGAACGCGACCGGCACCATCTCTGGAAACAATCTCGTCGGTGGCCTCGTCGGAGTGAACACCGGCACGGTCACCGAGTCGTACGCGACCGGCAACGTCTCCGGAACCGGCGACGTCGTGGGCGGCCTTGTCGCACGAAACTTCGGGGCAACAGTCACCAAGTCGTACGCGACTGGGTCCGTCACTGGGACCAAAGGCGTTGGAGGTCTCGTCGGCATAAACAGCGGCATAAGTAGCGCAAAAGTCTCGGAGTCGTACGCGGCCGGCTCCGTCACTGGGACCGACGACGTGGGTGGTCTCGTCGGAGTGAACAATCGCACAGTCAGCGACAGCTACTGGGACACGGCGAGGACCAACCAGTCCGACGGCGTCGGGAGAGATGACGGCGGCACCGCCACCAACATGGTCGGCCTCACGACTGCGGAGATGACCGGGGACCGCGCGGCGGGGAACATGGGACCGTTTGACTTCTCCAGCACCTGGCAGACGACCGGAGACGACGGCTCCGTCGAGGGCTACGGCGTCTTCTACCCGACGCTACAGAACAACACTCAGCAGCCCGCACCCAGTGCCACACTCTACGCTGGCGGTGACGGCTCCGCAAGCACTCCCTACGAAATCGCGAACTGGTACCACCTCGACAACGTCCGCCAGAATCTCGGGTCGGAGTTCGTCCTGACCGCCGACCTCGATTCGAACACCGCTGGCTACGACGACGTGGCGAGTTCGTCAGCCAACGGCGGTAATGGCTTCGACCCCATCGGCGACGACAGCTCGCGATTCACAGGCACGTTCAACGGCACCGGGCGCACGATTTCGAACCTTTTCATCGACCGGAGCGTTTACGTCGGACTGTTCGGGTACGTGGACGGTGGCCGTGTCGAGAACGTCGGCGTCGTGGACGCCGATATCAGCGTAACCATTCGGTGGATGGGCGGCCTCGTCGGGTACAACGACCAAGGCACGGTGAGCGGTTCATACGCGACTGGGCATGTATCCGGCGGGACAAATGACGGAAATCACGTGGGCGGCCTCGTTGGGGAGAACAACGGAGGCACGGTCACCGAGTCGCACGCAGCCAGTTCCGTCGGCGGACTCGTTTGGATTGGCGGCCTCGTCGGGACAAACGATGGCGGCTTGATCACCGAGTCGTACGCGACCGGCGATGTATCCAGCGGCTCTGGTGCGGGCGGTCTCGTCGGGAAAAACAGCGGCACTGTCACTGAGTCTTACGCAACGGGCGATGCCTCCGGAGTCATCACCGTTGTAGGTGGCCTCGCCGGACAAAACAGCGGCACAGTCAACGAGTCGTACGCGACCGGCGATGTCGAAGCAGCCGCCATCGTGGGCGGCCTCGTCGGGCGTATCAAGAGCGGCACAGTCAGCGGCTCGTACGCGACTGGCGATGTCACCGGAGACAACGACCGCGCTGGTGGCTTCGCCGGAGAGAAAAACGGTGGCACGATCACCGACGGCTACTGGGACGACGAGGCGGCGACGGTCACGGAAGGTGGCAGCACAGTCGACAACCAGGGTGTCAGTGACGGTGGGGGTGACGTGATCGCGCTCACGACAACCGAGATGCAACGCTTCGCCCCGCTCGCCAACATGGACGGGTTCTCCTTCGAGAGCCCCGAGACGTGGCTCGTCACGAGCGGCTACCCCGCCCTGGCCTGGGAGTCAGTCACCGAACTCACCGTCGACACTGTCGAGGCGAGCGACCAGACCGTCGCCGAGAACAAATCGGGAACGATCAACGTAACCGCAAAGGAGGGCGGGGTCAACGCCGGTGAGGGCGTCACCATCGAAGTCCTCGACAACGACAGCCTCGACGGCTTCGCGACCGGCGACACGACGGTCACCGATGCCAACGGAAAAGCCACCTTCAGCTTCGACGAACCGGACGACGGCAGCTACGAACCCGAGTTCGCGTGGGCCGACGATACGACTGTCTCGGCAACGCCGACCGTCACCATCGACACGACTGCGCCGACTATCGACAGCGCCAGAAGGGTCGACGACACCACCATCGACGTGGATTTCTCCGACGGTGGAGCCGGGATCGAGAAGAACAGTATCAGCTCGGGGGACTTCTCGCTCGATTCCGGCTCTATTTCGACTATCGACACCAGCGGCGTCACCGACGGCGGAACCGGAACCCAGACGGTGACGATCAACCTCAACTCAGCGGTCGACAGCGACACGGTGACGGTGAGCCTCCAGTCCGATGGCATCGACGACATAGCTCGCAACACGCAGACGAGCGGGTCGGCTGACGCCTCGAATATGGACGGCGTCGCACCCACCTTCGACAGCGTCTCGAAAACCGACGACACAACCATCACCGCCACCATCGCCGATGGTGCCAACGTCGACGAATCCAGTATTGCCAGATCCGACTTCTCACTGAGCACTGGCTCGATTTCCTCTATCTCGACGACTGAGAACGGTGCAAACACCGACGTGACGCTGAACCTGGACTCAGCGGTCGGTGTCAACACCGTCGACGTCTCCATCGCTGGTTCCATCGCCGACACGAGCGGCAATGTCCTGTCGTCCGCCACCAAAACCGTCCTTAGCATGGACGGCGTCGTGCCCTCGATTTCCGGCAGTTCGCTGGCGTCCGATAATGGCCACGTCGACGTGACGTTCAGCGAGGGCGTCTTCCAGAGCGACAGCAGTAGCGCGCTGACGGCCGGCGACCTGACAGCGACGGTCACACAGAACGGCGGAACAGTCTCGTCGGCGTCCGTCTCCAGTCTCACGAAGACCGACGGCTCGGCGCTGGCCGGTGGCGAGACGACGATTCGCGCCCAGCTCTCGCTGACCGGGACGCCAGCCGACGGGGTCGAATCCGTCGCCATCCAGCCCATAGACGGCAGTTCCGTCGGTGACGACGACACGAACCTGATGGCTGGCAGCGACACCACGGGATCGATCACGCTGAACGACCGGACCCCTCCGTCGCTGTCGGATGACTCTGGGGGTACCGACGAGGAGACGAGCGGCGAGATCGTCGCGGACCTGACGAGCAACGACAACGATCAGGGGGCGCTGAGCGTGACCAAAGTCAAGGGCAACGCCGCGAACGTCGGGAGTCCGACCGCCGGCGACAGCGGCGGGCTGTTCACGATCGCCAGCGACGGGACAGTGAGTTTCGATCCGAACGGTGAGTTTGAGTCCGAGTCGGATGCTGACTCCAGCACGACACAGATCACCGTTATCATCTCCGACGCAGCCGGGAACACGAACACCCAGACCGTCACAGCGAGGATAAACGGCGTCAACGACCCACCGGCGTTCGACATGGCGTCGCCGTCACTGTCCGTGAGTCAGGACGCCTCAGCCACGAGTATCGACGAGAAACTCAGCGTGACTGACCCCGACGACGAGGAGACAGTGACGTGGACCGTCTTGAGTAAACCCAGTCATGGATCACTCTCGGGGCTCCCGGCTAGCGAGCCAACCGGCACAGACTCGGTTACACCCAGCGGCTTGACCTACGAACCCGACCGTGACTACGCCGGCAGCGACAGTTTCGACATCCAAGTCAGCGACCCCAACGGCGGGACGGATACTGTAACCGTGAGCGTGATCACTTCACAGGTCAACGACGCACCGACGGCCATCAGCCTGACCAGCACCAACGTTACCCAGTCCAGCGGCACCAACGCAGTAGTCGGGAGACTTTCGGCCGCGGACGTTGACGATAGCAGCCATACGTTCTCGCTGGTCAGCGGGGGCGGTGATGGTGACAATGCCGAATTCAACGTCGACAGCGGCGACCTGCGTGCGGACGACGCCGGCTCGCTCGCTGAAGGGGACTATGACGTTCGCCTCGAAGCCGACGACGGCAGTGGTGGCACGTACGAGAAAGCAGTCACGATCAGCGTGACCGACGATATCGCGCCTACCATCACGTCGAGTACGCCGGCCGACGACGCCACTGGTGTCAGCGAGACCACCGACATCACGATCACGTTCAGTGAGGATGTCGTCTTTGGGTCGGGATCAGTTATCTTGCGGGAGGACGACGGCGGCTTCAGCAACTCGGAGACGTTCGACGTGAGCACTGATACCGGGGGCGGCGACGGAACGGTCTCGATCTCCGGACGCAACCTGACGATCACTCCCACAAGCGAGTTTACCTCAAGTACGGAGTATGCCGTCCAAATTGACGCGGGAACACTCACCGACACGGCCGCGTCGCCGAACGACTTCGGCGGCATCGGTGACAATGCTACCGTGAACTTCACGACGACCGACTCGATGCCACCGACCGCAAGCGTCGGCCCGGATGCGACCGTCGGCGAGGGAGAATCGGTGAGTTTCGACGGGACCGGCTCGACCGACAACGTCGGGATTGTCAGCCACGACTGGGACTTCGACGACGGTGACACGGCCATCGGCGCAACAACCACACACACGTTCGACAACGCTGGTACCTATGAGGTGGAATTGACCGTCGCCGACGCCCTAAACAACGAGGCAACTGCTATCCGGACGATCACTGTCGAATCGACTGGCGGCGGTGGTGACGACAGTAGTGGTGGGAGTAGCGCTCCCGCCGACACTGATGACGGCCAGCCTTCCGCGGACGAGGACACCACCCACGTCGTCACCGGAACCCGCTCGGACGACGGCACAGCCTCGTTCAACGTGGCCGACTCCGGTGGGTATGGGTCCATCACGCTTGACCTCCGCGGGACCGCCACGGATGACTCTCAGTCTGCGGCCGGGAGTGACGGCAATGATGCGGACGATGGCGTG
Source organism: Halosegnis rubeus (assembly GCF_009184545.1). Taxonomy (GTDB): domain Archaea; phylum Halobacteriota; class Halobacteria; order Halobacteriales; family Haloarculaceae; genus Halosegnis; species Halosegnis rubeus. The sequence goes on from NZ_QJOW01000005.1 coordinate 30,736, forward strand.
GATACGGACACAGTCGTGGTCGACCGCCTGTCGATCACCCCGACGGAGAGTGCTACCCGCGAGTTCGAACTGTCGGTGCGGACGTGGTCAGCCGACAGCATAGAACCCGGAAACGAGACCGACGACGCCGGGACAGTTGTGACGGCACCCGCCAACCAGGGGAGAGCAAACTATAGCAGCCGCACGGACACGCGAGCGTTTCTCAATATAACCGGGTCAGTACCCGTGGGCTACGTTGAGGTGACCCACACGAACCCAGACACAGACATTGAGAACGTCACGTTCCGGTTCCGGATCCAGAAAGCCTACTTAGATGAGAGGGATGTCGCCCCGAGTGCTGTTGCGCTCTATCGCAACGAAACCGACGGAATAGTCCGTCTTCCAACTGAAAATGTCGGTTCGAACGGCAGTTACTACGTCTTCGAGTCGGTATCACCGGGCCTCTCGCTGTTCGCTATCGGCTCCAGCGGCCCGACGTTCGTCATCGAGCGTGCCAGCGGCCCAGCGGACACGATTACCGTCCCCGAGCCGGTCACTGTCGACGCGACAGTCCGTAATCTCGGCAGGGCGGCTGGGGCCTACACTGCCGAGTTGCAATCTAACGGAACGGTCGTTGCCGCCAGAGAAGTCGAACTTGCCCCGAATTCGACGCGGACTGTGTCGCTCTCGTTCACGCCAGCGGATCCTGGCGAGTACACGCTCACGGTCGGCACAGTTGTAGCTGGGACGGTCTTGGTTCAGTCAGATGAGGCTCTGAACGCGTCGACACCAGCCCCAACAGAGCAAGCGAACCCGCAACAGACCCCAGGGACCACAAGAGAATCGACCCAGCCAGCAGGTGACAACGAGGACACGGAATCGGCCACCGACGCGAGTGGGCCCGGGTTCGGCGTCGCTGTGGCGTTCGGTGTACTCTTGATGGTGGTCATCGTCTTAGCTCGGCGGCAGTCGTAACGCTGCCTCCCCGCTATGTCGCGAAGAAGACGCGTTTTTGAGCGAGTCGTGTTCTGCGTCTCGTAGTGACTGCAACTCGTGAGTCTCGCCGGAGTGTCTTCCGACAGATTGCCCGCCGACCACACGCTGATTGGCCAGTATACGATGCGACGCCGCTGTACGAGCAAAGCTCGCTCAACGGGCTGGAGTCAGATGTTCGGATGGTCTCACAAACCTGGTTCAAACACGACCGCCACGAGTCGGTCGAGAACTTCGTCTGCGCACTTCCGCTGGCGTATTTCGAATTCCACGCTCACGACCGCTACGCGGGGCCAACTCGCTACGAGATGGACACGCTCTTTCGTGTGTTCTTGCTGAAGGAACTCCACGGGTGGGAGCACGAAACAGCGCTGATCGAGTATCTCGAGTGTCGCCCGGCACTCCGCGAGCAGTTAGGCTTGGAGAGTCTACCGAACCAGTCGACGCTATGGCGCAGTTGGCACGAACGGTTCACTGCCGAGCTTCGTGGTACAGTCGAGACAGCTGCGCGGACCATACTTGTTAAAGCCCAGAACGCAGATGTCGCCGTTCCGCGCGAACCAGAACGGCACCTCCCATCTCACGGTGACGAAGAGGACGAATCAGATCTGGACGAGCAAGCTGTCCTTGACGAAGCGGCAACGGTTACGGAGCACGTCAGTCACGTCGTCTTCCCGGCGTTCTCACTGGATCGAGGTGAAGGCTGTGAGATTCACGAGAACGCCTACTGGGACTTACAGACGTATCTCGGACTTCGCGAAAATCTGGCTGCCAACGAAGGCGCTCGCAGCTTCACCTACGAGTCGACTCGAAAGCGGACACCGTTGGGTCACGCCCATCGAGAACAGGTGCGTGACCTCTCCATCGCGGAGATCCGCGAGATGTACCGACAGGCCGTCAACAGGCTCCTGAGCGAAGTCGCGGAGACAGAGGAGTTCTTCCGAGCCGGGATCGTCGCCATCGATATCACCGAGGCCGATCCCTTCACCGGTGACAGGACGGGCCACGAGGACGAAATAATCGGGACGAAAGAGAAGACTGACGAGTACGCCTATCAGTGGGCAACCGTCCAGTTAGTTGGCAATGCAGTGCCGATTGTGCTAGACGCACGGCCAGTTCGGAAAGGTGAGTCTCGCTTGGAAATCGTTGAGGACCTCTTGGATTCAGCCGAGGAGTTGGTTCACGTCGATAACGTTCTGATGGACCGGGAGTTCGACAGCCAGCACGTCTTAGAGATGCTCAGCCAGCGTGGCCTGTCGTACGTCGTTCCCAAGCGGATGCAGACCAGCGAGAAAGCACAAGCAAAGCGGTTGTTCCAACGAGATCGGGATCGATACGAGACCGACCGGAAGCTCCACCTCGGCAAGAACGAGTGGCACGAGACGACGCTAATCTACCGACGGAAAGAGGATTCCGAGCACGACGATCACCGGCAGTATTCGGTGTTCATGACGAATTGCGGGAGCGGACACCTCACGGAGTACGGCTACCGCTGGGAGATCGAGAGTGGGTACAGGTCGATCAAACGGTTCATGGCGGCGACGACGTCGAAGGACTTTGGACTTCGCTTCTTCTACTTCGTGTTTGCGTGTCTCCTGTACTCGATCTGGCGAGCTGTCGATTTGCTCGTGCAGGTAGAGTTGACCGGTGAATACCAGCATTCACCGATCGTGACGGCCGATAATACGCTGACGCTGTTGAAGAAAGAGACCGGAATCGGGTAGGAAAGCCCTCAGTCTGGATTCGTGTGGCGTCTGAGTGGCAACACTGCCGGAAGTCGCCGAAATCCGGCCATGATATTGGAAATTCAATAAGAACGATTGTTTGGAGAGCAATCTGAAGCGGTTTCCGCTCGTCGATTCGGTCGGACCACGCATCACAGGCCCGCTAAACCCGCTGTAGTCTCAACTTCCCAGGCTCGGAATTTTGTATAGCGATATACGATATACATTCTACTGTATTACGGATTTCCGGTACTAAGAGACTCTAGACCTCCGAATTCTCCCGATGAGCCGAATACAACAAGTGGTCCTGATTATGCTCGTAATCACGACCACTTTGAAGTACCCCGCCGCCGTCGGTGAAGCACGAATGCTGCAACCGCCTCACGACGGCGCTTCCCCCGGGGTAGAGGCACCGAGACCGGGCCCGCAGGACGGTGGAGGGCCGGTGAATGCCTGACCGAGCGCTTTCGACGCCGCTCGACGACAGCTACGAGCGCTACCTCCAAGACAAGGGGAAAGGCCGCGGCGGCGACGGTGGGAACTATCGACGTAACGCTGCACGCGAGCTCGAACGGTTCGCCGAGTGGGCCGCCGGCGACCGCGGCGCCGACGACTGGACCGGGATCGTCCCCGACGACGTCGACCGGGAGCCGACCTTCGACGATCTCGACGAACGCGTGTTCCGGGAGTATGCCCGGCATCTCGGTGGAGATCGGGGACTCAAGCAGAACACGGTACAAACCTATTACCGCTATATCTCTGCGTGGTGTGGCTGGTGCGTCAACGAGGGATATCTTGAGGCCCACTACGCGCAGCGAGCGAGTGCGATGGCGCCGCTGCCGGAGGACGACGGTCGCAAGCCCGGCGACCAGCAGGCCTGGACGTCCGAACAGCGCCACGCCCTCACCCGTCACGTCGACGAACGGGCCCGCGACGCCGTCGAGGCGTACACGACACTCCCGGAGGATACTGATCCCCTCGACAAGCAGCGAGCACGCTACGCGGCGTTGAAGGCGGCTCGTGACCGGGCGCTGGTGTTTGTCCTCGCGTACACCGCCGTCCGCGTTGGCGAACTCCTCCGCGATCCGAACGACCCGCGCCGGCGCGGCGTCCGCTGGGAGGACCTCTCCGTCGACGACGGGAGTATGGACGTCTACCGGAAGAAACAGCAATGGGATGCCGCGAGCCTTCCCGATCCGGTGATCTCGCCGTTGCGAAGCTATCGCCAGTTGATGGACCCACCAACGGAGCGCTGGCCGGTGTTTCCGACGTTCGACCAACGGACGCTCGCAGGGCTCGTCCGGGAAAACCTCGCCGAACGAGGGGAACGCCCAGAAGCAATCATTGAACGCCGTGCGGAGTACGCTCGCGACCTGCTGCTGGCGCTCGATGTGGACATTCGGCCGCCGTCGATCACGACGGACGGCGCACGGTCGATTCTCCAACGACTCTCGGAGGCCGCGGAGATCGACATCGACCATCCGAAACACGATTATCTTGCTCCGCACGGTGGCCGTCGTGGCATGGGCGAGGTTCTGGTCCGGGCATTCGGATATACTGTGGCGGCCCGATATCTCGATAATTCTGAGGAGATGGTTCGTGAGCGGTACTCGCATATCGAGGCTGGTGAGTTAGGTGATGTCGCTACTGAGGCCCTTGAGGAGATCGATAGTGTACCGCAGTAACTTATTTCGAGTGAGAGGGGTAGACCGTCGCGTTCACACCGCGTCGACGGTGAACAGCGAGTCGTCGCTGAGGACGACCTGTACCCGGCGGTGCCAGGCGTCAGCGAAAGCCTCTCGTTGCTGGTCAGTTGCCGATTCGTCGAGAATCCCTTGGAGGTTCCCGATTGCGGGTCCACCGTCAGGAACGTCGCTGACGTGGTAGGTCACTTCGACGGTCTCGTCCGTGTCGGTTCGCCGGAACCGGAACGTCGGGTCCGCCGTGTCCGGGTCGAACGCGTCGAAGCGCAGGAGGTCGCGGCGGCCGCCATAGCCGCCGGCGAGCCCGCTGAATCCGTCATCGCCGGTCGCGCCAGTCACGTACGAGATGATGCGGCTCATCACGCCGTACGCGGCATCGTCCTGCGGGCCGGCCGTCTGGACCTCGATTTCGCTCCGGACTGGATAGTCGTCGGGATACAGGGCGTCGAGCCCGAGCTGGACGATCCGATAGGCACCCGAGGCTGTCGGACAGGAGTGTCCGGCTTCTTTCACCGCGTCCCGGTAGGTGACGACGAACGGCTCGCCCGGTTTGAGGACGCCGAGGGCCTCCGCGACGGGGTCGCGGATTTCGATCGGGTCGGCGTCGTAGTCGACCTGCCAATTGGTTCTCGTCTGGGTCGTGTCAGTCGCAGTCGAATTCGATGTCATGAGTTGTGGTTGTGATCGTGTCTCGTGGTCAGTAGCGGAGCAGTCGCATCCCGTTGAGGATGACGAGGAGGACGCTGGCCTCGTGGACCAGCATTCCCGACGCGAGGGTGACGTAGCTGGTGAGCACGCCCGCGAGGAGGACGGTCACGGTCAGCACCGCGAGCCCGACGTTCTCGAGGACGTTCCAGCGCGTCGCCTTGCTGAGTTTGACCGCGTACGGGATGCGTTCGAGGTCGTCGGCCATCAACGCCATGTCAGCCGTTTCGATAGCGGTGTCCGTTCCCGCAGCACCCATCGCGATGCCGACATCGGCAGTGGCCAGCGATGGCGCGTCGTTGATGCCGTCGCCGACCATCGCGACGACGTGGCCGTCGGCCTGGTAGCCCTCGATGACGGACTGCTTGTCCTCGGGGAGGAGTTCGGCACGGTACTCGTCGATACCGACCTCCTCGGCAACGGCAGCGGCCGTCCGCTCGTTGTCGCCGGTGAGCATCACCGTCTCGATGCCAGCGTCTTGGAGCGCCGCGACGACCCCAGGAGCGGCCTCCCGGAGCTCGTCCCGCATCGCAATCGCGCCGATGATGTCCCCGTCCCGAACGACGTGGACGACTGTCTCGCCGCGCCCCTCACGCTCGCGGACGTAGTCGGCGACCCGATCGGGGACATCGACGTCGCGGTCGTCCAGCAGCGCGCGGTTGCCGACGACGACTTCCTGGCCATCGGCATGGGCGATGACGCCCTTGCCGGCGACCACGTCGAAGTCGTCGGGATCGGGGACCGACCTGCGCCCCACGTCCGTATCGTCCGCTTGGGCGACCGTCGCTCCACCGTCCGTCGCAGCCGTCTGGCGTTCGCGGGCCATGTCGACGATGGCGTCCGCGAGGTGGTGTTCGCTCTTCTTCTCGGCGGTCGCTGCGAGCGAGAGGACGTCGGCGGCGGCGACGCCGAACCCCTCGATACCGGAGACGGTGGTCTCGCCCTTCGTGAGCGTCCCCGTCTTGTCGAAGGCGACGAGATCGATCTTGCCGGCGCGTTCGAGGTGTTCGCCGCCCTTCATCAGCACGCCCGACCGGGCGGCGTTACCGATGGCCGAGACGATGCTGACCGGTGGCCCGATGACCAGCGCGCCCGGACAGCCGATGACCAGCAGCGTCAGCGACAGGATCGCGTTCTGCGTGACCGCGTACGCGCCGATAGCCAGGGCAATGACGGCCGGCGTGTAGTACTTCGCGAACCGGTCGATGAGACTCTCCGTGGGCGACTGAGCCTCCTGGGCCTCCTCGACGCGACGGATGATCCGTTCGAGAGTCGTATCCGATCCCGCTCCCGTCGTCCGGATTTCTAGCGCGCCCTCCTGGTTGACCGTCCCGGCGTACACCTCGTCGCTGTCGGCCTTGTGGACGGGCGCGCTCTCGCCGGTGACCGGCGCCTGGTTGACTGCGCTCTCGCCGTCGACGACGGTTCCGTCGACCGGGATCTTCCCGCCCGGCTTTACGACGACGACTTCGCCCTCTTCGACATCGCGGGCGGAGACCTTTTGGAGTGTCCCGTCGCGACGGACGGTCGCCGTGTCGGGCGTCATCTCCAGTAGCTCCTGAAGTGCCGTCCGGGTCTTCCGCATCGTCCGGCCTTCGAGGTAGCTGCCAAGGCTGAACAGGAAGACGACGGCGGCGGCTTCCCAGTACTCCCCGATGACGATAGCACCGATGGCGGCCAGCGTCACCAGCGTCTTGATGCCGAGCGTCCGGTTGGTGACCTCGTGGTAAGCGGTCTTGGCGATGTCGTAGCCACCCACGACCGTCGCGAGGACGAGGATGGCGGCGCTTGCCATCTCGAAACTCGTGAGGTAGCCGAGACTCCAGCCACCGCCGTACAGCAGGCCGCTTGTCGCCGTGACGATGGCCTTCCGGTGGTTCCGGTAGTACTGCGTGATCGATTGTTTGTTCATAGTGTTAGGCGGGCTGGGGAGTGTACCCCTGGTTTTCGATGGTCTCTGCGAAGGCGTCGGGGTCAGCGACGCTGTCGTCGTACTCGATCTCGACGCGGCCGGTCGCGTAGTGGACTTCGACGTGCTGGACGCCGTCGACGTTCGACAGGGCGCGTTCGACGGTACTCGCGCAGGTCGGGCAGTCGAAGTCGAGGACGCGGAATTGGGTTGTGTCGCTCATTACAGTTTGAGATAGTGCCCGTACCTCAATAAGTATTTTTTATATGATATGTTTGAATTCGGATACGAGTCGTTGGAACAGTCAAACGGGTCGTCTAGGGCTTTCGCTATCGCGGGTCCATCCTGTACTGGATACCTCGACAGACACCTACCCGACTCCTGCCCCGCTACCTTTTCCCGCGTGCTCGCGCTCAGTCCTCGTATGAGTGATTCCGATACCGACCACCGTCTCGACGACATCGCGGTGCGAGACACTCGGATTTCGGACGCCATCGACGAGCCGATGCGGGCGATGGTCCTCGACATTCTGTCCGAGGAAGCCCTAACTGCGACCGAGGTCCACGAACGCCTCGACGATCGCGGCATCGACCGGACGGAGAACACGGTCCGCCATCACATCAACGAGCTCCGGGATGCGGGCCTCGTCGACGTCGTTCGCTTCGAGGAGGGGCGTGGTGGGACGACGAAGTACTACCACGCGAACACGATCGTCCTCTCGTACTCACTACCAGATTCGGCCGACGCCGCCGTCGAGGAGATGATCGACGCTGCCCAGCCCCAGATCACGGACGCGCTCACTACGCTCACCGACGAGTACGACGACGCTATTGAGGAGATCGTCGAGGATATGCAGCCCTGCGAGCACTGCCAGACCCAGAAGTACGAGACGTACGTTCTTCTGACCGTCCTGCGACGTGCGTTCGTTCGCGCCCACAGAAATTCCTGAGGGGGAACCACCCCTACGCTGGCAGGGTCTTAGAAGGAGAACCGATCACGCGCGGATTGCATCGCGAGGCGAGTCAGGAGTCGCGCAGGGCCACGCTTTGGGAGGTCCCGTACAGTCTCGATGCTGGTCGGCGGTTCACTACCACCAATGTCTAACTCCCAGCCTGTCTCGTCCATGAAGCGTTCGACAGCCTGATTTACTCGCTGTCGCACGTCGTCCGAGTCCATTGTCTCGGGCACACCATTCCGGAGGACGACGTCGCCGTCAACGATCACTGTCTCGACGTCGGCCGGGACCGCGTTGTTCACGACGTGTGCGGGAACGTTGGTCAGTGGCGTGAACTTCGGTTTGTCGACGTCGAGGAGGATAATATCCGCGCGCTTTCCCGCTTCGATACTGCCGATCTCGTCGCCCATCCCCAGCGCGCGTGCGCCCTCGATAGTGAGCATTCGTATCAGTTCCATCGAGTCGAACTGCCCGGCTGAACGCTTGAGATTTGCCGCCAGCCGAGCTTGCCGCGCTTCACCGAACATGCTGTACGAGTCGTGCCAGTAGTGGTCGTCAATCCCTACTCCGACGTCGACGCCGGCGGCTCGAAGCTCGGGAACGGGCGTCCACTGCGTCTCCCCGTCCGGATTCCAGTAACAGAAGACGGACGGGCAGTGCGCAACAGCCGCGTCCGCCTCGGCGGTTCGCTGGATGTCCTCTTCGTCGCCGAGGCGGAAGTGAGCAGCGACCAGTCGGTCGTCCAGGAGTCCAACGTCGTCGAGCAATCCTACCGAGTCCTCGCCACCGTTCGCTCGTGCCATCGTGTTACTCTCCTCGAGTTCGAGCAAGTGCGTGTGGACGAGCAGGTCCGGATACTCTGCGGCGAGGGATGCGGTCCGTTCCCACAGCTGCCGGGTACACGACCAGTCGTCGTGCGGGCAGATCGTCGCCCTGATTCGGCCGTCGTACGTGTCGTGGTACGTTTCGACGAACTCGCGAGCACGGGAGAACTGCTGATCGACTGGTTGGTCCCAGAAGAGGTCCGAGATCGCCGGGCCGAAAAATCCGCGGAGCCCTGCTTCCCCGAACGCCTCTGCACCTGCGGCAGGCCGTGCGTCCATCGAGTTCACGGTCGTGACACCGCCCAAGAGGAAATTGAGCGCTGCGAGCTCGACGCCTGCCTCGACGAGGTACTCGAATTCGCCGTTCCCTAATCTGTTAAACAAGGCCGTCCCACTCCCAAGCATCTCCGTCAGCTCGAGTTCGCTAAACGCACCGATGAGCGGTGTCATCTCCAAGTGCGTGTGGGCGTTCACCAACCCCGGCATCACCAGTTTCCCGTTCCCGTCGATAACGGTGGACGCTTCTAATTCTCCGTCTCCTGCACGTGATGGTCGGACTTCTTCGATACAGCCATCGGTGATGCATACTGTGCCGCGCTCGTACAGGCGGTTCCGCTCGTCGGCTGTGAGAACGAGTGCATCATGGATTGCCAGATCGACAGCCATCGTAAATTAGGAAGTGGATGTGACAGTTACCGTACTGGACAACCGAGCAGGCCGGCGAAGGCTGTTCTTCCAGGTGGTGTTCCCCTCATTTGGGATATCATCGGTCTCTACTGGTCCCATTAGCCTCTAATACGTCGGCGTGATTTAATCAGATTCCCCTTTTGAATCTGAAGTCGGATTCCGTGGAGCTTGTGGAGGTTTGCAATGTTTTCCCCTCTTCACGATAGATCATCTATGGCCGACGGTTACGATGCCATAGTACTGATACCCTCATAGGCAGTATATTCTAATCAAAACCGCAATAGATGATCCCTACAATGATACACCTATGCAGGCGACGATAATCGACGGAGTTCTTGAATCCCTTCGTATCGGTGTCGGATTTCTCTGGACGGCGGCGTGGGCGATCATCATGGGCCTCACGATTACGAGTCTCGTCCAGGTCTACGTCTCGAAGGAGCGGATGGCACAGGTGCTGGGTGAGGGCGATCTAACTGGACTTACCAAGGCGACTGTGTTCGGAGCAGCAAGCAGTGGCTGTAGTTTCGGCGCCGTCGCCATCGGGAAGGGCCTGTTCAAGAAGGGGGCGCACGCGGTGAACTTCCTCGCGTTCATGTTCGCGTCGACGAACCTCATCGTCGAACTAGGGCTGATGATTCTCATCCTGCTTGGCTGGGAGTTCCTCGTCGCGGAACTGCTCGGCGGCCTGATTCTCATCGCCGTCATGGCCGCCATCGTCCACCTCACGCTTCCCGAAAACCTGTTTAACGAAGTCCGCGAGAAGCTCAACGAGCGCGACCGCCAGGCGGGCGTCACGGAAGATCCCACCTGCGGGATGGAGGGGAAAGACGAGTACACGCTCACGACCGACGGCGGTGAGACGCTCAAATTCTGCTCGGAGGGCTGTATGGAGACCTATCGCCAGGAGACGTCGAGTAGCGGCGGGTGGCGTGACGAGTTGCTGTCGTGGGGTGGCTGGTACAAGGTCGGGAATCAGTACCGCAAGGAGTGGTCGATGATCTGGAAAGACATCGTCGCCGGCTTCCTTATTTCTGGGTTCGTCATCGTCTTCGTCCCGCAGTGGGTGTGGAACACGCTGTTCATTCAGGGCGACGGCCTGCTCGTGACTGCCGAGAACGCCGTCATGGGCGTCATCATCGCCGTCCTCAGTTTCGTCGGCAGTATGGGCAACGTCCCGTTCGCCGTCGCGCTCTGGGGTGGTGGCGTCAGCTTCGCCGGGATCATCGCGTTCGTCTACGCCGACCTCATCACCGTGCCCGTCCTGAACGTCTACCGGAAGTACTACGGCTGGAAGGTGATGCTGTACATCCTCGGCGTCTTCTTCGTCACGATGGCGTTCACCGGCTTCCTCATGGAGCTGCTGTTCGACGCGCTGGGTATCGTTCCAGATCTGGCGGGCGGCGAGACGGCGACTGAACAGACGTACTTCGAGCTCAACTACACGTTCTACCTCAATATTATCGCCTTTGCGCTCTCCGGGTTCCTTCTGTATGTCTACCGGCGGGGACTCGGCGCACCAGGTCAGTATCGAGATCCGGTGTGCGGGATGCGAACCGACGATGAGGGCCCGAGTGCGTCCCACGATGGGACGACGTACTATTTTTGCTCAAAGAAATGCAAGCGTACGTTCGAAGAAGAACCAACGGAATTTACTAATCAAAGCCCGCAAATATCGAGCCACGATCACGATCATGACCACTGATGATCGCACTGTGGTTCATCCGCTGTGATGGGGTTCATCATCACAGTTTCAATCCGCAATTGTCACACCTACTGCGCTCAAATAGACGGTATGAATAGTCAAATCCCGCAACTCGGGGCTGTCATATGAATCGCCGTCGAGCAGATACTGTCGTCGGTGTGCTTCTCGGGTTCGTTCTCCTGGCCGGCGGGGTACTCAGTTGGCGGGCCTATCAACAGCGTCGGGCTATCGAGCAATCGATGGGGTCAATGATGGGTTCATCTATGGGAACGATGCACGGCCCAGACCCCCTCTGGTACGTGGTTGGAACCCTGCTGGTTGCTGGCGTTATCGGTGGCGTCTATTACGTGGTCCGGGGAGAACTCACCGATCCAGAAGTGGCCGACACAACGGTGCCTGTCGATCCTGCACAGACATCGGCGGCAACAGCTACGTCGATGGATGATGACGCTGCACCGGCGACGTCTATCAATCCTGAATCGGACCCCCAAGCACGCGTTCTCGATCTCTTACCGGATGATGAACGACGCGTCCTCGAACCCGTCCTGAACTCCCCCGGAATCACGCAGATTGAACTTCGGGATCGATCTGAGTTCTCGAAGAGTAAAGTAAGCCAGACCGTGAGTTCACTCGAGGAGCGAGGTCTGCTGTATCGGGAACGACAGGGTCGGACCTATCGTGTGTATCCGAGTGATGACCTTCGGCAGCAACAACCGGGAAAATAGTCGCTATCTATCGGGCGCTCTCCCTCTCGAATTCCGTAGGTATGAACGGTCTCCCTCGAGCAAAACGGTTAGAAGATGTTATAGACGTTCTCGAACGTTCTCCTGTATGGATTCACACCCATGTCGATAACTCCCGAGCAGGCCTACGAGTAACCGAGGAGAGAGACAATGACCAACTTCAAACTCGGCCGGTGGCTGCTCGTGGCGCTCGCGATTGTCGGACTCGCGTTCGCCGCACCGGCAGTCAGCGCACACGACAACGCAACGACCGCTGACGACGCGCCTACGGACAATGCCACCGCAGATGAATGGGCCACTTGGATGGAGGCACAGATGACCGAACACATGGGCCCGGGTAGCGTCGAGTGGATGGAGTCGCACATGGGTGTGACCGTCGACGAGATGGCCCAGGACATGGCTGACGGGGAATACCACGACGGGGCTGACGACGGCTACAACGGCGGGATGTACGGGCAGGGCCACTGCTGACGGCTCTGGCCGTTTCGATCGCTCCAATCGAACACCACAACTCACCAACGCAAGATAATGACGCAACTCACCACTCACATCGGACGCACTGCTCGGCGACTCGCGATCCTCGCCGTCCCGCTGCTAGTTGCGGCGACTGGACCGGCTGTTGCCCACGGTAGTGGGAGCTACGGCGGCGGCATGATGGGGGGCGGCTGGGGCCTCTTCGGTGGAGCGATGGGGCTCTGGGGGTTCCTCTGGATGGGGCTCCTCATCGCCGTTCCGCTCTACATTGTCTATGCGCTCCTCAATCGAGGCTCCGGTGGGAACGAAGAGCAGTCGCTGTCGGTTCTCCGTGAGCGCTACGCCCGCGGAGAGCTCTCGGATGACGAATTCGATCGGCGGCGAGAACAGCTCGAACGCACCGGATGACTGGAGCAGCTGCTGTTCCAGCCGATACATCATATTCCCAACGGCCGCCGTTGCGGCACCCAACCGTTAACCCCGTAGACGGGGTATGATACTTCATGGAATACACAATACAGACTTCAGTCACCGGTGAGTTCGACGACGTCGTCGACACGACGATTGCGGCGCTCAAAGACGAAGGATTCGGCGTCCTCTGTGACATCGACGTCCAAGCGACGCTCGAGGAGAAACTCGGCGAGGAGTTTCGACAGTACTGCATCCTCGGTGCGTGCAACCCGGGGCTGGCACACGAGGGCCTGAACGAAGAGATCGAACTCGGCGCACTCCTCCCGTGTAACGTCATTGTCTACGAAACCGACGGCGGCGAGGTCATGGTGAGTGCCGTCGACCCACAACAGCTCGTCGGCATCGCCGACAACGAGGCACTCGACTCGATCGCGAACGAGGTCCACGACCGGTTCGAACGCGTTCTCGCCAGCGTCGCGGACGAACTCGAATCATCGACCGAGATCTGAACCATGACATCATCAAACCAACTCGACACCACAACCATCGTCCTCCTCATCCTCGGGGCGATCATCGTCCTCCCCTTGCTCACGATGGGGATGGGATTCGGCGGGATGATGGGATACGGTGGAATGATGGGTGGATACGGGACGACCAGCGGCTGGTGGCCACTCGTCGGGATGCTCGTCCAGCTGGTCTTCCTCCTCCTCCTGCTCGGTGGCGGATATCTCGTCTTCCGTCGCGTGACGGCATCGCAGTCGTCGCGGAATCCCGCAATGGAGGAGCTGCGTATGGCATACGCCCGCGGAGATCTCACCGAGGAAGAGTTCGAGGCGCGTCGGAACAAGCTCGAACGCTCGGAGTGACGGTCCGACCACCAACCTCCGGCGTTACTCACGTCCGGCCCCTTGGAATCCGAAATCTGTGACCCTCACAGCTTTCGGATGTGAATAGAAGTGTGCTAAAAGCATAAGACCATACTAGCTACTATGACGGAAGTTATCCTGTTCACACAGGAGACTTGTGGAGCGTGCGCAACGCAGCGAGAGAAAAACGAGGGTATCGAAGATGCGTATCCGGATGTCGAGTTCCGGGAGGTCGACATCCAGACCGATCTGGAGACGGCCGAGGAGTACGGTGTCCGAAAGACGCCAACGACGCTCGTGTATGCAAACGGGGAACAGACGGCCGAGTTCATCGGCATCGTCGACCGGGACGAATTGGAGGCTGCCATCGAGAGCGCCGGCCAGCAATCGCCCGGACTCACGAACCGGCTCGCCAGCATCATCCGTGGATAACAGAAGCCAACCAGCTACAATGACAGACTACAGTAGACGCCAGTTCCTGGGAGCGCTCGGTGCTGGCACAGTCGCGAGTGCGGGATTCACCCAACCAGTCGCCGCACAGGAGACGCCCGTCGTGAAGATGGGCAACAACTACTTCGACCCGATCGGGCTCCACGTCGAACCTGGCACGACCGTCCGCTTCGAGATAGCAGCCGGAGCTCACTCGGCGACGGCCTATCCGGACCGCGTTCCCGCCGACGCCACCGCCTTCGACAGCGGGACCATCTCGCAGGGGAGCTTCGAGCACACGTTCGAGGTGCCCGGAACGTACGACTACTACTGCATCCCTCACAAGACGGTCGGCATGGTCGGTCGCATCGTCGTTGGTAGCCCTGGCGGTCCAGCTGAAGACAGCCCGATCCCGGACGGCGAGGTCCCAGACAGCGAAACGATCGTCCAGAACGGCGCCGTTGCCGTCGGCTCGGACGTCGACGGCAGTGGGAGTACCGATGGCGGAATGATGGGTCCAGGGATGATGCACGGCCGGAACGGTGGATGGTTCGGTGGGCTGCCGTTCGTCGGCGGGGCACTCGGGATGCTGGGGCTGGTCGGCGGCTTCCTCTACTGGGCAATGGGTCGAGGCGATGCACCTCCAGAGAGTGACGATTCCGCTATGGAAACCCTCCAACGTCGTTACGCACGAGGCGAGATCGACGAAGAAGAGTTCCAGAAGCGTCGTGAACGGTTGGAGACTGGGAGTGAAGATCCATCTCGGTAAGGCGCGGTGTCGTCGCCATTTCTACACGCCCGAGGTCCCTCGCTCAGGAGTCCTTCGAAGACCTGTTCCTACGCCGCGGCACTTCTCCGCGGAACGTAAGCCGCACTCATCGGTGCCCAGAGAACGAGGGACACAGCAGCAACCAGAGTCCACCGAACCGTTTGCCCGATCAGACGGTCGTAGTGAAATCCGAGTCAAACTATCCAATTGAGCGAAGCTGGATATAGTGCTGTTTGGGTCTTCTCCCCTACAGTTACCGGAGTAAGTAGTCTACTGGCCTGATCTTACTTCTCCTGTGTAATTCGGTAGTAGACGCCGATTGTGAGGACAGCTACGAGGAGGAGGTATCCAGTAGCCCACACCAATGAGAGAGTCGTATCTACGTCCGTTGTGAGTCCGGTATCGACCATCACACGGACGGGCCAATAGCCGGGGAGTAGTTTCATCCACCATTCGGGCTCGGACTGGATGAACAGCGGATCCTGGAAGAGTCCGATATCGAGCATCGGGAGAATCAGCATTAGCCACATCCCGGCTAGGCGGTCGAAAACGGCCCCGACGAGCATCCCGATGAGACCATACGTGACCGAGACGACGAGCATCGCTGCGACGAACCACCAGAGATGCTCAGGCTGGAAATCGACGAGCATCACGCCGACTGAGACGCCGGTAACGATGAGAGTGATTGCTGCGAGGACCCCAAACCGGGCAGTGATTACCTGTCGTGCACGATAGCCGGCGACTGCCAGACGACCGTCTGTGTCTTTGGCTTCTCGCATCAGGAACAACCCGGCGAGTCCCGCGATGAGGGCGCTCGTAATCGGCGTCATAATCACGCCGTGGACCTCAGGCATCCCTCGCATGACCGTCACCGTCTCACCGTCGACGAGCGTCCGAACCGGCATCTCGACGTCCTGGGTGACTGCGAACGCCAACGTGATGAACGAGACCGGTAGGACGACCAGTAGAGCGACGAGGACGTAGTTTCGCGCCTGTTCTTTGATGCCGATTGTGAACGCCGTTGTCGTACGACTCATGCGGACCACCCACCACTGGTGCGCATCGTCACTCCGAACACTGCGGTGACGAGTACAAGCAGGACTAGCAGGTATCCGGCGACGAAGCCGAGATCACCCGTCGTATATGTGCCTTGGAACATCGCCTCCTGAAGGAGTTCCTTTGGATGATAGAGCGGGAAGTATTCCACGAACTCGGGAACGTCGGCGGCCAGCGGACTGTCGCCACTGAGGAACGCATCCATCATTGCAAGGAACACCACGACGAGCGAGCCTTCGAACAGTCGTGGAAGGAGCGCCCCGACGAGTGCGCCAAGAAACGCATAGACGAGGCCGGCAAGTACGAGGAATACGAACGTCAGGACAGGGGCTCCCGGTGAAATCGTCAGCCAGAGAACGCCGTAGTTTACGGCAGCCACGACAACGGTCACTCCTCCGAGCGCCGCTAATCGAGTCGCAAGCAGTGTTCGGGGTGGATAGCCTGTCTGAACGAGTCGCCGATCGGCTGCACGCGCACTAATCATCTGCGCGAGTCCCATCAGGCCGGCAATGATGGCGACCCCGAATATCGCTCCGAGAAGGCGACCTAGCTCGATCGGAATCGCCTCGACCGTCGGCATACTTGGTAACCCAGCCATTGCTTGTCCCCAGCCTTCGATAACGACAATCGGAAGGAGAAGTGCTAGGACAACATTCAGGGGGGTTCTGAGGAAGGTGGAGACGTTCGCCCGAATCCCCGTCCAAACCCTATTCATCGGTCTCTTCCCCCCGTTCACTGGCCGTTGCATCAGTCTCGCCTTCCTGGTCAGTCACGTCGTAGACCTGTCCGTCACGAACCTCATAGATGCGGTCGAGACGACTTTGCTCTTCGATCAGGTGTGAAATCATCGTGACAGCTGTTCCGTCGGCAGCGAGTTCCTCGGCGAGATCCCAGAACGTGAGATACGTTTCCCAGTCGAATCCAGTGTAGGGCTCGTCCAGCATGAGGACGTCCGGATCGTGCATCAGGGCGATACTGAGATTGATTTTCTGCCGGTTTCCACCACTGAGTTGGTCGATTCGGTAGTCAAGGTACTGCTCGAAATCGAGTTTCGACGCCAAGCGGTGTTTGGCCTCGTCGATTTCTTCGGCGGTCATTCCGTATCCGGAACCGAACAGTCGGAACGTCTCTCCGACCGTCAAGCGGTCGTAAAGCAGTGGTTCCTGTGGACACCAGCCAACGGTTCCCGTCCGTTCGACTGTTCCGGAATCCTGTTCGAGGACACCGACGAGGATGTTCATGAGCGTGGATTTGCCCGACCCGTTCGCGCCGACGATCCCGACGATTTCCCCCGTCCGAATTTCGAGATCGGCATCGGTGAGGACGGTCACTGACCGCGTAAATGGAAAACTCGATCCGTACGTTTTTTCAATCTCATTAGCACGGACGAGTACCTTGTTGCTTGTAGCTTCTCCTTTGGTGGTTGTGGACGCTTCCATAGGTGTATACACACGCTTCTAATTCACTGCGATTACTGTTTCAAATCAAAACTATTTGCAGCAAACTCGTAAGCAATCAGGAATTGAGTATACAGCTAATGCTAGACTCTAAGCATCAGATTTCTCTTGACTTTCTGTATACTGTTCCCTATACGTTGTTTCACAGTTCTCACTGCAAAACTGCTGGAGTGAACCACCGACACGGGTGGCTAGTCCGTCTTCACCGACAGTGGTTCCGCAATTTGCACATTTGAGTGCGGATTCAGTCCCCTCGGCATACGCTGATTGAGCAGCGTTCGACAGCAGTTGTACGTCGTATCGCCGCACGTCAGTCAGTGGTAGATATTGCTGCGCCCAGTTTCCGACTGTATTCCGCGGCGGCGTCGCAACAGCTACGATTTCGCCCTCCGCAGTTGTGAATACGTGTTCTACGGCTGGGGTCTCGAGGATCGATTCTCGAAGAGAATCCGTCTTTCCGAGCTCAGGCTGGAGGCGTACCATGACGTGTATCCGGTTTTCGTACTGTGTGAGGTCGAGATCAACGGTGAATCGACGAATGACATCTTCTTGCTCCAACTGACGGACGCGTGCTGAAACGGACGGGGGTGAAAGATTTACAGCCTCAGCAATAGTGCTGTAGGGTCGTCTCGCGTTCTCCGCTAAAAGACGGAGGATTTCGCGATCCGTGTCGTCAAGTTCTGGTTGGGTCATCGAAAGGCGGAATGGGGGTGGGTGTGGGGGAGCTACGACGCAGGTGTGGGGTGTGACGGTTAGACGTACTCCTCCGGTGTCGAGGTGAACGTCTCCTTGCAGCCCTCGGCACAGAAGTAGTACGTCTGACCGTCGTACTCAGCTGTGGCCGCCGGATCACTTTCATCGACGTCCATTCCACAGACTGGATCAGTTGCCATTCGGTTTCACCCCACATCAATGGTACGAGGGCCTGAATCAAGCAATTTGTTCTTAGCAATCCAAAGTCGGGATACATAGCGATTTGAGCCGTGCTGCACGGTTTGGCTTTTCTGACTCCACAATCAACGGTTAGTACCTCACAATCCCGAACTATCGTTCGAGTATACCAACGGATTCCTATCTGTGTCCTATATAAATACTGGAGTCTGAACCAATTCTAAACCTATGGGTCACGATCCACCACACGACAATCACGAGCAGTGAAGACCCCACAGGTCCATCCAAATTCGTGGATGCTCAAGCGTCGACGTGACGATCCGATTCTTTCTTGCGCCGTGCAAGTAGCAGTCAAGTAGTCTCTAGTTCCGCAACGAAGATAACGTGTCGCAGGAACGGCAGCGCGTGGTGAGCCTTCCGTACCTGCTCAGTAATCGCTGGGGGATCGAGATCATACGCTCCTAACAGTCGTTCAATGAGAGCCCGGAGCGGGCTCGTGAGTAGCTGGAGGTACAGCGTCGTCCACTTTCGGAAGCGTCCGACGCTGTGTTTCGTGATATCTTCGACCGCTTTGAGCTCAAAGCTCGTCTCGTCGAGAGCAGCTTTGTATCCTTCAACAGTACCCAAGGACGGCATATCCCACGCATCCGCAAATGAATCGACCAATCTCCGTTCCGTTTCAGTCACGTCTGACTGCATCACGAGATCGGAGACTACGAGAACCCCCTCGGGTTCGAGGGTATCTGCGACTGTAGCGAAAACGCGATTCCGCTCGGGGAGGTATACGAGTGCGTCGATGGCTGTACACGCGGTAAACGAGTCCCTGGTAAACGGGAGTTGTGTCGCGTCACCGATGATGAACTCGGAATCGAGGTGCTTACCCCGTGCGTTCTCGGTTGCCATCTGGATGTTGTACGGAACGAGGTCGACACCAGTGACGTTGAAGCCGAACTGATAGGCGAGGTGGAGGGCTGGACCCCCCCGACCGCAGCCGACATCGAGGAGGCGCACTCCGTCGGTTGTGGGTAGATGCGACGCGACCCTTGAGCCGACTTCCGTGACGAGGCGACGTTGACTCGAACCGGCTATATGTGGCTGGTACCACTCCGAGTAGCCGAGATTGAGGAACTCGTCAGTATCGAACAGGAGGTCGAACGCCCGCCAGATATCGGCTCGCTCGCCGCGGTAAGAAAACTGGTCGGTGATTCGGTGGCGGAGAGTACTCTGATCCATCGGCCACCTACTCGAGTTCGGAAACCTCCGAATAGCAGTACTCGGATTCGTCGCAGTACGCGAGGTCGGCACACCCGCGAGGACGCTGGTAGTCGATTCCCTTGTGCCGTCGGAGATACGTCACGTATCCGTCGTCGACGCGGTCCAGGATGTCGTGACAGATCCACTTCTCCCTAACCCACGTAGTGCCCAGATTTCGGTACGGACACAGGAAGATCGTCCGTTCGACCGAATCAACCTGTGGCGTCTCGACGATCCGGACACCGACAAGGCGATAGGCGATGCGAAGACGGGTAACGACCGATTCTGGCGTATTCGCGCCGAGGAAAAGGACGTATGCAAGCACGTATCCGAGATCGTGGAGGAGTCGTCGAATCATTGTTTAGGGTGTCGACTGCCGTCCCAAAGTATCTTGACCAGGTGTTTTCTGTTCAGATTTCGGTGTACACGTCACCTGTCTTTCCGCCGCCGAGTTTGTAGACGGTGAATGTGTCGGACTTCGTCCCGCCCATCCCCGGCGATCCAGCCGGCATCCCGGGCAACGCGATGCCGTCAATCGCCGGCTCTTCCTCGAGCATCGTCGCGATAACCTCGGCAGGAACATGTCCTTCGACGACGTACTCGTCGAGGACGAGTGTGTGACAGCTCTGTAGATCCGATGGAATACCGTGTTGGCGCTTGAGATCCGTCACGTCCTCGGTTTCGGTTTCCCCGAGCGTCGTGTCGAGCTGTTCCCGCAGGTACGACGCATATTTTCCACAACAGCTACAGCCTGGTGAACTGTATTGTTGGGCGTTCGTCACCGCTAGCGTTCCCTCGATATCCCACTCATCCCCACTCGATGACCCCAAACAACCGGCGGTTCCGAGTGCGACTGTCGTCGCACCGACCCGTAGTAGTTCGCGACGAGTTACGGCCCGTTCCATATGCTCGTCACTTGGCTCGGAAGTATTCAATTGTACGTCGACCTTTCCTGTGTATTGAGAACGGATTCAAGCACGACGGGGAAGGTGACTTTCAGTTCTGAGGAGGAAACCCCAAAGGTCAGAGTCCCGTATTCGTCTCTATGTGGCGACCCTCATCGGTCGAGGGTGCTGCCGTGACGGTTTTCCGTCAACGAGCATATCGGCCTTAAATTGCGCCCAACATGACCCAGAGCATGACTCGTCGCACCGACTCCGACACTTCACTCCTCGAAACTGTGGGAAATACGCTCTCGTCGAACTGATGCGACTCCAAACGACGTCTCCACTCTTTTCGAAATAGACGTGCTATAGCGAGTTACTTGCGATAAAAGCCTCAAGTCACCACCCCAGAGACTGTTCTCCCGGTTTCGATTCTTAACAGAAAGCACGGTAAATCGTCGTTACGTATAGATATGTATGAACTCCCCCAGCCATCTAGAAGTTCGAGAAGGTGCGGACATCAACCTGTACAACCAGATCCTCATTCCACTCTACGGAGCTGATATAAGGGACTCAGTGGTCCAATATGGCCTATCACTTGCAGAAACGTATGATGCGGCTCTCCACGTGTTATATATTCAAGATGAGGAACGCACGGAGGTGGAATCCGATCAAGTCACTAAACAAGAGGAATGGGACGCAGCAGCGGTAATTGAACCCGTGGTGGATCAGGCCCACTCGCTCGGACTCAATGTGATACCAGCAGTGGATAGTGGGCACTCTCCAGGTGTTATTCGGGAATACGCTGAGGAGAATGATATCGATTTGCTTGTCCACCAGAAACCTACACAGACTAGATTAGCACGAATTCTCCGGAGAGACGTCTCCAGCCACATCATTCAAAATATCTCTCTTCCTGTCTTGACGATACCTGATATGGATCCCTCTGATCCGGTAGGAGAGTTATCTACTAGTCAGTTCACAGATATTCTCGTGCCTACGGATGGATACGACGAGGCATCTGTGGCCTTCAAACATGGGCTACAAATTGCTAAACGGTATGATGCAACCCTACATGGACTTTTTATCATTTCCGAACAGTCCTATTCGAGTCGGCCTGGATTCACGTGGGAAGAGGTCACTGACTCTTGGGAACAGCGGGGAACTCGGCTCTTGGAGGACATTACGGAGAAGGCAGCGACCTTGGACGTTCCTGTCCGAACTACGTTGAGCTTTGGTCAACCTCAGCAGGAGATTCTCAAATACACTGAGGTGACTGACATCGACCTTGTTACAATGGGGACACGAGGATTGACTGGCATTCGTCGGCTATTACAGGGAAGCGTCGCAGCTCAAGTGATCGAGGAAGCAGATTACCCCGTTCTAACGATTAACCGAAGGACAGCTGAATTGAAAAAACACCCGTACACCTTTCTTCGAAAGACAAACCAGAATCGGAAGTCAAGGCTATATTGAAATATTATTTGTAATATACTAATTTCAGTCTTAAATTCGGAAATTCTAATTGCGTATTAATCCCCGTTTCTTCTACCAAACCAAAGAGTGTTAAGTTCGTTCTGCTGAATAAAGCGCGCGTACTGACCAGAAGGAAAACCAAGAAACGACAGGGCTACTCCTAAAAATCGTGTTTGTCTTCACGTTTAGGTGCATCAGATGGACGTTAGTGCGAGCAACGCGAAAAGTTAACTGGCAAATGGCTCCACGGACTGAGTTGTTGAACTAGTCGTCCATGCCGGATGGGGTTTGGCCCGTAGTCGATCCCGACGGTGCCGACCCTGCGGCAAACTTGTAAACGGCGACGAGTCCCCAAATCACCAAGCCGAGCAGGATGATGCCCGCCCTAATGTCGATGGGGACCACTGCAGCGTGTTCGATTGCTCCCTCGCTATCGACTGGGTGCCCGGCTCCCAGTAGCATGTCGAGCAGGCCGATCACGACGACGCCCAAGACAACCAGGCCACCGCCGACGTACATGGCGATTTGGTCTGCCGTTGATAAGTCACTCATTGGTAGTCACCCGAGGAGTTTCCGTAATCGCGTGTTCTCGAACAGTTCCATCTCACGCAGGCGGTTATCGACTGCCAGGACGCCGCCCGCTCCAAGTGCCACAATGGTTCCGAAGACCATGATCCCAAGGAGTTCACCCGTGACCATACCGTTGGCCCAGCCGCCACCGTAGCCGTTGATGAAGTAGAAGAACAGCATCATGAAGGCACCAAAGAAGGCGGCGGTCCTCGTGAGGACACCGAGTATCAGCCCGAGACCGATGGCGGTTTGCCCAAGCGGTACCGCCACGTTGACGAACGCCAACAGGATGCCGTCGCTGAACGGCGTGACGAAGGGGGCGAGAATCGTGCCCTGAGCGGCTCCGCCGACGAACCAGCTGGCGTCGAAGGGCCACGCCCAGATTTTGTCAAGGCCAGCGTGGAGCATCCACCACCCGGCGGTCAGCCGGAGCAGCAGGATCCAATACGACAACCAGGCTCCCGAGACCGAGAACGACGTCTCGGTTCCGAGAAAATTCGTACGGATGGATTGAGTTGACATGGCATACTTCACCTCACGGCTGATTTTGTCAGATGTAGTAAAAAAGATTGATGGTGTTCGTGATTTCTAAGAGTCGGGGCTCATTTCAGGAACGCGGATATCCGAGGTGAGTTGGATGATTCTCAAGAAGGAATTCGGTCACCCTCTACGGACTGATTGTGTGCTGGGGCGTGTAAGCGGGAACACTGATGAAGCCGAGCCCACCGAATTCTGGATCTCGGAAAATTCGCTTGAGGGACTCCATTTGCTGATTTAATCCTCTGTACTTACCGATCCTCCCAGTAGCTAACAGATTCTGAGAATTTAACTCGAGCGGATGTCAATTAATCAACTCCCATTGGTTAGTCATTCCTCCATAGACACGGTTTAAAACTCGTCGTCTCGAGAAAATACGGGCAAACAAAACAGGGTGGCGGAGGAGACGCAGTAGAACTGTACTCGGAGACCGGTCAACGTCTTCAATATCGATCCCGGCAGCGGCACGAATTGCTGCTCCCAGAACCTTGGGATTACGAGTTTCAAGAAAGTATCTCACAACTGTGGCGAAAATGTACTCCGTTTTCATCCTCTGATATAAACTGTCAGGAAAATTGTGTAATTGGCCGCTGTTAGCCAACTCTGCGGCCAAGAATCCCGATTCAACGGCCTGTGAGATCCCCTTTCCGGTGAGTCGGTTTGCGATACCTGCAGCATCACCCACCCGTACGACGGAATGCTCCGGTAGATAGGTTCTGTCGGGATCAAGGCTTGGTCCCTCGGGAATGATTGCGACGTTCGTCCGTTCCTGCGACGGGACTGGCCACCCATTCCGCTTACAGGCTTCCCTCAATGCCTTCATATAATCACTAGGCCGGTCACTGACCGTCCAGCCGATACCAACGTTGGCTCGTTGCGATGTCTTCGGGAATGCCCACGAGTACCCTGTATAGTTCTCCAGAATTATCCGGCTGTTCGGGTACAACTCGGTGAAGTCCCCTTCGACATCACTGTTAAGCGCTACCATATATCCTGAATACTCGTTGGTTGTTCCGAGCGCTTTACTAGAGAGTGATGGCTGACCGGTTGCATCAACGACGAGATCATACTCATCGGTGAACTCGTGGAAATCTGTCCGTGTGATAGACTGGTTTTCGTGGATGTCAACACCCTTCTCTGAGAGTTGTTCTGCCCAGGACTGCTCAACGACATTTCGGTCCGTTATATATGTATCCGCAGCAGGAAAGGTGCCGGCTCCAGTGCGGTGGCGATCGGCGTCGATTCCGTCATACACCTCCACTTCCATCGCTGGCAGCGGATTGAGAAAGCCGTTCTCTACAGTCGGCTCGAGTGGGATCTTCGATACCGCTGTCATCGCTTCTCCGCAATTAACGCGTTTGCTATCGTAGGACTGCCGCTCATATAGTTCGACGACGAATCCAGCGTCGTCGAATCCAGCAGCTGCTGCAAGCCCGGCCATCCCTCCACCTATTACCGCAATTTTGGACGTTCGTGTCATCGGTTTTTGCCAATCTTTGAGGCCATCGTTAAGCTCCCAACAGCATCCGAAGTGACCCACGAACGCCCATCGGGAGTCCGATCGCTCCGATGAAGAACGTCATAAGCCACCACCACGTGTGATTCATCTCCTCTTTCGCATCGGCGAGATACCACACGATGCCGACAGTCACGACGAGTTTCAGCACGAACGTCGATCCGGAGAATCCAGTCGCCTGGTACACGAGATTCGTCACGACCAGCTTTGGGGAGTAGCCGAGGAACGTCACACCGATGAGATTCTGCGCAGCGTCCCACAACTGGCCGAAAACGGCCAGCAGAATTAGCGGGTGTCGAAGGTGTGTGATATTGACGAAACTCGCGCCCCAGTAGTAGAGTGCGGTTACGCCGAGCGCTATCCCCGTCGTCGCGACAGGAACCCATAGGCGGAGTGGGGTCGATGTCGAGAGGCCGTGCCAAACAGCCCACCAGACGGCCCCGACAGCCCACACCGACCCGACGAGCCCGACTGTTAGCGGGATAGATCCGATATTTTGGTCACGCAAGAGTGCACCGACACCGAGCGCGAGGATGGTGACAGCGGTGACGACGATGTAAATCGATGGCGTGATGAACCACACCGCGTAGTCCCCGAGCAGCCCGAGATCCTCGAGGGCGCGCATCGCCCCACCTGCGATGATGATCGGAGCGAACCCGTAGGCCAGTCGTGCGTCGAACGTGACGTCGAGTTGGTCGAGATACGCACGTAGTCCGGGGAGGCTGTATACGACTGCCGCGAGGTAGATTACCGTGTTCACCGCGTTGTAGCCCTGGACAGCACGAACCCCCTCGTGCGTGACTGGCTGACCGGCCGCATCGGCGACGACTGGTCCCCAGAGATACTGCCAGATGAACCGGTCGTAGACCAACGTCGGAAACACGAGGATGCCCCCACCGAGGAGGACGAGCGGGGCCAGCAGGTACAGCGCCCACCACTCGCGTGAGCCGGTCTCCGGAAGGACAGTCTCGACGCGGCGGGTGACAGTACTCACGACCCGTTCACCTCCAATCGCCACGTCGTGCTTTTCGAGCGCCCCCACTGTTCGAGTGAAACGATTGTGAGTTCGTCCTGGAGCTGGCTGAGATACTGCGCGACTGCCTTGGGAGATCCGTCGAGGTCGCTGGCAATCTCGCGAGCCCGGAGGTATGTCGGTTCGCTACTGGCTGTCTCGACGAGGTACCTTCGAACCGTGTGCCGGGAAATATTCGACATTGATCTAGAGGTGACGGTTAGCGAAGAAATCCGAAGAGCTTGTAGTCGTGATCGGGGGTGTACCGCCGGAACAGGAGACTGTTCGTCAGCACCGACACCGACGAGAACGCCATTGCTGCTGCAGCGAGCACGGGCTGGAGGAGGCCGAGCGACGCTAACGGAATCATCGCCGTGTTGTAACCGAGCGCCCACACGAGGTTCTGTTTGATCTTCTGGAGTGTCGCGTCTGAGATTCGGATCGCCTTTACCACGTCGAGCGGGTCGTCTCGCATCAGCGTGACGTCTGCAGCTTCGATGGCGACGTCGGTGCCGGAGCCGATTGCTGTCCCGACGTGTGCGACCGCGAGTGCCGGAGCGTCGTTGACGCCGTCACCGACCATCATCGCCTGCCGGCCCTCGTCTTGAATACTGTCGACCGCGTTGGACTTGTCCTCAGGAAGGACTCCTGCGCGGACGTTCTTCGGGTCGATACCCACCTGTTTAGCGACCGCACGGGCAGTTCGCTCGTTGTCGCCCGTAATCATCATCACGTCAACTCCCCGCTCTTGGAGTGCTGTGACAGCCTGCTTGGAGCTTTCCTTCACTGTGTCGGCGTCGGCGACCACACCCACGAGCTCCCCCTCGTAGGCGACCAGCATCGCCGTCTTCCCCTCGTTCTCGAGGCGTTCCATCGTCTCCTCAGCGGGAGAGGGGTCGATCCCGTTGTCCCGCAGCAGCTTGCGGTTGCCGACCAGCACCTCGCTGTCACCAATGACTGCTTTGATCCCGTGGCCCGGAACGTTCTCGAAGTCGTCAGGCTCAGTCACGTCCAGGCCGCGTTCTTCGGCCCCTTCGACGATTGCACGGGCGAGCGGGTGTTCGCTGCCGCTTTCAGCTATCGCCGCCAGTCGAAGCACATCATCCTCTGAGAGGCGCTCACGGGTGCTGAGCTGTCCACCATCTGGGGTCGGCTCGCCACCGTCAGTCACCACATTTCCATCGCTATCAAAGACGACCACGTCGGTGAGTTCCATTTCACCCTCCGTGAGGGTGCCCGTCTTGTCGAAGACGACCGTGTCGACGTCTTTTGCGCGTTCGAGGATGTCACCGCCCTTGAACAGGACGCCGTTCTGGGCACCAATCGTCGTCCCGACCATCGTCGCTGCGGGCGTCGCCAGCCCCAGCGCACAGGGACAGGCGATGAGGATCGAGGACGCGAAGACAATTATCGCGAACTCGAAGACTGAAACGGTCCCACCGACCGGGGCCGGGCCGCCAGCAACCTGACCCCACAGCGGGAGCCAGTCGACGAAGCCAGCGAGAGCCTCGGGGAACAGGAACCAGACGACACCCCAGAGAAGGGCGTTCGCGATGACCGCAGGCACGAAGTACGCGGAGATGCGGTCGGCGAGATTCTGGATGTCGGGCTGGCGCGACTGGGCCTCCTTGACTGTCTGGACGATCTGTTGGAGGGCCGTGTCTTCTCCAACCTTCGTCGCCTCCACGACAAGGACGCCGTTCTCGTTAATCGTCGAGCCGACGACCTCATCGCCCTCCTCTTTCTCGACAGGCACAGATTCGCCAGTGACCATTGACTCGTCGACGGCAGACTGACCGTCGACAACGACACCGTCTGTGGGAATCTTCTCACCTGGACGAATTTTCATCCGGTCACCAGTTGTGACCTCTTCGAGTGGAACTTCTTCTTCACTGCCGTCCTCGCGGACAATGGTCGCCGTTTCGGCTTCCATTTCGAGGAGCTTTCGGAGGGCCTCACCCGCTTGGCCCTTCGACCGAGCTTCGAGATAGTTACCCAACGTGATGAACACGAGGATGAGGGCTGCCGTGTCGAAATAAAGTCCACCTGCAATGAGTTCAGCAAGGACTGCCACAGAGTATAGATAGGCCGTTGTTGAACCGATCGCAATCAGCACGTCCATATTGGCGCGGCCGTTCTTCACGATCGCCTTGTACGAGTTCTTATAGAACGGCCAGCCGAGGATCGCCTGTACCGGCGTGGCGAGGAGGAACTCAACCCAGCCAAGTTCCACACCGAAGACGGCTTCAGGGACGATCGCGCCACCGAGCAGATAATTGTCGATGAGGAAGAAGAGCAACGGTGCCGATAACACTGCCCCAAAGAGGGTCAACCTGAGTTGTTTCCGAGTTTCGGCTTGACGGGCGGCATCTCGTGCGTCCTGGCCCGACTCTTCGTCGGCACCATCTTCGCGGACGGGCGAGTAGCCAGCCTCCTCGATAGCATCGTACAGCGCACCAATAGATACTTCCGCAGGATTGTAGGTGACCTGTGCTTCGTCGGTTGCGTAATTGACCTCCGCATTAACGACGCCCGGAATATTTTCAAGAGCGGTTTGGTTGGTCTCGGCGCAGTTGGCACAGGTCATATCGGAGATGGCAATCGTTACCGTCTCAGAGACTGCGCCGTACCCGGCCTCGTCGATCGCGTCGTAGATTTCTTTGAGCGATACCTCTTCAGGGTCGTAGGTGACGGAACCCTCGTCGGTGGCGAAGTTCGCATCCGCCTCCGATACCCCGTCGAGCGATTCGAGAGTGTCCTGGATCGTCGCCGAACAGTTGGCGCAGGACATTCCCGTGATATCAAGATGGATTGTTTGGCTTGTCATGCTTGTTCTACTATACGGGGTCTAGGTTTAGGCGATTTGCTGCTTCGAGAGGTGGGTTTTCGACCGCGGGAAAATTTAGATTCCAAAGAGCGCGTTATGCTCCCTCTTCGAGTCGCTGATACCTGTCTTCGAACCGTGCAAGACAAGATGGACAACAGAAGTGATAGATCTCACCATCGATTCGCGTCGTCTCACCCTCATTATCGACGGTATTGTTACATTCGGCACAGGTGAGCGCAAATTCGACGCCATCGACGGACGGCGTCCATTCGATCTCGTCGATTAGTGTGACGGTGTAACCCGCTACATCGACCTCGTTGAAGAGTCCATCTACCCACTGACGAACGTTCTGGGCTTCGACACGAGCATAGAACCAAAGATCCCCTTCTGCGGTCGTGAAGACGTGTTCAACGCCATCGGATTCCCGAACTTGATTGCGGGCGGTCTCCAGCGATGCTGAGCCGATTTCGGCTTGAATAAATACCGGAACACCAGCCCGGAGATGAGCTCGGTTGACGTCAATCGTGAAGTTGTTAATGATGCCAGCTTCCTGTAATCGCTTGACCCGGTCGGAAACGGCCGGCCCCGACAGACCGACCTCCTCGCCGATATCGCTGAACGGGCGGCGGGCGTCATCAGCGAGTAACGAGAGGATTTCCAGGTCGGTTTCATCTAGATTGCGCATACGACCGCTTCGTCTCGCAGGATACATTATTGTTGTCCACTATTCACCTTCGAAATCGGCGATTCTAGGCTGCGATAACATTGGATTCCAAGCAGAAAACCACATAGAATACTCGCCCCTATCTACGAATGGATATGACTCAGACAATCACCGTCGAAGGAATGACCTGTGAACATTGCGAGCAGACGGTCGAAGAAGCACTCGAAGAAGTTGAGGGGGTTACTTCCGCAACTGCGGATCGCAACTCAGAATCCGCGACAGTCGAAGGGTCCGCTGAACGGGATGAACTCGTGACTGTGGTCGAAGACGCTGGATACGATGCCTCCGCGTAACAAATCCCGATTCTCGTCGAATCGGATTCGGGGAGGGATTGATACGACTGCCAATCCCAGGTGTAGATACTATGACTGATACACTTCCGTTCGATGCCGTCCGCGAGCTCGACGTCGGCGGGACGACGTACAAGATGGCCGATCTTCGAGCACTCGAAGAACAGGGACTCTGTGACCTCGACACGCTCCCGGTGAGCATCCGTATTCTGCTTGAGTCGGTGCTCCGGAACGCCGACGGCGAAGCTGTTACTGCGGCGGACGTCAAGAATGCTGCTGGCTGGGAGCCAGACGTACCGGACGCGGAGGTTCCGTTCTCTCCATCACGAGTCGTCCTACAGGACCTCACTGGTGTGCCCGCAGTCGTCGACCTGGCGGCCCTTCGATCCGAAGTCGACCGAAAAGATCGAGACCCAACCCTGGTCGAACCGGAGATTCCTATTGATCTCGTGATCGACCACAGCGTCCAGGTCGACTACTTCGACTCCGAAGACGCCTACGAGAAGAACGTCGAACTGGAGTACGAGCGCAATGCCGAGCGGTATCGCGCGATCAAGTGGGCCCAGAACGCCTTCGAGAACTTCAACGTCGTCCCGCCGGGTACCGGCATCGTCCACCAGGTGAATCTCGAGCATCTGGGCCGGGTCGTCCACGCCCGCGAGCAAGACGGCGAGAACTGGCTCCTGCCGGACACGCTCGTCGGCACGGACAGCCACACCCCGATGATCGGTGGCATCGGTGTGGTCGGTTGGGGCGTCGGCGGCATCGAAGCGGAAGCGGCGATGCTCGGCCAGCCGGTTACGATGAAACTCCCCGAGGTCGTTGGCGTCCGTCTCGAAGGCGAATTACCCGAAGGCGCGACGGCGACGGATCTCGTGCTCCACATTACCGAACGGCTCCGCGAGGTCGGCGTCGTCGACCGGTTCGTGGAGTTCTTCGGTCCTGGTGTGGAGAACCTCACAGTCCCCGACCGGGCCACGATCGCCAATATGGCGCCCGAACAGGGTTCGACGATCAGCATGTTCCCGGTCGACGAGCAGACGCTCGAATATCTCGAACTCACCGGACGGGATCCCGACCACATCAACCTCGTCCGCGAGTATCTCGAAGCGCAAGGGCTGTTCGGAGAACAGGAACCGGAATACACCGAGGTGGTCGAGTTCGATCTCTCGACAGTCGAACCGAGCCTGGCCGGACACAAGCGGCCACAGGATCGGATTCCGATGGGGGACGTGAAACAGAGCTTCCGGGGACTTCTCCACGGGGAGTTCGAAGACGACCTCGATGATGTCGACGAAGACGCCCTACAGCGGTGGCTCGGCGAAGGTGGTGCAGCTGATGCGGAGACCGACGGCGGCGTTCAGGTCGAACCCGAATCGGAACTGCACCCGTTAACCAAACGCGTCGAGGTCGACCTCGACGGTGAGACAGTGGAAATTGGACACGGAGACGTCCTCGTCAGCGCCATCACGAGCTGTACGAACACTTCGAACCCGTCGGTGATGATCGCTGCTGGTCTGCTTGCCCAGAACGCCGTCGAGAAAGGTTTAGATGTCCCGCCGTACGTCAAGACGAGTCTCGCACCCGGCAGTCGTGTCGTCACGCAGTACCTCGAGGAATCGGGCCTGCTTCCGTATCTCGAAGAGCTCGGGTACGCGGTCGTCGGCTACGGCTGTACCACTTGTATCGGGAACGCCGGACCACTTCCTGATCCCATCGATCAAGCGATCGACGACCACGACCTCTGGACGACGAGCGTCCTCTCCGGGAATCGGAACTTCGAGGCGCGTATTCACCCGAAGATCCGCGCGAACTACCTCGCGAGCCCGCCGCTCGTCGTCGCCTACGGCCTCGCAGGGCGGATGGACGTCGACCTCGAGAACGAGCCGCTAGGCACCGACGAGGAGGGGGAATCGGTGTATCTGGCGGACATCTGGCCCGACGCAGCGGACGTGCAGGCAGCAATCCACGAGAACGTCTCTCCTGAGATGTTCGAGGAGAAGTATGCCTCTGTGTTCGAGGGTGACGAGCGGTGGGCTGCTCTCGACGCGCCCACAGGTGACGTCTACGAGTGGGACGACAACTCGACATACATCCGAGAGCCGCCGTTCTTCCAGGACTTCCCCCTCGAAAAACCCGGCGTCGCCGATATTGAGGATGCACGCTGCCTGCTGACACTCGGCGATACCGTTACGACCGACCACATCAGCCCTGCTGGCCCCTTCGGATCTGACCTCCCTGCCGGCCAGTGGCTGCTCGATAACGGCGTTGAGCCGCACGAGTTCAACACCTACGGCGCGCGCCGGGGCAACCACGAGGTGATGATGCGGGGAACGTTCGCCAATGTCCGCATCGAGAACGAGATGCTCGACGATGTCGAGGGTGGCTATACGATCCACCACCCAACCGACGAGCAGACGACCGTGTTCGAAGCCAGCCAGCGCTACCGCGAGGAGGGAGTCCCGCTCGTCGTGATGGCAGGCGAAGAGTTCGGTACCGGCTCCAGCCGGGACTGGGCGGCGAAAGGAACGGACCTACTCGGTGTTCGCGCAACCATCGCCGAGAGTTACGAGCGCATCTACCGCGACAACCTCGTCGGCATGGGTGTGCTCCCCCTGCAGTTCGATGATGGCGACTCGTGGGAATCTCTCGGTCTGGATGGGTCTGAGATCTTCACGATCCACGGCCTCGATGACGGGCTCGATGTGATGGACGAACTGACCGTTATCGCCGAGCGCGCGGACGGGTCGACTGTCGAGTTCCCGGTCACAGCACAGGTCGGCACGCCGGCCGCCGTGACCTATATCGAACACGGCGGCATCCTCCACTACGTCCTTAGACGGCTCCTCATGCGATAATCTCTCTCAACTGACTCTATTTCTGGAAGCACAAGCAACACGAAAAACTTTGAGTCCAAATTAGCGTTTCAATCGTGCGTAGACTCTGTTCGGATGATGCCCGCTACGTTATCCATCTGAGCTGAAACGTGTGCGCTCTCACCAGCAACATGCGTAATTAAATCGTCCAGAGTGATCATCCCGATAACGCTCCCGTCTTCAACAACCGGGACGTGTCGAGCACCCGCTTCGTTCATTTGTCTCAGGACTTTTGGAATCTCAGCATCTGCTGGCACAGTAAGTGGGTCACGCGTCATCACGTCAGCAGCTCGTACGTCGTCTCCACTCGTCTCGGCTGTGAGCACACTTAACTCGCTTTCCTCGGTGAGCAGGTTAGCAATCAGGTCTCGATCGGTGATGATACCAGAGATCTGATCGGATTCTTCGACGACCACGTACCTGGCACACCGCGATTGGGAGATCATCGTGTGAGCGATCTCGGCAACCGTGGCGTCAGGCGTGACACGGGCGACCGACTCGTCAGCAATCCGCCCAATGTCCATCCGGAGGTCAGTTGGTCTGGTACCCATGCTAATCAGTACGATTCATAACAGGAAATAGCTTAGCATCAGCTGGTCGTCATAGAAATCCCCGGCTCTGTTGAAATCCTCAGTATTTGATAGTTTTGTACCCTCAATCGATCAGTACAGGTAATGCAGGTATCGATCCAGATGTGAGAGCGATCGAGACCCAAATACGGGTTTGAGCGTTCCTCACGACATTATGAACTGGAAACCTCTTTCCCCACGTGAACCGACGGACGTACCTTGCATCTGTATGTGCTGCTGGCGTCGCCGCAACAGCAGGATGTAGTACAATTTCGGGTAGCAAAACACTCTCTGAACCGACTGTAAATACGGAATCTAGCGGGAGGAAGGCTCTCATTTTCACAGAGAACGACGAGGAGGTCGGTCACTTAAGTGTCGATGGAAGCGTGACATCCGGACGTATCGATCTATCGACCGAGATATGGCACCGGGGCGGGACGAACGTGGAATCGATCAAACTGAGAGTTTGGATGCCCGAAACAGCAATGGAATCCCCCGCAGAGGTCGCCGTCGTCTCGCCAGTGGAAGGGGATAGCTCTCCACCACCATCGGTAGCACTCTATACGCCTGATCAAGCGCTCGGAACGATCATCGAGATCACCGATTTAGACGACCTCGCAGACGAAACCATCAGCACACTCAATCTCATCGTAATTCCGGGGTCAGAAACGGCTACACGCCTCAATATCCACACAACCATCGAACTCTCGGGTGGCGGCACTCTCAGTAGTGACTACACGCTGGATGGCGAACTCCAGTTAGTGTATCCACATCTCAGTGATAAGTGACGGACCGGCCCTCCACTGATCGAGAATCAGTTACCACCACTCGGATTGCAGACGCGGTCTTACCGCTGACTCGGTCGTTCAGATCTACAATCATCACCCGCAAATCGTTCAGGATAGGTAGTATACATAGGTGTATAGCCGGTTGAGTATCCGAATCACTATGACACTCCAACCGGGATAGCACCCACATGAAGCGGCGTGCCCTTCTCTTACTCGGTGTGACTTCGCTGTTCGGCGGCTGTCTCGAAATTGGCGAGAACCGGCCACAACCACAGCTCGCATGGATTTGGTTACAGAACGACCGTGAGGAAGAGTACGAAGTTGACGTGGTCGTCGAAGAGGACGGTAAGTCGGTGTTTTCCGAAACGTACCAGTTGGGAGCGACGTCGGATACTGCAAACATCAACGTGGAGGACCCTGTCGATGAGCCAGGTCACTACGTCGTCCGGACCATGATGGATGGCGAAACCCGTGAGGTCGATATAGCCGAGTTCGTTGACGGCGACGAGAACTGCGTCGGAGTTCGATTCTCGTTACTCAACAATGGAAGTGTAGAGTACTGGCCGAAATCCATGCAGCAATGTTAGGTTTGCACTTTTCAGCGACCAGCTGTTTCGGACGAGTATGAGTCTGAAGAGAAGGATTTAAACAGAGCCAAACCCTCGACTCTTCAACCCTGAGAGACGATAATCTCCAAACTTTGTGAAGTTACAAAAGGTGTTACCAGCTACGCCACTATCCAAGAGCGATGGTTATTATGAGTTAGTTTCTCCGGGGAAAGAGGATGTACGACAAGATTTTGCTCTCAACTGACGGGGCGTTGCTTTTGAGGAGGCTGAATCTCACGCAATCGCGGTAGCAGAGGCCAGCCGACTGGCAGAGGTGATTGTACAGTATGCTGACGCCGAAGATATGGATCTACTTGTGCTCGGACGAAACACCGACCGGAAGAATACCGGGCTTTGCTTAGAAGCGTAACCGACCGCGTCCTGCGATTGACGACCCGCCCAGCAACCGTCGTGAAGACGGAAGTCGACGAGTAGCGGAAGAACAGTCAGTAACGGCCGCCGTCAGGCGTGAGTCGAGCACGCCGGCGTTCGAACTCCTCGTCGTCGATTTCGCCACGAGCGTACCGTTCCTGGAGGACAGCGAGTGCGCTATCCTCGGTGGGGCCGTCCGATGACGACCGCGTTGTCAGCCAGTAGACGATGTAGACGGGGAGGGCGATTAGAAGTGCCATCCACAGCAAACCGATCAACATTATCCCCCAGCTCCATATTCCCCACCCGGCCATGTGACCATCATTCCACATCCCGTCATGCCAGTCCCACATAACTGTATCTGGAACAGCAGCATGCGTCAGGGTCATTCCAATGATGACGGCTAGCGTCAGTGCTCCGATGACGATGAGTCCCAGAGAACGAATCCCGCGTGATTGAATTGGATTTTGCATTATTGTACTCCTGAAGAGAGTTCGGCGTGGTTAGCCGAGGATGTATTCGAGGGCGGGGTAGCGCTCGACGAGCGCTTCTCCACCGATCTCGTACTGTTCGATGTACTGGTCGAGCCCGAGGATGCGGCCCGCGGCGAACGCGGCGACCGCGAGGAACACGAGCATGTACGCGAAGTCCCCGTTGATGAACCCGTGGCCCATGTCCCAGTTGCCGAAGTAGAACATGAGCATCATGAGCGCGCCGAAGAACGCCGCGAGGCGGACGAACGCGCCGACGAGCAGGCCCAGTCCGATGAACAGCTCGCCCCACGGGACAGCGACGTTGGCGAATTCGACGAACCACGGCGTCGAGCCCATCCACGCGAACAGGCCCGCGAGCGGGTTCCCGTTGGTCGCCGCGACGTTCGACAGGTAGCCGCCAGCGCCGAACTCGCCGGTGATCTTCGTGAACCCAGAGTACGCGAACGCGTACCCCATCATGAGACGGAGCGCGAGCACGAACCACGCACTGAGACTGTGAACTTTCCCGCCGACGGTCAGGCCGCCGACTCTGCTCTCGAGCTGGTTCATGCCGGAGTCAAGTGTGGACATAGTTATTGCACCTTCAACTATCAGTACGGAGGCAGAGACGATATAGTAGCGAGCCGGCGTTCTGAGTCAGAAAATCGGCGGGCTATATTACGCTCCTGTCGCGAGTAGAGACGTGTGACCGAGGAGTCCGACCCGTCGGAAATCTTCGCTACACTCAACGACGAGTACGCTCGCGACATCCTCGTGGCGACGAAGACCGACCGACTGTCTGCGAAGGAACTCAGCGAGGAATGTGACATGTCACGCCCGACCGTCTCACGCCGTGTCACCCGCCTCGTCGAGCAGGGCCTCCTCGAGGAGTATACGCACGTCGACCCCGGGGGACGACACTACAGCGAGTATGAGGCGCGCCTCGAACGCATCGAAATCCTCCTGCAGGCGGAGGGCTTCGACGTCAACATCGACATCCGGCCTGACCCCGCCGACCGGATTACGACCATCTTCGAGGAAATGCGGGGAGACTGAATCATGGACCACACGCTATTCGTCATCGGCAAACTGTTCACGACCGCGTTAGCACTGGTCATCGCATATCAGGCCTATCGCGGGTACCAACGACATCACACGCAGTTACTCCTGTACGTCGCCGCCGGCTTCGCATTGGTCGGGCTTGGCGGCCTCCTTGAAGGCGTCCTCTTCGAACTCCTCCAGGTGTCGATCTTCGAAGCAGGATTCGTCGCAGCACTCGTCACCGCAGCCGGGATGCTGTCTATCCTCTACGCCCTGTATGCCCCGAATCCATAAGGATTCAGGACGCCCATTCGACAAGCGGCCTCTGCGCGTCGTGCCCGGTTCGAAGCCGCTACTGTTCGGACTCCCCTCGTTCTCGATAGTGTAGCGTCGTAGTGGGAGTTATATCCATATCGGTCGTACCATATCGTATGATTCGAACACTCGTCGGTGTCCTCGGCGCTATCTCAGCGCTGTTCCCGGACGAAATCGTCGAGCTCTTCGAGAAACTCGCCATTTCGAATCCAGACGAGGGAACAGTGAGAGGGTGGATACGTCCAGCAGTCCGGTCGGAGGGTGTTCTGATAGCTGCGCTTTCACTCTTTAACGGGCGAGCATACGCATTGCTGATGAATCTTACCGGCGTGTTCGGTGCGATAGTCCTCTTATTTCCCGACCTGTATCAGAGATTTGCCACCGCGTTCCTGTACGAGCGTCCAGAGTCGATAGAATGGAACGAGCGATTCCGCTTGGGCATTCGGGCTATCGGCGCACTCTATGTCTTTTTAGCGGCGAAGACGTACAGAGAGCGTCACAACGATACTTGAGCCACCTCGCTATTGACACCTGGCGCATCCGATGTCTAGTTCGTTACGGCCGCAGGTATCACTTTGAATCTAAAGTTTGAGCCCCACGATATCAGTATGATCGAAGGGGAAATCCGCTAAAGAGAGGAGGCCGTGTGTATCCCTGTATGACGACGACGATCATCGTGGAAGGCATGACGTGCGGTCACTGTGAGCAGACGGTCGAAGAGGCCCTCGAAGAGGTATCCGGCGTGACTGACGTGACCGTCGACAGGGAGAGCGAACAGGCGAGCGTCGATGGTGAGGCAAATGTCACAGCTCTCGTGGAGGCCGTCGAAGACGCCGGGTACACCGCTTACGCCTGAGAATCGCGCGGACCACTCCGAGACAACGGCCAACCGTTGTCTTTGAAGCTTCGCTACGCTGGTCCTGCTGTACAGTTCAGTGGGGAAGATTCAGGGGGCCAGCGGATCCACCTCTACAGAGAATATGGGCTATGGACGACCACAAAGATACAAATGAGAATCCCCCTGGAGGGGAACACCAGCAGGACGACAGCAGTCACCAGCACGAACACGGCGAGCAGGATGAATCGGACGCCGAGTCGGACGAGCAGCGGGTAGAACAGGAGCTACTGGAAGAAGAGGCACACCCTGCTGCGGAGAGTGAGACAGTGCTCGACGAGCAGCACGAGCACGCTGGACACGAGGGCGAAGGACACGACCACGGTTCCCATGAGAGCCACGGTGAGGGGCATGGCGGGATGCACGAGGGCCACGAGCAGATGTTCCGCCGGCGCTTCTTCGTCTCGACGCTCCTGTCGATCCCAGTCCTGCTATACAGCGAAATGCTGCAGGAGTGGCTCGGGTTCTCCGTCCCCGCGTTCCCGGGCAGCGAGTGGATCAACCCCGTCTTCGCGGTCATCGTCTTCGCGTACGGTGGGATGCCGTTCCTCCAGATGGCGGTACCGGAACTGAAAGATCGGTCGCCGGGGATGATGACGCTCATCTCGATGGCGATCACCGTCGCGTTCGTCTACAGCCTCGCGAGCGTGGTCTTCCCGACGCAGTCGGCGTTCTTCTGGGAACTCGTCACCCTGATCGACATTATGCTGCTGGGGCACTGGATCGAGATGCGGTCGGTGCGACGGGCCTCGAGTGCGGTCGACGAACTGGCGAAGCTGATGCCGGACACCGCCGAGCGGATTACCGACGGCGGCGACACTGAGGAGGTCCCGGTGAGTGAACTCTCCGAGGGCGACCTCGTACTCGTCCGGCCGGGTGCGAGTGTCCCTGCTGACGGCGTCGTCGAAGAGGGAGACTCCGACGTCAACGAGTCCATGATCACGGGCGAATCGAAACCGGTCTCGAAAGACCCCGGCGACGAGGTCATCGGTGGGACGATCAACGGCGACGGCAGCCTCCGCGTGCGCGTCGGTGCGACGGGCGAGGAGACGACGCTCGCGGGAATCATGCGCCTCGTCGAGGAAGCCCAGCAGAGCAAATCCAAGACACAGGTACTGGCCGACAGAGCGGCAGGCTGGCTGTTCTACGTCGCCCTCGCGGCGGCAGTCGTGACAGCAATCGCGTGGACGCTCGCGGTCTCATTCGACGCAACGGTCATCGAGCGCGTCGTCACAGTGCTCGTCATCGCCTGCCCGCACGCACTCGGGCTCGCCATCCCCCTAGTGGTCGCAATCAACACGTCATTGGCGGCTCGCAACGGGATGCTGGTCCGGGACCGTATCGCGATGGAGGAGGCGCGGAACCTGGACGCCATCATCTTCGACAAGACGGGGACGCTCACCGAAGGCGAACACGGCGTCGTCGACATGGCGACCGTCGAGGGCGTGGAAGAGGACGACGCTCTCGCGCTGGCAGCAGCCGTCGAAAGCGATTCCGAACACATGATCGCGCGAGCCATACGCGAGGCCGCCGACGAGCAGGACCTCACCGCACCTGACGCGACCGACTTCGAGGCGATCAAAGGCCGGGGCGTCCGTGCGAACGTCGACGGAAATGAGGTGTACGTCGGCGGGCCAAACCTGTTAACCCAACTCGATAGCGAGATACCCGACCATCTCCGCCGCTTCGCTGACGAGGCGGGACAGAACGCTCAGACGGTGGTATACCTTGTTCGTGAAGGCGAGCTGATTGCCGCGTTCGCGATGGCTGACGTAATCCGTGAGGAGAGTTTTCGTGTCGTCGATACCCTCCACGATCTGGGCATCGAGGTGGCGATGTTGACTGGGGACTCCCAGGATGTCGCCAACGCTGTCGCCGACGAACTGGGCATCGACACGGTGTTCGCGGAGGTCCTCCCCGAAGACAAGGACGAGAAAGTTCAGGAGCTTCAGGACCAGGGCAAGCTCGTCGGGATGGTCGGCGACGGGGTGAACGACGCGCCGGCGCTG
Source organism: Halosegnis rubeus (assembly GCF_009184545.1). Classification (GTDB taxonomy): domain Archaea; phylum Halobacteriota; class Halobacteria; order Halobacteriales; family Haloarculaceae; genus Halosegnis; species Halosegnis rubeus. The sequence goes on from NZ_QJOW01000005.1 coordinate 70,049, forward strand.
ACGCGGGCCGACGTCGGTATCGCGATCGGGAGCGGCACCGACGTCGCCGTCCAGTCGGCCGACGTCATCCTCGTCCAGAACAACCCGATGGACGTCGTTCGGCTCGTGAAACTCAGTAAGGCGAGCTACCGGAAGATGCAGGAGAACATCGTCTGGGCGGCCGGCTACAACGTGTTCGCAATTCCGCTCGCAGCAGGCGTCTTGGCACCGATCGGGATTCTGCTCTCCCCCGCTGTGGGTGCGCTCCTGATGTCGTTGAGTACAGTAATCGTCGCGATCAACGCTCAGCTGCTCCGCCGCGTGGACCTGTCCATCCCCGAGCTTCCAAGCGGGACACCAGCGACTGACGCACAACCTGCAGACTGAAACGCTCCCGATCGCTTCGGAGCTTCTTTCAATTGAGTTCGGTTGATGGACAGCAAATGGCGACACTGCGTGATTTCGGTGGGTATCGCTATGCAGTCACCGATTCCACAGTTTTCCCGAGGGATACGTAGTTTGGTATACACAGACGCTTCCTCTGATGGACTACATTGTTGCACCAGCACTAGGTTTATACCGCTTGACGGACTTCTTTCCACCATGAGCCTCGAAGAGACAGTTGACTACCTCGCCGAGGAACTCGACCTCGAGCGAAGTGAACACGTTCGCGAGGTCGGACAGTCGGTCGCCGAGCTTCGCGACTGATCAGAACATTTCTCTGAAGTCCCGTTCGACCAGTCCGTTCTCCAGATACGTGAGGAACTCTTGTTTCGTTGGTCCTTGACGGTCAAGTAGATCGTCCCGTCCTGCTCGTTCGAGAACTGCCTGCGCGAAGTCCGTACAGTGAGATTCGTGCTGCCCAGCATACTCTGTGAGGGCTTCTCTCCAGTGCATATCCAGCTCGAACTCGGCTAATCGGATTTGGATCCCGTCTTTCCGTTCGACGACGTCGACGTCCAAGTCTTCGAGTTGCTTGAAACGGAGGTTGTTCCGGCGGACAGTAATGAGCCGTTTGGAATCGACGATATAGGGATCGACCCACTCTCGCCAGGAATCGTCGTCGACGTGCGTTCGTGGCATCTCAAAATCCGGGTCCACACTCTCAATACAGAACTGCAGCATCGCGATGCCAGTTCGATGATTCGCATTCGGGAGGGAATGTCGGAGGATCAAATTCGACATCACCTCTCCAGCGACGGTCGGAAGCGGTGCTTCCCAGGAGACGTGATCGAGTGCCTGCTGGATCTTTTGTGGTTCGAACTCCTTGTAGAGCCGGAACTCATCCTCATCTCGAACTTCGACCGCGGCTTCGAGCAACTCTACTAATCGGAATGCGACAACCTGCCCAGCACGGGGGAGGTCACGAATACGATCGCTCAGCCATTCCTGATCAAAGTCGATATCTTGCGCTGATTCGATCTCTGAATCGCCTTCATAGAGCACATAGACCGGAGCTTCGAAGGGGTACCCGATGAGCTTTGTCGACTCGTCGGATTGCTCTTGCTGAGACCGGATCTCTGCTACCGATGCCGAGCTATATTTGAGTGAGAAATTCTCGGCCTGTGGGTGATGATAGAAGACGAGCCGAGCCATCTCAATGCGTATTCGTGGGAAGTGGGTAAAGCAGTCCCGCTTTGATATTGAGTTCTACTCGCCTGGTTCTACGACGTAGTGGGTGCGTTCACGTCCTCTAAATACTGGCTTTCCCACTCACGTCGCGCCTCGATCTCCCGCACTCCGCGTTGTGTGACCGTGTACACGTTCGTCCGTTTGTCGAGTTCACCTTTCTCCAGGAGGCCTTTGCCGACGAGGTCGTCGAGGTTTGGATAGAGCCGCCCATGATTGATCTCTTGTTCGTAGTAGTCGTCGAGTTCGGCCTTTACTGCGAGCCCGTGTGGTTCCTCGAGCCCGGCGATAACGTACAAGACGTCCCGCTGGAACCCGGTTAGATCGTGCATCCGTCTGCTCCCTATTTTTGAGGGATGGCATATGTTCTCTCTGGTACTCAGAAGCAGAGCTTCGGATCGAGGATATCTACCAGTACACTCGTCTCCAAACAGCGCTTAATACCCATGCCTCTGTATCACCGGTAATGGCGCTTCGGCCGAGGTCGCCGTTGAGGTTCCATGGCTGTGCTCGGTCAGCTGTCAGCCGGTGGTAATCAATTGTGTCTTCATCTCAATCCTCATCTTCCACGTGCGCGCTTTGTGGTAGGGCTGTCCCTGACGATAGAGTCGTGGGTGAGAACGACACCGTCTTCTGCTGTGATGGATGTCGAAACGTCCATCGAGTACTCGGTGGCGATGGAGTCCACAGTCGGATGGACCCGACAGACGACCCCATGCGCGAGTCCGGTGCTGGGGCGGGCGAACGCGATGCGGATACCCCTCGATTAGGGTCTGAGGAACGAGCTTTCTTTCAGGTCGACGGGATGCACTGTGCGACGTGTGAAGCATTTCTTGAATCAGTCGCCGAGGACTGCGAGGGTGTTGTAGACGTGGCAGCAAGCTACGTCACCGAGACGGTTCGTATCACATACGACCCTGATCGCGTCTCGAAGGAAACTCTCTGTGATACCCTGAGTACACTCGGCTATTCGGCAACCCTCCGTGCTGGAGGGAGCGATGACACACCGACTATAATCGGACAGTCGCGCCGGTCGGACGAGCCGAATGAACGAGGGATTGACGAGGTGCTGGGATTCCGTTACGCTGCTGGCGTCATTTTCGGGACGTTCATGCTCCTCCCATATGCGGTCCTCCTCTATCCGGCGCAGCTCTCGTCGTTCTTTGGTGAGGGGACGCTCGATATGTACGCGAGTACGTCCGGGATCGGCGGTGGAGATGGCCTGTTGATCCTCCCGCTCTTTCTCGTTCTGACGGGTGTCGTCCTCGTGTTTACCGGCCTGCCGCTGTTACAGGGTGCGTATGTCAGTCTGAAGATGCGACAGCCGAATACGGACTTTCTCGTCGCGATCACCGTGGTGAGCGCCTACGTGTACAGCACGATTGCCTTTCTCCTCGGTCGACTCGACGTTTTCTACGACCTCACGATCGTGGTTGCCGCGAGTGTGGTGGCCGCCATCTTCTACGAATCACTGAGCAAGCAGCGAGCGATGGATCGCCTGACGAATCTCACTATCTCCCACGTCACCGAAGCCAGGCGGTATGGCGCCGATGGGACGACGATGGTCGACGTACACAGTCTGGAACCCGGGGAACGGGTTCTCGTCCGTGAGGGCGAACGCATCCCAGTCGATGGTGTTCTCGCTGAGAGTGAGTGCACGGTCGATGAAGCGATCGTGACGGGCGAGTCGCTCCCGGTATCGAAACAAGCTGGGGACGAGGTCGTCGGCGGGGCGGTCGTCACAAATGGGGCTGCTGTCCTCACGGTGAGCGATGGGACAACCAGTAGTATCGATCGCCTCGTCACCTCTGTCTGGAATCTCCAGAGTGGGGATCACGGTGTCCAGCGGCAGGCCGATAAGCTCGCGTCAGTCATCATCCCGGTCGTCGTCGGTGGGGCGGTACTCGCTGGATTGGGGTCGCTTCTGGTGGGGACTGGTATTCCCGTCGCCGTCCTGACGGCGCTGGTAGTTCTCTTAGTGGGATGTCCGTGGGCACTTGGCCTGGCAACCCCGCTCTCGGTGGCAACCAGTATCGAACAAGCGGTAGAGCGGGGCATCGTCATCTTCGACGAGACAGTCTTCGAGCGCCTTCGGAACGTCGACGTCGTCGTCTTCGACAAAACAGGGACTCTCACGACCGGCCAGATGGATGTCCTCGAGGTGGATGCACCGTCGGATCTCCTTGAAACCGTCGCGGCCCTCGAACAGCGAGCATCCCACCCAGCGGCCGACGCAATCGTGAATACGTTTGCACAAAGGAATCAGGAGGGCGATCGCTCAAGAGCCGATGGGGGGGTTGCCGATGGCAGTGACCACGAGTACGCAGCGGACATCACCGAATTCACGAGCCACGCGACCGGCGTCGAAGGAGTCGTCGAGGACACGCGCGTTCTCGTCGGGAATCTCGATCTCTTCGCGGAACTTGGGTGGTCGGTGAGCGAGCAGATCGAGACGCGTGCCGCAGAGGCACGAACGGCCGGTCACCTTCCGGTCGTCGTCGGTCGTGACGGTCATGCAGAGGGCGTCGTCGTCGTGGGGGACGAACCACGGGCAGGTTGGGATGACACACTCACGCAGCTGAATGACCGTGATATCGAGATCGTTGTTCTGACCGGTGATGACGAGGCTGCTACTGACTTTCTCGACAGTCATCCTGCCGTCGATCACGTGTTTGCGGGGGTCCCGCCGGCAGGCAAGACCGCGACGATCCGGCGGTTACAGTCCCGGGGACAGGTTACAATGGTTGGTGATGGAACGAACGATGCACCGGCTCTTGCGACCGCAGACCTGGGAATCTCGCTCGGTGGTGGAACGGCACTCGCGTCCGATGCCGCGGATATTTCTATCGTCGATGATGACCTCGCGGCGGTGGAGACGACGTTCGATCTCGCAGATGCAGCTCGTCGGCGTGTCAAACAGAACAACGGGCTAGCGCTGCTCTATAATGGGGTCACGATGCCACTCGCAGCGACGGGGTTGCTGAATCCGGTGTTCGCGATGGGTGCGGTCGTGGCGACCGGCGGTCTCCTCGCAGCGAATTCGTTTCGAGACCTGCTTCACGAGTAGCGGCACCAACCCAGCGAAGCGGCAGATACCTGCTGTAACCGGGTGAAGACGATTCCTATCGCTTCATTCGAGCAATTCAAAGGCACCGAGCCCCGCGTACCCGACCGCAAAGCCCGCAACGATGATGCCTCCGGAGAGGACTTGGTAGAACGGCGTCGACGGGAGGAAGCCGGTTGCGAAGGTGCCGACAACGATCAGTACCGCTGCCAGTTCCAAAAACACGTACTGACGACGTTTTCCCCTCATATATTGAGGCATTTGTCCCCCTAGGTACCGTGAGATCACAGTAGATACCTTACCTCAGTCCGCCGGGATGATGGCAGCCGATTGATCGGGCTGTCGGGCTGCTTGGACCGAGTAGATTAGGCTCCCCGTGAAGAGGACGAAGCTTCCAACGATGAATACTGCACTGAGCGGCGAGGCCGAATCGACGAACACCCAGTAGAGAGGGGCGGCAATCGATGGCCCGGCAGCAAGTACCGCGATCTTCGCGACGAGTGGCCCACAGCATCCACAGGTACACGTCCCGACGATTGCAGCGCTTCCGGCGGTCCCTTCGGTCATGCCGGCTCGTTCCTCGACGCGCCAGTGACGGGCGATGAGAGCGGCGTTTAACCCGATGAGTGCGCTTAGCATCCCGACGACGATGACCTGGCCGGGTGACAGGGCTAGGAAGAACGGGATATGTATGAACGGGAGATGCGGAATCGCGATTTCGAGCGTCGGCCACGATACTAGCTGATAGATTGCGGGTAGAACGACGACCGTCACCTCTTCGGGGAAGCCCTCCTCGGGGAAAAACGAGAGGTATCCTGTTATAGAGACGAAAAAGAGTGCTAACACGACACCGACGCCGATGCCGAAGCGACGCGCAACCGGATCACGCATGACTGCGCGAATGACACTCCCTGCGTCCTTCCAGACAACGTAGCCGACTAGAATTGGTGTTCCGAGGACGATTGCGTACCCAAGTGGGTGTGTATCACTTGCCAGTCCAGGAATGAGGTAGGGGTACGAGATCCACAATCCCATGAGGATGCCGAGGAACGTGTATCGTGGGCGGGATGGCCAGCGGAGCCACCCAACGATGAAGCTCGCGACCATGATGCCCAAGCCACTCAGTAGGGCCAACGGCTGATACCACGACCGGGGGAACGGCATCGAACTCGCAGTATATGTCGGATCTGGGGAGAGCCCTTCGAAGAGAATTGCTCCGAGTGCCGTGATGGAGATCCCGACAAATACGCCGTAAAGGGCGGTTGTTGAGGTGATGCGATCGGTCCGTTTGAGAAGGATGAAGCCGCCGAGAATAACGGCACCAACGAAAGCAAGAAGTACACCGTGTCCTTGCGAGAGTCCACCGCTTCCGGTTGTACCGTGGGCGGACGCGACGGGAACCTGAGTGAGCGTAACAATTGCGGCAAGAAGTACAGAGAGTGGCCGAACAGACCCGATTCGAGTGGTCTGTCCACGGGAGGGATCTCCACGTGGGTGACGCTCTTCCGGTGACATTATTCTGTCTTGGACAGAGAGGCACTTCTACCTGACTGATTTACCTCTGATATCCTGGGCTTGACTGTCGTTAGATCCTGCTGGCTGTGGAAATATCCCCCTCCGAAAGTACGATCGGCACGGTGAATTCACTCGCCGTCCAGAAATACGAGGAACTGTATATGCTTGAAGAACCAGACCGGAAGAACGGCTCCAACCCCTGCAGCGAGTAGGAGACTATTCGATGCTGTCCACACGATCTGTCCAAGTACGGTGCCAATAATCAAGACGCCGTTGTATGCAATCGCATTCACCGCTAAATCGCCTCTTGACTCAGCCCGGGGCCATTTGATGAGACTGGGCCTGATTGCTGACGTCCGGCCGGATACTACTGCGATGAGAAGTCCGAGTAGGCCGGATACAAACCAGCCGAGTACAGCCGGTGGCCAGTTGTATACAACCGTTGCGGTGGCAAGAACAATCAGACACGGACTGGTGATTGTACCGATCTCTACGGAGGCATAGCGGGTCAAAATGTGTTCCTCAGTCCCTTGTTGTGCGGTAGCCATCTGTGAGGGTTATGGGTAGGGCAGTGGATCAGATCGGGGATGCTCCGTCGAGGATTTGAACCTCGGTCCTCGACGTGAGATGCCGAGATGGTTGGCCGAGCTACACCAACGGAGCAGCTTCAACTTGGAGCTTCAGTACTTCAGGTCTGGTCGGTGTCCTATTCAGTGGGAATCCGCCGTTTCCCCTTATGTTGGGGTCTTTGATAATGTGGTATGGAGCGTCGACAGGTTCTCAAGACAGCCGGAATTCTCGCAACAGGTGGCGTAACTGGTCTCGCTGGATGCAGTAGTTCGGGGAACGGAGACGGTGGCGGTGAGCCGACCACGACTGAAACGCAGGAGACAGCTGGTGGGTCTGGAGACTCGAATACTGTTATGATGGTCACTGACGGGAGCGAGTATTATTTCGATCCCATTGGTCTGTTCATCGAATCCGGGGAAACTGTGACATTCGAAATCCAGAGCGGCAGTCACTCGGCAACCGCCTACAAAGAGGGAACGAGCTCAGCATCAGTTACCCGGATTCCCGAAAGCGCAGAAACGTTCAATAGCGAAACGCTGAGTGAACAGGGCGCAACGTTCGAGCACACGTTCGAGACCACGGGGACGTACGATTACTTCTGTATCCCGCACAAGACTCTGGGGATGGTCGGTCGGATCGTCGTTGGCGAACCCGGCGGTCCCGCGGAGGGGAGTATGCCGCCGGACGGAGACGTCCCCGAAAGCCAGACCATCGTTGATCAAGGCAGCGTCTCGTACAGCTCGTTCTCCGGGTAGGCGGCCGCGTATACTGCGAGCTGTGCGCTCCGGAATCGCTTGTACACCATATGGCCGACATTGACTGTGCTTCGGACCGACAGTATGGAGACATACGCTGTCGATGACACTCGCACAAGGCCCGTGGCCGACATACACGGATGCTGCCCTCGATAGTGTTCTACGAGAACGACGTGAGGTTGAGCGCGAATGTCAAGCCTTCCAACGGTTTCGCCAGCGTATCCAGACCGTCGACACACAGACTCCTCGGTTCGAACGGTCCGTTGTTGGAGTGGATCAGAACCTTACATCCGAAGAGAAGTCGGTCCGTAATACCATCGAGCCGTGGTATCATGATACTGTGATGGCGGTCGACCACTACGGCGACGTGTACGGTGATTCGTTCGAGGCGAGCCTCAGTGCCGAATTCGGGGCCGATGTGTTGCTCCTGATCTCAGAAGCGACTACGTTCTCACCGCTCATCAAACAACGGCTCCTCGAGGCCGCACAGCAGTGTATTGACAACCGCCGAGTCTTTCTGGAGAGCCTCCAGGATGAATTCACTACCCTCAAAGACGTGCAATCTACAGTTCAAGAGATTCGAGAGGCGATAGCAGAACTTGATTCTACGAAATTACAGGGGAACTCAGATATTGAACTAACCGACCGATACGAGACGCTTCATACGTTGAATGATGAATGTAAGAGTTGGATCCAGCAACGGCAGGAGGAAATCCACGCTCATCGAATCGATCGGTCGGCAGACGTGGATGCCTACACTGACCTCTGTTCATATCTCTATGAGGGTCTGGAGGTTGATTATCCGGTATTGGCGACGTTTGTCGATATCTTGGAGATCATCTCCCAATATGAGTAGTCCTCTCTTTTACCTCCTACTCTGTCTTGACGTCGTCCTATGGCTGAACAGTAGTTGCTGATTTGGCTGCGATTAGTGCTGGCAAACTCAGCGATGGAATCGAGGAACTCCGTGCACCGGGTGCACGGCTTTCAGAATCGGCGTGAGTGGGCGTCGAACATGTTAGATAATCGACTCCGGCAATGACTGTGAAAGGGTGGGCTTCCGCTCGCACCGTGTCAATACCGGCTTCCAGCAAATCTACTTTGTTAACGGTTTTGTCTATCCGGTCACAACTGTACATATGGAATTCGACTTTGTGCGCTCGGTGGCCCCCCTTGTCGTAATTGTCGCCGTCGCGGCGATTGCGCTCACGACCGTGATGACCTCCTCGACGGTCTTTATGATGGTTCTGCCCTCGATGATTATCTTCTCGGTCATCGCGTTCTTCCTGGGAATGAAACATGGCGAGTTCCGCGCCAGTGCATAATAGGCCGACCCAGTAGCCGGAATCCGCTGTGTTGCGGTCCATGCTAGCCCCCAGCTGTGTTGATTCAGATTATTTCGATGACCGGTTCGCAGTCCTAGCGACGGCTGTTTTAGCGGGGTGATGTCGAACCAACAGGAGTCCACCTGGGTTGGGTAACCCCTATCGTTCAGTTAGATCCTGTCCTGGTCGTGGTGTAGAGGGTCTCTACGTGGAGTAGCCAGCGTACTCCATAAGTTGGTTGAAAATGTCAGTATCCATGACGGACCGATAGACCACGCCGGTGAGCATCCCGCCGGGATAGAACGTGCCGTTCATCACGTGGTTGACCTTGTGGCAGTGCATCAGGTAGATGCCGGGGTCTGCATCGGCAGTAAATTCGATCGTGTGTCGTTCAGCGGGGGCGACGTTCGTGACGTCCATGTCGTGGCGGGCAGCCTCTGGAATCGTCCCGCCGTCCTTTTCGACACGCTGGAAGCGGTGGTTATGGATATGCATCGGGTGCGACATGTATCCACCGTTGACGAGGTGGATGCGAACTGAGTCGCCCTCGTCGACGATGATCGGTGAGCCTTCTTCGGGGTGCAGCGTTCGGGGTGCGCTCTTCCCGTTGACGGTGAACACGTCCGGATTGCGACTGGCCGAATTGTATGTGAAGTCCGCCTCACCGGCCCACTTCCGCGGAACCCGCGAATCCCAGTCCTTGATCGTCATGAAGTATTCGCGGTCCGCCGGTTCGTAGCCTTCGGGATCAACTCGGTAGATCCCGTACATGCCCATGTCGATATGCCGGTGGGTCTGGAAGTGGCAATGGTAGAAATGCGTTCCAGGGACGTTAGCGGGAATCTCGTAGGTGTGTGTCTCCCCTGGCGGGACCTGAATCCCGGTCGTCGTCGGGACGCCGTCGTTCTCCCACGTCTTGCGAATTCCGTGGAAGTGAATCGTGTGGGGACGTCGGCCATCGGTGTTGTCGAGTGTCACCTCCATCGCGTTACCCTCGGTCGTTCTGAGAATTGGGCCTGGGACGCTGGGGTCGTTGTCGTCGGCCTGGAACGCCCAGACGCGTGGGAATTCGACGGGCCCACCCATTGTATCGAGCGGGTGGACGGCGTGGCGGGCCTGTTGAGTCCGCATCGTCACTCCACCACCCTGCTCGTCGACGTTGACGACTGTTGGAGGGCTGGTGTAGGGGAGATTAGGCGAGTCAGTTTGTGTCTGCGTGGCCGTATCGCTCGTTGCTGCTGGCTCGTTAGCTCCGCCCGCCGAACAGCCTGCTAACGAAGCGATACCCGTCGCGCCAGTTGCCGCGAGAAACTCACGCCGGGACAGTCCGGTTCCGGGTGCGCCGAAACGTGTGGTCATGATACACTCGGCATTTTGGTTGGCCTAAACATAGGGCGACTGCGGTGTCCCAATTCACGGGACAGTGCGTGGATATGTTCGGCAAAAGGCGAATGGAGATGGCGGCTTTTTATTTATACTTGTTCGCCGTTAGGAGTCTGAAATTGAGACGACAAAGTGGTCAGATTTTTAGAGTCCGCCCGTCGCCGTCAGATAGGCCCCTGCAAACTGCACCGCGTTATACGTCCCGTGAATCACAGCCGGCACTGTGAGGTTGTCCGTATACTCGTACGCTGCTCCCAGTACTAAGGCCAGGACGAATGCGATACCGATGTACACCAGTTTGCCTTCCCCTGACAACGAGAAGAGATGGATCGATGCGAACAGAGCGCTTGCGAGGATGATTGCACGAGCCGGATGGAGACTTTCACGGAGGGTGCCCTGTACGAGGCCCCGGAACAACAGCTCTTCTCCCGGGCCGACTAACAGGAATTGAAGGGGGATCAGAAGAAGGAATACACTCGGATTTTGTCGCCCGACCTCGACGATCTGATTCTGAGCCGAGTTCAGACCGAGGGCTGTGATTACTGAGGACGCCACAAAGAGCAACCCCAGGATCGCTATACTCCCGCCAACAATCACTGCTCCATCACGCTTGTCAGGTGAACGAACTGGAACGAATCCCAATCCGAGATCACGGCCTTTGAGATAAAGGATGGCGATGCCCCCAAACGTCACTCCTTGGAGGAAGAACGTGCTCACAACCAGTCTGAGGGCTGGGCGCGACGCGAGGTCGACTCCGAACAACCCGACTACCGTCGCGACGGCAAGGATTACGATAGCCCCCGCGACGTATGATCCATACGTGAGACCAATCGCCGAGGCGACAGACCGGAAACGAGATATCGACGACATTAATCAGATGTGAGCGTAGGGCTCCACCCTACAAGCTGGCTTCGATAGGTCGATTCCGGCGCTATTCATTCCAAGACATCCCGCGGTAGTGATTTTGTTCATAGCTGACGTTCAGGTTCGACGAGGTTGGATCCAGCGAGGACTGTAATTATCACGAGCACGAACGCGATGAGTGAGAGATTCGGAATTGTAAGTCCGAGCACCGGAGCCTGCCACTGGACAACTGCACAGGGGCCAGCAAAGGTGCATGAGGCCGTCGTTGCTTGGAGTACGGAGTGATATCCCGCGATTGAAGCTCCCACCACGGATAGTGGCACGACTGTTCGCCAGATTGTGTTGTGGCTCTCGAGGGCGGCAACGCCGAGAACGACGACAAGCGGATACATGAGGATACGTTGGTACCAGCAGAGGGTACACGGAACGAGACCGAGGCCGAGACTGAACCAGAGGCTTCCCAGGGTTGCAATCGCCGCGACGCCTGCCCCGCCTGCAAGCCAGAATCGTCCGTCGGACATCCATGACTCAGTTTGATCCAGCTGCATCTTCGATCAGCTGTCTTACTCGCTCTTCGTTTCCGAGTGGATTGACCGTCATGCCATCGATGAGGAGCGTGGGTGTGGCATCGACACCGACATCGCTCGCAGCCCTGTCAGTCGCCCGCAGCGCGTCGTCATACTGATTTTCTTGGATGGCCGTGCGGACCGACGCTGTCTCGGAGACGCCTGCGGCCTGAGCAAACTCGACCAATCTCTCGGCGGTCGCCCACTGGTCGCTCTCGGGTGGTTGATTCCCGAACACGTATTCGTGAAACGCCCAGTATGAGGCTGGGTCGGTGTTCCAGACGGCTAATCCGGCCTGACCGGCTGCCGGTGCATCGGGGCCCAAAAATGGGTCGCCACCGATATATGCCAGATTGCGGAACTCGAGCGCAATTGTTCCTGGTTCCACGTAGTCCGTCACGAGTTGTGAAAGCATCTCCGTACTGAACTGGGCGCAGTACGGACACTTCCAGCTCCCGAAGTATGTGACCATGACATCGGCATCAGCAGACCCCATCGTCGCATAGCGGAAGTCTCCAGGCGAGTCGGGAATCGGGGCAGTGGTAACGGCACCCGTATCACCTCCAGCAGTCGCGCCGTCATCCGGCTCAGTGCTCGTATTGTTAGAGAGAGCGGTGGCGCCGATCACGAGACCGGCAGTGGCGGCACCACCACCGCCGAGGAGAAGCTGTCGGCGGGTTAGTCCTCCGACAGCAGCTCCAACACCTCCCTCGGAGAGCCGCTCTGAGAACGTGAGTGAATCAACGGCTGTCTCAGCCCGTTTGTAATCCACACCTGAGAGGTCGTCGGGGTGCGCGACGAGCCAGTGTCTGTAGAGCTGCTCGTCAGTCTCGTCACCGAGTTGTTCGCCACAATAATGGCAGGCGCTGTGAACGTTCCATGTGTGGTCACGCGCTGCTCCAGCTGTTTCGAATTGATCTGTACAGATCGGGCAGGTATGGGCAGTCATTCGTGATCACTACTCCAAGTGTAGATTTCATAGGCTCCGTGTTCTGCTCTCATAGTGAGCTGAATCGTCGGTATCTGTGGCATTGTGTTATACGCAAGGGGTCATCAGCGGCGGAGATATGCGACGAGGCAGGTCGTCAGGAGACAGAGGAGAATGAGAATTGCCACGCCCAGATGCGTCGTCACGATGGTCGGTTGGAGATCTTCCGTGACGGTCAATCCTCCGAGGATAACCTGTAACGGAAGGAGGACGAGAGCGGCCGTGGCCGACCATTTGACAATCGGGGTATTACGGTGTGTCACCCACGCTCCAAGGGTCGTGCCGACGATCAGAACCCCGGCCGTCATCGCCAGTCCACGGTGAGCCCACTCAGCGAAGATTTGGAGTGCAGAGTATGGCGAGTTAGCAATGATCTCGGGTTGAAGGAAGGGGACCCACGTCCCGTAGCAGGTCGGCCAATCGGGACAGGAAAGTCCAGCACCGATTGCACTGGTGTAGGCTCCAAGAAGCATCACAATATACGTCACTAGTAGCGTCAAACTGGCGATATGCCTGTACTCGACCGGAATCCTTGAAATCGCGGTTCGTATATCGTGCCTGCGGAGTCGGGCTTGAGACATAATATTGGGTAGGGACGTTGACTTGCGGTGTGACGAGTTGATGTCTTGGAGACAAAGTGTTAAGCCGGATTCCCAGCGAGTGGGACACCGCCTGCTATTCATTGAGGAGCCGTCTCATGATACTGTTAAGAAGACACACGGTTTGTAGGGAAAACCCCTATATGCCAATAGTATGATGGCTCAAGAACATACCCAGGAACGGTCAATAGATGAACGCGACCGCGAGGTGAAGTCTGCCAACGACAACATCTGTCCCGAGTGTCAGGGTCATATTACACGGACTAGCGACAGCGGTGAGGCGACCTGCGAAAGCTGTGGGTTGGTTTTTGAAGATAATCCAATCGACCACGGTCCTGAGTGGCGTGCGTTCACTTCAGAGGAACGCGATGAAAAGAGTCGGGTCGGGGCTCCGACGACGCAGCTGATGCACGATAAGGGTCTGAGTACGACTATCGGCTGGCAGGACAAGGATGCCTACGGACAGGCTGTCTCTGGTCGCAAACGTGCTCAATTACAGCGCCTCCGGACGTGGGACGAGCGGTTCCGTACGAAGGATGCTCACGAGCGGAATCTCAAGCAAGCGCTCGGGGAGATCAGCCGCATGGCGTCCGCTCTGGGACTTCCTGAATCGGTTCGGGAAACTGCAGGCGTCCTGTACCGGCGTGCTGTGGAGCAGAACCTGCTCCCCGGTCGCTCGATCGAGGGTATGTCGACGGCGTCGTTGTATGCGGCTGCTCGACAGCACGGAATGCCACGGCCGCTGACGGAGTTCGCCGATGTCAGCCGTGTCGAGAAAATCCGGATCCAGCGAGCGTACCGATATCTGTCCCGAGAACTTGGGCTGGAGATCGAGCCGGAGGATCCCATGCAATATATTCCACAATTCGCGTCATCGCTCGACGTGAGCGACGAAGCAGAACGGCGCTCTCGAGAACTGCTTGAGGTAGCTACAGATAATGCCGTCCACAGTGGAAAGAGTCCAGCCGGGTTGGCGGCTGCCGCTCTGTATGCTGCGACCCACCTCACGAACGAACAGCTCACACAGGAGACGGTGAGTGAGGTCGCCCACGTCAGTCGAGTCACGATCCGAAATCGATACCAAGAGCTTCTCGAGGTGTACGCGCAGTATGACTGACCGGATAGCCCCTGCCGGGCGAAATCCAGCTACTGAGTGGGTCATGATACGATATTTACCATGAGCGAGTTCTCAATACAGACCGAGGTCGAGATATTGGAGCTGCTCGTTGATGAGTCACCGTGCCATGTGATGGAGATCACTAACGCCGTCGATGGACACCCGATCACCATTGACCAAACGTGTGCTCACCTCCATAGTGAGGGCTGTATTGTTCCACTGGGGAGGGGTCTCTACGAGATCACAGACGCAGGCGAACAACGACTCGAAATTCAGCACGATTCATAATTGTGTCACCATGTCTCCCCTCTTTCGATGGATCGACCGTCATGACTCTGGAACCACGATCCCGACTGAGTTCGTGGGACCAATGGGATGCCTCTCCAGCAATCGGACACCATATCCCGAGGACCACGTATTATCGAATAATGGGAGATGATTCAGTGTCGTCCGAGGACACTCCGGAGGTACAGGATGTCCTTGATGCGCTGGATGATCCCGCGTGTCGGGCTATTCTCCAGGAAACTATCGAACCAATGACTGCGAACGAACTCCTCGACGCATGTGACATCCCCAAGTCGACGCTGTATCGAAAATTAGAACTCCTCAGTTCCGCTTCCCTCGTTCGAGAACAGGAGACGATCAACCCCGGAGGTGGACGGGTTACCTACTACGAGCGGTCGTTCGAGGACGTCACGATCTCTATGGACGACACAGGTACGTTTTCGGTGAGCGTCGATCGGCCGCCGAAATCTACAGACGAACGGCTTGCAGATATCTGGTCGATGATGGGGGACGAAGTATGAACGGCGTCATCACGGCGATTGCAGTCGTCAAGTTCGTAATCCTGCTTCTCGGTGGCGGGATTACCTATATTGCATTTAAAGCCTATCGACGTACGGGTGCGGATTCGCTACGTGTCCTTGGTGTCGGGTTCGGTATCATCACACTCGGGGCAATTCTAACTGGCGTGGCCAACCAGTTCTTTTCTGTCGGATTGGCCCTCGGCGTGCTCATCAACAGCCTGTTCGTCGCCCTTGGCCTCGCGGTCATCATGTACTCGCTGTATATCCAGAAATGAACCCCGTTCCGAATGTTGCCGTTCCTGATCTCCGTCGGGGTAGCTACCTAATCCTTTTCGGCGTTGTTCTGTTCGTTCTCACGCTTGTTAGCAGTGCAATGCTCGCCCCTGCGATTGGGACGGCTTCGGAGACAGACCAGACGTCCCGAACCTTGGTCGGGTCTCAGGGGGGTGGCCCAGGCTGGCACGAATACGGCAGCGTCTATCTTCTCAACGGGACGAACACTACCTGGCGTGAATCGAGTGCTGATAGCTATTTTGACGTCACACAAACGGAGAACGGAACAGTGTTAGCCGGGTTCATGGACAGCGGGTACGCTTCGTGCGGACCGTACGAGTCTCCCTGTACCCGAACGGGATTCCGAGTCATTGACCCCGGGAAAGACCTGCAGGTGGTTTCGGAGTATAGCTTCCCGGTGCGAACGAACAAGAACAGCGAAGTCCACGATGTCGAACGACTCGAATCGGGAGAATACTTGGTCACCGATATGGAGTACGAGCGTATCTTTACTGTCAAGAACGGCGAAGTCACGTGGCAGTGGAATGCGAGTTCGTTCTACGACGCCCCACAAGATCCGACGACGACCGACTGGCTGCACATCAACGACGTGGACGTCATCGGCTCTGGGCGCTATCTCGTCTCAGTACGGAATGCCAACCAGCTACTCGTTATCGAGCGCGGCGAGGGCGTCGTTGAGGTTATCAATGAGGATACGACCGATTCGAACGATGCCAATTGCCGGAAATCCGGCCAGTTGAACGACTATGACAATGATGGCGATATTCGATGCGGTGACCCCGACGTGCTCAACCACCAGCACAACCCCCAGTGGCTCGGGGATGGTGCCGTCCTCGTTGCCGACAGCGAGAACGACCGAGTCGTGGAACTGCATCGAACGGAGGGCGGTAAATGGGAGCCAGCGTGGGCTCTTGATCGGGCAGCGGGTGTCGAGCTCGATTGGCCCCGGGATGCGGATCGCCTCCCGAACGGAAACACGCTTATCACCGACACGCTC
This sequence comes from Halosegnis rubeus, assembly GCF_009184545.1. Classification (GTDB taxonomy): domain Archaea; phylum Halobacteriota; class Halobacteria; order Halobacteriales; family Haloarculaceae; genus Halosegnis; species Halosegnis rubeus. Next base: position 86,500 of record NZ_QJOW01000005.1, read on the forward strand.
AACCGGCGACTCGTAGAGGTCGACGAATCCGGGACTGTCGTCTGGAGCGTTCGAACAGAGCGTATCCCATACGAAGCCGACCGACTGCCCTACGGTGAGTCTGTCGGAGCCCCGAAGTACACGACTAACGGAAGCAGCGTCGACAGCCCTGACGCCGGCGTGCCGGTTCTCTCACTACTGCTGGTCGGGCTTCGGGCAGTCGTTCCGTCAACGCCATTCTGGTTCCGGGAACCACAACTTGGACTGACGCTTGTCTCTACACTCCTCATTGTCGTCGGCGGAGTTGATCGTATTCGTAACTAAATTTCCTCTCGAAGCCAGTCGAGAGCTCGCTCGCGTTTCTTGATGTCGAAATATCGCATTTCGTTGGGGGCGACTGGCCAGATCGGTCGGATTGCATACCACCAGTCGAACAGGAGTTTTGCCCATCGTGTATCGCCGACTGCGGCGTACCGGTCGATATCGAACTCAGGGCCGTACCGGAGATCGGGAACCACCCCGTGGAGGTGTGTGAGAAACGCCCTGAACGTCCAGTTCGGAACTTCCTCGTACACGTGGATGTACCCGTGCTTATCGCTCTTTTCGACGAGGAGTGAGTACAGCTCTTGATAGCCTGTTCGCGTGCCCTTCCCGACGCGAATCGCAATGAGGTTCTCGTTCGTCTCGTCCAACACCTCGAACATTTGATCGGGTGCTGTGTGGGACATCGTTAGTGGGAGTGATTCGTCGTACCGACAGGGTCAGTATCGGGATCGGTACGCCCGACGAGCTCCACGGTTGCGTGGTCGATTCCTCGATTCGTGAGATAGTCGTGAACCCGTGACTGGATTCTCCGTTGCTCCTCGAGTGTGGTCGACGTATCTGTCAGTCGGACGGTTGCGACGGTGAGTTGACTACAGACTTGCCAGACGTGGAGATCCTCAATCTGGTCGACGCCATCGAGTGTCGTCAATTCATCCCGGAGTTCTTCGGACGACACCGGGCTCCGTTCCAACAGGATCGAGGTGCTTTCCCGGAGGACGTTCCCGGCCGACGCGAGCACCAGCAGCCCAATGAGTACGGCCGCCACAGGGTCTGCGATGGGGAGATCGAACACTGCGACGGCGGCGGTCGAGACGATTACCGCAACAGAGCCACCGGCGTCACCGAGCAGGTGGTAGAACGCCCCGCGCTCGTTGAGACTCATCTCACCACCCTGCAACACGTACACGGAGCCGATGTTTACCAGCAGGCCACCCGTAGCGATGATCAGCGTCAACTCGGGATTGATCGCCACTGGCTCAAGGAACCGCTGGTAGGACTCCCAGACGATGTATCCGACCATTGGAAGGAGCAAGACGCCGTTCAGGAAGGCCGCAACCGGCTCCAGTCGGTGGAGACCGTACGACCACGCCTCGCCACCCTCGAACCGTTCGGCGGTGTAGCTCGCGCCGAACGCCATCGCGTACGCCAGCATATCGAACAGCATGTGGAGTGCGTCGCTGATAAGCGCGACCGACCCGAACAGGAGTCCACCAGCCAGTTCGATGACGAATCCAAAGAAATTGACGACCGCGACGAGCGCAAGCCGACGCGTACTGCCACTTGATTTAGACGGGAGGTTGTGCTCTGCGGTCTCCTCATCAGTATGCTCGTGAAGGGTCATAAGTTCACATTAGAGGGGGTTCTATTTCGAATCTGAGGATTCCGGTTGTTCCTGGGTAGATTCCTGGGCCCCGTCTTCACTCGTCACCATCGAATCCTGCGCCGTTGATTCAGTGCTATCCGAAGAGGTAATCTCCTCATCGGCTCCCTCCGGTTCTGGTTTGGACCGCTCCGATTCTTCGGAGAGTGATGTATCTTGGGCGGAGGAGCCCGCGAAATCGAGCGGACGAAGCCAGATGAACCAAACCACAAATACGGTTGTGCCATAGCCGACGATCCACACGAGGTCAGCAACTGCAGAGAGGTTCGCCTGTTCGAAGGTGTATACCAACAAACCGGGCCCGATGAGCCCAATGAGCACAACGAGGACGGCAAACTGCGGAGACGAGAGTCCGAACGGGTATCGTTGCTGATCTGCCTCCGTATGGGATGTTGCGTTTCCCTCATTCTCTGCACCCATCTTACCCCTCCGAAGCGCTGGTTTCGGTGTCTGTCTCCGGCGTGATTCGAGAGAGTCGCATCGCGTTCCCGGTGACGGCCGTCGTCATTCCGGCATCGCCAGCGAGGACGGCGAGCCAGATCGGGACGTATCCGAACGGGACTGCGACTGCCAGCCCGGCTTTGACAGCGAGACTCGACCAGATGTTCTGTCGGATGACCCCGTTCGCATCGTGTGCGAGTTCGTAGAGGTACGGGAGCTTTGCGAGGTCATCACCCATCAAGGCGATGTCGGCGGTCTCCAATGCGGTATCAGTCCCGGCAGCCCCCATCGCCACGCCGACTGTGGCGGTGGCGAGCGCCGGTGCGTCGTTGATGCCGTCACCGACCATCGCAACGCCGTCGTACTCCTCGACGAGCTCCTCGATCGCCGTCACCTTGTCCTCGGGGAGTAATTCGGCCTGGTACTCGTCGACGCCGACCTGTTCGGCGATCGCGCGGGCAGTCCGCTCATTGTCACCCGTCAGCATCACCGTTCGGGAGACGCCGAGTTGCTTGAGTCGCGTCACTGTTCGCTTCGCTTCGGGTCGGATCTCGTCGGCGACTGCGATGACGCCTTCGAGTTCGTCTTCGGTTCCAACGAGGACAACGGTCTTCCCTTCTGCTTGGAGTTCGGGAACGGTCTCGTCGAGAAGGTCGAGGCAGTTGTTCCGGTCGCATATCTGCCGAGCTGTCTGGGTGACGACACCGCCGTCAGTGGTCGCGTGGACGTGTGATAGGTCGAATCCCAGCTCCTCGAACAGCCCCGGCTTGCCAGCGAAGTGGGGCGTCCCGTCGAGGTCGGCCCGGACGCCCTTGCCGGTGATGCTCTCGAAATCATCGATCTCGCGCTCGGCGACTCCCATGCTGCCGGCCTCAGCGACGATCGCCTCGCCGATGGGATGTTCGCTCCGTTGTTCGAGCCCGCGGGCACACCGGAGGACGTCTTCCTCCGAATTTTCGTTTAATGGAACGACGTCAGTGACGGTGAGCTCACCTTTCGTGAGCGTCCCCGTTTTGTCGAAGGCGACGACGTCGACGGCCCCCATCGCTTCGAGGTGGTTGCCGCCCTTGATCAGGACGCCGTTCTTCGCGGCGCTCGTAATTCCCGACACGACGGACACGGGTGTCGAGATGACGAACGCACACGGGCAGGCCAGTACCAGTAACGTCAACCCGTAGACGACGGCCGTGGGCCAGGTCGTGCCGAGAACGTACGGGCTTCCCACCGTCGTCAAAATGGCGAAGGCAACGACGACTGGCGTGTAGTACGTTGAGAAGCGTTCGACGAATTGCTCGCGCTCGGTCTTGTTCGACTGGGCATCCTCGACCATCTCCACGATTCGCGAGAGCGTGTTATCACCGGCTTCAGAGGTAACCTCTACCTCAAGATAGCCCTCTTCGTTGATCGTGCCGGCGTATACCTCATCTCCCATCGTCTTGTCGACGGGTACGCTTTCGCCTGTGATGGGTGCCTGATTGACGGCGCTTTCACCGTCGACGACGGTTCCGTCCATCGGGATCTTCTCCCCCGGTTTGACGACGACCACGTCGCCGACAGCGACCTCGTCGACAGGAACTGTCTCCGTGGTATCGTCCCGTTTGACGGTTGCCTCATCCGGTGAGAGGTCCATCAACTCCCGGAGCGAGTTCCGAGCGCGATCCATCGAGTACCGCTCCAGCAGCTCGGCGATACTGAACAGGAACGCGAGGGTGGCCGCCTCGAAGTAGAGCGCCTCACCGAAGGCGAGGCTCGCAACGAGTGCTCCGAGGATAGCCACCGACATCAGGAAGTCGATATCGAGGTTCAGATTCCGAGCGGAGTAGTAGCCGTTGCGGAAGATCTCCTGACCACCGGACGCGACGGCAACGAGGAACAGTACGTCGGCGACGAGCAGCTCCGTTCCGAGAAGGCTTGCAAGCTGTACATTCTGCCCGGTCAGGAAGAACTCGAAGAGCAAGCCGAGAGCGACGAATCCACCGCTGATCCACGTCTTGAGTGCTCGTGGACTCGTCCAGATGCTCTCGCGTTCCTCAGTCGGGTCCTGCCGTCCTGATTCGTCGCTCGACGTGTCTGTAACCTTGTACCCGGCACGTTCGATAGCGCCGATGATATCGGCTTCTCCAGTCCTCGAAGAATCGTACGTGACGACGACGGTTCCGGTCGTCGGCTGGGTTTCGAATGTTGTAATTCCCTCGACCCTCTCGAGAGCGTTCTCGATTTTGCCAGCACACGACGGGCAATCCATTTCCGGAACCGTGAATTTCGAGGACACTTCGCCGGTGTCCTCCACGGTGTACCCGGCCTTTTCGACCCGATTAGCAATCGCGGTGGCACTCGTTTGTTCGCCGTCGTATGAAACGGTCAGCGTCCCTTTCGTCACTTGCGGGTCGACGCTGCGGATTCCGTCCAGTTTTTCGACGCTGTTCTCTACCTTTCCTGCACAGGATGGACAATCCATCTCCGGGACCGCGAATTGTGCAACGTCCCCTTGGTCTATGGGTGGAGAAACGTCGTCGACGCCCTGTTCTGTGTGTTGGGCGTGTTCGTGATCACTGTGGTCGTGGTCATGCGTGTGACTATGCTCGTGGGACCCTTCTTCGTGTTCGTGGGCGCGATCCGGTGGCTCACCACTCCTGTTGTGGGAATCGTCGTCGGGGGAGGTCATCACTCTCCCCTAGCCACTACACATTTATTAAATCGACTGCTATAAAACACCCATTTTCTGCCAATACCTAATAAATACTTTGCCCTATATTATTAACTCGGCCGTTGTCTCATCTCAAATGCAGACCTAAGTATGGTTTGCTCGATACTCACCGTGTTTGACCTCGAGGAAGAGCGTAAAGACTCCAAACACGACGAGGCCGACGCTCACCATCATGACTGTACTTTTGCTCGTCGGACTCATCATCGTCCCACCAATTATGAGGGTGAGCAGGACCCCGAACGCGATTACCGTTTTCGTGTTATCGAATTCCATCGATAGTTTGTTACTGAAACTCAATCAGATGTTGTTTCCGACGTCTCTGCTGTCGATACCGTTGCGCGGGTCTTCCTTCGAACGAAGCCTACCCAGACAAGTGCACCAACGAGACACAGGATACCAGCGATCGCAATCGATTGACCGCGGATTGTCGTCCCGGTCTGGTTCTGTGTGATCAGCAAGATACCGATGCCGAAGAGGACGAATCCTTGAACACCTGCTGCTTTCGCTGGTTCAGTAATATACTCCGCCTCTGTGAGAATGCCAGCAACAGATCCGACGAACAACAACAGTCCCGCAACAGAGACAGGACGAAGGCCGAGAACGACACCGACCTCCGAGAGAGCAAATCCAATAGCGACAAAGAGTGGCCATGGACTCGCTCCCGTGAAGGTTGAATCCGTGTCTTCGGAATCGCTCATTATCTCGAGTTGAGCTTCACGATATAATAAATCGGCTGTTATTGATACCCCTATAGTTAATAGAAAATGGCTGTAATTCAGCCGTTAGTTAATATTGGTGCGGTATAACCTCACAGTCTGAAGCTGGTAATACTGCTTAGTCCCGATTCTCCGCGCTATCCCATCTTACGGTCAAATGGTTTTATAGAGACGCTCTGCCTACTCTTTTTTATGTGCATCTACTGCGACGCCTACGAAGAAGAGCGAGAAACGGAGAGTCAGTCTCCAGTCGAAGACAACCACTCTGAACAAAAGACTACTTCCACGCTGTCAAAGGGAGCGTTTGGACAACTTCGTTCTTCGCTAGCAGATCTGTTGTAACCGACCATTCTGGCCATTGATGACGCCACGTAGGTCGATACGCGAGCGGAGAAGTTCGAACGTCGAACCAGAACGGTTTCAACGCTGACTGGCCTACGGCCGAATAACAGCTTTCGAGAGTATGTCATACGAAGGCACTACGGTTCCACGGCGTGACTCACCTGCAGGGGAGTGTGATTACTGTGGGCATCCGTTCCCGACGACCGACCGCCTCGTCCTCCACAAAGGCTTAGAACATCCCCAAGAGCTGGATGACGACGAGGAGGACGCATTCCTCTCTGCCCGAGCAGACGAAGAAGACGAGTTGCGTACACTCCGTCTGAAAGCGCTTGGAGCCCTCGTGCTCCTGTACTTCGGTCTTCTATTCATGTATGCTATCTTTGCCTGACTCAGATACGAACACCGGGGCAAGCGAAGAGGTACACATAGAGTCAGGTCCAGGGTCGAGGCTTCGTCATTGGGTCGTCTCGAACACGAAGCTCAGACTCTTCGTACAGTTTGTACTCTGGGTCTCGATACTGACGCTGTTTACCGAAACAGTCGCTGCCGGTAACGGGATGACGCTCTCGAAGCAGCCTCGGGATACCCTTGCCGTTCCCCGATGGCTGTATCTTGCCACTGGCGGCGCCACGATCGGCGCCTCTGCCCTACTTGCGAGCTTCGTTACTGATCGAGCCTTTATCCGCTATCTCCACAACTGGTCACTCCCCGGTCCGACGGTCGACGACTGGTGGACACCGATTCGATGGATCGGACGTAGTTTTGGGATTGTCGTCCTTGGACTGGCAGTGTATCTCGGACTGACCGGACCGCAGCTCCCGACAGCAAGCTTCACCATTCTCGTCACATTTGTCGTCGTTCGAGCGGGCTTGCCGATGCTTACGTATCTTGGAGGGAACGTTTGGCCAGCACTGAACCCCTGGCGAGGGATCGTCTCGCTTCTCCCAGCTGGACACAGAACGTATCCAAGAGAATTAGCCCGATGGCCAGCTGTCGGTGGCCTATTACTCCTTGTGTGGATTGAGGTGATTTTCCCTGTCAGCACGATTCCGTCAATTCTTTCGCTTGCGATCCTCGGCTACAGTGCCGTCACAATCGCAGGCGCAGTACTCTTCGGTCCTGACGCGTGGTTCGAGAACGCAGATCCGTTATCCGTCCTGTTCCGATTTTTCGGGGCTGTCGCCCCTGTAAAACGGCGGGACGGGAAGCTCACTGTAAAACTGCCCGGTAGCGACCTGACTGACTCAGACTTAATCACGGACACCTCCGATGTTGCGTTCGTCATTGCGCTGATTTGGGAGCTCACGTACAGCGGCTTCATCACGACGCAGACGGGCGCAGCAACTACCGAGGCACTCGTCAGCCTCTCCAATATTGGAGTGGGAGCCGTACAGATTCGTGCGATCCTCATCTACACACTCCTTTTCGTCAGTGGCTACGTCGTTTTCTTCGCCGCGTATTGGTATGCGGGCGTACTCTCTCGGCGACGGACCGGGACATACATCACAGCGAAACGTATCGCCTTTCGGTTTGCACCCTCGCTATTGGCCATCGCAGCGGGATATCACCTCGCCCACTACACCGGACTGGCTGTATCCCTCAGTCCGGCTCTAGGCATGGCAATTCTCTCTCCACTGTCGCCCCCAGCGAATCCCCTGACATTGTCTCCACCTGGGTGGTTCGAGGGTTTGAGTATCGCCTACGTGCTCATCGGGCATCTCCTCGCTATCTGGGCAGCGCACGCGACCGCCTACGAACTCTTCTCGAGTCGTCTCGTCGCAATCCGGAGCCAGTACCCGTTCATCGGTGTGATGATCGGGTACACCGTTATTAGCCTCTGGATTCTCTCACTTCCAGGAGCGACGCCCCCATATCTACCCTGATTCTGGTGGTTTCGAGAGAACAACGGATCGCACACTAAGGTCAGAACTCAACCAGAAAGATCACTCGGCAGTGAACTCAATCGGGTCCATGTCGAGAAACGCGGTTTCGTAGCCGTCGTGGCGCGCCAGTTGGGGTGGTGTCTCTACAGTGATTCTGACCGTATCGCCAGTCTTGAGTTCATCAATACCCATCCCATAGAAACTCCCGAGGTCAGGATCAAGGGACGCTTGGAGTGTCCCTTGTGTGATTGTATCCCCTCCACGGTCGAGTGTTGCTGAAAGAGCCATCCTCGGGAGCATCACGCGATTGTAGGGTGTGCGTGGAGAAACGATTAGGAAGGGTCCTTCAGTATCACTAAACCGATGGTCACCGTCAACGAGAGCAACCAGCATCGTTGCGTCACCGGATTGCCCTTCGTGGAGTAGTCGACCGGGAAGCTCGGATTTTGTCGGCACGACCGGTTCAGGAATCATTTCCATATCCATTAGATCGACTGTCCCACGGGTGCCTGCTTTGTCCCCTAACCGGCGAATCTCCAAATTGTACGTCTCATCCGTATCGAACGTGAACTGCATCGTGGCAGACTGTCCCTCTGTAAATCGCCCGTTGAATGGACTCGTACGAGCTGTCTGCAACGGGCCAACCTGGAGCGTCACATCGTACTGTCCTTCCCCCGGGAGAGCGATATTGTCGCCGTAGTGGAACCCCATATTCGGCGAGATCATCGGCCAGAGGTTGGTCGAGGACACTCGACCGTCGCTGTTACTGATTTCGACAGAGACGTCGACCGGGAGGATCGTCTCCGTCTCGGTGTCCCAGACACTCGCCATCAGATGCACCGAATCATCCGACTGAACGACGACTTTCGTCTTTCGTGAGCCAGTGAGGTTCCAGAAACGGTGCGGGAAGGAGTGCATCAGTGCAAATCCGAGACTGCCTGCCGTCGTCGTTCCGTACATTCCCATCCCTTCGATGATTGCCGGATAGTAGACCGCGTCAGGTCGATCCTCCACGATCGGTGGATCACGCCATGCAGACTGCGTCTCGAATCCGAGCCGCCCCAGGCAACCAGACAGTACCAGGCCCCCCGAGAGAGCAGTCCCCTGTTTGAGAAACGTTCTCCGATTCATGTTCTCCTCTGAGATACTATGTTTGGTAGATTCATTGAGTCGACCTCGCTGTCGTCAACCGGGGGTTTCTGTAACTGCCAGCCTCGGCCATTCTGTGACTGTCTACGCTAAGCGAACGACGAATCCGGTGAGTACCAGGAGTGAGACAACGCCAAGTAACGTCGCCAGTAGGAGGTGCTTCTCTTCCATAGATTTGGCTTCGGTTGGAATTCTAAAGACACCTTTGGAACTACAACGTCACCTGCACATCTGGCATATCAACGAAGGCTGTCTCGTATCCTTCATGGCGAGCTGTTTGTGGGGGCGAATCGACCGTGATCGTCAGCTCATCTCCCGTCTGTACATCTGCGACCGTCGCTCCGTAGTGATAGCGGAGCTCTGGATCGATGGTTGCCTGTAGAATTCCGTCGAACACTGACATCCCGTCACGGTGCAGTGTTCCCGAAAGCGACATCATCGGCAGCATCGTTCGATTGTAGGGTGTGCGCGGAGAAACAGCGAGATACCTCTGCTCCTCGTCCCCACCGAAACGTGACGCGTCTTCGAGGATCGTAACCACGAACTTCGCGTCCCCACTCGTCCCCGAGCCACGAACGTCCCCCGGGAGCGCGTCCGGTGTCGGCACTTGCGAACTCGGTAACATCTCCATGTCCATCAGGTCGACAGCACCCTTCGTGCCTTCTCTGTCGTCGGGAATGTCCGTATACGAGATCTCGTTGAGCGTCGATTCGCTGAATTCGAACTCGAACGTGAACGAGGCGTTCCCCTGATTCTCGGCCAGCGACCCCGTCCGTCGCGTCGACGGCCCGCCGATGCTGACCTCGACAGTGTATGTGCCGTCGCCCTGGAGCTGTGCGTTATCGCCGAAGTGAAACCCCATCGGCTGGGAGAGCATCGGCCACGGTGCGAACTGGTCGACCTGCTCGCCGTCCTGTGTAATCGTGAGCTGTGGATTGATATCGGGTGGGATGATCCCCGTCTGTGTCTCCCAAACGACCGGCATCAGGTGAATCGAATCTTCGGATTGAATCTCGACCTTCGTGATCCCATTCGGCTTCATCAGCCAGAACCGGTGCGCATACGAGTACGTGAGCGCACAACTGTACCCGCCCTGTTCCTTCATTCCGGGCATTTTCATGCCCTCGTAGTGGGTCGGATAGTAGACTGCGTCCGGGCGGTTCTCGGGGAGCGGTGGTGCCCGCGCTGACCGCGTCTCAAACAGGCCGGTACACCCCGCGAGCCCCACGAGTGACGTGCCCCCGACCGCCCGAAGCACGTCACGACGATTCATGCGTCACCTCCTGTGCGTTCTCGACCGGTCGCGCAGGCGGCAGCGAACGCAACGACCGTGGGGGGACGAGGAAATTACCGCGACGCTCCGTTCGGATGTACTGCAGGATGCCGTTGTTGTTTCGCTGACCGACGGCCGACTGCTCGGTGACGTCAGTGCCATTCATCGCTTCTCTCGTGTCGACGAAGTCGGTGATCCGTCGCTGGAGCGCAAGGAAGTGGAGGCTGGCGGTTTCACCGTCGGTAGAATCGAAGTCGCGCCGAAGGATGAGAGGCGAGTCATCGTCATCGCGAGCGCGGGCGGATTTCTGGGAGTGACCGACGACGCCCATCTCGCGGGCCGTCTCATCCGTTGGCTGACAGTCGTCGATTTTGCTGCTGGTTCCGAGATTGTCTCCAGCGCCCTCGATTACGTCGTTCTCGGCGTGGTACGGACAGAACATCTTCGCCTCACGCTGCCAGCGATCGTCCTGATTGTACCACTGATTGAGATTGAGCTGGAGCTTGGAGATGTGCTGGGTCGTTCCACCGGCGAACGGCCCCGACTGGATTGTCACGCGATCTTCACTGGCCTGGTTCTTTTTGAATCCCGATTTGAATCCCATAAACAGCGGCGCGTCCTCTGGGACCTTATCTGCCGGAACACCCTCTGCATCGTCAGCATTCTCCGCCGGCAACCCGTCCCCAATAAAGCCCGTCCGCCGGTCGGCGATTGAGAAAACATCGGTCAGTGTAGCGTCAGGCTGATCGACACCGTTGAGGGTTGATTTGTTCCCTTTGAGGGCTTCTTCGGCACCGAGCACCACCTGTGCCGTGTTACTCGCGAGATGGACGACTGCATCGGGCGTATCGAACTCGGGATCCTCAAACGGCGCAAGTGCTTCTGGATCAGGGAGGTCAACGTCTTCGGGAAGCGATTCGTCGAATCGGTCGAAGTATGCCGGAGAATAACTCACCGTGAGCAATAACCCGCCCCCGCTTCGCTCGTAGGCGTGTTCGATCCCACGGAGAGCTGTTTCAACTTGGTCACGGTCGTCTTCGTTCGGGGGCCCGTCTCGTCGGTAATTTAGATAGAGGAGCACACGATGGCTCGGAGCGACGACGTTCCCGTGGTCGTCCCGTGGGAGGGCCTCATTCCAAGCGTGCTGACGTTGTGGATACGACGAGAGATCATCCGGCCCTGTTGGGACGTCAACATCTTCACGGCCTAAACAGGCACTGAATGCCGCTGCGCCTCCGATAGCGACGGCCGACTTGAGGAATTCTCTGCGAGGGATACCTCTCTCATCAGTCATTGACGACAGTTAGGAAGCCAACGGAAAAGGCGGTTCTGGTAGAGTTCTTGAATCCCCGCTCAAGGTCGGTAGTAGACTATCTGGTGATGAGCTTCTTCACCAAGTTCCACCCGATAAATCGGGGGGCCCGCTTGCGGTATTGCTCGTATTCCTGGCCATACTGCTCTCGCAGCCACGGTTCTTCGGCAAACGGGAACAGTGCGTACACGAGGATGGTCAAGATGCCGTGTACAGCCAGTTTCCGGGAGTTCACTGCAATGATCGCGCCGACGATGAACGTAATGAATCCCACGCTCTGAGGGTTGCGCGTGTACTGGTAGATACCGTTCGTCCGAAGTTCCCCTTCTCTTCCACTGCTTTCCATCCACCCAAGTTCGAAGAGTGCTGAGAGGGCAAATCCCATCCCGAGTGCGGCGATACCGCTACCCGTGAGTTTGCTCCAACGTTCGGTGAAAATGAAGGAGTCCCGATCGAGCGCGCCCAGCACGGGAAACCCAGCGAACACGACGGAGAGCGCTGACCAATTGAACCACCACCGCCAAGAGCTGTCACCGATGGGCCACACTCGACGGTCAGGATGAACCGCACTGATGGCGTACCCGAGAATCAGCGTGACATCCGCGACGACCGCCGTCAGGAGCGCACGATCTGAGAACGAGGACATACGTGTATGTCGTGATAGTGAAGGACAAAAAAGTGAGACAATCTTGGGTTCGCATCTGGGTACTGCTCCCTCTGAAGAGGTTTGGAACCACCAACCACTCTCTACAATTCTAACATCCGGAGTAACTCGAATCGACGTTCTCAGGTAACTGCGTTTCAAATTCAGCCCACATGGCGGGATTTGTCCCACTCCATAGCGGGTTTACCGGTTCGCAGTCCCTTCCGTTGCTCGTGGTGATCACCGCCGCGGCTGCGGGTACAGCGGTACTTCTGGGACTTGCGATCGGCGCGTTCGTTCAACGCCAATCCCGTCCATATCTGTTAATCGTCGCTGCATTGGCTGCCCTTCTTGGACGCTCTGCGGTTGCGGGGATCTCCATCGTAGGCCTGTTTTCACAAGCCGAGCATCACCTCCTCGAACACGGGCTTGATGTCATTCTTGTAGCGCTCGTTATTGCTGCAGTCTATCACTCCCGAACCATTTCGAACGAGACCAACTTCGATACATGACACACCAACGTGACCGAATTCACGAGTATATTGCCACCCACCCTGGAGAACACTTCAACGCGCTCACGCGGAGACTCGACCTCGCACCAGGACAGGTACAGTACCATCTCAGGAAACTCCAGAATCAAGAGAGAGTGGTCAACCTACCTCTCTATGGCCGGACCCACTATTACACACCGGAATATGATGCGTGGGAGCGGGGAGCAATCGCTGTCCTTCGCCGGGAAACAGCACGCGACATCTTATTCTGTGTTCTCGAACAGGGAACATCCAGCCCGAACGCTGTCACAGAGTCCCTCGGGATTGCTCGGGGAACCCTTGAGTGGCACTTGGATCATTTGACGGAACAGAATCTCATCGAGAAACACCGAGATGTCAATAATCACGTGACGCTGGTCGCAGCCGAGCGGACTGAGACCGCTCGCCTCCTCGAAGAGATCTCCCCCTCGCTGTCCGATCGGATGATCGACCGGTTCACCCGCCTCGTCGATAACCTATTGGCGGATGGATCGTAACGAGCCCTCGGATGTATTTCGTTGAAACGAGAACTTGATTGTTCGATTACTGCACCCACTTGGATAGAACGCTATGCAGTCCCTGAGTCCACGGTTCCCAGATACTGGGTTTCCCACTCACGACGTGCCTCTATTTCACGCTGACCGCGCTGTGTAACTGTGTATACGTTCGTCCGCCTGTCGAGTTCACCCTTCTCGAGCAGTCCTTTGTCGACGAGGTCGTCGAGATTCGGATAGAGGCGCCCGTGGTTGATCTCCTGTTCGTAGTAGTCGTCGAGTTCGTCTTTGATTGCGAGCCCGTGTGGTTCCTTGAGCCCGGCCGTTACATACAAGATGTCCCGCTGGAACCCAGTTAGATCGTGCATCCGTCTGTTCTCTATTTTGAGGGGTGGCATATGTTCTCTCTGGTACCCCGAGGCGATTTTGGCTTGACTGGGTCGGGATATCGCGTGAAAACTTCGAACCTTTATATAGTGGACAGGTGAATTCCGCGATGGAATGTCTGACCTAATCGTCAAAGCAGCCGTGAAGGACGCACTCTCGGACAACAACGTCTCGGCAGATTTCTACGACACGCTCAACGAGGAGGTCGCCGAACTGCTCGACGACGCCGCAGAGCGTGCCGAGTCCAACGACCGGAAGACGGTCCAGCCCCGCGACCTGTAGGCCTGCGTAACGCAGCCAAGCCCGTCACTCGAACGTAGCTTTTTGAGGTTCCTGTACAGAAGTTAGGAAACGAAGATGGCGGACGCACCGGATACTGAACGGCAGGCGGTCGAGCCTGAGGCAGGAGACGTCCTCAGCGTGTCACAGCTGAACGACCGAATCGCCTCGGTCGTCGAGGATGCGCCTGCCCTCGACGGTGTCCGCTGTATTGGCGAAGTCACGGATCTCCATCAGAACAGTACAGCGCTCTACTTCACGCTTACCGATGGCGACGCCGAGCTCCCCTGTATGATCTGGGCAAACCGCTATCGGAAGATGGACGCCGAGCTCGAGGACGGGACTGAGGTCATCCTGGAAGGCGATATCGACTACTGGACTGAAGGCGGGAAAATCGACCTCAAGCCGTGGGAAGTGATCGTCGTCGGCGACGGCGACCAAGCGGCCGCGGTCGAGCGACTGCGCAGCGAGCTCGAAGAGCGTGGCTGGTTCGACGACGAGCAGAAACAGCGCCCGCCAGCGTTTCCGGAACGGGTCGGTGTTGTGACCTCACTCCGAGGGGATGCTCGGTACGACATCCAGAGCGCGATCCACGAGCAAGACCCTACAGTCGACATCCTGGTGAAGGATGCGACCGTCCAAGGGTCAGAGGCACCGACGTCTATCGCGAACGGGATTCACCATCTGGACCGCTCCGAGGACGTCGATTCAATTATCGTCGGCCGCGGCGGTGGGAGCGATTCGAACCTTCAGGCGTTCAACACCGAGCGGGTCGCGGAAGCGATCTTCACCGCGAACACCCCGATCGTCACGGCAATTGGCCATACTGACGACCGGCTAATCGCGGATCGGGTAGCGGATATGGCCGCGATCACACCGACAGCGGCCGGCGAGTACATCGCGAAGTCTCGGAATGACTTCCTGGCTAGCGACATTGGCCCGCTTGAGCAACAGCTTGAGGCCGCGTACGAGACCTTTGAACAGGAGCACGAACACGAACAGGAACTGGCCGAGGCAGTCGAAGAGGCGACCGCGCCTGAGGGCCTGTCGCCAGTTTACTACAAGGTTGCAATTGTCGTGCTCCTAGTGCTGTTGCTGCTCATTACTGCACTCTGGCTGGGGGTGATCTAATCGATGGCAAAAGACACGGACATCAGGAGTCGGATGAACCGAATCGAAGAGATTATCGACCAACTCGACGCGGATGAGGTGTCACTTGATGAAGGGAGTGAGCTGTACGAGGAAGGGCAGGAGTTACTAACTGAAATCCGCGAGCGACTCCACGAAGGCCAGGGCGAGGTCATCGAGATCAAATGAGGAACGGCAGCGGTATCGACTGTCTCTCCGCGTTAACCAACAGCCTGCCGTTGTTCACGAGCTTGTTGGTTAAGGTCGCTAGCCACGGTTACCCTTCAGGCTTATCTGCGATGTCCTCCCATTTCGAACCGTTCGACGGTAGTTCCAATGTTCCATGAGACGGTTCTGATATTCGGCGTCTACCTACTCGCGTGTGGTGTAGCGTGGATCCTCCATGAGTCCGCACACTACGCCGTCCACAGGCTCTATGCGGAATCAGTCTCGTTCGGTGTCAATCGACGTGGCCCATACGTTGACGCCGTTTACGCCCCGTCTGCTCCGACGGTCGCTA
Organism: Halosegnis rubeus; assembly: GCF_009184545.1. GTDB lineage: Archaea > Halobacteriota > Halobacteria > Halobacteriales > Haloarculaceae > Halosegnis > Halosegnis rubeus. Next base: position 101,988 of record NZ_QJOW01000005.1, read on the forward strand.
TCCGACTCGGTTCGATCGCGCCGACTCTCCTCTATACCCCTATTGTCGTACTCGGAATTGGAGCCTATCTCTCGTCGAATCCGGTTCCACAGTTGGATCCAGTCGGGTGGTCGCTTGTCGCCGTTCCTCTCGTGATTTTGACTTTTCCGACTGGTGCTGATATCCAAGCGTGTCTCAACGCCTCAGAATAGCGTTTCTTAACGTGTATTCGGTCGGCGTCAGACAAACACTTCATTAGTTACATAGTCAGATTTTAAGAAAGTCATTGGCCGTCAGTATTTAGTAGATAAGACGCAAGTATGTGCAAATGTATCATGGCACAAGCCAGTCCCCGCAGTACCCCCCGTGAAACTGATACGGACGAGCGGTCCTCCGTGTCAGTTGAAGCGTGGTTGGAGGCGGTCAGTAGAGAACTGGATCCCGCCGAGTGTGAGGACCTCTCCGAACTCGGCATCTACTCGATCCACGAACACAGCAGCGCCCGCACGATCACCCTTCCTGAGGATGCGGACGAGTTCGAGGACGCGACGACGGTAAAGCAGTACTATTTCGAGGGCGAGGATTGCCCGCTTCTCATCGTTGCTCCGCTGCAGGTCTAAGTCGCCCTGTGGGTCGCAGATCAGCAGTCGGTGTCATCTTCTTTGTGGTCGGAATAGAACTGGATGAGGTACTGGAATCGGCCTGTATCACTCGTGAATGAGTCGAGTTCTTCCTGTAACCACTCGTATTTGTCCTGCGGGATTCGCATATTGATTCGGGCCACATCGTCGCTAACATCCGAGTCGGAGTTGCTGGCGCTGGTTGCTGTGTCCGCGTCTGACATTAGTTCGACCCAGGCTATGCGGTCGCATATATCCCAGTAGAATGAGAACTTCTCTAGAGAACTTGGAGAACTTTGAAGATCTACAAATTCATTCAAATTTTCTGACCTCTTTTGGTCGTGCTATCCTTTCCCACAAACGATGTGTGCTAAGGTCCCCTCCGGCGAGACGCCGGCCAGTACTGAGGAATCGACGTCCGTCATTCGGATCATCCACAGGTCCATCGGCCCGATTCTGCTGGCGCTCCTCCCGCTGATCCTGTTCGTGGGGACGGCGGCCGCACAGTCGGATCCGGGGAGCGCATTCTGCGACTCGAACATGGCCGACACCATCCAGAACATCTTCACCATCATCCAGTTCGGTGGGCCGCTCATCGGCGGCGTCCTCGCGCTCGGCGCGACGGTGGCGATCCCGTTCACCCGTCGCTCGGACTGGAAGAAGGAGATGAAATCTGTCCGGAATCAGGGCCTGCTCTGGGGCGTGATCGTCGCCCCCCTCGGGACGGAGATCGTCCAGTTCATCCTGAACAACATCGTGGTCGGTGGCACGAGTTGTGGATTCTAACCACGCACCAGGATTCGCACTCGTCATGTCCGCCGTCCTCGTCGCATCGACAGCCGCCGTTCCAGTGGGCGCCCATCCCCCGAATAGTACTGACCACGGCGTTCCGGAGGAGACCTTTCACAAACTGTGGTCGGGGGATCAAGACGGTGCGACCGACGGTGCGAATCTGAGTAACGGGTCGGCGGTCGAGCAGCTTGGCGAGGGGACCGATGTCCCGTTCGATTCGCCCCCGCGTGCAGTTGAGCGATGGAACCGTGGCGACCACTCGGAGTTCCCGGCGACCAACAGCTCCGTGTCGATCCATCCACCAGATGCGGACCTCACCAGCGACCAGTTCATCAAGGAAGCCTATACTGAGGTGTTCGCCGTTCAGCCGTCCACCCGAGCGCGCCTCTCGTCGTCTAGACAGCCGCTTTACGTCGCTCCAGACGGGACGCTCCGCGGGACCGTCGATTACCGGGTGGCGGTGCCGCCTGACGACACCTCCGGCGATCGACGTGTCTACTGGAGTCTGGAGAGCCATCAGGTTGAGGAGACGAGACTCCTCGTCGACGGCGACGAGGAGACGACGGCTGGTGGTTCCCACACGCCGGCACTGTCGTACTCCTTGGATGGATACGCCGGCGAGGACCACCAGCTCACGCTCCAGGCGAATATCTCGGTCCGACTTCGGAAGGAGGTCGAAGTTTGTACCGCTCACAACGACGAAGGCGATTGTACCAACTGGGAGAGTTCCGTTTCATACCCGACCGAGACCGTCACGGTAACCGATTCCATCGAGGTCACGAAGTATGACCTCGCGGTATCAGGGTTCATCGCGGAGTATCCGAACGGTGATCTCGGCCTCGTCGTTTACAAGAACCAGCCGTGGCTCGGCTACCAGTTGCCCAACGGTGATGTCCGAGGTGTCTGGCGGTTCTACTCAGCCCGAGACAAGGACTGGGATACGCTGGTCTACAGCTCGGACGACGGACAGCGGACCGCCCACTCACCGCTCCATCCACTCCAGGTGAACGCGTACCCCATCGAGACGGGGCCGACGCCGTCGCCCCGCCGGAACGTGACGATACTGGATGTGTACGGGACGTCGACGTCGCCGCCGACGCTCCCGTCGAACGTTCACCTGGATGTTCTCACGGAGTCGTACACGGCCAGCTACGGCATCGCGACGCGGGCCACGACCGACGAACAGCCCGAGACTGTCCGTGCGTGGGGGCTCGTCAGAGGGGTTGAGGCAGAACGGCCCGCCGATGAGTTCGCTCGAATCCAGATCGACGAGAGCAACCTCTCTCTGGAGGTGGTGAACCAGACCGAAGATACGGTCACCGTCCGGGTGACCCTCCAGAACGCGAACACCGGCGCACCAATCAATACCGACGAACGGGACGGCTACGTCGTCGTCAACGGGCAGCGGGTGAACACGACCGGGAACGGAACCGTCACGACGACGATTGAACGTTCCCCTGGCGGTGTGTCGGCCCGATACGAACCCGGCCACTGGTGGCTCAATCCTCCCGGCTATACCGGCGACTCGGATACTGTCCTGCTGCAAGGCTCAGTGCTCCAGTTGGTGTCGACGCTGTTCCGGATCGGCGTTCCCGTCTCGCTGTTCCTCCTTGCAGTGTTCTTCATCGATCGGATTACAGGGTGGCGTATCTGGCCCCCGTGGAGGTCACTATAATGATCAGAGAACATTCAGAATCCCATGACCGGAATTCGGAACGGTGGATTAGTCGACGCCGTCTTTTGGCTTCGTCTGGAACAGCCCTGCTTGCAGGAGTAGCAGGGTGTTCCGGAACCGATGGTCCCGGCAACCAGACTGAATCCCCAACAGGTTCGTCCTCTACGTCGCCGTCTACAGATTCGGTATTTGAGGAAATCAGCTTCGCGGGACCCAACCTTGTGGTGACGCTGGCTGATGATCACGATGTCGACCAACTCAATCTGATTGGTCCAGATGGTACTACGTTCGAACAGTCAACCGTTGCACAGGGAGCTACAAGAGTCGAAATACAGATTGTCTTCAAGACTGGTGGGACGTACTCTGCCGGCGAGTACGAGTTAGTCGCCGTTTCGGGCGAGACATCTGAGTCGATGTCCCTGGAGCTTCGGCCCGATATCCAGATCGTCGATGTCGAACCGGAGTTCGATGAAGATGATGGCTACAGTAGCGGTCGGCTCTTTGTGACGGTCGAGAACGTCGGTACTGGTCCCTCTTGGGTGTATAATATTGGCTTCCGGAATGCGCCGTATCGGAACGCACCTGAGGTAATCGAAGGAGACGGCGTTGCTGATACCACGTTCGAGCGTCCGGAGGCGAGCGAAGAATTCCTCAGCCCCGGTACTGAACGGGAATTCCTGAAACAACGGGGTGTTCTCGTCATCGATGACAACGACGATGTCTCATGTGAGAGTGATACTGCAGAATTAACCGTTGTTGTTCAGACCCCACACGGAGATATTGAGCAACCGATTCGGGCGGAACTGTCCGGTGGATACCACATCGACGATCAAGGCGCAATCCAACACCCGTGTAAAGACGTCCAGATTGAACTACTGGACGGGGGTGGAGACAATGCGTAGTCCCGTCCGATTCCTAGTTCGCTCTATCTTCGTCTTTTTCGGGCTACTGACTACGGGCACTGCTCCGGTTTTAGCTCAAAGTGACGGAGGCAGCGATGGAGGTGCTCTTGGAGACATTATCATCAGCGCTATCCAAGAACTCCTTGAGATACTCTTCAGCCCTATAGAGACCGTCATAGAGAATCACGGTGATGCAGTCTTGCGGACAGTGGTGGGTACTCCCCATCCAGATTCGGTGTTCAATCAGCCGACGAACGCAGCGTGGCCCGGAATTTATGACTACTACTGGGAGATGATTATCCCGCTTTCGCTATCGCTGTACGGCCTCTCGATTGGAATCGTCATTTTCCTTGAATCGACGAGCCACTTGTTCAACGGATACCATCGCTCGAAGCTCAAGAAACGCGCCTTCGCTGGACTGCTCGGTATCTTGTCGTGGTGGTGGATCTCAGCGCTATCGTTGCGGTTTATGGATGCATTGGCTGGGTTCCTCGTCCCCTCGGTGTCAGAAATCTCGCTATTCCAGACGCTGTCGTTCACTGGGATGGGCGTGCTCGGCACGGTCGTCGCTCTCTCAACGAATTTGCTCCTATTCGTGTTGATCGGCCTGATTTACCTAGCGAGACAACTGGCACTCTACCTATTTGTGTTCCTGATGCCACTACTCATTGTATTCTGGATCCCTGGCGTCGGGCCGTTCGCCCTAGTCTCGAAATTCATGAAGAAGTTGGCCGGGTTCTACGTCCCTTTCCTGTTTATGACGGTTCCAGTTGCTCTCCTGTTCCGTCTCGGGGACATCTTGGGGACGAGCTTCGGCCCCTCAGCCGGTGAGTTCGGGGCTTGGTTGACGGCACTCGTTATCCCGCTTCTCGCCGTTGCCTCTCCGTTTGTTTTGTTCTGGCAGGCCGGGGCGTTGTTCTTCATCGCCGACAGGGCGGCCAGGCATATGTCTGCTGAGAAGGCCCGTAGTCGGTTGTCTAGAGGGCGTGAACAAGTCCAATCGGCCAAACAGGGTGGGAGAAACTTCGTTCGAGGAGTGCGCGATGAGCCCGCAGTCAAGAGCGGTGGCCAATACGTCTTGAACTCTGGTGATTCGAGAGCCCACTCTACCGGCCAACGACTCAATACGACTGGCTCTCGCCTCCGTGAAGCGATCACCGACGGCAGCGGTGGAGGGGGAGGAAACAGCGGAGGCGGAAACCTCGGCGGCGGAAATGATGATTCTACGGCCGGCTCCACCACCAGCGAGGATAGTAGTGGGAACGACGGAGGCGAGGAATTCGATCGAGACGATGCGTTCCGGGACCCCCAGACTCGGAACCGGAATCCAGATTCAGCAGATGACCCGCCACGCTATATCCACTAACAACCCATGAGCTCCGCAACTGACCCCGCGAAACGAATTCCGAAGTCACTCGGTACCGACACCCAGTTCCTCGGGAAGTACTCGCTGACGGACCTCGCCGTCGCCGGTCTTCCCGGTGTACTGGTAGTCCTGGTGACGCAGGTCGTTATCCCACCGTCACTCACCGTTCGTGGCATTCCGGTGTCCGCCCTCACGATCCCCCTCGCAGCGATTGCGATCGCCTTCGGTGGGCTGTTCGTCTACCTCACGCCCGGCTACACCAACAGTCTCGACTGGCTCGGTCTGTTCGTGAACTTCCACCGCAGCGAGACGGAGATCGCCCACGAGGAGGCGAAGGAGTACACTCACGTCGAGCGCGTCTACCCGCGACAAGACGCCATCGAGCGGACGGACCGGGCTCTTGTCGGAGCCGTTCAGGTGTCGCCACCGACGATGGCGCTCGCGACCGACGAGGAGTGGGCCCAGAAGGCGGAGGCCTTCCAGGACTTCGTCAATACGACCGTCGAGTTCCCGATCCAGATTTACTCGACGACGCAGGCGTTCCCCGCCGACGAGTACGTCGGGCGGTACGAAGACCGGTTGAGCGACCCGGACGTCAAATCGAACGAGAAACTCCAGGCGCTCATCGAACACTACGTCGACTGGTACGACCGGGAGCTGGCGCAGCGTCAGATGACCATTCGCGACCACTACGTCCTGATTCCGGTACGACCTGAGGAGGTCCGATACGAACGGGCCAGCCTCCTCGAAAAGCTCGCTAGGATCCCCGTACTGGGCATCCTCATCCAGATTGTCACGGCGCCGCCGGAGGAGGAAGAGCGAGCCGCGATGCTCGAGGAACTGGACGAGCGGCGCCGGCGGGTCGAGCGCGGCCTCCGCGGCATCGAGGGGTGTGACACGCGCCCCGTTGATGCGGCCGAACTCACCCGCCTCATCGCGGAATACTGGACCGGCACGGAAATCGAGTACGGCGACCCCGAACAGGTGCTTCGAACGTCCCCCGTCATCAACAAGTCATGATTGGAAACCTGCTGCCCTTCACCGGCTCGGATAGTTCAGAAACTGACGACGAGGCGACCGCAGACGAGGCCCCCGACGAAGAGGGGGAAGATGCTGAATCACAGTTTACCGTGGACTACGAGGCCGACGGTGAGGCAGTCGACGGCATCCCCGAGATCCATCAGACCGTCGTCTCGCCGTCGAGTATCGAGCGAACGCCCAGCGCCCTCCGGACTGACACCCAGTGGGCGCAGAGTCTGTGGGTCGGTGAGTATCCCGATGCTCCGATGGATGGCTTCCTCGAAAAACTGTACGCGGCCGCCGAGACCCAACAGACAGATGTCAGCATCCACATCGATCCTCGTGATACGCGAGAGACGTTGGATTCGCTGGAGAACAAGATCGAGGACCTCGAAGCCGACTACGAGTACCTGACCGAGAAGCATCGTGCGAGCGCCCGGGGCGTCGAGAAAGACCTCGAGGACCACCAGGAGATGTACGACGTCCTTCGGAACACGACGATGCAGGCGTTCGACGTCTCGATGTATCTCACGGTCAGGGGCAACGATCGCGAGAACATCGACGCCGAGTCGGTGTCGACGACAGCCCGACAAGCGCCTGCGAATCTGACGCCGGTGACGCCCCGGTGGTCACAGCTGAAGACGTTCACCTCAGCGAGCCCGATCGCCCTGGATCAGTTCAACGAGACGCTCGACAGCAAGACGCCGATGCTCGGCGGGGCAGTCGGCGCGATGTTCCCCTTCGTTTCCGGTGCGTTTGCGGAACCCGGTATCGAATACGGGACGTACGCGCTGAATTCGAGTCCACTCATCCTCGACCGATTCAAACGGCAAACCGGCTACTGTATGATGGTTATCGGCCGGCTCGGCGCAGGCAAATCCTTCGCGACGAAGCTCCGGCTCGTGCGGCGGGCGATGTTCGACGAGGATACGGTCGTCATTATGCTCGACCCGATGCGGGGGTTCGCCGGCGTCAACGAGGCGCTCGATGGCGAGCGGATCACGGTCGGTGGCCGGCGGGGGCTGAACCCGCTGGAAATCAAACCGACGCCCGACCACGTCCTGCAGGAGGTCGACGACATCGACCCGTGGGGCGAGCAGATCAACTGGGTGATGACCTTCTTCGCGACGTTCTTCGAGCACGTCGCAGACCATCCACTCGGCGAGCGCAACCAGACGCTCCGGCGGGCCGTCCAAGAAGCCTACGAGAAGCGCGGGATCACCCGCGATCCAGAGACGCACACCCGGGACTCGCCCACCATCCACGACGTCATCACGGTCCTCGAAGAGATGGTCGAAGACCCCGAGGAGTACGGCTACGTCACGGATGGGGAGCAGGAAGCCGTCCAGTCCGATGCTCAGTCGCTACTCAAGGACCTCCGACCGTCATTCCGCGAGGGCGGTGAACTCGAGAATCTGGCTCGCCCCTCCGAGTTCGACCTCGATTCGAAGGTCATCTACCTCGATCTCCACCAGGAGGAGGGGACCCGTGGCCGGGCGGAGACCAGCCTGATGATGCAGGTGCTGTTCAACAGCGTCTACGAGCGGGTCAAACAGACCGACAAGCGCGTCGTCTTCTGTATCGACGAGGCGCACTACCTGATGAACGACGCCGTCTCGTTGGACTTCCTGGAGACAGCCGTCCGGCACAGCCGCCACTTCGATCTGAGCCTCGAATTCATCACGCAAACGGGGGGTGAATTCGCGCTGACGCCGGAGGCACGCACCATCGCGAACCTCTGTTCGTTGACCGTCCTCCACCGCGTCAATGAGGAGAAAGAGAAGATCGCCAAGTGGTTCGACCTCAGCGAGCGGCAGGTGAACTGGGTTACCTCCGCGAAGGCCGGGGAAGACGAGGACGGCTACTCTGAGGCGCTCGTCGGTATCGACCAGGAGGGATGGTTCCCACTCCGAATTCGGGCAAGTGACTACGAGGCTCACGTTATCGACGGCGGCGCTGCGGACGTGGCCGAGCTTGAACCCGAGCCGACGACGAGCGTGACGAATCCAGATAGCCGACCCGCCGGAACGCGTGCCGACGGCGGTGAACCAACTAGCACTACCACTCAGGAGGATGACTGAACAGACCCCGTCAGAAATCCCGTCAGTGGCTAACGGCGACGAGTACATCCGGATCACTCCCTCCCGGAGCGATCTCGCGCCGGAGACCGTAGTCCGTCAACTGGCCGGCCTCCACGGCCTTGACGCTGGCAACGACGGACTTCTCGCAAGTATCGGTCCCTTCGGCGATCCGCCACCGGTGTTCGAGTTCCTCGCAGTGAGTGAGGGGGCAGACGAGCCGGTCGAGTTCTATTACGGGGCCGACCGCCGGTTAGATGCCTTCGAAGAACGCCTCCGGACGCTGTATCCTCCGACCGTCACGTTCGAGCGGGTCACCCTTGACTTGGAAACGAAGCTACTCCCATCGACAGCAGACCCGTCTCAGGACCACAGTGCCGGAGGTGACGATAGCCACGGAATGAACCCCAGGACAGCTGAGGAATTCTCCGGAGACCCGAATTCGGATTCAGAGCCCGTGACTCTCTTCGATTCGACGGGGCAGGAACCGGTCGGTGATGGCGGAAGTGTGCTGTCGGAGAGCACTATGTCGCAGGACGAGGACGAAGTCTTGTTCGAGGCCGATTCGAGTGACGAGTCCACAGCGGCTGGTCCGTCCGACTCCGAACTCGATGCCGATCACCAGCCGGCTCATACGCAACCGACCGTCGATGAGACGACCCCACTCGGAATCAGTTGGCACGGGCAGGCTACCCGGCGGGAAGACTGGATGACGACACTACCCCAATTCACGAATACGGAAGACGACGATGACGATCACGCTCGGGCCCCGCTCGCGTCACTCATCGATCAGCTGACCCGGGCCGAACACCCGATCGCGTTCCAGGTACTCTTTCAGCGGAAATCGGACTGGACGCACGAGGCACGAGAGCGCCAGCGGAAGCTCCGTGAAGGCGAAGACCGGGTCGTCGACTGGTTCTTCGGAGAACTCCTCGGAAACACAGAGAACGAACCACAGAGTCCGTCGAACACCGGGCGACAGCGTCGGTATCTCGACATCGGTGGGCGAGAGCGGGTCGAGGCTATCGACGAGAAGGAGCCACAGCACACGTTCACGGTGAATATGCGGGCACTTTCGCTCGTGACCTCCGACCGACAACGAGAGCGGGTTGACCATCGTCTCGATGATATCGGGTCGGTATTCGATCACCTGAACGGACCGCACTATCGGCTCCGACCGAAGCGCATCCGCCGTGGGCTTCGAAAGGGGCGGCGAGCCAAGAAGCACGCCGACCGGGTACTCAACGCTACGTTGGCTACCAAGAGCGACTGGCGGAAGACCCGCCCCGATCTCGTCCTCGGGCCGGCTGAGTTGGCGAACTTCGTGGTCGTTCCGCCGGCAACTGACCTCACGACCGAGGGCGGGCGGGGGTCCGACGCCGAACCCGAGAGCCGGACGCCCCTGCCACTCCCGGCGCAGGACCACATGGATGCGTTCACGGACGCCGGGATGGCGATCGGCCGCGGTCTTGGGGAAGACGGTACGCCCACGTCGGAGCCGATGCGGATTCCCCCGCATCTACTTCCGTTCCACGTCGGCCGGTTCGCGAAGAGCGGCGCCGGCAAATCGGTCGCGCTTGAAAACGACGCCCTCTCGCTGTACGACCAGACGAACGGGCCAGTGTTCATCATCGACTCCAAGGGCGGGAATTTCCCCGAGAACTATATGCGGGCTCACGCGAAGCGCTTCGGCACCGACGACCTCGAGGAGAACGTCCTCCACTTCTCGGTGCCCGACATCCTGCCTGGCTTCGCGTTCTTCGACATCACGCCGGCATTGGAGGACGGCGTCCGACGCGTCGACGCGATTCAGGACAAGGCCGACCACTACGAGGAGCTCATCAAGCTCGTGATGGGGCCGGAGCGGTACGAGGACGCCATCGCCTCGCCGACGCTCATCAAGTACCTCATCAAGGCGATGTACGACGAGGAGTACGGCCTCGAAAACGGACACTTCCGGCAGGATACAAACTACTTCACCCACGACCAGTTTGAGCAGGCGGTGACCCAGTTCCACGCCGCCGGGCCACCAGATTCGACACCCGAAGATGCACCGCGAGCCAGCGACCCGCAGGTCGCCGAGAAACTGGAGCGACACCTGCGCTCGAACCCGGCGACGTTCTCGAACGTCGTGAGCGGCATCAGCAACCGGATGGACTACATCACGCAGGACGCCCATCTCCGGCGGATCTTCAACAATACCGAGTCACAGTTCGACTTCCGCGACCTCCTCGACGAGGACAAAGTAGTCATCTTCGACCTCGGCGATCTCCGCGACGAGGCCGCCCGTGTGATGACCGGCGTCATTCTGACGCAGCTCTACGATGCTGTCAAGCGTCGCGACGGCGACGAGCTGGCCCGCAAGCCAGACGACTACGTGGCGAACCTGCTCATCGACGAAGCGTCGTCGGTCGTCGTCTCTGATACGCTGACGACGCTGCTCGAAAAGGGGCGGGAGTTCCGGCTATCCATCGAACTCGTGACGCAGTTCCCTGAGCAGATGAAGGAGGCCGGCAACCGCGAGGTCTACCTGAACGTCCTGAACAACATCGGCAGTCCGCTCGTCGGGAAGATCGCCGTCGACGCCGACATCGCCGAGGCACTCTCACACGAGGCAATGGATCCCGTCGAGTTCAAGAATCGGATCAGTTCCCTCCCGCGTGGCGAGTGGATCGCACAGCTCCCGAGCCCAGAGTTCGGCGAAACCGGCCCCGACCCGTTCAGTATCGAACCCCTTCCGATTCCACCCGGTCATCCCGATAGCGAGCAGCCACTGACCGGGACGCAAGAAGAGCGATTCCAAGACGCCTTGGACGCCGTCCACGAGCATACCCGCGAGGAGTACGGGGTCGCCGGCGGGACGACCGTGGAGAGCCGTGACGCTGCGACTGACGTCGCTCTGGAGAACGCGGATGACCTACCGTTGGAAGTCGCGATGGCCCGTGCGATTCGCGCCGTCCAGCTGTCGAACGACGTACGTGAGACGAACGGCTGGGTCTCCGTCGAGGACGTCGATGAGGAACTGCTCTCGCGCATCGAGGAAGACACCATCGAGGCGCAGGGCTACGAGACACTACCAGAAGTGAGGGAGGCGTCCTCGCTCATCGAGGTCGATCTCCCGGACGGTGGTTCGTCGGTGCAGTGTCGGCTCACAGACGAGGGTGAGCAAGCAGCCGCGCCCGACACGTCGACATCACCGACCGGCGGGGGCGAGCACCACGATGCAGTCCTTGAAACGGTCGAGCAATCCCTCGCAACTGCGGGGTTCTCCGTGGAGGTCCTCGATCAGAACGGGGAGTCCCGCCCCGATGCCATCGCGACGCATCCGGATCTCGACCGGGAGCTCCAGGTGGAGGTCGAAACCACCACCCACGTCCGGCCGGCGAAGGTCCTCACGAACCTCCGGAAGGCCCAGGAACAGGAGCGAATCCCGCTGTTCGTCGTCGCAGACCACGACGATCAGCCGGCTGACGAGATTGCCGACCGGCTTGCGAAAATCCTCAGCGAGCCGCGAAATCAGCTCTCCTCCGGGGAAACACGGCTGTATACGATGAACCACAACGTCACATTCAACGGTGGTGCGCGAGCCGCGGATGGAGTGACGGCCGTCCGACCGGCCACTGGTGGTAGTCGCCACACCCGCTGGTTCGAGCGGGACGGTGCGTTCGTCCTCGAGGATAGTGCCGGAGACCAGCACGCCCGGATCGACTCCTTCGACGCTGTGTCGAAAGATCAGTTCCCGGCGACGTACAGCTACGACGCCGAGAGCGAGTCATACACCGTCTTTAGGCCGGGAGAACTTCCCGAGTCCTACGAGTCACGTGAGGCGTTCGAAGCGGATTGGGTACCTGTCAAGCGCCCGTTCGTGCCCAGTACCGACCTACCCGTTCCGGAGTACACGGATGATTCGTATGCGATAGGTGTCATCGAGGATGAGCAGAATCTCGAGCTCTACACTCGAGACTCTGACGCGACCAAAGACCTTGCTGGGCTCATTGAGGCGATCGAAAACAATGAACTCCATCTGGCAGGTGTGGAGCCAGACGAACCTGCCGATAAGCAATCTATGAAGCAGGAAGACCACGAGAACGATCCGTTCGGCATCCAAGCATTCGTCCGCGATAGCATCGTTAAATCCGGCGACGGGGTCGTCGCGGTCGCTGAGGTCTACGATGCGTACGAGCAATATGCGACGGCCGAGGAGTACGAGGTGAAGCCAAAAAACCGGTTCACACGTACGCTTCGCGACCACGTTGCGTTCGAGCGTGACAAGAAGTGGTTGGACGGTCAGACGCGACGCTGTTACGTCGGAATCGAGCTGGACGACGCCGGCGACCAGGAGGAACCGAATGATGCCAGTGCGTAGTCGTTTCGCTCCCGCTCAGGAGGTGCAGGAGCACACGAAATGACGCTCTCCGAGGCAGCCATCCGCGAGCACTACCGTCGTGCCAAACCCATCTACGAGGCGCTGGCGACTGTCAAGAACTATCCAACCATCGGGTTGAACGACTTCGTCGGATGGTACATCAAACGCGACCACGACGACGTCGAGGCGATTAAGGCCGGGTATCCGCAGCGCGGACGGGTTGCCCGCCTCGATCGTGACTACGACGAGATTCACGACCGCCTCAACCGGACCCTCTATGCCGTCACCACCTACAAGACACCGACCGCCTTCCAACAGTGGGAACCCTGTCGCTACGACGAGTCTGAGGGGACGACCGTTTGGCAGGATGAGCCCCCAACCCCCGGGTATGCCGACCTCCGGGCAGTTCCCACCTGGGGCGATATTGACCTCGCCGACGACATCAAGCCGCAGCGAGGCGACCTGGATGGCGAGACGCGTGCCCTCGTCGAGCGTACCCTCGACGCCTACATCGACGAGTATGCAACGCTCTACGGCACGCGGAAGGCGGTGTATGCGCTGGACTCCGTCGGGGGCGCGTACGTCTTTGGGGCCCCGGAGGCCACACTACCAATTGCGGACCACTTCAATGACGATCCGGATGCGCTCGAACGGGTGTTCAACGAGTTCCTCGACCGCTCGAACGCATGGCTCCAGAAGGCAGAGGCCCGCGTGAACGAGCGCGTCGACGGCGCCGGCGACGTCATTCAGCCCGATTGGGTGAACAACAAGAACCGCCAGTACAAGCCGCCACTCTCGATCCACGCCGACCACGATGCCGTCGTCACGCCCATCGCGACCGACAACGTCCGCTACGAACTCCGTCCGTTCGAGGGTGTCGACGACGCACTCCTCGAGCAGGCGGTCAGTTGGGCCGATGACCTCACGCGAGTCGAGCACACGGACTGCGTCGACTCGCTTGTCGCGACGCTCTGGCCGGACCTGTACGAGGACCACGGGGGGTGGCAGGCCACGCTGGAGGAATGGGTGGAAGCGGAGCGTGAGCGGGAACGGGAGCGCCAGCGACAGCGTGAGGCAGCGCTCCAGCGACGCGAAGAGCGAATGGCAGAACTCGACGGTACCCTCGAAGGCCGTCCCGTTACGCCGTTCAAAGAGGACGTCTACGAGGCTGTCGAGGATATCGACATCACCGAGATTGCCCGTCACTACGCGAGCGATGCCTACGATACGGATCCGAACCAGCCGCGGCCGCAGTTCGACCCGTGCTGGCGCCACAGTGAGAGCGGGCAATCCTGTTTCGTCGACGAGCAGGCCAATACCTTCGGCGATTCGAAGGTTAACGCCGGGGGCGGGCCGGCGAAGCTGATGGCGCTCGCGACGGGGATTATCTCCGCCGCCGATGCGGACCTCGACGGGGAGGACTACTGGGCTGCCGTCGACGAACTGCGGAGCGCCGGCTACGACATTCCGGTGTGGGTTCCAGAGGCCGGATCGGACCGCGTCGACGGCGGGACCTACGACCAGATGCCGTTCTGGGCCGTTCGGAAAGCGGCTGTCGCGCTCGAGATTTGTCCGGAGAATGCGTTCGTCGATCGTGAGGGCGAGGAAGGAACCTACGAGGGATTCCCCGGGTACGAAACCTACAACGAGACGCTAGAAGCCATCGAAGACACGGACCTGAACCACGGGCGCGAGCGGGTCACGCCCGAGGAGAACGCAGCTGACGATGAATCGAAGTCACCCCCCGAATCTCCTACGAGTGACGATCGACCTGGTGACTTGGACCGGGCTCACCTTCGCGAAAAGAACCGTCTGTTGACAGCGAAAATCAAGCGTCTCGAATCTGAACTGGAGGAGAAATCGGAGCAAATCGAGGGGCTGGAAACAAAGGTCAACCATCTCCAATCGGAGCTCGCTACCGTCCGCTCTGAACGTGATCGGCTAGAGGCTGCTCTCGAAGAACGTGAGTTCGAGCAAGAGCCAAATCAGGGAAACCAGGACGAGAATCGATCCCCACTTGACAGGGCGAGAAGGTTCATTTCATCCAATCGGTAGACATCTCACTCACTCAGCATCAAATCTTAAACTACCTCAACAGTCACGTCTCCGGCGAATCCTCTCTATCAAACGCCCCCTCAGACACTGGGAAGATATCGATAACGTGCTTATCAAAGGTTCCCCACATAGTCTCGTGCCCGAAACGAATCCGATGACTAAACTCCGATTCAGCCTCCTCCCTATCAACCTCCGAACGCTGGAGCTCACCGACCGTCTCCCCATACCCTTCTCGCAGCTTATCAAGTAACTCATCAGGTGTATACTTCGTCGACTCAGGGTGTGTCCAGCGTACTTCCCCAGGAAAACGTTCCATATCATCCGCATCCTGAGATTCGCTCAAACCCATTATAGCACGGAGCTCGCCTAAATCCTCAGCGTGTGCCGGCTCATCCTCATCAACATCTACATCCGAGAAATCACCCTCCCAGACAGCAACACCCACTAATGACCGCCGAACCTTTTCACCTCGCTCCTGAAGCTCAGAAAGAATCTCCTCTGCTGTATCAGAGTCCAAATCGGAATCCTTGTAGTCATCGTACACCTCCCGATGCTTCTCCGTGATAAACTCCGGAAGAGGAATCCGAGTATCCGTCGCCAACCCCACACGTTTCACAAACTCGAGGATATCACGATCCTCGGGCTCAGGTAAATCGATACCTTCGAAAGGCTCCTCAAGCCGCTGCTGATACGTCTTATCCGAATCTGGGAATTCAAATTCTACCCTCCGGATATCATCCTTATCCTGGATTTTGAGCATCTCAAAGTATTGCTCAACACTCAGATCATCAGGATCAACATTAAAATTGAACTGGCCTTCTCCGAATTCGTGGATATCATCGGCAGTCTTCTCCCAATTAATCTCAACGTGGATTGGATGCTCAGGTGTAGGCTCCGAACCAAACTCTACCTCAAACTCCAGCGTGTCGCCGGCAAGAGACCAATTACCGATCCACTCTACTGTTGACTTTTCTGGAACCTGCAAATCCTCAATTACATCCGGCATTACATTTCTCGGCAATAGAATCCGAGAATCAGGATTAGCGATATGTATCAAATCATTCTCATCCTGGCCACCACCACCGGTGGACTTCCAGAAGCTGAGATTAATCTCTTCACCCTCATCTAAAGTCGCCACATCATATGCCTGGGTATAGAGAGTATACACATCTTCGACGACATTCAGAGTCTTCTCTTCCAGAATCGATCGAGGAATAGTCAGCAGATACGGCTCACCATCCTGTGAATCAGCAGAGTACTTACACAGGAACTGAATGACTTCATCATCGAGAACAATTCGATCATCGAGTAACTCGTCATTCCCGAGCTCAAACCCAGTACTGTCACCAACCGTAACCCGATTGCCGTGTTTAACGGCGTTGTACGCCTCTCGGAAATTCAAATAGAAGACAGCAATATTCTTGAGTTTATTTCTCAGATTCTCAATCGAATCCTCGACTAACAACTCCATCTCCATCGACTCAGGGATATCCTCACCCTCACCTTCGTGAATCTCTATATCAGCCAACCCAACATCAACTGGAACATCTTCCAGTTCTTCCTCTGAGAAACTAATCGCTCCCTCTCGCACCGCCTGATACCCAAAGATCAAACTCAGAACCTCATTCGAGTCAGCCTCAACATCTCGTTTATCAAGATACCCATCAAGTTCCTCCTCCAGAATAGCCTCAAAGAGTGGCCGTATATCTCCGCTTGAAGTCCGGATAATCTCATTAATATAGGATTCCTTATTCAAAATGAGATATCTGAAATAGGATCCAAACTCCTCGATATACTGCATCGTTGCTCGGAAAAGATCCACGACCGAGTACACCTTTACAGTATCCCGCTGGTCCTCAGGTACCGCATCCAACCCTGCGTTGATTGTCCCTGCGATTTTACATATGTGAGCGTACGCTATCTCCGGGTCTTGACGATCCTGAATAACCTCTTCGGGATCCTGAGTCTCTGAGTCAGAATAAAACTCGGTATACTCGAAGAAGCTTTTCTCATTTTCAGACATACTATACAGTATATAAAAGAGGGTGAAAAGCGTTTGTCACCAGAATTTCTTTCACTTTCTTCAGAGTTCGACAGGGCCATTTCGGTTAAATCGTCCGAACAGTTAACCTGACACCAGCGACGACCTCCCCTAGACACCAGGTATGCTGAGAGTCGTGCTGAGTCAACAAATCGTAGGACGGCAGCACTAGACACCAGACTCACCGACGAGGGAGTTCCCGGACAGCCCCCGAAATCTGGTGTCAGGTATTGCTGTCTTGCGATTTGGAGGCGAATTGTGCCACTAGACAGCAGGAAAATCAACCGATATGTGGTGGGGGTGGCGGCCCAAAGTTATGTTCGCGGCCACCAGGGCCGAGATGCCAGGCCGCTGGCCAAGCGAGAGTAGGCTGCCACCCGGACGATGGCGTGGGGCGTGGAGGGTGAAGGAGCAGATCGACATCGTGACTGAGAATGGTGACTGTGGCGACTGTTTATTGTGCCCCCGAGTGGGTGCGGGGCGGTTCCTGTGCTGCCCCTGATTTGTATGTCTGGTCCGGATAGATACGACGATACGGCAGACGATCACGAACGGTTCGAAGCGGAATTGCTCGCTCAGGATCGGGATGCGCGGTCACCATCGACGGCGGATCTTGACGACGAGACGGCCCGCCAGCTGGTTCGAGAGCTACTCGATGCCGGGACAGTCACACCGGTCGTCGACCAGCGGCTCCTCGTTCACGAGCCCAGCAACACAGCGTTCGAATCGATGCAGCAGCTCGCCGTCTTCCACACAGGCTGGACGGCCGCCCGGGACGCCGGCGAGGGTGATGGGTGATGCAGCAGACGCTGGCCGGCTGTGCCTTCTGCGAGGCTCCATCCGGGATAGAGACTGGGATCGCCTACACGTGGGGGAAGGAAGAGCGGGTCAACCACCCGATTTGCGTCGACTGTGCGATCCAAGAGACGCCGGATCCCGATGATCGTGATCACTACGCCTGTGACAGCTGTGGCCTCGTCGTCAACGCGCTCGCAGCGCTCACACGGTTTCGAATCGAACTCGGCCATCTCGAAGGCCCGATACAGGTCTGTGCGCGGTGTAGTCCAGGCGGGCCAGCAACGTACTGGACACGCGACCTCGAGGCACACATCGTCTCTGACTGACCCGCCGAGCGGTCGTCGACGCGAGTGGTACGGCGACCACTGCGGGAGGGTCACAGTTGTCCGTAGCTGTCCCACCCCGCGAACTCAGCAGCGCTGGTTGTGTCGCTGTCTCGTTGCTCCGCTATCTTCAACAGACGGGCGCTCCTCGGGATGACTATGGACTGCCCCGCGTGCGGGTCCCCCGTCACCCTCGAGGTCGGACCAGACCGGCCCCTGTCGACGTCGCTGTCCGACGCCGTCCTCGCAGCGGAAGAGGACGAGCAGATCGAGGTGACCCGCGATTGTTGGGACTGTGGCTGGCACGAAACGCGGGCGCTTCGCGTCGCATCGATCGACAGGACCGCCGGCGACGAGACTGCCGTCGAGCGAGCCGCACTCATCGACGAGATTGCCGATGAGCTCGCAGCGATCGGCTGTGTGGGTACGCTTGAGGAGACGCTGGCTGCAATCCGTGAGCAACGAGAAACCGACTCGGCGACGACCGATACGGACGACGCGGCGGAGTGACTCGCAATGCCTGATACAGAGGCCAACTATAATGTTCGTGAGCAAACCGGGAATCCCGAGCACGCATCGGTCGACGATGTGGTTGACCTCGTGATCTACCGGGCGCAGAACCCGCGAACCGAGCACGAGGATGCACATTTCGATACGGCGGTCGCGGCTCTCGTCGACAGATACGGAACGGAGTCGGTCCGGACAGTCATCAACCGCATCCTCGTCGACGACGAGCCGTTCCGGACCGCCACGAACGGCCTTGAGATGCGCAACGTCGACGGCGTTCGGATCGGAACCGCAGCCAGCTGGTTTCTCGAGGAGCTAAACGCACAGGACGACCACTGAGGGACCGGTTGAAAGGCCGCAGCGACAGGCCGTCGAGCCCCCATTTTTAACTCCTGTTCGTCCTATCTACCCGTCGAGGCCATAATGGCACCCTCCACCCCGAGAGACTCAGATCCATCCCCCGATCTACTCGTTGAAATCGTCGAGACACTGGAAGCCCACGGGCTCCCCACCGACTCGTATCAGCTCCACGACGCTGTTGACGTCGAGGCACTCGAGCAGCTTCTCGCATCCTCAGCCGGGGACGTGGAAGTCCGGTTCACCGTGGAGGGGATCCAACTCGCCGTCACCCACGACGGCGTCGATGTCCTTCTCGACGAGCCAGCCGGGGCACCGGATTAGTAGCGCGATCGAATTCGTCGACAGCGACACTCCCTGAAAGCCCTCGGCCGCTCGGCATCCCGCGACCACCGCTGCGCTCCTCGTCCCTGCGGTGCTTGCGGGGTCGGGGGACGACCGAGGCGGCCTCGCCCTTTCTGAGTCCGCCAGGACGGTGAATGACCATCCGAGCGGCGCAGCCGGGTGGACAGGTGTGTCCGTACCGGCCCGCCCCGCTCGCCGCTGCCGCCCTCCGCGTCGCTCGCGACCGACCATTCCGGGCTGCCTGCCTGCGGTAGCGGGCGGGCTGCCGGGCTAAAGTGAATGTGCCCTCGGCGCCAGCGGGAAAGCGCGGGGGGTTGCGCGGCGTGGCTGCTCACCCCCCACGCTTTCTCCGCTGGCCGCTCGCTCCGGGCGGGTCGGCGCGCGGTGCTGGTTGGGGTCGCCGCACTCGGGCGCGCTCTCGCTCGCGCCCGGTAGGGCGCTCGCGAAGGCGCGAGCGAGAGCGCGCAGTCGGTGCTATCGGTCGTCGACGTCGTCGGAAAACCGCGATGTTAGGGGCATCGCGGTGGCGGCGCACGAGCGCCTTCAGTGGTATCTGGAGGATACCAATGTCAAGTAACAACTCGAGTCGCAAGGTCGTTACGGTGGATGAACAGGCATTCGAACGAACCGAAGACGCCGGCGTCGACGAGGACGGCTTCAAGGTCGTCGACGACAAACCGGAGTTCCGAGCGACGGTTCAGCAGGAAAAGCAGGCGAAGGTGGATTCCAACCACCCAGACGGCATCGTCCAGGACTTCTCGCACCTGCCCCTCGCGCAGGAAGAGAAGATTCGCGCCCGGGAGGCCGAACTGGACCACATCAGCGCCCAGGCGGAACTCGGCACCCAAGACGGGCGGGCGAAGCGAACTCGCAAGGTCGTCACCGAACGGCGACAGCGTAAGCGGGCGGAACGCACCCCGGACCGGACGGATCCGCGAGAGCGTCTCTCCCGGATGGAGCTGGCGAAGGTGAACCAGGAAGCAGACCGGATGGCACAGCGGCTTCGCACCGGTCACAGTCGGGCGGCCGTCTCGCGGGCGCTCGCAAAGCGGGTCGCCAAGGGGCAAGACATCACCAAAGCAGTGTTCGACACGATGGATGCACTCAAGGCGGCCCCCGGCGCCATCTGCCCGATCGAGGACGTCCCGGACGTGCAGACGGATGAGGTGAGCATCGAAGGAGAAGTCGTTCAGCTCTGGGATGCTTCCAGCCGGAAGATCGCTCAAGTGGGCTTGGTCGCGGACGACACCGGGAAAATCAAGTTCACCTCGTGGCGAAAATCGGAGCCTGCCTTCGTCCAAGAAGGGGACACCGTCCGAATGCGGGCGGTTAAGAAGAACTGGTACGAGGGACGATGTTCACTCGCCGTGACCTACGACAGTATGATCGTCTTCCCAGAACGCGACCGCCGCTGGTGGGAGGAGTAGGGGCAACGCCCTTTCTTTTTTCGTGAGTGCCGGACCGGCCCAGGCCCCACCGCCCCACCCACCGCTCCGTGCTCGCTCCCGCTGGTCGCTGCGCGCGCAGCCACAACCTCAAGAACCGAGCTGAGATGTATGTCAGAATTCGGGAATTCGCTAACCGCGTGTATCCGTCCGAAATAAAAAGCAACTACCGCCTAGAGAGGTTTTTAGGCTGACTAGAAACATAGAGGGAATATGGTTAAATCGGGAGACGTGGATCAGCGGTGGCAGGATCTATTGCGTAATCCACGAGAAGAGGTCCATCGTGAAATCAAAAGCTGGCTTGATCTGTCTGATAATGTGGACAAGGCAAACGTAGCAAAAGCGATGCTCGCATTAGCGAATTCTGGTGGGGGTCAGATTTTGATTGGATATGAGGAGGTCGGTGAATCATGGGAACCGGATCCATCTCGACCACATCCGATTGACCACTACGATCAAGATACGATTAATGGGATCGTTGAGAAGTTTGCTGAGCCCCAGTTTCACTGTGAAGTATACCATATTGAACATCCAGAATCTGGTGAAGTCTTTCCAATTATCGATGTACCGGGAGACCATCGGGTGCCGATTCGATCAGACAGTGCTGGCCCTGAAGACCAACACGTTACCTACAACACATATTATATTAGGCGGCCAGGGCCAGAAAGTGCAGCACCGAAGACAGGACGTGAGTGGGACGAATTGATTCGGCGGTGTGTCACTGCCTCACGTGATGATCTGTTAGATCGAATGCGAACCGTACTGACGGGGTTCGAAAAAGGAGCAAGTGAAGAAGAGATTGATCCGCTGGATCAGCTTGCTTCGTGGACTGAGGCTATGCGGGAAGACTGGGAAGCCAACGTGATGGACGAGTACGGAAATATGGATAATTCACCCTATCGTCACGGGTACTGGTCATTTGCTTACAGTCTGGATTCTGAGTTTGATCAGCCATCTCTCTCTGAGTTCTTAGATCTACTACGGGAGGTGAAAGGTCATGAAACGGGGTGGCCGGCGTGGCTGATCAGCGAGGATCAGGTACATCCCCGCGATGAGACAATCGAAGGGTGGTATACCGGCGGAACATTCGATGACCCAGCGCACGCAGACTACTGGCGTGCATCCCCAGACGGGATGCTGTTCTTGCTTCGTGGCTATCAGGAAGACAGCAAAGATGAACTTGAGCCAGGTACAGTTTTGGATTATATTCTCCCAATCTGGCGAGTCGGTGAATGCTTGCTACATGCGAAGCGGTTGGGGCGAGAACTCGGTGAGGAAAACACGTCGGTCACCGTGCAAGCCCGATGGACGGGACTAGAGGGACGAACACTGGGCTCAATTGAAAATCGCCGTGGACTTTTCCCTCCGATTGAAAGAGAATCACATCAAGCGACAGTTACGGCCAGTCAACGCTTCACTGTTCAAGATTTTGAAGACGCTCTACCGGAAGTGGTTGAGACCTTGACCCAACCGCTATACCAGATCTTTGATTTCTACGAGCCGCCATCCGATCTAATCCAGAATGAGCTGGACCGGATGCAAAGCCAGTAACAACGCTACTCTAGATGTTCATCCAATTCCCACGCACCTTCATCATCGTAATAGAAACCGGGATGATATCCGAACTGAGAGTTTGATAATGGTCGGAAAAGCGGTGTGAGTTGGTCACGGATACCGTCTTCATCGGACAGACTGAGAGGTGTGAGGCGCGAGGTGCGGTTAGGTTCAGGAAATGCTTCAACCCGGTCAACCTGCCGATGTTGGTCTATTGTCGCGTTCGTGAGATTTGTCCCACTGAGGATTGCATACACCTTCTCGCTGTGTTCATCAGGAAGGACGTCACGATAGAACTGGAGGACGGTGACGAGACTTAATTCAAGATCCTGTGAACTGACTGCATAGTCACAGTCGTATGAATGACCGGTTGGATAGCAGAGCCCGCTCCCCCGGGCCTCATATATGCCAGTATCATACAGAGTTGCCACTGAACTCAGGTCTTTTCGATTCTCGTAGCGAGCGACAATATGGTTCCATGTCGGATCCGCGTGTTCAAACAGTCTATCGGGCCGAAACGATGGTCGACACGTCGCGGGAACAGGCAGTTCCTCAAGTTCTGTGATATCGACAAGACGCGATCCATCAAGAGCACTTTCAGGAACAATATGGAACAAGAGCTGTGGAATTGCATCCTCTGAATTAAGCATATCGAAGCGCTGAAGGTGGTATTCGCGATATAATGTCGACCGATCAACCGCCGGATATTCACGGTTGAGTTCATGGAGACGCCGAAGATGTGAATCACTCATATGCTCCCCCTCTCACCTTAGATAAATATGTATTCGGTCCCCTGTTGTGGCCTTGAGTGCCGCCCCAGTTCCTGCATAGCCAGTTCATTGGTATAAGAATCAGACTCGGTCGCTGTACGCCATCGGTTCCGAGATATCTGAACCGTCTTGTAGAGGTTTATTCCACCCATAATGGGTGAAGGATTCGCTGTACTGGCGAGTTCCTGAACATGGTGAGAACGATGACTACCAGAGACATCTACGAAACTGGCTTCGACGAAGACGTCCAAACAGAGTCGAGCGCTACCCAGTGTCCAGAGTGTGACGGCCGGGTCACTACGAATGCGGTCGAAACGATCTGCGAGGACTGTGGACTTGTTATCGAGGAACAACGTATCGATCACGGGCCGGAGTGGCGGGCGTACGATGCAGACGAGCGCGAGCGAACAGGCGCACCACTCACTACAGCCCGTCACGATCGAGGCATCTCGACCGAGATCGGCCACGGAACCGACGCACACGGGAACGAACTCTCTGGTCAGAAACGCCGGCAGCTGGCCCGGATGCGACGTGAGCAGACCCGTGGTCGCTGGCGGTCCAAAGCGGAACGGAATCTCGCACACGGGTTGGGCGAGGTACGCCGGCTGGCGAGTGCGCTCGAGCTCTCTGAGTCGATTCGTGACCAGGCGTGCCAGCTCTTCCGGAGCGCTCAGAGCGAGGATCTGCTTCGAGGCAGATCCATCGAAGCCATCGGTGCAGCGAGTATCTACGGTACCTGTCGATGTAACCAACACCCGCTTCTCCTCGAGGATGTCGTCGACGCCGCCCGAGTCGAGTCCGCTCGTGTCACCAACGCCTACCGAACACTGAATCGCGAATTAGAGCTCCCAGCACCACCAATGCGCCCGACGTCGTTCATTCCACGCCTGATCTCGGCGCTGGAGTTAGACCACGACATTCGTCGGCGCGCGAACGAACTCGCAGAACGCGCCGAGGGGACAACCCTCACGAACGGCTGTCAGCCATCGGGCGTCGCGGCCGCCTGTGTCTATCTGGCTGCCCAAGAGCAGGGCGCGTTGATTACCCAATCCACCGTCGCGTCGGCAGCAGAGGTGTCAGTCGTGACGCTCCGAAGCCGGCGAGACGAACTCCAAGCGATCTGAGACGCCTCCGGTAGAGGAATACCTACATACAGGCAGAGAGTCTACAAGGGGGTATGGATCTGGACGAGACTGTCGAGTATCTGTCGACAGAACTCGATATCGAGCGGAGTGAGCACGTTCGCGAGGTCGGTCGAGCGGTCGCCGAGCTCCGTGACTGAATCGGTCTCAGGCGGTCAGATTTATCCCGTCGTCGCCGAATCCGTCCCCGCATTTTCTCACCCCTGAGTTTAAATACCAAACCGGGGGAAACGCGGAGCGAATCGATGACTGACCACAACTCAGACCGAGAGGCGTTCCAACCTGTCGGGGAGGGCGCTCTGGTGCCGGACCCAGCGCTGGATCAGCCAGCAGACGGCCAGCCAAGCCGCCAGCGTGAAGCCTCGCATTCGGGTGGGTATCCGGACGGAACAACCGACACAGACCGATCCTGTGTCTCCTGTGGCGCATCGATCCCGGCGTCGCAACGAAAATGCCGGTTCTGTCTCGAACACGAACTTGACGGCGCGTCGGAGTCGGGTGCTGCGAGTTCCGAGCAGACACTGCGTGGTGTGATCCACTTCCTCGTCGAATCGGGGACGTTCTACGGCGCCGTGGCAAGGGGAGCAGCAGCAGCGACACTTCTCTCGTCAGGTCACGACCAGCCCATCGACGACTGTACGCTCATCTACGATCTCGACGACGAGCCCGCACCCCAGCTAACCGAGCGCTGGCCTACGCTCCCCGCTGCTACTGAGGTGACCGCAGCGGCTGGCGACGCGTTACTAACAGCGGCCCGTGAGCGGACAGCGTGGAACGAGAGGAGCGATCGTTCTCAGACGGAGATTCCACGCGTCTATGACGAGCGTGGCCAGGGAATTCGCGATGAGTCGTCCCTCGAGCACACGCTCGACGACAGCGATCAGCTGTGGATCGTCCCAGCAATCGCTGTGGAAACAGTACCCCGCGAAACGAAATCCTCCAGTACCAGAGCTGAAATCCCGACCGTAACAGCCCTCGAGTGCCAGCACTGTACGAAAGAAACAGAACATCGCTTCAGTACACGCGAGTCGCTCCCTGACGAGACCTGGACGGGCCAACCAATCTGGGAGTGCCAAGTGTGTGGCACAGGTCGCTACGGGCCTGCTCCCGAATAGGGCAGTAGGAATCTCACCGTTTAACCAACAGTCTCCGATGGAGATGGCTTCTGTTGGTTAACACGGTGAGTACCCGCAAGTCCGACGTCAGTCATAGCGGGCGTTCATTCGGCAGGTTCGCAGCGGCCTGTCTCTACAAAGCGGGGCGGGAACAGGGGGTGTGGGTAACGCACCGTGACATCGCCAAGTCCGGAAACGTCACGCCGACCACGGCCTGGACGCATCACCAGAGGTTCGATGAACTCGCTGTCTAGACGGGCCAGGTAGGGAGCGAGGGCGCTCCATTCTTCCAGTGGATCGCATCTAGCGCGGGCGGGAACTGCTGTAGTCGGTCATCGAGGACGGCGAGTGGGTGCGCATCGAGAAACGTCGCCTTGTGCCGATCAACCGGCGTGTCTTCGTGATTGAGTTGGATATGACAGGGCCCAAGGTCCGGATGGTCGGCATCTTGGTGGAATCCGAGCATCAGATTTCGGTCCGGTTCGACCCAGTTTATGCGGTAGTATTCGTGGTCGACGCCGGCGGGGTACCAGAAGCGAATCTCCAGTCGTGCTGTCGCCGCGTCGTACGAGTCACTCAGGAACGTCGTCGGATCGACACCCGCGATGACGTACCGGGGTCGGCGTCGAGACGGGCGATAGCGGACCTCTTCACACCCTGGCTGGTTCGTCAATCGGTCGTGAACGTCGCGGAGGAGGGTCCGCTGTGTATAGCGGTCGCGACCGGCAAGAAAGATCATTCTGTGAGAGAGGAGGGTTAGCTCGTGGCGCGGTCAGCCACGTCGGTCATCTGCTCGCGGGCAGCTTCGACGTCGGAGTAGAGTTCCAGTGCGTGCTTGATGAGGCGGCGATCCTCCTCGTTCTCACGCCAGAACGCGATGACGTCGCGGCGGTCCCGGAGCTCCGCACTTGTGAGGTCGCCGTCGGCGAGCGACTGTTCAAGCTCTTCCCACGTCTCGACGTCGTAGGTCGCCTGCCACTCCTCGATCTCCTCGGTAATCGCGGCCAATTCACTCCGCAGCTCCTCGCGGGTATTTTCCTCGATGAGCGTGCGGATCTCCTCGAAGAGCAGTCGCGTGTAGTCCGGTTGGTAGCGCGTCGTCTCGCCGGCCTCGACGCGACGCAACTGGCCCTGGTCGACGAGGTCCTGAAGTTCCTCGTTGGTCGTGCTCCAGGCGGCGTCGGCCTGCTCGCTGATCCAGTTAACTGAGCGGGGTTCGCGAAGTGACTCGGCGACCGCCCGAATGCGGTCGCGGGCGCTCATCGACTCAGTCCACGATTGGACCCCATCTCGCGAGGATTCGGTCATGGTTGGCACCTCTTGGGACAGTGTTCGCGCCCTACTCCCATATATGTTTGTACTGTCTCGCATAATCAAGAATGCCTTGCGGGCGAAGGCGTCCGGACGTTGAAATGCGATACCGACAGAAGGTATGGCCAACCGATGTACGACCGATATTCTGACGTTGAGGAACTACGGCCGACCGGCGAGGCATCCCACAGCCCGGACACAATGTTGGACGACGGGTGTGAGAGTGACCTCCTGGCGGCAACGCGTCGCGACGAGCACTGGTGGCGACCTGATGCGACGACGACAGTCACGTGGAGTGTCTATCCGCGCCGGCGAGTGGTGAGGCGCTACCGATGAATCAGCAAGTCGAACAGGGCTACTGGATGCATCGTGTACTCAGCAATCTCAGCCGCCTCGACGTCGAGCGGTTGGACGACGCGGATCGAGAGCGAGTCGAGACTGCAAGAGACCTCCTGGAAGAAGTGAGCCTACTCACGGGACCAGAGGACGGGAGCGGACCAGACGCCCCAACAGACGACTGATCGTCATCGCCGTCGACGCCAGGGGCACTTCCAGTGTCGGTTTATCGCCCCCCAAGAGGGGTGCGGGGCTTCCCGCGAGTCCAGACATGGCGACACTACAAGCTGCGACGACGTCAACCGGCGCGATCGTATCGGATCCACAGGCTGTCCGCGAACTCTGTGAGAGCTACTGCTTCGGGACGCTCGACTGGGAGGTCACCGACAAGGGCGAACTCACCATCTGGGGGTACGATGACTTCGAAGTGTACGAGGCGCGGGAGAACGGCCTCCCGGACTACGAGGGCGGCATCGTGACCCACGAATTCTTGCGAGAACTTGCCGACCACCTCGAAGCTGACGAGGAACTCGACATCCAGACAGCGGGGTTCACGAAGTGTCGCTTCCCAGTGCTGGCGAAGCGGTACGTCGTTCGCGACGGCGAAGTCCTCTACGCGGATCTCAGTTCCCCCGAACCAATCGAGGAGTAGCGTTGTTCGTCCCCCGAGAGGGGTGCGGGGCGATCCAGTAGCGGTCGCCCCGTGAGGTGATTGCTCGATGGGCCACCGCGCACTCGTTGCGTACGAACGCACAGACGGACAGTACACGCTCCACTACAGCCATTGGGGCGCAGCGAACCTCAAGCTCAAGCACCGAATTTCGGCTGAGTCGCCGTTCGGTGGCGACGACACCAACTCCAAGTGGGCGAAACAGCTGCTGGCTGAACTGGCCGATGGCCTCGAGGCAGATGCGGTCGACGGCTACCTCGCTGACGAGGATCGACCGTCGACGGTCGTCGAGCCGAAGCCCCGCGCCACCGGGCTCACCCTCGACGAGATCATCGCTGACCATCTCGACTACCTCCACCACGAGGCGTTCTACGTGGTGTCACCGACCTTCGAGGTGACCGCCTACCGGACGCTGTGGTTCGGCCTGCAGTACGATTCAGAGACAATCGACAACGGTGAGACGGTCGGGAACGGGGCGCTCGCGACCGTTCGGTGGCACGACGGCGAGCCGGTCGGCGACGGCCATCTGAAGGGGCAGTTCCGGGCGCTGAAGGACGTCGTCGGCGATATGGTCGACAAGGGGGTGTTCACGCCGTCGACGGCGAGGCAGTACCTCAAGCAGAAACTCGGCGAGTGGGTCGGCGAGCGCCAGGAACTGCGCATCCCTGGTGGTGAATCACCGTCGAAAACTGCGTCAGTCGACCGATTATAACGCCAATCCCTTTCTGAGTCCCCACGAACGTCTGGATATGTCAGATCGGGCTGATGACGAGGTGCGAGTATGGCTCGTCGAACGTACCTACTCCGATGATGAACAGAACCTAATCATCCTCACCTACGCGACACCCGACGGCAAACAGTATTATCGGAAAGAGCGGGCACTCACGTCCTTCACCGATATTCGAGATACGACAGCGGCAGTCGATGCGGGGCCCGGCAATCTCGGCACGGTTGATGACCCCGATCTCCAGGACCAATACGCGGCCGAAGCGCAGCGAATGCAGGAGGTCCACGACCCGAACGACGTGATCTGATGCTCACCAGTAGACGTAGTCCCGTGCCATTGGTTATGTCGGAGGAGGCCGTAGACGGGGTATGCGCGAACTCGTCTTCGCCCTCGAATACGAGCCGGGGTGCAATAGGGTGGCGGATGCCCTTGCCGACTACCCCGACGCCCGTGTCCGCTCGCTTTCGTTGCACGCGACTGCCGACCAACTTTGGCGAGTCGACCATGCCACCGGCACTCCGGACGCACTCGACGCCATCGAGGACGCGTTTCGAAACAGCGACTACTACGCCGACTGTCTCGCCACCGAGGACTGCGGCGCAACCCAAACCACCCGTGTCCTCGACCGCACGGACGACACGCTCGTCCTCTACTCCGACTGGGAGCGGACCCCTGCCTGTGCCTCAGTCCCCCACATCGCCCGCGACCACCTCGGCGACGGTGTGCTGTTCGAAACCCGTCACGAGGGCCGCCACTACACGTGGCGACTCATCCACTCCGGCGATGGCGACGTGGCGGCGTTCTTCGACGCTCTCAAAGTCGCCGTCGGGGAGTGCGCCCAGATGGAGATGCTCCGCACAGCGGACACAACATCAGCTAGGGGAAGCGACGGAACACCAAGTGGATTGCCTCCAGCCCAAGAGGCTGCTCTCCAGGCCGCCGTCGAACACGGCTACTACGAATCACCCCGCGAGGTCGATGTTGGAGAACTCGCAGAGCATCTCGACGTGCCACGGTCAACACTCACCTACCGACTCCGTCGGGCGGAAGAACATTTGGCGAAGCAACATGTCGCCGGCGAGCGGGTAGCGGAAGAACGGCTGGCATCCCACTGAGGGCCGTAGTTGGAATATTCCAACAAAGACATATCGAACTCCCGCTCCTACCGTGACGTGATGACAGAGAATCCGGACGCAGCAGGAGGAACGAGCGGCGGCGGACAGCGACGTGAGCTGACCGCCCGCCTCGCCGTTCCCGAGATGGACTGTCCCTCTTGCGCCCAAAAGGTGAACAAGAGCCTCCAGCGTGTCGACGGCATTACTGACGTCACGCTCCAGCCGACCACCGGCACGGCCAACGTCACGTACGACCCTGATCGAACTAGCGAAGCCGACGTAGTCAAGGCGATTGAAGGCGCCGGCTACGAGGTCGTCGGGGGCTCGGACGCCGAGGGCGATGATGAGGACAACCAGGCGGCCGATGGCGTCGACATCGCGCCACCATCGGAGGTCTGGACGAGTCCTCGCGCGAAGAAGACGTGGCTCGGCGCGGCGTTCGTCACGCTCGGCCTCCTCTTTGAGTTCCTCCTCACCGGACAGAACGCCACGGTGGCGAGCGTCCTCGAGTACCCGCTCCACATCGCAGATGTCCTGTTCCTCGGCGCCGTCGCCGCCAGCGGCATCCCCGTCGTCCGTAGCGGGTACTACTCCGCGAAGAACCGAAGCCTCGACATCGACCTGCTGATGGGAACGGCGATCATCGCGGCGACCGGTATCGGCTACTTCGTCGAGGCGGCGACGCTGGCCGTCCTATTCAGCATCGCCGAGCTGCTCGAGGACTACGCGATGGACAGGGCACGGGACTCCCTGCGCGAGCTGATGGAACTCTCGCCCGACGAGGCGACCGTCCTTCGCGACGGTGAGGAAGTGACCGTTCCCGCCGAGGAGGTCGACGTTGGCGAGACCGTCGTCGTCCGCCCCGGCGACAAGATTCCGCTCGACGGAACGGTTATCGAAGGCGGGAGTGCAGTCGACCAGTCGCCGATCACGGGCGAGAGCGTCCCCGTCGACAAGCAGACGGGCGATGAGGTCTACGCCGGCGCGATCAACGAAGAGGGGTACCTCGAGGTAGAGGTCACCTCAACCGCTGGCGATTCGACGCTCTCGCGCATCATCGAGATGGTCCAGGGCGCACAGGCGAAGAAGACCGAGTCTGAGCAGTTCGTCGACCGCTTCTCCGGCTACTACACACCCCTCGTCGTCGTGCTGGCAATCCTGACCGCCGCAATCCCGCCGCTGGTCATCGCCGACCCCATCTCGGTCGACCTGGCCGGGTACGGGTTCACCTTCGCGAGCGACTGGCAGACGTGGTTCATCCGGGGGCTCACCCTGCTGGTGATCGCCTGTCCCTGTGCGTTCGTCATCTCGACGCCCGTCTCGGTGGTGTCGGGAATTACGAGCGCCGCGAAGAACGGCGTCCTGATCAAGGGCGGCAACTACCTCGAGGCGATGGGCGAAGTCGATGCCGTCGCGCTCGACAAGACGGGGACGCTCACGAAGGGCGAACTCGCCGTCACCGATGTCGTCCCGGTCGGTGACACCACGGAGGACGATCTGCTCCGTCGCGCCGCCGGACTGGAGCGTCGCAGTGAGCACCCCATCGCTGCGGCCATTCTCGCCCGTGCTGAGGAGACGGGCGTGGGTAATCTGCCCGATGCGACGAGTTTCGAGAGCCTCACGGGGAAGGGCATCCGGGGCGAGATCGACGGCAAGACGTACTATGCGGGCAAGCCCGCGCTCTTCGAGGAGCTGGGCTTCGACCTCGCTCGAGCACGCCGCGAGACGGACGGCGGCGTCGTAGCGGAAGAGTCGTCAGAGTCCGACGACGGGGCATTCGCCGAGGACGCGCTCACCTCACTGGAGCGGGAGGGCAAGACGGTCGTTATCGTCGGGACGGAGTCGGAACTGCTGGGTGCGATCGCCATCGCCGACGAGGTTCGCCCGGCCTCGAAGCGGGCTGTCGAACGCCTACACGAGCTGGGCGTCGAGCGCGTGGTGATGCTGACCGGCGACAACGAGGGCACCGCCCGCGCCATCGCCGAGCAGGTCGGTGTCGATGAGTATCGCGCCGAACTCCTGCCCGACGAGAAGGTCGACGCAGTCGAAGAGTTACAGGCGGAGTACGGGGAGGTTGCGATGGTCGGCGACGGCATCAATGACGCCCCCGCGCTCGCCACTGCGGAGGTCGGCATCGCGATGGGCGCGGCGGGCACCGACACCGCCCTCGAAACGGCTGATATTGCGTTGATGGGCGACGACATCGGGAAACTCCCGTACCTGTACGATCTGTCGCATACGGCCAACGGTGTGATCCGGCAAAACATCTGGGCCAGCCTCGGCGTGAAGCTCCTACTCGCGCTAGGCGTGCCGCTGGGCCTGGTCAGCGTTGCGCTGGCAGTCGTTGTCGGAGATATGGGGATGAGCCTCGGCGTCACCGGGAACGCGATGCGGTTGTCCCGGATTGAGCCCGATCGAATCATCGACGCCTGATTCTGCGGCGGGAAGTGCGGGCAGGACGCTCTTTTTTCGGGACTTACCTCCGCTACATCGAGACAAGTTGTGGTTTGTCTGGGGCAGAAAGGACTGAGCCCCACCGTGGGCTCGTGATTTGATGCCCGAGAATCCAGACGACGATCCATTCCACGATTGCGAGTTAGGTCCTGACGCAGTCCTCGGGACGCGCACCTTCCACGATGTCCTGTTCACCGACGACACGGAGACGCCGATGAACGTGGTAACCGGTGAGACGCCCGCCCATTCGCAGGCGACTGTCAAGGAGGCAAAGGAGTTCGCTGCGAGTGTTGACACCGACACGCCACAGATCGCACTTCCGGCGTCAGTCGAAACGCAAATCGAGACGCAGAGTAAGCCCTACACGTCGGCTGCGTTCTTCCACTTCAAGGCGACAGGCTCGCTCGAACGCCACCGCGCCTACCACGCCGCCTACGAGGCGGACGCGTTCGCGGTCGACTTCGAGGCCGACTACGCGTCGGGCGATCTAACCATCACAGTCGACCGAGCGAACGAGTCCTAAAAATCGACCGCTAGATCAGGTTTTTCGAGCGCCGGCGATGGGTGCCGGCGCAGCTGGAGCGAGCGAGCAATCACTCCCGGTGCGTCGGCGTTTCGAGGTGTTCGAGATGCACATGGTAATTTACGCTCTGGTAGAAGAATCGACCCACGACGGCGCACTGGCCACCGGAAATTCGGTGTTCGACCGCCTGGTCGGCGCGGACCCACACGCCGGCGCCGTCTTCGATTACTATGTGACCTTCGACGAGGAGGACACGTCCGTTGCGGGGAAGGCACGATGGGGGGAGTTGCCGACGGCAGCCCCCGTCGACTCCGATGACGGCCAGGACCTGCTCGAGCGCGGCTGGGAGGCGACGAAGGAGGAATTCGAGCGTAATCTCGACCGGGTGAAGGAGGCCATCGACGAGCTCTCCGACGAGGAGATCATGCGCGACGAGGACCTCGCCCGACACGCCTTCCACCAGGTCGGTGCGTACGACGGCCCGACGATCTTCCTGTACACCGAACACGGAACCGGCATTCGTCACCGTGGACAGCTGGATCGACTCCTCGAGGAGAGTGAGGAGCTCTGGATCGTACCCGCTGACGTCCACTTCTGAATAATGCCCAGGATCACCAACTGGCGACGCGAGAGCCGCTCGCCGACGCTTGCGTATCGGAACGCCGAGACCGGTGCGCGAGCCGTCCTGCATCGAGCCCCGGATTCCTACCGGTACAAGTGGCGCGGGGTGATTCTCGTCGACGGCTACCCGGTGTGGTCGCGGGGATACGAGACGAAGGACGCGACGTCGTTCCGTGACGAACTCCGGGAGCGGCCGGCCCCGGACCTCAGCTGCCCGGAGTGTCCGAACAACGACGTTCGCGTCGGCGAGAAGGCAGCAGACGGGGCGAAAATCCAGCGATGGTACGACTGCCCCGACTGTGGGTACGAAGCCCCCTCACGCATCGTCTACGGCGCCGAACGGTGAGTGAGTGAGCATTGGACGCTGTTTTTCGGCCGGGCACGAGGTGGTGGCCCGGGACGACCGGGTTAGTCAACCAATGACCCTCGAAGTACTTGACCGACACAGCGAGGCACTGTTCGAGTTCCTCTGGTGCCCCGTCTGCGGGCAGGAGGTCTTCACTCACATCCCCTTCGAGGGGGTGTTCTGCAAGAACTGCAACACCCAGGTCGAACTCAAAGAATCCCGAGAGACGCGCGGCTACGAGGAGGCCGTGCTCGCCTGCTTCGATTCAACCACGACCTGGAACCTCCACGTCGACGAGAAACTGCGGCGCGACCTGCCTGATGGGTCGGCCCGCGTGAAAATCTTCGGCGCACCGGGCGCCTACAAGGTCGACTGGTGGAGTCCAGAGCCGGGTGAGGACTGGGACCCTGTCAAGCGCGGCGAGTTCGATGACGTCGAGGAACCAAACGAGGTGGCGCATCTCGCATAGCGAAGTTCGAATATCGACAACTCGTGATGTCGTTTCTGCGCCGGTGAGGGGTGCCGGCGAGCCAGTGCGGGTCCTGAATATTCATATACCAAGATGGGTGAATCCGTCCGCGATTGGTGACGCCACCGGTGAGAACATGAGTCCGAGTCGTATTCCCGCTGAGAAACTCATAGAGGAACTCCAATCCATTGCGGATCAACTCGGTCGGCCGCCCTCACTCCGTGAAATAGACGAATTGAGCTCCTATTCGAGATCAACATATCAAGACCGGTTCGGGAGCTGGAACGACGCAGTAGAGGAAGCAGGGCTGGAACCGATGCACAGTAGCACAGCGAATATCGAAGACCGAGAGCTACTGGAGGAACTTGATCGACTAACTGAAAAACTAGATAGGACACCGCGCCAGCAGGATATGAAGCAGCAAGGGAGGTACAGCGTAACGACGTATCAGAATCGATTCGGCAGCTGGAACGATGCTCTGCGAAAAGCGGGTCATCAGCCTACAAAACAGTGGAAAGTGAACTGTGACGAACTCCTTGCCGAGTTACGGCGTCTCGGAAGCCGACTTGGTTCGTCGCCGACCGCTGCCGAAATGGATGAGGAAGGGACGTTCAGTAGCTGGGTGTACCTATCGGAGTTCGGTAGCTGGAACGAGGCGCTGGAGGCCGCGGGATATGGCTCAAACCAGCCGGATGCGCTGTCCCGAGCCGAACTTCAGACGGAACTCGAACGCCTGATTGATGAGTTGGATCGAACCCCTCGCAAGCGGGATATGATCGAGCATGGGGAATACAGCCCCGAACCCTACAGGCGGAGATTTGGGTCGTGGAATGCTGCGCTTCAATCGGTTGGAGCCTCGCTAAACCAACCGGATCCCTTCACCGAGGAGGAAGCCTGTAAGGAGCTACGGACCCTCTACAAGCGGTTGGGTCGCCCACCGACGACAACAGACGTTCGAAAATATGGGTCCTGTTCGCCTGTTCCAATCCGGCGAATCTTCTCATCGTGGGAAGCGGCACTCCGGGCAAGTGATCAACAAATACTGGAGGAGTACCTGCTGCGAAAGACCCTCCGACCCACGCAGCGGTTCGGCGAGAATTGGCACATCAAGCGCGAAGAGGTCATCCGCCGGGACAATGAACAGTGCGTTTGGTGTGGAATGGCTCGCGAACGGCATCAGGACGAATACGGGATGGATCTTCACGTCCATCATCGAATCCCGCGGTCAGAGTTTGTCGGAGCTTCCGATCAAGGACTCGAGGATGCCGACGTGCGGCAGAACTTACTGACAGTCTGTGCGGGCTGTCACAGACAACTCGAACAGCTCCCGATTCAACCTCTTCCACCGCCCGAATGAACGGAGCGAGTTGTTTTTGCGCCGGTGAGGGGTGCCGGCGCACACG
Organism: Halosegnis rubeus; assembly: GCF_009184545.1. GTDB lineage: Archaea > Halobacteriota > Halobacteria > Halobacteriales > Haloarculaceae > Halosegnis > Halosegnis rubeus. Next base: position 137,213 of record NZ_QJOW01000005.1, read on the forward strand.
TGCCGGCGATGATCGATGTCGACACGGAGTCAACTCAGATTCGTCGAACGAGTGGACCAGGACGGCGAACCAACCGATAACGACCGCGTCGCGCAAGTGTACCGACATTCGGATGGCTACCCGGAGAGCGTGCTTCGCGATCTTGCGCAGTTGAAGGAACTTCTCGACGCGACCCGTGCCGAGCGAGGACCGGGTTACACGGCAGCGTCGTTCGTGTTCCTCGACAAGCTCTCGACGATCGACCTGTATCTGGATGGTGACCCAGATCGAACAATCGACGCAACACAGCCAGCGGATCTCCTCGAGCCGGACAATATGGAGCACCTCGACCAGCCGATGTTCCTGCTCGGACACGGCGTCGAGAACCCAGCCGACGGCATTCACGGCGACGAGGAGTACCTCTACGTCGTCGAGCTCCCGACCCGGAACCCGTTCGAGGAGCCGTCCGAGTGGACCGTCAAGGTGAGTGGTCACTCCGCCTTCCCGCGCTGGGATGGTCCGACCGAGGGAGCCTTCGAGCGGGCCAGCTGGCAGTTCCACGGCCCGCTTGAGCACGCGCTCGAAGAGGTGGTCGCTGAGCCGGCGTGAACGCTTAGCCCGCTCAGATGATGCCGCCGATGACGAGTAGTCCGACGACGAGCAGCAGCGTCGCGACCACGCTCCCCCCAGCCAGCCACTTGTTCTCCATCGCCTTCTCGTGAAGCGGCATCGCGGCGTACTCCTCGCGGAACGCCTCGAGATTCTGTTCGTCGTAGAAGTACTTCGTCTTCAGCGCGAACCGTTCCGTCACCGCACACCCCGTACAGATCGGCTCGCCTTCCAGCCGCTCCGTTTTGGTGTGGCTGGAGCAGGCGATGGCCCCGCAGTTCGGACAGTAGGTGTACGTCTCGGTTACGCCACTCGTGTCACAGTGGACGCACTGATGGATGCCGTCCTCGGCGGTCACTCTCGACGGGCCTGCCGCGTAGTACTCGTAGGGGTAGGTGTACTCCTGGATGTCGGTAGTGTGCCGAACCTCGGGGAGGTACACTGGTTCGATCGACTGGACAGAGATGTCCGAGCGGTTCGGCTCGCAGGTCTTGTTGTACGTGACGTTGTTGTCGCCGGTGTAGGTCACCGTCGTCGTGTGGTGCTGCTGGAGCCGCTCGACGGCCCACTCCTTGTACTCGGTTTGGGTCTGCCCGAACCGGCGCTCCTCGACGTCATCGAACACCTCCGCGAACTGCTCGGTATCGAGGTCGACCGTCGCGTGAAGGTTCTCGGTGACCAGCGTCGCGACGTCCTCGTCGACGACCTGCGGCTGCCCCCGCTCGGCGTGGGCGACGAACCGCGTGCGGTCGTTGATCCGGTGGATGACGCCCACCGACGTCTCGAAGACAGCGTTCGTGTCCGCGGTGACAGCGACCACCGGGCGGAACGTCACCGATGAGTGTGGGTCTGGGAGGTCGGCGGCCTCGATGTTCTCGATGTCGCGGAACGCCTCCGTGACTGGCGCATCGACGTCGGCGGCCGGGTCGTACGGGCGGAGCGTCTCGTCGCAGAGAATCTCGATGCGACCATTGTAGAGGTCGAGACCGATCTCGTCGGCGATCTCCCGGAGGTCCTCGCCGTCGAGCAACTCGATTGGATGGGGGTCGTCGTTCTGCTGAAGGCGGTCGGCGTACTCCCGAGCGGGGTTCGTGAACCGGCCGGTCGTGACGACCATTCCGCGTTTGGGGCCGTCGAAGTCGAACGTCGCGATCGCCGAGTGGAGCTTCTGGACGACCGGCCGTCCGACCGTCCCCGTGTGCTTGCACTCAACGATGATCGCACGCCGCGTGCCGTCGACGACCTCCTCCATGATGACGTCGCGACCCTCGTCAGCCGTGCGGTCGGCTTGGCGGACGTTCTCGTAGCCGAGGTTCCGGAACACGTCCTCCATCACGTCCTCGAACTCGAACCCCGAGAGATCGTCCAGTACAGCCATCCTCAATTATGTGGACAGTACGTTGCAACTGCCAAATACGTTGCCGAACGCTACGCCGTCCTGTTTGTTGAACCCCCTGAGAGGGGTGCGGGGGTCACCGAACCGCCCGCGAGCAACGAATGAACGGGAATGTACCTGTAGCCAGTTCGGAATCGGTTCCAGTCGCATCGCCAGGTCAGGCTCACCGAGACGCAGTCGAATACGTCGGCTTCCGCGTCGACGGCCAAGCCGTCGTGCTGAACCTCTCGGAGCATCGGCGACTCTCCCTCGAGCGCAGTCTGGACCTCGTCAACCACAGTCCAAGCGGGTTCGAGTGGGGGTATAGTGGTAGCGGGCCCGCCCAGCTCGCGTGCGCGCTCCTCCTCGACTACTACGACGATGAGCAGGTCGCCCGTGAGCACTACATCGCGTTCCGGAATCAGGTGGTTTCGCAGCTGGAGTGCGACGGTGCCGCGGCGTGCTGGCACCTCACTGGCGAGGAGATCGACGCCGCGATGGCGACCCTTACCGACGACGTCGTCGCCCTCGCCGACGGCGGACGGCCGTCACCGACGCTCCCCGAGAACTGGCGAACCGTCTCTCGCCCGGACCGGCGGGTCTTCCAGCGCGCTGATCGCGACCACTACATCGTACTCGGGGATGGGAGCGAGGAGTGGCTGGTCGTACTCTGCAGCCAAGGCGACCGTGCATATCCTGCCCCGCTCGCACATCGGACGGTTGCCGAGGATGCTGACGTGGAACAGGTAATCCGGGAACTCGCCGAAGAGAGCAACGACCTCATCGAGCCCCAGGAGGGGGAGCACTGATGGAGACGCTTCGACTGGCGCGAGCCACCCATCAGCTCCTCGAACGTGGTGTCGAGGCGCTCGAGAAAATCGGGCGTGAACTGGAGCGATACAACGACCGACAGGAGCGCACCGACGACACCGACTCGTGACCCAAACTCACTCTCTCGACCAAATCCGGAGTACCGGCTTCCAGTATACGCCTACCCCCGAGGGGTGCTCGTGTCCCATCCATCGGGAGGGGCAGCCGGTCACGGCGCCGCTCGGTTTGCGGTTCGCAGAGCGCGTCCATATCGAATCAATCCCGCGCCACGTCGCCGGCGCGATCTACGAAGCACATCACTCCTATATGGACGATGTCCCTCGGACGAATCTCGTCCATCACGGACTCTGTTACCAGGACCAGCTACTAGGTGCGATTACATGGCGCTATCCGCTGATTCGCTCGCTGGAGTACGACGGGACGCGATTCGAGGGCGACGAAATCGTCGAGGCAGCACGGATTTGCATCGGCGTCGATTTCCCCAATCTCGCCTCTGCCGCCCTCGCCCGGTCGATGGAACGATTCGTGCGTCGGCACGGCCAGCGACGAGGCGTTCGGCTCCTGCTGACGTTCGTGCGAGCCGACTTCGACGGTTCGATGATCAAAGCGCTCAGAGACAAGGGCTGGCACTGTGCCGGTAAAACGGACCCCGGCCAAGCGGGAAATCGCCCCGATAAGCAGATCCGAGAGCAGCCAAAGTGGCGGTTTCTCTGCGAGGTCCCAGCTGAGTCCGATCGGGAACAGGCCTCACTCGGGAGGTGGTCCCCGTGACCACGAATGCCAGTCTCGATGAATTCGGAGCGGAGGCTGATTCGGACAGCCAGACAGATGACGATTCATCAGTCGTCGACCAGCTGTTGAAACCGGTATCGCCGTCGCTCGGACTGCAGCTCGTCCCCGGCAGGGGTGACCCAATATACCTCCAAAACACGGGGACCGAACGCTACCTGTTCCGAGATGACCACGAGCGATGGTTCATCCTCCAGCCCTCAGCCAAGAAATCAGTCGACAACTTCGTTCGCTGGGTGTATCTCCCCGAAGACAAGCCCACAGAGATCGCCCGAACAGCGATGGGCCAACGGACGGTTCTCGGCTACAGGTACGTTTCACGGAACGAGGCTCCCGAGCCGGTGGCGACGACGGTGACAGCGATGTTCGTCAGCGAGCCCTGGCCCGATGCCACCTACGAGTGTGGATCCTGTAGTAGAGAGTTCGACTCACCGCAAAGACACGCTCGGCATTGCTGGGAAGCACACCCCTGGGTTCCAAATCCTGAGCAGGTCCGGGTACGGAGAGACGAATCTGAGTAGTTCCGACATCTGATCCGAGCCGCGGACTGGACCTGGATTAACCAACACTCCCCGCCATTCAGAGACGGGCGTTGGTTAACGTGGTGTTGTTTTTGCGCCCGGGAGAGGGGCGCAGGGCGCGAGACGATGCAGTCGCGCGTCGACGAGGATTCCTCAAGTGAGGTGACTGAGATGAAAGATCCAGAGTCCAGAACCATCTTCGCTGGCGTCGATGGGCGTACCGACACCGAACTACCAGAGTGGTACCGAGAGCGACACGGGGATGCAGACCCTGTGACCTTCGCCGAGGCGATTCGCGATCTTCCGCAGGCCGTCGAGACGACCGTGGCGTACCAGAATCCGTACACCGACGAGTGGGTCGAGACGGAGCGGTTCAACGCGCTCGTCGAGCCGAGTCGGGCTCAGGAGCAGGCCCGAGATGAGGACGCGGACACGGATCCGCTGTTCCACGTTCCCACAGACAGCTACTCGATCATCAACCCGGTCGACGTCTACGGGCCGCTGGAGGAGGTCCTCCGTGAGGAGACCATCGACGGGACCCCGCTGGGCGAGGTGATGTTCGGCGAGATTCGGCGCTATCGGGGCGGCGGCGAAGTCCATATGGACATCATGTTCGACGGCCTCGAGGTGCGCCTTCCCGGTCGGTCGGACCCGATTACGATGGGCGTCACGTCGGGCTACGACTTCTTCGGCGAGCACGCCGTCTACGTGGAGGGGTTCGCTCAGGATGGCTACTGCTCGAACACGATGCGATCGCTCACCGACAAGGAGGTCATCAAACACGTCGGCGACGTCCGGAACTTCCGGACCTGGTGGGAGGAACTCCTCGCACAGGTCGAACTCGTCGCCGATGACCTCTTCGAGTTCATCCGGGACGCCCAGGACATCGACCTCGACTTCTCCGAACTCCCGTTCACCGTCACGGAGTTCTACACCCTGCTGGGGTTCCCGGACTACCTGGCCGAGCGTGCCGCCGGCGATGCAGAAGCCAATGCGGCGTCCCCCTTCGAGATCGATATGTGGACGCTGCATTCCGGCGCGACGTACGCCCTCACCCACTTCTTCCAAGGGAAAGAGGGGGCATCCCTCGATCAGTACGTCCGCATCGCCAACGACATCCTGTTCAATCCGGAAGGCACGATCGAGCGCGTCGAGCAGGCCTACGAGCAGCAGCTAGAGGCGGACGGTGACGACGGGTCACAGGCGTCGCTGGCCGGCGAACGAGCGTTGGCGAGTATCGAGCGCGTCAGCGACGACCTGCAGGAGAAAGTCGAGCAGTTCGAAGAACGTGAGGACGCGCTGCGCGAGCGGTTCCAAGAGGCGATGGGCTAAGAGCAGTCGGAGAGAAGATTCGCCAGGCGTGCTTCCGTTCTAGCGGCTGGAATCCACTGCTGACAGTATTAAGTGAGTAGGGGCGTACCCAGAGACCATGTCTATTGAGCATAATCCGACTCTCGACGCGCGAGAGCCACAGCAGGGGGATATAGAGACTTTTGAAGAGTTGGAGCGTGGTGACTCGGTCAAATTCTTTGAATGGCCCGTCGAGCCGTTGACCGTCATCGGCTGGGAAGAAGACAACAATGTCGGGAAGCGGGTGAGAGTTGAAGCAGAAGGCGGCGAGTCGTTTCTCTACCTGGTAGACGGCCACCTCTGGCATTACGTCCCTGAGGACGAGTTCGCCGGAGAAAGCAATCCCTTCCCAGTCCAGAATCTCACAGTACTCGAATCCCCAGAGGCCTAACCAGACTTGAGGGGAGTCCGTGGAGAATTGGTTTCTCTTTTGGAATGGCTCGGTTTACGCATTTCCGCTATTTTCTGTCGCCCACTCGAGTAACGGTTCCAGTCGTGTTCGAACCTCGTCGCCATCCTCTGTCAACGCATATTCGACACGCGGTGGGATTTCGTTGTACTGCGTCCGTGAGACGAGCCCTGCCTCCTCGAATTCGTTCAGGCGTTTCGAGATTGTCGACGTGCTCGCTGTCGGGAGGTGGTCTTCGATCTCCGCGAACCGCAGTGAGTCGTGTGCGCCGATGATGCTAACGAGTTGCATCGCGTATTTTCGGCTCAACGTGTCGATAACTCCTGTGAGCGGACAGTAGCACGTCCCCTCAACATCGCACGTTGGCGCCGGTGAAGTAGTATCTGCCATAGCTTCGTAGCCTCCAACCTACTCTATAGCTTCGGACTCTGGAGCATAAGAACTTCCCGTCATAAAGTATAGGTACTGATGACCCACATCTCCGACTATGATCTCGTGATTCTCGGCGGTGGCGCCGCAGCGTTCGCCGCGATCACTGAGGCGAGCCGGCGGGACCTCTCGACTGCGATGGTGAACACCGGCCTTCCCATCGGCGGGACGTGCGTGAACGTCGGCTGTGTCCCGAGCAAGCATCTGCTCGCCGTCGCCGAGAGCGGCGCTGCAGAGTCGGAGAACCCCTTCGACGCCGTTCGATACCCTGAGGAACCGACTGTCGACTGGGCCGACGCACTCGACGGCACCGACGAACTCGTCGAACGGTTCCGGCAGGAGAACTACGTCGACGTCGCAGAGCATTTCGAGACCGACATCTACGAGGGCTACGGCCAGCTGCTCGGCGACACAACCATCGAGGTCGTCGACGGCGACGACGAGGGCGTACGCATCACTGGGGAGAAGGCGCTCGTCGCGACCGGAAGTTCACCGTGGGCGCCATCCATCGACGGCCTCGGCGGCGTTGACTACTACACGAGCGAGACCATCCTCGAGGAGCGCGACCTACCCGAGAGCATCGTGATGCTTGGTGGCGGATACATCGCGCTGGAGTGGGGCCAGATCCTCCACCGTGTCGGCGTCGATGTGACGGTTCTCCAGCGCTCCGGTCACGTGCTCTCAGATATGGAAGGTCAACTCGGCCGGGAAATGCAACGAGCCTTCCGCGAGGAGGGAATCGACGTCGTGACCAGTAACGACTTCCAGCAGGTTCAGGATGTGGCTACCGACAGTGGTGCTGACCCTGGTCAGAAGGGCGTCGCTGTGGAGACTGTCATCGAGGGCGAGGAGCGAGCGTTCACCGCAGAGGCGTTATTCGTTGCGACCGGCGTCCAGCCCAACAGCGAGGACATCGGCTTGGAAGCAGTCGGCGTCGAGACCGAATCCGACGGCGCGATTCGTGTCGACGAACATTTCCAGACGACCAATCCCGACATCTACGCGGCGGGCGACGTGATCGGCGAACCCGAACTGGAGACGGTCGCCGCCAAGGAGGGCAATCACGCCGTCAAGAACGCCTTCGGGGACGAGGGCGTCAGCATCGATTACGACGCGGTGCCAGCAGTCGTGTTCACCAGCCCGGAAGTCGCCGCGGTCGGGACGACCGAACTGGAGTACATGGACGAGCACGGAACCTGTTCGTGCCGAACCGTCCAGATGGCGGATGTCCCGCGAGCGAAAGCCGTCGAGAACACGGATGGCCTCGTCCAGGTCGTCAAACACCACGAGACCGACGAAATCGTCGGCGTCCACATGGTTGGCCCCCGTGCCGCTGACATGATCATGGAAGCGACGCTGGCGGTGAAGTTCGGCCTCACCGTCGACGACATCATCGATACCGTCCACCCGTTCCCCACATTCAGTGAGGCGTTCAAACACGCCTGTCAGGCGTTTCGGCGGGATACGTCAACGATGAGCTGCTGTATCGAATGAAACCGGCTCATGGCCACTGGTAGCGATATAAAGTGATTCGAAGTCACATGGGAAGAGGATTTTCTGATCCGGGATTCCAGCAGGGGATCATCGCTCGGCAGCCACCCTTTGTTGGAAGACCTGGCGACGCTGTATAGAGTGTCGTTTTTGGTGGCCCTCAAGGGGTGGAGGGCACCGATATGGAGAGAACAGACGACGCCGAAAATGACGAATTCCCGCCTGAAAAGCGGCTTGAAGCACCGAACACGCGCCTGATCAAGGCAGGGATCGAGACGATTCCGGATATGGAGACCCTCCAGGAGTGCGTTGCCTACGAGAACGCCCACCAGAATCGAACGCAGATTCTGCGCCGGCTCAAGTGGAAGGCTGAAGAGCTGCGTGAGAACGAAGAATAAGCTCTATTCTTAACCAACACACTCCGCGTGAGTTTCCCTATTGTTGGTTAACTGCCTGAGTCTCGGTTTTTCGGGCCCCTGAGAGGGTGCGGGGCAGCCAGCAGCGGCCTCGCGAGCCTAATCATGTCCCTCAAGCTGGGCTCCAGCGCCAGCACCGCCCGCGAAATCGCCGCCGCCAGACAGGTAGACTACGTGGCGTTTCTGCATCGAGCGCCGTTTGTCGTCGACGCTGTCGACCTCGGCTTCCTTCCCGGCTTTCGCGAGGACTGTGGGTACCAGGAGGCGCAGTATCAGAACCTTAGCCTCCCCGTCGGGATGCTCGACAATAATTTCCGGAATCCCGATCTGGAGCGGTTCGTCGACCGTTTCTTCGAGTACGAACCCCAGGTCGGGGTCATCGGGGACGTCCACGAAATCGACGACGTCGACGCCCACGTCGCTGCGGCTCGCGAGATCCAAGCGAGCTATCCCGAGGCCGAGCTCATCGTCGTTCCGAAGTCCCAAGCAGTAATCGACGCGATCCCCGAGACCCTCGTCCTCGGGTATTCACGCGGATACGCCGACCGCCTGGCCCACGAGTTCTCCGACCCAGCCGATTGGAGAGGGCGGCGCGTCCACATCCTCGGCGGGAGTCCGCCCAAGCAGCTCGATGCCATTCGACAGCTGACCCGACCGACACTCAAGGACGAGCCACCAGCCGACATCGTCGGCGTCGACTGGAACGGGCTGCATCGCGGCGCGCAGTTCGGTGAGTTCTGGACGGCCGACGGCTGGGACGACAGCGGTCGCGACGCCGACCACGTCACCGTGCGAAAGACGGTGCGACACAGCCTCGCTCGCGTCCGTGAGTTTTGGAGGACCCACGGAATCTGGCCCGAAACGACACCGCAAGACGAGGGGCTCGACGTCGAGTACGAGGGTCCGAGTCCTGCCGATCTCGAGGACGCCGCCTGTACCGAGTGCGGGACGAACGTCTGGCGAACTCGCCGCTGCCCGTACGTGGCCGAATACGATACCGGCGCTATCTGTGGATACTGCAGCTACGAGTGCTACTTCAGCCACCGTCATCGAAACAACCTGGAGGAGATCGCAGGCGAACAGAGCGTCTACCTCCCGCCGGCGTGACTTCGCGACCTGTTTTTCGTGCCCCCAGAGAGGGCGAGGGCTCCTCCGAAAGCTCTCAGAGGTGACTTCCAGTGAGTCAACAACAGAGTCCCGACAACGTCTCAATCGACGATATCCCGGTCGATATCGACAACACGCAATCAGCGGAGATCGATCCCGCCGACGTCCCCGACGAAATCGAGTCCATCACCCGTGGGCTCGCCGGTGAGCAGCCGCCGACGAATCCTATAGTGGTTCTCAAAGCGGCCCGGTGGTGGTATCTACACGGCAAGGGCGGGACAGATCCCGCCTTCCAGTGGGCCATCGAGTGGACACGTCACCTTGCGACCGACACGCCCAGCGACGTTGAGCGGTTCGACGAGTTCCTCGAGTACCTCGTTACGGTCGGCTTCGCTGACGAATGCCACGAGCTCCGCTGACCGACAGACCGGTTTTTTGAACGCCCCTGAGGGGTGCGGCGCGGTCTGAACAGACGCAGTCGTCGTGAACTCGATTCGGTGATCACGATGTCTACGACCAGAGACTCGTCGGTCTCCTTCGACCAGACCGACACGCGATCAGACGAGATGAACAGTACCATCGAACAGTGGATCGACGACCTCGTCGCCGGCGTCGACGACGCGCAGGCCAGCGAAGAGTTCCAAGAGTGGCTCGATGTCCAGAGTCGTTTCCACGACTACTCCTACCGGAACACGCTCCTCATCAAGCGGCAGTGTCCCGAGGCGAGCCGGGTGGCGGGCTACCGTACGTGGCAGGAGGAGTTCGACCGCCACGTCACGGAGGGCGAGTCGGCCATCTGGATCTGGGCGCCGATCATCACCAAGCAGTGCCCGGAATGCGAGAACTCGCCGAGCTACCATGAGGACAGCGACTGTGACTACGATGAGACGCCGCCCGAGGAGTGGTCCGAGGGCCTGGTCGGGTTCAAGCCTGCGCCGGTGTTCGACGTCTCTCAGACCGAAGGCGAACCGCTTCCTGATCTCGATACGGAAGCCACCGGGGACGCCGGCGACCTCGTCGAACAGTTGACTGCCGCCGCTGACGACCTCGGCGTGACGGTGCGGATCGTTCCAGCCGAGGAGTGGACCCACGGCGAGGCGAAAGGCATCTGCGAGCAGCTGAGCCTCGTCGACGTTCAGCCGCTCGTTGAGGTGCGTGATCGGGAGAACGAGGCCGACCTTGCGCGGACGCTGATCCACGAGTACGCACACGCCCTGCTCCACTTCGACGTCGACGACGACACCGAGCGGTCGAAACGCGAAGTCGAGGCTGAAGCCGTCGCGTACGTCGTCGGGCGCTACTGCGGGCTCGACACCAGTGGGTCGGCGTTCTACCTCGCTGCGTGGGAGTCGGACGATTCCGAGGTCGTTCGCGAGCGCCTCGGACGGATCAGTTCCACAGCAGAAGAGCTCATCGACGTGCTCGAAGGCGAATCATCGTCCTAACACAGTTAACCAACAGAGTGATGGATTCCTTCCGTTCTGTTGGTTAAGTTTTTCAGCGCCCGCCTAGGGGCGGAGGCGCATTCAGACCTCCGTCGAATAATGACTGAACCCTATCTCACGACGGTCCTCGAGGAAGCCGAGCACGTTGCCAAGCAACACGACCAGGTCGCTCGAACGACGGACAATCAAGCCCACGAGTACCTCCGATACGCCGTCCTCCGGGTGCTCGAAGGCGAGTCGGACCACCTCCCAGCAGACTGGACGCCGATCGACGGCGTGACCGTCGGCTACGGGAGCGACGATGCGATGTACGACAGCTGGGGCTCCAGCGAAGACTGGTGGGAGACCGTGCCGCCGCAAGAAGGGTGTACCCGATTCCGGGTGTTCTTTCCGGACGACCACCAGACGGTCCCCCGCGACATCGTCGACGTGATGGCCGCGCTCGGTGCCTGGCGCGTCTGGACCGGGAACGCAGCGGCGTGCGGCTCCTACGACCATCGCGAGCGCCGCGAAGTCCACTACCTGTGGCCGGAAGGCCATCCGGTGGAGGAAGTGCTCCACGAGCGGCTCAGTGGCCCTGCGGAAGCCGTCGCTCCCGACGGGGGCCGAACGGGCGACGTTCGGGACCGACTGGTCGTCGACGAGAACGCACAGTCGAAGGACGATCTCGAGCCCCGCACGAAGCGTGCCGTCGCCGAAGCGATGGACATCTCGCTCCTCTCGAAAGGTGGCCGCTACGAGGTGCAGTCCGCGTCCGGCAACAGGTACGAAGTCGACGTCATCGACGAATCGTGTACCTGTCCCGACTGGCAGCAACGTTCACCCGAGGGCGGCTGCAAGCACCTGCGCCGCGTCGATTACGAGATCAAACGAGGTCGCGTGCCCCGACCAGACGGCCGCCTTCCTTCCCCGCAGGGTAGTGATTGAGCTACTCCACGGGATGGACTGTGTCGCCATCTCGACGGACCCGGTCGAACGTTGAGAGATACGCAATCCGGTCGTGAACCTCGTCGGTATCCATCTCCAGTTCGGCGGCCAGTTCGTCGACGGTCATCGGCTCGTCGAGTGCTTGGAGGACTTCGAGCCCCCGGTAGTACCTGTTCGTCAGTTCCTGAACGCGCCCCTCGATCGGCGTGGTCACTCCGTACCGCTCCTCGAGTTCGACCAGGGCCTCGTTCGCGAACGTGGCGAACTGATCATCCTCCAGGCGTTCGATCTGGGTTTCGAGTTCATCCCGGACGACGTCGTATTCGAGGCCGGCCTGCACGAGCATATTCATGTCCTCGATGTCGTCATCGCGGCCTGCGATTGCCTTGAACAGGAAGATATCCTCGTTGCTGACCAGCCGGACCGTCAGTCGATCCGTGTCGAGGAACGGCTCGCTGCGCTCTTGCATCCCATCGGTGAGCACGAGCTTGTTCGCGACCTGCTGGTTGAAGATATCGAGGCGGCACCCGTCGTCGTTCTCGACGCAGCTCGTCGCGCCAAGCGCCCGGTAATCTGGATCCAGCGACTGGACCTCCGCATACCCGAGGTCCATCAGGACCGCCCACAACTGCCCGTATGCGTCGCCATCCGGGACGACCAGGTCGATGTCTTTCGTCGCCCCCTTGAGGTCGCGCAGCGACATCGCGCCACCACCGATCAGGTAGACCGTGAGCGGTTCAGATAGGCCATCTCCGATCCGCTGGAACTCGTTCTCGATGTACTCGCGTCCGAATGTGGGTCTCATTGTGGTAGTGGCACCTCGTAGTCAGCCGCCAGCTCCTGGAACTCGTCCCACGCCGGGAGCTGCTCGTCATCAACCTCGCCGTACGTCTCGAGGTAGCGGAGCAGGGCGTCGATTTCGTCTTCGAGACCATACTTCGCCGCCTGCTCTCGGAGGTCCGCCTCGTCGACGTCGACGTGGCTGAGCAGGAGGAGACAGTACGAGCGGTGGCGGCTGCCGTCGTCGATCAGTAGCGTGTGACAACAAAGTTCCGCCGGCGAGACTGCGTCGAGATCCTCGGAGTAGACGTAGTAGCGGTGACCGGTGAGCAGGAACTGGAGGTCGAAGGCCGCGAATCGAGCGAGGCCGGTTTCGTGGAACCCCTCTGCCTCGATCTCCGTTTCGGCCTGCGCGAGGAATTCGTCGTAGTCCTCCCAGAGAATTGTCCCCTTTGGGGCGACGGCTTCGAGGCGTTGACGATGCAGATGGTGTGCGAGTTCACGGGCGAACTCGTGGAGACGGTCGAAGTCGGCGTTGAACTCGTAGTGGCCGTCGGCCGTCCCGACGAGCCCACGGTCGCGAAACCGCTTGAGGACCCGGTTGACCGTGTTGCGGTAGTTGTCGCTCCGGTCGGCGATCTCGGAGACGGTTCGCGGCTGGTCGAGGTAGTACAGCACCTCGAGTGCCTTGCCGGTCAGTAGCTCGGGGAAGTCAATGTGGGAGTGCTGACGAACGAGGTCCTGATAGAGCTCAACGGCGCGAGCATCCGACGGGATAACTCGTTTTCGCCGGCCGTCGCGTTCCGTGTAGACGAGCCCCTTCTCGACGAGGTCGGCGACGGCACGGGAGAGGTAGCTCTCGCTGTGGTCGAGCTTCGTCGCGAGTTCGGAGATCGTGTCGCCGCGGTCGACCGTGGCGAGGACCTCGAGTTCGATGCGCCGGAGCACGGTGTAACATAGTACGAAACTTGCATATAAAGAAGTTTCGAGTAGTGTTACAGTCAGCAGGCACGAGAGTCGTCTCCATCGTCTTAACCAACAAAACTATGGATTCGTGGGCCGTGTTGGTTAACACGAGAGTAGCCGATGTCCTACGAACCCCCGACCCCACCGGCGAACCTCCCGACGGAGATCGTCAACACGCTCAACGAGTCGGACCCGGAGCAGCTCCGAGACGTTGCGACGTACGCTGAGGCGCTCGCCGAGCACAAGGAACGAGAGGCCCGTATCGAGGAGTCGGCAGATCAAGAAGAGGTCGAAGAACGACCAGACGATCTTCCGGACGACGTCCCGGCCAAAGCAACGATCACGATCAAGGAAATCAACGACAATCGCTACTACTACTGGCAGTGGCGGGAGGGAGAGAAGATTCGTTCTCAGTACAAGGGTCCGGTCAACCCGGACGAGTAAAACTCGATGATGGAGGACACCCACCCCACGTTTCCGTCGTAACTGGATGTTGGTGGAGGGGGTAGCGCTGATTTCGAAGGGACCACACCCCCCGCGTTTCCGTCGTTTCTCCACGACGGCATAGGGAGAGGCTACGATAGCGGTATGCAGCTACTAATTCTGTTGACCTAGAACCAATCTAGAGAAGAACTAACTTCTTCAACACATAGATTAAAGTAGTATAGCCGAGAAACGCTCATTAAGTGAACTTCAACCAAGGAGGGGGCGAAGTACTTCGCCCCCTCAGATGAAACGATCCTTCCCAGCTGCTTCTGTAGGCGGCCAGTATTGGACGGCTAGGCCGCTCTCGTCTTTGGTATCCCGTCGTGGATGTCTTCTTCGAGTCCCCTCCCACCTGTTCGGTGATTACGACGGAAACGTGGGGTGTGTGGGTTCGGGATTCGACAACAACGCGCCGCTTCCGTCTATGGGTTTCCTCTCTCACGTCGGAAACGCGGCTATATTGTCAGCAATCCAATTCCCCCGAATGACGGCATTTTCCGGCTGATATCGGACAAGGAACGTCGGAAACGTGGGGTGGCGTTCTCCACTAGATTTATACTCCCCCCGCTCACACCGTGTGATATTCAATGACGCCCGACTCTTCACCCAGTTCTGTCGACGATCCACTCTTTGAATCCGGGCATCGCATCTTCGCGAACAAGGATCTCCTGAAAATCGGCCACGTGCCGGAGGCTGACCGGATCGTCGGTCGCGACGAGGAAATCTCGAAGCTCGCGAAACGTCTCAACGGTGCTGTCCACGGGTACTCCCCAGAAAACGTGATGATCTACGGGAAAACGGGGACTGGTAAATCTCTCGTTTCGAAACACGTCTGCCAACGAGCTCAGAATGCCGCTCAGGATGGCGTCGAGATTGGAACCGCGTATATCGACTGTGCTGAAGACAACACGGAGACTCAAGCAATCTCCTCACTGGCCGCGAAGCTGAACGATGAATCTTCGACTGGAATCTCCGTCCCCCATACCGGCCTCAGTACGTCGAAATACTACAAACTCCTCTGGAAGACGCTCGACGCTCAATTCGATTCTGTGATCATCATCCTCGACGAGATCGATCTGATGAACGACGACAGCGTGCTGATGAAGCTCTCGCGCGCTGAGGAGGCGGGAAAAATCGACTGTAGCGTCGGTGTCATCGCGATCAGCAACAAGATCCAGTACGTCGACAACGTGAACGAGCGCGTGAAAAGCAGCTTCCAGCACAAGGAGCTGTTCTTCAAGCCATACGACGCCAACCAGTTACGGGAGATTATGTTCAACCGTGAGGACGCCTTCCAGGACGGCGTCCTTTCCGAGGACGTGATTCCGCTCTCGGCGGCCTTCGCCGCGCAGGAGCACGGTGACGCTCGGAAGGCGATCGACATTCTTCGCCACGCCGGGGAGGTCGCCTACGAGGCCGGAGCAGAGCAGGTGACGGAGGAACACGTCCGCCAGGCACAGCAGCACGCCGAAAAGGACCGGTTCAGAGAACTCGTGAACGGCGCACCCACGCAGGCGAAGGCGGCGTTGCTGGCGCTCACGGAGCTGAGTGTCAACAGCAACGACGATGCGTTCCTCACGAGTCGGGTGTACGACCAGTACGAACGCATCTGCAACCATCTCGATATGGATATCCTTTCCGTCCGCCGGTTCCGCGACATCCTGAAAGAGCAAGCCTTCCTCGGGGTTGTCGAAATCGAGAAGATCAACAAGGGGAGTGCGGGCGGCATCCACCTCCAGAACCGACTCATCGAAGATCCCCAGGTCGTCCGCGAAACGATCCTCGAGGACAGCCGGATGCAGGATTGGACTCGCGAGTAGTGACCCCCTACTACTGAGTGGGTGCGGACGACGGAAATCCGGGGTGGGGCGTGAGGAAACGACGGAAACGAGGGGGGTCGAAAATTACGTCGGAAACGTGGGGTTGGATCGAAACGACGGAAACCAGGGGTGGGGTCCACTACGACAGTTCGTTGGAGGCTCCGAACGAGGTCAAAACGGCGTCCCTCTCACCGGAGAGCTCTCGGCGAATATTGGTTCGGTCCCACCCGAGCGGTGAAAGCACGCTCTCGACTGCTCTGACCAGCTGCGTCTCGTAGTACGAGGCGTCGTAGGTCTCGATCGCTTCGTGGGCGAGGGCGACCCGGTCTCGCGAGGATTTCTCGTCGTCGACGACCACGTACTCGATATCCTGGCCCGGGTGGACTGCCAGGTCCTGCTCGCGGGCCCGTTTCAAGGCGGCCACGTTCTGGGTATTCTGTGAGTAGCCTTCCAGGGGCTTGGAGACACGGTTCCGCTCAACGAGCCGCTCTACTTCTACGTTGCCCGCCTGTAGTTCGCCGATTGCTCGTTCGAGCCGTCGGAGTACCGCGTCCGGTGACCGCGTGGCATCGAGCTGGTCGAGACAGTCCCGCTGGACGTCCTCGATGAACGGCGGGGTCGAGCGCTGCCGGGCTTCGATGCCTCTGACCTTGAAGTCGTCGTCGCCGGCGACCTTTCCGAAGTACTTCGTCAGCGCGCCGGCGTCGCTCTCGCGCTGCGGGACGAACGCCACCCAGTCGTAGTGAGCCTCGTGTTCGAGCCGAATCTCGATGCGTTCCGTAATCTCCGTCGCGAGCGTCTCGAGGTCCTCGCGGTCATCGTCGTCGACGTCGGGGTCCGGCGTCACCCAGATGGAGTCGACGATTCCGTGGACGACCCGCCAGCCGCCAGCTTCCAGTCGCTGTTTCGCCGTTAGTAGGATCTCGCGAGCGAACGCGTTGATTGCTTCGTGGCACTCGATGCGGCCGAATTTCGCGTTGCTGAACCCTTGATAGCCGAAGCAGGCGACGAGGATCCACTTCAGCGCTCCCGACCGTCCCTCGAGTTCCGCCAGCCGGTCCTCGTCGGGGTTGTCCCGTTCCTTCTCGCGACGGATGGCCGCCTTGATCTCGTCGCGCGCGTCGATGATCGGCTGTAGCACGTCGACGAGGTAGCCCCGCTCGTCGCAGATCGAGTACCCGAGGCCGGGGACGTCGTCGCGGTCGCTGTGGCAGTCACATCGAATGACGTCCGGCGAGACGTTCCGGGTACAGATGATGTTCGGGTACAACGAGGAGAAGTCGAGTTCGTGGACGTTCTCGTGAAGCCCGACCTCGGGTGCGAAGATGAACCCGCCGCGGTCGGCGTCGTGGAGCGTCCCCATCGGCTTGTAGAACTCGTGACGCCAGGAGTTCCATGGCACGAGGACACCGCGGTCGTGGGCCTCGCAGATCTGGATCGCCGTGAGCACGTTCCCGATCGACGCCCACGCAAGTTCCTGGACGGGCTTCTTTGAGCGCGACACGAGGTCGAGAACGCCGTCGAGGTTCGTCTCTCCGTAGAAGAACGTGTTCGACTCGTCGATAATCGCCCGGCCGGGCACGTTGTACCGCGCCGGCGAGTGGCCGACGCGGCCGTAGCTCGAGTACGTCGACCGGCTCGCGAGCTGCTGGTAGTCGACGTCCGGCCACCGACTCAGCGAGAAGTCGTCGACGCCGGCGTCAGTTGCCATTTCGTACAGGGTCGGGACGATCTCGCTGGTTGAGCAGACCAGGACGTCCGGATCGTGCGCTTCGAGTGCCCCTTGGACGGCGGTCAGGATATCCGTCGGCGAGCCGGTGACGGTGTCGCCGGCGACGGACAGTTTCTCGCAGACGTCGTTGCTCGTTTCGGTCACCGGAATACTGAGCCGGAGCGTCGACAGCTCGTTCGCCGGCGTCGGATCGGCGCCTGTCTCCAGACAGTATCGGAACTCTCGCGAGAAGTCGACGTTGAAACAGGCGAGATCCCCGACTGGATAGTCCGACAGCTGGCGTGCCTGCCGGGCGAGTGGGGTGACGCGGTCGATGTGGGCGACGTCGACGGCGAGAACGGCCTCCTCGTCTCGTCGAAAGCCGGGGCGTCGCGCATCCATCTCGGTCGCGACGACATCCGGGTGCTGGTCGTACACCGATTGGAGTGTCGTGAGGTCGATGTCGGACGCTGGGTCGCGAGCGGCGACGTAGAAGCGTGGGGTGTAGTCATCGCGCTCGGTCGCAACGGCGCCGTCGGCGGTTGCCTTCCACTCCAGGACGCGGCCGTCGTCCAGAAAGTCGATACTGAACGGCATCGTCACGGGTTCGAGTCCGGTGGGGCACTCTCTTGATCATCGCGTGCTGCGACCGCGGCTTCGAGCTCCTCGAGGCGTTCCTCGTGGTCGTCGAGGCGGGCCTCCTGTTCGAGATCGATGCTGAGCAGCGCCGGAAGCAGCGGATTTTGGTGGTTCAACAGCCCGCTCGCGTCGGCGTGCTCGCGGGCGTACTCGAACAGCCGGTCGAAGTGCGGCTGGTCGCGACGCCGCAGTGCCCGGCGGAACTCAGCCCAGCGCTCTTCGATTGCCCGCAGCGCATCTCGGTAGGTTGGGTTCGTACGCCCCATCGCTATCGTCCTCCTACCCCGGTTGCGGTCCACGCATCGAGCAAGGGATCTGCGGTGGGCTCCACCGTCTCACCGTCAGCGGTGACGCCCGTTCCGACGCCCTCCGGAGTCGGCGTCGACGGCGTCGGCGTTGTCGGTTCCACGCCGACCTGCGTGGCGCGTGCCGCGAGCAGCTGCCGCCAGTACGCGAACGTCGTCTGGTAGTACGCGCCGTCGTCGACGGGATAGACGAGCGTCTCGAAGTCTTTGCCGACGACCCGTGGCCCCATCCGAGTCTGCTCGCACTCCAGGTGGTGGTCGGCGACCGTCGCGACTGGCTCGGTGAATTCGTTTCGTTCGTTTCGCGTAACGAGCACCGGGATGTCGTACCCCTCGGCGTAGGTCGCTAACCGAGCGAGAGTTCGAGCCTGAAGGGTTTCCGCGTGGGTTTCGCCGAGGGTATCGTCGGCGCGGTACTGGGCGTCGACGGCCGGCGCGATGATGAGGGCGGGCGTGTGGGGCGATGTGTCCTCGTCACGACCTGGTGCCCCTCGACCGGCCGCCCCGGCATCGACGGTGGACATCTGGATCGACTTGTTCACCGCTGACGGGAGACCACAGACGGCGCCGTAGTGCTGGTAGGCGGTGAATCCGCGGGCGACGTGAATTCGGTTGAGCAACCGTTGACTGGGCGCGATCTGAGCGAGTGTAGTCGTCGTTGCGTGTCCGTTTGCGTCGACCCAGAAGGCGGGCCCGTCGTGCAGGAGGAGATGGTCGAGCACGAGCGACTGCAGGATCGGGACGCCACGGCCTCCCTCGACGTCGAGCAGCGTGATGCCGTCGTCGAGCTGTGGCAGCAGCATCTCGTCTGTAGTCGGACCGGCCTGGTCAGCGAGGGACCGATTGCGGTCAGCTCCCCGTGTCGGCTGATCCACCGCCAATCGGTTCGACGTTGAGTGTTCTCCCATACTCGACTAGTTGTCTACGTTCCCGATAAGCCGCGGCGTGGCGCTTCCGTGTTTCAGGGAAGGGCTGGAAGGTATGTAGAACCGGACTCAGGCAACGGATTTCTGCCATCGTTTGACCGTTTCCGAGAACGTTTCCAGAGAGGAAGGCAGACAGCATCGTCGGATTAACCAACAGTCCAGAGGATCACGGCTTAATTGTTGGTTAAGACTCTCCGAACCCATGGTGATCTCGCCCTCACGTAATTCGGTTGACGGCCCCGCATATTCCCCGAGCCTACTATCTGATGTGATCGACGATTGTTCTCAGCGCGGTTACATCGTCGTTATTGTACTGTTTGAGTCGATCCCAGTCTGGTTCTTCGCCGTCGAGGAGATATCGCGTGTACTTGGTCCCGACCACAAATCCATCGACGGTCGGGTCTTGATATTCAAAGCCGAGTGCGCTCGCTACGACGTCCAATTTATGCCGATTGAAGGGCCCGAAGAGTTCCTGTTGGGAAGTTATCCCGAGATCGTGTGCTCGCTCCAGATGGTCGATCCCCTCAGTGATGCCGTGTTCGTCGAATCTCCGACTGAGACACTGTTCGTCGAAGTAGTTCCCTCCGTAGTAGATGATTGGCTCGGAGCCGTGCTCATCAAGGTACTCAGACAGCTCCTGAAGGAGTGCTGACTCGTCGTCCGGCTCGAAGAATTGTCGGTACGCATCGTTCTGGTAACTGTAGGTGCCGACCAGCCAGATCCGATCCTGCTGAAGATCCGTCTCTATGTCTAAGAGGAGCGGGTTCGTATCGTGAAGGTCGTCGAAGGCGGACTTGTTTAGAATCACGACCTCATCGTTTTCGAAAGCCTGTCGATGCGCAAGCCACCGGTCCACGTGCCATGACGAGGCTCCAGGGAGGGCTTCGAGTTCGGCACGCCGTTCTTCGGTAATCTCATCTGGGCTAGTGATCCCTAACTCACTGAACTGTTCCACTCGGTTTCTCCCGACCTGGACGAGATCAGTCAGCCGGCTCCCTAGCAGATGGCGAGTGTCGTAGAACTCGTACTCGATAGACTCGTTCGAGGCGTCGATGGTGATGAGCGCGTACCTTCCTGGGTCGTCTACTCCGTCGTGGGACGCAATGTTGATCACCGTGCCGTACTCGAGGGCTTCAGCTCTGCCTCCGAATTGATGGCAATGACCGCAGACGGTAGCTGGGGGCTGGATGTCGTCTATGAAGCTCCTGACGGCCTTCGACCCGATATGTTGTTGCCCGAATCGCTTCCCGATATCGAGAATGCCGAAGGGAGGAGTGTGTGTGACAAGAATCGGAGTTCTGTCTTCACAAGCGGTGCGGTGTTCAGAAAGGTGCCGTTGGACGTCGTCCTCGGTATAGGTGATGAGACCAGGTCCCTGGGTTGATCCTTCCTGGCCGATGAACACGAGATCCTCGTAGATGTATGGTGTCCTGTGGAGGTCGGTGGTAAATTCCGAATCGAATTGCGGACCGGTTGACGGAGGGAAGTCGTCGTTTCCCTGGACATAGAGCGATTGTTGATGCTTCGTGAGGCGAGCAAGTTCTGCCAGATGATCTGTGTCAGTATCAGCGTTTTTGAAACGTGAAAGGTCGTCGCCGGCATACAGTAGTAGATCTGGAGTTGGTTCTACAGTTTCGAGAATGGTGTAGAGATCGTCAATAGGTTGAGAGCGCCAGTCAGATACAGCGAGAATGTGGGTCATTTTGGTTGAGCGTAGTTAGTGTAGCCTCTTCTATCGTTTGTTTAGGTGTACCGTTTGTCATTAGGAGATTCTTCACCCCGTTGTCGTTAACCAACAACTCAGGCTTATTGGGACAATCTGTTGGTTAACGGTGAGATTCCTGTGCGACCACGTTGAAGATGCTTCCCTCCGAACTCCTCGGTATGTGTGGCCGGAATTCGCTCTTCATCGACCAAGCAGACCTCGAGGCCGGCTTCGATGCCGAGGTCGTCGCGGACGGCGGGTACACACCCCGATACAACATCGCACCTGGTGACGACCTCCACATCATCACGAACGAGGCTCAAGACGAGATCGACGCCTACCACTGGGGGCTGATTCCGTTCTGGGCGGATGAACCCGAGGAGGGCATCATCAACGCTCGCTCCGAGACTGCCGACGAGAAACGCGTCTTCGAGCGGGCGTGGGAAGCACGTCCCTGCCTCGTCCTCTCGTCAGGGTTCTACGAGTGGAAATCGCCGAACGGCGGGTCGAAGCAGCCCTACCGGATTTATAGGGAGGACGACCCCGCATTCGCGATGGCCGGGCTCTGGGACGTCTGGGAGGGTGATGATGAGACGATCTCGTGCGTCACGATTCTCACGACGGAGCCGAACGACCTGATGAACTCAATCCACGACCGGATGCCGGTCGTCCTCCCGAAGGACGCTGAGTCCGACTGGCTCGCCGCAGACCCGGACACCCGCAAGGAACTGTGCCAGCCGTATCCGAAGGACGATCTGGACGCCTACGAGATTTCGACGCGAGTCAACAACCCCGGCAACGACGATCCCCAGGTCATCGAGCCGCTAGACCACGAGCAATCGGGCCTCGGCGAGTTCAGTTCGGGGTAGCTGACGGCATCACGGTCACTGCATCGGCGACGCCGCCGCCGAATCGACGAGCGAGTACTCTCGGTCCCGACTCGTCCCTTTCGCCTCGAGGAGGTTGTACTGCTCCATCTTCGAGAGGTACGTGCGGATAGTCCGCTTCGTCCGTGGGTCATCGACGTCCTCGGAGTAGCGTTCGTGGATCTCGCTCGGCCCGACCGGGCCGTGCTCGCGAACGATGTCGTAGACGACGCGCTGGTGCGGCGTGAGCGAGTCGAGGCTCTTCTGTTTGATCTGGGCCCGAGCATCCTCGGCGGCGTCCAGGAGAATGTCGTCGGTGATGCGCTCGTGGTTCTCGCGATCGGCCTTGCCGGCGGCCGTTCGGAGGATGCCGATCGCGAGGCGGGCGTCGCCGGCGGCCGCGTCGGCGATCCGGTAGAGCTGGTCGTCGGTGATGACGTTCTCGTCGAGCCCCCACTTCGCCCGCGCACTCAGGATATCGTACAGCTGCTCGTCGTGGTACTTGTCCATCCGGACGTGTTCGCTGGAGCGCAGCCGGCTCACGAGGCGGTCGTCGACGCGGCTGAACAGCTCCTCTTCCTTGTTCGCGATGCAGATGATCGCGAACTGCGGGAGGCTGTGGAGGTCGTAAATGACGCTGGGGTCCTCCAGTTGGTCGACCTCGTCGAGAATGACGACGGTTCGTGGGCCGTCGTGCTGCTGGAGGCGGTCGACGAGTTCGTCGTGCGGCGTCGACTGTCGGTGGATGTCGATGGTCGCGCCGAGGTCGTCGAGGATCTGGTAGAGCGTGCGGAACCGCGTGTAGTTGCGCCAGCAGTTGACGTAGGTGGCCTCAACGTCGAGGACCTCTTCCCGGAGTCGTTCGGTGACGAATTGCGAGATGCACGTCTTGCCGGCGCCGCTGGGTCCAGTGACGATGGCCGTGTCGGCGGGTTCCCCGTTCGTGATGGGTTCGAGGACGCTGGAAAGGTGGTTGACTTCGGCGTCGCGATGCTCAACTTCTCGAGGGACGAACCCGGCACGGAGGACGCGAGCATCGCGAATCATCTATATCTGGTAGACTGGTTTTCAGGCTAGTAGTAAAAACGTGACCGGGTCGTTTCCGGAAAGCAGTTTCAATGGAGAGAGGACTCGATTGTCTACTCGCTGTATAGCGGTTTGTTTGTGGAAATATACCGTTTCCAGAATTGTCCGAGATACGGACGTCAATCTCGTTGCATAAGAACCTGTGTCCGCTTATCAGGACGTAGAGTTGTCATCTTCATCGATGGGGGGCCGGAGGTCGCGCCATCGAAAATCTGCGGTTTCTCCAGATGGGAGAGAGACTCGATAGAGGTGGTCGTCCCGTTCATCACCAGTCACCGCTTTAGCATCGTCAGTCAGTACTGTAACAACGTGACCGTGTACCCCATGATACTGCTTGTGATCAGGATCTGTCTCGTCTGGAATATCAACCCGAACACGGTCCCCTTTCGAGAAGCGTTGCATTGAGATTCAGTACGGTAGCGATCACAATTAGTCCATATGATTCAACTCAGGGTCTATCGGGGAGCGGATTGGGCGATCATCAGCGGCATACCTTTATAACCCTCGTGTGTTGGATTTCGATAATATGGTTACTACTTCGTCTGAGGATATTGAAGATCTAATCGACCGATACCGTGACAAACACGACTGGGAGCGAGACAAAGCTCACGTTCAGAACACTTCTAAGGTAATCCGTCAATTGGTACAGGCCATCGTCGAGACGGGGGCTGTCGACGAGTACGCTATGCGCACAGTGTACAACCTGTGCCAGAACGATGATGCCCTCCAACCAGAGAACAAGAAGGAACGAATTGACAATCTCGGCATCGATTCCACCGCGAAGTCCGAAATTAAGGAGCGGATTGATGAAGGGACAGGTATCGTTGGGAAAGGAACATACTCGGTGCCAATTGACGGCTATGAGGAAGAGGCATTTAACCTCCTTTCAACCGCGATCAGGTCCGATAATCGTGATGAGATTGACCCCGCGATAGAAGAATTCGCCAACCTCGAAATTGAAGGAATACAAAACGGAATCATCTCCCCGATCCTCTACTTCCTCCATCCAACAAAATACCCGATCAGTAACCACCGCTCACGAACGGGTATGCAGAAGTTCTTTGGCTATGAGATGTCCGGTCGACTCACTTCTTATCTAACTGAGGTCGAGAAATTCCACGAGGTCCGTGCCGACTATCCGTTCAAAAACGACTTTCGACATCTGGATAGCTTCTTCAATTGGGTTGGTGAACAGGGCTCGGTCTTAGGTGAGCGATCCACGAAGCCAGTCGCCGAGATGTCTGATGATGCCGACCTCTATTGGGTGAATCAACATAGCCAACCAGAAATTGAGGAAGAGTACCTCAGAGCCAAGACTGACGGACTTTGGCATCACAATTTGGATAAGTTATCTATCGGTGACATAGTCTTCCATAACTTCGATAACGAGTTGATCGGCATTTCGACCGTTATCGAGACTGCCGAGACGTACACATCGCGAGGTGAAGAATACTATCGGGTTGAGGTCGATCTACGGTCGTTTGGAGAACCAGTACCTGTTGACGACGACTTGAAAAAGAGGCTCGGACAGGACCAATATCGGACTGAAAAGTACTACCCCATCGATAAGAACGGTAACCTCAATGAAGCCTATCTGGCGAACCTA
The DNA here is from genome assembly GCF_009184545.1 of Halosegnis rubeus. Taxonomy (GTDB): domain Archaea; phylum Halobacteriota; class Halobacteria; order Halobacteriales; family Haloarculaceae; genus Halosegnis; species Halosegnis rubeus. The sequence continues at coordinate 161,787 of NZ_QJOW01000005.1, forward strand.
TCCCGATCTGCAGCGGAGTTTCTCCTGAGTCAGGTAGACTCAATTGAGGAGTCCGAAACCCCTGTGGAAACTTCAGGATCTCCAAGAAGGATCTGGCAAATCACCCCCGCGAGAGGCGGCGAATATTGGGGTACGTGGATGCAACATGGAATTGCGTCCATCGGATACGGACTCGATCATAAGGTGACGAACGATGTAGCGGACATCGACGATGTCGATGAGCTGTCCGATGGAGAACTCGTCGAAATCGCCGCGGAGGCCGGCGACAACCATGGTCGTGGTATGGCATACCGCTTCCAGTACGAAATCGACGAGGGCGATGTGATAATCGCCAAACAGGGACGTACCTCAGAGTCCGATATCATCTATGGGATCGGTATCGTTACGGCTGCACACCGTGAGAAGAGCTATCCTGAAATTAATCATTCAGACGTCGTCAGCGTTGACTGGAAGGTGACTTTTGGGGAAAGTGGAGTGGACATTGATGTTGGCAGTGATTCCGATTCGATCAAGACGTACACACTAGATACTCTTGAACCAGAGTACTACCGCGACCTCACGTCAGAACTCGCCGACAAAGGAGATGTAGATCGCGACGAACTCCTTGCTCTCGTCTTTGATGAGTCATCTCAGGACGATGACGAGGGTGATACGACGGACGAAGGCACGAACCATTACTGGATTTCGGCGAATCCCTCAATTTGGAAAGTCGAAAGCATCGATGACGGTGGAGAAGTTTTCTATACGGCGTATAACCGAAAGGGGAACAAACGTCGAATCTTTGGAGCGTTCGAGGAGGCGTCTCCTGGTGACAAGGTACTGTTCTATGAGTCCCAGCCCGTCCAGGCCATCGTGGCAGAAGGAACAATCCGGGAAGGACTCCACGAAGATGAACACGAAGAGTACGATGAACCGGTTGACGGAATCACTATTGAGTACAGCCGGGCTATGGAAACAATTTCGTGGGATCAGATTACCGCAGTCCCGGATCTGGAAGATGCCTCTCCAATCAGAAATCGCGCACAAGGAAGCCTCTTCCCGCTTACCGAAGACGAGTTCGAAACCATCCTCGCACTAGAGGATCCGATTGAAGACGGTGTCTCACAGGACGCCATTAATCAACTCAAAACAAAACTCACCTCTCCGGAGGTCGATGTCTCGATTCCCAACAGTCTCTACTTCGATGATGCTGACCGACTCCGGCGGGAAATCGAAGCTTCACTCCGGTCTGGAAAGCATCTCATCTTCACCGGACCACCGGGCACCGGGAAGACAAAACTAGCAAAGGCAATCTGTGAATCCGCTACGACCCACGAGCAAGTCGACGATTACAGGTTCACGACTGCGACCTCTGAATGGACTGCGTTTGATACGATTGGTGGATATGTTCCTTCTACGGGCGACGGTGGACAGGAACTCCTGTTCGAACCCCGGCTTTTCCTCAAGTGTTTCCGGCAAGACCGAGTCGTCAACGAGTGGCTCATCATCGACGAAATCAATCGATCAGACATCGACAAAGCCTTCGGACAGCTCTTTTCCGTTCTGTCTGGCGATTCAACCGAACTCCCATACGAACGCGATCGAACCGTCGAACTTCGCTCACTTTCCAATTCAACAACTGACGAAGAGCTCGCTGACATTATTGGGAACCCAGACGCCTTCCCGGTTACCCCTTCGTGGCGGCTACTTGCCACAATGAACACGTACGACAAAACCTCGCTGTACGAAATGTCGTACGCATTTATGCGCCGTTTCAACTTCGTCCACGTCGGCGTTCCACCGCTCACCACCGATGACGAGGTCCGAACCTCACTCCTCGATCCAGACGGGACTGACAATTACGCGACTGCGTGGCTCGCCGATGATGAGTCTCTCCGACCAATTCTCGCAGACGTGTACCCTGTCGTAGCAGTTCTGTGGCAACGTATCAATGAACATCGCGTCATCGGTCCCTCTATCGTGTACGATATCATCCGGTATCTCGGCTCATACGATGACGCCGGCGGATCACGGAAAGACGCGCTCACGTCCGCTGTCGTTTCCCTCGTCTACCCGCAATTGGAGGGTATGAGACCAGAACAGCAGAAACAATTGATTCGGTCACTCACCGATCAGAACGTCGCTACCGAAAACGGACCTGTAACACTTGATCTTGACAAGTCGTTACTCCAGCAAAAAGCGGCTGACTTCTTCGGTATCACGTTCGACGATGACGCGTAGTATCGCCGTAGAGGAACTCGTTAACGCCACCAGCGAAGAGCTGGGTACGTACTTGCGAAGCGGCGCGCTGAACACAAACGCACTCACGCGCTCACTCGATTACGAAGGCCTCGATATTGAGGACTGGGAGCGTATCAAACGCATCCATTTCTGTCTCGCTGACGACGTCCACGACTTCATCAGCGCCCTTCCTGACCGCGTTCGACGAATTAAGACCGAACATCAACGTGAAAACATCCATACGCAGGGGGAAGTCCGTGGGTCGATCAACTGGAGTGCCACACTTCGCGCCCGCTCCGAATCCGGCTACGCAGATCGTAGCCGCTTCGTCTGCAACACTCCCTACACAGAATACGATATCGCAGAAAACCGCGTCTTAAAACGCCTTCTGTGGCAAATCCACCGCACAGTTACAGACGAACTCCAGAGCGTCGAGTACGATTGGCGGCAGGAATTCTGGACCGATGACAAGCTCACCAGCTTCGACCGGCTGTACAAACAGAATGTCCACCTGAGCCGCATCAAAGAGGGGCCGGCAATCTCCGTTTCCGGACAGGACATGACCACAGCTCGCCAGTCACGCCTCCCGCTCTACACCGAAGCCTACGACCTCTACGATATGTTCCAACGTCTTCAAGCCGACACGCTCGACGCGGATATCACCGAACTTCTGGCAGACACACTCGTCGTCCCGTCAGACACGCCAACTCTCTTCGAACTTTTCTGCTGTTTCCGCCTTATCCGAACACTCACCCGGTTTACTCCCGGCTTCGTCCTCAAACCAATTGACGGAGAAAGCGACGCACTCGCGCACCTCGAATCGGACGATACCCGCATCGAAATCCACCACGACAGTACCGGCAGCCTCAGCTTCCACGAACCACTCGATACAACACACCGTCCAGCACACGCACAGTACGCACGTTACAACGACGCCATCATCGACTATAGTGATACTCTCGAATCGCTCTCAGGTGACTCACACGACCCGGTCCTATACAGTGGTCGTCCCGACATCATCATCGAAATCTACGACACTTCATCCGACGAAAGACTCGACTCCGTGGTCCTCGGTGAAATCAAATACTCCAACGCGACTCAGACCTTCAAACAAGGTCTCCAAGAGCTCCTCACCTACCGGCGATTCGCCAACAACAATGGGTACCTCATTGACAATCCAGACATCACCCTTACTAGCCTTCTCATCACCAACGGAGTAACTACACCAGGTACGAGCGACGAAGTCACCCATCTCAACGGAACAGACCTATTCGACACCAGAATACAGCAACACCTTAATTGGATTTCTTCCTCCCTTAGAGCCCCCATCGTTCCAACCTGAGTATACGATCACAGCTTGTGCCGCTTGGTATCGATAGAGTCTACGGATACTGTTAGTTCTGTCACGAACGCGTCGTGGTCCCGGTACGGTTCGCTAATCCGCATCGCTGGTCCTGTATAGAGTACAGGCGTTCCATCACTTGCCTCGAACGAATACCCATTCTCGAAATCCCGATTCTTCGGACGGTGCTCATCGCCGATCAGTACGCAGTCAAACGAGACGCGTGACTGCGCGAGTAGCCGATCTAAATCAACATCAGCGTCGTACCGTCGGTACGGGGTCAACCCGTCGTGAAGACACAGTACGTTCGGACCGGAAGACGCTGTACCGAACGCGATATCAGACGGTTCCCACTCTCGCGAATGGAACTTCCCGACGTCGTCGATTCCCACGTTTCCTGCGGAGATACCGTACGCATCGAGTGGTTCGCTAGCGACCGATGTTGGGCTGGTCGATAACTCCGTAAGATGTCCTTTCGTCACCTGTGTTTTGAGCCACGAGATCCCGTCAACTGAATCCGGGTGCTGCGGGTTCGCCGAGTCATGATCGTGAGACCCGATAATACAGTATACTGGAATGTCACGTGATGACAATCCTGATAAAATCCCACTGGCAAACTCAAGAGTTTCTTTGTCCACCTCGTGATCTAAAATATCTCCTGTGTGAATAATCGCGTCAACACCTCGCTCAATCGCAACCCGCGTCACTCGGCTGAGTGTCTCCTCACTCGAAATATCCTGACCCCACGACACGGTACTTCCCCGTCCAGTTTTCTCTCGATTCTCGTATCCGAGGTGCGTATCACTCGCAAACAGCACCGTCGTCTCAGACTCCGTCATTCCACGTCCAACATTCTCTCGTGCTCGGTGGACCCGCTCAGGGTCAAGCAAGAGATGGACTCCGTCACCTGGTCGATCAGCCGCGGGTTCAGCTGGGAATTCAGCCAGCAGCGAGATTGCCCAATCAACGCCTTCTGATGAGACATTTACAGGAAGCACTTCTCTCGATTCAGGTGTAACCGGTAATTTCGCCCCTGCCGGCACATACCGACGATCCGATTCACGTGGGTCCGCCACCGCGATCGCCGAAAACTCCGTCACCCGATCCCCGTTTCCGTGTCGCCGCGCGTAGTCCTTCCGCTTCCCCAAATTTCGTTCCTTCTGCTGAGCCCCGTAACACGACGCCTCATTAGCCAGCAATTCATCATCGTACAACACAGACCGCAAAGCCAACTTCCACTCCGAATCCGCTTCAGAAGGGACCGACCCATATAGAACAGAGAGAGAATCATAAAGCTCAGTTAACTCATTTCCAGAACCCATCGTATACACTATCCAACCTCTGTCAGGCGATATTAAACCCGCGATGTGGTGAACGCACAGTTTGGCCTTCAGAAAACGGGAGGCGTTGGTTCTAAGCCACCACCTCTTGTGGATGTAAATATGACCTCAACTGATCTCGCCGAAGCGTTCGTCTCGACTAAGGAAGCCCTCAGCGATGCGGGTATTGATGACGAGTTTTTTCTTGATCTGATTGCCTCCCGTCTGCTGATTGAGCGCGTGGGCGAGTCCAACAACCAAGGCTGGTGGGACTCACGAGTCCTGTCTGAGACTGGCCGGGCACGACTTGAGGAAGTAACACCAAAAACGCAACTCAAATCTCGAATCACCCTCGCATCGAAGGTCGGTCGAAAAGCAGAATCAGACCACCTTCCAGCAGATACCATCTCTCTGTTCACGTTTGGTCCACAAGTGGAATCTCGTATCTCTGCAGCCATCGAAGACATCGAAGCTTCGGATGATCAGCCCCTGAAGGCCCTTGAGAACGTCTCTGTTCAATCGTTGAGTGAAGGCTGGACAGACCGAATCATCGATCAAACGGGCTCAAATATCACTGCATCATCTACCACGTTCACTGACCCAGGAACCGGTGATTCATACCCTATCGAGGAAGATGGATACACACAGTCGGAAATCGAACCAGAAAAATGGCGGCTGCTGGTCACCCTTCTGCAAGGGTATGGACAAAATACCGACCGGCTCTGCGTACCGTACTTCCCCCTCAAGTCAGAGCTTAAATCTGAAAGCGCGTGAGATATCCATATGAGTAACGAGCATATCGAGCCGATGGATGACGAGGAAACAGAAGCAGCGGAGAGTCTCGACCCGAAGATCGCACATCACAGTACGTATATCGACGAGACAAAACGAATCCTTCGCACGTACGTCGAATGCGAATCGTACGAAGACCTGGAGCGACAGGTCGTCGAAGAGAACATCCTGAACAAGGACACGGACGAGTATCGAACGAACATCCTCCGCGAAGTATCACGCCGCCACATCCCCGATAAGAGGGAGTACACAGAGACGCCACTGATGAAGATCATGTCGGCCGATGTCCGGAGCGACGTAACCGACTGGTGTCTCTACTACGAATTTGCACAGGACCCGTTCATTCGCCTCGTCACTCTTGATTTCCTGTACCCTGAATTCGAACGCGGAACCCTTTCCGTTCAAGCTACGGACATCGTCACGTTCCTCGACTCGATTCAGGAGGACTACGCTGACCTACGTGACCGGTCCGAATCGACTATTAACGAAGCCGCTACCAAATACCTCACTGCACTCCGAAACTACGGGCTCTTAGAAGGCACCCAACGCAAAGAATTCGCCGTCACTTACGTCCCTGATGAGACAGTTGCGTACGTCGTCTATCGGCTCTTCCAGAAGGGAGCGAAGTCCGCATCAGACGTTATCGAACACGACGACTGGAAGTTATTCCTGATGAATGACTCAGAAGTCCAGCGCCGAATCCGCGATATCTCACCTCAGTACGTGAGCTACGAGAAGCGCGGTTCGACAGAACGACTGATTACAAACCACGACAGCATAGAGGACCTAATAGATGCTTTCTGATTTTCAAGCCCGGCTCGAAGAAGTCGAGAGACTCGTCCGAGATGATAGAGATGAAGTTGGCAAGCGAGCTGGGGTCCCGTTCATTGTCTTCACCTA
>NZ_QJOW01000006.1 GCF_009184545.1 Halosegnis rubeus
ACAATCGACGACGTGGCGTGGCGCGAGACGCTTCCGGACACCGAATCGTGTACCTGTCCCGACTGGCAGCAGCGCTCACCCGAGGGCGGCTGCAAACACCTGCGTCGCGTCGATCACGAGATCAAACGGGGCCGTGTACCCCGACCAGACGGCCGCCTTCCCTCCCCGTAGGGTAACGATTGAGCTACTCCACGAGACGGACTGTGTCGCCATCTCGTTGGATCCGGTCGAACGTTGAGAGATACGCGATCCGGTCGTGAACTTCGTCGGTATCCAGCTCCAGTTCCGCGGCCAGTTCGTCGATGGTCATCGGTTCATCGAGTGCCTGGAGGACTTCGAGCCCCCGGTAGTACCGATTCGTGAGCTCCTGGACGCGGCCCTCGATCGGCGTGGTCACCCCGTATCGCTCCTCGAGTTCGACCAAGGCCTCGTTCGCGAACGTGGCGAACTGATCGTCACCCAGGCGATCGATCTGGGCTTCGAGTTCATCCCGGACGACGTCGTAATCGAGGCCGGCCTGCACGAGCATATTCATGTCCTCGATGTCGTCGTCGCGGCCGGCGATCGCCTTGAACAGGAAGATATCCTCGTTGCTAACCAGCCGGACCGTCAGTCGATCCGTGTCGAGGAACGGCTCGCTGCGCTCTTGCATCCTGTCGGTGAGCACGAGCTTGTTCGCGACCTGCTGGTTGAAGATGTCGAGGCGACACCCATCGTCGTTTTCGACGCAGCTCGTCGCCCCCAGCGCCCGGTAATCTGGATCCAGCGATTGGACCTCCGCATACCCGAGGTCCATCAGGACGGCCCACAACTGCCCGTATGCGTCGCCATCTGGGACGACCAGGTCGATATCTTTCGTCGCCCCCTTGAGGTCGCGCAGCGACATCGCGCCACCACCGATCAGGTAGACCGTGAGCGGGGCTGAGAGGCCATCCCCGATGCGCTGGAATTCGTTCTCGGTGTACTCGCGTCCGAATGTTGGTCTCATTATGGTAGTGGCACCTCGTAGTCAGCCGCCAACTCCTGGAACTCGTCCCACTCCGGGAGCCGGTCGTCGTCGACCTCGCCGTGCGTCTCGAGGTAGCGGAGCAAGGCGTCGATTTCGTCTTCGAGGCCATACTTCGCCGCTTGCTCTCGGAGGTCCGCCTCGTCGACGTCGACGTGGCTGAGCAGGAGGAGACAGTACGAGCGGTGGCGGCTGCCGTCGTCGATCAGCAGCGTGTGACAGCAGAGCTCCGCCGGTGAGACTGCGTCGAGGTCCTCAGAGTAGACGTAGTAGCGGTGGCCGGTAAGCAGGAACTGGAGGTCGAAGGCCGCGAATCGAGCGAGGCCGGTTTCGTGGAACGCCTCCGCGTCGATCTCCGTCTCGGTCTGGGTGAGGAATTCGTCGTAGTCCTCCCAGAGAATCGTGCCCTTCGGGGCGACGGCTTCGAGGCGTTGGCGATGCAGATGGTGGGCGAGTTCACGGGCGAACTCGTGGAGGCGGGCGAACTCGGCGTTGAAGTCATAGCGGCCGTCGGCCGTCCCGACGAGCCCACGGTCGCGAAACCGCTTGAGGACGCGGTTGACCGTATTGCGATAGTTGTCGCTCCGGTCGGCGATCTCGGCGACGGTTCGTGGCTGGTCGAGGTAGTACAGCACCTCGAGAGCTTTCCCAGTCAACAGCTCGGGGAACTCGATGTGGGAGTGCTGGCGGACGAGGTCCCGATAGAGTTCGACGGCGCGAGCATCCGACGGGACGACTCGTTTTCGGCGGCCATCGCGTTCCGTGTAGACGAGTCCCTTCTCGACGAGGTCGGCGACTGCACGAGAGAGGTAGCTCTCGCTGTGGTCGAGTTTCGTCGCGAGCTCGGAGATCGTGTCGCCGCGCTCGACCGTGGCGAGGACCTCGAGTTCGATGCGCCGGAGCACGACGTAACATAGTACGAAACTTGTGTATAAAGAAGTTTCGAGTAGTGTTACAACAAGCAATAGCGAGAACCGTCTCCATCGACTTAACCAACAAAACTATGGGTTCGTGGGGCGTGTTGGTTAACACGAAAAGAGCCGATGTCCTACGAACCCCCGACCCCACCGGCGAACCTTCCGACGGAGATCGTCAACACGCTCAATGAAGCCACACCGGAGCATCTTCGGGATGTTGCCAGCTACGCCGAGGCGTTGGCCGAACACAAAGAGCGGGAAGCTCGTCTCGAGGAGGAAGCGGACGACGCCGACGTCGAGGAGCGCCCCGATGACCTCCCAGACGACGTGCCGGCGAAGGCGACGATCACGATCAAGGAGATCAACGACAACCGCTACTACTACTGGCAGTGGCGGGAAGGCGATTCGGTGACGTCGAAGTACAAAGGGCCGGTGAATCCCGACGAGTAGACGAGATGGAACTGTAGCCTGATGTTCGTTTCAACGTGATTCGTAGCGTAGCAGATGACACCCCCCAGAGTGTGAATGGGATCGGTTTACCCGACACCCCTCGGTGTGAATGGGCTACCAACCGCCGATCTCTAACGAGACTTCACTCCTAGAGAAGACAGAGCAACACGCGGATAGATTACGCCTCGTTTACCCCCACACCCCTCAGTGTGAATGGTCCACCACCCAGGGTACCGCGATTAAGAAGGCATTAACAGCAAAAGTCCTCACGCCGTAGAGAGGGTTCTCGCCTCAGTGGCGAACCTTCGGCTTCGGCACAAGGCCTCGCCTTTCAGAATACATCTACTCGGAGGACTGTTTAGACTGTAGTATAATAAAGATAACTACAACTGCGGTGCGGTGCAGTAGCGGTTCGGGGCAGCTACCGTGGCAGAACGTGTAAGCCGCTCTCCGTGCCGTACTAGGTTCTTCAGACGACCGAGCCTGCTTCCCCAACTGCCGCTCTATCTCTACAACCGTCGTATCCTATGGGGGACCATTCACACCGAGGGGTGGGGGTGTCACCATCCCATCAACGTCTGGAGTTCCGGCGTTGAGTTGATCAGTCCAGTTCGCGTACTCTCAACATCTCCTTGGAGGGAATACGACCTGAACTTCCCCTGATCTCCGCCTTCCTTCTTTTTCGATTCGAGAACTCCTGTCGTCACGTGCTTGTTCAGAAGCTCAAGCGCACGATTGTACCCCTTGGGCTCTACTTCGACGTCCCGTGCTACTGTTTGGTAAACCTCGTGAATCTCTGATGTCCGGAACCATTCTTTTTCCGGGTTATTCCGGTCAAGACGCGTGAGAGCAAACAGGAGTAATTTCCCGGACAACGGAGTCCCTTTCACCATCTCCATAAAGAGTTCAACTTCGACGAGTTCGTCAGCTTCGAGAACGTGATTCGCGGTCACGATATCGTCGCCTTCTTCGTCGGCGATCTCGCCCGCATTCCGGAACAATCGGACTGCCCGTCGAGCGTCACCGTGTTCTTCAGCTGCGAGTTCAGCCGTGGTTGGAATCACCTCGTCATCGAGGACACCGTCGTAAAATGCGTCCCGTCGATTTTCGAGGATTGCAATGAGCTGGTCTTCTTCGTACGGTGTGAACGTTCGGTGTTCTGGCTGGAGAGTCGATTGAACCCGTGACTCGATTTCTCCTTTGAATTCGATGTCGTTCGAAATCCCGATTGTAAGGACTGGGAAGTCAACGTCGTCTTTTGATTGTGACCGTGATAGCGTGTAGAGGACTTCATTCACTTCTCCGTGCTTGTCGATTTCATCGATAATGACGACAAGACCGCCAGAAAACTCCCGCTGAACAACGGGCCACAATTTCTGATCCCGATAATGCTCGGCTGAGAGGCCCTGATAGGGGACATCAAGCGGATTCTCTGCTTTCGCGTTCACCTGCTCTGCAATCTTTCGGAAGGTGGAGGTATACGTAGAGATGGGGTCTGGGTTAATGTAGGCAGTAACGATGGGGGAGTCCGTTCCTGCAGTTGCTGCTTCAAGCCGCTCGCAGACGTGTCTTGCAACTAGTGTCTTCCCCGTCCCGGTTTCGCCCCACTCCAGGACGTTATCCGGGACGCTATTTGTCCGCATTTTTCGGAGATTCTTGGCCAAGAACGTGATATGGTCGTCTCGTCCGACAATTCGATTGGCGTCAGGAACGTTATCGATCTCGAGCAACCACGGTTTCTCAAAAATATCCGATTCATCTTCGCTATCCTCCTCGTCGACATTTAATATCTCGTCGACGGTGGTTTGTGTGGAATCGTTGTTTGGCATGAGCGGACCAATTCGCCCCATTCACATATAGGTTGTCCACCCTCGGTGTGATTGATTTGCCTCCATTCACACTCTGGGGGGTGTTCCAGAGAGCAGGACCCCCCGGAGTGTGAATGGGATCGACCTCGTCGCCCACTTGTGATTTTGCTCACCTCAGAAGACATTTGAGACTACTCATCCGTTCCGGGCTGCTGTAAACTCCGTCAGCTCCAGCTCTCGTGTCTCTGCGAGTCTCCGTCGAATGTCTGTCCGATCCCACCCGAGCGGTGAAAGCACGCTCTCGACCGCTCTGACCAGCTGCGTTTCGTAGTACGAGGCGTCGTAGGTCTCGATCTCCTCGTGGGCGAGGGCGACCCGATCTCGCGAGGATTTCTCGTCGTCGACGACTACGTACTCGATATCCTGGCCCGGCTGGACTGCCAGTTCCTGCTCGCGCGCTCGCTTCAAGGCGGCCACGTTCTGGGTATTCTGTGAGTAGCCTTCCAACGGCTTGGAGACACGGTTCCGCTCGACGAGCCGCTCTACTGCTACGTTGCCCGCCTGCAGTTCGTCGATTGCTCGTTCGAGCCGTCCGAGCACCGCGTCCGGTCGTGGCATCGAGCCGGTCAAGACAGTCTCGCTGGACGTCCTTGACGAAGGGTGGGGTTGAGCGCTGCCAGACTTCGATGCCTCTGATCTTGAAGTCGTTGTCGCGGCGACCTTTCCAAAGTACTGGTACACTTTCACGCTCAACAAAACACGACCTATCAGTTCCTTAATTACCCTGATCAGCGAGTATGTGGGGTAGTTGGTCGACGACCGTGTATTCCAAATCTCGGCTGAATCCGTCTGCTTCCAGGAGGATGTCTTGAGTCACCTTTGACAGACACGCACGAACTCGATCTATTGAGTGAATGGAGGCTGAGAAAGGAACTCTGTCGATAGCGCCGAACGTGTAGTGGTGTGGGTGAGGGGTTGGATTGTAGACGAGTCGCCGAATGTATCGAGGGGGATGTCAGTCCCCAGATCCAAAGCTCACGTAGAACTCTCCACCCCGCAGCTTCTCCCAGAGGGGTTCATCATCCTCTTCAAATTTCCCGTAGTCAATGAAGTCCTGAATGTCTCTAACTGTGATGCCATTCGCACTGTTACTGCGCCACGCACGCGGGAGACTCACTAAGCGGAGCAGGTAGCGGTCTGTTGATTCACGGATTTGCTTCGGTAACTCACTCGCCAATGGTTCGGGACCTCGCCGGCGGGCCATCCGGAATTCGTTTCCGGTCAATTTGACGCGGCCATTAGTCGCTCGATCCGGTGTAACGGCCTTGACTTCGACCCGTCTCATATGTTCCGGACGCCAGTCAGAGTTCGCTTTTTCGTCCATGCCGGCGAAAGGGTCGATATAATCGAATCCGGGCCCACGCTCGTCAGAGACGTCGAACAACAGGCGGAATGCAGTCCGATACGCTGATTCATCTGGGATTGTTGCCTGTCGAAGGACCACTTCCGGCCGTTCGCCCACGATTGCTGGCTCATCTGCCTCGATATCGGCGATGGCTTCAACCGGTTTCATTCGCCAGATATCGGCGCTCCGCCATCGAGTGAGTTCCTTGAGGATTCGCTCTCGTGTTGATTGGTCTTGCGTCCGGAACTGGTTCCACGTACGCGCCAGACACAGCAGTTCGGCTTCACGCCCTCGGTCATCAGCAATCTCTGCATTTGATGTCGGGGTGCTAGATGAAGTCGATCCAATACTGGGAGCGCCCCCATCTTCAGGTGCATCCTCCAGTGTGAGAGATGAGTTAACCGCGTCATCCAGCTCGGCATCCGACGCTGACACCCACTGCATGGTGAGCTCCCGTCGCTTGGCGTGGCTCGTAGTGCCGCCACCGCCACCAGTGTCCTCACGATACCCGTTCAGTGCGTCAATAACAGTCGCGAGCGACTCGGTGGGGTTCTCGAGCGCCGTTGTGAACGCCTTGAGGAGCTTGCTGGTGTCATCGTCCTCACTTAGTGAGGCGGCGAACGTTTCGTGGCGGGTTGCGTGCCACTCGGCGACGGTCGTTATAATGGACTCGGGAATGGGCCCGTCACTTTGTTTTGGGAGTTCGATCAGCAAGCGGTCCCTGAGCGCTGTCGCCACGCGGTCGCCTGCGGGAATGCCCTCTATGACTGGTGTCAGTGGCGCCGGTGGCGCTGTTGGGTTGGCAGCTGTTTCGACGGCCAGGGCGAAGGCGGTTTCTACATCTGATTCGCTATCTGTGTACGTCGCCCAGAAGGCGTCAATTTTGGCGACGGCAGTGAGGTACTTTCGGAGGGGCTCGACGTCGCTGTCGGTCGGCCACGAATCGAGTTCATCCCAAACTTGGTGGCCTCTTAAGTCATCGTGATGAAGCTCTGAGGCGTTCTGGAGTGCTGTAGCAATATATTGGAGTCGTGCGTAGAACTCCTCCGTCGCTGCGGCCGCAATACAATGCCGGGTGACCGGTTCGGCAAGCCCCGCAGTCGTGAATGCCTCCACCCACGCATTGACGACAGTGTCCTCCGTCTCGTTCGGTGCGTTCGCCATTTTCTCCAACGTGGGTTCGACATCGTCGTCCGGATCGATATGCAACTCCGGTGGGCTTGCCGTCTCGTCGATGTTCGAAAGCAGTGTTCTTAGTGCCGCTTGAACCAGCTTGAATCGCTGTTCTCGGAGCTCAGAGAGTTCTTTGCGGACATTCTCTTTCTGTTCGGCGTAATCGTAATCAAGTGCGTAATCTGGCTTGATGAGGATGTTCTCGAAGACATCCCTAAGCGAATATTGGTCGATAACTTGGGCAAGGCCATCTGCTACGAGGTATAGCGGGATCTCTGTCGAATCGTCACTGTGCTTGTCGATTGCGCTCCGATAGATAGCGATCTGATTAGGCTTTTCCTCAGCAGTGGTTGGCGGTGACCACTGCGTTGATCGTCTCGAACTCGTACCTTCTGGGTTCTCGATAATCCCGATTGGATTGTTGATGATCGCATTAAGCTGGTTGTAGACCGATCTATGGTCGGGCTCAGATACATCTGCATCGTATGCGGCTAGCAGATAGATTATCCGGGGCTTCAGTGTGGATTTGAGATCCTCTATCGCATCTTGTTCTTGCGCTGTTGGCTCGGACTCGTCTTCGGGAACTCCGAGGTCCGGTTGTTCCGTCTCTGTTTGAATTCCAAACGGAGGTATTGGCCCATCGGGGGCACCCCCGAGCAGGTATGCAATGGCTCGTGCCTCTCGACTGGGCCGTTCGACGATCGCAATGGACTCGTCATTGGCGAACTGCTCGCGTGCATGCTGTGGGATTTGCTGCGTGTAGATTCGTAGCTCAGGCTCCTCGACTTGTGGGACGTCCTCCTCAACGTGGAGGATGAGCGAGTCGTCGGCCCATCGGACCGGGAGTCGAACGCCAGTATGCCAGATATCTCGACGAATCCACTGGCGCTTGGGTTCCTCATCAGTGAGTTTTCGACTGACTTGCGAGGTCGCCGTGAGCCGCCGTAACAATCCATAGGTGGGCACTGTATTCGACTGGGAATCCCATGTGGATTCCATCGCCGAAAGCGCTTGATGGTCGTATGTGCGATGTGTATCGGCAACCGCACGGCTGGTTAAGAACTCGTTGAGTCGATCGGCCGCTTGGGCCGGGGTTAGTCCATCAAGCGGCCGTGCACCAAGCATTGTCGGCAGCGATGCAATGTCGACGTTCGGCAGTTCTCCATCCGAATCGAACCGCGACTCGATGCTTGCGATAACTTTGTCGAGATCGAGTCGTGGCAGATAGCTGGCCGCACCGCGTTGCTCATCGGCGGTGATTAGTGGCCTTGCTGTGTGGAGGTCCTCTGGCATCAACCCACCGGGCGGTTCCGCAGGATCGTCATCTGTATCTGGTTCCGTGACCGGCCAGAGTGCCGCATCCTGTAGTTGGACGACCCCGAGCGCTGGAATCGTGGCGTCGTGTGTATTCGGTTGGTGACTGTAATGCGTACCATCACAGTACCAAGCAGTGTCTGTGATGGTCGCCGTGAGTTCTGGCCAGATAAGCGCCGTCGCATCCCGAACTGCCTCCCGATGACCCCGGTCAGCGTCTGGATTGAGTTCCGTGAGATGCCACCACGTTGGGATCGCCAAGTCCTTGTTGTACTCCCACTCCTCAATATCGCAGTCTAACCAATCTTTTTGACAGCTACCCGAGTGGCCGGCACTGAACGCTGGATGGTGTTCTGAGCGCCAACTAATCGTTTGGTACCGCTCCAGCAGGTCTTCGGGTGGGGAAATCGGTGGATTGGCTTCGAACTCGGGATCGGCATCCGCGAGGGACTGCACTTCCGAGAGTGATAGCGCGCCCGTACGACGGTCGTCGGTGCCTCGGCCAGGGAAGAGCCATCCCCAATCGATGTGGGGGCCGACCTGGACGCCCAGATGCAACAAGAAGTAGAGTTCCCACCGCTTGCGTTCTGCCTCTGAGAGGTCCATCTGTGCATGGATGGCCTCCCACTGCTCGTCACTGGGCGGCGCGAGGGTTGGGGTGTCCGTGGGTTCGAAGTCTTGGCGGCACTCGATTGCTGCGGCCCATCGTCGGAACTTCGCGGCCGGCTCGGCCTCACCATCATCAGTCCCGGAAAATGGATACTCGACGCCATTTTCACTTGCGAGCGAATCCGCAACGGCGCTGAATCTCTCCGCCCATTCGGGGCCGAACACCAGTCGCTCGGCTGGGAGTTGGTTGCCGTCGTCGGTCGGAAGCGGGATCGTCTGCACGTATCGTCGCTCGAGAAACGCATCGTAGTCCGTTGGGGTACCGGTGAGTGTATCATACGCGAAGACTTCCTCGACGTCGTCGAACTGCTTGTTGTGGAACGGCTGGGGGGTCACCCACTCGGCAGTTTGTCCGGCTGTGGATTGCTTGTATAGATCGGCTAGGTAGCCGACGACGTCTGGGTCGCCATTTTCGTCGCCCGAGAACCCACCCGCTTCGGCGCCGACACGGCGATAGAAAGCTGCTTGTCCTTCCAGCTCTCGGGTTCCCCAGCGTCGGTTATGCCGCTTGAGCGGGCCGACCCACTCGTTTTGATACGGAATGATATAGACCGGTAATTGTTGGGGTGGAGTGGGGAGTTCCGCCATGGATTGTTGTGACTCACCGGGCTCCTGGCGGCGGAAGACGATGCGTTCACTCCGTTGGCGGGATCCATCATCGGATTGCCCCTCGCTAGGCCTCGCGCGAACTAATCTGGTTACGGTTGCCTCCTCCGACTCAGTCGTCGATGTGCCTTCCTTGTGTTTCTCTGCCGGCAATAGGGGGACACCATGTCTACCGAGGCGGGTCGCTGCATCGACTTCTGCATCGTTTTCATCGTCGTCATCCGCATCTGCGCCGTGGCCGGCTAGCGCCTCCGCTATGGCCTCGAAGTACAGCTCTGCGTGGGTTGGCTGCTCGACAGTCACATGCCACGCATCGAACCCACCATCCGGTGTGGTTGTACTGGCTCGTTTCCAGAAGTCACAGAGGACCGTCACGAGGTCATCCTCCGATGCATCTGCTGCAATCGTCTCGATAATCGTGGTCAACCCGATCTGGGAAAGGAACCCGTTGAACTGGGATTGGTCACTCGCCCCCGATTCGGGGAGGTCGGCTTTCCACGCTTTCCCATTCGCGATGACCTCTGTAGCAGGGATCGGCGGCGCGGCATCCCGCCCACGCAATGCCTCGAAGGCTTCCAACCGCGTCGGGTCGAGCAGTGTCGCCGTCGGCTGCAACGGTTCCTGGGAGTCAGTCGGGACGATCGCGGTGTCTTGGAGTCGACTGAGGGTGTCAGCGATTCCATTTGCGAGCGATGTCTCGGCGTCAGTCTCGGCGACGTCGACGGGGGCAACAAGCCACGGCATCCACGATCGATATCCCGACGGTGGAGCGTGAGTTGCCTCGTTGCTTTGGATGAGGTCTTCGCTTACGGTCGCGATGAGCGTCGGGAGCTCCTTGAGGAGCGTCTGGTTTTTTTCAGCAGTCGCGAGATGTTGGCGATCGAAACTCACCTCGAAGGGAGCATGAATTACGAACGGGAACGGCGTCGAAGCATCCGAAATCGGGTAGTAAAGGTGGAGAGGTTCTGGCGTTGGTTCCCAATCGGCTGCCTCGGGGCGCGGCTGTTCCAGCAGGATATCTATCGTTGCCGATTCGACGTCGATGTCGCGGTCCTCATCCGTCAACCACTGATGGACCTCTGGGGTCAGTGTCTGTGAGTATCGAAGGAACTCTCGCTCATGGGTGGTTGTGCCGGCAGTAGTGGTCGTTTCCTCTGTGACTGTATGCGGAATTCGGGAGAGTTCGGGATCATCGCCGATGGACGACTGGTGGGTACTGTCGGTCTCGATAGTCACTTCCCGGCGGTCACTAATCTCAAGCGAACCGGTTTCCTCGGTGTCATCGCCCTCGAGCTTGAGGAAATCGATTTCGTCGAGTTCCCCAAGGAGGACTAGCGTTGACGCAGAGAGGTCGGTACACTCATCCCAGAATTGCGCTTGGGGTGTCTTGTCGCTGGACAGTCCGCCAACGTTTGCGCTTCGCCGGTTAGTCTCAAAGGCGTCGACGATATCGCGACCACTTTCGGCGAGTGCGTTTTGAACAGAATCGAGCAACCCGGTCCATTCCGGGTCATCATAATCAAGCCGGACGACCGTCTGGTAAGTGTCGGCATGGTCCTCGAGCCATTTATTGTCCGGCGTTGCGGTTGATGAAGAGGATTGACCTGTCTTGAGGAGGGCGTCAACGAGCCGGCCTGTTGCATCCGACTCCTTGCGGTCGGTACTGATGAGGAATGGGTACCGGAATAAAGAGAGTCGAGGCAAATCGGTGAGGAACTCGCTTGGCGCTGGCGGCGCCTGCTCCTCGGTCGACTCCCGCTCAGCGATGGTGTCGATATCCGGCGTTGATGGGAGTCTCGACCATGCTTCTTCATCTAGGATTTCGTCGAGAATAGACTGATACGACTCGATGACGGAACTCTCGACATCGAGTTCATTTCTGAGATTTGTCTTGAGGTAATGGTCGTACCCTGCTAACAGCATCTGGCTCGCGCGATAGCGAGAGAACTGTGCCGAGAGCTGATCGTCATCGACGACCGAATGGACGGAAAACCGCTCACTCAGCTGGAGTAACGATTTGAGACCAACCCCTTTTTCACCGATCGAGTCGCTGTTGTCGAGTTTCTCCGATCGGCCGAGTCCAGTGACCGCCTCGAACACATCATCATCGTTGAGTTCAAACGGCCGACCAGTGTTCGCGATGAGTAAGGATTCTGGGCCGACGATAACAGCCACTCGTCCGTCATCGTCGGATCCGTCGCGAATCGCGTCCCGCGCATTCTGGATGAGTTCCAAAACCGTCCGACTCTCGTGCGTGGAGGCGACGACTTGATTGCCGACGCCAAGATCCGCCTCCTTGCTCCATCGGCTTTCGTTCGTTAATGCACCGAGGAGGTCTTGATGTTCAGTGCGACATAATTCTTCGACCGTCTGCTTTGGGGACCCTGAGCCACTCACTGAAACTCTAAACCTGTAGCCTGTGCGGTCTTTCCCCACTTAAATAAAAGGTAGGGTCGATACGCCTTGTTGTACGAGTCCGGCTCCTTCGCCCTCCCGTCAAAACTACAACCAGGAACGACCGAACCAAGCTCTCAACGGAGGAAATCCAGCTGAGGAGGTGCTGAACCAGACAGTAACTTTCACTCCTGTAGTTCAGGGGTCACAACGTTGATCTCCTTTCGTTGAATCCAAGACTCAGTGATTCATTGATTACCGTCTTCTTTTGCTAGTTCGCGGATCTTTTCCTTCGTCTCTTCGCGGTGCTCGCCGAACGCCACTTCGAAAATCCCTCGGTAGAAGTGCTTGTTCTTCTCGAGCGTGACGTCCTCTCGCTTCAACTGTTTCTTCAGCCGCGTGAATGTGACCTCAATATCCTCGCTCTGTTTCGGTTCAACGTATATCGTGGCCGAGTCCCAGTCCTCGCGGATGTTCAACGGCTTATCATCCGTTTCCGTTGTCTCCTCAGTGAAGGATTTAGTATCCGCCGAGTCAGCACTCCTCTGCTGACCAGATTGCTCTTTTGTGGCGGCTGCAGATTCGCGGTCTTGTCTCTCTGTTTCCGACGTCGCCTCCGTCGTTTCGTCGTCCACGACT
Organism: Halosegnis rubeus; assembly: GCF_009184545.1. Lineage (GTDB taxonomy): Archaea > Halobacteriota > Halobacteria > Halobacteriales > Haloarculaceae > Halosegnis > Halosegnis rubeus. The sequence continues at coordinate 12,382 of NZ_QJOW01000006.1, forward strand.
TCTTCGTCTTCTGCTTCCTCTGATGGGTCCTCAAATCGCTCGTCCATTCCTCGGGGCATAGTTACACCTCCACCTGCGTTTTGTCGAACGCCCGTTCCATCGTCTCAGCAACCTCCAGGAAGAGGTCGCGCTCGACTTGCTGGTCGTTCGCGTCCTCCCATTCGAAAATATCGCAGCCGTTGTCCCACGCGCGCTGTATCGCCACCCGCATTGGAAGCTTGAAGATCGGCGCTAGTGACGCATATGACTCGTCAAATGCCTCCAGGAACTTCTGTGACTGCCCATCGTCTCTATACATGTTTGCCAGCAGTCCCACGATCGCAATCTCGATCTGTTGGTTGTCCTCGATGGATTCCAGCTGATCCCAGAGATCGTCTAGAGCATCCCGGGATGTCGCTTGGGTTTGCGCAGCCAGGAAGACGTTTTGCGCCGCGATGAACGCTGCATCCGTCAGGACCGAGAGATCAGGGGGGCAGTCGATCAAAATAAAATCGTAGTCGTAGCCGTCGTCGACCAACTCTTCGAGAGCAACTTTCAACGAGAGACGAGCGCCTGCGTCGTCCATCCAATCCCGGGCAAGCCCCATGTCCTTGTGGCTCGGTACGAGATCGAAATTCAGGTGTTCGTAATCGTCGCTGTGGATCATGATTTCTGAAAGAGTCGTGTCGTCCGTGCGCGGATTGTCGACGAGGACGTCGAGAAGATTTGCATCATCCGTAGCGAGCGTATTTGGAATGTCGTTCTTCGGGCTTGATGGATCGTTGTCATCGCCCGGACCCAGTCCAAGCCCTTTCGTCATGTCGGCCTGTGGGTCCATATCGATCGCAAGAACATCGTGATCTCGCGAGGCTAGTGCCGCTGCACTGTTTATTGTCGCCGTTGTCTTCCCAGTCCCACCCTTCTGATTACCGAAGGCGATCGTGGGAATGCCAGTCGATGGTGTGACGCCCCAGCCACGAGGTGACTCGGTCATAGTACGATCATTGATTCAATGACTCATAAATCCACGTCAGACATCCAATACCGCTTTTGAACCGATAAAGTGCTGTATTCCGTAGTATATGGTGCTAATAAGCGATCACGGTATTATATTTGCTGAAAATCAGTGAATCACTGATTCATTGACTCAACGCATTATGGAATTCTCGCTTTGCTGGTTCCTCGAGGAATGGAGCTTGCTACTGGCAGTTACTGAATCAGTGACTCTGTACTTCCCGTGGTGGGTAATTCATTGAATCTCTATCTCTTGGATTCACTGATTCATTGATTCAGTGTTTCAAATAGTCGCTGGCTCCGAGATTCTCTGTGATCCACTGAATCCTGGAATCAACCACTCAAAAAATCTTAGATTCACTGATTCACTGAATCTATGATTCAATGACTCTGTGACTCATGGACTCTACGACTTAGTAATATAGACTACCTCGATCCCGTGGACCCTAGCAATACGGACGTAGATTGGGTCGAGAGCGGGTTTGGGGCGGAATGGTCCTAGTCACCCCCCCCTGACACTAATGTCTCCTCGCTAATGTCGACGATAAATCAGTCAGGGATAGAGACAGTCAGCAAGATTTTCACCGGGACGAATGAAGGCCACAATCTCCGCAGTGATATCGAACCGCGCCGGGAACGCGTCCGCCGCTGAGATCTGCTCATCAATTTCATCGATGTCTATTACTGGCTTTGATCGCTCGGTTTCGAATTCCAGCCAGCCGTACGGTAACAGCAAGAAAACCGCATTATCCGCATCTACACCACCCCTTATGAGTTTCTTTGCTGGACAGTTCCCGGCCTCACCGATAATATGGGTGCCATTTTCGAAATACGCGATGTCGGCACGGCCGTTTGAGTACTGCCGTTCGAAGCACGTGTACACTACGTCCCGATCGATAACTCGCCACTCATTCTGCTCCCACTCCTCAAGCGGGCGAGCAACATCGTGCCCGAGCTGGTAGAGAAAATCCGCGAGTACAACCTTCAACCGTAGGTGCTCGAAACTCTCGTTTGAACGCTGCTCGTGCATTCGGACCCAGTGTTTCTGGGCCGTTGTTTCGTACTGAATTGCGTACGCCTCCAAATCACCGGACTCGAAGACTGCCGAGATATCGACGGTCTCCCGTCTGCTCCCCCGGTTGTGGGAGGTGAAGGCGTTACTCGCTCGTTCTGGACTTAATCGGGTAAACGAGAAGTTCTCAGCTGACATCGTCCGCGGTCGTGGTTTGTTCGTCGATTTTCTCGAATGCGTCACTCGCGACTTCCGCCTGCTCGCTCGCCTCAATGTGACTGTACATTTTTGATGTAGTGGACGGATCTTCGTGGCGAAGCGCACGTTGAGCCGCTGAAGCACCCTCTGCCCGATAGAGGGCCTCGCCAGCACCGCGGCGCGCTCCGTGCGGTTTCAAGTACTCGTGCTCGCCCTCAACAGGGATCTCACCCTCCTTGCAGAGTCGGCGGAAGATATTCCGAACGGTCTCAGTCGTGATCGATGGTGGGGAAATCTCATACCGACGTAGAACTGCGTCTGGACCGTCTGCCTCGAGTTCGGCTTCCAAGCTATCTACGCGATTGCCAAGCTCCGTACGCGCACACTCGTATAATGACGGCGCGTGCTGTGTCGGGAACACCGGCCACTCCTCCGTCGGTGGGTCCAGAATCTTGCGATACTGCTGTACGGCCGAGCGGGCCTGACTTGGTAACTGCACCTCCTCACCGGCTGTTTGACTCTTCCCCAGTACCCGAATCACACCCGCTTCGGGATCCACGTCCGCCCATGTGACACCTGTCCGGCGCGAATCATTGGGATCACGGAGAAGTTCAGCGCTCCGCGCGCCAGAGTACGCGAATAGGTAGACGAGCGCTCGGTCCCGCGCTTCCTCTACAGCGTTGCTCCCTCGTTCGGAGATCGCGTCGTGTGCACGCTCATCCACGTACTGAACGAAGGCCGTTCGCTCTTGCGGACTCCAGAATTGCTGGCGATTACCGTTCGCGCCGAGCGACGCATCGGGCAATTCCTCCAGAGCCGGCTTGTGCTCGGCGGGGTTCTCTTCCCGGTATCCCCACTTTACGCAGTAGGTGAAAAACGCGCGGACAAGAGCGTAATATTGCTGGGCAGTCCGTCCTGTGATACCTGCCTCATCGTCCTGATCCGCGACGCGTGCGTCGGTTCGACGGTGAAGGTATTCGGCGTACTGCATCATTGTTCGTCGCGAGATGTCGCGTACGGTCTCGACGGAGTCGGGCGTCCAGTCGATGAACGCCGTGAGGACACGGTCGGCTTCGCGGGCGTAGTTCCCGCCGCCACCAGGCTTGGCTTTCTTCTGTACCCACTCCTCAACGGCTTTTTCCAGGGGTTTGTGGGCCTCTGTATCGGTTGGCCGGCGTTCGGGCATTGGGGTGGCTGACCCGAGGGCGGCGACCCACTAAAATCCACTTGTGCTTATTCGAGTAAGCACAAGTAGAATAAACGGAAATGCTAAAACCGAGATATTGGGGCGCTTAGAACTTCTAAACCTGGAATAGGATCATATATACAAGCGGTAAACCGTATGTTGCTATATGGAGGGTTCGTCATATCTCTCCGCTTTTCTCAATCTCAAGATTGTTTGATTAAATGTATACTAGATCCAGTCACCTATCTATCTATTCGGGAAACGACTTTGATAGTAGCGTTTTAATCACGATCAATGACTAAGACTCTTCGGCTGCGTGTATTGCCACCGGAAGATGAAGATGGAGTGATTGCTCCGGAAACTGATGAAGAATTAGGCGAGCACGCCGTAGAGCGCTTGTTCGGGGAGTATTTCCGACGCTCAGGCTACGCGTCACTACGAGATAATCGAACTGAGGAGGTCTCACAGATATTTGAGGACCGAGAGGACAACTTAGCTAAGATAGACGAGTTAGAGGAGAAACTCCGCGACCTGTATCCGTCTGCAGACGTCCTTCGTACACGTAGTGACGCTGAATTGTACGATAGAGAAGGCCCCGAATGGGAATACAACGAAGACATTGTCCTTCTCATAGCAAACGTCAGAACAAAGAGCCCACCTATTCGCTGGCAGTTCGGACATAACATTTACGGGAAGCAACTAACCCCACCTGGAGCGGTTACGAACGGTTATATCGCACTGACGGATGGACAGGAACTGTACGGACTGAACTCAGAGACCGGTAATGTCATCTGGTCAACCCAGCTCCCCGAGCGAACAAACCGTAGCCCGACACTCATTGGTGAGACGGTAATTGTTGAAACCAAAGGAAGTCATAGAGCGTATCACATTAGATCGGGTGATAATCTGTGGAATCTGGAGGACACGCCTACAAAAACGACTACACGGCATGTTCCGTTGAACAATAGTTGCTATTTCGGCGATTTCGAGGGCACGGTCTGGGAACTCTCTTCGGACGGCGAGTATCGAGCGGTGGGAGAACTCAACGAGCGAATTATCGCAGTGTATCCAACCGAGAAACACGTGTATGCTCTGAAGAGAGGAGACGGGAAGAGCGGCACGACTCCTGAGAGTGTGCATAAAATAGCTCAAGATTCTGGCGACGAAATCTGGACATATTCTCCCGAAGAGTCTCTAACGTCTGAAATGATTGCAAATTCGGATCACGCACTCGTCAGCACGAACAACAAAATCGTCGCCTTACAAGCCGAGTCAGGTGACGTCGCGTGGGTAGAACCGAATATAGACCCTGATCCGGGCGATGAAAGGGACCTTGGAACCACGACTGACGACGGACAGCAGAGTGGTGACTGGCGGGCCTTCGACTCTTCCTCCCAACGAGACAGTCCAAAAGAAGAGGAATCAAGAACAGGATTCGCTGAACAACCGATAATTGACGACGATATTTTCGCGCCGACAAACAAAGGGCTCTTGCGAATCTCCCCTAATTCGGGAGAAATCATCTGGGAATCCCTAACCGACCACGTGGGTGACACTCAATGGCTTGCAGTCCAGATTTTCTCACCACCTACGCAGGACGAGGACACAGTCTATATCGGTGCCGATGACACAGTATACGCGGTAGACAAGCAGGATGGGGAGATCGTCTGGCAGTTTGAGACACCGAGTCAACCGGGGACTATGACGTTCTGTCCTGACTCCGAATCGTTGACTTTCGTAACCAGAGGGCTGGCAATAAACGTCGATGCTAATAGGGAGTGCTAGATTTTCAAGCTACAGCTCCCATAGAGTCTACTAAACGTACTCCTGTTCGTCGAGGACAGCAGGGTCCCGAATGTACGAGAGGTTCTGGTAATACCCACCGAAGCACAGACAGTCGAGGTTACACCGGACGAGGAAATACCGCTCAATATTCGGGCCCATCGACAAGCCCATTACTTTTGCTCGTTCTTCCTGTTCGGTTTCAGTATATTCCTCAAGGACTCCTTCTTCTTCCAGTTCCTTCCGGGCCTGATGGTTCTTACCTACATTCCGTCTCCACTCGGGACCATCTTCATCATCATCATCGCCATCGTCGAAGGCTCCAGCTGCTTCGAGTTCTTCAACCCGCTCGTTAACTAGTGACTGTTCTTCGTCTAAGCGGGATTCCCACTCTGAGACGACATCGGAACTGGGTAGATCCGCCATGAACGAGTCCAGGTTTTCAACTGGATGCTTCACACAGCGCCAACCAACCGGGACGAACACACCCTCATCAGTTTCCCCGATGTAAAGTGTTGAATTCATTTCCCAGCTAGATTGGTTCCCTCCTTCGATCTCTGCTGAGCACTCTAGCTCGTCACACTCAAGACTCGGCCAATACTTCTGAAACTGGATTCCAGCGACGTATCCCGAAAGGTACGATTCAAGCGGGTGGCCGGTTGGCCCAGGAGACTCAAACGTTATTCCTTGTTCCTCAACCCACTCCTGCCCGTAATCCTCAGCGGTGAATTCCGTATGAACATCTAATTCAGGAACACGCTCTCGCAGGTCACTGAGGAATTTGATGTCTCCCGGGTCATACGGCGTCTCGTCTCGTGCAACAACGACTTTTCGAGCCAAGCTTCGCGCAGTATCGACATCGTCGCCGCCGCTGAATAGCCAGAAAGGCGCTTTGTCCATACCACTTGCAACCTCGTAGACATAGATGTATAGGCCGCTGTTGTCCGGAATACCGGGACGGTTCAGCTCTCCCACAGCAACGATCGTGGACTCATCGGGGCTCACATAGCCAGCGAATGTTTTCGTCGCCGGCGTTGATTGGTCTTCGATGTATTCAGGGAACTCCCGGGACATCTCATTATGCGTTGTCTCGCGGACCGATTCATCAACCATCCAGCCATCGGGGAGAGTGGACATGCTATTTTCAGTGGTGACGGGAAGACATATATTCACGTTGGAAAGTGTCTACCGAGACCTTCGCTATTACCCGTATGGACCCGCGGATTTCCACATTTCACCCATCGGTCCCGAGGCAGCAGGGTCTAACCAATCGTACCGCTGCGTTATCTGACCGCCCAGTACTCTTGCCGTGTCAAGATTCGCCTCTTCGGGATCGTGTTCACCTCCGGGTGTCATCCCCATACTGTCTTCGAGAAGTCCGGACATGAAGTCGTTCACGTAGTCGAACGCGTCTTCGTTGAGACGGAAGTCGTACTCTACCTCTCCATTGGATACATTTGATTGAACGACCATCTCGCACATTTCAAATGCCTTCTGGAAGTCCTCGACCAACTCCCTCATTTCACCCATCGACGCACGCATCCGATTCGGTACACTACCGTGAATATCGTTCTTTGCTAGTTTTTCTTTCAGTTCCCGACCACCTCCTGTGTAGAGGTCGTGAACGTACATCTCAATCTCAACTTGCTCCATCCGGTCAAGATACGATTCAAGACGATGAATACGAGACGCGGTCCTGAATGAGGACTTGGCGAATAACTCCGCTGATGGTATCTCACCATCGGTCATAAGATCATCTGCTTCAGTTCCGTCGGATACGGACTGGTAGATCGCCTTCATCATTTGAACGTGAAAGTGGAATAGATTGTATAATGTCGTGCTGTAAGACTCGTATTCGTCCACGGTTACCTGGTTCGGTTCAAATGAGTCGAACGATCCGAAGAAATCTACCTCTCGAACCATCAGCAGGAACTCGGCGAGCATATCGATAGTGTCCTGCCCCGCTTGTTCTGGGATCAACGAATCTGGCATCCCTTGGTACGATTCACCTAACAGATCTCGCGGATTTTCGTCTGGATTTGCGGGGAGATGCTCCTCCTCCAGCGCACGAGTAAGGTTGATTGATGGATCAGGGGTATAGTGGCCATTATCGAGGGACCCGAACTGAGCGAGTACTTTCTGGGCCACCGTCGAACCTTCGTCTTTGAAGATCAGCGCGTACCAGTACGACCGATCCTGTGGATTCCCAACAAGAATCTCAGCAGGGCTCCCGTCCATACTTCGGAATGAGCCGTAAATCGATTCGCTTTGCTCACCTCCTCGGAATGCCCCCCACGACCGGTTACCATCCTTCGAAGGGACACAGACATACATCTCACCGATAGTCGGCTTCTCAGCTAATGGATCTACGACAGATTGATCGCGTAACCGCGCGGCAACTAGGCTTGACTCCTGGGGCTGCGGTTCGAAAATATCCGGAACGTCGTCGTGGCCATCAGCAAATGACCTGATAACCAGGGGTACTGTTCGCGGATCCAAGTCTCGCAGCTCCGCCCCACCTCTATGTTCAATACTCGTTATTCTGCCAGGGGAACCGTCCTCTAGCGTAGCCCGAACTACGTGCCCAGGTGATAGAAACGAGATAACGGTCTCAACATCCGCATTGCTCTCCGTCGAGACGGTTCGTACATCACCGCTGCCATCGAGAAATTCGTCGTTTGATTCTTCGATTGGATCCAGTTGGATTTGTCCCCGTTCTTCGTCGATGGAAAGAACTCGAAAGGTGTGCTCACCGTCCATACAACTCTACTGAGTCACCAACTGAAATAAATCCGAGGCCGGATTCAATTCTCCCGCTCGTTTGAAACCATCAGCAAATGACGGGTGATTCGTTGAACGCAAAGAGTGAGCTCAGCGACTAATGCGTTGAGTATCTCCATTCAATATGAGGAAGCTCTAATGTTTCAAACGGCTCAAGATCGCTTTCTCTGATTTTCTTTAATTCGTCCTGCTCGCCAGAACATTCTTCGAAAAACTTTCTCGGGTTCTCAATTTTATAGTATTCATGATGTGTACGGTCTGGTTCTCTAATTAACCCAACAATAGCCGGTCTGCTTTGTTCGCGCCAGTCAGCACGGACGAATTGATTAGAGGATTTGGAACCGTAATTTTCTCGCCAATCCACATCCGTATCTAGTTTTGAACTGGTTCGCTTATCCATCACCAATCCACAATCTGAACAGATAAACTGACTTTTCTCTGACTTATTATCGACTGGTTCAACATCTTCACTATCGCACTCCAAACAAGCGGAGGGAGTATCTGATTGGCCCATATCTAAACTACATCTGTGTTTATAAATAAGATTATTGTAGAGATATCGATGAGAGGGTGATCGATACAAACGTCGTTTTGCACGGCCGCTCAAATACGCCACTAATTGTCAAGTCAACAAACTTGTCTCACTTTCATCGGCCTTCTATAGTACGAGTGGTTTTAAGCCCTGCTGACAGCTAAAACGTATACTATGGAAGGAGAGGCCACCAGATTGTGTGTATACTTTGAATTTGCTGAGACTGAAGGCTACGAAATTCCAGACTCGATAGTAGAGTTTGTTGAGAATTTGTTTGAGGAATACGGTCTCTATCCGGAACGTATCGATGACTACAACATCTACTCGGAGTACTTCCCGGACTCGGATTCAAATATGGAGGCTCTCGACGAGATCGAGAGACGTTTCGAAAAGAAATTCCAACCGGAAAACACAGACCGACATACAGTCACTCGGGAACGGTACGGTGTTCCACCGGGTGCATACCAGTCGTGGATTTCTATCGATAGTCTTCCAGAGAGCTTGGAAGCTGAAGCACTAATTTCACCCGACGATGGGACAACAAGCGAAAGCGAGGACGACAGTGTAGACCAGGTTCGGGCCGACCCTAGCGACGACGAAAGCCGTCGCGCTACACAGTATGGAGGGCCACAAGACCAAGGACCAGACGGAGATGAGATACAGGAGTGCCCCGGGTGCGGTTCAATGGATCTCGTTGCCAACGAGAAACAAGGAGAGACTATCTGTGAAAGCTGCGGGCTGGTTGTAGCTGACAAAGATGAACCAGGGCGGGATTGGTCAGAATATGAGTTCGATTCAGAGAGAGATATCGGTCGGGATCGGTCAAGTTGGGAATCGCTTGAAGATTTTAATCGAGAGCTGGAGCACAATAATGTCGATAACTCTCCCCCGTTTGAAACTGTCACAGTTGGGATTATAAGAGAGCCGGAACGGACTCAGCGCAAGTATTATCGGATAGAGGATGCGGGTGAGTTCTTCGACGGTTGTTGGGCCGATGATGCCAGTATGTTACGTCGAATCGAAGAAAGTGGGATCGAGCCGTTTGAGGTGGTTGAGCTTCCCCAAACAAATTGGGACATACTCGCATCCAAGCATCAGTGGCCGTGGTGACTCGCCAGATGATAGGAAAGTGGGATATTTATCACGCGCCGTCTTCTCAGTCTGTGTGTGACTTTGACTAAGGATCCCCCTTGGCTTCCTCAAAAAAGAGCAATCTCTGACGATGACTGGCAAAATTTTCGAGAACGGTATGTCTCCGATTTAGGATTTAGCGAGGAACCAGATTACAGATCTCGTCTCCCCGACAGCCAAATCTTTCAGAACGAAACAGCGTTTTTAGGAAATAATAATTGGCCCCTTCTGATGCCCGAGGATTCAGTTCTCCGATTGAGAGAGACAGATCGTCCATACGAGGCATTCAAAGAAATTGTCCAAGAAACCGCGGAGGATACACTTGGCGGAGCAGAACCTAAGCCACTCGACCTCTATTTGATCTCTAATAAGATCATCACGCGTTTCAAAGGGAGTAGCGACTTTGACTTCTCACGAGTTCGTGATGATGCTGATTTTGAGGCACGCAGTGAGGGCGGGAATTCTGTTTATGATGGTATGTCAGTCGTCGTTACCAGTACAAATTCGAAGAACCTCGAAGACTGGTACGTGTACGTTGTTGAGGATGCCACTGACATATTCGGACCTACTCTGCACTCGATGACACAAGCTTCTCATTCGATTCTCGAAGCCGAACTCGAACCAGAGCATGTTATTCAAAATATTGCATTCACCCTAGAAGACGGTGGAATGGAGGCTGAGTCTGTAGCAGGAGTCACACCACCAAAACGTCCTGTTTCAGTCGTTACAACTGAACCCAACGGCGACGGATACTACTACGAAATAGATTCACCCGAGAACACATTTGGCGACAAATGGGGCGACGTGGATCTGATGAAGCAAACTTTGGCAGAGAGTGACACTCTGGGCCAAAGGATTGGTGCAGGAAACATCGGTTTCTGGGTAGTGACAGGTGTTAATTGGTGAATCGACATATACAATTTTTTGGCTCTGTTGATCTCCTCCCCCGGTGGTAGATGTCGCCGGTCGTTCTGAATTGACAGCGCTAGTCGGTCACGAACTGCTCATGGAAGGGTTTCTATTACTACACAGTGCATAGGTTTTTACACTTAAAGTGTAGCGCATAGCGATATCCGGCTTTGGTCTATTATCGGTTCACTGAGAACAGATGCTCAGCGCGGCGAGAAGCCACTGACAGTTACCCTGGAGCCTGCGTAATTGCGACTGCCAACTCTTTTCTCGTGATGTAGAGTACTCGTAGTATGTCGATTCTGGACGAGTGGATACAGGAGGCTGGCTCTGTATCGTGGTCAGAGTGGGAGGAGATCCGAGTGCGGTACATGGAGAAGATAGGGCTCGATACTCGTGATTTGAATTATTACGTCCCCCAGCACCCTGCGATGGAAGGCCACTTCCGAAACTGGCTTCGACTCTTACCGACGGATACCGTTCCGCGGCTCCGAGGTGCGACTGATTTCGAATCCGAACTCGAGAGTGTTATTGACGAGATATACGCCCTGATGGAATCGTCGGTTGATGGAGAGCTGAGGGCGCTTGTAGAGGTTATAGACCCCCCAGAAGACCTCCCGAGTGTAGATCCAGTGTTGGGACAGCGTGCCTATCTACGCAATCAGATTGTCTTGCAGCTCCGCGGCGACGTTAACCTCACTAAGATCAAGCACGGGGAAAACACACCACCTTCAGAACCAACAATCACGCCGCCGGAACGCTCTGCCCTGATATTCGTTGAGCGAAGGAACGAGTGTAATTGCCAGGATACTCTGATATTCAAGATTGACGATCCCGGGACCCTCTTCGGTTCCAGATACGGCGACAGTACGTTGATGTTCGACGCGCTCTGGAGGACGGATGTCGAACCAGATCAGATTATGTACAACGAGGCGTTCGATACCGAAGGTAGCTCTTGGGCGAAAACCTCTCCGCCCGACCATCCGATATCTTTTCGCTCTACGGATCAAAGGAATCGCCCCCAATTCTTCAGAGTTCAAGAGCCTGCCAACCACTATGGTGATGCTTGGGGTGATATAACGGAGATGGTCGCAATCGGAAACAGTCCAGGGGGACGGGAAGAGGAAGAGTTCGTCTACGATGCTGGCTCGATTGATTGGCAGGTTACGGTCGGGATTTGATTACGACGGCATGACCGGCTTTGATGCGGCACTCCGTCAATAGTTGTCTAAGAGTGCGATATTTCTTGTTTGAAGCGACTACGTGGCTTGATTCGGTCGAATCAAATGAGACTCAAAATCACCGCACGCGCTACAAAACCCCTACCCTAGTTTCTCGGATAAATTTTCATACGGCATATCCAATCTCTCACGGATTTCGCTCGCTAGGCCGGTACATTCGAAAGCGAATGACAAGGCATACCAGTAGGCTGTCGAAGGTGGATTACACGCGATAATCTCTCTGGGCTCCCCCTCGAATTGGGCGAATGAGAAGACTACAGGCATCTCGCCTCGAACCGCAGATGTCCACCGGTCTTCGCCCTTGGGTTCCTCGGCAAGGAACAGTTCCGCCACGGCAGTTTTCTCTCCAGCCAGTGTTTCGTACGAGCTAGGTACGACAGCTTTCACTCCGGAGAACTCCTGTTCATCATCTGTATTCTCACTACTTAACGAATCATCGTAGATGCTTTCGACTATATCTAGCTGAACGTCCGCTCTACTGACCACCATCGGGCAGTGATGCTCAAACGAGAGCGATTCGAGTCGTGCAGGTGATTCAGCACGATCCAGAACCGCTCTGACGACGTCACCTCTCGATAGTCGGTCAAAAACCCTCTCTTCGTGTGAGGAACCACCGGATCGGCGTACCTCGTATGATGAATTAGGTCTACCCCCTAGGTTTCCTTGCCCTTCAGGTATTCCAGAATTATGTTCAGCCAACGTGAGAATCTCTCCGCCGATCTCCGTTACCCTATATTGAGACCCGTCCGATTTCGCACGAACTCCTAACCGGTCGAAATACGAATCAACGTATTCATCATAGGGAGATGGAGAGAATTCTGCAACTCGGGAACCATACCGACGAATAAGTTCAGCGACGATGGAGAGCTCTGATCTTAGGATTTCCTCACTCGATGGAGTTTCTGCTTCTTCTCTTTCCGAGTTTCTTGCTTTCTCAACCCGTTGTATCTGGCCCGTTGTCATAACCGCATCTTGATCAACTGGTCTTTCCCCTTCGTCATCGTACGGTACTTTGACGAAAACCCCCCTTCCATCGTTACCTGGGAGTGATCCTTCTGCCGTGACTGGGTCGATCTGTACTACCTCATTCATCACCAACCCAGTTCGTTCAAGATCTTCTTGCGAATGCGCATCTCTGATCTGACTGACGACTGTCTGGAGTATACCTTGGTGATTCTCCTCGATGAATCGTCGCAGACGTTGATCCTCGAGTGAAGCAGAGGAGAAATCGTCACCAGAAATCTCGGTGATGACGTCGGCAGTCTCGTCGATTCCCGTTTGTGGGTCGAACGATTCGAGTGGATAGACCGTGAGTTCGACCATCGATCTAAGTGCTCGGAGTACGTTCGGGTAGATCCAAACGGGGACATACGCCTCCACACCGCCCTCACGGACGAGATACAACGCTTCAATATGAAGGAAATTGATGTGCTGTCCGATCTCTTCTAGAGGAACATTCGAACTACGGGCCCGGGGCTGAACCGCTCTATCGTGACCTTCTACCCAGTCTACTAACTCATCGTTAAAATCGCCAGGTTTCTCGGCTGTAATTTCGAGTAGCGTCTTGGTCAGATTTCCTTCGAGATAGTGCTCGAGATACGGCTTCAGATGGAACCGCTCACCACCGTTCATACTGAAATGTAGGTCGAACGATCCCTCGCTGTCAGTTTCGTACGCAACAATAGCTTTAGTTGGCATATTACCCTGGTCTGTTGTCAACCGCATAGGTATTGGGGGGCGGCTCTCCTGTAGAGGTGATACTGTCTTGGGGTGGGAGTCTTCCACTCTGAGACGAATCCCGTTCAGCGGCTTTGACATCCATAACTACACTTGGGATGGCAGCGATCAGCTCTTCTCAATCTCGAAGGCTCGGTCAAGGAGATCTGCGAGATCACGTAGATTTTCCGCAGCATACGATTCTACTCGCATTGCCACACGCTCCGTTTCCTTCTGCTTCTTCCACAGCGTCACCACGACATCGGAGTCTCCATCTGGGTCCGGTAGTGCAGCTGTTATCCATGCCGTCACGGTTGGCGATCCCTCCAACCATCTCTTACTGAGTTCATGCCACTCTGGATCACACTCTTCCGGTGACGGTCGGTCCTCCCCGAACGCCTTTCGCTCCAAATCATCGGCAAAGGACCTGAGTTTCACAACGTCATTAGGAACAACCTGTACGGAAAGCGACTCGCTTTCGCCCCAGCTCTTTGCCTTCCCAAGTGAGAACGTTAGATGCCCGTCTGGCGTTCTGGAAATTCGAGCGCTTCCTCGTCGCTTGATGTTTTTCTCCGCGATAGTAACCCACTCTCCCGACTTGTCGAACGACATCCAGTAGTCTGCAGGAATCGGGACTTCAATCTCTACAGTTGGGTTCTTCTTCTGCCAGAGCCACCGCGTCACGTCGGGATACCCCTCCGTCCCGTATCGGTCCGGGAGGGCGTACGGCCACACCGAGAGAATGCCGGAGAGGTCAACATCGTGAGTCGTAAAGTCGTCTTCCTCGAGCCAGGCAACGCTGTACTCCCGATCAAGATAGTGCGCTACGACTGCTTCCTTGTCTTTTCCCTTATTCCGGTACTGGGCTTCAACTGCAATTCCCTTGCCGTATGGATCACACGGCTCGGGGAATTCCAATAGCACGTCAGGAATGCGTCCCTCGAGGTCGGACTCGAGTTCAATAGTCGCCTCCGGGTAGTCGTTTTCCAGGCGCGCGTATGCGATAGCCTTCATCTTGTGATGGATTTCGGACTCCCCTGGGCAGTCACCATCACCACTACCGGCTCCGCTGCCATCTCCTTTCCCGCCGCCCTTGTGACTGAAGTGCCGAGAGACGAACGTGCTCCCGCGGTTGTAGGACCGGACCACTGACATCTCCTCGCCGCAAACTGGACACGCAACTGTCGATCCGTCCGGGACCTGTGGAGGAAGTACCTCGTCACCGTCAGACAGTCCAAGATATGGCATATTTGTGAGTATGCTATGTCCTCAGCTCACTCCAGTCACGAATCCGCTTCTATTGGTGGCTGTGATCCACATTCAATCACCGCAAGGTCTCTCGTGCTATCGAGTAGTCGGTGTGCCTCGTCATCGCTCTCACAGCTTGGTTCCTCGGTCCGACCTCACAACCGATTAGGTAGCGACCTAGCATAGGAGCAAGTACAACCAGTACGGAAGTTGGATGATTCCCTCACCGAGATCCTCAATAGGTTGTCTGCCTCGAACCGTATCACCAGCGAGGATGAATCCAAGTGGCACGTCGTACGCTTCTTTGAATTCTCGAACGGCTTCCAGTGACTCCTCACGCTCGCGTGACCGATACGCTAGCCCGAACGGGACGGGGGTTCCGTCCACCTCGAAGACGAAGTCGACCTCACCCTCTCGCCCACGCCAGTACTGGACGGCTGGCGTCTCGTCATTGCCCTGGATGGCGTTGATCCCGTAGGCGAACCGCATCGTGTGGTCGAACGCCGCGACGCGGGCCAGGTCGGCCTCGCGGTCAAAATCGTTGCGGACGGTCGAGGCGTCGCCGTCGGCGAGCGCGGTCACTAGCCCTGTGTCACGGAGGTAGAGTCGCACCGACCGGGGGCGGCTGTTGTCGTACTCGGTAACGCCGGTCAACAGGTATAGCTCTGCCAGGGCGGGAAGATAGCTATCGGCGATCGTCCGCCGGTCGACGTCGAACAGTTCGACGAGGTCCTGATACCGAAACGGTTCGGCCCCCCGGTTCCGGGCGGCGAGCGCACAGAGGCGTTCGAGATCCGCGATCGTTTGAATCGATTCGAAGCCGGGGACCTCTTGGTAGAGGGCATCGCGAACGTCCTCGCGCAGCTGCGTGTAGTCATCCGGCGTCAGGTCTGCTGCCGACTCGGCGGCGCCGTCAAGGTCGTAGCTGATGGTCCCGCCCATCGCGAGATAGTCGACGACCTGTGACTGGATGCGTCGTTCGACGTCTGCAACCTTCTCGTACTTCTCTCGAAGCTCTGCGACGAGTGACTCGATCTCGCCACTCTGGAGAGCCGTTGGCAGGCTGTTCTCCCCGGTCCGGAGTGAGGTGGGGCTCACGCGACTGTCTTCTTCCTCAAGATCCGGATACAGCGTGAAGAGGTAGTCCCGGAACTTCTCGGGGAGAATGGGCTGGATATCGTAGTCTTCGGCCGGCATCGCGACGCTTTCGAGTTCCCGTTCGACTTGAATACCGGCGCTGGCGGTCAAGACGACGTGTCGTCCCGGGACGTCCTCGAGCAATTCTGCGACGGGGACGCCCCACCCGTCGATGGTCGGCTTGTTCGGATGCTCGATCTGGTGAACATCGTCGATTAGGATGAAGTGTGGGTGGTCTGCTTCAATGCGGCCGAGAACCCTGCTCTCGTAGTACCGAACTGCGCGTCGCAGCTGTTCGTCCGATTGGAGTTGGTAGAGCGGGTCGGCGTCGAAGGGCAGATAGAGGAATCGTTCCGGATCGTCGCCAGTCTCGATGCGATGGTGAATGAACTGGTGGAGGAGCGTGGTTTTCCCGACGCCCCGTCGTCCAACGAGGCCGAGAAGCGGTTGGTCCTCGAACTGGCTGTCGGACTTGTCGGGACGGGCGAGATGATAGAAATCGCTCTTTTGCCGTGCCGGGAGTGAGAATGCTTCTGTCCCGTGTTCCCACCACGGATTATGGTCGTGAAGCGCCCGAACGAGAGCGTCACCAGCGTCGATAGGCATGGGTTTGTTGACTAACCCATGACCTCCTTCGCAATGATTGTTTCGGCTCAATACCCAACAGTGTAGCGGTGGTTACATACTCATAATCCATCTTCTAGAGTATGATACTCCACCAATCACGATATAAGGAACACTACGATGAGTCTTCATTCCCTAATATCTGCTCTATCTTGCTCATTGGCGAAGCATTTATCACATCTTGGCGCACACTGATGAGTGTGAAGGTGGATAAAGACGCATCGTAATGATGGTTTCTCCCCCTTCGTTTCCGGGGCGAGCGCACACACTGTCGTCAACCACCCGTTGGCTGTCCGGGGAATGGCACGCCACACAGACACCATGGATACGATGTACGCGGACATAGAGGACGGGAAGCGTCACGATATCGCAGTCGAATTCATCACTCGGCGAACCATCGACTGCGACGGAGAACACGTCCACCGCTTGCTGGTCGCCGATCAATCGGGGAAGCAGTTCACGGTACTCGCCACTCCTGACAGCGAGGCACTCCTGGGCCTGAAAACCGGGGCAACCCACCGCATCTCGGGGCTGCTGGGCGCTGCCCCTGTCACCTCCGCAGACGACACCAGGGCTGAGTGTCCTGATTGCGGGGGATGGCTTCGACCCGGACAGGTCGTCGATGCAGCTGGAGCAGCCGTCACGCAGGCTGCGTCACAGCTCTCCCTTGACGAACCGTTCGGAATCATCGATGCCAGAGCGACCGTCCGTCGCGTTCGGGATGACCGCTCGCTCGTCGACGACTGGACGCCGATGGACGACGACAGGTCGGTCACCCCACCCGACTACGTCTGTGAGTCCTGTGGGCGCCACGTCGACGCGTACGAACTTCGGGAGACCGCCGAGGCCGATCAGATGCTCGAAAACCAGGTGATGGAGAGCGCATCACCGGCGCCAGCAAGTGCGGACATGGCGAGCCCGGAGACGGTCGGACTCGCCGCTGGCGGGGCGAAAGACGTGGCCAACTTTCGGGAAAACGTCGCGAACGGGTATACGCCACAGCCGGAGGCGATCAGCGACGAGGGGCTGTTCTACGACTATCACTTCGAGACGGGGACGCGGACCGAATCGGAGGCCCTGTTCGCGCCGCGCTACGCGGCTGCCGCGAGCGACCACCCGATCAGTGGGGAGACCGAGCGCTACCTGTCGGTGGGGCTGGACTCGACGCTCTCGGTCGACGAGTTCGAACGGCCGCGGCTGGATCTCGTCGCCGTCCTCGATGTCTCCGGGTCGATGGACAGCTCCTTCGACGCGTACTACTACGACGAACACGGGCGCAAGCGCGAGGCCGAGGATGATGCGGCGACGAAACTCGAAGCGGCGACCCAGTCGCTGTGCGCGCTTACCGAGCAGCTCCACGATGAGGACCGCCTGGGCGTCGTCCTCTACAACCACCGCGCCCACGTCGCGAAACCTCTCCGTGATGTCGGAACGACGGATATGCCGGCGATCCGTCGCCACATCCGTGAGATCGCTGCTGGCGGCAGTACGAACCTCGCGGACGGGTTCGAGGCGGCTGTCGACATGTTGGTCGGCGGGACGCCCAGTCCTGATGTCGAGCGCCGTGTCGTCTTTATGACCGACATGATGCCGAACACGGGGACGACGGGGGACAGCGAACTCACGCAGTTGTTCGCGGACGCGGCCGCCGAGGGCGTCCACACGACGTTCGTCGGGATGGGGCTGGACGCGAATGCGGAGCTAGCGGACACTCTGTCGGGCATCCGTGGGGCGAACCACTACTTCATCCACTCGGCCGCGGAGTTCGAGCGTCGGCTGGGAGAGGAGTTCGACTACATGGTTACCCCGCTGGTGTACGACCTGAACCTCGACCTTGACGCAGACGGCTACGAGATCGAGGCGGTTCACGGATCGCCGTCCGCGGACGCCGCGACCGACCGCCTGATGCATGTCGGGACGCTGTTTCCCTCCGCCAAGCAGGATGGCGAAGCTCGGGGCGGCGTCGTCCTCGTCCGCCTCGAACAGACGAGCTCGGACGCCGATCTCGATCTGGTCGCCTCGTGGACGGAACGGGACGGTGGTGAGTACACCGAGCGCGTCACCGTCGACGTTCCCGACGAGTCCAGCACATACGCCCATGAGGGCGTCCGGAAGGCCGTCGCGCTCGCCAGGTACGCTCGCGAACTCCGGACGTGGGCAGCTGACCTCCACGACCGCGCTGACGCCGCGACTGGCGTCGACGACTGGTTGCTCCCCGACCAGCGCGGCCAGCACGAGCGCGAGTCCGTGCCGTTGGTCGTTCCTGATCGATATACCGAGCGGTTCGACCAGCTTCGCAGCTACCTCGCAGATGAGATGGCGGCTGTGGATGATGAGTCGATGCGGCAGGAGGTGGAACTCCTGGAAACACTGTGTCAGCAGGCGCCCGCGACGCCGCGCGAGGTGAGTGACTAATGCTCGTGTTCGCGTTCGACCGTGACTGGACTGTCGACGTGAATCCACATCCCCGCCACGACGCCGTCCCACTGGAGTGGGTGCGTCATCTCGCACATGAGACGCCGCACGCGGTCTACGCTATCGGGAATCAGACGCTGGCCGAGGAGGCCGCAATTCCGGGTGTCGTCGACATCGTCGGCCGCCACCCCGACGACTGGGACGAGTGGCTCGGCGAGAAACAGCCCGATGGTCGGTACGAGCAGTTCCCACTCCGGCGCGAGCGGCTATCACTTATCGCCGACCTGCACCCGGACGCGGACGGCTACGTCGTTGTCGACGACCTCGATTTGAGTGATGTCGACGGGTGGGAGCACTACCACGCCTGGGAGTTTGTTCCCGCGGTCGAACGGGGAGACATCCATCCTGATCTCCCGTGGGTTCGTGACCTAATGACCGACGGTGGACTCCCGACGTCTGCCGGAATCATGCCGGCGAACGCGTCGATGCTATCGTCGTTTCTCGACGACCACACCGATGCGCCCGGATTCGAACTCACGTACATCGATGATGGGGCCGAACGAACGCAGCTGTGCCACGACGTCTCCCTCCACGCGGTGACACTCGAACGGCCTTCGGCAGCGCCAGCGCTCCAATGCACGCCGCTCGCCCCCGATAGTGACCAATTCACCGTTCCCGTCGACGCAATCGAGTTGCTCTCCGTGGTCGATCCCCCACCGAATCTCTACACGGCGAGCGCAGAGACGCCTGCCGAGGAGGCAACTGGGCTCCGCCGACTCGCGGATGTGAATCCAGAGGCGGTCCGTATCTCATCGATCCTCGCTCTTCTGGATCGCGGAGACGTTGATCTGTTCCGGGAAAAGGACGCAGTTCAGGCACTCCGTCGGGTGGCGGTGGTGCGCCCAGAGGACTGTACGCCGGCGATTCCAATCCTTCGGTCACTATTGGCACGTGACGAGCTACCCGCTCGGGCCGACGTGCTGGCCACTCTCCGCGCCATTGGTGATGCCGATCCGGGGGCGATCGCTCCGCTCACCGACGAACTCGTACCGTATCTGCAGTCGAACATTGTCTCCGTCAGGCGTGAAGCGACCAGATGTATCGCTGCGATTGCTGAGGAAGACCCCGAGGATGCTGTGGACGCCGTACCGTCGCTTGCAACGATCATTGAGGACGACGCCGACGGACTCCAGTACGCGGTGTACGCACTCTCGCGGATCACGCGCGAGTATCCGGAGGAAGTCAAACCGGTCGCCGAGACACTTGGAGAAGTCACCCTCCGTGACTCGTTGTCCGACAGCGTTCGGTTGAACGCGACCGCTGGGCTTGGACGGATCGTGGGCGAGTACCCGAGCATCGCCGTCGATATCGTCGACGATGTTGCAACTCTGTTCGACGCCGATAACCCCAAGCTCCGGAACAACGCAATCGGACTAATCGGCGACGTGGCGATCGTTCACACCGACGTGGTCGAGCCGTACACCGAGGAGATCACCGCATTACTGACGGTTGAGGACACCTACACGCGAATCAATGCGAGCGGTGCTCTCAGCCGCGTAGCCGAGGACTTCCCGGAGTCGGTCGAACACGTCACGCCGACGTTCGTGGAGCTGCTGTCGGACGAGAATCCGCTCGTCCGTGAGAACGCGTGCTGGGCGCTCGGGTACCTCTGTGCTCGAGACGCGACCTCGGCCCTGAAAGACCGAGCACGCGATGATGGCAACGCCGATGTCCGCACGAGGGCATCGTGGGCGCTCGCTCAGATCAACAACGGGGACCAACGCGATGACTGACAACGAACCGCCTGACGTCTTCACGTCTTCGAGAATGGACCGTCTCATGGAAGTCCTATCAAAGCAACAGCGACGCGTGATTCTGTACAGGCTGAAGCGAGACGATAGGCTGCAGCCATTCCAGGAATCAGACGCTCTGGACAACACAGATATCGAACTGTATCACGTCCACCTCCCACAGTTAGAGGCGGCTGGATATATCGACTGGAATCGAGAAACTGGAACGGTTATGAAGGGCCCTCAGTACGACGAGGTTGAGACCTTCCTCACGCTGATCGAGAACCACGCTGACGAACTCTTGGTGACGGCCGATGAATGAGAGAGCGAACGCACAAGCCTGTTTACTCGGTCTCGCCTGTGGCGACGCACTCGGTCGACCGGTCGAATTCAAGAGCGCCCAGGAGATCACTGCTGACCACCCACGCGCCGTCTATGAGGTTGCAGAGATCTTCCCACAGTTAGCAATCGGCACGGGAGCTATTCTGGATTACCTCACACAGCTTCGCCTCCCGCAGCAGCAACGGACGTTGACGGACATCAGTCCAGAGGATCAACTTACAGACCTCCGTGAGAAGGCCCACACGATGATCGGAGAACTCCACGTCATGTCCGAATCGCTTCGACGAGTAGCAGTCCGGCATCCGGAGATCGAGCACGAGAAATGGAAAGCCAACACCGCTCAGTCGGGAGGTCGATGAGTAATGGTCGATGCGTGGCTCACAACCATGAGCACGAACCTGGAGGCGGTCATTAATCCTCTCATCGCGGCCTGTGAAGAGGGATTCCTCCCCGACGAACTGTACGTGCTGGATAATCCTGGCGTCGGTGACCAGTTCGACGACATCACGTCTATGATGGAGCGTGTGGTCGTCGAATACGGCGGTGACGACCCGGACCTCTCCGTGACGCACCTCGAGACGGAGACTGATTTTCGGGGTATCGTCGAGCACTTCCGTGAACCGATTGCCCAGATACAGGATGAAGGGGGTACGGCGGCGGTTGACGTCACTCCCGGTCGAAAGTTCATGTCAGCGATCGCGTTCCAAGCGGGGATTCAGTTCGAGGCCGACCACGTCTTCTATCTCTACGTCTCGAACAACCGCTTCTACGGCCGTTTGTACCCCGATGTCCCCAGACCAGTAGTCGAACTCGTCGACTTTCAGGAGGTCTTCTAATGCAACTTGCTCGCCACCACATCACGCATCTCCTCAACGCGCTGTACACGGAGGGCAGTACGTCGGTTAGTGTTCGGCACCCGTGTGAGGAGATCGGAGAACTCCTTGAGATCGACCTTTCCGATCCCGTCGCAACCACGGTCCGATTCACGCAGGGCGCGCTCACGTACCAGGATTCCCGCGAGGAACTCCACACGACATACGGCGAACAGGCATACGACGACCTGCCTGACAAGGATACCTACATTCGAGCGCTCGTTGCTGGTGGCCTCGTCAATATCGCAAATCGCGAGGACGTGGAGACGTTCTTCCGCCGACAGGGACATCCTGACCTTGACGCCGGCCATCAGCCTGTGGCACTGGGCATCGATACGAACCTCCTCGCCTGGCGGATGCCGGATGTGCTCCGACTGGATCCGGAGCGCTACAGTGACGACAAGGGACGAAGCCCAGTCAATGGCTTTGCCCTCGCGACAGGTATCTACGAGGAACTCAACTGGCATTACAACCATTACGAGACGCGAACCCTCGAGGATGCGTTCGGCTCCGAGTTCGCGCGGCTGGACAATCAGCCGGCTGGGGCGAACCGTGAAGGATTCCTCGGGCTCTACGAGTACCGCCGTCTCCGCGACCATCGGTATGCGGATACGATCGAGAGTGAGACGGGCGACGAAGCCATCGTAGACGCCTACGCGGAGTACGACCAAGATAGTCGAAAGCGAGTAATTCTCCTTAGCAATGACCACGGGTTCGTCGAGCTGGCTCGTGAGGAAGGGGTACTCGCGCAACATGTGAGCTTCCCAGTTGATATTCCACGGAAGGTGACCGTTACATGGGACGAACTGCAGGATGCGCTCTACACGCTCTCAGTGCTGTTCGGCGTTCTGCGACTCCCAAAGGTAACACTATACGGGGTGTGGAACGGCAAATCTGGGGAGGATTGGCAACGCCGACGTCTGGATGTCGATTGTCGAAGCGAGAACGTTCGTGAGAAACTGCGACGTGATCGTGCAGTCACAGCTGAATACGAGGCGACGAAATGAGCTAGCGTCCCAGCCGTATCGGAAACTATCGTTTCCTCTCTTCGATATTCTCGATCGACATATCAAGCGTGTTTGCGAAACCATCTATTCGGATCAGTTTTGGACCGAACAGATCGTCGAGCTAGTTGTCTACGCCACTCTCTGACCTGCTCAGCGGGGGTGTTCCGTAGTGACTTTAGAAACCGAATCGGATGCATCGAGTCAGTTGCTCGGTCGGTCTTCTGTACTACACAAGAGTGGATTGAGGCGGATCTCACCCCTGTATTTATCCGATATGGCTCGGAATGGCTGTACAGATGGCATATCTGTTACATACGAGTGACACTCATCTGGGATTCCGACAATATCACCTTGACGACCGCCGCCAAGATTTCGCCGACGCATTTAGCGAAGTGATCACGTCTGCTATTGAGCACGATGTCGATGCCGTGGTTCATGCTGGTGATCTTTTTCACACCAGTCGACCTGGTATCACACCGTTACAGACCCTCTTAACGGAACTTCAACGTCTACAGCGTGCCGATATCCCGTTTCTATTGATCGTCGGCAATCACGAACGCACGCACGATCGGAATTGGGTGGAACTGCTCGTCGAAGTCGACCTAGCCACTCGGCTGGACGCCGAAGGAACCCGCATCGACGACACAACAATCTATGGACTCGACTACGTCCCCCCTGGCCAACGTGACCGTCTCGACTATCAATTTGACGCTCCTCAGACAGATAGCGCAATTTTGGTCGGACACGGATTGTTCAAGCCTTTCGGACACGGTGACTGGAGTACACAGCGGATTCTCGCCGAGAGTCCTGTTGATTTCGATCTCATGCTCGTCGGGGACGACCATGGTGCCGACTACAGGCTAGTTAGCAGGAATATTTCCGACGTAGATTCCGACCGCGGCTCGGCCAATTCGAAGACGGATACTAATTCGGAGCAGGGCGCAGCCACTTCTTCATCCCGGGAACGCATTCCGATTAGCTACGCTGGTTCTACTGAACGAACCAAAGCTGACCAACGTGATCCACGAACCTACTCGCTAGTAACGGTTCCTGCGGACGGAGATGTTGATGCGCAAGAACATATCGATCGCCGAGTAATCGAAAGTGCTCGCGAATTCGTGTATGTTGATGTTCCACTCGAGCGCGGGGACGGGATCGAAACCGTCGAACGAACGATTCGAGAGGAAATCGACACGCTCGATCGAGCTGTTCTCAAGGTGACTCTGATGGCTGCCGAGGATGACCCTCCAGTCCCCGAGCCAATAGATGCCAGCGACGACACGGCTGAACAGGCCGTTCAGGAGCGAATTCCTGTTGGGCCAATCGAAAACTTAGGCACAGAGCTCGGTGCCTTAGTCACGCGAGTCAGCGATCGTCGAGACCTGCTCGAGGACGAACGGGAATATCAAGCAGTCGAATTCGCTGATGTCGACGCTGCTGTCGAAGAACGACGTCAAGATATCGTCGTCACTGAAGCTGCTGACCAGCTTCTCGAGATGGCTATGAATACTGACCAATTCATTGATAGCGGTATGGCTGACACCGCTCAAGAGACAGTCACGGCACTTCTTGAACGAGAATCACCTGAGGCGTTCCACGTCGACAAGACCGATGCACCCGATGACGCCATCGAGAGCGGCCCCGCTGATTATGCATCTGGAACGACATCGCGTGCCGCAGGCGACAGTGACGATGTCGGTAACGAAGAACTGCTCGAAGAAGCGCTTGAGGAACTCAACGACTGAAATTAGTTTTTAAGCTAACCTCCACAAAAATACCATGCAATTTCAACGAATCCGCGTTCAAAACTGGCGTTGTTTTACCGATGAATCAGTTCGTTTTGAAGACGGCGTCACGGTCCTGTACGGGAATAATGGCTCCGGGAAATCGTCATTATTAGAAGCTGCGTTCTTCGCACTGTACGGTAGCGATGCGTTAGAAACCGGAACGACTATGGACGATGTTGTGACAACTGATGAGGATACTGCACAGGTAACGTTGTCTTTTGCCCATCGGGGTGAGTCCTACGAAGTAACACGTGAAATCCGGATTCGTGCCTCTACGACGCAGTCCGCTGATTTAACAACTCCACCTGGGCAACCCGATCTTGATCAAATAAGTGCTATCGATGAGCTGATTCAAGAAGAACTCCGGTTAAACGCTGAAGACTTTCTAAACAGCGCTTACGTTCAACAAGGAGACGTATCCCGTCTTATTGAAGCTACGCCAAAACAACGCCAGCGAATCATCGATAACCTGCTCCAAATGAGTAAATTGGAGCGGTATCGTGCACGTATGGATAGCATCGAAACTGGCGTCTCTCGCGTTGTTGATACTAAAGATGATCAGGTCGAAGAACTCACCACCCAAATCGCCGAGTACAACGAACCTCGAATTCGATCCAGAAAACAGCAACTGCACGGGTTTGAATCAACCATCGAAGACGAGCGCGAAGCTATCACAGACGAAATCGAGGAATTAGAAAACGAACGAGCAGACTCCGAGGAGATTGTTACAAACCAGGAGGCGTTCAAACAAGACGTCGAAGAAACAGAAGATGCTGTAGAGACGAATATGACGGACTTGGCGGCTGAAATTTCTGACTACCAGGCGCTACAGGAGGATTTCACATCTGCCGAGGCAAAAGTCGAACAACATCAGGACGAACTAAAACGCCTCTTATCAGTTGGGAAAGGCGATCTCAGCAGGGAGTTCGGTGCGGTCGAGGACATCGTCGACGAGATCGCAGAGAGAGCCGGTACTGCCGCCACAGACGCGCTAGAGGACGCAACGGGGGACGGGCGTTTACGACAATCAGAAACTGAAGCCCGCGACACAGCAGCTGCCATCGTAGACGGAGCAAATGACGAGGCCAAGGTGGGAACAGCCCAAACTACTGATGACCTGCTGGAAGACATCTCAACGGCAACGGCACCGCTTACGCCCGCAGTTACTGGCGAATCTCGTGACGGCGGTGGAACGATCGAAACCACAGAGGAGGTCGATGAAGAGGATGTTGACCCACTGATCAATCCGGATGTAGAAATTGATGTTTCGCGAGTTCGGGTCCCCACCTCCGGGCTCGATGTTGATCCAGCAACGTTTGAAGTCGACGTGGCTGCGGCTGCACAAGACCAAACTAGAGCCACTGTCGGTGAGATTCGGGATCGGCTGCAAGCGTTCGAGGATGCCGTGGCGGACGCCCGTTCGGAAGCCAATCGCCTCGAACAGGATGCACAAGAGCACAACCGCGCGGTCGAGACGGCTCTTACTGATGCCTCCTCGAAACTATCCGATATTGCTAACGTTCGAGAAGGCCGAAATGAGTTAGCGGACGAGCGCGAGCAGCTCCATGCCGAAATCGAAGACTCACCATTCGACGTTGCATCCGAGCGCACCGATCCTGATGCAGTTTTGGAGGCACTAATCGATACGCTAGAACACAGAATAGCGCGGCTGAAAGCCGAACAGGCTCACTACCGTGACGAGGTAGCCAGGCTCGGTGAACGAATCGAACAGGCTGACCGGTTACTCGAAGAGGGAAAATGTCCCGAATGTGGACGACCAGTTGAGGGCGCACCAAACGTCGAACAACGCGAGCAGTGGGAAGACGAGCGTGACTACGCTGCAAACCTGGCTGAAGCGCTCGAAGAGGGGATTACAAACTTACAAAGCCGCCAAGACAAAGCCGCGGAGCTCCTTGAGACGGCCCAATCCTTGTACGGAGAGGATCTCACCGTCACTATCTCAGGGGCTGACGCGACTGCTGGCGCAATACAGGTGGACCCGGATACGAACCTGACTCCACTGCACGAGAAGGCTGCCGACCATTATCTCAAAGCCAGAGAAGAGCGTCAAGCAGCTCAACGAAAACGGTTCCAGGCAGTCGTGCAGCACCTGACTGCCGCCGTTCTCAGCCGAGCAGCTGAACGTACCCTTGCTCACCTTACCCGCGCTCTAGCCAGGAAGGAAGTATTGAGTCAAATCGAAGAGGCTACAGATAACCGCACGAACGCCGAACGCGACCGTGAACTAGCCAAGAACCAACTTGATACCCAAGCTAACGAGGTCATCGACACGCACACCGAACTGCAAGATGCGATTAGAGACCACTCTGATGCGGTTGAGTCATTCGACCCAGAAAAACTCAACCAAGCTGAAGAGACCGTCGCTAACATCGACAATGATCTCGATGATCTGGAAGAAGACCTCGAAGACTTACGAACTACTGAACGCGCTGTCAGTGAACATCTTGGGGACCTCGGGCGACAGCTAACCGAGTTGAACAATCTTCGGGATAAACGAGATACCCGGCAACGCGAAGCAACTGCTGTCTCTGCACTCAATAGCCAGGTCGCCGAGTTGGAAGAGATGTTCGTCAATCTTCGAGCTGACCTACGGGAACAAAACGTCCACCGTCTTGAAGACTTACTCCAGGAGATGTTCGACACGCTCTACCGCAACGACGCGTACGCCGATATCAAATTGGATCGGGAGTACGATGCTACACTTATTGAGAAAGGTGGAGGCGAACTTCCACCAACCAAACTGTCTGGTGGTGAATCCGCTGTCTTCAACCTCGCACTCCGAGGTGCAATCTATCGACTTCTCACAGAAGGGTTTGAAGATGATGTCCCAATGCCGCCTCTCATCCTAGATGAACCAACTGCGCATCTGGATGACGGTCACGTTGACCGTCTTAATGATGTGGTCGAAGCAATGCGAACCGCTGGTGTCAAACAAACTATCGTCGTTAGCCACGACGAAGGACTAATCGATAGCGCTGATCAGCGAATCCAAGTCCGCCAACGACAGGGTACGAACCGGTCAGTTGCTGAGCCAGAAAATACACTATCGGTGGAATTCTAAGCACGGTTCTCTGGGAAGAACTGTATCATCAATTCCCATATGTAAGAGTGATCGATAATGTTGTTGAGAGGGTGCAACCATTCGTGTCGCTGGCGTACCATCGTTGGCCGGTAGATGTCGACAAAGAGACTGCACATTTTAAGAATTCGTCAACTCCATACCGAGACCGTCCATTCGTTGCAGAGGCCGAAGCATGTCATCGGACGTGTCTTCAAGCGGTCTAATTCAGCCAGCCCCTGAAATTAGGGGATATACCTAATCCTCAGTGAACAGTACAGTCAACTGATATCTGCAGCGTCGAACGCGTCCCGGATTCCGCCGAACTCCTTCTTGTAGTAGTGATAGGAGTACTCGCTGTGTTCGTCGATGTCGCTCGTCGTCGGCCGGCCATCAATGACCTCGTCGATCTCTCGGAGTTCCTCAATGAGTGTCGAACGGAGGGGGCTTCCGGATGACCGGTACTCGGTGTCGACATGGAGTGCGGCCAGGAGCTCGCCCCAGCCGTCGAAGACAGACCAGTGGGGGACCTCGGGTATCTCGACGTCCAAGTAGACGGACTCCGAACCGTTGAACCCGATGTCCGCCTCACTCAAGGTGGGATTGCCCTCGACATCCTGACTGTGGACCATCTCGCCGGATTTCGGGAACCGCCCGAGTGCTTCGGCGAGTGCGGTTCCGTATTCGATCCAGGCCTCACGGACAGTGTCTCGTACCGGATACGTCCCTTCCACATCTCGCCCTTCGAGTGCGCCGACGATCCGGTCGAGTTCGTGGGCCTGCGGGTCAGCCTGGTTCGTCTCGATGGCCCGCAGCCGGTTGTCCGAGCACCCTGCCTGCTCGGCGAGTTCCGATCGAGGGATGTCCAGTTCCTCACGACGTGCCCGAATCCGCGGCCCGGTCGGGAACGCTGCGGTGACGTTCTCGTCAGGCGTCGTCGCGAAGACGACGTCGGCCAGCACGGATAGCCGTGGACTCACCGCTCCGTTCTCGAGTGCCGCGATGTAACTGCGGTGGATGCGCTGGGCCTCCTCCCCACGGCGCTCGATGTCGCTTCGCTCCTTGTTGGCGTCCTCCCGATACCGTTCGATATCCTCGGGACGGGGAAGAGACAGCGCCACCGTCGAATCGACCGGGAACTGGGCGACTCGCGTCAGCGGTTCCGGGACGGCGTCGCTGTCACCGCCAGAGCCGTCGGGGGCGTCGCGGTCGGAATCGGTGTCAGACCCGATTTGATCGAGGGCGTCGGTGGCGTCGTTCCAGAGCTGATGTGACGGCGTCTCGGCGATCTGCCGTATCTCCTGTTGGGTACGCTCTGTACCGGCGAGCGCAGCCAACTGGACGCCGAGCGTACCCGCCCGGGCCTCGTCGTGGTTGAGCAGCTTGACGATCAGGTCGGCGTTTCGCTCGGCCGCCACTTCGAGTCTGTCGGGGTCCTGCTCGACGAGCGTTTCGACGATGTCGACTGCGTTTTTGCGAACGACCTCCATCGACTCCCCTTCCGTATTCACGTCCAACAGCAGGCGACCGAGGTGGGGAACGAGAGCATCGGGGCGCTTGGAGGCGACTGTCGAGAGAAGAGTTGCGACTCTCTGGTTGAGATAGTATAGTTCGCGCCCACCGAGGTCAACGTTTCGCTCGGCTGGCTCTTCAGAACTCGTCTCCGAGTCGTCAAGAGACGCAGAGACGGTGGCTGTCAACCCTGATCCAATGACGCCTCCACGCCGGTTGTGCCCGTACTGGAGGAGTGTCATCAGCACGTCGGTCTTGTCGGCGGCGACGATGTTCTCCGCGATCGCTGCACCCCCCTCTTGACGCTCGTGGACGCTGAACACTGCCGTGACCGGTAGCATCATCTTCGGTGGCATCTCTCGATCCAGCAACTCGAGCAACTGATCGAGAGTTGCCTCGTACCCGACAAGATCGGCTGCGGGGAGCCCCTGCAACGCCTGCAGCGCCCAGCGTTGGCGGTCCTCATCGTTGGTCGCGACGAGGCGGTCCAGTCGCTCTACAATCCGCTCTTGTGCTACGCCGTTCTCGAGCAGTTGCTGGAGAACGGCGACGGCACTCTCTGGCTGGTGGCCCACGTCGGGGCGTTCCAACAGTTCAAAAAGCTGGTCGAGCGTCGGCTCGAACGCCGATGGTGTCTCCTTGGCGAGCGTCTCGAAGAGGCGAGGAATGTCTGTCGTCGGCCCCTGAGGAAACTCATTGTCCGCGAGTCGCTTCACGAATGAAGGGATGTGAGGCGCAAACAGCGCCGGTTCCTCCTGAACCGCCACCCTGATGTCGGCCACAATGTCGTCGTCTTCAGTTGGCTGTTTTGCGAGTCGGGTCAGCAACTCGTTGACGTTGCCACGGGAGGTCTCGTGATCGTATTCCTCCATAACGGTTCCGTCCGGTGCGAGCAGCGCCGTGAAGACGTCTTTAGACTGCTCGGCGACCCGAAACCCCCCGCGTTCGGAATCGTACTCGATTGAGCCGTAGTCGGTGACCGTCGTCTGTGCGACCGTTCCATCATCGAGGCGCTCGCACAATATGACGACCTCCTGGTTCAGATCCGCCATGTGGCCAGCATAGCCGAACTGCCGGCCGTCCGGGCTGATTGTCACGTCGTCAATCGACGCCACGTCTGTCTCGAAGATCTGAGCTCCAGTTTCGTCGTAGACGACCACGGTTGCGTCAGTGAAGCTGGTCGTCAGGATCATGGCCCCGGAGTTCGATACCGAACAGAAGCGACTCTCCGGCGTCTCGAACTGATAGCGGAGTCGGTCGCGGGTGAAAACAAGCCCGATGTGCTCATCGGTGTCGATACCGGTGAAAGTGGCTCCATCCGGGGAGGCCGTCAGCTCGAGGAACCCTTGATTGCCAGCGTATTCGTATCGAATACGTTCGCCATCGGCGAGATCGTCGAACAGAAGTGTCAGATCTGTGTCCGGTACGACCAGCCGGTCTCGGGGATCGAACAACGGTCGGCGGACCATCGACTGCATGATGTTGGGGATTGAAACCGTGAGATCGATTCCGTCCTCCTCCTCAGTCGCTGCGACGCCGTCCGTCGATAACTGCCCGGGCGAGATCGCCTCGATTTCTGTGCGATTCGCCCCATCGAGGACACCCCTTGCCACGAGCGTTGACAGGAGATCGTCGATGCTGTCTTCGGCCTCCTCAGCCGTCGCACTCGTGAGGTCGACGAGGATTGCCCCCCGATTGATGAAGACAAACGTCTCGTCGCCGAACAATGGCTGATAGATGAGTCCCGGGAACTCCGCCGGCGAATATCGTACTGCTTCCGTGTCCAGATCCTCCGCTAGCGTCTCGTTGTGAACGGGTTTGAGCAGCCGCACCCAGTAGTATGGATTCTCGGGCGTGATGCTGAACTCCTGTCTGGCTACCTCGACCGGCGATTTCCGCGTTCCCATACATATCAAAGCAGCTGGACGTCTAATTAAAACACACGCCACCCGCCCGAGCATCGGCAGCCGATGCGTGTCGGCCGACGGTTACGAGAACCGGATCTACGCTCTTGTGTAGCACATTGTTGATGTCGAGCAGTTTTTCGGTTCTTTGATGAACTGAGTGAGACTAGAACCCGGTCGTTGGAAAATTAGACGGGCAGTTTTTGTTCCGGTTCCTCTCCGGAGAGTTGTATCAACAATCTCTTACGGAAGAGCGATTTTCGTTTTTTTTTTCGTCCGCAAAGTCTTCAACGGCACGCGGCTATCAGCACCTGTACTTAAGTACACTCTTGGCGGTCGTTATCGCTCAATAGATTCGAATTGCCCCCAGATTTCCTCGCCGATTCCCTTTCTTATCGACTCAATCTCATCAGGTGACCACTCAACGGCCCATGCGTCATCGAGCGTCGTGAACATGAGTGAAACCCGGACGCTACGGCCAGTCTCCTGTTGGTTCAACGCAATCGCATAGGCCTTCATCTGATTCTCGTAATACTCCGCGTCAGCTTCCAGTTCCTCAGGTGTGACATCACCTGTCTTGTAGTCGATAATATGGTACGCGTCAGGCGTGATGATCAGGTGGTCTATGAACCCCGATATCTCCCCGCGCTCGAATTCCGCAGTAACATACAATTCGTCGTACTGGTGCTCTACATCGACGTCCGTGGTTTGCTCGTCAACGTAGTCTATCCCGCGCTGGGCATGAGTACTCACGCGGTTCTGGAGTTCGGGTGAGAGTGAGACCGTAGCCCCCTCGTCAACAAGCGTCTGTTCCATAAGATGCGGCCAGTGAGTTTCCGGCGGCCGCAGTTCGCAGAGTCGATGCACCATCTCGCCGAATACGCTCGCGTCGACGCCGTCCGTTTCGATACTCGTTTCCTCTGTTGAGCGGCTGTCCGATTCGGCCTCTCCGGTTGTTGGGTCCTCTTCACCGTGTCGATTCTCCGGACTCGTCTCGCTATCGTCGGTCTCTTCGACGTAGATGGTCCCCGTGTCTTCGTCGAACTGGAGTTCGCCATACTCCCCGTAGAGTGACGCAAGGTCAGTCGCCGAAAACCGAAAGCTGACATCTGGCTTGGGCGGTCGCGGCGACAGTTCAACGTCGGGGTCGATATCGGGATCAGGTTGCACCTGCTTGGCTGGCGGTGTCGGGAGTGACACGGTGTACGTGCCGTCACCGTACGTACGCCGGACGTGGGTATCGGAATCGAGGGCAGTGCACACGTCCTCGGTGAGGAGTTCTGGCTGCACCCAGTCGCGCCAACTCGATGCTGACTCAGGGTCCGGTTCCTCGAGATCCGTCATCGTTGGTTCCTCGGTCTCTCCAGCTGCCTCGTGGAGGCCGCTCAGGAGCAGATGGTCTCGTGCTCGTGTGCAGGCCACGTAGAGTACGCGTTTCTCTTCGGCGCGTTCTTCGGCGCGACGGCGCTCACGAATCGTGTCACGGGCGATCGTATCCACCATCTCGAACGGGTCGTCCGGGCTTGGTGCCTTCATTCCGACTGCGTGCTGGCCACCAATCTGCTCGAACTCGACTTTCCCGCCGCCCAGGGCCGCTTCATCCTTGAACTCGCGACCGATCCCCGGGACGACGACGAACGGGAATTCCATTCCCTTGGCGTCGTGGATCGTTAGAATCTGGGCGCCCTCCCCGGTCGTGTCAGCTTCGCTCTCCCGGCCGCCGAGCTCAATGCGGCGTTCGATCCGACTCACAAGTGTCGTAAGACTCCGAACGCCATCGTCGCTCCATCCGCGAAGCTGTTCGCGGAACTTCTCCACGTTCGCCATCGCCTGCTGTGGACGCTCGTCGGCGCTGACACTCACCAAGTAGCCTGTATCCTCGAGGATCCGCGTTAGATACGCGGCCCACGACCCGTCGAATCCAGCGGGTTCCTCGTCGCCAAGTCCAGCTAAGTGACGCCACTCTTGGAGATACTCGTAGGCATCTTGGAGTTCCTGATGCTCACTCGTCGCGAGTGCGTCCCACAAAGAGTCGTCATGGAGTTTCAACTGGGCGAGCGTGTCGTCGGTGAGGCCGAATAACGGCGACCGAAGCGCTGCGTAGAGTGCGCGTTCGTCACTTGGATCGGCGAGAGCCCGGAAGAGGTTCAACAGCGCGGTGATTTCTGTCGATTCGTAGAAGCCGATCCCGGACGCGACCGAATAGGGGACGTCCGCCTCTTCTAACGCTCGTTCGTACTTTTTGAGGTGGGTGCGGCTGCGGATGAGGATAGCAATATCGCTCGGTTCGATATCCCGTGGCTCCGGTGGTTCATCACTGCCCTCTGTCTCTTCTTGACTATTCAGTCCGCGTTCTGGAGCGGGTTCACTCTCGCTACTATCGTCATCTGTTTCGTCCTCCTCGGGGTAGACCTGAAGTGGTTCAGCCAGTATCTGGGAGAGACGGGCGGCGAGCGCCATCGCCTCCAACTCTGTGTCGTGTTCCGGCTCGGCTGTGGCAAAGTCCGCGTAGTGATCGCAGTGATGTTCTCTGAGGTCGGCATCGGTTGGCACCGTGAGGTACTCCACAGTACCGAGATCCGCTGGATCGTCGCGATCGGCTGTCAGGGATTGGGGGGCCGCTTCGTAGGGCTCACCGTCTTCGTCGAAGATGGCCTCGAAGAGTTCGTTGATCGACTCCAGCACCGTCGGCAGCGTTCGGAAGTTCGTCGAAAGTTGGTCGTCATCATCGCTTTCTGTACCCGTGTTTCGAGCGTCTTGGGACACCTGCTCGAGAGTGGTGGCCGTTTCGCGGAACTGCGTGACGTCGGCGTTTCGGAAGCGATAGATGCTCTGTTTGACGTCGCCCACGACGAACACGTTCTGGGCATCGAACGTTTCCCCGTCGCTGGCCGTCAGGAGCTTGATGAGGTCCCACTGGCGTGGGTCAGTATCCTGGAACTCGTCGACCATCACGTACTCGAACTGCTCCCGTAACTCCTCGCGAATGTCGGCGTTCTCCGGTGCTTGGAGGAAGTCAACGGTGTAGGAAATCTGGTCGGTGAAGTCGACAGCGTTCTGCCGATCTTTCCGTTCCTCGTACTCAGCAGCCGCGATTTGGGTCAGCTCTGCGAGCGCCTGGACGAACGGGAAGCTGTTCGATTCGATCTCCAGATCCACGTTGACGGCGTACTCCTCGGGCTGGAGTGTTTCGACCAGTGTCTCAAACGCGCTGTCGAACTCCGCCTTTCGGGGATGGTCTCCCCACCGCGTGTTGGCCCCCGTATAGCCTGCGTAGCGTTCCCCACTACCCTTGGTGAGGTGCATACTGAGCTCCGCAATCGTCGACTGCTTGGCTCGGGATGAAACACCATCATCGAACCCAGCGTCAAGTCGATCCACGACTCCTTCCGCACGCTGCCAGGTCTGTCCCCCGGTCTCGATATCTGGGGGGTCCTCAACGAACTCGCGCAGGGTAGCCGCAGCCGCGACGAAGTCGGGGTGGGCCAGCCGCTCGGCGGCTTCATCCGGATCGATCGGATGCAGGGCCGACTCAACGAACGAGATGTATTCCTCCTCCGTGGCGTCCGCCCACCGATCAGCCCACTCAAGACTCTCCGGTCGCTCGCCCAGCAGATCGGTCAGGACGTCCTGGAGCTGGCTTCGAGAGAACCGCCGGGCTAGCGTTTGCGTTGCCTCGTGGTTCTCGTATTCTTCGAGGACGCTACCAACCGTATCGTGGATCAGTGCGGTCGTCTCGTTTTCGTCTAGCGTATCGAAGCCAGGATCCACGGCGTCAATCGTCAGCGCGTGTTCGCGCAGCAGCCGAGCACAGAACCCATGGAGCGTGTGGATGTACCCTTGCTCGAGTTCATCCGCAACCGTACGCCAGGCATCGAACTCCCCGACATCGAGTGACTCAATGCGATCTGTGATTTCCGTTCGGACGCTCTCCTCGAGATCGTTTGCTGCCCGTTCGGTGAACGTCGTCGTAAGGATGTGCTCAGGTAGCAGCTGGGCCTCACCAGTCCCGCCGTCGGTTTGTTCCGCGAGCGACTGTTCGATCATCTCCAGGTATCGGGCGGTCAGCGTGGTGGTCTTGCCCGTTCCTGCCCCGGCTGTGAGGGTTACATTCCGGTCAAGGGCATCGACAGCCCGTTGCTGTTCATCGGTCAGGTCCTCGTAGGAGACCATCGTTACTCCACCCCTACGACGTCTTCGAGATCGTGATTCCTGGCTTTCAGCGGCACGTACGCTGACGCACCCGTGTCGTCGATTGCTTCGATAACTTCCTTCCGCTGGTGCGAGCGGACGTCACAGACGTGTGCGTAGTCACAGTATCGACATCCGGCGTCCGATGGATCGAGGACTGTCGGATGGAATCGACCCTCTTCGATTCCTGAGGCGAGTTCTCCAAGGCGTTGTGGGGTTGTCTCCTCGATGAACCGTCGGAACGCCTCGTGTGTCTCGAAGTATGGGTAGGAGTGACGGAGTAGCGGCGTATCGACGTCGTCGCTCCCATGGTAGACTGCCATCTCCTGTGAGGTGAGGAGTCCGCTGCGAGAATTGACTGAACTCGGAGGCGAGACCTGGTAGTACGCGCCACCGACTACTTCGACATCGTCGAGTGCCTCTTCGGCCATCAACGCGTACAGCTGCAGTTGGAATTTCAGCCCGCTCAGCGCCTCACTTTCGCTGGGGATTGAGCTTCCAGTTTTGTAATCCCGAACGACAACCTGTGTTGGGTCTGTTCCAGGGACCGTCTCGACGCGGTCGATGAGTCCATGAATGGGGACCGAGCCGTGTGGTGTCTCGATCTCTGCGGGGTCGTCGCTGAGTGGTGTGCCTGCGTCGTAGGGATTACCGACCCGGCCTTCGAACCACGTTGGTCGGGCGGTCGTCTTTGCGGGTTCGTCCGCCTCGTGGTCGAGGAACCGATAGAATAGCCCTCGCGCAACAGGACGACTGTCCTGTGTCTTATGAGGACCATAGTACGGATTGGTGTCCGGAGTTCCGAGTCCCGCGAGTACGGAGGTCAACCATTCTTCTTGGAACGATGTCTGGGCGCGGTCGTCGAATGCTTCGTCAAGCCGCTCAAGGGCAATGTCGAGGAGCTGTTGTTGCCGCGTTTCGAAGTCGCCACCTGGGTGAACTGGATCGCTTCCCCCCGACTGTAACGACAGGTAGTAGTGTTCGAGCACGTCGTGGATGTACGAACCCCGGTCGCTCGCGTCGGGTTCCCGCGTTAAGCGATCTGGTGCTTCGATACCGAGGACGCGGCGCATGTAGTACTTGAACCCACAAGCAGCATATGTCTCCAACCGACTCGGACTGTACGGCTCGCGGTCGAGCGTATCGTGAATCTGGGAGACGGTCTCTTCTGTGAGCTGGCCATCGTAGGGCGTCAGTTCGGGACCGGCTCGTGCCGCGGCACAAACAATACCAGCCTGAACACGGGCCTGTTGGGTGGTGCTAAACGAACCGGCTTCGACTGCTTCAGTGAGTAGGTCGTGGACTCGTTCTTCGGATGTCTCGGGAAGCACGTCGCCGACTGCCCGCTGCACGTCTTCTTGACATCCTGGCTCGCTGTCAGCTGGCTCGATAGTCACCTCCGAGAGATCGACAAGCCGCCGAAGTTCGGTCAGGATATCTGCTTCGACGTGTGGTTCACCACTAGCACTCTGCTGGGGGATGGAGAGATGAATTGATGCTGTACTCCCGAGGAGTACGCTCAAGTGATACCGTGCCTCTGTAGAGACATCTGTCTGCTCGAAGTCTGGATGTGACTCGTAGATGGGTCGTGTGAAAGCGGTTCGCTCCGGATCTGAGGGGAACTGTGTCGTCGTCAGCCCGAGAACGTATACCTGTTCGAACTCCCGAAGGGTAGCTTCGGCGAGACTACAGACAACGACGCTCTCCTCGGATGGCCGTGTGCTCTGCTGGATCGAGACGCCATGGAGCGCGCGCTCAAGCCGCTCAACGCTGTCACCGATTTCGGGGTCCGCCAACGGTGTTGTAAGGGCGAGGGTCTCAAGGATCCGGTCGAGACGGTCACGAGCACGCAGTTCACGGTCCCGAAGTGGAGATGAGAGTTTTTGTTCACCTTCTAGTGCCGCTGAGACGCCGAGACGCTCAAGGAGGGCGTCAAGTTGGCCGGGGAGTTCCTCTAGTGACACCTCTGATAGAGCGGCTGCATCCCGAGTCAGGGAAGTGACCG
Source organism: Halosegnis rubeus (assembly GCF_009184545.1). Lineage (GTDB taxonomy): Archaea > Halobacteriota > Halobacteria > Halobacteriales > Haloarculaceae > Halosegnis > Halosegnis rubeus. The sequence goes on from NZ_QJOW01000006.1 coordinate 49,776, forward strand.
TTGCCGCGAGACTGCCGTCAACGTGTTCGAGAGTCGATTCAAGCCGATTTGTCTCTGCCCTAGCTGCTACCCGAGCGAGTTCGTGGTAATCGAGGTTCTCTCCCGTTCGCGTAATGGTGACTAGTGGGTTCGTGAGAAGATCGAGGAGCGTGTCGATGCTACGAGGTTCCTGTGCGAGTTGGCAGACTGCCTGGACGACATCGCCTAGGGCTGTTTCGGAAAGGGGAATCTCGGTTTGTAGATTGAACGGGAGTTCGTACATTTCGAAAGCTTCCCGTACCTGGTCAGCGTATTGCACCGGATTCGTGAGGACGACGCCGATAGCGTCGGCCGACGTTCCTGTCGCGATTCGACTCCGGATATCTCGAGCGACAGTTCGGATCTCGTCGGGGACTGTTTCCGGTTCGGTGAGCGTCAGATCCAGCGCTGCCGCGTTGATATCGCTGGTTGCCGGCGACTGGCGGGGATGCCGATAGAGACTGCGAGTGATGCGCCGTCGCGCTTCGAGAGTTGACGAGACAGGCTCATCGTGGTGCTGTCGAACGAAGTCCAGGTCGGAATACGTCTCTAGCGCTCGTTTGGCGCCTGTATCAACACCCGGGGCCGAGTCCTCGTCGATCTGCTTGGGGAGGAGAGCGATCGCCGGCCAGGTGTCAACGAGTCGTTCGAGGAAGTCTACTTCTAGAGCGTCGAATCGCGTGAACCCACTGAGAACAACGGCCTCGACTGAGGGGAATACGTTTGTGAGCGAGGTTTCTGCTGTCGTGGCGTGGTGCATTCGCTCGGTACGGTATGTTTCCGGGAGTTCATCAGCAAGGAGTGTCTGTCGGGCAGATTCGATCTCTTCCGCCAGTTCGGCGACGTAGCCCGCGCGGTCGCCCACACCCTCCTGTTCGAGACGCTGCCGCATTGCGTCCGGTGAGAGCAGTCCAGCGAACTCTAGTTCGGTGAAAAGGGTCTCGGCTTCCTGGACGAGCCCTGCTCGGGGGAACTGGTCGCCGGTGTTGAGTGGATTCGTAGACGATGAGATCTCTTCGACCCCAAGCTCGACGAGTCGGAAGAGGAGCGGTCGGTCAACGTGAGTTACCCGGCCCTTGTACTGATCCTGTTCATAGCACTGTGAAGCAAGATTGTCCAACGTGTCGACACGGAGCCCAGCAGAGGGGCCAAACTCCATCCAGCGATCTTTCGTTGCGTCCTCTGGGTGTTCCGGCTGACTAATGTAGAGAATACTTTCAGGCTGTGTTCCCACACTCTCACTAAGAATATCGAATGCCTGTGATTCAAGCTCAGGTAAATCAGGTCCAGTAAGTAACAGCCGGCGAGACATACTCCATCCGTTACCCGAGCGAGGCATTAATGTTCGGGAGTAACTGGAGAAGAAACGGTGTTTAAATACATTTACAGCTGACAACTTTATGTTCTCGATATCTTCAGCCGTCTTTTCGATCGGTCATTAGGACCCCGTGGTCGACGAACTTAGGCTGATGACGGGTTCATAGAGACAGAATTGTACGATCAACAGACACCATGGTCGATTCGGGCGGCGCAGTTCGATAGTGAATTACACCACTGGCGAAATCGATATCCACGGTAGATCGGCGGCATTCCGAATCGAACTCAGTACCACTTGGACTGAGTACTCCCCGACCGGACACCCGATGGATGTCTGGACGGTCGAGAAGCGAACGGACGACGTCGTCCTGGAGGAGATCCTCTCCCGCGCTCGGTTCGTCACTCGAGAGTTCGATCTGATCCGTATTGGCAGTCGGCCGACGTACACCGAGGGTGAGCTGGTGGTACCCCTGGACAAGACTCGACTCTAAGGACGCCAAGAACTCGGGCTCAAGAAAGTCAAGCCGCTTCGCTGAATCGATCGAGCCGATGCCAACCAGCTTGCCGCTGGTCGCCGCAGCGCTCTCTGGGGTCGGAGCTCGGACTGCCAAGACGTCGAAGCCCGAGTCGAACGTTGCAACAGTCGTGTGACGGTCTCCCTCAGAGACAGATAACTGCGACTGCGCGCCACCATCGGGGACGCTGAAGACGAGATAGGTCCGTTCGAACAGCTCATCGACGGCACGGAGTTGGACGCCATATGACGATCCGTCCACGAGATCGTCGAACATCGGAGCCGAAACCTGCTCCAGTCCAGATAGCCGGAAGTAGTGGGTGGTCTGCGGAGCGGCATAGCGAACTTGGTCGGCAAGGCGCTCGTGTTCGACTGGGGAGAGTTCCGCGATTAGCCGGTCGCGTTCCCACGAGCCGTCCGCGTCGATGTCGGTCGCCTGCAGCGCCGCCGGCAAAAGCCCCCGCGTGTCGACGGCCCGGAGGACCGCCTTCGCGGATGCATCCATCGTGGTCGGGTCGACAGGGAGCTCCACGGAGTAACTCTCCACAAGGACGGGCAAACCAGTTTCGTCTTCTTCGGACGCTGCCATGCCGTGGGGTGCGGTCCCGGCGTGATTTGGCTCTTTATATACCCGCAGACATGCGAGTCGACGACATTCAAGATCGCCGGAGGCTGGTATTTTATTTGTCCGGGTAAGGAATTGCTCTATAGATCACTCGATGTCAGGACAGTTACCAGAAGGAGAAGAGGAGCGCGGGCGCCCGGGCTTGCCTATCGAGGAGGGGTTCCCAATCGAGCGGATCAACGAGATCGCGGAGAAAGAGAGTCGAGCCAAGCAGCACTATCGACCGGTGTACACCATGCACAAGTGGTGGGCGCGACGGCCGGGCTGTCTCTTCCGAGCGATCTCGCTGTACTCGCTACTTGACGACACCACCGACCTGTCGGACGTGTCGGTGTATGAGCCCGGCGAGAACCAGACGCTCGGCGCTAACGGCCTCAGCAAGGAGGACCTCATCTCGGCGATCGGGGAGACGAGTATCGAAAACCCCGAGCCGCTCTGGGACTTCTACCCCAAGGACGTCCGTATTGAGGACAAGAAGGTTCTAGACCCGTTCATGGGCGGCGGCACTTCCCTCGTCGAAGCTTCCCGCTTTGGCGCGGAGACAGTCGGCTACGATCTGAACCCGGTGGCGTGGTTCGTCACGAAGAAGGAGCTCGAAGCCGGCCAAACCGATCCGGAGAAGCTTCAGGCTGCCTTCGAGCAGGTCAAAGACGACGTCGCCGACGAGATCACGCAGTACTACCGCACCCCCTGTCCCAACGCGGATCACGAGCACGGCGACGGTCACGATGCGGACGTGATGTACAACTTCTGGGTGAAGGAGCTCGACTGCGTCTCCTGCGGGTATACGGTCCCACTTTTCAAAGACTACCGCGTCGCCGCCGGGCGTTACGAGAACGACGGTAAAGACAACGTCCTGTGCCCTAACTGCGACTCGGTCACACTCGTTGACGACTGGCAGAGTGAGAGTTCCTGTACCGAATGTTCGTACGAATGGACACCGAAGACCGGGAACGTGACCCGTGGCGGGTATTATAATTGCCCCGAGTGTGGACAGAAAGAATCAATCATTGAAGCAATCGACCAGCTTGGGACACCCGAACTTCGCCTGTACGCGATTGAATATTACTGCGAGGACTGCGACGAAAGCGGTGAGGAAAAGGCGGCGTACAAAGGCTACAAAAAGGCAGAGTCTCCGGATAAGAACATATACGAAGAGGCGAAACAGACGTGGGCTACTCGAACCGATTTAAAAGAATATGTCCCGCAAGAGGATATTCCTGAAGGAGCGATAACGGCCTCTTCGTCTATCAGCGGTAATGACGTGTTCGAATACGATTATGCGCAGTGGAGCAATATGTTCTCTGAAAGGCAGCTCTTGTGCTTCGCTCTACTCCAGCGCTCTATCGACAAAATCAGCGATCAAAATCTGAAAGAGTATCTAATTCTCGCTCTGTCAGAGTCGCTGCGCTATACGAATCTCATGGTGTCGTACAACACGTCATATAACAAGATCGGGGATCTGTTCCGCACGAACTCTTTTGCTCCTCCCACATATCCGATTGAAAACAATGTGTGGGGAACGAAGTGGGGAAGTGGGACGTTCACCGCGATGTTCGATATGATTCTGAAGGGCGTGGAGTACGCGAACGCACCGACTGACCGGTATGTCACTGACGGTGAAACGATAGAAACCCCCGAATTCGCCCAACCAATCGGCCAGAACTCCAAGGTCCACCAGGGCGACATGCGGACGATCGAGGACGAGGACGAGTACGATCTGGTCCTCACGGACCCGCCGTACTACGACAACATCATCTACTCGGAGGTCTCGGATTACTTCTACGTCTGGCAAAAGATTCTGCTCGAAGACGAGTATCCCGGTTTTGATCAGGACAAGACGCCGCGTGCGGAGTCAATCGTCACGAATCCCTATCTCGATAAGACTGCAGAGGACTTCGAGCACGAGATGGGACAGGCCCTGGAGGTCATTAACCGCGCGCTGAAGGACGACGGGACGCTGGCGTTCACATATCACCATAGCGACGAGGAGTCTTGGGGCGAACTGCTCGAATCGCTCTGTAACACCGGGTTCGAGGTGACTGCGACATATCCCATCAACTCGGATTTGAACAAGTTCATCGGCGGCGAGGCGGTCTCCTTCGACATCGTCATCGTTGCCCGACCGACCGAGGAGCGAACGCCCATCGCCTGGCGAGACCTCCGCATCAAGACCCTGAACAAGCTCGATAAGATCCAGGCGGGGCTGGAGGAACACCGCGACCTCACGGAGGGTGACATCGGCGTGATCGAGATGGGCGCCTGCTTCGCGGAGTACTCCAAACACCACGGGGAAGTCCGCCGTGGTGGCGACATCATGACCGCTAAAGAAGCCGTCCAGGAGATCTACGGCATCATCCAGAACAATGCGCTCGGTGAGCAGGACCTCTTCCTGGACCTTCGTAGGGCCCACAAGCCGGGATACAACGACCTAAATAAGCTGCTGCGTCGCAGCGACGCCTCCGAGGAGGAGCTCCGGGAGAAGAAGCTCTTCCGGATGGACGGCGACACCTTCGTCCTCGGCGACTGGAATGACGAGCAGCGCCAAGCCTACGTCCAGAACGCCGTTGAAGGTGACGGTGAACCCAGCACCCTGGACAAAGCCCACTATCTGCGGTATCGCTACGAACAGGGTAAGTCCCCTGCAGAGTACCTCGAACGCTGGGACCGCAACGAACTCGCGGAGCTATGCGAGAGCCTCGCCGCCGCGAGCGACGACGAGACCTACCTCAAAATGGTCGGGCTCGACCTCTCGCTGGAGCACTATACCGAAGACTAGCCCCGACCAGTCCCGCTCCGTTCTAAAAACCCTCCTCGCTCGCGGGTTTCCCCGACTGGGAGTTCCTCTTCGCCATAGAAATTCACTTGCGTAGACCGAGAATTGCCTGTCTCAGAGAGTTAATTACATTACTATGTCTATTATACTGCTTTAATAATTTTTGAATAGCCGTAATCCCGACAATTTTGTATTTACTTCTGAGTTTGTATCCAAAGTTTTAATATTAGCTCGCTGGTCGTGTTGGGTGATATGAGTACTGAAGGAACTCCCAACACAGTCAGCGACTACGTCACGCTGAGCCAGGAACTCCGCGAGGGTAGTGGTACAATCAAGGGGCAGATTCGCCTCTACGACGTCGAGAGCGATGAAAAGACGCTCGAATCCGACGCCACGCGGTTCTTCCAGCGCACGCTCCTCACTCAGGGGCTAGAGGACTCGTTCAAGCGTCTGCGGGGCACACTCAACGGTGAGGATACTGACCGTATCCACGAGATGTACGGTCCCTACGGGACCGGGAAATCCCACCAGATGGTGGCGCTCTATCACGCCTTCGCCAACCCGGAGGCCGTCGGCGACTGGGCCGAAGGACGCATCGACGGGCTGGCCGAGGCACTACCCGACTCGGCCACCCCCATTGTCGTCTCGCTGCAGAAGAGCCAGTCGGACTACCTGTGGGAACCGTTCTTCGACGCGCTGGACTACGACCCCGACGAGGACGAGTTCGACGACGGTGGCTACCCTCCCATCGACATGATTCAGGACGCCATCGGCGACCGCACGGTCGCGTTCCTGGTCGACGAGCTGGAGGACTGGTTCGGGTCGCTTCAAGGGCGCCGTAAGCGCGCGAATAAAGGGTTTCTCCAGGCGCTCCTAGAGACGACGTCCCGTCCGGGGACGGAACTGTTCGCCATTGTCTCTGTACTCCGGGAAGGGTCAGAGGTCCACGATATCCTCTCGCGGCAAGAGACAGTCCCGGTGAACATGTCCAACCAGGTTGATATCCGGGACGTGCTCCGCCACCGCCTTGTCGGCGAGATCACCGACGAGGCTGGCGTCAGGACGCTCATTGAGGACTACATCGAGACGTATGCCGATACGGATTACGTTGACCTTCCAGAGGGACTCCGCGAGGACATGGACCAGACGTATCCCTTCCACCCGGAGCTCATCGACGCGCTGAAAACGCGGTACTTCGCGGAAACCGAATCTGGCGCGACTCGAGGGATGCTCTTCCTGTTCGCCAAGCTCCTGAAGGACAAACACGAGGAGACGGACCTTCTGACCCACGGGACCGTCGACGCTGTCGAGTACAACGACGAGCTCACCCGTATCAACGTCGAGCACGCCCGTCCGGACCGCTGTTACGACGATATCAACGACCGTCTAGCGGACGCGAACATCGATTATGGCCGGGAGATCCTGAGTACGGTCCTAATCTACTCACTCACGCCCGGACTGGACGAGGGGGCGACGAGGGGAGATATCATCCAAGGTACCTATCATCAGGGTGACCGAGTGAACGACGTCATCGTCGACCTCGAGCGCCTGCAGGGGGAGGTCTATCACCTCTGGGAGACTGACGATCGCTACGTCATCCGAGAGGATGAAAACCCCCGGTCGCTCGTCCGGAACGCTGCCAGGGATATCGCTGATGACGACGCCATGGAGCTGCTGGGCGAAAACGTAGAATCCATTTTCGGGGGGAGCACGCACGCTGTGGGCTTTTCGAAAGACCTGGGATCAGTCCCTGACAGCCAGAATATCAAGCTAGTCGTCCGGAACGAACCCTGGGACGCAGACAGCGTCGCGGCAGTCATCAAGAACCAGCCAGCGGGCCGCCAATGGCGTAACTCGCTAGTGTTCATCCAGCCGAACAACGACAAGAAGATCTCCCCGAGCGACCAGCAGGACAAGTTCCTCGGCAAGGCAAAGGAAGTCCTCGGTGCCGAAATCCGCAAGGGCGACCCGAACCTCAGTGAGGAGATCCGAGAGGAGATCGATGACCTTCACGATGAATACAAAGAGGAGCTTCGATCGCGGCTGACAAGCGCCTACGGCGAGGTGATCGACGGGAACGACCTCCTGAATGAGTTCGGCTACGCGGCGGCGACGCCGATAGAGAGCATCGTTGCCGAAGAGCCAGTGCTCAAGCACCGGAATATCGAACGGGCGATGGAGGCTGACCCATTCGAAATTGAACAGAGCATCTGGGCGGTCGTGCAGGACCGTTTGGAAAATCGATCTTCGACGACGATTGAGGATCTCTACGAGCAGTTCCTCCAGAGCCCCAGGATGCCAATCCCCGGTGATATCAACGTCGTTGTCAACGCGGTCGAGACCGAGCTGGAAGACGAGCCAGTGCTTGCCCACGACGGAAGTGAATTCAAGCCACAGTTCCGCAACCTGAGTCAGGACACCACACTGGTCCTTGAATCGACAGTGGATCGCTTGGGGGTCGACGAGGTCGAAGAAGAACTGCAACGGCGCTTCAGTGGCGGCACGACCGAGGTTGATGTGGGTGACTTCGAACTCGAGCTGATGCAGGACATCGAGATCTGGATCGATGGCGACCCACATGACGCTGTGATGCGGGCAGTGGGGCGGCTGGCAGCCGAGGACAAGTACGTCCTCGTGTCAGGTACCGAGATTATCGACATGGCTCGCTCGGACGCCACACTTCGTGATGTCTCTAATGTTACCGAGATCGGGACAGAAGAAGTCCGGTCGCGAATCGAAGACGTGCTAGAGGCCTCTGGCGAAGCAGACACCAGCCAGGTGCTGACGGCGATTCGCGGCGATTCCGATGTATACCTACCGAAAGAAGAGACCGAGACCGCGTTCCGTGCTGCGGTGACGGGTCTTCTCTCCGACGGCCACAAGATCAAGGACGACTGGTCGTTCCTCGGCTCACTGGGCGAGCGTGACCCGTTACGCGTCGTGGTCGTCCCTTGGGTCAGCGAGGAAAGTGAAGAACGCATCCTTGACGACGTTCGCGATATGGAGGAAGATCGAGACTTCGATGTGGACGAGATCCAGTCGAACGTCGTCCCTGATGAGTCCGAATATGCGATTCGGCACTTCCTGCTGGCGAACCTCGGGGAGGATAAGCCGGCCTACGTCGTCGGCGCCACGGGGTCAGCCGACTCTGGCGAGTGGTTCCCTGGTGCGGGATTCAAGACGTACGGAACTGGTGGCGAGACCTTCGATTACACCGGTAACAGTGTGTCCGACCTTCGCGATGAATGGCTTGAGAGCGATATCACTGGCTCGGTTAGCTACGGATCGATCTCCTATACCACCACTGACGGTACTGGCGGCCCGGGGATATTCGAGGAGATCGGGTTGAATAAGGTCCACGTTGACCTCCAACTCGAACTGGGCCAGTCACACGACACGGTCACGACGATGTTCGAGGCCTTCCCTGAATCAGCCGCGGATATCGATGTGATGATCGAGTTCGAGTAACCCGACAACTGAAATACAATCACGGTTCCACTCACTCCTATGCCTGATTCACCCAGAGACGACACAGCCCCACCGATCGCCCGCGGGTTCCCTATCGCCCGTGTCAACGATCTAGCCGAGCGTGAGAGTCGTGCAAAGCTCTACTATCGGCCACTCTCAGTCCTTCACAAATGGTGGGCCCGGCGCCTCGGCAGTGTCTTCAGAACTGTCTGTCTGTACTCGCTAGTCGATGACCCGGGGACCGTTTCCGTGTCGAGTCCGGGCAACGATGGTACGTCGACGCTAGCGGACTTCACCGAGGATGCCGACGCTGGTGTCTCAAGCAGTCAGATCGCACAGATGATTGAAAACGTCTCGCTGGAGACGCCAGACGCACTCTGGGAGCTTTACCCACAGGACGTGTCCATCGACGACAAGCGCGTATTGGACCCGTTCATGGGGGCGGGCACGACACTGCTAGAGGCGGTTCGGTTCGGGGCTACCGCCACCGGCGTTGATCTGAATCCGGTGGCCTGGTTCATCACGAAGAAAGCCCTTGAGGCCAGTTCTGCCAGTCCGGACGAACTGCGGACAGCATTCGATGACGTCGAAAAGAGAGTCGCTGACGAGCTCCGTTCGCACTACCGGACCGGCTGTCCGAACGACAATCACGAAGCGGACGTGACATACGGTTTCTGGGTTCGTGAACTAGACTGTGTTTCCTGTGGGTATACTGTCCCGCTCTTCAAGGACTATCGAGTCGCTTCGGGCCGCTATGACGACAGCGACCGTGACAACGTGCTCTGTCCGGATTGTGGATCGGTTTTCCTGACGAGCGACTATCGAGAAACCGCTGTCTGCCCTGACTGTAGCTGCGAGTTCACACCGGCAGATGGCCCCGTCTCCCGTGGTGGTAACTACGGCTGCCCAGAGTGCGGCCAAAAATACGCAATCGTCGATGCGATCGCGGAGGGACAATCCTACCGTGAACGGCTCTATGCCCTCGAATACTACTGTACCGAGTGTGAAGACGCCGGTCACAATCGACCGACGTACAAGGGCTACAAGCCAGCAGCTGACGCCGATCGGGACCGGTACGACGACGCCGCCAAACGGCTGGCAGGGTCGACGGAGCTCTCTGCGTACATCCCTGATGAAGCGATTCCCAAAGGGGCTGTCACACAGGCTTCCTCGATTAGCGGGAACGACGTGTTCCAGCACGGCTTCGAAACCTGGGCGGACATGTTCAACTCCCGGCAACAGTACGGCCTAGCGACACTTCTCCAGGCCATCGACGAGGTTGACAACGATGACGCCCGAGAGTTCCTCCTACTGGCGTTCAGCAACACACTGCAGTTCCAGAATAACTTTGCCCGCTTCAATACCTCCGGCGCGAAGGTAGAGAGCATCTTCGGGCAGAACTCATTCTTCCCGCCTGTCGAATACGTCGAGAACAACCCCTGGGGGACACGGGCTGGCCGTGGGACCTTCACCAACACGTGGGAGCACGTCCTCGACGCCGTCGAGTGGGCGCATGAACCTGTCGAGCGATATCTCGACGACGGCGAAATGCAGCGAACCGAGCCGTTTGATACCCCCGTCGGCGGGGACACCAAAATCCTCCAGGGGGATATACGGGAGGTTGACATTGATGGGGAGTTCGATGCAGTCATCACTGACCTTCCGTTCTACGACAACGTCGTCTACTCGGAACTCAGCGATTTCTTCTACGTTTGGCAGCGCCAGCTGCTAGCCGACGAATACGACTCGTTTGATCCCTCCCGAACTCCACATCAGCAGAGTATCGTTGCCAACCCAGCGATAGGGGCAGACGACAATAAATTCGAAGAGGGCTTGAGCGAGGCCTTCGAGCGGCTCAACAGTCTACTTGCCGATGACGGTACGCTCGTCTTCACCTATCGCCACGAAGGCCCGCATAGTTGGGCTGGGTTACTTAAGGGGCTATGCGGGGCCGGCTTCGATGTGACGGCCACGTATCCGATTTCGGCCGGGCTCTCCGAATTCACCGCTGGCGAGGAGCTCAACTTTGGCGTCGTCGTCGTCGCACGCCCGGCTGAAGAGCGAGAGGCAATCAGTTGGAACGCGCTGCGCCGGCGCCTGTTCCAAGAGACGAAACGCGTCCAGGAGCAGTTAGAGGCTGCAAAGACGCTCTCAGCTGGGGACGAGAGCGTCGTCCAGATGGGTGCCTGCTTCGAAAAGTACTCCACGCACTTTGGACAGGTCCACAATCGGGGAGAGCTTATGGATACTGAAGCGATCGTCAATGAGATTCTGGACCTTGTCACCGGCACTGTCGATGTCACCGACGTCTATCTCACGCTGCTCTCGATGGATGAGCCAACCAAGGAGGATCTGGTCCGACTCTGCCGAGGGACGACTATTGACCCCGACGACCTCCGAGAACGAGAAATGATCCTTGACGACGATGGATTCGAGATCGCCGGTTGGACCACTGATGCACGCCAGACCTACATCGAAGAGTGCCCCGCCGAAGCGCGGAGTGACCTCGACACTCTTCAACGTCTTCGAGCGTTCGCTGCTGAGGATACCCCCATCCAGCTGAACGACGCTCGGTCGTCTATTGACGTAACGAGCTCGCTGCTTGACCTCGCCGACCGGCTCGCGACGGAAACGAACGACGACACCTACCGGGAGCTCTTGAACTGAGTCGACGAGGTTTGTTGTTTTCACCCTTTGGGTTTTGTTGGGAAATGAGCGAAGAAGGGGATCACATCATAACCTCCGCGACCATTCCCGAATCAGGGCGTAACCGTTTGCTCACGGCCGCCACTGATGATCAGCGACGTTCGTCACGACAACCTCTGTGGTGGAGGCTGTCCCGGCAGGGAAACAGGTCGTCTCACCCGGTCGCCAGTAACGGGCGTCGTGTGACTGCACCTCTGTGACCACTGACGGCATCGTGACATATGGGGAACATTCACGAGGAGTAGTAGATTGGGTCACCCTAGGGAACCCGTTAGGGAGACCAGTGGGCTACGGGGAGATACTTGGGGGTCAGTAGTCCTGTGAGTGTACCCAAGCAAATCTATCGATTCTCCTGTAGAAAATTGCCCGCGGTGAATGAGAAAGGGACTAAAGGGCAAAACTTTGGGTACGGCGTAAGACAGACACAATAATGAGTCGAGACGCGTTCTTGATTCCGGTAACTTCCCCGGAGTTTGAGCGAACAGTAACTTCACCAGTCAATCTCACTGAACTACCGATACACACATCAGATCTTGATGGAGTGGATACGCCGGAAAATGTGCGGATATGGGGAGTGAAGAACAGCAACCTGAACAAGAAATTCTACGACAAAATGACCGAGGGAGATTATTTACTCTTCTATCACGACGATCACTATCGATACTTTGGACAAGCGGGGTACAAATTCGAGAGCAATGTAATCAGTCGAGAATATTGGGGAGATATTTCAGCGGATATGCTCTATAGTGTCATGAATTTCAAAAATATAGACGTGTCCCGTGAGGCACTAAACGAGGTCTGTGATTACAAAGCTAACTACCAGCCACAATCTATCCGCCGGATGAGTAACAAGGCATATCGGAGTATCAGAAGCGAGTACGATTCCATTGAAGAATTTGTCTCGAAACAGAGCGAAAAGTCGGAATCGTAACGACGACCAGATTAGTAGTCCCCAATAGTTTGGTCGCTACCGAGGATACGCCGGTAGACGCCGTCGTCACTCGCCTCGGCTAACTCGTTCTGCCGGTCCACAGGTAGAGGCGAACTGCCTCGTCCGGAGCGATGTGTTCGAGCGTGAATTCGGGCATTGGTGAAATCTCCGAAAGCCCTAAAGGGGTCGCACGCCGCGCGATAAGTCGGTCGTAGTCGAACCTCGTAGGAATGATGTAGGTCTACAGACGCTATACTACCGAGGCCGGTTACATATCTCCTGATAAAACCTACCGCTTACAACTATTTAATTATGGGATTTTAATGAATTATCGGTGGGAACAAGGCTCAATGGTGCCACCAAAATATATCCGCTGTCACCCTGATAGTCTCGACTTAATGAGGGATCTCGACGCGATCGGCGGTATGTACAATATCGTGAGGCCAGACCGGAAGACTGCAGACCACCAAGTTCCGGTAGATAAGTTCATCAAGATGCTTCATGAACACGAGGTTCCTGAGGAGCTCTGTGTTGTCGGGCTAGAGTCCGTCCTCGCAGACGATGAGGAGACTCGCCGTGAAGTAGTTGATACCATGCGAAGCGAGAGCGATTATCTAAACGGCCTCTCGCCACTCCCCAAGGTCCAGTTCGCTGTCGAGGGAAACTTCCAGAGTGTCGGGGAGTCGTTCGAACTTGAACATGATGGGGAGTTCTATCAACTTGAGACCGTTTTTGGATCGAGACTCAAACGTCGGAGCGACGGCTGGCTCGTCTCACCCTACCGGGTGTGACATAAGTCAAAGAAGTTTGATCGGGTTAGAAACGTCAACGATTAGTTCCGCCCCATCATCAATGAGGAAATACAGTCGTACAGACCCATACTCGCCCTCACCGTCAGGATCGTAGATAGGAACACAGGTTGCTCTGTTCTTCGGGTAGCGAGGATTCCCACTTTCATCCTCTGCAGCCAGGTGTTCCTCGATTCGCCGCTGGGTAAATCGACCTTTGTTTGGAAGGTCGTTTTTATTAGGTCCGTGTCGTGAGAAGTTAATCGCGGCGACGACCCGGTTTGTAAATGTGCTCTCGTTGTCGATGGTGAATGGTCCATCGAGATGGGACACTCGTTGGAGGTCCGACTCAGTAGCCCCCTCAAGAGCCAGTATACGGTTCGAGTCCAAGGCTTCGAACACTCGTAGTTCCGGATGTTCTTCTGCTAAGGCATCGAAGACGTACTCTCGGACGCTCGACCGATATCGCTCACAGGTAAACTTGTCTGAGGATGTGACGACATTGACAACGCCGTCAGTTTGCTGGACCGCCATATCCATCGCCTCTAACTGAGGGCAGAGGAATGCCATCCGGTTACACCCGGTCAGATAGGCGTACGTAAACATCCGAGAGCGCGGCCCGGACTCATTAGCAGGATTCGATCCCTCCTCGTAATACTTGGAGTCTAGAATCGCAATAGGGCCGAGTGGACCATGTAGTAGATGATCGGGTTCGTGTTTCGCTCGTGGGTTTCCTTCGAACGGCTGAAGAGGATACTCTCGACTACATTTGACGCCCTCAAGGCTATCGAGACGGTCGATATTTGATTTTACGTCTTGGAGGATATCCTCGATTACCCGCTGTGAGTAATCTTCGAACAGCCCGTTCATGCTCAACGCATAGTCGACAAGCAGCTCTTCGGCGCCGCTTCCAGCCCCACCCAGTAACACCGACGAGAGGATCGAACGGGAGGCATGCAATGCCCGCTGATAGTAATGTCGTTGTCGAGGCAACATTTCGATCGTTAGCGACCGGTAGCGAGTAATATTGCGCGGCGAGTCCTTGACACCAAGCGATTCAAGCCGTTGAACCTCCCGGTGAACCATCGACAGTAAGGTCTCAGTTCGCGGGTGAGACGTCCCTTCTCCTCGGCTCAGCATGCGGAGAAGGATTCGCCCAGCCAGTAACACGGCTTCGTTAACCGGATTACTGTGGTCAACTTCCGTCTCGATCCATGTCGGGGCTTGTGTCGGCCCAGTCTGATCAACCAACGTCTGTTCGACGTCAACCGAGCCATAGCCCTCGAACCCCTGCCGACGGGTGATCTGCAGGTCACGAATCACGCCGTTCCGACGGACTGTCCGCATCCCTGCAACATAGTTGATCGCCAGGATACTGATGATCTTCTCCGAAGCAGTATTGTCTGCAGTTAACTCGTCGAGTGGGATACCGTAAAATGACTGAGTTCGATCGATATCGTAGACTGTTAGCAGCATTTCGAACGCGGCCTCCCACCCGACCTTCGGTTCGACGTGGACGCTCAACCCTGGAAGTAGCTGCACCATCCCAACGATGTCCTCCGCAGTCACGTGGAGGGCCGACCCGACGAGACGGGCGGACAGCACTTGGAGTGCGTCGTCTTCCTCAGTCGGGTTGACGCGAAGTCGAGGTCGCTGCTTGACGAACCGGCTTCCCCGCTGTGTGAACCCTGCAGCGCGGAGTTCCTGAATTATGTCGGTCGGACAGCCCTCTACGACGAGCTTCTGCTGTTCCTGCACTGCAGCCTGAGTTTCACCGTACTCGACATGGATCGCCTCACTCATACATCTCCAATTCCCATCTCCCGCTGCTCGGCTTCGGCTTGCCGCTGAGCAAGGTCGACGGCGGGATGGAGGTTGAATTCCTCGAACTCGTCATTGAGCGTTTCGTAATGCGCTGCAATCCGGCGGATCTGCGGTAGGGAAGCCGTATTTAATAGCCGCGGCGTGATGTAGGTCGCAAAGGCTTGCCCCACAGCGTTCGCCTCGTCTCCATTGTATTGGCCACCGTCACCACAGGCCTCCTGTAAGAACTGGGTCACGTCCTGGTAGTGCATCGGTCCCATCTCCATGATGCCCCCATCTGCACTTGTGGTGGTGCCACTGTTGATGCCCTGATGGTGTTCTTCAAACAACTTAATGAGTTCATCTGTGTTGATTGCGACGCCAGTTCCGATACCACCTACCCATCGGTTGAAGAGTTCCTTCCGATCCTCATCGTCGTAACGACTCAGCTCAATCATCGCGAACCGCCGGGTGATCGCATTGTCAAGTTCGTTGACCGTTCGATCGGACATGTTCATCGTACAGATCAGCTTCACCTCATCCGTCAAGGTGAGCTCCTCGCCCCTTTTATTCCGGAAAATGACCTGCTCATCGTCTTCGATTGCCGTGTACAACGGACCGAATACCTGAGAGATATCCGCACGGGTTATCTCGTCAATGATGACTCCCCAGTTATCTTTGTACTTCCGGGCCTTCTCAATCCCTTCAGACACACATCCGGATCGACGGTGGTAGCTAATCTCCCCGCCGTCAACTTCTGGTTGGATACTCCCCGTGATGTCGCCGGGTGTCCAAGCTGGCGTCGCCGTGTGAATCGAGTAGTCAATACAGGTTTCCAGCGCAAGTTGCTTCGCGAAATAGGTCTTACCGGTTCCCGTAGGGCCATACAGAACGACAGGCTTCCCCAGTGCAATAGCAGTTCGAGCGTTTTTTAGAACGTTGTCCGGGACTAGAATATCCGCTAACTGTTTGTTACGCTGCGCGACTGTTTGTTTGACATCAAGTGGCGCGTCTTCGTTGGTGAGGATACTCTCACGTATCGACTGATTCGACCCCCGGAAGTTCCGATCGATCTGCTCTTCTTCGACGAGATAGCGAATAGCGTCTGGATCGTTGGTTTGTTGAAGGAACTCCTGGCCCTGGTTCTCATTATTCAGGATCCATTGAGAGAACTCCCTCGCTTCCTCCTCAGTGTAGTCAGTAAAGGCCCCTTCGTGACTCATTATCCCATCAAAATAACCGACACGATAAATAAATATGTGGAGATACGTGGATGGTTCGACACTGTATACGGAGAAAAATAACAGCATCTATATGTGCCTATACCGTCAATAATCAGTATCCGAGATGCCTATTGACCCCGCGACATACACTAGCGGGCACCATCTAATCCAGCAACTGGAATCACACAACCCCTGGTGGCGCTTCGATGGGGAGTTCGATCCAGCTGGTGGTGTCGATGCTCAACGTCAAGCCTATCGCAATGCAGTAGAAGTTCTTGCCGCCGATGACAAGCGGTTCCTCGTCGTTGGAGGCGTGACCAGCACAGAAACCGCGGGAGTTCTTGAACAGCTTATCGGGACAGTGCTCCAGCAAGGGTTTCAGGAGCAGTATATCCAGGATGCTGAGCTCCGGGCACAGGCCAGCGAACTCATCGTTCCGCCCGAAAACGTTCTCTATCTCCCACTCCGGGCATCACCGCTTTATCAGGTCCAACCAACGACTGGGCTCCACGGAGTCATTGATCACTTTCAGACCCATGTGGTGACATCAGACCAGCGGCAGTTCCTCTTCCTCGAAGGGTTCCATGAGCTACGGCGGCCCAGTCGGCGGGGCGACGACGCCGAATCTAATTGGCTAGATGTACTAGCCAAGATCATAGACGAGACAAATAACGTGACGGTCGTTCTCTCAGTGCCGTCTTCGACGTTCGCCGACGATCAGCTCATCAATCACCCGAAATTCGACACAAGAACAGACGACTGGGGGCTCCAGTCAGTCGATCATCTTGGATTCGAAGAGTATCTGCGACTTAGATATCGACGCCTCAACGTGGCGCCACTTGAGCAGCGGTTCGCTCCCCAGGGCGCGCGACGGTCCTTCCGAGCTGCCGTTCGAAATGGAGAGGTGGCTACCTTCGCAGAGCACGTTCGAACAGCTGAGGGCGAGAGAGTTCTGGAGCCATCTACGCTCCGCCGAGAGCTCACGACCTACGCCGTCGCTGGGGGGCGGCTCACCGCGACGCTTGACCGTGATGGCGTCGATCTTAGCGACGACAGATTCGAGCAGCTACTTCGAAACAGAGGGAATCGCCCGCTTCGAGAGTTCCAAGCGGACCTCGTCGAGGAGCTCAGGGACGAGGTGACCAGCGTGGCGGACCGGCTCTACGGACTCAAGGACTCACCTGGTCCGATCCGACTGGCGGCCGTCGTTGCGAACGATCGGCCGACTAAGCCAGTTGACTTCGACGATATCTGTACTGTTCTCGATGTCGACCGGCGAACCCTCAGAGAACAGTACCTCCACGTGCTTGAGGAACTGAGCCTGGTCGGCGGGGTTTCGGCGTACGCGAACAAGCGGCCACGGTCAATCAGTCTCTATCACCGCGACCCGAGCGTCCCCGCCGCATTCGGCGAGTTTGACCTCAGAGATGCGTTGCGTCAGGAGCCGGAGCTCGCTCCCGACCTCTGGAGCGCGATGGCCTACGATCATACGGTTCGACTCTCCGAAGCGGTGAACGATCCATGGGACCCCAAACGAGGCGTGGTGAAACACTGGTCAGCGGATGATGGTGTCGTCGACTTCGTGCTGAAAGTTGACGGTCGGCCCGTCCCGGTGGTGCTCTCGCTGGATCACACACTCACGGAGTTCGAACGTAGGTCCGGAACGGATACGTACGATTCGCTCGTTTCCTTCCTCCGGCGGACGGGTGGATTGGAGGACGAAGACTCGCTTACAAAACGGCACTACGCTGCGGTCCCCGACCCCGTCGCCGAGCAACGAGAGGCAGTCGTTGACGACGAGAGCTACTTTGGGACGCGCCGAGGGGACGTTGCCGTCGACGGGAGCGCTCCCTTTGGTATCGTGGTCACGAACGCGCGAGAGGCAACCAACGACGGCGTAGTCATCGACCGCAGCGGACCGTTGCCGATTCTCCAAATCCCCCTCTGGACGTATCTTCGCCTGGCGTAGATGCTAAATGATGCGGGCTCGGCTGCGGCACATTCTACGAGTCGGGTGTTTTATCCCAGAGAGCAAACACTCTATTGATAGTAAATGTCTCGGAATCCACGGAGCGACCAGTCAGGCGACCGAACCGAACTCCCCATCGAACGGGGGTTCCCGATCGAGCGCGTGAATGAGATTGCAGAGAAGGAGTCGCGGGCCAAGCAGCACTACCGCCCGGTCTACACGATGCACAAGTGGTGGGCACGGCGACCGGGCTGTCTATTCCGGGCAATCTCACTGTACTCACTGCTCGACGACGAGACCGATGAGTCGGAAGTTTCAGTGTACGAACCTGGTGAGAACCAGAGCCTCGGGGCTAACGGTATCGATGAAGCGGACCTGCTGCGTGCAGTCTCAGATGTGGACATGGAGGACCCCGAGTCGCTCTGGGAGTTCTACCCCAAAGATGTCCGCATCAAGGACAAGAAAGTCTTGGACCCGTTTATGGGTGGCGGGACCTCGCTTGTTGAGGCATCGCGCTTCGGCGCCGAAACAGTGGGATACGATCTGAACCCAGTGGCCTGGTTCGTCAGCAAAAAGGAGTTGGAGGCTGGCCAAACTGATCCTGAGGAACTCGAAGAAGCGTTTGAGCGGGTGAAGGAGGATGTCGCCGAGGAGCTCCTCCAATACTACCGGACGCCCTGTCCCAATGGGGACCACGAGGCGGACGTGATGTACAACTTCTGGGTGAAGGAACTGGACTGCGTCTCCTGTGGACATACTGTTCCGTTGTTCAATGACTACCGGGTAGCGAAGGAGCGATATGTCGACGATCCGGGGTACAACGTACTCTGTCCTGATTGTGATGCCGTCACGAGGACCGACGACTGGCAGAGTGAGAGCAGGTGCGGTGAATGCGACCACGAGTTCGTCCCGAAGGAGGGGAATGTCAGTCGTGGCGGATACTATAATTGTCCCGAGTGCGGGCAAAAGGAATCGATCACAGATGCGATCGCGGAGCAGGGTAAAGCAAACACCCGACAGTACGCACTAGAATACTACTGTCCAGACTGTGATCAAAGCGGACGAAATAAAAGCGAGACGAAGGGATACAAGCAAGTAGAACCTGAAGATAAGAATCTTTTCGAGAAAGCAAAGCGGGAGTGGGAGACTAGGACGGATTTGCACGAGTACGTTCCGAGTGAAAAAATCCCAGCTGGTCATATGACCTCTAAGCGGAACCCGGTGTTTGACCATGGATATGAAAATTGGGTAGATATGTTCAACGAGCGCCAGTTGCTTTGTTTGGCGAAACTGCTTGAATCTATTGAGAAGATCCCAGATCAGCATACGAAGGAATATCTTTTGCTTACATTCTCTGAGGTGCTAAATTTCAACAACATGATGGTTCCTTATCAAGCAGCAAGGAACCACACGACGAACTTGTTCAAATCGAATTCATTCGATCCTCCACAAGCGTCGTCCGAAGGCAATTTGTGGGGGACTGAGTACGGGATTGGTCGATTCAAAAGTACATTTGAAATGGTGCTTAATGGAGTCAAGTATGCCCAAGCTCCGACAGATCGTTACTTCGATGAGTCAGGGAATAAGGCTGAGACAGGAGAATTCTCTCAGCCGATCGGGGATAACTCGTCTGTTTATCAGGGGGATATGCGACAAATAGATGCAGAAGACGAATATGATGCAGTGATCACCGATCCGCCGTACTATGACAATATTATTTATTCTGAGCTTGCCGATTATTTCTACGTCTGGCAGAAAGTTCTCCTGGAAGACGTATATCCTGGGTTTGACCAAGCCAAGACGCCTCGTGCTGAATCAATCGTTACGAACCCGTATCTGAATAAATCCGCCGCAGACTTTGAGCGCGAGATGGCACAAGCTTTGGAGGTAATCCATCACGCGCTAAAAGATGACGGATTTCTATCGTTTACCTACCATCACAGCGATCAAGAATCTTGGGGAGAACTGCTCGAATCTCTCTGTAATACTGGATTTGAGGTTACTGCGACATATCCGATAAATTCGGACATGATGAAGTTCATCGGCGGTGAGTCGGTCTCCTTCGACATCGTTATTGTCGCCAGACCCACCGACGAGCGCCAGCCGATCGCCTGGAATGCCCTACGGCGCCGGATTGTCCGTACCGCCAAGGAGACCCGAGCGGTGCTTGAAGAGAACCGCGAGCTGAAAGGCGGCGACATCGGCGTCATTGAGATGGGCAAGTGCTTCCAGGAGTACTCGAAACACCACGGGGAAGTCCGTCGCGGACAGGACATCATGACCGCAAAAGAGGTTGTCCAGAAGATCTACGGCATTATCCAGGACAACACCCGTGGCGAGCAGGCGATCTACCTTGACCTGCTGGAGGAGTACAATCCTAACTACGACGACTTGAACAAACATCTGCGCCACTCCGACGCCTCCGAAGACCAACTCAAGCAGATGGAACTCGTCGAGATGGATGGTGGCACGTTCTCGCTGCTGGACTGGCGTGACGAAGGCCGGCAAGCCTACGTCCAAGATAAGGTCCAGGAGGGCGACGCCACGCCGCTGGACAAGGCACACTTCCTGCGCTACCGCTTCGAGGAAGGTAAGGCCACGTCCGAGTATCTCGAACGTTGGAGCGACGACGACCTCTCGGACGTCTGTGAGGGACTGGCGACAGCCACAGGCGACGAGACGTACCTGCGGATGATCGGCGTCGACATCTCTCTCGACGAGTATCTGGATCAGTAAACGACCGCCGACACTTCCTCGCTGTACAATCTGTCTACATAACGTATTTCCCGGCCACCTCCGTCTAACGCGTATGGACGATGAGGACCTCGTGTCGGTCGAGGTCACGCACGAACCGCCAGAGGACCTCCTCAAGCGACTCGGCGATGAGCAACCAACCCCGTCAGCCCATTGGGCCAGCCTGACTGCTACTCGCCTCCAACACGGGAAGGCATCTAAGGAGCTCCGATCACTGACGACCGTCGATGAGGAGGAAGTAAAACTGCTAGAACACCAGGTAGACGCCGCCTACCGGGCACTTTTCGATATGAACGGGAAGGCTCTCCTAGCGGACGAGGTGGGTCTCGGCAAGACGATCGAAGTCGGGATGATCCTCAAAGAGATGCATTTCCGAGACACTGACGATTCAGTCCTCATCCTGACCCCGGCACAACTCGCCAAGCAGTGGCAGGGTGAAATGCTGGAGAAGTTTGGGCTGGAGTTTATGTGCAACTACGACGACGAGTTCGAGGGGTTCGACGCCCACGATCACATCATCGCCAGCATCGACACGGCAAAGAGCGATCGGCATCGAGCGACCGTTCTAGCCCGCGATTGGGACGTGCTAGTCCTCGACGAAGCCCACTACGTCAAAAACGAAGATACCGATCGCTACGACCTGATCGAGCGTATCTCGTACGACTACGCCTTCTTCCTCACTGCCACACCGATCCAAAACGATCTTACAGACCTCTACAACATCGTCACCCTCCTCCGACCGGGGCTGTTCGGCTCCCGGGAAGTGTTCCATCGCTACTTCATCAACAGCGATCAGGAGACGCTGGTCAACCGGAACGAGCTACAAGAGCGTCTCCAGCAAGTGATGATTCGAAACCGGCGCGAAGAGACAGATATCGACTTCACGGAGCGCCATGTCGATACCCGGACCTTCGAGCCGAGCCAAGCGGAACGCGAGCTCTATGAGGCCGTCTCCGAATACGTCACAGGTGCCTATAGCCGGGACCAAGGACAAAAACTCGTCCTGATGCTCCTCCAGAAGGAGGTCGTCTCCAGCCCAGCAGCGCTCCGGAAAACAATCGAGAAGCGCCTCTACGAACAAGGAGAACTCACTCATAAAGATGAGTTAGAGACGATCCTCGATAAGATAGACGCGATTGAGACGGTCACGAAACAGGAGCGGCTGTTGGATATCGTTGAGGAAGCCCGCGAGCAGGTAGAGATGGGGCGGGTCATCGTCTTTACACAGTTCCGTGCCACCCAAGACCAGCTACTGGAGCGCCTCGCCCAAGAAGGCTACGCGACTCACGCGTTCCATGGCGGCCACTCGAGCCAAGAAAAAGAGGAGATCGTTACGGAGTTCCAAGAACACGGTGGGGTTCTCGTTTCGACGGACGCGATGAACGAAGGACGAAACCTCCAGTTTTGTAATATTATGGTCAATTACGACCTCCCCTGGAACCCAATGAAGGTCGAACAACGGATTGGGCGTATTCATCGGATCGGGCAGAAGCGTGCAGTCTACGTATTTAATATGGCGCTTGAGGACACTATCGAGGAATACGTGCTTGATCGGCTCTACCACAAGATCGATCTCTTCCAACAATCGGTCGGTGAGCTGAGTTCAATCCTTACCAGGCTCGAGGACTCTGGCACGAGCTTCGAGGACGAAATTTTCGAACGGTTAGTCAGTGCTGGCTCAGAGGTCGATCTGGAGAACGATTTCGACGCCATGGCTGTCGACCTGCAGGAACAGCGAGAGCTGGCACAAAAGGTCGAGGAATTCAACAGCGGCGTATTCCAAGGGTTCGACCTGGGGGCCGACGATGAGTGACGCGTCTTTATCCGTCACGCAAGCCCGTGTTGAGCGGTTTGCCAAGACATATCTCGAAATGTCCGGATGTTCAGTGCAGGAGCGGGACGACGAACTCGTCGTCACCGTTCCGGAAACCGCAACCACAGACTTGTTGAATACGGGAACGACGACTATTGTGTGTTCCAGCGATCCAGAGCGTATCGGTAACGAATTAGCTCTCCACCCCGAAAGCGAGACGTTTCAGGGGCTGCTGCGGGAAGCAGCTGATCAGGCCCCAATTGGCCGTGTTGAGCTGATGGATGCGGATACCGAGATTCAGCTTCCTGACTGGCTTGTCGAGAGCGAGGTGTCCGTTGCTAGCACGCAATTCATGCCGTACTACGATCGGACCGCGGTCGTCGGACTATTCCGTATCGGCATCGAGACTGTCAGTGAGTACCAGACAGCTGTCCTTCGTACCGGTGCCGTCGATGCGAACTCCATGGGGGAGCTACCAGCGCTCACGGACCGGCTGCTCGCCCATTCGACACCTGATTCGGCGCCCATTGAAGCCACTGCAACGACTCTCAACGAGAGCACTGCCCGGGAGGCAATCGATACCATAGGCGAAGTCATCATCAAGCAGGTCCAACCAACGATTGCGGAGATCCAAGAGGGTGCAACTCGCGCTGCTGGTGCAGAGTTAGACGAGTATCGACAGCTGCAGGACCAACGCATTGAGGAACTCGAAGCAGAGATCTCAGCTGTATCTAATAACATCGAGAAACTCAGTGCAACCATCGAAGAGACTGAAAGTCAAGCTGAGCGGCTGGAAACGCTACAGGAACGCAAGGATTTGAAATCAAAACGTGAGGAGTTACAGAATGAGTTAGCCGAGCTGACGGAGGCCCGTTCAGCTGGATTTCCTCAAAAACGTCAAGAGGTCAGTAATAGGCACAGTCTTGAGGTAGTAGTTGAGCCACTGATTATGACCGAACTCCAGTATGAACAGGGAGAACTCGAGGTGACGGTCGTTGACTCCACTACTCAAACTTCTGTTCGTGTCGGCTACGGGAACGGCATCGGTGTGACCGAATCACTGGCCTGTGAGCGCTGCGGATCAACTCTTTCAGGTGAAAATCCCCTCCGGCTCGACGGCCAAGCGACTTGCTGCACGTCCTGTCGAAAATAGAGCTTCGGAGTCACTGAAAACACGATCCTCGGACCAACTGCTCCGAAATCCAATCAGGCCACGATTCATTGCCGGGCTACTGTAGCATACTGAGTTCAATAGCGAGATCAGGACGCTTTATTTTTGCGAGGGGCACTAAAGTTGGTAATACGCTAGCCGGTCACCCCAACATTGGGGGAGGACAATAGTGATATTGCCCTCAGTAAGAGGTCCTCGTCTTCATTACAGCAGAGTCCCGCTGCCAGTCGCTGCTTGAGAACTCCAATTTGAAGGTCCCAGCACCGCGTGCCGTTTCTGCATCTGCATACCGGACGGTGGGATCAGTCGACAGAACTTCGGTCACTCGGTACACTCGGTATCGGTCTGACTCAGCTTCGAGCAGTTGCGTTTGCGTAGTATTCAGATTGAAATCCTGTTTTGACTCTGCAGTTGATTTGACTTCAATGATTTGTCCATCGGGGTCGCCGACAGACCCGACATCTAAATCCCGACCGATTTTCGCCTGCCTCACGTCAACGCCTTGCTTCGCCTCCAGTTGCAACTTCACGAAGAGCTCACCCAGCGCCCCGATGGTGTGTTTCTTTCCGAGCATCGAGTCGACCCCGTGTTCTCGAAGAAACGGTCTCCAATCCTCGATGTCGAGTTCGTCGAATGCTTCCAGGTACCGTTCGCTAACGTACCGGGGACCAGTTCTGAGGGCATCGGCACCTGCTTCGGCGAAGATGCCGAGATTTCCAGTCACAGTCTCTGTCGTAAACCAAGGTGCAGCTTGGAGATCTTGACACACGGCATCTGTCTCATCAGCCACATTCGGCTCGTAGGCTTCACCGAGAAGAAGCCGAGACGGTGAAAGCCAGGAGCCATTCTCAGTTTGTAGTCGGAGAGTTGGCGTGTGTTCACCGACCTCCCACTCACCATCACTCGATGCTCGGCAGAGCATTGCCGCTACGAGGATTCGATCATTCGCCGAGAGAGTGTCCCAATCGACGGTCTGGAGCCATTCTTCGATCAGCGCTCCTTCGGTCAATTCTTCCACGTTGTTGCCATCCAGCACCGACCGAATCTCCTCATTGTCAGCAAGGTCATTATCTACGATATTAAGGGAAGACCTGACTTCCTGTAGCGGGTTCGCAGTTTCGAACTCACCCAAGTCAAGCTCAGCAGGCGGAAGGTAGACCTGTTCCACATCATCAGTTCCTACAACTCTTCCGTCTTCAAGGGGAATACCAGTCGAACTGAGGGTCCTAGATTGCTTCCAGGGATTTTTCGTCGAGATACTGTTATAGATTTCTTCGAACGTATCTTTTCGAGTGTCACTGGTGAGTTCTTCAAGAGGATAGGTTACATCGTGATTCTGTAGGAAGTCGTGAATTCCGAGTGAGCTTCCGTTAGCAATCGTCTGAAGGATCTCCTCGTGTTCCTCGTGAACAGGACGGTCAGCACCCGATTCCTCTACTTGATCAGCGTCGAAAGCTTCGCGAATGTGTTCGTCAACCACCTGGCAGTCGTCAAGTTTGATTCGCTGACCCGTCTGATCCCGGACCAATTTCGAGTTCTCGACATACTCGTGGATTTTGTCGACAATTTCCGTGGTTACGAACGTGTCTCCTTGACCCTCCGGTACGAAGACGCCCAGGTCGGTCCACCAGGAGTCGTGACCAGCAACGACATCGAGGACATCCTTCGCACACTCAACTACGCCCTGCGCGATTTGACGGTTCCATGGAAGCTCCTGCTTGATGGTTTGTCGGTCAGCAGGTGTGAGGAAGTCCGCATGAACGAGAAAGTCGAAGTCAGTCTCGAGTTCTTTGAGAGGGAGATAGCTGAATACGCCGGTATGCAGTGTCCCGCTCTCTGGCCGAGCGAAGCCACCATCTTCGTCTACGATACATGCGATGAACACCTCACGATAGTCCACACCTCCTCGCATATACTGCTCAGTCTTCGGATCTTCCTGAATGCTATCCGGCACCTCCCAAAGATGTTTGAACAGTACCCACGTATCCGCCTCAGTCGTGCCATTCACTAACGACTCATCGAGCTCTACAACTTCGATAGGATCAAACTGCGCGTCTGCCTCGTCTCTGAGCGTTTCCTGCTTTGAACTGGGAAACCCCTGTTTCGCTCTCTCAACGGAGGAGGCTAATCCATCATCATGAACCTCGTCTGTCCGACTAATACGCCTTGAGCTGTCCGAGTAATTATCATCGATAGATAACTTACGAACGTCCTTCAAGAAGAGAAACACACGTCGGTCGATGTTCTCGCTCCGGAGAGGTTCAAAGAGTTCATCATCGGAAAGCAGTTGTTGGCCCCATTCATCCAGCCTGACAACAAACCGGGTAGTATACTCGGTTCCGTCAATCTTCGTAGGAACATCTGTCTCCTCCGTAGGCTTACAACTCCAGGGGACAACTCTCCAAGGAATATCATCACCGTGCTCTTCCGCCCGTTCTCTATCGAACGAGAAGTGGAATTGACCGGAGTGAACCTCAACGGATTGACTGATCTCAAAGATTGATTTGAACCCCACCCCGATGAAACCGATGTGATCACGAGGATGCTTCGGTGAGACGCCAGCGGCACACAGTCCAGTTACGTCGTCCTTGACGTCACCGGAGCCTCCATCCTGGCCCGCGAGTGCACTATCGGTAAACTCACGACCGTCGTTGAGAATTTCTAAGCACCAGTCTCCGTTGATCTTTCGGATTTGGAAACGGACAGCACTGGCACCCTCATCGTCTGCATTCTGGATGAATTCGAGTGGGAAATACGTTGAGGCGAAGTTCATCTGGACGACATTCGAGTGCCCGTGGAGACTCGTCCTCACCAGATCCGGAGAATCAGTCAAATATTGCTCTCGAATGCTCCGTACTAATTCGTCTGGATTGCTGGCATCCATCTATTGGTGGTAAATCAGATGTTCTTAACATATAACTTCCAACGGCCACACCACGACTGGTAGTAACGTGTCTGATTCAGATATGTACCTCCCTATTGACCCTACTCAGAACGAAGCCTCACCGCAAGACCTCATCCAGAGTTTGCCGACCCGAGCCGCTCGCCGGCGTGTCCTCCAGGCAGCCGAGATCTCTATCGATGTCGATGACAAGAATTTCGAGAGTTTCCTCAACGAGCTATCCGAGGTCGAACTTCGGCGAGCCGCTTCCGAACTCAGATTCGCCGGCGAACCCACGGTCTATTACTATCGGGTCAACCACCTCCATCAACTCTCCCCCGACGACGCCCTCGGACGAAGCAATAACGAGAGTTCTTCTGGAGCATACGGCCCAGATGTCGAGACAGCAATCAGGGACCACGACCGTATCTACGTCGTCTGCCAAGTGCCGGAAACCGGATCACAAACACAACTCACACTCTCCTCTGACGACCGGGAAACGACCGTCGCAACGTTCAAACCGAGGACACAGCTCCTCGCCGTTCGGGCTTCCGACGACGGTACCGCAGACGCGTCACTACAGGCAGTGCTGAGTTATCTTGGCCTGGATGATGCAACCCGAATTTCCTTCCTCGATAACGGGTTTCGGGGTCGGTTCGAGGATGCCTGCGTTGATGGATATTCGACGCTTCGACTGAGGAATACGAACCCACGAGACAGCTCGCGGGAGATCGAGGTTCGGTCAAAGGATCCGGAGGCTAAGAACGTAGCCAACGTCCGTACCGACGTGATCGTCGAGGACCTACTCCAGCGTGGTGACACGGAACTCAACGCGGCAACGGGACTCGTCACCGTCCCGACTGACGTCCGCTCGATGGAACACGGCGAACCGCTGCATCCGCGAGTAACAATTGGATTTCCGGATGGATGGGTGGCCTTCGAACAGTTTGTACCTGAGCAGATCCTGATCGAGTTCGATGATTTGGTGCGAGATTCGCTCTGAGAGCGATTCAAGATCAGGTCTTTGCTACACGCAATAGGACTCTAGTTCGGTTTGACTCTCCTGAACAAAGCTCAAGCCAGAAGCTCGTGAGGTCCGCGGCTACACCTCCGATCAAAAGGGAATCCGGTTCGAGAGCTCACGACTCCTCTCTCCGTGTTGTCAACCCAGGGTCCGGGATAGAAAAGCGAAAAATCGCTCAGCGTTTTCTCGACCGAATTCACCAACATCTGTAGTATTCACCCCGGTCGGTAGCTCCAACATCGCTAAACTATACCCGTTCTTCACGGAGTAGTCATTCTCGACAGCACCATCGTTGTCTGGATAGACCAGCACACCTGGCGCATCATAGGCAGTCTGGTACGCTACGACCTGATAGACGTCGTTATTCTTGACTTGGGTCTTCCACTTGGCGTCTCCGACCAATACTGGCTCACCGTGGCGTTTGACTACGAAATCAGGTCGCATACGAATCGACGGATTTCCTCTGAGTAGATTGTCGGTTCGAGCCTGACCTTCTACGCTCCAGCCATCTCGTCCGTCCACGGTTTCGCGTGCTGTTCTCTCTACTACCTTTTCGAACACGTCGTTCATTCCGATCAACAGGGAGTACGATGCACCCTCACCGGCGACGATGTCTTCGATGTAGATGTGTTTCAGCACGAGGCGAGACAAGGCCAGAACCTTCTCATAGTAATCAGTAAGGCGAGTCAGTTCGATCCGTTCGGCTTCCTCGATCGAAACTTCGCGGAGCGTCACTCGTCGTCTGAGCCGCGATTGGTATTCGCGTAGTTCGCCAGCGATCTCGGTGCTATCCACCAGCGACGACAGCGTGTTCGCAACACAGAGAATCGCCTGGTTTAGCGTGGTATCGTAGGTGAATTCATCGTAATCGCACTCGAAATCCGTCTTACCGGGACCGCCTGCGAGCTGTCTCTGAACGTTCAATCTGCCCCGGAGATACTCTTCTGTTCCTTCTACATCGACGTACTCTCTCCTAAGGCCCTGAGACAGAACTGCTTCCAGTTCTTCGAGAAACAGGGCTGCTACCGTGTCCACAAAATTCGTCCCGCTTTCGAGTTGCGTTTCGTGTGAGAGGTGGGTTGGTTCTGTCCCGTTTGCGTATCGTAGCAGCGTGACTAGGTTCGGCTCCCCGATTTTCGGTTGTATCTCAATAGTGGGTCCATCGGGGAGGGCAACGACTCCGACTCGATGATCCGTGTGCAGTACGACCTGTTTGCCTCGTCTGTACTCCACTCGTAACCCGTCGACCTGTGATTCGATCATCTCGATATCGTCATCGGACAGGTCGATTGGGTCTGATTCGTCGTACTCGGACAGTTCTATCAGGTCAGCCGTTGTCACTCCACTTCACCATCCTCGCCAACGAGTTCGGAAAGCGCGGCACGGAGAGCGTCGGAATCGAAATCGGCGATCCGCTGTTCCTTCCAGTTGAATAGGCTCTCACCCCCGCCATCGAATATGTGCTCTTTGAGCCGCTCCATGTCTCCAAAGTAGTACTCATCGAGCAAAGGGAGTATCTCGTTCTTCCAGGACTCTACGAGACGCTCGTCCGTGGTCCCACCGATGAGGTAGGAGTGACCAACCTGTTTGCCTTTCCCGAGGTTCCCACTGTCCCGAATACGTTCGTTGATAGCACTGAGTGCGAGAATCGAGAGAGCACCGAGGTCCTCTCCTTCCTCGACTGACGCCTTGGTTTTGACGTCCTGTTCACCATCGAAGCCAAGTTCATCGTAGAGAACTTCGTAGTTCGGCGGGAAGTGTCGAAATCGGAACCGCCGACGTATCGCGGCATCGACGAGGGCGATTGACCGATCGGCCGTGTTCATCGTCCCGATGATGTAGAGGTTCGGGGGCACTACGAGCCGGTCCTCTGAATGTGGCAGCTCATCTCTCATCTCGTTCGGCTCGCCGAGTCGCTTGTCGTTCTCGATGAGGGTGATCGTCTCACCGAAGATCTTTGGGATGTTTCCCCGATTCACTTCGTCGATGATGAGGATGTATCTGGGGGCATCTGCTTTCGAGTCGGCGTCTTCGTAGGCCTCGACGGCGTCCTCAGCCATCTCCTTGAACACGCCAGCCTCGGGTTCGTATACGAGGTCGCCGTCACGGGTCTTCGCCGTTATCCCCTCGATGAAATCCTCATACGAAAACGTCGGATGGAACGTTACCATCCGAAGGCGGTCCTCGACAGCGTCGTCGAAGTGGTCTTGCTCGTCCAGCCCCCGGTCTATCCACCACTTGGCGAAGTTGAGCGCTCCATAGGTCTTCCCGGTTCCTGGCGGGCCGTGGAAAACGATCTGTTTCTTGCGCTGGAGATGTTTTTCGACGGTCTCGAACCACGGTAACTCGTCGTACTCGGCGGAGTCCGGTTCTTCGATCAGTTCTTCGTTCCACCTCCAGAACGTGTCCAACCGTTCTCTGTACGCTTCGACCACGTTCTGGATCGATATTTCGTCTTCAGACTCGAACGACTCGTCATCGTATTCCTTTCGAGGGACGTCGCTCCCGTTATCGATCCCGTATTCAATCTCGTTGGGATAGAAATAGATGTACAGTTGATATGCCGATTTGTGATCTCCGAGAACGCTCGGATACAGAACAGCCCACGAGCGAGTACTCGGGATGTTGGTTGCGCCCTGGTAGGTGACGTAGTGAGTAGACAGTTGGTCAGCGTCTATCTCGTTTCGTAGATAATCGAGCAAATCCTCGATATACGCCTCTACACGGTCTTTGGCATAGTTGTAGTAAATCTGAGCGAGGATCTTGTAGTCGTCCCACGAGTTCATGATGTTCTTCTCGTGGTTTGCATTCTCTCGT
This sequence comes from Halosegnis rubeus, assembly GCF_009184545.1. Taxonomy (GTDB): domain Archaea; phylum Halobacteriota; class Halobacteria; order Halobacteriales; family Haloarculaceae; genus Halosegnis; species Halosegnis rubeus. Next base: position 80,374 of record NZ_QJOW01000006.1, read on the forward strand.
GCGGCGATTTCGTCGATATCTACGGATGCATCGTCAAGAATGGCATCGAGCACATCGTACCGGATTTTGGCTATTTTCTGGCGTCCTTCGTACGCCTCAAGCTGTTCTCTGAGAAATGCCTGTGGTAGCGTGCGAATTTCGTCGAGGAACACAGAGGTTTCGTCCTCGAATTCCTCTAACCGGCTAGTGTGTCTGAAGAGGTATCTGAGAATGAAGTTGTATCTACATTCCGCCGAGTGCGTTACAGTACCTACGAACTCTTGAGCGTCTTGGAGCGTGGCGTCAGCGCGTTTCTCGCTCAAAACGTCCGTTTGGATTGTTGAACAGTAGTCCCGATAGAGCTCGTATCTTTTCCCGACAGAGAGATCGCCGAGATCGGGACTGTGCAACCCAGTGAAGTAACGAATGAGCGTCTCAAAGCCTTCCTCGTCGTATAGTACATATCGGTCAGGGTCGGAAGTCGTCAAGAGAGTACTAATGACCGTGAGATCTATATCTTGATTCGTCCTGAATCGCTCGATGCGATCTTCGAGTGAACTCTCATCTTCGAATAGCGCTACCAGGTCCTCGACGAAATTTCCAGCGTCGTCAGCTACCTTCGCTTCCAGGTCGTCGAAGTCTTCCTCGGACAGAATTGGGTGTTCATCTCCCGTTGCTTCTCTCAGTTCCGACGTATATTCCGATACCGTGTCCGCAGTCAGGTCCCGTTGATTGAGCCACGAATGGCCGCTATTCAGAACCTCTCGGGTCCAATTTCTCTGGTCCTCATCAGTCGATTTGAAATCGAGGTATGTATCGACAGCCGCGTGGAGGGCCCCTTCGTCGAGATTGAATTCCCCTACTGAAACCAGATTAACCATACCTCCGGTATTGACAGAACGGACAAAATAACCTTGTCCCGGTGCGTGAGATGGATCGTGGTACTCGAGTCAGAAGCTCACAAAGTCCACTCCGCTACAGCTCTAACTAAAAGGAAGCCTCTCAGATTCGCACGGCAATCTCCCAAACCGGCAAAGCCCCCAGTACCTCTGACTCGTAGCTCACAGTATGCCCTACTGCCCGAATTGTGGGAGACAAGTCAAGGCGGTCCACCACTACTGCGGATCCTGTGGCCAAGCACTGTCTGAGATTGCAGAGTCGGAGAGCGATCCACCAATGACGGTCGATAGAGATGGATTTCTGTCACTGCGTTCGCTCTCGTACGTCAATGAACTACTAGGCGGAGAACAGGAACTTGACCGAGATTCTGTCTCCTATACCCAACTCTCTCGAGAGGTGAGCGCCGCGTTTGCGGATTTCGCTCGTCTTGCGATGGTAAACGACCTCGATCTTCTTCAGCTCTGGGCGACGGGGTCAAACACGAATGCATTGAGTAAATCGGTTGATGATATGAATAATAACCAGTTCCAAGAATGGCTTGCTGCGATTGGGCTAGGGCGAACTCTTCGAATGTACGATGACGCACTACATACGGAGTTCGAGGACGAGTTCGACGACAGACTGCAGAAACTGATCGAGGTCGCAAATGAAGAACTCGACGACGGGGAGCTAACGGGGTAGTTCTACGCTGCACAAGCGATATGGTCTGTTGATATCTGGGTTGTTCCCTACTACGATTCCCTTGGTGAGGTGGTATACTCAGCAGGAAGATAGCTTTTTGAGGATCTTGTTCAAAAGTTAGTAGACGTGTATGGCGGACGCACCGGATGCTGAACGGCAGGCAGCCGAGCCCGATGCAGGAGAGGTCCTTAGCGTGTCACAGCTGAACGACCGGATCGCGTCGGTCGTCCAGGACACGCCTGCCCTCAACGGCGTCCGCTGTATCGGGGAGGTCACGGATCTCCATCAGAACAGTACTGCGCTCTATTTCACTCTCACCGACGGCGATGCCGAACTTCCCTGTATGCTCTGGGCAAACCGCTATCGGAAGATGGATGCTGACCTCGATGACGGAACTGAAGTCATCCTCGAAGGCGATATCGACTACTGGACTGAGGGTGGGAAAATCGATCTCAAGCCGTGGGAGGTGATTGTCGTCGGCGACGGCGACCAGGCGGCTGCCGTCGAACGACTGCGAAGCGAACTCGAAGAGCGTGGCTGGTTTGACGACGAGCAGAAACAGCGCCCGCCGGCGTTCCCAGAGCGGGTCGGTGTCGTGACCTCATTCCGAGGGGATGCTCGCTACGACATCCAGAGCGCGATCCACGAGCAGGACCCCACCGTCGACATCCTAGTGAAGGATGCGACCGTCCAGGGATCGGAGGCCCCGACGTCTATCGCGAACGGGATTCACCATCTGGACCGGTCAGAGGACGTCGACGCCATCATCGTCGGCCGCGGCGGTGGGAGTGATTCGAACCTCCAAGCCTTCAACACCGAACGGGTCGCGGAGGCGATCTTCACCGCGAACACGCCGATCGTCACGGCAATCGGCCATACAGACGACCGGTTGATCGCGGATCGGGTAGCGGATATGGCCGCGATCACGCCGACCGCCGCCGGCGAGTATATCGTGAATTCCCGCGAGGAGTTCTTGGCGGGCGAAGTCAAGCCGCTGGCACAGCAACTCGACGCCGCGTACGAAACCTTCCAGCAAGAGCACGAACATGAACGGGAGCTTGCCGAAGCAGTCGACGAGGCGGCCGTACCCGAGGGCCTCCCGCCGGTCTACTACAAGGCCGCAATCGCTGTGCTGTTGTTGCTGTTGTTGGCTATCACTGGGCTTTGGTTGGGGGTGATCTGAGCGTGGCAAACGACCAAGAGATCCACGACCGGCTGACCCGTGTCGAAGAAATCATTGAGCAGCTCGATGCGGATGAGTGTGATCTCGATGAAGGGACAAGGCTCCACGAGGAAGGTCAGGAACTCTTGGCCGAGGTGCGAGAAATCCTCGACAACGGGCGTGGAGAGGTCGTGGAACTCGAGTAGAGGCCATCCTAACCTTAACCAACAGACAACGGAATCTAACCCCATTGTTGGTTAACGGTACCTTTGCGAGGTGAACGAACTCTCCGGTTATAATTTACTTTAGATTTTTGCGCCAGTTGGTGGCCAGAAAGCATATACCGATCTTCTAGCTATCGCACCACCATGGACCGGGGCTCAACCGGTGCATACCCACCCCGCACATATGATCACACGGGCAGTCACCATCGAAGACATCGATGATCTGTACCTGACGTGGAACAGCCATATCAACGGGTCCGCCCTCTATCGCCGCGCCCTCCGAGATGAGATGGAGCTTCGCGACGTCGACCCCGACGAGCTTCGAGATCTCTTCGAACGGGCCCGCGAACAGGGCTACACGAAAGACGAGATCGTCGACGAGACCAACCGCTACGCTGATCTGAAAGCACTCGTCGACGACGCAGAGGAGTAACCCGCTATGTCACAGGACAATACGCCCTCCGAGACGGCTTCGAATCGCCCCGACAGCCAGTCCACGGCATCGAGTAGGCTTCCTAGGCAAGCTATGTTCATCGTCGTCGCCCTGAGCCTGTTCGCTGTGGAACCCGCCGCCGCACAGACGAATGCCGTCTGTAGTGCGGACAACCTTCCCAGCATGATCGAGGGCTTCTTCCAGCTTACCACGGCGCTGGGCATTGTCGGCCTCGCAGTCGTGTGGCAGGCTGACTCCCTTATCGAGATGTTCACGATCACGCCCGAGCAGAAGAAGGGCCTCAAGCGGCACAAACGGTCGGCGATGAAGTCCGCGGTCGTCCTCGTCGCCCTCGGCCCACTCTACACCGTCGCTGGGTCGATGATGAACCTCCCGTTGGCGCAGTGCGTCGACCTCGCCCCCTGGTAGGCGACTACCACCCCCGTCGCGAGCCCCCATGACACAACGAGAGCTCTCCGTGCTAATGGCCGCCCTGTTCGTGACGAGTTTAGTCACGGGTTTCGTCACTGCAAGCCCGCCACGGCCAGGCACGGAGGGAAATGGGCTCACTGAGAATGAATCAGCCACGCTGTGGTCTCGCGACGCGGACAACTACATCACCCAGGAAGAATACCAGCAGCGCTACGGCGAGAGCCGGACCGCGATGCACCAGCTCGCAAACGGGACGGACATCACGTTCACGCGCCCGCCGGCGACAGCTGCAACGTGGACGCGAAACGATTTCGCTGATCTCGAACCCGGTGGGTCGGATACGTCCGTACATCCGCGCCACGCGTCGCTCGAAGATGGCGTGTTTATCGAGGACGCCCACGCCACGGTGTTCGCAGTACAGCCGTCGACGCGAGGTCACTTGGAGTCGGGTGACACACCGCTCTATATTGCGCCGAACGGCACGATGCGGGGGTTCGTCGACTATCGCGTTCGCGTCCCGAACGGAAGCTCTTCGGGGAACACGACGATCGAGTGGTCGCTCACGAGCAACGAGGTCGAGGAGGTTCGATTGAAGAAGGACAGCGAAACCATCGTCGAGCGCGACGGCTCGCACACGCCGGCCCTCGACTACCAGATCGAGGATGACTGGAGTGCAAAGCTCACGCTTGAAGCCGAAATCAGCGTCCGGCTGAAGAAGACCACGCGAATCGACCGAGGCGACGAGACCGATGTCGAGGTCACGTATCGTACCGAGTCGCTCAACGTCTCGGATTCGATCGCCGTCGAGATCTACGACCTCTCGGCGTACCCCTACTACGCCGAGTACCCCAATGGTGACGCTGGTGTGGCTATCTTCCAGTCCCGACCGTGGCAGGGGTACACGCTGACGGAGAATGGAAGCGCACGAGTGCGTGGCGTCTGGCGGTTCTACACCGCTCGGAACACCAACTGGGATACACTCGTCAGGTCGAACCGGACCGACAGCGCCACCGTCGAGTCGGATGCGATCCCCGTGTACGTCCACGCGTACCCGTCGCGAATCGGCCCGCGTGCTGAACCAGTTCGCGATGGCCCAGAGATTATCGACACCTGGGGCAGTGACCGACCGTCTCCGGACGGAACGCTCGGTGAGAACATCAACATCGACATCGTCAACCAGTCGTACACGACGACGTACGGCGTCGCCGTTCGAGCCGAGAACGTCGACCGCGACGCGCTCCAGGTAGCGGGGATCGTACGGGGCGTGAACGCCTCGATTGTGGCACCTGACGCTAGCTCAGAGCGGCAGCTCCGGCGCAGTAATCTGACGGTTGAGGTGCTCCAGCAGAACGAAAGTCAGGCCACACTCCGCATCGAACTCCGAGACAACGAGACCGGCGCACCAATCGTGCTCAGCGATCCCGACCGACGATATCCAATCGTCGGGAGCACTCGCAACGGCTACATCACTGTCGCGGAGCAACGCGTCGAGACCAACGCCTCCGGGGTGGCGATCGTGACGATCGAGGAGCCGGGTATCTACACGGCACGGTACCATCCGGGTTCGTGGCTCGGGCACAACCCCGCATATGTGAGTGCGACGGCTACTGCTCGCTGGCACCCGCTTGGCACCATCGACGGTTGGTTCGCGTTCATTTTCGAGGTTGGCTGGCAGCTCATCCCGTTTCTTGTGATGTTCTACGCAGGCAAGCGGCTCCTCCGAATGCTCGGTCCAGAAGACATCTTCCAACGGAACCCATAGTCTATGACTAGAAACCACCCACACATCAGTCGGCGAACCGCCCTCCGAACAGTCGCAGGTGCTGCCCTCATGAGCGTCGCTGGCTGTCTGAACGACAATGGCGGTTCTGGAACGCCTGGTGACGGAACGACCTCTCCAGATGGCAAAGGCCCACTCACGCGTATTACTGTTGAGGGGACAACACTCGTCGTCGAACTCTCCGGAGAGGCCGACATTGACCAGGTCAATCTCATCCAACCGAACGACGAGCTATTCGGGAAGCGTGACGTAGCTGCGGGTGCTCAACAGGTCTCGTTTGAGATCGGCACCGCATATGCGCCCGGTGAATATCGCGTACTCGCGTTGAAAGGGGAGGAGACAGTAGTTGAGACAACGACTGAACTCCGTCCAGAGATGCAGATACAGGATGTCGGACTCTATCGGAATAACCCAGATAAGTCGTGGGACGAAGTCTATGGTGAGAGCGAGACAGACCGGATCAAGAATGGCGAGGCATTCGTCACGGTAGAGAACACAGGAAGTGGTCCGGAAGCGATAACTGAACTAATCTTCTCTGGGGACGTTCCCAATCCAATTGAGAACCCCAGAGGTAGTGGAATGCACGAAACCGACCGGGTAGTGGTCTCCCCTGGCGAGACGGCCGACCTGTTCAGTAATTCGTTCCCGTTCGGTTCAGAGAGTGAGGACGGAATGGGGTGTTCCCCAGATGGTAACAGCGGGCAGTTCACGGTTATCGTCGAGACTCGAGTCGGTGGAAATCGGGTCACGAGTACCTACAATGTCCAGTATTCCGGGTCTGACGAGATGACAGACTGTGAGGTCACGATCACGGAGGCCTGACGATGGTTGATCTCATTGACGTCGTTCTTGAGGGTATCAAAGGCGTCGTTGATTGGTTCATCGGGCTCTTCATGGACGGTCTCAGGTCGGGGTATGAGACTCTGACTGAGGGAATGTTCGGAACCCCGACCCCAGAGACGAACGGAGCATTTGTCTTCGGTGAACCAACCAACGCACCCTGGCCAGCGATTCACGATGCTCTCATCGGCGGCGAAATCATGCTGGTTGCCCTTTTGCTCCTTGTGATGAGTGTTCAGGGCCGTCACACGGTTCGGATCTTCAATATTGGAAGTACCTACGAAGCCCGAAAAACGAAGAAGACGGCCTGGGTCGGTGCTTTTCTAATCATTACGTGGTATTGGGTTGGAACTCTCGCACTCTACCTCGTCGACGGGTTCACCATTGCACTAATGCCGGAGCTTTCCTCCGTAGCCTCTGCAATGCTTCAGTTCTTGGGCGCAGCCATCACAAACCCAGGGCTGGGGCTATTGTTCGCCGTGATTGGTGGAATCTCGATGTGGGCGCTGGAGGCGCTGTTCTACATCCGGATGATTCTGCTGTATGTCTACCTGTACGGAATGCCGATTGCATTTGCACTGGCCTACGGAAACATTCCGGTCGTATCCGATATCGCGATGGGGTTCTGCAAACGGTTTGTCCCGTTGGCTGTCCTCCCGCTCCCGGCAGCGATGGTCCTCAAGGGGTACGACTTGATCTACGGCGGTGGGACGCTCACACCCGGAACAGCGTTCCTCAAATATCTCGTTGCTGCGTCCCTCCCGCTGGTCGCCCTCTACATCACGTGGAAGACATTCAAATACGCGACGCCGTTGACGGCCAAAGTCGTCGGCGGTGCAACGAAAGGCGCAGCACTCGTTGGCGGTGTCGCCGCTGGAGCCTACGTCGGTGGCGCCGGCGTCGCGACGACCGCCGCTCGGTGGGGGCCGAAAGCCGCCGCTGGCCACGCCGTCGCGCAAAAAGCGGCTGCCCGCGGTGGTCATGGAGGAGACGATGGCGGGACGCCATCGTACCGTCGAACAGAGAATGACCCAGGTGGAGCGACAGCGGAATCGGCGAGTGACGACCGTGGGATGGAATTTGATCGAGGAATCCACTAACAATGTCAGCAGATCAAGACGCGGCCGCACGGCGCATCATGGATCAGTTCGGCGAGGAGAGTCGCATCCCGTATCTCAATATCGAGGAAGGAGACGTCGGCATGCTCATCGCCTTCCCCATTATTGGGCTGTTTATCGCTGGCCTCACCGGGATCGAATCACTGGCCCTCCCGTTCGTCGCTGGCGGGCTTGGCTTTGGCGTCGCCGTCATCTACGTCTCACCAACCCACCTGAACGCCTGGACGTGGACCAAAGACGTCTATCGCTACCTCAAGCGACCTCAGGTCACGTTCAGTGCGCCCGTCGACGCCGACACGAGTACCAACGAGTCAGAGCGCAACGAGGGCGGACTCGCGAACTACACGCCGTTCAAGCCCGACGAGCGAACGCAGGACCTCACGAACATCAAGCGGGCGTGGCCGGGCGCTGGTGCCATCCAGCGTGAAGACGGCGCGATGGAGGCGTTCATCGAGATCGATCCGGCCAACATGGACTTCGCGATGTCCGACGACTGGGCGCAGCTGCAAGACGCCGGCGAAGAGTTCGCTAACAAAGAGCTGGACTCGAAGCTCAAACTCCACGCCACAACCCGTTCATTTCCGGTGGAGCAGATTACTGAGACCATCGAGGAGCGCCTCACTGATGAAGACGTCACGGAAAACCCGATTTTCCGGGAACTCCTCGAAGAGTACCGGGAAACACGGCCGAAGGAGATGCGTGACCGGGGTATTCAGCAGGTCCGGTACTACATCGGCGTTGAAGTCAGCCCGATAGAAGTGTACGACCGCTTCCGCGACGAGGGCACCCCCGCCGAGAAGCTGACCCAGTTCCCCGTCATCGGGTTCCTGTTCAACCCGTTCGTCACCCGCCGCGAGGACCTCACCGACGTCGAACGTCGTGCGCAGATGTTCGAGAAGCTCGACAGTCGCGTCAACGACGTGCGATCCGAGTTCATCCAGCAGGCGTCGGGGTGGTCCGCACGTCGACTCAGCACGGTCGAGCTGTTCGTCCTGAATATGGACTTCTGGAACGGCCGCGAACACGACTACGACGAGGCGGAGCGTGTCGTTCGCGACCAATCGATCATCGGCCACTCGCGCCGGGAGGACCCACACGATGCGTAACGTGCTCCTCCAGACTGGTGGTGGCGCGCTTGGCTCCGTCGCCGGGTGGCTCCAGAATCTGACGCCAGCAGAGAGTGCAGTACTTGCCCTTGTGGTGGGTCTCGGCCTTGGCGTCGGCAGCAAGCATCTCTGGGACCGCTTCACTGCGGATGATGAACCAGAGGTAAACTTCACCGATGTCCTCGACGAGGAGACACTCGAAGAAGGCGAGGCCGAACGCAAGCTCCTTGACGACATCTCCGAGTCGCACAAGACCGTCACCGCGCCCGGAGCTGTCGAGTGGGAAACGCGAGCCGCACGGGTCGGCGAGCAGTGGACGACGACGCTGTACATCGCTAACTATGCCGACTATCCCAACGACGGGTATCTGAGCGACCTCTTCGAGATGACCGACGTCCAGTTCGATCTCACCGCTCATATCACGCCGAAAAATCAGGAGCGGGCTCGGAACGAACTGCAGGACATCGCTGACGACCTCCAGGTCGATGCTGACCTCGAACAGAGTATCCGGAGTGCCTACCTGCAGGAACGCGCCAACGAGGCCGCAGCGACGTACAAGGCCGTCGAGAACGGCGCGAACGTGTTCGACCAAGGGATGTTCATCACCGTCCGGGCCGACGAGAAAGACGAACTCAGAGATGCCGTCCAGACGGTCAAGAGTGCCCTCCGCGACGATCCGGCGAACCTCACGCCGAAGACCGCAATTTGTCGGCAAGATCTCGCCCTCCAATCCGCCGCGCCCATCGGCGACAACGAGTTCGGCCGGACGTCGATTGCGCTCGGCGGCGCCGTCGGCGCATTGCTGTCTTCGCCGCACAACGCGACGATCCTCGAGGAGGGCGGCGTCGAGTTCGGGATTCACAAGGACAACCAGAGCCCGGTCGTCATCGACCCGTTCGCGCGGGACAACGGGTACGCGATGTTCACCGTCGGTGACACGGGGTCGGGGAAGTCGTTCAGCTCCAAGCAGAACTTCATCCGGTCGATCGAGCAGAGCAAGGACCGGATCGGCATCATCCTCGAACCGCTGAACAACTGGGCTGGTGTCTCAGAGGCGCTCGACGCCAAGCGGATCACAGTCGGCGGGACACTCGGGCTGAACCCCTTGGAGATTCGGGAGACACCCGAACACGTCCAGCGGGCGATGGGCGAGGACGCGAGCCCGTTCAACGAGAAGCTCGACGACGCGATGAGCTTCCTCACGAACTTCTTCGCGCTGCGGGGCATCTCGCTTGGCGACCGACGGACCACGCTCGAACTCGCCCTCAAACGTGCCTACCAGCGGAAGGGTATCACCGACGACATCTCCACGCACAGCAATCCGAGTCCGACCATCCGTGATATGATGGACGTGTTCGAGGATATGGTCGACGACCCCGAGGAGTTCGTCGTCCGGTCCGACGAAGAGGCAGTGAAGATCAAGGAGGATGCGACGTGGCTCCTCGACCAGCTCCGCCCCTTCGAGGACGACGGTCGCCACGCCAACCTCGGCCAGGAATCCGACTTCGATATCCGGGACGAGAAGGTCATCTATCTCGACCTCGCCCAGCAGGAGGGGAGCGTCGACAGCAGTACGGCGCTGACCATGCAGCTGCTCATCTCGCTGGTCTACGAGCGAGCGAAGGTCTCGGAGAAGGAGGTCGTGTTCTACATCGACGAGGCCCGCTACATCATGCAGGACGCCGCGAGCTTGGCGTTCCTTGAGACGGTGTTCCGCCACCACCGGCACCACGACCTCTCGATCCGACTGGTCACGCAGACGGTCGACGAGTTCTTCGAGCACGCCGAGAGCGAGGCTATTCTGGACCAGTGTGCGGTCAAGCAGTTCCACCGTCTCGACGGGATGGACGAGGAGTGGGCCGACGAGTTCGGCCTGAACTACGCGCAGATGCGGTTCGTCCAGGACGCCGTTCCTGGTAACGAGGATGCCGGCTTCTCCGAGGCCCTCGTGGGCGTCGACGGCGAGTGGCGTGGGATCCAGGTCAAAGCGATGCCCAAGGAGAAGCAGGTCATCGACTTCGAGCCAACCGAGCAACGGCGAGACTCACTCCCCGGGACTGGTGAGAATGCTGTGGACGCGGAGGTGCAGGCGTTCCAAGACGATATTGAAAGCCGAGCGACCGACAACGGACAACACACACCTGAGCGGACGCCAACAGAGACTGATGGCGGTGAAACGGGAGGTGACGACGATGCGTGAGTACCTTCGCGTGACGCCAACCTCCGAACGGCTCAATCCGGAGCGTCTGCCGCAGGCACTGGAGAGCCTCCACAAACTGACCTCAACGGACTCGACAGGCCTAGCTGACAAACTCAATCCGCTCCATAGCGACACACCGCTACGCTTCGAATTCCTCGCGCTGAGCGAGGGGAAAGATGACCCCGTCGAATTCTACTACGGTGCCGACGACCATCTGGATACCCTTGAGAAGCGGCTCCGGTCGGTCTATCCCGAGACGTTCGACATCGAGCGTACCGAGGTCGACATCGCATCCCGACTCGTACAGCCTGTCGAATTCGACCGCGAGACATTCGTCGAGCACTATGAGTCGGGCGACCTCCAGTACGAGTTCGGTCCTGACGAGCAATACGAACGTGGGACTGACGACAACGGTCAAGCGGGGTCAGGGGACGCCGAATCAGTCGCGGATGGGGGAACGGTCAGCGATCAGTCTGCCGACCACTTCATCGAAACCGAAGATACTGTCCTCGAACTCGCCCCACCAGATGCGATTCCCGAGGATGAGCCACTCACGACGCTTGCCAAACCAACGGTAACATCGGAGGGGACGATACTCGCCCGGCCAGCGACCGAATCCGTCTCCCCACTCGGCGTGCGGTGGCAAGGGTCGGCGACTCGGAAGCAGGACTGGATGACTTCACTCTCACCATTTACTGCCGACGACGAAGCAGAACTCCCCGCGGTCGATCAACCAGGGGGTGCGCTCGCGTCGCTCGTCGATCACCTAATGGAGGCGACAGCACCAGTAGCGTTCCAAGTCGTCTTCCAGCGACGCGAGAGCTGGCAGTCCGATGCCGACCTCCGCAAGGAGGACGTCATCGACGGACGAGACACACTCGCTCAGGAAATTATTGGCTCCCTCTTCGAACTCGACGATCAGTCGGAGAGCCGGGACAGAAACCAGCTGAGCGACGCGGTTGCAAAACGTGTCGCGGCAATCGAGGCGAAAAATCCGAAGCGGTCGTTCACCGCGGACATCCGAGCAGTCGGGATTCCATCCGGTGGTGACGGTCACGATGATCTCGATGAGCGGATACAGTCACTTGTCCCAGTATTCGACCCGCTTGACGGGCCGTACTACCAGGTTGCGGCCGAACGGGTACGCGACAGCGGTTTCCGGGCAGCCACGAAAGAACGGAACGCACGAGCGGCGCTGCAGCGGCTCTTGGATCGTGAGATCACGACCGGCCGTGGGAAGACCCGTCCGGAGTTCGTCCTGAGTGGCCGAGAACTCGCGAACTTCGTACTCGTCCCTTCCTCGGAACAGCTTACTGTCGAGGGGACACGGGGGACACGTGCGGAACAGCAGAGTCGGAATCCATTGCCCCGTCCGCACCAGGACCTCATGAGTGAGTTCCGAGACGGGATGGCAATCGGGTATGCCCTCGACGACACCGGCGAGGCCGAAGACGTGCCGACACACATTCCACCCGGACTGCTGCCCACTCATTACGGCCGGTTCGGAACAACCGGCTCTGGGAAGTCGAAAGCCCTCATCAACGATATGCTGTCGCTGTACGCCAACACCGAGGGGCCGACGATCCTCATCATCCCGAAGAACGACGACATGGCCCAGAATTACATGCGGGCTCACGCGCGTCGGTTCGGAATGACTGACCTCGAAGAGAACGTCGTCCACTTCCCAATCCCGGACGTCCTCCCCGGGTTCTCGTTTTTCGATCTCGAACCGTCGATGGAGAGTGGACGGCGCCGCGAAGACGCCGTCCAACGGAAGGCCGACCACTACGAGGAGATTTTGAAGCTCGTGATGGGAACCGACCGCTACGAGCGGGCGACTGTAGCCCCAACCCTCATCAAGACACTCATCAAGGCACTGTTCGACGAGGAATACGGGCGTGAGAACGGGCAGTACCGAGCGTCGACGGACTACTTCGCCCACCGACAGCTCGAACACGTCGTCGACCAGCTTTGGGAGGCCGGGCCACCGAACGAGAACATCGGCGACGCTCCACGGTCGAGCGACGAGGAAGTCACCCGGACGATTCGACGGCAACTCCAGTTAGATTCGAACACCTTCGCGAACGTGATGGGCGGTGTCGGAAACCGTCTTGCGTACATTTCACAGGATACGCACCTGCGGCAGATCTTCAACAATACCGAGAACCAGTTCGACTTTCGGGATGTCCTCGACGAGGATACGGTCATCCTCTTCGACCTCGGAGACCTCCGCGACGACGCTGCCCGGATCATGACCGGTGTGATCCTGACCAATCTCGATGCAGCTCTCAAAGATCGCAAACAGGCGCTCTCCCAGCACTCGGACGACTACGTCGTGAACTTGCTCGTCGACGAGGCAGCATCGGTCGTGGTCTCCGACATCATGAACGACCTCCTCGAGAAAGGGCGGGGATTCCGGCTCTCTGTTGGCCTGTCGATGCAGTTCCCCGAACAAATGGAGGCTGAAGGTGGGCGGAAGATCTACCTGAATGCTCTGAACAACATTGGCAGTTCACTCATCGGGAAAATCAACGTCGACCGGGAACTGGCACGTGCGATGGCCCACGAAGAGATGGACCCCGCGGATTTCGCCAATCGGATTCGTTCGTTGCCGCGCGGAGAGTGGATCGCCAGCTTGCCAAGCCCGACGTTCGGTGAAACAGGGCCGTATCCGTTCAGTCTCGAACCACTCCCGATTCCACCGGGGCACCCCGAGAGCGAATCCCCGCTCACTGAGCGTGAAGAGGAGCAGTTCACCGAGACACTCTCCTCGATGCACGAGAACATCAGCGACGAACACGGTGTGCCGGCTGAGCCAGACACCTCAACAACGAGCACACCTGCCGACAGACACGAGGTCCTCGATATCGCGAGCGACGACCTGGATGTCGCGATTGCGAAGGTGGTTCGGAGTCTTCAGCTCCGAGAGGGATGCCGCGAGGAGAACGGCTGGGTGGCCGTTGAAGCAGTTGACGACGAACTCAGGCGGCTCTTCGACGATGTCGACGCCGAGCCGCCATCGTATGATGCACTCGCGGACATCCGAGAACGATCACGATACCTCGATACGACCATCGATATCGACGCCGACGAGCTCCGCATCCGACTCACTGAAGCCGGAGAGGATGTCTCGACACCCGATACTGGTAGCGTGCAGGCCGCTGGTGGGAGTGCTCACGACGCAGCACTCCTCCAGATCGAAGAAGAGCTTACCGCACTGGGCTTCACTGTCTCGATCCTCGCACAGGATGGCAGCGAGAAACCTGACGCAAGGGCGAGCCACCCCGACGTTGCCGACCGATTCGCCATCGAAGTCGAAACGACGACACCCGAGAATCCCGCAAAGGTACTCACGAACCTCCGGAAGGCCCAAGCAGCAGGAGATATCCCGCTGTTTGTCGTTCGACCAGGAAACGACGAAACTGAGTGGGCCGAGCGTGTCGACGGCATTCTCACGCCACCCGTCCGTACCCTCCAGAATGGTGAGACGCGATTCTACACGACTGACTCGAATCTCACGTTCAACGGCGGGGCGACCGAAGAAGGTGGAGTGACGGCCGTCCGTCCGGCGACCGACGACGAGAACGGGACCCAGAACATCTGGCAGCGTGATGGCGACGAGATCGTCCTTCGTGATACCAGCGGGACGGAACACATCCGCCTCCCGTCACTTGAAAAACTCTCGAAGGACCGTGTTCCAGCCATCTACAGCTACGACCACGCTGCCGACGAGTACGTGGTATACGAGCACGGTGAGCAACACATCTACGAGACGAAATCGAAGTTCGAGGACGACTGGGTGCGTATCAAGAAGCCATTTGTCCCCGAAGCCGAACTCCAGACACCCGACTATAGCCCCACGTCGTACGCTATCGTCATTCTCCCTGAGGAAGGCGACCCGGTCGTGTACGATACTGACGGTACGTACTCGATGGACACCTTACTCGATACCGTCACCACAAGTGAGTTCGAAGGAACGACAGGAGGACAGGCTGACCATATCCAGCAGGCGCCTCAGCCATCGGTTGACGAGATTGCTGATGATCCAGAGGCGGTTGTTGAGCGATTCGCAGAGACACACCTCGTCGAAGACCCGCAAAGCAGAGTAGCCGCCGGAGATGTCTACGAAATCTACGAACAGTGGGCTGAAGCTCACGGGATTGATACAGATAGCAAGCCCTGGTTCGGTCGTCGCCTCGGGAACTATGTCATGTTCGAGCGGAACACAGACAGTGAGAACGGCGACTCCGTTCGATACTACGAGGGGCTTGCACTCAAATCTGAATAGAGCTGGAGGTGAATACAATGCAATCCACACTCAGCTCCAAATATACCGTAAATGCAAACTTGAGTTTGCATAACAGGAAAAACCTCACCCATTACGGGAACATCGATGCATATCGCCTCCGAAGCACCGAAATCAGCAGACGGCAAAGGGTTACGGCAATCAACCGAAATGCCGTAACACAAGCATTCTGGAGAGTTTTTGCCGTATACACGCATCGGGAGCCTCAAACCCGGGATTTCGCGGATTTGGATGATCTGTTACGGCAAAAACCAACTAGAATAGAACGGGGGGTCCCCGTTGGGACCAAGGGATTGGATCGCGACGTACAGCAGAGAGAGTTCTGTGCTGGCTCAGAGCCAGTGAGAGCCATGCGAGGTGCTACGTGAGAATGAGTGAACCGATGATCGAAGAGCCGGAGGCAATTCCGGAGACGTTGCGCGAACGCGACCAGTGGGTGTGCTGGCGGGAAGAGGAGCGGGACGGCAAACCGACGAAGATCCCGGTGACGCCAGGGGCTGGGGGGTTCGCGTCAGCAACAGAATCGGAGACCTGGGCGAGTTTCGAGACAGCACTCGACTACACCGAGACAGAGCACGCCGATGGCGTCGGGTTCGTGTTTACCGACGACGATCCCATCGTCGGCGTCGATCTGGACGACTGCCGCGACCCGGAAACCGGCGACGTCGACGACGCAGCGCTGGACATCATTGAGCGACTCGACTCCTATACGGAGATATCTCCATCCGGCACCGGCTATCATGTCCTGATCACCGGCACACTCCCAGACGGGCGGAACCGACGTGGAAGCGTCGAACTGTATGACACGGCACGCTTTTTCACCGTTACTGGCGACCACGTCGAGCGGACACCGACGCGCGTTGCACGTCGTCAGGACGCGCTCACAGCGATTCACCGTGAGTACGTCCAGGACATCGAGCGCGACACAGCATCCGAGTCCGAACAGCGTGGTGGCGCTGCCGCCCGGTCACCGACGACCGATGCGGTCGACGTCGACGTTGACGTCGACCTCGAGGATGAGGAACTCCTCGAGAAAGCACGGAACGCGTCGAACGGCGAGAAGTTCGAGCAGCTCTGGAACGGGAATACGGTCGGCTACGACAGTCAGTCCGAGGCCGACATGGCGCTGTGCTGTTTGCTTGCATTCTGGACCGGCGGCGACCAGACGCAGATGGATCACCTGTTCCGCCAGTCGGGACTCCACCGCGAGAAATGGGACGAGGTTCACTACGCTGACGGGTCGACCTACGGCGAGAAGACCATCGAGCGAGCGATTGCGACCACATCGGAGTTCTACAACCCGGACGCCGGCGACGACGCCGCAGATCCCAACGGCACACCTGACGAGGTCACAGCTGGCGGGACACCTGACGAGGCAGACCGGAGTCGTGCGTACCTGACGGAGAAAAACCGACTGTTGAGCGAGCGCGTCGACGAGCTCGAAGCAACACTCGAACAGAAGACGGAGCGGATCGAGACTCTCGAAGCAGAGGTCGAGCGGCTCACCGACGAACTCGCAACCCGTGACCGGGAGACTGCGCAGTCTCACGAGGAAGACTCCGGTACTGCGAGAGAGACCGATGACGATTCAGAATCACCCTCTATGTTGAGTCGATTCTTCGGTGGCCAGTCCGAGTAGTAGCGCCGCGTCACCTTCATCCGAGAAGCCCTCCCTCGAGAGTTCTGGTTCCGCGAGATAGAAGTATTAACCAACGTTCTCGCTATATTGCGCTGTTTGTTGGTTAACTACGCTCAATCTCGCCGCAAAATGGGGGCTATCGCAGGATACTGTTGTTCGGGAAACTATTCCTCAAAGTAAGAACTATATCCTTAGACCTGCAATTCTGAGTATGTCCGAGACAGACGCCGCCGATGGGCCACCTCCCTTTGAGGATGCGTTCGCCAGCGACGACGTCGAACAACGCATCTACGGCACCATCCTGCAGACCCGCGAGCCGACGACGGCAAGCGCGATCGCCGACAGCGCCGACTGTGACCCCAAGACCGCCCGAAAGTATCTGGGCTGGTTCGACGATCTCGGCATCGTTACCCGACACGACGGCCACCCAGCCACCTACGAGCGTAATGACGCGTACTTCGAGTGGCGACGCATCAACCAGCTCGCAGCCGACCATTCTGTCGAGGAACTCCAGGACCGCGTTCGTGAGCTGACGACGCGCATCACCGAGTATGAGGAGGCGTACGACGCCGCGTCACCGGCCGCCGTCGACGCCGTCGCCGCCGCGGAAGCCAGCGACGAACGGACCATCGACGACGTGTACAGCGACCTCGCCGACTGGGCGACCGCCCGCGAGGAGCGTGACCGCTACGAACGCGCACGCCAGCAACGCACGGGTAGCGAACGCGAACAGGCATCCGGGTAACCCGCTCGATGGTGCCACCGACAGGCGATGGCGGGAGCCCCGCCCCCATCGATCGCCCCATCCTCGAGTTCCTTCAGACACGGCTCCAAGCCACCGGACAAGTCTCCCGAGCGGCCATCACGGATGCAAGTGGCCATCTCGAGCTTCAGGTCGTCTTTGCATCATCGTACTACCCAGCGTCGGTCGACGACGCAACCCTGACGGTCCGCTGGTACACGAACGACGACTTCACAATCCACTATCGAGAGCAGCACGCGGAGCACACCTGGGAATGCCGATGGGACCGGCATCCAAACCCCCACAATACACGAGACCACTTCCATCCCCCGCCCACCGCCCCGACGTCCGGTGACGATGACTCCTGGCCGATCGACCATCGTGATGTCCTGCGACTCGTCCTCGACGAGATCGAAGACCGGATTGCAGTACTGTGGGACGAGTAGACGACTCCCCCGCAGTGGCGTTTATCACGCCGACCAAGGGTGACGGCGCTCAGTACAATGGGCACCACCACGAGAGCCGTTGTGGTGTCCAGACTGTTGCCGGCTGAGCGCGGTCACAGGTGAATCCATGTCTACGTTCAGTAACTCCGAGGCAGCGAGTGCATCGCCGTCAGAGAACCACACGAGTCCACCGAGAGAGACCGAGGACACAGATTCGCAGCCGTCGTGGCCAGACGATGCGAGCAGCGAGGATGAAACGCCAACGCTTAGGCTGAACCACTGTCCGGAATGCGGGGCTCGTCGCTTCGTCTCGAAACTCCTCGTGTACGAGGTTACAGGCTACGACGAGGGCGGCGAGCAAGAATTTCGCCGGCAGCACGTCCGGGCAGAGTTCGAATACACCTGCAGCGAGTGCCAGACGACACTCCGGACGCTTCCCGCAGATCGCCGTGACTACTACGACGAAGTTGCGGTCCTCGAAACGGAACGGCGGGCAGCGCTCCGTGATCAATTGCGCCAGCTGGGGAGGCGGGTTTGGCAGCGTCTTGCAGCGCGGACGACGTGGCTGGCACTCGGACTCGTAACACTCGTGACCGGGCTCGTGATCGCCCTCTAACAGACCGACCGGGACCGACAGCGAGGGGTGGCTCACAGTAGTTGTTGGGGTAGCGTCATGCTCCCTTCCGGCTAGGAATGAGGCTAGCTGGAGGCAGATCGCTGACGTAGGACATCGTGCCCGCACCACAGGTATGTCTATCGGCGCCAGGAGGCGTGAGGCGCGCTCGAAGCGCGTGCAGAAGCGTGAGTCCCTATGACTGGTCAAGATATTATCGACGACACGACAGGCGACTACGACCGGCTCGAAACCGAACTCATTGCACAGGACCGGGATGCGTCCCGGGTCGCGACGGCGGACATCGATGAGACGACTGCCCGCCGTCTCGTTGGCGAGCTCGTCGAAGACGATGTGGTGGCGCCGATCCCTGACCAACGCATTCTCGTCCACGAGCCCAGTAGCACGCCCTTCGAGTCGATCACCCAGCTCGCCGTGTTCCATCGTGGCTGGCGGGCTGCCACCGACGCCGACGCAGAGGATAACTGATGCAACAGACGCTTTCTGGGTGTGCGTTCTGCGATTCACCGCCTGGTGCAGAGATGGGCGAGGCGCATACGTGGGGGAAAGACGAACGGATGACGCACCCAATCTGTGTCGACTGCGCCACCCAGACGCGGTCGGATCCCGACGAGCGCGACCACCACGCCTGCGACGGGTGCGGACTGGTCGTCGACGCCCTCGCGGCACTTACCCGGTTCCGCGTCGAACTCGGCCATCTCGAGGGGCCGCTCCAACTGTGTGCTCGCTGTAGCCCTGGTGAGCTCGCGACGTACTGGACGCGTGACCTCGAGGAACACCTCGTGGCCGAGTGACGCTTGGCCGCGTGAGGCTCACATCGTACACACGAAAACGGCTAAGTGCGTTGGCTCACAATGTACACATTATGAGCACCGATAAGAAGCGCGTGCAGTTTCGGGCCCCCGATCGGCTCATCGACCGGGCCGACGCACTGGCCGCAGTCCTCGGGGAAGACCGAACAGATATCCTCGTGACCGCGCTTCGGGAGTACCTCCAAGATGCCGCTCACGACGACGCACTCACCCAGGAGATCGCTGCCGCCTATTACGACGATGAGATCACCTTCGAGCAACTCAAAGCGCTCGTCGGAGCCGAGGAGGCGGCAAACCTCCGAGTGTTGAAACAGCAGTTGGACGAGGACTTCATCGACGAGGTCGCCGACGCTTAGATGTCGCGGCTTATCGCAGACGCCTCCGCCCTCGTGAGTCTCGGAATCGTTACTGACGACGATCCCGATCCACTCGCACTTTGTCTCTCCCGGTACGAGGTCGTCGTCCCAACAGCGGTCATCGATGAGCTCCGAGAGATCGCCTCCTACGATGACGTCCATGGACACGCCGCGTCCGCCGTCCTTGACCAGGTGGATGCATTCACGACACAGTCGGTCGACCTCGATGTCGAGTTCCCGCTCGATGACGGTGAGAACGCGGCGGTGACGCTCGCGAATAATCTCGATGCTGCGCTCTTCCTCTGTGACGAGTTCAACCAACTTGGCTTGATCCACGCCTCACTCGCTGATACCCGGCTCGTCACGACACCGACACTACTCTCGGTGCTCGTTCGAACTGAACACCTATCAGCTGCCGACGCGCGGCTGCTCCTCGATGCGATCAGTGACGCCCGTAGCTGGGGCGCGAACAGTTACGTGCAGCGAGCTCGCTCGTTGCTCGAAGAGCCCTAACACCGTGGAGGATCCTTCGAAGTGATTTGGAATGCCTGATAACGACGCTCTCTACGACGTTCGTGAACGAACGAAGAATCCCGAGCACGCATCAGTTGACGATGTAGTCGAACTCGTGCTCGAACGCGCACAGCATCCCCGGACGGAGCACCGGGATGCACATCTCGACGAGATGATGGCGACTGTCGTCGACAGGTACGGGACCGGCCCTGTCCGAACTGTTATCCATCGCGTTCTCGTCGACCACCACCCCTTTCGGACTGCCACGCATGACCTCGAGATGCGTAACGTCGACGGTGTTCGTATCGGGACAGCAGCCGGCCAGTTCCTTACAGAATTGAACGCGCAGCACGACGATTGAAATACAGTTTCTGAAAGCCCTCGGCCGCTCGGCATCCCGCGACCACCGCTGCGCGCCTCGTGCCTGCGGTGCTTGCGGGGTCGGGGGACGGCCGAGGCGGCCTCGCCCTTTCTGAGTCCACCAGGACGGTAGCTGGATCGCCGAGTGTCGCGGCCGGCTAGACAGGTGTGTCCGTTATGGCCCGCACCGCTCGCCGCGTTCCGCCCTCCGCGTCGCTCGCGACCGACCATTCCGGGCGTGCGGGCGCTCTCCGCACCGCCCGCGCCCGTTCCGGGCTAAAATGGATGTGCCCTCGGCGCCAGCGGGTATCCCCGTCGGTTGCGCCCCTTGCGGGCTTTCGCGTTCCAGCGCTTGGTGCCGCCTGCGCTGTCGCGCGCCACACCGCGGCGCGCGTTCTCGGCGACAGTCGCCCTGGACACGGACCCGCACATCGGGCCGGACACGAGCGGGCATATCCCGCTGGCCGCTCGCTCCGGGCGGGTCGGCGCGCGGTGCTGGATGGTCGTCCGCCTCGGGCGCGCTCTCGCTCGCGCCCACAGGGCGCTCGCGAAGGCGCGAGCGAGAGCGCGCAGACGAGTCTGTCGGTCGTTGTCGTCGAGGAAATCCGCGATGTTGAGGCATCGCGGTGTCGGGCGCGTGAGCGCCTTCAGGAGCTGAACTCCAATGTCGAGTAAGAACGTCTTCGGTAATGAGGTTTCGGTCGATGAACAGGCTTTCGAGAAACACGATGACGTCGAGGTCGACGAGGATGGGTTCGAGGTCGTCGACGAGACCCCGGAGTTCCGGGCGACGGTCGACATGGAAGTGCAGGCGAAAGTCGATTCCAACCACCCAGATGCGCGGGTCGAGGAAGGCCCGGATCACATGTTCGGGAAGACCCTCGAACAGGAAGAGCGCATCGAGGCACGGGAGGCCGAGTTGGAGCACATCAGTGCCCAAGCGGAACTCAGTCAGCAGGAGGGACGCGCGAAGCGGACGCGGGAGGTCGTCGTCGAGCAGTGTGGCCGAGACGAGCCCGAACCGGTGGAGCGCACGGATCCACGGGAGAAACTGACGCAGAGCGAACTCGCGGCGGTGAACAAGCAGGCGATGCGGATCAGCGACGAAGTGCAAGGCGGCTGGTCGAGAGCGGTCGTCGCAAAGCAGCTGGCCGAGAAGGTGCAGCGCGGGCAGGACGTGACGAAGGCGGTGCTGGAGACGTTGGAGGAGCAGAAGGCGGTCCCCGGTGCAATCGTGCCCATCGCGGATGTGCCGGACGTCCCGGTCGGTGAAGTGACAGTCCAGGGTGAAATCACTGAGCTCTGGACCCCAAGTGACAACTCAATTCAACAAGTCGGGCTCATCGAGGACGATAGCGGGCGAACGAAATTCACGGTCTGGGAGAAGAGCGGGAAAACGATAGTTCGAGAAGGGCAGACGGTCAGGTTCAGAGCGGTCAAGAAGAACTGGTACCAGGGCCGGTGCAGTCTCGCCATCACGGGCTGGAGCAGGATCGAGTTCCCGGAGCGCGGTCGGTGGTGGGAAGAATAGCCAGTTGAGGCAATCTTCTTTTTTGCTGTGTGCCGGACCGACCCAGACCCCGCCACCCCACCCTCCGCTCCCGGCCTCCCGCTGGTCGGCCGGCAGCCACGACCGGGCTCGCACCCTTGAGAGGAGCGCGGTGAGACGGCTGTCCGGGGTTGAGAGAGGGTGTTTGTGTGTAGCCAGAGGGGAAGTGGGGCAGACAACGTGCCCTGAGCAACGATGTTCAAGGAACATACCCTCACAGCCCGCGAACGGCTTCGCATTCACCTCCGCGAAGCTCGCCGGACGACCGACTCACCGATCGTCGAAGCACAGTTAGCCGCCACACTGGACCCCTAGGAAGACCTACCGCCAACGAACCTGCGGGAAGGGGCCTCGGTCATAGACGATGCAGGACACCTAACACCACCAGACGCTGAATGAGTTCGATGGGTCGGGACACAGGAGGTGTACCACGTCCCCGAATGCGCCCATAACGGTCCCGAACGTTCCGGTGAGGACCAAGAGGGCAAGCAAGACCAAGAACGGCCACAGTTCGTCGGCCATCTCAGTCTCGGAGGTGAGAGTCCTGGACCCGGACCAGCTGGAGGGACGGAAACGGGGCGAATGGAATTTCCTCATCAACGAGCTCTTCGAGGGGGATCGCGGCCTCTCGCTTGTCCCATCTCGGCATGTACTCTTCAAGCACATCAAGTGGGGTAACTACAATGACCTCGTCGTCATCCGGGTACTTCGGAGTCTTGTCGGCCAGCGTGTCTCCGTCCTCGAACTCCCACTCGTCGAGTTCGAGTCCAGGAATGTTCACGACGACCAAGGCGATCGGCTCGTCGGCCTCAGTATCGTGGACGATATCGCCGTAGATGAACTCCGGGTCTTCCTCCTCATCGTCCAGTTCAAGTTCCAAGGCCATATCGAGTGACCGTTGGAGTGGTTCCTCTCGTCCCGGAGGCTGCCATTGTTCTTCGTCGGTACGTCCGTCAGGTGGTCCGCCGCCTTTGCGTGGCATTAGTTGATCACCATGAATTCGTCAAGTGCTGTTTGCGAGCTGTGCAGGGCCTCGATCCTCCAATTGATAGTCTCGGTCAACCGTTCGGGGTCGTGTTCCCCGTTTGGTTGCCTGCACTCGTCCAGGATCGACGTCTTCCCGGAGAACGCAACGACCTCGTCTGGGGCGTGGAGGAGATGTTCGTGTGAGACCCGACCGTTGAGGTAGATCCGATCCGGGCCGAGCGTCTCGACCAGGGCCTCCAGGTCGTCCCAGAGGTTGAACTTCGAGTTGTACTCGGTCCCGTCGAAGGCACACGACTTCGTACCGAAGACCTCGAACAGCTCCCGGCAGTGCTCGTAGTGCCACGGCTTCCACCCCACGATGATGGGATAGAGCTTGACGTCGAGTCCGGCATCCTCAACCATCCGGTAGAGCGTCTTCTGTCCCTCGACCGATCGCTCAATCTCGCTCAGGAGCTCGCGACGGTCCATCTCGTCGCTGTCCATGACCCAGCGGTCGCCTGGGAAGTAGACGTCGACGATCCCGTCCAGTTCCTGTAGCCGCTCGAACTCGTCCTCAGGAGTACGACCGACCAGGAACTCGTTCTGCTCCATCGAGTTGATGATGAGCATCTGGTCGGGATGCATGAACGCCTCTCGTGGTTGGTTTACGAACCAAGTCGACCGGCGGAACGGTGCTTGGAGGGCCGGGAATTCCTCGACGTTGTAGCCGAAAAGGCGTCTATCGGTGGAAGCTCCAGGTTTGGTCTTCGGTACGAACTCGTGCGGGAATCGGTCGCCGGGCATGTCGGATCTCTCAGGCGCGGTTGTGTCTCGGTGGCGCCTGTCGTGACACTATTCACCGCACAGGCTTAAGTCTTGTTTGCGTTTGTTCGCACAAACGCTATTTCTTAGGCTTGCTAAAATACATACTGCCCTTAGAGATCATAATTCGGCCCACATACGAAGCGTATAACGAAGGTCTTTAGCCTAAACCGCAGACAGAGGGAACTATGACCGAACGAGTCCATATCATCCCAGTTGGATTCGACTTCGAGCGTCTCATCTACCCAATTTCGCAGGGACAGATGGAGGCCGACCGAGTCGTGCTCATCACGCACGAAGGCGATCCAGACGATGAGGCAACGAGTAAGGCCGCGCAACTCGCATCGAATATGACTCGCCGATTGGAAGATTCGTTCAAACTGATTGACGTCGAGGTCCAGCGCGAATCCATCGAAATCGAGGGCATGTTTGACTATGAGACCCTCTATCCGATGGCGTACGACTACATCCTCGACGAACTGAAGGCTGATAACGAGGTTTTTGTCAACATCTCTTCGATGCCTCGCACGGTCGCCTTCGCGTTCGCTACTGCGGCCGACTCGATAATCGCCGAGTTCCAGGAGGCTATGGATGAAATTCGAGACCGGCTCCACACCTACTACGTCTCGCCGGAGGAATATCTCGTGCACCGGATGATGGAGGTTCTGGAGAACGCCGCGGACACGCTCGATGATCTGAAGCAGTACGAGGACCTGACCGTGCACAGCCAGTACGAGGAGATCGTGCAGCTTCTCGACCGAATCAACGAAAGCGGTGTGACGGAGGGTGCCCGAGACCTCGACGGGCAGATGTACGTCGAGTTCCCGTCGTCGCCTGGCAGTGACGTTGAGGATTTCGAGAAGACCATTCTGAACTTCCTCTTTGGGAAGGATCCGATTGCGTCGACGTCGGCGCTCGCCGAACAGCTGGCCGAAGAAGAGGGTGAGGAGTACGACGAGTCGTTCCGCAGCCGCGTCCAGTACAACGTCTCGAAACTCGACGAAAAGGGGTATGTGGACCGCGAGAAGGTCGGAAATAGTCTCGAAACGCAGCTCTCGACGATGGGGCGGATGTGGGTGGAAACTCACCGGGGATGAACTGGATCCTCGCATAATGGACACTCCGCGTAGACCGCTCGGTGGTCGTCCTTCTCGTACTCGATGAGGAGCATACCTGCGGGTATCTCGGTGTCGCAAGCCGGACAGGTTCCGAGGATCGATTGTTCCGACGACATGGGGGATGGAGCGCTGGAGCGTGTGACACTGTATTCCAGGCTCCAAGTGTAATAACGGAGTATACGTTCAAAAGTTCGATCCAAGCGAAGTGAAAGTGGAACCCGGAACAAGACCTATGCTGGAACAGTCTGATTATCCGACAGTGTTCGACGACCTCCATCAGACCATCAACAAGATCCGAGGTGACTTCTCCGGTAACAAGGACACCTCTATCGCGGTGGGTCGGGAGGCCGTTCTAGAGAACCTCGAATGGATCTACAGTGGCGTGTGCCTGCTACTCCTCTTTGGCGTGCTGAAGTTCAAGGACGCCGTCCTGCTCGCCGTCTACGGTGGTACACCATTCGTTCTCGACTCAGGCCTCTTCCTGCAATCCGTCCCGTTGCTCAGTCGTGTGCTGCCGCGTGTGACGATGTTGATAGAGCTCGGGATGGAGTTCGGGGCTGTAACCGTCGGTATCTCCCTTGGCGCCGTCTACGGCATCTACAGACTCATTGGCGCGGTGAGGATGGGCGTGCCGTACTACGCAGCACTGAAGCGGGACGATTAGTCCTGCCCCATCATTTTGGTCAGGAAGGGCTCATCTGGTGTACAAGAGGTCTAGTGACATATTGGTGTAGCCCCAGTCGAGGACCTCGGTTCACTTCTTGCCGTTCTTACGGCAGGTGTCGAAGTTCACCCGACTCCCTGTATAGGCACTTCAGTTCTGCATAGAGTCTATTGTCCCCTCAATGGGTGAGGGGCTCGCTGTACTGGCGAGTATCCTGAACACGGTGAGAACGATGGCAACCAGAGACATCTACGAAACTGGCTTTGACGAAGACGTCCGAACGGAATCGAGTGCGAACCAGTGTCCCGAGTGCGACGGCCGGGTTACCACCAATACAGTCGAAACCGTCTGCGAGGAGTGTGGGCTCGTCATCGACGAGCAGCGGATCGACCACGGGCCTGAGTGGCGAGGGTTCGACGAAGACGAACGGGAGCGCACGGGCGCTCCGTTGACGGCGGCACGACACGATCGAGGGTTATCGACGGAGATCGGCCGCGGGACCGATGCGAACGGGAACGAACTCTCAGGACAGAAGCGACGGCGGCTCGCTCGGATGCGGCGTGAACAGACCCGTGGGCGGTTTCAGTCGAAAGCTGAACGCAACCTCGCACATGGGTTTAGTGAAGTCCGCCGGATCAGTAGTGCGCTCGAACTATCTGAGACGACCCGTGACCAGGCCTGCCAGCTCTTCCGTAGCGCTCAGAACGAGGACCTCCTGCAGGGCCGGTCGATCGAGGCGATGGCCGCCGCGAGTGTCTACGGCGCGTGTCGGTGTAACGGGCGGCCGCGAACGCTCGACGACATCACCGAGTCGGCGCGCGTCGAGCAATCGCGGGTGACGAACGCATACACGACGCTGAATACGGAACTCGGCCTGCCAGCCCAGCCCGTGACGCCGAGTGCGTTCGTTCCGCGGTTGGCCTCGGAGCTCGACGTCTCCGATCAAATCCGGCAGCGGGCTCGGCAGCTGGCAGAAGCATCCGAATCGACCGGGGCAACCACGGGGGTTCGGCCGTCCGGGTTCGCTGCAGCCTGTCTGTACAAGGCCGGACGCGAAGACGGACGGTGGCTCACCCAGTCAGACATCGCTGACGTTGCGAACGTCTCGGTGGTTACCGTACGGACCCACCGCGACACACTGGACGAACTGGCTGTCTAACGTCCACACTGCTGATTTTCGGTTGTATTTTGTTGTCTGATTGATGTGAGAGCCATTGTTTAAATCCGAAGACGAAGCATGATACGGCCAGAACACTCTATGACCGACCAGTACGCCGACTACGAAGCCCTCCGACCGCTCGGCGAAGCGACCCACGTTCCCGACGATCAACTCGCCAATAGTAGTGGCGAGCCCCGGCGGCAACGCTCTGGTGGCGTCGACGCGGGCTATCCAGACGACCCGACAGAAGGTGAGACCGAGTGCGATTCCTGTGGAGCGTCGATCCCCGCTGGCCAGTCGAAGTGCCGGTTCTGTCTCACGAACCATCTCGAAGCAGCCGACGATCAGGACACATCGACTGCCGAACAGACTCTCCTCCATATCATCCACATAGTCGTTGAGGCGTCGACGTTCTACGGCGCCGTCGGGAAGGGATCTGCTGCGGCTACCCTCCTCGCGAAGGCAGACGATGACCCAGTAGTCGATGACTGCAAGCTAATCTATGATCTCGACGAGGAACCGGCCCCACGGCTTGTCGATCAGTGGCCCTCGCTCCCATCGGCGACACGGGTCACGTCTGAATGTGGTAATCAGCTGCTCGCGGCTGCTCGTGAGCGGACGGCGTGGACAGAGACGACGCAGTCCTGTCACGACGGCGAGCACACGACGTTCCTCTACGAGGAAACCGGGAGTGGGGTTCACTCCGAAGATCGTCTTGCAAGCCTACGTGAGGACGCAGACGACGACCTCTGGCTGGTGCCGGCGATTGCGCTCCAGGAATCCGTTGGCAAGACCGATACCGAACAGCCACGACGCGAGCGCCCGAACAGAACTCACCTCGAGTGTCGGGAGTGTGATCGGGAGACTAAGCATCGATTTCGCGAATTCGAGGCTATCCCCGACGACGAGTGGACCGGGCAGCCCATGTGGGAGTGTCAGCGGTGCGGGACACCTCGCTATGGGCCCGAACCCGAAGCCGGTCAATAGAGACGGTGTCAGTTTAACCAACTAATCCCGATATCGATTCGTCCTGTTAGTTAATTGGAGACCAGTTCGAGATCACTCCCGGACCGCCCCGCTGACTGCCCGCCGGTGTTTTTTCGCGCCGTAAATTGGCGGAGGCGCACACATGGACCCACGAGACACCCCAGGCTATCGACTCCACCGCGCGCTTAGCAGCCTCTCCAGTATCGACGCCGACCAATTGGGGCCCGCTGATCGAGAGCGAATTAGCACCGCGACGACGCTCCTCGAGCGGGTAGATGTTCTCACCCAACCGAATACGACGGGGGACGGTGACGCCAAAGAAGAATCCTGACAGCACGACGCGTCGGCAACGCAGTGTCCTGTGGCCGTCACAGCGTGAGCGGTTGTTCGCCCCCTTGAAGGGGTGCGGGGGCGCGAGACCGCTCCCGAGAACAACCCATGGCAACACTCCAAGCCACAACGACATCGACCGGCGCGCTCGTATCGGATCCACAGGCAGTCCGCGAACTCTGTGAGAACCACTGCTTCGGGACGCTCAACTGGGAGGTGGACGACGACGGCGAACTGATCATCTGGGGCTACGACAGCTTCGACGTGTACGAGGCTCGTGAGAACGGGCTTCCTGACTACGACGGTGGCATCGTCACCCACGAGTTCCTCCGGTCGCTCGCAGAATATCTCGAACCGGACGAAGAATTCGACATTCAGACAGCCGGATTTACCAAGTGCCGCTTTCCCGTGCTGGCGAAGCGGTACGTCATCCGCGACGGTGAGGTCCTGTACGCGGACCTCAGTTCCCCCGACCCGATCGACGAGTAGCGTTGTTCGTCCCCCGGGAGGGGTGCGGGGCGATCCAGTCGTGGGTCGTCCTGTGAGGTGATTGTTCAATGGGCCACCGCGCACTCGTTGCGTACGAACGCACAGACGGACAGTACACGCTCCACTACTCTCATTGGGGTGCAGCGAACCTGAAGCTCAAGCACCGAATCTCGGCCGAAACACCGTTCGGTGGCGACGACACCGACTCAAAGTGGGCGAAACAGCTGCTGGCGGAACTGGCCGATGGCCTCGAGGCAGATGCCGTCGACAGCTACCTCGCCGGCGAAGACTGCCCATCGACGGTCGTCGAGCCGAAGCCCCGCGCCACCGGGCTCACGCTCGAGGAGATTATCGCTGACCATCTCGATTACCTCCATCACGAGGCGTTCTTCGTGGTGTCGACGACATTCGAGGTAGCCGCCTACCGGACACTATGGTTCGGCCTCCAGTACGATTCAGAGACGGTCGACCACGGCGAGACAGTCGGGAACGGGGCGCTTGCGACCGTTCGGTGGCACGACGGCGAGCCGGTCGGCGATGGCCATCTGAAGGGGCAGTTCCGGGCACTGAAAGACGTCGTTGGCGATATGGTCGACAAGGGTGTGTTCACCCAGTCGACGGCTCGCCAGTACCTCAAGCAGAAGCTCGGCGAGTGGATCGGAAAGCGCCAAGAGTTGCGCATCCCGAGCGGTGAAGCACCGTCTCCGGACGCGACACTCAGCCGCTCGTAGGGCGATTTGCGTCGAAGCAGATGGTGGTTTTTCTGGGGCAGAAAGAACTGAGCCCCACCGTAGGCTCGTGATTTGATGCCCGAGAAACCAGACGACGATCCATTCCACGATTGCGAGTTAGATCCCGACGCAGTCCTCGGGACACGCACCTTCCACGATGTCCTGTTCACCGACGATACCGAGACGCCGGTAAACGTGCTCACCGGCGAGACGCCCGCACATTCGCAGGCGAGCGTCGAGGAAGCGAAGGCGTTCGCTGCGAGTATCGACACGGACACACCACAAATCGCGCTCCCGGCCTCTGTCGAGACGCAAGTCGAGACTCAGAGCAAGCCCTACACTGCAGCTGCGTTCTTCCACTTCAAGGCGACGGGGTCACTCGAACGACACCGTGCCTACCACGCCGCGTACGACTCGGATGCGTTCACCGTCGACTTCGAGGCCGACTACGCGTCGGGCAATCTAACCATCACAGTCGAGCGAGCGAACGAGTCCTAAAAATCGACCGCTAGATCAGGTTTTTCGAGCGCCGGCGATGGGTGCCGGCGCAGCAGGAGTGAGCGAGCAACGACTCCTGGTGCGTCGGCGCTTCGAGGTGTTCGAGATGCACATGGTGATTTACGCTCTGGTAGAAGCATCGACAGAAGACGAAGCACTATCCACCGGAAAGACGGTGTTCGACCGCCTAGTCGGCGCGGACCCACATGCCAGCGCCGTCTTCGACTACCACGTGACGTTCGATGAGGAGGACACGTCCGTTGCGGGGAAGGCGCGGTGGGGTGAATTGCCGACTGCAGCCCCCGTCGACTCCGATGACGGCCAAGACCTGCTTGAGCGTGGCTGGGGGGCGACGAAAGAGGAGTTCGAGCGCAACCTCGACCGGGTGAGGGAAGCACTTGACGAACTTTCCGATGAGGAGATCATGCGCGACGAAGATCTCGCTCGGCACGCCTTCCACCAGGTCGGCGCCTACGACGGGCCAACAATCTTCCTGTACAACGAATACGCGAACGGCATCCGTCACCGTGAACAACTGGATCGAGTCCTCGAAGAGAGCGAGGACCTCTGGATCGTCCCCGCGGACGTCCACTTCTAACGACGATGCCACGGATCACCAACTGGGCACGAGAAAGTCGCACGCCGACGCTCGCGTATCGAAACACCGAGACCGGTTCCCGAGCCGTCCTGCACCGAGCCCCCGCCTCCTACCGGTACAAGTGGCGTGGCGCTATCCTCGTCGAGGGGTACCCGGTGTGGTCGCAGGGGTACGGGACGAAGGACGCGAAGTCGTTCCGAGATGAACTCCGGAAGCAGCCTGCGCCCAAGCTGAATTGTCCGGAGTGTCCGAGCGACGACGTCCTCGTCGGTGAGAAGTCAGCAGACGGGGCGAAGGTCCAGCGCTGGTTCGACTGTCTGGACTGTGGGTATGAAGCACCATCACGCATCATCTACGCTACCGAGCGGTGACTAAGCGGATGTCCGTCGTGTTGTTTTTCGTCCGGGCACGAGGGGTGGCCCGGTTCGACTGGGTCAGTCCAACGATGAGTCTCGAAATACTCAACCGACACAGTGAGGCACTGTTCGAGTTCCTCTGGTGTCCCGTCTGCGGGCACGAGATATTCAGCCACATTCCCTTCGAGGGGGTGTTCTGCAAGAACTGCAACACGCAGGTTGAACTCCAAGAATCACGGGAGACACGCGGCTACGAGGAGGCTGTCCTCGCTTGCTTCGACACGGATTCGACGTGGAACCTTCACGTCGACGAAAAACTGCGTCGTGACCTGCCTGATGGGTCGGCACGGGTGAAAATCCTCGGTGCACCGGGTGCCTACGAGGTTGACTGGTGGAGTCCAGCACCTGGAGAGGACTGGGAGCCGGTCGAGCGAGGGGAATTCGAGGATATTGAGGAGCCGAGCGAAATATCCCACTTGGCATAATATGATTTAGACTAGAACTACTCTCGAGAGGTTCCTAAAGCGACAAAGTACCCGAGGAACCCTAATACGACATATAGAGCGAACAAATAGGTGATGATGGTACCGTTATAGGCGGTGATTCCACCAAAGAATTCGTCCAATGTTTCAGTGACAATTACGATTGTCCCAGCAAGTAACAAAACCGGTAGGCAGACTAAATAAGACAGGAAGAGAGCACCCAGAGAGATACCGGGATCATCACTAAATCTCTCACGGTGCTCCTTACTACCTTGAGAACTCAGCTTGAGGAGTCGGCCAGTGATCTCACTCACCACACCGATAGATCCAATCAACGTATCTCGTGGACTTGAGTTCGAAGACGATGAGTGACGAAAGTCGCTTCTCAGTTGAATTACGCCCCTACGTAGGCGGGTGCTTGCCAAAGCAGACACAATTATCGCAACAAACGAGAACACGAACAGCTGGGCTCTGAATCGCTCCCACTGGGGCAGTCTAAACGTGATTTGACCGGAAGTTGCTCGAGAAGAATGGCCGACTCTTCCCTCATCAGAGCTAATGACAGTATCTACCCAAACGGTGTGAGGGTAACTGATTGAACTCTGTGTCACCTCATTCGGCGAAAATTCGTAAGTGACCTCTTTCGTCTCACCAGCGGGGATTGTTATCGTATCCCGGAGGATAACAGTATCTCGATACCCATTCTCAGTGACCACCAGTTCAAAATCTACATCATGAGCCAGTCTGTGGTCATCGTTCGACAAGCGAACCTCAACCTCTGCCTTTTGCTCAGTTGTTATTAGGGTGTCAGAGACGCGTGATTCTACACCAATCCAAATCGCTGGATCCTCAGAGTCCGCTTGATTATTATCGTCCCCTGGACCATCAGCGAACATCGCAAAGCCACCACTTCCCCAGGCTGAAGGGCCACCTTCATCCTCAATCACTCCAGGCGCCCCAAACAGGAACCCGACTATTGATAGTATCAAAATTAAGTTGGCAACGAGTTCACGTCGAGAGAGATCCGACTCTGACATAATACAGGGGCGTTGAGACTGTTGTTATAGGGTATGTAATGTTATTTTTGCGCCGGCGATGGGTGCCGGCGCAAACGCGCCGGCGGTGATCGATGTCGACACGTAGTCAACTCCGATTCGTTCAACGAGTCGAACAGCCCAGTGAAACGGACGGCGACGACGAGCGGATCGCGCAGGTGTACCGGCATTCAGACGGATATCCGGCGAGTGTACTGCGCGACCTCGCTCAGTTGAAGGAACTTCTCGACGCGACCCGTGCCGAGCGCGGTCCAGCCTACACGGCGGCGACGTTCGTGTTTCTCGATAAGCTCTCGACGGTCGGCTTCTATCTGGATGGCGACCCGGAACGAACAATCGATGCGGCGCAGCCAGCAGACCTCCTCGAGCCGTCCAACATAGAGCACCTCGACCAGCCGCTGTTCCTGCTGGGCCACGGCGTCGAGAATCCGGCTGACGGCATCCACGGCGACGAGGAGTACCTCTACGTCGTCGAACTTCCGACGACGAACGCATTCGACGAGCCCGCCGAGTGGACAGTCAAAGTGAGCGGTCACTCCGCATTCCCTCGCTGGGACGGCCCAACCGACGAAGCCTTTGAACAGGCGACTTGGCAGTTCGAAGGGGCGCTGACAGTCGCTCTCGACGATCTGCTCGCTGAACCCGTGTAGGAAATGGTTTGATCGGTACTCATAGAATTGTAGAAGTCTCGAAAGCAGGTGGTTCTTCGAGGGTATTCTTGTGGTGTCCGTAGTTACGTCGAGACAGCGTCCAGACAGTCAGTGAGTGTCGTGTAGGTCTGCTCTACGGACCCGATCGTTCTGCCCTTTCCCAACCCCTCGCCAGTGTGCTGAACGATCAGTTGGGAATGAGCAACGGAGTTTCGCAACTTGGTCAAGTCGTCGAGCTGGCTCGACGCTCGGTGATCACTCGAAAAGCCACAGGCATCCCAGCAGGCCTCGATACTGCTAATGATTGTCGCAAGCGTTGAGAACTGAGCGTAATGGGTTTCATCGAGTTCGATGTTTGATTGGCGGGCGTCAGCGTGTCTCTCTTCGATATCTTCCACAATATTCGGATCGAGGGATACACGTTCCTTCCAGTCAGGGGCCTCGTCAAGAATGAGCTCACGGAAGCGCTCTTCGAGTAGTGTAATGCGGTCGAAGAGGTGGATCAGCGCGGGCGACGTGTTCAGGTCGGCACGCGTCAGGATGCCCGTCAGCCGGTTCCGCCCGCCCAGAAAATAAAACGGGGCCTCGTAGAGTGCCGAGAGTACCTCATCGAACGTGGCGTCGGTACTGATGATCTCCTCGAGCGTTACTGGGTTCGTGTGCGCTGCAATTTGATCGTCCGCCGCTGCATCCTGCAGGTGGTCGAGTTCGACGTATCCGACAACTGTCTCTCCGTCGATGACAGGTGCTACATCATATCCCTCCGACTCAAGCCAGTCAGTGGTCGCAGCGACCGTGGCATCCGGTGATTGTGACGCAATCGACCGCGTAGCGAGATCACCCGCGGTACAGACGTAGAGGTCTCGTCCCATTATCCCAGCCCTCGGCTTCGCGGCGAATAATCCTTCGGCCAGCACAAGAAATAAGTGAAAGTAATTATTAAGTATAATTTGATGAGCATAGCGCATTTCTTCGATGCGGGCGGATATCTCGACTACGGGGACGCAGTTGCGTTGCTGCCAGTGGAAGAGTTGCGGGCGAGAGTTTACACCCACCGAGATGCGGAGTGTGCGCTCAGGGACGCGCCAGCCGATTCCGTGCTCGCTATCAGACCAACAGGTTTGGCGAGCAGCTACGCGTTGACTCAGCGACCACTGACGGCGATCGAGGTCGCATCGCTGGACGACGAGCTTCGGAACCAAATCGACGGAGCCGTCGATGTCGATCTGGCGCAGTTCGAGCTCATCCAGGTTGGGAGAGCGACGACGCCAGCACAGAACCGGAGTCTCGCAGAGTTTTGACGGCTACTGGCGACATCTAGAGCACTCCGGATGCGGCGAGGAGGCCCAGGATCACCAGTAGCGTCATTACAATACCACCACCGACCAGCAGTGTATTCTCCATCGCCTTCTCGTGAATCGGCATGTTCGCGTACTCTTCGCGGAACGCTTCGAGGTTCTCCTCGTCGTAGAAGTACTTCGTCTTCAGCGCGAATCGCTCGGTGACTGCACAGCCCGTACAGACCGGCTCCTGTTCAAGCCGTTCGGTCTCGGTGTGGCTGTCGCAGGCGATCGCCCCGCAGTTCGGACAATACGTGTACATCTCGTCGACACCGCTGGTCTCGCAGTGGACGCAACGATGGATACCGTCCTCGGCGGTTACTCTGGACGGGCCCGCTACGAAGTACTCATAGGAGTAGGTGTACTCCTGGATGTCGTTTATATGTCGAACCTCGGGGAGGTACACTGGTTCGATCGACTGGACGGAGATATCTGAGCGGTTCGGCTCACAGGTTTTGTTGTACGTGACGTTGTTGTCGCCAGTGTAGGTCACCGTCGTCGTGTGATGCTTCTGGAGCCGCTCGACGGCCCACTCCTTGTACTCCGTTTGAGTCTGCCCGAACCGATGTTCCCCGACATCGTCGAACACCTCTCCGAACTGCTCGGTGTCAAGTTCGACCGTGGCGTGGAGGTTCTCCGTGACCAGTGTCGCGACGTCGTCAGCAGCGACCTGCGGATGTCCTCGTTCGGCGTGAACGACGAACCGCGTCCGCTCGTTGATTCGGTGGATGATGCCCACCGACGTCTCGAAGACGGCGTTTGTGTCCGCGGTGACCGCGACCACCGGGCGGAATGTCACCGACGAGTGCGGTTCTGGGAGGTCGGCGGCCTCGATATTCTCGATGTCGCGGAACGCCTCCTCGACAGGCGCGTCGAAATCGACCGCGGGGTCGTACGGGCGGAGCGTCTCGTCACAGAGAATCTCGATCCGTCCGTTGTAGAGGTCAAGGCCGATTTCGTCAGCGATCTCACGGAGGTCCTCGCCGTCAAGCAACTCAATTGGGTGTGGGTCGTCGTTTTGTTGGAGTCGATTCGCGTAGTCCTGGGCGGGATTCGTGAACCGCCCCGTCGTGACGACCATGCCGCGTTTGGGGCCGTCGAAGTCGAACGTCGCGATCGCCGAATGGAGCTTCTGGACGACCGGCCGCCCGACCGTCCCCGTGTGCTTGCACTCGACGATGATCGCACGCCGCGTGCCGTCGACGACATCCTCCATCAGGACGTCGCGGCCCTCGTCGGCCGTCTTCTCGGCCTGGCGGACGTTCTCGTAGCCGAGGTTGCGGAACACGTCCTCCATCACGTCCTCGAACTCGAACCCCGAGAGATCGTCCAGTACAGCCATCCCGATATACCTGGACAGTGCGTTGCAACTGTCAAATACGTTGTCGAACACAGCCCGTCCTGTTTTTTGAACCCCCGAGAGGGGTGCGGGGGTGATCGAACGAGCCTCCCGCGAACCAACCTATGAGTGGAATCAGCGACCCACGCTCGCATGTACAGTCACGGACCTCGGCTGATCCCGACGTCATCTACGTCGGTTACCGCCGTCGAGGCCGCGCCATCGTCGAGAAGCAATCGGATCAAGAACAGCTCACGCCAGAGCGGAGTCTCGAGCTGGCGAATCACAGTCCTTCGGGATTCGAATGGGGATATTGTGGCAGCGGGCCGGCCCAACTCGCACTCGCCCTTCTGCTCGATTACACGGGCGACGAGGCGTTCGCCCTCGATCACTACCAAGAGTTCAAAACCGAGGTCGTGAGCCAACTCGAATGTACAGGCCCCGACGGATGCTGGCGCCTCACCGGCAGTGACATCGACGCAGTCCTGCACGAAACATTCGGAGAGCCGGTCGCACCTTCCATCTAAGTACCAATCACCGAGAGTAATCCATGTCAGAACACAACCAGTCGTCTCGTTCGAACGGCGAATCGACCGAAGCCAGTGAACAGCGGACACGAACGGAATACGTCGAACGTAGTGATGTCGGCGTCTCCCTCACCGTGAAGCTCAAACGGGGAACCGGTACCAGAGATCAAGACGAAGTGATCGCGAAGGCGAAAGGCAAGACCCTCGAAGACGCCCGCAAGGACATGGAAATCCTCAGAGAGTACATCCACGATCTCGCTGAGGACGCCCGTCAGATTCAGCCGGAAGAAGACGGGTAGCGGAGAACGCTGTTTTTTCGCGCCTCAGCAGTGCTGGAGGCGATCATCTGTGACCAATCCTGATGGACAATCGACTGACGCAAACGAGCTTTCACCAGAGCAACGGCTCGAAGCTCCGAATACGCGACTCATCAACGCCGGCATCGTGACGATCAATGATATGGAGACGCTACGAGCCTGCGTCGCCTACGAGAACGCGAATCAGCAGCGCATCCAGATCCTGCGCCGACTCGAGCATCGGGCCAGCGAAATCCGCGCAGAAGACGGTTGACCCAACACCCGGAGGTGTCTGTTGGAGCCTCGGTGGGTGGAAGCTCAATCCAGATGAGCGATCGAATCGAAATCGAGATTCAGCGACAGACAGCGTTCGGTGACGATTGCCAGCTCGAAGTGACCGAAGCGAGCGTCGAGACCTCACTCGAGAACTTCGGTGACGACGTGGATCACCGCGACCGGAATTCGCGGCTTGATCGCCCCGAGCCGAGTGAGTTCGGCGTCGACGACCGACCCGAAGTTGAGCAAACATCGGAGGGTGATCAGTCGACCCTCTTCGCTGATACAGACGAAGACCAGCAGACCCTCGCTGGTGATGATGGGGTCAGCCGCTGTCTCTTCGAAGAATAAACTGCCCCTGTTGATTAGTTATCCGCCGAAATATTATAGTCTGAACTATAATAGTCTGAGTTCTAACTTTGAAGCGACGCTGAGGGCCTAATAGCCGGTGGTGGTTTTTCGACCCCCAGCAGGGGTGCGGGGAATCCGAACGCCCGCATTCAACCGATGGAGACGGATCCGACCACCGACCCACGATCAGTCGTACAGGATGCAAATGAGCGATGTCAGGCGAATGCAGACCGCGTCGAGTACGTCGGGATGCGCGTCGACGGGACGCCAGTGGTGCTGAACCTCACCGAACACGAGCGCCTCACCCCCAATCGAAGCCTCGATCTCGTGCGACATAGCCCGGCGGGATTTGACTGGGGCTACACCGGAAGTGGTCCATCGCAACTCGCCTGTGCGCTCCTCCTCGATTACAGCAACGACGAAACCGTCGCCCAGCAACACTACATCCAGTTCCGAAACGAGGTGGTCAGTCAGTTGGCGTGCGACGGCCCAGCCGACTGCTGGCACCT
This sequence comes from Halosegnis rubeus, assembly GCF_009184545.1. Taxonomy (GTDB): domain Archaea; phylum Halobacteriota; class Halobacteria; order Halobacteriales; family Haloarculaceae; genus Halosegnis; species Halosegnis rubeus. Next base: position 118,129 of record NZ_QJOW01000006.1, read on the forward strand.
CACTGGGAGCGGCATCGAAGCAGCACTCGCCGAGTTCAAAGCGCACCACGCACTCACACCAGATGGAGGGGAATCGTCGCCGTCGCTACCGGCGAACTGGAGCGCCGTGAGTCGAGCAGATCGGACGGTCTTCCAGCGCCGAGACATCGACCACTACGTCGTCCTCGGCGACGGGAGCGAGGAGTGGTTGATCATCCTCTGCGCGCAAGGTGGCCGAGCGTATCCCGCCCCGCTCGACCATCGAACGCTTCCGGTCGAAAACGACCCTGCCTCTGCCGTTCAGGAACTCGTCACTGAGAGTAACGACCTCGTCGAGCCAGAGGAGGACACTTGATGGAGAAATTCCGACTTTCGCGAGCCACGCACCGACTCATCGAACGCGCCGCCAAGGCGTTGGAGTGCATCGGCCGAGAACTCGAGCGATACAATGACCGGCACGAGCGAACAGCGGGAGAAGACACAGACGAGATGAGTCCCCGTGAATTATGACCGGCGAAGCGACGCTCGACGATTTCGAGGCCGAGAAATCATGCGGAGAGTCCAGCTCGATCACGCTGGAAGAGCGACTCCTCGCCCCGATCTCCCCGTTCATCGGTCTGCGGGTGATTCCGGGTCGCGGCGATCCGCTCTATCTCCAAAATCGGGGAAGAGAGCGGTATCTCTTCCGCGACGACCACGATCGGTGGTTCATCTTCCAACCGTCGGCGAAAGACTCTGAAGATGGGTTCGTCCGCTGGGTGTATCTCCCAGCAGACCGGCCCGAGCGGCTGGCGCAGTCGGCGCTTCGTCAACAGACGGTGATCGGCTATGACTACGTCCGGCGGTCGGTTGCACCAGACCCAATCAGATCAACGGTGACGGCGATGTTCGTCACAGAACGCTGGCCCGAGACGATCTACGAATGTGGGTCATGTGAGGCGCTGTTCGATACGGCACGAGAGCACGCCCTCCATTGCTGGGATGTTCATCCTTGGGTGCCGAATCCAGAGCAGGTACGCCGGCGGCGTCAGCCCAACGAGTGAGTTGGAAAATCCTTGGCAGGTATCGGAGCCGTCCAGATAATTAACCAACAAAGTGCGGGTCTGGGGTTTAACGTTGGTTAATAGTGGACTGCGACTCCGTTTATTGCCCCTCTGAGAGGGTGCAGGGCGGCCGGATTCGCCCTCGCAGGCCACATTCATGTCGCTCGATATCAGCCCCAGCAGCAGCACTGAACGCGAGATTGCCGCTGCCAGACAAGCCGGCAGCGTGGCGTTCCTTCATCGAGCGCCGTTCGCTCTGGATGCCTACAGGCTCGGCTACCTACCTGGGTTCCGAGAGGACTGCGGATATCAGCAGGCCCAGTTCAAGCATCTGAACATCCCCGTCGGGATGTTGGATAACGACTTTCGGAATCCCGATCTGGATCGATACGTCGCCCGATTTTTCGAACACGAACCCAAGGTCGGCGTGATTGGAGACGTGTACGACCCCGACGACGTCGATAGGTACGTGGCCGCTACGCGCGAGATCCAGGCGAGCTATCCCGATGCAGACCTCGTCATCGTCCCCAAGTGCCGCAAGGTGATCGACATGATTCCCGACGACCTCGTGCTCGGCTACTCACGAGGGTATGCCGACCGATTGGCCCACGAGTTCTCCGAGCCGACCGACTGGCGGGGCCGTCGTGTTCATATCCTCGGTGGAAGCCCGCCGAAACAGCTCGACGTCATCGAGCAACTGACCCGACCGACGCTCACGGACGATCCACCGGCCGACATTGCCGGTCTCGACTGGAACGGCCTGCATCGCGGGGCGCAGTTCGGAGAGTTCTGGACGGCTGACGGGTGGGACGACAGCGGTCGCGACGCCGACCACGTCACCGTGCGAAAGACGGTGCGTCACAGCCTCGCCCGAGTCCGTGAGTTCTGGAAATCCCACGGAATCTGGCCCGAAACGACACCACAAAACGAGGGGCTCGACGTCAAGTACGAGGGACCGAGTCCTGCCGATCTTGAGGACGCCGCCTGTACCGAGTGCGGGACGAACGTCTGGCGAACTCGGCGTGGCCCGCACGTCGCCGAATACGATACCGGCGCTATCTGTGGATACTGCAGCTACGAGTGCTACTTCAGCCACCGTCACCGGAACAACCTCGAGGAGATCGCCGGCGAACAGAGCGTCTACCTCCCGCCGGCGTGACTTCGCGACCTGTTTTTCGTGCCCCCAGAGAGGGCGAGGGCTCCTTCGAAAGCTCTCAGAGGAGACTTCCAGTGAGTCAACAACAGAGTCCCGACAACGTCTCGGTCGACGATATTCCCGTCGATATCGACAACACGCAATCAGCGGAGGTCGATCCCGCCGACGTCCCCAACGAAATCGAGTCCATCACCCGTGGGCTCGCCGGTGAGCAGCCACCGACGAATCCGCTCGTCGTGCTGAAAGCGGCCCGCTGGTGGTACATTCACGGCAAAGGCGGGTCAGATCCCGTCTTTCGATGGGCAATCGAGTGGGCGCGGCACCTCGCGACCGACACGCCCAGCGACGTCGAACGCTTCGACGACTTCCTCGAGTACCTCGTCACGGTCGGCTTTGCTGACGAACCCCACGAACTCCGGTAACCGCGAGAGCGGTTTTTTGTGCGCCCCAGAGGGGTGCGGCGCGTCCTGAACTGCCGCAGTCGCAGTGAACTCGATTTGGTGACTACAATGGCTACAACCAGTAACTCGGCGGTTTCCTTCGAGGAGACCGACACGCGATCAGACGAGATGAACAGCACTATCGAACAGTGGATCGACGACCTCGTCACCGGCGTCGACGACGCGCAGGCCAGTGACGAGTTCCAAGAGTGGCTCGATGTCCAGTCCCGGTTCCACGACTACTCGCATCGAAACACACTCCTCATCAAACTCCAGTGTCCCGAGGCGACGAAGGTCGCGGGCTACAACACCTGGCGAAACGAGTTCGACCGGCACGTCCAGGAGGGCGAGTCGGCCATCTGGATCTGGGCACCAATCATCGCCAAGCAGTGCCCGGAGTGTGAGAACTCGCCGAGCTACCACGAGCAGAGCGACTGTGACTACGACGAGACACCGTCCGAGGAATGGTCCAAAGGCCTGGTTGGCTTCAAGCCCACAGCTGTCTTCGACGTCTCCCAGACCGAGGGCGAGCCGCTGCCCGAACTCGAAACCGAGGCCACTGGGAACGGCGAAGGGTTGGTGCCCGCACTCAGGGATACTGCTGATGACCTCGGCGTGATTGTGGAGATCGTCGACGCTGCCGAATGGGAGCATGGCGACGCGAAGGGCATCTGTAAACATCGGAGTGGAGACAACGACCGCCCTGTCGTTGAGGCGAAAGCCCGCTCGAATCAGGCCGACCTCGCAGTGACACTGATTCACGAGTACGCCCACGCGCTGCTGCATTTCGACGTCGGCGACGAACCAGAGCGCGCGAAACGCGAGGTCGAAGCCGAAGCCGTCGCGTACATCGTCGGGCGGTATTTCGACCTGGATACGAGCGGGTCAGCGTTCTACCTCGCCGCGTGGCAGGACGGCGATGCGGCAGGCATCCAGGAGCGTCTCGGGCGGATCAGCTCCACTGCACAAGAGATCATCGGGACGGTTGGAGAAAGCTGAACACGCAATTCTTCCTCATTAACCAACAATCGACCGGGAAGACGGTGGTTTGTTGGTTAATTCTATCAGCGCCCGCCGAGGAGTGGAGGCGCAGTTCAGTCACCACGAATCATAAATGACCAGTATCTCACCGCTGTCCTCAACGAGGCGGAACAAGTTGCACAACAGCACGACAAGATCGCACGATCAACGGATGATCCAGCACACGAGTACCTGCGGTACGCCGTTCTTCGGCTGCTCGAAGGCGAAGCTACCGAGACGACAGTGGATGGGCTCGATATCTGCGGTGTGACCATCGGTATGGGGAGGACGACGCGATGTTCGACAGGTGGGGAGCCGACATCGAGTGGTGGGACGATATCCCACCGCGAGAGGCGTGTACCCGGTTCCGAATCTTCTATCCCGACAAGCACGAGCCCGTTCCACGAGTGATCGTCGACGTGATGGCCGCCCTCGGCGCGTGGCGCGTGGGCTGGGACCGCCGCGGCCTGTGGCTCCTACGACCATCGCGAGCGCCGCGAAGTCCACTACCGCTGGCCGGAAGGGCATTCGGTTGAAGACCTCCTGCAGAATCGGCTCCAGGGCCCTGCCGACGCCGTCGCGCCGGACGGTGGCCGAACAGGCGATGCTCGCGACCGGATGGTCGTCACGGAAGACTCGAGCCAATATACGACCTCGAACCGCGAACCCGACGCGCCGTCGACGAAACGAGTTATATTATAACTAATCCAGGGTAGTGCGGTAGTTTCAGGTAGTCAAACCCTGAACCAGGTTGCATGTCTCAGGATCCTATGAATACCCTCATCGGCCAATTCACCCGGTTTGCCGTCCAGAACGACTTGGAAACCGATGATTGGGGAATGGTCGCTACAGAGTTCGATGTCAAAGACACGCTGAGAGATATCGACCGGTTCCACGCCAGTTGGAACCACAGCGACGACGACAAGCAGGCGAACACGACTCAGTTTCTCAGAGAAGTAACAGAGGAAGACGAGGAAAAGGCGGTCGGTGTCATGGAGCGGATTTACACCTTGGCCGACACCGACTCAGAAACTCTGGAGAAGTACCCAGCCCTGGAAATCCTTGAAAACGAAGAACCGGGTACAGAAGTCCTGTACTCCACATTCCACTCCGAACAGTTCCTCGACATCGCCAACGTTCCAGGCACGTTCTACCCTGACCTCGTTGAGGACATCAACCAGTGCTACAGTATTGGAGTCAACGACGCCACCCTCATCCTGACACGAAAGCTTCTGGAGAACCTGCTAATCGACATCCTTCGAAAACAGTACGGGATACAGGAGATCCATCTGTACTACCGTCCGGACAACCACCGGTTTCAGAACTTCAGCACACTCATCGACAACTTCGAGGACAACCTAAGCGACTTCCAGCACTTGTCTGGAGGCCTTGACAGCGACTTCATCGATCAACTGAACGCTTTCCGGCAGGACGCCAACGCAGAGGCCCACTCCATCGAGACCAACATCACCGAAGACGAGATTGAGAGCTACAGGGAGCAGGCCCGTCACGCTTCCCGAATCCTGTTCCGGGTTAAGAAGAATATTTGAGGGCTACTGTAGCGTATTGAGGGAAGCAGTTAGCTGCTGCTGCATATCAAGACCGGTGTGGAACCGGCCAACGATCTCTGCCTGATGCTCTGGACAGGCAAGGATGGCAACTGCTCCGTCTTGTACCGGGACCACTGGTTGATCTGGATTATGGGGTGCGAGGTGGCAACTGGGACAGTTTATACCGCCGGCTGGCCGATGCTCTATGAATTCAGCTGTGTTCTCGGTTGACAAACCGCAGACAGACGTGAACTGCTCAACGTGTTCAGGACATCCGACAAGAGGGAGCGTGAGCTGATCCAAGAGAAGGAAGGACAGCGTGTGACCACTGTTAGAGTGGAGAGCAGACTCGCACGCATCACACTGGATAGGCGGAAGACTATGGAAGTCGTCCGTCTGTTGCTGAGAGGAATCTGCTGGAGGCATACTGTGGTTGTTGAATTGGGTTTTACTGCCACACGGGTAAGTTATGGGAACATACTGTCGTCTCCAGTTCTCTGCTGGTACTGAGATAAGTCAAAATTCTCCAATAGGTCTATATCCGTATACTGGTCGATCAAGATAGCGATGATGATGAGCAAAACGACAGCTGTGCCAGCATCGAAATTCAGGCCTTCAGCGATCGATTCTCTGCGTCTAACCGATCTCCGCTGAACATCCGATAATTGATTAGAGGCCTGGGCGGCTTCCTCAACCCAGTCACCGATGTTTTCTCGCCCGTTGTCCCTGTCCCAGTGGTAGGTGGGAAAAATACTGGAGAGGGTTTGCACGTCGCCGTCTTGCTCTACGACGAACTTCTTCAACGGGTTGCTTCCACTGAAATCAGTACTGCCCTCTTTGTCCTTCAGAGAGTGGACTTTGATTCCGACAATTCCGTTCCCTCTCTTGATACTTTTCTTGATCTCGTATCGGATCCAGTCTCTGTCCGCTGTCTCATTCCCAATCAGGACTGCAGTGACAGATGTGCCGTGCATCTGGTCATCGATCCACTCCTTGATAGCATCTTCACCCTCTCGCTTTACTTCCTCCCACTCTGCTGCATCGACGAACCCTGCACCTTCCCTGTCCTTCTTAGCAACCCAGCTGTTTCGGACCTGATTCACCCTCCAGATGTCCCGGCCGTAGTGGAAGCTGAAGAAAACTTGTCTAACCAAAGATATTTCCTCCGTTGATCAAGATCAGGAGGGCCGAGTACAATATAAGTAAGCCGCCGACCGTGCCGTAGAACCACAGCAAAGAGGTATTTAGCATCAATTTGGCAGTGCCGTTGACATCACCATCAACCCTGGATGGATCCATGTTAAAGAGATGATCTTCGTTGTCAGGTCTGTTTTTTCTCACCCAGTTATAGAGCTCTCGGAACCTATGCTCCTGCTTCAGGTAATATGCGTCCAAGTACCAGAAACCGATGAGAGGGATGAATGCCGCGAATAGCTGGAAGTTATTCGTCCGGAAGAGCAGAGCGACCACGACCAAGGTCACGGTCCATCCCTTGATTTTGAAAGAGTTAGAGGCCTGCCGGTCGATAACGTTCTGGATTTGCTCGAGCTCTTGATGGAAGCTCTCGTCCGAAACCATGCTCTTACCGGCCTGCTATTTGAGCCGCTTCTTCAACCCAGTCTCCCAGGTTATCGTAGCCGCTGTCCCGCTTCCAGCGATAGGTGTTGAAAATGTCGTCGAAGAACTTTTTCCGGCCGGTTTCCTCGATGTAGATGTTGCTGAGCGGGTTCTTCCCTCGGGAGTCAGTTCTGCCGTCTTTGTCCTCTAAATTGTGGACTCGGATTCCTACGATGCCGTTGCCCTCCTTCCAGCTTTTCTTGATTTCGTATTCGACCCAGTCCCGGTTGTAGGTCTCTTTGCCGATGAGAACTGCTGTGACTGAGGTACCCTTCATCTGGTCGTTGATCCAGCGTTTGATCGCGTCGTCACCTTGACGTTTCAGGCTCTCCCAGTCAGCTGCATCGATGTATCCGGCAGATTCTCGGTCGTCCTGAGTCAGCCAGCTGTTCCTGACTTGGTTGGCCCGCCAGTGATCGCGGTCGAAGTGGAAGCTGAAGAATACTCTCCGAACCATTGTTACTTCTTAACGGAGTGGTGACGCTTACCCCTCAAATAGTTACTGTTCTACCGGGTCAAGGCCGGGATTTCCCCTTCTCGACTACCTCAAATTCGTTGTCGAGAAGGGTACCTACCAAGTCGATGTGGCTGTCTCCTGCAAAGAACATTATCTCGGAGTACTGGTTTCCGTACTGCCTCAGCCCCTCAGCTATCCTCCTATCGCGCATCCCCATTCGTTGATCGCCTAACCGACGCCGCGGATGAACTCGGCGTGACGGTGCGGATCATTCCGTCAGCCGAGTGGACCCACGGTGAGGCGAAGGGAATCTGCGAGCAGCTGAGTCTCGTCGATACGCAGCCGCGTGTCGAGGTTCGGGATCGGGAGAACGACGCCGATCTCGCCCGGACGCTGGTCCACGAATACGCGCACGCCCTGCTCCACTTCGACGTCGACGACGACACCGAGCGGGCGAAACGCGAAGTCGAGGCCGAAGCCGTCGCGTACGTCGTCGGGCGGTACTGCGGGCTCGACATCAGCGGCTCTGCATTCTACCTCGCAGCCTGGGAGTCGGACGATCCCGAGGTTGTTCGCGAGCGGCTCGGACGGATCACTTGAGCGGCAGAGGGACTCATCGATATCTTCGAAGATTAATCCTCTCGATTCACTTGCGGAACAGTCCGACGAGTAGCAATAGACCAGCAACACCTACTGCGAAAACTGTTTGAACTGCAGAGACCCCACCGCGAAGCGCCATTCGAGTATAATTCGGATTTGAGTGGTAGAGGTCGCTCGCAAGACCGATTATGGCATCAACTAATGGAGCCAACACATCGAATACAAGCGCCTTGCCGAAATTTACCCCTGCCTGACCCAGACGGTACGCAAACGCCACCACAAGATTCGCCTTCCCTGTCAGGAAATGGCGGTTTGAAGGTGTGACGTACTGGCCCGCACCGTTGGTGGGATTGAATGGCCATTTTGCGAACTTCACGGCCTCGGTAAACAGCGATGCTACAAACGCGATGAGTCCCCTGAGCATCTTGTATGTTGTATAGTAACTAGTACCACATTAAATTTCACTCCTCAAAGGCAGCAGTCCGGATGCCATTTTGAGGCCGATCAATTCTGAATGAAGAACGCGGGCTTCCAACTCCTGGAAGTTTTTTGCGCCCGCCGAGGGGCGGAGGCGCATTCTGACCTCCGTCGAATCATGACTGACGACTATCTCACGACAGTCCTCGAGGAAGCCGAGCACGTTGCCGAGCAGCACGATCAGGTCGCTCGAACGACAGACAACCAAGCCCACGAGTACCTCCGATACGCCGTCCTCCGGGTGCTCGAAGGCGAGGCGGAACACCTCCCAGCAGACTGGACGCCGATCGACGGCGTGACCGTCGGCTACGGGAGCGACGACGCGATGTACGACAGCTGGGGCTCCAGCGAAGACTGGTGGGAGACCGTCCCGCCGCAAGAAGCGTGTACCCGCTTCCGGGTGTTCTTCCCGGACGACCACCAGACGGTTCCCCGCGACATCGTCGACGTGATGGCCGCACTCGGGGCCTGGCGCGTCTGGACTGGGTGCGCAGCGGCGTGCGGCTCCTACGACCATCGCGAGCGCCGCGAGGTCCACTACCTGTGGCCGGAAGGCCATCCGGTGGAGGAACTGCTCCACGAGCGGCTCAGTGGCCCTGCGGAAGCCGTCGCTCCGGACGGTGGCCGAACGGGCGACGTTCGCGACCGACTGATCGTCGACGAGAACGCAGAGTCACAGGACGATCTCGAGCCCCGCACGAAGCGTGCCGTCGCCGAAGCGATGGACGTCTCGCTCCTCTCGAAAGGTGGCCGCTACGAGGTGCAGTCTGCGTCCGGGAACCGGTACGAAGTCGACGTCATCGACGAATCGTGTACCTGTCCCGACTGGCAGCAGCGCTCACCCGAGGGCGGCTGCAAACACCTGCGTCGCGTCGATCACGAGATCAAACGGGGCCGT
>NZ_QJOW01000010.1 GCF_009184545.1 Halosegnis rubeus
TCGAACGCGCGCCACTCCGGCCCGCGATCTATGCTGTCTTCCTCGATGACGAGACCACAGTCCTCACAGACGGTCTCGCCGTGCTCGGTGTCGGTCGCGAGCGAACCGCCACACTCCGGGCAGGTCAGCTCGGACTCCTGTTCGTTCTCGTTCTCGTTCTCGTTCTCGTCGGTCGTCTCCGTCTCGGTTCCTCGGTACGTGCGAATTTGTGAGTTACTCATGATAGGGTTTGAAAACTCAGCGGGCCAGAGAGGGAAGAGAGACAGATGGCCGGTGCCCGCTTGCTAACTGTTAGTTAGTTAGCCTAGTATATAAAGATTGTGCCAGCAGATGCTTAATTTCCCCGTAAACGGCGGTCTTCGCGGGGCGACGAGCGGAGCCGGGATGGTAAACCCCGCGTTTCGACTCATCAATCGTCAAAAACGCTTCTATTCCTACTTCATGTCCGACGGCAGGGTAGCGGCCCCGTAGACGATGATGCCGAGCGTCACGAGACCGAAGACGGCGGAGTCGATGGTCCACGACTGTGCGATGCCGTACAGTCCGTAGGTGGCCGCACCGAGCACGGTGACGGCGACGGCGTGTTTCCACCGGAGCTTGATCGCGCGAAGCACGGGGTTCGGTTCGACGTACTGGGACTCGGTAGCGTTACCCTGTGACATACTCGCTTGTCCGCGTGGGGGGACCTAACTGTTGTGGGAACACGCTCATAAGCGGGGGCGACCTGCCGGAGATATGGCCGACGAGAACGCACCGTGGTCGAGCCGGCTCCTCTCACTGTACCCTTCGCGCAAGCCGCCGGAGCCACAGCTCGACACCGCAGGCGAACGCGGCGTGCTCCGCGACCGCATCCTCGCCGCGGGGTTCGACGCCCTCGTCTGTTTCGTCGTCATCGAAGCCCCGCTCCTGTGGGTCCTCGACGTGCTCTCGGCGGGTCAGTTCGGCGAGTCAGCGCTGTTTTGGGTCGTCGGAATCGCCGGCTTGCTCCCGCTCGTGAGTACGTACGGATTCGCCTTCGAGTGGCAGTACTCCCGCACTCCCGGAAAGGTGTGGCGGCGGCTCATTACCGTCTCCGACGACGGGACACGGTGTACGCTGTTCGCGAGTGCGGTCCGGAACCTCGCGCGCTATCTCGATTATCTGGGCGTGCCGCCGCTGGCGCTGGGCGTGGCGGTTGCGGCGTTCGACGACGAGGGGAAACGAGTCGGCGACCGTATGGCAGAGACGGTCGTCGTCAGGTCACGATAGCTGCGTCTTGTTGCGGACGGCGGTGGAGCTGCCGATCTGCTCGCCCGACTCCGCGTCGAACAGCATGATGTTTTGGTTGTCGAGTTCCAGTCCGTACTCCTGTTTGTCGCCGACGAAGTCGGGGTGGGTGACGACGGTAATCTCGCCGAACGTCGTGTCGAAGAAGCTGTGTGTCGCGTCGCCGAGTGGCTCGTCCAGCTTGTGGGTCGCCTCGATCCCGGCGTTCGAGTCGTCGACTACCTCGATGTACTGGGGCCGGATACCGACACGCACCGACTGGCCGTCGTAGCGGTCGAGCATGCCGTCCGGGCGGGTGATGTCGTAGCTGTGGTCGCCGATTTCGACCGACGGGCCGCCGTCGAGCGAGACGGTGGCGTCGAAAAACTGCGCGGTCGGCTGACCGATGAAGCTCGCGACGAACTCGCTCTTCGGGTCGTCGTACACCTTCTTTGGCGGGCCGACCTGTTCGAGGTTGCCGTCGTTCATCACGGCGACGCGGTCCGAAAGCGTCATCGCCTCCTCTTGATCGTGAGTGACGTACAGGACGGGACAGCCAATCTGGTCGGTGACCTCCTCCACGATGGGCCGAAGCTCTCGCTTCAGCTTCGCGTCGAGGTCGCTCATCGGCTCGTCGAACAGGAAGACGGTCGGGTCACGGACGAGCGAGCGCCCGAGCGCGACGCGTTGCTGTTGGCCGCCGGAGAGACTCGCCGGGCTCTTGTCCAACTGCTCGGTGATCTGGAGCAGCTCTGCGGCGTCGTCCACCTTCTCGTACCGCTCTTGCTTGGACTCGCCGGCGATCTTCAGCCCGTACGCCATGTTGTCGCGCACGGTCATGTGCGGGTACAGGGCGATATCCTGAAACAGCAGGGCGATGTCGCGCTGCTGTGGCGGCAGGTCGGTCACGTCGTGGTTGTCGAACGTGATGGTGCCACCGGAGGGGGTGTCAAGCCCGGAGACACACCGGAGCGTCGTCGTCTTACCACAGCCGGACGGGCCGACGAGCGTGATGAACTCGTCGTCGTGGATTGTGAGGTCGATACCATCGACGGCGACAACTGCATCGCTGCCGTCGCCGAACACGCGGGAAACGTTGTCGAGTGTGACTGTCATAGTGAGCGAATCTGGAAGCCTTTCAGTAGGTAACTCTGCAGGAAGTACGCGAACAGGAGCGGCGGAATCGTCGTCAGCATGGAGACGGCCATCACCTGTCCCCATGGCGCGCCGTAGCCCGTATTGATGAGCTGGAGCAGACCGGGAGCGAACGTCATCTGCTGTTGTTCCGGCAGCAGGATGGACGCGAAGGTGTAGTCGTTCCACGCGAGCGCGAACGCGAACAGCGCCGACGCGATAATCGCCGGCTGCGTCTGTGGAATCACCACGTCACGGAAGCCGCGCCACCGGCTCGCGCCGGCGACCCACGCGGATTCTTCCATCGCCTCCGGAATCGTCTGGATGTACTTCCACATCAGCCAGACGGAGAATGGCATGGAAATTGCCGTCAGCGCGACGATGAGTCCCACGCGCGTGCCGAGGAGACCGAGGTTCCGCCAGATGAGATACAGCGGCAGCCCGAGCACGATGGGGCTGAACATGTAACCGAACAGGAGAAAGCGCGCGAAGTTCTCCTTGTGACCGAACTCCAATCGCGCCAGCCCGTAGCCGGCGATGAGCGAGACGATGACGACGAGCACAATCGTGCCGAGCGTCACGACGACGCTGTTGAAGATGAACGTCCCCACGGAGCTCCCCACAAGGTCGGTGTAGTACTCGACGGTGAACGTCTCCCCGGTCGGGAGCCACGAGACCGCCTCGCGCCCGGTGCGCGTCTTCAGCGAACTCTGGAGCATCCAGTAGATGGGGAACATGATGAGGACGAAGAAGAACGCCGCGCTGAGCGAGAGCAGCAGCTGATACAGCGTGTCCGCCGTCCGGAAGTCGAGCCCGAAGATGCCGCGGATGGAGTCCGGGTCGAGCCCGCTCTCGTCCGTGTCGGTACTCATGTCTCCACCTCACTGCTCGGGTTGAACGCCTTGAAGTAGGCGATGCCACCGATGGCGAGGAAGACGAACATCACGACCGCGAGTGCGTTCGCCAGCCCGAGGTTGAAGTTCTGGAACCCTTCGATGTACGCCAACACCGGGAGGGTGGTCGTTGCGCTACCCGGACCGCCCTGCGTCAGCGTCCAGATGAGGTCGAACTTGTTGAACATGAAGATAGACCGGAGCAGCACCGCGACGAGAATGACCCCCTGAATGCGCGGAAGCGTCACGTCACGGAACATCTCCCACTTGTTGGCTCCACACACGCGTGCGGCCTCGTAGAACCGCGACGGGATCGAGCGCAGCTGTGCGAGCGTGAAGATGGTGATGAACACCGAGAACTTCCACGTCCCGATGAGGATCAACAGCGGCATCGCCAGCGAGCGCTGGCCGAGTGGTGCGTCGTTCGCACTCCACAGCCCGAGCCAGTTCGCGCCGATATCCTGAATCACGCCGAACGACGGCGAGAGCATGAACGTCGCGAGCAGCGTCACCACGATAGTCGGAATCAGATACGACGTGAACACGACCGCCGTGATGAGTCGCTGGGCGCGGTTAATTCGGTTGAGCGTCATCGCCATCCACAGCCCGACGATGAGCTGGAGGATGGTGCTGCCGACCATGAACACGACACCACGAATGAGCGAGTCCCAGAACCGGTCGATCTGGAACACCTCGACGTAGTTGTCGAGCCCGACGAACGGCCACGTCTGGGCGGCGAGTGACACCTCGTGCAGCGAGGTGTACACCGCGTACCCCACCGGAATGATGGAGATGACCAGATACAGCAGGATGACCGGCAGAATCGACAGGAAGCCGACGTGCCGTTCCGTGAGCGGGAGCTGTGAGAGTGAGAAGCCGCGCTGGTCGCCGGTTTTGACCTCACTCGCCATGTGACCACCTCCGCGCTGACAGAGTCACCTGCGTCATCGATCGAATGCGTCTCGGGCCTCTTGCATGAGTCGTTCTGCTTCACCCTTTCCGTACTCGTAGGCTTCCTGCGGGGTGCTGCTCCCGGTAACGACGTCGTTCACCATCTCAGCCTGGTGGAACGAGCGGAAGTAGTAGACGCCAATCGGACTGTTGGCCAGCACGCCCGGCGTGTCGTTCAGTCCGTAGGAGTTCGGGTAAATCTCGTTTGCGACGGTTCGCATTTGTTCCAGCGTTCGGGGGTACTCTTGGAACTGCTCGTAGCTTGCGAACTCCTCGCTGTCGACGATATCCGAGAAGGCAGGGAGGAATCGGCCCGGCTCCGTCGCGTACATGTTGCGGCCGCGCGTCTCGTCTTGGCCGTAACAGTATGACAGGAAGTCGCGGCCACCCTCGGCCATGTCCGCGGAGTCGAACAGGTGGTGGCCGTCCATCGTCGGGTTGGTCAGTTGCGTCTCCTCACGACTGATTCCGCCCTCCTCCCAGAGCGGGAGAATAGCGACGCCGGTGTTGTCGACGATGGCGTCGACACCCGCGCCGGCGGCGGCACTGACCGGCCACGCGTTGAGGTGGTACTGCTGTGCGAAGCTCCCGCTGACCCAGTTCTGGATGGAGCTCCCCCAGCCGAGCGAGGTCGGGTCGTAGGAGTACTCCGCGAGGTTGCCCATGAACTCGAGCAGTCGGACGATGGTGTCCTCGTTTTCCTCATAGAGGAGTTCGACCTCGGCCTCCGCGAGGTTGTCCGCGTCGGGGTTGACGAAGCCGAGTTCGTTTGCCCCCATCAGCGAGAGGTACGTCTGGAACTCGTCGTGCGCCTTTCCGGTTCGCTGCCCGGCGAGCCCGTAGCCGCGGACATCCATCGAGGATTCATCGATGATGCGGGCGTTCTCCATCACTTCCTGGAAGTTCGACGGAACATCCAGTCCGAGCTGGTCGTACACGTCGGTGCGGTAGAGGAACGTCCCCACGTACGCGCCGTGTGGCAGTTCGTAGAAGGTGTCCGTCTCGTTCTCGCGCTGGATGCTGTACGGGGTCCCGATGAGTTCACCGTTCAGCTCCTCTGCCTCTGCGACCACGTCGCCCACGTCCGCGAAGTAGCCCTCCGCGAAGAAGTCGCCGACCTGCTCGAACGTCGAGGTGTTGAGCTCCGGCGGGTCGCCGGCCTGCACGAGCCGGCCGAGTTCGCTCTCCTGATTCCCGGAGAAGCCGGAGTACCGAACGTTGACGGTCGTTCCGTCCTCGTTACCGTCCTCGAAGCCGGGGACGAGGTCGTCCTCCCACTTCGTCTGCCAGCCTTCGTTGCTGTAGTCGGTGATGAAGAGGACTTCACCGCCGACCTCGCTTCCACCGCCGCCACCGCCGCCACCGCCGTCGGTGTTGTTTCCGCCACCGTCGTTGCCGTTTCCACCGCTCGAACAACCGGCGAGTGCTGCTGCGCTCATTGCCCCGGCCGCCGACAGCGCCTTCCGGCGACTCAGCGACCATTCCTCGTCGATGTCGTCAGGGACGACATCCATGTCGTTATCTGCCATAGTCGTTCATCTGTGCTAATTCAATCATTATAAATCTACTGGCCATTTACTGCCATGCTCACTTATTTTGTTACCAATGTACGCTGAAAATAGTACATACGTTTCCGCTGGTTAGTTCGACGGGGGAGTGTGTTAAACTGTGAATAGGTGACCGTCGGTCGGCACGTCGAACAGGCCGATGCGCGCACCGGCATCGAGCCACGCGTGTCCGTACGAGAAGGCAGCGAGAGCGTTGACGGGGTCGTCGTTGGCACGGAAGTGTCGGCCGTCGTCGAGATACGAGTCGGCCATCTCCAGACACTCCTCTGCGGCCTCGTACAGCGGCGAGTCTGGGCGAGCGGCGACGGTCGCCGCCTCCAGCGCCTCGGCCAGTAGCTCCCCGTAGCGATTCATCTTCTCCTCCAGGTCGGCTGGCATACCGGGGCTTGGCCGCGTACCCGCTTGATGGTTCGTACTTTGCTGGCGCAAGCTAATTGTGACTCCATCGGCTACCCGTAGTATGACCGAGTCACCCGAACACCGACGGCTCATCGTCGCCGGCACCGGTATCGCCGGCCTGAGTGCCGCCATCTACGCTGCCCGTTCCAACAACGACCCGCTCGTCCTCGAAGGAGTCGAACCCGGCGGCCAGCTCACCCTCACGACCGACGTGGCGAACTATCCGGGGTTCCCGGATGGGATCGCCGGTCCCGACCTCGTCAACAACATGAAAGAGCAGGCCACCCAGTTCGGAGCCGACGTCGACCACGGGGTCGTCGTCGACGTGGACGATTCCACGCGCCCGTTCACTGTCGAGTTGCGCGACGGGACCCGCTACACCTGTGACGCGTTCATCGCCGCCTCGGGCGCGAGTGCGCGCACGCTCGGTGTCCCCGGTGAGGACGAGCTCATGGGCTACGGTCTCTCGACGTGTGCCACCTGTGACGGCGCGTTCTTCCGCGACGAGGAGATGCTCGTCGTCGGGGGCGGCGACGCCGCGATGGAGGAGGCCAGCTTCCTCACCAAGTTCGCCTCCACGGTCCACATCGCCCACCGACGCGAGGAGTTCCGCGCCGAGGACTACTGGATCGACCGCGTGAACGAGCAGGTCGACGAGGGCGACATCGAGATTCACCGCAACACCGAGCTGCTGGAAATCCACGGCTCCCCCGAGGAGGGTGTCGACCACGTCACGCTCGCGGAACACCCCGAGGGCCACCCCTCCGAGAAGCTGGACGACGCCGACACCCGAAGTTACGATTTCGACGTTGGAGCGGTCTTCTACGCCATCGGCCACACGCCGAACGCCGAGTATCTCGACGGGACCGGCGTGGCGACCGACGAGGAGGGGTACATCATCACGCAGGGTGGACGCGGCGGCGGCCAGACCGCGACCGACGTGGAGGGCATCTTCGGTGCCGGCGACGTGGTGGACTTCCACTACCAGCAGGCGGCGACGGCCGGCGGCATGGGCGTGAAGGCGGCACTCGACGCCGACGACTACCTCGAAGACGAGGCGCGGGCCGCTGCCGGAAACGAGGTCGAGGCGGCCGCGGACGACGACTAAAGCGGAACCCCACAGTTCAGCGTCCCGAATCCACAGGGTCAAGGGTCGCGCACGCGAGAAGTGTGTATGGCAGACAACACGGTCGAACTGACGCTATCGGGGCCGGACGGGGACGACGAACTCACGCTTCCTGCGCCGCTCATCGACATGTTCTCCGAGGACGACGAGTCGGCCGCGGAGGTCGTCGGCGACCTCGCGATGATCAACGCCGCCCAGCAGATTCACGCCGCGACGGCACACGGACAGGGCGAGCCGTCCGAGGAGCTCCAAGCCGTCGAGTCGGTCCTGATGGGCCAGTTCGAAGAGCGGTTCGGCCAGACGTTCGGCGAGATGACCGGCCACCAGCACTAACCGGCGGTCGCCACAGTTTCTTTACCACCGTCCGCGAGCGACGCGTATGGATATCGAGTCGGGCCACGTTGAGGTCGCACAGCGGACCTTCACCGAAGCGGACGTGCGGACGTTCGCCGAGGTGAGCCGCGACCGCGGCGACCACCATCTCGAGCGGGACGACGAGGGGCGACTGCTCGTCCACGGGCTGTTGACGGCGACGCTCGCCACCGAAATCGGCGGTCGGTTCACCGTGCTCGCGCGCCGGATGAGCTACCAGTTCCGACGCCCCGTCTACGCCGGCGAGACGGTGCGGTGTGAGACGGAGTTCACGACCGTCGCGGAGCGGTCGGACGGTCGGACGGAGGTGGCCGCGGAGGCGACGTTCACGCGCGAGCGCGACGGTGCAGTCGTGGTGACCGGGTCCTTCGACGGCGTCGTCTGACCGGGCGAGGTACCGCAGGAGTCAAATCCTCCCGCTCGCAATAGACGGTAATGGGACGAATCGAGCGGAAGGTCGACGAACTGCTCCGAGAGGACGCGTCGATGCGCGAGCCGCTGGAGTTCCTCCTCGAACACGACGGCCCGGTAACGTGGGGAGAAGCCTCCGACGAGATGTCGAGCGGCGAGTGGGGTCGACTCATCGAGAAGGGTATCCTGACGGACGCCGGCGAGGGGTTCGAAGTCGCCGACGCCGAGGAGGTGGAAGCCGGATTGGCCGAGGACACCGAAACCGACGACGGCGACGGTGTCGACCACGATTCCTCGTGGTCACAGTACGATAAGCTGGCCGGCGTCGCGGCGGTCGCGATGATGGCCGGCTACGCCGTCACCCCAATCGGGAACGCCGTCGGGAGCACCCTCGACCTCGTGCTCGGCCCGATTCAGGCCGCGCTTCCCTTCTACGGTGTCATCCTCGTGTTGGCCGTCCTGACTGGACTCGTCACCTCGCTGCTACAGGCGAACCTTATGGACACCGAGGTGATGGCGCAGTATCAAGAGCAGATGAAGTCGATGCAACAGCGCCGCAAGGACGCACAAGAGCGGGGCGACGACGAGGAGCTCGAACGCATCCAGGAAGAGCAGATGGAGGCGATGGGCGACAACATCGGGATGTTCAAAGAGCAGTTCCGCCCGATGGTGTGGATCATGCTCGTTACGATTCCGGTGTTCCTGTGGATGTACTGGATGGTCCGCAACGGACAGGTCACCGGGGCCGGCGTGACGATGCCGCTCCTCGGCGAACGGGGCTGGACGGAGGGTGCACTCGGACCGCTCCGGACCTGGATCCTCTGGTACTTCCTCTGTTCGATGAGCTTCAATCAGCTCATCCGGAAGTCGCTGAACCTCCAGACCACGCCCGACACCTCGTAAGCGGGTCACACACCGCCCGCCAAGGGTAATCTCTTTTAGCGCGACTCCCGGAACGTGGACATGCTGATTACCATTTCCGGTCCGGCCGGCAGCGGGAAGTCCACGGCCGCCACCGCACTCGCCGACGAACTCGGCTACGACCACGTCTCCGGTGGTGACATCTTCCGTGAACTCGCCGCCCAAAAGGGGCTGACACCGCTCGAGTTGAACAAGCTCGCCGAGGAAGACGACGCCATCGACCGCGATTTGGATCGGCGGCTGCGCGATCTGGCGGCAGAGCGTGACGATCTCGTGCTCGAATCCCGACTCGCCGGCTGGATGGCCGGTGAACATGCCGACTTCCGCATCTGGCTCGACGCACCGCTCAACGTGCGCGCCCGGCGCGTCGCCGACCGCGAGGATAAAGACACCGAACTCGCCCGCACCGAGACCGAAGCCCGCGCCGACAGCGAAGCGAAGCGGTACGCCGACTACTACGGCATCGACATCGACGACCTCTCCATCTACGACCTCGTGTTGAACACCGCCCGGCTGGGCGAGAATGGAATGATCGAGCCAATCGTGGCCGTCATCGAGGCGTACAACCCCGAAGGCGACGAGGGGAAGACGCCCGTCACCGTCGACTACGAGTTCTGACGATGCGGCCTTCCCCCGACGAGCGTACGCCCGAGGAACTGCTCTCATTCGGCGTCGTCAACCTGGACAAGCCGCCGGGACCGTCGGCCCACCAGGTCGCCGGCTGGATGCGCGACCACGCCGGCCAGGAGCGCGCCGCCCACTCTGGCACGCTCGACCCGAAGGTGACGGGGTGTCTCCCTACCCTGCTCGGGACCGGCGTACGGCTGGCACAGGTGTTCGACGACGCCGTCAAGGAGTACGTCGCCGTCCTCGAACTCCACGGCCGGACGCCAACTGACCTCGATTCGTTCGTCGCCGAGTTCGAGGGCGACATCTACCAGAAGCCACCGCGCAAGAGCGCCGTCGCTCGCCGGCTTCGGGTTCGCGAGATTCACGACCTCGCCGTCATCGAGACGGGCGAGCGCCGTGCCCTCCTCAGGGTGCGGTGTGAGTCGGGGACCTACATCCGGAAGCTGTGTCACGACATCGGACTCGCGCTCGGCACGGGCGCACACATGGGTGACCTCCGGCGGACGGCGACGGCGACGTTCGACGACACGACGCTCGCGACGATGCACGAGTTCCACGACGCCGTCACGGAGTGGCGCGAGCACGGCGACGAGACGTGGCTCCGTGAGGTGGTACAGCCGGCAGAGCGCGTTCTCCGGGACGTTCCACGCGTCACGGTCGCGGAGAGCGCCGTTCCCGAAATCGCCGAGGGCGCGCCGGTGTACGCGCCCGGCGTCCTCGACAGCGAGACGAGCGAGAAAGAGACGTTCGTCGCCTGCTACGCCCCGAACGGCTCCGTCGTCTGCATCGGTACGCTGGTCGGTGACCCGGCGGCGACGAGCGGGCCGGTCGTCGAGTTGGAGCGCGTGCTGGTCTGATTATGCCGCCGATTCGGCGTCGTCTGCGTTCTCGACATTCTCGACGCTAATTTCACCCGCGAGCTGCTGGTAGGAGTACGGCATCTCGATGTTCTCGGCGTCACACCGCTGCTTGACGGCCTGCACGTACTCCGAGCGGATGCAGCTCACGTCGGCCCGCGAGGGGTCTGCAATCCAGAAGCGAGTGTTGAGCCCGACGTACGAATCCGCGAGTTCGGTGAGCCGGACGCTCACGCCCGGGTCAGCGAGTATCTCGCTGTGGGCATTCGCCTCTTCGGTGATGACGTTGCGAGCGTGATCGAGGTCTTCCTCGTAGCCGACGCCGAAGAGAAACTGGAGGCGGCGTTTGTCCTTCGCGACTGGGTTTTCGAGAGCGGTGTTCGCAAGCTCGCTGTTCGGGACCGTGATGAGTCCGTTGTCGAAGGTTCGGACCCGCGAGACGCGGAACGAGATGTCCTCGATGACGCCCTCGTTGTCGTTCGACTCGATCCAGTCGCCGATTTTTACCAGAATGAGGCGAGAATGCCCCTTCCTCAAGGAGCGAGTATTGCGAGTGAGTAGGGAGGGGATGAATCGCCGCACAAGATACGAACCATTAAGTAAACATATCAACAATCAATAAACAGCGA
>NZ_QJOW01000011.1 GCF_009184545.1 Halosegnis rubeus
GTCAACTACCCCACCCTAAGCGCCTTCGGCACTTTGAGGGTGGGGCTTGTCCGTGAACTCGGCCTCAAACCCATCAGGGTAGGCGGTAAATCCGCCACTCAGTGTCACAGTTCCAGACTTTAGGGCGAGCTGACTGTCGCCCGTCCGCCGAGACGACTGTTGGCCCCGACGGACGTACCGCATCCCGATGTTCTTCGCGGCATTGTAGTCCGCATTCGCTTCCGACTCACACTTCACGCACCGGAAGTCGTTGCGAGTCGCGCGATTCTCGTCAGCCGTGAATCCACACTCGGCGCACCGTTTCGACGTGTACGCCGAACCAACCTGCTTCACCGAGATACCTTCTACCTCAGCCTTGTATTCAACCTGCTCGTAGAGTGTTCGGAACGCCCACGTGTGCCCCCACGACGCCCCAGTCCGCTCACGAATGTCGGTCAAATCCTCGAACGCTATTACGTCGCACTCATATCGGAGTGCTTCGTCTACGATGGCGTTCGACGCTCGGTGGAGTACGTCGCGGACGTACCGAAGTTCCCGACCACTCGATTGTTTGAGTGTTCGGTGGGCGCTTCGCGTCCCGGTCTGTTGGAGTCCGGCTCGCACCGTCTCAAACTCACGGAGGTCGTGTATTAATTCTCGTCCGCTGACAAAGGTGGCGGTGCTGGTGACGGCGAGGTTTTCGATACCGAGGTCAACCCCGAGGACCGTTCCGTCCTCGGCGGTGTTGCGCTCGGTATCGGTCTTGTGACGGCGGAAGCCGATGTGCAAGAAGTAGTTGCCATCACGGGCAGTGAGCGTGCTTTCCGTGACGCTCCATTCGTCGGCGTTGAGGTACTGTCGTTGGTAGCCATCGTCGGCGTCAGGCAGAGCAAGGTCACATCGGATGCGACTCTCCGTGGTGGAGAGGGACACCGTATCATCGTCAAACAGTGTCAGTGTCCGAGTGTCGTATTTCACGGTCGGGGCGGTGAACGTTGGCTTGCTGATCTTCTTGCCGTTGGACCGGCGTTCGAGACAGCCGGTGATGGCTTGTGCGGCTTGGTGGGTGGCGAGAATCGCGTGCTGACTACCGAGGTCGGTGTGTTCGCGGACGGTATCGTAGGCGAGGGGTTGGACATCGCTTTTGGCGTTGCACTCGCCCCACGCCATGTCGGTGGCAATCTGGCACCCACGCTTCCACTCAGTGATAGTCTCTTCGAGGAGGTCGCGTTGCTCGTCGGTGACTTCGAGACGAGTGATTGCCGTCCGACGCACGTAGTCGTCTGCCACAGTTTCAATGTATAGGTGCGGGTACTTATATGAACGGGTTTGTAACCCATGCGAACGCGCTCCTCCCCTCCCTACTCGCTCCCTTTGGTCGCTCCTTGAGGAAGGGGACTCCGCGCTACCGCTTCAGTTGAACGTCGCCGTGG
>NZ_QJOW01000012.1 GCF_009184545.1 Halosegnis rubeus
TTAGCAGAATACAGGCGCTAAGCCCCCGTCCTCAAGGAGCAACGCAGGGCAAAGCCCGAGTAGCGCAGTAGGGCGGGGATACAGCGCCGTCATCACCTGTTCGTACACTGTTCTATTGCAGGCCCACAGGCCAACGTTCATCGGAGATCTTATACGTGTGACGTGCATAGTGTGTATTACGGTGAAACGGAAGACAATCACCATTCGAGAAGACCAAGACGAGTGGATAGAGGACCACCACCTCAACCTCTCGTCTTTCATCCGTGAGCAACTGGATGAACTAATTGAGGAACGGGAGTAAGGGATGTACTACGCCTACAAGTACCGTCTCAAGCCGTCCGACGCCCACCGCGAGGAGTTGGACCGCCACCGAGACATTTGTCGGCAACTCTACAACCACGCGCTCTACCGGCTTAACGAGTTCCAAGACGAACACGGCGAACTGCCGTCCATGACCACGCTACGGTCGGAACTTCCCGACCTCAAGACGTGGTGGGACGACCTCTCCGACGTGTACTCGAAAGTTCTCCAAACCGTCGTCGAACGCCTGTTCGACAACCTGAAAGGTCTCTCCGCGCTCAAGCAGAACGGCTACGGTGTCGGTCAACTCAAGTGGAAGCCGCCACGGGAGTTCCGCAGTTTCACGTACAGTCAGTCCGGCTTCAAGCTCGACAAGAAGGGCGGTCAGACTGTGCTGTCACTCTCGAAACTCGCGGACATCCCGATTCGGCTCCACCGCGCCATCCCCGACGACGCCACCGTGAAACAGGTCACGCTCAAGAAGGAGCCAACGGGCGAGTGGTTCGCCACGTTTGGCGTCCAAATGGACCGAGAACCGCCCGAACCGCCTGAGAATCCCGACAAGTGCGTCGGCATTGACGTGGGAATCCTGAAGTACGCTCACGACACCGACGGCACGGCTGTCGGGTCGCTCGACCTCTCGGACGAACGTGAACGCTTGGAGCGCGAGCAACGGAAGCTCTCGCGGAAGCAACACGGGTCGAACAACTACGAGAAGCAACGGCGACGAGTCGCGGAGTGTCACGCCGACCTTCGACGGAAGCGCCGTGACTTCTTGCACAAGCTCTCGAACTACTACGCCACCGAGTACGACCTCGTGGCGGTCGAAGACCTGAACGTGAAGGGGATGATGGAGTCGCCGTCGAACAGCCGCAACAC
>NZ_QJOW01000001.1 GCF_009184545.1 Halosegnis rubeus
TCGCTGTTTATTGATTGTTGATATGTTTACTTAATGGTTCGTATCTTGTGCGGCGATTCATCCCCTCCCTACTCACTCGCAATACTCGCTCCTTGAGGAAGGGGCATTCTCGCCTCATTCTGGTAAAGAGAACCGCGTCATCTAATTCACGGCGTGAAACGTGCGTTTCACAGACGCACCGTCTTCCGGGGTACTGTCGTACAAGGTCTCCCGGATATTCTCCACGATAAGGCGCTGTAGTGACGATTCTGTGTCCGAATTGGGACTGCGAACAGAATCACAGCCAGTTCCTGCTGACGTATTCGAGGACGATGTCGGACTGGTCGAGATACTGTGCCATTTCGTGAACTGCGTCTCCAACCTCGCGCGTAGACAGGGTCTGGTCCCGTTGAAAGAGAACGCCGGCGGTGTCCTTGACGTCTAGTTCGGTGAAGAAATCGTCGTCCTGCGTGAGAATCAGACGACCGTATTCGCGGGCGTACCGGGCGATCGACTCGTCTTCACTCCCGAGTCCGAGCTCTGTGACATCGTCGAGACGCTCGACATCGTGGCCGAGTTTTCGCAGGTAGTTAACTGTCGCTCGCTTGACGTTCTCGTCGGCGAGGATTCGGTACGCCATCAGTCGCGGACGTCATCAGGGTCGGTGGTCAGGTGCTTGTGATCCTCGACTACCGACTCGCGCTGGCGTTCGACGGTGCGCATCTCTTCCGGGTGATCGTGGTAGTACGTGAGCGCTCGATAGACATCGGCCACGTCGATGTCGTGACGATCAGCGACGGTCCGCGGTTCGAGGCCACGGTCCTCGACCTGCGTCTTGATGAACTGAACGCTGATTCGTCGGCCTTCGAGATGTGGCTCGTCATGTAGCTCCCGCACGATTCGCCTCGTCACTTGGCTCATACGATTTCTATGCCACCATCGTACTTGAACACCCGGTTCGGGAAGGATCATCTAGTGCTCGGGGTGGAGACACGACTGCGATCAGTCCCGCGTCATCTGATCTGCACAGTTGACGCTTCGTTCTGCTCGCTTCTTTCTTTCTCCCTCGAGCACCTGCAACAGCGACTTCCACAGTGAGAACATCTGACCCGATAGGGACTGTTTTACCAACCCCGCGGCGAGGAATACGAGGTGAGGTTGTTCCGCGTCGTCTTCTTCGTCGGCGGGATCATCATGATGATCTGTGTTTCTGATTCAGGCCGCCGCAATCGGCGTCCTCGCAATTCTGTACGGGTCACAGGTCGCCACCGGGCAGGCCAGTCTCCGCCCGGCCGAAGCCGAAGGCTGATCTGGTCTCTTCTCGCCTTCTCCGTCGCTTTTCCGTGAGCCGCGTCCGTCTCGGGCGAGGTAGCGGTGACGGCCAGAGCTATGGGCAGATGCCGTGTACGGTGGCTCGTATGCAACCTTGGTTCGTGACTCCACGGTCCGGTAACCGTCCGACTCGACGACTTCGGAGGCTGCGATGACCGGTCTCAAGGACGTAACGCTCCGTGAGGGCGCACAGATGCCGGGGCTGGACATCAGCGACGAGCAGGGCCGCGCCGTCATCGAGGCGCTCGCCTCCCTCGGAGTCGAGCGGGTCGAACTCTCTTTTCCCAGAGCAACGCCGCGCGAGTCGTGGCATCGAGCGGCCGAACACCACGGGCTAGAGACCGCGGCACTCGCGCGGTCGATTCCGGCCGACGTCGAGGCTGCCCTCGCGGTCGAGCCGGACGAAATCGAGATCATCATCACTACCTCCGCGGTCCAACTGGAGCACGCGCTCGGAGAATCGCGGGAGGCGGCAGAGACGATGATGCGCGAAGCCGTCGAACTGGCGGCCGACGGTGGCGTCCGGGTCGGAGTTACGCTGATGGATGCGATTCGCGCCGACCGAGACGTTCTCGATAGCTACGCCGAGACCGCCGCTGTGGCGGGGGCGAGCCACGTTACTGTCGCAGACACGACCGGGGCGGGCGACCCGAGCAGCGTCGCCGAGACGGTTCGGGGCGTGGTCGAGACCGTCGGCCACGGAGTAGACGTGACGATTCACCCACACGACGACATGGACGTCGGTGCGGCGAACGCCAAGGCGGGCGTCGAGGCCGGCGCGGACAGCGTCGACGCCACCGTCGGTGGTCTCGGCGAGCGGGCGGGAAACGCTCCTCTGGAGGCCGTCGCTGTCCTGTTGGCGGAACACGGCGACCCGTTCGACATCGACCACGAGCAGCTGACGCCCGTCTGTCGCCGGGTCCACGAGCTACTCGACGTTCCACTCGACCCCACCACCCCCGTCATCGGGGAGGCGGTCCACCGCCACGAGAGCGGTCTCCACACTGCGGCGATGCTCCGCGACCCGACTGCGTACGAGGGGTTCGACCCGACTCGCTACGGGGCCGACCGACACCTCCTCTTTGGCCACGGAACCGGGAGCGGTGCCGTCCGAGCAATGCTCGCAGATGCCGGCATTGAGCCGACCGACGACACCATTGCTCGCGCACTCGACGCGATTCAGGAGGCAGCGACCGACCGAGGGGAACCGCTCGCCGAGCAGGAAGCACGCGAAATCGTCCACGAACACGTCGAGTGACGGCCTAAGGGGTCGTGGCTACTCGCCGTCCGTCCAGTCGAAGACCGTGTCGAGATCGCGTGGCACGTGGTCGACGTGGTACCATCGGAATGATGCGCGACACCACCTCTCCGGCCGCAATCAATGGAAGTACAATAATCGACAGCGCGGGTCGACATACACACGAGGCGCACGACGGGGGCAAAAAGGTCGCGCGACCGAGACGCGTCCGGAGAACGGACGGCTTACTACCCCCACTGCGCTAGCCACGCCGATGTCTGTCGCCCGAAACGTCCGGCAGTCGCCCGCGGTCCTCGTCATTTTCGCGAGCACGCTCATCGCTGTGATGGGCGTCTCGCTCATCAGCCCCGCGCTTCCCGCCGTCCAAGACGCGCTCAACATTACCGAGTCGCAGGCGAGTCTCCTCCTGTCGGCGTTCACGCTCCCGGGCGTCGTGCTCACGATTCCCCTCGGGATGTTGGCCGACCGCATCGGCCGCAAGCCGATTCTCGTCCCGTCGCTCGTCCTGTTTGGACTCTGTGGTAGCGGTATCGTCTTCATGGAGTCGGCGATTCCCATCTCGCTTGGTCCCGTCGTTCTCGCCGAGGCGTTCCCCGTCATCCTCGCGCTCCGGGCAGTCCAGGGAGCCGCGAGCAGCGCCATCGCGATGGTCACGGTCACGCTCATCGGGGACAGCTTCGACGGCGACACGCGCCGGAAGCTCATCGGGACCAACGCCGCCATCCTCGCGTTCGGCGCGGCGGCGTATCCGCTGCTCGGCGGTGCCCTCGCCACTATCGCGTGGACCGTCCCGTTCCTCTGTTTCGGGCTCGGGCTCGTCGTCGCGGTCCCCGGGCTGTTCGTGCTCTCGGAGCCGGAGCGAAAGCAAGTCGAGGACGGAGAGGGACTCCGCGCCTTCCTCACCGGCCCAACCTCGCTGCGACCGTACGCCGTGCTCTACGCCGCCATCCTCGGCATCTTCGTCATCCTCTACGGCGCACAGCTGACGGCGGTCCCGTTCTTGCTCGATAACACCTACCGGCTGTCGTCGTTGGAAATCGGTCTCTTACTCGGCATCCCGGCGGTCGCGATGGGGACGACCGCCACCCAGACCGACCGCATCCTCGCGCGAGTCACCAGCTTCCAGTCCATCGCGCTCGGCTTCGTGGTGTACGGCGTCGGGATGGGTATCGTCGCGACGACGCAGTCGGTCGCCGTCTCCGGCTTCGGACTTCTCCTGTTCGGCTTCGGCCAGGGCTTTGCCGAACCGATCACCGACACCGCGCTCAACGAACTCGCCCCCGACGAGTTCCGCGGGAGCATCATGAGCGTCCGGACCAGCGTGCTCCGACTCGGGACGACAATCGGCCCGCCGGTGTGTACCGTCGCCGCGCTCCGGGTCGGCTACCGACACACCCTCCTCGCCGGCGGCGTCCTCGCGGGCGTGGTCGGACTCTGCTGGCTCGCCGCCAGCTATCGGTGACACTCGCCGTGCGCTACGCCCGCACCCGCAACGCTCATTACTGACTGAACGTTCAGTATATCCGTGTCCGATTCGAGCCAACTCGCCGCGGTGAGGGCTGTGGGGGTGGTGCACGCGTGAGCGGCGGCCCCGACAGCCGCGAACAGATTATGCGGGCGGCCTTCGCGGCGCTCGCGACCCACGGCTACGCCGACCTGACCGTCGCGCGAATCGCCGACGAGTTCGCGAAGAGCAAGTCGCTGTTGTACTACCACTACGACGCAAAAGACGACATCCTGCGGTCGCTGCTCGATTACGCGACCGACCAGTTTCTCGCGACGCTCGACGCCGAGTCGACCGACGACCCCGCCGCGAATCTCCGCGAGTTCGTCGACCAACTGCTCCCCGAGTGCCCGGGCGAGGACGTACTCACCGGTCGCCGGGTTATCCTTGAACTCCGAGGGGAGGCGGTCGGCAACCCGGACTTCCGGGCGACGTTCACGGCGATGGACGACCGACTCCGCGACCGCGTCATCGCGGAGATCGAAGCCGGCGTCGAGCGCGGCCAGTTCGCCGTCGCGGACCCCGAGACCGCCGCGACCGAACTGACGATGCTGTTGAACGGCGCGCTGTTGGAGAGTGCGACGACCGACCACGACATCACAGAGCAGGCGCGTGCGACCCTCCACGCCCGCATCGACGCGCTCGCGGAGGGGCCAAATGAGTAACCGCGACGTGAACGTCACCGAGGGTGACATCCTGAAACCCCTCACTGTTCTCGCCGCACCGATCGTCCTCTCGCAGCTGTTGCAGGTGGGATATAACCTTGCGGACACTTTCTGGGTCGGCCAGCTCGGCCAGGAGGCGGTGTCGGCGCTGTCGTACTCGTGGCCGCTGGTCTTCCTGATGATCTCGGTCGCCGGTGGCTTCACCGTCGCCGGGACGGTCCTCGTCGCCCAGAACAAGGGAGCGGGCAATCAAGACCGCGTCGACTTCGTCGCCGGCCAGACCATCGCGTTCGTCGGCGTGCTCGCGGTCGCGTTCGCCGCGCTCGGGTATCTGCTCACGCCGTGGCTCGTCGGCCTCGTCGGCGCGGCACCCGGCTCGACCGAGTACGCGCTCGCCGTCGAGTACACCCGAACCGTCTTCCTCGGCGTCGTCTTCATGTTCGGCTTCTTCATCTTTCAGGCGCTCTTGCGCGGGTGGGGCGACACGAAGACGCCACTCGCGTTGATGATTCTCGGCGTCGCGCTCAACGTCGTCCTCGACCCGTTCCTCATCCTCGGCTTCGAAGCCGGCCCGCTGTCGATGGTCGGGCTGTCCGGGCTTGAAACGACGGCCTACGAGGCGACCGGCTTCACCGGCTACGGCGTGCAGGGGGCCGCCATCGCGACGGTGTTCTCCCGCGGCGTCGGCGCTGTCATCGGCATGGCGTGGCTCTTCTCCGGGCGGGTCGGTATCAGCCTCTCGCTGTCCGACCTCCGGCTCGACCCCGACACGCTGCGCGATATCGTCTCCATCGGCGCGCCCGCAAGCATCGAGCAGTCGATGCGTGCACTCGGCATCACGGCGCTGACGGCGCTGGTCGCGATTGCCGGCGACGACGCCGTCGCCGCGTTCGGCATCGGCAACCGGCTCAACTCCTTGATCTTCCTCCCGGCTATCGGGCTCTCACAGGGCATCGAGACGGTCGTCGGCCAGAACCTCGGCAACGACCGGCCCGACCGGGCGAAACAGGCCGTCCGATACGCGGTCGGGATGATTGCCGCCGTCCTCGCCGGGGTAACCGTCGTCGCGGTGGTCTTCGCCGAGCCAATCGTCTCCGTGTTCATCAGCGGCGAAAACGCCGACAGCGTCGTCGATATCGGCGTCTCGTATCTCCAGGTCATCGGCCCGACGTTCATCTTCCTCGGCGTGTACCAGGTGTGTCAGGGTGCCTTCCGCGGGAGCGGGTCGACCCGCGCGGCGATGATCTTCTCCATCCTCTCGCTGTGGGTGTTCCGGCTCCCGGTCGCGTACGTACTCGTGACGGCATTCTCGATGGGTGCGGTCGGTATCTGGTACGGCATCGCCGTCTCGAACGTGCTCTCGCTCGTCGTCGCCGGCGCGTGGTACCTCCGGGGAACGTGGGCCGACGACGTGCTCGACCGCGAGCCGTCGGCCGCGGCCGCCGACGACTGAACGACCGTTCAGACTTTTCGGAACCGTTATACGCGTCCTGTTAGTAGAATAGTACAGACATGAGTAGCGCCGAGCGCGGACAGCTCACGGGGGAGATTGCGTGAGCGCCGTAGACCGTATCGTCGATGGAATCTTAGATCACAGCCGGGCGGTCATCGCGGTGATGCTTCTGTTGACGGTGGTCATCGGTGCCGGTGCGCCGATGGTCGAACAGACATCCTCGCTCGACCAGTTCCAGACGGACTCCGAGGCGGGCGAGAAGCTGGAGTACTTGGAAGAGAACTTCCAGACTGGCGACGAGAACACCACCTCCGCACAGATAATCATCCGCGACGACAACGTCTTGGACCGCGAGTCGCTGCTCGGGAGCATCGCGTACCAACAGACGCTCCGGGCCAACGCGATGATAAACGAGACGCTCACCGACTCGACACCGACGGTCGGCATCTCGAACATCGTCGCCATCACGGCAATCAGCCAGGAGGAGGGGCGGGACGTACAGCAGCTCGCGACCGAGTTCCGACAGCTGAATCAGACGGTCACCGAGGAGCGCGCCGCCATCGAAGCGCGCAACGAGACGCTGACCGAGACCACCGGGCTGCTCCGCGAACAGCTCACCTTCCTGCGCGAGAATCCGAACGCCGACCCGGCGGCGGCCTTTGAGGAGGTCCGCGCGAACACGCCGGTCGAGTTCACCGAGGAGGACAGCCAGACATTCGAGCAGGCCGCCCAGCAGCTTCGACAGGCCGAGACGCAGGAAGAAGCCCAACAGGCGTACACGCTCGGCACGCAGGGCGTCTTGAGCGACCAGTACGAGCGACTCTCCGCGCGCGGCGAGGAGCTTGAAGCGACCGCCGCCGAGCTGGAGTCCGTCGGCGAGCAGCTCCAGACCGAGCGCGAACAGCTTCAGGACGCACAAAACGCCACGCTCGCGGAGCAGTATCAGCAGCTCGAGTCGATGAACGGCAGCGAAGTCGAATCAACCGTCGCGACCGTCCTCGGTGACGGTGACGGCTCGGGCGGCGCGAACACGCGTGCGCTCGGCTTCATGCCGACCGACTTCGACACCGGCTCGACGAGCGCGGAGGCGACGATGCTGCTCGTCACGCAATCCAGCAACGCGCCAGCCGGCAACAACGCGGCGGCTTCCGACGCCGTCATCGACGCACAGCTCGCGATGCAGGACCTCGGCGAATCCGCCGAGGGCGGCGAGTATCTCATCTTCGGGGCCGGCATCATCAGCGACGAAATCAACAGCTCGATGACAGACAGTCTCCTCATCGTCGGGCCGCTCGCGCTCATCTTCGTCATCATCGCGCTCGTGATTGCCTACCGCGACGTGCTCGACATCCTGCTCGGCCTGCTCGGCATCGGCGGGGTGTTGGCGTGGACGTTCGGCTTCATGGGCTGGGCCGACATCTCGTTTAACCAGCTGATGATTGCGGTGCCGGTGTTGCTCATCGGGCTGAGTATCGACTACGCTATCCACATCTTCATGCGCCACCGTGAGGAGCGTGGTGACGACGACACGCCGCGCGGCTCGATGCGAGTCGCACTCGCCGGCGTCGGTATCGCGCTCGTCTACGTAACCGCGACGACTGTCATCGGCTTCCTGTCGAACTTGACGAGCCCAATTCCGCCGATTCGCGACTTCGGTGTCGTGAGCGCGTTCGGTATCACGGCGGCGCTGGCTATCTTCGGCATCCTGATGCCGGCGGTGAAGGCCGAACTCGACGAGGCGCTCGAAGCCCGCGGTATCGACCGCCGGAAACGCGCCTTCGGAACCGGCGGCGGTCGGTTCTCCTCCGTCCTCTCCGTCGGCGCGACCGCCGCACGCCGCGCGCCGTATCTCGTGCTCGTGGTCGTGTTACTCGTCAGCGCCGGCGGGGCCTACGGGGCGACGCAGGTGGACACCTCCTTCTCACAGGAGGACTTCCTCGCCGAGGAGCCGGCAGACTGGATGAAAGACCTGCCGGAGCCGTTCGCGCCCGGTGAGTACACCGCGAAGTCGAACCTGGAGTATGTCAACGAGAACTTCATCCGCGAGGACTCGCAGGCACAGATCCTCGTCGAGGGTGACGTGACAGCGGACACCGTTCTCGAACGCGTCGACACCGCCGAACGGTCTGCGGCCAACAAGGGGGTGACACAGACCCTCTCGAACGGCGACCCCGACGCCACGACGCCGCTGTCCGTGATGCGTGACGTGGCCGCCACCGACGAGGCGTTCGCCGAAACCTTCGAGAGTGCCGACACCGACGGCGACGAGGTCCCCGACCGCAACGTCGCGGGCGTCTACGACGCGCTGTACGAGGCCGCCCCCGACGAGGCGGAGAGCGTCATCTACCAGACCGACGACGGCGAGTACGAGGCGCTGCGGCTCGTCATATCGGTGCAGGGTGGCGCGGGCGGTGACGCCATCCAGACGCAGATCGGCGAGGTCGCCACCGAACTCGACGGCGACGGGCTGGAGTCGACCGCTACCGGCAGCGCCATCCTGAACAAAATCGTCCAGGACGAACTGCTCGATACGGTCATCAACAGCCTCATTATCACGCTCGCGGCGACGTTCATCTTCCTGATGGCCGCATACAGAATCACGGAAGGAAGCGCGACGCTCGGCGCGGTGACGCTGTTGCCCGTCGCGTTCACCGTCACGTGGATTCTGGGGACGATGTATCTGCTCGACATCTCATTCAACGTCCTCACGGGGATGATTACGAGTCTCACGGTGGGACTGGGGGTCGCCTACAGCATCCACCTCTCCGAGCGGTACAATCAGGAACTGGCCCGGACGGGTGACGTGTGGGAGTCGATGGAGCGGGCCGTCACCGGAACCGGCGGTGCGCTGCTCGGCTCCGCGGCGACGACCATCGGCGGCTTCGGCGTGCTCGTGTTCGCCATCCTGCCGCCGCTCCAGCAGTTCGGTCTCATCACCGGGATGACCATCCTCTATGCGTTCCTCGCGAGCGTGTTGGTGCTCCCGAGCCTGCTCGCCATCTGGACGCGGTTCGTCGGCCCGGCCGACGTTGACCGCGACGTAGACGACGCGGTCGCGACCGGCGAGCGAGTCGCGACGCGCGACATCGAACGCACCGTCGCCGCCCCCGGCGACAGCGTAGTCGTCACGGTCTCCGTGGCCGGACTCAACGGCCGTAGCGTCGTCCACGAGACGAGCGACGCACCGGTCAGCTTCCGCGACGCCGCGCCGGTTCCGGTCGACACGGCGACGGCCGACGGCTCGCTGTACGCTGCCTTCGAGACCGACGCCGCGACCGTCGAGTACACGGTCGATATTCCCGCCGACGCGACCGACGGCGCGAGCTTCGACATCGAGGGCGACGTACTCGCCGGCGATGAGGCGACGAAAATCGAGGGCGAAGCGACCATCCAGGTGATTCCGGACCTCTTCGAGCGCATCACCGTCGCGGGCGAGGTCTCGGACGCGGACCTGCGGCTGGCAACAGACCAGTACGAGACCGGCGAGCTCTCGGAGACGCAGATGGATCGCATCCACCGCGCGTGGGTCCGGGGCGAACTCGCCGAGGAGCAGTGAGATGAACGCCGACGGCGCGGTCGAGGCGCTCACCGACCTCGGCCTGTCGACGTACGCCGCCCGCACCTTCATCGGGCTGCAACAGCTCGGCGTGGCGTCGGCGAGCGACATCGCCGCCGTCACCGACGTGCCGCGCTCGCAGGTGTACGGCGCGACGGACGAGCTCGAATCGCTCGGGCTCGTAGACGTGCAGGCCGGCTCGCCACAGCGCTACCGGTCGGTCGACCTCGACCGCGCCCACGAGATACTCCGGTCGCGGCTCGAAGCGACGACCGACCGCGCCTTCTCGTATCTGGAGTCGATTCAGGACGAACAGGAGCCGTCGGACGGACAGGAGGCAATCTGGACGACCGAGGGGACCGATAGCATCGCCGCTCGCGTCGCCGCGCTCGCGGACGACGCCGGCGGACGCATCTTCTTCGCGACGAGCCAGCCGCGACTCGTCGAGGGGAACGTGCTCGACGCGCTCGTCGCCGCCGACGCCCGCGGCGTCGATGTCATCGTCGTGAGTGCCGACGACGAGGTACGGGCGCTCGTGGCCGAGACCGGGATCTCAGTCGAGGCGGTCGACCGCGACGACGAACTCGAAATCAGCATCGGGCGCGTCTTCGTCGCCGACGGTTCGACGGTGCTGTTGAGCGTGTTGCCGACCGCCGAAATCCCGCACGTCGAGCGAGAGGCCGCCTTCTGGAGTGTCGACACCGGCTTCGCGATGATTATCGCCGGACTGGTGCGCGAGCAGTTCGCCGACGCCTAGCCGTCGGTCGCCGTCGCGCCCAACTGTGCGTTCGTCTCGTGCTTCGGTCGTGAAGTCGGGCGGCTACCCCTCAAGCGGCTGGAAGCCGAACGCCTCGTCCACGCCGAGTCGCCCGCCTGCGACGGCCAGCAGGGTGTGTGTCACTAGGCAGGCGACAAACGCAATCGTCCCCAGCTTCCCGCCGAAGCCGGCGACGACGGGCACCGCGGCGGCAAACAGCAGCCCCGTAACGACGCCCGCAAGCCCGACGCTCGCCACGCTCGGGAGCCGGCCGGAGTGGCTCATCCCGGTAAACGAGCCACAGAAGGCTGCCGCGGCGAGTAGCGTCGTCCCGGGGACGACTAGCGAGACCCCACCCGCGAGGATACCGACGACGCTCGACCCGAAGACGGGACCGAGTCCGCGCAGGCGCGCGAGCAGATACGCCGCCACCGCGCCGGCGGTCGCCGTCGCGATACCGCCGAGAACGACGGCGGTACTCGGTGCCGTCCCCACGTCCGGCCCGGAACCGCCGGCGAGGACGACCACGCCACAGCCGACGAACGCGGTCGTCCCGAGCTTCCCGCCGAAGCCGTTGAACGCGCGCTGGGCCGCGATGAAGACGCCGCCGGCGACGAAACTCGCGGCCAGCAGCCCACCCCACGAGAGCACGCTCGCGGTCGCCATCCCAACGAACGTGCCACAGTAGGCCGGTGCCTCGTACTTCTGGACGAACAAGTGTGCGAACAGGCCGACGACGCCGGAGCCGACGACGACCCCCGCGCCCGTCTGAGCGACCAGTCGGGTCGCCGGTGCGGCCACGAGTATCGAGGCGAGAAAGCCGGCGTCCGTCCGCGTCACCACGAGGGGCGGTTCACCGACGACGTGCGTGGCGAGTTCGCGACCGAACGCGTACGGAACAGCGACACCGGCGACGAGACTGAACAGGAACCCGACGCCGGCGTGCCCGATGAGGAGCAGGCCGGCGGTCGCACCGCTGGCGAGGACGAGTCCGGCCGCCGCGACCGCGAGCATCGCGGTCCCCGTCGCCTGCGTCGTCGGACGCACGCCGGTCGTTCGCAGTCGGCGAGTATGACCGTTGTGACTCCGGACCCACAGCATCTTATACCGTCCCGAAGACAGTAGCGGCGTGACGCTCGTGCCCGCCGCCGAGACGCTGCTGTCCAGCCCGCCGACGGACCTGCTTCGGCTCTCCGTCGTCCCCGTCTTCCTGTGGGCCGCCTACCGGGACATCCAGACCCGTCGCGTCCGGGACGAACTCTGGGCACCGCTGCTCTTACTCGGCGTGGTCGCGCTCGCCGTCGACGGACTCGCGGCCGTGGCCGTCGGCGGTCCACGGCTCCAACTGTTCGGGATTCACCTGGCCGTCTCCCTCGGTATCGTCGCTCCCCTCGGCTACGTGTTCTGGCGACTCGGCGGCTTCGGTGGGGCCGACGCGAAGGCGATTATCGTGCTCGCGCTCGTCTTCCCCGAGTTCCCGGTGTATCTGCTCGCGAACGGGAGTCTCCCGCTCACGGAGACGCCCCTCGGCGTCTTCTCGATGACCGTCCTCTCGAACACGGTGCTCGTGGGACTGGTCTCGCCGCTGTTGCTCGCCGCGCGAAATCTGCTCGCCGGCCGCATCTCGCTCACGATGTTCGTCGGCCGGCCCGCCGACGTGCCCGACGTGGCGAGCGCCTACGGGAGCCTGCTCGAAACGCCGGACGGGCTGACGCGGCGCGGACTCGACCTCGACGCCCTCCGGATGTATCTCCGTTGGCGGCAGCTGACGCTCGCCGACGTTCGACGGGACCCCGGCCGCTACCGGAGTCCGGTCTCGCTCGCGAACGAGACCGGTGAGCCGACGGACGGCGCACTCGCCGCCGGGCCGGACGTGACCGGCGGCTCGCTTCCCGGCTCTGACGCCCCTGCCCCGGCTGTGCGACCGATCGACGCCGACGACCCGTGGGGCGCTGCCGCGTTCCTCGCGGCTATCGACTCCAGCGCCTACGGCACGACGCCAGAGCAGTTGCGCGCCGGACTCGACGTGCTCGCCGAACGGGAGACCGTGTGGCTCACGCCCGGTCTCCCGTTCATCGTCCCGATGGCGGTCGGGCTGGTGGTCGGACTGCTCTACGGTGACCTGCTGTACGCACTGCTCGCAATCGTCGGCTTGGCACCGTAAAACGGAGACGTGGCGTTAGGTCTCGACTTTCGCCGGCTCGTCGCTCTCTCCGTCTTCGGCTTCGAGCGACTGGAGCGCTTCGACTGCGGCCTGCTTGTACTCCGCCAGCGGCAGGTCGTACTGCTCGTCGGCCATACTGCCGTACTCGTTCCCCTCGGCGTCGAACCGCTCGATGCGGTCGAGCGTCCGGTCTGCCGTCTCGACGACCCAGCGGTCGCGCGTCTCGGCGTCCACGACGTTGATCGATTCGGGGCGGACGGAGACGTTCACGTCGCCGTCGTCCGTCTCGAACGTCCGCGGCTTGCCGACGACAGCGACGTACGCCGGCGGCTCGATGTCGCGCAGGGCGCTCGCCGCCTCGGGCTGGTACTGCCCGGCGTAGGTGAAGAACGTCCCCGTCGGGTCGACGATGCGGCCGCGCCAGTACTCGGAGTCCTCGCCGATATCTTCGGTCTCAGTGAGGGTGCCGACGATGAACACGCGGTTTGCGCGCTCGCCGGTCGGGAGGAGCGCATAGACCGGTGCGCGCTCGTCGTCAGATTCTTTGAACGTGTAACTGGCGTCGTTGTACTCGTGTGCGAACGCGCGGCGCGCGACCTCGCGGGTTGGTATCGAAGACATCTACATCGACCTCGCGCGGATGAGTGTTGCCTCGGCATCCGCGCCACCGAGCTGTTCCATCTCGTTTGCTAGCACGTACCGGCCGAAGGTCGGGCCGGTCACGCGGTAGTAGCGCCCGACGATCTCTGCGGCCATCTCGTCGGCCACGACCGTCGTGTCCAGCGCGTCCATCGCCATCTGCTTGGCCTCCTCCAGGCCGGTGCCGGTGAGCCGTTCGGTCGCCTCCTTGTCGAAGATGACCTCGTGGACCTCCTCACCGTCGTCGAGAACGCCCTTGATTCGGAGGTCGAACTCGCCTTCGACCTCGCCGTGTTCACTACAGCGGCCGTTCTGGAGCACGCGGGTGCAGTCTTCCTCTGGGCATCGCTTGATTAGCCCGCTGCCGGACTGCATGTCCACGAGCGCACCTTCGACGCTCACGTCGTCGTTGCCGACCTCTATCTCCTCGTCGAGCTCAGTGATGGAGGTCGTGCGATTCAGCTTCACCGAGTAGTTCCCGTTGTACTCGTCGGTGACGACGTTGCCGAGCGCGTACGATTCCCCTTCCGTCAGCTCGGGAAGCTCGCTCGTCTCGAAGGCGACGAACTTGATGGTGCCCGACTCATCGCCGAGCAGGCCCACCTGCGAGATGCTCTCTGAACGTGGCTCCCACAGGTCCGCGACCGTCACCCGCAGGTCGACCCACTGTTCGTCCTCGGCGATGGTTGCGACCTCGACCGTCTCGTTGCCGCCGCCACCGAGGTCGTCTCGGTCCATGTCCGTCTCGTCCAGATAGTTCGAGACGACGGAGCGGCGCGCCTCGTCGGCCGGGATGCGGTACTCGTTGACGAGGGTGTCGAGTCGCTCCTCAATTTCCTCGACGCTCACGTCGAGTTGGTCTGAAAACTGCTCGTGTATCTCCTTGGCGTGTTGTGTAACACTCATGGGCGTTCTGTCTCCGCGTGTTTTCAGTGGGAGACGTACGACGGTTGGTGCCCGATGGTATTTAAATTGTGCCTACCAGGATGAAAGTGAAACTACTCCACGATCCGCTCGCTGCCGGGCCACTCGTCGGCCAACAGTCCGTAGCGAACGTCGTCGACGACGCCGCCCTCGAACCGGTTGTGGTCGCGGGCGACACCCTCCTGCGTGAAGCCGAGTCGGTCGAGGAGTCGCCGCGAGTCGTCGTTCGGCCCGAGATGTTGCGCGCGGACCCGCCGGAGTCCGTGTTCGCCGAAGGCGTAGTCCAGCAGCAGCGCACACGCCTCAATCGCGTACCCCTCGCCGTGGTATTCGGGGTGGAGCCACGCGCCGAGATTCGCCCAGCCGTGTTCGTCGTTGACCGGACCGAGCGAGACGTTTCCGACGCGCGTTTCTCCGTCACAGACGACGAGACTCACGCCTTCGGTGCGGTGTTTCTCGAACTCCTCGCGCTCGTACTCGGCTCTCGAGACCGGACCGTCGAAGCCGGCGATGTAGCGGCGTACCTCGGGATGGTTCGTCGCCTCGTGGAAAAACTCGAGGTCGTCGTCCTCGACGGTTCGGAGGTCGATGCGGTCGCCGGAGAGGTACACTGGGCCTGCCATGGGTCGTCTGCCGCCGGACGAGTAAAAAGCGTTCACCGAGCGTGAGACTCGGTTACGCGCCGACGGATTCTACTGGCCAGCGTCCGATGGATCGGTATGAGCAACAGACGGCGATTCGCGCGGCTGCTCCGGTCGAAGCTCCGCGCTGCGGGGAGCCAGTACGAACGCGCGAAAGGCGAGTACGCCGCCGGGAAGGCGAGTCTGCCGACTGACGAGCAGGGAAACGCACGGCTCGTCTGTCGCCGCTACGCAGAGAAACGCGCTGTCCCACTCGAGGGCGACGTGCCGCGGTGTTTCGACGCCGACCACCCCGACTGCAAGGGGTGTCTCGCGGACATCCGCGAGGGCTGTGTCGAGACGTGGTGAGCTATGAGCCCCAGAAGTCCTCGCGGCTGCCCAGCCGCTCGCGCTGTGTCCGTCCTCCGGTCTCGTCTTTTTCTTTGTCCTCGTCGCTCGCGTCGGCGTCCTCGCCGTCGTCGCCGTCCTCCTCGTCGTCTTCCTCCAGTTCCAGTCGTTCGAGTTCCTCGCCGCGCGCGAAGTTGTCGAGCACTTTCGTAATCTTGACGCGTGAGCGTGCCTCCGGCAGAATGCCGTCGACCATGACGATGAATCCGTCCTCGGTGCGGCCCACGCCCGCCCCGGATTCGTGGATGTCGTCGACCGTGATGACGACCTCCTCGCCCGGCTCGACGGGCTGTTGTTTCAGTTCGTTGATCGGCTGATTGTAGTGGTTGCACCACTCGGCCCCGCCGCGGTCACCGTAGTGTGTACACCCCATCCCTTCGATTCGCTCCTGAAACTGGGGACACTGGTCGGCGAGTGGGCATCCGGACATACCACGTGCCTACGCAGGGTGCGAGTAAACGTTTGTGGGTCGCCTCCGGGACGCAACGCTTTCGCACGCCACCCCCCAACACACGGTATGTCACGCCGTGGTGAGCCGGTTCCCGAGGCCGCGCCGTTGGTCGGACTCGTCCTCGCTTTTGGTATCGCCGGCTTCGGCGTTCTCTTCGGAGCCGCCGAGACGCGGCTCGTCGCGGTCGCCGCTGCGCTGGTCGTCCTCTACGGCTTCACCGCCGTCGGTATCGTTCGCTCCGGTGACCCGGCCGACGCCATCCAGCCGACCCCCGCACTCGTCGCCGGTGGCGTCCTCGCTGTCGCGCTCGCGGGCTACGGACTCGCCACCTCGTCGCCGTCGCTCGCGCTCGCCGTCGCGGCCGTCGCTGCCGTCCCGACTGGTCTCTATCACGCCCGCTACGGTGAGCCGGTGAACCCGCTCGACCCGGAACTCACGCTCCTTGCGGTCGGTGGACTCGCTGCGAGCGTCACCGGTCTCGGCCTGTTCACCGGTGAGGGACCAATCGGACTGGCGACGGCCGTCGCGCTCGTGCTCGCCGGCCTCGACTACCGTCGCCAGCGGGGCGGCCCGCTCTCGGATACGGCCCGGACGCGCGTCGTCGTCGGACTGCTCGGTGGCTCGATGCTGGCGATTTTCAGTGGTATCGGAGCCGGCGAGCCGACGCTCGGACTCGTCGCCGGCAGCGTCTGTCTCCTGTTGGGCGCGTTCTTCGCGGTCGGGCGATAGCCAGCGGAGAGACTTGCTACGCGACCGGGGTTCGCTCGACGACCGTGCCATCGCACCTTTTACCGGTTCGGGTGCGCTCCGCGCACCACTCTCCGGTAAAATCTGCACAAAACAGCAGCCGAGCCTCCCGTCGGTCGGCTCGGTGAAACGTTCCTCCGTTCGGCGTATGCTCGTTACGCGACCGGGGTTCGTTCGACGACCGTCCCGTCGTAGGTCGGATACTGCTCCACGATTTCGCCCTCCTCCACGTCGCCCTCTTCGACCATCTCTTCGAGGAGCCACCACGCGAGTTCGACGTGGTCGGACT
Source organism: Halosegnis rubeus (assembly GCF_009184545.1). Classification (GTDB taxonomy): domain Archaea; phylum Halobacteriota; class Halobacteria; order Halobacteriales; family Haloarculaceae; genus Halosegnis; species Halosegnis rubeus. The sequence goes on from NZ_QJOW01000001.1 coordinate 16,747, forward strand.
TGACGGTGTAGAACTCATCGGGGACGCCCAGATCGGCCAGTCGCTCTTCGGTCTCCCACGTCTTGCCGTAGACGAGCGTGCCGTCGTCGGTCACCTCGTCGAACTCGCGCCGGAGGTTGCGGGCCATCCGTTTCAGCCGCGAGCGGTGTTGGGCGGCGTCTTTGAACACGCTCGTACAGAAGTACACCTTCTCGTGGTCGCCCATCGTTTCGAGGATGTCGTGGCTCCCCTCCACCGCGCTCATGTGACCGTCTTTCAGCTCGAAGCCCTCCTCCTGCATCCGGCGGTAGTTGCCGTCGGACATCTCGAACTCGTTGATGTTACAGAAGTCGGCGGCTCCCTCATCGAGAAAGTCGAGAAACTCCGGTTCCGCGCGGATGCCCGGAATCTCGAACGCCGGTGTAAGCCCCTCCTCGCGGGCGACGTAGAGGATCTCCTCCCACTCGGTGCCGTGGAGGTCACCCCACTGCTCGTACGGCGGGTGGAAGCGAATCTCGTCCAGCCCTGCCTCGGAGAGTCGGCGCATGTTCTCGCGGCCGCCCGTAATGCCAGTGTAGAGGTGGGTATGGTGGTCCTCGCCGAACTCGTCTTTCAGCAGGCGGAGATACCGGCAGGTCTTCTCCATCGCTTCCTGTGGTTCCCCGCCCGTGATGGAAGTGCCGAGCGCGTCCATCAGGTTCGCCTCGGCGATGATGTCCTCCTCGGACTCGACGGGGCGTTCGTTCGCGTACGTCTGGGTGACGTTCTTGCGGTTCTCACCGAGCGGGCAGTAGAAGCAGTCGCGCTGGTCACAGTAGCCGTAGACAAACAGCACCATCTTGCCGCCTTTCGCACACTGCTCACAGCCCTTCGAAATCATCTGTTGTACCGTCTTACCCGTGCAAACGCAAAAGTCGTGCGTTCACGAACTACCCCGAAAAGAGTTAACGCGGGAGACTGTACCCACCGACAATGCTGCTGGTGCTGTGTGTGGACCTCGACGACGACCTCGGTCGCAAGACCGGCTTCGAGACGCCGGTCACCGGCCGCGACGCCGTCGAGGAGAGCGCCGTCGCGCTCGCCACCGCCGACCCCGAGGACTCAGACGTGAACGTCATCTTCGAGGGCGTCCACCTCTACGACGAACTCGTCGCCGAGGGGGAATCCGTCGAGGTGGCCGTCGTCACCGGGGAGGCTGCTGGTGACGTGGCCGCCAACCGCAAGGTCGGCAACGAGATCGACCGCACCCTCGCCTCGCTCCAGACCGGCGAGGACGTGCGCGCGGTCGTCGTCACCGACGGCGCACAAGACGAGTCCGTCATCCCCGTCATCCGGTCGCGGGTCCCCATCGACTCCGTGCGCCGAGTCGTCGTCCGCCAGGCACAGGACCTCGAATCGATGTACTACACGTTCAAGCAGGTGCTGGATGACCCCGAGACGCGGGGGACGATTCTCGTCCCGCTCGGTATCCTCCTGCTCGTGTATCCGGCCGCGGTCATCGCGAACGTGCTCGATCTACCGGGGTCGGCGCTCGGACTCGGCTCTGCGTTGTTGGGCCTCTACGTGCTCTTTCGGGGACTCGGCCTGGAGCAGTCGGTCGACGCCGTCGCCGAGCGACTCCGCACCGCCCTCTACACGGGTCGAGTGACGCTCGTGACGAGCGTGGTCGCGCTCGCGCTCGTCGCCGTCGCCGCCGTCCGGGGTGACGCGTCGCTCGCGCTCCATTCGGCGGACGGTCCCGGTGCGCCACTGGAGACGGTCGCCGCAGTCGCGTACGGCGCGGTCGCGTGGATTGCAGCCGCGGGTCTCGTGGCTGCGTTCGGTCGGATTACCGACGAGTATCTTGCCGACAGCTTCCACTGGCGATATCTGAACGCCCCGTTCTACGTCATCGCAATCGCCGTCATCGTCCGGGCGCTGTCGGCGTATCTGCTCGGGCTCGGGTTCGCGACGCTCCCGTATCTGGCTGCCGCACTCACCGGCGGGACGCTGCTTGCGGTATCGAGCACGCTCGCCTTCGCAGTCGCGGAGTCGCGGCTCCGGCCTACCACAAGCTAGCCCCCTGATTTAGGTGACAGACCGCCCTCATGTCACGCATGGAACCGAGCACCCGCGTCGACAGCGGGTTGGCCCCACTCATCGGCAGCCGGTCGCTCACCTTTCCGAAAGGGAGTGTCATCGCGCTCGTCGGCCCGCCCGAATCGCCGACCGGTTCCGTCCTCGCGCAGGCGGCCGCCGCACGCTCGACCACCTACTACACGACGAAACGCGCCCCCAAGTGGACGGCAGAGACAGTCGCTGCCTCGACCGAGTACCCGCTCGACGTGCGAGTCGAAGGGGTCTGTCACGCTCCCCGCGTCGGTCCCGTGCGACTCCGCCGCGAGTACGGCGACCCGCCACAGTACGACGAACCCGACACTACCCCACCGGAGGCCAGCGAGGCCGAAGACGACCGATTCGAGAAGCTCTCTGCTCGGCTGCTCGCCCACGACGGTGACGACACCGGGACGCTCGTCGTCGACGACTTCACCGACTACACCGACGGGACGCGCCGGTGTCTCTCGCTGTTGGACACGATTCGCTCGGTGACGGAGTCGCTCACGTGGCTCCACGTCGTCCACCCGACACAGGACCACCCACACGCCGAGGCCGTCATCACGGCCGCCGACGCCGTCTGCTGGGTCGAACGCAACCGCGACGACGAGGCCCAACTCGCCGTTCCGCGCCGCCGCGGCGCAGCACCGATCACAGGCCCCGTCTCCCTCTCCTTCTAGTGTCAGCGCTCGCGCACGACGACAAACTCGGCGAGGTCGCGCAGATAGCCGAGCGCCTGTGACTCGTCTGCCCCGGTCGCATCGAGCGCCTCCAGGGCCGCGTCCGCCCGGTCGCGCGAGAGGTCGTTTGCCGTCTCCGGGTCCACGTCGGTCACCTGTACGAGCGACGGCCGCTCCATCTCCTCGTCTTGACCGGTCGGCTTCCCCAGCTCCTCGGGGTCGGCCGTCGCGTCGAGCACGTCGTCGCGAATCTGGAAGGCGACGCCGACCCGCTCGGCGTAGTCGCCGAAGGCCGTGACCGTCTCCGGGTCCGCGTCGGCGGCGATGGCACCGACCTCCGCGGCCGCACGGAACAGCGCCCCCGTCTTCCGGCGCGCGAGGTTCATGTACTCCGCTTGGGTCGTCGGCTGGGCGACGAGCTCCGTCGCCTCCCCTTCGCCGAGTTCGACCATCGCCTCCGAGACGACGCGCATCGCCCGCTCGTCCTCCGAGAAGAGACTGAACGCCTCTCCAAGCAGTCCGTCCGAGGCGATGATGGCAGAGCCGTGGCCGTACTCGGTGTGGGCAGCCGTCACGCCCCGCCGGACGGGCGATTCGTCGATGATATCGTCGACGACGAGCGAGGCGTTGTGGACGAGTTCGATACCGACCCCAAAATTGACCGCCTCGCTGCCGTCGCCGCCCGCGGCCTCACATACCAGCATCGCGAGCGTGGGGCGGACGCGTTTGCCCCCCGACAGCGAGACGTGTTCGACCTGTTCGCGCAGCGCCGCCGGCTCGACCGTATCGAGCACCCCTTCGAGTCGTTTTTCGACGCACTCGCGACGCTGCTCCAGATACTCCATTGCGTCTCTGTAGGGGCGTCTCGTGCAAGTAGGTGACGGAACCGCACGATAGCGACGGTAGCTTTTCACCGCAGCCATGTGACCCTCCACCATGGAAATCGCCGTCGTCTCTGACACGCACATTCCGACCCGCGAGACCGAGATTCCCGGCCCGTTCCGCGAGCGAATCGCTGCCGCCGACCACACAGTTCACGCCGGCGATTTTGAGACCCGCGCAGTGCTCGATGACCTCCGTGACCTCGCGACGGACCTCACGGCCGTCTACGGCAACATCGACCCGGCTGACATCGGGTTGCCCGCCGTTGCCGACTTCCGCGCCGAGGGCGTCCATCTCGTCGTCAGCCACGGTACGCTGAATCCGGTCGAAGCGGCCGTCCACCAGACCGACGCCACCACTATCGGGAGCGGCTCGGAGGTGTACCGTGCGGCCATTGCCGACACCGCCCGCGTCCGTGCCCGCGCGTGGACGAGTGAAGACACCGTCGTCGGCATCGGTGGCCACATCCACGAGGTCGTCGACGAGGAGTTCGAGGGGATTCGCGTGCTGAACCCCGGTTCCGTGACGGGTGCAGACCCCGCCGAGCGGCCGACGATGCTGACGCTCACACTCGATAGTGGAGACGTGGACGTAACTCTCCACGAACTCTGACCCCGGTGTCTCCGTCTGATTTGCGTCGTAGCTGAGGCCAACTCGAAAGCCTCGAGCGTGTCGCGACGGGAAAAAACAGGAAAGAGACAGAATCGAGCTTACGACGCTTCGCCGCCGAACTCCTCGATGAGTTCGGGAACTACGTCGAAGAGGTCGTCGACGATGGCGTAGTCGGCGATGTCCATGATGGGCGCGTTCGGGTCCGTGTTGATGGCGACGATGGTGTCCGAGCCTTTCATGCCGGCGACGTGCTGAACGGCACCGGAGATACCGATGGCGATGTACACGTCGGGCGTGACGACCTTGCCGGACTGGCCGACCTGTCGGTTCTTCGGGAGCCAGCCGTTGTCGACGATGGGCCGCGACGAGGAGAGGGTCGCGCCGAGCGCGTCGGCGAGTTCCTCCACGAGCGGGAGGTTGTCCTCCTCCTCGATACCGCGGCCGACGGACACGAGGATGTCTGCTTCGGAGATGTCAACGTCGCCGGAGCCGACTTCCTCGAAGCCGGTGACCGTCGAGCGGACGGCCGACTCGTCGAGGTCGAAGTCGAAGGCGGCGATATCGGCGTCGCCCGTGCCCTCTGCTTTCGCCCACTCGGCCGGGCGGATGGTGAGCGCGAACTGGTCGGCCTCGATGTCGACGGTCGTCTCGACCTTTCCGCCGTACTGCTCGCGAGTGATTTCGGGCGTCCCCGAGGCGTCGAAGTCGACGGCGTCGGTGACGAGCGGCACGTCGAGCTGGCCGGCGACGGCCGGCGCGAAGTCCAGCCCGTTCACGGTGTTGGCCATGAGCACGGCGTCCGGCTCGTGGGCATCGGCCATCGCGGTGACGGCCTGCGTGTAGATGTCGTGGTTGAACTCCTCCCCGTCCGCGACGGTGTGGATGGCGTCCACGCCCTCGCGATTCAGCTGGTCGGCGTACCCGTCCACGTCGCCGCCGATGACGGCGAGGTGGAGTTCGCTGTCGAGGTCGTCGGCGAGCTGGCGGCCGGCGGTAATCAGCTCGAAGGAGGGGTCGCGAAGCTCTCCGCGACGTTGTTCGGTGACGGCGAGGACGGTCATGCTCGGACACCTCCGGTGGAGAGCATGACGTTGTCAGACACGACGTGTCTGACTGGAGTCATCCCTCGACCACCCCCGAGTCACGCAGGAAGCTGGCAAGCTCCCCGGCGGTCTCGTCGGCAGCGCCCTCCCAGATGACGGCGTCGCTCTCGCTTTCCGGTTCGTACATCGAGGTCAGCTCGACCTGCGTCTCGAGCACGGACTCCTCCAGTCCGAGGTCGTCGAGCGTCTGCACGTCGAGCGGCTTGCGCTGTGCCTGTCGAATCCCGCGCAGCGAGGCGTAGCGCGGCTCGTTGATGCCCGTCTGAATGGTGAGCACGGCCGGTCCCTCCACGTCGGTCAGCTCCTCGACGCCGCCTTCGAGTTCGCGGCGCACCGAGGAGTCGTTTGCCTCCACGTCGTGCTCGAGGTCGTTGACGACCGCGGCCCACTCGAAGCCGACCCGCTCGGCGAGTGCGACGCCGGTCGCGCCGAAGGCGTCGTCGCCCGACTGGACGCCCGTCAGGACGAGGTCGGGCTCTTCCTCCTCGACGACGGCCTCGAGCAGCTGGGCCTTGGTGCCGGGGTCGAGGAACTCCGCGCCTGCGATGGCGTCGTCCCACACGCGCAGCGCGCGGTCTGCGCCCTTCGCCAGCGCCATGCGGATGGTCTCGTCGGCGCGCTCCGGGCCGACGGTGACGGTGACGACTTCCACGTCGTCGTTCGCCTCCGACAGCTGAACGGCTTCCTCGACCGCGTAGTCGTCCCACTCGTTGAGGTCGTACTCGAGGTAGCTCTCGTCGACGTCCAGTCCGTCGATGGCGAACTCGTCGTCCACTTCGGCCACCTCCTTTACAGTGACAAGTACCTTCATCGTTCTCGGTTACAATTGACGTCGGTTCGGGGTTAAGCGTTTCCGAACCGTGCTTACGGAGAACCGAGGAGAAAGCCCCGCCCTTCAGGGCGGGGAGGATGTCAATTGTCGTCGATGTCACCGACGCCTTCCCCCGGCAGCGAGATGAGATTCTCGCGACCGATACGGAGCTTCTCAATCTCGCCGGCCTCGTCCATCGCCGACAGTAGCTGTGACACCTTCGCGTTCGACCAGCCCGTCTCCTCGACGATGGTCCCCTGTTTCATCCGGCCGTCGTTCGCCTCCAACAGCCGGAGGACGCGCTCCTCGTCCGAGAGCAGCTCGGGGTCCGGCTCGTCGCCGTCGCCGCCGGCCGCTGTCGCTCCGGCCGTGGTCTCGTTGGTGTCGTCAGATGCGGTGCTCCCGCCGGCAACAGCTCCCGCAGCCGCGCCGTCCGTGCCGTCGTCGGACCCGCTGTCGGTCGTCCCCGGTCCGCCCGCGGTGGGCTGTCGCTGCCACCAGAGATACCCCCCAGCGAGGATGAGGACGATGAGGGCGCCGACGCCACCCAGTACCGCCGGGGATGGGCCGTTCGGTACCGGCGTCGACGTTTCGCCCGTGTACGTTATCTGTCCGAGATATCCGGGCGTGAAGCTCTGTCGCCCGTCCCAGCGCAACACGCCGTTGTCGACTGGGACCGGAGCCGTCTCGACGCTGTACCCGTCTGGCGGGCGAATCACGAGCGCTTGGTCGCTCGCGAGTCCGGGCAGCCACGTCCCGTCGGTCGTGTTGAACGCATCGCCGAGGCGGTAGCTCTCTCCGGTCGTCTGAGCGAAGTCCGTCCACTCGAACTGCAAGGAGAGCCGCCCGACGCGCTCGCCGTCTCTCGTCGTCGTGTTCGAGTCGTACTCGACGGCACGAATCGCCATCTCCCGACCGGGGGCACCGCGTGCTGCCGCCTCCCTGAACGTCTCCGCGTCGTACGCGAGATCAGCCTCGCCGGCCTCGAACCGCGCCGCGAGCCGCTCGAACGCCTCGGTTTCGTTTTCGGTCGCCAGTCGGAACTGCGTCGACACCGTCCAGTCTGCGTCGCCGCTGGGTGTCAACTGCACGTCGAAGGTCGTCGCCGCCGGCTGTAGCTCCTGTTGTGTGGTGTGGCCCGTCGCTACGCCGCCGCCCGCTCCCAGCGAGAGAGCGAGCACGGCGAGAAGCAACCACAGGAGGGGGCGGCGCTCGGACCGCATATCTTCGGATGTGCCGGCCGCCAGCAAAACGCTTTCCATCCTACTGACACTGCCACCTCGCGAGAGCGACGGGATTTTTATCATGGCCAGCCACGGTAGCCGTATGGCTGGTCCCCGCCGTGTCTCGTCCGGTCGTGGCCTCCTCGTCGCCCTCCTCGCGGTGTCGCTCGTCGTCTCCTCGGGACTCGCGCTCCCCGTCTTCGGGGCACCGTCCCCGACCGAGACGGTCCAAGCGACCGAGGCGGCAGCCGACGCCACACAGCCGGTCGTCCCGCAGACGAACACCTCTGGCTATCTCGCCCTCGACCCGGAAGCAATCGAGAGGAGTCGGACAGTGACTGTCGGGCTCGACCCCGCGGGTGCAAGCGCCGTCACGACGGCTCGACTCCGCGGTGAGTTCGAATCCGAGCGGCTCAGAGAGCAGTTCGCCAACGCCGCAACCGAGGAGACCCGCCGGCGCGTCATCGTGAACACGACCGCTCGCATCGAAGCGGACATTGACGCGCTCGAAACTCGCCAGCGGGCCGCGCTCGACGCGTACAATAGCGGCGAGATTCCGGCCTCGGCGTTCGTGCGTGAACTCGTCGCCGTCGACACGATGGCGAGTGAGCTCGGCGAGACCATCGACCAACTGTACACCTACGGCAGCGCGGTCGGCACGCCGGTCCCCGAGCGCGACATCGCTCGGATGAAAGGGCGACTCATCCCCCTTCAGGGACCGGTCCGCGACCGACTCGCCGCGCACATGGCAGACGGGACGCCCCGACGCGTCCACCTCACGACGGCCGCGGACGGGCTGGTCCTCTCGACGATAATCGAAGGCGAGTTCTCGACCCGGTATCTCCGGGAGTCGCTCGTCGGCTCCGCCTTCGACGACCAGTTCACCGACAAACCGATCAGCATCACTGAGGACTTCGTCCCCCGGCTGGAGGAGCTGTACCCGTGGGTGTTCGGCTCCGACCGCCGGTCGAACACTGCCTTGACGAACGAGCCGTACTACGTGCAGGCCGGCATCTACGGGATGGCCGTCAATCACCCCCACGGCGGCTCCGGTGCCGACGACCTCGTCGTCTACTACGACGCCGACACCGACGCCATCTTCCGCGAGATACAGCGCAAGGACGTGAGCACCGTCCCGACCGAGTCGGTCACCGCGACAAACGACGCGTACCGACTCGTGGTCGAGACGACCCACGCCGACGGTCCACTCGGCATCCGCGTCGAGAACACCACGACCGGTGAGCCGGTCGAATCCGGCGTCTACCTCGACGGAGAGGCGCTGGGCGTCACCGACGGCGCGACCCACTGGACGGTCACGCCCCGCGGGCAGTTCACGGTCACCGCGATGACGCCGACCGGAAACGTCACCGCGACCGTCGGGCCGGACACGTAAATACGGAGCCGCGCCAGACGGCGCATGTCACGGACACGAGCCGTCGCGCCCGCACTCGGGGCCATCTGTCTGCTCGCGGTTACTCTCCTCACGAGCCTCGGCGTCGGTGCGACCGCGATAGCGTTCTCGCCGGCGGAGCCGACGCCACAGGCGACGGTCGACCTCGCTGCCGCCGCCGACGGTAGCGTCACGCTGACGCACGCGGGCGGAGACCGGCTCCGGACCGACGAGCTCTCGGTTCACATCGCCGTCGACGGGGAGCCGGTGAGACACCAGCCCGCGATACCGTTCGTCGGGAGCCGCGGCTACGTCGGTTCGCCGTCGGGGGTGTTCAACTCCGCGGGCGACGGCAACTGGACTGCCGGTGAACGGGCGAGCCTTCGGCTCGCAACGAGTAACGCGCCCGCACTGTCCGCTGGATCGACCGTGACGGTAGTCCTCCGAACTGAGCGCGGTGTGGTCGCGCGACTGTCGACGACGGCGCAGTGATAAGGTTACGGCGACGGGACGGGCGATTCGGTCTCGGCGTCGGGTTCCGTCTCGGGGACGGTCGCGACGGTCGTGATGGCGCGGGGAGTTCCGGGTTTGCGCTGCTGGATATGGTGTTCGAACTCCTCGTAGCCGGCTTCGGTGAACATGCGGTCCCCCTCGTCCTCGTCGTAAAAGAGCATGATTGCGTCCGCGAGCTTCTGGAAGACGACCGAGTCCGGGTAGTCGGGACCGACCACGAGGACCGTGCCGCCGGGCTTGGTCACGCGGCGGAACTCCTCGAGTGCGGCGACCGGGTTGGGCCAGTACTCGATGGAGCCGGACGACCACAGTTTATCGAAGGTGTCGTCGGCGAAGGGGAGCCGCTCTGCGTCGCCACGATAAAATCGCACGTCGCCGTCGCGGCCGAACTTGGCGAACGCCTTCGAGAGCTGGCCGCCGGACTGGTCGAGTCCGTGTACGTCGTCGGTGTACTGGAGGATGCCCTCGGTCGCGAAGCCGGTGCCACAGCCCACGTCGAGCACGCGGTCGCCGGTCTCGATGTCGAACCACTCCAGCGCTTGGTCGCGCATCTGCTCGTTCCAGATGAACGGGTTGACGGTGTCGTACAGGTTCGAGAAGTACCGGTAGAACACCCGGGCACGCGCTTTGTTCTCCAGGAATCCCATTATCTGTGTATCGGTCCCGACGACCAAATGTGTGCGGATTCACCCGGTTACGCCGGCGCGCGTTCCGCAACTCCCATATACACTGTGGTACAATCCCCGCACGATACGAATATGGCGAGGCCAGATGTTCTCGAAGAGGTCAAGACGGCCGAGCAGGAGGCCGAGGAAATCATCGCGCAAGCCGAACAGGAGCGCGAAGAGACAATCACCGACGCGCGCCGCGAGGCCGAGGAGATTCGCGAGCACGCCGAAACCGAGGCGACAGAGCTGAAGGAGGACCGACTCGCCGAGGCCCGCGAGGAAATCACGGCCGAGGCCGACGAGATTCGCGAGAAAGGCGAGGCCGAACGCGAGAAGCTCAAGAACCGAGCGGCCACCCGCGAGGAGGAGGTGGTCGAGGACATCCTCGGACGATTCACGGAGGCGGTCGATGCTCAGACCTGAGCAGATGAGCCGGGTCTCGGTGACGGGATCCAAACGCGTTATGGACGAGGTCATCGAGACCATCCACGACCTCCGACTGTTCGACATGACCGACTACGACGGCGAGTGGGACGGATTCCAGCCCGGTGACCCGGTCGAGGGAGCCGACGACGCCTCCGAGAAGCTGGTCACCGTTCGTTCGCTCGAATCGCTCCTCGGTATCGAGGGGGACGACTTCGAGGGCGACCCGCTCCGACTCGACGACGCCGACCTCGATGACCGACTCGCGACCATCCGCACCGAGGTCAACTCCCTCGACGACCGACAGGACGAGCTCGAAAGCGAACTCCGGGAGGTCGAGGAGTCGCTCAACAGCGTCGAACCGTTCGTCGAACTCGGCATCGACCTCGACCTGCTGCAGGGGTACGACACCCTCACCGTCGTCGTCGGCCAGGGCGACCGCGACGAAGTCCGGCGCACGCTCGTCGAGGCCGACGGCGTCGACCAGTACCAAATATTCGGTGACGGCGAGACGCTGGCCGCCTTCGTCACGCCCGCCGACGCGGCCGTCTCGGACGCGCTCGTCAGCGCGGAGTTCACGCAACTGGAGATTCCCGAAACCGACGCCGACCCCGAAGGGTACGTCGCGGACCTCCGCGAGCAGAAGACAGCGATCGAGGCCGAACTCGAAGACATCGAGGGCGACCTCGCCGACCTCGCCGACGAGCACGCCGAGTTCCTGCTGGCCGCAGAAGAGCGGCTCACCATCGACGTACAGAAGCGCGAGGCCCCCCTCTCGTTTGCGACGACGCGCAACGCCTTCGTCGCCGAAGGGTGGCTCCCCTCCGAGCAGTATCTCGACCTCGCTGAGCGACTCAAGGACCGCGTGGGCGACCACGTAGACGTCGAGGAACTCGAACAGGCCGAGTACGACGAGGACGGTCACGCCGAAGAGAGCCACACAGACGAGGAGGTCGCCGCGGACGGCGGCCACGCAGAGCAGCCGATGAGCGACGGGACGCCGCCGGTCGTCCAGGACAACCCCGGCCCGGTCAAGCCGTTCGAGTCGCTCGTCGCCGTGTTGAACAAGCCGAAGTACTCGGAGCTCGACCCGACGATCGTCTTCTTCCTCACATTCCCGGTGTTCTTCGGATTCATGATCGGCGACCTCGGCTACGGGCTCATCTACATGGGAATCGGCTATCTGATGATGCGCTCGCTGGACTCGGATATCCTGCGAGCACTCGGTGCTGTCGGGCTGCTCTCCGGCTTCTTCACGGCCGTCTTCGGTGTGTTGTACGGGGAGTTCTTCGGACTCCACCAGCTCGGGTACGCGATTTACCCGAGCGGAAGCGCGCCGATGCACAAAGGACTCCAACCATACTACCAGGAGTACGCGCTCGCGTGGATGCTGCTCAGCGTCGTCGTCGGCGTGCTCCATCTCGTCACCGGGCGCGTGCTCGACTTCGTGAACAATCTCAAACACGGCGTCGGCGAGGCATTCATGGAGAGCGGCTCGTGGATTCTCTTCACCGTCAGCCTCTGGGTGTGGATTCTCTCACACACGGCACTCAGCGCCAAGCCCGACTTCCTGTTCACCTCCTTCGCGCAGGCCGGCCAGACGAACCCGGTGACAGGCGGGACCATCGAGGCCGGCGAGGTCGTCTACTCGCTCGGCTTCAACGGCTTCCCGGCGATCGACGTGTTCAGCGTTGCCGGCTTCGCCATCGACGCCGTGCTGCTCGTCGTCGTGGCGTCACTCGCGCTCGTCGTCAAGGCCGAAGGCGGTATCGGGCTCGTCGAGTCCGTCACGCAGGGCTTCGGTCACGTCATCTCCTACGCCCGAATCGCCGCCGTGCTGCTGGCGAAGGCCGGGATGGCGCTTGCGGTGAACCTGCTCGTCTTCGGCGCGTATCTGGAGGGCGGTGAGTTCCACCTCATCTTCTTCTCCGACCACGCCCCCGCCGCGGAGAACGTCGTCTTCTCCGGGCTGGTGAACGTCGAGGGCGGACTCGCGATGGTGCTCGGCCTGCTCGCCGGGATTCTCGTGCTCGTGCTCGGCCACATGCTCGTACTCGTGCTCGGTGTGACCTCTGCCGGGCTGCAGGCCGTGCGTCTGGAGTACGTCGAGTTCTTCGGAAAGTTCTACGAGGGTGGTGGCCGCAACTACACCCCGTTCGGTCAGGAGCGACGGTACACGGCCGAGGAGTAACCCAGCGTTTTCTCTTTCCACTGACTTAATCACGGCGCTTCGTATTCGGGCGCGTGAGGTGCTCCACGACGCGTTTGGGAAGGTTTATTTGATGGCCGCAACGACCTTGGCGTGTTCGGAAACACAATGTTCGAGATTGCCACCACGCTGTTCAGCAGTATTGCACCTCTACTACAGAGCGGTTCCGACGCGGCTTCTTCCTCCCCGGCGCTCACGGCATCCGGTGCCGCAGCGCTGTCCGTCGGGCTTGCGGCGCTGGCAGCGGGGTACGCGGAGCGAGGTATCGGGTCGGCGGCCGTCGGCGCGATGGCCGAGGATGACAGCCTGTTCGGCCGTGGCCTGATTCTGACGGTCCTGCCGGAGACGCTCGTCATCTTCGCACTCGTCGTCGTCTTCGTCGTCTAAACAGCGCAGCCAACTTTTCCAATCAATGAGCCTTGATACGGTCGTAGAGGACATTCGAGATGATGCCCGCGCGCGTGCGGACGACATACGCGCAGAGGGTGAACGCCGCGCCGACGAGATCGTCTCGGAGGCGGAGGCAGACGCCGAGGAAATCATCGAGAAAGCAGAACAGGACGCACAACAGGAGATCGAACGCGAGCGCGAACAGCGGCTCTCGTCGGCGAAACTGGAAGCGAAACAGGCCCGACTGGAGGCGCGCCGAGAGGCGCTCCAGGAGGTTCGCGAGCAGGCCGAGGACGCGGTCGCCGCAATCGACGGGGACGAGCGCGAGGAACTGACGCGCACGCTGCTCGATGCTGCCGCGACGGAGTTCGAGGACGCCGCGACGGTCGATGTGTACGGTCGCGACGGAGACGCCGACCTGCTCGAATCGATTCTCGAGGACTACGACGACTTCGAGTTGGCCGGCGAGACGGAGTGTCTCGGCGGCGTCGTCGTGGAAGCAGAGGGGTCGCGAGTCCGCGTGAACAACACCTTCGACTCCGTGCTCGAGGACGTGTGGGAGGATAATCTCAAAACGATCTCCGAGGAGCTGTTCGAGGAACGATGAAGCTCGGACAGGAGGACGGGACCGCGAACTACGAGTACGTCACCGCACGTGTTCGTTCGCGCCGCTCGAGCCTCTTCGACGAGAGCGACTACCGGAAGCTCGTCCGGATGGGGCCAAGCGAGATCGCACGCTTCATGGAGGAGTCGGAGTACGAACGCGAGATGAACGCGCTCGGAACCCGCTTTTCCGGCGTCGACTTGATCGAGTACGCCCTCAACGAGAACCTCGTCAAGCACTTCGACGACGTGCTCGACTGGGCGGAGGGGGAGCTGTACGACTACATCGCCCGGTATCTCCGCAAGTTCGACGCGTGGAACGTGAAGACGGTCATCCGCGGTATCTACTCGGGAGCGACCTCGACGGAGATCGACGACGATCTCATCGAGGCCGGCGAACTATCCGACGAGCTGCTCGGCCGGCTCGTCGAGTCTAACTCCATCGAGAACGTCATCGAACTGCTCTCGGGCACGCTGTTCGGCGACGCGCTCGAAGACGCCTACGAGCTGTACGAGGCGGAGGGGATTCTCGTTCCGCTCGAGAACGCGGTCGACCGCGCCTACTACGCGAACCTCCAGTCGAATCTCCCGCGCAACCCAAATCGTGCGGAGAAGCTGTACATCGAGTTCGTGCAGGCGGAAGTCGACTTCCGGAACCTCCGGAACGCCCTGCGTATCGCCCGGTCGGGTGCGGATATCGACCCCGTCGAGTTCTACATCGAGGGCGGTCGGCTGTTCGACGAGGACGAGCTTCGCCAGCTGGCGAACAACCCGGAGGAATTAGTCGCTCGCGTCCGTGACTCAACGTACGGTGACGAACTGGACGAGGCGCTCACCGAACTCGACGGCGCACAGAACCTCATCGGGTTCGAACACGCGCTCGACGCGGCGCTGCTCGAGTACTCACACACGCTGTCGAACCGTTACCCGCTGTCGGTGTGTCCGGTGCTCGCGTACGTCCTCGCGAAGGAGCGCGAGGTCGACAATATCCGCGCCATCGCACGCGGTCGCGAAGCCGGGCTCAGTCCCGAAGAGATCGAAACGGAGCTGGTCACCGTATGAGCCAAGAGATCGGAGTCATCGGGAGCCCGGAGTTCACGACCGGGTTCCGACTGGCCGGGGTGCGCCGCTTCGCGAGCGTCCCCGCCGACGAGAAGGCAGAACAGCTCGACAGCGCAGTCGAGGAGATGCTCGACGACGACGACATCGGTATCGTCGTCATGCACGACGACGACATGGAGTATCTCTCACGAACCGTACGACAGGACGTCGAAACGAGCGTCGAACCCGTGCTCGTCACGCTCGGCGGTGGAGCCGCCTCCGGCGGTCTCCGCGAGCAGATCAAGCGAGCAATCGGTATCGACCTGATGGACGAGGAGGAAGACTAACATGAGCCAAGCACAGGAAACCGACACTACAGAAAACGGTGTCATCGAGAGCGTGAGCGGTCCGGTCGTGACCGCCACGGACCTCGCCGCCCGAATGAACGATGTCGTCTACGTGGGCGACGAGGGTCTGATGGGCGAGGTCATCGAAATCGAAGGGAAAATCACTACTATCCAGGTGTACGAGGAAACCTCGGACGTCGCGCCGGGCGAACCGGTTGAGAGCACCGGCGAACCGCTCTCCGTGGACCTGGGACCGGGGATGCTGGACTCCATCTACGACGGCGTCCAGCGCCCGCTCGACGTGCTCGAAGAGCAGATGGGGGCGTTCCTCGACCGCGGTGTCGACGCACCGGGTATCGACCTGGAGAAGGAGTGGGAGTTCGAGCCGACCGTCTCGAAGGGCGACTCCGTCGCCTTTGGCGACCAGGTCGGTGTCGTCGAGGAGACGGTCCAGATCGACCACAAGGTGCTCGTCCCGCCACAGTATGACGGCGGCGTCGTCGCCGAGGTCCACGAGGGTGAGTTCACCGTCGACGAGCCGGTCGTCGTCCTCGAAAACGGCGAGGAAATCGCGATGCGACAGGAGTGGCCTGTCCGCGAACCACGCCCGACTCAGGAAAAGGAGACGCCGAAGACGCCGCTCATCTCGGGCCAGCGCATCCTCGACGGGATGTTCCCGATTGCCAAGGGCGGGACGGCGGCGATTCCGGGTCCGTTCGGCTCCGGGAAGACCGTCACCCAACACCAGCTCGCCAAGTGGGCCGACGCGGACATCGTCGTCTACGTCGGCTGTGGCGAGCGCGGCAACGAGATGACGGAAGTCATCGAGGACTTCCCGGAACTGGAGGATCCGGTCACGGGGAACCCGCTCATGTCCCGAACGTGTCTCATCGCGAACACGTCGAACATGCCGGTCGCCGCGCGCGAGTCCTGCGTGTACACGGGTATCACCATCGCGGAGTACTACCGCGACATGGGGTACGACGTGGCGCTGATGGCCGACTCCACCTCGCGGTGGGCGGAGGCAATGCGTGAGATCTCCTCCCGACTGGAGGAGATGCCGGGCGAGGAGGGGTACCCCGCGTACCTCGCCGCTCGGCTCTCGGAGTTCTACGAGCGCGCCGGGAAGTTCACCAACATCAACGGCACGGAAGGCTCGATTTCGGTCATCGGAGCGGTGTCGCCGCCGGGCGGTGACTTCTCCGAACCGGTGACACAGAACACCCTCCGTATCGTGAAGACGTTCTGGGCGCTGGACGCCGACCTCGCCGAACGTCGGCACTTCCCTTCGATCAACTGGAACGAGTCCTACTCGCTGTATCAAGACCAGCTTGACCCGTGGTTCCGCGACAACGTCGCGGAAGACTGGCCGGAACAGCGCCAGTGGGCCGTCGACACGCTCGACGAGGAGAGCGAACTCGAAGAAATCGTCCAACTCGTCGGCAAGGACGCGCTGCCGGACGACCAGCAGCTCACGCTCGAGGTCGCCCGCTATCTGCGCGAGGCGTATCTCCAGCAGAACGCCTTCCACGACGTGGCGACGTTCTCCGAACCGGAGAAGACCTACCAGATGCTCGGTGCGATCAAGGCGTTCAACGACGCGGCATTCGAGGCGCTCGAAGCCGGTGTCCCGGTCGACGAAATAACCGAGATCGACGCCGCGCCCCGCCTGAACCGGATGGACACCACCGAGAACTACGAGGAGTTCATCGACGAACTGGAAGCCGACATCAAATCACAGCTACAGGAGAAGTACTGAACCATGCAAAAAGAGTACAAGACAATCACGGAAATCAGTGGACCGCTCGTGTTCGCGGAAGTGGACGAGCCGGTCGGCTACGACGAGATGGTCGAAATCGAGACGCCGAACGGCGAGACCCGCCGTGGACAGGTGCTCGAATCGACGAGTACGTTCGTCGCGATTCAGGTGTTCGAGGGGACCTCCGGTATCGACAAGCAGTCGTCGGTGCGGTTCCTCGGTGAGACGCTCCAGATGCCGTTGACCGAGGACCTGCTCGGGCGCGTCCTCTCGGGGTCGGGCGAGCCGATCGACGGCGGTCCCGAAATCGAACCGGACGAGGAGCGACCGATCGTCGGCGCGGCGATCAATCCGACGGCCCGCGAGTATCCGGAGGAGTTCATCCAGACGGGCGTGAGTTCCATCGACGGGATGAACACGCTCGTTCGCGGTCAGAAGCTCCCCATCTTCTCGGGGTCCGGACTGCCACACAACGATCTGGCACTCCAGATTGCACGACAGGCGACCGTTCCGGAAGAGGGCGAGGACGCATCGGAGTTCGCAGTCATCTTCGGTGCGATGGGTATCACCCAGGAGGAGGCAAACGAGTTCATGGACGACTTCGAGCGCACCGGTGCACTCGAACGCTCTATCGTCTTCATGAATCTCGCGGACGACCCCGCAGTCGAGCGGACGGTCACCCCGCGGATGGCGCTCACGACGGCGGAGTATCTCGCCTTCGAGGAGGATTACCACGTCCTCGTCATCCTGACAGACATGACCAACTACTGTGAGGCACTCCGCGAAATCGGTGCTGCACGCGAGGAGGTGCCGGGCCGCCGTGGCTATCCCGGCTACATGTACACCGACCTCGCACAGCTGTACGAGCGCGCCGGCCGAATCGAGGGTCGCGACGGCTCCGTCACGCAGATCCCGATTCTCACGATGCCGGGCGACGACGAGACGCACCCGATTCCAGACCTGACGGGCTACATCACGGAGGGACAGGTCATGATGGACCGCGACCTCCACAGTCAGGGGTACGAGCCGCCGGTGAACGTGCTCCCGAGCCTGTCGCGGCTGATGGACGACGGTATCGGCGAAGGGCTGACCCGCGGCGACCACGCCGACGTGAAAGACCAGATGTTCGCGGCGTACGCGGAGGGTGAAGACCTGCGCGACCTCGTGAACATCGTCGGTCGCGAAGCGCTCTCGGAGCGTGACAACCGCTATCTCGACTTTGCGGACCGCTTCGAGACGGAGTTCATCGACCAGGGCTTCGAGACGAACCGCGACATCGACGAGACGCTCGACCTCGCGTGGAAGCTGCTCTCGATGTTCCCGAAGACGGAACTCAACCGTATCGACGAAGAGGCCATCGAGCAGTACTACCACGAGGGCGCCGAGACCGAAGCCGAAGAAGTCACGGCCGACTGACGCCGTTCTCCTTTCTGTCTCCCCCCACTCGCGAGCCGCCGGCTCGACGAACGTACCGCTCGCCCGCGTGAGGTGGTCGCTGGCGAAGGAAACGACTAACTCCCTCGCGTCGGAATGAGTCGGTAATGGCGACAGACGTCAAACCCACTCGGAAGAATCTGATGGCGATCGAAGATCGCATCGAACTCTCCGAGCAGGGCCACGACACGCTCGAGAAGAAGCGTGACGGACTCATCATGGAGTTCATGGATATCCTCGACCAGGCGAAGGATGTCCGTGAGAACGTCGACAACCAGTACGAGCGCGCCCAGCGCGCCATCAACATGGCGCGCGCGATGGAGGGTGACGTGGCCGTCCGCGGTGCCGCCTCGGCGCTCACCGAACACCCGGAGATCACGACGGAGTCGATGAACATCATGGGCGTCGTCGTCCCGCAGATCGAGTCCTCGAAGGTGAAAAAGAGCCTCGGCGAGCGTGGCTACGGCGTGCTCGGCACCTCCGCGCGCATCGACGAGGCCGCCGACGCCTACGAGGAGCTCATCGAGACCATCATCCTCGCCGCGGAGGTCGAAACCGCGATGAAGGAGATGCTCGAAGAGATCGAGAAGACCAAACGCCGCGTCAACGCGCTGGAGTTTACGCTGCTGCCGGACCTGTACGAGGCACAGGAGTACATCGAGCAGAAGCTCGAAGAACAGGAGCGCGAGGAGATCTTCCGCATGAAGAAGATCAAAGCCAAGAAGGAAGAACAAGAACGCGAGGAGGCGGAAGCCGAAGCCGAGGAGGCAGACGCCGAGGAAGCCGCGCTCGCCGACGACTGACGCGACCAGATTTCTCTTATGTTCGGGCGGTGAGCGGTCCGTATGGTTGCTACCACCCCCTCGTCGTCGCTGGCTTACTCGTCGTGAGCGCCTTCTTCTCCGCGAGTGAGACCTCCATCTTCTCGCTCGAGTCACACCGCGTCGCCGCGATGGGCAGCGACGGCACCGGGTCGGGCGGGACCCTCGCCCGACTGCGGGAAGGCCCAAATCGACTGCTCATCACGGTGCTCGTCGGCAACAACGTCGTCAACGTCGCCATCGCGTCGGTGACGACCGCGGCCTTGGTCGGCCAGTTCGGCCCGGAACGCGGACCGCTGGTCGCGACCGTCAACGACGCGCTCGATCTTAGACTTCCCGACGACGGCGACGCCTCCGTCGCCGACCTGCTCGCCCGTGAACTCGGCGAATCGCTCGATGCGGGCGATTCTGTCGCCATCGGGGACGCCCGGCTGACGGTGCGGTCGCTGTCGGACGACGGTCGGGTACAGCAGGGGCTGGTCGAGCGCAGCGAAACAAAGTGAAAATCGGTCGGCGTGCGGTGCGAGATGGGAGTGTGGGTTGGGCCTACTTCACATCGCGCCGCCCATGCCACCCATGCCGCCCATGCCGCCGCCCATACCGCCCATGCCGCCTGCGCCGGGACCGCCAGCGGGTCCGTCGTCGTCGTCCTCACCGGTCTTCCCTCCGACGAGGTCACCGGCCGCAATGACGTCGTCGATGCGCAGAATCATGACGGCCGCCTCGGTGGCGGACTCGACCGCCTGGGTCTTGACTCGGAGCGGCTCGACGACGCCGTCCTCCTCCATGTCGACCACGTCGCCGGTGTACGCGTCCAGCCCGGCGGTCGTGGAGCCGTCGGCGTGCTGGGCACGCAGGTCCACGAGCGAGTCGATGGGGTCGAGTCCGGCGTTCTCCGCGAGCGTGCGCGGAATCACGTCGATTGCGTCGGCGAAGGCCTCGACGGCCAGCTGCTCGCGGCCCCCGACGGAGTCGGCGTACTCACGGAGACCGAGCGCAAGCTCGGTCTCGGGTGCGCCACCGCCCGGCAGCACCTTCCCCTCTTCGAGGGTCGTGCGGACGACGCCCAGCGAGTCGTCGATTGCGCGCTCGATCTCGTCGACGACGTGCTCGGTGCCCCCGCGGAGCACGAGCGTGACGGACTTGGCCTCCTCGACGTCCTCGACGAAGACCTTGGTGTCGCCGCCGATTTCCTTCTCCGCGACGGAGCCGGCGAAGCCGAGGTCGTCCTCGGTGATGTCGTCGAGATTCGAGACGATGCGTGCGCCCGTCGACCGGGAGAGCGCCTTGATGTCGGACTTCTTGGCGCGGCGCACGGCGAGGATGCCCTCCTCGGCGAGGTAGTGTTGGGCCATGTCGTCGATGCCCTTCTGACAGAACACCACGTCGGCACCGACGGCCTTCAGCTGGTCGACCATCTCGCGCAGCTGCTGTTCCTCCTGGTCGAGGAACTGCTGGAGCTGGTCCGGGTCCGTGACGTTCACTTCGGCGTCGATCTCGGTCTCCTTGACCTCGATCGGCGTGTCGAGCAGGGCGACGTTCGCGTCCTCGACGAAGTACGGCATGTTCTCGTGGACGCGCTCCTTGCCGACGATGACGCCCTCGACGAGGTTGGACTCGCCGACGGAGCCGCCGACGACCGTCTGGACGTTGATATTGTCTGTGTCGATGCCGTCGCCGTCTGCGACCGCGCGCAGCGCGTCGACGACGAGCGCCGCGAGCGTGTCCTTCGCGTTCTCTGCGCCCTTGCCGGTCATCGCGGTGCCGGCGATCTGTTCGAGCACTTCGGTGTCGTCGGCGTCGACATCGATGGCGATGTCTTCGAGAACCTCCTTCGCCTTCGAGGCGGCCTCCCGGTACCCCTGTGCGAGAATGGTGGCGTGGATGTCCTGGTCGAGGAGGTCCTCGGCCTTCGCGAGCAGTTCGCCCGCGATGACGACGGAGGTCGTCGTGCCGTCGCCGACCTCGTCTTCCTGTGTTTCGGCGACCTCGACGATCATGTTGGCCGCGGGATGTTCGATGTCCATCTCTTGGAGGATGGTGACGCCGTCGTTCGTGACGACGACGTTCCCCGTGTCGTCCACGAGCATCTTGTCCATCCCCTTCGGGCCGAGCGTCGTCCGAACGGATTCGGCGACGGCCTGCCCCGCGGTGATGTTCATCGACTGTGCGTCCTTTCCAGACGTGCGCTGGCTGTCGTCGGAAAGTACGATAAGCGGCTGATTACCCATCTGCTGAGCCATAGACAATCGAATGAATGTTCGCGATTCTATATAAGTGCTTCGAACGTGGCCACCCAAAACCGCACGACAGCGCGCTACTCGTTCACACGACCCACCCGCCGATTACGTTTCCGGCTCCTCGAACTCCACGCCGTCGTTGTCCGGGTCGGAGTCGACGGTGAACTCGATGTCCGCGTCCTCCGGAGTTGCGGGACCGCCGTCGTTGAACTCGTGATACCCCATTCCCTCCTGTTGCATCTCGTTGTGCTGGCGTTCGAGATACGAGTACACCGCGCCGTGGGGTGCGCCGTCGATGATCATATCGACCGCGGAGCGAACCACGTCGACCTCCTTCGGGCTGCCGATGATGCCGAGGGTCTTCCCATAGATGACGACCGACGCCCCCGAGAGTTCCTCCATCAGCTCGCGGGTGCGGCCGTTCTCGCCGATGAGTCGACCCTTCTTTCGCTCGAGGTCGTTCTGGTTGCGGGTGACCGCGTCGATATCAACCAAATCGAACATCCGCATCTCGTTGTCGAGGAGGGTGAGCGCTTCGTCGGGGTGGAAGCCGCGGCCGATAGCGCGCACGATATCCGGACCGTTGAGCGCGGCAATCGGGTCGCCGACCGCCTCGATTTCGACGCTGCCGGTCTCGGAGTCGATGTTGAGTCGGACCTCTGCCTTCTCTTCGATTTCGCGCATCGTCTCCCCACCGGCACCGATGAGCACACCGATGCGGTCGTCGGGAATACGAACGTGTTGCATACCCGACGTTGCCGACCGAGAATGATAAGCGTTCGTTCCGACGCGCTCGGGTCACTCCACCGGTCGCTCGAAGAGGTCTTCGGGCTGTGATTCGTCGCCGACCTCGGTCGTCACCGTCTCGGTCCGTTCGAAGCCGTGGCCTTCGAGGAAGCTCCGCGCCTGTCTGTTCCCCGATAACACGCCGGCGCGCAGTCGGTCGACCGACTGGGCACGCGCCGCATCGAGAACCTCCTCGAGCAGTGCCGTCCCGACGCCCGCCCGCTGGTGGTCAGGGTGGACGTAGAGGGTGAACAGCTCCACCTCGTCGGCGAACGTCTGCTGGGCGGAGCCGAAGCCGACGACCTCCCCCTCGTGTTCGGCGACGAGAAACAGCAGATCATCGCGCTCGCCCAGCACCTCACGCAGGAACTCGGGGTCATACAGCCGGTCGACGGCCGTCTCGATCTGGTCGCGCGTCAGCGTGCCGGGGTAGGTGTCCCACCACGCCGCGTCCGCGACATCGCGAATGGCGTCCACGTCCTCGGGCGTCGCCGGGCGAATCTCGGGCATACCGGCTATTTGCACCCCGACGGGTACTACTTGCGGTCCGACCGCTCGATACCGCGGACGGAGCCGTCGGCCCTGACGTACCCGTGTATCGACGCCCCACCGGCGCGGTAGGTGACGCTCACGCACTCGTCTCTGATGTCGTAGTCGATGTCCCCGGCCGCGAGGAGCCGCCACGACGAGGTGGTCGTCGGGTCGACCCCGTTGTCGTACAGGAACCCCTGTACGGCGGGGTGGAAGACGAACGGCGTCGCCGCCGCGGTGCGCGACTGGCTGCCACACCGGTCACACCGCCACACCAGCTGCGGGGTGTCCTCGACGACGAACTCGCTGTCGAGACGGCCGGCGCAGTTGTCACAGAAGCCGGCGGTCAGCTGTTCGAACAGCGTTCGGAGCCACCGGTCGAGCGCGCTCGGGAGCTCGTCGGTTGCGTACTGAGCGAGGGTCCCCGGCGGGAAGGTGAACGCAATCTGCCACTCCTCGCAGTGGGGACAGGCGAGCCGGGCCACGTCGTCGGCGTAGCTGGCCGTAATCGGTGCGGTCTCACACTCCGGGCAGGGGTCGTTGATGTCGGTCGCGGCGAGCGTTGCGTCGGCGGTGTAGGTGCCGGCCACGAGCGCACCGACGACCCGGCGACCGGCGAGCGTGAGTTCGTAGCCGGCGTCCGTCTCTCGGACGAAGGTGCCGACCAGCTTCCGGAGGTGGTAGTTGAAGCGGCCGGAGTCGCGTTCCTCCACCTTGTCGCGAAGCGTCGAGAACACCACCGGCGGGTCGCCGTCGGCGAGCGCACGCAGAATATCCACCCGGAGCCGGTTGCCGAGCAGGCCGAACACCTCCTCGGGTGGCTCGTGTTCGATGGCGGGGTCGCTCATACCTCCCATTCGCACCTGCGTACAAAAACCTCGGCTATGGTTCTGGCTCCGGTTCTACCACGTACGATAGCAGATCCTCGCCCGTCGCGTCGTGGCCCTGCCTGGTGAAGAAGGCGGCAATGTTCTCACAGTCGCGTTCCAGAAACTCCCGGCTGTTCGGATGGTGGACGGTGACCGCCTGTCCCAAATCGAGCACGTATATTTCGTCGTCGTGGACGACGATGTTGTACTCCGAGAGGTCACCGTGGATGAGTCCCGCCCGGTAGAGCCGGCGCATGTACTCGCGGACGACCTCGAAGGCCGTCTCGGGGTTCTCGACCGACACCTCGTTGAGTCGCTTGGCCCGCTCGCCGTCGCTCCCGAGAAACTCCATCACGAGGACGTTACGCTGGACGGCGATCGGGTTCGGAACGCGCACGCCCGCCGCCTGCGCGCGCCGGAGGTTCGCGAACTCCTTGCGCGTCCACGCGACGACGACCTTCTTTTTGTCCGAGCCGATACCTTCAAACCGCGGGTCGCCGTCGAGATAATCCCGCATCGCGCGGAAGTCGGAGGCGTTGATACGGTAGATTTTGACGGCCACGTCGTCGCCGTCGCTGGCGGCGAGATACACGTTCGCCTCTTTTCCGGTCGAGAGCGGGCCGCCGAAAGCTCGGATGTGACCGTCTTGGACGAGCTTGTAGAGTGCCCCGAGCGTCGCGTCGTCGAACACGGAGGCTTCGACCTTGAACTGGTCTGCGTCCTTGATGCGCTTCCGAAACTCCTGGAACTCGCGGTCCTGCACGCGGGCGATTCGGTCGCTCTCGTCGTCGGACACGTCGAGTTCCTCCCACTCGTCGCCGGGCGTGTCGACGTCGTCCGCGTCGATGAGGTCGTAGTCGCTCACAGCGAGACGTGGCCCTCCTCTCGCAGTCGCTCGGCCGCACGGTTGTCGTAGCGCCACGTCACGTCGGCCTTCTCGTCTTGCCAGTCCCACGGCTCGACGAGCACGATATCGTCGTCGCGAATCCAGACGCGTTTTTGCATCCGACCGGGGATGCGTGCGGTCCGGTGTTTCCCGTCTGCACACTGCACCGCGACGCGGTTCGCCCCTTGCATCTGTTCGACGCGGGCGAACACTTCGTCGTCGCCGGGGAGGCGCAACTCCTCGTTGTCCATACCCGAACGTGGACACCGAGACGTAAAACGGTTCGAACTGCTCGCCCGAACGTGCGAATTTATCATGATGGGCCTCCCCGTCCGTGTATGCGCGCAGTTGTCTTCGATGAACCCGGCGAAGAGATGTCTATCGAGGAAGTACCGACGCCCGAGTGTCCACCTGACGGCGTCGTGGTCGAGACGGAAGCCTGTGGGGTCTGCCGCTCCGACTGGCACGCCTGGCAGGGCGACTGGTCGTGGGTCGGCGTCGAATCCAAACCCGGACTCATCTTCGGGCACGAACCGGTCGGCATCGTCCAGGAGGTCGGCCCGAACGTCGAGTCCATCGAGGTGGGCGACCGCGTGACGAACCCGTTCAACCTCGCTGACGGCTCCTGTCCGATGTGCCAGCAGGGCCACCAGAACGTCTGTGAGCAGTCCGTCCCGATGGGCTTCGTCGACTTCTCGAAGGGCGCTTTCGCCGAGGAGTACGCCGTTCACGCGGCCGACACCAACGTCGTCACCCTGCCCGACGACGTGGACCCGGTCGCGGTCGCCGGACTCGGCTGCCGCTTTGCCACCGCGTTCCACGGTATCACCCAGCGGGCCGACCTCGGCGCGGGCGACTGGGTCGCCGTCCACGGCTGTGGCGGTGTCGGACTTTCGGCCGTCCACGTCGCCGATGCGCTCGGTGCGAACGTCGTCGCCGTCGACCTGAAACAGGACGCCCTCGACAAGGCCGTGGAACTCGGCGCGACCCACACGGTCAAAGTCGACGAGGTCGAGGACGTTCCCCGCGAGGTGAAGGGATTCACGCCACGCAACCGCGGTGCCGACGTGAGCGTCGACGCCCTCGGTATCGCCCAGACGTGTCGCAACTCCGTCCGCAGTCTCTCCACGCTGGGCCAGCACCTCCAGATTGGGCTTACTACCAGCGAGGAGGAAGGCGAGGTGTCGCTTCCGGTCGATGAGGTCGTCTTCGACGAGCGCGAGTTTCTCGGCTCCTACGGCATGCCCGCCCACGAGTACGAGGACATCTTCCGGATGATGGACGCCGGCACCATCGACCCCGGCGCTATCGTCTCCGAGACCGTCTCGCTCGAAGAGGTTCCCGAGACCATCGCCTCGATGGGCGAGTACGACACGGTCGGTATCCCCGTCTGTAACGAGTTCTAACTACCTTTATCCGAGACGCCGCCGAGAGTCGGCGTATGGATATCGACGCAGTTCGCGAGTGGCTCGGGTCGTGCGGCGAGTACGGCGCGCTCGCGCTCCTCGCCGGCGTACTCGTCGTCGCAACGCGTGACAAACGCATCGCCGCCGGCGTCGCGACGGTCGTCGTCGGACTCGGTCTCATCGCCGGCGGACTGGTCGACACTGCCCTCGAAAAGATGGGGATGAAGGGGGCGCTCTAGCTCTGCTCGGTCTGTCGGTCGGCCCGGTGTTCGCTGATGAGCTCCTCCACCATCGACTCGGTCTGTTCCTGTTGCCGCTCGGCTTCGTCCTCGCGCCACCCGTCGAGCACCGTCTCCACCTCGGACTCGTCGGCGACGGCGAGTTCGTCGATTTCGCGAATCGTCACGCCCTCGGCCGGGCCGTAGGGGACCGACTCGGTGTGTAACACCTCCCTCGCCTGCTCGGAGAGCGTCCCGTTTTTGAGGACAATACGCGGGTCGATATCGGCCAGCAACTCGGCCGACGACCGCCCCGCCCCGGAGGCGTCACGCAGGAGGAGTACGTCGTCTTCGGCGAGTCCGAACGACTCGTCTGCGGCCTCGATGTCGCCGACGGTGAACTGTTCGATCGGCTTGACGGGTACGAGGTCGGTCTCCTCGCCGGCGACGCTGGCGAAGTTGGAGTGGTCCAGCTTCCAGAGCCGCTTCAGCCGTTCGAGCTTCGTCTCGACCTGCTCGGTCTGTTCGCGCTCGGCTTCGAGTTCCTCCTCCAGTCGCTCGTTCTCGCGGCGGAGCCGCGTCACTTCGCGGCGTTCACGCGCCTCCCGTCGTTCCTCTCTTCGGGCGGCCGATAGCTCCTCTTCGTACTGTCGTAGCTCGGCGTCCTTCTGTTCGACCGTCTCCTTCAGGCTCTCGACGTGGGATTCGAGCCGGTCGATGCGGTCGCGCAGGTCGTGAATCTCTCGTTCCTCTGCGGTGAGTTCGCGGGCGCGGTGTTCGACGCCGTCGTCGTCGTCCTCCTCGTCGATGACCATCCGGTCGACAACGGCCTCGACCGACGCCTCCTCGCGGAGGACTGTCGCGGTCACCTCGCCGCGGTCGAACTGCGGGGGAATCTTGCGCGCGATGCGCTCGAACTGGTCGGCGTGGGCGTCGAAGGCGAACAGCGCCGCCGCGAGCGCGTCCCGCTCGTGGTCGTTGTCCCACGACGCCTCCCGAGTCCGGTGTTTCTTCTCGTCGACGGGCAAATCGCGCTCCGGCTTCCACCCCGCCGCGTCGAACGAGCGGCGGAACTTCTCGACGGTCTCGGGCATCGGCTCCACGTCCGCGGCGACGAGCAGCGGCCGCCCGCGCTCGATGAGCCACTCGGTGATGGCCGCGCGGTCTGCCGTCCGCGTCGAGTGCACGTCGAGCGGGTTCCCGTCCAAGTCGACGAGCGCGACGGCCGTCGTGGTCCCGGGGTCGATACCGACGATGACGTGGTCGCGCCGCTTGACGAGCGGTTCGAACTCGATGCCGTCGCGGCGTTCGCGCTCGATTTCGACGCGCACGTCGCCGCTCCGCGACGAGGAGACGGGAATGTCGCTCGGCTTCGCCTCGACGGTGAAGACGGCCTGCGAGTAACCGCCGTACTTCTCGGTCACGTCCTGCTCGAAGTCGAGATTCGCCTCCGTCAGTTGGGACTCGACCTCGCGGCTCCGCTTGCGGACGTTGCCGTGGATGCGTCTGGTGTAGCGGTCCTGACTCCACCCGCCCTTGCCGGTCGACCGCCCGCGTGCGATCTTCAGTTCGGTGCGGTCGGCGAAGGCGGTCACCTCCTGTCCGACGTTGGCGGCCGCAAGGCGTGCGGCCGCCTCGGCCTCCTTGATCGGCTGTTTCCCGTAGGGGACGCCGTGGCGCTTTGCTACCCGCGAGAGCGGCTCCGGCTGTTGTGCGCCGGTCACCTGCACCAGCGTCGTCACCTCGGGGATGTCGCGCAGGAAGCGGACAAGCGCGTCGGTGTCCTCCGCGAGTTCGTACACGTTGTCGGTCGCGACGATGTCAGGCTGTTCGCGGTCGATGAGCCGCCGGAGCTTCCGGTACGACACCACGTCGCGGTCGACGTGCTCGCCGTCGAATGCCACGACCGCGTAGGAGGGTGCATCACCGCGGATGTCGCCACTCTGGATGTCCACCCCGAAGATGACGCTGTCGAGCGCGGTGGTGCGTGTGCTCACAGCCGAGGTAGGTCTGTCGAGTGAATAAATCTCTTGGCCGGTCACACGAGCGACTTTTGCCGGCGCGCGACCCAGAACGCTCGTGGAGTTACACGTCCGGTACGAGGGCGACGACGACCCCGAGAAGTGTACGGCTCGGAAGCTCGCCCGATTCGAGATGACGACGCTTCACGACTCCCCGCAGAGCGTCCCTCGGGGCGTCGTGCTCGACCCGCACGCTGAGCGGGCGCTCTCGCCCGCCGACGAGACGGACGTGCTCGTCGCGCTCGACTGCTCGTGGGAGACGGCCGACGCCGAGGCGTTTCAACTCGACGGGCCACACCGTGCGCTCCCGTTTCTCGTCGCCGGCAACCCCGTCAGTCACGGCCGCCCGTTCCGACTCAACACCGCCGAGGCGTTCGCCGCCGGCTGTTACATCCTCGGCGAGCGGAACCAGGCAGAGGCTATCATGAGCAAGTTCCGGTGGGGCCACACCTTCCTCGAACTGAACGAGGAGCCGCTCCGTCGGTACGCGAACTGCGCTGATTCCGGTGAGGTCGTCGCCGTCCAACAGGAGTATCTCGACCTCGCGGACGACTAATGCCCGAACCCTTCCGGCGGGTCGAGTGGACTGCGCGGCAGCGACCTGCTCGCCTCGGGGTCGTTGTACGCGCTCGGGGCCACGTCGTTCGGGCCGTCGGGGTAGGCGACCGAGGCCAGCGTCTGGATGTGGTCGCGGCCCACGCCGAGCTCGAACTGCCCGCCGCCGTACAGTTGCAGGTCGAGTCGGTCGGCCAAATCGAGGGTGTCGAACAGCGACTCGACGGTGCCGAACCGGGATGGCTTGATGTTCAACACCGACGGCTCGAAGGGAAGCGCCTGCACCGACGGAACGCCCGTAATCGGGTAATCCCACGCGACGCGGTCGCGTTCTCGCTCCACGACGTCCATCGTCTCGCCCGTGACGGCGGGGTCCTCAATAATCGCGTCGGGGAACGTCTCGACGATACGCTCGTAGAAGGCGGCGGAGGGTTCGGTGTCGACTTCAGTCCCCTCGTACAGCCCCTTCAGGTCGAGCACGCGCACGCGGTCGAGGTCCGTCAACCGTCCGAGCAGCGCGTCGTCCCACTCGGGCGTGGGGTCGAGCTTGAACTCGGCGTCAGGGTTCGCGTCGAGCAGCGATTCGATGCGGCCGAAGCCGTCGAGTCGCGTCGAGACGACGAACCGGACCGGCTCTGGTTCGGTGTCGAGCGCCTCGGCGAGCGTCATCTCGGCCTGCGACAGCCCCAAATCGAGCGCCGCAGACTCGAACGCCCACTGTCGGAAGGCTGGGGCGTGGTGCTGTGACGGGTCGCTCGGCCAGAGGTCGGCATCCGAGATGGCGTCCGAGAGACCGTCGAACTCCCACTCGCCGGTGAGGTCCGGGCGGGGGTAGTCGGCGTGGTCCTCAGCCCCATAACACACGTCCTCGCCGCGGCCGACACAGCCGTCGCCGGAGAGTTCGACCGTGGTCGTGACGCGGGTGAAGCCGCTCGATACATCGCGTTCGCGACGCGAGAGCGTGAGCGAGTCAACGGTGACGGGCAAGGAATCGACCATCGCGTAGCGGCGCATATCCGGATGGGAGACTCGGAAAGGTTTAACCGCGCGGTTCCGATATATCTGACATGGCCAGTTTCGAGGAAGCGGAAGCACGCACGCTGGAGAAGATGATCTGTATGCGGTGTAACGCGCGCAACGCACAGCGCGCCGACCGCTGCCGAAAGTGTGGCTACAAGAAGCTCCGCCCGAAGGCGAAGGAACGCCGCGCCGCATAATCCGCGTTCTTCTCCGCGTTTTTCCGGCCGACAGCGACGCCACCGAACCCCTTTTGCGCCATCCCCGAGAACCGCAGGGCGTGAACGCCGTCGAGGAGTGGCAGACGGAGCTTGACGCGGCGGGGGAACTCACTCCCGGAATAGTCGATGCCATCCTCTCGACGCACGGCGAGCGCGGCGCGAAGGCCATCGAGGCCGTCGCCGAGGCGCGCGTCAAGGAGTACAACGACTTCACCGTCGTCGTCGGCCACTCCGAGGAGCACGTCGTCGAGGACGGCGGCTGTCAGTGTCGCGACGCCCAGTACAACCTCGACCCCGACGACCCGACCGAACGCTGCTGGCACGCGCTTGCGGTCGCCATCGCCCAGCGCGTGGACGAGGTCGACCGCCACGACATGTGGTACTCCGACGTGCGCGAGTTCCTGTAACGCGGGAACGTGGACTTTCGCCGGCCACGCGTGTACCGCGAGCTATAGAGGTCCTGCAGACGGTGCGAGACGCGCTCGTCGACGAACTCGCGGAGGCGGGATTGCTCACCGGGCAGACACCATCACCGACGAGCCGGATGTACAGTTTTGGATTGCGTTACTCGACGCAGTAGTCGACGAAGTTGCGGAGAATCCGGAGGCCGGTCTCGCCGGACTTCTCGGGGTGGAACTGCGTCCCGAAGACGTTGCCTGCCTCGTTGGCGACGATGGCCGGGAAGTCGATGCCGTAGTCGGTCTCAGCGACGACGGCCCGTTCGTCGTCGGGGTCAGCGTAGTAGGAGTGGACGAAGTAGGCGTACTCCCCGTCGATGCCCTCCGTGATAGGGTGGTCGCGCCCGACCGACAGTTCGTTCCAGCCCATTTGCGGAATCTTCTGTCCCTCGGCAAAACGGCGGTTTCGGCCCGGAATCAAATCGAGCCCTTGCACGTCGCCCTGCCCTTCCGTGTCGGCCTCTTCACTCGACGTGAGCAGCATCTGCATGCCGAGACAGATGCCAAAGAGCGGTCGCCCCTCTTTTGCGTACTCGACGAGTCCGTCGCGAATTGAGGCGGCGTTTTCCATCCCTTCGGCGAAGGCACCGACCCCCGGGAGGACGACGCCGTCGGCGGCGTGGAACCGTCCGGGGTCGTCGCTGATAGTGACGCTCGCGCCCGCGCGTTCGAGTCCGCGGGTCGCAGAGCGGAGGTTCCCCAGCCCGTAGTCGACGAGGACGATGTCGGCCGTCGTTTGGACGCTCATACTTCCCGTTGGTGGCGGGGGGAGAAGTCGGTTTTCCTCCACCTGTCGGCGACGATCATACACAATTGTGTGTATCTATGTGGGACTAATAGCAACATTTAACATAGTGGTGTCCAACCGTTAGCTGAATTCCGATGACGAACCGGCGCACCTTCCTCAAATCCGCGGGCATCGCTGGCACAGTTGGACTCACCGGCCTCAGTGGCTGTATCGGGTCGTTCGGCTCCGACCCGTTCAACGACGGGGCGATCCAGTTCCTCATGTCGCCGACCGAACCGCAAGAGCAGATGCGTGCACAGTACACGCCGGTCCGAGAACAGCTCAGCGAGTCGATCGACATGGCCGACGAGGTAACCATCGACTACGCGGCTGACTACTCCGCGACGCTGAACGCGCTGGACTCCCAGACCGCAGATATCGCAGAGACCGGCCCGTTCGCGGCCGCCCTCGGCGTGAACAACGACCAGGCCGAAATCATCCTCCAGCGCCGCGCCTACGGCGGCTGGACCTACCGTTCCATCATCATCACGCGCGACGGCACGGACATCTCCTCGCTCGAGGACCTCGAAGGCCGTGACGTGGCCTTCGCCGACCCGCTGTCGGCGTCCGGGTCGCTCTACCCGCTGTTCATGCTGCAGGAGGCCGGCTTCTCTGTGCCGGACTCGCCGGGTAGCCCGTCGGGTGCCGACTTCAACCCGACGTGGTCGAGTCACGCGAGCGCGCTCGAAGCGCTCCAGACCGAGCAGGCCGACGCGGCCGGTGTCGGCTACTTCATCGCCTCCGGCGACAACGACGACGGTCTCGCCGACGGGCTACAGCTTGTCGACGACCGACAGGGCATTCCGCGTGCCCCCATCGTCGTGAGTCCACAGCTTACCGACGAGGAGCAGACCGCGGTCACCGAGGCGTTCACGAGCGCACCGGACACGATGTACTACGGCGAGGACGGCGAAGAGGGGACGGAAGACGACATCTGGTTCGACGGCGTCCGCGCCGCGACGGTCGACGACTACCAGCCTGTTATCGACCTCGCTGACTCGCTCGGCTACGGTCAGGACGTCTTCGAGTCCTGAGCCGTCAAAACGCGCGGAGAAAAAGCACAGCATTTTGACTACTGAGGTTACCACGTTACGATAGAGACAAGAATGGCGACAGTTACAGCATCAGGGCTCACCAAGGTCTACGGCGAGGACACGGTCGCGTTGGACGACGTGTCCTTCGAACTCAAGGACGGTGAGTTCGTCGTCCTACTGGGCCCCTCCGGTGCGGGAAAGTCGACGTTGCTTCGAATTTTGAACGGACTGACACAGCCGACGGAGGGGACGCTCGAAATCGGCGGCGCGGAGGTGACCGGCACGCGCTCGGACGTGGCGATGGTGTTCCAGATGCATTATTTGGTCGAGTCGATGAGCGCCTACCGCAACTCGCTGACGGGCGCGTTGAACCGGACCGAGACGGTCGACAGCGTCATCTCGAACTACGAGGAGAAGGACAAAGACCTCGCGCTGGAGGCGCTCGACACGGTCGGGCTGCTCGACGAGGCCGACCAGCGTGCCGGTTCCATGTCCGGCGGCCAACAACAGCGCGTCGGCATCGCCCGCGCGCTCACACAGAACCCCGAGCTCCTGCTCGCTGACGAACCGGTCGCGAGTCTCGACCCCAAGGCCGCACAGGAGGTCATGCGGTATCTGAAGCTGGCCGCGGACGACCGGGACCTGACCTCTGTCGTCTCGCTCCACCAGGTCAACATCGCCCGCGAGTTCGGCGAGCGGTTCCTCGGACTCCGCGACGGGGAGGTCGTCTTCGACGGCGGGAAGGAGGACCTGACGATGGACGTGGTCGACCGCATCTACTACGGCGACGGCGACGCGGAGAGCGAGACCGGCGTCGAACACCTGGCCGAAACGTAATCATGGCAACAAGCGACATTCAAAACGTCAAGGAGCGAATCGAGAGTCAACAACTCGTCCGTCGTATTCTGGGCTTCTTCGGTCTCTTCGTCATTCTCGGCTTGACCGCGTTGGGGATGGTGTACGTCGAGTTCACGCTCGCGCAGTTCATCCAGCAGTTCCCCATCTGGCTCGACAGCGTCTCCCGGTTCCTCCAGCCGGACTTCATCGACCTGACGCTCGCGACCCGTCAAGAGGAGATTGGTGGACTCGGCGCGATCTGGTACACGCTCACCAACCCGTGGACGATCGTCGAGGCCGCCGGTCAGACCCAACTCAGCGGGAGCCTGCTCGTCCCGGCCGCCATCACGACGATTATCGTCGGCTTCACCGGAACGGTCCTCGGCTTCCCGCTCGCGCTCCTGTTTGGCGTGCTCGGCTCCGAGCGCGTGACGCCGTTCCCGTTCAACTTCATCTTCCGTGGCACGATGTCGGCCATCCGCTCGGTGCCGGCGCTGGTGTGGGTGTTCATCTACATCGCGCTGTTTGGCATCTCCGAGAAGTCCGCCATCATCGCGATTGCGACCGACACCATCGGCAACCTCGGTCGCCTCTTCACGGACGAACTCGAGGAGATCGACGACGGCCCGATCGAAGCCATCTCCTCGACGGGTGCCGGCCGCGCACAGACCGTCATCTTCGGCATGCTCTCGCAGGTGTCCACCTCCTTCATCGCGTGGACGCTGTACGTGCTCGAGATCAACACCCGCATCGCCATCTCGCTCGGCGTCGTCGGGGCCGGCGGGCTGGGTCAGTACATCAAGCTGAAACTCCAGTTCGGCAGCGACCAGGCGTACGCTGCCGCCGCCGCGGGTCTCATCATGGTGATGCTCATCGTCGTCAGCGTCGAACTCATCTCCTCGCGCATCCGCGCCCGGTTGCGACCCGGCGAGGACACCGGCAAGGGCCTCGTCGAGACCGTCCGCGGGCTGTTCGACGGGAACAAGTGGCTCGGCCGCACCGACGCGAACTAGCTCAGTAGTCGCCGAGTCGGGACTGTCCCGACTCGCTGTCGCCAACGCCCGCCACCTCGGCCGCGCGGGCGATTGCCGTCTCGAACGTCTCTCGTTGACTCCGGTCGTACAGCGTCGCCGCCGGATGTACCGATACGAGCAGTCGGTACGACGACTCGCCCACTCGCACGTCGAACAGGTCGCCGGCCTCCGTGGTCACGCCGACGGACCGCTCGAGCAGGTGTTCGGAAGGCACCTTCCCCATCGTGACGATGAGTTCGGGGTCGAGCCGCTCGATTTCCGTCTCCAGATACTCGCGGCAGTTATTGAGTTCGCCCGTCGTCGGGTCTCGATTCTCGGGCGGGCGACAGCGCACGCAGTTGGTGATGCGCACGTCGCCGCGGGCGAGCCCCGCATCCCGGAGCGCGTCGTCGAGCACCGTCCCCGAGCGGCCGACGAACGGCTCGCCCTGCTCGTCCTCGTTCGCGCCCGGGCCCTCGCCGACGAACAGCAGGTCCGCGTCCGCCGGACCGACGCCGTTGACGATGCGCGAGCGCGAGACACACAGCTCCGGACAGCGTTCACACGCCGTCACGTCCAGTCCGTCCATACCGACTGCACGCGACCCGCAGTTAAGAATCCGCCCGGAACCGCCGCCCGGCGCGGGCCACAAGGCGTGCGACGCGGAGCGGTTCGGGTCGGCCACCCTCGGGCGTGAACCCTCGCACGATTGGTTCGGGATCGTCGGTGCCGACGGCTCGCACCCACAGCTCGTCGTCGTTGACCGTGACGTTCGTCCGCGGGGGCTGGCGCTCGTAGATGTCACGCCGTGTCACGAGTGCGTCGCCGTCGAACTCGCGGGCGAGCGCGGCGTCGAGTCCAGCGCTCGCCTCGAAGGAGACGGAGACGACGGGACGGTCGACCCGCTCGTGGATTCGGTCGAGGTCGAAGAGATTGAACCACGCGGGCGCGATGCCCGCAAGCAGTACGTACTGGGCGTCGGGCCGGTCGAGTCGCGAGAGAAGCGAACAGGCGGTGTCGGTCGCGTCGAGTCCGCCGACGGTACAGCGGCCGTACTCCAGTCCGTCGACGGTTCGGTCGGCGCGGACGACCGCCGCGGCGAGGGTGGACTCGCCGTCGCCGGCCGACTCGGCGATACCGACCGCGCGGGTGGCCTGCTTCACTCAGTCGTCGTCCTGCATCTCCTGGAACTGGTCGAGCAGTTCGTCACTGGAGTCCAGATCGAAGGAGACCTCGCCGTCGTGGTCGTGTTCCGCGGCGTTGATGCCGTCTTCGTCCTCGAAGTCGGTGTCGTACTCCTGATTCTCCTGTTCGGACTCATCGTAGCTCCCAAATCCCATATGTGTACGTAAATTACTAATCTGGACGGAAAAGTTCACGGGTCGTCCACAGGCTCAAGCGTCCGCCTCACGTACCCCGGCTATGGACCCGATTCCGGTCACTGCAGACGCAGAGGTGTTCACCTGCAACGCGTATCTCGTCCCCGGTGAGACGACCACCCTCGTCGACGCCGGCGCGATGGACGGCGTCGTCGAGGTCATCGAATCGCACGTCGACACCGTCGATGCGGTCGTCCTCACCCACCAACACGGCGACCACGTCGCCCAGTTAGACGCCGTCGTCGACCGATTCGACCCCGACGTGTACGCCTACGCCGACCACGACTACCGGACCCACGCCATCGACGACGGCGACACCGTCCCAATCGGCGACGAGCAGTTCGACGCGGTGTACACGCCCGGCCACGCCGACGACCACGTCTCTTTCGTCTCCGACGGGACGCTCTTCTCGGGCGATGTCGTCGTCTACAACGACGGAGCCTTCGACGACGGCAGCTTCGGGCGCACGGACATGGCCGGCCAGTCGCGCGAGCGACTCATCGAATCGCTGCAGGACCTGCTCCCCCATCTTCATGAGGTCGGCGCGATGTACGCCGGCCACGGCGACCCGTTCACCGGTGACGTAACCGACGTCGTCGAGCGGGCACTCGAACGCGCACAGCGCCGAGAACCGAAGTACCCGGAATGAAACCCCTTTTCGCCCGCGAGCGGCGACTCGCCGTATGAACGTATCAGAAGGCGGCGTCACCATCGAGGTGTCCGAGACGCGCGACGGCGCGAGCGAGGGGACCGGCGAGGGCGTCTTCTTCAACCCCACACAGGAACTGAACCGCGACCTCACCGTCGCCGTCCTCGACACGTGGGCCGAGACGGAACGCGACGGTCCCGGCACGTATCTCGACGCGATGTGCGCCTCCGGCGTCCGTGGCGTCCGCGCGGCAAACGCCGGCTGGGACGTGACCTGTACCGACATCGACGGCGACGCGACGGACCTCGCGGCCCGGAACCTCGACCGCAACGACCTCGCGGGCGACACCGAGCGAACGAACGTCAACGCCCACCTGTACGAACACCACTACGACGTGGTGGACCTCGATCCGTTCGGAACGGTCGTCCCGTTCCTTGATGCGGCGTTCAACGGCGCGAGCGAACTGCTGTGTATCACGGCTACGGACACCGCCCCGCTGTGTGGTGCCCACTTCAAGAGCGGCGTCCGCAAGTACGGCGCTGTCCCGCGCAACACGGAGTTCCACCCCGAGATGGGGACCCGGACCCTGCTGTCGGCATCCGTCCGGACTGCGGCCCGGTACGACGTGGCCGCGACCCCCGTCTTCACCCACGCGACCAGCCACTACGTCCGGACGTACCTCGCGCTCGATTCGGGCGCGAGCAAGGCGAACGACCGCATCGACCAGCTGGGCTACGTCGACTGGTGTAACCACTGCTACTGGCGCGACCACGAGTACGGACTCATCGCCGACCCGACCGACGAGTGTCCACACTGCGACCACGCCACCCAGACCGCCGGCCCGCTGTGGCTCGGCCCGACCCACGACCAGTCGTTTGCCGCTGAAGTCCGCGACCGAGTCACCGACGCGATGGGGGAGGCGACGAAGGCGCGGCGGCTCTGTAACCGCCTCGAAGCCGAGCGCCACGACCCGACCCACTACGACCAACACGAACTGTACGGCAACTGGGGTGAATCGGCCATCGGGATGGCCGACTTTCTCGACGCGCTCCGGGACGCCGGCCACCCGGCCTCCCGCAGCCACTACGGCGGAACGACGTTCAAGACGCCGGCCTCGGTCGGCGAGATTCGCGACGCCGTCTTATAACTGCCTGCGCGGCGACCGTCGGGTATGCGCTGACTCGCCCGCGACGTGTACGCCACCGGTCGCCGCGCCGACGTGTCGACGCTCGCGGGCGCACTCGCGTACTTCGCGTTCCTCGCGCTCGTCCCCCTCGGCGTGTTGTTCGTCGCCGCGGTCGCCGCGCTCGTCGGCGAGCCGACCGGCTCGCGGGTGCTCGCTCTCCTCACGGAGACGCTCGACCCCGGCGTCGGCTCGCTCATCGAGTCGAACGTCCGGGACGCACGCGGCCGGTTCGAGGCGACGCTGCTCGCGACGGCGACGCTCGCGTTCGGTGGGTCCCGGCTGTTCCAGACGCTCGAACGGGGGTTCGCAAGCATCTACGGCGAACGCCGCGAGCGGTCGACTGCGCTCCGGGACGTGAGCACGGTCGCGCTCGCCGACACCTTCGCGCTCGCCGTCCTCGGTGTGCTCGGAACCCACCTCGTCCACGGTGTCTCTGACGGTTGGCTCGCTCCCGGCGGGACCGTCCTGTTGTTCGTCGGACTCGTCTGTGCCGTCGTCCCGACGTTCGTCGTCTTCCCGTCGGCGACCGTCCGGGTGCGTGACGCACTTCCGGGCGCGGCGCTGTCCGCCGGGAGTTGGACTCTCGCGACGGTCGTCGTCCGCTGGTACGCCACCACCGGCGGACCGTGGCAGTACGGCGCGCTCGGGGTCGTCGTGCTCTCGCTCGGCTGGCTCTACGTCGGCGGTCTGGTCGTACTCGTCGGCGCGACGCTCAACGCTGTCCTCGGGGGCCACGTCGACCCGGACGAGACGTGGCATCCCGGCGATTATTAGTAGGGAGTCGCCCACCTCCGGGTATGAACCGCCGTCAGTCCGGCCCGCTCGACACCGTGAGGACGGTCGTCACCGTGGTCCGGAGCGACCAAATCACGTTCATCGCCGCGAGTCTCGCCTACTACGCGTTCATCTCGCTGCTCCCGCTGTTGTTGCTCACCGTCGTCGCCGTCAGCGTCGTCGGCGGGCCGGAGTTGGCCGCGACCCTCGGCACCGCGGCCGCGAACTCCTTCGGCCAGCAGGCCGGCGCGCTCGTCGAGAGCGCGCTCGTCAACGCCGCCGGCAGGGGCGGAGCGACCGTCATCGGCACCGCGCTTCTCGTCTGGTCGGCGCTGAAGCTATTCCGCGGGCTGAAGGTCGCGTTCACCACGATCTACGGCACCGTCGACGAGCAGTCGATGTTCGACCAGCTCCGCGACGGTTTCGTCGCGCTCGTCGGCGTCGGTCTCGGCGTCGCGGCGACGGTCATCGTCGGCTTCGTCGTCGCTCGCGTCGACCGCTCCATCGTCGGCGTCGACATGGCTAACGTGGCCGGGACGGGACTGCTCGTGCTCGGACTGTTGTTCGTCTTCTTACCGCTCTACTACGTGCTTCCCGACCGTGGCGTTGTGACGGTCCGTGAGGCGGTTCCGGGGGCGCTCGTCGCCGCCGTCGGCTGGGCCGGTCTACAGGTCGGCTTCCGAATCTACGCCGAACAGGCCGCGACGTACCAGGCATACGGTGTCCTCGGCGGCGTGCTCCTGCTCGTGACCTTCCTCTACATCGGCGGTATCATCCTCCTCGTCGGTGTCGTCGTGAACGCCGTCCTCGCCGGGCGTATCGACGACGAGAGTGACCTCCTCGACCCCGACGCCCACGGGACAGGAGGGAGGGGCTTATCAGCCACCGGTACGACCACTCTCGATGTGAGCGAGGACGCCGACGAACGTGGTGAACGAGACAGCCGCGACGAGGAGATTCGTGAACTCCGTGAACGACTCGCCGAGTTCGAAGACGAGGTGGAGGAGCGAACGGTCAAACGCGACGACCTGGAGCGTGACCTCAAGCGGTACGTCCGTCGGAAGGTTCGCTCCGGGAAGGCCCGCGGCTGGGGTCCGTATCTCGTCTTGCTGTACGGAACGGTCATGACGCTGGGCGCGTTCACCCAGCTCTCGGGCGGGTGGGCCGTCCTCGCGATGCTCGTCATCTGGCTGTCGACGCTCGGGCTGTACGCGCTAATGCTCATCGTCAGCGGGGGACTCTCCGCGGCACAGCTACCGTTCAAGCTGCGTGACACCGTCGCCGACCGGCGGAAATGAGCCACAACTTCGGTGTCGTCGCCGCGCTTCGTGACGCCCCCGATGTCGTCATCGTCGTCTTCACGCTGCTCACCCAACTGGGTGACTTCTGGTGGTATCTGTCCGTCCTGACGCTCGCGTACGCCTTCGCGGGTGTCCACCCGCGACTGCGCGGCGAGCGCGTCCGTGAACGCGTTGCCTTTGTCATCGCCGTCGCGCTCGGTGCGCTCGCCGTTACCTACCTGCTGAAGCTGGCGGTCACGCACTCGCGCCCACCCGGTGCCGAGACCGCCCGCGACCTCGCGTGGCTTCCCCCCTCGCTCGACCCCGTCTGGCGCTCCCTCGCGACGAGCGACAGCTACAGTCTCCCCTCCGGACACGCCACCGGGAGCGCGGCGATATACGGGGCCATCGCGCTCGTGAGCCGGTGGGGGAGCCGTCGGCTCCGATACGGCGGTGCAGCCGCGCTGGTCGCGCTAATCGCGCTCTCGCGGGTCGTCATCGGCGTCCACTATCTCGGTGACGTACTCGCCGGTCTCGCCGTCGGTGGCGGCTATCTAGCCGTCGTCTGGTTCGCCACTCGCGGCCGGAGAGTCAAGCGCGCGTTCTCGATTGCACTCGCCGTCGCGCTCGTCGGGATGTTCGCGACACTGACCCCGGAGACGGCCGCGATCGCCGGAGCCACGCTCGCCGGTCGCATCACGTGGACCATCGTCGGTGGACGGCTTCCGGCGTTCTCGACGCGCACTGAGGGGGTAGTGACGGCAGTCGCCGCGCTCGCCGGTGCGGTACTTGCGGGCGGGACTGCCTTCGTCGGTGACGCGAGCGTCGTCGCGCTGTTCGTCGCCGCCGCCGGTGGTATCACGCTGATTCTCACGTCGCCGCTGGCGACGGAGCGACTCCTCGGGTAGTCGTGGGCCGTCGCTGTCGACGCGCGAAAGAAGGAGAAGGAGAAACGCGTTAGAACGTTTCGAGGTAGCGGTCGAGCTCCCAGTCGGAGACGTCGACGCGGTAGTCGTCGTACTCGGCGTTCTTGGCCTCGAGGAACTTCTCGGCGACGTGGTCGCCGAGCGCGTCCATCACGAGTTCGTCGTCTTCGAGCGCGTCGAGCGCCTCGCCGAGGTTCGACGGCAGCGTGGTGATGCCGTGCTCCTCGCGCTTCTGCTCGTCGAACTCGTAGATGTTCTCGCGAACCGGGTCCGGGCAGTCGAGGTCGTTCTCGATGCCGTCGAGTCCGGCGTGGATGAGCGCCGCGAAGGCGAGATACGCGTTACACGACGGGTCCGGGAAGCGCGCCTCGATACGTGAAGCGGCCGGGACGCGAGCGGCCGGCTTGCGGATGAGCGCGGAGCGGTTGCGGTCGGACCACGCGACGTACACCGGGGCCTCGTAGCCGGGGACGAGTCGCTTGTAGCTGTTGACGGTCGGGTTCGTCACGGCCGCCAGCGCCTCGGCGTGTTCGAGGATGCCGGCGGTGAACTGCTTTGCCGTCTCGCTCAGGTCGAACTCGTCGTCGCCGTCGTGGAAGGCGTTCTCGCCGTCCTCGGTGAACAGCGAGATGTGGGTGTGCATGCCCGAGCCGTTGATCCGCGGAATCGGCTTCGGCATGAACGTGGCGTGGAGGTCGTGTTGTGCGGCAATCGCGCGGACGACCGTCCGGAAGGTCCCGACGTTGTCGGCCGTCGTCAGGGCGTCGTCGTACTCGAAGTTGATCTCGTGTTGGCCCTGTGCGACCTCGTGGTGGGAGGCCTCGATGTCGAAGCCCATCTCCTCGAGCCCGAAGATGATGTCACGACGCACGTCCGAGGCGAGGTCCTTCGGCGCGAGGTCGAAGTAGCCGCCGGCGTCGTTCGTCTTCGTCGTTGCGCGCCCGTCCTCGTCTTCCTCGAAGAGGAAGAACTCCGGTTCGGGAGCGGCGTTGACCTCGTAGCCCATCTCCGCTGCGCGGTCGAGTGCGCCCTTCAGTACGTGTCGCGGGTCACCCTCGAACGGCTCGCCCGTCGACGTGTTGATGACATCACAGATGAGCCGCGCGGAGTGGCCGTCGCGCCACGGCAAAATAGCGAACGTGCTCGCGTCGGGCTTGAGCCGCATGTCCGACTCCTGAATACGGACGAACCCCTCGATAGAGGAGCCGTCGAAGTAGATTCCCTCGGTGAACGCCTTCTCCGCCTGGTCGGCGGGAACGGCGACGTTCTTGACTGTGCCGAGGATATCCGTGAACTGGAGTCTGAGGAAGTCGACGTCCTTCTCGTCGATTTCGTCCAGTACGCGCTGTGCTTCCGCCGAAAGGCCGCCGTCCGGTGCAGTGTCCTCCGT
Source organism: Halosegnis rubeus (assembly GCF_009184545.1). Classification (GTDB taxonomy): domain Archaea; phylum Halobacteriota; class Halobacteria; order Halobacteriales; family Haloarculaceae; genus Halosegnis; species Halosegnis rubeus. The sequence continues at coordinate 58,192 of NZ_QJOW01000001.1, forward strand.
CATGTTCGAGACAGACGTACTGAACGTCCCCGGTATTAAAGCAGTATCTATCTTCGCAAAACATACCGAGCTCGCTCAGGAACTGGATATTCGTAAACTTATAATGGTGGGGATGCGTTACCAGGTGTAATGACGTACGAAAACCTCGACCGACGGTTGGTGAACGCACTTCTCGAAGACGGCCGCGCCTCCCTCCGCTCGCTCGCGGAGGAACTCGGCGTGAGCGTCACCACCGTCTCCAACCACATCTCCGACCTCGAAGAGTCGGGGATCATCTCCGGGTACACACCCGTCGTCGGCTACGATGAACTCGGCTACGACGTGACCGCTATCATCCAGCTCAAGTGCGAAGGCTCTGCGCTCCCCGACATCACCGAGCGACTGCGCGAACACAGCCAGATGATTTCGGTGTACGAGGTGACGGGCGACCACGACGTGATCGCCATCGGGAAGTTCACCGACACCGACCACATGAACTCCCAGATCAAGGAACTGCTCATCGACCCCGACATCAAGGAGTCGAACACCAGCGTCGTTCTGAACTCCGTGCTCGAAAACGAGCAGTTCACCCTCGATATCAAGGAGTAAGCTCCGCCGACTCAGTTCCCGCTCTCGCGGACATGTCAACGTCAGCGATGGCTCGCTCTACAACAGCTGTTCGAGTTGGTGGCGACGGCGGCTCACGTCGAAGTGGAGTCGAACGTTCCCCTGACTCGACAGCCGGTCGAGCACGAGCAGCGGGTCGACACCCTCGCTCTCGACGGCTTCGAGCAGCCCCTCGATGTCGCTGCGGTTGAGCGCGAGCGAGTCCATCATCCCGAGCGCCAGTGCCATCGCCGCGCCGGCCGTGCCTTCCGGAAACTCGTCAGAGACGCGCGAGAAGTCCGGCTCGTCGCCGAACTCCGCCGGCTGGCTGGCGAGACACCGCGTACAGGTCGCGACGTACTCGCTGTCCACGTACTCGCGCAGATTCAGCGGGACCTCGTACATCGTCGTCGGGCCGCCACAGTGGTTGCACTCCATACCGCGGCCACGGCGGCGAGCGAAAAGGGTGTGACTATTCGACCGGCTCAGACGTAGGTGAACCACTCGTCGTGGTCGTCCGTCTTGCGCTCGACGAGGTCGAAGAAGGCGGTCTGGAGTTCCTCGGTGACCGGGCCACGGGTTCCCGAGCCGATGGTGACGTTGTCCACCTGCTTGATGGGGGTGACCTCGGCGGCGGAGCCAGTAAAGAACAGCTCGTCGGCGGTGTGGAGTTCGCCACGCGAGATGGAGACGTTGTCGTGGACGGTGTAGCCGCGCTCCTCGGCCAGCGTGATGACGGTTTCGCGGGTGATGCCGTCGAGGATGGACTCCGAGAGTCCGGGCGTGAATATTTCGTCGTCGCGCACGAGGAAGATGTTCTCGCCCGGTCCCTCGGCGACGTTCCCCTCCTTGTTGAGGACGATGGCCTCGACGAAACCGTTGCGTCGAGCCTCCTCGCCGGCCAGCATGCTGTTGACGTACAGCCCGGTCGTCTTGGCGTTGGTCGGAATCTGACTGGAGGCGTGTTTTCGCCACGAGGAGACCATCACGTCGATACCGTTCTTGAGGGCCTCCTCGCCGAGATATGCGCCCCACTCCCACGCGGCGATGGCCACGTCGGTCGGGCAGTCCTTCGGCGAGACGCCGAGACTGTCGTAGCCGTAGAAGGCAATCGGGCGGATGTACGCCGACTCGAGCTCGTTGCGGTCGAGCAGCTCCAAGGTCGCCTCGGTGAGCTCCTCGCGATCGTGCTCGATGTCCATGTCGTACGGCTTGGTGCTCTCGTACAGTCGGTCGAGGTGTTCCTCCCAGCGGAACAGCGCCGTCCCCTTCTGTGTGTCGTACGCACGGACGCCCTCGAAGACGCCCGAGCCGTAGTGGAGCCCGTGTGAGAGGACGTGCGTCGTCGCGTCACGCCAATCGACGAACTCGCCGTTCTGCCAGATGACACCGTCGTCTTCCATCGCTTCGAACGCGGACATACGAACTCGTCGGTCGCTCGTAACTTAAATGTCGCAGAAACTGCCTACGCCAGCCGCGCGATGAGGTCCGCGCCCTCTACGTAAGCGAGCCCGTTGCGGTCGGCGTACGTCCGGGCGTCAGCCGGCGAGAGCGCCTCGCCCGTCTCGTCGTCTAACATCTCACACACCACGGCCGCCGGCGGCCGGTCGGCCGCGATGGCGAGCGCAACCGCGAGTTCGGTGTGGCCCTGTCGGTCGCCCAGTAGCTCGGGGGCGGCCCGGAGTAGGTGGACGTGCCCCGGCGCGCGGAAGTCGGCCGCGAACTCCAGCGTGTCGGGTGCGCGGGCCGATTCGCCCAGCCGCGAGATGGTGAGCGCGCGGTCGGCGTCGGTGATGCCCGTGAACGTGTCGCGGTGGTTCACCGTCAGCGAGAACGACGAGCGCTCGTCGTACGCGAGTTCGTGGTCGGCCGCCGCGGGATGGTCGAGTTGCTCCTGCATGAACGGGAGCGACCACGCCGCTGCCACCTCGTCCGAGAGCGCGACGCAGATGAGTCCGCCCGCGTCGTTGCGGAGCCGCGCGACTGCGTCGGCGTCGACTGCGTGTGCCGGGTAGATGAGGTCGGTCTCCCCCTCCCGGTCGGCGGCGTCGTGGACTAAGATCGGCTCGCCGCGGCGGTAGGCTGCGATTGCCGCGTCGACAGCTGCGTTACTCTGCTGTGACACGCACCGTCACCTCCTGGTCGTCCGTGAGGTCGAGTTCGTCCCGGAGCTTGACCGGGGCGATGATCTCCAGCTTGTCGGCGTCGTGGTGGGTGCGCTCGGGCGCGATGACGTGGGCCGTCTCGAACGACGCCTCGTCGGCCTCGACGGTCGCCGGCCAGCAGAACGCCGGGCCGTAGGTGCGGTCTTCCCCCTCCCAGCCGTCGATTTGAACAGGCTCGAAGCTGTCCATCCGGCTGCGGGCGGCGACGGACTCGTCGTTGAGTTCGACGTTGAGTGTGCCGAGGAACGGCTCGTAGCCCAGTTTCTCCTCGAACTGCTCCATGTAGCCGGGCAGGGAGATGTAGTGGCGGCCCTCGCCCATCCCGCTGGTGACGTGGCCGTCGAAGGCGACCGACGGGTCACGCTCGAAGATGTGGCGGTACTGCTCGTATTCGCTGCGGAGCACGCGTTCGCCGTCGTCGGTGAGGGTGACGCGCTGGCCGTCACCGAGCATCTCCCGCTCGATGAGTCCGGCGGATTCGAGCCGCTGGAGCCGGCGGGAGGCGGTCTGGTTCGAGACGTCGAGCCGTTCGGCGACGACCGCACACGTCACCGTGGTTGGCCCGTCGATGCTGCCCGCGAGCGCGAGTTCCTTGAGCGTCGTGAGTTCGTCCGGACCGACGGACGCGACCTGCTCTTGCATACCTCAAAGTGGGACCTTCGCGTGGTTAAGCATATCGTTACTGGCACGCATCGCAGAAGTGGAACGCTACGACCAGAACTCGCTGCCGCCCTTCAGCTTCGGCACCCACGTGTCCTCGTCGCGCGAGAGCAGGGTGACACGGGAGTCGGGAACCTCGCGGAAGGTGTCGTGGTCCGGGAGGAACTCCCCGACGCGTTCGGTGAACGCCTTCACCTCCTCGTGGCTCGGCATGTTCTCGTGGCCGAGTCGGCTCCGGGAGTGGCCGACGTACATGTACGCTTTCATCTCCAGGAAGTCGATGTCGGCGCGCTCGCACATGACGGCGTACCACTCCGGGGTGTGCATGTTGAAGCCGTCGACGAGCGTCGTCCGGATGACCGTCCGCGTCTCGTCTTTCTCTGCCAGCACGTCGAGCGTGTCGAGCAGTCGCTCCCAGGCGTCGTCTTCTATCGCGGCGACCGTTTCGTCGAAGGTGTGGCGGTCCGCGGCGTCGACGGAGACGTACAGCTGGGTCGGGTCACACGCGTCGAGCACCTCGGGCCGGGTGCCGTTGGAGACGAGGAAGGTCGTGATGTCGCGGTCGTGAAACGCCTCGATGAGCTCCGGCAGATACGGGTACAGCGTCGGCTCGCCGTCCAGCGAGATGGCGACGTGGCGCGGCTCCATCGCCTCGTCGAAGACGCGGCGCGGAACCTCGTCGTTGCCCCCGAAGCCGGACAGCAGTTTGCGCTGCAGCTCGATGGAGGCGTCGACGACCGCTTCGGGGTCGTCCCACTCGACCTCGTCGAGTTCGTACGCGTGGCCCGCGTGGTCGCGCCAGCAGAAGACACACCGCTCGTTGCACTTCACGACGGGCGTCATCTGGATACAGCGGTGTGACTGAATGCCGTAGAAGGTGTTCTTGTAACAGCGTCCTTCGCCGCGGAGGGCGTTCGCCGTCCACCCGCAGGTCTGTGCGGCGGTGTGGTTCCGGCTGTGGTACTCCGGGTCGTCCACCTGTTTCGGCCCGGTGTCGCTCATACCCGACGGTCGCGGGCCGCGGGCCTAAAGCCGTCGCTGTCGGGGCGAAACAGATGAGAACAGAGGGGTAATTCTGGGTCACTTCCGGCGGCAGTCGGAACACGGCGAGTCCCGAGGAGCCGACGGCCACGTCGGGGTAGACGTTCTCGCTGTCGGGAGCCGGCCGACCGTATCGGGCTTCGAGCAGATTGCCTTCCACCGGAGAGTCGAGTTGCGTCCACTGGGCGTCTTCTCGAAGATACACCCGGAGTTGCCCACCACGAGCTTCTTGTCGTCCTCGCGAGTGACGCAGTTTTAGCGGCGCTGAATGTTGAATTTCACTGTTGTTTGCGACAAAATAGATTACCACTCCGTGCTCCCACGGGTGATTCGACGTTCCTACCTACGTTACTACTGCTCGCGTTGTCCGCCACTCATCTCTGCGTGTCGCTCGCTCTGCTCGCTCCCGCGTCGGTTGAGATTGGCTCGCTGCGCTCACCGATCATCTCCGCAAGCCCCTTTATCACTCACAGGAAACGGGAGCCATGTTCATCGCCTTCCGCGAGGAGGTCTCGGCCGTCCTCGCCGACGCGCTCGACGACTGCGGCTATCCGAGCGACGACCTCGGTATCGAGGTTCCGCCCGAGGAGTTCGACGCCGTCCTCGCGTCTTCGGTCGCCTTCCGACTCGCCAGCGAAGCCGGCGCACCACCACCGCAGGTCGCCGGCGAGCTCGCCGACGCGGTCGACCTCTCCGAGACCATCTACGTCGACTCGGTCGCGACACAGGGTCCGTACGTCAATTTCACGCCCAGCAAGACCTACTTCGCCGACGCGCTCGCCGTCCGCGAGGAGAGCGGCCGCCTCGACTCGATCGGCGACTCCGTCGTCGTCGAACACACGAGCGCGAACCCGACCGGCCCGGTCCACGTCGGCCGTGCGCGCAACCCCATCGTCGGGGACGCCGTCGCGAACCTGCTCGAATACGCCGGCAACGACGTGGACCGCCACTACTACGTCAACGACGCCGGCCGCCAGATGGCCGTCTTCACGTGGGCGTACGAGACGTTCGACGAGTCCGACCTCCCGGAGCCGGAGCGCGACCGCATCGAGTACGACATGGTCCGCTACTACCGCACGGGCAACGAGTTTCTCGAGTCCGCCGACGAGACCGCCGTCGAGGCCGCCGAAGCCGAAATCGAATCGATTCTGCAGGGGCTGGAGGCGGGCGACGACGACACCTACGAGCGCGTGGGCGAGGTTGTCGACGCGGTGCTCGGTGGGATGAAGGAGTGTCTCGCGCGCCTGCCGGCGGCGTTCGACGAGTTCGTCAAGGAGACGCGATTCATGAAGAACGGCGACACCGACGACGTGGTCGCCCGGCTGAAGAGCCTCGACGAGGCCGTCTACGAGGAGGATGCGTGGCAACTCGACTTGGACGGCTTCGAGAAGAACCTCGTCTTCTTGCGCTCTGACGGTACGTCGCTGTACACGACCCGCGATTTGGCCCACCACGAGTGGAAGTTCGACAACTACGACCGTGCCGTGACCGTGTTGGGCGAAGACCACAAGCTCCAGGCCGGCCAGCTGAAGGAGACGCTCGGGCTGCTCGGCAACGACACCGACCAACTGGAATCGGTCATCTACTCGTACGTGAACCTCCCGGAGGGGAAGATGTCGACGCGTGCGGGCACGGGTATCGACCTCGATGACCTGCTCGATGAGGCGATCGTTCGCGCCCGCGACGAGGTGGAGTCGCGACTCGACACGCGCGACCGCGACGACGATCTCGAGGAGGCGGACATCGAGCGCATCGCCCGTCAGGTCGGTATCGGTGCGGTTCGGTACGACATCGTGAGCAAACAGCCGACGAAGGCCATCACCTTCGAGTGGGAGCGCGCGCTCGACTTCGAGGCGCAGTCCGCGCCGTACGTCCAGTACGTCCACGCGCGTTGTTGTGGTATCCTCGACGACGCCGGCGAGGTACCCGACGGCGACGTGGATGCGCTCACCGAACCGGAAGCCCGCGACCTGCTGCGTGAGATCGCGCGCTTCGAGGGCGTCATCGACGAGGCAGCCACAGATCTCCAGCCACACCAGATTGCGACGTACACGCGTGACCTCGCCGAGGCGTTCAACGCCTTCTACCGCGAGTGTCCGGTGCTGTCGGCCGAGGGGGAGGTGCGCGACGCTCGCGTCGCGCTCGTGGCCGCGGCTCGCCACACGATGGCGAACGCACTCGACATCATCGGCGTGGAAGCGCCGGTGTCGATGTAATCAGAGGGGAAGAACGAAGCCGCCGGAGTTGATGAGCGTCCCGCCGGCGAACTGGACGGCGGCCGCGCCGAGACCGAGCGCGAGCAACAGGAAGATGACAATCCACGACAGCGGGATGTTCGTATCGACGTTGTCTGGGTCGGGCATACCTCTGGTGGGGGGACGCGAGGCTTAAATCCTCACGACTCGGCGCAAGCGGTCAACAGGTACTTACGACGCATTACCGTAGCGCGTGTAATGAGCCAGCAGGAACAGGAGAAGTCGGACAAACAGAAGTACGACTTCCGAAAGGTCATCGAGGAGCTACAGGAGTACGAAGGCTCCGGCACGCAGTTGGTGAGCATCTACATCCCCGAAGACCGGCTCATCTCCGACGTGGCCGCCCACATCACCCAGGAACACTCCGAGGCGTCCAACATCAAGTCGAAACAGACCCGCACCGCCGTCCAAGACGCGCTCACGTCGCTGAAGGACCGACTCAAGTACTACGACGTGCGCCCGCCGGAAAACGGGATGGTCATGTTCTCCGGGGCGATCAACAGCGGCGGCGGCCAGACGGACATGATTACGCGCGTCCTCGAATCGCCACCCGACCCCGTCGAGTCGTTCCGCTATCACTGTGACTCGGCGTTCCTCACCGACCCGCTCGAACACATGCTCGCGGACAAGGGGCTGTTCGGGCTCATCGTCTTGGACCGACGCGAGGCGAACGTCGGCTGGCTGAAGGGGAAACGCGTCGAGCCGGTCAAGTCGGCGTCGTCGCTCGTCCCCGGCAAGCAGCGTAAGGGTGGCCAGTCCGCCCAGCGATTCGCCCGTCTCCGACTGGAAGCCATCGACAACTTCTATCAGGAGGTCGCGGAGATGGCAAACGATCTGTTCGTCGCCAAACGCCACGAAATCGACGGCATCATCGTCGGCGGTCCCTCGCCGACGAAAGACGAGTTCCTCGACGGCGACTACCTCCACCACGAGCTTCAGGACAGCGTCCTCGGGAAGTTCGACGTGTCATACACCGACGAGTCCGGGCTGTATGACCTCGTCGACGCCGCAGAGGACGTACTCGCCGAGACAGAGGTGATGAAGGACAAAGAGCAGATGAACGAGTTCTTCAAAGAGCTACACGACGGGGAGAAAGCCACCTACGGCTTCGAGCAGACCCGTCGCAACCTCATCATGGGCTCGGTCGACCGCCTGCTCATCTCCGAGGACCTCCGCGACGACGTGGTCACCTACGAGTGTTCGAACGGTCACGAGGAGCGGGAGGTCATCGACCGCCGGAAGAACACCTCCGACCATGAGTGCAGCGAGTGTGGCGAGGTCGTTGAGGGTGACGACGAGAACCGCGAGGACGTCATCGAACACCTCATCGACATCGCCGAACAGCGCGGCACGGAGACGAAGTTCATCTCGACGGACTTCGAGAAGGGCGAGCAGCTGCTGACTGCCTTCGGTGGGATTGCCGGCATTTTACGCTACTCGACTGGCGTGTAAACGTCAAAAACGCTCGCCGCGTTAGTTACTCGTCGCTGTTCCTTCTGGTACCGGTGTCGGGCCGTTGCCCGACTGCACCGTCGCCGTCAGCTCGGTTTCGGCTCCCTCATAGTCGACGGTGACCTCGATCTCCTCGGCGTCGCTCGGCACCGCAAACGTCACCTCACCGTTCGCGTCGGTCGTGTACTCGGTGCCGTCGTACGTGACGGTCGCGCCCTCGACGACCTCGCCGTCCCGTGCGACGTGGACGGTCGTGTTCTCACCGGCGATGACGATTCCCTCGAAGGTGGCCGAAAGCTCACCGCTCGCGGTCGGCGTCGTCGTCTCCGCGTCGTCGCCCGTCGCGTCCTCGCTCTCTGACGCCTCGGGGTCGTCGACGCGCTTGATTGGTACGTCGGTCCCCGACTCGCTCGCGACCGGACGGATATTGTAGCCGCCGTTCCCTCGCTCCACGACGTTGATGTCGTAGACGAAGTCGACCGACGAGCCGCTCTCGACGGTGAAGTTCTGGTTCAGTTGGAGCTTGCCGGACGGAAGCTTCACGTCCGCCGATTCGCCGGATGTGAGCCTCCCGTCTACCTCGCTCACGTTCAAGAACACCTTCGTGTAGTCGCCGCTCGCAACGTCGTACTCATCGACGAGCGACGAGTTCGCTCCCTTCAGCGTAATGCAAGGTGGAGCCTCCGACCTCAGGGAGCGAGCGTAGCGAGCGAGTAGGTCGGAGAGGAAACCGACCCGGTACTACGCTCCCCAAGCTCGATGGCTGGCCGACTCCCTCACAAGCCGTTAGTAGTATAAAGACTGCAGCCTACGTCTGACGTACGGATGGAGGTACGTCGCACTGTCCCCGTCAAACTCGACGTGGCCGACAGCGACGCCGACCTTCTCCACGAAACCATCTCCGAGTTCCTGTGGGCCGCTAACTACGTCGTAGACCACGCGTGGCAAGGCGAGTACAAGACGACGAGCAAAGCCGAACTTCAACGCGAAACCTACGACGACGTGCGGGCCGAAACGAGGCTCCAAGCGAACCTCGTCCAGAACGCCCGCAACAAGGCCGCCGAAGCGGTGAAAGGCGTCGTCGCGCGTTGGAAGCACGGTGACTATGCGGGAAAGCCGAACTTCTCCGCGCCGACGCTTGTCTACGACAAGCGGTGTGCGACGTTCAACGACGACCACGCCACACTCTCAACCGTTGAAGGACGCATCACTGCCGAGTACGTTCTTCCTGACGAGAGCCGCGAGACACCCCACTCGGAGTATCTATTCAACGACGACTACGAAGTGACGGGCGCAGAACTCCACTACCGAGACGGCGAGTTCTATCTTCACGTCCGAACAAAGGCGGACGTGGAGTCCGAGACTGCCGACGACGGCAACGACGAGCACAGCACAGTCCTCGGCGTTGACCTCGGCATCGAAAACGTCGCCGTCACGTCCACAGGAACGTTCTGGAACGGGTCGGAGGTGAACCACTGGCATCGTGAGTTCGAGAAGCGACGGGGGTCGCTTCAACAGCGTGAAACGCGAGCTGCTCACGAAACTATCCAGTCGGTCGGGCGCACCGAGACGGGACGCTACGACCACTTCTTACACACCGTCTCGAAAGAACTCGTCGCGGAAGCTATCGCGAATGATTGCGACGTGATCGCGTTTGAGAACCTGACTGGGATTCGTGAGCGGATGCCTCGCGCTAAGAAGTTCCACGCCTGGGCGTTCCGACGCCTGTTCGAGTACGTCGAGTACAAAGCCGAGATAGTTGGTATCTCGATTGGACAGGTAAATCCCGAGTACACCTCCCAACGGTGTTCCAAGTGCGGGACGACGCTCCGCGAGAACCGCCAGACGCAAGAGCGGTTCTGTTGCCAGAAGTGTGGCTACGAAGTGAACGCCGACTATAACGCGGCGAAGAACATCGGTCTGAAGTATCTCCGCGCGGCGCAAACGTCGTCGGACGGAGGCGCACCCGTAGACGTGCGCTTGAATCGCGGGATGTTGAACGTGAACGGCGAGTACGAGCCTGCCTATGAAGGCCAGAACGGGAGTCCACGCGAAAGCCCCACCCTCAACGAAGCGAACGGCGACGCCGTGAGCGAGTAGGGTGGGGTAGTTTACGCTCTGAAGTCGAATCGCCGGACAGCGGGACGGTCGTGTCACTCACTTGTCGACGCCGCGCTTCGACACCCGTTTACCGCCCCCGCCACTGGTGTCCGTATGACACTTGCCGTCACCTTCCTCGGGACGAGTGGGGCCGTTCCGACGGGCCAGCGGAACACGAGTTCGGTGTTCCTCCGCCGCGAGGGGGATTGTTTCCTCTTCGACTGTGGCGAGGGGACACAACGACAGATGATGCGGTTTGGAACCGGCTTCGGTATCGACCACATCTTTCTCAGCCACACGCACGGCGACCACGTGCTCGGACTGCCGGGCCTGCTCCAGACGTGGGACTTCAACGAGCGCGACCGCGCCATCGCCATCCACACGCCCAACGGCACTCGCCAGCTCGTCCGGAATCTCACCAGCGCGACCGGCGCGCGCCCCTCCTACCCCGTTCGCGTCCACGAGGTCGGTCCCGGCGACACCGTCCTCGACGCAGAGGAGTACGAGGTTCGCGCCTTCGAGACGGACCACCGCGCGAAGTCCGTCGGCTACGCGCTCATCGAAGACGACCGCAAGGGCCGATTCGACCGCGAGCGCGCCGAGGAACTCGGCGTTCCCGTCGGGCCGAGGTTCTCGACGCTCCACGCCGGTGACGCGGTCGAACTCGACGACGGCACCGTCGTCCACCCCGACGAGGTCGTCGGTGACCCGCGTCCCGGCCGGACGGTCGCGTACACCGGCGACACCCGCCCAATCGGTGCGACCGTCGAGGCGGCCGCCGACGCCGACCTGCTCATCCACGACGCGACCTTCCTCGACGACCGACGCGAGCGCGCCGGCGAGACGGGCCACTCGACGGCCGTTCAGGCCGCCGAAATCGCCAACCGCGCGAACGCGAAGCGACTCGCACTCACGCACGTCTCCTCCCGGTATGCCGGCCACGAGTACGACATCGAGGACGAGGGCCAGGCGTTCTTCGACGGCGAGGCCTTCCTCCCCGACGACGGCGACGAAATCGAGGTTCCGTACCCCGACGACTAATCGACTCGGCCGCGCCACCCCTTTCTCCCTGCCCGCCGTTGCTCGGGTATGGACCGCTACGACGCAGTCGAGCGCTACTACCACGCCATCGACGCCGACGAGTACGAGGAGTTGCGCGCGCTGTTGGCCGACGATTTCGTCCACGACCGCGGCGACATGCGACTCGACGGGGCCGATGCCTTCGTCGCGTTCATGCGCGACGACCGCCCCGACACCGAGACGAGCCACGAACTCACGGCCATCTACGAGAGCGACGCCGGTGTCGCCGCCGAAGGGACGCTCAGACGCGCTTCGGGTGAGCCGATGTTCTCCTTCGTGGACACGTTTCGCTTCGAAAACGAGAAGCTGTACGCGCTGACGACCTACACGCACCCGGCGTGAGCTACTCTTTTTTGCCTGCGCCGACCGCCGACTCGCCGACCGGCTCCGACCCCTCGATGGTGTCGGTCCCCATATACGACTGGAGCACCTCGGGCACGTCGACGGTGTCGTCGGCGTTCTGGTAGTATTCGAGAATCGCGACGACGACCCGCGGGACGGCGACCCCCGACCCGTTCAGCGTGTGAAGATACTCCGCCGACTCGTGGCGCTCCGGTCGGTACTGGATGTCCGCCCGCCGTGCCTGGAAGTCGTGGAAGTTCGACACCGACGAGACTTCGAGCCAGCGACCCCCCTCTTCCGGGCCGTCCTCGTCGTCGTTGCCCGGTGCCCACACCTCGATGTCGTACTTCTTCGCCTGCGTGAACCCCATGTCGCCGGTACACATCTCGAGCACGCGGTAGGGGAGTTCCAGCGCGTCGAGCACCGAACACGCCTCCGCGACGAGCTCCTCGAACCGGTCTTCGCTCTCTTCTGGACGGACGAAGTTGACGAGTTCGACCTTGTTGAACTGGTGTGACCGGACCATCCCCCGCGTCTCGGTGCCGTGTTCGCCGGCCTCGCGCCGGAAGTTCGGCGAGTACGCCTGCTTTTTCAACGGGAGGTCGTCGTCAAGCAGAATCTCGCCGCGGTACATGTTCGTGACCGGCACCTCCGCGGTCGGGAGCAGCCAGAGGTCGTCGTCGTCGTACGGTTCATCGTTGTCACCGCCCAGCCGGTAGGCGTCTTCCACGAACTTCGGAAACTGACCGGTCCCCCGCATCGAGGCCGAGTTGACCGGAATCGGTGGGAACACGTCCTCGTACGACTGCTCGCGGTGGGTCTCGAGGAAGAACTGGATGAGCGCGTGCTCCAGCATTGCGCCCTCGCCCTTCGTGAAGTAGAAGCCGCCGCCCGACACCTTCGCGCCGCGCTCGAAATCGAGGATGTCCAACTGCTCGCCGATGTCGTAGTGGGGAGCGACCTCATCGGGGAGGGTACGCAGCTCCTCGAATCCCTCGCGTCGGAGTTCCACGTTGTCCGACTCGTCGTCGCCCACGGGGGCCTCCTCGACCGGGACGTTCGGCAGCGTGAGCAGCGCGTGTTCGAGTTCCGACTCCAGCTCGTCGGCGCGCTCCTCGACGGTCTCGATTTCGGCTTTTAGCTCGCCCGACCGGTCGATTGCGTCCTGTGCTTCCTCCGCTTTGCCCTCCTGTTTGAGCTGGCCGATACGCGATGAGATCTCGTTGCGCTCCTTCCGGAGGTCGTCGCCCTTCGATTTGAGCTCGCGCCACTCCTCGTCGATTTCGAGCACGTGGGCGAGGTCCACGTCGACGCCTTTCGTGTCGAGGGCACGCCGCACCTCGTCGGGGTTTTCGCGGACAAACTGCCGTGATAACATAGTCGGAATTCACGACTCGCCGGCAAAGGAATGTCGGTGGCGTGTGACACCGCCACTTTACTATCGCGGCGACGGAGACGGGCTATGGTCACCGTCGACGTACACGAGATCACACAGGAGTCGGTTTCGGACATCTACTACTTCGACACCGGGATGTACGACACCCCGGAGTACGGAGCGGTCTACATCATCGACGCGCCCGAACCCACAGTCGTCGATACCGGGATGGGACCGGACGTGGAGAAGACCCTCGCCGCCCTCGGCGAGGTCGGTATCGACCACGACGACGTGGCGAACATCGTCCCCACGCACGTCCATCTCGACCACGCGGGCGGGGCCGGCTATCTCGCTGACGCCTGCGAGAACGCGACCGTCCACTGTCCGGCCGTCGGCGCGCACCACCTCGCCGACCCCGAACGCCTCTGGGAGGGGACCCGCCGCGCCGTCGGCGACCAGTTCCAGTACTACCGCGAGCCGAAGCCGATTCCGGAATCGCGCATCGAGGAGCTTCACGACGGGGACGAACTCGACATCGGCGACCGGACGCTCCACGTCCACGACGCACCGGGTCACGCTCCCCATCAGTGTCTCTTCTACAGCCCCGACGACGACGCCGTCTTCACGGCCGACGCGGCCGGCTTGTACGTCCGCCAGACGGGCGAGATTCGCCCCACGTCGCCGCCGTCGAACTTCGACTTCGAGCAGTGTCTCGCCGATATCGACACGATCCGCGACATCGACCCCGCCGTCCTGCTGTACCCGCACTTCGGCCCGGCCGACACGGGTGAGAAACTCGATACCTACGAGCGCGTCCTCACGGAGTGGGTGGAACGGGTCGAACAGGCGCGCACGGAACACGAGACCGACGCGGCGGTCGTTGAGGCGGTCGCCACACGCGTCGAGGGGACGGAGCCGTGGCCCGACGAGAAGGTGTACAACGAGGCGGCGATGAACGTCCGCGGCGTCTTGGGGTATCTCGACGCCCGCGAGGAGTGACCGCATCATCTCGGGGATTAATAGGTAGCCTCCTGAACCAAGAGACGATGGAGGGTCTCTGATGGCTGGTGGTTCGAGCGTGCTCATCGCGACCGTCGCAGCCATTATCGGGCTGGGAGTCGGCGCACAGATACTCGCAGACCGGTTCCAGCTGCCGAGTATCATCTTCCTCATCGCCGCCGGACTCGCGTTAGGGCCCGGTTCCGGACTCGTGCTCGAGTCGGCGCTCGTGACGCGTGGCTCGTTCGGGAGTTCGCTCCCCGCCATCGTCGGACTCTCGGTCGCGATTATCGTCTTCGAGGGGGCCTTCCACCTCCGTCTCGACAATCTCAGAGAGGCTCCCGCGGAGAACGTTCGACTCGTCACCGTCGGTGCACTCATCGCGCTGCTGGCGACGGCCGCCGTGACGAAGTTCACCTTCGGCGTGGCGTGGGACATCTCCTTTCTCATCGGGGCGCTGCTCGTCGCGACCGGACCGACCGTCATCGCGCCCATCGTCGAGGTGGTGGCCGTCCGAGACCGCGTCGAAGCGGCGCTCGAAACCGAGGGTATCGTCAACGACGTGACCGCCGCCATCGCGGCTGTCGCCGTGTTCAAACTCATCATGAACCCCAACCAGGGGAACTTCCCCACGCTGTTCGTCGAGCGGCTCGGCATCGGCGTGGTCGTCGGCATCACCGTCGCGGCGGTGTTGTGGTATCTGCTTCGCTACATCGACCTCTCGCCGGGGAACGCCCCACAGAACGCCCGACTGCTCGTGCTCGCGGGCGCGCTCGTCGCGTACGCGGTCGCGAACTACTTCGCCGCCGAGGCGGGCGTCGCCGCGGTCGCGACCGCCGGGGTCGTCCTCGGTAACATGGACATTCCCTACGAGGAGAATATCGCCGAGTTCAAAGGCGACGTGACGCTCGTCGTCCTGTCGTTCGTCTTCATCGCGCTCGCGGCGCTGCTCGACTTCGGCCAGCTCGTCAGCCTCGGCTACCGGGGTATCGTCGTCGTCGTCGCGGTCGCGCTCGTCATCCGACCGGTGCTCGTCTTCGTCTCCACCATCGGCGACCGGTTCACAACTGAAGAGAAAGTGTTCATGAGCCTGGTCGGTCCCCGCGGTATCATCCCGGCGTCGGTCGCGACGCTGTTCGCCGTCGAGATGCAGACGCGGGCGACGGAACTCCGAGAGGCCGGCATGATTGCTCAGGCAGACCAACTGGCACAGGGCGCGACGCTGTTGGTCAGTGTCGTCTTCCTCGTCATCCTCGCGACGGTCGTATTCGAGGGCGGCCTCGCGCGGTATCTCGCGGACTACCTCGACGTGATTCCAATGCGTGTACTCGTTATCGGAGGTGGACGGGTGGGCCGGACGCTCGCCGGTCGCCTCGAAGAGAGAGGAGAGAACGTCGTCATCGTCGAGAACGACGAAACACAGGTCGAGGCCGCTCGCAACGAGGGCCACACGGTCCACATCGGTGACGGCACCGACACGGAGGTGCTCAAGACCGCCGGCGTGGACAACGCACGAATCGTCGCCGCCGCCACCGGCGACGACGACGCGAACCTGCTTGTCGCACAGCTCGCCTCCTCGAAGTTCGGCGTGGAGACGGTCATCGCCCGCGCCAACGACCCCGACAACGTCGACGCGTTCGAGGACCTCGGCGTCCGGACCATCTCCTCGACGCTCGCCACCGCACAGGCGCTCGACAACGCCATCGAGCGCCCGGCGCTGGCCGACTGGATGGGCGAAATCGGCCGTTCGGGCGACGTACAGGAGGTCGAAGTGACTAACGAGGAGCTCATCGGACGCCCGATACGTGAGATCGGTCCGGACCTCCCGTCGGGGACGCTCATCACGCTCGTCGCGCGCGACGGCGAGACGCGGGTGCCGAGTGCCGACTCCGTGCTCGAAGCCGGCGACCGAATCACGCTCATCGGGCAGAAAGAGGGCGTTCGCGAGGCGATGGAGTACTGTAGTCGTTAATCGTCGTACGGAATCTCCTTGCCGTCCCGCCACGCGTTTCCACCCTCGCCGCCGCCGGTTTTGTAGACCCCCCGAGCCTCGGCTATCTGTCGGCCGTCGCCGTCCGTGACGGTCACGTCGGCGACGGCGACGCTGCTGCCGGACCGGACGAGGTCTGCCGTCGCTTCTATCCGGTCACCATCGCCGGGCGCGAGATAGTCGATTCGCATGTCGATGGTCGGGGTCGGCTTGCCGGCCCGAGAGATGACCGCGGCCCCACCGACCGTGTCAGCCAGCGTGTAGGCCACGCCCCCGTGGGCGACACCGTTGTCCGGCGAGGAGGTGTGTTCATCCCCCAGTTCGATGTGGCCGGCGGCGTGTCCGTCCTCGGCGGCCGTCATCTCGATACCGACGTGTTGTGCGAAGGGCATCTGCTCGAACAGCGTCGCAACGTCCATACTCGGCGAACGGCCCACCGTGTGAGAAAGATTACTGTCCCTCGTGTGGGTTCGAGGCAGATAGAGACGCGAACGCGGCGTGGAACATTCGTTCTCGCGGTATCACAAAGCGGTTAGGAGCGGGACGCTCCGAATTAACGCCTGTGGAGACTGCGCTCCCTGTGGATACACCTGTATCTGCAAAGCGCGTCGTCGAAACAGGAAGCCCCACCCTCAAGCGCGAGCCGTCAGGCGAGCGGTAGGGTGGGGCAGTTCACGTGTCGTCCCGTGTGTTGAAGCCAGTGCTCTTCGTCGCCCCGGTATGGTCGAACCCACGACGATTGCGGCGGCCGTCGGCGGACTGGTCGTGCTCGCCGGTCTCGCCGCCCTGCTGCGAGGCAACGGCGACGACAAGTACGACGACCCCGAGGCACAGGCCGCCCACGAAGCCGCACAGCAACGCGACCCGAGCGACGTTGCCCCGGTCGGCAGCGAACACACGACTGTCGTACAGGAGCTCGTCGACGGCGGCGACACCGCGCGCGTCTCGATTCAGGGGCTGTACGTGTTCGTCGAGGATATTCCGAGCGGCGTCTCGGTGAACGACACCATCGACATCAAAATCACCGACCACGGCCCGGACGGAACCTCCGGCCGGGCGACATTCCTCGGTCGACAGTAATCTTAGTTCGGCAGTGAGAACTCGATGGCCGCGCCCTGCCCGAAGCCCACACACTCGGTCGCGATGCCGTTGTCCGCGTTGCGCTTGTGCATCTCGTGGATGAGCGTGACCGGGAGCCGTGCGCCCGAGGCACCCAGCGGGTGACCGAGCGCGATTGCGCCGCCGTTCACGTTGTAGATGTCCTCGTCGAAGCCGAGCTGTTGACGGCAGTACTCACACTGGGAGGCGAACGCCTCGTTCAGTTCGACGAGGTCGTAATCCTCCGCGGAGGTTCCAGACCGCTCGAACAGTTGCTGGCAGGCCGGAATCGGGCCGATGCCCATGACCTCGGGGTCGACGCCGGCGACGGCGTTGTTGCCGACCTCCGCGAGAATCTCGAGGTCGTGCTCCTCGGCGAACGCGCGCGAGGTGACGAGCGTCGCGGCCGCGCCGTCCGTGATCTGGGAGGCGTTGCCCGGCGTGACGGTCCCCTCGGACTTGAACACGGTCGGTAGCTCTGAGAGCTTGTCGCGGCTGATGTCGTGGCGAATCCCCTCGTCGGTGTCGACGACGCCGTCGTCGGTTTCGATGGGGACGATTTCGTCGTCAAAACGCCCTTCCTCGGTCGCCTCGCTGGCGCGGACGTGGCTGCGATACGCGTAGTCGTCCTGCGTCTCGCGGGACACGTCGTAGCGCTCGGCGACGGCCTCGGCGGTCATCCCCATCGAGAGGGCGGCGACGTTGTAGTCGTCGTTGAGACCGGGGTGCATCTCGTTGTTCGCGCCCATCTTGACGCGGGACATGGACTCGACGCCGCCAGCGATGATGGCGTCGCGTTGACCGGCGCGAATCGCGTCCGACGCGGAGATAATCGTCTGGGCCGAAGAGGCACACCAGCGGTTGACGGTCGTCGCTGGGACCGATTCGCCCAGCTCGGACAGCAGCGCGATGATACGCGCCATGTTGTTGCCCTGCTCGGAGCGCTGCTGTGCACAGCCCCACATCAGGTCGTCGATTGTCTCGCCGTCGAGACCGGTCTCGTCGAGGATGTCGTCGATGAGCGCCACGGAGAGGTCCTCCGGGCGCGTGTCGGCGAAGACGCCGTCCTCCTTGCCGAACGGGGTTCGAACCGCCTGCACGATTACCGGGTCGCTGTCGCTCATTGTACGCTAACCGTGTGTCGCTGGCGTGGTAAAGCTATCCCGACCGTGTGACAACAACTGTAAGCGCGCCGTCGGCTGTTGTTTCCAACGGAAACAAATCACCGCCGCGAGGACGATGCGCTTAACTGCCAGCCCGTCGTTAGTTCCGTGAGATGACCAGCCCCGAGGTCGACATCGTCGAGTTTCTCCTCACGACCCGACTGTACAACGAGCACAGCGAACTGGACGAACGCGACCTTCCTCCCAGCTACCGGCGCGTCTTCTGGTCGGAGGGCGAACTCGAACGCCCGCTGTCGGCGACGAGCAACAACGCCGCGGCCGCGACCAACGTCGACCGCCCGTGGGAGGTCGTCTCCGGGCTGATGTTCACCGACCGCGACGACTTCTCCGGCTCCATCAGCTTCACCGACGAGGGGATGGCCGAGACGTGGCTGCTCGACCGCCTCGAACCCGAGGACGTGGCCGCGAACCCGACGCTCGCGTACGTCTTCGGCGACCAGTTCGACGTGGAGTACGAGGAGAGCCGCCAGTCGAACCGCCCGATTCACGCCGACCGCGTCTGGATCGACTCCCTGCTCGATGAGATGTTTGACGAGGACGAAGAGGAGATGCTCGACCTCGTCGACATCCGCGCGCCCGAGGAAATCGAGATGCAACTCGACGACCTCGTGCTCACCGAAGACCAGGAGGGCGAGATAGAGAAGGTCGTCAAGGCCATCGAACACCGCGACTACCTCGCCCGCATCGGCCTGCGCGAGATCGGGAAGCTGCTGTTCGTCGGCCCGCCGGGCACCGGGAAGACGAGCGTCGCGCGCGCGCTCGCTCACCAACTCGACCTCCCGTTCGTCGAGGTGAAGCTGTCGATGATTACCAGCCAGTATCTCGGCGAGACGGCGAAAAACGTCGACAAGACGTTCGAGGTCGCAAAGCGGCTCTCGCCGTGTATCCTCTTCATGGACGAGTTCGACTTCGTCGCGAAGACGCGCTCGTCGGACGAGCACGCGGCCATCAAGCGGGCGGTCAACACCCTGCTGAAATCCATCGACGAGATCTCGCTGATTCAGGACGAGGTGCTGCTCATCGGTGCGACGAACCACCCCGACCAACTCGACTCGGCGGCGTGGCGACGCTTCGACGAAATCGTCAACTTCCCGAAGCCGGACTCCGGGATGCGACGGGACATCCTCATGCTCATCACCCGGAGCATGGACATCGACGAGTTCGACCCGCAGGCAATCGCCGACATCACACAGGGGCTCACGGGAAGCGACCTCCGGCTCGTGATGCGCGAGGCCGTCCTCGATGCGCTTACCGAGGAACGCATGACACTCACACAAGACGATCTTGAACGGGCTGTCGAAGGGTTCGAGGAGCGTGACAATCTCAAGAACATGGACATGATGTCCGACGAGACCGCGCCCGTCGCGGGCGACGGCGGTGACCACGACCACGATCACGACCACTGATGCAGGTGACCTTGCTCGGGACGGGCGACACGACGGGAACGCCGACCCCGGGCTGTGACTGTGACACCTGCGAGCGCGCCCGCGAGCTGGGGGTCGAGCGCACGCGATTTTCCGTACACATCCACAACGAGGTGACCGACGAGTCGCTGTTGGTCGATATCTCGCCCGACTTCCGCCACCAGATGCTCGACCACGAGGTGTCGCTGCCGGATGCTGCCCTCGTCACCCACATCCACTTCGACCATCTCCACGGGATGGGCAACGCCTACCGACTCCTGTCGAGTCTCCCCGTCCACGCCGCGGACGAGACCGACCCCGAGACGGGGAAGTCGGTCGCTGAGACCGTCGCCGGCGACTACGACTACCTCGATGCGGTGACCGTCACTGGTCACGACGCGCACGAGTCCTTCGAGGTGTGTGGCTTCGAGGTGACGTTCGTCCCCGTCGTCCACCCGCCACTGGTGTGTTACGGCGTCCGCATCGACCACGGCGACGCCTCGCTGGCTATCACCGGCGACACGAACTTCGGAATCGCGGACGCCTCACGGGAGGCGCTCAGCGGGGCCGACCTGCTGCTCGCGGACGGTATCACGCCCGCCTCGCGGTGTCAGTACCACCCGCTCGGCGGCGACCACCACGACGACGATGGGGTTCCTCGCACGTTCGGGACGAAACACATGACAATCGAGGGGGCACGCGACCTCGCAGCGGAACTCGACGCCGACCGCTACCGCGTGCTCCACGTCTCACACTTCACCCCGGCCGACCGCGCCTTCGAGGACCCGCTCGCCGTCGACGGCGAGCAGTATCAGCTGTAGCGGTCCAAGCCGACCTGCTTGTCTCTCGCGCCTGCCGGGTCGCGAACCCACGGGGAGTGTTCCGCCCGGCGCGCGTCGACATCGACCTCGGGACCCTCGTCCTCGCTCTCGCAGGCGTCCGCCGGCCGGACGAACTGCTCTTGGCGGGTGCAGTAGGCCAGCCCGTCGACGCCGGCAACCGCTCGCTCCTCGACGTGCGGGCAGTCGGGGAAGGCGACGCGCCACCCCTTCCCGTAGGCGCGCTCTGCGACGCGCCGTCGATACTTCCGTTTCTCCTCGTCGGTCACCGTCCGTATCTCGGTGTGGCCCGGATGCGTCTCCAGAATCTCGATCCCCCCGCGCTTCGGGTCGAGCGGCGTCGCCTCCCGAACCGTCGTCCGGTCGCCCGTCTCGGGGTCGACGCGCCAGACGCCGACTCCCTCGGGGATGCGGTTCAGGTGTGCGCCCGTGACGTGGCTGGCGGTCGCGAGCCACACCTCATCAAACAGGGACAGCGACACATCTTTGCGCAGTTGGAGTTCCAACTCGCCCGGTCGGTCGAGGTCGGGCTTGTTCTCGATGCCGACGAGCCCGTCGAACCACCGGTCGGGGTAGCGTGTCGTCGCCCGAACGTACTCCTGGCCGCCGCGTCGCTCCCGGGTGAGGTAACCGCAGTCGATACCCGCCTCGATTGCGCCGCGCGCGTAGCCCGACCCGCCGACCGTGTTCTGGGGTCGTCTCGCCGTCCCGGGACCGATGTCGGTCTCGAGGAGCCGGGGCGGAATCGTCTCGCTCGTCAGCCGGCGGCGGTCGTCGAACTCGGCTCCCGGCTCCACGACGACCGTATCTATCACGCGCGAGCCGTGGATACTGCCGGCGAGCTGGCGAGAAACGAGCTTGCCGTCGCGCTCCAGCCCGGCACAGACGGCCACCTCGAAGTCGAACTCGCGCACGGTCGAGGTTGGCCGCTCGCGAGCAAAAGCCCGACGGCTAAGCCCCCCGCGCTCCTCACCCCGGTATGGACTGGAGTGAGTTGTTCGCCCGCGGCGAACAGTACGACGTGACAGCGCCTGACATCGAGACGCGTCTTGCCGAGCTTCGCGACGATGAGTGACGAACCGGACCTGACGCGCATCGTCGTCGACGCTGACGTGCTCGCGGCCGACCTGCTCGTCGGCGGCCACGCTCGGCTGGTCCTCGACAGGATTCGAAGCCACTCGTGGCTCACGCTCGTCGTCTCCGAACCGCTGCTCGATGACACCGAGCGGCTCGTCGCCGGCCTCGCGGACGCCGACCTCGCGGCCGACCACCGGTCGAAACTCGAATCGCTCGCCGAGGTGGTCGACCATCCCGAGGGCGACCACCCCGGACTGGCGGCAGCCTACCGCGGCAACGCGGCGCACCTCGTCACCTTCGACGACAATCTGACGAGCGTCGAGGCCGGGGCGGTGTTGAAACAACACGTCACCGTGAGCATCCGCCCGCCGAGCGCGTTCGCCCGGCTGTTCGACCCCGAAGTCCTGTGGCCGGAAGTCGGCGAGGGAGAGTACCCCGGCCCGGACCGCGAGCTACAGTGATTTCTCCATCCTGACGACCTCGATGCCGCCGGGACTCGCCTCGGCCGCGTCCGCCTCGTAGCAGGCGGTCTCGTAGAAGCCGACAGCGTTTAACGACGACTGCAGAGATAGTGACTCGACTCCCCGGCCGCGTGCGTATCCCTCTACGTGTGCGAGCAGTGCGGTCCCGACGCCGCGGCGTTCACAGTCGGGGTGAACGTACACCGCTCGAACCTCGCCGGCGTCGGGAACGACCTCGCTGAAGCCGCAGACGCGGTCGGTGACGGCGACGACGAAGTGACTCGCCGGGTCGTCGACCGGGTAGTCGTCGGGACCTCGTTCGCCGCGTTTCGCCCACGCCGCGGTCGTCGACTCGTCGTACGCGCGCCGGCCACCGGCTTCGGCCGCGGCGGTGTGGAGTTCGGCGACCGCCGACAGCTCTGTCGGGGTCGGTGGACGCACCTGCATACCCGGTGTTTGGCTGCCGAGCGCAAAGATACCCCGAACGCGCAGATACGACTGCGTTACCGGTCGGCGTACCAGTCGGCGAACGTCGCGAGCGCGCGCCCGCGGTGTGAGATGGCGTTCTTCTGGTCGGCGGCCATCTCCGCGAACGTCTGGCCGTCGTGTTCGAAGATGGGGTCGTAGCCGAAGCCGTCGTCGCCCCGCGGCTCGACGATACGCCCCGGAACCGAACCGACGAACAGCTTGACCGGAAGCTCACCCTCCGCGACGGTGTCGTCGGTCGCGGCGCGGTCGCGGTCGTCGGCGGAGAGGTCCTGTCCGCGGCGCTCGCCCCGGTCGACTGGCTCCGGCGTCGCGGCGAACGGCTCGCCGTCGCAGTAGGCGAGCACGCACCGGAACGCCGCCCGCGTCGCGCCCGCGTCGCGGGCGATTTCGCCGACACGCTCGACGCCGAGCGTGTGCTCGACGTACGCCGAGTACGGTCCCGGGAAGCCGTCGAGTCCCTCGATGAACAATCCGGCGTCGTCCACGATGACCGGCTCGCCGGCCACGCGATACGCCTCTCGTGCACCGGCCGCGGCGATGGGTTCGAGTTCGTCGGCCTGCGGCTCGGCGTAGTCGTAATCGAGTTGGGTCACGTCGTCGTCGAGATACGACAGCGCTTCCCGGGTCTTCCCCTCGTTCGTCGTGACGTAGCGGAGGCTCACGAGCGTACTGCGGCCGAAGTCAGTAAAGTCGCGTCGAACTCCGTTACTCGTCGACCAGCACTTCGACCGGCTCGTCGTCGGTCTCGTCGCTCCCGCCGCGCTCCTGTTGGTAAAACAGCGCGCCGATGAGACCGACGACGAGCCATGACCGCCAGTTGGCCAGATTCAGCGTGTAGCCGACGCCGAACGGCTTCTCGACGAGTATTCCCTCGCCCGGCTGCCAGTAGGCCGACAGCATCCGGCCGAGCGACGGTCGCTCGAAGTTGTACGGGATTCCAAGCAGTTCGCCCGACTCAGGTGTGTCGCTCATATGCGGAGTTCGACGCGCCGACAAAAGGAGTTACCGGTCTCACTGGTAGCGGCCGCGTCCTTCCACCTCGCGGAGCTGCGCGATGACCTCGGCGTCGCCGCGCGACTCGTATCCGGCCTCGAAGGCCTCGGTCAGCCGGTCGGCGTCGTCGCTCGTCCCGGCGAGTGACCCCTCGAAGACGTGGAGGTCCATCGCGTAGTCCTCGACGTGTTCGGTGTGGTAGCCGAGACCGAAGTCGATGAGGAACACGCGGTCGTCGCCGACCCGCGCGTTCCGCGGCGTCGGGTCGCCGTGGACGAAGCCCGCACCGTGACACGCGGCGAGGTGTCGACCTACGGCCCGCACGTTTGACTCGGTCAGCGCCTCGCGCAAATCCCGGTCGCCGACGCGCTCGAATCGGAGCACGCAATCGGTGTCGTCCACGTCGAAGACGACGGGCGTCGGGACGCCCTCCCGGCGCGCGAGACTCGTCAGCCGGGCCTCCTGTCGGGTTCGCTCGCTCCGGAGCCGCTCGTCCAGCGTCGGGTGGCGGTACGCCTTGCCGACGCGTTCTTTCCTGACGCGCTCGCCCATCGTGACGACCGCCTCTGCGCCGCGAATCTCGTTCGCCTGCGGGCGCGTGACGGACACGTCGCCGCCGGCGTCCCACGTCACGTCCACCTGGTTCGGGCGGAAGTCGGAGTCGATGGCCGACGCCGAGACGGGAATCGTGTCGCCGGCCTCGTACATCCGCGCGCCGAGGACGGCAATCATCCCGGCGTTGTCACGCAGGAATCGAGGTTCCGGCGCGTGGAACTTTGCACCCCGCGTCTCACACATCGTCGCGAGCATCTCACGCAGCCGGGCGTTCTGGCCGACTCCCCCGCCCAAGACGAGTTCCTCTGCGCCGGTCAGCGACAGCGCCCGCTCGGAGACCTCCGTCAACATCGCGAACATCGTCTCTTGGAGCGAGAAACACACGTCTTCGACCGGCACGCCGTCGTCGACGGCCTGCTTTGCCGCGCTCATGATTCCGGAAAACGAGAAGTCCATCCCCTTTACGACGTACGGGAGCGGGACGTACTCGCCCGACGCGGCTCTCTGTTCCACCTTCGGCCCGCCCGGATGCGACCAGCCGAGATGGCGCGTGAACTTGTCGATTGCGTTGCCGACGCCGGTGTCCATCGTCTCCCCGAGGATGCGGTAGCGGCCGCCCCGGTAGCCGAGCAGGTGGGCGTTCGCGCCGCTGGCGTTCAGACAGACGGGCGACCGGAAGCCGGACCCATGGCGGCCGATTTCGAGATGTGCGACCATGTGGTTCACGCCGACGAGCGGCACGTCGAGCGCGAGCGAGAGCGCCCGCGCCGCGGTCGCGACGATACGGAGACACGGACCGAGTCCCGGTCCCCGCGAGAAGGCGACGGCATCGATTGCAGGCTCACCGTCGCCCGCCATCCGCTCGGCCCGCTGGCGTGCCGCCCGGACGACGCGAGGAATTGTCTCGCGCATGTGTTCGGCGGCCTCGCGCGGGTGGATACCGCCGCTATCGGGTTCGTAGGCGTCGGACTCGATGACGGTCTCGTCGGTCGCGGTGTCGTGGACGGCGGCGCTTGCACACCACGCGGTTCCTTCGATACCGAGGACGCGGCTCACGCTCTCCCCGCCCGCGGACGCAAACGAGAGGAAAACGAAACGTCGGTCATGCCCGGACGGGCGTTACTCGTCGGTGTACTCGGTGTAGCCGCACTTCCCACAGTGGAGCCGGTCGCCGTGGTCACCAAGGAAGGTGTCACCACACCGCGGACACTGCTGTTTGTCCGTGGTGCCGTCGTCGTTATAGTACTCGTGGCGGGCCATTATGCCTCAGCCTCCTCCGTCTCTTCCTCCTCGTCTTCGATTTTGTTGCGGTCGAGCATGTACTCCTGTTCAACCTCGGTGGCGACCTCCGCGTTGTCGTACACCTTCGCGTAGCCGACGGTCGTCCGCATCCCATATTTGGTGTCGAGATTGTGGATGACGACCTCGTCGGCGTCCTTGTTGAGCGTGGCGGCGAGCGAGTCACGCACGGAGAGCCGCGACGGGCTTGCCTCCTCGTGAGTCACCTCGAACCGCACGTCCGTCCGGTGCAACATGGGGTTCTCGTCTTCGGAGATAACGTCGATTTCCATGGTTCGTTGCCCGTATATCCCGCCGAAATGCGTAAAAGGATTTCGAGTCGCCGACTCAGACGCCCAGAATCTCGTACGCTCGCTCGTGGTTTCCGACGAACGAGTCGAGAAGCTCCCGTACCTGCTCGCGTAGCTCCGGTGTCACCGTCGCCAGCACCATCCCCTGGTCTGGCTGGCCGTAGACGACGCTCGCCCCGTCGGGCAAAACGAGCACCGCTGGCAGGGCAGCGAGGTCCTCCTCGCCGAGCACCTCCACCAGCGTTGAGCCGCCACGCTCCGCGACGAGCGCCTCCAGTATCGCCGCCGACAGCGCGCCGGCGGGCGATTCGAGTTCGATGCGCTCGCCGAAGCCGGTCGTCGCCTCTCGTACCGACTCCCGGACGCGTTCGCGCTTCGTCTTCCCGTCAACGAGCGCGAGCGCCGGGTAGTAGCCCGCCTCCAGCAGGTGGTAGGTGACGATATCGCCGACCGCGACGACCGGTTCGCCGGCCGCCGCAAGCAGTTCGTCGGCGTCCTGATAGATTGGACCCAGCGGGTCTTTGAGTTCGCTGCGAAGGTCGGCCGGCAGTTCGAGGAGGACGCCCATTACCGGACTTTCAGTGCGTACTTGCCCGGCTCGGTAATCTCCATCTCGGTCGCAATCTGTGACTCCTCCGGGTGGGTGATGACGACGTAGCCCGCCCAGTCTTCCGTCAAGGAGTTCGAGCCACAGGCCGGACACTGCTCGCCGTCCTCGACATCGAGCACGCGGTGGCAGTCACGACAGACGAGTCGTTGGGCCATCTAGTTGCCTCCACTCGCCCGCTCTTTGCGGTTCTCCTCGAGCCACCCGTGTTTGCCGAGCCCGACCTGCTTTGCGGTCAGGCCGATCTTCGAGTCGCGGGGATTGCGCTCGTCGATACTCTTCGTGACGATGCGCGTCCGAACCGCGTCGCCGACGCCGAGAAGCCGCCCGGAGTCGCGGGAGGCGAGCTGTTCGTTCTCGCCGTCGAAGGCGAGATACTCGTCGGAGATCTGTGAGACGTGGAGCAGTCCGTCGACCGGACCGATGCCGACGAACGCGCCGAAGTTGACCGCCTCGACGACCTCACCGTCGACGACCTCCTGCATCTGCGGGTCGTAGGTGATGGCCTCGAAGGTGGCCTCGTAGTAGACGCTTGGCTGGTTTGGGACGACCGCGCCGGTCCCGATGTTCGTCACGTTCGTGACGGTGACGACGGAGCCGACCTGCTCGTCCATCTTCCCCTCCAGCTTCTGCTGGAGCAGCTGTTTGATTAGTTCCGACGGTACGTCCGGGGAGGTGCGGTCCGGTAGAAACTCCGGGGGCACCTCCACCGTATCCTTGAGTGTGACCTTCTTGTACATTAGTTCGTTATCGCGAGTTTATGCTCCCCGCGTAAACAGATTACGGGAACGCCAGCGTCCGCGAGCCGCTGTCGCAGTGGTTTGTCGTTCGTTACGGCGTATGCACACTCTTCTCCGAGTGCCAGCACCGCATCGTCAGCGTACGACTCGTCGGTAGCCACGACGGTACACCGGTCGACGAGGTCACGGCCGACGGAGGCGGCGACCCCCTCCTGTCCGTTCCCCTCGGCCAGCTTGTCGAGTTCCGCGACGACCGTCTCCGGGACGACCAGCTCGTAGTCGTCGAGCAGCCGGTCCAGCTCGTCGAACAGTCGCACGTCACACTCGACGGGCATCATCAGCGCGTTCGTGTCTACCGCGACCCGCATTATTCGAGCGTCCCGACGCCGATGAGTCGCCAGCGCGCGCCGACTCGGCGACTGATCGCAATCTTCGCGCCCGCCTCGGCACAGACGGGTCGCTGGAGCGTGACCTCGGCCTCCTCGTCGCGCGCGGAGGTGACCGAACCGACCGTCGTGGCCGTCCCGACCGTCAACATCAGCGGCTCGTTCGTCGAGATCGGCTCGATCTCGTCGTCGTCGCTCACCACGCGGTCCAACAGCTCCACGTCCATCGTGAAGCTATCGTGGACCGGCGGCAGCGAGTCGCCCGGCCCGGCCACCTGCCCGGCCAACCCGTCGCCCTTCGTCAGCGACGGGTCGAGTCCCGTGCCGACGCCGATGAGTCCACCGGGCGTGGCGGAGTCGACGGTCGACCCACCCGCCTGCAGCGAGCGGACCGTCGTCGCGACCGGGTCGTAGTCGCCGTCGTCCTCGCGGCCGGGGCGAATCTCGATGTCCGTGTCCACGTCGAGGGTCCCCTGCGTGAGCGAGCCACCGATGACGCCACCGGTGAGCGTGTCGAATGTCGTCCCCGGACGGTTGATGTCGAAGGAGCGAGCGACGAGCAGCCGCGGGTCCGCCTCGGGGTCGCGTTCCGGCGTCGGAATCGTCTCCTCGATGGCGTCGATGAGCACGTCGATATTGATCTCCTGTTCTGCGGAAATCGGGACGACCGGCGCGTCCTCGGCGACGGTGCCCTCGACGAACTCCTGGATCTGCTCGTAGTTCTCGCGGGCCTGCCCGCTGTCCACGAGGTCAATCTTGTTCTGTGCGATGACGACGTTCTCGATACCGATGATATCGAGTGCCATCAGGTGCTCTTCCGTCTGTGCCTGTGGCACGTCCTCGTTTGCCCCCACGACGAGGACGGCCCCGTCCATGATCGAGGCCCCAGAGAGCATCGTCGCCATCAGCGTCTCGTGGCCGGGCGCGTCCACGAAGGAGACAGTGCGGACGTGCTCGGTCTCGACGCCGTCCACCTCGTTCGCGACGGTGTAGCAGTCGGGGGCGTCGACGTCCGGCCGTCGCCGGAACGTCGAGTCCGCGTAGCCGAGCCGGATGGAGATTCCGCGCTTCATCTCCTCGGAGTGCTGGTCGGTCCACTCGCCCGAAAGCGCCTGCACGAGCGTCGTCTTCCCGTGGTCGACGTGACCCACCAGTCCGATGTTCACCTCCGGTTGTTGATGATTTGCAGTCATTGCGTAATTGTGTAGATTTGGCTCCGTGCGACTGATAAAGCTACCGTGTCGCAGAAAGCACCCGTGACGCAGCGAACGGTTTAGTGGCTCTCTCCCGAAGCAGACGTATGAGTGACGCC
The DNA here is from genome assembly GCF_009184545.1 of Halosegnis rubeus. GTDB lineage: Archaea > Halobacteriota > Halobacteria > Halobacteriales > Haloarculaceae > Halosegnis > Halosegnis rubeus. The sequence goes on from NZ_QJOW01000001.1 coordinate 86,969, forward strand.
CCACCGAGCGACACCGAGTCGCTACTCGCCTGCGAGGAGTGTCTCGCCCCCTCCGAGGCCTTTGCCGTCGTCGGCAACGAGACGCGCCTCTCCATCCTCGAAGCCCTCTGGACGCTCGACCGCCCCGCCGCCTTCTCCGACATTCGCCGCGAGGTCGGGATGTCAGACTCCGCACAGTTCAACTACCATCTCTCGAAGCTCCGCGGCCAGTTCATCCACAAGACCGACGACGGCTACGAGTTCCGCGCCGCCGGTCGGTCGGTCATCGCCGCCGTGCTCTCGGGCACGCTGAATCAGGACCCCTCGCTGGAGCCGTTCACCGTCGCCGGCTCCTGTCTCTCGTGTGATGGCCCGCTCGAAGCCGTCTACGAGGACGAACGCATCGAGATTCGGTGTCGTGACTGCGAGCGCAGCCACGGCGGCTACGCCTTCCCGCCCGGCGGTATCGAGGACCGCACCCGCGAGGAGCTGATGGCAGCGTTCAATCAGCGCGCCCGCCATCTCTCGTGTCTCTCCGCCGACGGCGTCTGTCCCGACTGCTCCGGGCGCATGGAGACGCATCTGGCCGACGTACGCGATACGGACGACCCCGAGCGCGTGCGCGTCGAACACGAGTGCCAGCGGTGTCACCACTCCATCCGGTCGTCGGTCGGACTCGTGCTCTTAGACGACGCCCGTATCGTCTCCTTCTATCAGGACCACGATATCGACCTGAACAGCGTCCCCTTCTGGACGCTCGACTGGTGCGTCTCCGACCGCCACACGACCGTCGAGCGGAGCAGTGACCCGTGGCGGCTCACTCTCTCGATCCCCCTCGACGACGAACAGCTCGTCTTAGACCTCGACGGTGACCTCTCCGTGCTCGCCGCCGAGCGCCGCCCCGTCTGACCCCCACGGCTAAACCGCCGCCGGACATCCTTGGGGTATGCTCGCCACTGACCGTATCACGACGCTCACCTTCGACTCCTACAGCACTATCGTCGACGTCGGCTCCGCCGTCGACGCGCTCGCCGACTACGTCCCGAACCCCGAGCAGGTGGCAGAGCGGTGGCGCTCGCAGTCGCTCATGTACTCGGTCGTCGTCAACGATGTGGACAGCTACGAGTCGTTTTACGAGCTGAACCGCCGCGCGCTCACCTACGCGCTCGAGACCGCCGGCGCGGACGTGACCGACGACGAGCGCGAGGAGATTCTGTCGGTGTACATGGATCTCCACGTCTTCTCGGACGTGCGCGCCGGCCTCGACCGGCTCACCGACGCGTACGACTGCTGGGTCGTCTCGAACGGCAACCCCGAGATGCTCGACCGGATGTTCGAGGTGGCGGACCTCCACGACCGCGTCGAGGGGTACGTCAGCGCCGACGAGGTGGAGACGTTCAAGCCGGACGGCGAACTGTACCGCCACGCCGCCGGCCGCATCGACACGCCAATCGAGGAGGTCGCCCACGTCACCGCCGGCTGGTTCGACGTGGCGGGCGCTGAGGCGGCCGGAATGCAGGGCGTCTGGGTGAACCGCGACGACGGTCCCTACCCGAACGTCGGTCCGGACCCGTCACTGGAGGTCGACTCCTTCACCGCGCTGGCCGAGGAACTCGGACTGTAGAACCACCACGACTATACGTTATTCTGCGAATATCGCGGCATGGATACAGGACGCGCCACCGTGCTCGTGTTGGTGGTACTGCTCTCCACGTCCTTGCTCGCCGGCGTCGCCTACAGCAGCGGGTCGGTCCAAGAGACGACGACGACCGATGAACGGTACACCCTCTTCGGCGTACAGGCAGACGGCTGGTTCGGCTACAACAACGGCTACGCGGCCGTCGTGGACGAGTCCGGCAACACCGTCTGGAACTGGTCGGTTCCCAACTCTCGAGTGTTCGACACCGAGCAGTTGGAGAACGGGAACATCCTCACCAGCGTGGCAGTCTCCGTTCCGCAGTCGGAGTGTCCCACGCACTACCAGGAAGACCAGTACGACCGCCCGTGCGTCGAGAACCGCGTCGTCGAGGTCGATTACGAAACGAAAGACGTTGTCTGGGAGTACTCGTGGTTCGACGCCTTCCCGAACCACCACGAGGTGCACGACGCCGACCGACTGGAGAGCGGCGAGACCGCCATCGCCGACATGGGGAACCACCGCGCGTTCACCGTCGACCAGTCCGGCACCATCACCTGGGAGTGGAACGCCAGCGACCACATCAGCCGCGGGACGGAGTGGTTCGACGAACACGTCCCCGAAGGGAGCGAAGAGGAGTTCGCCCGCAGCGGTCCCGAGTCCGACTGGACCCACCTCAACGACATCGACCACTTGGAGAACGGGAACTTCCTGCTCTCGGTGCGCAACTACGACGTGACGCTGGAGGTCGCGCGCAACGAGACCATCGTCGAGACGTACGGCGAACCGGGGAACCACTCGATCATGAACGAACAGCACAACCCGAACCTGCTGGAGAACACGGGGACGCTCGTGGTCGCTGATTCGGGCAACGACCGCATCGTCGAGATCAACGCGACGACCGAAGAGGTCATCTCCGAGTACGGCTCCGTCCCCACAGACTCCAACGTCGGTGACCCGTCGCTCCGGTGGCCCCGCGACGCCGACCGCCTCCCCAACGGGAACACGCTCATCACCGACTCGCGGCGGTTCCGCATCCTCGAGGTCGCGCCCAACGGCACGGTCGTCTGGTCACACCTCCGGCAGGAGGAGCGCTCGCTCGTCTACGAGGCCGACCGCATCCGACTCGACGACGAGTATCTCCCCGAGGAGCCGTCCGTCGCGGATACCGACGGGACGCTCGTCACGCGAACGAACAGCCCGCTGACCGACCTCTACGCGACGCTCGACTCGTATCTCGCCTTCGTCCCCTTCTTGCCGACGTGGCTCGGCCCGCTGCCGCTGTTGGTCGCTATCGGTGATCTCGGTGCAGGACTGCTGCTCGTGCGAGAAATCCGGCGATAATCGAGGTACTCAGCGTTCGCGGTGACGGCGCGTTGGCTTCGACAGTTCGGGCGGGCGCTCGAACTCGTCGAAGGAGACGAACCCCTCCGGTAAGGTGTAATCGAGTTCGCGCTCCTCGCTGTTGTCGGTGAGCGACCCCTCCTCGAAGGTCACGTCGTCCTCGAAGCCCGGCTTCACGCGCACGGCCTTCGCCGGCTGACCGACCGCGACGTGGTGGGCCGGAATGTCGCCCGTGACGGTTGAGCGCGCGCCGGCGACGCTGTTTTCGCCAACCCTGACCCCGGCGGTCACCATCACGTCGTAGGTGACGCGGGCGTCGTTCTCGATGACGGTGTGGTAGTTTCGGACCTCGGTCTGGTCGACGATGTCGTGGTCGTGGCTGTACACGTGCGCCCGGTCGGAGATGGAGACGCGGTCGCCGACGGTGAGCTTTCCGCGGTCGTCGAGGTGGACGTCGTCGTGGACGACCACGTTGTCGCCTATCGTGATGTTGTGGCCGTACGAGAAGGTGACCCCCTTGAAGATGCGGACGTTCTCCCCCACCTCGTCGAACAGGTGGTTCGCGAGCATCTCCCGGAACCGGAGCGCGAAGGCGATGTTGTCGGCCATCGGTGTGGCGTCGAACTGCCGCCAGAGCCACTGGAGATGTTTCGACCGCTCGAACCGCTCTTCGTCCTTCTCGGCGTAGTACTCGCTCTCCAGCGTGGAGTTGCACGGGTCGTACCCCTGCAGGCGGACGCGCTCTGCTGCCGACACCGACTTGCCCGACTGCCAGCGCTCGTACGCCTCGCGGTCCCCGTGGAGGTCCACGAGCACGTCTTGGACGACCTCGCAGGTGCTCTCGCCGCCCTCGGTGCGCGCGGCGGTCAGCCGCTCGTCGACCTCTGTGACGAGCGCTTCGAGTCCGGCCTCCGCGTCGGGCGGGAGTCGGACGTGTCGCTTTGTCATACCTGCTCGTATCTCCGCGGTGCGTATCAGCGTTTCCGTCGGCGAACCGTTACCTCGCGGTAACCGCCCGCAGGGGGCTGCTCCGGGCTATCGCGGGGCCGCAGGCGGGAGAGCCGGAACCCTCTTGCGCCGGGCGGTCGTTTTTCAGATAATGGTGGATACGCTGACGCTCGTGCTCGCCGCCGTTGTCGGCTTCATGCTGGCCGGACTCGGCGCGAAATCACGCGGTCTGCTTCCGGACTGGATTCGCCTCTCCGGGCCGATTGTGACGCTCCACACCGAGCGCGGGAAGGCCTTCCTCGACTGGCTCGCCCGCCCGAAGCGGTTCTGGCGCGCGTGGGGGAATCTCGGTGTCGGCATCGCCCTCGTCGTGATGGCCGGCTCCTTCGTGCTCGTCTTGCTCGGCGGGATTCAGGCCCTCAACAACCCACAGCCGACACAGCTGACCCAGCCACGCAACGTCCTCGCGATTCCGGGCGTGAACGACTTCCTCCCGCTGTCGGCCGCGCCCGAAATCGTCGCCGCGCTCCTCGTCGGGCTTGTCGTGCACGAGGGCGGCCACGGCCTGCTCTCGCGTGTGGAGGATATCGAGGTGGACTCGATGGGGCTGGCGCTGTTCACATTCATCCCCGTCGGCGCGTTCGTGGAACCGGACGACGAACAGCGCCGGCAGTCGAGCCGCGGCGCACAGACCCGGATGTTCGCGGCCGGCGTCACCAACAACTTTGCCGTCGCCATCGTCGCCTTCGCACTCCTGTTCGGTCCGGTCGCCGGCTCCATCGCCGTCGTCTCGGGCGCACCAATCGCCGGCGCACTCCCCGGTGGTGCCGCCGCACAGGGCGGTGTCGACCGCGGTGACGTGATTACGGGCGTCGACGGCATAGAGGTGACAAACTCCTCTGAGTTCGACGACCTCCTTGACGAGACCGACCGCCGCACCGTCTCCGTCGCGCTCGAGTCGGGTGAGACGGCGACCGTCGACCGCTCGCTCACCGTCGTCGGGGCAGCACCCACGGCACCGTTCGATATCAACACGACCATCACCGAGGTGAACGGGACGGCCGTCTACACCGAGCCGGGGCTGAACGCGGCGCTTCGGGACCGCGAGGTCGCGACGTTGGAGAGTTCGACCGGCGAGACCGTCACCACGCCGATCGGCGCGTACACGAACGTCTCCGACCCGAGCGACCCCGGTCCGTCACCGCTTGCTGACGTGTCCGGGCTCGGCGGTGAGGCGTTCATCGTCACCGCCATCGACGGTGAGCGCGTCCTCGACAGCGCGACCCTCGGAGCGATTCTCGACGAGACGACCGCCGGCCAGTCGGTCACCGTCGCCGGGTATCACGACGGCGAGCGGCGAACGTTCGACGTAGAGCTCGCCGACCACCCGCGCGAGGACACCGGCTTCATCGGCGTCACAATCCAGCCCGGCACCACCGGGATGAGCGTGGACGACTTCGGTATCGAGGGGTATCCGGCGGAGTTCTTCTTGACCGCGATTGGTGGCGGGAGCGGCGACGGTCTCAACGGTATCCAGCGGGCGGCGTTCACCATCAGCCTCCCCTTCGCGGCCGTGACGCTCCCGAGCATCGACCAGCCGTTCCCCGGCTTCGTCGGCATCTACGAGAACTTCTACGTCGTCGGTGACGGTCCGCTCGCGTTCCTCGGTACCGGTCCGATCCTGCTGTTCGGGACGCTGTTGTTCTGGGTCGCGTGGATCAACGTCATCCTCGGGCAGTTCAACTGCGTGCCGGCGTTCCCACTCGACGGCGGCCACATCCTCCGAACCTCGACGCAGGCCGTCGTCTCTCGATTCCCGCTGTCTGATAAACACGCCGCGACCCGCGCTGTCACCATCACCATCGGGTTGGCGATGCTCGCGTCGCTGCTCGCAACCATCTTCGCCCCGCAGCTGCTTGGGTAGCCAGCGTTCCTCCGTTGTCTGGGCGCGGCTACGACGTGCGCCACTCGTCGCTCAACAGGTCGTACCGGACCATGTCCCGATACGCGCCCCGCTGGAAGACCGCATCGCGCGCAACGCCCACCTTCGAGAAGCCCAGCGAGCGAACCAGCCCGCGCGACGGTTCGTTGTCGGCCAGCGCCTTCGCGCGAATCCGGTGAAGTCCGAGGTCCGAAAAGCCGTGGTCGACGAGCAGTTCCGACGCCTCGCGGCCGTACTCCTCGCCGTGGTACTCCGGGAACAGCCACGCCGCCAACTCGGCGCTGTGACGGGAGATATCGAACAGGACGACCGTCCCCGCCGGTTCGCCGTCGATACAGACGACGAGGTTCACGTTCCCGTCACCGAGCACCGTCGACTCGTAGAAGGACTCGATGTCGTCCATCGTCGACGGCGTCTCGAAGGTGAGCCACGAGCGAATCGCGGGGTCGTTGCGCGACCGGTGGAGCAGATTGAGGTCGTCGCGTTCGAGCGTCCGGAGCGTCACGTCCTCGCTGTCGATGAATACGGGACCGGGCATATCTCTCGTGGGAGTGGTCCGTGGAAAACGATTTCGCGACGACCAACCGAACAGCCCATGAAACCCCAGACCAAATTGGAGGTATGACCCGACGTGATGCTCCCGCGACAGAGGAAGGGTGGTACGCGCTCCACGACTTCCGCCGTATCGACTGGGATGCGTGGCGCGAGGCCCCCGACAACGAACGCGACCGCGCGCTCGCCGAGGGCGTCGAGTTCCTGCGCGACCGCGAGAACCTCTCGGACGCCGAGCAGGGCGGCTCTGCGGTGTTCACCGTCGCCGGCCACGAGGCCGACATCATGGTGTTGCATCTCCGCCCGCAGACCGAACAGCTCGACCGCATCGAGCGCGCCTTCGAACACACCGCACTCGCCGGCTTCACCGAGCGCACCGACTCGTACGTCTCCGTCACCGAGATTTCGGGCTACGTCACCGAGGAACTCGAAGCCGGCATCGAGAACATCGAGGACGACGGAACGCGCAACTACATGCTCCAGCGGCTCTACCCGTCGATTCCGGACGCCGAGCACGTCTGTTTCTACCCGATGGACAAGCGCCGCGATCCCGAGTACAACTGGTATGACCTCCCGTTCGACGAGCGGGCGGACCTCATCTCCGGCCACGGCGACATCGGCCGCGAGTACGCCGGGAAGGTGACACAAATTATCACCGGCTCGATGGGCTTCGACGACCACGAGTGGGGGGTCACCCTCTTCGCCGACGACCCGACCGAAATCAAGCATCTGCTTGCAGACATGCGATTCGACCCCTCCTCCTCGCGGTACGCGGAGTTCGGTCGCTTCCGGTTCGGCCGCCGGTTCGCGCCCGAACATCTCCCCGAGCTGTTCGCCGGCGAGCCGCTGCCGGCGTACGGCTCCACCGACGTGGAGGCCGCGACTACCGACGCCGAGGAATCTGAACCCGACGACGGCGGTGCTGAGACGGACGACGAAGGTGGCGACTCGGACGACTCCGGCGACCGACCCGACCCCGGAACACCGCCACACGACGCCGCGACGACCGAGGAGTTAGAGGAGGAGCTCCGCCGTCTCGGCATCGACGCGAGCGAGTATCCCGACGCCGGCTTCGGTCTCGTCTTCTACAGCGACGAGAACGCCGAGGCGCTCGTCGACGAGGTGGACGGGCTGCGGGGCAACTTCGAGCACTACGACACGCACCTGCTCACGTCCGTGCGCGCCCACGCAGGTCGAACCGCGGTTGTCTCGCTGTGGAAAAACGAGCGCGCAGCCAACACGGCCTCCGGCTTCCTCGGTGACCTCGCCGGCGTCGACGGCGACGGCATCGGCGGGCCGCTGGCAGACCGCGACGCCGCCGAGCGTGCTGACACGACGGCCGCAGACGACGGCGGCGACACCGCGCCGCCCGAGGTCGAAGGGACCGGCGACGAAGCGGACGACGACATCCGCGGTGAGCTTTCTGACCTCGACATCTATGCCGGCAAACCCCACGGCGAGGACGTGTACGCGATGGTGCTCTACTCCGAGGCCGATACCGACGACCTCCGCGAGGAGGTCGAGTCGCTCTCGGGCGGCTTCGACCGCTACGACACCCACGTCGGCACGTCGCTGTACAAGGGGACCGCGACCGACCGCGCGGCCGTCGTCTCGCTGTGGGAGACGCGCGACGCCGCCGACACGGCCGGCGATTACCTCTCCGACCTGCCAGACATCGTCGGGCGCGCCGGCGAGGAGTCCACGTTCGGGACGATGGGGATGTTCTACACCGTGAAGCCGGAACACCGCGAGGACTTCGTCGACCACTTCGGCACCGTCGGCGAGATGCTCGGCGACATGGACGGCCACATCGAGACGGACCTGATGGTGAACGTCGACGACGAGAACGACATGTTCATCGCCAGCCAGTGGGAGGACCGAGAGGACGCGATGGACTTCTTCCGCTCTGACGCGTTCCGCGACACGGTCCAATGGGGTCGCGACATTCTCGCGGACCGGCCGCGGCACGTGTTCCTCGCGTAGACTGCGAGCGCAGCGAGCAGCTTTTCGGTCCAGACTTTTCGACGAGCGGCTCTCCACAGCGCCCGGCGAGCATCGCGAGCCGACAGCGCGAGGAAGCCCGAGAAGAAAAGGGTGGGTTATGTGAGGTCGCGACATTCTCGCGGACCGGCCGCGACACGTGTTCCTCGCGTAAACTGCGAGCGGGCGAACATCAGATTTCCTCTCAGTCGTCTGCCGGCGCGTCGGCGCGCGTCGTCGTCACGTAGACGCTCTCGCGGCCGAAGACGAACTCGTCGAGGAACGCCGTCACGTAGACGACGCCCTGACAGAACAGGTAGCCCCACAGCGTGATGGCGGCGAGCAGTTCCGTCGGGTGGTGGCCGTAGCCGTGGCGGTGGTCGCGTACGAATATGAGCAGCGAGGTGATGAAGGGCGCGACACCGACCGCACTCCACAACAGCCAGTCGTACGGAAGGAAGGTCCCGCCCGTGAGGACCGTCCGGTCGAGCAGCAACATCGGCGCGGCGACGATGGTGATGACGGGGACGAGCGCGTAGACGAAAGTGTAGGCGGCGTCGAAGCGCGCGCGCCGCGAGAGCGTCGAGTCGAACGGGAGCCGCGGCAGATACCGGACGGCGACCTGCATCCAGCCGCGGGCCCACCGAGTGCGCTGGCTCCACCAGGCAGACAGCGTCGCGGGATTCTCCTCGTAAGTGACGACATCGGGGTCGACGCGGAGGCGTTTGCCCGCCGCGTGAATCCGTGCGGACATGTCGATGTCCTCGACGAGAATCTCCTCGTCGAACGCGCCGAGTTCGTCGAACAGCTCCCGACGGAAGAAGGTCTGGCCGCCGCCGAAGATGGTGAAGCCGCCGAGCACCTCGCGGCCGAACAGGTCCGCGAGTTCGGCGATGTGGCGTTCGACGGTGGCGTGTAACGCGAGCAGCGAATCGGTCGGGTTCGAGCCGTAACAGCGCCCCTTCACACACCACGTGTCCTCGTCGGCTCCGTCGGTCCCGAATCGGGGACGCCACACGACCGGACTTCGGTCGCGGCGCTCGAATCCCGAATGGCGGCCCACGAGGAGGTGTGGCTCATCTTCTCACACGTCGCGGACAGAGAGGAGCGACGCCTCGAACGGCTGGCCGACGAGCGCCACGAGCAACGGTTCACACGCTCGTTCGTCGGTATCACGGTCGTCGGATACGAAAGAGCCGAAAACGAGACGATTACTTCCGGAGAGCTACCTCCGACCGGCTGTGACGTGCGAATCGGCGATTAGTCGGCGTTGAGGATGCCGGCCGCGCGGAGGTCGTCGCCGTCGACGCTGGTGCGGTACTCCTCTTTTTCCATCCCGTCGAAGCGGTCGATGCCGAAGTCGTTGGCGTACAGCTCTTCGACCTTGGTTCGCTCCTCGTCGGACAGCGCCGGCGTCTCGGGGGCGCTCGCCCACTCGTCGATGTCGGCCTTCGACCGGAACGTCGGGGTCACGCTCGCGACCGAATCGTACGAGAGCAGCCACTGGATGGCCGCCTGTCCCATCGTGCGCTCGCCGTCGCGCTCGAGGAAGCGGAGGGTCTCCACTTTCTCGAAGCCGGTGTCGTACCACTCGTCAGGCCGGAAGCCGCGGTGGTCGCCCGCTTCCAGTTCGGTGTCGGGCGTGACCTGCTCGTTCAACAGCCCCGAGGAGTGCGGGACCCGGGGGATGAGCGACGTGTTCGCGCCCTCGCGGTCGACCGTCTCGACGAAGTGGCGGTGGACGTCCTGTTCGAGCATGTTGCCGACGTACTGGACGCCGTCGAACTCCTGTTCGATGGCGAAGTCGCCCTCGGCGAGCCAGCCAATGGAGGGACCGAGCGCGACGCCGATGGCGTCGGCCACGTCCTCCTCGCGGAGCTCATCCAGCAGCTCCAGCACCTCCGTGTTCATCTCCGCCACGTCCGGGTTGTGGAGCTGGAGATACTCGACGTGGTCCGTCCCGAGCCGGTCGAGCGACTTCTCGACTGCATCGCGCAGATACTCGGCGTCGTACTCCTTCGGGAGCTCGCCGTGGCCGGCCTGTGGGTTGTTGTAGAAGTCGTAGCCGACCTTCGTGGCGACGACCATCTCGTCGCCCCGCTCGTCGAGCACCTCGCCGAGTAGCTCCTCCGAGCGACCGTGGCCGTACACGTCGCTGGTGTCGAAGTAGTTAATGCCGGCGTCGAGCGCGTATTCGACCATCTCCAGGGCGTCGGACTCGTCGCGGTCACCCCACCAGTCGGTGCCGATGACCCACGCACCGAAGCCGACCTCACTCACGTCGATGCCAGAGTCGCCAAGTTCCCGATGTTGCATACTCGGGCTTGGTGATTCGGCTACTTAGCGGAAACGGTTACTCGCGCAGCCGTAGCCGTTCGGTGACGAACGTCCGGTCCAGCGCCGCGAGGAATGGCCCGAGACGCGGTCCCTGCTGTTCATCGAGGAAGAGCCGGTAGCCTGCGGTGAAGAAGTCGCCCACCTCGACGCCGTGGTCGCGGGCGGTCTCGAAGATCTCCTCGTGGAGCGTCTCGCCGTCGGGCCGTTCGGTCTCGACGTAGTCGGCGAGGTCCGCGAGCGCGTTCGTCGTCGCGTCGTCGAAGGCGACCTCGGGCAGCTCCTCGGCCAGCCGGTAGTTGTACTCGTTGTCCGTGCGCACGGCCCACGCGCGGGCCTTCTCGACGCGGCCGAGGGCACGCTCGACCTGTTCGTCGCTCGCGTCCTCGGGGAGATGTCCGGACCGGCGCGCCATCGTCGCCCGAAGCTCGTCGTCGTCGGTCATCCCGAGCACGGCCGCGAAGGTGTACGGGATGCGGATGCGCGCTGCGTCGGGGTCGGTGACGAACGGATACGCGCGCTCGGCGCGTGCGGTCTCGGTCTCGCCGCCGTCTTCCTCGCCGAAGTAGAGCCGCTCGAAGCGGTCGAACTCGTCGACCAGCTGGTCGAGCCGCTCGATGGAGAAGTCACGAGCACGCTTGGGGTCTTTCGTGAAGAAGTACCGGACCACCTCGGGTTCGAGCAGTTCCAGCACCTCCGAGACCATGACGACGTTACCAGCAGACGAGGAGAACGCCTCTCCGTCGAGGGTGAACCACTCGTACACCATCGGAACGGGCGGCTCGTTGCCCAGCAGGCTACGGGCGATGTGCTCGCCGGAGGGCCAGGACCCCTCGGCGTGGTCCTTGCCGAACGGCTCGAAGTCCACGTCGAGGGTCTGCCACTGGGCGGGCCACTCGAACCGCCACGGTAGCTTCCCCTCTCGGAGCGTCGCGGTGCCTTCGTGACCACACCCCTCGATGGTCTGGCCCCCGGCCTCGATGTCCGTACACCGGTACTCGACGGTGCCGGCCACGGCGTCGATGCTCGTGACGGTCTCGGTCACCGTCCCGCACTCCGCACAGATCGGGTTGAACGGAACGTACGACGCGTCGACCTTGTCCTGATACTCGCCCAGTATCTCGCGGGCCTCGTCCGCGTGTGCGAGGATGTGGCGGGTCACGTCCTCGAACGCGCCCGACTCGTAGAGGTCGGTGTTCGAGCGGATGTCGAGGTCGATACCGAGCAGGTCGGCCGACTGGCGGATAATCTCGGAGAAGTGGTCGCCGTAGGAGTCACAGCAGCCGAACGGGTCCGGGATGTCGGTGTACGGTCTCCCGAGGTTCGTCCCGAGCGCCGAGGCGTCCACCTCGCCCAGTCCGACGATGTTACCGTCGAGGTCGGCGAGCTTCCGGGGGAGCTTGCGCAGCGGGTCGCGGTCGTCGGTGGTGAACACCTGTCGAACATCGTGACCGCGCTCGCGGAGCACCTCGGCGACGAAGTGGCCCCGCATCAGTTCGTTCATGTTTCCGAAGTGCGGGACGCCGGACGGCGAGATACCGCCCTTGATGACGATTTCTTCACCCGCTTCGACGCGCTCCTCGACGGCATCGGCGGCGGCGTCGGCCCAGAAGTCGTACTGGCGGTCGGCGAGCGTGTGCGGCGAGGTCATGCCGTCTCCTCGTCGGGTACGATGCGCGTCCCGTCGAAGGAGTCGTGCTCGACGGCGTCGGTCACCCGAGTCGGGTCAGCGCCGTCGAGCACGACCGTCTCCAACCCGGCGCGCTGGATGACCTTCGTCGCGAGCAGGTCGACGGGTGCGGACGCGCCGGCCGTCATCTCCATCGACGCGACGGTGTCGACCAGCTCACTTGCCGTGAGTTCGTCGTGGCGCTCGGCGTCGTCGACCTCGTTCGGGTCGGCGGTGAAGACGCCCGGGACGGAGGTGGCGAAGACGAGTCGGTTGGCGTCGACGTACTCGGCGAGCACGGCCGAGACCGCGTCGGTTGTCTGTGCCGGGACGACACCGCCCATGACGGTTACGTCGCCGCGCTGCACGTCGGTGCGCGCCTGTTCGTAGTTCTCGGGGACGACGGACGCGGTAATCGACTCGTCGATCGCGGCGAGCAGGAGCTTCGCGTTCAGCCGAGTGACGGCGATACCGAGCTGGTCGAGTTCGCTCTCGTTGGCTCCGACCTCGCGGGCCGCGCCGATGTACTCGCGGGCGACGCCGCCACCGCCGACGACGACGGCGACCTCGTGGCCCGACTCGACCAACCCCTCGATGACGGTCGCGTACTCGTCGACCCGGTTGGTGGCCGGGTCGGGGACGAGGACGCTCCCGCCGACAGAAACGACGACTCTCATTGTTCCAGATGTTCCGCGTTCGCCGCTTAAGACTTATCAAGCGCGTAGGCGAGCGCGACAGCTACAAGCCCCTCGCGTACAACCGCCTAACGTGTACACGCTGGGCGTCGTCGGCCCGTCGGCCCGCGCAACCGCGACCGAAATCGCCGCCACGCTCTCGGGTCGAATCGCGCTCGTCGGGACCGGCGAGGTCGCTCTCCCCGGGAACGTCGCGACGACGACCACCCTCGGAGACGGATGGCAGGCAACTAGCGACGGCGACTGCACCCTCGACGAGACGCTGGACCGACTCGCGTGCAGTCACGACTACGCGCTCGTCCTCGACATGCCAGCCGCCGACATTCCCCATCTCGTCCTCGATGACACCGCCGTCTCGACCCCGCTGTTCGAGACGGAACCGGACTCTGTCCCCCCGGTTCACCCCGACCGCGTGGTCGATGCTCTCCACGAATGTCCCGAGTACGAGAGTCTGGGGTCGCTGATCGCGTCCGTCAAGGGGTCACAAGACGGTGACCGCGCGGGCGCAATCGCGACCTTTACCGGCAGAGTCCGGCGGTTCGATTCCCCCGACGACGTGGCGACCACACACCTCGATTTCGAGATGTACGACGAGGTGGCCGAGACCCGGATGGCGAGCATCGAGACTGACCTCGAAGCCCGCGACGGTGTCTTCGACGTGCGCCTCCACCACCGGCAGGGCGTCATCGAGGCCGGCGAGGACATCGTCTTCGTCGTCGTGCTCGCGGGCCACCGCGAGGAGGCGTTCGCGGCGGTCTCCGACGGCATCGACCGGCTAAAAGACGAAGTGCCGATCTTCAAGCAGGAAGTCACCGACGAGGGGGAGTTCTGGGTGGACGCCGACGGCTAACCGCCGCGCACCACCGAGATGCGGGTGAGGTCTGGCTAACTATCGGCTGTTTTCGCCGCATCTTTGCGGGAACACCGGTGTCTGTTCGCCGGATTTCTGGGTTCGAATTGAATGTCTTAGAACAGTTCGTAAAATGTCTAAGCAATTTTGAGGCGTTTGTGAACGGTTCGTTTCACCCCGATTTGTGCTGGTTTTCTCCGAACGGAGCCGAAGTGAGTCGAAGCGTCTCGTATTTATATACCGATGTGGCTTCCTTGTGGAAGTGAGGCGAGATACCCTATGAGCGCAACAACCCCCGCAACCGAGTCCGACGCCGAGAGCAAGGAAAGCCGACTGAAGAACTACCTCGCGCAGAAGGCCGAGGACGGCGAGCTGTACTTCAAATCGAAGTTCATCGCGGACGAGGTCGGCCTCTCCTCCAAGGAGATCGGCGCGCTGATGGTGAAACTCCGAGACACCGCCACCGAAATCGACGTAGAGAAGTGGTCGTACACGAGCGCGACCACGTGGCGTATCACCCCAGCGTAACGACGACCGGCACTTCGGTCCCCTTCCTCCACACGGGGGTTTATCCCCCTGTCCTCCCTTCATTCGGTGATGAGTGACGACGAGGGATACGACTCCCTCCCGACGCCCGCAGCGCTCGCGGACGTGTTCCACGTCGAGGAGCGACGCGCCGAGGAGGACCGCGTCGTCTACGTCGGCGAACCGCTGTTGCCGACCGAGACGCTCGAACGGCAGTTGTGGCCGCTGTTCCGCGAGGCTGGCTACGACGTACGCCTCCAGACGATTACCGACAGCGAGGAAGACCCCATCTCGGGAGTCCAACTTCGGTCCCGACGACACGCGCTCGTCGCCACGCCTGCGGGCAACAGTCTCGACGGTATCCCGTGGACGAACGTCATCATGTTCGCGCTCACGGTCGTGACGACGCTGTTCGTCGGCTCTATCTGGTATCACGAACCCGCGTGGGGACCGGTCGAGTTGGTCACCGGCGAGAACTGGAAGTTCAGCGCCGCGGTGTTATCCGTGCTCGCCACCCACGAACTCGGCCACTACGTCTTCGCCCGGTATCACGACGTGAACGCCTCGCTCCCGTACTTCATCCCGTTCCCGACGCTCATCGGGACGATGGGCGCGGTTATCCGGATGAAGGGGCGACTCCCGAGTCGGAAGGCGCTGTTCGACATCGGCGTCGCCGGTCCGCTCGCCGGACTGGTCGCGACCGTCGTCGTGACGATTATCGGACTGACGGCCGACCCGATTACGGTGCCACAGCGAATCATCGAGAGTTCAGATACCGTCCAGGTGCAGTTCGGCTACCCGCCGCTCATCCAACTGCTCGCCGAGTTGGTGGGCCAACCACTGGAGTATCCGGACGACCCGACGCTCGCTGTTAGTCCCATCGTCTTCGGCGGGTGGACGGGAATGTTCATCACCTTTCTGAACCTGATTCCGGTGGGCCAACTCGACGGGGGCCACATCCTGCGTGCGATGGCCGGCGAGCGCGCGGAGTCCATCTCGAACGTCGTCCCCGGGCTCCTGTTCGGGTTGGCTGCGTACCTGTTCTTCTTCACGAACAGCGGCCGTGCGGCGTTCCTCTGGGGGATTTGGGGCGGGATGGCGGTGCTCGCCGGCGCGGCCGGCTTCGCCGAACCAATCTACGATGAACCACTCGACCGCGGCCGGTTCGCGATCGGGGCGTTCACCTTCCTGCTCGGGGCGCTCTGTTTCGTTCCGGTTCCGTTCCAGCTGATGAGTTAATGTGTGTAGCCGCGGTCCGGAAGCGGTTCGCCGTCCATCTCGACACCAGCCTCGATTACCTCGCCAATTACGCTCACGGGAACCGGACTCACCTCGCGAACGTGTTCGGGGTCGTCGGTCGTGAACACTAACTCGAAGTCCTCGCCGAAGTGCACAGCTAACTCGCGTGCGTCGGTCCCGTCCGTTGCGACCGTCTCGACGCTCTCGTGTACCGGAAATCGGTCGTACTCGACGGCGAAGCCGCAGTCCGATGCCTCGCCGAGTTGGTGGAGCGAGCGCGCCACCCCATCGCTGGAATCCATCATCGCGCTCGCGTGTGGCGCGACCGCCCGGCCGGCAGCGACACGCGGCTCGAACCGAAACAGCTCGTTCGCGCGCTCGGGGTCGGTCTCGAACAGCCGGAAGCCGCCAGCAGACCGGCCGATTCGCCCGGTGACACAGACCGACTCGCCGGGGGTCGCGCCGTCGCGCATGACGGGGGTGTCGGTCTCGCCCATCGCCGTCGTCGCGACGGTGAACTCCTCGTGGCCGTCGAGGTCGCCGCCGACGTAGCGTGCGCCCGTCGTCTCACACACCTCGCGTGCGCCCCGGAGGAAGTCACGTAGCTCCCGTTCCTCGAAGCTCGGTGCGCCGTAGACGGCGACCGCGGCGGTCGCCGCTGCTCCCATCGCGGCAACGTCGGATAGTGACGCGCCGACGCTACGCCAGCCGGCGGTGTAGCGGGTCGTCCCCGGCGGGAAATCGGTCGTCTCGTGGAGCATATCCGTCGTGATGACGGTCGACCCGACGACGGCACAGTCGTCGCCCGCGTCCGGCAGCGCGTCGCCGATGAGTCCGAGGGCGGCCCGTTCGTCCATATTCGCCCCCGAACTGGCTGGCGTAAAGCCGTGTCGGTGGCGAGACCGAACGCGGTGAACTACCCCACCCTATTCGCGCCCTTCGGGCGCTCCTTGAGGGCGGGGCTTCCTGCTTCCACGACGCGCTGTGCAGGAACCGAATCGGTTCCCGTAGGGAGTGCAGTCTCCACAGGCGTTTGTTCGGAGTGACCCACTCCTACATCTTCGAGGCCCCGAGAAAGAACGTTCCACGCCGCGTTTGCATCCCTGTCTGCCTCGAACCCGCAGGCGGGACAGGAATGTTCACGGACCCACAGCGGTTTCACCGTCCCGACGCCGCATGACGCGCATTCTTTCGTCGTCCCTCTCGGATTCACTGCGACGAAGTGCGTTCCTTCGCGCCCACACTTGTATTCGAGCATCGAGATGAACGTTCGCCACGCCGACGATGCGGTGTTGCGGCTGTTCGACGGCGATTCCATCATCCCCTTCACGTCTAAGTCCTCCACGGCCACGAGGTCGTACTCCCGAGCGTAGTACGCTGAGAGTCGGTGGAGAAAGTCACGGCGTTTGCGCTTCAAGTCAGCGTGACACTCCGCGACTCGTCGGCGTTGCTTCTCGTAGTTGTTCGACCCGCGTTGCTTCTGCGAGAGTGACCGCTGTTCGCATTCCAGCCGCTCGCGTTCGCCTGAAAGGTCAAGCGACCCCACGGCGAACCCGTCTGTATCGTGGGCGTACTTGAGAATACCCACATCGATGCCGACGCACCGCTCGGGATTCTCGGGCGGTTCGGGCGGTTCGCGGTCCATTTCGACGCCGAAGGTGGCGAACCACTCGCCCGTCGGTTCCTTCTTAACTGTGACCTGCTTCACGGTGGCGTCGTCGGGGATGGCGCGGTGGAGCCGAATCGGGATGTCTCCGAGTTTCGAGAGTGACAGCACAGTCTGACCGCCCTTCTTGTCGAGCTTGAAGCCAGATTGACTGTACGTGAAACTGCGGAACTCCCGTGGTGGCTTCCACTTGAGTTGACCGACACCGTAGCCGTTCTGCTTGAGCGCGGAGAGACCTTTCAGGTTGTCGAACAGGCGCTCCACGACGGTTTGGAGAACCTTCGAGTACACGTCCGAGAGGTCATCCCACCACGTCTTGAGGTCGGGGAGGTTCGACCGAAGCGTTGTCATGGACGGCAGTTCGCCGTGTTCGTCTTGGTACTCGCTGAGGCGGTAGCGCGTGTGGTTGTACAGTTGCCGACAAATATCGCGGTGGCGGTCCAACTCCTCACGGTGGGCGTCGGACGGATTGAGACGATACTTGTAGGCGTAGTACATCTGTTACTCTCGCTCCTCGATGAGTTGGTCGAGTTGGTCGCGGATGAACGACGAAAGGTTGAGATGGTTTTCCTCAATCCACTCGTCTTGGTCTTCGCGGATGGTGATTGTCTTCCGTTTCACCGTATGCACGCTACACACGTAGGACGTAATAAATGCATTGGGGGATTGCGGTGGGCCTGTAGGCTTGCAGTCGTACAGTGTACGAACAACGATGACGGCGTTGACGAGACGAGACGCGTCTCGTTCGCACACCAGAAATCAAAGATTTCTGGGGACGCTGTATCTCCACCCTACTGCGCTCCTTGTCCGCTGGCGCGGACTGCGGTGCTCGTTGAGGGTGGGGGCTTAGCGTCTGCAAACAGCTAAACGGCCGGCCCGTGAACCGACGGCCATGGATATCGACCTGCGGGCGTCGGTCGTCGGCTTCGCGCTGGCGGGTGTCGTCCTCGCGGGCCTGCTGTGGGCCGTCGGGCCGATGGACGTGGCAGACGCCATCCGCCGTGCCGACCCGACGGTGCTCGCTGCCGTCTTCGCCGTCGCCGTCTGCTGGCTCTCCGCGTGGGGACTCGCGCTGTGGACCGTCCTCTCGGGGCTGGGAAGCTCCATCCGCGCACACGTCGCCATCCTCGTCTTCGCCGCCGCGACGTTCGCCAACAACGTCACGCCGTTCGGACAGGCGGGCGGTGAACCCGTCGCCGCGCTGTTCATCTCCCGAAGCGCCGGCACCGAGTACGAGACCGGACTGGCGGCCATCGCCTCCGTCGACTCGATCAACTTCGTTCCCTCCATCGGGCTCGCGTCCGTCGGTATCGTGTACTTCTCCACGCAAGTCTCGTTCGGGTCGCGGCTCCAGTTTGCCTCCTACGCCGTCGCGGCCCTCGCTATCGCCGTCCCCGTCCTCGCCGTCGTTGGGTGGAACTACCGCTACCGCGTCGAGGCGGCTGCCGTGCGAGTCGCCACTCCGGTCGCGAGCCTCGTCGGTCGCGTGGTTCCGCGACGGTCGCCCCCGACCGCCGACGCGATCCGCTCCCGCGTCGAGGGGTTCTTCCACGCCATCGAGCGCGTGAGCGGGAACCGCCGCGGGCTGGCGCTCACCTTCGGGTTCGCGCTCCTCGGCTGGCTCTGTTTGGCCACCTCGCTGTGGCTCTCGCTGTTCGCGCTGGGCCAGACAGTCGCGTACCCCGTCGCACTCGTCGTCGTCCCCGTCGGTGCAATCGCTGGTGCAACCCCGCTTCCGGGTGGACTCGGCGGCGTCGAGGCCGTGCTTATCACGCTGCTCGTCGCGCTTGGTGTCCCGAACGGGGCCGCCGCCGCCGCCGTCATCATCCACCGCACCGCCACCTACGTCCTCCCGACCGTCGTCGGCGGGGGTATCGCCGGCGTCCTCGGCTCCGACACCTTCGCCGCCGGCTCGTGACCCCGTGTCGGAGTCACAGCCTCGCTTCGCTCGGCTCTGACTCCCGTCTAACGTCAGAGTTAAACAATCCCGACGGGAACAGAACCTAATGGCAACACTCTACGACGCTCCGACCGAGGAGCTCATCGAGGCGACCGCCGCCAAGCTCGAAGACGAACTCGACCGGCCCGACTGGGCCGAGTTCACCAAGACCGGCGTGGCGAAGGAACTCCCCCCACAGCAGGAGAACTTCTGGGCGCTGCGTGGCGCATCGCTCCTCCGGAAGGTTGCCGTCGACGGACCCGTCGGCGTCGAGCGACTCTCCACCGCCTACGGCGACAAAAAGCAGGGGTCGACCCGCTACCGCGTCCGCCCGAACCGCAAGACTGACGGCTCGAAGAACGTCATCCGGACGCTGCTCCAGCAGCTCGACGACGCTGGCTACATCAACACGAACGAGAAGCGCGGCCGCGAGGTCACCGGCGACGGCAAGCAACTGCTCGATGAGACCGCCACCGAGGTCATCGAAGACCTCGACCGCCCGGAGCTCGAACGCTACGTGTGAACTACCCCTGCCTACTCGCCGCCGTTGGCGGCTCCTTGAGGCAGGGGCTTCCTGTTTCCACGACGCGCTTTGCAGACACAACCGCAGTGTCCACAGGGAGCGCAGTCTCCACAGGCGTTAATTCGGAGTGACCCACTCCTAGGTCGGTGAGTCCGCGAGAAAGAACGTTCCACGCCGCGTTTGCGTCCCTGTCAGCCTCAAAACCACAGGCAGGACAGGAGTGTTCACGTACCCACAGCGGTTTCTCGGTTTTGACGCCACACTGAGCGCACTCTTTGGTAGTGCCGTCAGGGTCAATCTCCACGAAGTGCGCGCCCTCGCGTTTGCACTTGTATTCGAGTAGGTCGGTGAACGTATTCCACGCCGCTGATGCCGTGTTGCGGCTGTTACGCGGCGATTCTATCATCCCTTTCACGTTGAGGTCTTCGACCGCGACTAGCTCGTACTCCTGAGCGTAGTAGTTCGAGAGTTTGTGTAGGAAATCACGCCGCTTGCGCTTGATTTGCTGGTGGCACTCAGCGACATGCTGACGTTGCTTCTCCCAGTTGTTCGACCCATGCTCTTTGCGTGAGAGCTTCCGTTGCTCTCGTTCAAGTCTGTCGCGTTCGTCCGAGAGATCAAGTGAACCAACTGCTGTGCCGTCAGTGTCGTGGGCATACTTCAGAATCCCCACGTCGATGCCAACCATGTCGTCGGCGTCAACATCTTCAAGCGACGGTTTGGAAGGTTCATCCTTGTCGTCAACGGCGAAGGAGGCGTACCGCTCTCCAGTCGGCTCTTTCTTGATCGTGACTTCCTTGACAGTCTCCTCATCTGGGATGTCTCGGTGGCACTCAATCGGTATATCCGTAAGTTTCGACAGCGAGAGTACAGTCTGACCGTTCTTCTTGTCGAACTCTAACGCGGCGAAACCGTTTTTCATCGCGCGCAAGTACACGCTGGTATGAGTCAGGACGACGACGAGATTGATGAACTTCGACAGGAACGGCTCGAACAGCTGAAAGAGCAAAAGCAGGGCGAGGGTGCAAGCGAGGCGCGCGAACAACAGCGCCAGCAGGCCGAAGCCCAGAAGAAGGCCGCACTGCGGAAGACGCTCACCGACAGCGCCCGCCAGCGACTCAACTCGGTGAAGATGTCGAAACCCGAGTTCGCAGAGCAGGTCGAACAGCAGGTCGTCGCGCTGTCGCGGTCCGGTCGCGTGAACGGCAAAATCGACGACGAGCAGATGAAGTCGCTGCTCTCGGAGCTCCAGCCCGACAAGCAGGAGTTCAACATCAAACGCCGGTAGATGGACGCCGGCGTGCTGTTCTCGGGAGGCAAGGACTCGTCGCTCGCCGCGCTCTTACTCGGTGAGTTCTACGACGTGACACTCGTCCACGTCGGCTTCGGCGTCGGCGATGCGGCCACCCATGCCGAGGCGACTGCCGACGCGCTCGGATTTCCGTTCGCCGAGCGCGAACTCGACGCCGAGGTCGGCGACGAGGTGGTCGCCCAACTCCGCGAGGACGGCTTTCAGCGCAACGGCATCCAGATGCTCCACGAACGCGCGCTCGATGCCGTCGCCGGGGACGGGTACGACGCCGTCGCCGACGGCACTCGGCGCGACGACCGCGTTCCGAGCGTCTCCCGCGCGTGGGCACAGTCGCTGGAAGAACGCCACGACATCGACTACCTCTCGCCGCTCGCCGGCTTCGGTCGCCGCGCCGTCGACCGACTTGCCGAGGAGACGCTCGAAGTCGAGGAGGCCCCCGCCGCCGACCTCGAAAAGGGCGATTACGAGGGTGAGCTCCGCGAACTCGTCCGCGAGGCCGGCGGCGACGAGGCCGTCGAGGAGGTCTTTCCCGAACACATGCAGACTCGCGTCACCGGGCGGCGGGCGTGACGCGCGCCGTCGCAGTCAACGTCGGCGCAAACACGAACCAACCGGGCATCCGCGCACCCGTCTATGCCGACGGCACGTTCGACTTCCTGCCGATTCCCGAGACAGAACCGACACGCGAGCCCGTCCCGACGTACGGCGATCTCGCCTCCGACCTTCGGATGACGATCCCCGACGAGATCCGGGACATGTCCGTCCATCTCGACCCCGAGTTCGCCGGCTACCCCGAGTGTGACCACCACACCTACGGCGACCCGCACGGCGTGAAGGCGCGCCCGCTCTCTGACCTCGCCGCGGGCGACTGGGCGCTCTTCTACGCCACGCTCGACACCGCGAGTGACACGGCTGACGACCGCCCCGACTGGCACCCCTCGTCGTGGGGTGCGTATCTCGTCGGCGGGCTTCGACTCGCTCGCGATCCCGTCACCGACTGGGAGACGATTCCCGAGTCGGAGCGGGCCGTCTTCGCCAACAACGCCCACGTCAAGCGCGCGGAGATGGACGCGGCCGTTCTCCTCGCCGGTGACGAGGCGTCGGGGCTGTTCGACCGCGCGGTCCCGCTGTCGGCTCCCTCCGGCGGTGTCGACGCGAATGCCCTCGTCACGGAACTATCAGCAGACTCCGGGAAGGGACCGTGGTGGCGACGCCCGCTCCGGTACGACGCTGACGCGACCGACCGCCTGCTGTCGGTCATCGACTCCCGCGAGTTCGCCCCGTGGCTGTGACCGACACATCCGTACCCGTCCGCGCGCTACCTCCGGTATGGTCGTCGACCTGAACGAAGCCTACGAGCAAATCGACTCCTACTGGGACCCACACGTCGCCGGCGAACTGAACGACCAACACGTCAAGCTCGCCCGCATCGAGGGGGCGTTCGACTGGCACCACCACGAGGAGGCCGACGAGCTGTTTTTCGTCCACGAGGGCGAGCTAACGATTCGGTTCCGCGAACGCGAGGACGTGACGCTCACGCCCGGCCAGTTCCACGTCGTCCCCGCCGGAATCGACCACCAGCCGGTCGCAGACGAAGAGTGTCGAATCGTGCTGTTCGAGCCGGCAGACACGCTCAACACGGGGAACGTCGAGAGCGAAAAGACCGTTCGAGAAGAGAAGCGGATCGAATAGAGAGTCACCGCTTGCGAGCGTTCGAGACCATGTGCCGTCCGGGAATTGAACCCGGGCTATTAGCTTGGGAAGCTAATGTCCTACCACTGGACCAACGGCACTCTCTTCGGTCACACCGGGACTCGCGAGCGTCGCCCGCTCACCAGCGGCACTCCCGAATCACTCACGAGTACCCGACCGCTCTACTTGAACGTAGCGTTTCCACAGAACTCCACGCGTGTCCACGAATGGGCCGCCCACAGCACCTATTTGTCGCTCGCTCCCGTATACACTTTCATGTCACAGTCAGTGCCGTTGGTGGAGGGGAACGCGATTACGCTCGACCTTTCGGCCGAGGAACTCGACGCACAGCGCGACCACATCACGAGCTTCATCCAAGCGGTCGTCGACGACGCCGGCGCTGACGGCGCGGTCATCGGCCTGTCGGGGGGCATCGACTCGACGCTCACGGCCACGCTCGCCGTCGAAGCGCTCGGTGCCGACTCCGTCCACGGGCTGGTGATGCCCTCGGACGTGAACACCGACCAGAACATGAGCGACGCCGAACGCGTCGCCCAGTGGCTCGAAATCGAGTACGACGTGCTCGACATCAACCCCATCGTGGACGCCTTCTTCGAGGCGTATCCCGAGGGCGTCGACGACCAAATGGCCGCGGGTAACGTCCGCGTTCGCACCCGGGCGGTCCTCAACTACTTCGTCGCCAACGCCGAGTCGGGCGTCGTCCTCGGCACCGGAAACCGTTCGGAGGCGATGACCGGCTACTTCACGAAGTACGGCGACCAGGCCGTCGACTGCAATCCAATCGGCAACCTCTACAAGCGACAGGTGCGCCAGCTCGCCTCCCACATGGGCGTCGCCGACGACCTCGTGGAGAAGGCTCCGAGTGCCGAGATGTGGGAGGGCCAGACCGACGAGGAGGAGATGGGTCTCGACTACGACACGCTCGACGCGGTTCTCGCGCTCCACGTCGACGGTCCCTTCTCCAAATCGGCGACCACCGAGTCGCTCGGTGTCCCCGAATCCGCGATAGACCGCGTCGTCGACCTCGTGGAACAGAGCGCGCACAAGCGGTCGATGCCGCCCGCGCCGGCCACGCTCCACCGCTGAGACCGAACGCCTATCTCTCCGGCCGTCGGGCGTTCGCGTATGCAACTGGATATCGGGAACGCCCTCGATAGCGCCGCCACGCCCGGCGTCTCGACCGACGCGCTCGACCGCCTCGACGACGCGGTGGCCGACGCTCACGAAACTATCGCGGCGGGCATGTCCAACGCCCGTTTCGGCTACGCGAGTCTGAACCTCCCCGAGACGACGAGCGCTACCGGCATCGAGCGCGCCGTCGACCCCATCGACGCCGACGCCGTGCTCACGGTCGGCATCGGCGGCTCCGCCCTCGGCGCGAAGACCATCACCGCCGCGCTCGGCGAGGCAAATCACTGCCTCCTCGACAACGTCGACCCCGAGGCGACGAATCGCCTGCTCGACGCCCTCGATTTCGACTCGACGGCTATCAACGTCGTCTCGAAGTCCGGTACGACCGCCGAGACGCTGGCGAACTTCCTCGTCGTCCGGGACGCCTACGAGGCCGCCGGCGTCGACTGGACCGAGCGCACGGTCGTCACGACGGGCGAGTCCGGCCCGCTCGCCGACCTCGCTGCCGAAGAAGAGCTTCCGAAGCTCGCCGTCCCGGACGGCGTGCCGGGTCGCTTCTCTGCGCTCTCTGCTGTCGGTCTCGTCGCGCCGGCCATCCTCGGCTACGACATCGAGGCCGTCCTCGACGGTGGACGCGAGGCGCGCGATTCCCTCACCGGGAGCATCGACGACTGTCCCGCCTACGCGTATGGCGCGCTCGCGGTCGCGCTCGAGCGCCGCGGCGTCCACACCAACGCATTCATGCCCTACGCCGAGGCGCTGGAACCCTTCGCCGAGTGGTTCGCCCAGTTGTGGGCCGAGTCGCTCGGAAAGGACGGACAGGGCCAGACGCCCGCTCGCGCGCTCGGCGCGACGGACCAACACTCCCAACTCCAACTGTACCGCGCGGGTCGCCACGACACGATGGTCACGCTCGTCCACCCGACCGCCCGCGACGACAGGGAAATTCCGGCCGTCGACGTGGAGGGACTCGCCTACCTTGGCGACGCGACGCTCGGCGACCTTCTTGATGCGGAGTTCGAGGCGACGGAGGCGAGTCTCGCGGCCGCCGACAAACCCTCGATCCGCGTCGAACTCGACCGCGTGGACGAACGCGGCATCGGTGACCTGCTCGTCTCGTTCGAGGCCGCCTGTATCATGGCCGGCGAGCTGATGGGCGTCGAGACGTTCACCCAGCCGGCAGTCGAGTGGGGGAAGAACGCCGCACGCGGGCTACTCGGCGGCGAGGAGACGGCCGAGGCCGCAGCCGTGCGAAATAAACACAACTACCTGATTGAGTAAGAGGTAACCTCCCGCGGCTGCTATCGCGGGTGTGTCACACGATACGTCAGGGACGGAGTCACCCATACAGCGGCTCCGCGCGGTCGGGACCGGGCTGTTGCTCGCGATTGTCGCCTTCCTCGTCGGCATCGTCGCGTCCGTGCTCGCGCTGGGACTGCTACAGGGCGTGGGCGTCGTCCTCACTCAGGACGACTGGCGACTCTACGCGCTCCAGACCGTCGGTCTCCAGGGGGTCGGCTTCGGACTCACCTCGCTGCTCTTCTTGAAGCTACAGGACAGATTCGACATCATCAACGTTCGTCTCCCGACGCGCAACGACGTGAAACTGGCCGTGTTTGGCGTGTTCGGACTGCTCGCCGTCGTGTTAGTGCTCAGCGCGCTGTACACCCAGTTCGACGTGCAGCTGCCGGAGACGACGCTGCCGGGCGTCATTGAGCGGCA
This sequence comes from Halosegnis rubeus, assembly GCF_009184545.1. Classification (GTDB taxonomy): domain Archaea; phylum Halobacteriota; class Halobacteria; order Halobacteriales; family Haloarculaceae; genus Halosegnis; species Halosegnis rubeus. Next base: position 112,668 of record NZ_QJOW01000001.1, read on the forward strand.
ACCCGACACCGCCCTGTATCTGATTCCCTTCACCATCCTGTTTGTCGCGCCCGGCGAGGAGCTGCTCGCCCGGGGAGTTATCCAAGGCCGGTTGAAGGACGCGTACCCGCCGATCGCGGCGATTGTGCTCGCGTCGGTCGTGTTCACCCTCGGCCACGTCGGCAACCTCGTCGCAACGCCGCTCGGACGTGCGCTCCCGTACTTCGCTCAGCTGTTCGTGTTGAGCCTCGTGCTCGGGTGGCTCTACGAGCGCAGCGAGAACCTCCTCGTCGTCGTCTTCGTCCACGCGGTGTACAACTGCATCACGTTCCTCTCACAGTACGCCGCCGCCACCGCTCCCTGACGGGCGGCTGACGGCTGTCTGACTGACACTTATTACCGTGTGTATTACTGTCATGGTATGGAGCGATTCGAGTATCTGGCCTCCCAGTCGACCGCGCGTGAGATACGAGCCCTCGCTCGCGAGTACGGACTGACGGAGAGTGAGGTACTCGACCAGCTCGTCGAGCTCGGTCTCGAAGAGCTGGAGGACGGCCGGCGCGTCGAACCCTGACACCCGACCGTAGGACGTTTACGCCCGCCCGCGGAACCGACGCGTATGTACGACCGGCTGAAGGGCTTTCGCGACTTCTACCCCGAGGAGATGGCCGCTCGCCGCGAGATCATCGATACCGTCGAGGCGGCGTGTCGCCGCTACGGCTTCCGCGAGACGGCGAGTCCCCACCTCGAACGCGCCGAGATGTGGACCGACAAGTCCGGCGAGGACATCGTCGAGGAGCTGTACGCCTTCGAGGACAAAGGTGACCGCCACGTCACCCTCACGCCGGAGCTGACCCCGACCGTCGCCCGCATGGTCGCGGCCAAACAGCAGGAGCTGTCGAAGCCGATCAAGTGGTTCTCGACGCGCCCGTTCTGGCGGTACGAGCAGGTCCAGCAGGGCCGATTCCGCGAGTTCTACCAGACCAACATCGACATCTTCGGGACGGACGACCCCCGTGCCGACGCCGAGGTCATCGCGCTCGGTGCACAGCTCCTCGTTGACTTGGGTCTCGACGCCGACGACTTCGAGTTCCGCGTCTCACACCGCGACATCCTCGGGGCCGTGCTCCGGAGCTTCGACGCCGACGTGGACGTGCCCGAGGCCGTCCGCGCCGTCGACAAGAGCGACAAGCTCGACGAGAACGAGTATCACGACCTCCTCGTGAACGCGGGCCTGAGCTACGAGCAGGCCGCGACCTTCGACGAGCGGCTCTCCGCGACGACCGTCGACACGCTCGATGCCCTCGCCGACTTCGCCGGCACCGAGGAGGCACACGAGGCCATCGACAATCTCGTCGCCGTCCTCGATGCGGTCGCGGAGTTCGGCGCGAGCGAGTACTGTGAGCTGTCGCTCGAAACCGCCCGCGGCTTCGACTACTACACGGGCGTCGTCTTCGAGTGTTTCGACGCGACCGGTGAGGTGTCACGCTCCGTCTTCGGCGGCGGGCGCTACGACGACCTCATCGAGTCCTTCGGCGGCGAGCCGACGCCGGCGGTCGGGTTCGCGCCCGGCTACGCGACGCTTCCACTCTTGCTCGAACGCGCCGGCGTCGCCCCCGACGAGTCGCTCTCGACCGACTACTACGTCCTGCAGGTGGGCGACACCGAATCCAAGGCGGCGAGTGTTACCCGCGAGCTTCGAGCACAGGGGTACGTCGTCGAGACCGACATCTCCGACCGGAGCTTCGGTGCCCAGCTCGGCTACGCCGACTCCATCAACGCAGAGACGGTCGTCATCGTCGGCGAGAACGACCTCGCGGACGGCAACTACACGTTGCGCGACATGGAGACGGGCGACCAGGAGACGGTCCCTGTCTCCGAGTTTCCCGAGTAGATGCGCCGCGCGTTCCGGGTAGCGTACGACGGGACCGCCTACCGGGGCTTCCAGCGCCAGCCTCACGCGGAAACCGTCGAGAACGACCTGTTTCGGGCGCTTGCCGCACTCGGTGTGACCCCCGACCCGCAGGTCCCGCCGGACGGCTACGCGGCGGCGGGCCGGACCGACGCCGGCGTCTCCGCCCGCGCACAGACCGTCTCACTCGACTGCCCGGAGTGGCTCTCGCCCGTCGCGCTCAACAGCGAACTCCCGGCCGACGTGCGGGCGTGGGCCAGCGCCGACGTGGCCGAGACGTTCCACGCCCAGTACGACGCCCGGTCGCGCCGGTACCGCTACTTCCTCCACGCGCCCGACGCTGCCGATAGCCGTGTCCAAGATGCGCTCGACCGCCTTGCCGGCAGTCACGACTTCCACAACCTCACGCCCGACGAGACCGGCACGGAACGCGACCTCCGGACCGGGTTCGAGCGCGACGGCGAGTTCCTGGTGTGTACCTTCGAGGCGGGCGGGTTCCCACGGTCGTTCGTCCGGCGGGCGGTCCGGCTGGTCGAGTGGGTCGCGAGCGGTGAGCGCGACCCCGAATTCGTCGGCCGCGTGCTCGGCTCCGAGCCGGTGACCGGAGCCGACAGCTTCGGCGCGGCCCCGCCCGAACCGCTCGTGCTCGATTCGGTCGCCCACCCGGTTCGGTTCGAGCGCGACGAGCAGGCGGTCGCGTCGCTGGCGTCGGTGTTCGGGCGTCGACGGGTCGAACGACAGACCGGTGCCCGCGTCGCGGACCGGCTCACCCGCACCGACTGAGTTCGCGTACCGGTGGGTTTAGGCGACTCGCGGGCGCAATTTCTGCCGATGAGTTCAGTCCCAGAACGCGGCGATATCGACGAGGAGTTCACGTGGGCACTAGAGGAGATGTTCGTCTCGGACGCGGAGTGGGAGGAGGCCTACGAGACGGTCGAGTCTCGGCTCGACGAGCTGAGCGCCTACGAGGGGCGGGTCACCGAGGACGCCGAGACCTTGCTCGACGTGCTGGAACTGCGCGAGGAGCTGATGCGAACCGTCGCGAACGTCACGTCCTACGCCCGGATGCGGTCGGACGAGGACACCCGGAATCAGGAGCATCAGGCCCTGAAGGCCCGCGCACAGTCGCTTGCGAGTGACGCCTCCAGCGCGGCGTCGTTCATCGAGCCGGAACTGCAACGCGCCTCCCGCAAGGAGCTGGACGCGTTCGTGGAGAGCGAGCCGGCACTCGACCAGTACGACCATTATCTCGACGACGTGCTCCGGATGAAGCCGCACACGCGCTCGCCGGAGGTCGAGGAGGTGCTCGCCGACCTCTCGGAGGTGACTGGCGCACCTTCTGACATCTACGGCATGCTGGCGAACGCGGATATGTCGTTCCCGGTCGTCGAGGGACCCGACGGCGACGAGATCGAGATCACCCAGTCCAACTTCACCACCCACCTCAAGGACGAGGACCGCGCGTTCCGACAGCGCGTCTACGAGGGGTATATGGGCGAGTGGGGAGCGTTCCGAAACACGGTCGGCTCCTCGCTGAAGAACAGCGTCACGGCCGACGTGAAGACCGCCCGCGCCCGCAACTACGAGACGGCCCGCGAGGCCGCCCTCGATGGGACGAACGTTCCGCCGGCCGTCTACGATAACCTCGTCGAGACGGTCCGGGACAACGTCGACGTGCTCCAGCGCCACGTCGACCTGAAGCGCGACCGCTTGGGCGTCGACACGCTGGAGATGTACGACCTCTACACGCCGCTGACCGACGAGGAGCCGCCCGAAGTCCCGTACGAACAGGCGAAGGAGTGGATCATCGAGGCCGTCGCTCCACTCGGCGAGGAGTACCAGTCGCGACTGGCCGAGGGACTCGACTCGCGGTGGGTCGACGTGTACGAGAACAAGGGGAAGCGGTCGGGGGCCTACTCCGGTGGCACCTACGACAGCCAGCCGTACATCCTGATGAACTATCAGGACGACGCCACCTCGATGTTCACGCTCGCACACGAACTCGGCCACTCGATGCACTCCGAGCTGACGAGCGAGGAACAGCCGTACGTCTACTCCAACTACGAGATCTTCGTGGCCGAGGTCGCAAGCACCGTCAACGAGGCACTGCTCACCCACTACCTGCTCGACACCGTCGAGGACGAGACGCTCCGGCGACACGTCCTCGATGAGTATCTCGAACGGTTCCGGTCGACGCTGTTCCGCCAGACTCTGTTTGCGGACTTCGAACACCAGATTCACAACGTCGTGGAGGAGGGCGGCGCGCTCACGCCCGACGCGATGGACGAGATGTACGGCGACCTCAAGCGGGAGTTCTACGCGAACGCCAACGTAGACGACCACATCGAGCGCGAGTGGATGCGCATCCCGCACTTCTACTACAACTACTACGTCTACCAGTACGCGACCGGTATCTCGGCGGCCAACGCCATCGTCGACCGCATCCTCGAGGAAGGCGAGCCGGCGGCACGAGATTACCTCGACTTCCTGCGGCTCGGCTCGCGGGAGTACCCGCTTGAGTTGCTTGCCGGTGCGGGCGTCGATATGCGCTCGCCCGAGGTCGTCGAGTCGGCAATCGAGGCGTACGACGGCTACGTCGCCGAGTTCGAACAGCTGTCCTGACGCCGCCGCCAGCTCGGAGACCCAAAGACACATTTACGTCTCGCACCTATCTTCAGGAAATGTCTCGCAGTCCATCGCTTCCCGAACGACCAACGCTGGACTTAGACCCCGAGATGTCGCGAGAGGAGCGGCTCGCCGCCTTGCGCGAGCACTTCGCCGACATCATGGGCGTTCACGACCAGCTCGCCACCCAACTCGAAGACGCCCGGAGCCAACAGGACGACCTCCGCGGTGAGGTCGAACAGCTACAGCGCGAGAACGAGACGCTGAAGACGTCCTCGCTGTACATCGCGACCGTCGAGGAGGTCAACGACGACGAGGTCGTCCTCAAGCAGCACGGCAACAACCAGGAGGTCTTGACCAATCTCTCGCCGCGGCTCTCCGAGACGCTGGAGGCCGGCGACCGCGTCGCAATCAACGACTCGTTCACCATCCAGCGCGTGCTCGACGACGAGACCGACGCCCGCGCACAGGCGATGCAGGTCACCGAGCAGCCGACCGCCGAGTACGGCGATATCGGCGGCATCGACGAGCAGGTCCAGGAGGTGCGCGAGGCCGTCGAGGACCCGCTCACTAACCCCGAACAGTTCGTCGAGGTCGGCATCGAGCCGCCCACTGGCGTCCTGCTCCACGGGCCACCGGGAACGGGCAAGACGATGCTCGCGAAGGCCGTCGCCAACGAGACCGACGCCACGTTCATCAAGATGGCCGGCTCCGAGCTGGTCCAGAAGTTCATCGGCGAGGGCGCACGGCTCGTGCGCGACCTGTTCGAACTCGCCGCCGAGAACGAACCCGCCATCATCTTCATCGACGAGATCGACGCCATCGCCTCCAAGCGCACGGAGTCGAAGACGTCGGGCGATGCGGAGGTCCAGCGCACGATGATGCAGCTCCTATCGGAGATGGACGGCTTCGAGGCTCGCGGTGACATCTCGATCATCGCCGCGACCAACCGTTTCGACATGCTCGACCGCGCCATCCTCCGACCGGGCCGCTTCGACCGCCTCATCGAGGTGCCGGAGCCGACCGTCGAGGGGCGCGAGAAGATTCTCGCCATCCACACTCGCGACATGAACCTCGCCGACGAGGTCGACTTCGCCGACCTCGCGGGCAAGACCGAGGGCTTCTCCGGCGCGGAGCTGGAGTCGCTGTGTACCGAGGCCGGCATGTTCGCGATTCGCGACGAGCGAACCGAGGTCCACACGGAAGACTTCGAGGAGGCGCTGGAGAAGATCGACCGCGACGACTCCCCCGGCACGCCGATCGCCTTCCACTAACGCACCTTTTTGAACTTCGGGCTTCCTCGGCGCGGCGGAGCCGCGCCTGCGGGGAGCCACTCAGTTCAAAAATCTGCATCAAAAACACACAGCCGTCGCTCACTCCGTTCGCGACGGTGAACCGCTCGCTCCGCGAGCGGATGCTACAGGGCGGTGGTGACAGCAGTCGAGACCGTGTTCACGACGGTCTCCCAGACGGAGACGTCAGTCACGAGCGACTGCAGCGTGTCGACGCCGAAGAAGGCGAACAGAATCGCGCCGGCGAAGTGGGCCTTTCTGGCGTTGAACCGGTGGCTGAATCGGTAGAAGACGAACGCGTTGACCAGACTCACCGGGATGATGGCCGCCATCTCGCCGACCCAGATGGCCGTGCCGTGGGCGTACTGGGTCGCGAGTCCGATGGTGACGAGCTGCGTCTTGTCGCCGAACTCGCCGACCGCCATCAGCGCGAAGATGGGGAGAAAGCCGCCAAACAGGTTCGGCACGCGCCAGCCGACGACCGGGACGCGCACGTCGAGGTCGCCGCCGTCAGTGAGGTTCGCCCGGTCGCTGTCTACCGCTGTGGTCGTGTCCGTCCCGCGGCTCATCGCGTCGGGGTCGCTTCCGGGGGAGGGTGCGCTCCGGAATAGCGCCAGCGCGAAGCCGAGGAACAACAGCCCCGTCGCCGCGTCGAGATAGTAGCCCGGAACTGCCGTCTGTAACGCGCTGCCGAGGTGGACTTCGAGTGCAGTCCAGCCTGCGAAGGCTGCTCCCGCGGCGGCGACCACCATCAGCGGGTGGAACCGCGTCGACAGCCCCGCGATAATGAACTGCACCTTCTCCCCGGGCAACACCGTCAACTGGGCGATGAACGCGACGATAGCGACCTCTACCCACGGCGTCACGATACCCACACCTCCCGAAGCGAGTTCACCATTCCACTACGAAAGGTTAGATACGTCTAATTACTAAACCGCTGGGATACCGGGAGATGTTATACCCATCGTCGCCGTGGCGTCGTGTATGCGACGGTTCGCCGTGGTCTGTCTCGTCCTGCTGGCCGGCTGCGTCGGGACGCCGGTGAGTGACGCACCGACGGAGTCTGTCGGGTCGACGCCGCCGCCCGACGCGACGACGACAGCGACGCCCACGCTGCCGGACACCTCTCTGACGGTCACCGTCACCCGGGTCGTGGACGGCGATACGCTCGATATCGTGTACGACAACGGGACGGAAGATACGCTCAGACTCGTCGGTGTCGACACGCCCGAGGTGTACAGCGAGAACGACCCGGCGGAGTTCGAGGGAATCCCCGAGACGCAGGTCGGCCGCGACTGTCTCCGTCGGTGGGGTGAACGCGCGAGCGACCGGATGAGTCGCCTCGACGGCGAAACCGTCCGGCTCGCGTTCGATGAGTCCCTCGAGACGCGGGGCTACTACGACCGGCTGCTCGTCTACGTAGTCCACGACGGGCGGAACGTCAACTACGGGCTGGTCGCCAACGGCTACGCCCGGGTCTACGACTCCGACTTCTCGCGGGGCGGTGAGTTCTACGCCGCCGAGTCACAGGCGATGACGCGAGCGACCGGACTGTGGACCTGTGCAAGCGAGGGGGGAGAGACTGACGCGGCGAACGACGGACCACTCGCTATCGAGGTGCACGCCGACGCGGCCGGCAACGACAACGAGAACCTGAACGACGAGTACGTCGATTTCACGAACACCGGCGGCGACCCGCTCGTGCTCGACGGCTGGACGGTCGCCGACGCGGCCGACCACGAGCACACCTTCGAGAGCCTGACGCTCGCGCCCGGTGCGTCGGTGCGACTCCACACAGGGAGCGGTGACGACCGCGGAGGGCACCGCTACTGGGAGGCATCGGGTGCAATCTGGAACAACGGCGGCGACACGGTGACCGTCACCGCCGAAAACGGCACCGTCGTTGCCGAGGCGAACTACTGAGGGTTCTTCCGTTCGAGGTCGCTTCCGCAGATCTCACACCGTTCGCGGTGCGTGCCGTACACGCGGCCACAGCCCTGACACTGGTAGTCCCAGTCGCGTCGCTCTTCGATGCCCTCCTTCGAGACGCTTTCCGTCGTCACGTCGAGTTCGTTGGCGACGTTTTGCATCGCGTAGTCGTCGGTGACGAGGACGGCGTCCAGTTCGAACGCGGCCGCGAGCAGCCGGCGGTCCACGTCCGATATCTCGGTGAAATCGCCGGTGGTGCGGGCGGCCCGCTCCACCTGTGTCTGTGGTCCCTCGCCGGGGACGTGGAGCCGCATTCCAGCGCCTTCGAGGGCGTCGAACCGATATCCGGAGGCGTCGTCGGTGAGCTCCTCGCGCACGGCCGGGACCGTCACCATCTCGTCGTCGGTGGTGTAGTCGTCGATGAACGCTGAAGCGTCGAGTACGCGCATCTAGCGGGCGACGACGATGTGGTCTTTGACTGCCTGCACGTTGGAGACGGGAATCTCGATGCGCCCGCGGTCGTTGACGCGGTGGCCGGAGCCGACGCCCTCTAGGGGGTCGACGAGGAGATGCTGGAGCGAGCCGTTCTTGAAGCTCATCGTGACGTTGTACAGCGTGCCGATTTCGGAGCCGTCGCTTCCGACGACGCGCTTGTCCGAGAGGTTCTCCGCGAGTATCTCCGTCATATCTCTCCGTATGCACGCCAGTACATAAACGACAGGGGGGCGTCGGACGCGCGTCAGCCACAGAGATCCACCCTGCAGTAGATGTATGACGCAGGAGCACCAATAGCACGTATGCAGCGCCGCAGGTTTCTCACACGAATCGCACCGGTTGGACTCCTCGCACTCGCCGGCTGTAGCAGCGACGAGCCTGCCGATACGGCGACCGAGACAGCGACCGAGACGGCAACAGAGACCGCAACAGCGACCGAGACGCCGACCCAAACGGCGACGCCAACGGCCACCGACACGACCGGTGACGGCAGTGGCGGTGGCTACGGCGGCTACGGGGACGAAGACACGTCGACCGCAACCCAGACCGCGACAGCGACAGACGTTCCACAGACCGTGACCGTTGCACCTGACGGGAATCTCCAGTTCAGCCCGGCATCGTTCACGATTGCGGCCGGCGACACCGTCCGCTGGGTGTGGGACGAGTCGGGCCACAACGTCTCGCCGGGGTCGGTCCCATCCGGCGCTGAGTGGGACGGTCGCGACGGCGACGTGTACCCGTCGGGGACGACTTACACGCACACCTTCGAGACGACCGGAACGTACGAATACCACTGTGACCCACACGAGACCGCGGATATGGTCGGCTCGTTCACCGTCGAGTAGCGCGTTCTGAAAGAGTTATCTGTCGGCGGCGGCGAGCGTACCTAAGAACGTCTCATGTCTGATTCTGACGCCACAGTGGCCAACGCGACGGGGCTGCGAACGCCCATCGTCGCCGTCCTCGGCCACGTCGACCACGGGAAGACCACGCTCTTGGATAAGGTGCGTGGGTCCGCAGTGCAGGAGGGGGAAGCCGGTGCAATCACCCAGCACATCGGCGCGACGGCCGTCCCGCTCGACACTATCGGGGAGATGGCGGGTGAACTCGTCGACCCCGACGACTTCGACCTTCCGGGACTCCTCTTTATCGACACGCCCGGCCACCACTCCTTCTCGACGCTGCGCTCGCGGGGCGGTGCACTCGCCGATATCGCCATCCTCGTCGTGGACGTGAACGACGGCTTCCAGCCGCAGACGCTCGAAGCGCTCGATATCCTCAAGCGGACCCAGACGCCGTTCGTCGTCGCCGCCAACAAGGTCGACACGATTCCGGGGTGGAAACCACAGGAAGGTCTCCCGATTCAGCAGTCGCTCGACCACCAGTCGGACCGCGCCGAGGACCGTCTCAACGAGAAGCTGTACGAGGTCATCGGTCAGATGTCTGACAACGGCTTCTCGGCTGATATGTACTGGCGGGTCCAGGACTTCCGGTCGAACATCGGCGTCGTGCCCCTCTCCGCGATGACCGGCGAGGGGATTCCCGACCTACTCACCGTGATGATGGGGCTGTCCCAGCGGTATCTGAAAGAGGACATGTCTATCGACGTGACCGGTCCCGGGGCGGGGACCGTCCTCGAAGTGAAGGACGAACAGGGGTTCGGGACGACTATCGATATCGTGCTGTATGACGGCACCGTCACCGGCGAGGACACCATCGTCGTCGGAGGGAAGAACAGTCCCATCGTGACCGACGTGCGGGCGCTGCTCCACCCGCGCCCGCTCGCGGAGATTCGCACCGAGAAACACTTCGAGAAGGTCGACTCGGTGTCAGCCGCGACCGGCATCAAGATCGCCGCGCCCGACCTCGACGACGCGATGGCCGGCGCGCCGGTCCGGGTCGTCCGCGACCGCGACGTTGACGACGTGATTGCCGAGGTCGAGGCCGAACTCTCGGATTTGAGCGTCGAAACCGAGGAGAACGGCATCGTCGTGAAGGCCGACACGCTCGGCTCGCTCGAAGCGATCGCCAACACGCTGGCCGAAGAGGAGATTCCTATCGTCCGCGCCGAGGTCGGCGACGTGGCCCCGCGTGACGTGGCCGTCGCCTCTACCGCCGATGAGGAGACCAACGAGGTGATCCTCGCGTTCAACCTCGACGTGTTGCCCGACGCCGAAGCGCAGGCCACACAGGACGGCGTCCGCATCTTCGAGGACGACGTCATCTACCAGCTCATCGAGGAGTACGAGGCGTTCGTCACCGACATCGAGGAGGCCCAACAAGAGCAGGTGCTCGACAAAATCGCCCGGCCGTGTCGCTTCCAGATTTTACAAGACCACACGTTCCGGCAGTCGAACCCCGCCGTCGTCGGCGTCGAGGTGCTCGCCGGCACGCTCAAGCGCAACTCCCGCGTCGAGAAGTGGGAAGACGGCGAGGCCGTCCGCGTCGGTCAGCTCAAATCCTTACAGGACGACGGCGAGGACGTAGACGAGGCCCGCGCCGGCGACCGCGTCGCCGCCTCCATCGACGGTCCGACCGTCGGCCGGCAAATCAACGAGGGCGACACGCTGTGGTCACAACTGCCGGAAAAGCACGCGAAGATTCTCGAACAGGAAGTGACCGAGGAACTGCCGACAGACGAGCGTGAGGCCCTCCAGATGTACCTGGAGAAGAAGCGCAACCGCGACCCCTTCTGGGGGAAGTAGGCTACTGACCGGTCGGCTGGTGGCGCGAGGGATTCGACATCGCCTCCAGTGCCGCGCCCGCTGCAATCTGTTGTGCGATATCGTCGGTTCCGCCGTCTTCGGCGAGTTCAGACAGTTGGAACCCGGCCGAGACGACGGTGCCGTTCGGCGGCTGGACCGCGACCGCGGCCTGGACACCGTCGTGGCTGTCCACCAACTCCGTGCCGACGACGAACTCCCGCGAGAGGAGTTCGCGCGTCCGGGCGGCGACGGCGGTCCCACCGGCGCGAAGCTGCCGGCGCTCGTCCGTCGTCAGTTCCGTCGTTTCGTCGTGGTTACTGTGCATTCGACTCCCCTAGCCGGCTTGCTCGCAAAAACCCACCGCTTTCCGTGATATAGTTTCACAAGATTTGCTCGCTCTCGCCGTAGACGGCGACGACGACAGCCGAGGTGTACGCCTCGGCGTCGGGGTCGGCGACGACGAGCTGATGTGTTTGGCCGGTGAACGGCCAGTCACGCAGCGAGCGCCCGCTGGTGATTCCTTCTGTGACCGCGCCCCGGACCGTGCTCTCGTCGCGACCCGACGCCTCGTAGAACAGGCCCCTCCCCGAGTCGGTCGTCGCCCAGGCCAGCCCGGCACAGGCAGGGTCGCGGTCGCCGACGGGGACGGTTTCGTGTGCTTGAACGACCGTGAGTCGGTTCCCGACCGGGCCGAGGTCCGGTGCGGTGTCGGTTTCCTCGACGGTCGCGCCGTCGGGAATCACCGACGAGACGGCGACGAGATTGTAGTTCTCGATGCCGGCCGCTGCAAGCGCCGCGTCGTAGGCAGCCATCTCCGTCGCCGCACGTCCGGTCCCCCAGACGACGCGAATCGGCTCCATACCGAGCGTGGGGGAGTCGTCGGTATCCCGATTACGATTCGGCGAAGCCTCCCGCGACCGAAATCCCCTACATCCTCGCCGTCCACCGGCAAGTATGAGCGACTTCGAAGCCGACCTGACGCCGGTGTTCACCGAACAGTACGGCGCTGACCGAGCGACCGCCGAGACGGCGGCCGCCAACGTCACCGAGTTCCACGAGACGCACGCCGAGGACCTCACGACCGAGCAGTTCCTCGACGCGCTCGAATCGGCCGACGCGTATGACGAGTTCCCCCACCGGTTCGACCTCGCCATCGGTGAACTCGCCGCCGCCCACGAGGACTGCACCGACTCGCGGCCGTTCCGACTCGGCGGCTTCGATTCTTTCGCCGCAGACGAGTCTATCGGCGCGGATTGACCTCGAAACTTCGATAAAACGAGAAAGGGTCGGGTAGCCCTTAGTTGCCGACGCTCGCTGCTCGCTCGACCACGTCCTCGCTGTACAGCTCCGCGAGGTCGTCGTGCTGGTCCGGACGGTGCTCGTACACGTCCTGGAACAGCGTAATCGGCGTTTTCGCGGCCTGATACGTCGCCTCGTCCCACATTCGGTCGGTGGCGATGTCCATCTCGACGCCGTCGATGTCGAGCGTCGCCGAGCGGGTGATGGCGATTGCGCCGGTGCCGGCGTCGCGGGCCGCTTCGAACTCCTCCATCGAGTCGACGATGTCGTCCATGCTCGGGACGTAGGAGGTGAGACCGAGCAGTTCGTCGACGAGTTCGTCCTCATCGAGCGTCTGCTCGTCGCCCCCGACCGCGAGGGTGTACTCGTCGCCCTCCTCGGTGAGGCTGATGCGGTCGCCGTTGTAGACGAAGACGCCGTCCTCCTCGGTGAGTTCGACCTCGCGGCCGTCGGCGTCGAGGAGCCAGCTCCCGGTCGCCGGCGGGAGCGGATTCGTGTTCGCTTCCACGACCTGTCCCGGCGTGAGCGACCAGATGCCGAGCATCCCCTTCGCCTGATTGTCGGTCATGCGCTCGTTGTAGCCGTCCACGTCGCGAATGTCGTCGTAGGGACCGTCCACGGCGATACAGCCGGCCGCGCTCGCGCCGCGGGAGGTGTTGTGACGGAGCTCCGGCCACTCCGGCAGCCCGCCCGTCGGGGTAATCGCGCGCATATCCTTCGTGTAGTCGACCTCACCGTCCACGAGCAGGAACATGCGTTCGAGGTTGTTGTCCGGCTTGCCCATCTCGTCGCGAAGTTTGCGCATCGCCAGCTCGGCCGCGCCCGACTCGATGATGACGGACATCGCGAGCGACCCCTCTTCGAGGTCGTGCTCGTGTTCGACGATGGTGAAGAACTCGTCTGCCTTCTTCCAGTCGTCGATACCGCCGACTTCGGGAATGACGAAGCCGTCGAGATTGTCGATAGCGCCGTTGTCCGGGTCGGCGATTTCGAGCATGTGTTTGAATCCCTGATGGCGGGTCGTCGGGCTGTCGCGGTGCCAGACGACGCGCGGGTGGACCTCACCCGGGAACCCGTCGCCCTTCTCGGCGAGCACGTCGATGATGTTCTGTGCGCCCTCGTCGCGCATTGACGGGGCCGTGGCGTCCTCGTTGTCTGGGACCCACACGTCCGGCGCCTCCATCCCGCGGAGGTCTGCCGCACGGTTGAGCATCTTCGCCGAGTCCTCTTCTCCTTCCAGTGCCGTCGGCGTCGTGAAGAACGTCCGAACGAACTTGCGTGTGTGTCGTCGTTGCATATGTTGGTGTCTCAGTTGGTACCCGCTCGTCACAAATAATCGACGGATGCGGCCAACGCGGGTCGGCCACAACACGTCAGCCCTCGCCCCGCGTCCGCGTGGTCGGCGGGCGCGTCAGCGCGCCCGCGTGTTCGCGGTCGGCGAGCACTTCAGCCTCCGTCGTGCGTCCGCGGTCGACGGACGCTTCAGTCGTCGTCGTCCTGTTCGCTCGACAGCACGGCTTCGCCCTCCTCGGTGAAGCCCGCGGAGTCCTCCATTCGGGACTGGGCCTCGGGGTCGAACTGCGCCTCGACGTCCTGGAACCGCGGAACGAAGGAGAGTTGGTGGTGGCTCTCCGTTTCGTGGCCGAGGTAGCGGTCTTCGAGGTCCCACTGGGCCTGCTCGTCGTTTTCCGAGATGTTCTTCATGTCCTCGTACACCGAGTGCGCACCGGAGTGGAGCGCGTACAGCGTGATGAACTGGTAGACGTAGCCCAGGTCGCCCAGCTCCTGGAACGTGAGCGGGTCCTCCTCTTCGGACCACGCGAACGACGAGGAGTAGTTGAAGGCGAGATCGAGGTCTGGGTGGGTCTCGTGGATGGTCTCGGCGTAGTTGACGGCGTCCTCACGCGACGGGTCCGGCATCTCGGGCCACACGAGGTCGACGCCGGCGTCGGCGTAGATGCGACCGCGCTCGAGGTGTTCCTCCCAGTCGCCGTTGGCGGAGCCGTACGCGTCCGTGCGGGCGATGATGATGGTGTCTTCCGACTGCTTGGCGTCGACGGCTGCCTCGAATCGCGAGCGCGCTTTGTCTCGCGAGACGATCTGCTTGCCCGCGATGTGGCCACACCGCTTCGGCGAGGTCTGGTCCTCGATGTGGATGGCGGCGACGCCGGCCTTCTCGTACTCGCGGACGGCGCGGCGGACGTTGTGGACGCCACCGTAGCCGGTGTCAGCGTCGGCGACGACCGGGAGGTTCGTCGCTTCGACGATGCGCTTTGCGTTCTCGACCATCTCGGTCATCGTGACCATCTCCAGATCCGGGAAGCCGAACTGGCCCAGCACCGTCGAGTAGCCCGACATGTACGCAGCGTCGAGCCCGGCCATCTCGGCCAGCCGCGCGTCCAGCGCGTGGTACAGGCCCGGCGCGAACACGTAGTCCTGCTCTTCGAACTTCTGTCGCAGCTCGCGGGCCGCGTGGTTGTCGACGTCTCGAATCATGGAGTCCGTGTCGCGGACGTTCTCTGCAACGGGGTCCGAATCTTTCTCGTGTGCCATCTGTACCTCCCTGTCTCGGGTGGCGGTATAAGAACGTTGTGAACAATAATGATAATATTTCTTAATCACCTCTGTTCACCACGAGGCATGCACATACCTAATATGTGGGTAGTTATCACGAAATCGGTCGTCGACGAACGGGTTCGGACGGTGGGACTTAGCCCACCCCGCGTCTCCCGTCGGTATGGAGCTACTCGTCACCGGCGGTCGTGGACAGTCGGGCCGTTGGGTCCTCGACCGACTCGCCGCCGACCACGACGTGACCTGTCTCGACCGGACGAACCCCGACCCCGGCGCGGGCCACCCAGACGTGGCGTATCGCGCCCTCGACCTGACGGACGCCGGCAGCGTCTTCGATGTCGTCACCGACCTCGACCCCGACGGCGTCGTCCACTGGGCGGCTATCCCCGTCGCCGGCACGCGCCCGGGCGTCGACGTGTACCAGAACAACACCCTCGCCGCGCACAACGTCCTCACCGCGGCGGGCCGCGTCGGCGCTCGCGTCGTCCAGGCCTCCTCCGACGGAGCCTACGGTTTCTTCTTCGCCGAGGAGACGCCCGTCCCCGACCGGCTCCCGATTCCAGAATCTCACCCGCTCCGCCCGGAGGACCCGTACGGGCTTTCGAAGGTCGTCACCGAAGAAATCGGACGGACGGTCGCCCGCCGCGACGGCGTGTCGGTCACTTCGATTCGCCCCTCGTGGATTCAGGAGCCGGGCGCGTACCCCTGTCGCGACCCCGAGTACGTCGAGAACCTCGACGCCGGCGCGGGCAACTTCTGGTCGTACGTCGATGCCCGCGACGTAGCCGAACTGGTCGCCGCCGCGCTTGAGTCCCCGCACTCGGGCCACGAGGCGGTCAACTGCGTCGGCCCGGACAACGCCCTCGGTCGCCCGCTCCGAGAGCTGATGCGCGAGCAGTACGGTCGTTTCCCCGACGACTGCGCTGTCGAGGGTGACGCTGCGGCCTACTCGCTCGCGAAGGCCGAGCGACTGTTCGGCTGGGAGCCGACTCGCTCGTGGCGGGAGGCGAGCGACGAGGAGGTGGAGCCGCCGAACGCGTAGTTACCTCGTGGACAGAACCAATCTACCCCCTACAGCGGTGAGTCCGATTGGGGTGAGGACTGCCGGAAGCGGGATACTACACTCATTCGCTCCATCGGGTGTGTACAGTAGGCTTGCATCCTGAACCCCGAGGATGCTGACTCCTTGCCCCTATCCCGCTGGGACCCCGACATCCGTACAGCCACCGAACAGCATCCCGGGGAATGTCCCAAGCTGCGCGAGGCCAATACTCACCCCGAGGATAAGTAGAACGCCGCCCAGAAGCCTTCGCCGTTTGAGTGTGGCAGCCATCACCCACTGATTCTACTGTTGGAGTATAACAGCGAGGTAGACTCAAAGAGTTCCATTACCCATCTCAGACACTATACTCCCCGCAGCAAAGGACAGAGGAACAGTCCCCTCGATGGCGTGGCGTACGACTGAGGACGACCGGAGCCACCGGAAGACAATTTCGAGCTTGTAGTGTGTCGACTGAAGCGTACTCTGTGCGAGGCCCTGGCCTTTCTCTGGGTGTTTCCCGTACGAGCCGAGCCACGAGAGTACCTCCTGTTTGAAGTCGCGGTAATCGTCGACCATGTTGAGCCCGTATGCTTCGAGGTCTTCGCGTGAGCGTCCACTGACGAGCGGGAAATCAAACTCGACCGTTTCCGGAGCCGGCGGAAGGCCCTCGCGCGGAGTACCATCCCCCGCGGGGAGGTTGTCGAGCGGATCGGGCTGGTTGGTCATCCCTGTACACCTCGTTTTATTTGTGTGCCATGACACTTTCCGGAATCGCAAGACGGCGCGGCTATCGGGTTGTAGTTTTTTCGGGTGTCCTTAGACATCGTTGGTCTCTCCTGAGAAGGATGAAATCAGGCGAGAGAGACGCTAAGGCAACGGAAGCCTAGGCCGGAATTTGAATCCGGGGTCTCGTCCTTACCAAGGACGCGCTTTACCGCTAAGCTACCCAGGCGCACTTTCACGTATCGCGGTTGCGTTGTTAGTCGTTTCGATTCAGGGGCCGTCCGCTACCGCCTGTCACGGCCTCGATTCGCTCGCGGGCGGCGGTGTCGAACAGGATACCGGGGTCGGGAAAGCCGCCCGTGTCGTCGTAGTGCTCGGCGAACTTACGGGCGAGGGCATCCGTTTCAAGCGGCATTCCGCCGCCGGTCGATGCCCCGGCTACGAGCGCGAGTTCGAGGATATCGACTTCGAGTTCGTTGTTCTGCACGCCCGTTTTGTGGCTGACCGTCTGGTCGTGGCCGAACGACTGGACGACGGCGACGGCGTCCGTCGCGGCTTCCGTCTCGGCGAGCAGATAGAAACCCCGGGCGACGAGTACGTCCGCCGCGAGGATGTCGATGTTGGCCTGCGTGGGGTCGTCGGTATCGGTCCACGGCGGGTCGGCCGCGAGCCGGCGGGTGAGCCGGAGGCCGTCGTAGATGAGTTCGACGCCGACGGCACGGTCGAGCACGTCCGGGGTGTCGCGGCCGACGCTGTCGGCGGCGAGCAGGGTCAAGACGCCCGGAACAAACGAGCCCTCGTCGAGAAACGCCACGATATCGTCGTGAAAGGTCTCCGGGACGACATCGCCGACGGTCGATACTGCTCCGTCACGGACCGCGGCGATTTCTTCCATTGCGTGAATATTGGCTTGCGAGTGGCAAAGACCTTTGGAAGCCGGGGTCACCGCAGCGTATGATACACACACGCGACGACGACGGCGTCCGGGTCGTCACGCTCTCGCGGCCGGACGCGCGCAACGCACTCACGCTCGACGGACTGGATGCCCTCGCGACCGCTGTCGAGGCGTCCCCTGAATCGGTCGTGCTCGTCCGGGGTGCGGGCGAGGCCTTCTGTGCCGGTGCGGACCTCGCGACCGTCGCCGAGGTCGCGACCGACGCGGACCGCGCTCGTGCCTTCATCGACCGGGGACAGGAGACGATGACGCGCATCGAACAGGCCGCCCCCGTGGTCGTCGCGGGTATCGACGGCCCCGCCCGCGGCGGCGGGGTCGAACTCGCGCTCGCCTGTGACGTGCGGGTCGCCACGCCTGACGCCACCCTCGCAGAGCCGGGGGTCACCTTCGGACTGTTCGGGGCGTGGGGCGGGACCGTCCGACTCCCCGAGGCGGTCGGGACGACCCACGCGAACGACCTCTCGCTGTCCGGGCGGGTCGTCGACGCCGACGAGGCGCGGTCGATGGGGCTCGTCTCGCGTGTCGTGGCCGACCCGCGGACGGTCGCCGACGAACTCGCAGCCAACGATTCGGGTGCGCTCCGGGCGCTCGGCCGACTCGGCTCCCACCGCGGGTCGACGGCCGACCGCGAACGGGCCGAACGCGAGGCGTTCGTCTCGCAACTCCGAGCGCACGCCGACGCGCTCGCCGAGCACCGAAACAGGTAGGGCGCTCGGGTGGCGACAGAGTGTATGCCCGACTGCGACTACTGCGGGGAGTCGTTCGACGCCGAGGCTGCGTATCTCTCGCATCTCGGGGCCGAACACGCCGACGAACTCGGCGCAATCGAACAGCGCCAGGTCGCCAACGCGACCGACGAGGACGACTCCGGTGTCGGCGTCGTCCCGCTGGCGCTCGCCGGCGCGATTCTGCTGGCGGCGGTCGTCGGTGGCTACCTGTTCCTCGCCGGCGGCGACGGTGGCGGCTCCGGTGACCTCCCCCAGAGTGTCACGCAAGTCGCACAGGAACCACAGTACAACGCGGCCGGTGACACCCACGAGCACGGCCAACTCTCCATGACGGTCATGGGGTCGACGGTCGATTTCACGCAAGACCAGTACCAGGTCGGCGAGACGCGCAACCGCCACTTCCACTTCGAAGGTGACGGCCGGTGGCACAAACACACGCCCGGCGTCACGCTGGAGTACGCCATGTCCACGCTCGACATCGGTGTTCAGAACGGCGGGGTGTGGTACGACGGCACCCGCTACGTCGGCGGCGAGAGCGCCAGCGTCTCCATCACGGTCAACGGCGAATCGGTGGACCCGACCAGCTACGTGATTCGCGACGGCGACGAGGTCAGCATCACGGTCACCGAGAGCTGAACGCGGCTCTTTTGGGCGTCTCCACCCAACGTCGTGCAATGAGTGCAGAGACAGCGGCGGGGACGACCGACGACTACGGCGGACTGCTCACCGCGTTCCCGTACGCGTTCCGACACAGCGACTCGCGGCTGTTCAGACTGTACACCGTCGTCGGTGGCCTGTTCGCGCTACTCCTGGGTATCGCCTTCGCGCTCGCAGCTATCATCTCCATCTCGCAGTCGGCCGGCCTGGCCGTCGGCGGTACCGACGCGTTCGTCCGCACGTTCGTCGTCATCGTCGGGTTCATCGTCGTCGTGCCCGTGGTCGCGCCCGTCCTGCTGGTCGCGCGTCGCCACCGCCGCGAGCAATCGACGCCGGCGTACGACCGCGCGCTCGCCGTCGCCGGACTCGTCTATCTCCTCTCGCTGTACCTGATGCTCGTCGCTTCCATCCCGGAGACGTTCACGCTCGACGGCGAGACGGTTCCGCGTCCGCCCGCGACTGGGCTGTTCGGGCCTGTCCTCTCCGGCCTGTACGCGGTTCCGCCGATCGCCTCGCCCGTGATTCCCGTCGTGGCTGCGGCCGCCGGCTGGCTCGTCCACCGGCGCTACCGGTGACCGACGGGGTGAAACGGCTCGCGGTCGTCCCGCTGGTATGAGCGACGACACCACAGACATCGAGACCGCAGACGTGGAGGTGGACGGCGAGTCGACGCGGTACGTCGTCACCCACGCCGAGGACGACTCCGCCGTGCTCCGCGATATCGACTCCGGTCAGGTCCACACGCTCGCCGACAATCCCGGTGTCGAGGCCGGCGACGTACTCGACGCGACGCTCGCCCCCGAGCCGCCGCTCGAAATCGCCGACCGCATCGTCGAGGTCGATTCGCGCCGCCACGTCCGCCGCCACGAGAGCGAGGAGCCGCCGACCGCCCACGAACGGGACCTCGCTACGGACCAGGCGGTCGGTGAACTCACCCGGCACGAACGCGCTGGCATGGGTGAAATTCACGTCATCACCGTCCCCGCCGAGGACACGAGCGAAGCCGTCCAAGACGTGCTCGAGGACGAGGGCACGCTCGAACGCGCCGGGAGAATGGAAAACGTCGTCCGCGTCGAGGTTCGCTCCGACGAGGAGACCGGCACCATCAGCGTCCGGTATCTGCCCTGACCGTCTCGCCGATTTCGAGTTTTTCACCTACCGATAGCGTCGCCCCCACGGTTTCGCGTGGGACGCGCGTGTTCACCATCAGCCGGAAGTAGTGGTCGTACCAGTCCTCGTTTGCCCACTCGGGGAGGGTCGCCTTTCGCTCGCTGACGAATCGCTCGCGAAACCCGGACGTCTCCGCGCCGGTGTCGGGGTCACGCGTCGGCACGACGCACCGCTGGCAGGGATTGCGTCCCTCGAAGCTCGTCCCGCCGATGGTAAACGCGACCGCCGACTCGCGGTCGGCGTACAATCTGTCCTCCCAGAACGGCTCGACGCCGCCGACGATGAGATTCGGCCGGAGCCGTCGCCGGAGTTCCGTGGCGTCGATGTCGTCGTACCAGCTCGCCACGGTCTCCAGCGTTCCACGGGAGATGAGCGTCGGCCCGGCCGCGTGGGTGTCGTCCGGAAACCCACCGGACGGGTCGCGGTCGATGGTCACCGCGTAGCCGAAGTGGTCGCTAAGATAGTTGCTCGCGGCCGCGCGCTCCTCGGGAAGCTGGAACGCTTCACGCTCTCCTTCGCGGGGACCGACGGTCCATGCGCCGGTGTCGGGGTCGAAGCTGCTCGCGAGCCGGTGGACCGCCCGTTCGCGCTTCCCGTTGACGTATTCGCCGTCCCCGTCGCGGATGGCGTACTCGCGGTCGAACTCCAAGCCGCCCGCCTCGCGGACGGTCGTCTGGTCTGGCTCGATACCGTCAAGCGACTTGACCGGGTAGACGTGGATCGATTCGAGTGTCGCTGTCATTGGCTGCTCTGTGGCACCCACCGGCTTGTACCCTCTGCTGTTTGAGAAGGCTTATCGGGTGTCTCACACGAGTGCCCGTATGGTAGAGTTCGAGATACCGGATGTTGATTACACCCGGTACTCAAACCGTCAGCTCGTCGCGATCCCCCTCGCGATACTCGGGCTGGCGCTCGTCATCCTGCTCGGCAACTTCCTCATCACGGGAACGTCACCGGTCTCGCTCGGCATGGCCTTCACCGGCGGGACAGAGCTTCGCATCCAGACAGCCGACACCCAACCACAGATCGAGCGCACCTTCGACGCCGACGTCGAGTCGATTGCGCCGATCCGCTCGGAGGAAAACGAGTACATCGTCACCTTCCCGCCGAGCGACGCGGACCCCCAACAGCAGGCGCAAGCCGCCGGCTACGAAGTGATATCGAGTCAGGAACGGGCCGCCTCCTTCGGCGCTGATACCCAACGGCAGGCGTTCCTCGGAATCGGCGCCGCCTTCCTCGGGATGGCGCTGCTGGTCTTCGGACTGTTCCGCACGTTCATCCCCTCGATTGCCGTCGTCGCGTCAGCCTTCTCCGATATCGTCATCCCGGTCGCGCTGATGAGCATCTTCGACATCCCGCTCACGCTCGGGACCGTCGCCGCTCTCCTGATGCTCATCGGGTACTCCGTGGACTCGGATCTCCTGTTGAACAACCACATCCTCCGGCGGCGCGGTGACTTCTACGAGTCGACCTACCGGGCGATGCGGACCGGTGTCACGATGACGCTCACCTCCATCGCTGCGATGACCGCGATGACGATTGCGGCGAGTCTCCTCGCGATCGACCTGCTACCCTCGGTGGGTATCATCCTCGTGTTCGGGCTCGTCGCCGACCTGATGAACACCTATCTGCTCAACGTGAGTCTCCTCCGTTACTACAAGTACGAGGCGGTCGCACAATGATTCGGAAAAACTGGCGGCTCATCCTGCTGGTCGTGCTCGTGCTCGGTGGCTCGCTTGCCCTGTTCGGTCCCCTCGGAGCCGGTGGCGGCGAAGGACCGACGAATCTCCAGTACGGGCTCGAACTCTCCGGCGGAGCCAGCGTCCGCGCCCCCCTCGTCGGGATGACCGCCGACCCGGTCGACCTAGAGGGGACCTCCGGGCAGGACCTCGAACGCAACATCGCCGAAGAGCTCGGGCTTTCGCCGCCGACTATCGAAGTGCGGCATCCCGATTCGGATGAGGCGACCACCGAGGGCACCGTCGAGGTGTACAACGAGTCGGTCACGCAAGCCGAGTTCGCGGCCGCGCTCCAAGCGGTCGGACTCGACGCCGACGAGTCGGTCATCGAAGCCGGACTCACCCGGGCGACGTACGACACGGCAGAGCGCGTCCTCGACAGCAAGATTAACGCCGGCGGGCTGACCGGCGGCGACGCCAGCGTCACCACCGGCGCGAACCAGACGTATCTGACCGTCGAGGTGCCGAACGCAAACCGCTCGCAGGTGCTCGAACTCGTCGGTGACCCCGGGCGCGTCCAGATCGTCGGGCTTCACCCCGCAGAGGGAGGTTACGAGCGTGTCCCGCTGTTCGATCAGGAGACGCTCAACGTCAACGGCGTCAGCCAGAACCAACGGACCGGTCAGTGGGGCGTCGACGTGTCCGTCGCGACCCGTGAGGCAGCCCAGCGGTTCTCGACCATCATGCAGGAAGAAGGGTACACGGACAATCAGGGCCAGTGTAACTACGAGATCGGCTCCGGCCCGGACGGTGACAACGCCTACTGTCTATTGACCGTCCGCAACGGAGAGGTCGTGGACGCAGTCAGTATGGGCGACCTCGCCACTACTATCGAGAGCGGTGACTTCGTCGAGGATCCGCGCTACTTCATCAGCTCGAACTCACAGGAAGACGCCCGCGAACTCGAAATCAATCTCCGTGCCGGCGCGCTCCCGAGTGCCCTCGACGTGGAGAGCGGGACGAACTACTTCCTCCAGCCGTCGCTCGCACAGGACTTCAAGTTCCTCTCGCTGGTGACCGGTGTCATCGCCGTGCTCGCGGTGTCGCTCACCGTGTTCATCCGCTACCGCGAGCCGGGCGTCGCCCTCCCGATGATCCTGACCGCCGGTGCCGAGGTGTATCTGCTCCTCGGCTTCGCGTCGCTCATCGGACTCGCGCTTGACTTATCCCACATCGCGGGCTTCATCGCCGTCATCGGAACGGGGGTGGACGACCTCATCATCATCGCCGACGAGATTCTCCAGGGCGAGCGCGTCTCCACCGGCCGGGTGTTCGAGTCCCGGTTCCGGAAGGCGTTTTGGGTCATCGGTGCCGCAGCCGCGACCACCATCATCGCGATGAGTCCCCTCGCCGTGCTCTCGTTGGGTGACCTCCAAGGGTTCGCCATCGTCACCATCGTCGGTGTCCTGCTCGGCGTGCTCGTCACCCGGCCGGCGTACGGGAACATCCTCCGGAACGTCGTCCTCGATTAGGGATTAGGCTCCGCCGTGCGTTCGCGGTCGACGGACCCCTCCGGCCCCGCCGTGCGTTCGCGGTCGGCGGACCTTCAGAAATAGTCGAGCGCTGACTGTTCTGCCGCCGCCAACACGTCCTCGCTCGTTTTCCACGACGCTCTCGCACAGTCCGGCAGCTCGCCGTGCTCGGACACGTACTCACGGAGAAACTCGCGTGTCGCTGAATCCGAGGGATAGCCGCTCCCCACCGCACCGTACGTCTCGGCTAACGACGCGACGTGGTCGTCACGGGCCACTTTCGCGATGATTGAGCCGGCGGCGACAAGCGAATTATCCTCATCGGCACGGTGGCGCGCGTCTACCTCGACAGCGCGCTCACAGCTGTCGGCGACCCGGCGTGCAAACCGCGATTCGGAGGTGTCGCCCGCGTCACACAGGCCCGTGTCCCCGTCCCTCGCGCCGGCGTTGATGGCCTCGGCGTGGGCGCGGACGGTCAGCGTGTTCATATCCTCCTCGCCGTCGATGCTAGCCACCGGAATCTCGGCGACTCCCACGTCGCAGGCGTCACGAATCGCGGTGTCGAGCGCCTCACGACGCGTGGGTGACAGCCGCTTCGAGTCGGCCACGCCGTCGGGCAGGTCCTCTCGATTGCCGCGCACACAGGCCGCGAACATCGACCCGAGCACCGGTCCCTTCCCTGCCTCGTCGACGCCGAAGTGCATGGCTGGTCGTTGCGTGCAGGTGAAAAAAGGCTCGCGGTGGGCTACGACTCGCGGTGACTGTTCTGGCTCGCCGTGCGTTCGCTGGCCGGCGAGACCTGTTAGTCTCCGCCGTGCGTTCGCAGTCGGCGGAACTGTCAGTCTCCGCCGTGCGTTCGCTGGTCGGCGAGACCTGTCAGTCTCCGCTTGGGGTCGGTGCGACCGGTTCCGTCTCGGCGTCAGGCTCCGGTTCGTGCTCGGCTCCATCCCCGACCGGCTCGGCCGCAGGGCGTTCCTCGGGTGGCTCCTCGCCCTCTTCTTCGTGCTCGCCGGTCAGTTCGCGCATCCGCTCCAGGTCGCCGATTGGTTGTCGGTGGCACATAGCTTGCGACACCAGAATCTAGTATGTGAGTGAGTCACATAAATTCCGTCCCGAACGGCTACTCGTCGCGGAAGTAGTCAGGGTGTTCGAACGGTTCGTCCTCGCCCTCGACTGAGAGCACGTCGAGTGCCGTGACGGTCGCTGCGGTGTCGAGCAAGCCCGCCAGCGACGGCTCCGTCCGCCCCTCGTCACTGGAGATGAGTTCCTTGATGTACAGCCCGCCGGCACCGTGTACGTCGATGGTCGCGTGGGTGTCGTCGACGAGTTCGCCGTCGATTTCGTACACCTCGCGCTCGCGCACGAGGTCGGCTCGCCGGTGGTCGACCCGGTGGGGCGTTCGCTGTTCGACGGTCGCACCCTCTAGGGTTTCGAGTGCGTCTGCCAGCGCGGCCTCGTCAACGGACGCATCGAACTCGACCTCCGCGCGGTAGGTCTTCGAGGCGTCGTGCTCTTTCACGCGAGCGGTCATCTCGTGGGTCGCGAACCGGAGGTCGTCGACTTTCACCGCGTCGCTGGCTTTGTTGATTTCGTCCTCGATAGTCGCGAGGTCCACGTCGCGCCGGTGGGGGTGTTTCACCTCCAGCACGAACGGGCGACCGTCACCGAGCATCAGCGCGTCCACGTCCTCGCGTCCGGCACCGTGAAAGACGCCTTCGTCGCCGCGCAGCGCCGTGACGAGCGGCGGGGCGACCTCCTGTTCGACGCTCGTGTGATACCGGTAGCCCGTGCCGTTACACTCCGGACAGGCGCGTCCGCCGTGGAGCTGTCCGGACTCCCCGCAGTTCGAGCAGGGCCACTCCGTCTGGGGCACGTCCCGTTCGACCTTCCGGTAGCGCCCGTAGACGGCGACGGAGTTGATTGTCACGTCGATCTCGTCGGTGTCGAGGTCGATGAGCAGTTGCACGTCCGGCCGCTCGAAACCGACCTCCTTGCCCGTCCGCTGGCCGACGCGCTTCCCTACCTCCCGATTGAACTCCGATTTCAGCAGTTCGCCCGCCTCGGGGTCGAGCCCAGCGTCCACGCGCAGCAGTTCGCCGTTCTCCTCCACCAGCGGGGGGACGCGTGTCCCCACCTGATACGTGAAGAAGTCGATTCCCTCGAGCGCCTCGACGACGCGGTCGGCGCACTCCTCGAACCGGCCACACAGTCCCTCACAGACCCAACACGCCTCGATGTCGGGCGATTCGTACGGTTCGTCGGCATCGAGCGCGAGCGTCGTTCGCAGCGCCCGGCCGCGCTCGTCGTTGCCGAGCCCGAAGCTCCGGTCGGCGAAGGGGCGACCGAGACAGGCATCACACACGGGACCTGTGGCCGCCAGTCCTTCGGCGTCGTCGAGAATCGTCATTACCGTCGTTCGGATGGCTCGCGGGAAGTGTGTGTCGGCTCGCCCGTCCAATCGCCGGGTTGAAGCCTCCCGCTTTCCGCGTTCGCGTATGTCGGAGTTCCGTATCGCCGTCATCGTGGGTATCCTCCAGGGTATCTTCGAGTGGCTGCCCATCTCCTCTGAGGGGAACATCGCGCTGTATCTCACCGCCGTCGAGGGTCTCACGCCGGCGGCGGCGACGGATTTCGCCCTCTTTCTCCACGCCGGGACGGCTGTCTCGGCGGCCGTCTACTACCGTGGCGAGCTCGCCACGCTCGCGCGTCGGCTCCCCGAGTGGCGGGCGACGCGGGACCGCGAACTCTCCTTCCTCGCGGTGGCGACCGTCGCCTCGGCGGTTGTCGGACTCGCCGCCTACGCAACCATCGAAGAGCTCTTTTCGGCGCTCACCGGCGGGGCGTTCATCGTCCTCGTCGGTCTCCTGCTCGTCGCGACGGGCCTGTTCCAGCGGGTCGCGAACGCTCGCCTCGGCTCGCGCACGGAGCCGACGCTGTTCGACGGCCTGCTCGTCGGTGTCCTGCAGGGACTCGCCATCCTGCCGGGCGTCTCGCGGTCGGGATCGACCGTGTCGGCGCTGCTGTTCCGCGGTTACGACCCGGAAGCCTCGTTCCGACTCTCCTTCCTGCTCTCGATTCCGGCCGCCCTCGGTGCCGGCGTGCTCACGCTCGCCGACGGCGTGCCAGAACTGTCGCTGGTGGCCGGCGTGGTCGCAACGGCCGTCGCGGCCGTCGTCGGCTATCTCACCATCGACGCGCTCTTGCGCGTGGTCTCGCGGGTCGCCTTCTGGGCGGTGTGTCTCGGGCTGGGCGGACTGGCCATCGTCGGTGGAGTTGCGACGGTGCTGTAGCTGACTGGCTCTCCTCGTTGTGACGGACCGTCGGGCGTAAGGCACCTACCCCCGAACGGCGTGGTATGCAGGACCCGTTCAAGGAGCTGATGTTCCGCTCCTTCAAAGACGCGATGGACCTCGCCGACGACTACAATCGGTGGGCTGCGGAGGCGTTCGACGAGCCGCTCGCGGTGCAGGCGAGTGCGATTCCCCAGATGGCGATGATGCTCTACCGGTGTCGACTCCAGGCGCGACTCGGTGACGATTCTATCGAGTTCCCCGAAGCCGACGAGCGCATGTTCGATTGACGGACAAAGCGTTTACCACCCGTCCCGGTAACTGTCGGTATGACAGTTTCGACGGGAGTCGTCTTGGCGGCCGGCGAGGGGACTCGGCTCCGCCCGCTCACCAGCACACGCCCGAAGCCGATGTTGCCGGTCGCCAATCGTCCGATTCTCGAATACGTGCTCGACGCGCTCGTCGACGCCGGAATCTCCGATCTCGTCCTCGTCGTCGGCTACAAGCGCGACCGCGTCCAGAACCACGTCGGCTCGACCTACCGCGGCGTACCCGTCACCTACGTCCATCAGGCAAAGCAGTTGGGCAGCGGACACGCCCTCCTCCAGGCTCGCGAGGCGGTCGACGGTCCGTTCCTCACCGTCAACGGCGACCGCGTCATCGACCCCCAGACAGTCGGAGACGCGCTCGATGCCTTCGACGGCACCCCGACGATGGCCGTCCGGGACCACCCGAACGCGAACGAATACCCAAACGGCGCGGTTCGACTTGACGGTGACCGCGTCACAGAGCTCGTCGAACAGCCCGACGGTCCCTATCGGCTCATCAACGCCGGCGTCTACGCCTTCCCGGCCGGCTGGTTCGACCGGCTCGCGGCGACGAAGCGGCGCGGCGGCGACCTGTATCTCCCCGACGCCATCGTCGAACTCGCCGCCGAACGCGGCGTCGTCGGCGTCCGTACCGAGGGGTTGTGGGTCGATATCACCTACCCGTGGGACCTGCTCGAAGCGACCCGTCAACTCCTCGGAGCGGGTCTCGTTGACGAGCAGGCGCACGAATCCGGTGTCTACGTCCACGAGACGGCCCGCGTCCACGAGGACGCGACCCTCCAGGGCCCCGTCGTGGTCGGTCCGGACGCTGAAATCGCGGCGGGCGTCGTCGTCGGTCCCGACACCGCCGTCGGGCGCAACATCACGGTCGAGGCGAACGCGACGATCGAACGCTCGCTCGTCGGCGCGGACACACGCGTCGGCTCCGGCGCGACGCTCTGTGACTGTGTCACCGGAATGGCCGGCGAAATCGGTCCCGGCGTGGTCGTCCCCGGCGGCGAGACCGACGTACGAATCGGCACCGACATCCACGAGCGCGAACGGCTCGGCGCGGTCGTCGGTGACCGGGTGACACTCGCCGGCGGGTCGACGCTTGGGCCCGGAACGCTTCTCGGCGTCGGCGCGACCGTCGGGGTCGGTGCCATCGCCCGCGACCACGTCGCCGCCGGCGCGGAGGTGGTCCGCTGATGTGTGGGATTATCGGCTGTGTCGGCCGCGGCGACGACACGCTCGACACGCTGCTCGACGGACTCGACACGCTCGAATACCGTGGCTACGACTCCGCGGGCGTCGCCCTCGCCAACGGCTCCGTTCAGACGGCAAAGAAGGCCGGCGAACTCGACGCCCTGCGTGAACACCTCGCCGACTGGTCGCCGTCGGGGACGGTCGGCATCGGCCACACCCGCTGGTCGACCCACGGACCGCCGACGGACGCCAACGCCCACCCGCACTGCGACTGCACCGGTGAGGTTGCCGTCGTCCACAACGGCATCATCGAGAACTACCAGACGCTTCGCGACGAACTCGCGACCGACCACGAGTTCGTCTCCGACACCGACACCGAGGTGATTCCCCACCTCATCGAGGACGCGCTCGCCGACCACGGTCCCGAGGCTGCGGTCCGAGCGACCCTCGACCGCCTCGAAGGGAGCTTCGCCATCGCCGTCGTCATCGCCGGCACGGACGCCATCTTCGCCGCCCGGCAGGATTCCCCGCTCGTGCTCGGTATCGACGACAACGCCACGTACCTCGCCAGCGACGTGCCCGCGTTTCGCGTCCACACCGACCGCGTCGTCTATCTCGACGACGGACAGTTCGTCCGGCTCGATGCCGACGGCTACACCGTCACCGACTTCGACGGGACGCCGCGCTCCCCCTCGGTCGAGACCGTCGACTGGGACCCCGAGGCGACCGGCAAGGCCGGCTACGACCACTTCATGCTGAAAGAGATTCACGAACAGCCACGTGCCCTCAGACAGTGTCTCCAGGGCCGGGTCGACGAACTCGCCGGCGATGTCACGCTCGACATCGACCCCGACATCGACCGGGTCCAGTTCGTCGCCTGCGGGACCTCCTATCACGCCGCCCTCTACGGGGCCGCGCTGTTCCGGGCGGCCGGCGTCCCGGCACAGGCGTTCCTCGCCCACGAGTACGCGATTCAGACCCCGCCCGTCGAGGACGACCTCGTGGTCGCCGTCTCCCAGTCGGGCGAGACGGCCGACACGCTCGCGGCAATTCGTGAAGCCGACCGTCGTGGGGCCGATACCCTCGCGCTCACCAACGTCGTCGGCTCCACGATGGCGCGTGAGTGTACGGACGCGCTGTTCATCCGCTCGGGGCCGGAAATCGGCGTCGCGGCCTCGAAGACCTTCTCCGCGCAGCTGACGGCCGTAAACCTCCTCGCGCTGGCGACCGTCGGTGCCGGCGACGAAGACGTACGCGACCTCATCGGCGCGTTGCGCGACCTCCCGGCGGACATCCAGACGATTCTCGATGCGTCTGGTGCCCGCGAGGTGGCCCGCGAGTACGTGGACAGCGAGAGCTTCTTTTTCATCGGGCGGGGGTACCACCACCCCGTCGCGCTGGAGGGGGCACTCAAGCTGAAGGAGATCTCCTACACCCACGCCGAGGGGTTTGCTGCCGGCGAACTCAAACACGGGACGCTCGCGCTCGTGACGCCCGACACGCCCGTCTTCGCAGTCGTCACTGGCGACGGCGAGGCTGCCCGCAAGACCATCGGGAACGTGAAAGAAGTCGAAGCACGCGGTGCCCCCGTGATTGCCGTCACCGACGGCGAGAGTGACGTGGAGCGGTACGCCGACGCCGTGCTCGAGATTCCGTCGACTCACGCCCGGACCGCGGCCGTGCTCGCGAACGTCCAGCTCCAGCTCGTCGCCTACCACGTCGCGAACGAACTCGGCCGTTCCATCGACAAGCCGCGCAACCTCGCGAAATCCGTCACGGTCGAGTAGCGGGCGGGTGCGCCGGCGCACGGGTCGCTGGCGGATAACGCGGCTCAGTCGGCCGTGAGTTCGGTCGTCGACTCTACACTCTCACTCGCCGACGGCTCCGTGACCGACTCGTCGAGCGCTCGCGCCAACGCGAACACGGCGTCCTCGTGGCTGCGTTTCGACGCGTGAATGGAGTTCGGCCGTACCCGTAGCCTCTCGTAGGTCTCGGTGTCGACCTCCGTGTCGAGCGTCGTCTCACAGAACTGTTCGACAGCGGCCAACAGCGCGTGAACGTGGAGTAGCTCCTGTTTGCGCATTGCATACCACACTGTGTCCCACACGACAACCAATTACGGACCGAACATCTTCGTTCCAACTGCCTCGTTCTGCTATATTGCCCTCTGGTCGTTCGGCTGTGACTGTCATCGCCGCATTCGAATTGAGCGCTTCTTACGGCTCTATAAAACGTTTAGCCGCCGCAAAACCCGGGATAAAACGTTTTATACACTCCCTATCGACGCAGCTGTCCGGTGAATCGACGCGAAA
The DNA here is from genome assembly GCF_009184545.1 of Halosegnis rubeus. Classification (GTDB taxonomy): domain Archaea; phylum Halobacteriota; class Halobacteria; order Halobacteriales; family Haloarculaceae; genus Halosegnis; species Halosegnis rubeus. Next base: position 143,080 of record NZ_QJOW01000001.1, read on the forward strand.
ACGAACTCAGCGTCGACCCGGTATATGTGGGTAGCCATTCAACGCCTGAGCAGAGAGATAATGTCCACCGAGTCCTCTCCCATCGACGCCCTCCCTGACGCGACGCCGTCGCGACTCGCACAGGTCACGCGAGCTGCCGGCACCGTCACCCGCGGACTCGCCTTCTGGACCGGCATCACGCTCGCGTTCGCACAGGTCCCCCTCTTCGCCGTCGGGGTGACGAGCACCGACCCGACGCTGTTGGTCGCGCTCCTCGTCGCCAACCTCGCGGCGTTCGCACTCGGCAGCGACTACCGCGCTTAACGGTCGTCGCGAGCGTCCTCACTGCGGTCCTCGGGTTCCGGCGGCACGAACAGTCGGGCGAGCCACCGTACGACCCGCGACGACTCGGCGAGTCGCCGGCCGCGGTCGCTGAGTGCTGTTGCCACCTCGTTGAGTCGCGACTGCTCCCATCGTGTTACCATCGGTGTGACCAATCGCTCCAGGAGTCCGAGTACCGGTCCGATGGTGTACGTCTCTCGGAGGTTGATGGTCACGACCGTCGGGTCCGGTTCCGCGGTGAGCCACTGGTAGAGTCGCGAGGTATGGAGTTGCCGACCCACTGCCCGTTCGAGCCGTTGAGCCGTCGTCACGGGAAGCGTTGCTGCGAGTCGGTCACGAGCGGTCCTTGCGACTCGTCCAACTACCGATTCGCTCAGGGCCGTCCCGATACGCTGGTCTCGACTCACTGTTCGACGCTGTCGACCTCACCCACGAATTCGTACTCATCGGTTGCGACAGTGAGTTGTCGGCCGATTCGAATTGGTTCGCCTCCGTACATCGGTCCTGCAACCGTGTCTCTCGCCACGAACTGCATCTCGATGGTGAGTCGTTCGCGGTCTCCCATCGTTTGGCCACGAGTCACGTCCTGTACTGTCACGACCGTCTGTCCAGCAAGCTGGTATTCGTCGCCCGTCCCGACCGCATCAGCAACCGCCGTCGAAACGTTTGCCGTCAACGTCGCAGTGACCGAGGTCGTCACGATTCCCTCTGTCTGTCCAATATTGATGACGGTCGCCTCGACAGTGTAAGCTGGTGTGGTCAGCCGCCGGACCGTCCCGTACCGGAGTTCCGCTCCCTCTGTCGTGAACACGTCGTCTTCGACGATACCGTCGACTCGAACTGCGGCCACGATGCGAATTCCATCGTCTGTCGGCGTCCGGTACACGCCGGTCAGCGTGTGGTTCTGCCCGGCAAACGTGACCGTACCGGATTCGATGAGCGCTGCTCCATCCGGCGGATGTGTCCCTAACTCGACTGTTACTGTCCGGGTCACTTGTTGTTCGCTTGGCTCGCCCGATTCGTCCGAACCGACGACGAGCGCGATGCCGGCGACGGCGACTGCGAGCACGAACAGCACGACGAGCAGATCGATGATGTTGACGATACCGAACACACGACCGTGCTCGTCCAGCAGTTCCATACCCGGAGGTCGGGTGTCGGTCACATAACGGCTTCCGTCTTCCAGCGGGATACGAAGCTACTTGTGGCCGGTGGCGCAACGTCGGATTATGTCGATTCTCGTCACCGGCGGCGACGGCTACATCGGGTGGCCGACCGCCCTCCGCATCGCTACCCGCACGGACGAGCGCGTCATCGCCGTGGACAACTGCGCCCGCCGTGAGTGGGTCGCGGAAGTCGGCGCGACCAGTGCGACGTCTGTCGCCGACCCCGAGACCCGCATCGAGGCCGCGCGTGAGGTCCACGGCGCGGCGAATCTCTCCTTCGTCGAGGGCGACCTCACGGACCGCGAGTTCGTGCTCCGCCTGCTCGACACGCACGAGCCGTCGGTCGTCGTGCATACGGCGGCCCAGCCGTCTGCGCCGTATTCGCAGATTAACGGCGAGCGGGCGAACTTCACGCAGCACAACAACATGCAAGCGACGCGGAATCTCCTGTTCGGGCTGTCCGAACAGGGGCTGACGGACACGCATTTCATCGAGACGACGACGACCGGCGTCTACGGTGCGCCCGAATTCCCGATTCCCGAGGGCGGGGCGACGATGGAACACGCGGGCGAACAGGACGAGGTGCCGTTCCCGGCGATGGCGGGGTCGTGGTATCACCTTTCGAAATCACATGACGCGGCGAATCTCCGACTCGCCCACGACCAGTTCGATATGCCGATTTCGGACGTGCGGACGGCGATTACCTACGGGGCGGAGACGGAGGAGACGCGGCCGGACGACCGACTTGCGACGCGGTTCGACTTCGACTACTACTTCGGCGTTGTCGCCCACCGATTCGCGGCACAGGCCGTCGCCGGCTACCCGCTGACGGTGTACGGCAAAGGCGAGCAGCGGAAGCCGTTCGTCTCGCTTGAGGATGCAGTCGAGGGACTTGCACGGCTTGCGCTTGGGGAGACGCCCGACGGACATACCGTGTACAATCAGGTGACGCGGCCGATTGCCATCGTCGAGATGGCCGAGACGATTCGCGAGGTTGCTGCCGAGCACGACCTCAATGTTGAGGTCACGCACGTCGAGAACCCTCGCGACGAGGACGAGACCCACCAGATGGAGATCGACAACGACCGGTACATGGACGTAATTGACGAGCAGCGAGCCACGTTCGCCGACGGGATTGACGACGTGTTGGAGACGCTGCTCGCGCACCGAGAGACCATCGTGAGCCACGAGGACCGCTTCCTCCCGGATGCCCTACAGGAATGAACGTTCTCGTCACCGGGGGGTGTGGCTACATCGGGAGCGTCCTGATACCACTGCTCCAGCGTGACGACCGTGTGGAGCAGGTCACGGTACTCGATGATTTCTCGGCGAGTTCGCCGCGGTCGCTGTTCGGCAGTATCGGTTCGGATCTGACCTTTCACAACGGCGACGTGCGCGAGTACGGCGACGTGGAGACGGCGTGTCGCGGGGTCGACACGGTCGTCCATCTGGCGGCAATTACCGGGGCTGGCAGTACCCACGAGCGACGGGAGGAGACGTTCGCGACGAATCTGGAGGGCACACGAAATATCCTCAACGCTGCCGGGAAGACGGGTGTCGACAACGTCGTGCTCGCCTCGTCGTGTAACATCTATGGGCGAGCGCCGGCTCGTGATATCGACGAGTCGGTCGAGCCGGAGCCGCTGAATCCGTACGCGGAGACGAAAGCTGAATCTGAGTCGCTGCTCCGGGAGGCGAAGGCAGCGTTCGGCTTCGAGGGGACGGCGTTGCGGCTGGCGACGAACTACGGGAACGCGCCGGGCGTCCGGTTCAACCTCGTCGTGAACCACTTCGTGTTCCGGGCGCTCACGGACCGGCCGCTGACGGTGTACGGCGACGGATCGAACTGGCGACCGTTCATTCACGTGCGTGACGCGGCACGGGCCTACAAGCACGCGGCACTCGCGCCCGACGACTGGGTCCACGACGTGTACAACGTCGGGAGCAACGACGAGAACTACCGGATTGCGACGATTGCGGATATCGTAAGCGAGGAAGTCGCTCCCGTGGATATTTCCTATCTCGACGACGAGCACCCCGGGCCGTCGTATCACGTGAACTTCGATCGCCTCGGGGCGACGGGCTACGAGACCGAGTGGACGCTTCGCGAGGGTGTGCGTGACCTCCGGGATGCGTTCCGTGGCGACGTGGAATCCACCTGACTTTTGCTCGCGGCCGTCCGCGTTCGGGTATGAGCGAGCCGCCACACGTCGCCGTCACCGGAGCCGCGGGGTTCATCGGGAGCCGCGTACTCGGGCAACTCCGACGCGACCACCCCGACTGGGAGCTCACCGCGCTGGACAACTTCTACCGTGGCGACATCCGGGAGGTCGAAGGCGTGCCGGTCGAGCACGTCGACATTCGCCACCGCGACCAACTCACCGACGCGCTCGCGGGCGCGGACGTGGTGGTCCATCTGGCGGCGCTGTCGGGCGTCGAGAGCTGTGACGCCGACCCAGATCTGGCGTACGAGACGAACGTTGTCGGGACGACGAACGTCGCGTACACGTGCAAGCGCGAGGAGATCGCCCTCGTCTTTCCGTTCTCGGCGGCCGTGCTCGGCGACCCAACCGAGTTCCCGATTACGACGGCAATGGAGCGCGAGCCGCTGAACTGGTACGGCGAGACGAAGGTGCTGGGCGAGCAGGCCATCGAGACGCTGGCCGACGGCTCCTTTCCGGCCCACCAGTTTCTCGTGGCGAATCTCTACGGCCAACACACGGTCGGTGACCGGACCGTCTCGAAGGATGTCGTCATCGACTTCTTCGTCGAGCGAGCGCTGGCGGACGAGCCGCTGACCGTGTACGAACCGGGGACGCAGGCGCGGAACTTCGTCCACGTGAACGATGTCGCAAACGCGTTCTGTCTGAGTGCGGAACACCTGCTCGACGCCCACGCGCGCGGGGAGACCGGCAGTACGGCCTTCGAACTCGGAACCGAGGAAGCGCCGAGCGTGATGGAGATGGCTGAGCTGGTCGCCGCGATTGCTCGCGAGGAACGGGGGCTGGACCCGACGGTCGAACTCGTGGAGAACCCGCGTGCGGCCGAGACGCTCGTGGACGAGTTCGGTGTCGAGACGACTGCGGTTCGCGAGACGCTCGGGTGGGAGCCACACCACACAGTCGAGGCGACGATTCGCGAGCAACTTCGTGAGGCGTAATTTCTGGATGTCGACGAGAACAAGAGCCGGCCAACGGACGAGAACGCCGTAGAATTGAATCGGATTAGTTCGCCGTCGCCGTCTCGGTTGGTGTCGCGGTGGCCGTCTCACAGTCGATCGTAACGTCCCGTGTAACTTCGACCGACACGTCCTCCCCGTCGGCCGTGACAGTCACTGTTCCGGCCGGGGACTGGGTGCTGTCTGCACACGACAGCGCGACTGTCTCCGACGCGCCGGCTGCTAACTCGTTTGGAACACTGTCTGTCACGATTGACGCCGGCGTCTCGACTTCGGTCACTGTCAGCAGCGTCCCGAAGTTGTTGGTCAATTGGAGATCACCAGTTGCGGCGTCGTATGCGATACCGACATACGCGCTGTCATCGTCGGTCGTCCCGATGTCGACGTTTCGATCTGCGTTCAGCGCAGTGAAGCTCCCCGTTCCGACTGACAGGGTGAGTGTCGCAGCGATGACGAGTGCGAAGACGGCAGCGTGTGTGCGTTTCATGAATTCATCTCCACAGGCGTGTCGCCGCGACCCAGTTGTGACTGGGTGGCGTAGTAGTTGTGATAGACGGCCGAGACCAGCAGCGTGACTGCGCTTGCGGCCACCAGCCACGCGATATCGGGCAGCAGGACGAACGGGTACGCGTCGACGGCGACGGCCGCGGTCAACGCTGCGCCGAGCGCCGCCAGTCCGAGATAGTATTCGCTCCACGGGATGTCGTTACCGCGGACCACGTCCAGATACACTTCACACTCCGCTAATCCCGGTGTTGGCTCGACGAATCCGGCCCGCTTGTCGAACCGCACCAGCCCCGCGTCGTCCAACCGCGGCAGATGTGACTGCTGCAGTGACGTGTACACGCGCTTGCGCTCCGTCGAATCCACGGCCGCAATCTCCTTTTCGAGTTCCCACGCCGCGACCTGCTCTGCCAGATCACCGAGCTCGATACCCTCTGTTCCCATCAGCGCCTCCAGCGCGTAGCGCCGTCGCCGGTTCGACAGCGCATCGAACAGCTCACCTTCGGGAACGTGTTTGTCTGTCTCCCCATGCTGGACCCCCACCTGCTGAGCTTCGGTCGTCCCCATATGATAACACATATATAGATCGTAGTTCATGAGTAATAAAATCACGGCTTTCGTGTGAGTAAATTGGTGCGATAGGTTTGATTGTACTCGCCGATTAAAAATATCGATTTTCGCCGTTTCAGGCTGTTGTTGAAGGTTAAATCGCCGACTCAAACGCTCGTTGAACTGTTTCAACAGCCCCAATACAGAGTGTGTATGGGTGCACGCGTCTGGTAAGCACGCCCTGTGAGCGTGCGGGACACATCATGGAACGACGGAAGTTCATCATCGGCGCAGGGGCATTGGGAGCTGGAATCAGTACGGCCATCGGCACGGGAGCGTTCACCTCCGTCGAAGCCGAGCGGTCGTTCTCGGTCGCGACCGCCGGAGACGCGGAAGCGTATCTCCGCATGACGGCCGCTGATAGCCCGAACGCACAGTACGTTGACGAACAGTCTGACACGCTTTCAGTAACGCTTGACTCGCTGAACGAGAATGCTGTCACGACTGTCGACGATCTCTTCCTCCTGCAAAACGAGGGAACGCAGGCCATCTCGGTGTATCTCACGGACTCGTCTGATGCGGTGACGTTCGAAGCCGACGGAAGCTCCGTTGAGGGAGTCGACGGCGCTGTGCGACTCGGCGTCGGTGAGTCAGTCACTGTCGATGTCGAGGTCGACACGACAGACGCGTCCGGTTCGCTGCTCGACTCCGTCACCGTCATGGCGAAATCACAGGTGTTCGCTGCGGGCGACGACGGCGTCGTGACTGTCGGACCGAGCGGCTCGGGCGTGGACCACAACACGATCCAGGCAGGGGTTGATGCGGCTGCTCAACAGGCTGCAAGCGCTGTGCTCGTCGAAACCGGGACCTACGAAGAACAAGTCACGGTTGATTATGATGGTCTGACTGTTCGAGCAGCACAGAACGGTTCCCCAGTAGTTTCTTCTCCGGATAGCGCAACCCAGACGGTTGAGATTGCCGGCGACGATATCACTACCGAAGGTCTGACTATTGAGAATGAAGTTGGTGACCATGGTATCTTCCTCGCTGACGATGTGAGCGGGGTCTCTATCGTTGAGAATACTATCCAGAACGTCGGCACCGGCGACGGCGCTTCGGGTAATCAGCAGGGACTTGCTGGCGATGGTGGTCAAGAAGGAATCAGCATCGTCGGAAATGAGTTCACCAGCATCAGTTCATCAATTGGCGAGAACGGATACACTGCCAAGGCAATTTGGCTCTCTGCCAATCCGAACAGCAATGTCAACCCCATTCAAGATGTCACGATTCGCGGAAACAGTATCACAGACGTGACGAGCGAGGTGGCAGCATACGGCATCCAACTTCAGTCTGATATCTCTAACGTTGAGATTGATGGAAACATCATTGAGGGCGTCGCTGGAGACCCGGATAATGATGTCAACGACCGTAGTGATTGGGCGGCAGCCGTGAACCTGAGCAAGGGATCACAAGCCGCCGGCCCGCGTGATATCTCAATCGTTGATAACTATCTTGATGCTGTCTCGGCGACAGCTGACGACCCATACCCCGGAACCTCCGTCGTTGTTGAAGGGGAAGCGGAGGCGCGTTCCATCGATGTCAACCGTAATGACATCGAAGCACTCGGTGGGATTGTTAACAAGACCAGCTACGGAGTGGTTGATGCGACGAACAACTGGTGGGGCGCACCTACCGGGCCATCGGGCTTCCAAGAAAACGAGACTGCAACGGCAGTCGACTCTGCTGGAAGCGCGACTGCAAACGGGGACGGCGTTCGTGTTCTCGACTGGAATAACGACGGGACGGCGGAAGTCAACTTCGACAACTTCGCTACCGAACCGTTCTACTCGGAGACGCACACAGTTGCAGCCGACTCCTCGGCGGACTTCCAGAGTGTACAGGCAGCGGTTGACGCCGCACAGCCGACCGATACGATTGAACTGGCTCCTCAAGAATTTAATGGGTCGATCGACGTTCCCGTTGACGACCTAAGTATCAAGGGGGCAGGCGAAGGTGAAACCATCATCGACACCAGCGCTGATCGAGACTATGGTGTCTCTGTCAGCGGCACTAATTTCACACTTAGCAACCTCACCGTCATCGGCCCAGACGGTCCCGAATCATCGGGCTATGGTGTCAAGATATCGGACTCTCCCACTCGTGCCCTCAGCAACGTCACTGTGGAGAACGTAACTGTCGAAGGATCTGCTCGGTCTGAACTTGACCTCAACTACGTCTCCGATGTGACAATCGACAACGTCACGCTGAACGGAAACGGAACGGGTGGCGTCGGCCTAGCCCTCACCGAGTGTACCAATGTGAGTATCTCGAACATCGCGACCAGCGGTAACACCTGGGGCGGTGTCGGGCTTTACTCATACGGTGAAGGCGATTCGAACTACCAGCGTGACACGGACGGTGTGACGTTCTCTGGTGATAACAGCTACGCCGAGTCGCTCCCAGTCTACCAAGATCCGGCCACCGCCGTGACGAACGTCACCATTGGCAGCACGCTGAGCCACAAGCTCTCGACCGACGACGATGCGTTTGTCCGCTACTTCGCGTCTGAGGCAGATGCACAGGCATTTGTCGAATCAGCTGAGGATTTAACCCCCAGCAACTCAACAATAGAGGAACTGTAGACGCCAAATGAACCAGACACGCACGCTGGCCGCACTCACCGCGCTCCTGTTGCTCGCCGCTGCGGGAGCAACAGCCACAGGTGCGTTCTCGGGGTCGCCCGACGCGGTCGCGGCCGAACTGGACGCGACCCCGGCCGACGGGCCGAACGGCGCGTACGCGACCGTCAGCGAGGACGGCCAGCTCGCAGTCGATCTCGGTGAACGAATCAATCGCCGCGGTGTGACGCGGTTCGCGGGCGTGTTCGAGCTCTCGTACACCGGGGAAGAATCCGCGACGGTGTGGCTCACGGACGATTCGGACGCGGTGACGTTCACCGCGTTATCGAACTCCATCGAGGGCGAATCGAACGCCATCGAACTCGGTCCCGGCGAGTCACTCAGCGTCGGCGTGACGGTCGATTCGACCGCCGCTGGGAGTCTCTCGGCCGAGCGCGTGACGCTCCGCACGCTCGTCGACGAGAACGGCGAGACCGTCGTCGAGGTCTCACAGCCCGAACCCGGTGTCGTCGAGGCGGAGACGACCGACGCCGCGCCCGACGACCCGGTCGTCATCGACACGACGGCAGTCAACGCCGACGCCGAGGCGTCTGACCCGACGCTCGACTCGCTGTCGGTGACGACGACCGAGGAGACCGACCTCACGGTCGAGGTGTCGACCAACGACGAGCCGGAGGCTGCACCGGAGCTCGAATCCGAAATCGACGGAGAGACGTTCGGCTATCTCGACGTCGCACACCCGGACACTGTCGACGCGGACATCGGCGGTGCGAGCTTCGAGTTCTCCGTGCCGAAGGCGACACTCGACGACGCGGGACTCGACCCGGCGGACGTGACGCTCTACCGGTTCAACGCCGGCACGTGGAACGAGGTGCCGACCTCGGAAGTCGGCGAGTCGCCGGACGCGTTCCTGTTCCGGGCCGACTCGCCCGGACTCTCGGAGTTCGCTATCGGTGAACGCACGGTCAACGCCGACCCGACGCCGGAGCCGCCGACGGAGACGGACACCCCGACAGCGACACCGACACCGACGGCGACACCGACGGCGACACCGACGGCGACGGCGACCGAGACCGACGACGGCACCGCGACGCCGACGGCGACGGACACGCCGGAGCCGACGACGACGCCAACCGAAACGGCGACCCCGTCCGCGACGCCAGCACCGACCGAGACCGCACCCGCGACGGAGACGAGCGGGAGCCAGCCCGGCTTCGGTGTGCTCGCTGCCCTGGTCGTCGTGGCCGGGACGCTCGCGGCGTACCGCCGCCGACAGAGCTGACGACCTCGAGATTCGAGCCAACGCTCGAATCGCCGAACCCCTTCTTTCGACGCCGCTGACCGCCCGAGTCACGTCGCCGTCCGTCGCTGTCAGGCGGCGTTTCGCTGCCGGGTTCGCCACGGCTGGGTACGTCGCCAACACCGCGATCGGTGTGCTCGAGCGCCCGCGTCACTCCCGGCTTCCCCGACCGAGCCGGGGCCTCTGGAACCGGCCGCCGTCGCCGCCGTGGTGTGGCGGCGGTCTCGTTCGTCGCCGGCCACGTGGCGCAGCCGGGGGTTCGAACTGCGTGGCTCCGCAGCGCTTAATATCACACCAAGTAACAGTTCGCCGTGTCGTGGGGCCACCGCGTTCGCGTTCTCTGTCTGGGACTCGCCGCACTCGTGGTGGCATCGCTGTTCGTCGGGCAGGTGCTCGGCCAGCCCGTGCTCTTGGGCTTCGTCGAGACCGGAAGCATGGAACCGACGCTCCAGCCCGGTGACGGGTTCATCGCGCTACCCGCCGCTGTCGCCGGGCCAATCGAGGAGGGTGACGTGGTCACGTTCCGCGCGACGACCGTCGGGGGTGGCGGTCTGACGACCCACCGCGTCGTTGAGACGCAGGGCGGGCAGTTCACGACGAAAGGCGACGCGAATCCGTTCACCGACCAGGCAAGCGGCGAGCCGCCGGTGACGCGAGCGCGAATCGTCGCCGTCGCTCCGCAGGTCGGCGGCTCGATTCTCGTCCTCCCGGAACTCGGGACGGTCGCCGTCGGGTCCCAGCAGGTCCTCAACACCGCTGCCCGACCCGTCTCGCAGGCCACCGGACTTCCGGTCGCCACAGCCCGTGGCTTCGTCACCGTCGGCTTGACCGTCGGCTTAGCGCTCGCGCTCACGTCCGAGGGAACCGGCCCTCCGGCACGCGACCTCGCCCGCGATGTCGGCGTCAACCGCCACCGCATTACGCAGGTCGTCACCGCCGCGGTCGTGGTCGCCGTGACGGCCGCGATGGTTCTGCCCGCCGGGGCGGCGGCCTTCGAAATCGTCAGCGCCGAACAGGACGCCCCCGGGCCGCGTGTCATCGAACAGGGGGACTCGGAGCAGGCGAACTACACGGTCGCGAACGGCGGCGTCGTCCCCGTGGTGAGTTATCTCTCCGGCAGCGAGCGAGCGAGCGTCGCCACGGAGCGTGTCGTCACCGCGGCGCGAAGCCAACAGCAGACGACCGTGACGCTGTCCGCGCCGGCCGAGACGGGGCTGTACCGAGCGACGGTGTCGGAACAGCGGTATCTGGCCGTACTCCCGGTCGGCGTCATCGACCGGCTGCACGTCGTACATCCCCTCGCCCCGGTCATCGCTATCGACCTCTGGATTGGGGCTGTCGTCTACGGTCTCTTCCGGGTCACGTTGGGGACGGGACGAACACGACGACGACGCGCGGACCGACCGGGGGCGGTCGCGCGTCGACTGCGGAGGTATCTCTGATGGACGAACAGACTCTACTCACGCTCCGGCGAACCGTTGTGAACAACAGCACCGTCCTGCTCGCGGCGGTCGTCGTGCTCGCACTCGTCGGGGGTGGCGTGGCCTACACCGCCCACTTCGATCCCGGGACCGAGTCGGTCGAAGACACCGTCGCCACGTGGGAGACGACCACCGCCTACGACCACTCGGCGAGCGTCACGCGCGAGAACCCGCTCTTCGAGCAGGGCGTCGTCCTCGCGAACCGAGACGCGTACTTCCTGCGCATCACGCCCGTCCTCGACGGGAGCCACCGGTTTAGCTACGGCGCACCGGCCGGTTCGATGACCGTCAGTCTCGACTCGACGCTCGTCATCGAAGCCGTTGACGACGACGGCGAGACGACGTACTGGCAGCGAACGCGACCGCTCGACTCGTTCGAGCGGTCGAACGTCGCTCCCGGCGAGACCCTTCGACTCCCGTTCAGCGTGAACATCTCGGCGGTCAATCAGGACGTCGAGGAGATTCAAGCCGCAGTGGGGCAAACGCCCGGCGAGACGACGGTCGCGATTCGGACCACGGCGACCTACGAGGGAACAATCGAGGGCCAGTCGGTCCGCCGGAGTCGGACGACCGAACTCCCCATCCGACTCGCGACCGCGACGTACACCGTCTCCGAGGGGGAGACTGGTCGCCAACAGCGGACGATTACCGAGTCCCGAACCGTGACGCGGAGCTACGAGCCACTGTGGACGGTCGGCGGTCCGCTAGCGTTGCTGTTCGGGCTGGTCGGCGTGGTCGCGCTCTCGGTGATCGACACCGACCGCCTCGCGCTGTCCGCGACCGAGGCGGCCCGGCTCACCTATCTGCGCGACCGCGCGGAGTACCGCGAGTACCTCTCGGAGATTGCGCCGCCGGCCGACCTGTCTGCCCCATCCACGGCGTCGTCGCTCGCCGCGCTGGTGGATTATGCCATCGACAGCGACTGCGGCGTGTTGGCCGACCACGACGCCGAACCGACGCGCTATCACGTCGTCGACGGCGACCGGCACTACGTCTACGAGCCACCGGCCCGGACACAGCCGCCGGCGCTCGGTTCGCTAATTTCAGTTCCGGGTCGAGCCGACGGGACCGACGACACGGAGACGCCAGACACAGACGACGACACCTGACCCGCGCCGTTAGACGCTCGCTCGCCGCTTCCAGTGAAGCAGATACAGCAGATACACACTCGCCCCGACCACCAATACGCCACCGGCCCCGTACGCGAGCGTTGCCACACCCGCACCGGCGAGTGCAATCTGGACCAACTGGACCCCGACCAGGACAGCAAACAGCGCTGTAATCGTCCAGAACACCGTCGAGAGGAGCGACCAGCCTGCCTTCGGTAACTCCTCGCGGACGATTCGCCGAACGTCGGCGTCGGTGAGCTCGTCGGCGTCGCTCATGACACTCTGTTGTCGTGGCTCACAATGAGCATTGTGCCGGTCAACAGACGGCGACCGTCACGTAGACGTACTCGCCGCTCGCGGCGACGCCGACGCCGATGTGCTCGGCGTTTTCTAACTCCAGCGTGCGACGCGCTTGGTCGTCAGAGAGCAGGCGGTCGACGAGGCGCTGGCCGACTGTCGCGGGGTCGGCACCCGAACGCGGCACGCGGGCAAAGCCCTCCATCGTCTCTTTTGCGACGACGTACTGCTCTTGGTTGTTGACGACCCGGCAGTTCGCGATAGTCGAATTCTGTGCGTAGCGGTCGGCCGTCGTGGAGCCGTCGATGGTGTGGGCGAGTCGCTCGGCGGTCGCCATCTGCTCGCTGTGGCGTTCAGCCATCGCCGAGAGCGCGGCCGGAAGCTGTCCCTCGGTGCTCATCGCCTCGTTGCCGACCGTCGTCGGGTCGTCCTGGAAGGCCGCGATGTCCCGCTCGACGGCTCGTTCGACACGGACCGTATCGAGCGTCGGCACTGGCGTCGGGGTCGATGTTGGCGTCGCGGTCGGCGTCGGTGTCGCCGTTCCGTCGTCCGTCGGTGTCGCTGTCGGTGTTGTGGTCCCGTTGGTAGTCGGTGTGGCCGTCGGCGTCGGCGACTCCGGCGTCGACGGAGCTGGGCCTTGACCCCCGAGCTGTGTCGCGCCGAGACCGACGACGACCGCGAGCACGACCACTGCGACCGCGAGGAGATTCTTGTTCACCGGCGGCCCCCGCGGCGGTGATCGGACCGGTCGTGCGACGCTGCCATACAGTCGCAGGTCGCCCGCACACGAGTTAAAGGGTCCGTCACTCCCGGCTCCTGTAGCCAGTACGTCTATTGCCGATGGGGTAGACATTCGGGTATGCCACTCAGTCGCCGCGCGTTTCTCGCGAGTGCTGGCGTTGCCGCGGGCGGGAGCACGCTCGCCGACCGCGTCGCCCCGGCGACCGGGATGCTCGCGGAGGCTCTCCGTCACACGGCGTCACAGGAGGACCAAGACGACAACGACGGTTTGGTCAGAACCTTCGAGGACGAGTTTCGACTCCGACGGGACGACCGCCAGACGTACGATTTCGAGTTCGACACGTCGGTGACCATTCGCTATGACGCCATCGTCCGGTGGGGGAACGCCCAGCCCGGCGTCGACTTCCTGTTTTTCCAGTCCGACGAAGAGTTCGAAGCCTACCTCGCGGGTCGGCGTGCCCGCTACACGAATCCCGGCTCGCTGTTCGGCGTCGCCAACGTCAACGACTACGTGTTTCAAGATGTCGACGCCGGACGCTATCACCTCGCCGTCGACAACACCGACTGGACCGACGGCTTCGGTGAGCCGCTCAACGGCGACCCCCGCGACATCAACGAGACGCCGAACGTCCCCGGTGGCTCTGCCTCCGACGGCTCCGACGTGCTCGGTATCGATTTCAACTTTCAGGCGACCGAGTTCAATCAGTCCACATCCGATGACTCGAACGGGTCGGAGACGTAGCCGCGCTACTCCGTTCGCTCGTCCGGCGAGATGCCGGTGTCGGCCGTTTCTGCGTCGAGTGAGTCCAACTGCGTCTCAGGCTGGAGCGTCAGTTTCGGGTCTTCCTCTTCCGGCTGCCCGTCGGCTCGGTGTTGTTCGATTGCGTCGACGAGCGTCTCGGTCGTGTCGGGGTCGTCGAAGCCGTAGCTGTCGGTGTCGTATTTGAACTCGAGGTGGAGCACGCCCTCGGCCGCACGGTAGGTGTCGAGCCGGTCCAATCGCACGCCGGAAATCGTCGACTCGAGGCCGATGACCTTCACGAGGAGGAGTCGCTGGTCGGTCACGACGACGTGTGTCGCCCAGCGGTCGAGCAGGCCGTCGGTGGTCGTCGCTGCCGTAACGAACTGCTCGTCGGGCATCAACAGCGAGCCCACGCGCTTTTTGACTCGCCCCGGCAGCTCGTTGACAGACTGGTACACGCCGTGATATTCGCTGGCTGGCTGGTAAACCTTCCTCCCTCACGCAGTCCACGGCGACCCCTCGGGGTCGAAGCGTCGGTAGCGGCGGTCGATGGAATCTAACGTCTCGATGGCGTCGTCGTCGAGATCGAGCGCAGCGGCTCGGGCGTTCTCTGCGATATGGGCACGGCTCGTCGCCTTCGGAATTGCGGCCACGTCGTGGCTCGCCAGCCACGCGAGACACCCTCGCAGATGACACTCACAACGTTCCAAGAGTCGAAACCCACTGCCAGCGACGACTGACTGGCATTCCCACCGTGTGGGAAGCCCCGCCGTTCACGGCGGGGAGGATGTCACCTGACGACCCACACTGAGCGTCCAGTGTCTGTATTCCAGGTTCACCGATATATTTATAACTACATCGGTTGAATTGGAATATATGAGAGAAGCGGAGCTACGGGTTATCGACTGTTTGCGGGATCTGTCCTACTCTGTTGGCGAATTAGCCGATGCAATCGATAAGAGTCAGAGCTGGACGTCGGAGGTCGTTGGCGACCTCGAAAACGCCCATCTTGTAGACCGAACTGACGGCGTCCAACTGGCCCCCACATACGAAGCATCACTGCTTGCCGAACTCCTCGACCGCTACGCACTCGAGAACGTGCTGATCGGGACGAAAGAGGACATTTTGGGTGCGCTGCTCGACGGTCCGAAGACGATTTCGGAGTTACAAACACAGGGGTTCGCCAAGTCCACGCTCTACAAGCATTTGAACGAGATCCAGGAGACGGGTGCGATCGCACACACGGACGACGGGTATGCTATCACCGATGACACGCTTCGGTCGTTCCTCGAAGCGAGAACCCGAACGACACCGTTCGAAACCGAATACCGCGCGAACGGCGACCGACTGGTCGCAACGAGCAAGGCCAACATCGATGGGACACCGACTGCGTTCTCGGCGTTCACTCGCTACGGTGTTGAGTATCACCCAGCGAAGACCTACGTCTATCAGGGTGATCGGTCGCTGGGACTCGAGGCGGTTCTGATCCATGCGGTGACCGTCGCTGAGAACAAGAAACAGATGGCGATGGCTGGCGTATTCTATCTGACCCACAGCGCGACCCTCAACGCCAGCGACCTGTGGCGGCTCGCAAACAGGTGGGAGTGCGTCGAAAAATGGGCAGATCTCTTTGCATACATCGACCAGCGGGAGGTCCACCGCGATGAGCTCTTTCTCCCGTGGGAGGAATTCATCGATCTCGCGAACGACTATGGGGTCTATCCGCGCGGCCAACATCCAGAAGATAGCCTTCGACGGGGGCTCGAAGAGCTTGGCGACCACCTGGAGACGCCTGTCGACGTGTATCTTCTCGGAGGCGGCAACCTCATTCTACGTGGGTTGAAAGATTCGACGAAAGACGTCGACATCGTCGTTGAGGACGGACAGACGTTCTTTGCACTCGCCGAATCGCTTCAGGACCTGGGATACGAGGAGCGTAGTGACTTGGAAGCGGCATACAACCAGCTTGATCCCAGTATTGTGCTGGAGAAAGAAGGGTTTCCGCGCTGGGATATTTTCCTGGAGGCGGTCGCCGGCCAGCTCCAGCTGACGCCGGCGATGATCGAGCGGTGTGACCAGTCATTCGAGTACGGCAATCTTCACGTACATCTGCTCTCGCTGACCGATATCTTCGTGTTCAAATCGATTACGGAACGCGAAGGCGATCTTGAAGATGCCGCACTGATCGCCAGACAAGCCGACCTCGACTGGGAGAGCATCTTCCAAGAGATCAAGACCCAAGAAGATCGCACTGGCCAATTCTTCTCGTTTGCTGTGCTCGATACGCTCGATGTCCTCGACGAGCGGCATAATATCGTCTCCCCAATCACGGACCGGCTCGTCTCGTACTGTCTCGAGAACGCGCTCCTCGTCTCGCTGGATGCCCCGAAAACAATCGAAGACCTCCGAGAAGAGCTGGATTTTCCCGATCACCAGATCTACAACAAACTCCGAAAGCTCGAAGAGGAAGGACAGATCACCGTCGATCGTAGCGGTCGGCTCAATACGTACCAGCGAGCTGACTCAACTGACCGTTGACACCCTCCCCTCGGCGGGCGCTGATAAACTTAACCAACAAATACCGATCAATCGTCTCCTCTGTTGGTTAATTCCTCTCTGCTCGAATGCTGCGCCGGATCGGACTACCGGAGCTAAGGATAGTATATCTGTATAGCGATAACGTCATGGGAAATACGGGGGACAAGACTAATACTGTTAGATACGATACCGATAACTAACGATGATGGAGTACGTCGACGAGACCGCGGCGAAGATCATGGTCGCGGCCCGGCCGGGTGACTCGATCCGGCGAATCGCCCAGAAGATCGACGGCTCCTACTCGTGGGTCTACGACTGGATCGAGCGGTTGGAGGACGCAGGCTTCATCCGGCGTGAGGACGGCATCTACATCGAGAAGTACGCTGTCAGGGATCGCTACTACGATCTCGTCGCGGCCATCTCTCGCGCTGTTCCCCCCTCGATCGACGACGCCTACGTCATTCCGCACTTCGCCGGGATGCCCTTTGCGTACACGAAAATCGACGCCGTCTACGTCTGGACCCACGGCGGCTATCAGATTGCCCGCGGCCACGACGATTATCCGATCTTTATCCAGGTCGCCGACCAGGACGTCGAACGGTGGACGGCGTTCTTCGATGAGTTCGGGATTCCGAGCCGGATCGAAGAGCGGCCGGACGCGACCGACTCCGACGCGGCCGTCTCGTACGTGTTGTTCCCGACGAGTGGGGAAATCACTCGCGAGTGGGTTGACGGCAATCCGGTTATTCCGTTGGATGAGGCAATCGAGCACATGTTGGAGTACCGGGTGAACTACGAGCCGGCGTTGGAGATGATCGCCGACGAGTACGACCGTGATATTGACGCGTCCCACGAGGATCCGCGTCTCAATGCATGAGCCTCGGTGAACGCGAAGATGAATTGCTGGATACGCTGGAGGCAGTCATTGACGCTGACCTGCCGTACGTGCTCGTCGGTGGGTGGGCAATCGCGGCGTTCAATCAACGCTTCACCACGGACGTCGACGTCGTCATCCTGGCACAAGCGGTCGACGACTACACCGATTTTCTCACCGACCACGGCTACGAGAAAACGGCCGATGTCGAGCGAAACGAACTCTACAAGGGCCGGACTATCCGGTTTACGAAAGATATCGGGAATCCGGTTCAGTTCGACGCGATGGTGGACGCGCTGGGCTGTCGCCAGACGGAAGCTGAATGGTCGTATCGTTATCTGGCCCAGCACTCTGTCACTGAGGAACTACGAACCGGCCGCCCGGTAACAGCCAGGATTCCGGAACGGGAGCTGCTGTTTGCCGTGAAACTTCACAGTGGCCGCAAGGCAGACTCCCGGGATCTGGTGGTGCTTGCTGCTGGCGCGGATTTCAACCGGATCGCGACTCATCTGCATCGCGGGGAGTCCGAGAAGCTCGCTGGTCGCATCGAGACTGTCCTCGACCGACTCACGTCGGAGGATTTCGCGGACGCATTCAAAGGTGTCTTCGAACAGCAAACGGTTCCCGAACAGGATATTGATGCCGTCGTCAAGTTCCTTCGTGACCAGCAGCGCCGAATCGATTCTGAATCATAACCTCGAGTGTCGGTGGACTATGTCTTGGGGTCGATCGAAACACGCAGGGTCGGACGCCGAACGAATTAACGAACAGTGTGGACAAAGTACCTCCAGGCGTTGGTTAACAGCCAGGGAAGGCGTGTTCACCCCTCGGCGACTGTCCCGATGATCTTCTGCGCGGTCGAGCTGATCCGGCCGAGACGCTCCTGGATGCCTGCCGCATCGCCGTCCTGCCACGCGGCGAGGTAGAACGCTGACCCGCTCGTATCCAGGTCGAAAATACCGCCCGACGATGTACGCGACGGCTTCGACCTCGCGTTTCGCGTGCTCTGGTTCGTCGCCGACGTCGAAATGCAACAGCACGTGGGCGTACTCGTGAATCAGTGTCACTGCGAGGTCGGCCTGATTCGAGCGGCTTTCGCCTCAACGACAGGGCGGTCGTTGTCTCCACTCCGATGTTTACAGATCTTTTCGCGTCGCTATGCTCCCATTCGGCAGCGTCGACGGTCTCCACAATCACGCCGAGGTCATCAGCAGTATCCCTGAGTGCGGGCACCAACCCTTCGCCGTCCCCAGTGGCCTCGGTTTCGAGTTCGGGAAGCGGCTCGCCCTCAGTCTGGGGGACATCGAACACCGGCGCGGGTTTGAACCCGACCAGGCCCTCGGACCACTCCCCGGGCGACGTCTCGTCGTACTCACCGTTCTGCCTTCGTGGTAGCTCGGCGAGCTCTCGCACTCCGGGCACTGCTTCGTGATGATCGGCGCACAGATCCAAATGGCCGATTCCCCTTCTGTGCGTGGCGGTCGAACTCCTCCTGCCACGTTCGGTAGCCCGCGACGCGCGTCGCCTCGGGACACTGCCGCTTGATGATGAGCGTGTTGCGGTAAGAGGAGTGGTGGTTTGGGAGGGAGCCCGAAAAATGCGGGCTCGTGGGTAATCGTCCGTAGTACTGATTGTACATCTCTAATTGCTCTGTGAGTCTTCTTTGCTGGTGTCTCCACCGGTGAGCCGTCGTTCCCTGCCTGTTCTGTAGTGGTGCAGGTGTGTTTCTCTACGGGTCTCTCGGTCGTTGTTGTAGGGTGTGAGACGTGTCCTACGTCGGGACGGCTGATGGATCAACCGATGTGATTGTACAGTCCAAGCGACTGGCCTCGTTTAGCCGCGCTTATGCTTCGATCGCTTGCGACGTTTCGCCTGGGTCATCTGTAGCCATCTTCTTGTGTGCGTGAGAAAACGGTCTACGCACGATGGAACTGCATATGGCCCGCTGGGTACTCGAACTCTTTGCGACCAGTCACACTGACCGCACTGGGGCTGTAGCGACTCCCCGCCCGATTACAGGCGAGTTTTCGACCCAGCCCGATGTGGATACTCCCGATGGGTCACCAGCCACCGACACCGCACCGTCGGAGGTCGTTGTCTCGCCAGCAGAAGCGCTGGATTACTATGCGCTCAACTTTGGACAGGTCCCAACTCGTGTGTGGAGTCAGCTACGTGATCGAAGCAAGACTGCCGTCCGGAAGAATCGTCGACAGGCCGAAGCAACTCTCGCCGAAGAGCGTGGTCATGGCGTGGCTGGGTTCCAACATACTGTGTATCCGGCCGCGCCGACCACACTCACGGCGCTCACGGCCACGCATATGGCACAGTGGATTGTCCACGTGCTGAACACATTCCCCCCGCGTGAGACACTGAATCCGTTGCGCGCAACGGAGTACACACGGGCGGAGTTTGATGCGCTGTCGGCCGACGCCCAAGACGAGATTATGGACTGTTGGACGCCTCGCCAACGGCAATTCTTCGATGAGCCAGCGACCGATAAGCCGACGCCTGTTGAGCTGTGTGATTACTACTTCACTGAGTTTCACGAGTTTTCGCATACTGAATGGGGAGCGCTTCGAAATCGTAGTCGTGAGGCTGTTCGCAAGAACACGTGGCAGGTTGGCAAGAAGTTCCAGTCGTTGCGTGACCAGTCGTATCTCGACGTGAGTGTTGCGACGTTTCCACTGCCTCAGCGATCACTTACGCTGGCGTGAGTGGTTTCGGGATGTGCAATTCTCGTCTAGACACTGCTGGATATTAGCTCGGTGGCCAGTTGGGCTGCTTTCTGTCCTTTAGATTCAGTTTGCTGGTTCGCCGTAGGACCACCTCCGTTTGCTGAGTATCAGTTGTTACCATCGCCCGCTGCAGACTCAGCACTGATAGTAGCTGCATCGGGGGCACAGGCGGGTGCTATCGCTGTCGGATGTAGCGTACGAAAGAAAAATCCAGTTTGGTAAACCGGTGAGGTCCGGTTAGTTAGCTCTCGTTAGTTGCCGCGGCGGAGCGCGATGAGCGCTGCGCCAGCGAGGGCAACAATCGCGACTGCGCCACCGAAGCCAGGCTGGCTTCCGGAGGTCTCAGTCTCGGTTGGACCGCCCTCGGTCGGCGTGTCCGTCGCGGGCTCCGGCGTCGGCGTGTCCGTTGCCGGCTCCGGCGTCGGAGTCGGCGTGTCCGTTGCCGGCTCCGGCGTCGGCGTGTCCGTTGCCGGCTCCGGCGTCGGCGTGGCCGCTGCCTCGCCAACCGTGCCGTCGATAGTGACAGTCTCAGCGAAGGACTGGCTCGTGGAAGCCGTCACGGTGAACGTCGTGTCCGAGGCCACGTCCGAGAAGTCGAACGTACCGGAGAACGTTCCATCAGCACCAACGGTGACACCGTTGGCGGTCTTCAGGAACGGGTTGCTACCCGACGCGCGTGCGCGGATGTTGATCTCCGTGCCCGGTGCGACGTTCGTCGTACCGGTGATTTCCTGACCGGATGCGGCTTCGACAGTGATGTCGTCGCCACCGTTCAGTTCTGCCGTGCGCTCCTCCACGCTGAAGGAAGCGGTCACGAGTTCGTCCTCGTCACCGGAGACAAGCGCGCTCTGTGCGAGCACACCGAACTCAACGTCGAAGGTCTGACCGAGGAGGTCAGCCGGTTCGACATCGCCAGCACCCAGTTCCGTGCCGCCACGGGTGAGGGCTGGGTCTGCCGGGTCAGAGTCATCGAACAGGTTCGTCGTGTCCACTGCAACGAACACGGTGTTGTTCGCGTCGTCTGCAACAACGTTCAGGCCCCCGTTCTCGTCAAGTTCGCTGAAGTCGACCGTCAGCGGCTCACTGTTCGGGAAGTTCCCTGCCTGCGTTGCAGAGAGCGTGAGCGGGTCACTTGCGTCGCCGTTAGCCAGCTCGAGAAGAGCTGCTTCGGCATCAGAGTTGTTGGCGTCCATCTCATCAACGAGGGCACCGTAGATGCCGGAGACCTCGATCTGGTGGACAAGCTCGTCCTGGAATGCGATGGTGGAGTCCTGCGTGATTGCGCCCGCTTCGAGCGCATCGTAGACTGCTTCTTGATCAGCGTCCGTCGGCAGGTCGGCTGCCGTCCAGAGCTGCATCGAGTCGGTCGAGCGTTCGGTCACCACGAAGGTGCCGACGCCGACGTCATCACCAGCCGAGTCCTGCAGGACGATTTCGTAGTCTGCGGTTGCGAGCGGGCCGTCAGGCATGATGCCCGGACCATCTTTGGTCGCAGATGCTGTAACCGAATCGTCAGTGTCTGCAGGAGTGAATGCTGCACTGCCTTCGTCCGCACGGAACGTGTTGAGGTTGACCGTGACTGTACCGTCGGCGTCACCGCCGTTGCCACCGTCTTCCAGCTCAATTTGTGCTTCGTAATTGACGCTATCACCGCCAAGGATAATCGTCGCCTCGTCGGTGTTCTCGAGGTTCACAGTGATCTGACCGACGTCACCGCGCTCCTCGGACACGATACCCTCTTCGAGGGAAACCTGACCCTCTGCGGGGTCGCTGACCGTGAACGTTGCAGAGTCAGCTGCGGTCGTGTCTTCGACACTGAAGTCGAGGGTAAACTCGCCGTTCTTGGCGTCAGATGGGAACGTTGCCGTAATCGTGTCGCCCTGACCCGAGCTGACACGGACACCGCTCTCATCGGACTCGTAGTCCGTGGCATCGGTGATGACCGATGCGAGTTCAGCGTCAGTGTAGTCGGACGAGTCGACAATGATGTTGTATGAACCACCACGGTTCGAGTCAACATCGAAGTCGACCGAGGAACCGTCGCTCGTGACCGTGTCACTGGACGGGTCAATCGTCAGGCTCTGTTCTGCAATCTCGACACCAGCAACGCCGTCGTCAGAGTTAGTACCTGTCTCGACACCGTTGGAGCCGAAGAGGAGGAAATCCGAACTGTCCGGGTCCGAGAACACGTAGGTACCCTGCTGGAGGGTACTTGAATCGATGATAGCCTCGCCGTTACCGTCAAGGGTAACCTCGCGAACGAGGGTCGTCGTCGTGTCGCCCGTGACGCGTCGCAGCGCGAGCGTCTGGTCAGCGTTGGAGTTATCCTTCACGAACATCGTCTGGCCCTGCCAGCGGATGGAAGCGCTGTCGAAGGTCGTGTCAGCGTCGCCCGAAGAGACGGGCGACGTGGAAGTGCTGATTGTGTAGCTGCCGGTTACTGCATTCGTTGAGCTCTGTGGGTTCTGGACGAAGGATACATCGTAGGTCTCTACATCAGATGGGTTCGTCACATCATTGAACTTCAGCACAATCGTGTCACCAGCGTTCAGTGCGGAGCTTCCACCAGCCGTAAGGGTCAGCGTTTGACCGTTGTTGCTGCTGGAAACGCCGGAAACGTCATTGACAGTGGTACCACCCACAGTGAACGTTTCGATGTCGCTAGTTCCGACGTCAGCGACGGAGCCATCAAAGTTGCCGTCTGCGCTGAAGTCTACTTCAAATCCATTGAGCGAGCCGGCCTCGTTGGGGCCGACATCAAGCGATACCTCGTATGTGCCAGTGGCACCTGCCTCTGTGTTAACGGATACAGAAGCGGAGCCGTTGGCGGCCGCAGCAGCGGACCCGGCAAACGCGATGGAGCCTCCGAAGACGGAGACGACCATCAGCGCCGTCAGGATCAGGCTGCGAACCTTTGTGTTTGTGTCTGTCATTGTTGTTGTATTCCAATCGGCGGAGACTGAATCGGCGAGCCGCGGTTCGTCGCTCGCCACACAGCGTCCACCATGGGTAGGGGTACGAGGAGATGGGTACGTATTAGATAAATACCTTGTGTTGACACGAGTTCACATGGATTGGGCTATGCGGGCCTGTTGTTCGGGAATTCTCCACATGCTCTGATTCGGTCGTCTGTCTCGAACTCGGTGTTTGATCTGGTTGCAATGCGACTCGCCTGGGTTCTTTCGTGGCACACATGTGTCGGCATAGGCCATCCATCGCGCACACGCACGTTGTCCAGTTTGCGCGTGAGGACTGATTCTTGTTGATTAATCCTTCCAAACCGTGATATCGACACTCCGTAGCTTGGAAGCTCGAAGCTGCGACCGGATTGGACAGCAACATGCGTTCTAGCCAGCGGGCTGGTCTCTTGCCGGCACCAGTCGTAGCGGAATCATCTGAGTGTGCAACGATGCATGGCGTTCCCGATGCGGAGAATAGGGGCGCTTACGCTTGGAATCCACATTCTCCCACGCGCGAACGCGCGTAGAGGTGGAGGAAGGTGAGTTACGAAGAGATTTGGCTTAGAACGTCCCTATGCATACTCGACCTGAGATGCTGTCCGCAACCCACTGTATCGTGGTAATGTGGGCCAACGGTGGTGATCGCTGCGAGCGGCTACGGTCATGTTTATCCCCCTGTTGAGTAAATGAATTCAGTCTCGTCACCTCACAGTAGACGAGTCGATTTGCGATGATTGTGCGACGGGCCTGATCTCTCGGCTTCTCGTCACGATTCAGGATGGCTGTGGGGCTGTATGTGGGCCTCACTTGTCCTGCGCTGACCGGTAGGAGATGGTGGTCTGAAAATCGAGGGTGTCCACGGTAGTATGAACATGGCGGTGCATGCGTCTCGGGCGTGCTTTGGCAGTAGTGGGTCACCTACGCTGTCGGTATCGCCAGCCACGCCTCTCGTCGTACTGCCGGCGATGGTGGATGTACGTAGACGACACGGCTTCCCGACCGTACCCCTTGGCATCCGACCGCTTATGCCTCCAGCGTACACATACACACTCGTAGTTCCGCTGGAACCAAGACAAAAATTCCGATGACCGACTACGACGACCTCTTTGCGGAGACTGCTCCTGACGAGAGTGTTTTCGCGGATAAGCAGGCGTTAGACCCGTTGCAACCGCCCGATACAATCCGTGGCCGCGACGAGCACCAGCGCCAGATTGCGGGTATGCTCAACGGGGTGACCGAGGGGTATCTCCCGCCGACGGTCACGATTCATGGCCCACCGGGTACCGGGAAGACGGTGACGACACGCCGAGTGTGTCAGGAGTTTGCGGCTCGCCACGACAGTGTGGCCGTTGAGTACGTGAATCTCAAGGAGTGTCGGTCGATTTTCAGTGCCGCTCGTGAGATTAATCTTGAGTTGACGGGTGAGTCTGTCGGCGCGTACGAAGGCGTGGATGGAGCCTTCACCGGAATCTGGGAGGCGTTGGCTGACTATCCAGCGTGGACCGTTCTGATTCTGGACGAGATCGACCAGATCAAACAGGATGCGAACTACGACCCCTCTGATTTCCTCTATCGGTTGTTGCGTGGTGAAGGGAAGTTGAAACGCGATATTCAGTTGTCGGCCTGGCTTATCAGTAATGAGTTAGTGGAGGTTGATCTGCGGCTGGACAGTCGTGTTGAGAGTGCAATGAGTGATGAAGCGGTGTTCTTCGGGCCGTATGGGCACACTGAGCTCTTGACGATTTTGAGCCCGCGGCTTGAGCGAGCGTTCGTTGAGGGCGCGTGTCCCGAAGATGTCGTCAAGAACGGTGTCAGCAGAGCGGCACACCACTGGGGAGATATCCGCAAGACACTGACCCTGTTTCGCCATGCTGGCGAGTTGGCCAACGAACGGGGGCTTGACGCAGTGACGATCGAATGTCTTACCGAGAGTATGGAGGCCACCGAGAAAGACACTACGAGCGAGAAGTTACTCAGCCTCCCCACACAGCACTTCTTAGTCCTGCTCGCCGCTGCGAGTCTCCGAGATCAGCGAACAGGAGAACTCGTCCAGCCAGTGACGAGTGGCCAGCTTCATGATACCTATACACAAATTGCCTCCACTGATACGCAAGTCGGCGAGCGTGCACGTCGGGAGATTCTGACTGACTTGGAGACGATGGGGCTCATCAACACCTGGATAGACTCTCGGGGTAGTGAGGGGCGAGTCAAACAGATTGAAACAACGTTTGACCCCGAATGGGTTTCAGACGTGCGCGAGCAATTCATTGAGGAAACACCTGGACTAAGCACAGAGCCCTGACTGATGCGATGAGGGCCGTTATGCTGGTGAGTCCGTCTGGTCGCGGGGATCCTCAGCGAGTTCGTAAAGACCAGTGTGGACCTTTTGAACGATTCCAGCCATGACGAGATCGCGCAACCGCTGTGAGACTAACTGTCGGCTTTCCCCGGTCTGTTCCGCAAGGTAACTGGGGGTGCAGCGGCCGTCACGTAACTCCTCGATAATCGACCAGTGGAGATCGTCCAAATCTTCGGCGTCTGCCATCTTTGCTAATGTCATGTGTCTACTGGCGTTATATTTGTCCTCTTTTATATTGGCCTTTTCGACCGCATCTCAATACAGATTTACAACGTAAAAGCTATTAGAAACGAGTGCATAGCTGTGTTTGAGAAGCGTGCGGCCAGAAGTGGCCAGGTGGTGGTGCACCCGACCGCGCTTCTCGGGAATGAGAAGCAATGGTAACTACGAACGTACTGCCTGAAAAGGCTACTGAGCAGAAGAACTGTGAGAATGACTGGTGTGACGGCCCGACTGGTGACACGCTGCCGTGCTTCGCGTGTTTCGATTCGGACCAGACGTACAATGTGGGGGCGAGTAAATGACCGACGAACTGGTACGGGATCGCGAGCGACCCGGCGACAATCAAGCTCAACCATCGACGACGGTTCAGGCGGCACCACGCGAACTCTTGAGAGGAGCGTCAGTGGGGATCTCGCGTACCCGTGTCGTCTGTCTCGGCTGTGGTGCTAATCTGGGTGAGGGACGGGCTGTGACGGTGTACGGCTATCGTGGGGCCGACAGTGAGACGTGGAATCTGCGTCGGTGCTACTGTACAGACTGTGCGCCGACGGCAATCGGTGAGCCGACGCTCGGTGTGTCGGAACTATTGGTGCAGGCATGGCTCGGAAGCATTGCGCTGCCACGGACGCGAACCCATGAGCTGTGTCTCACGGAAGTCGAGGTTGTTGACGCCAGTCCACCGACGGCGGGGAGCGACCCATGACTGACGAAGATGCGCTTCGTGAACGCGTCGATGCGTTGGAAGCCACCGTGGACGCGCTTGCACAGCGGCTTGACACGGCGATGAATCGCGATATTCCGCTGTTGAAAGGGACCGTTCGCGCGATAGTGGATGCTGATATTGATGAGATTGGGGAGTTGCCCGACGCAGGGCGCTCGTTCCACCGGACTGTTGTGACACAGACAGAGCGACTGGCGACGGTCGAAGAGCAAGTGGCGGCGTTCGGCGATGTGGATGCCACGAAGACGACGAAGGCGCAGAAGTTGGCGGCGATTTGTGCCTTTGCACAGAACAAACACAACAGTCAATCCTCGACGGTGGCGGTGACAGCAGCGGAGATTCGTGGCTGTGTCGGTGTCTCTCGACGGTACGCATACGAGCTCATCGATGATGCGGCAGCAGAGCTTGCAGGTGCCCGTGTTCGGAACGCGACGAGCGGGGAGTCGAGTGGGGCATCGAAAAAGAAGGCGCTGCTGGTCGATTGTGAGCAGGTTCACGTGGAGACGGGTGGTGTGAACCAGTTCACCACAGGGGAAATCGGTCGAGAGGGGGAACGAGCGGAGGTGACGACGACAGGGCGGGAGTAATCAGAGTCGAGAAGTTTGGATTACGGGGATTGGGTGTGAACGCAAAGCTTGGTTACTAGCGGGTCTGTTTGGAACGACGCTCGGCGACGCTTCACACCGTCGGCTGTCGTAACCACTCGCACAAATTTCGTGTGGTGAGCTAGCTCACAGATGGGTTGGCTCCCAGTATGTGCTGCAGCGCTGGTTAGCTAATTCGATTCGACCCGAGTAATCATGTGATCAGTCTGCCACAGGTACGGTTCGGCTAAAGGACTGTCACAGTTATCGACGCTTCACATGCAACGGTGGGGTGTCTGTGTCGTCTCGCTGCGAGCGCTTCTATCACGCCAGCTGTACTACCGGCGTGCGTTCTATCGCAGGGCGTATAGTCCGAGAACGCAGTTTGGAGGGTTGTCATCGACTCGGTTGGGCATCTCACACGCTGTCATTTCGCTCTAGGTTTTGCTCCTATCGCGTTCCCGTCAGAGATCTATCGATATCGTAGCACAAAATGTTGCCACTCGTCTTCAACCTGTCTAGAGTTGTAAATACGGTCAGCGGACGCCACAGTTAAGCCGTTGGTTGAATTGAAATTATACAATGAATGGGGGGTGGCGATACCGACTCCTGAGTGTCGTCGGTGTCGCTGCACTAACCGTCGGTGCTGTCGGCGTTGCAAATCTTGAGCCAGTTCAACAGGTGTTCTCGCTCTTGCCAGTTGTTGGACCGCTCCCTTTTGACAGTGCAGTAGGCGTGGAGTTCGCTTGGGAGGCAGCAATTGCAACTGTTGTCGTGCTTGGAGCGGTATTTTCCCTGTACAAGCCGCGGCCACGTCGGATTCTCGATACGTGGTTTTACGCGCTCAAGCGGGTGGTAGTTGCCCTGCTTGCAATGGCGGCAATTGGCTATGCCGACGCGACGTATGCACTGCCCCGCGCGACGCTCATCGTGACTGGCCTGTTGCTCGTCGTTACACTGCCGGTGTGGTTCGTGGTGATTCGCCGCCGCCCCCGTACCGACGGTGAGCGGACGATCATTATCGGCGATGATCCTACGAAAATCGCTGACGTGCTGACAGCGATTGACGGGCCCGTGCTTGGGTACGTTTCGCCCCCATCATCGTACGATGACTCTTGGCCCGTGTCACTGACGTCGCAACTAACTGATGGTGGCGAGCCAATTGGGACGGATGACCTGCCGAATCTCGGTGGACTCTCACGGCTTGATGATGTGCTCGTCGAGTACGACGTTGGAACCGCCGTCCTTGCGTTTGCACGCCCAGACCGCGCGGAGTTCTTTGGAGCGCTTGATACGTGTTACGAGCACGGCGTGGCCGCGAAGGTACACCGAACACACGCAGATGTGGTGTTGACCCGTGGCCCGATGGATGGTGCCTTGGTCGACATTGATCTTGAGCCGTGGGACTGGCTTGATCACGTCACGAAGCGACTCTTTGATGTGGTTTTCGCGGGGACCGCGTTACTCGTGTTGAGTCCGCTCATTGCTGCTATCGCTGTTGCGATTAAACTCGACAGCGCTGGGCCTGTGCTGTATCGCCAGACCCGGACTGCTGCCTTTGGTGATACGTTTACGATTGCGAAGTTTCGGAGTATGTATCCAGAAAGTGAAGACGCTGCGCCAGTGGACGACGACGAGAACGACCGCATTACGCGGGTGGGACGGGTGCTCCGGCGGACACATCTTGATGAGATTCCCCAGTTGTGGCCGATTCTCCGTGGTGAGATGAGTGTTGTTGGGCCGCGAGCAGCATGGACAACCGAAGAAGAACTCTTGGAAGCTGAGACGGACCAGTGGCGGCGTCGGTGGTTTGTCAAGCCAGGGTTGACTGGGTTAGCGCAGGTTAATGATGCAAGTAGCACTAATCCCGAGGCAAAACTCCGCTACGATACTGAGTACATTCGATGTCAATCACTCTGGTTTGATCTGAAGATTGTCATTCGGCAGCTGTGGATGGTTGCAACCGATATTGCTTCTGCGGTTGCTCAGCGTGTGAACAACTAACTGTGTAATTGCACTCACTGGCCAATGTGTGGTAGTAGTGGTTCTACAGTATAGTCACACTACAATAACCCATTTCGGATTCAACAGGCGCTGAGCTACTACCCATCGATCATCTGTAGATATCGCTCCACATACCGATGCAATTCAGGATACGGTTCGGAGACGACACGCAGTCCGTCGTGTTGGTCGTCGCTCACTGTTGGCTCGGATGTAGGCCTGACGACGAAGCCGTTTGCCACGTAGTGCTTGCTGTCGATGCCTGAGAGTTCGGAGGTGTCGTAGAAATGCTCGAAGACACCGAGTGACTCGACAATCTCAACCGTACATCCCAACTCTTCGTCTGCAACGCGGTGGACGGCCTCGGTCAGTCGCTCGTTCTTCAGGACGGTTCCACCGGGGACGAACCACTCGCCTTTCGCCGGTTCGTTCTCGCGTTTGCCCAGCAGGATACCACCATCGTATCTGACCACGAGATCGACCGAGACGAGCGGGATGTTCTCGATGATAGTGCGCCACTCGGCGTCGGGAATCGGCTGGTCGTCGCTGGGGTCACTCACGGTAGTACGCGACCGTCTTGGCGAGTCCCTCCTCGAAGGAGACAGTTGGCTCCCAGCCGAGCGTGCGAACCCGCTGCGTATCGAGCGCATAGCGCTGGTCGTGGCCGGGACGGTCCTCGACGAACTCGATGAGGTCCTCGGAGGCGTCGACCGCGGCACACACCGTCCGGGCAATCTCTAAGTTCGTCTGCTCATCGCCGGAGCCGATGTTGTACACTTCTCCTGTCTCGCCGTTCTGTCGGACGGTCTCGACGGCTCGGCAGTTGTCCGTGACGTACGTCCACTCGCGAACGTTTGAGCCGTCGCCGTAGATTGGGAGTGTGTCGCCGTTCGATGCCCGGCGAATGAGCTTCGGAATGAGTTTCTCCGTGTGTTGGCGCGGTCCGTAGTTGTTCGAGGACCGGGTAATGACGACCGGCACGTCGTGGGTGACGTGGTAGCTTCGGGAGAGCAGGTCAGCGCCCGCTTTCGTCGCGGCGTAGGGGTTCCGTGGCGTGAGTTTGTCTCCCTCCACGAATTCGCCCTCGGCGATTTCACCGTACACTTCGTCCGTCGAGATCTGGACGAAGCGGTCGATACCGTGCTCGACACAGGCATCGAGGAGCGTGGCGACGCCTTCGACATTGCTCTGGACGAACGTCGCTGCACCGTCGATAGAGCGGTCGACGTGGGATTCGGCCGCGAAGTTCACGATTTGATCGGCGTCGACGACGAGGTCGTTTACGAGCTCGCGGTTCGTGATATCGCCCTCAACGAACTCGTGGCGGTCGTGGTCGGGGAAGTTCGAGCGATTGCCGGCGTACGTGAGCGCGTCGACCGTCGTGACGTGTGCATCGGTCGCCTCCAGCACGTGGCGGACGTAGTTGGAGCCGATGAAGCCAGCGCCACCGGTGACGAGGATGTTCATACGTTCGGCTATCGAGCACAACGCAAATGCCTACCGGTCACGGTGTGCGGGTATGCGACTGCTCGTCACCGGGGCAAACGGCCTGCTCGGGAGTACGCTTGTCCGACAGGCAACTACAGCTGGCCACTCCACTATTGCCGCGTACCACTCCACCGTGCCCGGTATCGGGACCGAGCAAGTGCAGTTGGATATTACCAACGAGAAAGCAGTCGAACGAATCGTCGGCCAGTCGGATGTGGACGCAGTCGTGAACTGCGCCGCGATGACCGACGTGGACGGCTGTGAAACAGCACCGGACGAGGCGGAGGCTGTGAACGCGGTCGCTCCCGAGCGGCTGGCCGAACACGCCTCCGAGCAGAACGCGCAGTTCGTTCACGTGTCGACCGATTACGTGTTTGACGGTGAGGCCGACACACCCTACACGACCGACGCTGAGCCCGCGCCCGTGCAGGTGTACGGCCGGACCAAGTTGGCCGGAGAGCGAGCTGTACTGAACACTCATCCCGGGGCATTCGTCCCACGGCTGTCCTTCGTCTACGGTTGCCACGGGACAACGGACGAGCTAACTGGGTTTCCTGCATGGGTACGCGATCGGCTGCAGGCGGGTGAGTCTGTGCCGCTGTTCATCGACCAGTGGGTGACTCCGACCCGTGCAGGGGAGGCAGCGACGACGATTCTCGATGCACTCGGCGCGAAGCTCAGCGGGCGTGCCCACGTAGCTGCACGCTCGTGTGTAACGCCGTTCGAGTTCGGTGAGCGACTCGCACGAGAACTGGGTGCAGACGCGTCGCTGCTGAAACAAGGCTCGGCTGAGGATATCGACCGGACGGCCGAACGTCCCTCCTACACCTGTCTCGATGTGTCCAAAATCGAGACAGCACTCGGTCGACCGCAGCCGACGTTCCGCGAGGATTTGAAGAAGCTGTTCTGATTACTCCAGTCGGTAGCGGTCGCGGTTCGTTTCGTAGTGTTCGCGAACCTCCTCGGAGAGATCAGTGAAGTCGAGAATCTCTCCACAGTCGAGCCCGGGACAGCGAAGCCGACGGTCTCGTTCCAGTACGTTCGCCGCGACGACGGTTCCACAGTTCGGACAGGTGTGTGTTTCGACGCGCATGGCTACAGTTTGAGATTGGAGTTCTCGCCGACGACGAGTCGGTTCCCCTCCGGAAGGAGTCCGTCGGCGCTCGCGATGTTCGCGCCACGGCCGAGGAGACAGTCGACAAGTCGTGTGTCGGCGGTCAGTTCGCTCTTCCCAACGACGACGCTATTCTCGATGTGTGGTCCGCCGACGGTCGAATCGTCACCGATGGCGGTGTACGGCCCAATATACGAATCTGGACCGACAGTCACGTTCTCACCAAGTCGAACTGGGCCGCGAATCACGGCTCCAGCTTTGATAGTCGTGCCAGTGCCGATATCCACTCGACCGGTCAGGTCGGCCTCCGGATGGACCTCACCATCGTTCGTCGCCTCGATATCTTCAAGTACGAGCCGATTCGCACCGATGATGTCCTCCGGTTTGCCGGTATCCTTCCACCAGCCGTCGACGACGTGTGAGTCAATGGCGTGGCCGTCCTCAATGAGCGACTGGATGGCGTCGGTGATTTCCAGCTCGCCGCGCCACGACGGCTCCAGTTCGTCGATTGCGTCGAAGATGGCCGATGAGAACAGATACACGCCGACAAGCGCGAGGTCCGTTGGTGGCTCGTCGGGCTTCTCGATAAGTTCCGTGACGGTTCTCTCGCCGTCCACATTTGCGATACCGAACTGTCGGGGCGTGTCGACATGCTGGAGCGCGATACTCGCGGCGTATTCGCCCGTCTCATACCGTTCGACCATCTCCGTCAGTCCGCGCTTGAAGATATTGTCCCCAAGATACATCACAAAGTCGTCGTCGCCGACGAAATCACGCGCACAGGCGGCAGCATGGGCAAGACCCAAGGGCTCACCTTGGATGATGTAGGTGATATTCACGCCGAATTCTGAGCCGTCGCCGAGGAACGACTGAATCTCCTCGCGACCCTTGTCGCCGAGAACGATTCCGATTTCCGTGATACCGGCCTCGCGGAGATCCTCGATGCCGTACTGAATGACCGGCTTATTCGCTACTGGAACGAGCTGTTTCGGGCCGGTGTGGGTAATCGGTCGGAGTCGTGAGCCGGTTCCGCCGGCAAGTATGAGTCCCTTCATTTGTGTGGTTCAGCGTCCCAATCGAGGGGAATCCGGTCGGTATCGTATGGGATGCGCTCCTCGTCAGGATCCTCGTAGTCGTACAGCTTCGTCGGGAAGTTCAACAACATCGCCTGCTCGTCGCCGAGCACTTTGAAGCCATGCCAGCAGTCACCCGGAATTCGAATCGCTTGCTGCTTGTGCTCGCCGATGACGAACGTGTTCAGTTCGCCCTCGGTCGGGGAGTCTTCTCGTTCGTCGTAGATGCCGATCTTGACGCGACCCTTCGGACAGACGAAGTGGTCGATTTGACCTTCGACGTGTCGGTGCCACGCTCGGACGACGCCCGGATACGATAGGGAGTAGTACGACATCGCCGGGTCAGGGTCATAGATATCCCAGTCTTCACGGAACGTCTCGACGAGGTGGCCGCGCTCGTCGGCGTTGACTTGGAGGTCGCGTGTTTCGACATCTTCAATCATTACTTGATTCAACAGAAAGCGTGCTATTCGTCTTTTCGATGACTATCTGAAGACTCTTGTATCGGCTAACCGACACACCGAACAGATGGATACGCTCGTCTTCGGTCTTGATGGTGGAGAATGGGATGTAATCAATCCTATGATTGAAGACGGGAAGCTACCAAATCTTGAATCACTAATAAGCACCGGCGTCTCAGGCCCACTTAAATCGATTACTCCGCCTGTATCCCCACCAGCATGGAATTCAATTCAGACAGGAACCAACCCTGGGAAACACGGCGTCTTTGACTTTAGTACATTTGATGATGAGTATGTGAGACGGTCAATTAACACGTCTGACCGCCAGTCGACACCATTCTGGCGAGTAATGAACGACTATGATGTCTCTACTGGTCTATTCAAAACACCGTTCACGTATCCCCCCGGTCAAATTTCCGGATTTATAGTAACAGGCTTTCCCACTCCAAGTCGGGCAAATGACTTTGCCAAGCCTGAATCAATTGTCGAACGCGTGGGGCCAGTGCAGGACCTGCTTGAAGACTGGAGTTATCAACAAGCGGGGGACTACGAAGCGTTCAAAAAAGACCTCATACAGGTGGCGAACCACCAGACAGAGGTCTTCCTTGACCTGCTAAATGAATACGACACAGACTTGGCGATGACCGTCTACGATGGTTCGGACCGAATCCAGCACTTCTTCTGGAAATACTTCGACGAATCTCATCCAAGATACGAACCGAATTCACAATTCTCAGGAGCTATAGAGGAGTACTACCAAACTGTAGACGAGGGGTTAGGCCGAATCTTGGAGACAGCTAATCCCCCCTGTGACGTTGTCGTCCTCTCTGATCACGGATTTGGGCCGTTATCGTATGATATTAATATTGATCAGTGGTTAGAAAAAGAGGGATTCTTGACGAGAAAGTCAGATGATAATCCACAGAAGCAAGCTACTGATATCGTAGCTCTCACCCTCAGGGCTAGCTGGGACGCGATCGAGAAAGCGAATATCGCAAACCAGGTGAAATCCATCCTTCCCTCCGCGTGGTTTGAGTTCGGCCAACAACTGCAAGATGATGCCCACCGTGATATCGAGTGGGACCAAACTGAGGCGTTTTTTACCACTCTATCGGGCCAAGCGATCTTTGTCAATTTGGAAGAACGGTTTGTTGATGGTACCGTTCCTCAGGAGGAGTACGAGAAAATCGTCAGTGAACTTCAGGACTCGCTCCTCTCAATGCGTCACCCTCAGACGAATGAGAAGTTGGTGGAAGAAGTTATTCGGAGTGACGAGGTGTTTGAGGGGTGGGCACTTGACGACAGCCCAGACCTCATCATTCGCTCCAAGCCAGAATACACGATGAGTGGCGGTCGATCTAACTCGCTGCTGCGGTCCTCAGCACAGAACGGACACGACCGATCTGGCGACCATCGGACTGATGGTATATTCGTCGCCAGCGGTCCGAGTTTCTCGGAGGGTCATTACGAACAGGCTAGCGTGCTTGATATCGCGCCAACGCTTCTCTATCTGCAAGAATGTCCGGTACCCAGTAGTGTTGACGGAGAGGTTATCAACAGTATATTTACCGATGAGGCCCATTCACAGCGGAGCTTGGACTACACTGACGAATACGGCCGGACGGATACTGAGGGGCGGCAGTGGAACGCAGATGAAGAACAGGAACTGGAAAATCGGTTGAACGATATGGGATATCTCTGATAACACAAATCGGTCGTCGTTGTTGTCTGTTCTGGATGAATCAACGATGAAGAAATGATGCGTTTTGCCGGTTGACTGGGAGGGTTACGACTGAATACCAAACCGCTGGGTTCAACATTTGATGTTGAGTAACAGCAGATGATTACCTGATGGCGACCTATGCTGATGACATCAAACAGCTTGCGGGGGATTCATTGCTCGTTCTCTTCGGGCAGGTTGTCACGGTTGGGGGAGGATTCTTGATACACACGCTTCTGATTAGGAACCTGACTCCTTCGGTATTTGGAATACTCACGCTGGCTCTGACTGTCGTGTCTATTGCGAGCAGTTTTGCTGTGGTTGGGATGAACCAGGCTGTAGCTCGTTTTATTAGCGGGTCAGAGAGTGAGGCGGCAAGCGACTATATTATCATTGCACTTTCGGTGGTTTTCGGTAGTAGCACACTCGTCGCATTTCTAATATGGGGTCTTCGCGAAGAGATTGGACTTTTGTTTTCAACTCCAGAAGTAAAAAATCTCCTTGGGCTGTTTATCGCTTTGATTGCTCTCCGCCCGCTCTCTAACGTGCTCCTAGGTGTTGTGAGAGGTTTTGAGAAGACCAAGTGGAAAATAATTAGCAGTGATATACTTCCATTTCTAATCTCATTTCCTCTAATAGTCTATTTGATTGAACGCGGTGATGTGTTGCTCGGAGCGGTTGTCTTCTACACCGTACAACCCATAGTACGAATCGGATTACTCAGCTTGAATCTGCAGCGTTCGGGAGACTGGCAATTTCGACTGGCTGTTCCCACCCGAAAAAAATATTCAGAGGTCTTCTCGTTTGCTTGGCCACTAGCATTTGAGACGATTGTAGTTGTCTTTATGGGCAGTATAGATATCCTGATGCTGGGATGGTTTCTTGACTCAGCGGAGGTCGGTTACTACAGGTCTATTCAGCCAATCTCAAAGATATTAATATTTTTCCTCCAGGCGCTTACCTTTATTTACTTACCGATTGCAACACGCTATTTTGAACAGGGGAAATTGGAAGAAATAGGTACGATATATAAAGCGTCAACAAGATGGATTACTGTTGCTACTTTTCCACTTCTTGTTTTCTTTGTATTCTTTGGGAAAGAACTTCTACAGGTTCTTTTCTCCTCAGAATATATTGTCGCTTGGCTATCACTTGCTATTCTGTCCGTAGGGATGTATTCTCGAGTTATCACCGGCCCGAACGGCATGACAATCAAGGCGATTAACCGAACGCGTGAGGACCTTCTAGCCTCCGTCAGTGCTCTTGTCACAAATATTAGCCTAAACTTCATGTTAATACCAAGATACGGGATCGCTGGAGCAGCACTCGCTACTGCAATGAGTTACTTGGTTTACAACTGCATCGATTTATATATCGTGTATAAATATGCGAATATTTTCCCTCTCGATACCTCGCTACTGATGCCTTTGATTCCTACTACAATACTCACAATTATATTCACTCAACTCGTCCAAACAAGTGGTTCATCTCTAATCGAGTTGGTCTTGCTAGGTGTTGGGATATCGATTGTACACTTGCTGTCAACTATCCTCACGACCGGCTTTACTCACGAAGACAAAGTTCTACTAAGCAATCTCCGCGGAGGCGACGAGTAATCTATGGGTGGGAGTTCTTTTCACCTACTATATGTGTCCTGTCTGGCATGGGGCTTTGAAACAACATATAAGCGAATCTGGAAATCAAGTGCAATAGTGAGTAACAACGCGGGTACAATTTCGAACGAAAAACAGTCTGACCAGCCAGAGGTAGCTGTTATCATCCTCAATTGGAATAACTATGAGGATACTAAGAGTTGCATAGAATCAAGTTTTAAACAGTCGTACTCAAATCATACTATTTACATCGTTGATAATGGGTCACAAGACGGATCTGGTAGCCGCCTGGCCAGGGAATATCCAGACTGTGAATTCATCCACAATAGCAGTAACTTGGGATTCTCAGCAGGTGTGAACAAGGGTATAATAGCAGCTAAGGATAAATCTGATTATATTTTATTGATGAACAACGATTGCGATTTTAGATATGCCAATTGTCTCCAACAAGCTGTTGACTTAGCTGAAAATCGCTCAGATGCTGGAATCGTAGGGGGGAAAATTTACTACGATAGAACAAAGAAAATTTGGTCTGCGTGTGGCGAAATTGATTGGACACGTGGACGTGGTATACACTATGGACATGATGAACTTGACACCGGTAGATACGACAACATTGAGCAAGTGGGATTTGTCTCTGGGGCTCTAATGCTCATATCTTCCGATGTCGTTGATGACGTTGGTCTACTACCTGAAGAATACTTCTTTGGCGCAGAAGAGTGGGACTACTCAGTACAGGTAAATCGGAGTGAGTATAATCTCTACCGCTGTCCAGGATTTGTTGTTGATCACGAGGTTGGAGCAAGTCACAAAACGTTTGACCAGCGTTTTATATACAATACCTATCGAAACAAATTGTTATTCCAACGTAGAAATCTCCCGAAGTACTATTGGGCCATTTGGTATCTCATATTTCGGGTATACAGTTTGACACTCCTCCGACGTAAGCTTAAACAACGCATCAAGCAATCTGACGAATCTGCAGACGTATCGGAGGTAATGAATGCAGTTAATACCGCAATTAAAGATGATAATCCCACGTCACCAAGTGTGAAAAAAGAAGATGTTGAACAGTTTGGGTCTCTCAGATAAATGAAGATAGATACACCGCGTAGCAATCAAATAAAGGGCCTGAAAATACTAGATTTTATTTATTTATTGCTCCCAATTATTCTTGTCTTTTCAGTCGAAGTTCCAATCCCCGTCTCTGGCCTGTCCTATGTTTCGATTAACTCAGAGGATCTTGCTATTGCGGTATTAGTAGCTATAACAGCTGGTTACACTCTCTTGGAAAGATCGTATAAGATTGATATCCTGACTCCACAGGTTGCGTGCGCCTTGCTCGCCAGTACGTTATGGATTATCACCTCTGTGACTGTGGCAGCTCTTCGGACACAAGGATCCATACTCGGCAGCACACTGTGGATGCTAAAGTGGATAGAAGATATCATGTTGTTTTTTGTATTATCAAAGACTATTACAAAAAATCGTGCAAAAATTGCACTCCATTCACTAATCTTCGCTGGCACGCTGCTCGGACTAATCGTACTTGTGCTCGGTGTCTCTGGAGCATACCGGCCACGGATCTTTTTTGGAAATCCAAATACTCTCTCTGCGTTTTTATTATTTCCAACAGGTATCTGGATTTCAAAAGCGGCTAATGTTGGGGCCTTCCGTGCGGCTGGTTCTGTCACACTTGCAGCAGCTCTCAGTATCGCAATTGCGGTCACTGGCTCTCGATCTGGATTGCTTGGCTTATTTGTTGTTGTGCTGGTTTCTATATTCTTAAACCGTAATAAATTGGGCTTTCGGGATTGGATGGGGATAGCTACAACGTCAGTAGGTGCAATTTTTGCAGGATTTATAATTGCTGATAAAACCACTGTTCAGAGGTTAACGGGGTGGGTTGAATATGAATCCGGAACCCTCTCACTCACAAACACTGTAGCAGCACGAAGTTTTCAGATTCGACTGGAATTGATACAAAAAGCAATTCGGCTCTTTCGAGAGTATCCCATCTTTGGTCACGGGTGGTACGCTTCCCCTACTAGAGTTGGTCCACTAGACGTGCACTACACGACACTGTTAGCTGAGATTGGATTTATAGGACTATGTTTGTTCGTGTGGATGTATAGTACCTTCCTCCGGGTTTGGATACGAGCTCTCGTGGCCGGAGGATCTACTGTTGCATTTGGGGCCACTGCTTGGTATTGCGGGCTTCTTACCCAGAGTATTGGAGGTAACTTCCCACGTACCCCTCATCTTATGTTTATAACTATACTCTTACTTGTATGTGTAGCTGGTGATACGATTGGCAAAGCGACCAATTGAATATTACTCCCAAATAAAATCCATATATGCCGCAAACTGAAAATGACTCTTGTCACGTCGTTTTTGTCACTCTTGTCGATCCAACTGGGGCTTCTGGCCAGAATATTTATTCTCGGGAAATAGCAGTTGCCCTCTCAAAGCGAAATGATATTTCACTTAGCTTGATATGCCCTAAGCCTGCGAATGAACTGCCACCTCCCCTGCGAAGTTCAAAACTGACAACTAAGTTCCTACCAACGAAACAACCACGTTCAATTCGGTGGCACGCAGCAAGCCAGAAACCACTATATGATGCTCTCACAGCTATACACCAGAAATGTAAAATCGATGGCATAGTCACAACACTAAAACCTTCACTTATAACTCCTCCAATATTTTCTCGAAAGAATTCAATCAAACAAATATTACTTGTTGAGGGAATGATGTCTCGTAATATCCGAGAGATGAATCCTTTTCCGGGATCTAGCACACTTGCCAACGTCATAACGACTGTTAACGCAAGCACAAGTTACCACATATACACGGCTTATACTGAGGCACAGGAATGGGTTCAATCTCTGCCGTTTGTAACCAAGGATAAAGTGTCTATATTTCACCACGGAGTTAACACTGATGAGATGGATTCGATGTCAATATCAGATGCGAGAAATCAGATTGATGTTAACCTACAGCCCAATCACTTTATACTCGGATTTGTTGGGAGTTTCAAATCATACCATCGTCTGGACTTACTCGTTGATGCTGCTGCATCGCTTCGTTCGAAAGGTTGTCCCGTTCACCTCCTGTTTATAGGCACGGGGCCGCAGCTCGATGCTATCAATAAGCGCTGTGCCGACCGTGGTATCAAAGATTCTGTTACATTTACTGGATTTGTCGAACATGAATTAATAAACCAATACATATGTGCCTGCAATGCGCTCTACGGTGTGGTTGACCCCGACCATTGGGGTAGCCCTATGAAAGTATATGAGTACTTAGCCTGTGGGCGACCTGTTATCGCGTTCAATTCTGACGAATTGAAATTCATAGAAACCCAAGATATGGGTTCACTTGTTTCAGAAATGTCGGTAAACAATGTCGTTCAGGCGACGGAAAAAATAATTAACCACAGCAAAGAGAAACGACTAGATATGGGCGCTAACGGACGAGAATACATCGTAAATCATAGGACCTGGGATGCTTTGGCAGACCGTATCGTAGGTCGTTTACGCGGCGATGAAATACAAGCGGTTACCAACAACTAATATGACTGATTTGATAATTCTTGGGCTTGATGGTGCAACGTGGGATTTAGTTGATGAGCTGATTGAAGCAGGCAGACTTCCGAATATTGAGTCGCTACGTAAACAAGGAGTGGATGGAACACTAGAGAGCACATTTCCTCCAATCACTGGTCCTGCATGGCTTTCCATGGCTACAGGAATGAATCCCGGCAAAACAGGAGTCTTCTACTTTCAGAATCGCACCGACCCCGACTCGTTTGAGTTTAAAACTCTCGGATCAGATGCTTTCCAGGGAAAAGCTATCTGGGACATTCTAAATAGCCGTGGTCACTCCGTTGGTATATTTAATTACCCAATGTTCTATCCTCCGTACGATATTGATGGCTTTGCAGTAAGTGGTTTGGGATCTCCTGAAGACGACACAATTACATACCCTTCTAGTTTAAAGAGTGAACTTGACGAAGTTTCTGATGAGTATGTGGTTAAAGTTCCATATGCGGACCCAAAGTATAGTAATCGTCCCGAGGCCTTACTCGAAGACCTCTTGGAGATAGTTGAAAAACGAGAAGCTGCCATCGAATACCTCCTCGACTCAAAAAACCCTGATGTGTTTACAGGTGTAATCAGTGCTACTGATTGGGTTCAACACTATTTTTGGCGATATCATGATGAGGAACACATACTGCATGACCCAACAGATCCTCGAAATGATATAGACGCTATTGGCCAGGTTTGGGAGAGAGTTGACCAGACGGTTGGTCGGGTTGCTGAGATTGCTAAAGATGAAGATGCACAACTTCTAATTATTTCGGACCATGGCTTTGGTCCAGTCAATGACACATTCCATTCAAATACCTGGCTAAAAGATGCGGGTTTTACTTTCGAGTCTGATAATTCTTTCTTTCAGCGCATAATGACAAAATACTTCCCCCACCTCCGGCGAATTGGTGAACCCATTGTTAGTGCGATTCCTGAATTAAACAATATTGCTACTTCTCTTGGGAAGAAAATTCGTGGATGTCCCGGCGATGCAATCGATTGGGACCGTAGCGTCGCCTTCGCCCCTCAGCAAAATCTTACATGTGGAATGTTATATATGTTGTCAGAGGACGAGAATGATATTAATTCGGTTCTTAACTCACTCAAATCGCTTGAAGAATCAGAACCAACTGTCGAATCTATTGACGTATATCGGCCTGATGAACTATATCATGGACCTAAGATTGAATTGGCACCTGACATCCTGTTTACAATTAATGAGTTTGGATGTGCTGTTGACCCCCGAGCTGTGAGCGATAGTAGAACATTCTCTGAGGGACCACCGATGGCCGCGAGAAGTGGTGGCCACCGTCGAAATGGCATTTACCTATTTAATGGGCCTCAGAGTACAAAAGGTGATGGAGATAATGCAAAGCTAATTGATATTGCTCCGACCGTTCTATGGGCTTTAGGAGAACCCATTCCCCAGGAGATGGATGGTAACGTGCTGAAGTCTACATTCCATGACTCATTCAGGTCTAACCAGTCTGAACGATATGAGCCACTCTCCTCTATGGTTAACACGTCTGAATCTCATCAACGCAAAGACTCCGAAGCGGCCCAAGAGCGACTTGAGGATCTTGGATATCTGTAAATATGAGTGCTAACAGACCAAATATTGTACTTGTCGTACTTGACACTGCTAGATTTGATGAGGTAATGACCTGTGTTAACGATATTCAGACGACACCATTCCTCCAGACTCTCGCCAACGAGGGAGCTACATATACAACTGCATTCAGTCCGGCACCATGGACACTCCCCTCGCATGCCTCTCTGTTCACCGGCACTTATCCATCACGACACGGTGCCCACGCAGGTCATAAACAACTTAACCACTCCATTCCAACCCTTACTGAGGCCTTCGCTGCTAATGATTACGAAACAGTTGGTGTTTCAAACAATACATGGATTAGTGGCGAATTCGGATTTGAGCGTGGATTTGAAACATTCCATCGAACGTGGCAGTATGTCCAGTCCGATACTGATCTTGGACGAGCAGCACGTACAAACGAGGGAGTTACGAAATACCGCGCCGTTGTCAAGGCGCTAATTGACGGAAATCCGCTTACGAACCTCCTAAATGCATTTTATGGAAAGTTCTTACGTAAGCAACATGACAAGGGCGCTATCCAGACCAATGACTGGATTGAATCATGGCTTAGTGATCGAAATGACGACCCCTTCTTCTTATTCGTTAACTATCTTGAACCCCATTTGGAGTACCGTCCTCCCTCTGAACACGCTAAACAGTTCCTCCCTGACGGAATAAGCTATGATGAGGCGATGGAAATCCCACAGGACGCATGGAGGTATATTGCTAAAAAGACTGTACTTTCAGATGATGAATTGGACTCTCTACGCGCACTGTACCGCGCTGAAATCGCCTATTTAGATGAGCGCCTAAGAGAGCTACGCAGCATTTTACAAAAATCCAATGAGTGGAAGAATACCATCTTTGTAGTCCTTGGTGATCATGGTGAAAATATTGGTGAATTTGGGCTTATGGATCATCAGTATTCATTAGCAGACACCTTGTTGCATGTCCCGCTTGTGATTCATGGTGGACCGTTCAATAATTATGGTCAGATTGACTCCCCAGTACAACTCGTTGATATTCCTGCCACCCTATTGGAATGTGCTGGCATTGATCAGTCTATATTTAACAAATCCATACAAGGTCAATCATTCCACCCGGATTCCGATATGCGTCGAAGTAGGGTATTTGCCGAGTACCTCGCGCCACAACCATCTATGGAGGCACTGGAGCAGCGAGTTGGCAAACTCCCCGCTGGGGTCCGGACATACGATCGATCCCTTCGGACAATTCGCACTGATGAGTGGAAACTCATTCGAGGCTCAGACGGAACCCGCCGACTATACCGAACAGAAGGTGAAGAAACTGATGACAAATCAGAACTATATCCAGATATAGCTGAGCATCTTGAAAACCAACTTGATGAGTGGCTTAACTCGTTTGAACACGCTGATGTGACTGATGATGCTGTTCGAATAAGTAAGGACACAAGAAACCGACTTGAGGAACTTGGCTATCTACAGTAAATATAAAATAGTCAGTGCCGCTCCCAATTGAATCCCAGAAAAATTTTATCAGATTGTGCGAAAGCTGAAATCAGAAAACCCAAGTGTGTTGTTTCCACAGCTATTGTGTTGGCCATACGACATTCTCACATCTTACATCTAGAATAATAAACTTCTACTTAATAATGTGTATCTTCTTCAGCTGGTAGTGTTCAGATACGCTGATTCCATGCGAAGGCGAACGCTTGAAGCCAATTTTCGACGGTGTCTGCTTCGGCGTGACTGAAACAGTTTGAGAACTGGTTTGTTCGGCGTTTTAGTTCCTGAAAGACACGTTCGAGGCATTCCGATTACCGTGTTTTTCATATCTGTAATCGAGACCGTGTCGATGGAGTGCTGCTTGCAGCCACGGTGCAGAATCGACGAGGAAGAGCGCATCATCGACGAGATGTTTCTCGCGGAGTTCCGCAAGGAACATCTCGGTTATCGCTTGATTTCTCGTCGGAGAGAGCTTCACATGTAGCAAGCGGTTTGTCTCGGAATCGACTGCAGCGTACAGCCAGAATCGTTCATCGTTGAGCTGGATCATGGTTTCGTCGACTGCAACGTGATCCGGGTCGGCACCATCTGTTGGCTGTAGATCGGCTTTCTGTACCCAGTTGTGGACGGTGGATCGACAACGCTCGACACCCAAACTATCAAGAATCGAGATGATATTCGAAAGTGATAGTCCAGCCAAATGGAGTCGAATACGAACTTCATC
This sequence comes from Halosegnis rubeus, assembly GCF_009184545.1. GTDB lineage: Archaea > Halobacteriota > Halobacteria > Halobacteriales > Haloarculaceae > Halosegnis > Halosegnis rubeus. Next base: position 186,968 of record NZ_QJOW01000001.1, read on the forward strand.
GCTGGTTCGGGTGTCGCCTCTCGCTCCACAAATTCTAACTCGAAGCGGTCGCTATCGCCGTTGAGGCGGGCGGTTTCGAGCATAGCCACTCAACAATCGTACCGCCTCATCCTTGATCCTTATCTGAACACCGCCCTTCAGCTTCTTCCACAACTCTATATAAATGCGATGTCGTCAGTTCAACTGTAGAGTCCCAATTATAATGCCCCTCAATTGCTGATCGTGGAGAGGATGGTGTCTCGACAAGTACTTGTTTAATCGAAGTACTATAGCCGCTGATATTCCCTACTGTCACTGTCTCTCCCACATCATCAACGAGCGGTGCGACGTGTTCAAGGTCGCTCACGACGGCCGGGACCCCTGAAGCGAGGGCTTCCAACACCGTTCGTGGAAGACCCTCCGCTCTGGATGGTAGTATAAGCGCGTCTGCGCCACGATACACTGCCGGCATCTCGTCGTACGCGACATGACCGAGGAAGGTAACTGCTTCTCCCATCCCACGGGCCGCTACCAGATCTTCCAGTCCCTCCTGCAGTGGGCCATCGCCACATACCACGAGATGGGCATCCGGCATATCCGCTCGGAGTTGGTCAACTGCGGCAACAGCGTCGCGTGGACGTTTCCCTTCAACGAGCCGTCCGACAAACAGTATCACCGGTCCGTCGCCGGTTGGTAGACGCTCGCTCACCGGACCATCTGGGGTAAATCGTGTTGTATCGATACCATTGTGGACAACCTCGATTGGGGCTGTGACGCCAATCCCCCGCAGGCGGTCTCGGTCGGCTTCGGTATAGCAAAACGCTACCGACGCTCGATTAAACGTCCAGCGTCCAAGCGTCCGAAGGTAGGCGTCGAAGACCACCTTTGGAGCGGTTTGTGAGTAGAGTCCGTGGTTGGTCACGGCCAGTGGTACGTCGGAAAATCGGGTGGCTAGTGCCGCGAGATTCGTCGAGAAGTATAGGTGTGAGTGGGCGTGGACAACATCGTACTGCCCCGAGCTGACGGCATCAACTAGGAAGCGCCCGACACCGGTCGAAAGCTCGTTTCCGAGTGGCGACGCTGATGCCGGCCGCCGAACGACACGGTACCCATCGCGAGTTTCCTCGCTGTGGGGTCCCACAGTCAACACCGTCACGTCATGTCCCATCGCCGCTTGGTCGCGGCTCATCGCGTGAACATGATAAGGACCGCCACCAGTCACGTCAGGGTAGAGCTTCTGTGCGACGCGAAGAATACGCATTCACAGAGGTATGGCGTCGCCGACGGTATCAACGCCCCGGTTTTCCTTACACGACACACAGGTCAGACTACCAGACTATTTTGACAACATCGCCCGCAACATCTCACAGCTGTCGCACAACGAGCTTCAGGTCGAACCAGAACGACTGTCGTCGGATATGCTCCACACCGTACCGAAGCTTCACGTCGGTGTCAAGACTCGATGTACCATTCACTTGTGCGAGGCCTGTCAATCCCGGCTTGACGAACCACCGCTTTCGCCAGTCGGTGGTGTCCGACTCGATGTGCGACTCCTCGTCGGTCCAGACCGCCCGCGGTCCGACGACGCTCACCTCGCCTCGGAAGATGCCAACAGCTGTGGGAGTTCGTCCAGGTGCGTCTGTCGGATGAATTCTCCCCCGCGATTGATCCGGTCGTTCGAGTTATCACTCTTGGCCTGCTGTCGTCACTCGTCGTCGGTCGCATTGACCGGAACTTGTACACGTCGAAGGTGTCCCCCAACGCTGCCGTCCGCTCCTGTGTATGGAACATACTTCCGTAATCCTCCAGTTTCATTGCGACAGTAATCACGAGCATAACCGGCGACAAGACGAGTAGTCCGCCCCCAGCGAACACAGCACACGGCATGACGCCCAGAGCCGAATGGCACCGGATTTACACACAAGTCGGACTTACTGTGGTTGACAGACTCGGTATACTGAAGTAGGGATAACATAAGATAGCGATATGAGTAGTTCGGTGAATGTGTTCGGACTAAGAGAATGAGTTTGTTAAGAGATCCTTCGGACTATCTGCCAATCGTTCCAGGGCTCGTCTTTGCAGTGTTGGTTTTTACCATATATACAATCACACATAGTTACCCGACTACGCACGCTGGACTATACTTCACTATCGCGGAAGAAATATCAAATAACGGATACTTGCTCCCAGAGACGATTCCGTATTACACCGCCGATGGCGTCCCGTTTGCGTATCCGCCGTTAATGTTCTACGTTATAGCCTTGCTAACGGATATCGGACTTAGTCAAATCTTTTTGATGCAATTTGTACCAGGTCTGGTCATGGTACTTTGTGTTGTGCCATTTTATCTAATCGCTAGCGAACTACTGCAGTCAAAAATTCATGCTGGTTTTGCCGCATCACTTTACGCGCTAGCATCACATACTTTTGTCACGTATCTTGGCTCGGGCGGAATCGTTCGTGGTCCAGCTGTGTTATTTTTCTTATGTGGAACCTACGCTGCAATCCAAGTGTTCATGAATGATGACCGGCGATGGCTTGTTCCGGCAGGTATTATATTCGGAGCGACGTTACTTACACATCCGAGCCACGCGGTCCGTCTTGGTCTAACATATGTACTACTGTTTGCCGTTTTTGAACAGTCAATTGATGGTTTTGTTGAGGGGATAAGCACCGCTGTAATCGGCTTTGGAATTGCCGCCCCTTGGCTAGTTGCGGTCATCTCAATGCATGGTTGGAGTCCGTTTATTGCTGCCTTTGGCACATTCCAAGAGTTCAGCAGCCAAGCAGGGTTAGGTGCCTTCATCAATAACGTAGCAGCCTATCAGGGTGCGTTCGGGCAACCAACTACCAGCGCACCCACTGGCCAGATAATTTGGTACGTAACAATACTTGGAAGCGTTCATCTTGTCGCCAAGCGCCGATTATTTCTCCCACTTTGGTTCCTGTTAACCGGCGTGGTCGGAGCTGCAGTGAATCTGGCGCTCTATGCACAGACGATGATTGCTGCAGTATTCTTCCTTGACGCATTCAGTAGTATCCCTGAATTTCTCCAATCCAGAAAGGTATCATATGAGTCAATCATTCTGGTACTATTCGTATGTTCGATTATTGTTCCGACGGCGGCTTTCAGTATGAATACAGCAGTCGATATGCGTGAGACTCTCTCCGATGACTCAATGGAGGCTATGGAGTGGGTAAGTGAAAATACAGAGTCCGACGCGACATTCATAGTTACTGGAGGTACCGGTGAATGGTTCCCGCTATTCACTGGACGTACCATTCTGATCTCAAGATGGGGCGCGGAGTGGGACGGCCCTGACGAATACCGAAATCAAAATCAGATGTGGTCAAGAGTAAATTCCTGCCAGACAGCAGATTGCCTGCAAGAACTGATGCAATCTAATAACCTACAACCAGATTATATCGTAGTCAGTGAAGAAAGTTTACGAGAGTCGTTGTCAGAAAGTGAGCAATTCAACCAGAGGTATACAACCTCAGAGATAGTTGTTTATAAAACAGTCGGGTTATAGAAGCATACTGGGGGGCTTATGTGTTATTATATCGATATAATCCGATATGACACAAGGGGGTACGAAGACCGTGGCACTCTGATCCGAGTAAGATGGAGTTTCCATTGTCTCGACAGCGTGAAGTAGAGTAGCGGCTGCGTGTATTTTGGCATTACACGAAGTCCTGTTCGAGCCAGGCGACAATCGACGCTGATTCAAAATCCCTCATCTTGTAGTAATGCTGATCGGGCACGGTTGTCTTTAGTGTGGACACCTTGTCATTAGTGGACAGATCCTTGGTTTGGTCTACTGTGGTCTCCCTAGAGGCTGTTTCAGAGATATAGATATGCGAATTTATCGCCGAGCCAGTCGCTCCAATCCGAACTGGACTTTCTTTGGACCGCCTGATGTGTTCTGATAGAACGTATTGTAATTTCTTGAGGCAGTGACATCTGAAACAGCAGAGATGGATGTCCTCCCACCACCGCTAGCTGTTGACTGTCCGATCTCGAAGTACCTCAAAGTCGCCAGCTCTGATATAATTCCCGAACGATCTGAGCGAGTCTCGAAGTGCTGTAATCCGAATACCACGGCTTTTGATATCCTGAATCAAGTACCGAACGCGGGTCGTATCGCCTGGCTCGTGGCTGAACACGATTCCCAACCCCGTATTGCTGGCAATCGTATCAAGCCACGACTGAAGATTCGTTCGGAAAACCTGGTCACTCTCGAAATTCTGTCCGGAAAGCCCAAGTTCTGTGATTGGCGTCGTATTCAAATTGTCAGAACCACCAACCCGAGCAGCATTATACCACTGACTCACCCAATGACGGCCCCGCTGATTGGGCCCGTCCTGACCATTGGGATAGATGTAGTTTGAGACTGTGACGCCGTACTTAGTCAGGTCCTTTTGCATTTCTGTAGCTCTTTCCGGGCGCCGCGCTCTGATAGCATGAATGTCGCACTAATCAAGTAGCTATTCGATACCGCCATCCTCCGGTCATTGTTGACCCTCGGTTACTATCCCCAATAAGTGCAACCCCTACGACGCCCGAACAAGCGGCTCGTACCACTCGCGGTTGGCACGGTACCAGTCGATGAACTGTGCGACGCCCTCGCGGATGTCGTACGTCGGTTCGTAGTCCAGCCGGTCACGCGCTCGGTCGACGGATGCGTGGGTGTGTTCTGCATCCGCCGCGTGGCGGTCGTCGAACTCGAACTCTAGTTCGGGGTCAACCTCGTCACGAATTGCTCCTGCCAACTCGCGAATCTCGATGTTGTCGGTAGAGCCGATGTTCACGGCTTCACCGTCTGCGACATCCGTCTCCAACAGTGCGAGGTTCGCTGAGACCACATCATCAATGTAGGTGAAGTCGCGAGTCTGTGTTCCGTCGCCGTAGATAACCGGCGATTCTCCGTTCATACATCGAGAGACGAAGTTCGTGATAGCCATGTTCGGCCGCATTCGTGGGCCGTACACGGTGAAATAGCGAAGTGCGACGAACGAGAGGTCGTACACCTCGGAGTACGAACAACCGTATCGCTCAGCGGCAAGCTTTGAGGCACCGTACGGTGAGACTGGCGTCGTCGGGTGCTGTTCGTCGTAGGGAAGATACTCCGGCTTCCCGTACACCGACGACGACGAGGCATAGACAATACGCTTCACGTCATTCTCACGGGCTGTATCAAGGATATTCAACGTTCCTTCGACGTTCACCTCGTCGTAGACACGTGGCTCAGCGACGCTGTCGCGAACGCCAGCCCGCCCGGCCTGATGATAAATGAACTCCGCCTCCCCGACGAGTGTCTCGACGGTCGCCTCGTCGCGAACGTCTCCCTCGACGAACTCATAGCTACCGTCGGAGCCAGTGGCTGTCTCACGACAGGCCTCGATGGTGTGCCGTTTAATCGAGAGGTCGTAGTAGGGATGCATCATGTCAACGACAGTCACGTCGTGTCCCTGTGCCACAAGTTGCTGGCTGATGTTTCCACCGATGAACCCCGCGCCGCCGGTGACGAGTATCTGCATCAGCTCTCGGCCTCTGTCGATTCGGCTGCACCATCTGCATCTTGTAATCGTTCCTCGGCTCGGTCGCGGTCTTCCGGATACCCGATATCCATCCGCCAGCCGTCCAGCTGAACCGCGTCGATCGTCCGCCCGGAGTGAATCAGCAGATCGATCGCGTCCGAAATCTCGTACTCCCCGCGGTCGGACGGCTGCACCAGATGACACGCATGAAAAATTGCCGGCGAGAAGGTGTAGAAGCCGGTCATCACGAGATTCGACGGCGGGTCGTCGGGCTTCTCCACGACCGCCGTAATCTCGCCGTAGTCGTTCGTGTCACACACCCCGTACCGCGAGGCTTCCTCCCACGGCACCTCCTCGACCAGAAACGCCGCATCGGCGCGGTCCTCCTGCTGGCGGTCGACGACGTCCTGCAGATTCGCCTGGAAGATGTTGTCCCCGAGCATGAGCATGAAGTCGTCGTCGATGTGCTCCTCGACTGTCAGCAGTGCGTGTGCAATCCCTAGTGCTTCCCGCTGGTGACAGTACGTAATTGGGATGCCCTCGTACGCATCCCCATAGCGAGTAATAATCTGCTCTTTCTTGTAGCCGACGACGATGTAGAGCTCAGATGCACCCAGCTCCACCAACTCGTCGAGACAGTACTCCAAAATCGGCTGCCCGTTCACCTCGACGAGGGGCTTCGGTTTGTCGTCGGTGAGGGGCCGCAACCGCGTTCCCTTCCCGGCTGCGATGACGACTGCTTGCATACTCGTGCTCACCGAGCCACCAGTAAAGGGTTTGCCGACTCACCGTCCGTCGCCAGACGCTACGCCCGAATCGTCTCGCCGGCCTGCACCGCAGCCTCGGACACGTCCACGGTCTCACCGCCGATGGTGTACGTGCCCGGATACGGGACCGTCACGCTGTATGCGCCCGTCGCGTTCGTCTGAACTGTCCGTTCGTACGTCGCCTCGAACCCTTCCCCGGAGATGGGAACCGAGAGCTCAATCGTCTCGTTCGCGCCGGCGCTCCCGGTCAGCGTCGCCCCGGAAACGAGCGTGAAGACGCGATATCTGTCGCCCGAGGATTCATACACCGCGCGGAAATGCGCGAGTCCGTCACCGCCGTCAGTCTGGCTTCCGTAGGAACCGAGGCGTGCGCCAATCGACTCCGACGGTGCCCCCGCCGCGTCGCTGGGCGAGAAGACGACGAAGCCGGCCCGCTCGGAGAGGCGGTCGTACCAATCCCCACTACTGTTGCTCGCGAGGAACGGGCCGTAGTTCGACCGCGCGTAGCCGTACGACAGCGAATCCCCGTTCACGAAGTAGTTGTAGACGCGGTTGTAGCTCCACGCGCTGAACACGTACTCCGGTCGCTCCTCCCACTCGGGCTGGGCGGCCTGCTCGGCCATCCAGTCGGCGGTCTCATAGCGTTCGGGCGGCGTCGTCAGTTGATTTGTCTTTATCGGCACCTGCAGCATGCCGAGCCCGCCCACCAGCAGAAACACAGCAACGATTGCACCGGCCTGCTGGCGGTTCGGGAGTGCGATGGAGTCGCGAATGTCCGGCACAGGCGGGCGAACGGCGTCCACGCGCTCGACGATGAAGACGAACGCCAGTCCGGCGAAGATTGCGGCGAAGGTGGCGAACTCGCCGACGAACCGCACCTGAATCAGCGCGAGGATGAGGAAGCTCCACCCGTAGACGACGGGAACGAGCCAGCGTTCCTCCTCGCGCGCTCGCACTGTCGCCCACACCAGCGCCGGCAGCGCGAGAAAGAGCGCGAAGCCGAGCAGCAGGAGCCACCCCTGTGCGTCCGAAAACAGCCCCGCAGTCTCGGCAATCGAATCACTCCGGAACAGCGACCCGCTCGCCCGCGCCCGAAGCGTCTGCCAGATATCCGGGAACAGGACCACTGCGCCGACGAGCCCCGTGATACCACTCGCGAGTACGGCTCCGACGGCGAGCCGCGGGTCCGGTCGAACACGAGCGACGGCCTCGGTTACGACGAACACGCCCGCGACACCTGCAAACAGCAGCGCGGGTGCCGTCGCCACGACGGTCGTATGCCAGCCGAGCGTCGTGTGGCCGAGCCAGACCAGCCCCGCCCCACCGAGCAGCCCTGCGAGAATCGGTCCACCAGCGACGAGCGGCGAGGTCCCCTCGCGGACCCAGACGACGGCAAGTCCCACGGCGATGCCCCCGATGGGGACAATCAGGAGTGGGCCAGCGCTCCACGCGAGCACCTGGCCGCCAACGCCAAGAGCCAGCCCCACGACGCCGAGCGCGGTCGCCCGCGAGCGCACGTCATTCGTGACGAGCGTGACCAACGAGAGGGCCGTCACGCCGAGCCACGGATAATCGAAGGCGTGGTGGTCGGCGAAGCCGAGACTCGTCCGCATCGCGTGGCCTGGCAGGACGGCAAGAAAGACGACGGCCGCGAGCGCAACCCGGGTGTCGTCGGTCACACGCTTCGTGAGCAGATACACGAGCAGGCCCGACAGCACCGCCGAGACAATCGGATACCACGCGAGTATCTGTCCGGTCGCCCCTGCACCACCACCCATCAGCGAGGCGAGCAGCCACATCGTCGCGACGTAGAGTGGCTCACCCAGCGAGACCGTCCGCGGGAGCGTCGACAGCGTCAGGTCGGGCGTCGCGAGCAGCTGCTCGACCCAGTAGCGGTAGTAGTAGGGGTCGTTCGCAGACAACACGACCGCGCCCTCCTGAAACACCGGACCGAACGCGAAGACGATACGAAAGAGCGCGACGAGCGCGAGCGCCCCAGCGAGTGCACCCGCGACGCGTCGATTTGGGCGCGGCAGCGACCACTCGCGGTCGCTCTCTGTTTCCTGCTCAACTTCACCGGCCAATCCGGCCTGCACCGCCTCGCGGTCGGCGACGCGATAGCCGTCGTCGACTTCCTCGACGATGCCCGCCCCGACGATTTCGCCGAACGCTCCCGAGTCAATGGCGAGGTCGTCGAACGTGAACGGTTCCTCCGCGTCGAGCGTCGTCTGAATCGCCGATTCGAGCGCCGGGCGGTCGGCGACGAGGTCGGCGACGCGGCGAGCCGTTACCATACCGTCTCCAACGCAGACGGGCGAATAAATCCAACCACTCTCCGCCGGTCCCAACGCGGTTTTGTGTCTTCGTCTGCCATGACCGATGTGTCCGCCACTACCCCGCGTCGTCTCGTCGCGACCCTCGCCGTCGTCGCCCTCCTCGTGCTCGCCGGCTGTAGCGGGCTCACAGGCTCGTCCGCGACGGCCACACCAAGCCCGTCACCGACCCCGACGGCGACAGGTACACCAACAGCCACGCCGACGTCGACCCCAACCGCGACACCGACAGCCACGCCTGACCCGGCCGACGCTGAACAACTTGCCCCGGGAATCACGACCGCCGGAGTGGTGAACGCCTCCGCGGCCGCGGCCGCCCACGAGGCCCGCGTCGCCGCGACACCCGGCGTGAGTGTGCTCGCGACCAACATGTCGCTTGACGGTGAGCAAGTCACGACCCGCGAGCGAGCCGTCGCAACTGCGAATCTCTCGCGTGTCAACTTTGTGGCCAGCTACACCACCATCGAGGGGACCGACACGACGGAGTTCGTGAGCGCGAACGCGACCACCGTCCGCAACTACGTCGTGGCGAACGAGACGGTCCAACTCGACAGCTATCAAAATCGCACGGAGACCTTCGACAGGGTGATCCGCTCACTCGCTACCGACTCTCGGGTTATCGAACGACTGCTCACCACCGGGGACTTCACCGCTGAATCGGTCACCGTCGACGGCGAGTCGATGGTTCGCCTGACGACCGAGACGTACGCCGGGAGCCAGTACGACCCCGACACCGTCGAGTCATACGAGGCCCGCCTTCTCGTCGGGTCGGACGGGCTTGTCCACTCGGCACGCGAACACCTCGTGGTGACCGACGCAGTCCCACTAGAAACCCGCCAGCGAGCCTACCAGTTCACCGCCGAATCTGTCGACCTGCCGGCGACACTTCGGCTGCCTTCCGAACTCAAGAGTGACACCAACACGACTGGCTGACGGTCTCAGCACCTAAGCGGCGTAAAAAGAACCACACCGGGCTATCATAAACGGCTTTTAGCCACCTTGTCGACGTTCGACGGTTCTTTTATATACCCGGGCGGTCCTTTTACTTATAGTGACTAATCCAGCCGACACCATCGAGATACAGAACGTGGTCGCCTCGACAGGCATCGGACAGGAACTTGACCTGGACACGCTCGCTGCCGACCTGACTGGGTCGAGCTACGACCCGGAGAACTTCCCCGGCGTCGTCTACCGACTCCAGGAGCCGAAGGCAGCGATGCTCATCTTCCGCTCGGGGAAGATGGTCTGTACCGGCGCGAACAGCATCGACGCCGTGCACGAGGCGCTGTCCATCGCCTTCGACCGCCTGCGCGAACTGAATATCCCCGTGGACGAGGACCCGGAGATTACGGTCCAGAACATCGTCTCCACGGCCGACCTCGGCGCGACGTTGAACCTCAACGCCATCGCCATCGGCTTCGGGCTCGAGAACATCGAGTATGAGCCGGAGCAGTTCCCGGGCCTCGTCTACCGCATGGACGACCCGGACGTGGTCGTTCTGCTGTTCGGGTCGGGCAAGCTCGTCATCACGGGCGGGAAAACGACGGACGACGCCTCCGAGGCCGCCGCGGCCGTCACCGAAGAGCTCGAATCGCTCGGACTCTTAGGCTAAACGGAGACGTACCGAATTCTCCGTTCGATGAGCAGCCACGTCAGCGACAGCGCCGCGCCCAACACGTTCGCGGTCATATCGCCGATGCTGAAGTAGCGAGACGGGAGCACGCCCTGTGTCAGTTCGATGGCGACGCCGTACAGTCCCGCCATTGCAAGCACGAGCACCACACGCTCCGCAAGCGGACGGTTGAGCGTCGCGTACGCGATGGTCGCTCCCAAGCCGGCGTAGGCGACGAAGTGGAGATACTTGTCCCACAGCGGGCCACCAGACCGCGCTCCCGGCGGCGTGCCGGTCAGCGAGTAGTACGCGATGAACACAGCCACGGCGAGGACGCCGGCGTACCGGACTCGCCGCGAGAGCGCAGGCACTGGGAGTCGATGCATCTCAGTAGCCGGTAGTACGGTTCCTGCATTTAGCTTGGGGAATGGACTCAGCTTCCAAGGAAGCTGTTCAGTTCGCGAAACTCCGTGGGTGAAAGGATAATCTCGGTGTCGAATGCATCAAATCGGTCGAAATCATCGTCAATCGTTAGCACAGTATTCACTCCCTCGTCTATCGCTACCTGGGCATAGTATCCGTCCCACCCACCAACGTTTGCATCCCTCGCCTGAGACAACCCGCCCCGCACCACAGCTTCAGGCATTTCATCGTACCAATGGATTCGATTTGCGTCCATGAAATTCTCGAGCAGCCGAGATGCGTCTGCATTCGAACGCCCATAGTACGTCGTCAGAATGGTGTGGGCGCCGAACACTGCAGGATACGGGACAACTGCATCGATATCGCCAGCGATGGCCTCCCGAACGTACGAGAGTGCAGACTCACGAACCGGGGCGTCTGTGTGTGCGAGGGCTATGACGCCAACATCGAACAGATACGGTTCTGCCGCGTCACTCATTGTTGGAATCTTCTGCCCCTCGCCGAATCGCGTCCCTGTGCTTTTGCGCAACGGGGTCAGGTTCTTCCTCAAGCGACATTGTGTCTCCTCGCTCAGGTGATGTTTCCGTAATGATTCGCTCCATACGTTCGATAATCTGTTCGGGATTGTCTTCTGGCTCGACCACTGCTTTGCCGTCTTCTTCGTGGACGTCGACCTCTGTTCCAGGGGTGATACTGAGACGCTCCCGCACCTCTTTCGGAAGGACGATTCGTCCTTTTGAATCTACCTTGGCCATATTCCCACTTTGTGTGGGAAGTTGATAATCGTTCTGCTCAGGATATCGGTTCCAGCGCTTTCTGGGGAAAGAATTCCACCGCATCGGCCACTCGCGAGACACGTCGCCGCGACTGGGCCGGACTCCGAGCCACGCCCGAACGCGGGATCGACCAGTGTCGTCACCAAATCGCCGTCAGTACGAGTCAAGCGTCCGGGTGTATTCGGCGTCGACACCTGCCGTGCACCAAATTCTTGTCACCAGCAATCCATGAATCACGACGACGCCCTGAACATGGATTCAATTACCGCACAGCAGCTCACGAAACGCTACGACGAGACGCTCGCGCTCGATACGCTCGACCTCTCGATTCCAGACGGGAGCGTCTACGGATTCTTAGGTCCCAACGGCGCGGGCAAATCCACGACGATGCGACTGCTCACCGGGCTCACGATGCCGACTTCCGGCGAGGCGACCGTCGCGGGCGTCCCGACGACCGACCGCGGACAGCTCATCGACCATATCGGGCTGCTCCCCGAGGAGCCGCCCATCCACGACGAGCTCACCGCCCGCGAACAGCTCACCTACGCCGCGGGGCTACGCGAGCTGTCGGAGTCGCAGTCGCGCATCCAACGCCTGCTCGAACGCGTGGCGCTGGCCGAGGACGCCGACACCCGCATCGACACCTACTCGACGGGAATGCGCCAGAAGACCGCGTTCCTCCAGGCCGTCCTCCACGAGCCGGACGTGTTGTTCTTGGACGAACCGACCGCCGGACTCGACCCGCGGGCGGCCCGCACCATCCGGGAGTTCATCGACGAACTCTCTGACGGTGGGACGACCATCTTCCTCTCGACGCATATCCTCCCGGTCGTGGACGAACACGCCGACACGGTGGGCGTGCTCTCGGACGGGCAGCTGGTCGCCGAGGGAAGTCCCGGCGACCTGAAACGCCGCGTCGACGCCGACACCGGCGACAAGACGCTCGAAGACGTGTTCCTCGACGTGACCGAGACCGCCCCCGACGAGGAGATCTGATGGTCGTCGGCCACCTCACGGGCGGGCTCACAATCGCCAGGACGGAGCTTCGCCGCAGCGTCCGGAAGGCCACCAGCCGGCTCTCGCAGATCCTCGGACTCGGGGTCGGGCTGTTCATCTTCAGCGCCGGCGCACTCGCCGTCTCGTATCTGCTCGTCACGCAGTCGCCCGATCTCTCCGGATTCACCATCGGTGCAGGCGTCCGGAGCGCCATCACCTTCCAGTGGCTGTTCGTCGTCGCCATCATCGCCCAGCGGGTCGTGACGGTGAACCCGCGCCCCGACGCCGGCGACCACCTCCTCACGACGGTCCGGCCGACGACGGCTGTCGTCGGGCTGATTCTCGCGGAACTCGGCCGCATCGCCGCGTACGTCGGGCTCCCGGTGCTCGTCGTGACGCTCGCGCTCGCGTACACGACCGGCTCCGTCGCGACCGTCCCGCTCGTCGCGCTCGCGGTCGCCCTTCTGTTCACAAGCGGGGTCGTCCTTGCACACGTGCTCGGACTGGGTATCAAGCTCGCAGTCGCTCGGATTCCAGTGCTCGCCCGCCACCGTACCGTGCTCGGCACGCTCGCCGCCGTCCTCCTCTTTGGCGGCTACACCGTCATCCAGTCGACCGGTGGCGGGACGAACGGGTTCGGCGTCGTCCCCGTCGGCTGGATTGCCGACCTCGCGGCGCTCGCGCTTCCCGTCGGCACCTCGCCCGCACACGCGCTCGGCGGCCTGGCCGCGACCGGAGCCGTCGCCGCTGTCGGCGTCCCGCTGGCGAGTCGCGTCGCCACGGCCTTCTGGTTCGGCGACTCCGTCACGCCCGAAATCGAAACGGAGGAGGCGACCGTCGACCGTGTCGGCACCGACCCGCTCGCGAGTGGGCTCGGACTGCTCGGTCGACTTCCCCTCGGCTCGGGTCAGTCGGGCCACGTCGCCCGCCGGACGGTTCTGCTCGCGCGACGCGCCCCCGCGAAGCTCTCGTATCTCATCCTCCCGTTCATCGTCGCCGGCTCCTTTCTGCTCCAGGCGGCGTTCGGCGACCTCACGATTCCGACGGCCGCGTTCGCCCCCGGACTCGCGGTCGCGATTCCTTGGGTCGCCGGGGCGGCCTTCACGCTCAACCCTCTCGGCGACGAGGGGAGTGTCCTCCCGCTGACGCTCACCTCGCCAATCGCCGGCCGGACGTATTTCCGTGGACTCGTTCGCCCCGGCGTCGTCATCGGGTGGCTCGCGCTGCCGGCCGTCCCGATACTCGCGCTCGCGACCGACTACGCGCCTGCCGACGCGGCGCTTATGCTCGGCGTTGCGGCCTTCGGGATTCCCGCCGTCACGGCTGTCGCCGCCGGCATCGGCATGCTGTTCCCGCGCACGGACGCAGTGCGTGTCGCCCGTGGTCGGGAGGCCACGCCGCCGACGCTCACCGCCATGGTACTTTACTCGGCGTGTGTCGGGCTGGCTGTCGGACTCCCCGTCGCTGCCGGACTCGCGCCCGCCGCCGTACGTGCGGTCGCGGCCGCGCTCGTCGGTGGCCTGCTCGCCTTCCCGTTCGCCTACGTCGGCGGTCCGCTGACGGGCGTCGCGGAGGCGCTCGGCTCGCTCGGGCAGTCTATCGCCGGACTCGACACCGCCGTCGTCCAGTGGGGCGGACTCCTCGTGCCGGTCGCACTCGGCGTCGTGTTCGCGCTCGTCTCGGTCCGATTTGCGGCCCGCTACGTCGAGCGCTACACCCTCTAATCGCACCGAGTCGCAACCGTTAAGCGCGACTGCCCACACGTCAGAGTGCGGGCCGGTGGGGTAGCTTGGTATCCTTCGAGGATCGGGTCCTCGGTACCTCGGTTCAAATCCGGGCCGGCCCATGTTCGTTCTCTCGTCGCCCAACGGTGAGCCACGACCTCGCTCATTTTCGCCGCGAACAGGAGGATTCATGATAGATGCTCGCACATTTTCAATCATGACGGACAACACACCGGTCGTGGTGAGTGCGAAACGGACCGCCCAAGGCAAAGAAGACGGCGCGCTCGCCGACATCCGGAGCGAGGACCTTTCGATTCCGCTCGTGAACACCATGCTCTCGGAGTCGGGCGTCAACCCCGACGACGTGGACGACGTGATGTGGGGCTGTGCCCAACAGCGCGACGAGCAGTCGGGCAACATCGCCCGCCAGATTGCCATCTTCTCGGAGCTGGGCGAGTCGGTGCCCGGCACCACGATCGACCGCCAGTGTGCCTCCTCTGCACAGGCCATCATCAGCGCCTCCGACGCCATCGCGGCCGGCCGGCGTGACGTGATGTTCGCCGGCGGCGTTGAGTCGATGTCCCGCGTCAAGATGGGCGGTGGCAGCGGGACGATGTATCCCGACCTCGACGAGCGCTACGGGATGGAGAACCTCTCGATGGGGATGACCGCAGAGAAGGTCGCCGAGGAGTACGGCGTCTCCCGCCAGGAACAGGACGAGTACGGGCTTCGCAGTCAGGAGCGCGCCCGCAAGGCAACCGAGTCGGGTCGCTTCGACGACGAGATCGTCCCGCTCGAAACCGAAGAGGGCACCTTCGACACGGACGAGAGCATCCGTAATACGGACATGGAGACGCTCGGCTCGCTGCCGACCGTATTCAAAGAAGACGGGTCGGTCACGCCGGGCAACGCCTCCGGCATCGCCGACGGCGCGGCCGGCGTCCTGCTCACGAGCCGCGACTACGCCGACGAACACGACCTCGACGTGCTGGCCGAGGTCGGCACGAACTTCGTCGCCGGCGTCGACCCCACCGAGATGGGCGTCGGGCCGATTCCCGCGACCGAGGGCCTGCTCGAACGCTCCGACCGCGACATCGACGAGTACGGGCTCGTCGAGATCAACGAAGCGTTCGCCTCCCAGTGCCTCTACTCGGCCGAGCAGCTCGGTATCGATATGGACCGGCTCAACGTGAACGGCGGCGCAATCTCGCTGGGTCACCCGCTTGGCGCATCGGGCGCACGGCTCCCGGTCACGCTCGTCCACGAGATGAACAAGCAGGGTGTCGAGCACGGTATCGCCACCGAGTGTGTCGGCTTCGGACAGGGCGCAGCTATCGAGTTCTCGCTGCCGAACTGAGCCACCTCGTCGGCCTCGATTTTACCGAGTACACTCGGTCTCGACCGAACGCTCACCGACTGCTCTCCGCCCGAAGTGTTTAGAAGTATGAATACAATATGAATATGCATGGCCGAGAGTGAACGCCGGACGGTCGGACAGCGAGGTCAGGTAACGATTCCCAAGGCACTCCGAGAGCAGTTCGGAATCGAGGGTGGGGATGATGTCGTAATTCGTGAAGAAGCGGGAAGGCTCGTCATTGAGCGACCGATGAACCGCGAGGAAGTTGCCGAGGGGTACCGCCAGCGTGGCGAACAGACTCGCGAACTTGCTTCCGAGCTGGAGGGTGTTTCGACTGAGGCTGATGAACACCTCGGCGACGCCCCAGAGTGGTAATGGCGGTCTCTGTCCGTCGCGGAGATATCGTTATCGTCGAACTCAACCCAACGCAAGGCTCCGAACAGCGAGGAACTCGCCCATGTCTCGTTGTACAGAACGACGTTGGGAACGCGAACGCTCCAACGACGGTTGTTGTTCCATTCACTACGTCCTTCGGTGAACAACGTTACCCGTTCGAAGTGTTCGTTCCAGCTGAGGAATGTGCGCTTCGAGACGACTCGGTTGCCCTCTGTAGCCAGATTCGGACAGTTTCGGTTGAGCACCGTATCACCGAGAATCTGGGCTCGATTCCTAATGAACGGATGGATGACGTCGACAGTGCACTCGAATATAGTCTCGGGCTCACCGAGACGTAACCGAGACGGCTCCCGGCTCACACACAGGTGTACGCCGACGACTGCTCTCTGGCGAAGTGCGTCAGACCTGCCACCCGACGAACTCCTCTTCGGGTTCGATACCCATCGCGTCCAGCACGCGCGCCGTCGCGACGTAGTGGGCCGCCAACATCGCCACCCCGACGACGATCTCGTCGTCGTACTCTTCGCGCAGCTGGTCGTGGTCGCCGTCCCGCACGTCGCCAAGCGCGACCGCCCGCGCATACGTGAGTAGCGCGGCATCCTGCGCGTCGAACGGCTCGCCTCGTCCCTCGCTGATGGCCGTGATTTCCTCGTCGGATACCCCCGCTTCCCGCCCGAGTCGGACGTGTTGGTGCCACTCGTACGGGTGTTCGAGGGCACGCGCCGCGGCCAGAATCACGAGTTCGCGCTCGCGGGCGGGCAGAATCTCCCACAGCCGACTGGAGTAACGCATGTACCACTGGAACTGCGTCGGCGCGTTCGCCATCCCGCGGAAGATGTCTGCGGTCCCCACGTCGTTCTGGTCGAACAGATAGCGATACTCCTCTGGCAGGTCCTCGGCGTCGAGTAAGGGTACGCGTGCCATACCCACACGTTGGGCGGCGGGAGGTTAGGTTTCCCCCTGTGCGGTGAGCCAGTTCGGCGCGAGCACCCGCGCGAGCACGCCCGGGGCGAGCAGCTTCGTCGGGTCCTGCTGGAGCCGGATGACGCGTTTCAGCTCCTCGGCGACGTAGTCGTTGTCGTGGGCCGTTGGAATCAGCCGGTCCATGTACCGATTGAACAGGTCCGTCCCCGGGGGCTTCGGCCCGGTCGTCGCGTCGTGAGCAAAATCCGACCCGACGGTGAGTTGCCACACCGGCTCGATAACATCGGCCGTCCGGTCGAAGAAGCGCGCAGCGAGGTCGTCGGTCCCCGCGGCGAGCGCGGCGTGGAGCTGGAGCGCGTCCAGCGCCGACACGGACATCCCCTGTCCGTAGACGGGATTGAAGCTCGCGAGCGCGTCCCCGGTCACGAGCAGGCCGTCGGGGAACGCATCGAGCTGGTCGTATCGCCGGCGCGTGCTCGACGGGAACCGGAAGGGATGAATCTCCGCCACGCGGTCGTTCGCGGCGAGGATGTCCGCGACGTGGGAAACGGGAAGCAATTCGGCACACGTCATGAACCCGTCGGGGTCAGTCGGCGGGTACTCGCCGTGTAGCCCCGACAGCGTCACCATCCACTGGTCGTCCTCGATTGGGATGACGGCCCCGCCCTGCGTGGTCGGCGGCGACGTGCCGACGAGCATCGTCGTCGTCTCCGCGGGCGGGCGTTCGATGCGCGTCGTCGCGTAGCCCACGTCGACGGAGACGGTGTCAGTCTCGGGTTTGGCGTAGCCGTGGTTCTCTAGCCACGCCGGCACGGGTGAGTTTCGGCCCCGTGCATCCACCACGAGATCGGCCGACAGCGTCGCCTCGGAACCATCCTCACGATACTGGACGCCCGTCACACGCTCCGCGCCCTCGTCGCTCACCAGCCCCGTCACGTGCGTCTCGGGCCGGAGCGTCACGTTCGCCGTCTCGCTCGCGTGTCGTCGGGTCAGCTGTTCGAACAGCGGGCGGCTCGCACAGTACATCGGCACGGAGTCCAAGCCATCAGCCACGAAGCCGCCGTCGTGGTGGTACTCCAGCTCCCGGGCGGTGTCGATGGTGATGCCACCGGCGTCGGTCAGGTCGTCCAGATACCCCGGAAACAGCGTCTCCAGCATCGCCCGCGCCGGTTCGAGCATCACGTGGGCGTGGGTCGCCTGCGGAACGCCGCGCCGCGCCACCGGCTCGTCCGGCAGCGGGTCGCGGTCGAGAATCGTCACGCGGTCGTAGCCGTCCGCAAGCACCCGCCCTGCAAGGAGTCCGGCCATGCTCGCTCCGACGACGACGGCGTGGTCGCCAACGGTGTCGACGGCCGTCGCATCGTACGACGGAAGCGACCCGAGCGTCATGTGTCACCTCTCGGACTCCACGAATTTATGTTTCTCGCTGGGTTGTCAAATTTTTCTTACGTTGGGTCGTCGGCCCGTGATTGGCGGAGCAGCGTATCATCGACCTGCAGTGGTTGGCAGGTCGGACTCCTACCGACGCCGATATACGACCACACACCCGAGGACGGCTATGTCCGACCGACTCGATATCGCCGCCGACCCCGACGCCGTCGCCGCGGAACGCGACGCGGTCGTTTCCCGTATCCGCGACCACGCCGGCGAAATCGCCTACGCCATCGCCCGCATTGAGGGGGGTGACTACGGCCGCCGCAGCTTCAAGACGGACGACGGCGAGTGGACCGTCAAACATGAACAGGGGGACATCGAGTTCCTATTGTTCGAACCCCGAAGCGGACAAGAAACGTATGTCGTCTCCACCCAACAGCCCCCGGAACCCGCGGCGCTCGCCGAGGCACTCGCCGACTACGACGCCTTCGTCGCAGCCTTCGACGACTACGTCCGGTCACTTGACGGGCTGCTCGATGACGTGCCGACGGAGTTCCCGACGCCCGCCTCCGCGGCCGATGTCGTCGCGGAGCGCGACCGTATTGTCGCCCGACTTCGGGAGGTGTGCAATCAGATGGCCGGTGAGCTGTATCGGTATGAAATGGACGACTACGGCACCTTCACCGCCCGCGTGAACGGGACGCGGTGGGAACTCAAGCGCGAGGAGTCGAGCACGTCGTATCTCCGCGCCGGCGGCTCCGGGGGGACGTATCTCCTCTCGCAGTACGGCCCGCCGTCGGCCGAAGCGGTCCGCGAGTTCGCTCCCGATGCTCCCGACTTCGTCGCGGCGTACAACGACCACGTCGCCGAGTTGGAACTCGACCTCGAACAGATTGACCTCTAATCGTCGAGCCGCGCAAGCGCCGTCGTGAGCTTCGCGTACAAATTCGGTGCACAGTACCAGCCTGCATCGAGCAACGCATCCAGCAGCGTGGTTGCTTCATCGGCTGACAGCTCGCCACGCTCGACACACGACAGCAGTAGATATGCTGTCCCGTGTACCTCGATGTCCTCTACGTCGGCCACCGACCGTCCTGCCCGCTCATCCATCACAGCGATACCGTCAGTCTCAGCGGCATGGATGAGAACGGACACGTCGGCATCGCTCAGTGCAGACATTGATTGAAGCCGCTCAAACAGCGGTGTCTTCGCTACTGATTCGACGTGTAGGGATGCCTCGGCGAACCGTTCGAGCCGTCGGGCATCCACGTGGCCAGCAGCGAGTCCATCAGTGACCACTTCCTCGTACACGCGCTCCGTCGTCACTGGCTGCGGGCTGGACGCAACGACATCCAGCCGGTCGACTGTCGCCAAGTAAATCAGCGGCGTCGCGTCGAACACCCACTCACGCATCGAACGACCCGATATCCGCCTCGATACCCTCACTGTCGACCCACGACTGCTCTCGGTCTCGCACGAGTGCCGCGAGCGTCCACACGTCCACGCCAGCCATCTCGGCAGCCGCAGACAGCGTTATCTCCCCGCGGATTACCTGCTCTACTGCCCGCTCCTCCCGCCATGTAGACAGTTGTTCGGCCAGTAGCTGCCGAACTGCAGTGCTCCGATCGACGCCTTCAGCGTCCAGATACGATTCGAGTTCTGCCTCCATATCCTCAGACAATCGTGTTGATACCGTTCCCATGCGTATACATCGTTTGCTGTGTATACAAGCGTTGTGGCGACCGACGACTCCGACGGCACGTTCGGTCTCACCGCGTTGCGGTCGCTTCGTACCCCACCTGCAACACAGCGGCGACGAGCACGCCGACGGCGACACGCACCACGAACGTCGACTCGGGCATCCCGTCGCCCAACAGCAAAACGACGGCGACGACGTTCAGGAGGCCGCTCGCCAGCCGGAAGGGCGTTCGCACGGTGACCATACCGGTCTCGTGGCTCGTTGGCGGTACAAGCCTTGCGCCGGCCCTACGGCTCGACCTAGACGGGACCGAGCCACGCGGCTCCGCCGGGGACGTAGGCTGCATCCCGCCGCGTCGCCTGCTGTGCACGCAGATAGTAGTAGTCGGCGTCGCCGCCGCGACCGTCCGCGTAGGTCGGCCCGGTCACCGGGGCGTCGTCCGTCAGGGTCCCCGACTGTGAAAACGTCGACAGCGGCGCGTCGTAGTCGGTTGTCCCCGTCGCGACGTGGAACGGGTCGCCGTTCTTAACGACGGTGACCGACTCCACGGGTGCGGTCCCGTGCACTTCGAAGCGAATCGTTCGCTCGCCGTCCGCGGTGACGGTGCTGTCTGCCTCTCCGACACGGGTTCCGTCAACCGATAGCTCCGCGAGGATGCGGTCCGGTTGGGTCGTCGCGTACACCGACCGCGACCGGAGCGCATCGAAGACGGCCTCGCGCGACCGCTCCGTGGCGCGAAAGGCGGTCAGTCCGTCGGGGTAGGATTGCTCGTTCCACACCCGCTAGATGTGGCCCCAGCCGACGCCGTCGCGCCGCCACTCCGCCAGCGACGGGAGATGCGGCTTCGCGTGCATCAGCGAGTGGCCCGGGTACGGGCCGTGGTAATCCGAACTGCCGAGCATCCCGACCCGGTGGTCGAGTGCGAGCGCGTCCTGCACGTACGTTCCGGGGCTGTCGGTCTCGCCGTGGCCCATCTGAATCGGTCGTCGATTCCCCTCCCGGCCGGGGCGTTCACTCGACCTCCACTGCGAATACACCTCCACCAGCGACGGGCGGGAGGCGGCGAAGACGCGAATCGATTCGTGTGGGCCAGCCATACGACCGCTCGCGCGGGCAGAGATATAAACGCCGGTCACGTCCCGGGGGAGTCTTTGTCCCACCGGCCCACCTCCATGTATGGACGACGACCTCGCGTGGGAGACGACCGACTCCCGTATCGACTATGACTGCCCCGGCTTCGCGGTCCGGGAAGATGCAGTCACCTTTCCCGACGGCACGACCGGAGAGTATCACAGCGTCACCAAACCCGACGCCGTCGTAATCCTGCCCTTCACGCCCGACGGCGACGTGGTCGCTATCGAGGAGTGGCGGCAGGCCGTCGGCCGGGTGAACCTCGGACTGCCGGCCGGTGGTCTCGAAGCGGACGACGACGATATCGTTGCTGGCGCCCGCCGCGAACTCCGCGAGGAGACCGGCTACGAGGCCGGCCGCCTCGAATCGGTCGCGACGGTCGAACCGGCGAACGGCCTGCTCGATGCGACCCACCACCACTTCGTCGCCTACGACTGCGAGCCGACGGCCGACCAGTCGCTCGACGAGAACGAGTCCATCCGCGTCACCGAACGCGACTTCGAGACGCTGCACGACCGGGCCGTCGCCGGCGAGTTGCGCGACGGACGCGCGGCTGTCGGTGTGTTGCGGTACGCGGCCGCTGAGTAAGTCCACCCGTGTGACCGTCAGCTACTTCACCCTCGCTGGGGACGGTTCGGCGTGGATATCGCACGCGCCGCCCCGCTCGCCGTCGTCGCCGTTATCGCCCTGACGGCGCTCGTCTCCGGGCCGGCGACCCCGCTCGATTTGACGCCCGATACGAATCCGTGTGACAGCGACGTGCGCACCCAGGTCGGGAACGCGACCGTCGAGGTTCGCTCACTGCCCGAGCGTGCAACGCTCACGCAGGCCGGCTACGGCGCACGCGTCTGGTCGCTGTCCGTCCCACAGGCCGTGCTCAACGTCTCCGACGTGGACGGTCGGCCCGCGCTCTCCTACCGCATCTTCATCCCCGACCTCGGTCGGCAGGTCGGCAGCCGCACCGTCGTGAGCCGGTGTACTACCGGCCAACTCTCGCTCGCCGTCGGCGGCTCCACCTTCGACCCCGACGCGGTGCGGCCGGGCGCGTACAACGCAACTGTCTCCGTCGTCTATCGCGGCACCGACGCCGGCGGGCAGGTCGAACGCACGCTCGCTGAGCGAACCATCACCGTCGTCGTCGAGGAGTCGTGAGCCGCGCGCGCTGGCGGGTCGTCTTCGGCGACCGCCGCGGGCTGTTCGTCTGCCTGCTCGCCGCTCTCGCCGCGACCGTCGGCTGGCGCACCGTCGTCACGATTACGGACAACTACACCGTGCTCAACGGTCTCGTCGCGCTCTCTGAGGGCCACGTCGTCGTCCGCGAGGCGGTGTTCGGCCCCTCGCTCCAGACGCCGGGGATGGTCAGCGGACGGGGTGGTCCCGTCGCCCGCAACTACGCCCACATCGTGCTCTCGCTGCCGGCGCTGTGGCTGTTACAAGCCGTCGCCACCGTCGCCGACCTCACCGTCGCTCTCGCCGGTATCTGGTCGCTCCTCCTGCTCGCGACGGTCGTCGTCGCCGGCGACATCCTCGAGCACGGCCGTCTCGCCCGCCTCGCCGGCTCCGGTCTCGCGCTCGTCGCCTTCGTCGTCGGTGTCGCGCTCGCGACCCCAATCGACCAGCCACATCTCGCCCTGCTCGCGATGCAAACCACGACGGTCGCCGTCGCTGGTCTCTCCGCAACCCTCCTCTACCGACTCGTCGCGCTCTTGCACGACGACCGGACGGGCTTTGCGGCCGGTGTCGCCCTCGCAATCGCCTCGCCGGGGGTGCTGTGGGCGACGATACCGAAACGCCACGTCCTGACCGCGGCGTTCGCGCTGGCGACCTGTTACTGGCTCGTACGGAGTCGCGCGACCGGTCGGTCCGCCCGCCGGTTTCACGCCCTCGCGTACGTTCCCGTCGGCCTGGCCGCGTGGCTCAACGCCTCCGAAGGGTTGGTCTTACTCGCCGCGCTCGTCGTCGTGGACCTCGCGACGCTTCCGCGAGTTGATGCTCGCCGGCTCGCCGTCGTTGCCGGCGCGTTCATCTGCTCGCTTCTCCCGCTCGTCGTGACGAATTTGCTCGTCGCCGGCGACCTACTCACCACGCCCCGGATGCTCCCGCCGTACGGTCCGGGCGGTGGCGGCGATATCCGGTTCGGTGGCGGTAGTGTTGGTGGGGGTGGTGGGAGTGGTGCAGGTGGCGGTGCTGGTGGAGGCGGTGGAAGTGGTGCCGGTGGCGCAGGCGGTGGCGGCGGAGTCTCGCTTGCCCCTCTCTTCGGTCTGTTCGCCGAATCGCTCTCACGGCTCAGCGTCTTCACCGGCTTCCTCACCGACGGGGTCCGCGCAGTCGTCGCGACGCCGGCGAAGCTGTATCACGCCTTCCTCCGGAGCGGCTACGTCGCCACCCAGGCCACCGGTGCGACCGGACTCGCCATCAACCTCGCCTTCCTCGAGGCGCTTCCCATCGCTGGTACGCTCATCGCGCTCCCGGTGCTCGCGGTTCGCCGCGCTCGAACGGTTGAACTGGCCGAATTTCGTGCCTCGCTCGCGACGCCGGCCCGGACAGCCGACGCCTTCGCGCTCGGCTATGCCATCCTCATCACGCTCGTCTACATCCCGCGGCTGCCCCTCCACGCGATGTTGACCGTCCGGTACGTCTACCCGCTGTTCCCGCTCGCGCTGTACGCCGTCGCTCGGCTCCCGGCGGCGCGGGCGGTTGTCAACGAACGGTCGTTCCTGCTCGCGTTCACCTACGCCGGCGGCGTCGCTATCGGTGGCCAACTCACTGTCATCGTCGTCGTGCTCGCCGACTACGGCGCGAGCGAGACGCTACAGGCGTACGCCCTGCTCGCGCTCGGACTCGCCGCGCTACTCGCCGGCTGGTCGGTCGCCGCCGCGCTCGGTCGCCGCGCCACCCGCACCGGGGCCGTTCTGTTCGGACTGGCCGGCGCGTGCGCGAGTAACGTCGTCGGCGTCTTCCTGTTTCAGTTCTTCGCCGAATCGTTCCTCCTCCCGTTCGTGCCGCTGTAGTTCGACGCCGCTTTGCTCGCTCGGTGCGAGCGACGGCTATGCGCCAGTTCGTCGTCGTCGGCCACGACGCACCCACGACACCTGATTTCCCGCTCGATGACCTCCCGTCGGCCGCCGGCAGACTCGACGTGCTCTGTCGGTGTGTCAACAGCGCCCTCTTTCTTTCACACGGAATTCGTGATTCCCGCGTCCATCTCGTCCTCGCCGACGAGTACACCGTCACCTTCGACGGGGCGACCGCCCGCCACCTCCATCCGGACGAGCGCACCACGGCCGCCCGCATCCGCACCGCGCTCGACTCACGCGAGGACGCCATCGGTCACATGCCCGCAGAGCCGTCGCCGGGCGTCGAACTCCGGCGGCTGGGGTTCGAAGAGACCCTCGACCGCGTCGGCGGCACACTCGTCTCCCTCCACGAGGACGGCGACCCACTTCCCGAGTCGGAACCGCCCGCGGACCCGACGTTCGTACTCTCTGACCACAACGACTTCACCGCCGCCGAGCGCGACCTGCTCGCGGCGCGTGCCGACAGCAGGGTCCGGGTCGGTCCCGAACGGCTCCACGCCGACCACACCATCACCGTCGCGCACAACTGGCTCGACACCGACGGGTACACGGAGTATTGAATCGCCGCCCGACCGAACCGCCTTTTTCCGTCGCTGTGCGACTTCCGACGTGAGCGACCCCGCCGTCAGCGTCGTGATTCCCGTCTACGACCGCGCCGACAGGGTCGGCGACGCAATCGAGAGTGTCCGCGACCAGACGCTCGACGACTGGGAACTCGTCCTCGTGAACGACGGCTCGACCGACGGCTCGGGCGAGGTCATCGACGAGTACGCCGCCACAGACCCGCGGATTCACACCCGCCATCACGACGAGAACCGCGGAATCAGCGCGGCCCGCAACACCGGCATCGACGCCGCGACGGGCGAGTTCGTCTGCCCGCTCGACAGCGACGACCGCTTCCGGCCGGAGAAGCTCGCCCGCCAGCTCTCCTACGTCCGCTCGCTTCCCGAGGACTACTGTGGCTGTTACACCGCGGGCGTCAGCTACGACGCCGCCGGGCGACGTATCGAAACCATCCGGACAGGTGCGTCGGGTGATCTCTGGCCCGAGGTGCTCGTCCGCCACGACTTCCGGCCACACTCCTCGCACATGGTTCGGCGGTCGTGTCTCGACGCAGTCGGCGGCTACGACACCGACCTCGCGCGCGGCGTCGACTGGGATATCGCTATCCGGCTCGCGCGCCGGTTCCGTGTCGGCTTCATCGACGAAATCCTCGTCGAGCGCCGCTTCGCCGACGACAACGTCTCCGGCGACCCGACCGCCGGCAATCCGACGTATCAGGTCACTATCCGCGAATACCTCCGGGAGAAGTACGCCGACGCGCTCGCCGCCAATCCCCGAACCGGTCGGCAGTTCGACGCCCGCCTCGCCCGCCACCGCGGGCTGGCGGCGCTCGAAGCGAGCGACCGCTGGCGTGCGCTCCGGGAGTTCGCCCGTGCGACCCGACTCGAACCGACGCTCGGACACGCGCTGCTCGTTCCGCTGTCGGTCGGTGGGTGGTCGGCGTATCGTCGTGCGTCACGGCTGGTCGACCGGAACACACCAGTTTAGGGACCGGCTTCCGATGGAGGGGTATGCCGACGCTCGCACTCCTCGCCAGCCACCCGCTGGGCGTTCGCTGTCTCGACCGCCTCCACGACCACCCCGACATCGAGGTGACGACCGTCGTTACCTACGCCCCCGACGCCGAAACGTGGTGGGAGGGGTCGGTGCGCGACCGCGCGACGGAACTCGGATACGACGTGCTCGCACGCGAAGATGTCGACCGACTCACCGACACGCCCGTCGACTACCTGCTTTCCGTCTACTTCCCCGACATCCTTGGGGAGACGCTACTGGACCACCCGAACGAACTCCCCCTGAATCTCCATCAGGCCGAACTCCCCCGCTACCGTGGCAGTAACGTCTTCTCCCACTCCATCCTCAACGCCCGCGACGACGACTACTGGCAACACGGCACCACGCTGCACGTCATGGAGCCGTCGGTCGATTCGGGCGCCGTCATCGACCGTCGCTTCGCCGAGATCCGCCAGTCGGACACGGCGCGGTCGCTGTACGAACGCGTCAGGGAGCAGTCGGTCGAGTTATTCGAGGCGTGGCTGCCGGCCATCGCCGACCGCACCGTCGTCGACCACCAGACCCCACAGTCCGAGTTCGACGGCCCGCGCTACTTCTACGCGAAGGACAGCCTCGACGACCTGAAATCCATCCCGCCCGAGCGACTCGCCGACCCAGACACGGAACTCTACGACCGCATCCGGGCGCTGGATTTCCCGCCCCACGAGCCGGCGTGGACCACCGTCGCCGGCGAGCGTATCTACCTCACTCGCGACGGCTACCGACGCTACCAACGGTAACCGTCTCGCCCCGCTCGTCGGCCTGCTCGGCGTACGAAAGCAGTTCGACCGCGCGCGCACCGACTCGCCCCGAGGCGTCGAACGACCCGTCCCCGCGTGCGGCCGCGATGAACGACTCCACCTCCATCCGGAGCGGCTCGTAGCCGTCCACCTCGTAGGTGGTCTTCCCCTCGTCGCGTGCCCGGAGCTGGCCACCCTCCTCGACGACCGTCGCGTCGAACAGCGCCAGCTCCGTATCGGCCAGATAATCGATGGACGCCGCACGCTCCGTCCCGACGGCGACCAGTTCCCGGCGCTTCCCGAACGTCGGCACCTGCCACGAACTGTTGATGACGCCCGTCGCGTCCGCGTACTCGAGCACGACCGTCGCGGTCTCGTCGGTGTCCGGGCGGAGATGGCGGTCGAGTTGACAGTACACCGTCTCGGGGCGCTCGCCCACGAGCCACCCGTAGATATCAACGTCGTGGACGGCGAGCGAGTGGAGCGTGCCGGCCGTCGCTCGCGGCGCGCGGAAGGCGTACCGGTCCGTCGAGAGATACTTCAGCCGGCCGAGTTCCCCGCGGTCGACGCGGCGCTTGAGTTCGCGCAACGCCGGATGATATCGGAAGATGTGCCCGACGCCGAGCGTCGCGTCGGCAGCCTCGGCAGCGTCGACGATAGCCCACGCGTCGGCCGCCGTCAGCGCGAGCGGCTTCTCGACCAGACAGTCCGTCCCCGACGCGAGCAGGTCCGTCGCGATTTCGCGGTGGGTCGGTGAGGGTGTCGCCACGACCGCAGTGTCGACATCAAGGTCGGCGTGGTCGGTAACGTACTCGACCCCGTAGTCGTTGGCTGCCGACGCCGCCCGGTCGCGGTCGGCGTCACAGACGACGAGTTCGTCGATGACGCCCGCTTCCGCCAGCTCAGCGCCGACGCGGACGTGGTTGCTCCCCCAGTAACCGGTGCCGACGACGGCGTGGGTACTCATCGCTCCCCCTCGGCGAACGCCTCGACGGCGTCACACACCGTCGCGATGTCGTCGTCGCTCAGTCGCGGATGCATCGGGAGCGACACGGTTCGAGCGCAGTACTCCGCCGCCACCGGGGTCTCGCTCGCGTCGACGCGCTCGCGCACCGCCGGCTGTGCCTGCACGGTGCGGTCGTAGTGGACGCCCGTCGAGACGCCCCGCTCGTCGAGGAACGCTCTGAACGCCTCGCGCTCGCCCGCTGGCACCTGCACCGGATAGTGGTGATAGACGTGCGTCGCCCCCTCGACGGTCGCCGGCGTCACGACCGCCGAACAGGCGTTGAGCCGGTCGTCGTACGCCGCGGCGGCCTCGCGGCGGCCATCAATCCACGAGGGAAGCCGGGCCAGCTGCTCGTCGCCGACCGCGGCGTTCGTCTCGTCGAGCCGGTAGTTCAGCCCGAGCGAGACGTGCTCGCCCGATTCGTCGCGCCCGTGATTCCGGAGCGCGCGGATGTGGTCTGCGAGCGTCTCGTCGTCGGTCGTCACCATCCCGCCGTCGCCGCCGACGGTCATGTTCTTGGTCGGGTAAAAAGAGAAACAGCCGATGTCGCCGAGGCTCCCGACCGGTCGGCCGTCGACCGTCGCGAGGTGCGCCTGTGCGGCGTCCTCGATGACGCGCAAGTCGTGTCGGTCGGCGATAGCGAGGAGTTCGTCCATCGCCGCCGGCTGGCCGTGCATGTGGGTCACGGCGATCGCGGCCGGCGACTCGCTGGCTGCGGCCGCGTCCCGAAGCGCGTCCGGGTCCATCGTGTACCGCTCGGGGTCGATGTCGACGAATCTCGGCGTCGCGCCGAGTTCGAGTATCGGCGACACGGTCGCGAAGTAGGTGTGGGCGGGGACGAACACCTCGTCGCCCGGGCCGATGTCGAGCACCTTCATCGCGAGCAAGAGCGCGGCCGTCCCGTTCGAGACGCCGACTGCGTGGTCGGTCTCACAGGCCGCAGCGAAGTTCGCTTCGAACGTCTCACACTCCGGTCCCTTGACGTGGCGACCGGACCGCAACACCGCCTCGACTCGTTCCACCATCGCGTCGTCCATCGCGATATCCGTGAACGGCACCGACTCTGACATATCTTCGCTCACGCAGCCACGACCGTAGCTCTACCGACCCCGCTCCGGAAGGCTTTCGCCCCGGGCCATCCCACTGCGTGGCATGCCGCTCGTCTCCGCCCTGATACCGACGTACAACCGCGCGGACCGCGTCGGCGGCGCGATAGACAGCGCCCTCGCACAGACCCACGACGAGCTGGAGGTCGTCGTGGTGAACGACGGCTCCACCGACGACACCCGCGCGGTGCTCGCGGAGTACGCCGACGACGACCGCGTCCGCGTCCGCCACAACGAGGAAAACCGCGGCATCGCGGCCACCTTCGACCGCGCCGCCGAGGTCGCGAACGGCGAGTATCTCGGTATCTTAGGCGACGACGACCGCTGGCGACCCGAGAAGACGGCCCGCCAGCTCGACCGCTTTGCCCAACTCAACGACGACTACGGCATCGTCTACGCCGGTGGCGTCCGCGTCGACGACGACGGGCAAACGCTCACCGAAGTGCACCCGACCGTCCACGGGAACTGCTACCCCGAGATTCTCACCGAATTCCCCCTTGCGCCCCACTCCAGTCATCTCCTCCGAGCCTCGTGTCTTGAGGCCGTCGGCGGCTTCGACACCAACTTTCCCGAGGCCGTCGACTGGGAGGTGAACATCCGGCTCGCCCGGGAGTTCCGCGTCGCATACGTGGACGAGATTCTGGTCGAGCGCCAGTTCCACGGCGGCAACGTCTCCGGCGGTGCCCTCACCGGCGATCCCGCGTATCAGGTCGCCGCCCGCGACCGCATCTGGCGGAAGTTCCGCGAGGAACTGCGCGCCCACCCCGAGACGGAACGCCGGTTCGCCGCGACCCACGAGAAACACCGCGGCCGGGTCGCCGTCGGAGACCGCGACCGCCGGCGCGCGACGGCTCACTTCCTCGCCGCCTCGTGGCTCGACCCCTCCGTCGAACATCTCGGCTCGCTCGCGGCCGCGACGATTCACCCCCGGCTATACGACGCGCTCGCCGGCCGCGAAACGTCGCCGGCGGAGGTGCTCGGATGAAGGTCGCCGTCGTCGGACTCGGTCACATCGGGCTGCCGACCGCGCTCCTGCTGGCCCGGCGACACGAGGTGGTCGGCGTCGACGTGGACGAGTCGCTGGTCGCCACCCTCAACGACGGGGAGCTACCCCTCGACGAACCGGGACTCGATTCGCTCCACGACGAGGTAGCAGAGCGGTTCACCGCGGCGACGGAGCCGGAGCCGGCAGACGCCTACGTCATCACCGTGCCCACGCCGCTCGACCAGCGCGAGAACGTCGCCGACCTCGGCTTCGTCCGCGCGGCCGTCGAATCCGTCGCCGAGGTGGTCTCCGCGGGCGAACTCGTGGTGCTCGAATCGACCGTCCCGCCCGGCACCTCCGAGCGACTCGTTCAGCCGATTCTCGCCGACGCCGCCGACGACGTGCGGTACGCCCACTGTCCCGAACGGGCTATCCCTGAGCGCACGCTCGAAGAGATGACAGCAAACGACCGCGTCGTCGGCACCGACGAGCGCGCGACCGAGACGATTCGGGACCTCTACGCGTTCACCGACGGCGAACTCCATCTGACGGACCCGACTACGGCCGAGTTCGTCAAGCTGGCCGAGAACACCTCTCGCGACGTGGGTATCGCGCTCGCAAACGAGTTCGCGACGCTCGCCGAGGGTATCGGCGTCGACGCCCACGAGGCAATCGACATCGCGAACGAACACCCCCGCGTCGACATCCTGAATCCCGGCCCGGGCGTCGGCGGCCACTGTATCACGACGGACCCGTGGTTCCTCACCGGGGCCGACGCGCAGGCCCGACTCGTCCCCCTCGCTCGCGATATCAACGACGGGATGCCGGACCACGTGCTCGGACTCGTGCGCGAGCAGGTGGCACACGTTCGCCGGCCGCGGGTCGCCGTGCTCGGCGTCGCCTACAAGCGGAACGTCAGCGACACGCGCGAGACGCCGGCCGGCCGGTTCATCCGCCGGGCCGAGAACGACGGCTACGACGTGCGCGTCCACGACCCACACGTCGAGGCCTACGACGAACCGCTGGTCGACCGCGAGACCGCACTCGAGGGCGCAGACTGTGCGGTCGTCATCACCGACCACGACGCCTTCCGTGAGCTCGCGCCCGCCGACTTCGACGGGATGCGAACCCGGACCGTCGTCGACTCGCGGAACATCCTCGCACACGATACGCTTCGGGAGGCAGGTATCTCGGTGTCCGTGCTCGGCGACGGGACGCAAGGCTAGTTAGGGTCGGGGTCGCAGACGGGGGTATGAGCGACGACGCCGACCCACTCCACCGGATCATCGCCCGCAAGGTGCGTGCCAACGGGCTAAATCCACGCTGGTGGGTGACGAACGCATATCCGTGGCTCCGCCGTCGACTCCGTGACGCTGCGTTCCGCGGGCTGATGGATATCCGGCGTCGCGACGCCTTCGACCACTACGAGGCCGAGTGGGACAATCTCGTCATCCTCGACGCCTGCCGGTATGACCTCTTTGCGTCCACGCATGACCTACCGGGCGAACTCGAACAGCGCCACTCCAAGGGATCTGCGACCGCCGAGTGGCTCAGCCGTCACTTCGCCAACCGCGACGCCCACGACACCGTCTACGTGACGGCGAATCCGATGTATCGCGCGACCGAGTGGGTCGGCGCGGACCTCTCGGAGACGTTCCACGACGTTATCGACCTGACCGAGGGTGCGTTCGTCGAGGACGGCACCACGATGCCGTACACTGTCGCCGCCGCAGCCGCGTGGGCCGCAGACGAATATCCCGACAAGCGGCTGCTCGTCCACTTCATGCAGCCACACCACCCGTTTGTTAGCCGATTCGCCCGCGAACGCGGGCTGCTTGACCCCGAGATGCGCCTCCGACAGTTCGTCACCGACGGCGAGACCAAGACGGAGGTCCGGGCGTGGCGCGCGTGGGGCCGGCAGGTTGAGGAGGGGGAACTTCCCGTCGAGACGCTGTGGCGGGCCTACCGCGAGAACCTCAAACTCGCGCTCCCTGCTGTCCACGGCCTGCTTGATGCGCTTGACGGCCGAACCGTCGTGACCAGTGACCACGGCAACATGCTCGGTGAGCGCGCGACCCCGTTCGCCGAAACCGTCTGGGGCCACCCGCAGGAGTACCAGACGCCCGAACTGGTCGACGTGCCGTGGCTGGTCACCAATCCCGACGCGCCGAGACGGGAGACGACGGCCGACCCACCAATCGACCGCACCGCCCGCGACAATAATGAACTCTCCGACCGACTCTCCGCGCTCGGGTATGCCTGACCTCGAAGGGCGGGCCGCCCGCGGCGGGCTGTGGGCGGCCGGCGAGACCGCGCTCGTCCGCGGGCTCGAACTGGTCCGGTACGTCGCCATCGCCCGCCTGCTCGTCCCGAGCCAAATCGGGCTGTTCACGTTCGGTATCATCACCCTCTCGGTCGTCAAGCAGTTCTCAAATCTGGGTATCGACGCCGCCATCATCGCACAGGACGGCGACATCGACCGCCAACTCGACGCCGCCTTCAGCCTCCAAATCGTTCGCTCGCTCGTCCTTGCCAGCCTCCTCTACGTTGCCGCGCCGATCCCGGCCGCCGTCTTCGGTGACGAGTCGGTCGTCCGACTCGTCCGGCTCATCGCCATCATCCCGCTCATCGACACGGTGGAGAACCCCGCGACCGTCGTCTTCGAGAAGGAGCTGAACTTCCGGCGGCGCTCGCTGTTTCGAGTCTCCGGCGTGCTCGCGAACGCGGCCGTCTCGATTGGACTTGCCTACCGATTCCGGTCCGTCGACGCACTCGTGGCCGGAGTCATCGCCGGCGCGGCGGTTCATACCGTCGTCTCGCATCTCCTCACCGACCACAGCCCGTTTCCCTCGTTCGATATCGAACAGATGCGCACGCTGTTCGACTACGGCAAGTGGCTCACCGGCAGTTCCATCGTCTCGTGGATTTACCGCGAGGGAGACGACGCACTCGTCGGGGCCGTCGTCGGGAGCGCCGGGCTCGCCTACTACCGGAGCGCGTTCCAGTTCGGACAGGCTCCCCAGTCGGAACTCACGGGCGTCGTCAGCGAGGTGGCGTTCCCGACCTACGCACAGGTGAAGGACGACGCCCACGCCCTGCTGGTCGGCTACCGGCGGACCCTCGGGGTCGCCGTGACAGCCGTCTTCCCTGCCGCCGCCGGCACCGCACTTGTCGCGCCGGTGTTCGTCCCGGTCGTGCTCGGGCCGGGGTGGGAGCCGACGATTCGCCCGCTCCAGATTATCGCGCTCGCGGCCGTCGGCCACGCCGTCGCGGCCACCGCTGGCTCGCTCTGGCAGGCGCTCGACCGCCCGGACCTCTCGACGAAGACACAGACGCTCTCGATGGTCGTCCTCGCCGTGACCGCCGTACCCGCCACCCTCGAATACGGCGTCGTCGGCACCGCGGCCGCCGTCACCGTCACCGCCTTCGTCGTCGCGCCGGTCCGCATCCTGCTCGTCGCGCGGCTGCTCGATACCTCGATTGTCTCGCTCCTAACGCCGGTCGCCGGACCGGCACTCGCGACGCTGTTGATGGCTGCCGCTGTCGCGCCGACGGTCACAGCCCTCCCGACGACGCTGCTCGGACTGCTCGGGAGTATCGGGGTCGGCGTCGTCGTCTACGGCGTGGCCATCCTCGTACTCGACGTGACCCGGCTCGACACCCTCGACCCGGTTCGGGAACTGCTCGACGCGCTCACCTGAGCAGCCCCTGCTCCGTGAGCCGGCGCTCCTTCTCCTGACAGAAATCGGTCCACGTCGGGACAACATCCCGGTTCGGCGTCTCGTCGCTGTCGAGTCGCGCGGCGACAGCGTCGGCCCACGATCCGGGGTCGGGGTCAGCGACCGAGACGGCCGGCTCCGCGGCGAGTAGTTCCTTCGCGTAGGTGTCCGTCGCGAGCACGACGGGCGTCCCGACGCCGTACGCCTCCAGCGGCGACAGCCCGTAGGACATCCACGCCGAGCAGCCAAACACGTCCGCGCCGGCGTAGTAGCCCGGCAGGTCGGCGTCGTCGACGTAGCCGGCGAACGTCACCCGACGCTCGATGCCGGCGTCGGCGACCGCCTCGCGCAGGCGTTCCTCGTCCGGGCCGGTGCCACAGACGGTGAGTCCCGCGTCGTAGCCACGCTCCGTGAGCTGAGCGACGGCGCGAATCTGGGTCTCGATGCGCTTGCGCGGGTCGAGTCTGCTCACCGACAGCAGGTCGTGCTCGTGATTGGAGAGCGCTCGGGGGTCGTGACCATCCAGCCACGCCGCGTCGATACCCGGCCGGACGACGGTGCTGTCGGCGTCGTACAGCCCGTCGAGTTCGCGGGCGACACGCTGTGAACCGGTGAAGACGGCCGCCGCCTTCCGGAGCCCGCGCCCGCGAACGCGCTCGCCAATCGTCGCCCACAGTCGTTGTCGCGCCGAGAGGTCCGGCGGGTCGTGGAACGTCCGGTGGCCCGGCACCTCCGAAACGAGCCGTTCGTAGACCGGCGTGTCGACGTGTGGGACGAGCCGCGGGTCGTCGGCAAACCACAGCACGGAGCCGTGGACGTGAGGTGCATACGGCGTCCCGTCGAGACCACAACAGACGCTCACTTCCTCGGTGGCGTAGTGGGAGAGAACGAGGTCGGGGTCGCGCTCGGAAAGCAGGGGACGAAGCCGGCGAACGCCGCGCCATCCCTTGTGCGGGCGGCCGTATTCGACCGTCTCAACCGAGTCGGGCAGCGTCTCCGCCACGTAGCCGGCGTCGTACTCCGGGGCGAACACCGTCACATCGTGGTCGCCGGCGAAGTGGGTCGCTTCCTCGATACAGAGCCGTTCCGCGCCGCCGGGGGGTACGAGCGTGAGACCGAAGACGACGCAGACGTGCATATCCGGCGAACGCGGCGACAGGAAAAGTCAGTTGTGCTCGGTGCCGTTCGGCTACGGCAGGCGAACGGACAGGTGCTTACTCGCGCGATAGCTCCGCCACCCGCCGAGCGCCGACGCGAGCGGGACGGCCCGCGCGGGCGTCGGCCGGGTTCGAAAGGCGCGCCAGAACTCACCGATGGCGGCACGGCGTTCGCCCGCTTGAAGAAACTGCTCACCGGCCTTGCGCGCTGTGTCCGCGACCGCCCGTTTGCGCGCCGCCGGATACTCCTCGTAGAGGGCGGCGTACTCGTCGATGATGTCGCGCCGGCCCCGAATGACACCAGGTGACCGGCTCCGAGCATCTGTCTCAACGGCCCGCTCCACTAACGGTTCATTGACGCAGTAAAACGAGTCCGACACGCAAGTTCTATCATTAATCCAAGATCATCTCCCCCTGGTCGATCAGCGAGTGGAGTGACGTTATCTAACACCGTCGAACTCATCAGCATCGTTGAGGTGACGCACGGTGCTATATCGAACGCTAACGCTCTATCAAGGACCACCCCCGTCCGACCCGGTCGCGGACACAGCGTTCTACCGTTCTCGAACACTCGGCCACAGTAGCTCACCCCTACGTCCGCCTCTTGGAGTTGTGCGACACCTCTCTCCAGTCGAGTCTCGTGAAACCAATCGTCGTCGTCAAGCAGGGCAACGAACGCTCCGTTCGCTCGTTCGATTCCAGCGTTCCGTGCCATATTACCTCCTCGATTCTCCGACAATGAAATGTACGTCAGCTCGTTTGTAGCGTAGCTGTCAACGACTGGGCGTGCGTGTGACTCACCGGAGTCATCGACGACGATCAATTCGACCTCCTCGTGTGTCTGGTCGAGTACGCTGTCGATAGCGGTTTCCAATCTGTCGTTCCGGTAGTGTGTCGGAACGACGACAGAGACGAGCGGCGACACGGTCGCTTTGGTCGCTCTGAGCGTGAATGTCTTTCGGGTGGGACCAGTACACTGAGGTGGTGTCAGCGGCTCAGTCTGGTATGTCTATCCCAACAGTCGAACTTCACGGCCCGTTCGCGCGCGACGGGGAGACGCTCGCTGCAGGGTACGGTTTCGTTGACGGCGAGGGGTACGCCGACGCGGCACTCGCCAGTTGTCTCCCCGATGATGGGGGAGAACTATCCGAGACACTAGCGGACGTTGGCGGGTTCTGGGCTGTCATCCACGAGGGAGAACCGACCGTCGTCACCGTTGACCGACTACGGAGCCACCCGCTCTACTACGTTGCTAACCCTACGTCTGCAGAGGGTCCCCTCGTGACCGACGACGTGGATACCGCTTGCCATTCGGTCGCCGGCGACCCCGGAGATGACCCTCTCGCGGCCGGTGAGTACCTGCTGACTGGGCGGGTCTCTAGAGACGAAACTCTTGTTCCCGACATCGTCGCTATCCCTCCGGGAACACAACTTGTCATCGAAGGTGACGATACGCGCTACGTTGAACACGTCAAGTACACACACGAGAACACCAGCAGCGACAACCTCACAGCCCGGTACGAACAGGCGATAGAGACTGCATTCAACCGACTCATCGAATACGCCGATGGACGACCAATCGCAGTGTCGTTATCCGGTGGACACGACTCACGGCTCGTCGCAACTGAGCTCGCTCGCCGCGAATACGACCCCGTCGTCGCATTCACTTACGGTGGGGCACACACCGAGCGCGAGGTAGCCGAACGTGTCGCCGCCGATCTCGAACTGCCCTGGTCGTTCGTCGATTTCGATCACGAGACGTTCCGGGCGTGGTATCGCTCTCTCGCCAGACCGGCGTTTGACTGTGCTTCGGGGTGGATTGCTTCGGTACCCAACCCATCGTTGGCGTTCGCGATGGAACTGCTTCGAAGACGCGGAGATATCCCACGGGAGACGGTTGTCGTCACTGGAGACGGCCCACAGACGACTGGCGAACACCTCCCAACGTCGTTTCGTGGAAGCGTCTCGCGGTCGCAGTTCGTTGATGAACTCCTTGCCCACAACTACGGCACGTGGGTGTGGAATCGTGACCGATATCAAGCCTCGCTCGGTGAGCGCGTGCTGGCGACCGTTCCAGACGCGCCGTTCGAGGACGGCACGGAGCGTGTCCCAGTAGAAGTAGCTGCGAGTGCGTACGAACGGTGGGACTGGCGGGAGCGACAGGCAAAGCGCATCCGTTCGACCCCGGCGTATGAGCACGCTGGATTCGACTGGTGGTTTCCGTTGTGGGATACCAGTATCATGGAATTCTGGCAGTCGGTCCCGCTCGAACATCGACGGAACAAGCGTTTCCACGACCGATACACCGAACGATACTACACGAGAACGTCCTCGCTGTCTGCCCCCGAGGAGACGTTCTCGTCAGGAAAGAGTCGAATGCGGACACATCTCGAACAGGTGATTGGAACGACGCCGGTCGTCGGTCAACTTGCGCGTGCGATTCGTGACCGACTCGCGTCACCGGGTCGGTCCTACTACTCGGACCCGACGCTCGGAATGGTCGATAGCAAAACGTTCGACGATGTCGTTGACCGCCTCTCAGACCGTAGCGTGCCGCCATCAGTGTATTTTCACGCACTCCTGTTGTTGGACCGAATCGAAGCTGACCGCGTTCCTCCGTCACTGTCGATTTTCCCTGAGTGAACGGCGTGCGTGAAAAGTATCGAATACACGACATTGCAGTACTCTTGCGCTGGAAACAAAACGATCAGCTCCGATGGCTATCTGTTCTATCTCTCCATATTATCGTCTCGAAGTGCCCGAACGCTCTCGATGGCGTCGGCGAGTCGCCCGTTGCGGTAGTGTGTCGGGATGACGACGGAGACGAGCGGAGCCATACTCGGGGTTCACCCTCCGTCGGCGAATGGCTTTCGACCGCCAGCCGGAAGGCTGATTGTGCGACTCCCGGTGAAACGGGTATGGACGACCGGACGCGCCTGCTCTCCGAGTGGGTGGCCCAACCCCCCGCCGGCCCGCTCGTGCAGTATCTCCGCGACGCCGAGCGACGCGCCGCCCTCGATGCCCTCGGTTCGCCGACCCACGTCCTCGACATCGCCTCCGAGACCGGGGTCACTCGCGCGCTCCCCGACGACGCGACCGTCACCCGCCTCGATTTCTCGCCCGAAGCCAGCGCCCGCGCGCGAGACGCCCTCAATGGGATCGAGAACTTCGCGTCGACGACGCCCGAGTCACCGACGCTCCCGTTCGGGCGGGCGCGGTTCGACGCCGCGGTTTGTGTCGGCCCGCTCGATTGGCGGTTCCTCGACGCCGACGCTCTCGCCCGCGAGGTGAGCCGCGTCCTCACGCGCGCGGGGACCTTCGCCGTCACCGCTCCGACGCCCGAATCTCCATATCACGCCGGCGGTCGCTACGAACTCACCTACCGGACCCCCGACGAGTTCGAGAGCGTGTTGGCCCCGCATTTCCACCCTGACGACCAGACGTACATCTACCAGCCGCCCGAGAAGGTGCAGTGGCTCGCGGGCAACCTCCCGACTGGCCTCGAACAGCGGGTCGCCGACTACGCGCAACGCCGCACGGAGACCTGCTCCCGTGACCGCGCCAGCTACGTCGTCACCGGGGCGACCGCCCCCGGCTACCGCGCACGACTGGATGACGCGCTCGACTGCCTGCTCCGCCCGGTCGACGACCACGGCTTCTTCGACCCCGAGACCGACCGCTTTCACGGCCGACTCGACTACTCGCTGACGGACACGAGCGCGATGCGCTGGCGCGCCGGCGAGGGGTCGCGGCGCCGCTACGGCCCGCTCGCCCTGCTCGGGGTGGCGCGCTGGCGACAGTCGCCGCTCGGCGACGACCGCTACGACGACCGAATCTCCCGGCTCGCCGACGGCTACGAGACGCTCGTCGAGACCGAGGGGGACGAGCTTCCGAGCTACGCGCTCGGTCCCCTGACCGGGGCGTTTGCGCTCCTCTCGATGGCCGGTTTCGACACGCTCTCGATCGCAGAGGACGCGTTCGCCCGGTCGCGCGACCGCTTCGCGTTCGACCACAGCGAGGACGGTCTCCTGCTTCACGGCTGGAGCTATCTTCACGACGCGACCGAGGACCCAATCGAGGTGACCACCGCCCTCCGCGAGGGCGCACAGGCCGTCGCCGCCCGACAGGACCCCGAGACGGGACTGTTCGCGTTCGACAACCCGACGACCGACCGCCACCAGAACCAGATGTACGTGCTCTGGGGGCTGTGTCGCGCTATCGAGGTAGCCGCCGGCGACGGCTATCTGGAGAACGCCACGGCCGTTCTCGACTACACGCTCGACACGCGGCTCCGTGATGACGGCGCGCTCCTGTGGCTCGAACCCGGGCGCATCGAAGAGCTGAGCGTCGCCCTCGGGCGCGGTGAGTACCCCCAGTGGAAGCTGCTGTTCGCCTGTCATCAGTCCTTCTTCGCCATCGCGGCGGCCCACTACCGACGGGCTGGCGGTGACCGTAACCTCGACCGACCGGTCGAGCGCGCGATGGCGTGGCTCCACGGGACCAACGACCTTGGGCGGGACCTGACCGACCTGACGGGACTCGGCGTGCCGGCCCGCCATCTCACCACCGACGGCCGGCTCGATGCCCCCCGCGAGCAGTTCAAGGGGGCCTACGAAATCGGCGCGTATCTGTTCGCGCTCACCGAACTCACCGCGTGGTGAGGTCGTCGTACACCCGGCGCAGTCGCTCGGCGTCGCGCGCCCAACCGTACTCCCCCTCGACGGCGCGGCGACCCGACTCGCCGTAGTGGGTGAGGTCTTCTCCGACCAACTCCGAGATTCGCGCGGCGGTCGCGGTCGGATTCTCCGGCGGAACCACGACCCCCGACTCCGTCTCGCGGACGATACGCCCGAGCGGGCCGACGTCCGTGACGAGCACCGGCGTTTCGAGCGCCATGTACTGAAACAGCTTGTGCGGCACCGTCGTCGCGGTGTGGCCGGTCTCGCGGTGTGGCACCGTCGCGAGGTCGCTCGCCGCGATGTAGCGGGGCACGTCTGCGAAGTCGACCCACCCGGTGAACGTGACCCGGTCAGCCACACCCTCCGACTCGGCCAACTCCCGAAGGCGACGGTCCGACTCCGCGCTTCCGGAACCGACGAGCAGGAGCGACACCTCCGGCGGCGTATCCGAGAGCGCCCGAATCAGCGTCTCCAGCCCGCGGTGTGGCCCGAACGCGCCGACGTAGGAGACGACGAAGCCGTCGGGAACGTCATCGGGACCCGGCGTGTGGTCCATCGTATCGATGCGGTCGAGGTCGACCGTGTTCGAGACGACGTGGACGCGGTCGGGGTCGCCGTCGCAGTCTGTGATGTAGTGGTCGCGCGCCTCCTCGACGACCGTCACGAGCGCGTCCGCCTGCCCGACGGCCTCGCGCTCGGCGCGCTCGATGCGCGAAATCGGCCGGAGGAGTCGACCCTGCAGTCGCTCGAGCAGCGACCGCTCGGAGCGGTACTGTGCCATCGCCGCCGGATAGTTCTCGTGGAGGTCGGCGACGACGGACACGTCACCGAGCGAGCGGGCGACCCGCAGCCCTGTCCGGACCAGCGGGAGGTCGTGGACGTGGAGCACGTCGATATCGTGGACCGACGCAAACCGTCGCGCGCGCCGGAACCAGATGGCGTCGAACGAGCCGAACAGGTAGCTCGCGCGGTTCACCGCGCGGGTCGCCACGCTGTAGCCGTCCCAGTCGATGCGCTCGATTGCGACGCCGTCGACGGCCGCCGGCTCGGTCCCCTCGCCTGCGAGACAGAGCAGATACACCTCGTGGCCGGCTTCCCGGAGTGCTGCCGCCTCCTTCCGGACGCGGATATCCTCCGGGTAGCTCCCTCGCAGGAGCATCCCGACCTTCATCCGTCCACCTCCAGCGTCTCGACCAACGCGTCGACGATACGCTCGCCCGCCTGTCCGTCGCCGTAGAGGTCCGGATGGCCGGTCATCGCGGCCCGCGCGTCGGCGTCGGTCGCCAGCGCCCGGAGTCGCGTTGCGAGATTCGACGGCTCGACCAGTTCGTTCACGCCGGCCTCGACCGTCTCCGGGCGCTCGGTGTTCGGCCGTACCGTGAGACACGGGGTTTCGAGGACGGACGCCTCCTCCTGTACCCCGCCGGAGTCGGTGACGACGACATGTGCCCCGTCGAGTAAGGCGAGGAAGTCGAGATACCCCTGCGGCTCCGCGAGCCGGAGCGAGCCGTCCGGCTCGACTCCGAGCGCCTCGATTGTGGTCTCCGTGCGCGGGTGGGCGGGGAGGACGACCGGTATCGGCGCGCCGTCGAGTGCGCCGAGAATCGCCCGCAGCCGGTCGGGAGCCTCGGTGTTGTGCGGCCGATGTATCGTCGCGAGCGCGTACCCGTCCGACTCGACGCCGAACCGCGAGCGCGCGTCGGACTGCTCGCGCGCGACGGGCGCGTGGTCGAGACACGCGTCCACGACCGTGTTTCCGGTCTGCGTGACGCCCACCTCGATGCCCTCGCCGGCGAGGTTGGCGACGGCGCTCTCGGTCGGGGCAAACAGCAGCTCCGAGAGGTGGTCGGCGACGACGCGGTTCACTTCTTCGGGCATGGTTCGGTCGTAGCTTCGCAGGCCGGCCTCGATGTGGCCGACGAGCGTGTCGCGTTTCGCCCCGGCCAGCGTCGCCGCGAGGACGGCGTTCGTGTCCCCGAGCGTGAGCACGGCTGCCGGCTCCCGTTGGGCGATATCGGCGTCGATACCGACGAGCCCGTCGGCGGTCTGTTGTGCGCCGCCGGTGCTGCCAACGTCGAGATTCACCGCCGGTTCGGGCAGCCCGAGCACGTCGAAGAACTCGCCGCTGAGCTCCGCGTCGTAGTGTTGGCCGGTGTGGAGCAGTCGCGGCTCCGTCGCCGGCTGTGAATCGAGCGCGCGGAGCACGGGAGCCATCTTCACGAGTTCGGGTCGCGTCCCGACGACGGCGAGCACCGTCACCACGTCAATCCCTCGTAGGTCATCCCCTCGCGGGCCTCGATGATGCGCCGACCGTCCACGACGACCTGTCGCGCCATCGCGTCGAACTCGCCATCGAGGGCACCGAACGCGGGCCAGTCGGTGACGACGAGCGCGCCGACGGCTCCCGAAAGTGCGTCGCTCGCGCTGTCGGTGTACTCAACGTCTGGGTACGCACGCGCCATCGTCTCGCTCGCGTCCGAGGGGTCGTACGCCGCCACCTCGGCCCCTCGTTCCTGTAGCCCGGCGATGACCGGCTTCGCGCGCGAGCCGCGGATGTCGTCGGTGTCGGGCTTGAACGCGAGTCCGAGCACGGCGACGCGTTCGCCGGCCACGTCGACGTGCCGGTCGAGGAGTTCGAGCAGGCGACGCGGTTGCGTCTCGTTGACTCCGACGACCGCGTCGAGCAGTTCGGGTTCGTAGTCGCGGTCCCGGGCGGCGGCCCGGAGCGCGTCGGTGTCCTTGGGAAAGCAGCTACCCCCCCATCCCACCCCCGACCGGAGGAACTGCGCCCCGATGCGGTCGTCCAGTCCCATCGCCTCGGCCACCTCGTAGGAGTCGACGCCGTACTCCTTGCAGATGTTGCCGAGTTCGTTGATGAGCGAGACTTTCGCGGCGAGAAAGACGTTGTTGGCGTACTTCATCATCGCGGCCTCTCGGCGACCCGTCTCCACGACCGGCGGCTCGTCCGGGAGGGGTGCATACACCGCCCGGAGGGCGTCGAGCGCGCGGTCGTCGTCGGTGCCGATGACGACCTTGTCGGGGTGCATGAAGTCGTCCACGGCGCTGCCCTGTGCCTGAAACTCGGGGTTGACCGCCGTCGCGAAGGTCTCGCCTTCCGGACCCGCGGCCTGCTCGATGCGCGGGACGACCTCCTCTTCGACCATCCCAGGGATGGCGGTGGATTTGACGGCGACGGTGTGGAACGTCTCCTTCTGTGCGAGTGCCTCGCCGAGCGATTCGGCAGCGGCGAGGACGACCGACGGGTCGATGCTGCCGTCCTCGCGGGCGGGGGTCTGGACGGTGATGAACGAGCAGTCCGTCTCGCGGACGGCGGCGTAGTCGGTGGTCGCGGAAATCCGGTCGGCGTTCTCATCGTACAGCTCACCGAGCCTGGGTTCGGCCATCGGTGGCTCGCCGGCTTCGATGCTCGCGACGACCGATTCGTCGATATCGATGGCCGTCACTTCGTGGCCGAGCGCGGCCAGACAGCCGGTGAGAGTCGCGCCGACGTAGCCGGAGCCGATGACGCTGACGTGCATACGTGCGCTTTGCTACCCCCGGACTTCAGCGGTTCGCTACTCGTCCTCGCCGTGACTGTGCCCGTGACTGTGTCCGTCCAAGGCTCCGTCGAAGTCGTCGACCGGGATGACGGAGTAATCGACCGAGAGGGTGTCTTTCGTCGCGCGAATCTTCCCGACGAACGTGGAGATCTCGTCCAGCCGCCCCTCGACGATGAACAGCTCCATGCAGTAGTGGTCGCCGACGTGGTTGTGGACGTTCGAGGTGACCAGCCCCTCGTGTTCGTGGCGCAACTGCATCATGCGCTGTTCGGCCGCCGAGGTTTCGTAGTTGAACAGCACGGTGATGACGCCGATGAGCCGGCGGTCCTCCAGCCGTTTGTCCTCGAACTCGCCGAGCAGATTCCGCGAGGCCTCCCGGACGACCTCGCTCCGGCCCGTGTAGCCGTGCTCGTCGGCGAACTCGTCCAAGCGGTTCAACAGCGACTCCGGCATCGACACGCTGACGACTGTCATGTTGTGAACTTACGGACGGTCAGCTGTTAATGATTGCTACTCTCAACGCAGGGACAAGAATTTCCTCCCGGCTCGCGTTCCACCGGTATGTCCGCCGAACGCGTGCGCGCCGCGACGCGGGTGTGTTACGCCTGTGGCGCGGCAACAACCGCCCCCGCCGTCCGCTGTGACTGTGGCGAACCGCTGTGGCTCCCCGAGGTCACCGACCCAACCGAAACCGACGCGCCGGGCATGTGGCGACATGCCGGCCTACTGCCGGTCGATTCACCCGGCGGCGTGGCCGACGCCGTCGGTGACACACCTCTCGTCGCCTCCGACGCCGTGGCCGACTTCGCCGGCGTCGACGTGTCGCTCAAGCTGGAAGGCCACGCGCCGACCGGGTCGTTCAAAGACCGGGGGAGCGCGCTCGCCGTCGCTGCCGTTGAGGCCGGCTACGCGGGCGACGTTCGCGCGGTCGGCACCGTCTCACACGGCAACATGGCGATGAGCACCGCCGCCTTCGCCGCGAGCGCGGACCTCCCGTGTGTCGTGCTCGTTCCCGACGACATTCCCGAATCGCGACTCGGCGTCATCGCGCAGTACGACCCGACAGTCGTCCGCGTGGACGGCGATTACGGGCGGCTGTATGAGCGCTCGCTCGAACTCGGCCGCGAACACGACATCGCCTTCCTCAACTCCGACGTACCGCTGCGCGTCGAGGGTCAAAAGACCACGGCCGTCGAGGTGTGTCTCGACGCGGCCCCCGACGCCATCGTCATGCCGGTCTCAAGCGGGGGTCACGCCAGCGGCGCGTGGAAGGCAGTCCGTAAACTCCACGCCGCCGGCCGCATCGACCAGATTCCTGACCTCCACTTCGTGCAGGCGAGCGCCTGTGCACCAATCGACGAGGCGTTCGCCCGCGGGGATGATACCGTCGCGTCCGTTGATGGCGGGGAGACAATCGCCTACTCGATTGCCAACGCCGACCCACCGAGTGGAGATCGCGTGCTCACCGCGGCTCGCGACACCGGCGGAACAGTCACCAGCGTCGACGACGACGCGACCCGCGCGGCCCTCGACACTCTCGCACGGGCCGGTATCAGCGTCGAAGCCTCGTGTGCCGTCGCGCTCGCCGGCACGCGTGAGTTGGTCCAATCGGGGCGACTCGACTCCGACGCTGAGGTCGCAGCAATCATGACCGGTACAGGACTGAAGGAGGCGAGCGGTTCGGCCGACACCGCCCGCGCCACCGTCGACAGCCTCGATACTGTGCTCGGCGGGGTCGGAGTCGAGCGGTGAGCCGTCGTCGGACCGTCGCAACCGGGGGCGCGTTCGTCGTCGGATTTCTCGTCGTCGGTATCGCGACGACGGCACTGCTCGACCCGTACGTGTGGCCGTCGCTCGTGGTCGGAATCCCGGCAGGAATCGTCGCTGGGGTCGTCGCTGCCCTCGCCGTCCGGCTCAGTTCGTGAGCGGCGCGCCGAAGCTCTTCTCGCGGGCGAGCACCGTCTCGTGGGTCAACTCACACTCACAGGACACCTGCTCGAACACCGAGGGGTCCTGTCGCAGGTCGAAATCTTTGATGGCCGTCTGGACCCGGTCGTCACACTCCCCGCAGTTGTGGGGGCCGCGGTCGGAGCCGTGGCCGACGGGGTCGGAGACGACGATGGCGTCGGCGTCGGCGGTCGCTTCGAGCACCTCGCAAATCGACCACAGCCACGGCGGTCGGTAGCCGCCGTC
Source organism: Halosegnis rubeus (assembly GCF_009184545.1). Lineage (GTDB taxonomy): Archaea > Halobacteriota > Halobacteria > Halobacteriales > Haloarculaceae > Halosegnis > Halosegnis rubeus. The sequence continues at coordinate 231,839 of NZ_QJOW01000001.1, forward strand.
GTGATACAGCTCCTCGACCATCGTGTACCGCTGAACGTTGGTCGGGTTCATCGAGACGGTGTGACACCCCTCCACGTCGGCACACCGACGCACCGAGGACTTCATGTCCGCGACCGCCTCGCGCTCCGTGAGGAACGGCGGCTTCAGGAGGAGATACGCCTTGATGCCGGCGTCGACGGCCCGCGCCTCGGCGCAGGCTGTCTCGAAGTCGGCGAAGTCGAAGTACTTGTTCACGCAGTCGTGGCGCACCCGGTCAGTCGCGGTTTCGAGCCCGACCGCGACGTCCGTCTCCAGCCCTCGGTCGGTGAAGTCGGTCAGCTTCTCGCGCTCCACGAAGTCGGGCAGCGACTCGACGACGATGCGCTCGCGGTTGCTGAACGTTTCGCCGATGGCAGCACGCGTCTCGGCCGGTACCTCGCGCTCGTCGAGGAAGGAACCGGAGGTGTAGATTTTGATGAGTTCCGCGGGGTCGTCTGCATTCTCGCTCTCGTGGTCGAGACAGTGGTCGATCTGGGTCATCAGGTTCTCGTGGCCGACGCTGCCGCCGTCGACGGACTCGGCGACGTAGCCACACATCGTACAGCCGCCGGCGCGTGCCCACCGACAGCCGCCGGTGTTGAGAATGATGGTGAGCGACTGTTTCACGCCGTTCGGAGTGTTGTCCTCGTCGAGCCAGACGCGGGTCGGCTCGGTCGGGTCGTACGTCTGGTCGTTTCGCGCCCGAATCTCCCGCATCGCCGCGTTGTGGGCGTCCATTCCCCGGTTCGACTCGTAGACCTCGGGGCTCGGCTTACTCATTATCCCGGATAGCGGGCGGTCGCTGAAAGCCGTGTCGGGTGCCGGTCGCCCTGTCACTCTACATTCGATGGCTCCGTACGACCACGTATGGCGAGTGAGGATGCGAACCAGGACGCCACGACCGTCTCCGTGACCGTCGAGCGACGGCTGGACGCTCCCCCCGAGGTCGTGTGGGACTCCATCGGCGACATCAGCGTGACCCGGGCGATGCTCCCGGGGTGTGAGAAACTCGACTTCGGTGTCGACCGCGATTACGTCGAGGCTGGTGACGAGGGCACCGCGACCATCGCTATCGGTATCGGTCCCATCTCACCGTCGTTCGAGACCGATGTCGAGGTGCTCCGGCGCGACTACCCGGAGATGGCCATCACCGCCAGCGGGAGCGCCGCCGGCTCCACCTTCGACACGACGGCCGACCTCAGCCTCGCCGCGACCGACGGCGGCGAGCAGACCGACGTGACGTGGGACGCGACCGCCGCCGTCACCGGCCGCGTCGAGACCTTCTCGGGCGCGCTCAAGCCCGTCGTCGCCGAGGTCGCACAGCGCTTCTTCGAGCAGCTCGACGACCACGTCACCGGCCGAACCGAGCAAAGCGACTGACGACGGCTGTGCCGACTGCCGCACCGAGAGCGTCGGCGAGCATGTCTCCGACCGAGAACGCACGTGTCGCGAGCGGTAACTGCAGACACTCGATGAGGACGCCGTAGCCGACCGTCACCGTGAATGCCAGGACCAGCCCCTCGACTCGCGGCCGGTCGCCAGCACGTAGCGCGTAGCCGAGCGCGACCGCGAGCACGGCGTACCCGCCCAGATGTTGCCACTTGTCGAGACCGACACCCAGCAGCGTCGGTGTCGGTCCACCGCCGGCAGGCAGGAGACTCGCGACCAGAATCACCCCGGCGACGAGCGCGACGAGGAGCCAGCGACGCCGCGGGGTCACTGGCCGCGTTTCCCTTGCACCGCGGTCAGCAGGTCCTCGAGCGCCTGCCGGGCGATCTGCTCTTTCACCTCCGCCCGCGTGCCGTCGAACTCGTAGCGGCGAACCCGCGCGAAGGAGTCCTGCGTGCCCCACTCCCCGCGGTAGGCGACGCCGACAAACACCGTCCCGACGGGCGTCTCCTCGCTTCCGCCGTCGGGGCCGGCGATACCGGTCGTCGAAAGTCCCCACGTCGTGCCGGCCGTGTCGCGCACACCGCGGGCCATCTGGCGAGCGACCGGCTCCGAGACCGCGCCGTGTTCATCGAGCGTCTCGCGAGACACCCCGACGAGGTCCATCTTCGAGTCGTAGCTGTAGGTAGCGAGCGTCCGGTCGAAGTAGTCGGAGGAGCCGGGCACGTCGGTCAGATACGAGCCGATGAGTCCCCCCGTACAGGATTCGGCGGTGGCGACGGTGGCGTCCGTCGCGCACAGCGGCTCGGCGATGCGTTCCTCGATTGGTGGCTCGGCGGCGAACTCGCGCATACCCGGGGTTCGTCTGCCGGACGCTTCAAACTACACCGCGCCGGTGTCCGTGTAGGTCCACCGCTCGGTCACCAGTCCGTCGTCGTCGAACCGGTGGTGGTCGGCGAAGCCGAACGCGACCGTCTCGCCGCCCTGTTTCCCCTCGAAGCGCCCGCGCACGGCGACGGTGTCGTCGCCGACGGTGAGCGACTCGACGGTGTGTTCACCCTCCGAGAGCGGACGGTCCTCGCGGTAGAACCGCTCGAACTCTGCCATCCCGTCGAGCGAAGGTTGGCCGGGTCGGTGGTAGGTCACGTCGTCGGCGAACAGCTCGAACACCGACTCGAGGTCGCCGGCGTCGATGTGCTCGTAGTAGTTTCGGATGCGTTGTGCGTCAACGTCGGTCATACGCGAGGGTGTGCGGTCGCGAGCAAAAGCGTTCGGCTCGCAGACAAAAGCGCCAAAGCCGACGGGGGCCAACGCCGGCCATGGACGATGACAGGCCACTGTTCTTCCACGTCATGGCCTACGCCGACGACGCCGACCGCGACGTCATCGACATGGTGAGTGGCGATCCCGACTGGGAGCCGCCGACCGCACTCCGCGAGGGGATTCGCGAGTTCGCCGACGCGCCGGTCGCCGACTACCAGTACCCGCCCAGCGAGGGACGCGGTGACCTCCGTGACCTGCTGGCCGACCGCCACGACGTACCTGTCGAGCGCCTCGTCGTCACGAACGGCGGGGGCGAGGCGAACCACCTCGCGATGGCCTGCGGACTGGCGGCCCACTCGGGCAACGAGGTCATCCTCACGGACCCGGTGTACCCCTACTACGCCGACCGCGCCGAGCTACTGGGTGCCGACGTGACTTACGTCCCAGTCGCCGCCGACGGAACCCTCGACCCGGCTGACGTGCGAGCGGTCGCGAGCGAGGAGACCGCCCTCATCGTCGCCTGCTCGCCGAACAACCCGACCGGCGCGGTGTACGGCGAGTCGGTCAAGCGCGAGCTGACCGACATCGCCGAGTCGAACGACGCACTGTACGTCAGCGACGAGGTGTACGAGGAGTTCGACTTCTCCGGCCGATTCCACTCCGCGCTCGCGTTCGACTCCGATAACGTCGCCGTCACCAACTCCGTCTCGAAGGCGATGGCGACGACGGGACTCCGGGTCGGCTACGCCATCCTCCCCGACCACCTCGTCGACCCGGTTCGCACCCGGCATATGCTCACCAACGTCGCCGTCACTGCACCCGGCCAACACGCCGCGCTGAAGGCGCTCCGGGAGACGCCCGACGAGTACTACGCCGAGACGCGGGCCATGCTCGAATCCCGCATCGAGCACTTCTGTGGTGCGCTCGATGCGGCCGGCGCGGAGTACATCCAGCCACAGGGTGCCTTCTACGTGCTCGCGCGGTTCGACGGCTTCCCGGGAACGCTCGACAACACCAAACGGCTCATCGACGAGGCGGGCGTCGCGGGGATGCCCGGCGACGCCTTCGGCAGCGCCCGCGAGGAGTGGCTCCGGTTCGCGCTCGTCTCCCCGCGCGCCACCGAGGCCGCCGACCGGCTCGCCGAGTATTTCGCCTGAGCAGCGAACTCTTCCGTCTCGACCTCCTTCCACCGGCTATGAGTGAAGACCAAGACGCGACCATCGTGTACGAACGCGGTGCGGAAGTGGTAGAAGAGACCGTCCCGAACAAACACCTCGTCTACTTCCAGGACCACTGGGTGCTCCACGCCGGCGAAGACGACGACGGCGTCCGCGTCCGGCGGATTCCCCGCGAGCGCGTCCAGTACGTCGAGCGGTCGGTCGGCGAGTTCGGCGACGAGGTGTCGACGCTGAAAAATCGCGCCCAGACGCTGGCCGACGACCTCCGCGACCGCCTGCTCGGCGAGGGAGAGACCCACGAGTCCCACGAGGGGGAGGAGCCGACCCACATCAACGTCGCGGACAAGTAGAAACGACACGCTTACCGGCGGCTCCGGCCGAACGACGGTATGCGCGACTGCTTCGAGGTCCGGGACTACGACGCCGCCGGCCGCATCGGCGAACTCACCGTCCCGCGGGCGGGAGTCACCGTCGAGACGCCCGCACTCCTCCCCGTCATCAATCCGCATCTCCAGACCATCGCGCCGAGTGAACTCGAACGCGAGTTCGGCGCGGAGATGCTCATCACGAACGGCTACATCTTCTACGGCTCCGACGACTACCGCGAGCGCGCCCTTGACGAGGGGCTGCACGACCTGCTGGATTTCTCGGGAGCCATCATGACCGACTCCGGCTCCTTCCAGCTCGCCGAGTACGGCGACATCGACGTGGACACTCCCGAGATTCTCCAGTTCCAACACGACATCGGGAGCGACATCGGGACGCCCGTCGACATCCCGACGCCGCCGGACGCGAGCCGCGAACAGGCGACCGAGGAACTCGCCGAAACCGAGACCGCTCTCGAAATCGCGGAAGGGGTCGACGTGGGCGAGATGCTCGTCAACGCCCCGATTCAGGGGTCGACGCATCTCGACCTCCGGGAAGCGGCGGCGGCTCACGCCTACACGACCGACCTCGACGTGTTCCCCGTGGGTGCGGTCGTCCCCCTGTTGAACGATTACCGCTACGACGACATGGTCGATGTCGTCGCCGCGGCCAAGCGCGGACTCGGTGCCGATGCGCCCGTCCACCTGTTCGGTGCGGGCCACCCGATGATGTTCGCGCTCGCCGTCGCCGTGGGGTGTGACCTGTTCGATTCGGCAGCCTACGCGCTGTACGCGCGCGACGACCGCTATCTCACCGTCCGCGGCACGAAGCAGTTGCCAGACATGGACTACTTCCCCTGCTCGTGTCCCGTCTGCACGAGCCACGAGCCGAGCGACGTGCGCGAGCGTGCCGACGACGAGCGCGAGACCCTGCTCGCGCGCCACAATCTCCACGTCACCTACGCGGAACTTCGCCGCGTCAAGCAGGCGATTCGTGAGGGGACGCTGCTGGATCTGGTGGACGAGCGCGCTCGCTCGCACCCGACGATGCTCGACGGCTACCGCGCCATGCTGGAGTACGTCGACCAGCTAGAGGAGACGGACCCCGTCCGCAAGGACAGCTTCTTCCACACGTCCGCCGAGAGTGCGCGCCGCCCCGAGGTGTTGCGCCACCACGAACGGCTCGACCGTCTTCCCGTCGACGGCGAGGAGATTCTGCTCTCGGAAGGAGCGAAGAACCGCGGCTTCGACGCGACCTGGCGGCTCAAGCCGCCCTTCGGACCGTTCCCGCGACACCTCTCGAAGACGTATCCGCTCACCGCGCAGGTCCCCGACCGGCTCTCCCGGGAGGCGTACGAGGCCGCCGCCGACGGCATCGCACGGCTGGTCGACGCGAACCCCGGGACGGCGTTCACGGTCGCGCACTTCGACTGGCCCGAGAGCGCGCTCGCCCGGCTGCCGGAGCTTCCGCTCGTCGACCTGACCGAGGAGGACGCGAACTGAAAGCGAATTAAAGACGCGTCTCCTCTCGCGTGTATGACCGACTACTTCGAGGTTCACGACCGGGACGGCCCGGCCCGGCTCGGTGAACTCAGACTCACCGACCCGGTTCGGACGCCCACGCTCGTGGACGAGGTGCTCCACGACGCCGGGAGCCTCTGGCGCGAGGAGCAGCCGACGCCCGAGGGCGACGAGAGCGAACTGACTGTCCTCCCCCACCGCGCGTTCCCGGCGGGGACGGACGAGGGCGTGAAAGAGGCGTTTCAGGTCGCCTACGACGATGTAGACTTCCCGAGCGCGGCGGTCGTCTCACCGGAAACGGCCCGCGACTTCGGAGCCGACGCCTACGTGCTCTCGGGTGGCCCGGGCCTTTCGGGCTACGCCGAGGGGTTCGTCGACGCGCTGCTCGAGACGAAGACGCAGATTCCGGCCGACACCGGGCTGTACGTCTCGGGCGTCGCAACCCCTGCAAACGTCGCCACGCTCGCGTACGCGGGCGTCGACCTCTTCGACAGCGACTACGCCTACACCCGCGGTACGGAGGGATTTTATCTCCACACCGACGGCGAGTCGTTCCTCGAGGACCTCGATGAACTCCCGTGTGCCTGTCCGGCCTGCCAACAGCCGCGCGGCGAGTTCGACCACCGCGACTGCGCCGAGCACAACGTGTACGCCCTGCGCGCTGAACTGTCCCGCGTCCGTCAGCGCATCCGCCGGGGGCGACTCCGCGACTACATCGAGGGGCAGGCGCGCCACGAAGCGTGGACGACGGCCCTCTTTCGGCGACTCGACGGGGAGTACGCCTATCTGGAAGAGCGAACCCCGCTCTTGCGCAGACAGGACATCCTCGCGGCCAGCGAAGACACCCTGAACCGCGTCGAAATCCAGCGGTACGCCGACCGCGTCACCTCTCGATACGTCCCCCGACTCGACGACCGGCCGCTCGTCATCGTCCCGTGTTCGGCCCGGAAACCCTACAGCGACTCACAGAGCCACGAGCAGTTCGCCCGCGCCATCTCGTATCGGGGCCACGTCGTCTCGATGACCTCGCCAATCGGCGTCGTGCCGAACGAACTCGAACTCACCTACCCCGCCCAACACTACGACTCGGTCGTCACCGGGGACTGGACCGAAGGCGAGTACGCATTCGTCGCGGCCGTCCTCGAACGGTACCTCGAGCGGAACCGCGACGCCTACACCGACCTCATCGCGCACGTGCCTGAGGAGTACCGACCCATCTGCGAGCGCGTCGAGGCGTCGCTCGGCGTCTCCTTCGAGTACACCGTCACCGACCACCCGACGACCGACGAATCGCTGGCCGCGCTTTCGGACGCGCTCGACGGCTACGACAGCTTCCGGATGCAGGAACGAGAACACGCGACCGTCCGCGCAATCGCCGACTACCTCATCGGCCACGGGGCCGGCGACGAACTGTTCAACGACATCGAGACGGGCGGTCGCTACCCGAAACTCCGGGTCCACAAGGAGGGCGAGCAGCTGGCGACTCTCGTCGCGCAGTACGGTACCCTCTCGTTTACCCTCGCCGGCGCACGCGAGTGGGTCGCGTCGGACGTACCGACGAAGACGGTCGAAATCGACGCGTTCGTCCCGCAGGGGAGCGTGCTTGCGCCGGGCATCGTGGACGCGCGCGACGAGATTCGCGTCGGCGACGAGGTCGTTATCGAGGGACCGAAGGCCTTCGCCGTCGGCCGCGCCGAGATGTCCGGCCCGGAGATGACGGATTCGACGCGCGGGCTGGCCGTCGAGGTTCGTCACTGCGAGGAGCGATAACCCCACATCCACAAGCCGACTGATTACGAAGAAGCAAGGAGAAAGCCTCGCGCTTGAGCGCGGGGATGAATCCGACAGTCTTGTACATCAACCACGACCACCGGCCCGGTCGGATATTTTAAGTAATTTATATTCGTACTACCAGGTAGCCGAGGCGGCCTGCCGCCCTGCTAATCGGACAATATCGGGATTCCCCAATTCCACACAGAAAGCACCCCTTTTTGCTGTGGAACTCGGGGTGCAGTCAGTAAGAAGTACCTCCGAATCCCACGACGGGATAGGAGTAACGGCTGGTTGGCACAGCCAGTAGCCGCCATCATGGCGACTACAAACCGTAAATATCCCAACCCAGCGGTACAGTGCCGTGGGAATCCTCGCGCTTCAGCGCGGGGAGGATGTCAATCACCACCCTACAGACGTTCCTCGGCGACGACCTCCACGCCTTCGCGGCCTATGATGGGGAAGAAATCGGCAACTACTACGTTCACGACGACCTCGAAGAACTCCTCTCTGAGGAGGACATCGATGCAATCCAACAGAACACGATTTTCGAGTCAATCGGCTCGCGGGGGCTCGAATCAATCTACCCCGAGGCCGGCACGCTGCGTGCCACTATCCACGAGTTCGAGGAGATGATCGTCATCAACGTGCTCGTCGCCGACACCGAGGGCGTCCTCCTGAGCGTCGACGCCGACACCGACGTTCAGGTCCGTGCTATCGTCGACCGCTGTCGTACCCACTTCACCGAGTAGCGTGTAGGTGACAGGCCGCGACCCGTCCATCGTCGTCGGCCGTCGGCTCCGGATTCTCGCGTTCACACACCGTGGTGAACGTCTCGGCCAGCCGGTCGGCGGCCGACGCCGCGTGCCCGTCGAGCAGTTCCTCGAGCGCCGCGTCGAGTTCCGCTTCCGCCTCGTCGTCGGTCAGGGTCGCGGGCACGTCGTACGCGTCCCGCACCGCCGGCTTCCCGTCGAACGCCTCGGGGTCGACAGAACCCTCTTCAACGGCGAGCCGGAGGTCGAGCACCGACCGGAACACGCCCTCTTCGAACTCGTACCCCTCGGTCGAGACGACCGCCGGACACCGCGGGTGGAACGAACAGCCGGACGGCGGGTCAGCGGGGTCGGGCACGTCGCCGGTGAGGTCGGCGCGCTCGCTTGCTGCCGTCGGGTCGGGGTCGGGAATCGACCCGAGCAGCGCCTTCGTGTACGGGTGCTGTGGGTTCTCGAACAGCTCTTCGACGGGCGCGTTCTCCACCACCTCGCCCAGATACATGACGACGACGCGGTCACACACCTCGCGCACGACGCCGAGGTCGTGGCTGATGAAAAGCACGGAGAGCCCCAACCCCGCCGAGAGCTCCCCTAGCAGCTGGAGGATGTCCGCCTGCACGCTCACGTCGAGGGCCGACACCGGCTCGTCGGCCACCAGCAGGTCCGGATTCAACACGAGCGCCCGCGCCAACGCGATGCGCTGTTTCTGCCCGCCGGAAAAGGAGTCGGGGTAGCGGTCGAGCGCGCCCGCGCCGAGCCCGACGCCCTCCAGCAGTTCGGCGACGATGTTGCGCCGCCGGCTCGCGTCGTCGATGCCGTGGATTTCCAGCGGCTCGGCAACCGACTCGGCGACCGTCATCCGGGGGTCGAAAGCGGTGTTCGGGTCCTGGAAGACGACGCCCGTCCGCCGACGGAACCGCTCGCGCGCCTCGCTGTCGTGGTCGGCTACCGGCTCGCCGTCGAACCGGACGGTGCCGCCGGTCGGCTCGTCCAGTCGGAGAATCGCCTCGGCGGCCGTCGACTTCCCACAGCCGGATTCGCCCACGAGTCCGACCGTCTCGCCTTCCCCGACCTCGAAGCTGATGCCGTCGACCGCCTTCACTTGGCCCGTCGTTCGCCGGAGCAAGCCCTCCCGAATCGGGTAGTACTTCTCGAGGTTCTCGACCGCGAGCAGCGGGTCGTCACTCATCCGTCTCACCCAACGTCGCTGGCAGTTCGTAGGGGTCCTCGTGGAGGATGCAGGCGGCCTCGTGGTCGCCGTCGACGGTCGCGAACGGCGGGGAGTCACCCCGCTCGCAGGCCGGCACGGCGTGTGGACACCGCGGGTGGAACCGACAGCCCGTCGGCGGTGCCTTCGGGTCGGGAAGCGACCCGTCGATGGTCGCCGACGCGCCACGGCCGGGGAGACAGTCGAGCAACGCCTTCGTGTACGGGTGTGAGGGGCGTGTGAACACCTGCTCGACACTCCCCCTTTCCATCACCTGCCCGGCGTACAGCACGACGACGCGGTCTGCAATCTCGGCGACGACCCCGAGGTCGTGAGTGACGAACAAGATCCCCATCCCGCGTTCGGCCTGCAGGTCCACGAGCAGGTCGAGCACCTGCGCTTGGATGGTCACGTCGAGGGCCGTCGTCGGCTCGTCGGCGATGAGTAAGTCGGGATCACACGCCAGCGCGATCGCGATGACGACCCGCTGGGTCATCCCGCCGGAGAACTGGTGTGGGTAGTCGTGGAACCGCTCGTCGGCGTTGCCGATGCCGACGCGGTCCAGCAGGTCGATTGCCCGGGACTTCGCTTCGGCCTTCGAGTCGTCGCGGTGGAGCCGAATCGCCTCTACCACCTGACTGCCGACGGTGTAAACGGGGTCGAGTGCGTCCTGTGGGTTCTGGAAGATGTGGCCGACGCGACCGCCGCGGTACTCCCGGAGCGCGCGCTCGGACTTGCTCGTTAGCTCCTCGCCGTCGAAGGTGACTGTCCCGTCGATGCTCCCCGGCGGGGTCGGGAGCAGTTGGGTGACCGACTCGCAGGCGACGGTCTTGCCGGAGCCGGACTCGCCAACTAAACAGACCGTCTCGCCCCGCTCGATGGTGAAGTCGATGCCGCTGACCGCGTGGACGGTGCCGGTCTCGGCGTCGAAGGTGACCGACAGGTCCTCGACCGAGAGTAGCGTCACCGGCTCACCCCCTTCGGGTCGAGCACGTCACGCAGTTCGTCGCCGAGCAGACTGTACGCGAGGACGAACACGACCGTGAACAGGATTGGAATCGCGGTCAGCCACCAGAGGTCGGTCCACGCGAGCGCGCCCGACGGGTCGGTGAACGACGAGCGGAGCGTCTCGCCGAGCGAGCCGCCGCCGGTCGCGGAGTTTAACGCGAGATACGCCAGCGCGATTTGGATGAGCACGAGTAGGGGAATTCGACGGGTGAGCGCCGTCACCAGCGTCGGCATCGCGTTCGGGACGACGTGGCGACGGAGCACGTGGCGGTCGGTCGCGCCGACGGCCTTCGCCGCGCGGATGTAGCCGGCCGACCGGCGCGTCAGCACGTCACTCCGGACGACACGCGCGATTCCCCCCCAGTCGAGCAGCCCGAAGACGAGCGCGAGCGAGAACAGCTTCCCGTCCTCGACGCCGCCGATGTTTCCTAAAAACAGGGTCGCGACGACGAGATAGATGACGAGTGCCGGAATCGTCTGCTGGATGTCGACGTAGCTCATCAGGACCGTGTCCGTGAGGCCGCCGGCGTAGCCCGCGACCGTGCCGACCACCATCGCGACGACGCCCATCACGATGGCCGTTGAGACGGCGAGCTTCACGGCGACGATGTTCCCCTCGAACAGCCGCTGAACGACGCTCCCGCCGTAGCGGTTGGTCCCCAGGGGGTACTGCCACGTTCCGTGACAGTAGCCGTTCGCGAGTTCGCCGACGCAGTTGTAGGCGTACACGTCCTCGACGCGGAGCCGCGTGAACACCGGGGGCTGGTGAGCGTGTGCGAGTTTGGCGTAGTCCCAGCTGATGAACTCGGGCCCCACGAGCGCGAACAGCAGCGACAGGACGACGAAGCCGGCAGACAGCGCGCCGACGGGCCGAGAGAACAGCCGCTTGAGTGCGGGGAGGGTCCGGTCGCGGTCGCGGACCATCGGGTACAGTCCGTATCGGAGTCCCAACAGCCCGGCCAGCAGTAACAGCCACGCGATACGCGGCGGTTCCCAGCCGATGAAGCCGAAGGGGGTACCGCCGACACGGAGCTTGTGGACGGCGGCCGCGGCGAGTCCGACGAGTCCGGCGAGCAGGCCGACGGTCGGCCAGTGAACGCTGTGACCGCCGGCTTCTTCGTCCCAGTCGATGTTCGCGAACGCGGCGTCGTCCAGCCGTTTGGAGGGCATCTGAACGAACGTTCTGTACCGGCACGCCCGGATAAAGACACCGAATCCCCGACAGTTATACTCGCTGGTAGCTTCCAGTGGCGTGTCCCCCATGAGCTATCTCCGCTATCTCGCCCGTCGGTTCGGGTTCGCGGTGTTTTCCCTCTACGCCGTGGTGTCACTGGCCTTCCTGCTGGGCTCGGCGATGATACAGAAGAACCTCTCTGGCATCCTCGCGTCGGCCAGATACAACGGCGCGAGCCCCGAACGGATTGCCGAAATCCGCGCGGCGTTCCGGGCCGAACGCGGGCTGGACGTGCCCCTCCACGAACGCTACGTCTCGTGGCTCGTCGACGTGACGACACTCCAGTGGGGCCAGTCGGTCTCCTACGACGCGAGCGTCATCGCCGTGCTCGACGGCCGGGTCCAGACCACCCTCGCGTACGTCCTGCCCGGCGTGGCCGTCGGCGTCCTCGCCGGCGTCCTGCTCGGCGTCCTCGCTGCGCTCACCCACGACCGGCTTCCCGACTGGCTCTCGCGGTTCGGCGCGTACGTCGCCTTCGGCGTGCCGTCGTTCGCGGTCGCCCTCGTCGCGATTCGCATCTACCCCGGTCTGCTCACGCCACAGTACATCGCGGTCGGGGCCGTCGCGCTGTCTGTCGTCGCCGGACAGCTCCGCTTTGCCCGCACCGCCGCGCTCGAACGCAGCGGCGAGCCGTTCGTCACCTTCCTCAAAGCGAAAGGGACCGGCGGGGTGCGACTGGCGCGCCACGTGTTGCGCAACGCCGCGCTCCCCATCATCTCGCTGTCGGTCACCGAACTCGTCGGCGTCCTCGTGTTACAGATTTACGTCCTCGAGCTGGTGCTCGGCATCGACGGAATCGCGCAGGTGAGTCTGACGGCGATTCGTGAATCCGACGTGGCGCTCGTCATCTGGACGACGATGGTCGTCGTGGTCGTCGGCATCACCGGCAACTTCCTGAAGGACGCACTCTACGGTCTCCTCGACCCCCGCGTCACCACTCAGTAGTCGGGAGCCGCGGACGACCGTCGTCCGGACTGCTCACAACAGGTCCGGAAGCGCTGCCACCTGCCCCGGGTCGTGGCCGTAGACGACGAGTGCACCCCGCCGTGCTTCGATATCTCGCACCCGCCGACAGCTCGCCTCCCAGTCGGGCCGCGAGTGGAGCAAGTCACGCCCCATCGGATGGCCGTCCTCGTAGTTGGCCGCCGAGTACGCCAAGTCCCCCGCAATGATTAGGTCGCGCCCGTCGGCCGCACCACCCTCCACGACCAGGCCGACGAGTCCGGGCGTGTGGCCCGGGAGGTGCACCCAGTCGACGCCGTCGGCGAGGTAGCCGCCGTCGCCGTACAGCGGCTCCCACGCGAGGTCGTGGTCGAAGTCGCCGCGCACGTACGCGGACGTGTCGCTGGTCACTGCCTCGAAGTAGGCGTGTTTCAGCTCCGCGTCGTGGACGTAGACGGGCACGTCCGTGCCGGCGAAGTTGTGGAGCCCGCCCGCGTGGTCGAGATGCAGGTGCGACTGGACGACGGCGTCGATATCCGCGAGCTCGAAGCCAGCCTCGGCGAGCGCGTCGGGCAGGGGGTGTTCGTCCGCGTCGTGGTGTGTGAACTCGTCGTAGAGCGCGGGCGGCCAGTGGCCGTCGCCCGCCTCGGGGTGTGAGCCGGTGTCCCACAGCAGGGTCTGCTCGTCGGTTTCGATGACGAGGTTGAACACGGGACCGTCGGCGCGGACGGCGTCGGGGTTCGGGTTCGAGGCCGTCGCCGTCACCGCGCCCTCGAGCGGATAGTTCACGTCGATCTCCATCGTGCCGCGGTCGATGAGGTGGACTGTCGGAGCCATACCGTTCCGGCGGGGGGCGCGAGCAAAAGTGTCGGGGCGGTAGCGTTTTCTCTCCGCCCTCCTCCCACGCCGTATGGACACCGGCGACGGCCCGACGTATCGACTCGCGTGGGCGGTGTATCTGACTGTCCTCGTCGGAGCGGTCGCACTCGCCACGTTCCTCACGCGAAATCCAACTGGCGACGCGGTCGCGATGGCAGTTATCTTCGGCGGTTCCGGGCTGCTCGCGCTCGCCGGCACCGCGCTCGGACTCCGTGGCGTTGCGCGCCCGCTGACCCCGCGTCCGCTGTACGCGGGCCGGATTCGACTGCTGCCGATGGCAGTCGGCGTCGTGCTCGCGAGTCTCGGACTGTTGCTCACCGAAATCGGACCCATTCCGCCGGCGTCACTCCTCGCGCTCTTGTTCGGTGGATTACTGCTCGCGGCCGCGGGTGGCGTCGTCGCGCTGTTGGCGACGAACGCCGAGGCGCGCGCCCGACTTGACGGCGTTGAGCCGACCGAGTGGCGTGCACGCCCCGACCGCCGGCGACGGCGGGCGTGGTACGGTGTGACCGTCGCGATGGCCGTCGCGCTAGTCGCGCTCGCCGCGGTAACGGGGGACTTCTTCCACATCTCGCTGCTCGGCTATCCCGTCGTCGCGTGGGCCCAAGCCGAGAACGAACGCGACTACTGGCTCACCGACGAGGGACTCGTCTTCGGGAACACGACCGCCTACCGCATCCTCGACCGGAGTGAGATTACGCGCGTGCGCCACACGGGCGACAGTCTCCGCATCGAGCGTCGTGGCTGGCGACCGGCGCTCACCTGCGATACGGGGGGCATCGACGACCCCGAGGGTATCGCGGACGCGCTACGGTAGGAACGCCCGCACATCCTCGCGGAATCGGTCCGGTTCGTCGGCGTGGACCCAGTGGCTCGCGCCCTCGTAGCGCTCGACGGTCGGGTCGTCGATGCCGCGCGCGAGGCGGTCGAGCACCGACGGTCGCAGAGCAACGTCGTCGGTGCCCCACAGCAGCTTCGTCGGGACGACGACGCGGGCCGGAGAGCCGAGAGGATGTTTGAGCGTCTGGCGACCGAGCGCGCGGTAGTAGTTGACGCTCGCCGTGAGTCTCCCTTTGCGCCGCCACGCGCCGAGATACCGCTCGATGTCCGTCTCGTCGTGGCCGGAGAGGTCACGGAACAGGTCACACAGTGCGCGGTAGTCGCGCGCGCCGAGGACGCGCTCGGGGAGCCACGGCAGTTGGAAGAACCCGGAGTACCACGATCGGAGGAGCTGCCGACCGCGAAGCTGTGCGGCGAGCCGTTCGGGGTCGAGCGTGTTCGCGACGACCAATCTGTCGACGTGTGCGGGGTGGTGGCGGGCAAACGAGAGCGCGAGCGAGCCACCCCAGTCGTGACCGACGACGCTCGCCGTCCCGTAGCCGAGCTGCTGGATGAGTTCGTACACGTCGGTCCGGAGGCGGTCGAGTCGGTACGAGGAAACGCCGCGCGGGCGCGCCGACCGATTGTACCCCCGGAGGTCGGGCGCGACGACGCGGTACTCCGCGGCGAGCGGGGCGATGTGGTCGCGCCACGTGTACCAGAAGTCGGGGAAGCCGTGGAGCAAGAGCACGAGCGGCGCGGTTTCAGGACCCGCGGCGACGTAGTGGATGGGACCGACCGAACAGTCCGCGAAGTCCACCTCGAATCCTTCATCGGCGGCCCACTGCTCTGCTGGACCGGGGTCCGGCCGTGTCATCGGTCGCTCGCCTCGATATCGTACGGGTCCTCGATTTCCCCCATCACAGTTTCGAGTGCGTCCGTCGCCGTAAGTAGCCCCACCACCTCGCCGTCGCCCATCACGAGCGCGAGCTCCTGGTGTTGAGTCTGGAACTGGTCGTATGCGTCAGTGACGGAGGTGTCGGGCGAGAAGACGAGCGGCTCTGTCGCGATGGCCGTGAAGTCGGTCTCGCCCGACTCGAGGGCGTCGAGGTGGTCCACGACCGAAGGCACGTAGACGACGCCTTCGAACGCTTCGAGGTCGCCGTCGACGAGCGGGTAGCGGGTGAATCGGCCCGTCGAGAGCGTGTCGAGGTTCCGGTTGCGCTCGCCGACGCAGAGCGCGACGATGTCCTCCCGGGGCACCATCACCGAAGAGACGGGCGTCTCGCCGGCGGTAAGCGCGCTCAACACCTCGGCTCTGCGCTCCTGCGAGAGGTCGCCCTCGTCGAGGGTGGTGGAGAGCCGGTTCCGGAGGTCGGCGCGCGACTCGATTGCGTCTTCTTCGGTCTCGCGCCACGCGCCCGTCATCTCGATGCCGAACAGTCCGAGGGTCCACTTCGCGACCGTGTCGCCGACCGCGATGAACGGGCTGACCAGTTTCGTGAAGTAGTACAGCGGGGTCGCGCCGTAGCGACAGACGAACTTCGTGCGCTCGACGCCCAGATACGTCGGGGTCTGCTCGCCGTGCGTGAGGTGGACGAGGTTGATGACCAGGAAGGCGAAGGCGGTTCCCAGCCCGTAGGTGGCGAGTGTCGTCCCCTGAATTGCCGGCTCGACGAGCGCGGCGACGGCCGGCTCTGCGACGATACCGAGCGCGATACTCGTGGCCGTAATGCCGACCTGACAGCTCGTCAGGTAGATTTCGAGGTCGTCGGTCATCTCCCACGCGCGCCGAAGCCCCGGCTTGTCGAACTCGGCTTTCGAGTACTGGCGGGTCCGGGTCAGCCCGAACTCGATGGCGACGAAGAAACCGTTTCCGAGAATCAGGGTGATACCGCCCAGTAGTCGCAACCCTGTTTCGAGCGAGACCATTTGTGTCACCTACATCCGGGGGTGGACTAAAGCCGGGCGATGGCCCCCCGAAAACAAACAGATGCGGTGGCGTGGTCCGAGCGCGCCTCGTGCGCGCGAGTCAGCGCGAGGTCGTCGCGAGGGCACCGAGCGACGGCTTGTCAGCGCGTGCTCTGACAGTGGATGAGCGACTGAAAGGAGCGAATCGGCTGGGGAGGCGTGTGGGCGGTTTGGGTGGGACTGAAAGGGGTCCTGAAGTCTGCCATGGCAGACTTCAGGGTCAGCAAGACGCGCAGCGTCTTGCAGAGACGGGCGTGTCGCGCGTGTTCGGTCGGCTCCGTGACCACTATCGGGAGCGAACGCAGTGAGCGACCGATATGTCACGGGGAGACCGCGACACGCCCGGGGATTTCAAGCTGGTCACAACAAGAGAGCCAAATTCAGACAAGTAGGCTTGTTACCCCTCCCGCCGACGACCGGATATGAACAAGAAGGGCCACGTCCTGAACGGCATCCTCCTCGCCATCGGGCTCGGCTACATCCTCGAACCCGCGGGCGACGTGGAGACGTTCCGGACCATCGCCGCGACGCTCGTTCCGGTGACGCTGGGTGCACTCCTCCCCGACGTGGACACCGCGTTCGGGAAACACCGGAAGACGCTGCACAACATCCCGCTGCTCCTCGTGGTCGCGGCGTATCCAATCTACTTCGGAAACCTCCAGTACGTCTGGATTGGTGTCGTTACCCACTACGTCCTCGACATCGTGGGGTCGCGCCGGGGCATCGCGCTCTTTTACCCGCTGTCGAGCACGGAGTACGGCTTCCCGACCGGCGTGACGACCTCCTCGAAGTACGCCGACGCGGCGACGGTCGTCGTGACGATTATCGAACTCGCGATTATCGCCGTCTTCGTCCACGTCGTGCCGGGAGTCCTCGACACGGCAATCGAGTCGCTGCCGTACACCGTCGAGAACGCGACGAACGTGCTTCAGTAGACGCTCACGTCGTCGAACCGGCCGCCGTAGGCGACGTTCTTCGGGTGGGTCGGCTCCGTCCCCGACAAGAATAGGCGGTCGATTTTCTTCCACGTGTTCTCGTAGCCGAGGTGGGCGTATTCGAGGTGGCGACGGAGCGCGTGACCGTAGCCGTCGCGGTGGAAGACGCGGCGCGGCTCCTCGTTGCGGAACGCTTCGACGACCGATTCGGGGCCGTCGAGACCTCCTTCGAACTCCGTCCACACCTCGCCCACGGTGCCGTGGAGGTGGGCGTACGAGGAGCCGAAGCCGGGAAGCTCGGTCTCGCGAGCAATGTGCTGGGCGCGCTCGTTCTGGTACTCCCGGTGTTTGGGGTTGTACACCTCGGCCGCGTGGAGGGTGTCGCGGTACTGGCGAATCTCCTCGGGACCGAGACTGACGGTCGCAAACTCCGGGTGGGGGACGAGCCCGACGCCGTCCTGTCGGTCGAGTTCGGCCATCGCACCCTCGAGGGTTATGAAGTCGGGCACCGGGTCCGAAAGCCCGAGCATGAGGACGTGTTTGCGCGTGCGCCAGTTGCCGGTGAACACCTCGCGACCGGGAACAACGGCGAGGTCATCGTCGGCAAAGCGGCGAGCGCGGGCGCGAATCTCGTCGAGGCGGACGAAGTGGGGGGCGTAGACGATGGCGTCCAGTCCGCGCTGTTTCGCCCGGCGAACGACGTGTTCGTCGAGAATCTTCACGTGGGGGTCGACCCGGAACACATCCGATACTGTGGCGAGGACGGCTTAGCGGTTTCCGTCGGCGACGCATCCCGAACGTATATACCCGATGCGTGGACACGTTGTGGTATGTGGTCGTGTGCAATCGCCGGCTGTGACACGGAAACCGAGCGCGTCGAGGACCTCATCGTCCACCAGGCGAGAGACCACGAGCGCGTCCAGTGTCCGGTGTGTGCTACGGTGCTCCCGGACGGCTACTTCGCGATCAAACACACCTTCGAGGAACACACCCGGACGGACTTCATGCGAGCCTACGACGCCGAGCCGAAGGACATCCGTCAACGCGAGTCCGTCATCGAGGCCGTCGAATCTCGCGCCGACATGGACGAGGTGTTGTCGCGACTCGACACCGACAGCCCACCGGCAGAGTCACACACCTGATTTTCACCGTCACACGTCAAGTCGAGTCCCCGCCGCGACAGCCGCGAGCCCGCCGAGACACAACAGTCCCAATCCGGTCGCGTAGGTACCCGTCGCGTCGTAGAGCGCGCCGATGACGACCGGACCGCCGAAACCCCCGACCTCGCCGCCGGCGAAGACGAACCCGACCGCCACCCCCGTCAGCCGCGGCCCGATGCCGTCGAGTTCGGGTGGAATCGCCCGCACCAACGGCGAGAGTCCACCGACGCCGAGTCCCGTACAGACGATACCGGCGAGCAGCGCCACGCCCACGCCGGTCCGTGCGATGGTCGCCACGCCGACCGCCACGGCAGCGCCACAACAGACAACAGCTACCCGGCGCGCGTCGTAGCGGTCCGCGAGCACCGGTATCGTCAGGATGCCGGCGGCGTTCGCGACGACGAGCAGCGTGGCGGTCTGGCCGGCCGTCCCGCTCGCCATCCCGCGGGACTCGAGTATCGTCGGCAGCCACCCCTGTAGCCCGTGGAGCACGGAGAGATAGACGACGCCGAGCACGACGACGAGCTGGAGCGCCGGATTCGAGAGAATCGCCCGGAGGTCGGCGGTGAGCGACGCTAGCTCGAAACCGCTGTCCGTCTCGGCTTCGGGAACGGCCGTCCGCGCGACGAGCACCCACACGAAGGCGTATCCGAGCGCGACGGCCCCGCTCGCGAGGAACAGCGGTCGCCACCCACCGAGTGCGGGCCCGAGTATCGGTCGCCCGACGGAGAACGCGCCCGCGGTCCCGGCCGAGGCGCACAGCAGATACAGCGACGAGGCCGCGCCCGTCTCGCCGGCCGGGAACAGCGTCGAAACGAGCTTCGGGAGGCCGAAGGTGATGGCCGTCGCCCCGACACCGAGCAGAAGCGTCGCGGCCAACAGCGACGGGAACCCGCCCGCCACGCTCCGGGCCATCTGTGCGACGGCGACGATAGCCAGCCCGACGGAGAGACTCCGCCCCGCGCCGACTCTGTCCACGACCAGCCCGGAGACGAGTGCGAGGGGAATGTAGACGAGCGGGACCGCGCCGGCGACCAGCCCGGCCTGCGTTCCGGTCAGCGCGAGCTCCTGTCGAATCGTCGGAAGATACGCCGGGAGCGTGAACCAACAGAACATCAGCGACGTGTACGTCAGGGCAGCGAGCAGCGTCAGCCCGTACGCGCGGCGAGTGGTCACGGTCGGTGGTCGCCCGCCGGCGATATGAACGTCGTGGTCGCCCGAATTTCAGCCCGATTCGTTCTTCCGTCGTGCGGTGGTGTGCGGCTTGGTGCGTGTCGTGCGCGCCACGTATCGTACGAGAGACGAACGCGAACGGAGTGAGCGGTGGCATCGGCTGGGGAGGCTCCTGGGCGGTGCTGCCGGTGTCGGGCGGGATGTTTGAGGTGATTGAAATACCCGTTCGATAAACGTGCGAACCAACCGCCGAGGATTATATCCGTCTGGATATTCTACTGCTGTATATGGCAGATGATAGACAGGGCCGAGAGGAGCACGCGGATCGTGAAGAGAATCGCCAGCGTGAGCGAGAATTAGAGGAGGCTAAAGCCCGAGGTGATGAAAAGAGACCGCTGTTTGATGACGAAAGCGTGCGTCTTGGTGAGCTTGATGAAGCGCTCAAGTCGCACGACTATCCAACCACGACAAATGAGTTGGTTGCGGCCTATGGTGAGTATGAACTTGAAACTCAGGACGATAAGAAACCCCTGGAGGACGTACTCTCTTCAACAGATGATCAAACCTATAATTCAGCTGAGGACGTTCGCAGACAGATACTGGAACTCATAGGCCGATAGCTTCGAGTTACCTGATTGGTTACCGACTGTCGACGTGGTCGGCTTACCTTTTGATTTCGGCTATGAACCGTGGCGAACACCGAGTCAACCGCCAGCTCTCCACGCACAATGCGTAGCCCAGCCAATTGTCAGTTAAAATGTCGGATTCATCTGGTGGCTAAAGCCACCAGTATTCTCCTTGATTCTGTATAATCTCTGACGATAAGTTTGCAGTGTGATGGACGCTATCCCGGCTACGAGAACGTCCGATAGGCTGAGCGAATGGCCGACGTTCGCTTTACTCACCCTTGTTGCCGACGCCCGCGTTCTCCCCGCTCTTCGCTTCGGTTTCCCCCCAGTTGAGGTCACGGGATCGGTCGGTCTCCCGGAGGATGAACGGCCCGATGGAGAGCGTGCGCTTCGTCACGGTGACGATGCGAAGAATGTAGGACAACAAGAACGCGAACGGCAGCAGGGAGACGGCAACGCCCGCGCTCACCACCACGACGAGCGGGCGCACGCCGAACACGGTCCCTGGGAACAGCGCCGGTTCGAGGTAGACGACGCCTGCGACCGCCGTGAGGAGTGCGGGTACGGACGCGTACAGCATCGTCCGGGAAAGGTCGATGAGCGCCCACTGGAAGTACAGCGTCTTGAAGTGCTCGCGCGCCGGTCCGAACAGCTCGAGCGCGTCGATGAGTTCGTCGAACGCCGCGCGGGCGTCCTCGGTGAGAACGTCCTCGTTCTCCGCGCGGATTCGGCGCGCCGCGTACAACTTCCACGAGTAGTTGTAGTTCAGCGCGGAGAATACCACGTCGAACTCCCCGAACTGGGCGTCCTTGAGGCCGTTCTCGACGGCGTCCGCGTTCCCCTTCACGTTCTCTGTGAACGCGGCCACTTGGTCGTTAAGGGCCTCGTCGTCAATATCCTGAATGGCGTCCGAGACGGCTTTGGCGCGTCGCTTCGTGAGTTTCACGAGCGACCGGAGGAACACCGAGGGCTGGGCGGGGCTGACGGGTTCCTCGATAACGTCCTCAACGTCCTTCCGGAACGCCATCGCGCCCTCCATGCGTTCGCGCTGATCTCCGACCGGCCCCAGTTCCTGAGAGAGTACAAGTTGACTGAGCGCGAGCACGAGCGTGACGCCCGTGATAATAGACGTCAGCAGCCCCTGAAACAGCGTCTCGATCGGGTCTCCCTGGCTGAACAGCGCCGGCGTCTCGGTCGGGTGGAGGTGCCCGATGATGGCGAGCGCGAGGAACACGCCCCCCGAGATCCCGGCAGCGACCAGCCACCGGTTCGCGTTCAATAGTAGCCAGAACTTCCGACTGTTCTCCGGCACGCGCTCCCGCATCGTGTCGCTCGGGCGACTTTTATCACTGTCGCTCATACCAGCCGTATTCCGTTCACGATGGAAAATCCTTGAGGGAACTATCGAAGAGATCTCACACTGTGCTTATGGAGTGACTGGCTGTCTCTGTCGAACTGGCTCCTCACTCTGGGTGTCCGCAGAGTTCAACAGCGTTCACCGAGCGATCTACGCCACGCTGGCGAGACGAAGAGACAGAACACAGCGAACGAGTCAGAGAACCTCTATCGCTCTTCGGAGTCGAGGACGCGAATCTGGTCGCCACGAACCGTCACCGGAATTGGGACGGTCGCCTCGTACAGCTCGACGGTGACCTGGTCTTTTCCCTCGTCGATGCGCTGGACCTGCGCCTTCTCGCCCTTGAACGGGCCGGCGACGAGTTCGACGATGTCGCTTTCTGCGATTCCCTCCACGTCCGGCTTCGGAGAGAGGAAGTGCTCGACCTCCGCGATGCCGGACTCGCCGGGGACGACGCCGCGGGAGTGGGGAATCTCGTCGAGGATGCGCTCGAAGACGGAACTGTCGTCGGCCTCGACCATGACGTAGGAAGTGAGCGAGTCGGGCGCGAGCGCGGCGTGAATCGACTCCTCTTCCTTGCTCATGATCATGTCCGCGACGGTCCGCTCCTGTGAGGCCGTGGTCTTGACGGCGAAAATCCCCATCAGAGACCAGCCCCCGGCACGAACGACATCAGGAGGAAGATGACGAACCCGAGCAGGCCGACGAGCGCGACGCCGGCACCGGCGATGAGTGCGACGCGGGAGAACTCTTCCCACGACGGGGTGCTCGCCAGCTTCAGCACCCGCACGTAGCTGTTCAGGTCGAAAGGTACGTCCATAGAGGTCGTTCCGCGGCTGGCTTTCTATACCTGTTGGTATCCGTCGTCACCCGAATCGAGACGAATACTTAGTTGATGAACTCCGTCTCGTCGTTGTCGGTGGTGCGCTCCGTCGACTCGCTCGGCGAGCGGTCACCCGCGTGGCGACCGCCCGCGCCAACGTCACGCTGGCTGGCCTGCTCGCGTTCGGCCTCGCTCTTGCCGTAGATCTGTGGCGACTCGACGCCGGTGACGACGATCATCGTCTCCATCTTCCCGTCGAACTCGTTGTTGACCGAGGCACCCCAGATGATGCGGGCGTCAGGGTCGATGCGGTCGTAGATCTCCTCGACGACGCCCTCCGCCTCGTCGATGGACATGTCCGGACCGCCGACGACGTTGACGAGCGCGGAGTTCGCGCCGTCGAACTCAACGTCGAGCAGTGGCGACCGGAGCGCCGACCGAATCGAGTCCTGCGCTTTGTTCTCGGAGTCGGACTCACCGAGCCCGATCATCGCGACGCCGCCGTTTTCCATGATGGTCTTCACGTCAGCGAAGTCCACGTTGACCAGCCCGGGCTTCGTGATCAGTTCGGTCATCCCCTTGACCGAGCGCATCAGCACGCGGTCACAGATTTTGAATGCGTCCTGTAGCGGGAGGTTCGGCGCGTAATCCAGCAGTCGGTCGTTCGGGATGACGATGACCGTATCCGAGACCGCACGCAGACGCTCCAGCCCGGCGTCGGCGTTCGCGCGTCGCCGTTCACCCTCTGCCGTGAACGGGACCGTCACGATGGAGATGGTGAGGGCGTCCTGTTCCTGTGCGGCCTGTGCGACGACCGGTGCGCTCCCGGTGCCGGTGCCGCCGCCGAGTCCGGCCGTGATGAACACCATATCCGAACCGTCGATGGACGCCTGGATGTCCTCGATGTTCTCTTGGGCTGCTTCCTCACCGATGCGGGGAACTGAGCCGGCACCGCGCCCGCCCGTGCGCTGGCGGCCCATCAGAATCTTCGTGTCCGCTTCGACCTCCGTGGCCAGATGCTGTGCGT
Source organism: Halosegnis rubeus (assembly GCF_009184545.1). Lineage (GTDB taxonomy): Archaea > Halobacteriota > Halobacteria > Halobacteriales > Haloarculaceae > Halosegnis > Halosegnis rubeus. Next base: position 255,280 of record NZ_QJOW01000001.1, read on the forward strand.
CCGTGTTGGCGGCGACCAGCTTCGCGCCATGGATTCCCTCATGTGACATCCGGGTGACGGTGTTGCCGCCCGCGCCGCCACAGCCGACGACGGTAATCTTCGTCTCCAAGTCCTTGACGACGCTCGCGAGTTCGTCGTCCGTCATGGTCCCCGAAGCGCTCGGGGACTCGTCTGTCTCGACCGGTGTCGACTCCGTAGGTGGGGCCGACTCCTCGTCGGCCGTCTCCTCGGCTTCGTCGATGGCGTCGTCGATGATGGAATCCATTATGCTCCCGTTTGCGCCATGCAGGTATTGTATCTTTCCCTGTTTCGGCAACAGAGACCGGGATTTTGCCGTGAGGACGCAAGTCAGCCGAATCGCAGTGATAAATCAAATGACGCGATATAAAACTCGTTATCCCGCCTCACAGTGGCGACTTGCCGATGACGGTCGTGGGAGAAAAAGGAACTCCGATTATCGCCGAGTAGACCCTACAGCGCGGAGTAGCCGCCGTCGACCACCAGCTCGTGGCCCGTCACGAACGAGGCGTCGTCGCTGGCGAGGAAGGCGATTGCGCCGGCGATCTCTTCAGGCTCGCCGATGCGCTTGAGCGCGTACTGCGACTCAAGCGAGTCGCGGGCCGCCTCGGGATCTTCGTGGTCTTCCAGTCCACCCTGCACCATCGGGGTGTCGGTGAAGCCGGGGCAGACGGCGTTGGCCCTGACGCCGTAGCGTCCGAGTTCGCCCGCGATGGAGCGCGTAAACTTCGCGACGCCGCCTTTCGTGAACGCGTACGCGCTCGACCACGGCTGGCCGATGACGCCGGCCAGCGACGCCGTGTTGACGATATTGCCCGACCCCTGTTCCTTCAGATGCGGAATCGCGGCGCGACAGCCGTTCCAGACGCCCATCGCGTTCACGCCGAAGACGCGGTCGCGGTCCGTCAGCGACACCTCCTCCATCGGCCCGCTCGTGTGCGAGATGCCGGCGTTGTTCACCATCACGTCGAGCCCGTGGGCTTCGACGGTCGCGTCGACTGCGTCTTGGACCGCCTCGGCGTCGGTCACGTCGAGTTCGACCGACTCGGCCGTGCCGGCCACGTCCGACTCGGCAATCTGCTCGACCGTCTCTGCGGCCCCGTCGGCGTCGATGTCGGCTGCGACGACCGTCGCTCCCTCGCGGGCGAACCGCCGTGCACTCTCTCGCCCGATTCCGCTCCCGCCGCCGGTGACGAACACCGTCGTGTCATTGAATCGCATACCGTCTCGTGTGTGGGCTGGCATATAACTGATTGCTGTTTGGCGTGCCATCGGCTGACACGAGCGCGTTAGGGCTAAGTGTCCGGCTCAGAATATTCGACCATGAGCCGGCGCGCAATCGTGTTCGACCCGCTCGCGCCGCCCGCCAGCCGACTGGCCGGATAGCTGCAGCACTCGTCTCGTTTTCGGTTACCAGCTATCCGCACGCGAATGACGCCACACCACCGGCCGCAGCCGCGGCCACTCGACCACTCGCATCGCTCGATAACCACACGCCTACGGGGGGACCGATGAGCGACGGCTCCGTCTGGCGGAATCGGAGCTTCGTCGCCTTCCTCGCCGGCCAGTTCGCGACGAACGCCGGCGACAGCCTCTACACCGTCGCCCTGCTGTGGCTCACCCTCCAGCTCACGGGGTCGTCTGCCGTCGTCGGGGCGGTCAACGCCATCCTCCTGCTTCCGTGGCTGTTGCAGGCGCTCGCCGGCCCGTTCGTGGACCGACTCTCCCTCCGTCCGCTGCTCGTCGGCTCACAACTCACGCAGGGGGCGGTCGTGCTCGCGCTCCCGCTCGCATACGCGACCGGCCGACTGACGGTCGGTGTCATCCTCGGCGTCGCGACGACCCTGATGGTCGCCTCACTCGTGATGGCACCGATGGAGTCGGCGCTGCTTCCCCGTATCGTCGCCGACAGCCAGCTCTCGCGGGCGAACTCCGCGCTCGCGACCGTGACGCTCGGACTCGACATGGTGTTCGACGCGGTCGGCGGGGCGTTCATCGCCGTCTTCGGTGCGACGACGCTGTTCCTCGTCGACGCCGGTACGTTCGCCCTCGCTGCCGTCCTGTTCGCGACGGTCACGGTCGCCCCGCTTCCCGAGGAAGCCGACGAGGACGACACGGCCGACGCGGACACTCCCCGCCTGCGCGAGTATCTGGCCGACCTTCGGGTCGGCGTTGACACGCTCCGGGGCACGGCGTTCGTCGAACTCACCGCCCTGACTGCGTTCGCCAACTTCACGACCGGCGTGACGCTGGCCATCCTCCCGGCCTTCGGCGCGAGTCTCGACGGGGCGATACTGCTCGGCGTCCCGCTCGACGGAGCGGTGATTTACGGCGCGATGCTGGGCGCGCTCGGCATCGGCCGACTCGTCGGCTCCGTGCTCGGCCCGCGCTTCGAGACGGTTCCCTACGGACGCTTCTCCATCGCCGGCAACGCGGTCAGCGGCGTTGCGTGGCTCGCGTCCGTTCTCGCACCCGGACCGGCGCTCACGGTCGGGCTGTTCGGACTCGCGTGGGTTCCGGTCGGTATCAGCGGCGTGCTCTCCTCGACGCTCCGCCAGCAACTGTTTCCGACCGAGGTACTCGGGCGCGTCTCTGCGGTGAAAGGAACCGCCTCGGGGGCGACGCTCCCGCTCGGCTCGCTCGTCGGCGGCGTCGTCGGTACCCTTCTCGGTATCGAGGTGACGCTCGCGCTGGCGGCCCTTGGCTTTGGACTCGCTGCGCCGTATCTCGCTGTGCGAAAACCTCTCCGAGGACTTCCGTCCGTCTCGGAGGCAGAGCCGGCCGACTTCGGCCTATAGCGGGAACCGTTCTTCCCGCGTCTCGTGGACGACCTCGGGGTCGATGGTCCGGCCGTCGACCTCCACCGACTCGCCCGCGGCCAGCGCACCGAACGCCGGTCCCTCGCCCACTCCGAGTGTCGCGGCCTTCTCCGGCTTGAACTGCTGGTCGCGCGCGACGACGGCCCCTTCGCCCACCTCGACGGTCTCGTAGCTCTCGTGCAACACGTCTGCCAACGCCGCGACGATTCCCCCGAACGAAGATTCGTCGGCGAGCGCTACCCGTCCGACCGGCCGGGTCCCGCCCTCCTCGGTCTCGAACGCCACGGCCGCGTTCGCCACGGCCTCGCGCGCGCCGTCGGTGTCGATGTTCGCCGCCTCGCTCGCCAGCGACGCAGGTAGCGACCGGACCACGACATCGCCTTCGTAGCCGGTCGCCGGCCCCCCGAATCGGAGTCCGTCACCGACCGTCGTGACGGCCGCCTCGACAGCCTCGACCGTCGAGAGGGGGACCCCGTTCGTCGTCTGCGTGAACGTCTCGCTCACGACGCGGTAGCCCAGCGATTCGATGACCTCACACAACACGGGATGGTCGCCTTCGACGACGGCGTGGCGCGCGCCAGACCGCTCGAAGGCCGCCCGAATCGTCGCCTCGGCCTCGCGCGGGTGTGCCATCCCGTCGAGCGACCAGTCGGCGAGCATGTGTCCCGGCGACCAGTCTGTCTCGCGAGCGATGCGCTCGAACCGCGGGACGTAGTGGCCGCCCCCGACGCCGACGAACGGTCGCTGTGTCGCGAGACGCTCGCGGGCGTCGAAGATTGCCCGCGCGACCGCCCGCGCGCCGGCGGGGTCGTCCCACTGTTGGTCGTCGCTCCCGAGTTCCACGAACAGCGAGGGCACGTCGATGTCGGTCGGTCCGTGGTGGGTGCACTCGATTGCCGTTCCGTAGCCGTCGGGCGCGTACCCGTCGAAGGCGTCGAGAAGCGCCGCGAGCGAATCCGGGTCAGCCCGGGCGAAGCTGGCGTCGTCGCCGCCGTGTTCGGCCGGGCCGGAATTCCCGGTCGGGTGCGTCGTCAGCAGTGGGCCGGTGTCGCCGGCGTGTCGGCTGGCGACGAACAGCCGGTCGGGGTCGTCGAACGCCGACGCGAGTCCCTCCGCGTGGATGTGAAGTTCGTCGAACGTCCGGAGTTCGATGCCGTCGGTCCGGTACACCGTCCCGCCTCCCTCGGCGTCCGGCCGACTCCCATCCTCGCGTTCCGTCCACGAGCCGAGCGCGAGCAGCTGCTCGCCAATGTGTTGTGAGGCCCTGTCCGCACGCGAGACGACGACAGCAAGCATACTAACTCTCCGTCGCCGCCGAGTAACTGTGTTCCGCTCTCGGACGCTGATAACGTCCGGGGCAGCTCACCTATCCGAGTTCCTGTTCCGTCTGCGTTCGGTCGATCATGCCCGTTCGACATGCCCGGCGCGATTTCGCCGGCGACCTATCCCGAGTCCGGCGACGGCTAGCCGACCGATGAGGACCCACGCTATCGTCGCCACCAGCCACGGCGTCGTCCCGACGACCCACCAGCCGAACGCGACCACGAAGAGCGCTGCTCCGGCGTCCAGCGAGCGGGTCGAGGCCGCTTTCGTCCGCGACCGGCCCGTGGCGACACCGAGCATCAACCCGATGCCGATGGCCGTCGGCAGCACGAACGAACTCGTCGTCCCCGCACTGATTGCGACTGCGACTAGCCCGGCTAGTGCCGCGACGGTCACCAGTAGCTCGAAGTGTATCGTCGCCCGCCCTGCGAACGTCTCTCGATTCATGCTCCACGTACGCTCGCTGAATGGTTAAACCCCTCAGTCAACATACAATATAGCTGGAGCCGGACCGTCGATTCACTCCCGTCATACGGAGCGTCGACCGCTATCCGCGCAGGGATTCGACCGGCGGCTCCCACGCCGCTCGGTAGGCCGGATAGAGTCCGCCCCCGAGCGCGATCAACATTCCAAACCCGAACGCGCCGAGGACGACGAGCCCGTTCGTCGGGACGAGCACGGCAGACAGCGGGAGTCGGGTGCCGAGTGCGACCCCCACGACGACGGCCGTCCCGAGAATGGCTCCGAGCGCCCCGCCAACGACCCCGAGCAGCGTCGATTCCACGAGCAGCGTCCGGAGCACCTCGTCGCGGTGGACGCCGACGGCCCGGAGCACGCCGATTTCACCCCGACGCTCCGAGACCGTCATCAACATCACGTTGAAGATGGAGACGCCGGCGACGACGAGCGAGATGCCGGCCACGGCGAGTAAGAACCCGTTCAACAGCGCGAAGAACTCGGTAATCCGGGAGAGCACGCTCGTCAACGAGAGCACCGAGACGCGCTCCTGGCGGGTGTTCAGCCGCTCGCGGACTCCGTCAGCAATCGCCCGTGCGTCGTCCGCGGAGTCGGCCTGTACCACGACCTGTGCGTAGTCGTCGGCGACGAACTCGTCGGGTGGAAGCACGACCGCAGACCCCGGCCTGATCGGGGAGAAGGTGCCCTCGGAGTCGATAATCGCGAGCACGCGATAGCGGTTCCCCTCGATTTCGACGGCAGACCCGACGCGTGCGCCGAGTCCCGCGGCGAGTTCATCACCGACGGCGACGCCCTGTCTGAGCGTGTCGGGCACGTTGTCGACGCCGAACAGCGCCGCCGGCTGTGTCGTCCCGTACAGCTGGGCAAAGGACTGACCGTTCGGGCCCGAGACGCTTGCACCCCCCGAGTTTAGCGGGATGACGGTTCCGCCGCCGGCGGCGGCCTGCCGGATGGCCTGCACCTCGCGAGGCCCGAGGTTCTCCTCGCCGTCGTCGGGACTGATGATGACCTGATTGCCGAGCCCACCGAGTTCGGCCAGTGCGGCGGTCTGGAGCGCCGTCCCGAGCATCCCGAGCGTGATGACGGCGAAGACTCCGATGACGATACCGAGCATCGCGAGCCCGGCCCGGAGCCGCTGGCGCGAGAGGTTCCGGACGGCGAGCGAGCCTGCGGGAAACCGTCGGGCCAGCCGCGTCGCCAGCGACGACTCCACAGACTGGTCCGACGCGCGTTCGTCAGCCATCGAGCACCCCGTCGACTAGCTCGACCGTCCGGTCGGCGTACTCGCCCACGAGGCTGTCGTGGGTGACGGCGACGACCCCGACGCCCGCGTCGGCGATGGTCTGTATCTCGCCCAACACCGCTTCGCCGGTGTCGCGGTCGAGGTTGCCGGTCGGCTCGTCGGCGAGCAGTACGTCCGGTTCGTTGATGAGCGAGCGCGCGATGGCGACCCGCTGTTTCTGCCCCCCTGATAGCTCGTCGGGCGTGTGTCGGAGCCGGTCGGCGAGTCCGACACGACCGAGTAAATCGACCGCGCGGTCGGTGTAGTCGGCGTCGAGAAACCGCGTCGGCAGCCGGACGTTCTCGACGGCCGACAGCGTCGGAATGAGATGGAAGTCCTGGAACACGAAGCCGACGCGCTTGCGGCGCACGTCCGTTCGCTCGCGAGCCGACAGCGCAGCGACCCGCTCGCCCAGTAGCTCGACGCTGCCGGTCGTCGGGTCATCGAGCAGTCCAAGCATGTTCAACATCGTCGACTTGCCAGAGCCGGACGGTCCCATGATGGCAGTCACCTCGCCGCGCTCGACGGTGAAGTCGACGTCGTCGAGTGCGGTGACGGTCCCGCCGCCGCCGTCGTACTGCTTCGTGATGCCGTCGAGCCGGAGCGGCGGCGAGCCGTGTCCGTCCCCGTCGTTCATTGGTAGCGGCGCGCGCCGAAGACGACCAGCGGGAGGGTGACCAACAGGCCGACGCCGAGCCCGACGACGGTCCCCTCGACACCGCTCAGGAACCGTCCGCCGTCGCCGTCGTCGTCGGTCGCGACGGGCACGTCGACGGTCGTCGTCTGGCGTTCACCGGCGGTCGTGTAGGCCACGGTTATCGGCACGCTCGTCACATTCTCCGGGTCGATTTGGGCGGTCAGATCGAACGGGGCGAACTCGCTCGGGCCGACGGTGCCGAGGAACTGATCTCTGTTCGGATACGTCGGTCCTGCGTGCTCGCCCTCGCCGACACCGACGACGACGCCGCGCACCTCACCGTCGCCGACGTTCCCGAGGTTTCCCGACAGCTCGAGCCGCTCGTCGTCGGCGCTGAGACTCAGTCCGGTCACCGACACCGCGCCGCTCGCGCGGTCGAGGTCGTACGGGCGCACGACGGTGCTCGCGTCGCCGCCGACGGTGTACTCGACCGCGAGTCGGAGTGTCGCGGCTTCAGCCCCCGAGAGGTCGACGGTCACGCTCTCGGTCGCGCCGGGCGCGATGGTGCCGGCGACGGCAGTCCTCCCCACGCTCAGCGCCGTCGTCCCGTTCGAGAGCCGCGGGACGAGCACCGGCTCTTCGATGGCCGCGTTCCCGAAGTTCGTCACCGTCACTCTGACGGCTCCCATCTGCCCACTAGCGGCGTCTTCGTCGTCGGACTGGAGGGTGTTTCCGCCGCCGAGTGCACCGGCAATCCCGCCCACTCCGCCGGCGTCTGCGGCTGCCGACTGCTGGTCTGCCGTCACTCGTTCGACGCGCAGCCCCACGTCGTCTCGCAGCGGCGCGACCGATACGGCTCGGGTCTGCGTGGTCGTCGCCCGCGTGCCTGCGGCAGTCGTGTACGAAGCTTCGACCGTGAGGTCTCGCTCACCGGCGGTCGCCGGCGCGAGACTGAAGTTCAGCGGCTGGCTCACGCCCGCCGGAAGCGTCGCTACCGTCTGTCGGGTCCGGTCGCCCGCAACGTCGGTGAACGCGACGGTGATATCACGCAACGGTGCGCCCGTTGGGTTCGAGACAGTCACCGTGGCGTCCGAGTCGGCTCCCGCGGTGAGTCCCGCCGCGTTGGTCGTTAGCTGTGGTGTGCCGGCCTCGACGGCGACAGACAGGGGTCGGCGAACGGTCGCCTGGTCGTCGTCTGCATCAGCGACCGTCGCGACGACCGTGAGGTCGCGTGCCCCCGGGTCGGAGAAGCTGACCGTAACGGGCACCGTGAGCGTCTCTCCCGGCGAGAGCGACCCAAGCCCGGTCGCGCTCGCGAGCGTCGCTCCCGTCTCGTTGACGACGGCGACGCGTTCGAGCGTCCCGGCCGAGTCGCTTCCGGCGGAGAGCCTGACGGTCGCCGAGACGGTGGTCGGTGCGCCGGCCGTCGGGTTCGTCGGCGAGACGCTCGCGTCGGTAATCGTCACGCGCGCGTCTGGAATCGCGCCGACGGCAAAGCCGGGAACAGTTGCGGTCACGAGAAGAACGGCGATGATGAGGGCTGCGCCGCGAATACGGGCCATTGAGTGGTCCCAATTGAGGGCTGGACGAGTATTAGTCCTTCCCGTACACTCCGATTCGGATGTTCTAGAGTTATATTCGACAGCAGAGCGGCTTCGATAGACGTTGTCGGGCTTACAGAGAGTCGCGGCTACTCGCGGACTACTCAATTTGCTATTGCGGTATGTAGTTTATACCTCTCCGCGCCGGGCGTATTTTGGTCGCGGAGACCGTCCGATCGGACAATGCAGGAGTACGAGCGCGAGATACTGCTCGAACGAATCGGGCGCGAGAGCGCCACCGTCGGCGCGTCCATCCCCGACCGGATCGACGTGCAGGGCGAGGAGGTCGATCTTCAGGAGTTCGTCTTCGAAATCAAGCGCAGGGACACGATTCCGGACGGCGAGCGCGAGCGCGTCGAGCGCGCAAAAAAGAACCTCCGGCGGGAGCGACTCCAGCGCAAACAGCGCATCGAGGGCGAGACGGACGAGGAACTCGCGTTCATCGAGGGCGAGCAGTTGGCTGAGGACATCATCGGTATTGACCGCGCGCTCGCGGCGCTCGAATCGCTCCGGCCGACAGATATCGAGGGCGAGCGCGAACGGCAGGAGACGGCAGACACCAAACGCTGGCTGAATTTCCTGAAGCAGGCGCTGGGCCACGAAGACAGCTCCCAGTTGGGTGGACGGTGAGCCGAAACGCCGCCGTCGCCGACCGGCTCGACGAGATGGCAGACCGGCTCGAGGCGACGGGCGTCGAGTACAAGCCTCGAGCCTACCGACAGGCGGCCGACAACATCCGCGGCCACACCGTCGCCATCGAGACTCTCGCACAAGAGGGTGTCGAGAGCGTCAAACAGATCGACCGGATCGGCGACGCCATCGCCCAGAAGGTCATCGAGTATATCGACACCGGAGACATCGAGGAGCTAACGGAACTGCGCGAGGAGCTACCGATTGATATCGAGGCCATCACCCGCGTCGAGGGCGTCGGACCGAAGACAGCCGCCGACCTCTACGAGGCACTCGGCGTCGAGGACTTAGACGACCTCGAAGCCGCCGCAGAGGCCGGCGAGATTCAGGCGGTGTCCGGCTTCGGCGCGACGACCGAGCAGAACATCCTTGACGGCATCCCCTTCGCCCGCGAAAGCCACCAGCGTGAACTGCTGGGCGATGCCCGACCGCTCGCCGACCGGCTGCTCGCGTCCCTTCGCGAACTCGACGCGGTCGAGGCGGCCGACACCGCTGGGTCGCTTCGCCGCTGGCGGCCGACCGTCGGTGATGTAGACGTGCTGGCGGCCAGCGACGACGGGACGCAGGTAATCGAGGCGTTCACCGACTTCGACGGGGAGGTCATCGAAGCCGGCACCTCGAAAGCGAGTCTCCGCGTCGACGGCCTGCGCGTCGACCTCCGGGTCGTCGTCACCGAAGAGTGGGGCAGCGCGCTCCAGTATTTCACCGGCAGCCGCGACCACAATATCGTCGTTCGAAACCGTGCGCTCGATAGGGGCCTGAAAGTGAACGAGTACGGCGTCTTCGACGTATCGGAGGTCGACGATCCCGACGCCGGCCAGCGGGTCGGCGAACGCGTCGCCGGCGACACCGAGGTCTCGATGTACGAGGCGCTCGAGTTACCCCACATCCCACCCGAACTCCGCGAGGACAGAGGCGAAATCGACGCCGCAGCCAACGGCGAACTCCCGACGCTCGTCGAGGAGGGTGACCTCCGGGGCGACCTCCACCTCCACACCGACGCCTCCGACGGGCAGGCCTCCGTCGCCGGGATGATTCAGGGAGCAGCCGACCGCGGCTACGACTATCTCGCGATTACCGACCACGCGACCGGGCCGGGGATGGTCGGCGGCGTCGGCGTCGACGACGACGCCCTGCTCGACCTCGCGGAGACAGTCCGGGAAGCCGCGAGCGACGCCGACCTCCGCGTGTTCACGGGCGTCGAGGCGAACATCGGCGAGGACGGCTCCGTCAGCGTGGCCGACGACGTGCTCGCCGAACTTGACTGCGTGGTCGCCTCGCCCCACGCCGCGCTCGACGGTGATGGGACCGACCGCCTTGTCGCCGCCGTCGAACACCCGGAAGTGAACATCCTCGGCCATCCGACCGGTCGGCTGTTGAACCGTCGTGAAGGACTCGATTTCGACATGGAACGGATCGCCGAGGCGGCAGTTGTGAGCGATACCGCCCTCGAAATCAACGCGAATCCGAGCCGACTTGACCTCCGGGGCGGCTACGTGAAACAGGCAATCGAGGCCGGCGCGACCATCGTCGTCAACACCGATGCCCACCAGCCGTCGAGTCTGGAGCTCGCCCGCTTCGGCGTTCACACCGCCCGCCGCGGCTGGGCCGAGACCGACGACGTGCTCAACACGCGCGATGCTGACGGCGTCGCCGACTTCCTCGGACTGTGAGCGACCACGGCCCGTTCCTGCTCGACGTGATGTGTGGGAAGCTGGCGACGATGCTCCGATTTTGTGGCTACGATGCAGCCTACGCCCTCGACCGTGGGACACGGGACGACGACCGACTGCTCGACATCGCACGGAGGGAGGACCGAACGCTCCTCACGCGCGACGTCGAACTCGCACAGCGAGCCGGCGACCGGGGTCGGTGTCTCACCGAGCGCGACACCGACGACCAGTTGCGTGAACTCGCCGCGTACGGACTCGACATCTCACTCGACTCCGAGCCGCACTACTGTGGCGACTGTAACGGGCCGGTCGAGACCGTTCCCGACGACGACCCGACGCCGGAGTACGCGCCGTCGACCGAGGAGTTCGACATCTGGCGGTGTCGCGACTGCGGGCAGTACTTCTGGAAGGGATCACACTGGGAGTCGATGAAACAGCGACTCGCGGCGATCTAGTCGGCCGTCCACTCCGTGCAGGCGTCCATGTCGTCCATGACCTCCTCGTGGAGACCACAGTACGGCTGGAGACCGTCGTCGGTGCGGACGTATTTGAACTCGCTGCAGTTGCCACAGTACCGGTCGCCGACGGTCGACTCGCGGTCCGGCGTGGTGGAGAACTGGTCGACACCCGAATCCTGCGAGGGGCCGTCTACCTCCTGAATCGACTCGGTCGTCGCGCCGCCGTCGGAGCCGAGCACCTGTGCGCCGTTGGTGTCGGGGGTCGACCGTCGGCGCGACTGCGTCCTCGTCTCGGGAGCGTTGGTCTGTGTCTCGGCGTCGCCGTCGGGGGTTTCACCGAGCAGGCCGATACCGCCCAGCCCTTGTCGAAGGCGGTCGTTCGACACTTCCACGACGCGCGTCTTCCCCTCGCGGGTCACCTCCAGCTTGACGGTTCCACCGGGGTCGTTGCGCGCCTTGAAGTTCGCGACCGCGACGAAGAGGCTCCAGAACGTCGTGATGACGCCGACGAAGTAGACGGCCGTCACCGGCAGGGTGTAGTCGGGGGTCATCCCGAACCAGTTGCTCGGGTAGACGCTGACGAACGCGGCGACGCCGCCGACGGCCACCGCTGCACCGGCCCAACTGGCGATGCGAAGCCCGCGTGAGGCCTTCGGGAGCACGGTCATCGCACCGAGGAAAATCGCCGGAAGGCCGAGCCCGGCGAATACGCCCGAGAGCGTCCGCGTCGTCGTCACGTCGAAGCCTGCGACGCCGCCGCCACCGGAGGAGGTCCCGAACACGATGCCGACCACCGTGGCCACCGCGCCGGCGGCGAACAGTCCGAGTCCGGCGTAGAGCCGCTGTCGGCCCGGTCCGCTCGCCCCACCGTCGTACACGTCAGCGAGGCTTGTCATACCGTCAGTTTTGCAGCGACTACTAAAAAACTGTGTCAGACGCGTGGCATGCGACCGACTGCGTATGAAAAAGCCCTTTATAATCGGCCTCGGAGCCTACTGGATATGAAAGCAGTCGTCCTCGCCGGCGGATACGCCACCCGCCTCTGGCCTATCACCAGACACCGCCCGAAGATGCTCCTCCCAATCGGCAACACGACGGTCATCGACCGCGTGTTCGCCGAACTCGAACGCGACGACCGCATCGAGGAGGTGTTCGTCTCCACCAACGAGGCCTTCGCCGACGAGTTCGAGACGTATCTCGCGGAGGGCGACTTCGAGAAGCCCGTCCTCTCCGTCGAGGACACCACCGGCGAGTCGGAGAAGTTCGGCGTCGTCGGCGCGCTCGGTCAGCTCGTCGAGCGCGAGGGTATCGAAGACGACCTCGTCGTCATCGCCGGCGACAACCTCATCGGCTTCGACTTGTCCGAGTTCATCGACGCGTTCGAGTCACACGACGCCCCCACGCTCGCCGCCTACGATGTCGGTTCCCGCGACAAGGCGACCTCCTACGGCGTCATCGACGTGGAGGACGACCGCGTCGTCGACTTCGAGGAGAAGCCGGACGACCCGCCGAGTTCGCTCGTCTCGATTGCGTGTTACGCGTTCCCCGAAGAGAGCCTCCGATTCGAGGAGTATCTCGCCGACGGCAACAACCCCGACGAGCCGGGGTGGTTCATCCAGTGGCTCGTCGAACACGACGAGGTGTACGCGTTCCCGTTCGACGAGGCGTGGTTCGACATCGGGACGCCCGAGTCGTACCTCGCGGCCGTCGCGTGGGCACTCGACGGTGACTCGCTCGTCAGCGACGACGCCGTCGTCATCGACTCTGACATCGGCGAGAACGTCCACGTCATGGACGGGGCCCGCATCGTCGACTCCACGCTCTCGAACGCCGTCGTCTTCGAGAACGCCACCGTCCTCAACTGTGAGATTCACGACTCCATCATCGACGAGGAGACCAACGTCGAGGATATCGACCTCGCTGGCGCGCTCATCGGCGCACACTCACAGCTCGGCAACACGGAGTAGCACCTTTTTGCTGTTCGGGCTTCCTCGCGCGCCGGAGGCGCGCTGTGGGAGCCACTCACAGCAAAAATCTGCACCGCGAGACGCGGAGCGTCTCGCCTGCTGCTGAGAAACGCGGTGCGTTTCTCGCATCGCGGAAATCAGAGATTTCCGCAGACCTCGTTCGCTTCGCTCACGAGGACATCAAAAAGCCGCAGCCGAGCCTCCAGTCGGTCGGCTCGGAGAACCGTTCGCTCCGCTCACGGACACTCTCAGCTGTTACTGTTCAGCAAGCCACGCGTCCGTAATCTTGATGTGGCCTCTATCGGCTTCCCACACCGTCTCGTACTCCAGATCGATACGCCGGTCCATGTGTGGCCCGTCCACAACGAACGTCTCGAACTCGCCGCCCTCCCCAAGGATGTGGACGCCGTACTCCTCGTTGAGCGATTCGAGTTCGGCGATGGCGTCGTGGTCGAGAGCGCGACCGAGCCACGACTCGTCCAACCCGTAGGCCGCGACTTGGATGATGAGAATCTCGAAGCCGGCATCGAGCATCGCGTCCGCGAGGTCGCGGGGGTCTTTCTGCCACAGCGGCGCGAACAGTTCGGCGTCGAGGCGGTCACACATCGCCTGAATGCGTGAGGTCTGGTACTCGCTCTCGACTGCGCCGGCGGTGATACCACCGATACCACCCCACTCCCCGTGCAGCGTTTCGAGGGCACGCTCCAACGGCTCGAGTTCGGCGTCCCCCTGCTCACCGGAGTCGACGGCGCTGTCGGCCTCGAAATCCGACGGCTCTACCTCCAACAGTTCGATACCGACCGACTCGGCTGCGAGGCGGGCGAGATGCGTCGCCGGCGTGTGGTACATGTACGAATCCCCTTCCGGGTGGACGGTGACGAGTCGCTCGACCGGGTGGCCGGCTTCGAGTGCACGGTACAGCGCCCACGAGGAGTCTTTTCCGCCTGAAAACAGACTCACCCACGGTGTGTCGCTCATACTCGGAGACGGCGCGCTCGGGGTTTAGCACTCACGGACTGGACAGCTCCCCGACCGCCTCGCGGTCGGTGATATAGCTGACGACGAGGATACCACAGACGGAGACGGCGAGGCTGGCGGCGACGAACAGCGCCAGCCGCTCCAGCGTCGCGAGCGCGAAGGGGGCGACAGAAATCGGACCGAAGGAGAGCGCCGGCACCTGTGCCGGTCCGAGCACGCCACCGCGCTCGAGGAAGTAGCCCGCGAAGCCGCGGACGACGAGCCCGACCGCGACCACGCCGAAGGGGAGATTCAGGAAAGCAGACCGGACCGACTCGTCCTCGAGGAGTTCGTCGGCCAACCGACCGGCCGAGGCCGCCAGTGCGGCCGTCGCCAGCCACGGCACCGCGGTGTAGACGAACTCCATCACCGCGAGGAACGGGTCGTCCATCCCGGTCGCGGGGATCGCACCGACGAACGCCCCGATGAGTGTCAGTCCCGCCGCCACCACGTAGGTGACGAGCGACACCTGCCCGGAGTAGAACGCCTCGCGGACCTGACCGGGAAGCTCGTTCGCCAGCTCGTCCACGCCCAGTCCCTTGTACAGCAGGAACACGCCTAATGCGGCGACGACGATGGCAATGGCGAGCGTCACCGACTCGGCGAGCAGGAGGAGTATCGGGAACGCCAACAGCGTCGCACCCAGCGGTACGAGCACGGTCGAGCGAAGCTCCTCGTCGGCGAGGAACTGTTTGAGGACGTAGTAGGTCGATTCGATGTCGTGGCTCTGGCGCACGACGACCCGGTCGACGGCGTCGACGCGGAGCCGCGACTCCACGATGTGGACTAGTCGTTCGGCCTCGGCGCTCGCGACGACCACGACCGCCGAATCCGGATTCACGCGCTCGATGATGGTGTCGAGCCCGGCCGCGACGGCGCGGTCGGCACTCACCGCGTCACCGCCGCCCGACACGACCGCCACCTCTGCGTCTTCGTTCTCGTCGCGCAGGTCGCGAGTCACCTTCAGCGCCTCGAGCGTCGAGTTCACCCGGGAGTCGCCGGGGTCCTCGATGCCGATGTCGGTGACGAGCGCGCGCACGGCCTCCCAGCCGACGACCGGCTCGTCGGTCAGGCCAGCGCGATCGACACACACGACGAGAGTCGTCACGTTTTGTTGGATGTCACGTCAGGTGAAAAGTCTTCAGCCTACCGCCGGAGCCGGAACGCCGCGTCGCCGTCCACGCTGTCGGTTACTCCGCGACCGAACGCGTACGCCATCGACGCCGCCCCGCCTCGGACCGCCGACAGCGGTCCCCGCGACGGCTCGAACTCGCGGACCGTCACCTCGCCGAGGTCGGCTTCGAGCTGCTCTTTCACGTCGCGGCGCGTCCCCAACTCGTCGACCAGTCCCAGCTCGGCGGCCTCGCTCCCGAGATACACCTTCGCCTCCGTCGACCGGACGAACTCGGGGTCGAGGTCGCGGCCGTCTGCGACCACGTCGACGAACTCGTCGTAGTAGCCGTCGATGAGTCCCTGGAGGTACTCGCGTTCGTCTTTCTCTAGTTCCGTGAAGGGGACGCCGGCTTCCTTGTACTCGCCGGCGGTGAACTGCTCGTACTCGACGCCCGCAGTGTCGAGTAGCTCCGTCGCCGTGAACCGCGAGCCGCGGACTCCGATAGAGCCGACGACGCTTCCGGTACGCGCCCACAGTTCGTCACAGGCGCTCGCAATCCAGTAGCCGCCCGACGCGCAGGTGTCGGTCGTGTACGCAATCACCGGCCCGTCGAACCGCTCGATTGCGAGCCGGATGTCGTCGCTCGGGACGACTGCCCCGCCCGGCGTGTTCAGCTTCACGAGCAGCGCCTCCACGACGGGGTCCTCGTCGGCGCGGTCGATCTGCTCGGTGATCTCGTCTGCTCCCGGCGTCGTCGGCGAACTCGGGAGCGAGCCGCCCCCGCCGTCGCGCACGATTGGTCCCTCGACTGCGACCTCCGCGACGTTGTACGCCGGATACTTCCCGTCGAGCAGTCGGCTCGCAACCTGGAGCGTGGCGAGCACACTCACGAGCACGAGCAGAATCCCCAGTATGTCGGCGATATCGGTCACTCGCTCTACGAACAGATACCAGCTCACGACGGCCGCCGCGGCCACGCTCACCGTGAGCGCGACGAGCCGACCGAGCGTTCGTCCCTGACTCATACCGACTGTGGTGGAGCCACGGCGATAAATCCCGACGCCGCTGTCGGGTGGGGAAAAACAGAGGGAAAAATCGCGATTACAGGAGACCGGTCTTCTGCAGCTTCATGAGGTCCTCGGTGTCGAGGGTCTCGCCGTTCTGGAATGCCTCGTAGATCTCCTCGGCCTCCTCGCGGGCCTCTTCCTCTTTGGCCTCGCGGGCCTCCTGCTTCTCGCTTTCTTCTTCCTTGTCGAGCTCGCGGAGCCGCTTCTGGACGCGGACGAAGTCGTCGTGGTGCTGGTCGGCGGCCTCCTGTGCCTCGACGAACTTCTCGTGCCACTCGTCGGCGTCGTCGCGAATCTCGTCGGCCTCCCGATAGGCCTCGATCATCTGGTTGTGGTGCTCTTGGGCCTTGTCGGCGAGCTCCGTCACCTTCTGGTGGTGTTCGGACGCCTCGGCGCGGACCTCCTGGGCCTTCTCCTTGACCTCTTCGAGGTCGCCGGACTGGTCGAGCTTCTCCTTTCGCTCGGCCAGCTGCTCGCGCTTTTCTTCGATCTCCTCGATGAGCTCGCGCTCGTCCTCGGTGGAGAGCACCTCGGTCTGCTGTTTGAACTCCAGATCCTCGATTTCGCTCTCGAGGTCGTCGACGGACTTGCCCTCCGAGAGTTCGAGGTCGTCCTTGCGGTCGTCGACCTTGTCGAACAGCTCGTTGGCCTTGGCGTTGAGCTCGTTGCGCTTTTGCTTGTGCTCTTGGACCTGCTCGTTGAGCTCGTCGCGCTTCTCGCGGTGCTCTTGTGCCTCGTCGACCTTCTCGCGGGTCTTGGCGTTGAGCTCGTCGCGCTTGGACGCGCGCTCGGACGCGAGCTGGTTCAGCTCGTTGCGCCGGTCCCGCAGTTGACCAGCCTTCTTGATGAGCTGTCCCTTGTTGTTCGTCTCTAGTTCGTCGTCTGTGAGTTCTACGTTGTCGCTGCTTTCGATACTGTCACTCATAGTTGTACTCGATTCCATTACCGCTCCGGGTACAGCGCCAGCTACTGAAAAACGAGCAACCACGGACAAGTGCATTCCCTGTCATTCTGGTTGGCTGGCGGTGCTTGAACGCCGGATGCGTTCTGGTAGTTTCATGTTGCTTGCACGGGTACATAAAGATTTCCCACCCCGCGACGGCTGAAACGGCCTCACACACCCCACAGCGACTGCGTGAAGCATTACCACACGCTCCGGAGTGATATATAAACGCGACGCGAGTCAGCGGGCTGAAGTCGTCGCGTCGCCACCTCCGCGTATGCCCGAAACCGAGACCGTTCGCGCACGCGGCCACGAGCACGTCTCCGCCGAGCACGCGAGCACGTGGGAGCTCACGAGCGACGACTGGCTCACCCCCGCCGGCGACTGCATTCTGGGTATCGAGGCCGACACCACGCCTGCCGACTTCGACGCCGCGTTCGTCGCGGCGTGTCAGTCCCACGACGCCACCGTCGAGGCGACGCTCCGCGTCGGCGACCGCGAGCAGACGGTTGTCGGTGCCGGCCACCCCGAACTCTCTTTCGAGAGCGACCGCAGTCTCGTCGCTCGTACCAGCGGCTACGTCGACGACCGGACCGTGATGGTGAACGCCGACACCGCTGCCGAGGGAGTCGACCAAGCGTTGGTCGATGCGCTCGCCGAGGGCGGCTCACTCGAGTGTGTGTTCCGTGTCGAGTAGTCTGGGGACGGCTTGATTGGTGGCTTTGGGTTCGTTGGCTCTGCTTGCTCTGGCTACATCGATGAGGACAACAGCCAGAAAGCCCCGGGCGTGTCGCGGTGCGGTTTCCCGAGGCCAAGCAACGAGATCGGTGCTGTCGCTGTCAAATTCACACCAAACAGAGTGACGCCGTCAGAACCGAACCCAAACCGAACGGAGCGACTACTTGAACCGGAACGTCTCCAGATTCTTCGGGGCGAAGGTGCGCATGTTGTACTCGTGGTACAGCGCGCTGGAGAAGTCCTGTACGGAGGATTCGTCGCCGTGGACACACAACACCTTCTCCGGACGCGGATTCATCGTCTTCACGAAGTTCTCCAGTCCCTGTCTGTCGGCGTGGCCGGAGAAGCCGTCGACGGTCTCAACGTCCATCTTCAGGGTCAGGTTGCCCGAGCGACGGCCGTCGTTCATCGGAATCTCGTCCCAGCCGTTTTGAATTCTCCGCCCGAGCGTCCCCTGTGCCTGATAGCCGACGAAGACGAGCCGGTTGTCCGGGTCGGCACCGAAGTGGTGGAGCCACGACATGATCGGCCCGCCGGTGACCATCCCCGAGGTGGAAAGCACGATACACGGGTCGCCGTCGGCCACCTCCTGTCGCTCCTCCTCGCCGCCGTCGATGTGGTTGAACTGGTCGGCGAGGAACGGATTCTCGTCCTCGTGGAAGATGCGGTCACGGAGGTCGTCGCGCAGATACTCCGGATACGTCGTGTGAATCGCCGTCGCCTCCCAGATCATCCCGTCCAGGTGGACCGGCATCTCGGGGATGTCGCCGCTCCGCATCGCCTCCTCCAAGACGAGCATGATCTCCTGTGAGCGGCCGACCGCGAAGGCGGGAATCACCACCTTGCCGTCGCGCTCGTACGCCTCGTTGATGACCTTCTTGAGTCTGCGCTCGGAGTCCGCCTGGTCGGTCTGGTAGTCGTTGCGGCCGCCGTAGGTCGACTCCATGACGAGCGTCTCGACGCGCGGGAACTCGTTGACGGCACCGTTGAACAGCCGAGTGTCGTCGTAGTGGATGTCACCGGAGAAGGCGACGTTGTACAGGCCGTCGCCGATGTGGAAGTGGCTCACGGCGGAGCCGAGGATGTGCCCGGCGTTGTGCATCGTGAGCTTCACGTCCGGCGCGATGTCGGTCACGTCGCCGTACTCGATTGGGACGGTGTGTTTGATTGCCTCACGGACCTGCGAGGACTCGTAGGGGGGCGTGCGCCCCTCCTTGGCCGCCACGTCGAGGTAGTCGAGGGTGAGCAGCCCCATCAGGTCGCGCGTCGGCTCCGTACAGTAGATCGGGCCGTCGTAGCCGTACTTGAACAGGAGCGGGATGAGCGCCGAGTGGTCGAGGTGGGCGTGGGTCAACACGACCGCGTCAATGGTGTTCGCGCCGGCACCGAGCGCCTCGGGCACCTGCAGATACGGCACCTCGCCCTCCGCGCCGGGCTTGTCGCCGCAGTCGACGAGGATGCGCGTCTCCGGCGTCGAGATGATGAAGCTCGCGCGACCGACCTCACGACAGCAGCCGAGCGTCGTAATCCGGACCCACTCGTCGTCGGACATCTCCTCGCGGTGGATCTGACGGCCGACGCGTTCGAGGATGTCGCGCCGCTCTTCCCGTTCCTGCTTGAGGAAGTTCCGGACGTTCGAGACCGTCGAGGACTCGATCGGCGGCGTCCGGACGACCTCGGGCGTCCAGCCGACCTCTTGGGTGATTTCACGGAGGGTGGAGCCGTGGCGGCCGATGACCATCCCGGGCTTTTCCGCCTCGATGAAGATCTCGCCGGTGTCGGTGTGGAAATCGAGGTCGGTGACGCCGGCCTCCTCGGGGATGATGTCACGCACCGTGTCTTCGGCCTCACGCGGGTGCGAGAGCACGTCCGGGTCGGGTCGGACGGTGATGCGTTTCCGGAGTTTGGAGGCGAGCCGGCGAACGAGGTCGCCGTCGCTGGCGAACCCCTTCGGGTCGCGCGTGTACACGACCAACTCCGGTCCCTCGTAGGTCACGTCCGAGATACTGATATCTGAAGGAACCTCGTCTTCGATCTCTGCTTGTAGGTCGTCGAGTTGCCGCTCTACTGAGCTCATAGGTAGTAGGTGGGGTCCGGAACGCGCTGCGGCGCTGTCTGGGCTGCAGACTGCGACACGGCGCTTGTGTACGTAATCGTCATACGGTTTCTCAGTCACGCACAGTGACTGCGGGACACTGTACCGGAAAACCCGCTTACCTCGGTGTAGGATCCTATTCGCATAAAAGGCTTCCCAAAGCGGGAACGCCGGTCGACGGGAACACTTCTAACCGACCGCTTACACACTTCGGTATGTCGTTTCTCGCAGACTTCCGTTCGGGCACACGCGACACCGCCCCCGTCGTGCTCGGCATCATTCCGTTCGGACTGGTCGCCGGCGCGGCAGCCGTCGAGGCCGGGCTCACCGGCGGACAGGCCCTCGGTCTCTCCGTCATCGTCTTCGCGGGCGCGTCACAGCTGGCCGCGATCGATCTGCTCGGTGACGGTGCGCCCGTGGCCGTCGTCGTCGGCACGATTCTCGTCATCAATCTCCGGATGGTGATGTACTCCGCGTCGATTGCGCCACACGTCGCCCGGGCGCGCCGCCGGTGGAAGGCGCTGGGCGCGTATCTCCTCACCGACCAGGCGTACGCCCTCTCGCTCGCGAAGTTTCGCAGCGCCGAGACCGCCGGCATCGGCTACTATCTCGGCACCGCCGTCCCGCTGTGGGTGTGCTGGCAGCTGTGTACCGTCCTCGGTGTCGTCGTCGGGGCACGCGTCCCGCCCTGGCTGCCGCTCGATTTCGCGTTGCCCCTCGTCTTTCTCGCGCTGCTCGTCCCCGCCGTCGACGATTGGGCGACCGGGATGGCGGCACTCCTCGGCGGCACGCTCACCACGGTCGCCGTCGGACTACCGTACGAACTCGCGCTCCCGGTCGGAGCCGTGGTCGGCGTGCTCGCCGGCGTCGTGACCGACGCCGCCCTCGGGGGTGAGCCGGCGTGACCGCCTCTACCACTACCATCTGGCTCGCCATCCTCGTCGGCGGGGTCGGTACGTACGCGATTCGTGGCTCGTTCATCGCGGTGTACGGCCGACTCGAACTCCCGGCGGGCGTCGAGAACGCGCTCCGATTCGTGCCCGCGGCCGTGCTCGCCGCGCTCGTCGTTCCCGAACTCGCACAGGTGGACGGGACGCCCATCGCCCAGTCGGGACTCCCCCCGGGCGACGCGATTGTACGACTCCTCGCGAGCGACCGTCTGCTCGCGGGCCTGCTCGCGGCCGTCGCTGCCTACGTGACCGAGGACGTACTCGCCACCATCGTCGTCGGGATGGGCGCGCTGCTCGCTCTCGGGGCACTGTAGCAGAACAGCCTTCACTCCGGGTGCCTCGTCCCCGATATGGGACTTCGGTCGCGGCTCCGCACTCCGCTGCAGGCGCGCCGGCGCGTCGTCGTCAAGACCGCCTGCTATCGACTCGTGATGATACTCGTCTCCATCGTCGTCGCGTACCTCGTCGTCGGAGACGTGACTGACGCGCTCTCTATCGGACTCATCACGAACGTCGTGAAGACGCTCACCTACTACGGGTACGAGCGGCTCTGGGACCGTATCGCGTGGGGAACCTGACACGCGGCGTGGTGGCCGACGGAAACGACCGTGTTTAAGCGACCGCCCGGACAGGCTAGCGTATGAGCGACGACGGCGACGAATCCGACGCGCAGTCTCTCGGCATCACGAAACGCAAGGAGTACGAGACCGGCGAGTGGTACGCGGAGGTCGTCCAGAAGGCCGACCTCGCCGACTACGCTCCGATGGGCGGGTTCATCGTTGTGAAACCACGCGGCTACGCGCTGTGGGAACAGGTCCAGGAAAACCTCGACTCGTGGTTCAAGACCACGGGCGTCGAGAACGCCTACTTCCCGATGATGATTCCGGAGTCGTATCTCGAACGCGAATCGGACATCGTGGAGGGCTTTGACCCCGAAGTCGCGTGGGTCACCCACGGCGGCCACGAGGAGCTCGAAGAGCGCCTCGCCGTCCGTCCAACGTCCGAGTCAATCATCACGCCGTACATGGCCGAGTGGACGCGTTCACACCGCGACCTCCCGCTGCGATTGAACCAGTGGTGTTCGGTCGTGCGCTGGGAGGCGACGGACACCAAGCCGTTCTTCCGCACCAAGGAGTTCCTCTGGCAGGAGGGCCACACTGCCCACGAGAGCGAAGGGGAGGCGTGGGAGGAGACGATGACCCGACTCGAACAGTACAACCGCCTCTACGAGGACGTGCTCGCGATGCCGACGACGCTCGGTCGCAAGCCCGACCACGACAAGTTCCCCGGGGGCGAGACGACGACGACCGTCGAGGCGCTGATGCCCGACGGGAAGTCGCTGCAGGCGGGGACGAGCCACTATCTCGGCACCGGCTTCGCCGAGGCGTACGATCTCACGTACCGCGACGAGGACGAGAACGAGCAGGTGTGTCACACCACATCGTGGGGGCTGTCGTGGCGTGCCCTCGGCGGACTCATCATGACTCACTCGGACGACCAGGGACTCGTTTTGCCCCCGACGGTCGCGCCCGAACAGGTCGTCATCGTCCCCATCTGGCAGGAGGACACCCGCGAGGAGGTGCTCGACTACTGCGAACAGCTGCACGCCGACCTCGACGCCGACGGGGTCCGCGTCGTCCTTGACGACCGCGACGAGCGCAACCCCGGCTTCAAGTTCAACGAGTGGGAGCTGAAGGGGACACCCGTCCGCATCGAGGTCGGGCCGAACGAGGTCGACGACGAGGAAATCACCCTCGTCCACCGCCCGGACGGCGAGACCGAGACGGCGGACCGCGCGGACCTTACCGACGCGACCGAGGACGCCCTCGATACGGTGTACGCGAAACTGTACGCCGACGCCGAGGCGAACCTGGAGGAGAACGTGCGCGAGGCGCACGGCCGCGGCGAGATTCTCGGCACGCTCGGCCAGCACGGTGGCTATGTCAAGACCGGCTGGTGTGGCGACAAGAGCTGCGAGACGGAGATCAAAGACCAGATCGCGGCCGAAATCGTGATGCTCCCGCTGGAGGAGGACACCGAACCGGTCCACGAGACGTGTGGCGTCTGTGGCGAGGCAGCGACGGAGACGGCGTTCTTCGCGAAGAACTACTAAGCACTTTTTTGCCGACTCGGGCTTCCTCGGCGCGGCAAGGCCGCGCCTGTGGGAGCAATGTGGCGGCGTAGCCGCCACGAAATAGATTGCCGGCGGAGCCGGCAATCCGCTCGCGGCAAAAACCTGCACTAAAAAGACGCAGCCGCGCCTCCCGTCGGTCGGCGCGGTGAAACGCCTCGCTTCGCTCGCCGTATACTCGTGGGGTGGAGCAATTCGCGGTACTGTCATCGGTGTGGTGTTTTCTCCTTGGTTCCTCGAAACACGCTACTTCTGGCCTCCGACGGAGGTCACACCGATGTAATACTTATACCGCTGACGCGTCTTATCACGAGTATGTTGAATCGACTCAAGACGATGAACCGGGTCACCAAAATCGAGTACGGGTTGATGGTTATGACAGCCCTGCTCGCGATTGGGGCCGGATTCGCACCGGTGGGGCGTGAAGAGAGCGTCCTCTTTGCGGCGGTGTTTCTCGGGATTACGATTGGTCTGTGGGTGTCACACCTGCTGACGATGTTACACACTGCGGTCGTGCAAAACGACGCCCGAATCAATGGCTGAGGACACACCACCGGGACAGGCAATCGGTGAAGAGTTCGGCAACTTCGCCAGCTTTGCGCTCGTCTCGGGGATGGTGTCTGCCATCTTCGTCGCAGCGTTCCTCACGGCGTTCCCGGGCCGTATCGGCCGGTACTTCGGTGGTATCGCCATCGCGGTGTTGCTCATCACCTTCGTCGTCGGGCTGACGCTCGATCTACTGGGCTTTTTCGGCAACGAGTCGTCGCTCACCCGCGAAACGGAGTCGACGCCCTTCGAGGAGACGGATCGGTATCAGCGCGTCCGCTCACAGTCGAACGAGCCGCTGCCCCGTCAAATCAACTTCAACGAGGAAGTGACGGCGCTGAAAGAGTACTTCGACGGCGACGTGCCCCGGGCCGCACAGTCGTTTTTCATCGAGTACGAGAAGCTCAGATCCAGCAGCTCGCGCCGGAAGACACAGGCGAGCAGCGTCCGGTCGGCGCTCAATCCCGTCCTCGCGTTGGTCGACGACGAGGAGCTTGAAGCCTCGCTCGAACAGATGGGCGAGGACCTGTTCGCGTACATCAAATCCAACCCCGCGGAGAACATCATCGTCACCGAGGTGGCCCTGACCCACGACGGGACCGAACAGTCCGTCATGGAGACCCAGGGACAGACGGCACACCTCACGGCCGCCCTCCACAACGAGGGCGAGGCGGTCGAAGCCGAGCTGTCGATTCGGTTCACCGACCCAACGGGAGCGAAGATTATGGAGACGACACTCCCGACCGGTCGGCTCTCGACCGAGGAGCGTATCGAACTCAACACGGACCTTCTGGTCCCGGCGGCGGCGACGGATATCCAGTTCTCGATTCTGAACGCACGGCAGGTCGAAACGGGGACCTGACCCGAACCGTTTCCTCACCACCGACCGTACCGACCCTGATGACCGAGCCTGCATTCGACGAGATTCTCCCTGCTGTCGCCGGTATCGTCCCGACGACGGACGATCGACTGCTCTTCGTCCACAACGAGGTGTTCGACGCGTGGACGCTCCCGATGGCGGCCGTCGAGCCTGGTGAGTCACTGGAGACTGCACTCCAGCACGAGGTCGAAACGGCCTCTGGACTCACGGCCGACCCGGTCGAACTCACCGGCGTCTACTCCAACCCGAACGTGCAGGCCGTCCAGTACGAATTGGGCGAACTCGTCCACTACGTGACGACGTGCTACCGGTGTCTGCCGGTTGACGCGCCGGCCTCGCTCGATGCATATCCCGACGCCGAACTGTTTCCCATCGCGAATCACCCGTATCTCGGCTACATGCAGCGGTGGCTCGACGACGGTCTCGCGGCCGAATAACGTCCCGTCAGACAGCCGAATTTATTAAAGGTACATAATATGGGTCTAATGACCCCTTACATTTGGAGCGGAACAAAAATAAGGTCCAGTCGGCTAGCAATGGTAATGTCTGACAACGCACACGGGGGGGCCACTGAGCTACTCGCCGACCCCGACGAGACGCGCGCGAACTGCGGGGTCGGAGTCGTATTCGACCTCGACGGCGACGCGAGCCACCAGCCCATCGCCGAGGGAATCGAACTGCTCGGTAACCTCGAACACCGCGGTACCACCGGCGCGGACCCGAATACCGGCGACGGCGCGGGGATTCTTCTCCAGATTCCGGACCGGTTCTACCGCGAGGAACTCGACGTGTCGCTGCCGCCCGCTCGCGAGTACGCCGTCGGCACCGTCTTTCTCCCGCCAGACGAGACCGCCGCCAGCGACCTACGCGATATCGTCGCCGACGAGTTCACAGAACACGGACTCGACGTGTTGACGTGGCGCGGCGTCGAGACGAACAACGACGAGCTCGGGCCGACCGCCCTCGAATCGGAACCACGCATCGAACAGGTGTTCGTCGCGCCCGACGCCGACCTCGACGGCGAGTCGTTCGACCGACTGCTCTACGAGGCCCGCCGGGCCGTCGAGACACGCATCGAGGACACCCGCCCGCCGGGCGGTGGCCGCTTCTACGTCTGTTCGCTCGACCGCAAGACCGTCGTCTACAAGGGACTGCTCACCGCCGAACAGCTGGTCGATTACTTCCCGGAGCTTTCCGACGAGCGGGTCGCGTCCACGTTCGCGATGGTCCACGCCCGGTTCTCGACCAACACGCTCGGCGCGTGGCACCTCGCACATCCGTACCGGAACATCATCCACAACGGCGAGTTCAACACCATCAAGGGGAACGTCAACTGGATGCGGGCCCGCGAGACCGACATCACACACGACGACCTCGACGTGGACACGGTCAAGCCTATCATCGACGACCCCGACCAGTCAGACACCGCGAGCGTCGACAACGCGCTCGAACTGCTGATGCAGGGCGGCCGAAATCTCCCGCACGCGCTCCGAATGCTCATCCCCGAGGCGTGGCGCGGCGAGGCGAATCAGGTCTCCGAGGAGCGCCGCGAGTTCTACGACTACCACGCCTCGCTCGTCGAGCCGTGGGACGGCCCGGCGCTCGTCTGTGCCACCGACGGCGACCGCATCGGTGCCGTGCTCGACCGCAACGGCCTGCGCCCGTGTCGCTACGACGTCCGCGAGGACAACACCCTCGTGATGGCCAGCGAGGCCGGCGCGCTCGACACCGACCCCGCCGACATCCGCGAGCGCGGCCGACTCTCGCCCGGCCAGCTGTTCCTCGTCGACCCAGAGGAGGGTCGCGTCGTCCCCGACGACGAAGTGTTCGACTCCCTCACCGACCAGAAGTACGGCGAATGGGTCCGCGACCAGCAGCTCTCGCTCGATTCGCTCGCCGACCACGACAGCCACGAGCCGAACGCCGGTGACGACCTTCGGGCGCGGCAGGCGCTGTTCGGCTACACCCGCGACCAGCTCGACGAGATGCTCGAACCCATGGCCAACGACGGAAAAGACCCCGTCGGTTCGATGGGTGACGACACGCCGCTGTCGGTGCTCTCGGAGTTCAATCGCCCGCTGTTCACCTACTTCAAACAGCTGTTCGCGCAGGTGTCGAACCCGCCGCTCGATTACATCCGCGAGGAGATGGTCACCTCGATGGAGACGCGGCTCGGCAACCAACGGAACCTCCTCGACGAGACGCCGGAACACGCCAAACAGGTCGTCGCCGAGTCGCCCGTCCTGACGAACGGAGAACTGGACGCGCTCCAGTCACTCGACGGGGGCGACGACGTGAACGGGCTCTCGACCGTGACGCTGGACGCGACCTACGACACCGACGGCGACCTCGAAGCTGCCGTCCGCGAACTCCGGATGGAGGCGACCGCTGCCGCGAAGCACCACGACGTGCTCGTGCTCTCTGACCGCGATGCCGGGAGGGACCGCCTCCCGATTCCCGCACTGCTTGCGGTCGGTGGCGTCCACCACCACCTCGTCCGCAACGGCCTTCGCAACCGCGTCGAACTCGTGGCCGAGTCCGGCGACCCCCGCGAGGTCCACCACGTCGCCGCCTGCATCGGCTACGGTGCCGGTGCCGTCAATCCGTATCTCGCCTACGAGTCCGTCACCGACATCGTCGCCGGCCCGGACGGAGCCGACGAGGAGACCGCCCTCGGCGCGTACGTCCACGCGCTCGAAGACGGCGTGCTCAAGACGATGGCGAAGATGGGGATTTCGACGGTCGAGAGCTACCAAGGGGCACAGATTTTCGAGGCGGTCGGCCTCGATTCCGATTTTGTCGCCGAGTACTTCGAGGGGACGCCCGCCCGGACCGAGGGCATCGACATCGACGACATCGAGAGCGACCTCCGCAAGCGCCACGCCGTCGCCTTCGGCGACGAGGAGCCGGAGCTCGAACACCAAGGCGAGTACGACCACCGCTCGTCGGGGATGTTCCACGAGTGGAACCCCTCCACCGTCGGCACCCTCCAGCAGGCCGTCCGCTCGGGCGACTACGAGCAGTATCTGAAGTTCGCCGAGCAGATGAACGACCAGCAGGACCAACTCCAGTCGCTGCGCGGCCTGCTCGAACTCGACTCCGACCGCGCACCGGTCGCTATCGAGGACGTGGAGCCGGTCGAATCCATCGTCGAGCGGTTCGCCACCGCGCCGATGTCGCTCGGCTCGCTCTCGCCGGAGGCCCACGAGAACAACGCGATGGCGATGAACCGACTCGGCGCGAAATCCGGCACCGGCGAGGGGGGTGAGCCGCCGGAACGGTTCGACACACAAAAGGAGTGTGCCGTCAAGCAGGTCGCCTCCGGCCGCTTCGGCGTCACCTCCGAGTATCTCGCCAACGCAGAAGAGATTCAAATCAAGATGGCACAAGGGTCAAAGCCCGGCGAAGGGGGCCATCTGCCCGGCGAGAAGGTGAACGAGATGATCGCTCACGTTCGCTTCTCGACGCCGGGTGTCGGTCTCATCTCGCCGCCGCCGCTGCACGACATCTACTCCATCGAGGACCTCAAACAGCTGATTCACGACCTGAAGGCGGCGAACCCCGACGCCGACATCAACGTGAAGCTCGTCGCCGAGGCCGGCATCGGCACCATCGCCGCCGGTGTCGCGAAGGCCAACGCCGACGCGGTCCACATCTCCGGCCACTCGGGCGGAACGGGCGCGTCCCCGCGCACATCAATCAAGAACGCCGGGCTGCCGTGGGAACTCGGGCTGTCGGAGGCGAACCAGATGCTCCGGGCGACGGACCTGCGCTCGCGCATCCGCGTCAGCACCGACGGCGGTCTCAAGACCGGGCGCGACGTGGCCGTCGCGGCGCTGCTCGGGGCAGAAGAGTACGTCTTCGGCACCGCACCGCTCGTCACCTCCGGCTGTGTGATGGCCCGCCAGTGTCACGAGAACACCTGCCCGGTCGGCGTCGCCACCCAGCGGGGCGTGCTCCGCGAGCGGTTCCCCGGCCAGCCCGACCACGTCATCAACTACATGACGTTTATCGCACAGGAGCTGCGCGAGCAGATGGCCGAGTTGGGCTTCGAGACGGTCGAAGAGATGGTCGGCCACGCCGAGCACCTGAGCCAACGCGACGACGTGACACAGGAGAAGGCGCGCAAGCTCGACCTCTCGGCGATGATCGCCGAACAGCCGGGCGAGGCGCGCACCAAAACGGAGCCACAGACCCACGAAATCGCGGAGGCGCTCGACTGGGAGCTAATCGACGAGGCCGAAGCCGCCATCGAACACGGCGACCCGGTCCACATCGACCGCGACATCTCGAATCACCACCGCGCGGTCGGCGCGACGCTCTCGAACCGCATCTCGACGAAACACGGCGGCGACGGCTTACCCGACGGCACGGTTCGGCTCGACTTCACCGGCACCGCGGGCCAGAGCTTCGGCGCGTTCCTCGCGCCCGGCGTGACGATGCAGCTCACCGGCTCCGGCAACGACTACGTCGGCAAGGGGCTTTCGGGCGGTCGCATCATCGTCAACACGCCCGACGTGGCGACGTACGAGCCGGAGAAGAACATCCTCGTCGGCAACGTCGCCCTCTACGGTGGCACCCGCGGCGAGGCGTACATCAACGGGATGGCCGGCGAGCGCTTTGCCGTCCGCAACTCCGGCGTGAAGGCGGTCGTTGAGTCGGTCGGCGACCACGGCTGTGAGTACATGACCGGCGGCGTCGTCGCCGTCCTCGGCGAGACGGGCAAGAACTTCGCGGCCGGGATGTCCGGCGGCGTCGCCTACGTGCTCGACCGGGAGAGGGACTTCGAGCAGTCGGTCAACAAGGAGATGGTGTCGGTCACAGCGGAACTGGACGAATCCGACCGCGCGATGCTCCGCCGATTGGTCGAGAACCACGTCGCCTACACCGACTCCGACCGCGGCCAGTACATCCTTGACAACTGGGAGTCGGAACTGGAGAATATCCTGAAGGTGATGCCCGACGCCTACGCCGGCGTGCTCGAAGAGGGAGCCGACGACGTGCGCGAGGAACTGCCCGTCCGTCCGGACGCCTCCGCGCGTGCGGGCGACGAGGAGTCCGGCTTCGTCACCAGCGACGACTGAGCAGAACGGTTATCCGGCCCTCGCTACTCTTTCGCTCGTGGTTTCAGAGAACACACAGCGGTCGATTCTGTTCGCCCTCGTCGCGACGGGGCTGTGGGTCGTCACCGGCCGGCTAACCGACAGTGCCCTGCTCCGGTGGGGGTTGCTCGTCGGGGTCGGCGTGATTCTGCCGACCATCCTCGCAGAGCGGGAACGCGACGACTGAGAACTGTTTTCCCGCCTCCCTCCGGAGTGGTGGCCATGACAGCGACGGCACTCGTCATCGGCGGGACGCGCTTTATCGGCCGCCACACCGTGAGCGAACTGCTCGACAACGGCTACGACGTGACCGTATTCAATCGCGGCAACCACGAGAACCCCTTCGCCGACCACCCGGACGTGGCCCACGTCGAGGGCGACCGGACCGAGGAGGGCGAACTCCGACTCGCGGGCGAGCGGGTCGATCCGGATATCGTCATCGATTGCGTTGCCTACTACCCACGCGACGTGCGGGTCGCGACTGACATCTTCGCCGACGTGGACGCGTACGTCTACATCTCTTCGGGCGCGAGCTACGGGGCAAAGCGCGTCCCGAAACGCGAAGACGAGACCCGACTCCGCGACTGCACGACCGAGCAGGCGACCGACGACAGCGACGCGACGTACGGTCCGCGCAAGGCCGAGGGCGACCGCGCTATCTTCGCGGCTGCCGACGAGGGCGTCAACGCGATGGCCGTCCGGCCGCCGGTCGTCTACGGTCCCCACGACTACACGGAGCGGTTCGACTACTGGATCGACCGCGTCGACAACCACGAGGAAATCGTCGTCCCCGGGGACGGGACGAACCTCTGGCATCTCGTCTACGTCGAGGACGTGGCTAGCGCCCTCCGTATCGTCGCCGAGGAGGGTGAGGCGGGCGAGGCGTACAACGTCGGCGACGGCCACGCGCCCATCCTCGGGGAGTGGGTCGACCGCATCGCCGACGCCTGCGACACCGAGGTCGAGACCGTCTTCGCCGGCCCGCGGGAACTCGGCGCGGCCGACCTCGAACTGACGGATTTCCCCCTCTACATTGAGTATCCGCACCTGCTCGAAACGGCGAAGATCCGCGACCTCGGCTGGGAGCCGACGCCGTTGGAGGAGACGGTCGCCGCGACGGTCAAGGCCCACCGCGACTCCGACCGCACCGGCCGCGAGAACGGTCCCGACCGCGAGGCCGAAGAACGCGTGCTCTCCGTGCTGGAGACGTTTTAGCCGCGCGTTCGGACAACCGTTTTGTCCGGGGGCCGCGAGTCGGGAGTATGTTCGAGAAATCGACGTGGATAAAACTGCCGCGGAGCGTCGTCGTCGGCCACGGCACCATCGACCGCGTGCCCGAGGCCGTCGCCGACCTCCACCTCGCGGGGCGACCGCTGGTCGTCACCTCGCCGACGCCCAACGACATCGCGGGCGAGCGGCTCCGCGACGGGCTCGCCGGGGTCGGTCCCGCCGCCGAGACGGTCGTCGCAAAGGAGGCCAGATTCGAGACCGTCGAGCGCGTCATCGAGACGGCCCGCGCCGAGGAGGCCGGCTACCTCGTCGGGCTGGGTGGCGGGAAACCCATCGACATCGCGAAGATGGCCGCCGACGAACTCGACGTGGGCTTCGTCTCCGTGCCGACGACGGCCAGCCACGACGGCATCGTCTCCGGACGCGGCTCCGTCCCAGAGGGCGACACTCGCCACTCCGTCGCCGCCGACCCGCCACTCGCCGTCATCGCCGACACGGAACTCATCGCGAATGCGCCGTGGCGGCTGACGACGGCCGGCTGTGCGGACATCATCTCCAACTACACCGCCGTGAAGGACTGGCAGCTCGCGAACCGCCTGAAAAACGTCGAGTACAGCGAGTACGCGGGCGAGCTCTCACAGCTGACCGCCGAGATGCTCGTCTCGCGGGCGGACTCGGTCAAGCGAGAACTGGAGGAGTCGGCGTGGCTCGTCACCAAGGCACTCGTCTCCTCGGGCGTGGCGATGTCGATTGCTGACTCCTCGCGTCCCGCCTCGGGTGCAGAGCACCTCATCAGCCACCAGCTCGACCGACTCGCGCCCGACGCCGCGCTCCACGGCCACCAGGTCGGCGTCGCGAGCATCGTCACGGAGTATCTCCACTCGGGCAACGACGGGGAGTGGACGCAGGTGCGGGATGCCCTCGCCAGTATCGACGCACCCGTGACGACGGGCGAACTCGATATCGACGGCGAGACGTTCATCGAGGCGGTCACGACTGCCCACGAGATTCGCGACCGTTACACGATATTGGGCGACGGAATGAGCGAAGGCGCAGCAATCGAGGCCGCGACGGTGACGGGCGTCCTCTAGGGCGACCGCCACGCGGCCGGCGAGCGCGGCTCGCCGCGTTCGGGAATCGCCGAGAACTGCAGTTGGAGTTGGTAGGCCTCGTCGTCGCTGGCCTCACAGCCGAGTGCGACGATGGCTGCCCGTTCTAACGCCTGAATGTCGGGGACGACGCCGGTCTGTCTGGCGACGGTGTCACGGACGGTCTCGCCGAGCGACTGGCCCGTCGAGACGGTTGTGCTCGGCGCGTGCCAGCCGGTCGGCCCGTCGATGAGGAGCCGGTCGCCGTCGCCGTTCTCGACATGCACCTCTGCGAGGACGGTCTCCTCGTCGCCGGTGATGTCGGCGAACGTCTCGGGCGAGACGCTGACCGTGGTCTGCTGGATGTCGAAGTTCTCGTAGCTCCCACGAAGTTGCACGAGCCGAGCAGTCACTCGCTCGCGCGCGGTCGCCCCTGCCATACCTCAGCCAGTCGCGCAAGCCGGATAAATCCCGCTGACTCTTCACGAGCGACCCGGCGCGTAGTGGCCAACTACCCGCACTCTCGCGTGCTGAGAAACAGCCGACTCAGACGTGTTCGGCGAGGAATTCGGCGATGCCGGCGTACGCCTCGACGCGATTTTCCCGCTTGGCGAAGCCGTGGCCCTCATCCTCGAAGATGAGCTTCTCGACGGGGACGTGCTCGCTGGCCTTCTCGACGATCTGTTCGGCCTCCCCGACCGGGACGCGCGGGTCGTTCGCGCCGTGGAGCACCATCAGCGGGGCGCGAATCTCGTCGGCGTGGTTCAGCGGTGAGATGGATTCGAGGAACTCCCTGTCCTCGGCCAGCGAGCCGTACTCGGCCTCGCGGAGCTTGCGCCGCCACTCACCCGTGTTTTCGAGGAAGGTGACGAAAGAGGCGATACCGACGATATCGACGCCGGCGGCCCACAGGTCGGGGTATTCGGTGAGACAGGCGAGACACATGAAGCCGCCGTATGAGCCACCCATCACGACGAGGCGGTCCTCGTCCACGGCGTCGTGGGCATCGAGCCAATCGACGCCGGCTCGGATGTCGCGCACCGAGTCCATCCGTTTCTCCACGTCGTCGAGGTGGGTGTACGCCTTCCCGTAGCCGGTCGAGCCGCGCACGTTCGGCTCGAAGTAGCCGTACCCCTGCGAGAGGAAGTACTGTTTCACGGCCGAGAAGGAGGGTCGCCGCTGGCTCTCCGGCCCGCCGTGGATATCTACGATGACGGGCGCGGGGGATTCCTCGCTGGCCCCCTCGGGGAGGGTGACGTAGGCCGGAATCTCGCGGTCGTCGAAGGTCTCGTAGCGCACCAGCTCCGACAACTGGAACTCCTCGCGGGGAAGCCCCGCGGTGGAGGCGTTCGTCCACCGGACGGTGTCGCCGCCGACGGTCGCGACCCGGACGTTCGCGTTGTCGGTGTCGCTCGTCGCCGTGACGGCAAACCGGTTCCCGTCCTCGAAGAAACAGACGCCGCCGGCGACCCCGTCGAAGGCAATCGTGTCGAGTTCCGTGACGCCGCCGTTTTCGATATCGCCGACGGTGAACTCCGTGTAGCCGTCGACGTTGCGGGAGTAGACCGCTCGGCCGCTGTCCTCGTCGACGGCGACGCCGTCGATGTTCCAGTCGTCGTCGGTCTGCACGTACGTCAGGTCCCCGGCAGTCGAGAGTCGCGCGAGCGCGAGCAGATCACGCCCCTCGTCGGTGACGAGGTAGATGTCGTCGTTTGGACCCCATTCGAGACCGCTGTAGCGGACCGACCCCTCGTGTGGGGTGAGGTGGGTGCGTTCGCCCGTTTCCACGTCGAGGGCGTACACGTCGTGGTCGAACGAGGAGTGGGCCTCGTGCAACAGGAGCGTCTCGTCGTCGGGCGACCAGCCGGCGAGCGAGAGCCAGCCGTCGCCCTCGAAGATGCGGTCGGCGGCGTCGCCGGTCGCGTCGCGGTCCTGGACGTACACGTCGAAGACGGCCTCGTCGCGGCGGTTGGAGGCGAAGGCGAACTGCGAGCCGTCGCTGTTCCAGCCGCCCCACCGGTGTTTCGCCTCGGGCATGTCGGTCCACTCGGTGACGGTGCCGTCGGGGTCGAGCCGGTAGAGTTGGGCGCGTTCGTTGCCGCCCTCGTCCATGCCGAAGGCGATACTCTTGCCGTCGGGTTCGAAGTCGGCGAAGGTGATGCGGTCCTCGAAGAACGTGCGCTGGACCGGCCACTCGCCGGGGGCGTCCATCGTCCAGAGCTGACTCGTGCCCGTCGCGTCGAGCAGGAACGCGAGCGTGCCGTCGGCCGAGACGGAGGCGGCGGTCGCGCTCCTGACGTTGAGATACCGTTCGATGTCGCGCATACGTCCGGGTGTGAGCGGTCGGGTATCACTGTTTCTACACGCTTATACGCGTCCCACTCCTCTCTGGTGGCATGAGCGACGAGCAGGCGACACACGAGATTCCAGAGCCCGACGCCGACCTCGTGGCACGCGTCGAGGAGACGTCGCCCGAACAGACCGCCCGGGAAATCGCGACCCTGCGCGAGCGCGTCGAGGAACTGGAAGCCGACCTCGAGACCAGCGAAGACGAGCGCGAGGAGCTCGAATCGAAGCTCACGCGCAAGCAGGCCGACTTCCAGAACTTCAAGAAACGCCAACAGAAGAAGACCGAGCAGGCTCGCGAGCGCGCCACCGAGGACCTCGTGGAGCGGCTGGTCGACGTGCGCGACAATCTCGTCCGCGCCCTCGACCAGGAGGGAGAGATTCGCGACGGCGTCGAGACGACGCTCCGGCAGTTCGACGAGGTGCTCGACGCCGAGAACGTCGACCCCATCGAACCCGACGCGGGGACGGAACTCGACCCACAGCGCCACGAGGTGTTGATGCGCGTCGAGAGCGACGTGCCCGAGGGCACCGTCGCCGACCTCCACCGGCCCGGCTACGAGATGGCCGGCAAGGTGCTCCGGGCGGCACAGGTCACGGTCGCCGAGTGAGCTAGCGGTTCTGTTTATACGGCCTTGTTGAAACCCTTGCTGACAAACATGACTGGTGAGTAGCTGGAGGAAGATGGATGCTCTCCCAAAGTCACGACTTCTTCGATTCGTTGAACGGGCTATGGTGCTGGCTCGCCGTGCTGTGGCACGGTTCTCGACACGCTATTCACGGAAGCGGTTCACGCTCCGGCAACATGTTGTCCTGCTCTGTCTCAAGGTGAAGAAGACAACAACGTACCGCGATCTTGTTGACGAACTTATCGAGATGCCTCGCATTCGTGACGCCCTTGATCTCGATTCGATCCCTGCACCCTCGACACTCTGCAAGGCGTTTGACCGCTTGGAGATGGCCGTCTGGCGAGTGCTGCTGAACGTTTCACTTGCGGACTTGCCGCTGAACGGTGTCACTGGCATCGATGCGTCCGGGTTCGAGCGGGCTCATGCCTCTACTCACTACACGAAGCGAACGAACCTCACCATCCAGCAGTTGAAAACGACGCTGTTGGTCGATACAAAGACCAACGCCGTTCTCGATATTCACGTGACCACAACGCGGAAGCACGATACGCAAATCGCGCCACAGGTAGTGAAACGGAACAGACAGTCCATCGCGGTGTTGACCGGTGACAAGGGATACGACGACCAGAAACTTCGGCGGCTCGCCCGTGAGCATGATATTCGACCACTAATCAAGCATCGTGAGTTCACCTCACTCCACAAGGCGTGGAATACACGGTTGGACAGCGATCTCTACCACAGACGGAACATGAACGAGACAGTCAACGCGGCGATCAAACAGAAATTCGGGGCCTTCGTGCGGTCGCGTCTCTGGTGGAAGCAGTTCCGCGAACTCGTTATCAAGTGCATCGTTCACAATCTGGAGCGAAGCCCCGCTATTTCACACAAGGAGTCCGACTGTCCATAATTTCGAGAGGAGGGGGCTGCTGAATACAGAGCGTGAATACAGCAGCAAGTCCGGTGATTATATTACTCGGTAGCGGATAGACATAGCAATGAATCAGCAGGATCGTGCTGTCACACCTGTTATTTCGACTATTCTTATGGTCGCAATTGTCGTTATTTTAGCTGCGACAGTCTCTGTGTTTTTTCTCGGTGTGGTAGAAGATGTTAATGAACCTGCGCCGAATGTCGCGGATACAACTGGTGAGTTTGTCATTGACGAGGAGGACGCTGAGGACAATCAGATCGTCCGAATTACACATATTGCTGGCGACAGCGTTGATGTTGAAAATATAGAAATCATCGTTCGTGCATCCGGCCCTGATGTAGATACCGAGGCACGGTTGGTCGATCTTCCTGGCGATGGATTTTTCACCAGATCTCTTGCCGACAGCAATATTGACGGAAACGATGATCTCATAGATCAAGGCTTCGAGTCTGCTCGAATCATCGTTGTTGATGACTCAAATACGTGGACCGCTGGAACGACAATTGAATTTCGAATAAACACAGGCGAGGCTGACTTCCGCGAAGGAGAGTCTCCTGAAGCTGACGAACTTGAAGTTCTTATCGTCCACACTCCATCGAATGCGATTATCTCAGAACACACATTCGCGCCGTAGCAGCAGTGCGATATTCGCGCCCTCTATTCAGCAGGACTGCTGAAACCTATCATCGAATGAGGGTTTCAACAAGGCCGTTTATACGTATCGGTCGTTCGCGCCCGAATGCGTGAAAATCGCACGGAGACGCCCCGTCGTGTCCATCCGTGTGTCTCCCCATCACGCAACTTTTAATCAGTTTAGCCCGGTAACGAGGGGTAATGACGAGCAACAAGATTCTCGGTATCGACCTCGGGACCACGAACTCTGCGTTCGCGGTGATGGAGGGTAACGACCCCGAGATTATCGTCAACGCGGAAGGCGACCGGACGACGCCGTCCGTGGTGGCGTTCACCGACGACGAGGAGCGACTCGTCGGGAAGCCGGCAAAGAATCAGGGCGTCCAGAACCCAGAGCGCACTATCTCCTCGATCAAGCGCCACATGGGCGAAGAGGACTACACCGTCGACATCGACGGCGAAGAGTACACGCCCGAGCAGATTTCGGCGATGATTCTCCAGAAGATCAAGCGCGACGCCGAGGAGTATCTCGGCGACGACGTGGAGAAGGCGGTCATCACGGTGCCGGCGTACTTCAACGACCGCCAGCGACAGGCGACGAAAGACGCCGGCGAGATCGCCGGCTTCGAGGTCGAACGCATCGTCAACGAGCCGACCGCCGCCGCGATGGCGTACGGCCTCGACGACGAGACCGACCAGTCCGTCCTCGTGTACGACCTCGGTGGCGGGACGTTCGACGTGTCCGTCCTCGATTTGGGCGGCGGGGTCTACGAGGTCGTCGCCACGAACGGCGACAACGACCTCGGCGGCGACGACTGGGACGAGGCCATCATCGAGTATCTGGCCGACGAGTTCGAGGCCGAACACGGCATCGACCTCCGCGAGGACCGCCAGGCGCTCCAGCGGCTCACCGAGGCAGCCGAGGAGGCGAAGGTAGAACTCTCCAGCCGGAAGGAGACCACCGTCACGCTGCCGTTCATCGCGGCCGACGACTCCGGCCCGAAGGACCTCGAACAGAAGATTTCGCGTGCAAAGTTCGAGTCGCTCACGACGGACCTCGTCGACCGCACCGTCGAGCCGACCCGGCAGGCACTCTCGGACGCCGGCTACGACGCGGCCGACATCGACGAGGTCATCCTCGTCGGCGGCTCCACGCGGATGCCGCAGGTTCAGGACAAAGTCGAGGAAATCACCGGTCAGGAACCCAAGAAGAACGTCAACCCCGACGAGGCCGTCGCGCTCGGCGCAGCCATTCAGGGTGGCGTGCTCTCGGGCGACGTGGACGACATCGTCCTGCTGGACGTGACACCGCTCTCGCTCGGTATCGAGGTGAAGGGTGGGCTGTTCGAGCGACTCATCGAGAAGAACACCACCATCCCGACCGAGGAGTCGAAGATCTTCACGACGGCCGCGGACAACCAGACGCAGGTGCAGATTCGCGTCTTCCAGGGCGAGCGTGAAATCGCCGAGGAGAACGAACTGCTCGGTGCGTTCCAGCTGACGGGTATCCCGCCGGCTCCGGCCGGCACCCCGCAGATCGAGGTGACGTTCAACATCGACGAGAATGGGCTCGTCAACGTCGAAGCCGAGGACAAAGGCTCCGGCAACAAGGAGGACATCACCATCGAGGGCGGCGTCGGTCTCTCGGACGAGGAAATCGAGGAGATGCAGGAGGAGGCCGAGGCCCACGCCGAGGAGGACAAGCAGCGTCGCGAGCGCATCGAGGCGCGCAACGACGCCGAGAGCGCGGTCCAGCGCGCCGAGAGCCTGCTCGAAGAAAACGAGGAGGAACTCGACGGCGACGTCATCGACAACATCCACGACGCCATCGAGGACGTGGAGGCCGTGCTCGACGACGAGGACGCCACCACCGACGAACTGGAGGAAGCGACCGAGGAACTCAGCAGCGAACTCCAGGAGATTGGCAAGCAGATGTACCAGCAGCAGGCCGGCCAGCAGGCCGCCGGCGGTGCCGGTGGCATGGGCGGTGCTGGTCCCGGCGGGATGGGTCCCGAGGGCGAGGGTGAAGACGGAGAGTACGTCGACGCCGACTTCGAGGACGTCGACGGCGAAGAGAGCGACGACGAGGCGTAACGCCTCGCTCGACTGCTGATTTTTGAGGCTATCACAACCGTGAACTGCCGCGGCTCGCATCTCCGGACATGAGCCGAGCGTACGACAAGCTCGTTCGCGACGACATTCCCGAGCTACTGCGTCGCGACGGGAAGCGCGTCGAGACTCAC
Organism: Halosegnis rubeus; assembly: GCF_009184545.1. Classification (GTDB taxonomy): domain Archaea; phylum Halobacteriota; class Halobacteria; order Halobacteriales; family Haloarculaceae; genus Halosegnis; species Halosegnis rubeus. The sequence goes on from NZ_QJOW01000001.1 coordinate 293,908, forward strand.
ACGGCCGCCGCCGACGAGTACGTCGAGCGACTGGACGCGAAGCTGGACGAGGAGATTGCCGAGTATCGCGAGGACGGCTCGCTCGAAGAGCTGGCCGACGTGCTCGAACTCGTCTACGCGCTCGCGGCTGCGGAAGGGGCGACCCGGAGCGAACTGGAGGAACTCCGGGCGGAGAAGGCCGAACGCAACGGGCGATTCATCGACCGCACCGTGTTGGAGTCGGTCGGCGAAGAGTAGCGACTGTCGCTACCGCCGGCGAGAAACGTTCGCGATTCAGAGCGCGTCGCCGCCGTGCTGGAGCGTTAGCTCCTCGGCGTGGTAGATGTCGATGAGTTCCGACACCACGTCGTCGTAGCTCTGCCCCTCGACGCGGATGGCATCGAGTCGTTCGAGCGTCTCCTCGGAGAGTTCTGTCTCGGACATACACGAAGCTACTCGATAATCAGAGAAAAGAGTCGGGGGCCGACCGTCGGGACCCGTTCCTTTCAAACGTCTCGGCGAGTTACGGCAGGTAATGAGTCAGGACTTCTACGACGTGCTCGGGGTGTCACGGGACGCCGACGAGGACGAAATCAAGGAGGCGTACCGCGAGAAGGCTCGCGAGTACCACCCCGACGTGTCCGACGACCCAAACGCCGAAGAGAAGTTCAAGAAAGCGAAGAAGGCCAAGGAGGTCCTCACGGACGACGAACAGCGCCGGATGTACGACCAGATGGGCCACGAACAGTTCGAGCAGGCCGAAAAGCGCGGCGGCGCAGGCGGCGGTGGCGGCATGGGCGGGATGGGGGGAATGGGCGGTCAGGGCAACCCGTTCGGCGGCGGCGGTGGCGGTATGGGCGACATCTTCGATCAGTTCTTCGGCGGTGGCAGCGGTGGCCAGCAGAACGGTCCACGACAGGGCCGTGACCTCCGCACCCGGATGAATATCTCGATGGAGGCGGCCTACGAGGGTATCACGCGCGAGTTCACCGTCACGCGCCCGGAGGCGTGTCCCGACTGCGACGGCGAGGGGCACCCGCCCGACGCCGACGCCCAGACCTGTCCCGAGTGTAACGGGCAGGGCCAGACCACGCGCGTCCAGCAGACGCCGCTCGGCCGCGTCCAGCAGCGCCAGACCTGTCCCCAGTGTGATGGCGACGGGACGCTCTACTCCGAGACCTGCTCCACCTGTGGCGGAGACGGCCGCGTCCAGCGCGAGGTCACCCTCCAGGTCGACGTGCCGGCCGGCATCCGTGACGGCCAGACCCTCCGCATGAGTGGCGAGGGTGCACCCGGCGAGAACGGCGGGCGGAAAGGCGACCTCCTCATCGAGGTGGCCATCGACCCGCATCCGGACTTCGAGCGCGACGGCGACGACCTCCACCACGACGCCGCGGTCTCGTTCCCGAAGGCCGTCTTCGGCGCGACTGTCGAGGTGCCAACCCTCGACGGCCCGGTCGAGATGGATATCGACCCCGGCACACAGTCGGGCGAGCGGTTCCGGCTGAAGGGGAAGGGGATGCCCCGACTTCGCGGGCGCGGCCACGGCGACATGTATGTGACCGTGCAGGTCGTCACGCCGACGGACCTCAGCAGCGAGCAGAAGGAGGCGCTCGAACAGTTCGCCGAGGCCGGCGGCGAGGAGGTCGACGTGGACGAGGGCTTCTTCGAGAAGATCAAGAATTCCTTCTAGCGCACCTTTTTCGACACTCGGGTGTCCTCGGCGCGGCTTCGCCGCGCCTGCGGGCACCGCTCGGTCGAAAAATCTGCACCAAAAACCGCAGCCGCGCCTTCGGCGCGGTGAAACGCCTCGCTTCGCTCGGCGTATGCTGCTGGCTTGCTTTCGTTTTCCGTCTACCGGCCCGCCGCCCGCCACGCTGCCCGCCAACGCACCCCTTTTCGCGCTCCCGGTCCAATCTTCGCACATGTCCGAGCAGTTCCAGACGCTCGCGGACGTGCTCGCCCGTGACCGCCGGAGCGACCGCCTCGCACACCTGCACGCGCCGTCCGGGCGCAGCTACGACTACCGGCGCTTTCTCACGACCGCGTGGAAGTCTGGCCTGTTCTTCCGCAACGAGGGCGTCCGCGGCGGGATGGCCGTCGCGATTGCCGGCGACCCCATCCCGGAGACCGTGCTCTCTTTCCTCGGTGCTGGCCTCCTGGGTGCAACCGTCGAGTTCGAACCCGATACGCTCTCCGAGGGGACGAAGGCGCTCGTCGCGCCCACCGGCCGCATCAGGGAGTTTGACACCGGCCCCGGCACGCGACTCGTCGGCTACGGCGCGGAACCAGACGACCCCTCCGTCTCCTACTGGGAACGTGACGTGTGGAGTGAGAACCCCACGCTCCCCCCCGACCGGGTTGCCCCCGAGGACCCACTGCTCCGTACTGACGGGGTGACCTACGGTCACGCCGACCTGCTTGAGGCAGCGACTGCGGTCGCGACGGAGTACGGTCTCGACGCCGACGACGAGGTCGTGATTCGGACGCCGCTCACCGACGCCGGCACCGTCGTCGGCCTGCTCGTCCCGCTGGTCGCGGGAGCGACGCTCGTCGTGCCCGACGGCGAGACGACCGGCACGCTCGGTATCGGTGACGGCCCGGACGACGCGACGATGCTTCCCGCCGACATCTGGTAGCGAGCCAACCTTTTTGTCCGCGGTGTGTGACTGGCTCTCGTGCGCTCACGACTCGCGGCGATGGAGTTCTACTACGGGTGGGTCATCACTGGCGCGTGTTTCCTCGCGGCGGGCGCGCTGTTCGGGCTGACCTACTCATTCAGCGTCTTCTTCGACGCGCTCGCGGCGACGTTTCCAGTCACGCCGGCCCGAATCTCGCTCGTCTTCGGTGTCCAGACGGCGACCCTGTATCTCGGGGGTGCGGTACTCGGACGACTGCTTGACCGATTCGGGCCGCGTACCATGCTCGGCGTTGGCACGCTCCTGTTGCCCGGTGGGCTCTTGCTCGCGGCCCGCGTCGACAGCATCCTCGCGTTCACGCTCGCGTACGGCGTCGTGACCGGGGCCGGGATGAGCTGTTGTTACGTGGTCGCGTACGCGAGCGTCCCCTCGTGGTTCGGACGACGCCGCGGCTTCGCCAACGGAATCGCCGCCGCCGGCCTCGGAGCCGGCCTGATTGCCGTCGTTCCGGCCGCTTCGCGGCTCACTCAGACCGTTGGATGGCGACGGGCCTTCACCCTGCTCGCGCTCGGACTCGGCGGGGCCTTGCTGCTTGCGACACTCGTCCTCGCCCGGCCGAGCGACGTGGACGCCGATCGCTCGGGCGAGTTTCCCGACGGGGTGCCGAGCAGTGGAACCGACACCGGACCGCCGGCCAGCGAGACCATCCTCTCGCTCCCCTTCGTCCTCGTCGTGCTCGGGTGGGCGGGGGTCTACGCCACGCTGTTCGTGCTCATCAACCATCTCGTCCCCTACGCCGACGGGCTCGGGATTCGGTGGGCTGGCGTGACGGGTATCAGTGCCCTCGGGTTCGCGACGGCGCTGGCCCGGCTCGCTATCGGCTACAGCTCCGACACTCTCGGCCGCGTCCGGGTCTTCGTCGCCTGCTCGACGCTGATGGGGGCGTGTCTGCTCGCGCTCCCGTTGGCCCGCGGCCCGGCCGGTATCATTGCGGTCGCCGTCGTCTTCGGTGTCGGCTACGGCGGCAACGGCGCACTCCTGTCGCCGCTCGTCGCCGACCTGTTCGGGGTCGCGAACATCGGGACGCTCCACGGCGTCGCTTCGACCGCCTTCGCGCTGGCCGGGCTCACCGCGCCACCGCTCGCGACGACCGTCGCCGCGTCGGACGGCTACCCAATCGTCTTCCTTGCGACCGGTGTCGCTGGCCTGCTCGGGGCGGGCTGTCTCGTGTTTGCCGGGCGAACCGCGCCGCGGCCGACCGCCTAACGCGCGTTCTCCAGCCCCTCGAGCGCCTCCGGATTCTCGATAGATGACATATCGCCCAAATCCTCGCCGGTGCAGGTCGCCTGCACCGCCCGACGGATGATCTTCCCCGACTGCGTCTTCGGGAACTCGTCGACGAACAACACCTCGCGCGGGCGGAACGGCTTGCCCAACTCCTCGCCGATGAGCGCCCGAATCTCCTCGCGCAGCGCGTCCGTCTCGTCGACGCTGTCCTCGACAGGACGGGACGAAGTCCCGCTTGCAGACGGCGGGTCCTGCCCGCCGTCGACGATGACGTAGAGCACGACCGCTGTCCCGGTGGTGTCGTCGGGCACGCCGACCGCGGCGGCCTGATTCACGGACTCGTGATCGATAGCCGCCCCCTCGACCTCTGCGGGCCCGACCTTCCGGCCCGAGACGTTGAGCACGTCGTCGGCCCGCCCGTGGAGGAACCAGAAGCCGTCCGTATCCTGTTGTGCCCAGTCGCCGTGGTCCCACATGTCTCCGAACCGGGACCAGTACTCGTCGAGATACCGCTCGTCTCCCGACCACAGCGACTTGGTCATCGAGGGACAGGAGTCGGTCGCGACGAGATAGCCGCGCTCGTGGTCGTTGGCCACCGACGCGCCGGTCGCGTCCACGATGTCGATTGCCATCCCCAGTCCGGGTTTCCCGAGCGTACACGGCTTGAGGTCCGAAATCGGGAGCGGCATCAGGAACGACCCACAGATCTCGGTCCCGCCGGAGATGTTGACGATCGGGGCCTCTTCGTCGCCGACGTGCTCGTAGAACCACTGCCACGACTCGGGGTCCCACGGCTCGCCCGTCGAGCCGAGGATGCGCAGCGACGAGAGGTCGTGACCGTCGAGCCACTCGTCGCCCTGCTTGCGGAGCGCCCGAATGGCGGTCGGCGAGATGCCGAACTGCGTGAGGTTGTGGCGGTCGATCATCTCCCAGAAGCGGTCCGGCTGGGGGTGGTCCGGTGCACCCTCGTACATGAACATCGTCCCGCCGAAGGTGTGGGTGCCGATGAGCGTCCACGGGCCCATCATCCAGCCGATGTCGCTCACCCAGAAGAAGCGGTCGCTCGGCTTCAGATCGAAGCCGAAGTACACCTCCTTGGCACACTGGAGCTGTGCGCCCGCCTGCGTGTGGACGATGCCTTTCGGCTGGCCGGTCGTCCCCGACGAATACAGGAGCATGGACTCCGCGCTCGCATCGAGCGTCCGGGTGTCGAACTCGTCATCCTGCGTCTCGACGGCCTCGGTCCAGAAGCGGTCGCGCTCGCCGGTCATCGACGGCTCGCTGTCCTCGAACCGGCGGTAGACGACGACGTTCGATACGCTGGTGTCGGCCTGTGCGAGCGCGTCGTCGGCGCTGTCCTTCAGCCCGATGCGGGAGCCGCGCCGCGAGAAGCCGTCGGCGGTGAACAGCACGTCTACCTCGGGATCCTCGATGCGAGTTGCGGTCGCGTCGACGCCAAAGCCCGAGAAGATCGGGACGGCAATCGCGCCGATCTTGAAACAGCCGTAGAGGATGGCGATGATTTCCGGCGTCATCGGCATGTACAGCGCGACAGTATCGCCTCCCTCGATGCCGACGCTGTCGAGGTAGTTCGCCACCTGATTCGACCGCCGGTACAGCTCGTGGTAGGTCAGCTCGCGCGTCTCGCCGTCCTCGCCCTCCCAGATGCAGGCGACCTTGTTGCGCCGCTCGCTGTCGCGGGCGGCGTGGCGGTCGACGGTGTTGTGGGCGATGTTGAGTTTGCCGCCGGGGTACCAGTCGGTGAACTGCGGGCCGTCGCTGTTGTCGCGGGTGGCGTCGGGCTCGCGCTGCCAATCGATGTCGAGATAGTCGGGGAGTTCCTCCCAGAACCACTCGATGCCGCTGTCGGGCTCCCCCGCCACCTCGGTCGTCGTGCGCTCGACGAGTTCGTCGTAGTCGTCGATGCCGTACGTCTGCATGAAGTCGTAGACGTTGGTCGACTCGACGAATTCGTCGTCGGGTTCGTGGACGATGGTGTCGAGGTCTGCAAGTGTTGTCTCGTCGTTGCTCATACCCGGGTATCTGTCCGCCCCGGAATAATGGTTACTGAGAATTGAGGAGGAAGCTCCGCTCTTCAGGGCGGAGATGAATCCGTCCCTATGCTTCACACCTCACCGTTCAAACGCTCGGCAGGATATTCCACGTTAATCTGAACCATTAAATAATATTATTGATATAGGTTATGTATGGCGAAACAGGTCGTTACTCGCACCTACACTGCGTCCATACAGAACCAGCAACGGGTGTCTGACGACCTCGATTCGCTTGGGTTCTCAGCCTCGAAACTCTGGAACGTCGGACGGTGGGTTTGCGACCGTGTATGGTCTGAAATCGGCCACATTCCCAGTCACAACGAACTCACCTCGTATCTCAAGAGCCACGAACGGTATGATGACCTGCATTCGCAGTCAAGTCAGCGAGTCCTGCAAGAACTCGCTGAAGCGTTCAACGGCTGGTACGGCAAACGACGCAACGGAGACACGCGAGCCAACCCGCCAACGTACCGCAAACACGGCGACAACCACCCGCGAAGCACGGTCACGTTCAAGCAGAAAGGCTTCAAACTCGACACCGAGTACGAGCGAGTCCGACTCTCGAAAGGATCGAACCTCAAGGAGTATTGGTCTGATTTCGTACTCTGCGAATATCAGACTCGTCCCGACGTTGACCTCTCCACCGTAGAGAGCGTTCAACAAGTCAGAACCGTCTGGACTGGTGGCGAGTGGGAACTACACTTCGTCTGCAAAGTCGAGATAGAAGTCGCTGAAGCACCCGGTGAGAAGACCGTGGGCGTTGACCTCGGCATCAACAACTTCGCCGCACTCGCCTACGAAGACGGCCACAGCGAGTTGTACCCGCTCAATTGCTTGAAGCAGGACGACTACTACTTCAGCAAACAAATCGCTCACTGTGACGATCCGGACTCCAAGCAGGCCACGCGGCTGAATCAGAAGAAGTCTGCTCGCCGCACCCACTACTTCCACACGCTCTCCAAACACATCGTCCAGCAGTGTGTTAATGAGGGTGTTGGAACGATTGTGGTTGGCGACCTCGCCGGTATCCGCGAGGACGAGGAGAACGACGAGTCGAAGAACTGGGGCAAGCACGGCAACCTTGACCTGCATTCGTGGGCATTCGACCGCTTCACAGACCTCCTCACGTACAAGGCCGAGATGGACGGTATCACGGTCGAACAGGTATCTGAGCGGGATACGTCGAAGTCGTGTTCGTGCTGTGGTCGGAAGCATGACGCAAACCGTGTTGAGCGTGGACTGTACGTCTGCGATGAGTGCGGGACGGTAGCGAACGCGGACGTGAACGGTGCTGAGAACATTCGGCAGAAAGTATCTCCGAGTCCTGATGGAGAGGATAGGAGTAACGGCTGGTTGGCACAGCCATCGACGTACCTGTTCGATTCAGAGAGCGGATGCTTTGCATCGCGAGAACAGGATTCGTCGTAAACCACAATATCCCAACGGCGGTCGGGAATCCTCGCGCTTCAGAGCGGGGAGGATGTCAACCGCGTTCGGGTGGGCGGTAACGATGAGTCGGCGACTCGTCGTGAACGGTGCTCCGTTATGCTTTACTCGCCGGCCCCGAACCATACCGTAATGACCGCACAGACCGCCCAGCAGGAGCTTTCGGCCGTCATCGGGCTGGAGGTCCACGTCCAGTTGGAGACGGCGACGAAGATTTTCTGTAGCTGTTCGACCGACGCCGCCGAGGGCGAGGAGCCGAACACACGGACCTGCCCGACCTGTCTCGGGCTCCCCGGTGCGCTGCCCGTGCTCAACGAGGGAGCCGTCGAGGCCGCCGTCAAAATCGGGAAGGCCATCGACGCCGACATCCCCGAGGAGACCCGCTTCCACCGGAAGAACTACTACTACCCCGACCTGCCGAAGAACTTCCAGATTACGCAGTACGACGCGCCAATCTGTGCAGACGGCACCCTCCCCTTCCGCGTCGACGGCGACGAGCGAGCCGTCACCATCGACCGCGCCCACCTCGAAGAGGACCCCGGCAGCCTCCAACACGCCGGCGGCTCCATCGACACGGCCGACTACACGCTCGTCAACTACAACCGCGCGGGTACGCCCCTGATGGAGATTGTCACCGCCCCGGAGTTCCGCGGTGCCGAGGAGGTGCGCTCGTTCCTCGCGAAACTGGAGGAGGTACTCGAGTATCTCGGCGTCTTCGACTCCACGCGTGACGGCTCGCTGCGTATCGACGCGAATCTCTCGATTGTCGAGCGCGAGGAAATCGACGACGACGGCTCGATTCCACAGGAGACACTGGAGGCCGCCAACCGCACCGAGGTGAAGAACATCTCCTCACACAAGGGTGCCCAGAAGGCGCTCGCCTACGAGGAGACGCGCCAGAAGAACGCGATTCGCCGCGGTCGCGAGGTCGAACAGGAGACCCGCCACTGGGACGAGTCGCGGGGAATTACGGTCTCGATGCGCTCGAAGGAAGAAGAGAAGGATTACCGCTACTTCCGCGAGGCCGACCTGCCGCCGCTGCGCGTCTCCGGCTGGAAAGACGAGATTTCGATTCCCGAACTCCCGGACGCGAGACGCGACCGCTTCCAGCGCGAGTATGACCTCTCGGCGGAGGCCGCCTCGAAGCTCACCTCACGGAAGGCCGTCGCCGACCTGTTCGAGGACGTGGCCGACCGCTTTGACGCCGACCTCGCGGCGACGTGGGTGGCCGACAATCTGCTCGGCGAACTCAACTACCGCGACATGGCGATTGCCGACGTGAGCGACCGCATCGACGAGTTCGAACACCTTATCGCCCTCGTCGCGGACGAGGCAATCACGACGAAAAACGCCGAGGAGACGGTGCTCCGACGGATGCTCGATGACGGGCTCGACCCCGATACAATCGTCGAGGAGGAGGACCTCGGGAAGACCGACGACGACGCCGTTGTCGAGGCCGTCCGTGCGGCAATCGAGGAGAACCCCGAGGCCGTGGCCGACTACGAAGCCGGCGACGACGGCGCAATCAACTTCCTCGTCGGCCAGGTGATGGGGAAGACGGGCGGCTCCGCGGACCCGGGAACAGTCAACGAGATTCTGCGAGACGAGCTGCCGTAGTTACCGGTCGGGCGGGCTGAGGGTCAGCCCGAAGTTGATTCCACCCTCCTGTGCGCCGGGGTCGTATCTGAGTAACACGGCGAGCAGCCCGACAACGAGCAGCTCGAGCGCGACGGCAACGATACCGAACAGCGTCCGGACCGACCCCTGCCCGCTGGCCGCACTCCGGAACGTCTCGGCAACCGGGTCGATGATGTGTGCGAGCACGACGGCGACGATGCCGCCGGCGTCGTGGCTGCTCGTCGGCGGAGCCTCGCCGGTGAGCGCGAACCCGTGGTTTAACACGGTGTGCCAGCCGAGCCAACCGAGCAGGTACGCACCCATCGCGAGGATGCCGAGCTGGTAGGCCGTCCGGCGGTCGACGGTGCCCCGACCGGCGAGCACGAGGCCGGCGAGAATCGCGAGGCCCGACGGCACGAACAGCAGTGGCCGGGGTCGCTGGACGGCGTACTCGCCGAGATACTGGCCGACAAGCCCGTTCGCGACGAGCGAGACGAGCACCTCTACCCCCACGACGATGTGGATGACCGCGACGATTCCCACGAGTTGTATCGTCGCGAACTGGAGGCCGCGGACTGTTCGCGCGTTCATACCGACTAGTCGGGGCAAACGACCAAGAACGGCGCGATTGGCCGCGTCGTCAGTATTCCCGGCAGGTATTGCTGGCGGCTCAGCATGCACGGCAGTATTGGACATGCGCCGTGATAATCACCTGCTCTCGCCGGATTTGTCATGATTATGGGTGGGTTTATCGGTGTGAGTGCTCCTAGTCACAGGTAGCTATGGCAGCAAAGAAGGGCGCGACGTTCGGAATCCGTCATCCGACGGTCGTTCCACACGACACGAGAGAGCCGGACGAACAGCCGGACGCGTCCGTCACACAGGGACCGACCTGTTACGACGACTGACGGGTCGGGGTGGGTGGCTGCTGTCGGTACGTGCAGTGTCTGCCACGACCGCGGAGACCCAGTCGGTCTTCGCGTGAAACGAAACTTCTTGTGAGTAGAGCGTCCACCGGGCGTATGGGCTTGTTCGACCGACTACGCGGCGACGGTGGTCCGCGTGTCGCTTTCTTCGGTATCGACGGTGTGCCGTACAGTCTCATCGCCGATAACCCCAGCCGGTTTCCGAATCTGACCGACCTCGCCAACGACGGTGCCGGCGGTGCAATCGACTCCATCGTCCCGCCGGAGTCGTCGGCCTGCTGGCCGTCGCTCACGACCGGCGTCAATCCGGGAACGACGGGCGTCTACGGCTTCCAGGACCGCGAAGTGGGAAGCTACGACACTTACGTCCCGATGGGGCGTGACGTGCAGGCGACCCGCGTCTGGGACCGCGTGACCGACGCCGGCCGCGACGCGACCGTGATGAATGTCCCCGTGACGTTTCCGCCACAGCGCAACGTCCAGCGGATGGTCTCGGGATTCCTCTCGCCGGGTGTCGAGAAGGCCGCCTACCCCGACGAGCTGCGGGACGACCTCCAGAACTCCAACTACCGCATCGACACGAACGCGAAGCTCGGCCACCAAGCCGACAAGACGGAGTTCATCGAGAACGCCTACGCCACGCTCGACGCCCGCTACGAGGCGTTCTCGAAGTACGTCAAGAAGGACGACTGGGACCTCTTTTTCGGCGTCTTCATGACGACCGACCGGGTCAACCACTTCCTGTTTGGCGACTACGAGCAGGACGGCGAGTACAAAGAAGAGTTCCTAGAGTTCTACGAGCAGGTGGACGAGTATCTCGGCAAGCTGCGCTCGCAGCTTCCCGAGGACGTGACGATGCTCGTCGCCAGCGACCACGGCTTCACCACCGAACGCTACGAGGTGAACCTCAACACGTGGCTCGAGGACGAGGGGTGGCTCTCGTATCAGACCGACGACCACGACTCGCTGGCCGACATCAGCGAGGAGGCGCGTGCCTACTCGTTCATCCCCGGGCGGTTGTATCTGAACCTGGAGGGCCGCGAGCCGCGCGGCTCCGTCCCCGAGTCGGAGTACGAAGACGTTCGCGCGGAATTAAGAAAGGCCATCGAGGAGCTGGAGGGGCCGACCGGCGAGCCGGTCGCCCAGCGTGTCGTCACGAAGGAAGACGCCTACCGTGGCCCACACGACGATATCGCCCCCGACCTGACCGTGATTCCGACCCACGGTTACGACCTGAAGGCCGGCTTCGCGGGCAACGACGAGGTGTTCACGACCGGACCGCGCAACGGGATGCACTCCTTCGAGAACGCCTGTCTGTTCGTCGACGACGACCGCGCCCGCATCGACGACGTGGACCTGTTCGACATCACGCCGACTATCCTGGACCTGCTGGAGATGGAGACCGACCGCACGGAACTGGACGGCGCGTCGCTCGTCTAACGCGGTCGAAAAGTATTACTCACACTACTCTAACTCCGACGTGTCGGGGTTTTCCCGACGTGGTGCCCTCGACGTGAGTCGAACGGGGATGGGTTTCATCCCCGTCGGCTCCGGTGACCTGTGGGCGTCGAACTCGCTCGTCAACGACCCGCCAGCGCCTGCTCAAAACAGGTCGTCGAGGTCATCGTTCACCAGCGACTCCGTGGCGTCGGGCGTCTCCTCCGCAACGCTCGCCTCGCTGGCTTGGTCGAGGAACGCCTGCACGCGCTCGGACCGTTCGACGCCACCCAGCAGGACGAGCCCGGCCAGCCGCTCGGAGTCGAGCGGATAATCACCCCCGCGCACCTGCATCGACCCGAGTTCGTCCTCCAGCCACGTCTGGGCCGACTCGACGCCCTTGCGGTTGATGCGGTCTGCCCGTCCGGCGACGATGAGCAGCCCGCTTTCGGCCGTGGTCGCATCCGGGAGACTCGTTCCCGTGAGTAAGGCGTTCCGTACGACGGAGGTGATGGTGTTGAGGTTCGCGTCGGCGTCGGGGCTACTCTCGGCAGATGCGTAGCCGATGGCCGCGAGCGACCCCTCCCGGAGCGTGTTGATAATTTCGGAGCTGTCGACGACGGACTCGGCGGCGACGTTCGCTGGGTCGAACTCGCCGGCCGCGAGCAGCAGGCCGACGCGCTGGGCGATCTTCTCGTTGACGGCCGCGTACCCCTCGTCCATCGACTCACCGGCCTGTCGCCACGCGTCGTTGTCGACGAGGATGGTCGCGTCGGCCTCCCGCGCTAGCGTCTTCAGCGACCGCCCGGCGTTACGCTGATACAGCGCCCCCTCGTCGCGGCCGGGGAGCACGCCGAGCACGTAGACGGGCACGTCGTAGACGCGCTTGAGTTCGTGGGCGAGCACGGGCGCACCGCCCGACCCGGTACCGCCACCGAGGCCGGCAGTGATGATGATGGCCTCGCAGTCGGAGCCGACGCGGCCCGATACGGCGTCGATGACCTCGTTGGTGTCGTCTCGCATCACCGTCGCACCGAGGTCGTTGTCGCCGCCGACGCCGTGGCCGTTGACGCGCTCCGCGCCGACGAGGAGGGTGTCGAGACCGATGGAGGAGAGGTCCGCTCGCGCGCTGTTGATCGCGAGCGAACTGACGACCGAATCGGCCGCCAGCGGGTCACGCGAGAGGGCTTCGGCCAGCTTGCCGCCGGCTTGACCCACGCCGATAAGGGCGACTTTCATGTGATATACTCAACGTGTCGCACAATTAGTGTTGTCCCGGTCACCCGATACGCTGCCCTCATTTCTTTGGAGCGGACGCACTTCCTTGGCCCAACGACAGTCCATGATTAACGGAGTGACTGAAGCATACAGAGTAGATGAGTCGTTTCCTACTCGATTGGTCGGTCAGTGCTGATTCGGTCGATGCCGATATCGCGATACTCTTCAAGTACCTCTGGTGTCGGCCCTTCTTCGGGTGTTGCTGTCTGGACAACGAGCCCGCGGTCGTGCGCTGTCTCGACTACGTCTGCATCGGCTCCCATCGAGTGGAACAGGTGAACAGTATTACAGCCAAGATGTGCTGCGGTGTCTAATCCAAGCACTGGCGCATCTTCGTACAGTCCATGATAGAGGACATGGCCAAGCGGTATCTCCGTTGTCGCCTCCGCGACGGCGTGGAGTGCAAGTGGGCTAAACGAGATAATCGTTACTGGGTTGTCAATCGTATCGACAGCATCCAGCACATCCTCGACGAGTCCCCACTCTTTCAGTTCGATTTCGACGCCAGTGTCCGCTGGAATCGTCTGGAGTGCCTCGTCTAACCGCGGAATCCGTTCTCCAGAGTCTAAAACCTCCAGTGTCTGCAACTCATCCCAGCTTGCGTTCACCACGCGACCGGTGGCATCGGTTAGCCGACCCAACCACTCGTCGTGAAACACGACGAGCTCACCGGTACGACACGGTCGAACGTCCAACTCAATCCAGTCGGCTGTCTCTGCGGCCTGTTCAAACGCCGCCAACGTGTTCTCTGGATACACATCCCCGTAGCCTCGGTGGGCAACAATCTCCATAGCAGCCAATATCGCGGCAGATATATGAATTAGTCGGTTAGCTGATATATATTGCATATAGCCGTGCCCTCTGTCGAATCGTTCCGTGGTAGTTCGTTAACGACGGGAAGTAAGCGTCAATATACAGCTCTCAGAGTGGTATTGTGAGTAACTGAGAACTATTATAAGCAGATTAGAAGTTGCAGTGAAATAATTCGCTGAATGCCACGTCCGATTTATGATTCGAACATGACCGTGGGTCAATTAGCGCGGGTGGGTGAGTGATGGCACGCATAGAACTGGAGTCGCTCCAGAAAGAGTTCGGCGAGACCGTTGCGGTAAACGACATTTCACTGTCGGTGCCGGATGGAGAGTTCCTCGTCCTTGTTGGACCGAGCGGCTGTGGAAAGAGTACGCTCTTGCGAACGATTTCCGGACTTGAATCACAGACGTCAGGGGACATCAGTATCGGAGATAACCGCGTTACGAACGTTGAACCGAAAGACCGCGGCGTCGCGATGGTGTTCCAAGATTACGCGCTGTATCCCCATATGACGGCACGGCGAAACATGACGTTCGGACTGGACTCACACGTCTCAATGAGTGACGACGAAATTGAGCAGGCCGTGCAGGATGTTGGTGAGACGCTGGGCATTGGCGATCTGTTGGATCGGACACCAGATGCACTGTCCGGAGGTGAGAAACAGCGCGTTGCAATGGGGCGAGCGTTACTCCGTGAACCAGACGTGTTCCTGCTTGACGAGCCATTGTCGAATCTTGACGCGAAGCTCCGCGATCAGATGCGTGCAGAGCTGACGCAGTTACACGAGCGGATCGGTACGACAACCATCTACGTCACCCACGACCAGACGGAGGCGATGACGCTCGGCGACCGCGTTGCAGTGATGAACGACGGTGAGATTGAGCAGGTGGAGTCACCACAAGTACTGTACGACGAGCCAGCAAGCCGGTTCGTTGCTGAGTTCATCGGCTCACCACAGATGAACTTCTTACCGGTGGACGTTGAGGGTCGGAGCCGCCCAACAGTGACTACGCTTCAACGACACCTCACCAGTCCGTTCCCGACCCCGAACGAGACATCGTTACCAGCAACCGACAACGCAGTGCTCGGGGTTCGCCCAGAGGACCTCTATCTTGCACAGGAAACGGAAGACGACTCCTTCGCTGGTCCAGTCGAGATGACCGTGACGCTCCACGAGACGCTTGGTGATTCAGTGGTACTGCATGGAACCGTGGCGAACGAACGGATTCGCATTCGCACCAGCCAGCGGCCCAATGTCACTGCAGGCGACACTATCCGCGTCGTGGTTGACCCGACCCGACTGCACCTGTTTGATAGCGACGGCGATACACTTGCTCACGCGGCCGAGAAGATGGTACAGACGGTCTGACAGACGGATTGAGTAGTATATATCCGTCCTGAGACGTCATACTGATCAGACGCCTATCTCTGACGAAGTATATAAAATATAAACGGTCTAAATGATAGATTGCTCTTCACCAGTGTGATGGATGCACAACAGTCACGGCGCTCCGTACTGAAAACCACTGGACTGGCGGCAACAGTCGGTCTCGCCGGGATGGCAGGTTGTTCCAGCCTCGGTGGTGGAACTGGCGGTGGCAACGCTGCCCAGCAAATCAACTTCGAGAACCTCGGCAACCGCGAGGCGAGCGAAAACGTTGAACTGGAGTTTTGGATTTCGATCGGCGCTGAAGATCTCGTCCAAGGTATCGTTGACCGATTCAACGAACAGAGCGATTCGATTACGGTGTCAGTATCGAATCAGGGGAACTACAATGAGGTCTGGAACCAGACGCAACAAGCACAGACTGCCGGGAGTCCACCGGGAATCGTCCATCTCAATGCAGTGAGTACCCTCCCGGCATGGGCGGAAGACGTCGTGATTCCGGCTGAGGACCTTATCGGGCCAGAGATTGACCGGAGCAACTTCGTCAGCGCAGTTAGCAACTACTACGTCATCGACGACACGCTGTTGGGGCTTCCGTTCGGTGTCTCGACGGTCGCGTGCAGTTACAATCGCTCTGCATTTGAGCAAGCCGGGCTGGCTTCACACCCAGACGATGTCGAACTAACCACGTTTGACGACTGGCAGACCGCTGCTGATGCCGTGATGGCCGAGACCGAGATGAGCAGCGGTGTCACGTGGCCACAGATCGGCTGGTTTTACGAGACGTTCTTCGCGACGCAGGGACAGAACGTCGTCAACAATGAGAACGGCCGAGCGAGTCCTGCGACGGCGTCGTACTTCGATTCTGACGCGGCCCGACGTATGTACGAGTGGAACAGCAGCATGTACGAGTCGAACCGGTATCAGCTGTCGGCTGACTGGAGCGAGGCTAGACAGGCATTCCTCAGCGGACAGGTGGCAGTGCAGATGGACTCATCAGCCGCACTGGCTGCCCTCTCGGGTGGCGCACGAGAGGCCGGCTTTGAGCACGGTGTCGGAACCGTGCCGTCAGCGACGACCGATGGACGGGAGGGGCCTATTATCGGTGGCGGCGCACTGTTCGTGCCAACCGGAATCGACGGGGCAAAGCTGAAAGCGGCCGCGGAACTCATGCTCTGGTTGTCACAGCCTGAACAGCAAGCAGAGTGGCACATGTCGACTGGCTACTATCCGCTGAGCCGAGAGGCGATCACGATTGCAGAAGAGCAGGGGTTCTACGAGGAATCCCCACAGTTCCGTCGTGCCTTCGAGCAGTTCGCGAGTCGACCGGAGACGCCTGCAACAGCCGGCGCATTCACCTACGACCACGGTGAGGTGCGGACCGAGATTGTCAACGGATTAGATCGGCTCTACGGCGGAAACAGCGTCGAAGATGTCGTGTCGTCGACGAAATCGAACGTCGACGACGTGTTGGCGCGGGCAAGCGACGCTGATCCACGTTCTGAGTAGATGACCGAGCAACACTCTCGACTACAGGTGTTCACGAGTAACTGGCAGGCAGCGGCACTGCTACTGCCCACCCTCGCGCTCATCGCCGTCTTCCTCTATTATCCGTTTCTCGAAACGGTGCAACTGAGCTTCTATCAGCTGCGAGTGCTCGGTAGTGGTGAGTGGGTCGGGCTACAAAACTACGTACAGTTGTTCGAGTCCGGAGCGTACCGAAACAGCTTGGTCGTCACCGTACTGTTCACTGCAGCCACGGTAACTGCCTCGCTGTTTCTCTCTCTCATCATCTCGTTTCTCATCCACGAGGCCAACCGGTTCACTAATCTCTACTTAGTGGCCGCAATCTGGCCATATGCGATGCCAATCGCTGTCGCCGGCATCGTGCTTGATTTTCTTATCAATCCTCGTATTGGGGTCGTCACGTGGGCGATTGAAGTGCTGACCGGCTTCCAATTTGCGTGGCAAACAAACGGGGCCCTCGCCCTAGTGGCTGTCATTATTGCTGCCGTCTGGCAGGGGTTGGGCTACAGTATCATCTTCATGACAGCCGCATTCAACCAAGTCCCCGACTCAATTACGGATGCAGCCAAGCTAGATGGGATTGGACGGTTCCAGCGGCTGTTTCGCATCTACGTCCCCCTCATTTCGCCTGTGCTCGTGTTTCTGATCGTTATCCAGACGATTGGAGCGTTCTTCGGTGGCTTTGCCCTTATCGACCTGATGACAAGCGGTGGTCCGAGCAATGCCACAAACGTGTTGATGTTCAATCTGTACCAGGACGCCTTCCTGAACCAGCGATTCGGCTACGCCTCCGCACAGTCTATCGTCCTGTTTGGATTCGTTGCCGTGTTGATGTACGTTCAGTTACGTGTCACTGACCGCTACGCGTACTACGGGGGTGCCTGACGTGTCGATCGTCCCAGACACCGTCAACGAGCGGCTGTTGACGACGACCGGTGACAGCCAACTGGCGACTCACGCAGCACTCTGGCTCATCATCTCGGTACTGATTTTGCCAATTGCACTGGCTGCAGTGTACAGTACACAAACAACGAACGCTGTGTACCAAATCACGAACGTCTTCCCGGGGTCTGCACTCGTCGAGAACTACACCACGGTACTGTTTGAGTACAACTTCGGACAGTATATGTGGAACTCGTTTGTGATGGCGACCGTCGTTATCGTCGGGAAACTTGTTTTTTCGCTGCTCGCTGCGACAGCACTGGTGTACTACGACTTCCGGTTTCAGTCGCTCATCTTCTATGCAATTCTGTTTACGCTCCTGATGCCGCTCCCCGTCCGAATTGTCCCGCTGTATCAACTAATGGCCGATATCGGCTGGCTCAATTCCTTTGCGGGACTTACCTCGCCGTTCATCGCCAGTGCGACAGCCGTCTTCTTATTCCGACAGCAGTTCCGCTCAATCCCTGCATCGGTCGTTGAGACAGCCAAGCTGGACGGAATCGGTCCGATCCAATTCTTGATAAACGTCCTCATCCCGATGTCGAAGGGGATGATTGCTGGCGTCACGGCAATCATGTTCATCTCGACGTGGAACGCGTATCTGTGGCCGCTTGTCGCGATTATTGACCGCACGAACCAGGTCGCTCAGGTCGGCCTGCGGTACATCCAGGGGACCGGTGCAGAGGGCTTCGTCCAGTGGAACCTCGTCATGGCTGCCGGCATTCTCGTGTTGATTCCGCCCCTCATCGTGTTACTCGTCGCCCGCCGATATCTCCTCTCGACGCTGGGTGGTGGCGAGTAACGGCGAGGAAACGCTCTGTTTTCATTTCTCCGCGACGCAACTGGGCTGATTCGTCGTGTACCTGATTACGCGGCCCTTTCGTGGCTCTTTGCGAGTCTCGTCAGCGGGTTCGAAAGCAGTCAGGTGGTCGACCCGCTCGTCACCGCCCGCAACGCCGTCTCCAGCGAGTATCTCCCGAACCGCTTGAGCCGTGCTGGGGTGACCTGACCCGGAGAGACGACGCACCGATCTCCGGTTGCTACCCGATATGTAAACTACCCCACCCTACTTCCTCGGCGCTCCGCGCGTCGTAGTCCATCGTCTCGGCGGTGAACGTAGGGCAAGAGATTCGCTGTCCCTTCTTCCACCGTTCGATAACGCCTTTGACGGCTTCGACGGCGCGTTTGATGGCGGCTTGGACGAGCTGTGCCTGTAGGTCCGTCTCCTCTCGAAGTTCGGAGTAGAGCGCGTCACGAACCTCTCGCTTGTTGGTCTTGCACTCGGTGTAGGAGGTGTCGGACCAAGAGTAGTCGGCGGTTCGGTTCGCGCAGTACAGGTATTGGTCGGTGGTTCGGTGGAGTGCATCACGTTGCTCGTCGGAAAGGTTGAGTTTCACGACGGCAGTTCGACGCACCTCCATGACTTCAGAGAGTGCTTTACGGTACTTGAATGTCCGGGAGTCAGCCGGTCGGAGTGCGCCGTTTGTGTCGTACCATGTCGGTTTCCTCTCCGGCCTACTCGCTCCCTTCGCTACGCTTCGGTCGCTGCTTGAGGCCGGAGGCTCCACCTTGAATTACGCTGAAGCCGGAATTCGCCTTCGTTCTCGCTCCTCGCCGGAAGAACGCGGCCAATCGTGTGACCGTCCGTCCGGACGGAACGCTTCGTCTGCTCAAGATTCAAATACCAGCGCGCGACCACCGACGGCGTGACCACCGACATGCTCTCTGACCGACTCGCCGCCGTTGAACGCACGCTCACCGACTCCGAGACTGCTCCCGGCGCACTCGCCGAGGAAGCTGACATCCAGCAGCGACTCACCATCGTCGAGTCCCGACTCGACGCGCTCGAAACGCGACTTGCCGACACCGAAGGCGAAGTGACAGCCGTCCGGGCACACGTCGACGACGCCCAGCGTGTGGGCCGAGAGACCGAACGCGTGGCCGAACGCGCGCTTGCGCTTGCTCGCGAACAGACCCGCGAGCCTGCGTCATCGACGCCGACCCGAACTACGTCCGCAGTGTCGCGGCTGTTCGCTCGGCTTCGGGCGCTCACTCCGTGATTGTTCGACTCGTCGTGGCTGTCCTGCTCACCGCTGCGCTCCTTGGTGTCGGGCTGCCGGCCGCCGAGACCGCGCGCTCCGAGCGAGCAGCCACGCTCGCACAGGACGAACTCACCGACTTTCGAGACGCCACGGGCCGATTCCGGAGGCACAACGACGCCACCCGACCCGGGCAACCGGGTGCGGTGCGACTCCACACGTTCCGGGTGCCGGCGGGGACTACTATCCGGCTCGGGGTCGGCCCGAGAAACGAGTCGCTCCGGTGGAAACACGGGACCGGCGCGGGCCGCGTCGAGACCGACCTCTCCTTCGACGGCTCGCTCCGACTCACCGAAGGACGCCACTGCGTCCGACTGCGACTCGTTCGCGCCGACAGTGCGGTCAGGATTCGGCTCCGGAGATTCAAGTCGGATGCCGGGGCCACCGGCTGATATGCTCGACTTCGGCGACGACGAGGACGGCTGTGGCTGCGTGTGCCGGTTCGTGGACGACACGCTCCGACTCGACGCGAGTGACTGTCCCGGCGACGGCGAACTGGCTACCGAATCCGACTGTCGGGCCACTGCCGTCGGCGCGCTCCGTGACCGCGACGCCGACCTCGTGGTCGTCCGTACGGCCGGGCTCGAACGCCGGTACGAGACGGCGATGCCGCTGCTCGTCGCTGCCGGGCGGTTCGTCGCCCGCGCCGGGTTTCACGACGAGGCGCTCGCGGACCGTGCGCTCGTGGACCCACTCGACGCCGCGCGCCTCGCCGCCGGCCGCGCCGGTCCCGTCGCCACCATCGCCGCCGAGACCGGCTTCACCGAGTGTGCGAGCGCCGCCGAGGGGTACGAGACGCTGTTCCGACCACAGGTCGCACCGGCAATCGCGACCGAGCGAGTCGTCGCGCGTCCGCCGCCCGACGCACGACTCCGCGAGCGATACGAACTCGACACCGGGGCGACCGTCCGACTGTACGACGCCCCGGACGCGGACCTGCTGACGTATCATCTCACGCCGGTCGAACTCACGCTCGAGGAGGCCGCCACGACGGCCCTCGACGCGGCCGCCGAACGACTCGTGAGCGATGCGCTCGCCGGCCAGCGGGCCGCCGGCCGCGCCGTCAGGGCCGTGGCGAGCGAAGATCAGCCGGTCGAGACGCTCACCGGCGTCTTGGACAAACACACTCGAGGGCTGGGCGTCCTTTCGGACATCTTTGCCGACGCCGCGGTCTCCGACGTGTTCGCCTCCGCGCCGGTGGAAAAATCGCCCGTGAGACTCGAACGCGACGGACGGACCGTCCGGTCGAACGTCGTGCTCACGCCACAGACCGCCGACGCGCTCGCCTCGCAGTTCCGTCGCGAGAGCGGGCGGGCGTTCTCTCGCGCGAGTCCGACGCTCGATGCCTCCGTCACCGTCGCCGGTCGTTCCGTCCGGGTGGCGGGCGTCACCGACCCCGTGAGCGACGGGACGGGTTTTACCTTCCGCGCCGACAGCTGCGACCGATTTCGGCTCGCCGACCTCGTCGCGAACGACACCCTCACGCCGTCGGTCGCCGGCCTGCTCTCCGTCGCCGTCGAACGAAGTGCGTCCATCCTCGTCGCCGGCGGGCGCGGTGTCGGGAAGACGACCCTGCTCGGCGCGCTCCTCGGTGAACTCGCCCCCGGCACCCGGACCGTCGTCGTCGAGGATACCCCCGAGCTCCCGGTCGGGTCGCTGCGCGCGTCCGGGCGTGACTGTCAGCGTCTCCACGTCGAGCGCGACGGTACGGGAGTGGGACCGACGGAGGCACTCCGAACCGCGCTCCGACTCGGCGAGGGCGCAATCGCCGTCGGTGAGGTGCGCGGCGAAGAGGCGGTCGCGCTCTATGAGGCGATGCGTGTCGGCGCGGACGGGACGACCCTCGGAACGATTCACGGGGAGAGTCCGGAGACGGTGCGCGAGCGCGTCACCACTGACCTCGGCGTCGCGCCGACCGCCTTCGCGGACACCGACCTCGTGGTGACACTCGACCGGAGCGACGGGCGACGCGTCGCGGACGTGTCCGAGGTGGTGGGTCGTGATTCGCCCGCCTTCGCCCGGCTGTTCGACCCGACGAAAACGGGGCGTGTCGACCGCGGAAACAGCGCCGTCGTCGCGTCCCTCGCCCGTCCGGGCGAGACCTACGGCGATGTGCGCGAGGCGGTCGACACCCGCGCGGCGGCGTTTCGATGACTCTTTCCGTGCTCCCGCAGTTGGCGAGGCTCTCACCCCGAACGTTCACTCCGGATTCGGACTCCGACCTGTCGGTCGCGCTCGACCTGCTCGCCATCGATTCTGACGCGGAGATGTGGCGTCGAGCCGGCGACGGTGCGGCGCTCGTTCTGCTCGCCGCCGGTCTCGCCGCGACGCTGCTCGTGCCGTCGCGAATGCGCCCGCCCGCGTTGGTCGTGACTCTCGCGCTCGCCACAACCGTCATCGTGGCGGCCACTCGGCTCCCACCCGTCGTTGCGACCGTGGTCAGGCGGCGAGCCTTCGGCGGTGCGCCGTGGCTGGTGTGTCGTGCCGCGATGCGGCTTCGCGTGGAGCCGACGCTGGAGGCAGCTACTGCGGTCGCCGCTGCGAATCCGGCGACGACCCTCGACCGGGCGCTCGCGGCCTCAGTCCGGCGCGGCCGCGCGACCGGTACCGCCGGCGTCGACGACTTTCTCGAACGATGGGGGTCATTTCTGCCACTCCAGCGCGGGATTCGCCTGCTCGCCGACGCGAGCCGAACGAGCGCCGCCGACCGACCACAGGCAATCGAGCGGGCGCTCGATGCCGTCCTCGATGGGGTGCGCGAACAGGCTGCCGAGGACGCTGCCGGTCTCCGCGGGCCGGTCACTGCCGTCTACGCCTTCGGCGTTCTCCTCCCGTTGGCGTTCGTTGCCGCCCTTCCGGCCGCCAGCGTCGCCGGTCTCCCCATCTCGCTTCCCGCCGTGGTAGTCGTCTACGACCTCGTGCTCCCAGTCGGACTGCTCGCTGCCGGAATGTGGCTCACGACGAAGCGGCCGGTCACCTTCCCGCCGACGCGGATACCGGCCACCCATCCTGCTGTCCCCGGTGGGCCGTGGTGCGCACTCGCGACCGGGGCCGCTGTCGCTGGTACCGCTGCTGTCGTCGCCCCGCTTCTGCTTCCGGCGTGGGCACCGCCACTGGCAGCCGTCGGCTTCGGTCTCGGGACGGGACTCATCGTCCACTATCGGCCCTACCGGCAGCTTCGAGCCGAGACTGCCGCTGTCGACGCCGGACTTGCGGACGTGCTCTACGGCGTCGGTCGCCGGGTGCGGGACGGCGACCCAGTCGAGCGGGCTATCGACGCGACCCACGAGACGCTCGACTCGCCGGCGAGTGCGACCTTCGCGCGGGCGAACCGACAGGGGGCAACCCTCGGTGTCGGCATCGAGACGGCGCTGTGTGGCGAGCGAACGCCCCTCGCGACGGTACCGAGTCGGCGCGTCACGGATGTCGCTCGGCTGTTCGTCGCCGCGGCTCGTGCCGGCCAGCCGGCCGGTCCGTCGCTCGCCGCGGCCGGTGAGCACCTCGCCACGCTCGCCCGCGTCGAAGAAGAGACCCGACAGTCGATTCGCCACGCCACGGGAACGATGGGCAACACGGCGGCGCTGTTCGGTCCCCTCGTCGGCGGCGTGACGGTCGCGCTCGCCGGCCGCGTCAGCGGCTCACAGCTCGGCGAGGCGATTCCTCAAGCCGGTCTCGCACTCGCCGTCGGCGTCTACGTCCTCCTGCTCGCGGTCGTCTTGACCGCCCTCGCGACCGGACTGGAGCGCGGCTTCGACCGCTCCGTCGTCGGCTACCGCGTCGGTCTCGCCCTCGTGGCCGCGACGACGACGTATCTCGTTTCGGCCGTCGCCGGCGGACTCCTCGTCTGATACCGCCACTGATGTTTATATCCGAAGCCGGGCCCACCCGGCGCATGTTCGATGCGACGACGGGATGGTACAGTTGGGCCGGCGTCTCCCTCGCTGCGGCGGGACTACTGGCCGTCACGTTCGGGCTTCCGACCGCGCCGCCACCGGACGTACGGGCTACGGCCACAGCCGTCGACGGCGTCGCTGACAGCGACTACGCCGGCAGGGCGACCATCGATATCTACGCGACGCAGTTCCGGCTCACGCCCCTCGGGCTGTCGGTCATCACTGACAACGGACGCGCACACGCGACGTTCGACGCCGGGCCAATCGTTCCCGTTTCTGACGGGCCGCTGCGGGCTGTCCTCGACGGGGCCGACCCACGGCGCGTGTTCGAGGGTCCCACGAGATTCGCCCTCGCGGTCGAGCAGGCGCGTTCCCGAACGACGAGATGGCAGCCAGCTCCGGACTCGCTTTCGGCCAGACAGCTAACGTGGGGTGAGACGCGTGTCACGCTCGTCGGATAGAGGACAGACCGACCCGCTTGTCGCACTCGTCGCCGTCGCGGCGGTCGGACTCTCGCTCTCGGCGTACGGCGGGCTGCTCGGCGACGCACTCGCTCCGACGACTCCCTCGCCTGCGCCGACCCTCGATTCGGTGACGGACGATATCGCTCCAGCCGGTGTCGCCGACCCGGAACACCTCCCCACGCTCTCGGTCGGCGAGGCGACGCACGTCTCGCTCGCAGTTCGCGGTCGCTCGTGGAGCGTCGGGCCGACGCCACCGGAGGGCGGGACCCGCCACGCGCGCCAGCGGCTCCCGATTCGGCGGGCGAACGGCACCGTCGACGCGGGGCGAATCCGGGTGACGGTCTGGTGAGTCGCGGGCTCTCTACGGTTGCCGACGTGCTCGTCTGTCTCGTGCTCGTCTCCGCGGCCGCGACGACGCTCGCGCTCCCGACTGCCCCGACGCCGTCGCCGGATGCCGACGCCGCTGTGACGGTCGTCGAGCGCACGACGACCGATATCGAGTACCGCCTCGTCGCTCCCGACGACGAGCACATTCCGGCGTCGATGCTTTGGCGTCGGACGACCGGTCGACTCTCTGAGCTTCTCGCCCGCAGCGCCGTCCGGAACGCGACGATCGACGGCAACCAACTGACGCACGCGAGCGACGAGTTCGAGCGCCGGGTCGCCGCGGCAGTCGTGAACGCAACCGGCCCGCAGACACAGGTAGTGGCCCGCTGGCAGCCGTTTCCCGGCGCAGCTATCGGTGGGACGGCGGTGGCTGGTCCGGCCCCGCCTGCGGACGCGGCCGTCGCAACTCAGACCCGACTCGTTACGACAGCCGGTGAGCCGCGACGACAGGCGACTCGCGCGGCCGAGGACTTCGGCTACGCCGGCGTCGCAGCCGTCGCGGCGACACGGACGACAGAACGACTGTGGCCTGCCACGGGGATGCGGAACGCGCTCGCGGCCGACTATCCGACCGACCGACTCGCAGTCGCACGGTATGAAGCCGCCGGTCGCCACCTCGGCGTGTCAGTCGAGGATGCGCTCGCGACGCGGAACGTGACCGGCGTACACAGCCGGCTCCGCGAGACACTGCAACGACGCTACGAGCTGCGGCTCCGCGAGCGGTTCGACTCTCCCGAGGAGGCAGCGCGGGCGATACAACCCGGAGTGACGGTTGTCGTCCGGCGATGGTCGGCGTGAACGAGCGCGCCCGCGTGCCGTTCGCACTGCTCGGAGTGGTGCTTCTCGTCGGGAGCGCGAGTATCGCCGCCGGACTCGGTGGGACCTCTCCCACGCGCGAGCCGGCGACCGAGGCGGCTATCGAGCAGGGGCGCACATCGCTCGGCGGGACCGTTCACGATGCGACCCGGACGGCGGCGAGGAATGTGGCAGCATCCCCGGTCGTCGCACCGGCGAACACGACGCTCGGACGAGTGCTCGCGGCGACCGGCGACCCGTTCCGAGCCGCGCTCGAGCTTCGGACGTATCTCGCGGTTCGCGACCGGCTCTCGGCGACGACCGAACGCGGCGTCACCGTCGACCCGTCACTGCCGGCGCTGCGAGACTCGGCGGATATCGACGCCGCGCTCTCACGGACGACAGTCGAACCGGTCGGGGCGAACGCGACGGCCGTCAGAACCACCGTCGCGAACGTCACGCTCACGGCGATGCGCGACGGGCGCGTCATCGACAGGTACGCGGTTTCGCCGACGATGACCGTCCAGACACCGGTGTTTGCGCTCCACGAACGAACGAGGACCTACCAGCAGCGACTCGACAGCGGCGCGACCGAGCCGGGACTGGCGCGCCGGGCGACCGCACGCCTGTACGGGGTGGCGTGGGCACGGGGACTCACCCAGTACGGCGGCGGCCCGATCGCCAACGTCGTCTCGAACCAACACGTCGCCGTGGCGACGAACCACGCGCTCCTCGCTCAACAGCGGGCGACGTTCGGCGCGACAGACGACACGGGTCGCCGCGCGGTCCGGGTCGCCGCCGCCCGCGCCGCGGGAACTGACCTGTTGGCCGCGACCGGGCAATCTGGTAAGCAGATTCAAGAACTTCTCGCCGGTGTCGACGCCGCGACACCGGGGTCGACCCTCGACCCGGTAGCGGCGGCAAATCCACCGATAACGCCGGAATCAGCGCTGAACGTCTCCGTCGGCGAGCAGGCGACGACGGCGTTCGACCGGTTCGTCACGACCGACCTCGACGCCGTGCTCGCTGCGCCGTACCGCGTGACGGTCGAACGCCGACGTGCCGTCACCGACAGCGCGACGACGACCGCCGGACGCGAACGGCCTACCGGGGACAACTGGACGCTCGTCGGGACCGAACAGACCGACGAGACGACCGTGACAGACGGAGACGCGACAGTCGGCTCTCCCGTGAATCCGTGGCACACGCTCGCTACGACCGGCCGTCGGGTCGCCGAGACGACCCGGACGGAGCGCCGGTGGCGACGTAATCACACGACGCACACGACGGTCGAGACGACTACCCAGACGCGGCGCGTCTCGATACGACTCGTCGGCCGCCACGACGGTGGAGCCGCACCGCCGGTCGGGACATCGCCCATCCACGAGCGCGGTGGCGCGATCGACGGCCCGAACCTCGCGGCCGTCGAGCGTCGAGCGAAGACACGGCTCCTCGGCGACGAGCAGGACCTCGACGCGCTGGCGGCTCGCACGACGAGCGACGGAACCACCCAGACGACGATTCGCGGCGAGCAGCCGCTCGAGCTACGAGACTGGGTGTACCGCGACCTTGTCCGACTGCGTGAACGAGTGGCGAACGTCTCGGTGGCGGTCGAACGGGGCGCAGTCGGCACGTACCAGGTGAATCCGAGCGACGAACTCGCAGGGGCCCTCCGAGCGCGACGCGCACGACTCGTCGACCGTCCCGACGAGTACGACGGCGTCGCGGACCGGGCACGGGTCGCTGCACGCGGTGCGTATCTCGATGCGGTTATCACGGAACTAGAACGCCGAGCCGACGACCGCGACGGCGTGAAAGAGCGGCTTGCCGGCCTGCTCGCAGCGCGCGGGCTGAGTCTCGGCCGCCTGCGCTCGATTATGGCCGCACGCTCGCAGGTCACGACGCCGACGAGCCATTCGATTTCGGGCGTCGGTGGCTCCTACTCGCTCGACGTAGAGGGAGTCCCGGCGTATCTCACGCTCGCGTCGGTGAATCGGACGCAGACCGACTCGCTGCGCGAGGGAAGCGTCCGTCCGCTCGCCGCACGCAACACGAACATATTCACCGTGCCGTACGGCGACGCTGCCGACGGAATCGTCGGAAAACTGTTCGGCGGCGACCGAGTCAGGCTTCGGTCTGCGGCGCGCGCGCTCGCGGCCGGTGAGGAACTCGCGACCCACGAAACGCTCGAAGCCGATGTCGAGACCGCTGTGAGCAGACGCCGGCGCGGGATGCGTCGCGTCCTCCGGCGGGCCGGCGTGGGTGACTCCCGCAGCGACCGTCGCCGAATCGTCGCGGCCGGGCTCGGGGCGTGGGAGACGGTCGCCGAGCGTGCCATCGCTGTCACCGAGAATCGTGGACCCGACGCCGTCGCCGCCGTGGCGCTCCGACGCTCGCCCGGTTCGTTCGACGGGCCGGCCGACCGCGACGACCTCCGACGGTCGCTCCGTGCTGTGGCGACCGATGGGCGCGGCGTGCCCGAGTCATCCGTGACGCCACACGTCGAACGCGCACGCCAGATGGTCGGGAAACTGGTGAAACAGAGCGTCGGTCGTGCGGCCAACCAGACGACGACCGCTGTCCGTGAGCGACTCGAGTCGAAAACGGGTAAGCTGGCCGCTGTTCCGAGCGGAATCCCCGTTACTCCAGTTCCGTCACAGTGGTACGCAACGGCCAATATCTGGGATATCGAGGCGCGCGGTGGTTACGATCGCTTCGCCGTCAGCGTCCGTAACGGCGGGCCGGGACGGCGACTTACCTACGTCAGGGACGGTAGCACCGTCGTCATCGACTGGAACGGCGACGGTGAGCTAGAACGCGCGGGGACCGCGACCGCAGTCACGTTCGCATACCGAACGGCCGTCGTGGTCGTCGTTCCGCCCGGTGGACAGGGCGTCGGGGACGTAGACGGTAACGCCGACGAACGCTCTGCGGGGTGGGGGGAGCGATAGCGTCAAATCCGTCGGCTGGCTAGTCGGCGTGTGCTCGACGAGACTGCCGATTGGTATCTACTCGCCGGCGTGGTGTGTGCGCTGCTTTCGCTGCTGCTCATCCCAATCGCCGGACTGGGAGCCGTCTACTGTGGTTATCGGATTCACGGCGACCGCCACCCGGTGTACAGCTACGCGCTCGCCGGCGTCGGCGCGTTCTCGCTCGCCGGCTGGGCCGCGTACCTGCTGTCGTGACGGAACTCGAAGGCATTTAGCCGTCGGTCGCGAAGCCGGGGTATGCTTCACGACCTCGTCGCCAACCCGGGCGACCACTCCGGACCGGAACTGTACGACGCGATGGTAGCCGAACTCGCTGCCGGCGTCGAATCGGTCGGCGTCGACGCCATCGCCGCTGAGACCGACGTGCCGGAAGCTACGCTCCGTGACCTCGTTGCTGGCGACCAACCCGAACTCACCGTCGAGGAAGCGGCAGCTATCCTTGCCGTCGTCGAGGACGACCACGCCGGCGACATCGTCGCGCTCTCGCGGGACGCCATCATGATGGGGATGTCACAGGCCGTCCTCGACGTGGAGGCGCTGGCGGCCAACGCCGGCGGCGAACTCGAACCGCGCGAGGTGCAGTCGAAAATCGAGGGTCGGTTCCCGATGACTCTCCGGGAGTTCGCACTGCTACACGCGACAATTCAGGCCCAGACGGTCTGAGACTCTATTTTTGTGGTTCGTTCCTCTCGACGACGAGCGACGGCTCAACCGGCGACCTCGGCCACCTGCACCAGTGTCCCCGGCACGATGTGCAGGAAAAGCCCCACGACTACGAGCACGACCGGAACGAGAATCGTCACGTCGGTGAAGGCGAACAGCCCGATTCCCGCGAGGACCGCGAGCAGGCCGAGGAGCCGGAACAGTCACGTGATTGCGCCCTCTAACCCGGCGTCAGCGGCGAGATCCATCACGTCCAGTAGCTCGTCCATACGCCACGTCCTGCGCGCCGGTGAAAAAAAGAACCACGACTCGGGACGTGGGCCGGCGACGAATCGGCTAAGGGCCGCCCGCTCGAACACGTGGCAAATGAGAGTCGCAATCTTGGGCTGTGGCTACGTCGGCTTAGAACTGGCTCGCCAACTCACGCCCGACCACGAGGTCATCGGCGTCCGGCGGTCGACGCTCGATGCGGTGCGCGAGACCGGCGCACGGGCCGTCGAAGCCGACGTGACCGACGCCGACGCACTCGCAGAGCTACCGGACGTGGACGCGCTCGTCTTCGCCGCCTCCTCCGGCGGGCGGGGAGCCGAGGCCGCCCGCGAGGTGTACGTCGAAGGGTTAGAGACCGCTATCGACGCCTTCGCCGACCGCGAATCGCCCCCCGACCAGCTCGTCTACACCTCCTCGACGGGCGTGTACGGCGACCACGACGGCGACTGGGTGGACGAATCCACGCCAATCGAGCCGACGACCGAAAAGACGGCCGTGCTCGCGGAAGCCGAACGCATCGCGACCGAGTACGCCGCCGAGCGCGGTATCGACGGAACCGTAGCCAGATTCGCCGGACTGTACGGCCCGGACCGCTACCGCCTCGACCGCTATCTGGAGGGGCCGGTGACAGCCGGCTATCTGAATATGGTTCACCGCGACGACGCAGCCGGTGCGGTCGCGCATCTGCTCGCCGGCGTCGAACCGTCGGTCGTCAACGTCGTCGACGACGAACCGGCCTCGAAACACGCGTTCGCCGACTGGCTCGCCGACGCGTGTGACGTATCGCGCCCCGAGAAACGGACGAAACAGGAGCGACTCGACGCGGGCGACCTCTCGGAGCCGGCCCAACGCCGGATTCTCACGAGTAAGCGCGTCAGCAACGACCTGCTCCACGAAGTGGGGTACGAACTGACGTATCCGACGTATCGGGAGGGGTACGCCACAGCGGTAGAGGCGTACCGGCAGGAATCGACGTAGTCGCTATCGGCCCTCCTTTCTGTAACAAGTGCAGCGTCGACAAAATTGTCATGAGTGGCCCGCTTCAATCCCACAAGGGTTCGTCTGTACCCGCCCCTTCGCCGTCGTCGATCGGCGCGCCTTCGAGGCTTCAATCCCACAAGGGTTCGTCTGTACCCCGTCAGAAAGTCAGCGCCATAGTCACTCATGTTAGCTTCAATCCCACAAGGGTTCGTCTGTACCCGTGCCCAATTCGTGGCACTCACGCCGCTGTACTGGTGTTCGGGACTTAGTGTTTCCGTCGACCCTCAATACCCCCAGAATCCCCGATGTCGATGAAATCTGCCGTCGACCGACCATCGAACGAGCCTCAGTTCGAACGGCCGAACGGTTGCGAGAGCGGAACCGTTAGCCTCCGTCGTCTCGAACGCGGGGTATGAACCGCGACGCGTCGTGGGCATACCGCAACGAGTTCCACGAGTCATTCGCCCGCACCTACTTCCGCCGGTTCGGTGACGGGCTCGTCTCGTCGGTCGGCGTCGGTACCTACCTCGGCGACGCGACTGACGAGCGCGACGACGCCTACTACACCGCCATCCGCGAGGCGCTGGCGACGGGTGTCAACGTCATCGACACGGCCATCAACTACCGCCACCAGCGCTCCGAGCGCGTCGTCAGCCGCGCCGTCGCCGACAGCGACGTAGCCCGCGAGGCGATACTGCTGGCGACGAAGGGGGGATTCGTCCCGTTCGACGGCGAGCATCCGGACGACCCCGGCGCGTACGTCCGCGAAGAGTTTCCGGACTACGAGTTCGTCCGAGGAAACTGCCTCGACCCCGGCTTCGTGGGAGAGTCGCTCGACCGCTCGCTCGAGAACCTCGGCGTCGACTCCGTCGATCTCTACTACCTTCACAATCCCGAGGTGCAGTTGGAGGAACACGACTCCGAGACGGTGTACGACATGATCGAAGCGGCGTTCACCCGACTCGAAGAGCGGGCCGCTGCGGGCGATATCGACCACTACGGCGTGGCGACGTGGGAGGGACTGCGCGTCCCCGCGCCCCACGAGTCGTATCTCTCGCTGCCGGAGATCGTCCGTAGAGCGCGGGCGGCATCGAACGCGGCGGGGACGACCTCGACGCATCTCCGAGCGCTTCAGCTCCCGTTCAACGCCCGGATGGCCGACGCGTTCACCGTCGAGAGCCACGCCGGCCCGGAGGGCCAACAGAGCGCCCTCTGGTTCGCTCACGAGGCCGGCCTGGACGTGTTCGCGAGCGCCCCGCTTTTGCAGGGTGAACTCGCGACCGAGGGTGGACTGCCGGACGGGGTGGCCGAACGGCTCGACGGCGAGACGACCGCCCAGAAGGCAATCAACTTCGCTCGGTCTGCCCCTGGCGTGACGAGCGCACTCGTCGGGATGGGAACCGTCGAACACGTCGCGGAGAACGTCGCAGCCGGGGAGTACTCCCCGCTCGGTGCGGACGGTTTCGACGCCGTCTTCGAGTAGTCAGCGGAGACGGGCGAGTTCGTCGGCGACGATCTGTCGCTCTAACAGACAGACGCCCGCGAGCACGACGAAGAAGCCGACGACGGTGGCGAGGTTGATCGGTTGTTGGAGCACGACCAGCCCGACCAGCGCGGCGACGATGGGGACGACGTAGCCGACGAGGTTCGTCCGTACCGGGCCGATAGCGCCGAGCAGGTGGTAGTAGATGGGGTAAGCGAACGCGGTGGAGGGAATCGCGACCAGTAAGACGGCGAAGGCGACGCCACGGGAACCGCCCGTCACGACGACTTCCCCCACAGCGAGGCTGCTCGCGTGGAGGATAACGGCTCCGAGCGCCATCGACCACGCGGCCATCGGGAGACTCGGGAGCGGCGGCTCGATGCGTCGGAGGAGGACGCTGCCGACGGCAATCCCCGCCGCCGCGCCGAGCACGTACAGCTTGGCGACCGTCGAGCCGGCGGTGAGGGTCTCCGGCGTCGGCTGAACGATGACGACGACGCCGGCGAGACCGATGAGCACGCCGGCCGCGTCGCGGGCATCGAGTCGCTCACCGAGGATGCTGATGGCGAAGACGGGCGCGAGAATCGGATTGAGCGCGTACATCACCGAGGCGGTCGCGGGCGTAATCGACTGCTGGCCCAGAAATAGCAGGCCGTTGTTAGCGGCGATGAGCGCGACACCGGCGACCCCGACGGCGAGGAAGTCACGCGGGTCGGTCGGATACCAGGCGTCATACCGGAGGGCGGCAAATACGAGCAGCAGCGGCGCGGCGATGTCGAAGCGAAGCCCGGCAAAAAACAGCGGCGGGAGCGCGTCGAGTCCGGTCTTGATACCGATGAAGGAGAGACCGAACAGCACCGCGAGCGTGAGAAACAAGCCGGCGTTCCGGTAGCGACCGGTCACGCACGGTCACCGGCCGGGGAGCAAACTGTCAGCAGTTGCATACCCGTACAACGTCCACAGATGCGAAAGGCCGTTCGGTCCCGGTTACAGCTCCTTGTACTCGCGGTCGCAGTCCGGACACGAGCGAATCTTCCCGACGCCGTCGTCGGTGTCGCGCGTCGCGAGCGATTCCCCACAGTGGGCACAGGTCAGCCGCTCGTAGGTGTCCTTCTCGATGTCCCCGGCGCGTAGTCCCTGTCGAACGGTATCCATACACGGCGTTCGGGACGAGGGGTCAAAACCGCTGGGTCGGCTTCGACAGCCTCTAACGGTGGCCCGACTGAGTCCGTGTGTGTCTCGTCGTCGGCTCTTCGCCTCGCTGTGTTCGATGGTGTTCCTCGTCAATCTGGCGCGTGTCGTCTTCGCGCCGCTGATCGAGCCGGTAGCGGCGGATTTCAACGTCACCCCTGGAACTCTCGGCGTCGTCACGAGCGCCGCATGGCTCGGGAGCGCGCTCCCCCGAATCCCGACCGGCTGGCTGCTCACTCGGGTCGCCCGCCATCGGGTCGTCGTCGGTGCCGGCGTCGTGTTGACGCTGGCGGCGGCGGTCGCCGGCTCCGCGCCGAACGTCCCGCTGCTCGCCGGTGCGGCCTTCCTGATGGGGTTGGCCTCGGGTGTCTACTTCATCGCCGCGAATCCCCTCGTGGCCGAACTGTTCCCCGAGGGAGTCGGGAACGCGCTCGGCATCCACGGGATGGCGTCACAGATGGCCGCCGCCCTCGCGTCGGTCATCGTGCTCGCAGTTATCGCCGTGACCGGCGACTGGCGGGCGACCTTCGCCGCCATCGCCGTCGTTGCCGCGCTCGTGACGGCGATTCTGTTCGTCATCGCTCGCCGGACCGACCTGCCGGACGCGGGCAGTGAGGACCGCGACCTGCTCGCTGCCACCCGCGCTCAACTCCCCATCGTGTTGACGGGTATCCTCATCACCGGCTCGCTCGGCTTCGTCTGGAACGGGCTGTTCAATTTCTATCCGACGTACATGCAGACCAAGCAGTTGGACCCCGCGACGGCGAGTCTGCTGTTGTCGGTGTTGTTCGGCGCGGGCGTGCCGTCGTTCTTCGTCGGCGGCCGACTGGCCGACCGCGTCTCGAACGTGCCGCTCCTGTTGAGCATCGCGGCTGGCTTCATCACCTGTCTGTTCGTGCTCCCGTACGTCGCGGGGCTGTGGCCGCTGGTCGCGATCACCATCGTCACCGGCTTCATCATCCACCTGCTGTTCCCGACAGTCGACACGTATCTGCTCGGGTCGCTGCCCGACCAACACCGGGCGTCGGCGTACACGGCCTACTCGGCGACGATGATGATTCCACAAGCCCTCGGTGGCGGCGTTGTCGGGCGACTGACGGACGCTGGATACGCATTCGATACGCTGTTCACCGGCCTGGCTGGTGCGTTGGTCGTCCTCTTTGCGGGCGTCTTCGTGCTCTATCGGGCGGGGCGGCTCCCGGCGCGACGGTTCACGCCGGAGACCAACGGCTAAACGCGCATTCTGATTTACACTCAGAGCTCAAGCGAGGGTGGATGCTGTTGCAACCGTTGTTCCAGTTGTGTGCGAAATAGTAACGCCGATACGTCACTGGGTGACCCGTATCCAGAGATTCCGCTTGACTCAAGCGCCTGGCGTTCGGTAAGCACGTACACGCGTCGACCGATCAAATCCTCTCGGACGATGTAAACAGGTTCGTTTCGCCGGCGAGCTTCACGCCACTTCTCGTATTTAAAAATAGGAAGTGCGCCAACAACGTATCAAGGAACGGGAACGTCCGTGGACGACCGTCATAGATAGCAGTGCCGTTCTGCCCTGAGCGAAACAGTTCCGTGGATACCACCCCAGAAATCGGTGATGTCCGAACACGAGCACCACCACGAGTACGTCGACGCGACCGTTACTGACCGAACCGACTGGGCGCGGCGTCGGCGAAAGGGAATCCCGACGAACAAGAGCTTGCTCGTCGTTGCTTGTATGGACGAGCGCATCCCTGTTGAGGAGGTCCTTGGTATCGAACTAGGTGATGCCCAGATTTTCCGCAACGCCGGCGGAAAGGTAACTGACGACGTGATTCGTTCGGCAGCGTTGACGACGAACTTCTTCGACACAGACGAAATCATCGTCATCAACCACACAGACTGCGGGATGATGAGTGCGCCAGACGAGGCTATTCGAGAGGGGTTAGATGACCAGACCGGCGGGCTTGAGAACGCCGATATTGACCCGTCGCTGCCCGAGTTGAATATTGGTGACGGAGACGCGATGGAGTGGGTGAAGATGACGGACGATATCGACGAAGCCTGTGCTGCACAGGTTGAATATCTCAGAGGGTCGGAATTTATTCCGGATGAGGTGGCTGTGTCAGGATACGTGTACGAGGTAGAATCGGGAGAACTTCGCCACCCAGGCGACCGGGTTGCCGAGGAAATCAGCGAACGGCGCGTCTGAACACAGATTCACAGATGAGCAAGGCAGATGCCCCGAGGCTTGACCTCGAAGAGGAAGCCTCCCGCTTCAGCGCGGGGAGGATGTCAACAGGCGTTCTCAGAGATACGCATTGCCCCACTCATCCGCCAGGTGAGAGTTGCCACAGTCCCCGCACTCGAGTCTGCCTTGTCCGTCGGCGGAGACGTCAGTACTGCCGCACTGTGAACAGAAGTAGCCGTACGCATCCTCCTCGTCATCCACACGAGACACCGTGAAGAATGGGGCCTCCCTGCCGGGAAGGCTTTCATCGCGATTGACGGACCGGGAAGCTCCATCGACCGTAACGGATTCGGGGATCGGAACGGCGGGTTCGTTTGGGGTCTCTGTTTTTTGTCCCTCCGAGAACATGGTGACATCGAACTCCTCCCCGCCGAGTAGTATCTGGTCGTGCCCGCTCTCTTTGAGGCCGAACCCTTTGAGAAAATTCCCCCCCCCCTCGACGGCTTCGTCAAGGACACACGCCGAAATTGGCGTCTCAACAAACTCTTTGCGAACGCGATTGAGCAGTCCTGTGGCAATACCCTTGCCCCGCGCCTCCGGATCCACGTGGAGCCACCGAATCGTCGCTCGTGTTCCGACTTCGACGGTGATGAACGCATAAACAGTCTCCGTGCCGTCGACCGTCTCGTCGACGACGAACACCATCGTGTCCGTATCTTCGAGCAGGTCCTTTAGTGACGTGTCGTCGAACTCCTCTTCGAGGATCGTCTTGATCTGCTGTGGGCTGAGCGAGTACGACGACTGCAGCGAGTCGCGTGCGATCGCTCTGATTCGTCCCCAGTCATCCGAGTCCGCAGGAAGAGCTTACATGCGATGAGTTATCGTCGAACAGATATAAGTCGTCGGTTGGTCCTTATCAGTAGATGGTGACACAGTTCCTTTACTTAGTTATCCTCCTGAAACTGAGTAGCCGTCCCAGAGGGGTTCGAGGTCGCTAATCATGTGGGTGAAGTGATGACGGACGTTCGAGATGGTTCGATCTACTCGGCGTCGTCTACTACGGCGGCGACCACAGACAGTGGCTACTCGCCCTCCCACTGGCACCAGTCGTCACTATCGTCCATTCGATGGGGGCTATCGCTGGCATTCTCAGCCCTCCCGAAACGTTCCGTGTGACCACAAAAGTCGGGAGCGAGTGAGCCGCGGCATCGCCGTCCATCACGATGGCAGCGTCGCAACTGTCGCTCGATGACGCAACGAGTCCGAACGCCGGAGTGGAGACAGTCACAGACCGCGGTCGGTAGGATTCGCCAGTATACTGGCTCCTTGTCTGATGTAACACCTCTATAACTATCAGGAAACCAATGTGTAACGCTGGTTCGGCGACCCGCCCAATCAGTCTTGAGCTCCCCACGACTGAACTCGTGGGATTCAGCGTGAAATCCCGTTCCGGCCACGAGCAGTGGCAGGAGAGTAGCCTCTGTTCACGTTCACCGTCCTGCTGTTCATGTGCACGCTACGGGTGCGCCTCCATCGCTCCCAGTTTGGTCGTGACGGGGATACCGCAAGCCGATGTTGTTGATAGTACGGGTTTGGTGTCTATCAAACTCTAAACGTCTCCCGGCCGTCGTGTTCGGTAATGGAGTACGTGCAGGAGCAAGTGACGACGCTCCACGACTTTGGTGACACGCGCCCGGCCGCACCGACGAACCGCGCGGCCGTCGTCGTCCCGATGACCGAACGCGAACACGGCTCGCTGGCGGCAGAACAGGTGTTCACGGCCTTGGAATCGGTCGCGCCCGACCGGGTGGTCGTTCCGCTGCGTGCGGACGCGGCGGCCGCGCCTGCCGTCATCGACTGGCTCGACGACTTCGGGCTGGATATCGAGCTGCTGTGGTGTGACGGTCCGCGCCTCGGCGATCTGCTCGCCGACGAGGACCTCAACGGCACCCGCGGGAAGGGCCGTGACGTGTGGCTCGCGCTCGGGGTGGCCGCCGAGTCGCCGTACGTCGCGGTCCACGACGCTGACGCGACGAGCTACTCGGCGAATCACGTCCCTCGACTGTTGTTCCCGCTCGACCACGGCTACTCGTTCTCGAAGGGATACTACGCCCGCGTCGAGAACAGCCAACTGTACGGGCGCTTGTTCCGCCTGCTGTATCGCCCCCTCGTTCGGGCGCTTGCGGCCGACAACGACGCCGACGTGCTCGGCTACCTGGAGTCGTTCCGGTACGCGCTGGCGGGTGAGTTCGCCGCTACGAGCGAGATGGTGCGGTCGCTGCGCGTCCAGCGCGGCTGGGGGCTCGAAGTGGGGACGCTCGGGGATGCCTACGCGACCGCCGGTTTCGACGGGAGCACACAGGTCGACCTGGGCCGACACGAACATGACCACCGCGCCGTCTCCGGGCCGGCCGGCCTGACCACAATGGCGGACCAGGTGGCTGCCGCGCTGTTGCGCGTGGTCGAGCAACACGGCGTCGCCCCCGACTACGAGACGCTCCCCGACCGCTACGAGACGGCGGCTACCCGACTCACCCGCGCGTACGCGACGGACGCGGCGTTCAACGGGCTGTCCTACGACCGCGAAGACGAGCGCCGGCAGGTGGGCCAGTACGCCGACTCGATCCAGCTGCCCGGCGAGGATACGCGGTTGCCGGCGTGGACCGACGCACCCGTCTCGCCCGACGAGGTGCGGGAGGCCGCTCGGCGGGACGTGGAGGCGCTCCGGTGACGCTCTCGCCCGACGAGGTGGCCGGCGTCGTCGATCTGTTCGGCGAGCTATCGCCCGCCGAGCTGGCCCGCGCCCGCGAGGAACTCGGCTA
This sequence comes from Halosegnis rubeus, assembly GCF_009184545.1. Lineage (GTDB taxonomy): Archaea > Halobacteriota > Halobacteria > Halobacteriales > Haloarculaceae > Halosegnis > Halosegnis rubeus. The sequence goes on from NZ_QJOW01000001.1 coordinate 331,448, forward strand.
CCGACTGAGCGAGGAAATTCCCGAGACCGACGTGCGGGCGGCCGTCGGCGCGTACACGCTCGTCCCGTACGACCGCGATGGAACGCGCCGAATTGCGGTCGGACCGACGGCGTTTCCGGTGGTTCCCGACGGCGGCGAGGACCTGCCGCACATCCTCGATATCGAGTCGTGTGCCCCCGCGAAGGACGCGCTCGTCGCTGCCACACTCGACCGCTTTAACGAGGAGAGTCTGCTCGCTCTCCGTGTCGGGAACCCGGTGGAGTGTGAGCGGCTGGTAGACGTGAGCTACGACATCGAGGCGTGGGCGGACGTGTCGCTCACACCGCTCCGCGACCGACTCGACGGGGCTACTCGATAGCGAGCGTGTAGACGCGCTTTCTGGCGTCGTTAAAAGAGAATCGCGACTCGACTGCACCACACTCCTCCAGCCTGGAGAGGGCGTATCGGACCGTCCGGGTCGGCAACAGCGTCTCGTCGGCCAGCTGCGACTGCGTGAGTCGACCGTCGTGTTCTAACGTCTTCGCGACGAGCTTCGCGCTCGGCGGGAGTTCGCGGACGGCCTCCCAGCCGTCCGGATCGTTCGTCGGCTCCGTCTCGGTGGTGCTCATTACCCACACGAGCGGATGCAGTAAAATAATACTTTCCAAATAAAAATTACCAAAGGACATATAACAATCACGCCGTCCTCCGATGAGAGTCGGAGATGGCGGAGCGAAACGGTCGGATTTCGCGTCACCCGAAGTCTCTTATAAGTACACGCGCTACATAGAGTAATGACTGACACTGTCGAGAACGTTGAGCTCCCGTACGACGAGGGGGACTCGAAGCAGGAGAAACTCGACTCACTGCGCGAGCAGTTGGAGACGATTGAGGCGCAAAACGAGGAGATGCGCGACAAGCTGTTGGACGCGAACGCGGAGAACAACAAGTATCAACAGAAGCTCGAACGGCTCACCCACGAGAACAAGAAGCTCAAGCAGTCGCCGCTGTTCGTCGCGACGGTCCAAGAGCTGACCGACGAGGGCGTCGTCATCAAACAGCACGGCAACAACCAGGAGGCACTGACGGACGTGACCGACGAACTCCGCGAGGACCTCGCGCCGGACGACCGCGTCGCCGTCAACAACTCCCTGTCAGTCGTCAAGCAGCTCGACGACGAGACGGACGTTCGTGCCCGCGTGATGGAGGTCGAACAGAAGCCGGACGTGGGGTACGAGGACATCGGCGGCATCGACGCCCAGATGGAGGAGGTCCGGGAAACCGTCGAACTCCCGCTTGAAAGCCCGGAGATGTTCGACGATGTCGGCATCGACGCGCCGAGCGGCGTGCTGCTCCACGGCCCGCCGGGGACGGGCAAGACGATGCTCGCGAAGGCCGTCGCGAACCAGACGGACGCCACGTTCATCCGGATGGCCGGCTCGGAGTTGGTCCACAAGTTCATCGGTGAGGGTGCGAAGCTCGTCCGTGACCTGTTCGAACTCGCCCGCCAATACCAGCCGGCGGTCATCTTCATCGACGAGATCGACGCCATCGCGGCAAAGCGCACCGACTCGAAGACGTCGGGGGACGCCGAGGTCCAGCGCACGATGATGCAGCTCCTCTCGGAGATGGACGGCTTCGAGGAGCGCGGTGACATCTCGATCATCGCCGCGACCAACCGCTTCGATATGCTCGACCGCGCCATCCTCCGACCGGGCCGCTTCGACCGCCTCATCGAGGTGCCGAAACCCGACGCCGAGGGTCGCGAGCTCATCTTCGAGATTCACACCCGCGACATGAACGTCGCCGACGAGGTCGACTTCGCCGAACTCGCCGACATCGCGACCACCGCCTCGGGGGCAGAAATCAAGGCCGTCTGTACTGAGGCCGGCATGTTCGCGATCCGTGACGACCGGACCGAGGTCCGCACGGAGGACTTCGAGCAGGCGTGGGAGAAGATTGACCACGAGGACGACGCGGAGGACGGCGAGGTCTCGAAGACCTTCGCATGAGAACCTTTTCCAGCCTCGGGTGCGCGTAGCGCAGCGCGTGGCGGCTTCGCCGCCACGGAATAGATTGCCGGCGTAGCCGGCAATCCGCTCGGCGGCAAAACGTTCACCGCGAGACGCGACGCGTCTCGCCAGCCCTCGTTCGCTTCGCTCACGAGGACATGAAAAGACCACAGCCGGCGCTCAAGTTGTTCGCGCCGGTGAACCGCTCGCTCCGCGAGCGGATGCTTTCGGCGTCCACGAGCCTCCCCAGCCGACTCCGTCGCTCACTGCGTTCGCTTCGTCGTCCCTCGTACGAGCGCCGGCGCACATGAGGTGCGCCAAGCCGCACGCCACCGTATATCAACACTACCTACAGCAGACCGCCACCGCAGCCCCTCAGCTCACAGTTCAAGTAGGAAGCCGCAACCAGACGACCCACCACCTGAGACGGGCGGTAGTGGGCCACGGCGGGAGCACAGCCCACCTGCTACCGGGCGGTGCGTGGGCTGTCTGCTCGCCAAGCCGGCGTTACAGGAACGTGAACAGCGCGTACGGGATACCGAACAGCAGGACGGTCATCACGGCGAGCACGATGCCGTAGCTCGCGGCGGTGCTCAGGATGACTCGCCACGACGGGTGGTCGTACGCGCTGATATCGGGTGCCATACGTTCGTGTTCGGAGCGACTCGCTTAGTGGTTCCGGTCAGGCGAGGATATCGCTGACGCGGCGTGGCTCACCCGACAGCGACGGGTCCGACTCCACCAGCTTCAACACCTCGTGGTCGGTCACCTCCGGATACTCCTTCTGGGTCGCGTCCTCGATGAGCGTCTTCTCCAATCGGAACTCCGTCCCCTCGTACACCACGTCGACACCCTGTTCGTCGAAGGAGAGAATCGTCATATCTCCCGTACTCCGTGCGCGAGCAAAAGCCGCACGCTCTGGGGTGTCGTACGCCCGTCTGACGCCCCGGAGGGATTATGTGTCGGCATATCCAGACACAGATATGTCACTCCGGTCCGACCCGCTGGACCGACTCGCGATTCCCGACGGCACCCACGTCGAAGAACACGATCTCGTCGCCGACGGCGACATCATCGTCGGCGGGCAGTCGACCGTCGAGTTCGGCGTCCGCGGCCAGAACGTCGTCGCCGGCGAGCGCGTCAAGTTCGGCGGCGACATCGAGGCCGACGGCGACTGTCGACTCGACATGTGGTGTGACGTTGACGGCAACGTTCTCGTCGGCGAGGACGCCTACCTCGGTGAGCGTGTCCACATCGCCGGCCAGTTGATGGTCTCTGGCGATATCGACATTGGCGACGACGTGGATATCGAGGAGGGGTTCGAAGCCAATGGTTGGATCGTCATCCGCAACCCCGTACCGACCGTCGTCTTCCTGTTCATCTATCTCGCCCAACTCCTGCGACTCGGCGAAGAGGCGGCCGCCGAGGAGGTGTTCGAGACGCTTGACGCCGAACGGGAGGCTGACCCCGTCCTCATTCCGCGCTCGTCGCACGTCTCCGACGACGCGTGGCGCGTCTCCACGCCCGCGAGCGTCGGCTCGAACTGCCGGCTCCACGGCAATATCCGCGCGACCGAGCTCGATATCGGTGCCGACACCGAGCTGTTCGGGAGCCTCCGCGCGAAATCCGACATCACTATCGGCGCGAACACCGCCGTCCACGGCGACGTGACGACTCGCGGTGGCACGGTCACCATCAGCCCCGGCGTCCACATCCGCGGCGACGTGGCCTGTGAGCACCTCGAACTCGACGACCGTGCCACTATCGACGGGACCCTCCGTGCCCGCGGCGAGATTCAGGTCGTCAGTAGCGACGTTCCGGTCACCGACACCGATGCCGACGTAGAGTCGGCCATCGTCCGCGTTACGGACGAGGAGACGCACGGCGATGCTGGCGGGGAGTCCGACGCCGAGCCCAGCGTCGAGTCGGCTGTCGTCGAGGTCGAACAGGCGGTTCGACGGGTCGCGGAGGATGAGACGGACAACACTGGCGAGCGGGAGACGACCGAGACGGTCGCAATCCCCGACGCCGAGGAGACGGCGGACTCGGAGGAGGGCCACAGCGACGACGGTCTCGCCGGGGCGCTCGCCGAAGCAGAAAAGCGGTAGGCCCTTCTATCGCCCCCCGATACCGGGCGTATGCTCTCGGTCGCGCTCGCCGGCAAGCCCAACGCCGGTAAATCGACGTTTTACAAGGCCGCGACGATGGCCGACGTGGACATCGGAAACTACCCGTTCACGACCATCGACCCGAATCGCGGCGTCACGCACGTCCGGACGGAGTGTCCGTGTCTCGACCGCGAGAAGCGGTGTGGCAACGAGAACTGCCACGACGGGAAACGCTACGTCCCGGTCGAACTGCTCGACGTGGCCGGTCTCGTCCCCGGGGCCCACGAGGGGAAGGGTCTCGGCAATCAGTTCCTCGACGCGCTCTCGAACGCCGACGTGATACTGAACGTCGTGGACGCGTCGGGCGGGACGAACGCCGAGGGTGAACCGGTCGAGACGGGCAGTTACGACCCCACGAACGACGTCGAGTTCATCGAACGCGAAATGGACCTCTGGATTGCGGGCATCCTCACGGACAACTGGGAGACGGTCACCCGGCAATCTCGTTCGCCCGACTTCGATATCGACGACGCGTTGACCGAGGTGCTTACCGGTGTCGGCGGGACGGCCGCGAGCGTCGCCCGCGTCCTCCGAAGTGTCGAGTACCCCGCCGCGCCGCAGGCGTGGGAAGACGATGACCGCGAGCGGTTGGCCGAGGCGTTTCGCCGCGAGACAAAGCCGATCGTCGTCGTCGCTAACAAGGCCGATATCGCGCCGGCGGAGAACATCGAAGCGCTTCGCGAGGCGGCGAGCGGTCCCGTCGTCCCCTGCACTGCGGAGGGTGAACTCGCGCTCCGGACCGCTGGGGAAGCTGGCGTCATCGACTACGACCCCGGCGACGCCGACTTCGAGATTCGCGGCGACGTGTCCGAGGCGCAAGCCGACGGACTCGATCAGATTCGCGAGGTGATGACTCAGTTCGGTGGGACGGGCGTGCAGGCTGCCCTGGACACCGCAGTCTATGACCATCTCGACCAGATTACTGCCTACCCCGTCCAAAACGAAACGCGCTGGACCGACGGACAGGGCAACACGCTCCCGGACGCCTTCCTCCTCGATACCGGTGCGACGCCGAAGGATCTCGCGTACGCCGTTCACTCGGATATCGGCGACGGTTACCTCCACGCGGTCGACGCCCGCGCGGACCGCCGCGTCGGCGAGGACCACGAACTCACCGAGGGTGACGTGGTGAAAATCGTCTCGACCGCGAGCTAGCTGACGCGTTCGGTCGCCGCCCGCATCGCGTCGAGCGCTTCTTTCAGCGTCTCCACGTCGACAGCATACGAGATACGCGCATGGCCAGCGCCGTGGTCGCCGAACGCCTCACCGGGGACGACCACGACGCCCTCGTCGATGACGGCGTCGACCCACCCCTCGGGGACGCGTGGCATCGCGTAGAACGCACCCTGTGGCGTCGGTGTCTCCAATCCCATGTCGGCGAGCCCGTCGAGCAACACGTCACGGCGCTCGTGGAAGGCGTCGCGCATCTCGGTCACCACGTCCTGTGGGCCAGAGAGCGCGGCTTCGGCGGCGTACTGTGCCGGGGCCGACGCGCAAGCCTGCACGTACTGGTGGACCCGGAGCATGCGCTCGATGCGATCGGTGGTCGAGGTGACCCACCCGAGCCGCCAGCCGGTCATCGAGTAGGTCTTCGAGCAGGCGTTCACGACGGCGACGTTCTCGCCGAACTCCATCGGCGAGCGGTGTTCGCCCTCGAAGATAATCCGTTCGTACACCTCGTCGGAGAGACAGAGCACGTCGTGTTCGTCGGCGATGCGGGCGAATTCGCGCATATCTTCGGGCGACTGGACCGTCCCCGTCGGATTCGCCGGTGAGTTGACGACGAACACGGCCGTGTCGTCGGTAATCGCCTCCTCGACGGCTGCGGGGTCGAGGGTGAGGTCGTCGCGTAAGGCGACGGGCTTTGGGGTGCCGCCCGCGAGCTTCGCCAGAGCGTCGTAGGCGACGAAGCCGGGGTCCGGGAAGATGACCTCCTCGCCCTCGTTCACGTGGGCCTCCATCGCGAGGTGGAGCGCCTCGCTCCCGCCGGCGGTCGCGATAACGTCGTTCGGGTCCACGTCGAGGTCGTTATCGCGAGCGTGTTTCTGCGCGACAGCCTCACGCAGCCCGATGGTCCCCTTGTTTGAGGTATAGGCGTCCACCTCCCCGGCCTCGATGGCCTCGATTGCGCCGCGGCGGGCGTGTGCCGGCGTCGGGAAATCAGGCTGGCCCAAGCCGAGGTTGATTGCGTCGTCGCTCGCAGCCTCGAACACCTCGCGAATCCCCGAGATGGAAATCGCCTCCACCCGGTCGGAAAAGCGTGACATACCGGAGCAAGCGACCGGACCGGATTAACGGTTCCCGTTAGCCTGCGAGTGGCGTCTACAAGCAACTCGCCGACCGCATCGTCGTGAGGACGCCAGGACCGTAAAGCAGTTAGTGGAGGTGGACCTCGACCGGCCGCGCTCGCGCACCAGCCAGGCGTTCACCGAGTATCAGGGACGAGTTCGCGAGCTCATCCGCGAGTGAGCCTGTTCGAACACAGCGCCAGTCGAACACCGTTCTCGGAGGCGGTCCGTGCGGTGTCGTCGTGGATCTCGTCGGCGGGCAGATTCGCGGCGTTGCGACGTGTCCCCGCTCGGGCGTCGTGCGGGACGTAAGGTCGCCGTCAGTCGTCGCGTTCGCGCTTGAGCTCGTCGACGTAGCTGCGGAGTTTGCGGAGTGTGGCGTCGGGATTGGCGTACCCCTCGTCGTACTCTTCGAAGGCGCGGTCGGCTTTCCGGACGAACTGGTCGATAGCGTCGTCGCTCATTACTGGAACCCCCGGATGGCCGTCGCCTTAGTCGACTCGTCGTCGCCCTCGTGGACCTGCTGGGCGAGCCGTTCGCGGGCGGCGCGAATCTCTTCTGCCCGCTCGACGAGCGTTTCCGTCTCGATTTCGATGTCGACGAGCGGCTCGATGGCGCGGGTGATGACCGTGCGTGCCGCCTCGGGGTCGGGGAACTGCACCTCGCTTTGGGCGATGAGCGCGACGCCGTCGAGGTCGCGCTTGTTTGCGGCGTGGACGAGCGCGCCCGTCGGCCCGGAGATGAGACCACCCTGCTCCGGCGGCGTCACGTCCGTGTCGGCCAGCCGGTCGGTGCCGTCGCCGGTCGCGATGCCGTAGACGCCCGGCACCTCGCCTTTCTCCTCGGGAAGTCCGGAGAGGAACACCGGAAAGACGGATTCGGATTCGAGCCAGCCGACGAGACAGCCGGTGAACGCAGACGCCTGCGAGGGAGAGACGGGCACGTCAGATTGGAGCACGAGCAGGTCGCGGTCGTCGTCCCCGTAGATGCGTACCGGCGGCATCGTCTCCATCGACTCGCCCCGGTAGACCGACACCTGCGGCAGCCCGTCACAGTAACAGGAGCCGAGCCACTCCATGTCGAGCTCCTCGACGAGGTGGTCGGCGGTGATCTTACCGACCAGCCCCGCGCCGGGAAGTCCCTCGATGAGCGTCGGCTCGTCGAACGTCGCGTCGGCGTGTATCTCGACTTCTGCCATGGCCGGCGTTCGGCGCGGTCGTGTATAAATACTCCACACCGCGGTTCAATACGTTCATAAGTCAGGCGCGAGCAGTCTGGCATAGTGAAGGGAGCCGAGTGGTACCAGGCCGACGACGTTGCCGAGGAGTACGACGACAAGCGATTCTCCCGGGGCGGACAGCTCATCGACGAGCGGGAGCGGGAGGCCGTGCTCCGCGCGCTCGCCCCGCTTGAGGGGAAGAAGGTGCTCGAAGTCGCCTGCGGGACGGGTCGGTTCACTGCGATGCTCGCGGAGGCCGGAGCCGACATCATCGGCGTGGACATTTCCGCGGCGATGCTCCAGCAGGGCCGCCAGCGCGCTCGCGAACTCGGCGTCGAAGATCACCTCCAGTTCATGCGCGGCGACGCCGCTCGCCTCCCGTTCCCCGACGACCACTTCGACGCCGTCTTCGGGATGCGGTTTTTCCATCTCGCGGACACGCCGGCGTCGTTCCTCGGCGAGATGGCCCGCGTCTCGAACTCGCAGGTGTTTTTCGACACGTTCAAACGCGGCTCCACGCGCTCCATCTACAACTGGCTGCTCCCGATGGGGTCGCGACTCTACAGCGACGAGGAGGTGTCCCGACTGCTCTCCGGTGCGGGACTCAGCCTCGCCGGCTCGGAACACGACTTCGTCGCGCCGTACGGCTTCTATCGTCAGGTGCCGAACGCGCTCGCAAAGCCCGTCCGCAGGCTCGACAAGGCCGTCGGCGAGACGCCGCTCGGTCGTCCCCTCGCCTCCGTCTCGTACTGGAACGCCACCGTCTCGGAGTGAGAGGCGACACCGGCGCGCTTTTGTCGGTTCGTCTCGCAAGCCGGGTATGAAGCTCTCGGTCGTCGTGCCGACGCTCAACAGCCGCGACCAGCTCGCGGCCTGTCTCGGCGCGCTTTCTGCCGCCGACCCGACCGAGTGTCTCGTCGTCAACGGTCCCTCTGCTGACGGCACCTCCGGAATGTGTCGTGAACGCGACGACGTAGACGTGCTCGTCGAAATCGACGCCCGGAACGTCAACGTCGCCCGCAACGCCGGCATCCAGCTCGCCCGGGGAGACGCCGTCGCCTTCGTCTCACACGACCTCACCGTCGATGCCGGCTGGACCGACGCCGTTGAGCGCGGTCTCGCCGACGCCGTAGCCACGACCGGTCCGGTCCACGCGCCCGACGAGCCGGCTTCGGACGGTCCCGAGTCTCGGACCATCGGCGGCCGACAGGTCACCTACCTCGACGGCGGGAACGCGGCCTTCTCCCGGGACGTGCTCACCGAACTCGACGGCTTCGACGAGTCGCTCGACGTAGGCGGGGCACGCGATATCGCACACCGGCTCGCCGCCATCGAGGAGTCCGTCCACTGGGAGCCGTCGATGACCGCGACCAGGCGCAGCGACACCGCGATACAGCCGTCCGTCCTCGCCGACGGCGGCGACGGCCCGAACTGGCAGTGGCGCTACCGGTCGCTCACCTACCGCCTCGTCAAAAACTACGGTCTCCGGCCGACGGTCGCCTATCGAGTCGCTCGCCACGCGGTCGCAGACGGTGCCGGTGCCGCACGCGACGTGCTCGGCGGCGAAGGGACGCCCTCGCGGTGGGCCGGCAACGGCCGTGATGTGTTCACCGGGACGCTCGGCGGGTTAACGAAGGGCGTTCGCGCCCGACTGGGCGACCGGACGCCTCGCCGAAACCCGAACGGACTCTCCGCGCGTGCCGACCGCGCCGTCGCCGTCCACGACAGACGCGACTGACGTGGGGCGTGTTCACACGCCTCCCGTCTGGCGGTTCACTCCGCGCCGGAGCGAAGTATTTATATAGAACTGCAGACCACATATCAGATGATTATGGCTCAACAGCAACAGCGCGCGATGGGCGGACAGCCCATGTTCATTCTCTCCGAGGACGCAGAGCGAACCCGCGGCGAGGACGCGCAGTCGTCGAACATTCAGGCCGGAAAAGCCGTCGCCGAGACGGTCCGCACGACGCTCGGTCCCCGCGGGATGGACAAGATGCTCGTCTCCGACTCCGGGGACGTCGTCATCACGAACGACGGGGCGACCATCCTCGAGAAGATGGATATCGAGCACCCCGCGGCTCAGATGATCGTCGAGGTCGCCTCTACACAGGAGGAAGAGGTCGGCGACGGCACGACGACTGCGTCCGTGCTCGCCGGCCAACTGCTCGCACAGGCCGAAGACCTGCTCGACGACGACGTACACCCGACGACAATCGTCGAGGGGTACCACGCCGCGAGCCAGCTCGCGCTCGACGCCATCGACGACCTCGTCCTCGACGAGGAACTCGACGACGACCTGCTCCAGTCGGTCGCCGCCTCTTCCATGACCGGCAAGGGAACGGGTGACATCAACGCCGGCGCGCTGGCCGAGACCGTCGTCGCCGCCGTCCGCCACGCCGAGACCGGCGACGGCATCGCGCGCAACGACATCGCGCTCCGCACCCAGACGGGTGCCGGCGCGTCCGCGACCGAACTCGTCGAGGGCGTCATCACCGAGGAGGAGCCGGCACACGCCGCGATGCCTCGTTCTGTCGAAGCCGCCAACGTCGCCGTCCTCGACCTGGACCTCGACTTACAGGAGGCCAACATCGACGCCGAGTACAACGTCACCGACGTGAGCCAGCTCGAGCAGGCGCTCGACGCCGAAGAGGAGGAACTCGCTGGCTACGCGGACACGCTCGTCGACGCCGGCGTCGACGTGGCGTTCGTCACGGGCGACATCGCCGACCGCGTCGCCTCCGTCCTTGGCAAAGAGGACGTGCTCGCCGTCGAGAGCGTCTCCGACGACGACGCCTCTGCTATCGCCCGCGCGACGGGGTCGACCACGGTCGGCTCGCTGCAGGACCTCGAATCGGCTGACCTCGGCCACGCCGACTCCATCCACGTCGAGAGCTACGGCGGCGACGACCTCACGTTCGTCGAGGGCGGCGAGAACGCCGAGACCGTCACGCTGTTCGTGCGCGGCGGAACCGAGCACGTCGCCGACGAACTCGAACGCGCGCTCAACGACGCGCTCGACGTCGTCATCGCGGCGCTCACCGAGGGCGGCGTCGTTCCCGGTGCCGGCGCGACCGAAATCGCCATCGCCGACGCCGTCCGCTCCGGCGCGACCTCCGTCGAGGGGCGCAAGCAGCTGGCCGTCGAGGCCTTCGCCGATGCGGTCGACGTGCTCCCGCGCACGCTCGCCGAGAACACGGGACTCGACCCCATCGACGCGCTTGTGGACCTGCGCAACCGCCACGACAGCGAGGGCGTCGCGGGCCTCATCTCCGAGGGTCAGTCCGGCAACGTCGGCGACCCCGTCGACGCCGGCGTCCTCGACCCCGCGGCCGTCAAGCGCGAGGCCGCGGAGTCCGCCACCGAGGCCGCGACGATGATCGCCCGCATCGACGACGTCATCTCGTCGAGCTAACGACGCAGTTCCCGGCTCCTCGCTTTTCTATTATCGCCGATAGCCACGGCGCTCGCCCACACTCAAGTTCGTCCCCCGCGAGGGTCGCGTATGGACATCGACGCCCTCGAGCACGAACAGCACATGAAGCGGGCACTCGAACTGGCGCGGGAAGCCGGCGAGCGCGGCGACGAGCCGTTCGGCTCCGTGCTCGTCCGCGACGGGGAAATCGTCATGGAGGAACGCAACGCCGTCAACTCCGCCGACGACATCTGTCGGCATCCGGAGTTGACCCTGGCGCGGCGGGCCGCGAGTGAGTTCACCTGCGAGCAGTGCCGTGAGACGGTCATGTACACGAGCACGGAGCCGTGTGCGATGTGTTCGGGCGGAATCTACATCGCGAAGCTCGGCGGCGTTGTCTACTCCGTGTCTGCAGAGCGGGCCGGCGAGGTGGCGAACAACGACCTCGTGGTGCCGTCGGCCGACATCTTCGAGCGCGGCAGCGCCGCGGTTCCGGTCGTGGGTCCCGTCCTCCCGGACGCGGGCGAACAGATTCACACCGAGTGGTGGTAGAGACGCAAGCTTTCTGCCGCGCCGGAGCGACAACTCGAGCATGACCCGTCGCGCCCTGCTCGTCGACGCCTTCACGCAGGAACCGTTCGCCGGCAACGCCGCCGGGGTCGTCCCGGACGCCGACGACCTCTCCGACTCACAGATGCAGGCCATCGCGAGTGAACTGGGCGCATCCGAGACGGCGTTCGTGCGCGCGAGCGACGCGGCCGACCGCCGGCTCCGCTACTTCACGCCGACCGAAGAGGTCGACCTCTGTGGCCACGCGACCATCGCGACTCACGCCTTCCTCGCCGACGACATCGGCGAAGGTACCCACACCCTCGAAACGAACGTCGGCGTCCTCGATATCGAACTCGACGGCGAGACCGTGTGGATGCGACAGAACGCTCCCGAGGTTGCGAAAGTGGACGCGACCCACGCCGAGGTGGCCGAGACGCTCGGCATTCGCGAGACCGGGCTGTCTGGGCTCGGCGCCGACCTGCCGCTTGCGCGGGCATCGACCGGTCTCCCGTTCCTGATGGTGCCCGTCGAATACCTCTCTGATTTGAGCAAGATGTCGCCCGACATGGCGGCTATCGAGACGCTTGCCGCGGACCACGACTGCCGGGGCGTCTACGCGTTCACCTTCGACACGCTCGAAGCAGAGTCGACGCTCCACGGCCGGTGTTTCGTCCCGGGTGCCGGCGTCCCCGAGGACCCCGTGACCGGGACTGCCTCCGGTGCGTGTGGAGCGTATCTCGACCGATTCGGCGCGTTCGACCCGACGCCCGAGGAGATGCTGTTCGAGCAAGGGCACTTCCTCGACCGCGACGGACTCGTCCGCGTGGACGCGAGCGCGGCGACGACCGAGGGCCGGGTTCGGGTCGGTGGAACTGCTGTTACGGCCCTCGACGGCGAGATACGACTCCCTGTGGACGACGACGACGAGATTCTGGAGGCGTAGCGGTTGACAGTATTCGAACGACCTAAGGTAGCGGGATAGGAACGCTCGGGTAATGACACAGGGCGCGGAGGACGTGGTCCGCTGGCTCGACGCACTCGGCTCAGATGACCTCGCCGTCGTCGGTGGGAAAGGGGCGTCGCTCGGTGAGATGACGAGTGCCGGACTGCCGGTGCCGCCGGGCTTCGTCGTCACCGCAGGGAGCTACCGCTCGTTCATCGAGGAGACGGGTATCGCCGAGGAACTGTTCGAGGCGGTCGACGTCGACTCTGATGATTCGGGGGCACTCGCTGAGGCCGAATCGCGTGCCGAACAGCTTATTCTCGGGACGGAGATGCCAGAACCGATCCGCGAGGCGATGCTTGACGCCTACGCCGACCTCGATGACGGTGACGCCTTCGTGGCCGTTCGGTCGTCGGCGACCGCGGAGGACCTGCCCGACGCTTCCTTCGCAGGCCAACAGGAGACGTTCCTCAACATACAGGGGGAGAAACTCATCCAGCGCGTCAAGGAGTGTTGGGCGTCGCTGTTCACCCAACGCGCCATCTACTACCGAAACGAACAGGGCTTTGACCACGAGGCCGTCGACATCGCCGTCGTCGTCCAGCGGATGGTCGACGCCGAGAAGTCTGGTGTCCTCTTTACGTCTCACCCGTCGACGGGCGAGCCGAAACTCATCATCGAGGCCGCGTGGGGACTCGGCGAGGCCGTCGTCTCCGGTTCCGTCTCGCCGGACAACTACGTCGTCGACCGCGACACCGGCGAGGTGCTCGAACACACCGTCGCCGACAAGAAGCTCCTGATGGAGAAGGATTCCGAGACCGGGGAGACGGTCGAGCGCGAGGTGAGCGAGGAGAAACGCACCGCGCCGGTGCTCGAACCCGAGGAGATTGAGCGACTGGTCGAGCTCGGCAACCGCGCCGAGGCCCACTACGACAGCCCGCAGGACGTCGAATGGGCGCTCGTCGACGGCGAGGTGTACATGCTCCAGTCGCGACCGATCACGACGATTCCCGACGACGCAGACGAGTCGACGGAGCCGGCCGTCGACGAGAACGACGGCGACGTGCTCGTCCGCGGACTCGGTGCCTCGCCGGGTATCGTCGCCGGTCCCGTCCGCATCGTCCGCAAGCTCGACCAACTCGATAAGGTCGGCGAGGGTGACATCATCGTCACCGAGATGACCACTCCCGACATGGTCCCGGCGATGAAACGCGCCTCCGGCATCGTCACAGACGAGGGCGGGATGACCTCACACGCGGCCATCGTCTCTCGCGAACTCGGCGTTCCGGCCGTGGTCGGGGCCGGCAACGCGACCGAGACCCTCTCGGACGACCAGCCGGTCACGATGGACGGGGACAAAGGAACAGTGATGGCCGGCGAGGCCGAACCCGAGGAGGAGACTGAAGAGCACGCCGACGTGCGCCCCCAGAATCCCGTAAAGCCCATGACGGCTACGGAGGTGAAAGTGAACGTCTCGATTCCCGAGGCCGCCCACCGCGCCGCACAGACCGGAGCCGACGGCGTCGGCCTGCTCCGCATGGAACACATGATTCTCTCGACGAACAAGACGCCCGAACGCTACATCGCCGACCACGGCGAGGAAGCGTACATCGAGGAGATAGTCGAGGGGGTCCGCGGCGTCGCGGACGAGTTTTATCCCCGGCCCGTCCGCGTTCGCACGCTCGATGCGCCGACCGACGAGTTCCGGCAGTTGGAGGGCGGCGACGACGAGCCACACGAGCACAATCCGATGCTCGGCTACCGCGGGATTCGACGCTCGCTCGACCGCCCTGACACGTTCGCGCACGAACTCGAGGCGTTCCGCCGGCTGTTCGACATGGGGTACGACAACGTCGAGATCATGTTCCCGCTCGTCAACGACGCCGAGGACGTGCTCAAAGCGCGCAAGCTGCTCGAAGAGAGCGGCATCGACCTCGACAAGCGGAAGTGGGGCGTGATGGTCGAGACGCCCGCGGCGGCGCTCACCGTCGAGTCGATGTGTGAGGCCGGCATCGACTTCGCCTCGTTCGGGACGAACGACCTCACCCAGTACACGCTGGCCGTGGACCGCAACAACGAGAACGTCGCCGACCGGTTCGATGAACTCCACCCGGCCGTCCTCTCGCTTATCGGTGAGGTTATTCAGACGTGTCGCGAACACGACGTGGCGACGAGCATCTGTGGACAGGCCGGCTCCAAGCCGGAGATGGTCCGCTTCCTGGTCAACGAGGGAATCTCATCTATCTCGGCGAACATCGACGCCGTGCGCGATGTCCAACACGAGGTCAAGCGAGTCGAGCAGAAACTGCTGCTCGACTCCGTTCGCTGACCCGTTGTCTGACGCGGATTTATACGTCTGTAGTGTGCGAATAGAGCTATGAGTGGAAATCGCGTGGAGGAACTCGAAGAGACCGTCACCGAACTGCAGGCGACTGTCGCCGGCCTCACCGACGAACTCGTGGAGACGAAAGAACGGCTCCACGCCGTCGAGGACCACCTCGGCTCGGACCTCGACGACGTGGTCGGCAGCTCCGATATCGTCGACGGCGACACCGGCACGTCGACGGACGCGGAAGCTAAGGAGTCGGAGTCGAATGATGAGGAAAGCGCCGGCAGCGACGAAATCATCGTCGCGTAAGCCGGCCACCCTCCCCGCATGTACATCAAAGAGCTGGTCTTAGACGATTTCAAGAGCTTCGGGCGCAAGACCCGAATCCCCTTCTACGAGGATTTCACTACCATCAGCGGGCCGAACGGCTCCGGAAAGTCGAACATCATCGACTCCATCCTGTTCGCGCTCGGTCTCGCCCGCACCTCCGGCATCCGTGCGGAGAAACTGACTGACCTCATCTTCGACCCCGGCGACAGCGACGACGACACCTTCGCCGGCGAGCGCGAGGCGACCGTCGAGGTCATCCTCGACAACGAGGACGACACCCTCACCCGCGAGCAGGTGGTCTCTGCCGCCGGCAGCGAGGATATCGGCGACACCGACGAGATTCGCGTTCGCCGGCGTGTCAAACAGACCGAACCGGACAACTACTACTCCTACTACTATCTGAACGACCGCTCGGTCAACCTCTCCGACATCCAGGACCTGCTCGCGCAGGCCGGCGTCACGCCCGAGGGGTACAACGTCGTGATGCAGGGTGACGTGACCGAGATTATCACCATGTCACCGTACGCACGCCGCGGCATCATCGACGAAATCGCCGGCGTCGCCGAGTTCGACGCGAAGAAGGCCGATGCCTTCGACGAGCTCGAGACCGTCCAAGAGCGCATCGACGAGGCCGACCTCCGCATCGAGGAGAAACGCGAGCGGCTCGAGCAACTCTCCGACGAGCGCGAAACCGCCCTCCAGTACAAGGAGCTTCGCGAGCAGAAACAGGAGTACGAGGGGTATCTGAAGGCCGCAGAACTCGAGGAGAAGCGCGAGGCGCTCGCCGAGACGGAAGCCGACCTCGACGCTCGCGAGGACGACCTCGACACCAAGAAGCGCGAGCTCGATGAGCGACAGGGGAAAGTCACCCGTCTCGAAGAGGACCTCGCCGACCTGAACCGCGACATCGAGCAGAAGGGCGAGGATGAACAGCTCGAAATCAAACGCGATATCGAGGAGCTGAAAGGCGACATCAGCCGGTTCGAGGACAAGATCGAGACCCAACGCGAGCGCATCGAGGAGGCGGAAAACAGTCGCTCGCAGGCGTTCATCCAGATCGACCGCAAACAGGAGACGGTCGAGGACCTCGAAAGCGACATCCGCGACAAGAAGGTGCAGAAGGCGTCGCTGAAGGCCGACCGCGAGGAGAAGCAGGCTGCCCTCGATGAGGTGGAAGCCGAGATTGCAGAGCTCGACACCGAGTACGAGGAACTGCGTGCGGCCATCGACGAGCGACGCGAGCGACTCGACGCCCTGCGCGACGAGAAGAACGAACTCCAGCGCGAGCAGGACCGCCTACTCGACGACGCGCGCCGTCGCTCCAGCGAGAAGCGCGAGACCGAATCGAATATCGAGACGGCCCGCGAACAGATCCCCGATATCGAAGCCGAGCGGTCCGACTTAGCGTCTGAACTGGAAAAGGCCGAGGCGAATCTCGACACCATCTCAGAGGTCGTCGACGACCTGAAAGCCGAGAAGGCGAGCCTCCAAGATGACCTCGACGAAATCGAAGACGAGATCGCGAGCAAACAACAGGAGTACGCCGAAATCGAGGCGCGAGCAGGAGAGTCGGGCGACTCCTCGTTCGGCCGTGCGGTCTCGACGGTGCTCAACGGCAACCTCGGCGGCGTCCACGGTGCGGTAGCGCAACTCGGCTCCGTCTCCCCCGAGTACGCCGAGGCGTGTGAGACGGCCGCAGGCGGGCGGATGGCGAACGTCGTCGTCGACGATGACTCCGTCGGTCAGCGGTGTATCGAGTATCTCAAATCCCGCAACGCCGGCCGCGCGACCTTCCTCCCGATGACGGAGATGCACTCGCGCGGCTTGGGGTCGACGCCCTCCGCGCCCGGCGTCGTCGACTTCGCGTACAACCTCGTCGACTTCGACCCGCAGTACGCCGAGGTGTTCTCCTACGTGCTCGGGGACACGCTCGTCGTCGAAGACATGGAGACGGCCCGCGACCTGATGGGCGAGTACCGGCTCGTCACGCTCTCGGGTGATCTCGTGGAGAAGTCCGGCGCGATGACCGGCGGCTCCACCTCGGGGTCGCGCTACTCCTTCGAGAAGGGCGGCGAGGGCCAACTCCAGCGCGTCGCAGAGCAGATCCAGTCGCTCGAAGACGAGCGCAGTTCGATTCGCGATGACATCCGTGACGTGGACGACCGACTCGACGACGCCCGCGACCGCAAGAGCGACGCCGCCGACAAGGTGCGCGACATCGAGTCGTCCATCGAGCGCAAAGACGAGGAACTCGCGTCCGTCGAGTCGGAAATCGAGTCGTTCGAAGCCGACCTCGAGGACATCGAGTCGGCGCGCGAGGAGACGCAGGCCGAGATGGAGGACATCGAATCGCAGCTAGACGAGAAGGCCGACGAAATCGAGTCGCTCGAAGCCGAAATCGAGGAGCGCCAGACAGAACTCGAGGACTCCGAGGTGCGTGAACTCAACGAGCATGCCGAGGCGATTCGCGAGGAAATCGACGACCTCACCGACCGGATGGACGCCATCGACGGCGACCTGAACGAGCTCTCGCTGGAAAAACAGTACGCCGAGGACGCCATCGAGGACCTCCACGACACCATCGAGTCGGCACAGAACAAGAAGGCCGACGCCGAGGGCAAGGTCGAGGAGTTCGAGGCCGAAATCGAGTCGCGCGAGGAGACGCTGGCGGAGAAACGCGAGGCCGTCGCCGAACTGGAGGAGGAACTTGCCGACCTGAAAGAGGAACGCGAACAGCTGCGCGAGACGGTTCGCGAGGCGAAAGAGGCCCGCGACGAACAGCAGACGACTGTCGCGAGCATCGAGAGCGATATCGCCGACCTGCGCGAGACTCGCGAACGACTCGAATGGGAGCTCGAAGAGCTGGAAAGCGAGGTCGGCGACTACGACGCCGAAGAGATTCCCGACCTCTCCAGCGTGAGAGGCCAGATTACGAAATTGGAAAACAAGATGGAGGAGCTGGAGCCGGTGAACATGCTCGCCATCGACGAGTACGACGAGGTCGAGGCCGACCTCGACACGCTCGAAGAGCAACGCGCCACGTTACAGGAGGAGGCCGACGGCATCCGCGAGCGCATCGAGGAGTTCGAGACGCGCAAGAAGGCGACGTTCATGGACGCCTTCGAGGGTATCAACGAGGAGTTTCAGGACATCTTCGCGCGCCTCTCGGACGGGTCGGGAAAACTCACGCTGGAGAATCCCGAGGACCCGTTCGACGGCGGGATGACGATGAAGGCCCAGCCGCGCGACAAGCCGGTCCAGCGGCTCGACGCCATGTCCGGCGGCGAGAAGTCACTGACTGCGCTGGCGTTCATCTTCGCCATCCAGCGGTACAACCCCGCGCCCTTCTACGCGCTCGATGAGGTGGACGCGTTCCTCGATGCGGCCAACGCCGAGATGGTCGGCGAGATGGTGGACGACCTCGCGGGCGACGCCCAGTTCATCGTCGTCTCTCACCGGTCGGCGCTGCTCGAACGCTCCGAGCGCGCCATCGGCGTGACGATGCTCGACGAGAACGTCTCGGCCGTCACGGGTATCGACCTGAGCGAACAGGGGGTGCCGGCAGACGACTGATGGGCGACGACGAGATTCCGCTCACCATCGCCGGCCACGACGAGGAGAAGCGAGAGCGCGAAAACGACGGCGTCCTCTCGGAGTTCGACGTAACGGAGTCGGACGACGACGAGGTGGAGCCGGTCGAGCTGCTCGTCCAGCTCGCGAAAGACGGAGAGATCGAGCCGTGGGATATCGACATCGTGCGCGTCACCGAGGAGTTCCTCGACCGGCTGGACGATGCCGACCTCCGCGCCGGCGGTCGCGCGCTGTTTTACGCCTCGGTGCTCTTGCGCATGAAGTCCGACGCGATGGTGGCCGACGACGACCCGGACCCGGAACCCGAACAGGAACCGTGGGACGCGTCGATGGGCGACGACCACGACCCGTTCGCCGCGTTGGAAAGCGAAATCGACCGCCGGCTCGACCGCAAACACGCTCGTGGCACGCCACAGACGCTCGACGAGTTGGTGCGTGAACTCCGCGAGCGCGAACGCGAGACGGCGCTGAAGGAGTCGCGCAGCTACGACACCTCAGACTCTGCGGGCGGGTACGCGCGGGGCACACAGACGCTCTCGTATCACGGCGGCGACGACTTCCGGATGGACGACGAGCCGCGGGAGGCCGACGCCCTCGGGACGGCCCACGACGAGCACATGGAAGATACCGTCTCCGACGTGTATCTCGCCTGCCAGCAACAGTACGACAAGGGCCGCGACGAACTCCTGTTTGCCGAAATCGACGACGCGGGCGGGAGTCGCGTCGACACGTTCCTCGGACTGCTCTTTTTAGCACACCGCGGGCAGGTCTCGCTCCAGCAGGACGACCTGTTCGGTGACCTGTGGATTCGGGACCCTGCGGCCGTCTCGGACGGTACCGAGGCCGTCGCCGACGACTGACGGGCGATGGATTTAGACGCAGAGCGCCCGGAGTCGCGAGTCATGAACGGACGTGACATCGCCATCGCGGCCGTCCTCGCGACCATCCTCGCCAACCTCCTCATTGCTGTTGTCCCCGCTGGTGGTCTCTTCTACGTCGGGTCGATTCTCGCCGGGACGGTCGCCGGGCTGCTCGTCACGCGACACCTGATACTGCCGTATCTGAACGGCGACTGGTGCTAGAGGTAGTCGCCGACGAGCAGGTCGACCCGCTCGCGCGTCTCGGCGTCGATTGCCTCCGTCGGCGTGTTGACGGCTCCCTCGACGGCGCGGCCGCAGTCGCACTCGCGTTCCTCGGGCATCGACTCGACCGCCTTCCGGATGGTCGATTTGATGAACTCCTCGTTGGCGGCGGCGTTGTCGAGCACCTCTTCGAGGGTGACCTCGGCGTCGTCTTTCCACACGTCGTAGTCGGTGATGCCGGCGACGGTCGCGTAACAGAGCTCGGCCTCCCGAGCCAGCTTCGCCTCCGGAATCGCCGTCATCCCGATAATCTCGAAGCCGGACGCGCGGAAGTGCTCGGACTCGGCCTTCGTTGAGTACTGCGGTCCCTCGATGCAGACGTAGGTGCCGTCCTCGACAACATCGAACCCCGTGGCCGACCCGTCGGAGGCGTCGCGGGCACTCTCCGCGAGATGCGACTTCATGTGTGGGCAGTACGGCTGTGCGAACTCCATGTGGACGACACACCCCTCCTCGAAGAAGGAGTAGTGGCGGTTGCGCGTCCGGTCGAATATCTGGTCCGGGACGACGAGGGTCTGGGGTTCCAGGTCCTCGCGCAGCGAGCCGACCGCGTTCGAGGCGAGCACGCGCTCCACGCCGAGTGACTTGAGCGCGTAGATGTTCGCGCGGTACGGCGCGCTCGTCGGCGAGTACTCGTGGTCGCGACCGTGACGCGGGAGGAAGGCGACTTCGGTGCCGTCGGGCATCGACCCGACCGTGATGGGTGCGGCGGGGTCGCCGTACGGCGTCGTCACGTCCTCCTCGTGGGTGTCTTCGAGCGGCAGCGAGTCGTAGATGCCAGAGCCTCCGATGAAGCCGATCATATCCGCGATTCGGCAGTCACCGACAAAAGCGCGCTGTCCTCAGGCGAGTCGCCACTCGTCGCTCGCGGTGCGCTCGAGTTCCCCGCGGCGTTCCATCTCTGTGAGCACCTCGCCCATCCGGTTCGGCTGGGCAATCTCCATCTCGATGCGCTTGATGTCGTGGGCCTCCGCGAGCGCGTCGCGAATCTCGTCTTTGGTGAACGTCGCTCCCTCCGTCGCCTCCAGCGCGCCGGAGACGAGGTCGACCATATCCTCGATGAAGTTCCACGGGTAGACGACCCACGTCCACTCGGCGAGCTTCTCGCCGACGAAGTCCGGCTGGAACTCGCTGGTGTCGAGCAGCTGGAGCGTGGCGGTTCGGACCTCGCCCGCGTCGCGGTCGGTGACGTACTCGTAGGCGCGCTCGATGCTGCCCCCGGTGTCAGCGATGTCGTCGATGATGAGCACGTCCTTCCCCTCGACGCTCCCCTCGGGCATCGGATAGCGGACGCTCGCGCCGTCGGACTTCTGTGCCGTGCCGACGTAGTGTTCCATCTTCAGGCTCGTCAGGTCGTCCAGCCCGAGGAAGTCACACAGACAGCGGCCGGCGAACCAGCCGCCCCGCGCGAGCGCGACCACCACGTCCGGTTCGAACTCCGCGCGCTTCACCTCGTTCGAAACCGTCCGACAGAGGTCGTAGATGTACTCCCAGTTGGTGACCGTACAGTCGAAGTCCTCGGGAAGGTCGCTCATGCCCGCAGGTGAGACGCGCCCGTGGTTAAATGTGGACGTTCGGGGGTCGAAACCCACATCTCCGTCCGCGGCGTCGATTCCTCCATGCGTGACCCCTCGATTCTCGTGACTAACGACGACGGTATCGACGCACACGGCATCCGTGCGCTGACCGACGCGCTCGAATCGGTCGGCGACGTGACGGTCGTCGCGCCAGCCGACAACCAATCCTGGGCCGGCCGCGACATGACGTGGCACGCCGGTCCCACGGGTATCGAAGAGACCGACCGCGGCTACGCCGTCGAGGGGACTCCCTCCGACGCCGTCGCAGTCGCCGTCTCCGTGCTCGATGTCGACCCCGACATCGTCGTCTCGGGGGTCAACGACGGGATGAACCTCTCTGCGCACATCCTCGAACGCTCGGGGACGGTCGGCGCGGCAATCGAGGCCGTCCACTTCGGGCTGCCCGCTATCGCCGTCTCGACGGCCGACCACACCAGTCCGGAGCCACCACATCCCGATCCCGACGCCTTCGAGACGCCGGCCGAGGTCGCGGCGTTCGTCACCGAGCGGGTCCTCGCTGACGGCCTCGGCGAGGCGGAGTACCTGAACGTGAACGTCCCGGCGTTCCCCGACGACCCCGAGATTCACCGAACCCGGCCCACCCGCGAGTATGCCGTCGAACACGACCCGACCGACGAGGACGGGGTCGCGCTTCGCGACCCCGGCTGGCAGCAGTTCCTCACTGGCGAGTCCATCGACGCGCCCGAGACCGACCGCCACGCCGTCCTCAACGGCAACGTGAGCGTGACGCCGATGCGGCTCCCGCGGGCCGTTGAGACCGACGCGGATTTCTCCGGGTTCGACCACCACCCAGCATAATGTAGATTGCTTTCGACGGCGGAGATATGAGCGACGACGGACGACTCGGCCTGGTGGGTGCCGCCTCGATTGCCCTCGGCGGGATGATTTGAGGTGGTGCCTTTGCTGTGCTCGGCGTCGTGGCACAGATTGCCGGCGCGGCCGCCTGGCTCTCCTTTTCGGGTGCCTGTCTCGTCTCTGCGGCGGCGGCGTACTCGTATCTCCGGCTCAACGACCTGAGCGACCGCCGCGGCGGCTCCGTCACGCAGATTCAAGCGTTTACCGGCAACGCGGCCGTCGCGGGGGTGGTCGGCTGGACGCTCCTCTTTGGCTATCTGGGCGCGATTGCCATGTATGCCTTCGCCTTCGGGAGCTTCGCCGTCGAACTGCTGGGCACGACACACCCGCTCGCGCGCCCCGTCGCCTCCGTCGCGGGCATCGGCCTGTTCGTCGGGCTGAACGTCCTCGGGACGCGCGCCTCCGGTATCTCGGAGACGGCACTCGTCGCCGTGAAACTGCTCGTGTTGCCCGTCTTCGGCTGCTGGGAGTTCTACCTCTCCATCGGGGTCACGGTCGTGGTGGACGGACTCATCGCCATCGTCGTTACGTCGCTCGCCCCGACGGAGGTAATCTTCCAGAATCCGGAGAGCGCACTCGCCGCGGAGCCGTTCATGGGACAGGTCGGGTTTACGCTCGTCTCCGCGGCGGCCATCTTCTCGACCGGCTCTGCCGTCAACGGGACGCTGTTCTCGGCGGCCTACTTCACGAAGGGGATGGTTGGCGACGGGCTGTTTCCGGACGCGGTCGGCCGGGCCGGGACCGACGGCGTGCCAACGCGCACTGTCCTCGTGTTGGGCACCGTCGCTGCGGGCTTTGCTGCCGTCGGCTCGCTTCAGGGTATCACTTCGTTCGGCTCGCTGGCGTTCATCGCCGTCTTCGGTGCGATGAGCTATCTCGCCTTCCGCGAGCGCGACGGGGTCGTCTCGACGGTCGTGCCGGCATTCGGTGTCGTCGGGACGAGCATCCTCTTTCCCGTGCTCCTGTATCACCTCGCGACGAACGAGCCGGAGACGTTCACGACGGTCGTCGCCGTCGCTGTGGTGTCGATAGAGCTACTCTACTTCGAGCGTGACACTATCCGTGACGGATTCCACGCCGTCGAGTAGCGACTCGAGTCTTAATCCCACGCGAGCGTGACTTTCTCGCCAGTCGTGACGCCGAACTGCTCGTCGCCTCGTCCCTGATTCACTGCCAGCTCTACCCGCTCGTGGCTGCCGACCGTAACGAGGGCGGTCCCGACCTCCGTGTGGGCGTAGGCGGGGACCACGGGGTACTCTTGACCGTCGACCCGGACCCGGTCGTGTCCGTCGAGGAGGTCGCTGGACAGATTCGTCACGGCGTTGCCGAAGCCGTCGACCGCGAGCACCTCGCCCGTCGCGCCGCCGTCCCGAACCGTTGGCTCCGGCAGTCGCAGGTCCTCGTACTCCCGGGTGCGGACGAGCGCGGGGAGGCGGTCGAGGTCAGCGACGCCGACCTCGTGGCAGTCGGCAGCGACGGGAGCGAACACGTCCCGGCCGTGAAAGGTGTCGCTCGCCGGGTCCTCGACGCGGACGGAGAACACCTCGACGTCGTCGCCGTCGGCGAGGGACCGTGCCGGCGGAAGGAGGAGACCGTTGTCCGGGCCGACGAGCGCGTGGCCGCCCGCACGGACGACGAGCGCCTGTCTGTCGGTGCCAACGCCGGGGTCGATGACCGCACAGTGGACCGCGGGGGGAAACTCCGGCAGGACGAACCGGAGCCAGAAGGCCGCCTCGCGGGGTGCCTGCCGGGAGAAGTCGTGGCCGATGTCGACCGTGTCGGCGTCACTGCGGCGCGCAATGACGCCCTTCATCGCAGCGGGATACGGCTCGCCGAAGTCGGTTGCGAGGGTGATCACGTGTCGGAATCCAGAATCTCGTGGAGGCGGTTGACGCCGTCAATCTCGTGGATGGTCTCGACGACCGACTCGGGGACGAGTTCCTCCCACTCGCCGCCGTTGGCGATGCGGTCGCGGACCTCGGTCCCCTCGAACTCCTCGCGGCGAAACATCGGCGAGGAGCGCACTTCCACGCCGGCCTCCTCGAACAGGCGGACGACGAGCGGATTGTTGGAGTAGGCCACGTCGAAGTTCGGCGACATCGACTGGACGTGGCTCACCCAGACGGCGTTCCGGTTGAGATCTTCGATCGGAACGGCGTAGGTGAATAAATCGAGGTCGGCCGTCGCCTTCGTGAGCATCATGATGCGCTCGCCGGCGGTGAAGGGGTTTCGAGCGGTGTGTGACTGGTCCGCGCTCCCGATACCCAAGACGAGTTCGTCAACTTCGCCGGCGATGCGCTCCACCATCGCGTGGTGGCCCTCGTGGTAGGGCTGGAATCGGCCGATGTAGAACCCGCGGTTCATACCCGGGGGTCGAACGGCACCAGTATAAGTACGGCGTGTCGCGCGCCGCTCCTACTTGGACGGACGTATCCCTGTTCAGTGTCGCGGTTTTCGCCGCTGAGGGTGTCCCCGCCGGGAGAAAGTATATCAGTCGACGGGCCGTGTCATATAGTAACGAAATAATTGTATGAGCGACGATACCGACACGGACGACCCGTTCGACGACCTCGATATCGACGAGGACTCGTTCGGGGAGGACGACAGCACGCCGACGGGCCGAGACAACACGAACGACCCGAACGGGAACGTTGCCCCGGTCGAGGATCGAGACGAACTCGGGAGCGACGTCGGTGCCGACGCCGGCGTCGAAATCGCCGACGACGAGGAGGACAACCTCCTCGGCGGGCTTCAACTCGACACGTCGGCCGATATCAGCGTCCCCGACCGGCTCGTCGATCAGGTCATCGGACAGGACCACGCCCGCGACATCATCCTGAAGGCGGCCAAACAGCGCCGCCACGTCATGATGATCGGCTCTCCCGGGACGGGGAAGTCGATGCTCGCGAAGGCGATGAGCCAACTGCTCCCCCGGGAGGAGCTACAGGACATCCTCGTCTACCACAATCCGGACGACGGCAACGAGCCGAAGGTCCGGACGGTACCGGCGGGGAAGGGCGAGCAGATCGTCGACGCCCACAAGGAGGAGGCACAAAAGCGCAACCAGATGCGCTCGTTCCTCATGTGGATCATCATCGCGGTCATCTTCGGCTACACGCTGTTGATCCTCCAGAACCCGGTGATGGGTATCATCGCGGCCGCGCTGGTGTACATCGCGTTCAAGTACACCTCACGCGGCAGCGACGCGATGATTCCGAACCTCCTCATCAACAACGCCGACCAGCAGACCGCGCCCTTCGAGGACGCGACCGGTGCCCACGCCGGTGCGCTGCTCGGTGACGTTCGCCACGACCCGTTCCAGTCGGGCGGGATGGAGACGCCCAGCCACGACCGCGTCGAAGCCGGCGCGATTCACAAGGCCAACAAGGGCGTCCTGTTCGTGGACGAGATCAACACCCTCGATATCCGCTCACAGCAGAAGCTGATGACGGCCATTCAAGAGGGGAAGTTCTCCATCACGGGCCAGTCCGAGCGCTCCTCGGGCGCGATGGTCCAGACGGAACCCGTGCCGTGTGACTTCGTGATGGTCGCGGCCGGGAACCTCGACGCGATGGAGAACATGCATCCGGCGCTCCGCTCGCGAATTAAGGGGTACGGGTACGAGGTGTACATGGACGACACCATCGAAGACACTCCGGAGATGCGCCGCAAGCTCGCGCGCTTTATCGCCCAGGAGGTCCAGAAGGACGGTCGGCTGCCGGCGTTCACCCGCGAGGCGATGCAGGAGGTCATCCTCGAGGCACAGCGCCGTGCCGGCCGGAAGGACCACCTCACGCTTGAGCTGCGTAACCTCGGTGGCTTGGTCCGCGTCGCGGGCGACATCGCCCGCGCCGAAGACAAGGAGTTCACCGACCGCGCGGAAGTGCTGGAGGCGAAGGACCGCTCGCGGTCCATCGAACAGCAGCTCGCGGACAACTACATCGAGCGCCGCAACGACTACGACATGACGGTGAACCAGGGCGACGTGGTCGGCCGCGTCAACGGGCTCGCCGTCATGGGCGACGACTCCGGTATCGTCATGCCCGTCATGGCAGAGGTCGCGCCGTCGCAGGGTCCGGGCGAGGTTATCGCCACCGGGAAGCTGCAGGAGATTGCCCAGGAGTCGGTCCAGAACGTCTCGGCCATCATCAAGAAGTTCTCCGACGAGGACATCTCGAACAAGGACATCCACATCCAGTTCGTGCAGGCCCACGAGGGAGTCGAGGGTGATTCCGCGTCGGTGACGGTCGCGACGGCCGTCATCTCCGCGCTGGAGAACATCCCCATCGAGCAGAACGTCGCCATGACCGGCTCGCTGTCGGTTCGCGGCGACGTGCTGCCGGTCGGCGGTGTCACGCACAAGATTGAGGCCGCCGCGAAAACCGGGGTCGACACGGTCATCATCCCGAAGGCGAACGAGCAGGACGTGATGATCGAAGACGAGTTCAAAGAACAAGTAGAGATCGTGCCCGTCTCGCACATCTCCGAGGTTCTTGAGGTCGCACTCGCCGGCGAACCCGAGAAGGATTCGCTCGTCGACCGGCTCCGCTCGATTACCGGCAAGGCCTTAGAGTCTGGCGAGACGCAGCCGAGCGGCTCGCCCAGCCCGCAGTAGCGTGCCGAACTGGGCCGCGTTCGCCGGCGTCGCGACCGCGGTCACGCTGCTTCTGTTAACGCTCACTCACGCGACGAGCGTGAGCGCGAACTTTCCGACCCGCGCCGAGGTGGAGTGGCTCGACTCGCTCCCCGACGGGAGCGACCACCTCGCTCCCGACCGCAACGCGCAGCCCGGCCCGGGACCGTCGCTGTCGGCCACAGCGCTGTTCGTGAACGTGCTTGTCACTCACGGGCTGCTCTCGTGTCTGCTCGTCGTCGCCGCGTTCTCTGCGGCGATTCCGGTGTCGGCGTTCGGACTGGCTATCTCGGTTGAGCCGGTCGCAATCGGCGTCGGCTTCGGACTGGTGCTCTCGGCGGTGAACACCGTGGCCGGGCTACTCGCCGAGCGATACGGCTACGCGCCCAGCGAACAGCTTCGTGGGATGCTCACGCCGGAGACGCTCCGCGGATGGCTGCTGTTGCTCGGTGGAACGCTCCCACTCGTCGCCGGCTTCGAAGAGTTCCTGTTCCGTGGCGTCCTCGTCGGGGTGTTCGCGGCCGGCTTCGACGCGTCACCGTGGGCACTCGCGGTAGTCTCCTCGATTGCCTTCGCACTCGCACACGAGTCACAAGGCCGGGTCGGAGTCGTCGTGACGGGGGTACTTGGGCTGTTACTCGCGATCGGCTACGTCCTCACCGAGAGTCTCGTCGTCGTGGTCGTCGCGCACTACCTGGTCAACGCCGTCGAACTCGTCGTCTTCGAGGGGTTCGGTGTGGGGGGCAAACAGGGGGGTCGGGCGACGCCACACCGGTGACCCCCGCAACCGCGACCCCGGTGTGGGCAACTCACCACACGTGGCCGGTGGTGCGGCTTCCGTTATAAGCCTTCGAGCGCCCGGAGCTGCTGGACGACCTCCGGCGGGGCAGCGCTCGGGCCGTCGCGAACCCGGTGGTCGCCGACGACGAGGGGTGCGGGGTTCGCGGCGAGGGCCTCTCGAACGGCACGCAGATCGTCGTCATCGTCGTCGTTCAGGTCCGGCGTCAGCCGTGCGAGCGCCGCGACGTTGGTGTTCTCGCCGTAGCCGACGCCCCGGAGTGATTCGAGAACCGACCGCTGGTCCGTCGGGAGCGTGAGTGCGACGGCTACGTCCTCGAAGTCGTCCGGCTCCCCTTCGAGATATCGTCCGATGCGGTCCAAGAGCGGATGCTCGTCGCTCGCGTCGCCGTCGGGCGTCTCGGGAAATGAGACCGAAAGCAGTCGCTCGGATGCATAGCCGAACTGCACATAGCGACCTAATCGGTCGCTCTCGTGGGCGTAGATTCCGGCGGTGTCCATACTCCCTCGTCGGCGCGCCCGGTGATAAGCCTCGGCCCTACTGTTCGGCCGTCCGACACCCCTTTAACGTACGGTGGAGTATCGTTGGTAATGATAGAGGCCACGAGTGCGGGAGCCATCCTCTTTCGGGATACCCGTGGCCGGCGCGAGTATCTGCTGTTGAAGTCGCGACCCGGTGACTGGGAGTTCCCCAAGGGCGGTATCGAGGGGGAAGAAGAGCTACAGCAGACTGCCATCCGCGAGGTGACGGAAGAGGCCGGTATCGAAGACTTCCGGCTCTTAGACGGCTTCCGCCAGGACTACGACTACGTGTTCGAAGCGAACGGCAACACCATCCACAAGACGGTCCACCTGTTCGTCGCGAAATCCTTCGAGGCCTCTGCGGAACTCTCGAAGGAACACCGCGACATGCAGTGGCGCGACTACGAACAGGCCATCAACACCATCACGCAGGACGGTCCCCGCGAGATTCTCCGCGACGCCCACGAGTTCCTCGACGAGCACTTCGACGAGGGCGAGGACGGTGAGACGGCGGACGGCGACACTGAGAGCTTGAGCGACGAGCCGACCGCACCCGATGACGAGTCACGAACCAGCGACGACATCGAGTCGGTCGGACAGCGCGTCGGTGAATCGGACGACGAGTAGTGGACGACCCGGAGTTCATCTTCGAACTTCGCGTCTGTCGGTGGGCCGAACGGCAGTGGCCACCGACCGGTGAGGGGCGCGACCTCGCAGTCCTCGTCGCCCGCCAGCTCGGGATTCGCTCGCGCCGGTACGACACGCTCGTTTTCGAGTGTGACCCGGCGGCGCTGGATGCACGCGGTGTCTTCGGCGACGACCGACTCGAGTCGGACATGCTCCACGTGCTCACGAACGCACCGACGAGCTACGGCTACTACCGCGACGTGCTCCCGGACCCCGGCTATAGTTGGAACCACGTCCGCGAGACGATTCATGCCGCGGACGACCGGGGTCTCATCGACACGCGCCGTGACAGCAACCGCATCGAGATTCGCCGCCGTTACCGCTATCCCGACTGGGTGAATCGCGTCGTCGCAATCGAGAACAAGCCGGACCTCTCGGCGAGTGCCGCCGCGGCGCTTGCCGACCAAATCGAGCGTGACGTGGCGCTCGGGCTGGCAGACGAGGTGTGGGTCGCGACCGAGGCGACCGACGACGACGTCACTCCGGCGCTGTACGAGCGGCTCCCCGTCGAGGCCGGTATCCTCGCTGTCGGTGAGACGGTCGACGTGGCGTGGAACGCGACCGCGCTCGCGACCGACGAGCCGGGAACGCGCATCCTCGACCGCCCCGACGGTGGCGAACACGACCTGAGCGCGGCCCGATTCGAGTACGCCAGTGTCGCGTGGAAACGAGAGAAACGGCGTCAAATCGCCGAGCGCGCTTACGAGCGCGGCTGGCGGTCGTACGTCGATACGATGCGGCCCGACTGTCGCGAGTTCGAGCTTCGCGACCCCGACCTCCCGCTCCCGTACTGTCGGGCAAAAGGTCGCTACGTGACGAGTGCGGAGTGTCGCCACGCGTGCGGGTCGTTCACGCCGGAACCGCCGGCGTGGCGGTCGAAGGGGTGGCCAATCGAGGGCGGACCTGGAAAGGGGTACAAACGACTGTTGGCCCGCCAGCGCGACCGCCGTCGTTAGTCGTCGCGCTCTTCGACTTCGAGTTCGTCGCGATCGACGGCGAGCCGGAACGTGGGCACCGTCTTCTTGATGGAGGTGACGACGCCCTTACTCTCAAGCGAGCGGAGCCCCGAGCGCACCTCGCCAACCTCCGGGTCATAGCCGGCACCACGCAGGCCGTGGAGCACGCTGACGACGCTCTGTGGCTCCTCGTCTCGCCCGGCGAGCACCTCGATGATACCGACCTGCAGGGCGGGTACGCGGACGATTCGGGGACCCCCCGTGTCGCCGTCGCCCTCGATTCCCGGCTCCACGTCGACGAGTTCGGCCGCCTCGTCGGTCGCGCGGATGAGGCTGTTGTCGTCGCGGTAGTAGAACCGTTTTAATTCGCCTTCGAGATACTGGTGGACCTCGCTGCCCGACTCCATCCCCCACCGGTCCTGTAGCTCGCCGTTCTTGGTCGGCTGGAGCGCGACGATGTCCGCGAGCCGCCCGCTGGCTGTCTCGTCCAGTTCCTGCTCGCTCTCGCTCATACCCGGCGGCTATGGGTGGGGTGTATTTCGCACTAGCGGTTCCTGTCCGCCGAGCGCTCTGCGTCGAGCGGCAGGCCTTTCATCTCCCCGGCGGAAGCGAGCGTATGGTCACGCTCGGACTCGTGGTGGCGCAGTTCAACAAGGAACGGCCCATCACCCACGAGATGGAAGCCGCCGCGCGCGACGCCGCCGCCGAGCGCGACGCCACTATCGCCGAGACGATTCCGGTACCAGGTGCCTACGACGCGCCGCTTGCCGCCGACCGGCTCGCACGCCGCGACGACATCGACGCCGTCGCCGTCATCGGTGCTATCATCACCGGCGACACCGACCACGACCGCGTCATCGCCGACGCTGCCGCACAGGGACTCACCGAGGTGTCACTCGACCGCGACACGCCGGTCACCTACGGTGTCACCGGCCCGGGGATGAGTGTTGCCGACGCCGAGGCGCGTATCCCGAAAGGCGGCGATGTCGTCGACAGCGCGATCGACCTTGCAGTAGAACTCCAAGACCTATGACCCAGACATTCGCAGACCGCGTCACCCGTGTCGAACCGAGCGCCACCATCGCTATCTCTAACCTCGCCAGCGAACTCGAGGCCGACGGCGTCGATGTCGTCGACTTGTCCGTCGGCGAACCCGACTTCCCGACGCCCCAGAACGTCGTCGAGGCGGGCAAACAGGCCATCGACGACGGCCACACCGGCTACGCGCCCTCAAACGGGATTCCACAGCTCCGGGAGGCCATCGTCGAGAAGTTCGAGGCCGACGGACTCTCCTACGGCACCGACGAACTCATCGTCACCCCGGGCGGGAAACAGGCCCTCTTCGAGGTGTTCATGGCCCTGCTCGACGAGGACGACGAGGTCGTCCTCTTCGACCCGGCGTGGGTGAGCTACGAGGCGATGGCGAAGATGGCCGGCGCGTCCATCGAGCGCGTCGACCTCTCGCCGTACGACTTCCAGCTTGAACCCGCGCTCGATGAGCTGGCCGAGGTCGTCACCGACGACACCTCGCTCATCGTCGTCAACAGTCCGTCGAACCCGACGGGTGCTGTCTTCTCCGATGCCGCGCTTGAGGGCGTCCGCGACCTCGCCGTCGAACACGACGTGATGGCGCTGTCGGACGAAATCTATCAGGAAATCACCTACGGGACGGATATGACCTCGCTCGGCAGTCTCGACGGGATGGAGGGGCGGACGATTACGCTCAACGGCTTCTCGAAGGCCTACTCGATGACGGGGTGGCGGCTCGGCTACGTCGGCCTTCCGGTCGACCTCCACGAGCAAGCCGCGAAGATACAGAGCCACTCGGTCACCTGTGCGACCCACTTCGTCCAGTACGCCGGACTCGAAGCCCTGACCAACACCGACGAGGCCGTCGCGGAGATGCGCGATGCGTTCCACGAGCGCCGCGACATGCTGCTCGAGCTGTTCGAAGAACACGACAAGGACGTGGCCACGCCCGAGGGTGCATTCTACATGATGCTCCCGGTCGATGACGACGACCAAGCCTGGTGTGAGGGTGCGATCGAGGACGCCCACGTCGCCACGGTGCCCGGCAGCGCGTTCGGGACGCCCGGCTACGCGCGATTGTCCTACGCCGCGAGCGAAGGTCGACTCCGCGAGGCGGTCGAGCGACTCGCCGACAACGACTACATCTAGTCGAGATACGCCTCGACCAGTTGCCGCTGTGCCCGCCGGAGATGGTAGTGGAGCGTCGCCGCCGAGATGTCGAGACGCTCGGCGAGGTCCTCCGCGGTCACGTCCCGTGGCCACTCGAAGTAGCCCGCCTCGAACGCGGCTTCGACCATCTCTGTTTGT
This sequence comes from Halosegnis rubeus, assembly GCF_009184545.1. Lineage (GTDB taxonomy): Archaea > Halobacteriota > Halobacteria > Halobacteriales > Haloarculaceae > Halosegnis > Halosegnis rubeus. The sequence continues at coordinate 363,802 of NZ_QJOW01000001.1, forward strand.
TTGTCCGTGAGCTCCGTCGAATCGGGCCACGCCGGCTGGTCGCGGCGTCCCCGCTCGGAAAGCGTCCGTTTCGCGCGCAGCTCCGTCTCGGGATAGATCTCGCGTATCCGGTCGAGTATCTCCCGCACGTCAGTTCCCTCTGGCGCGGTTGCGACGATGGTCACGCTGTCGGGGTCGAGTTCGATGCGACGCGTCTCGGCGCCTGCCGCGAGCAACATGCCGGCGGCCGACTCGGCGAAGCGCACCTCATACAGGTTCGCGTCGGCGTCGACGACACGCGCCGACCGAACGTTGTCCGTGTTCTCCATCTCGGTCACGATGCGCTCGGGGGCGGCTCCCTCGATGGTGTAGTACTGCACGGTGGTGCCGTCTTCCTCCTGTGTCATCCACTCGCGCTCGCCGGTCGCGCCCGTCTCCTTCGCGAACCTCACTACCGGGACGGTGTCGCTCTTGATCCGAAGCTCGAGTTCGATGCGAGGCTGTGACAGCATGAGCCGCTCCGTCTGGACCGAACCGATGGCCAGCCCGGCGACCCGCCCAAGCTGTGTCAACAGCGTCTCCTCGAGTTGCCCGTACCGGTCGGGTGTATCGGTGTAGCTGGTGAGGACCCCGTATATCGTTCCGTCGGCGACCAACGGGACGGAACAGCCGGCGTGAAACCCGTGGTCGGCAGTGAACTCGCGAGGGCCGTCGGGATGCTCGGAGTTGGGAATATCTCTGATAGTCGATATCCGTCCGGTCTGTGCCGTCACCAGCGCCGGTCGCGCCTCGTCGGCGCTCGTCCACTCACCGGCGAACGCATCGACCGACACCGTCTCCGGGCCCGCCGCTGCAACCGCTTCGAGCCGTCCGTCGCGCTCCTCGCCGACCCAGACGGCCCGGTAGAGACCGGCGTTGCCGAGTGTCTCACACAGCGCGTGCTCGATTTCCTCGCGCGTCTTTGCGGCGATGACCCGGTCGGTCGCAAGCTGTACTGTCTTGAGCAGCTCCGCGCGTGGCAGATCCTCGTCGGCGACGGAGACGATTCCGGTGAGAGTCTCACCGTCGCCGTTCCGCGAGAGGCTCGTGGTGTGGTGGTGGGTGCACTGCTCGCCGTCCTTGCGGACCATGTCGATCTTGTCGGTCCAGTAGGTCGTCTCGTCCGACCCGGTGAGTCGCGCTTCGAACCGGTCCCAGGCGTCGGTCGAAAACAGGTCCGGCGCGTCCAACTGCGAGAGCTCCTCGTCGGTGTAGCCGACGACCGAGGCGAACTGCTCGTTCCACCACGCGATGTCACCGTCGGCAGAAAGCTGATACGCCGGCTGTGTGGTCTCGCCGAGCACGGCAGCAACCGAATCGCCCCCCGACTCGGCCGATACGACGTGCTCAGGCTTCATTCTATGTGAACATAACGTGGCCGAGGCGTAAAAGCCCACCCGGCGCGTCAGCTACTCGACGAGCGTCGAGCGAAGGTCGTCGTCGAGTTCCGCATCGCTCATCTTCTCGACCAACGCGGCGAGGACCTCCTCGCGTGCGCCGGGCACGAACTTGATAGAGCCGACGACGAGGTGGCCGCCGCCGCTGACGCCTGCACCCGGAAGCTCCTCGGTCAGCTCAGACACCATCTGCGGGATGTCGAGGCGAACGCCGTCGGACCGGAGGACGGCGAAGTCCGGACCGAAGCCGATGGTGATGACCGGGTCACCGGTCTCCTGCACCTTGCGGTCGTGGATCTCGCCGGTCGTCTTCCCCGGCGCAGGGTAGATGAAGCGGTGGGCGAACTCGTCAACGTCGACCCGGTAGAGATGTGCGTCGTTCGACAGCATCTCGTGGTCGATGTGCGGGAGCGCGTCCTCGATCTGCTTTTCCACGTCGCGCTCGGCGCGTCCGGCAAGGAACTCCACGAGGTCGTGGTGGCGCTCCGTGTCGCCGCCGAGGTTCAACACGTCCTCGATGACGGCGTCACCGGAGTTGTAGCGGAGCCAGTGGGCGGCGTAATCGAGCGCCTCGCTGATGTCGTGGAGGTCCGGTTCCTCGTAGCCGGCCTCGTTCGCGAGCGCGAGGTAGTCGTCCATCGCGTCGGCCTGCGAGCGGTCCGCGAGTCCGGCCACCGCCGGGATGTGTTCGAGGTCACTCGAGAGCGACGGGTCGATCATCCGCGCGAGCTCGACGCTCATCATCCCGGTCGTGATGCGGTAGTCCTCGTCGTGGAGGTACGGATTGACGTGGGCGTCGAGCAGCGGCTCGACGGCCTCCGGGTCGGGATGGTGGTGGTCGACGACGACGATTGGGATGTCGTACTGTGCGAGCGCGCGGTAGGCAGGGGTATCTTCCTCCGTCGAGCCGTTGTCGAGCATCAACAGGAGCGGGAGCTTCTGGCCGTGTCGCTCCTGGTCTTCGAGCGCGTAGTTCAGGTCCCGCGTCATATCCTCCATCTCGTAGTACGGAGCCTTCGAGGGGAGCCGGCGGAACAGGTGTTGCGGGGCCTGACTGTCCTCGTGGACCTCACCGATGAAGTTCTGGAGCGCGAGTTGGACCGGGACGGACGCGCACATGCCGTCGCCGTCGGCGTGATGGCGCATCCGAATCGGTCGGCCGTCGAGCACCGCTCGGCGGAGCCGTTTCGCGACGCCGCGAAGCTCCTCGCGGATCGGCTCGAATGCCTCCCACTCGATGAGCGGCTCGACCTCGGCTGGCGCGGCCGTCTCGTCCAGTTGCGCTTCGAGTCGCTCGCGGACCTCGGCGCTCTCCTCGTCGTCGAGTCGCGCGAGTTCGTCGACCTCGACCTGAACCGCCCCCTCACGCGTCTCTACGTCGCCGGTCACGCGGACGACGTCGCCGATTTCGACGTCCGGGTACGCACGGACGCCGGCCTCCTCGAAGGCTGCGGCCGGGACGACCCCGGAGCCGTCGCGCAGTTGAAACAGCGTCGGCCCGCCGGTCTGTTTGATGCCGACGACTTCGCCCTCAACGTGGACCGTCTGTCCGACCGAGTCGGCGAGATCCGAGACGCCGACGTTCTCCCCGTGGCGCACCTCGACGGTGACCGGGTCGGCCGGGTCGGTCTCGTGGAACGAGAGGTCGCCGTCCTCGCGAATCTCGGCGAGTTCGACGACGAACTCGTCGCCGACATCGTACTCGCCGTCGAGGACGGAGTCGTGGACGAGCCCGGAGACGTGCTCGGAGACGTCGACGAAGACGCCGTACTCGACGACGCCGTTGACGGTCGCGTGGTACAGTGCGCCCTCCTCCACGTCGGCGAAGGTACAGCTGTCGGCGAGCGCGTAGACGGTGGGGCCGGCAGCCCCCGTGCTGGGACTTTCTCCAGCATCAACAGATGAATCCATTAGTGAGTATTGCGGTCTTTCTCCCGTTAAGCGTTTCACTTCCCGCCAGCGCCGACCGAGACGCCCCCCTATCGGAACCCTTAGTTTCGCGCCGACCCGAGTCTGGGTATGCGTCTGTTCCGGTCGAGTACGGTGCTCGGTATCGCCGAGGGCGCCCTCTCGTTTGCCCGCTCCGCCGCGGAGGACACTCACCCCGACGAGTACATGGGGCTGCTCCGCGGCGAGGACGCCCGCGACCTCGGACTCGACCGTGACGGCACCGTCGTCACCGACGTGCTCATCATCCCCGGAACGACTTTCTCGCCCGTCAGCGCCACCGTTCGCTCGGACATGATTCCGACCGGCGCACGCTCCGTCGGCTCGCTCCACTCGCACCCGAACGGCGTGCTTCACCCCTCTGAGCAGGACATCCAGACGTTCGGCAACGGTTCCGTCCACATCATCCTCGGTGCGCCCTACGGTCCCGACGACTGGCGCGCGTTCGACCGTACCGGCGATCCCCGCGAGTTGGACGTAGTTGACGTTGAGCTTCCCGACGACGACTTCTTCGATTTCACGCAGGCCGATATCGACGCCGAGCTGGAGGGACGATGACGACGGTCGTCGCACAGGGGACCTTCGACCTTCTCCATCCCGGACACCTCCATTACCTGCGTGAGGCTCGCTCGATGGGCAACGAGCTCCACGTCATCCTCGCGCGCCGGTCCAACGTCACCCACAAGGAGCCACCGATTCTCCCCGACACGCAGCGCCGCGAGATGGTCGACGCGCTCGACCCCGTCACCGAGGCGCACCTCGGCCACGAGTCGGACATCTTCGTTCCAATCGAGCGCATCGACCCAGATGTCATCGTACTCGGTCACGACCAACACCACGACGACGACGCTATCCGCCGCGCGCTCGCCGACCGCGGCATCGATTGTGAGGTCGTCCGCGCCACGCCCCACGAGACCGACGACGAAGTGCTCTCGACCGGTCGTATCATCGACCGCATCTGCAAACAGCGGTGCGGATAGCTCACTCGAACTGGAGGCGACGCGCCGCGAGCAGACAGCCGACCGCGAGCGCGCCGAGCACCGCGACTAACCCCATGGGGCGCTCGCCACCGTCGCCGCTGGCCTGCCAGTCGCGGTCGAAGGCGTCTCGGTAGTAGCCTGGTACCTCACCCCCCGACAGCGCGAGCAGCACCTCGCGGTTCTCGCGTGCGGCGTTATCGTTCCAGTTCATGCTCCCGAGCACGACCGTCTCGTCGACGACCACTCCCTTCGCGTGCACCTTCTCGTACCCTCGGGGGCGGGCGAGCCGCGCCGTAAGCGAGAGCTCCTCGCGCTCGGCAATGCGGTTCAGCCGGTCCACGACGCGCTGATTCTCCTCTTCGACGTACCACGCACTCGACAGCAGTATCCGGACCTCGACGCCACGGCGAGCCGCCTCGACAGTCGCCGCGACGAGCGACTGGTCGACGCCACCGACGCTCACTTGGAGGACGCGGACCGACGACTCCGCCCGCTCGATACGGCGAACCACCGCTGTCTCGGCGTTGTCAGGCGCGGTGAGCAGCGAGACGGACTCGTAGTTGAGGCTCGCTGGCTCCGTCCGACTCCGGAACGACCCCGAGGCCGGCGGCTCACTCGTGAACGTCTCCCCCTCGCGGAACTGTCTCCACGGGGTCGCTGCCCGGTACGTGAAATCTCCGATGAACGTCGCCGCGAGTCGGCTGACGACCGTCTCGTCGGCGACGGTCGCGCCCCACCCGCGAGACGAGGCCCCTCCGACTCCGGACGGCTTCCAGTTTTCAGTCAGGACGGTCGCCCGATCGTCGGCGACGACGTACTTCGCGTGGTGGTAGCGGTAACGCGTCGCCGGTCCGTCGACGACCCGAACGTCGATACCCGCCGCCGTGAGTTGATCCAGTCGCGCTGCCTGTTCACTCGTGGTGCCGCCAACCGGGCCGCCCTCAACTAAGACCCTGACCCGCACGCCGCGGTCGTGTGCTTGAAGGAGTGTCTCGGTCACGCGCCGTGAGGTGAGCGTGTAGCCGGCCAGCAGGACGCGCTCGTCGGCCTGTTCGATTGGCGCGACCGCGGCCGCGGGTGCGTCGGGCAAGAGGAAGCCGCGCGCCTCGCCGCTACCGCCGCCGGCGACCGGGTAGTCGGTCGCACCGACCGGTCGCCACTTCCCGTCGACGTACACCTCGGCTTCCGGCGCGTTCTCGTACGCCAGCGACGCGACCGTCTCGCCGTCGCGCCGCAGCCGGAGTCGTTCGCCGCTGTTCGAGAGCCGCGGCAGCGAGACGGCGACGACGGTTCTATTACACGATCGCCGAACCGCCGCTGGCCGTCTGGTCAGGACGACGGTCCCAGTCGCGTTCACCGCCGGGAGCTGAAGCCGTTCCTCCCCGTCGTCGAGCGTGTACGTCGAGAGGTTCGCGTCGCTGGTGACCGACAGCGCGACGTACTCGCCGCGGTCGTTCTCCGCCAGCGGGTTCGCGACGACCGACGCGAACGCCGGATGTGGGCCGTTCGCCGAACCCGACTCACTGGCACCGACCGGCACAGCTCCGGCGCCCGAGGCGAGAAGGAGCAGACACGCGAGGAGCACGCGAAGGTGAGCCACGCGACGGGTGGCGCGTCCCCGGTAATAAAGCTACGCGGCGGCGGTCGCGCCGAGGTGATCTTCGGCCTTCTCGGCTTCCGACTGCACGAGGAACGAGCGGTCGTCGACGTATTGGGCGGCCTCTTCGAGGGCACGCTCCGTCCCGATTTGGACGAGGGCCCACGCGGCCGCGGCGCGGACGCCGTCTCGTTCCTCCTCGGCGAGCACGTCGGCCAGCGGCTCCACCGCGCGGGTGTCGCCGATGCGGCCGAGCGCGCGAGCGGCCTGTGACCGAACCTCGTAATCCTCGGCGACGAGGCGGTTCGCGACCGGCTGTGTCGACTCCGGCGAGCCGATTTCGCCGAGCGTCTTCAACACGGTCTTCTGGAGCGGCGGATTCGACTCGTCGCTGATGTAGTCGTGGAGCATCTCGCAGGCAGCGTCGTCGCCAATCTTTCCGAGCACCTCGATTGCGGGTCGGTCGCGCCGCTGTGCGAGCCCTTCCATCGCGTCGTACGCCTCCGGCGCGCCGAGCCGGCGGAACGCCTCGACGCAGTTGTCCTGCATGAACTCCGAGTCGAACGTCTCGAAGGCGGTCAGGATGCGCTCGGGGTCGTTCTCGTGTTCGGCGATGCGGACGACGCCCAACTCCGGGGGGAAGTCCTTGCGGTTGTCCGAGTCGAGCCGGTCGTAAAATCCCTCGACGGTGAGCTGTTCGACGACGGTGAGATCGTCCCACTCCTCTGCGGCCTCCAGCGCGTCCGCGAACGCGTCCGTGGCCGCGAGCAGCGCGGCGATGGTGTCCGTGTCGTCGTCAGCATCGAGACCGGCGTCGGTGACGGCCGTAGCCACGCTATCGAGGGCGTCGGTGTAATCCTCCGGGAAGTCGGAGCCGTACTCGAAGCTCGTGTCGAGCGTGTCGCCAACGCTCTCGGTGAGTGTCTCAGTCGCCGTGACCACCTCGGGTTCACCGTCCTCGGTCCAGCGTGTGTCGGTGACCGTCCCACTACCCGCCTCGATAGCGTCGATTACGTCGCTCCCGTAGGGTCCACGCTGTTGTTCGAGCTGGTCGCGAAGCTCCTCCAGTCGGCCGGTGAGTCGCTCTGCGGGCGGCTCTTCGTCCTCGTCGTCCGGCTCGGGAAACGACGCGTTCTCGATTTGCGTCTCGGCCGCGTCGAGCGTCGCCTCGACGTCGTCGAGGTCGGTCTCGGTCTCGGCGGCCTCCAGTGCCGTCTCGGCCTCGTCGAGTCGTTCGTCCACTGTCTCGGGCGTGACGTCGACGGCCGTCTCCTCGTCGGCCGGCGCGTCGGTCTCGTCGGTCTCGTCGCTCCCGTCGCTCATACCGTTGTCTCCGTGAGTTGCAGAAAAGAGCGTTTCCCTTCACTCACGCCAGTAAAACCGCGGCGACAGCGTGACGTACGCCAGCGCACAGATGAGCAGCGCGATGGGGAACGCACGCCGGAGCGCGGATGGAAACAGCACAGTACACGCCTGTACCGCGCCGAGAATCAGCGCGTCACCGGCCAACAGGTCCGGATACGTGATGGGCGCGAGCATCGCGACCGCGAGGATGACCGCCGCGCCGACGGCAAGCGCTGGACCGGCGACGCCGTAGATGACGCTCCCGGTCGCGGTGACGCCGGCCACCTGTAGCGCAGCGAGTAGCGTCGCGGCGAGCGTCGTCTGGACGCCCTCCGTCGTGGTGTCGTCCTCGTCGTAGGCAGCGTACATCCCGAGCCTGAGGACGCCGGCCGCGACGAACAGCCCGCCTGCGGTGAGCGTCGTCGCCGTCGCAACCGTGAGACCGAAGCCGGACTCCACGCCGGCGAGACTGAACACGAGCACCGCCGGCGCGACGACGAACGTCGACACGTCGGCGAGTGCATCGAGGAACGCACCCGCGTCCGAGGAGCCGTAGCGGCGGGCGACCACGCCGTCCAGCCCGTCGGCAATCGCGCCCAACAGGATGAGCCGTGCCGCGAGCGTCGGCTCCACGGTTGCGACGGCGGCGGCGACGAAGCCGATTGCCGCGTTGGTGACGGTCACGATGTCGGCCGCTGACACCCTGCCGACGAACCGTGGCTTCATACCTCTGGGTCGCCGGTCGCTCCCTTATGCGGTTCGCTTCGACGGTCGAACCACGGAACGTTTATCCCCGTGTCCCCAACCGAACGGTAATGAAGCGCCGGACTCTTCTCGCCACGGTGGGAACGGTCGCGACCGCGACTCTCGCGGGCTGTTCTAGCGGCCTTTCGGAAGACGACTACGACATCGGGATGACGGCAAATCAGTTCCGCCCGGCCAGCTACACGGCAAGCGTCGGCGAGACGGTCGTGTGGGGAAATCCGAGTTCACGCGGCCACTCGGTCACTGCCTACGAGGACGGACTCCCTGAGGGTGCCGACTTCTTCGCCTCCGGCGGGGCCGACACCGAGTCGGCCGCCAGAGACGGCTTCTGGGGGAGCAGTCAGGGACGGCTCGCCTCCGGCGACCTCTATGAACACACCTTCGAGGTCGCCGGCGAGTACCCGTACTTCTGTGTTCCTCACGAGGACGGCGGCATGGTTGCCACTGTCGTCGTCGAATAAACGGGGAGAGTTCGGGGTTACTCGACGTCGACGTCGTCTTCGGCCACGTCGACCGAGGTGTCTTCCTCCTCTGCGACCTCGTCCGGGCGTGCTTCGAGCGTGAGCTTCTGAATCTCGACGCGGCGAAGCGGGTAGATGGTCTTGGCCTCCGCATAGATGGCCGAGGAGAGTCGCCCCTCGACGATGCTGTCGATAACCTCGTTGAACGTGTGTTCCTGTGCCGTTTCGCGGACGATGTCGGTCATCGTGCGGCGGATGGCACGCTCCTGGCTGTGGTCCGCCTTCTTGGTAGTGAAGGCGACGGGCTGGATCTGGATGCGGTAGTCGTCGCTCGTGAGAATCGTCTCGAACGACTCGATCTTCGAGGAGCCGTGACGGACGAGCGAGCGCAGGTAATCCCGCGTAAGCTCGTGTTCGACGAACTCCGTGTAGACGGCGTCCGAGCCGACGTCGGTGATGCGGAACGTCAGCTTCGTGTTGTTCTCGCTGGCGTTGTCCTGCAGTTCGCCGAGGGTCGTCTCGATGGTTCGGTTGTAGAGCTGTTCTGGTTCGTCTGCGGTGGTCTCACCGAGTTCCGCCCGGTCGAACTGCTCGGGGGCGATGACGGTGTACCACTTCTTTTCCTGACTCTGCTTGGATACGCTTCGGTCACTCATTGTTGGATATTGTGTCTGTAATCGTCTGGTCTGCTACTATCAGATTCCGCACGTAGTCGTCCGCCGACGTGCGAAGGCCGCCGGTCGTCTCGCGAGCGATAGTCGTCTCGACTACCTCGCCGTCGACCGTCGTCTCCATCTCGGTGGTGTTGTCCGGGTCCAGCGCCGCGGCCACCGCGGCCGCACGCTCGTGTGTCGTCCGGATTGTCGCGCGTTTCATACTGCGCGACGCACCTCCGTCTCGGCGGTGGCGGCGTCGATTCCCTCGATGTAGCCGGTCGTCGTCCGTCCCGTCGCGGTCGCCTCCACCTGCTCGCCCACGCGCCGTGCGTGCTCGCCTGCGTGCTCACCCGACAGCGCCGCCCGCTCGCCATCGACGGCGAGCGCGAGCGACTCCGGTGATTGAAACGCCTGTGCGAGTCTGGCGACGGTCCCCAGCGGGGCCGTGCCCTCGACGCGAACCACGAACAGGCCACTGTGGCGGGCGGTCTCGCCGGCTCGCAGGCCGGTGTGAGCCGCCGTCGCGTGGTCGCGCCAGGTGGCGAGCGCCTCGTCGGCGTGGCTCGGTTCCTCGTCGGTGCGCGCGGCGTCGATAGCCAGCGCCACGCCGAGTCCGGGCCGGCGTCGAGCGCAGGCGTCGAGCACGTCGGCGTAGCCGCCCACCGTTGTGAACGGGCCACCGACGTGTGGACGCAGGACGCGTTCGACACGCTCTGCGGCGTGGGCGGGTGCGTCCTCGATTGCGCGGAGCGCGACCGCCGAGGCGATTCGCCGGTGGGTCTCCGAGTCGAGCGTCTCGGCGTCGAGACTACCGACCAGTGCCGCCGCGGTGTCACGTGCGGCCGAGAAGTCGGCGTGGACGAGCGTCGAGTGGACGAGCCCATCGACGAGCGTCTCCGTGTCGCCGTCGACCGGCACCGCGAGACCGGGCCTGCGGTCGAGCTTTGCCGTCGCCGGCTCGTACAGCGGCGTGTTCTCGCCGGGCGTGTAGCCGGCCGCGACGGCTCCTGCGAGCGCGAGGATGGCGTCGGCGTCGGTCCCGATGTCGCCCGCGGCAGTGTAGGCCGTCGCCGACAGCGGCTCGTCGGTGAGCGTGATGTCGGCGTCGGCGTCGGCTCCCAGACACACAGTGAGGTCACCCTCCGTGACCGTGATGTCCGGAACCGTCCTGACAGAGGCGTGAAACGGGGTGTCGGTCGCGCGGAGCGCAGCCGCCAGCTGACCGAGCGCCGCGAGGGCGTCGCCGTCGGCGGTCGCCTGCAGCCGAACGAAGTCGGCGTCGCGACAGGCGGCCGCGAGGCTCTCGGCCGGGGCGGACTGTGCTGGACGACCGGATGCTGTCATCTATTCGATGATTTCGACGGCGGCTTCATACGAGTACGTGAACTCCTCGTCGATTTCGTCGCCGCGGTAGTAGTCGATGAGGCGTCGGATCTTCGACTCCGTGTTCTGGAGCGCGCGCTTGTTCTGGTAGTCGGTCTGGTTCTCGTCCATGTGGTCGCGCAGCCGGACCGCACGCGCCAGCAGATTCCGGAGGTCCTCGGGGACCTCGGGAGCGGCGTCGTGCTCGTCGAGAATCTCGCCGACCTTCTTGCCGGTGACGAGCTTCACGTCCGGGACGGGAACGCCCTGGACACCCTCGTCGCGCAGCTTCATGCCAATCTGGGAGGGGTCGTCGCCCTGCTGGGCGAGTTCGACGACACGCTCCTCGACGGCGTCTGCGTCTACGTCACTCCACTCCGGGTTCTCGTCTGCCGTGGGCTTGTCCGAGCCGGATGAGCCACGACGGCGGGTATGCATTCGTGCCATAGATTGATTGAACGAACACGAGCCGCTACAGCGAGGTCTACTCGCACGTCCGCAATCCCAAGCCACACAATCGGTGGCAGGTCGGATTTGCGGCTGTGCCGTTCCTACTACGTATTCTCCCGCTCGCGTACTTATGGGTTGTCACTCCCGTCTCTCCGGTTCGATGGGTTTATACTCGAAAGCGGGATACGGTGGAGTGCACGCGGGCTTGTAGATCAGTGGTAGATCGTTCCCTTGGCAGGGGAAAGGCCCAGGGTTCAAATCCCTGCAAGTCCACTTCCTTCGCTCCGTCTTCGTCCGCGTAGCCGTAGCTTCCTCACTCGAACGTCGCCACGATAGCGTCACCGAGCACGGATACCGCCCGGTCGATATCGGACTCGTCGATACACAGCGGCGGCGAGATGATGTTCTGGATGTCCGGCCGACCGCCACCGAACAGGACCCCGTGTTCGCGGGCGTACTCGCGGGTCTCGGTGACGGGGTTGTCTCCCTCCTCGACCAGCGGGTCGACGAACGGCTTGCCGGTGTCGGGATCACGAAACTCGACGCCCCAGTGGAAGCCGCGCCCGTGTACGTCGGCGACGACGTCGTACTTCGATTCGAGGCCACGGAGCTGGTCTTCGAGCACGGGAGCCAGCTCTCGGACGTTGTCGAGGAGTCCGTTCTCGTACTCGTCCATCGCAGCGAGTCCCGCCGCACAGCCGAGCGGGTGGCCGGCGAACGTCTGCCCGACGGCAATGCCCTCCTCGCGGAAGTGGTCGCCCAGCGCGCCGGTGGCCACGACGCCGGCCAGCGGGACGTACGCGCTCGTGATGCCCTTTGCGAAGGTAATCATGTCCGGGCGGACGCCCTCGGTGCCGATGCCGAACCAGTCGCCACACCGCCCGAACCCCGTGATGACTTCGTCGGCCACGAGCAGGATGTCGTACTCGTCACAGAGCTCGCGGACGCGCTCGAAGTAGCCCGGCGGGGCCGGGTACGCACCGCTTGTCCCACCGATTGGCTCGGTAAGGAGCGCAGCGATGCTGTCTGGTCCCTCGTTCCGGATGACCCACTCCAGATGGTCGGCCGCCTGTTCGGCCAACGCCTCCGGAGAGTCGGCGTCGAAGCAGTCGGCGAGCGGTGGCATGAACCGGGCCGTCCCGGAAGTCGCGGCGTACCGTTCGACGGTCGCCCGCGTCGAGGGGTCGCCCGTGAGACTCGCCGCGCCGTAGGTGCCGCCGTGGTACGAGCGCCACCGGGTGAGCACCTTCGGGGCGTCCTGATACGAGCGCGCGAGCTGCATCGCCGCCTCATTCGCCTCGCTGCCGGAGACGGAAAAGAAGACGCTGGCGTCATCGACTGGTGCGACCGAGGCGAGTCGCCCGGCCAACTCCGAGCGCGCGTCGTTGTGTTTCGAGGAGGAGACGTACGCTATGCGGTCGAGCTGGTCGCGGATGGCGGCGTTGATTCGCTCGTTGCCGTGGCCGGCGTTCACGCAGTAGAGCTGGGAGATGAAGTCGAGATACTCCTCGCCGTCTGCCGTCTCGATGTACGCGCCGTCGCCGCCGGTCACGTCCAACGTCTCGGCGTCCGGCGAGTGCCAGTGTGGTATCGTTCGGTCCTTGGGGCCGGGCGAGACGGGGGTTCGGTTCGGTTGGGACATGTACACGAGCTATGCAGTCTCGTGTGATAAGTGCTGGCACGGGACGTATTCGTCGGTCGGTGGAGCGGTCTACGCTACTCCCCGTTGCTCGATGAACGCGCGAATCTCGCCGACGGCGGCGTCGAACTTGTCACGGACGACGGTGTGGCCCGCACCGTCGACGTGGACGAGACTGCCGTCCAGCGGCTCGGCACGGCGGCGCTCCGTCTGACGCACGCTGTCGTCCGCGTCTGCCTTCAGGACGAGCGTCGGACAGTCGATATCGGAAAACGCCTCCGAGGTGACGGGGTAGCCGGCGCGTGCGAGGTGTTCGATGCGCGGGTCACACTCCCCCTGTGCGACCGCACAGCGGCGGGCCTGTTCGCCCTCGCCGTCAAGCGCGCCACTCCGTTCAGCGAGCGACTGTCCGCGCCACTCGTAGACGCGCTCGCGGACAAACCGCCGTCGCTCGTCGGCGGCCATCGGCGGCTCCGAGTCAGCAAAGCGCGCAGGGTCCTCCAGTACGAGCGCGTCGAGGTCGGTCCCGGTCGCGAGCCACGCGGCGGTCGCGGCTCCCATCGAGTGGCCGTAGACGGCCGGAGAGTCGAGTCCGAGCGCGGCGATGACACCGCGCATGTCGGCGACGCGGTCGGTCATCCCATAGCCCGTCGCGGGGGCGTCGGTGTGGCCGTGCCCGCGGGCGTCGTACGCGTGAACAGTGAACTGCTCGGCGAGTGCGTCGACGACAGGTCGCCGACAGCGGGCGCTCTCGTAGAAGCCGTGAGCGAAAAGCAGCGGCAGGCCGGTGCCCGTCCGGTAGGTGCGGACGGTGATACCGTTCGCCCGGACGGTGTCGGTGGTCCAGCCGTCGGGGAGTCGGAGCGGACGGCGCACCCTCAGAGGGTGTACTCGTCTTCCGGGTCGGTGTCGGCGGCGGGGTCGTGTTGGTCGTCGGTCGCCTGTGTGAACAGGTCTTCGCCCGGTTCGCGACCGGTGTCTTCGTCCACGTCGAAGGCCGTCAGCCCGAGGGTGAGCAGTTCCTCGATTGCCTCGTCGCGGTTGATGAACTCGCCTTGATTGACGAATCGGTCGATTTCCGAGTCGATGCGGTCGGGGAGGTCGATACGGACTTCGGACATATCTCTACTCGGTGTGTCGACCTTTTGAATCTACCGCGAGGACTCTACTCGTCGCGTTCGTTGCCGCGCTCCCAGACGCTCTCGACGCTGTCTCCATTCGGTGCTGTGTGGCTGATCTCCTTCAGGCTCTTCCGTTCCTGGTCGTTCATCGTGTTACACTGTGACCCGCCGTATCTACTTGAACGTTCGTACAATTCTGGTATTACTATTTATACCATTCTAAGAATATAAGGTCACTCGAGAAATCGCTCGATGCGGTCCATGGCCGTGCGAAGGTCGTCCATCGAGGACGCGTACGACATCCGGAGGTGGCCCTCCCCGCCGGTGCCGAAGGCGTCGCCCGGCACGACGGCGACCTGCTCTTCTTGCAGGAGCGTCTCGGCGAACTCGCCGGCGTCGGGCCACGGCGACTCGGGGAAGACGTAGAACGCGCCCGTCGCCTCGAAGCAGTCGATGCCCATCTCGTCGAGGCGGGCGAGCACGAAGTTGCGCCGGCGGTCGTACTGCGTGCACATCTCCTCCACGTCGGAGCCGCAGTTGTCGAGCGCCTCGATGGCCGCGTGCTGGGCGGTCGTCGGAGCCGACAGCATCGAGTACTGGTGGATGCGGTTGATAGAGTCGATGACGTGTGGCGGCGCGAGCGCGTAGCCGAGCCGCAGCCCCGTCATCGCGTACGCCTTCGAGAAGCCGTTGAAGACGACGGTCCGCTCGCGCATCCCCGGCAGGGTCGCGATGGAGGTGTGGTCCCCCTCGTAGGTGAGCGCGGCGTATATCTCGTCAGCCATGACGGCGATGTCGTGCTCGCGACAGAACGCCGCCACCTCTCGGAGCTCGTCTTCCGTCATGGTCGCGCCGGTCGGGTTGTTCGGATAACAGTAGATTAAGAGTTCGGCGTCCTGTGCGCCCGCGGCCTCCAGCCGCTCGCGCGTGAGGACGAACTCGTCTTCGGCACGGGTCTCCACCGGGAGCGGTTCGCCGCCGGCAAACCGGACGCCCGGCTCGTAGGAGACGTACGCCGGCTGTGCGATGGCGACGCTATCGCCCGGATTCACGAGCGCACGGAAGGTGGCGTCGATTGCCTCACTCGCCCCCGCCGTGACGATAATCTCCTCGCCGGGGTCGTACTCGAGGCCGTACCGGGTGACGTGGTCGGCGATGCGCTCGCGGAGTTCGACCATCCCCTTGTTGGCGGTGTACGAGGTCTGCCCGCGCTGGAGCGAGTCGATAGCGGCCTCGCGCGCCCGGTACGGCGTCGCGAAGTCCGGCTCGCCGACGCCCAGCGAGACGACGTCGTCCATCTCGGCGGCCACCTCGAAGAAGCGACGAATCCCCGACTCGGGAACCGACGCGACCCGGTCTGACGGTTGGAGGGGTGTCTCGCTCATGGGGAGTAGCTGATGCGCTCATCACCCTCCTCGGCGTCGAACCGGTGGTTCGACTCCTTGTACGTCTCCATCACGTAGTGGGTAACCGTCTGTGTGATCTCGGGTAGCGGGGCGACTTTTTCCGAGACGAACCGCGACACCTCGCCCATGGAGTCGGCCTCGACGTCGAGCGCGAAGTCGTAGTCGCCGGACATGAGCCGGAGCGAGGCGACCTCGGGAAAGCCCGCGAGCCGCTTGGCGATGTCGCCGTAGGAGGTCTCGCGGTCGAGGGTGACGTTACACTCCACGTGTGCGCGTACCGGCTCGTCGTCGAGCTTCGCCGGGTCGACGACGGCCGTGTAGCCGGCGACGACGCCGTCGGCTTCCAGCGCGGCAATCGTCTCCTCGACGACGGACTCATCGAGACCAGTCATCCGCGCGAGGTCGGCGGTCGTGTAGCGGGCGTTCTCCCGCAAGAGATCGAGTACTGCGGCACGCTCGTCCATACGCCGACGCGGACCAGCGTCCGGTTAACCCTTGCGTCGCCGACAGGCGTTACCCCGCGTCTTTCCACATCCCCGCTGTTGGGCTTATGTCAATAAATACCATACAGTGTTATATTATCTCACGATATTCTTATTATGGTCCCCCGTATCCCAGCAGGTATGCACACGCATGCGCTGGAGACCGCGGTGACGCTCTACGAGAGTGACACGTACACGCTGTCAATGGCTGCACAACAGGCCGGCGTCGAGGAGTCCCGGCTCGTGGACTGTCTCGCCCGCCGTGGCATCGACACCACCGGCGCTGTCCCCGAGGACGTCAAGGCCGCCGGCCGCGCAGCCGCAGACTGACGCCGCTGACGCTCCGGCCCCTCCGCCGCCAGCTCCCGCTCGCCGGTCCAGCCCTCTCTGTCGAAAAACACCGCCGTCTGTGCCGCTCAGTTCTCGCCGAAGAAGTCCGTCTCGACCGTCTGGTCCTGGCTGAACGAGTCGAGCCGGACGCGCTTCGACCCGAAGGCCGTCTCCACGGTGACGTACACGTCCGTCGTCAGGGTGGAGGTCTCGCCGTTCCGTACGTGGGTCGGCCACCACTCGGCCATCTTCGCGTTGTCCAACTCCATCGTCGGGTCGATGGTCGTCGTGCCGACCGTTCCGACGAGATACTCCTCTGGATTGCCGTTCTCGTCGCGCACCACCTTCTCGTCTGCCAACACCACGTCGTTCAACCGGACGGTGTAGGTCACGTCCGTGATGGTAATCGGCTGTGACTGCTCGTTGCGAATCTCGGCTTCCGCCTGCAGGGGGGCGACGGCTTCCGTCGCCGTTCCCCACTGCGCGCTCGTCCGCTCGATGGTCGCGACGGTCTGGCCCTGCTGTTCGATGGTCCGCGGCTCGCTGCTCTCGAAGCTCGACAGCAGGTCCGTCCCGATCGTGCGCTCCTCTTCCGGTTCTGGCGCGTCGATTCGGGTCACGC
Organism: Halosegnis rubeus; assembly: GCF_009184545.1. Taxonomy (GTDB): domain Archaea; phylum Halobacteriota; class Halobacteria; order Halobacteriales; family Haloarculaceae; genus Halosegnis; species Halosegnis rubeus. The sequence goes on from NZ_QJOW01000001.1 coordinate 380,379, forward strand.
CGATGTCTGCGGTCGTGTTCGCCCGCGTGACGACCGTCGACTGCTCGCCGCGGTTGAGATGGCGCGCCCACCACGCGGGCACGCTGTCGTGGCGGAATTCGCTCGTCATCGTGAACGTGTTGTTGCCCGGCTCCAGTCCGTCGAACGTCGCCTGTCCGCTGGCCGCGTCGATACCGTTGATGCTCGTCCGTTCGCCGACGTTCAGCGCGACGATATCCCCGACTGCGCCGTCGTTCGGGTTCGAGACGAGGAGTTCGGTCTCGATGTCGGTCGTCGCGTCCGTCACGTCACCCCACTCGCTCGACCGGTCGACGAGTTCCGGCCGGTCGAAGCTCGTCTCCTCGCCCGCGCCCGGAATCGTCGACACCTCGGTGGTGCCGGCACCCAGCAGGTCGGTCTGGAGTCGAGCGTTGCGCTCGAAGATGGTCAGCGGGACGCGCTCTAGTTCGCCGTCACGTTCGACGAGCCCGTAGACGCGGACCGAGAGGTCGGTCGTCTGGTTCGCGCGGATGTGGCTTTGCCACCACTCGGCCATCTTCGGCGTGTCTATAGCCGGATTCGCCGTGAACGTCCCCGACTCGCCGGGAACGAGACTGAAGGAGTCTTCCGTCGTCCCCTCGCCGACGGTGACGCCGTTCATCTCGACGGTGTACGCCGTCCCGTCGAGTTGGATGGGGTAGTCGTGGATGTTCTCGATGTCCGTCTGGACCTGCAGCGGGGTCGACTCGGCGGTTGCTTCACCCCAACTCGCGCGCTGGTTCGAGACGCGAAGCAAGGTGTCGTTGCCGACGCCGACCTCACGCGACTCGTCGCTCGTCACCGACGAGAGCAGGTCCGTCGTGAGCTGTTGTTCGGTCGCCGACAGCTCCACACTTTGTGGAATGGCCGGCAGCGAGACACGCGGCTCCGTCACCTGCGTCGTCGTCTCGCCGTTGTTGATGTGGGTGACCCACCACTCGGGAATCTTGTCGTTCCGGAGCGGCACGTTGACGGAGAGTGTACTCTCTCCCGTGGGTAAGCCCACCCCGCCCTGCGAGCCTTCGGCGACGGTCACGTCGTTCATCCGGACGGTGAATCCCAGCGTCGCGGCTCCGGGAATCGACCGGTCGTTCGGGTTCTGTATCGTAATGTCGTTGCGAATCGTCGTGGTCTCGTTCGTTACGTCACCGAACGAGGAGTCGACCGATTCGACGGTCGGGCTCTCGAAGTTCTGGGCGAACTGAAAGACGTACACTCCCAGCCCGGCCGCCACCACGAGCAGGGCGACGCCTCCCACGAGAAGCACTTTCCGGCGATTTACCATGCGCGTGCTACGCCGGCATCGATGGTAAAGCCGCCGGCCACACCAGCAGTTTTGCCCGCGCCGCTACAACGGGCGGGTATGGTTCAGACCGACTCCGACTCGCAGCTACAGCGTGGTGACCTCGCTTCCGACTTCCGGCTCGTCGACACCGAGGGCGCACACTACACGCCCGACTCGTTCGGCGACAACGACGCCATGCTCGTCGTCTTCACCTGTAACCACTGCCCGTACGCGAAGGCGAAGTTCGCTCCGCTCAACGCGATTGCCGAGGAGTACGACGACTGTGCCGTCGTCGGTATCAATCCGAACGACGCCGACGAGTATCCCGACGACTCCTACGAGCGGATGTGTGAACTCGTCGACGACGGGAGTATCGACTACGACGCCTACCTCCGTGACGACGACGGGACCGTCGCTGACGCGTACGGAGCCGTCTGTACCCCCGACCCGTTCCTGTTCCGACGAGACGACGAGGAGTGGCGACTCGCCTACCACGGCCGGCTTGACGACGCACTCAATCCCGACGACGAGCCGTCGGGCGAGCCGGGGTTCGAGATGCGACGAGCCATCGACGCAGCGCTTTCGGGCGAGGATGTGCGGCTCGAGGATAACCCCTCGCGGGGCTGTTCGATAAAGTGGCCGTCGGCGTAGCTACTTCAGCGACGCGTCGGCCGGTAGTTCGTTCGTCCGTGCGGCAAGCAGTATCGCCCCGGCGAGCAGTGTGACCGAGAGCACGCCGATACCGGTAATCAGCGGGCTGTTCATGGTTCCACCGACCGCGGCGAGTGTCGCACCGGCCGCGGAGACACCGAACAGGGGGGCGAGCGTCGTCACTACTGGTACTGTCGCGTTGTTGTACGTAAATAATACGTCTCGAACACGCCGTGTGAGCGGCTATCATGGTCGGAGCCGTTCGAGGAACGTCTGGAACTCGTCGTCGCCCTCGGCGATGCGTTCCCAGTCGAGTAGCCCGCGTTCCTCCCGCGTCCCCGCCACGGTGTTGTCGAGGACGAACGCGATTGCACCGCCGACGGCCATCTGGACGCCCCCGACGATGTAGACGGTCCGGGCGACGACTTCCGTCCCGAGCACGGAGCCGAGCACGGGGACCGACGCGAATCCCGACTGGAGCGCCGCGTATCCGGACAATCCGCCCATGTACTGTGGGACCGCCATCCCGGCGAAGATGGCCATCCCGATGATGAAGAGGTTGCGCGAGGAGTCCAAATCGACGTACTTCAGATTCGAGAGACCGACCGCGACGATTTGGCCGAACATGGCGATGTAAAGCCCCCCGACGATGGGGTCGGGAATCGTCGCCACCAACTGGCCGAAGTAGCCCACGAAGCCGGCCACGAGCATCAACACTGCGCCGATCTGGACGACGTACCGGGAGGCAACGCCCGTCAGCCCGATCGCGCCCACGTTCTCGGAGTAGGAGGTCGACCCGCCGGTCCCCATCAGCCCCGAGAAGATGTTGGCCAGTCCCTCCATCCCGATGCCGTGATTGATTCGCTTGGCCGAGGGCGCACCGACGCCCGACATCCGGGCGACGGCGTGGTAATCGGCGAACGACTCGATGATCGACGCGAGCACCCCGGCGAACATGCCGATGGCGAAGGAGACGCCGAACTCGGGAACGCCCCACTGGAGCGGGTAGACGACGTGGACGGGGTCTGCGCTCGCGGTGAGACCGAGATCGATGTACCCGGGGTCACCCGAGGGGATGACGCCGGTCACGGAGCCGACCGCGGCCACGACCCACGCGCCGACGATACCGAGTAGAATCGGGAACAGCCCGAAGACGCGCGACTCCTTGTCGAGATACTGGGAGAACAACACGATAAGCCCCAGCGTCAAAACGAGGAGATACCAGTTGTTCGCCGCCGCCGTCACCTGCGGGGCGTCGAACAGCGAGAGACCGATGAGGGTGACGACCGGCGTGACGACGACCGGGGAGAGATACTCCCGGAGTCGGCCGACGAGTCCGAGATAGCCGATGAACACCTCGGCGACCCCTGCGGCGACAATCGCTCCTTGCAAGAACAGGAGCTTGGTCTCCCAGCCGACGCCGGAGACGAAGGCGTTCGAGGAGACGATGGCGAGTCCCGGCCCGAGCATCGAGAACGGTGCACCCTGCACGATGGGGTACCGGTTTCCGATGGTCGTCTGTGCCAGCGTCGCGATGCCGGAGACGACGAAGAAGGTCCCGATGAACTTCGCGCGAAACTGCTGTGGCATCCCCATCGCGTTCGCGAGCAGGAGGGGAACAGCGATGTTGGCCCCGATCATCGTCAGGTAGTGTTGTGCGCCCAACAGCAGCGCCCTGTCGAGTGGCGGCTTGTCGTCGATACCGTACTCGACGAGCGCGTCGCGGTCGTCCGTCTCGTCACCGGTGGTGCCCATCTCGTCCGGGGTGTGCCAGACGGCGGTGTTAAAATTCCCGGTCGACCCCAGAGCGGTAGCCGGAACGTATTTGCGCGTGGTTGCGCTGGTTCGGGTATGAACTGGGTCGATACGATCACTGACTGGCAGACCAGCCGTGTCGACGACGGCTACGCCGGCCTCCACGACCTCGCCGACGCCGGTTTCTCCGGTGGTGTCTCGACGGGCGACTCGTGGCTCCTCTTCGTCAACGGCACCGCCGTCTCCGTCACCGACCACGGCGACGGTAGCCCGACGCCGGCCGATATCGAGCGCTTCGACGACGCGGCGCTCACGGCCTACGAGTCTCCCCATCCCTCGCTCCCGCTGTTGGCTGCGATGCAGTTCGGAGACACCGAGGAGCGAGGGACGTACTACACGGAAGAGACTCCCCTCTCGGAGGTGGAGAACACACTCGAAGACGGCGGTTTCATCGGCTACGTCGAACTCTCGGAGAACGTGCTCTCGGGCGACTACTACACCGTGTACCAGGCCGGTCGGTCGATGCACGCCGCCTTCGTCGGCAGCAGCGAGTCGCTGCGCACCGACGACGACGCCCGCGAGGCTGCCCACGGCGAGGTCGGTCTCTACGAGGTCGTCGCCGCATCCATCGACGTGGTCGAGATTCCCGATGCGGAGCCAGGACCGGAGCCGACGACGGCCGGGACGCCTTCCTCCGACAAGAGGGACGACGTCGAGTCGGTCGGAGAGAACTTTACCGAATCAGAGCCGTCGCCCGACCGTTCAGACGACTCTCCGATGGAGGCGTCTGTCACGGGCGACACCAGGACCGAAGTGTACACCGACCCGGATGCCGGCTCTGCCACCGCGGACGCAGACCACGACGCGACGTCGACCACTCCCGATCCAAGCGAGGCGAGTACGGACGACGACACCGAGCAGACGACCGGTGTCGAGGCGGACGCCGTCACCGAGCCGGAGCCTGCCGACCCGGTCGACCCGGCCGACGAATCGCCGACGGACGAATCACCGACGGACGAGACGCCCGGAGAGGAGACGCCCCCGACGAGCGCAACCTCCCGCGTCACCGAATCTGACGAGGAGCCGGGCGGTGACGACGCCGCGCCGCCGAGTGAGGACGTGGAGGTTCCGAACGCACCGTCGTCGTCTGTCTCGACAACGGAGCGCGGGTCACCGACAGAACGTGCGTCGGCGACCGAACAGCTGGCCGCCCGGTCGATTCCGTCCGTCGACCCCGAGCGAACCGGTGGCGGCTCCTCGACCCAGTCCCCCCGTAGTTCGCGTATGCCCCGACAGCGGACTCAGCGCGACCAGCCGCCCACACAGCAGCCGACGCGCCAACAGGAGCCGTCTCAGCCCGACTCCGAGGAGCTCGATGCCGTGCGTGCGGAGTTGGAGACCGTCCAGGAGTCACTGGAGACAGTAGAGACCGAGCGCGACGAGGCGCACGCACAACTTGAGACGGCTCGCGAGGAGCTGGAGACGGCAGAGACGGCCCGCGAGGAACTCGAAGCCGAGCGCGACGACCTCAAGCGAGAGGTCGAGTCGCTCCGCACGCGAGTCGAGGAGCTCGAATCACAACTCGGCGACGTGGCGACCGACGGGGCATCGCTGTCAGCCCCCGAAGCGTTCGACGGGACGAACCTCTTCGTCCGCTACGAGTCGAAGGGGAAGACGACCGTCGAAACCGCTCACGACGGCGACGGCTCGCCCGCGGAACTCGCGGAGAACCTCCGAATCGTCCACCACACGCAGTTCGAGACCGAGGGAGCAACGGTCGAAGGCGAGCCGTTCGGGCAGTGGCTCTACGGCACCCAACAGTACCGGTTTGCCGAGTGGCTCGTCGGCCAGCTCGTCTTCGAGATTCGGGAAACCGACGCGACGAGCGAGCTCTCGGAGCTGTACGACGCGCTCCCGGGTATCGACCGAATCGAACTCTCGGGGTCGGTCGCCGTTCCGGAGGGAGACGAGGAGATGGATATCGGCTTCGATATCGTCTGTCGCGACCGGATGGGCGACCCGCTGTTCGTCGCGGACCTCGACGCCTCCCGGCAACCGGTCTCCGACGGACAGATGGCGTCGCTCGTGCAGGATTCCGGGCTGGTGTGTGAATCGGAATCGACGTTCGCGGGCGCATTCTTCGTCTCGGCGGCCTTCTTCGAGCCGGGTGCACTGGAGACGGCACGCGACGCGACGAGCGGGAGTCTGCTCAGTCGCGACTCGCGGCTCAGCTACGTGAAGCAGTCGCGAAAACGCGGCTACCACCTCGCGCTCGTCGAATCACGCGACGACGGGTTCCATCTCTCGGTACCGGACCTCTAGGATTCGATTTCCGGCGTGTCGTCGATCTTCATTCCTTCGAGCTTGTCGACGATTTCGTCGACCTTGCCGTCGAGGTCGTCGACGAACTCGTAGGTGGTCTCGGTGGTAATCGCGCCCTGGCTCGACGGCTCGATGAGGTTCTCCTCTTCGAGCACGCGCAGGGAGTATCGAACCTTGTGGTGTGGGTAGCCGGTCTCGTTCGACATCTTCACGATGCCGATGGGCTCGTTCTCGATGACCATCTTGAGCACCTGCAAATGGCGCTCCAACATATCGACTTCCTTCTCAAGTCGGTCTATCATGGCATTTGTTAACTTGTGTTTACGGCTTTTAAACATTACCCTACCAACCGCAACCGACTCGACACGACTTCTTTGCCCGTCGTGGTTATATCGCTTGTGAATCTGTGGCGTGCCAACGGTCACGGGGCGTACCGAAACCGGTTTAGTCGGCGATTCAGAGTTGTGACCGTAATGACTGTCACAATCGTCGGCGCTCAGCTCGGCGACGAAGGGAAAGGCGGCATCGTGGACGTGTACGGCGATGCGGCCGATATCGTCGTCCGGTACCAGGGCGGCGACAACGCTGGTCACACGGTCGTCCACGAGGGCGACGAGTACAAGCTCTCGCTCGTCCCCTCCGGCGCGGTCCGCGGCAAGGTCGGCATCCTCGGGAACGGCTGTGTCGTCAACCCCGAGACGTTGTTCAATGAACTGTCCGGCCTGCGCGAGCGCGGGCTCGACCCCGACGTGCGCGTCGCCCGCCGCGCCCACGTCATCATGCCGTACCACCGCGCCCTCGACGGTATCGAGGAGAAGGCGAAGAGCGAGAGCGACGACGAAATTGGCACGACGGGCCGCGGTATCGGCCCGACCTACGAGGACAAAGCCGGCCGCCGCGGCATCCGCGTCGGCGACCTGCTCGCGCCCGACGTGCTCCGTGACCGCCTCGAACGCGTCGTCCCCGAAAAGCGCGCCATCGTCGAGGACGTGTTCGGCGTCCCCGTCGAGGACCTCGACAACCCCGACGCGCTCGACGTGGACGCGATGTACGACCACGCCCGAACGTACGGCGAGCGGTTGGCCGGCCAGACGGTCAACGCCGGCCAGTTCATCGCCGACGCCCGCAGCGAGGGCAAGCGGGTGATGTTCGAGGGGGCACAAGGCACCATCATCGACATCGACCACGGGAACTACCCGTTCGTCACCTCCTCGAACCCCACCGCGGGCGGTGCGGCCGTCGGCTCCGGTACCAGTCCCGGCGTCGTCGGACAGGGTGAGGTGCTCGGCATCATAAAGGGGTATCTGACTCGCGTCGGCTCCGGCCCGATGCCGACTGAACTCGGCGGCGTCGAGGGGGACACCCCCGGCTACGGCGAGCAGGGCAGCGGCGAGAACGAGGAGATTGCGACCTACATCCGCGAGGAGGGTGGCGAGTACGGCACCGTCACCGGCCGGCCGCGCCGCGTCGCGTGGCTCGATATGCCGATGCTTCGCCACTCCGCCCGCGTCAATGGCTTCACCGGGCTCGCAATCAATCACATCGACGTGCTCGCCGGGCTTGACGAGGTGAAGGTCGGCCACAGCTACACCCTCGACGGCGAGGAGACGATGACGATGCCCGCCACGACCGAGGAGTGGAGTCGGTGTGAGGCGAACCTCCGTAGCTTCGACGGCTGGGCGGCGTTCGACTCCGCCGCCGTCGCCGAAGACGGATACGAGGCGATCCCTGACAACGCCCGCGCGTATCTCGAGTACGTGAGCGAGGAACTCGACACGCCGATCTACTGCGTCGGCGTCGGTCCCGGTCGCGAGGAGACGGTCGTCGCCGAGGACGTCTGGTAACCCGGCACGCTTTTTGTGTCGACACCACTCGGTTCACGTATGCAAGAGTCCCTGCTGGACATCGTCTGCTGCCCGCTGGATAAGTCCGAACTCGACCTGGAGGCGATTCGCCGCGACGACGACGAGGTGTTGGAAGGACGACTCGTCTGTACCGAGTGCAGCGAGGAGTATCCCATCGAGGACGGCATTCCGAACCTCCTGCCGCCGGACATGCGCGAGGCCTGAGCGGCGAGACACTTTTGTAACGAGCGCGTCATTCCGCGACCGTGACCGACCGACTCGTCGTTCAGATCAACCGAACTGGCGTCCACTCGCTCGACGTGCCCGAGACGTTCGAGACGGACGGCTCCTTCGTCGTCGTGCTCCGCAACCACGGCGAGTCGACACACGCACATCTCCACCTCGGCGACCAGCTTTCGGGAGTCGGTCGACTCGACGCCACGAACCACTATCTCGACGGCGGAACAACGAGACAGGTGAGCGTCGACATCGACGCGGAGCCGGGAACCAGACACCGCGGTCGGCTCAAAGTCGTCGTCGGCCACGGCGCAGAAACCCGGTTCGTCTCCGTCGTCGTCGACGCCGCGGACAACACGGTCCGTGTCGACCCGGACCTCTCGACGCCCTCGCGGTCCCAACCGGACACCGTCTTCGGCGGGCTCGACCCGCTCGCCGTCGGCGCAGTCGCGTCCGGAACGCTGTGTCTCCTCCTGCTCCTCGCTGCGCTCGCCGCCCCGTCGGCAAACGTCGTCTTCGCGGTCTTCGCGGTTCTCGCGGGACTACTCGGGGCCGGGCTGTTCGCTATTCGCTAGACTCGGTCGCTGTTCCGCTCAGGTTCCCGTCTTCGTCGAACCGCTTCGCCCGGAGATACCGCGCCCGGTAGCGGTTGGCCGGGTCCGAGGTGTCCGCCTCGCGAATCTCGTCGGCCCGCCCGTCGGCGACGGCGTCGATGATCTCCTCGACCTGCTCCTTCTCGCTCGGCGTGAGTGTGAACTCGTAGGCCTGTTCCTGCTCGCCCTCTAGGCGGGTCCACTTCCGCGCGGCCGCGATGACGAGCGAACACGGCTCACGACACGGGAACTCGCCGTCGCCGCCCGGCACGTCGAGGTCGGTTTCCTCGTCGTACTGCCACTCGCGGCGCTTGACACACTGGGAGTCGTCACAACACGCCTCCGCGACCCAGTTGACGTGCTCGTGGCTGTCGCCGCGGTTCCACGTCTGGACGACGCCGTATATTCCGCTCTGGCGGCCGATAGTCGGCTCCCAGTGGTCGATGTCGAGTTCGCCCTGTCGCTCGAGATACCAGTTCGCGACCGTCGCGGGGTAGATGTACTCGACGGTCTCGACGCACTCGCGGCCGGTCTGGTCGGCAAAGACCCAGCCGTGGGGCAGCGACGGCGCGGTCTTCAGCGGGCGGTAACGGCCGTCGTCGTCGTAGGTGACGAGCGAGCGGGCGTCCAGCGGCTCGTCGTGTGGCTCGAGACCGTCCTCTCCGACGTCGTCTGAGTGGCGAATCTCGTAGCGGCGCGCTCCGTCGTCGAGTCGCACCTCGATTCGGAGTTCGCCCCACGAACGGCTCATCCCCGCTCGTAGCGACTCGTAACGCTCGGGGACGGTGGTCTCGTCGGCGGCTTCGAGCCAACGCAGGAAGGCGTCGTCGGCGTCGGCGCGGTCCTCGTTCCAGTAGGCCCAGTTCGTGACGTACGGCTCGTGGTCGGCGGCGAGCGTCTCGAATTCGTCCTCGCTCAGGCCCGACTCCTCGATGTCGGCGTCGGGAATCGAGAACTGGTAGTTGTCGTCGTACTCGGCGTGAAGCCCGTCACACGCGACCGGTTCCTCTCGGACGGCACTGGACAGCCGTGCGACTGCTGGCGCGGTCATAGGTGTCGTTGTACCGGGGCGGTCAAGAATCCTCTCTAGTCGGCACCCGCGCGGGTCTGCTCTCTGACCTCCTCCACCGCGGTTCCGACAGCCGCGCCGGCGTCGCGAGCACGTTCGAGGAGTACGTCCGCCATCAGCGGCTCCGTCCCGACTGCACCGGCATACCAGATGTTCACGCCGTCGACCTCGGTCGGAGTGTCCCACCCCGTCCGGTAGTCGTCGGTCAGTCCCATGTCCTCGGGGATGTCCTCTTGCGTGTGATAGCCGTCGGCGATAAAGAGGGGGACCACGACCACGTCGTCGGTGTCGAAGTGGTCGCTCACGTCGTCCACCTCCGGCTCTTCGTCCATGTAGAGGTCGTGTACCTCGTCGAACCGGCCCGACTCGCGGATGCGGTCGGCGTGATACCGGATCGCCTTCGCAGAGTTCTCGTTGCGCTCGGTGCCGTGGCCGACGACGGCGAGTCCGAACCCCTCACCCACCTCGTCGTCACCGGTGACCGACTCCGCGCGACGAACGATAACGTCGGTCATGGCGTCGTGCGTGCCGGCCGGCCCGCAGTAGTGAACGGTCTTGTCTACGTCAGTGGCGCGCAGTGTCGTGGAGGAGGCGCTCGTCCCGTCGGAGTCCCACTGGTCTACGTCGAACTCCGCTAATCTGAGCTCGCGGGGAATCACCTGCTCGGTGAAGTACCCCTCGGAGATGAACAGCGGGACGACGTACACCTCCTCGGAGTTGAGGGTGCGAAGCACCTCGCGGAACGACGGCTCCTCCTTCCAGAAGGCGGTCGCGACCTCGTCGAAGACGCCCGTCTCTCTGACGGTATCCGCGTGGCGATACGTCGGTGTCGATGAGTCGGGATTCAGATGCGACCCGTGTGCAACAACGACGAGAGCCTGCATACTTATCCTACGGGCGGCACGCGCTTCAGCGTGTCGCCGCGGCGTGCCGATACGTTTTATTTGCCCTTGCGAGAACAGCATCGCATGACGCTCGCCAGCGAGACGCGCGCCGCGGTTCGGCGCGAACCGTTCCTCCATGCTGCACTAGCCGCCGGAGTCGTCAACTACACCGCCGCCGCCCGGTATCTCGACATCGGCGACGAGGACGAGGAAACCGTCGCCGCCGCGCTCCGCCGGTACGCCGCCGACCTCTCTCCGCCTGCTCCCCCCGAACGCTCGCCGCCTCGCGTCGATATGCAGAGCGGACTCGGACCGGTGGATGTGGCCGACGCGCTCCTCACCGTCGGCGACGTCGCGTTCGGACCCGTCGACGGGTCGCTCACCGCGATCACGATCTCCGGTGACGTGTCGGCGACCGACCTCGGGCCGGTGCTCGCGCGACTCGGCGTCGAGCGGATCGACGTTGAGGCGACCGGCGGCAGCGACGGGCACCTCGTCTGTCTCATCGACGAGTCCGACGGCGTCGATGCGTTGCGGGCCATCGAGGAGACGCTCGACATCTGACCCGAAGCGACGCACTCAAACCGCTACCCCCGGTAGCCGCCGGTATGACGCTGCGCGTGCTGAACACGCTCTCCGGTGAGCTAGAACCGTTCGAGCCAGCCGACCCCGACGACGTGCTTCTCTACTACTGTGGGCTGACCGTCTCGGACTTCGCTCACCTCGGGCACGCGCGGACGTGGGTCCACGTCGACGTGGTCCACCGGTGGCTCGACCACGCGGGATACGACGTGCGCCACGTCGAGAACATCACCGACGTGAACGAGAAGATCGTCGCCAGAGTCGGCGAGGGTGACCTCGGCGACAGCGAGCGCGCCGTCGCGACGACGTTCACCGACCAGCTGCTCGCGGACATGCGCGCGCTCAACCTCAAGCGCGCCGAGGTGTACCCCCGCGTCACCGAGCACGTCACGGAAATCATCGACCTCGTGGAGACGCTCATCGAGGCGGGCTACGCCTACGAGACCGACGGCTCCGTCTACTTCGACGTGCACAGCTTCGAGGACTACGGCAAGCTCTCGAATCAGACGCTCGACGCCGTCGAGCCACAGGAGGACGGCGACCGGAGCGAGAAGCGCAATCCGGCCGACTTCGCGCTCTGGAAGGCCGGCGGCGTCGATACGGATGCCGTCACCGACCACCGCCACCCCGACCGCGAGTACGACGTGACCACCCCTGACGGCGAAACGTGGGACTCACCGTGGGGTGAGGGCCGTCCCGGCTGGCACATCGAGTGCTCGGCGATGAGCATGACCCACCTCGACAGCTCCATCGACATCCACATGGGCGGTCGCGACCTCGTCTTCCCACACCACGAAAACGAGATCGCCCAGTCAGAAGCGGCGACGGGCGAACAGTTCGCCCGCTACTGGCTCCACGCCGACCTGTTCCAGATGGGCGACGAGAAGATGTCCTCCTCGCTGGGGAACTTCGTTCCGGTCAAGGATGCGGTCCCGCAGTTCGGGGTCAATCCCCTCCGCGTGTTCTTCCTCTCCGCGTCGTACAACTCAACGCAGACGTACTCGGAGGCGGCCATCCACGAGGCGGAAGAGCGCTGGGAGCGACTCCACAGCGCCTACCGACGGGCGAGCGAGGCCGCCGACTCGGCGGCCGCTCACACCACTGTCACTGACGAGGACTTCCACGCGGCCGTCGACGACGCCGACGAGTCGTTCACCGCAGCGATGAACGAGGACTTCAACACTCGAGAGGCACTGACTGCGCTCTCTTCCCTGGCGTCAGCCGTCAACACTCACCTCGACGGCTACGACGAGTACGATTACCGCGGGCTGCGTCGAGCCATCGAGACGTTCGAGACGTTCGGTGAGGACGTGTTCGGTCTCGACTTCACCGGGACGAGCGAGGGGACGGCGACGCTCGCAGACGAACTCGTCTCGCTGGTGCTCGACGTGCGGGAAGACGAGCGGAGCGCCGGCAACTACGAGCGCGCCGACCAGCTCCGCGATGAACTCGGCGCGCTCGGCATCGAGATTCAGGACACCGACGACGGAACGGAGTACCGGCTGTAGCTCCCCGTATTTATACCCTCTTCGCGAGTATGCATCCCCCGATGGATACACGACGCATTATCGCAGTTGTCGCGGTGGCCGCACTCGTCACGATGAGTGGCTGTGGCTTCCTGCTGGGCAACGAGGCGCTGGAGTTCAACGCCAGCCCCGTCGCCGTGGACGACACCGCACAGAGCGACACCGGGTACGAGGAGACGCGCCGCAGTTCCCAAGCGGTCGAACGCTCTTTCCAGGTCGCGGGACAGACCCGAAACGTCTCGGTGACGAACTACCTCGCGGAGTACGGTCGCACGGCTGAGACGCTGTTTTCCGACCAGCAGGTCGCCCGCGTGACTGTGCTCTCTTCGCCGAAAGTGCAGGTGCTCGGCGAGTCGTTCAACCCGTTGGGCGACCTCAGCGACCGACAGCTCGCACAGCGATTCCAGGAGCAGTACGGCTCGCTCGACGACCTCCAGTTCCAGTCCAACCGGACGGCGAGCATCCTCGGCAGCGAGCGAACCGTCTCGAAGTTCACCGCACAGGCACAGATGAACGGCGGCACGTCCGTGGACGTGAACGTCCACATCTCGAAGTTCGAGGACGGTGACGACTTCATCGTCGCCGTCGCGGTCCACCCACAGCAGATCGACGAGGAGTCGAACGTCGACACGATGTTCGGGGGTATCGTCCACCCGGCAGCGGAGCCGTCCGAGTAGCGTTCTCCGTTTTCACATCCCGAGCGTCAGCGGTCCGGTGAGCACGCCCATCAGGTGAACGCGGCGCGCACCGTACCGCGGCGGCACGAGACCGAGCAGCGTTGCGACGAGGAAGACACCGACGCCGACGAGCCCCGTCAGCAGTGCCGTCAACACGACCAAACCCGCGAGCGTCGCGACCGACAGCCGGGCGTAGTCGAGCCGGCCGACGACGGTGAGATACCGGTCACCGAGCACCGGGACGGCGAGCGCGCCGACGCCGGCCGCGATGGCGACGGCCGGCAGCCACAGTCCGAGCGACACCGGCGCGTTCAGCGAATCGGCGGCGACGAGCACGCCCGTTCGGGGCGAGCCGAGGGCGACGAGTGCAAATAGAGCGAAAATCGTATTCGCCGTGTTGACGGCCGAGACGGCGATGACGAAGCCTCGCGCACCGAGTCGCGCTGGTACGCCAAGTAGGGCAACGGTCGCCGCAACCGCCGAGGAGACACCCGGCACGTAGCCGACGGCCGCTCCCGCGAGCGTCCCGACGCCGGCGACGGCTCCCGTCACCCGGGGTGCGACCGCGAGCGTGGCGTCCCCCTGCTCGGGAACGCCGTCGCCGGCAAGTGCATCGAGGAGGACAGGAGAGCCGAACAGCCCGGTGAACAGCGGCATCAGGATACTTCCACTCGCGAGCGGTGCCTGCGGCTGGATATCGAGCGTCACCGCGCCGAGTGCGGTGGCCGCACAGAAACAGCCAACCCCGGCGACAGCGGCCTGATAGCTCGACTCGGTCACGACGAGCAGTGTTGCGGTCGCGAGCAGCAATACGCCGAGGTGTCGCTCGATAATCGGGTACGCAGCGACCATCACGCGCGTCACCGGAACCGCGAGCGGGACGGCGAACACGATAGCCAGCCCCGAGCCGAGTGCCGACAGGCGGAGCGTCTCGTGGCCGCGACCCTGTATCACGAGCCGATGGCCGGGGAGCGCACCGACGGCCATCGCCGGGTCCGGCACTCCGAGAGCCAGCGTCGGGACCACGTCCAGAAAAGTGTGGACGACGCCGGCCGCGAGCATCGCACAGACGACGTACCGCGGCGGTCCCGGAAGCGACGGCGCGACCCCGGCGAGGACGAGTGCCATCGTGTTCGCGTGGAGACCGGGAACCAGCCCTGAGACCGTGCCGAGCGCGATTCCGGCGAGCGTGAAGCCGAGTGCTGTGGCCGTGACCGTCGGACTCCACGCGAACGCGTCGGTGAGCACAGCGAGGGTGGCCGCGGCTTCCTACTTGAGCGTCGCCACTCGCCGGCTGAAAACAAAGGGAAGTGAATCGGAATCCTAGCCGAAGAGTTCGCCGAGACCCTCACCGCCGTCGTCGCCGTCGTCCTCGTCTTCCTCTTCTTCCTCGGCCTCGGTCTCCTCGGTCTCCTCCTCGGAGTCGTCCTCGGTCTCGTCGCCGCCGGCGCTACCGCCGGATGCGCCGCCAGCCGGGACGGCAGCCGCTTCTTCGACTGCCTCCTCGATGTCGACGTCCTCGAGGGCCGCGACGAGTGCCTTCACTCGCGACTCCTCGACGTCTGCGCCGGCCGATTCGAGCACGGCCGTCAGGTTGTCTTCGTTGAGCTCTTCGCCAGTCTCGTGCAGGATGAGTGCTGCGTAAACGTATTCCATGGATTAATCACCCGAACATCGCGCCGAGGCCCTCGCCGCCGTCGGAATCGTCGTCGTCGTCATCCTCGGCGTCGTCGGCGTCGGCATCCGCGTCCGCGTCTTGGTCACCACTCTGTTCGTCCGCGTCGTCCGTCTCCGTCTCGTCCGTCTCCTCGGGAACCTCGATGTCACGAAGCTCCTCGGGTAAGGCCTCCTCGTCGTCGATGGCGACGGCCAGCGCACGAAGCTGTGCGTCGGCCTTCGCGACGAGATCGTCCGCGAGGTCCGGCGACTCGATAGCCGCGTGGATACCCAGCGCCTTCGCCTCGCCGCTCGCCTTGCCCAGCATGATGCCGGCGGTCTGGTCCGTCGGGTAGACGGCGTTGACCGAGAGATTGCGTGCACCAGCGACGGCGGACTCGATGTCCGCGCGGTACTCGTCCACGTCGATCTCCAGCTCCTCGGGCGAGAACACGACGCCGTCCGAGTAGACGCCGCGCAGGTCGAGACCGACCTCCTTCGGCTCGATGCCGAGCTCGGTCAACACGTTCGCCAGAACCTGGCTGACTTCCTCTCCGGCTTCGAGGACGGTGGAGTCCTCGGTCACCTGGATGGAGCCATCCATGATTCGGGCGGCCGCGCCGGCCTGCTGGAGATCGCCCACGAACGGACCGGGGTCGACCCCGGTGTCACCCTCGGGGATGACGATGTCGTTCGGCGCGACTTCGCCTGCGCCAATCGGCGCGGGCGTCTTCGACGCCTCCAGCGTCTTGAACAGGCCGAACGGGTTGTCGTTCGTCCCGATGATGCCGACCTGTCCGTGGATGTGCTCGGAGAGCACGTCGAGGTCAGCCTCCGCCAGCGCACGCTCTAAGAGCGTGTTCCGGGAGACACGCAGCTCCGCGGAGCCGTGAAGCTCGCGGCGCATGTCCTGTAGCTGGCGGGACGGAATCCCGGCGATGTTGACGATGCCGACGGACTCGTAGGAGTCGAGCATCTCGACGATGTCGTCGACCTCCTCGCGCTTCCAGTCCGGAATTGTCTTGGTCTTTCGCTCGGCGCTCATGTTACGTTGGCACCTCCGATGCCGGTCCCATCGTCGTCTTCACGTAGACGCCGTCGATGTTCTGGGGGCCCTTCTCGAGGTCTGCCTCCAGTCGACGGATGATGACGTCGATGTTGTCGACGATATCGTCGATGTCCATGTTCTCTGCGCCCACGCGCGTGTGGAAGGTCCGCCGGTCGCCACTCCGCACCTGAACGGTGTTTTTCATCCGTTCGATGGTTTCGACGACGTCGTCGTCCGGCTGGAGTGGGGTCGGCATCTTCCCGCGTGGACCGAGAACGGTCCCGAGATATCGACCGATGTCTTGCATCATGTTCGCCTCGGCGATGAAGAAGTCCGTCTCATCGGCGAGGTCTTTCGCGTCGTCGTCGTCGCCACCGAGCTCTTCGAGGGCGTCCCCGTCGAGCACGTCGTCAGCGACGTCTTCCGCGCGGAGGGCTGTTTCACCCTCTGCGAACACAACGATACGAGTCTCCTGTCCCGTGCCCCGTGGGAGAACGATCGATTCGTCCACACGGTTGTTAGGGTCGTTTAGGTCTAGGTCGCGCAGATTGATAGCGAGGTCGACCGTTTCGCGGAAGTTCCGCTCAGGTGCCTCCTCAAGTGCGCGAGAGACTGCGTCTTGTATTGATTCTGCCATCTTTCACCTCCGTAGTCGTAGCCGTTCGGCTACTACGGTGTGAAACAGGCGGTGCCTGTCTCACGTCGTGAGAGGCCCATGAGACTCATAAGTCCGTCGAAGCGCCGTAGCTCACCACGACAGCGGCCGCTCGATGCCGTCGACGACGCGGGCGAGGGCCGTCCCGGCGAGCAGGAGACACCCCCACGTCCCCGGCTGTGCGAGGAAGTAGACGAGTGCGTGGTCGAGCGCGGGAGCGACGACGGGGACGACCGTCGTAACCGCGAGCAGTCCGTAGGCGTGAACGGCCGCGAGTCCGACCCCGAGCGTGGGGACCACCGGTCGTCCGCCGCGGTCGATTTCGCCGTGAATCAGTATCGCCGCCGCCGGCAGCAGGGCGACCAGGTAGTACGTGTACGCGAGCGTCGTGAGCAGCGGGAACACCGCGAGTCCGAGCGCGAACGTCTCGCGGTCGCGGTCGCGCGCGAGCAGTGCGGCCGCGACGACGACGAGGACGGCCGGCAGTCGAACCCACAGCGAACTCGCCAGCCAGCCGAGCGGCTTGAAGTACGGTGCGAGCCACAGCGCCGGCGACCGCGAGGGGCCGCTCCGATTGAACCCCCACGCTAACACCTCGAGATACGTCCGGTGTACCTCAACACCGAACAGGAGCAGCGAGAGGGCGACCAGTCCCAGTCCGGCCGCCACCGCCCCGACGAACCGGTTGCGGTTCGCGAGCAGATGTGTTCCGACCGGTGCGTAGGCGAACTTGACGACCCCGACGACGCCGGTCAGCGCACCGCTGGCGACGCGGGCTGGTCGCGACTCCATCCCGCGGTCGAGTCCGACGAACGCGAAACAGAGCAGCCCAGCCGTGAACGCCGCGGTCTGGCCCATCTTCATCGCGAGCAGAAGCGGCTGGTAGCCGACGAGCAGCCACAACAGGAGCAGCCGCTCCGCCCACGAGCGCCGCCCGGCGAGTCGCTCAACGACGAGCACCATCCCGCCCCACAACAAGAGAAGACTGCAGGCGACCCACAGCGGGTCGCCGGTGCCACGGCCGAGCGCCGCGAACGGTCGAAAGAGGACCAGCACGATGGGCGGATAGAGGTAGCTCCCGTGGTAGCCGCCGTCCTCGTTGCGGGTGTAGATGTGGTCGTTCGTCTGCCACGCGTCGACCGCCTGGTCGTAGACGCCGAAGTCCCAGAAGCTGAACGGGGGTGCGATTCCGGCGCTGCGGAGCCACCAGTTGATGAACGGGTACGCGAGGTGGAAACCGACGAGCAGCGCCGCGAGAGCGGCGAACAGCGGATGCTGGTCGTAGTAAGAACGGAGGCGGTCGCGGAGGGCCATCATGCGGTGGGGGCCGTTTCGCGACAAATATCTTCTGTGAGCGTTACGCGTCGAAGGTGTCGTCGTACTCGCCGCTGTCGACTCGCTCGTCGTAGGTGCGGGCATCCTCGCCCTCGATGGTGACGCCGAGCGAGACACAGGTGCCGGCGACCTCCTTCGAGGCGTTCTTGGCATCGTACGCGAGCAGGTCCGGGAGCTTCTGCTCGGCGATGGTCTTCAGTTGTTCGACGGACATGTCGGCGACGAAGTCCTCCTGTGGCTCGCCGGAGCCGGTTTCGAAGCCGAGCTCGTCCTTGATGAGTGCGGCCGTCGGCGGGACGCCGACTTCGATGTCGAAGGAGCCGTCGTCCTCGTAGGAGACGGTGACGGGCACTTCGGTGCCGTCGAAGGCGGCAGTCTGGTCGTTGATCTCCTGCACAACAGCCTGCACGTCGACGGGGGTCGGACCAAGCTCGGGACCGAGCGGCGGGCCTGGGTTGGCCTGGCCACCGGGAACGAGTACTTCGATGTTTCCAGCCATACCGAACAGAATCAGGCCCGCGCGTTTAAGGATTGTTTTTCAGCGGCTACGCCACGCTGATACCGTGTCGCGTGAGGAACGCGTTCACGTCTTTGATCTCGACCGGGCTGCCGATAATCCGGGCGTCGTCGCCGGCATCAACGACGGTGACGGTGAAGTTCGACTCCACGTCCTCGTGTACCGGGTCGAACTGCTCCCACGGGAGACAGATCTGCGTGCTGTCCCGAAGGGTCTGCGGGTCTGCCATTATGTTTTATTAGTTGATTCGGATGTATTAAGCCACCGAAAACGTCGCTATAGATTCACGACGACGAGCAGGAGTGCGAGGATACCGATGGCGAACAGTCCCACGTCGCGCAGTCCCGTCTCGAAGGCGAACGTCGCGAGCAGCGTGTGTGCCACCGCGACGAACAACAACGCACCGACGAGTAGATTCCCGACCAGCCGACGCTGTTCCATACACCGACGGACGCGCGCGAGTGGCGTAAACCGTTCGCCACACCCGCGAGCAAACCGTTCGCCACGACCACAACGAACAGGCTTTTGCCCGCCACCAGCCGACTACGGATAGATGGGGCTCGAAGAAGAAATCGAGGCGATTGAAGACGAAATCGCGGAGACGCCCTACAACAAATCGACCGAGGCACACATCGGCCGGCTGAAGGCCAAACTCGCGGAGAAGAAGGAGAAGCTCGAACAGCAGTCCGGCTCCGGTGGCGGCGGTGGCTACGCCGTCGAGAAGACGGGCGACGCCACGGTCGCGCTCGTCGGGTTTCCCTCCGTGGGGAAGTCGACGCTGTTGAACGCGCTCACCAACGCCGAAAGCGAAGTCGGCTCCTACGAGTTCACGACCCTCGACGTGAACCCCGGGATGTTGCAATATCGCGGCGCGAACATCCAACTGATGGACGTGCCCGGGCTCATCGAAGGAGCAGCCCACGGCCGCGGTGGCGGTCAGGAAGTTCTGTCTGTCGTCCGGACGGCAGACCTCGTCCTGTTCGTGCTCTCGGTGTTCGAAATCGACCAGTACGACCGGCTCGCCGAGGAGCTGTACAACAACAAGATTCGACTCGACACGGAGCCGCCGAGCATCTCGGTGACGAAACGCCACACCGGCGGGCTGAAAGTGACGACCGCCAAGGGCGTCGACCTCGACGAGGCGACCATCAAGGAGGTGTGTCGCGAGTACGGCTACGTCAACGCCGACATCACCATCCAGCAGAATCTCGACATCGACGAGCTGGTGGACGCGCTGATGGACAATCGCGTCTATCTCCCCTCTGCCGTCGCGGTTAACAAGGCCGATCTCATCGAACCCGACTACCTCGATACGGTCAACGCCGACCTCCGCGACCGCGGTATCGACCCCGACGACGCCGTCTTCATCTCCGCCGAAGAGGAGAAGGGACTCGATGCGCTCAAGGAGAAGATATTCGACTCGCTGGGCCTGATCCGCATCTACATGGACAAGCCGGGCCGCGGCGTCGACTACGACGAGCCGCTCGTCATCACCGAGGACGAGAACACCGTCGAGGACGTACTCGACAAGCTCGGCGGCGACTTCGACGAGCGGTTCCGGTTCGGCCGCGTCAGCGGCGAGAGCGCGAAACACGACGAACAACAGGTGGGTCGGACCCACGAACTCGCCGACGAGGACGTGCTCCGCATCGTCGCCCGCAAGTGATGCTGCCCGGCACGCCCCGCCGCAGATTTCTCGCTCTCCTCTTGCTCGCGTTCGTCCCGTGGACCGTCCTCGTTATCGACCGCGGCGTGACGGTGCTCAACGGGCTGTTCCCGCTCTTCGTTCTCGATTACAATCCCGGGTTAACGCAGGCGGTTCGGGCGATTCCGACGTGGCGATTCTTCCTCTCCGGTGGCGGCATCCCGCGCAACCCCGAGCTGTGGCCCGCGAGTATCCTCCTGTACCTACTCGCGCTCGCGAGTGCGAGCGTCCGCGCGGCGTTCGACCGCGGGGACCCGCGGTTCACCGGCGGAACGCTCCTGCTTGCCGGTCTCGCCGGCATCGGTGTCGCGTTCAGCTTCGCCCACCGGCTCCGATATACGCCGCTTCCCGTCGGGTCGCTCCTCGCGTGCGCGCTCGCGTGGTGGTACTACTGGCCCGCCTTCCAGGCCAAACGAGAGTAGTCTGTTCGACCGACCGCAGTCGTTGGCGGGTCGGATTCCCACTGACTCGCAGTGGTTGGCGGGTCGGATTCCGCCACACGTAGCTTTTCAATCACACCGACCGAACGCCGGGTATGGACGCACCACTCGACCACGTGATGATGCGCGTCGCCGACCTCGAAACGTCCCTCGACTGGTACCAGACGCACCTCAACTACGAGGAGAAGGGTCGCTGGGAGGCGGACACCTTCACCAACGTCTATCTCGGGCCTGAGAACGCTCACGAGACCGGTGCCGTGCTCGAACTCACCTCGAACCACGACTCCGAACCCGACGAGATGGGCGACGGGTGGGGGCACATCGCCGTCCGCGTCCCGGAAGACGAACTCCAGCAGCGCTACGACGAACTCATGGACGAGGGCGTCGAGGACTACCGCGACCCCGAGTCCTGTGGCAACCGCTACGCGTTCGTGACGGACCCCGACGGCCACGAAATCGAGATCGTGAAACGCGACTTCGGCCCGCTGTACTCGCTGGACCACACGATGATTCGCGTCGAGGACGTGACCCGCGCCATCGGCTACTGGAGCCGAGTCTTCGAGTACGAGCTGTCGGGCCGCTGGGAGGCCGACACGTTCGCGAACTACTTCCTGCGACCGTCGGACGCACCACAGGAGGCGATGAGCGTCGAGTTGACCTACAACTACGACGGCCGCACGTACACGCTCGGCGACGCGTGGGGCCACCTCGCCGTGCAGGTGGACGACCTCGCGAACGCGTGGGACGAACTCACAACCCGGGAGTCGGCCGCCGACCGCTCGCCCGAGGAGTGTGACAACCTCTACGCGTTCACCGCCGACGACGAAGGCCACCAAATCGAACTGCTCGAAGAGCATGTCACGAACTGAATTCCCCTGCGAACGGCCTGCTTTTTCGTCGCACGTCCGTCAGACGCTCACCTCCACGAGACGGCCCGTACCGCCCGCAGACGGCCTTGTTACGCTATAACACACGGCCGTTTTGGACACAAAGTATTTATATTAATGAGTGTTCTGTTCGGGTGTACCCCTACCTATGGTAACAGCACGAAGTATCGGTCACGGGGCTTCCCCGGCGGTCGTGAAACGTCTCGTTGCCGTTCGGTACTAGACTAAACATGACAGATACAAATACAAAGGTTCGCAGCCTGATCCTGACGGCGCTGATGGTCGTCTCCGTTTTCGGAGGCACCATCGCGTTCGCCGGATCCGCCGCTGCGGCCAACGAAGTGAGCGTCAACGGCCCCTTTGACGAGGATACGGTCGTTGCTCCGTCTCACACTGGTACGTTCCAGAGTGTTGATGATACAGTACAGTATGTCGTAATCGACCTAACCGCCGCTGACTCCGGTTTGAACGAACCGGACCTCAGTGCGGTTACCGCATCTGACGTTCAGATTACGAAGAACGGTGTGGAGTACACGGATGGATTCAGTGAATTCCAGAAGAACTCCCAGGACCCTGGCACCATCACGATCAAGATGGCTAACTCCATCAACGTCGTCGGTGGTGACACGCTCGATATCACCGTCAACGATGTCCTGACACCGAGTGTCAGTGGCACGAAGGAATACTCCGTCGAGACTACGTACTACGACACGGCTGGTGTCGATAGCTCCAACGTCGTTGACGAGAGCTTCGGCCCGACCAACTACGACGTCACGGAGACCAGCACCAGCGGTGGCGGTGGCTCGACCACTCTCACCGGTGACGCCAAGTTTGACTCCGGATCCAACGCCTGGATCGGCCAGAGCCTCTACTTCCAGGCAGATGTTGCTGACAGTGGATCTGACGGCCCTGACACCTACGAACTTCACGAGGTAGACACCTCGGGTAGCACAGATAAGGTCGGTACTCTCGTCACTGAAGTTGCTCTGAACAGCAACGGTGCAGCCCTCATCGACACGTCGAACCTTCAGGGCCCGTACGTGATGGTTGACGAGAACGGCGACGTCATTGCCACCGATAACAGTGGTGTGGAGATTACCGGTGGTAATACTGCCCAGATGAACGGTGACTACGATGACGGCGAAGAAGTCACTGTCATCACGCAGAACTTCGACGCGGTGTTCGAAGCTAGCAGTGCGACCCAGGGCGGCGACTTCGATGTGACCTACACGAGTAACCGTGCAGGCTACGACGTCACGGTTGACTCCGACGACCTCTCCAACGAGGAGATTAAGACGCTGTTCGGTGCAAGTGACTCCGACCTTTCGGACGGTGTCCAGATCACGGTCACTGGTAACGACCAGACGCAGACGTACAGCGTCCCATCTGACTTCACGACTGGAAACTACTCGTTCACCTTCGAGGTCGCAGACACCACGAACAGCGCGAGTGGCTCCATCATGATTCAGTCGCCATCTGACACGAGCGCGTCCTTCGCCTCCTCGGCATTCTCGCAGGAGCGCGGTGACGTGGTCGAGTTCACTGTCGACATGTCGAACACCCAGACCGCCGACATCACCGTCGGTTCGGAAACTGTCAACTACGTCGGAACCGCGACGATCACTGACGGCAACGACGACGGTTCCGTTACCGTTCAGATGAACACGTTCCTCGCAGGAACGACCAATAACGAGGCACAGGCCTTCTCCGCCGCTGACAGCGGTGACAGCGTCACGAAGGTCCGACGCTCCACCTCGGAGCTCGACTCGCCACTCGCTGCTGCTGATTACGACCTGACGGTCTCCATCAGCGGCAACGAAGAGGACGTCGCAGTGTTCTCGCTTCAGCCGCGCTCCACCACCGGCGCTGTCTCGCACACCGCCCCTGGTGACGCAACGGCAAGCACCGCCGCTGACTACGAAGATGCTGCCGGCGTCGTTGACGCCGCAACCCAGCGTAGCACGGTCGCCATGGGCGACCAGATGATCTTCCAAGTGAACGCCAACGGTCTTTACGGATACGTTGACAGTGCCAGTGACCTGCAGGCTGGATCTGGTAACGGTGTCTCCCTGTCCGTTGAACAGACCGGTGACCTCACCAACCAGGCACCGAAGACCGTGCCAGTTGGGAACACGGAAGTGTACTTCGACTCGACGAATGACACCTTCTTGGTTGTCTACGACACGAACGACGGTGCCATGCGAAACAGCCAGTCGGTTGACTTCTCGGCAGGCGAGGAGTACACCGCTGAATTCGTCATCGACGGCGACAACAACCCGTACGTCGCAACCGGTGAGACCGAGACCGTCTCGTCCTCGTACATGATCGAGGAGCGTACAGTGTCCTTCGACACGAACGCAGACGATGAGATCTCGGTTGCTGCAACCAGCGACGCAACAATCTCGGGCGAGACGACGATGGCGCCCGGAACAGAATTCACCGTTCGCGCCCGTGCCTCCGGCTCGAGTCCGTTCCTCAAGACGGGCGACGCCGTTGTTGGCAGCGAAGGTGACTTCTCGAGCGCGTTCGACTTCTCGGGTGTCTCCGAGAACACGACGTTCACCGTGACTGTTCCATCGCAGGGTCTCGTGAACAACGCTGAGACGGACGGCGTTGTGACTAACGAGACTGACACGGAGACGCCGACGCCGACTCCGACGCCGGAGCCGGCAACGGAGACGCCGACGCCGACCCCGACGCCGGAGCCGGCAACTGAAACGCCGACCCCGACGCCGGAGCCGGCAACTGAAACGCCGACCGAGGGCGGTGCAACCCCGACTGAGACCTCCGGAAGCCAGCCTGGCTTCGGTGGCGCAGTCGCGATTGTTGCCCTCGCTGGCGCAGCGCTCATCGCGCTCCGCCGCGGCAACTAACGATAGCTGACTAACCGGACCTCCCCGGTTTACCAAACTGGATTTTTCTTTCGCGCGCTACCCGGACAGCGACAGCGCCGTGGTACGGATGCAGTGTTTACTGTTCGTAAACCGGGGCGCTCGAATGGTAGCGCCACAAGCGACGACCAAGCTGCTACTTTGAACCCATTCCAGAGTAGGCCCGGCTCTGGAAGTATGCCGAACGCTTATCTGTAGTACCGTTGTATCACAGCTATGAGCACCGATACGGACACCGGCGACGACCGGATGGAGAAAATCAACGTTCGCGTCCCCGAGAGCCTGCTGCAGCGTATCGACGAGGAGTGGGAGCGCCGCGGGTACTCCAGCAAGTCCGAGGCTATCCGCGACGCGCTGCGTGACTGGGTGAACCCGCCGGTGACGCTGTCCGAAGAGACGCTCGCCGATCTGGAGGAAAGCCGGGAGCAGGCGGACCGAGACGAGACAGTGTCCGCCGAAGAGGCGCGTGAGCGGCTGGGGCTGGATGACTGACGTCGAGTACACAGAACAGGCCCTCGACCATCTGGACGGTCTCGACCCGCAGGCCGCCGACCGCGTGATGAACAAAGTCGACGAGGCGACCGAATGGACCGAACACCGCTTGGAGCCACTCTCCGGGTTTCCGTATTACAAGCTACGAGCCGGCGATTACCGCGTTATTATCACCTGGGACCGCGAGACTAACCTCCTCCGCGTCGAGGCCGTCGGCCACCGGCGAAACGTGTACGACCGGCACCTCCCGCCGTAGCGTCTCGTCGGAGGGTGACGGTCTCAACACTAACTCTCCGACCAGCAAGGATTTACCGCTGAAAGCCGACAAGCAGACAATGGCGAGTTCACTGCTGACCGCGACCCTCGCGTGGCTCTCCGTCGGCGGCTTCGTCGCCGGCGCGCTCGCGATGTACTACCACGAGCGGGCGGGCCGACTGCTGACGGCGACGACGTGGGGCGTCTTCGGTATCTTCTGGGGCACGCTCGTCCCGCAGTTCTGGTTCGTCGGGTCGAGCTTCATCGAGGCGGCGCTTGCGCTCGTCGCCGTCCCGCTGTGTTTCTACACCGGCTATCTGCTGCTCGACGGCCGCGACTCCCTGTTCGTCATCTCGCGGGCCGTCGCCGTGATGGGCGTCATCTACCTCCCGGCGACGACCATCGACGCCATCTACGAGCCGATGATTCGGACGGTAACGCTCCAGACCCAGTGGGCGATGAACGCGCTCGGCTACCACCCCGAGCTGGTCGCCAACGACAACGGACTCCAGAGCGTCTTCCTGTTCGTCCGGCCCAACGGCCACCGCATCCTCACGGAGATCGAACTCGCGTGTACCGGACTGGGAAGCATGGCCATCTTCGCCGGTCTCATCACCGCGGTCGATGCGCCACTCGACCGGAAGGCGAAGGCGTTCCTCGTCTCGATTCCCGTCATCTGGGGGCTGAACCTCGTCCGGAACGTGTTCATCGCCGTCGCGTTCGGCGAACAGTGGTTCCGGGTGTTCGTTCCGCAGGTGCTCGCGCTGTTCGGCCAGAGCGACCCCTACTACGTCTCGTTCCTCGTGGCCGATAAGATTCTGAGCCAGTCGGCGTCGGTCGTCGCGCTCGTCGCCATCATGTTCGCGACGCTGCGCTATCTTCCGGAGCTCAAGACCGTCGTCGCCGACCTGCTGTATCTCGTCACCGGCGACGAACACGAGTTCGACTTCGGCGACCCGCCGGGACGCGGCGGCGTCCGCGCCGACGGCGGCCGCGAGGAGTAATCAGACCGGTTCGGACAGTTCTTCGGGTGCACCAGCCAACTCGCGGAGCGCGTCCGACTCGATGTAGTGGAGTTCTCCTGGGATGATGAGTAGATGGAGCGGGTCGCCGAAGTCACGGTTCGCGAGGTCGCTCAGCCGTCCGGCCTCGACGCGCGGCTCGGGCGACCCCGCCCGACAGACCACGACACCGAGCACGTCCTCGTAGCCGTCGGCGAGCAGGTCGGCGGCCACGTCACCGGTCATGTACTCGCCGCGCTCCTGCTTGATATCGAGATAGACGAGCGTGTGGAGGCCGCGCTCTCGGTTCGCGTCCAGCGTGTCACACACGGAGTTTGGGACGCCGTCGCCGCCGTGTGCGTACGGGAACGGAAGCGTCGTCGCCTTCCCGAAGCGGTAGTTCTGCAGGCCAGTCAGCGACGCGGCCGCTGCCGAGGCGGTCGTTCCGTGAATTACGCGCGTCTCGATGCCGCGGTCGTGGGCGCGCAGCCGGAGGTCGACGTGCGTCGTCGAAATCATGGTGTCGCCGGCGGTGAGGAAGACGGCGTCTCCCGACTCGGCAGCGTCGAGAATCGGCTCCGGCTCCTGTTCGGTGCCGGCGCGGTCGCGCACGTCGATATCGACGCCGTGGTGTGTGGCGAGCGACTCGGGGTCCGTACCCATCAGCCGCGACGTGTAGAACTCGGCGAACACCTCGTCTGCCGCCCGGAGCGCGCGCTGGCCGTCGACGGTGATCGAGTCTTCGTCCCACAAGCCGAGTCCGACGAACGTGAGCATACACAGTCCATCGGTGGCACAAGAATAAGCGCCCCGTTCACGCCCGGCGTCCGTCACGCTTACCGCCGCCGGCCCACTCTCTCCGGCAATGAGTGTCCCGTGCGTCCGCGTCCCGCCCGAGGAGGGCGAGACGACGCGGGCGATGCTCGCCGACCGGAACCTCGTCCGCGACGACTACGACATCACCGTCGCCGACGGCTGGCTCTACATCCCCGTCACCGACGCCGACGCGATTGCTCACCACGAGGTCGTCTCGTTCGACGCGCCGCGCCGCGAGACCCAGACGCTCCCCGAGGACATTCTCGGGTTCGAGCCGTCGCTGGAACGGCTCGGTCGCATCGTCATCCTCGACGAGGACGACGACGAGCGCGCACGACGTGTCGCCGACGCGGTGATGGACTCGTCGCTGCCCGTCGACACTGTCGTCAACCGCGCCTCCGAGATTCGGGGGGAACTCCGCGTGCGCGAGTGGGACGTGCTCGCCGGCGACGGCACCGAGACCGTTCACACGGAGTACGGCACCGAACTGCTGCTCGACATCGCGGAGGTGTACTTCTCGCCCCGGCTCGCGACGGAACGCCACCGCGTAATCGAGCAGGTCACCCCCGACGAGCAGGTGTTCGACATGTTCGCCGGCGTGGGTCCCTTCGCCGTCCCGATGGCTGCCCGGGGCGCGGCCGTCGTCGCCTGCGACCTGAACCCTCGGGCCGTCGAGTACCTGCGCGAGAACGCGGCCCGGAACGGTGTCGAAGCCGACCTCACCGCCGTCGAGGGTGACGTGCGCGAGGTCGCCGCCGACTGGGACGGGTGGGCCGACCGCGTCGTCATGAATCTCCCGCATACGGCGAGTGAATTTCTCGATACCGCGGTCGCACTGGCCGGCGACGAGTGTGTGCTCCACCTGTACAACATCCAGCACGACTCCGACCCGTTCGGGCCGGGCGAGCGCGCGATTCGCGAGGCGGCGGGCGAGGCGTACGCCATCGATATCGAGACGCGACGCGTCGTCCGGTCGTACGCCCCCCACGAGGAGAACGTCTGTCTGGACGCTCGCCTCCGCCGTCGGTGAGTTTGGTTCGCAACCCTTTTACTCGCCGTCGTACCATGAACGGTTGCGCGCCGGAGTAGCTCAGCTGGCAGAGCGATTCCTTCGTAAGGAATAGGCCGAGGGTTCAAATCCCTCCTCCGGCTTTCTGCCCGAGCGAACCGAGGCTGACATCAATAGAGGGGTCTGAACCGGGACACGGCGACAGACCGTGGTTCGAACCCCCCACCTCCGGCTCTTGTGTCGACTGCTTCGGCGTGAGCGGCGGTGCTCTTCGGAGTCAGTGTAACGCGAACAAAACGGGTTTTCCTGTTCGGTGTAAACCGCGGATAACGCTCACTATGTCTGGACAGTACGACCTCGTCATCGTCGGCGGCGGTATCAGTGGCGCATCGCTCCTGTACACGAGTGCAAAGTTCACCAACATCGACTCGATCGCGCTCATCGAGAAGGAGCCGTCAATCGCGGCCATCAACTCCAACCACACGAACAACTCACAGACGCTCCACTTCGGCGACATCGAGACGAACTACACGCTGGAGAAGGCGTCGAATGTCAAGACGGCCGCCGAGACCCTCGCCGGCTACCTCGAGCACCACGACGAGGACCGCGAGATGCACGACAAGCGGAGCAAGATGGTGCTCGCGGTCGGCGACGAGGAGGTCGCGGAACTCGAGGCCCGCTACGACGACGAGGGCTTCGGCGACCTGTTCCCCAAGCTCGAGCCTATCGGTCGCGAGGAGATCGCAGACCGCGAGCCGAAGGTCGTGGAGGGGCGGGACCCCGACACCGAGCTGATGCCGCTCCAGACGCCAGATGGCTACGTCGTCGACTACGGTGCCGTCGCCCAGTCCTTCGTTGAGGCGGCAGACGAGGAGACGAGCGTCGACGTGTTCACCGACACGCGCGTCGAGGATGTGACGCCGACGACCACCGGCTACACCATCGGGACGGACAACGGCCGGTTCGACGCCGACGCGGCCGTCGTCGCCGCCGGCTCGCACAGCCTCCAGATGGCGAAGGACCTCGGCTACGGTGAGGACAAGGTCCTGCTCCCGATTGCGGGGAGCTTCTTCCTCGCCGACGACCTGCTGAACGGGAAGGTGTACACGCTCCAGATGAAGAAACTCCCGTTCGCAGCCGTCCACGGGGACGCCGACGTGCACGACGACTCCATCACGCGATTCGGGCCGACGGCGAAGCTCGTTCCCGCGCTCGAACGCGGTCGGCTCTCGACGGTGAGTGATTTCCTCGACGTGTTCGGCTTCTCGCCGTCGGCGTTCCTCAGCTACGCGAACGTGCTCTCTGACCGCATCCTCCTGCCGTACGTCGTCCGGAACCTCATCTACGACGTGCCGAAGGTCGGCACCGACCAGTTCCTGCCGCACGTCCAGAAGGTCGTCCCGAGCGTCGAGGAGGGCGACATCGAGCGCGCGAAGGGGTACGGGGGCGTTCGCCCACAGATCGTCGACACCTCGGAGAAATCCCTCGACATGGGCGAGGCCAAGATCGTCGGTGAGGACATTATCTTCAACATCACGCCCTCGCCGGGTGCATCGACCTGTCTGAAGAACGCCCAGCGCGACGTGAAGGAGGTGCTCTCCTTCCTCGGCGACGAGTACGAGTTCGACGAGGAGGCCTTCGAGGCCGACACTATCGACCAGTTCCCGCGCGCGTAAGCCGGCAAGATTCAAGCGACCGGCCCAACACGGTCGGGTATGGACCACACTTCCATCGACGACGTCGGGATACAGAACAACCCGCTCGGCGTCCACAGCGAGCGTCGTCCCGTCTCCGATGCGCTCGACACTAGTGACTTCGCGATGAACTTCTTTCGACTCCAGCCCGGCGAGTCCTTCTCCGGTGGTCTCCACACTCACCACGACCAGGAAGAGGTGTTCTACGTCGAGGAGGGCGAGGCGACGTTCACCGTCGGCCGTGACGGCGACACCGAAGCCGTCGTCAGTGGCGGCGAACTCATCCGGTTCGAGCCGGGAGAGTTCCAGCAGGGAACCAACACGGGCGACGACGAACTCGTCGGCTGGGCGTTGGGCGCACCGAAGTCGAAACACGACTGGGACGAAATCGAGTCAATCGTCTACTGTCAGGAGTGCGAGGAGGAAACGGGCCACGGACTCTCGCTGACCGACGCGGGGCGGTTCGAACTCACCTGCATGGAGTGTGACAACAGTTTCACCTCGTAGGCGGGGAAACCTACAAGTCCGTCCCGCCGTCCCCGTCCGTATGCCAAACTGTGCCAACTGCGAGTCTTTCGTCACCGAGGCGTACGTCCGGGTGTTCGCGCCCGACGAACTGGAATCCGTTCGGGTGTGTCCGAACTGCGAGGACAAACTCCGCGACGGAGCCGAGATACGCGAGGCGCGTTCGACGCGCGGCTAATCCGACTCGCTCCCGAGCGAGACGCCCGCAGTCGGTGTCACCGTCACCGTCCCCGTCGCGGGATTCTCACCGACGGTCACGTCGACGCCAAAGACGCGCTCCAGCCGGTCGGCCGTGAACACTGCTCGCGGCGTGCCGACCGCCTGTACCGACCCGTCCGCGAGCAACACGACGCGGTCGCAGTAGCGTGCCGCCAAGTCGAGGTCGTGGATGGCCGCGACGACCGTCTCTTCTAATCCGGCCACGAGATCGAGCGTCCGGACCTGATGGTTGATGTCGAGACTCGCGGTCGGCTCATCCAGCAGGAGCGTGGGGACAGACTGCGCGAGCGCACGCGCCAGTAGGACGCGCTGTTTCTCTCCGCCCGACAGCGACGCCACCGACCGGTCGGCAAACTGCGTGGTCCGTGTCCGGTCGAGTGCGCGTTCCACGGCAGCGGCTCCGTCCGGGTCGTCGCCGCTGAATCGCGACCGGTAGGGGTGGCGACCCATCTCCACCACGTCACGCACCGAGAAGTCGAAGCCGAAGTTCGTCTCCTGTGGCACGGTCGCGACCCGGCGGGCGAGCGCTCGCGCCGACAGTGACCCGACTTCGTCCCCGTCGACCGCAACCGACCCCGCTGCTCGCGAGAGATGCCCGCCGACGGCACCGAGCAGCGTCGACTTCCCCGCACCGTTCGGGCCGACGAGCGCGACGAACTCGCCGTCCGCCACGGACAGCGACACGTCCGCAAGCACGCGCACGCCGCTGCGGTCGACACACAGTCCGTCGATGTCAATCACAGTTCGCTCACCTCGCGCTTGCGGAGCAGGTACAGGAAGAAGGGGGCACCGACGGCGGCAGTCACGATACCGACCGGAAGCTCTGCGGGGCCAGACCGCGCCAGCGTGTCGGCCGCGACGAGAAACGAGGCTCCCGCGAGCGCACTCGTCGGCAGCAGTATCCGGTGGTCGGGACCGACGATGAGCCGGAGCGCGTGCGGAACGATGAGCCCGACGAAGCCGATGACTCCCGAAATAGCGACTGCCGCGCCCGTGATGATACTCGAGGCGGCAAGCAGGATGCGTTTCGTCCACTCGACTTCGACGCCGACAGACCGGGCATCGGTTTCCCCCAACAGGAGCGCGTTCAGGTCCTCGGCGTACAGATACAAGACGACGACGAGCGCGAAGCTGATGCCGCCGGTGATGAGTGCCTCCTCGATGCGTGATGCGTCGAGATGGCCCATCAGCCAGTAGGTGACTTCCTCGATGGAGTCGCCGCTCCGGAGGATGAGATACGATGTGACCGAGCCGAGAAACGTCTGGACGGCCACGCCGGCCAACAACAGGGTGGCTACCGGCGTCCGACCGCCCTCTGTCGCGATGGCGTACACGACGACCGCCGCGACCAGCGCGCCGACGAACGCCGACGCCCGGAGACCGAGTCCGAAGGGGAGCGCGACCGGCGCGACGATGGCTGCGACAGCACCGACGGACGCTCCGGATGAGACGCCGATGATGGAGGGGTCCGCCATCGGATTCCGAAACAGCCCCTGCATCACGGTGCCGGCGGCCGCGAGCGCGAAGCCGACGCTCGCCCCCGCAGCGATGCGTGGCAGTCGTACCTGCAGGACGATGGTCGAGTACAGCGGGTCCACGTCGTAGCCGAACGGGGCGTACCACTCGACCGCGTGCCACGGCGCGGCCAGTGCAGTCGCCTCCATCCTGACGCCCGCCGGCACCGCGATTGCGTTCGCGAACACTTTCGCGACGGCTATCGGTCCGACGTGGACCGGGCCGATGCCGGCCGACACCACGACGACGCCCACGAGTAGCACCGACAGCGCGGAGACTGCACTCGCTGTTCGGCTACGGTGTCGCACGTGGACAACTCCAGTTTGGTTAGACAAATACTTATTGGGTTAGCCCGCTCGTAGAGATGATGCAACAACGACTCACGCTACTGGTCGCGATGCTCGTCCTCGCGGCCGCGATACCGACTGGCGTGGCCGGTGCGACGGCACAGACACAACAGGAGGACTGTTCGTTCCCGTACACGGTGACTGACGCCAGCGGGACAGAGATTACCCTCGACGAGCGGCCCGACCGGATCACGACGCTGAATCCCTCGGCCGCACAGACCGTATGGGAACTCGGCGGCAGCGAACAGGTGGTCGGCGTGACTGTCAACGCCGACTACCTCGACGGCTTCGACGCGAAGACGAGCGTCACCGCGAGCGACGGCTTCGGAATCTCCGTCGAGCGCGTCGTCGGCACCGAACCCGACCTCGTGCTCGCGCCGAACGCTTCCCGGACCGAGACGGTGCGTGCGCTCCGTGATGCCGGCATCACGGTGTATCAGCTCGCCGCCGCCGAGACGCTCGAGGACGTGACCGAGAAGACGACACAGATTGCCCGGCTCACCGGCCACTGCGAGGCCGCCGTCGAGGTGAACGCGTGGATGGAGGCCAACGTCGAGGCCGCCCGCACCGCGACTGCCGACGTTGAGCGCCCGAGCGTCCTCTACCCGATCGGCAGCGGCTACGTCGCCAACACGAACACGTTCATCTCCGCCATGATCGAAGCCAGCGGCGGAACGAACGTCCTGGGCGAGTTCGACTACGAGATCGGCTACCCGCAGGTGAGCGACGAAATCATCCTGCAGGCGAATCCGGAGGTGTTGCTCGTGAACTCCCGTGGCAGCGGTCTCCAGACCCAGGAGCCGTACGCCTCGACGACCGCGGGACAGAACAACGCGACCGTCGTGATCAACACCGACTACCTGAATCAGCCGGCCCCCCGCTCCGTGGTCTTCGCGGTCCGGAACATGACCGAAGGGTTCCACCCCGACGTTGAGACCTCCTTCGTCGCCCGCAGCGAGGTGACCGTCGCGACGGCCACTCCGACGCCGACGGCGACCGCGACCGATGTGTCGGAGCCGACCACGTCGAGTGAGACGACCGCGACGACGACGGGTGAACAGCCCGGATTCGGTGTCGTCGCCGCACTCCTTGCCGTCGGCGCGCTCGTCCTCGCGCGACGGGAGTGAGCAATTCGACAAGACGTATAAGGGAGACACGACTCGAATCGGTATGGTTGAGAACGTGTTGTGGCCAGCGCAGTTCGACGCCGACCTGACGCGCTCCGAGGGCCGGCGCGTGCCACAGGACCTCGCGGTTGCTTCCCCCACCGTCGACGAGATCGCCAAGGCAGTCCAACAGGTGGGGTACGACGCCGTCATCGAGCGCGACGTACAGTATCCACGCGAGTACGAGGCCCGTGGTCGCGTGCTCGTCAAGGACGCGGACGATGCCAGCAAGGGCGACTTGCTCGGCGCTGTCGCGGCGTATCTCGGAGCCATCCGCGCGTGAACCGACTCGGTGAGGTCGTCTCCACGGCACAGGGACTGCTCGTCCTCCGGCCGCCGGTCGGCACCGAGGTGGATATCGGCACGACGGCCCTCGACGAGTCGCTCGACACGGTCGGGCGCGTGGTCGACGTGTTCGGTCCCGTCGACCACCCCTACGTCGCCGTCACCCCCGACGGTGGTAACTCGGACGTGCTGCTCGGCACGAAACTCTACGCCAAGTAGTCGAGTTAGCGCGCCGAGCCGACGCGGTCGGCCGGGGTCAACGCAGTCTCCTCACGCGCCGCCAGCCACTCCGACAGTTCAACCAGCTGTTCGGTCGCCGCCTCGAACAGCTGTTCGCCCTTCTCGGCGGTCGCGTCCGTCTGGTCGCCGAAGACGCCGTTCTCGCTGTTGTCTCGCGCGTCGAAGTAGGTCGCCGCGCCGTTTTGTGACGTTCCCGATGCGTTCCATATGTCGCGGGTCCCGCCGTCGCGCGCCTCGGCCAGTCGGTCCTCGTGGACGCGGTCGGTGAGATGCTGGAGCATCGCCGTCTCCTTCGGGCCGCCGTGGGGACCGTTGTGCTCGAACAGCTCGTCCACGAGCCCGGGAATCGACTCGTCCCACATCCACTCCAGCGCGTAACAGGTGCCGTCGGCGTGGAGGTCCTTCGCCACCTCCCGGAGCGCGTCGACGTTCCCGCCGTGGGCGTTCACGTAGACGACGCGGTCGATGCCGTGGTAGGTGAGGTTCTCCGTCAGCTCGCGCACGTACGTCCGGAAGGCGTCGGGACTCACCCACATCGTCCCGGGAAACTGCCGGTGGTGTCTGGAGACGCCGACGTTGACCGTCGGGGTACACAGATAGCCGGTGCGGGCGGCCGCCTCGCGCGCGAGCGACTCCGCGATGACGTGGTCGGTCGATTCGGGGAGATGTGGGCCGTGCTGTTCTGTCGAGCCGAGCGGTATCAGCGCCAGCGACTCCTGTCGGAAGTAGCGCTGGAGGTCCGGCCACGCCTCGTCTGCGAGATACATACTTGACTCCAGCGGGGCGGGCGTCAAATAGCTACGCCCGGTCTCGACCCCACCCTTTTGTGACCGCCCGACGACGCTCCGGCATGCACGAGAGATTCACCGACATCCGTGAGCGCGACTGGGACACCGACGCCGACGGCGAGGTTCGACTCGCGGTCGTCGGCTGTGGCGGCTTCGCTCGAGGTGTCGTCCTTCCGAGTGTCGAGGACTGCGAGTATCTGACGCCGACGGTCGGCGTGAGCGGCAGCGAGTCGAACCGCGAGGCCGCCGCGGAGTACGGGCTCGAAACGACGGACTACGACGGCTACGCCGACGGCGACCTGGCCGACAGCTACGACGCCGTCTACGTCGCCACGCCGAACCGACTCCACCTCCCGCATATCGAGACGGCCACAGCCCAGGGGAAGGCGGTCATCTCGGAGAAACCGCTCGACGCGACGAGCGAGCGCGCCGAGCAGGCAGTCGAGACCTGCGAGCAGGCGGGCGTCCCGCTGATGACCGCCTACCGGATGCAGACGGACCCGCTGTTCCGGCGACTTCGCGAGTTCCTCGACGACGGCGGCATCGGCGACGTGACGCGGTTCGGCGGTGATTTCACCTTCCCCGTGCTCGCCGGTTCGCGGGGTCCAGAGCAGTGGCGACTCGACCAGGAACTCGCTGGCGGCGGGGCCCTCGTCGACGTGGGCGTCTACCTCCTCAACACGACGCGGTTCCTGCTCGGTGAGGAACCCGAATCAGTGTCGGGACACACCCGGACGAGCGGCCCGTTCAGCGACGTGGACGAACACGTCGACTTCCGGGTTGTCTTCCCTGACGCGGTCGGGAACTTCAGCGCCTCCTTTTCGGGCCACCCGACCGCTGATTACACCGTCTACGGCACCGAGGGAACCGTCCGCGTGTACGACGCCTTCCAGCCGAACCGCGGCCGACGGCTCGTCGTCGAGACGGGCGACAAACGCTACGAAATCGAGGGTGCAGGCGGCGGTGAACTCCGCGAGGAGTTCGACTACTTTGCACATGCCGTGCTCACCGGACGGGACATCGAGCCGGACGGAAGAGACGGACTGGCGGACGTGCGGCTACTGGAGCAAGTGTACGAGTCGGCGTGAACGGGAGGGGGAGGCGGGATACGACGGGTGCCGAGCAGACCCGCCGTGTGGGCGCGGATGCGGCGATTTGGTTGCCGTTGGCGACGAGAAAAGCGTCGCGTCTGGCAGTTTTATCTACTGTGTTCTCACTGATAAAGCCTCGTATTCACGTCTCACCGGCGGCGGTCGCGCCACGCGGGAAACTCCTCGCGGGTCGCGGCTACGGTGTCGGGGTCGACGGTCGTATGGACGAGCGTCGGGTCGTCGTCGGAGGCGGCGAGCGTCGTCCCCCACGGGTCATAGACGGCAGACCGACCCAGTAGCTCGGCCTCCTCGAACTGCCCGCTCCCGTTTGCCGTTGCGACGTACAGTTGATTCTCGACGGCCCGGGCGCGCGGCAGCAACTGCCAGTGTTCGACGCGGGGATACGGCCACGCGCTCGGGACGCAGACGAGCGTCGCACCCAACTCCGCGAGCTCGCGGTACAGTTCGGGAAAGCGGAGGTCATAGCAGGTGCTCATCCCGACCGTGTGGTCCTCGAACTCCGCGACCGACAGCTCGTCGCCGGGCGTGAGTAGCTCCGTCTCCGCGGACTCGTAGCCGAACAGGTGGTGTTTCCGGTAGACGGCGAGTCGCTCGCCGTCGCGGTCGAACAGGACGGAGGTGTTCGCAAACTCGCCTTGGGGGGCGTCCTCGCTTGCAGTCAGGTCCTCGACGATAGAGCCGGCGAGTACCCCGACCCCGCAGTCGCGTGCCGTCTCTCGAATGGTGGTGAGGGTCTCGCCGTCGAGGGGTTCGGCCGCCCGCGCGTAGGAGTCGAACGCGAAGTAGCCGACGTTGAAAATCTCCGGCAAGACGACGAGGTCGCTCCCCTCGCTCGCGGCGCGCTCGATGGCGGCCACGGCGCGTTCGGTGTTGCCGACCACGTCGGCGTTCTCGATGTGGAGTTGGGCGCAGGTAACTCTCATTCCTGAATGCTGTCTCGAATCGCTCGCTCGATGTTGTCGAGTTCATCGGTGAAGTTCTTCTTGAAGAAGCGCTCAACGCCGGGCACCTTCCCGTCGACGACGAATCGGTTGTGGAGCCGACAGCCCGTCTCGGTCTCTTCGATTTCGTGTTCGCCCTGGACGCGCATCACGCGTGACTCGCCGATGAACCTGACGTACTCGTTCTCGCGACGCTCCACGTCTTCGGTCTCGACGGCGATGGTGCGGCGGATGAGCGGAATCGGGAGCTTCAGGTGCCATGTCGCGGTCCGTTCGCCGGTGGACTCGTACTCGTCCACGACGCTTATAGGCTCGGCGCGCCACTCCGGGTCTGCGATGAACCCCCAAATGGTGGCCGGCGGTGCGTCGAACTCGAAGCTCTCCTCGACACGAACGGTCATGCCACCACTCAACGCGGTAGGCTGAAAAACGTCGCTACTCCGGTGTCACTCGCCACGTGGTCGACCGGGCGCGTCCCCACTTCTCGATGTCCACGTCCTCGGAGCGTTCAGCGAGTCGGGGAAGCCGGGCACCGACCTGTTTTGCGGTCAGTCCGATGGCGTCCGCGACGTGTTTCGCGCGGAAGTAGCGCTCACCGTCTGCGGCGCGCTCGCGGAGATACGAGAGGATGCGCTCGTTCTCGTCCACCGATTCGTCCTCGCTCGTCCCTGACATACCGGCCTATACGGTACGCAGCCTTAACATATCGTCGCTCTCGGCTACTCGTACAACTGGAGCGCGGCAATCGAAAGTGCGCCACCGAGCATCGCAGCGGCAAAGCCCCACCCCGAGAGGGCGAGCTGGTCGTTCATCGAGGCGACGAGCATCACGGCCGCGCCGACGAGTGCGACGATGACGAACAGGAGGCTGAAGCCGAGCCGACGGTCCGAGGCGTCTGCGGTATCCATACCACACAATACGAGGTGGGTGACTTAATCCCGACGTTCGCGGCGGGACGAAGCGTTTTGTGTTCCACCGGCGTCCGTCACGGGTATGGACCCGAAGACGCTGCTTCTCGGGAGCAAGCTGAAGGTCGTGGTGACGGCCCTCGCGCTCGTGGCCGGAAGCGTCGGCGGCGCGTTCGCCCTCGGTGTCATCGGCGTGCCCAGCGTCGGCACCGTCGACAACAGCTTCGGTCCCGTCGACGACGAGACGACCGTCATCGACACCGACCTCGTCGTGGTGAACCCGAATCCAATCGGTCTCAGACTCGGCGACAGCCGCATCGACTACACCGTCCGGATGAACGACGTGCCGATGGCGAGCGGCAACAAATCCGGCCTCCAAATCGGGTCGGGCAACACGACCCTCGCCTTCTCGACTCGGATGGACAACAGCCAGATTCCGCCCTAGTGGGCGAGCCACGTCCGGAACAACGAGACGACCGTCGTCACCATCGACGCGAACGTCTCCGCCTCACTGTTGGGCCAGCGCTCGACACAGATTACACAGGAGCGTGAGATTCAGACCGACCTCATCGGGCAGTTCAACTCCGACGAGACGCGGCCCGTCTCCGGACCTGCAAATCCCGTTATC
Organism: Halosegnis rubeus; assembly: GCF_009184545.1. GTDB lineage: Archaea > Halobacteriota > Halobacteria > Halobacteriales > Haloarculaceae > Halosegnis > Halosegnis rubeus. Next base: position 418,897 of record NZ_QJOW01000001.1, read on the forward strand.
GAGAATCCCCTCCTCTACGTGAACGCTACCCGTGCCGAGTGGGGCACCGTTACGGACGCCGAGACGCCGATTGCCATGGAGTCCGACGCGTACAACCCACAGATACAGCCGTACACGATCACCAGCGTCGGCTACAACGTCACCATGAACGGGATTCCGGTCGGTGACGGCGTCACCGAGCGTCCGTACGTCATCGAGGGCGAGACGACGGAGACCATCGCGACGACGCCGACAATCGACAACAGTCGCCTCGACGACTGGTGGGTGTCGCACCTCGAAAACGAGCAGGTGACCGACCTCCGCATCGACTTCTACGCCCGCGTCGAACTCCCAACGGGGAACACGATTCGCGTCCCGCTCGATGAACTGACGTACGAACGCACGATAGAGACGGACATCTTCGGAACGAAAGAGTCCACGAACGAGACGACTACGGGCGAGGGAACACCGACGCCAACTCCGACGAACGGAGGCAATTCGACCCCAACGCCGACCGATTCGTCGGGTGACACCGACACGCCGACGCCGACCCCGACTGCCACATCGACCGACGACGGCGGACTGCTCTGATCACGTAATCGTGACGTACTCGGAGTTGGTGTCGAGCGCGAGGTTCGTCGCGATTTCCGCGTTTCTGACCGCGTACTGTGCGGTCTGCTGGAGCGCGACCAGCACCTCACGCACCTGCAGGAGCTTGTCGTTGTCCATCTCCGGGAGAGAGGTCAGAATCTCAGTCTGGCTGTCCTCCACGTCGCGAAACAGCTTCTTCGTCTGCAAGGCGAGGTCGTAGTCGCGCTCGACGACGGACCGGACGCCGAGTTCGGTCATCTCGTTGACCGTGTCCGTGAACTCACGGATCTCACGCAGCGTCGCGTCGTCCACGTCGAGGGTGTTCTCGCCGGCGTCGATGACGATTTCGGCGATGTCCTCGGCGTTGTCGGCGGTGAGCTCGAGGTTCTTCGCGACGGTCCGGTAGCCGATGAGCGGGAAGCCGGAATCGAGTCCAACGGCGCGTGCGAGGTTCGGGTTCTGGTAGGCCGTGAAGATGAGCCGGAGCAGCAGCACGAAAATCTTGTTCGCCTGCCGCTCACGGTTGAGTGCGCGCTGTGCCAGGTCCGGATTTCCGTGTGCGAGCGCCTTCACCGCCTCGTTTCGCATCGTCGAGCCGGTCGACTCCAGCCGTTCGAGCAGATTGTCGAGGGTGAAGTCCTCGGGATCGACGCTACAGCGGATGGCGATACGTTCCGGCGTCTCCTCGATGACGCCCAGTCCCATCAGCTGCGTCTCGGCGTTGTACACCGCGTTGATGACGCCCGAATTGAGGGTGCCGCCGTCCTTGACCTCGACCTGAATGACCCGGCGGCCGAGCACGTACTGTGCGAGAATCGCTCGCTCGATAGCGTCGGCCTCTAGTTCGTCGGCGTGGATGATCGCCTCCGACTCCTCCTGTTGGACCGACTCCGGGAGGACCGTCAGCGTCCCCTTCCCGCCTGTCCGGAGCGAGACCTCATCACCCTTCTCGACGTTCTGTGCCTTCGCCCACTCCGCCGGCAGTGTCATCGCCAGCGTCGACGGGCCGAGCCGTTGCACCTTGCGTGTCTCCATATATTCTCTCCGGGTTCCAGTCGCCTTAATGTTGACTAATGGAGGTTATATACTACCCCTGCGTCGTCTCAGACCATCTTCACGAGCCGGTGTTCGTAGCGACCGACGCGGACCCGAGTCCAGCCGCGAAGCTCCTCGTCGAGATCGCTGTCGCCGGTATCGACCCGGAGCACGCCCGTCTCCTCCAGCTTCCGTTTCGAGGCGACGACCGTCGTCTCGGACCGACGAATGACCGCGGGGGATATCTGGAGGTTTCCGCGCCCGAAGACGAACCCCTGTCCGCCGATGGGGGAGACGACGATACGATTCTCGTCGCCCAGCGCGGCCAGTATCTCGGATTCGGTGCCGTCGCGGACGAGCACTTCGCCGTCGCGCCACACGTCCACGCCCAGCGGCGAGCCGTCGAAGCCGAACTCGCGCTTGACGGCCGCAAGCGTCGACCCCGGGCCGAGGACGTAGGTCACGCCGGACTCGCCGCGGGCGTCCTGTGCAATCCCCTCGGCCACTCCCTCGACGGTGCCCCCGCCGATCTGTTTCGAGGACTGGAGGTCGTCGCCCACCGGGACGGTCGCGAGCGCCCGGAGTTCCGTCTCCACCTCGCCGCCGCGGTAGGCGTCCTCGTCGATGTCGTTCACCTCGCGCGTCTCCGTCCGGTCGAAGGTAGCGGCGAGCCGGGCGGCCGCACTGGGAGAGACGCCGAACACCGACGAGTACACCTTCACCCCGGCCGGAACGCCGAGCATCGGCACATCGATATCGACGCCGGCGAGCGTCTCCGCCACGTCCACCGCGGTGCCGTCGCCGCCGACGAAGAAGACGAGGTCGACACCTTCGGCGACGAACGCTTCGACGGCCGCGCGGGTGTCGGCGCTCGTCGTCTCGTCGCCCTCGGGCGCACCGACGACCGTCGGGTCGAAGCCGGTCTCGCGGGCCTCCGTCTCGCCCATCTGTCCGCCGTAGGTCACCAGTTCGATGTCGTCGTACTCCGCGAGTGTGGCGAGCGATTCGCGCGCGCGGTCCGGTGCACGCGGCTCCGCGCCGCGTTCGCGGGCCTCGGCGAGCTTGCCGTCCGTCCCCTTCAGCCCCACACGGCCGCCCATGCCGGCGATTGGATTCACCACGAAGCCGATACGTCGCATACCGGATACACTGGTGTCGGCGGCTAAAGCCCGCTGGTCACGGGCGACCAGAAAGTTTCTTATCGCCTCGCTTGAGGCACGGATATGCCCGACCGTTCGCTCTCCGACGGCCGCGTCGTCGTGGCCGTCCTCGCGCTCACGGCGCTCGCGCTCGTCGCCCGGTTTGCCCTCCTGGGTCACCGCATCATGCACTTCGACGAGGCGCGGGTCGCCTACTGGGTGTACAACTACGCCGAGACCGGCCAGTTCCACTACCGCTCGATCATCCACGGTCCCTTCATCCAGCACATCGACGCGGCGCTGTTCGGCCTGCTCGGATACTCCGATTTCACCGCCCGCCTCCCCGTCGCCGTCGTCAGCGGACTCCTTCCGCTGTGTGCGCTGTGGCTCCGCCACCGACTCACCGGCAGCGAGACCGTCGCGCTCGCCTTCTTCCTCGCAGCCAATCCCGTCCTCCTCTACTACGGGCGATTCATGCGCTCGACGCTGCTGGTTGCCGGCTTCTGTCTGCTCGCGTTCGTCGCGTTCGTCCGGTGGTACGACGACTTCGGCGTCGAGTATCTGTACCTCGGGTCGGTCGCGCTCGCGCTCGGCTTCGCCTCGAAGGAGAACGCCCTCGTCTACGTGCTCTGTTGGCTCGGTGCCGGCGCGCTCGTCGTCCACCACAAACTCGCCGCCCACCGCGGCCGCGACTCCGGGACCGCGTGGGTCGCCGACCGACTGTTCGGTCTCCGCTCGTGGCTCCAGCGGACGTGGGGGCCGCGTCTCGCCGGCCACGTCGGCCACCTCGTCGGCGCGACGCTCGCGTTCGTCGCCGTGATGGTCTTCTTCTTCGCTCCGCGTGAGGGCGTAACTGCGGCCAGCGACCTCGCGATTACGCCCGCGAATCCGAACTACGACGCCGTCGTCGAGCAGTGTCGCACGGCGGGACTCTACAGCAGCAGCCCGGGGACGACGCTCCGGTGCACGTGGCTCACCGTACAAGAGGGATTCGGCTCGTGGCTCTCGAAGAGCGGCGGCTCGGACCCTCGGTCGCTGGTCGCTGTCGGCGGCCAACTGGAACTGTCAATGCAGGTCGTCGTCGGGTACGCCGGGCCCTTGTTCGTGCTGGCGCTGGCGGGCTTTGCGCGCGAGCGCTACGGCAGCGGGCGGCCGCGACTGCTCGTGCTCGCGTGTCTCTACTGGGGGCTGGTCTCGATCCCCGGCTACGCAATTGGCACCGACATCAACAACGCGTGGATCGTCGTGAACGCGCTCGTTCCGCTCGCGATTCCGGCCGCCGTAGGTGTAGGCGTGTTCATCGACGCCGGGGTCGAAGCCCTCGACCGCGGTGACGACACCAGCCTCGCTATCGTCGGAGTCGTCATCCTTGTCCTGCTCGCGTCCGTCGGGACCGGGGTCGCGACCGGCGTCTACACCGGCGCGACCGAGCCGGACAACAGCCTCGTCCAGTTCGCACAGCCGAGCCAAGACATGCGTCCCGCCGTGAGCGCCGCGCTCGAATCGGCCGCCCAGACGGAGGAGACGGACCTGCTCGCGTACAGCGGCGGGAACAGCAACTTCGTCGACGGGGCCGAGAGCGCACCGCGCGAGCCCGCCTGTCTCGGCTGGTTCAGCACGCTCCCGCTGGGGTGGTATCTCTCCGCCCACGACGTAGCGACCAACTGCGCCAGCCAGCCCGGGGACCTCCCCGACGAGCTGCCGTCCGTGGTCGTCGTCCCTGGCGACTGCACGCTCGACCGGACGGTCGACTGCCGCGAGGACGACTCGGCGATGGTGCCTCCCGAAAGTATCGAGTCACGACTCGACGGGTACGAGCGCTACCCCTTCCTCCACCGGTCAACGGGGGGGAACGACTTCGACGGCATGATCGTCTACGTCGACAACCGTAACGCTTGAGCGAGCGCCGTCGGTTGACTCGCGTATGCACCTCTCCGCGGATTCACCGACTGTCGGCGTCGTCGGCGGCGGCCAACTCGGACGGATGCTCGCTGAGGCAGCCAGCCCGCTCGGCGTCCAACTCGTCGTCTCCGACCCGATGCCGAACTGCCCTGCGAACCACGTCGCCCGCGAGCAGCTGGTCGGCGAGTTCGACGACTACGACACGCTCCGCTCGCTCGCCGAGCAGGTCGACGTGCTCACCTACGAAATCGAGCTTGCAGACCCCGACACGCTCGACGCGGTGAGCGAGGAGACCGGCACGCCGGTCCACCCTGCCCCTGAGACGCTCCGCACGATACAGGACAAACTCGTCCAGAACGAGACCTTCGCCGAGGCCGGCGTTCCCCTCCCGGATTTCCGACGCGTGGACGACGCCGACGACCTCCGGGCCGCGGGCGACGAACTCGGCTGGCCGGTGATGGTGAAGGCCCGGACCGGGGGCTACGACGGCCGAGGGAACGTCCCCGTCGAATCGCCCGACGACGCGGCCGACGCGCTCGCGGAGGTCGGCGCTGGCGAGGGCGGCGCGGTCGCCGAAGAGCTGGTCGATTTCGAGCGTGAACTCGCCGTCATCGGCGCACGGGGCGTGGACGAGACCGCAACGTTCCCCGTCACCGAGACCGTCCAGCGCGAGGAGATTCTCCGCGAGTCGCTGTCGCCGGCACGCACCGATGAGGCGACCCGCGAACGCGCCCACGAGGTCGCTCGCTCGGTGCTCGCGGAACTTGACGGTCGCGGCGTCTTCGGTATCGAACTGTTCGAACGGGAGCGAGCCGACGGGGAAAACGAGATACTGCTGAACGAAGTCGCGCCTCGGCCACACAACTCGGGTCACTGGACCATCGAAGGGTGTGTCACCTCGCAGTTTGAACAGCACGTCCGCGGGGTCGTCGGACTTCCGCTCGGACCGACGCGACGCCACGGGCCGACCGCGAGTGCAAATATTCTCGGAACCGTCTCGGAGCCGGCACGCGCCCGACTCGCGGGTGTCGAAGAGGCGCTCGCGCTGGCTGACACCCACCTCCACTGGTACGGAAAACGGGAGGTCAGACCGCTCCGGAAGATGGGCCACGTCACAATCGTCGGGGAGTCAGAGCCACCTCTGTCTCCTGTTCGCGACGTGGTCGAGACGCTGCAGTTCGGGTAGACCACAACGGCGAAGGTGGTCGCCGATGGGGGTACGCGTATGGTAGACGCAGTCGACTCCCTGATTCGTGACCTTCGCGCGGAAGCCGACGCCGACCGCTCGCCCGAGGCGACCCCGGACGTGGGTGTCGTGATGGGGTCGGACTCCGACTTCGACGTGATGTCGGGGGCCTTCGACGCGCTCACCGAACTCGGCTTCGAGGAACAGACCGACCCGGCCGAGCCGCCCGAATCGCAGTTCTCCTTCGAGACGTACGTGGTCTCTGCCCACCGGACGCCGGACCTGATGTACGCCTACGCCGAGACCGCTGAGGCCCGCGGGCTTGACGTGCTCATCGCCGGCGCGGGCGGGAAGTCGGCCGACCTCCCGAACATGACTGCGAGCATCGCCTACCCGCTTCCCGTCATCGGCGTACCAGTGCAGGAGAAGTCGGTCGACTCGGTCATCGGGATGCCGACCGGTGCGCCGCTGGTGGCTGTCGACGCTGGCAAATCGTTCAACGCCGCGCTCTCTGCGGTCCAGATACTCGCGCGCGAACACGACGAACTGGCCCACCGACTGCGCGAGTATCACGAGCAACTCCAGCAGTCGGTCGGTGACGTGTCACGCGACCTCCACGAGAGCGGACACGACCTGTTCGGTCGGAGGCGGGAGTGACACGAATCCGGCGAACACGTGAGAATGAATCCTTATGTACGCCCTTGCCTAAGGAGAATATGATACAGACAGATGAGTAATCCGTGGATCGCTATTGGCGCGCTCGCCGTGGTGGCTATCGTCATCCCCGTCTCGATGATAGTCGTCTCGTCGCTTATCCGACCGAGTGTGCCAGAGCAAGGAAAAACCGCCGTCTACGAGTCCGGTGAAATTCCGACTGGCGACACGCGCATCAGGTTCAACATCCAGTACTACATGATTGCGCTGTTGTTCGTCATCTTCGACATCGAGACCGTCCTCATCTTCCCGTGGACGGTCATCTACAGCGATGCGGTCAGTCAGTTCGGCATGGGGAGCGCCCTCCTGCCGATGTTGATCTTCATCGGTGTGCTCGGTATCGGACTCGTGTGGGCATGGCGCAACGGCGCGGTCCGGTGGATCGGCTCCGACCGCGCGCGTGAGACGACTGGAGGCGCATAACAATCATGAGCAGCGACAACACCAACACACCACAGACGACACAGGAAGCGCGGATGGGCGAGGGCGTCGACTCCCGGTTCAACTCTACGCTTCGCGAGGCGTTCGGCTCGTCGCCGTTCATCCTCACGAAGTTCGATAAGTTCATGAACTGGGTCCGCGGCTCCTCGATGTTCATGCTGCAGTTCGGGATCGCCTGCTGCAGCATCGAGATGATGCACACCTACGGGGTCAAACACGACCTCGACCGCTTCGGTGCCGGTGTGCCACGCGCCTCGCCGCGACAGGCGGACGTGATTATCGTTCCGGGAACGATTGTCTCGAAGTTCGCCCCGCGGATGAAGCGCGTCTACGACCAGATGCCGGAGCCGAAGTTTGTCGTCGGCATGGGCTCGTGTACCATCTCCGGCGGGCCGTTCCAGGAGGGGTACAACGTCATCAAGGGCGCAGAGGAGGTCATTCCGGTCGACATCCACGTGCCCGGCTGTCCGCCGCGCCCGGAGGCACTCGTCTACGGCGTCGCCAAGCTGCAAGAGCGAATTGCGAACGGCGAGTCCGCGCCCGTGACGGTCTCACCGTACGAGCTCGAACAGTTCGGCGACCTTGACGACGACGAGCTGGTCCAGCATCTCGCAGACCAGATCGACGAGGACGAACTCGTGATGCGGTACGACTGGGCGGAGTCTCCATCACAATGAGTCTCGAAGAACCATCCACCCCGGAACTCGACACCGGCGAAACGCTCGAGGGCGTCGACTACGACGCGCTCGAATCGCTCTTGGGCGAATACGCCATCGGCCGCGAGTCCCACGTCAACGCCGAGGCGTTCGTCGTCCGGCCCGACGAGGTGCAGGCGGCGCTCGAACTGCTCCGCGACGAGGCCGGCTTCGACCACTGTTCGTGCGTCACGGCCCAAGAGTACGAGGACCGCTACGAGTCAATCTATCACCTCCGCAAGTACGACGACCCGACACAGGAGGTCGGCGTCGTCGTCCCGACGACGAAGGACGACCCCGTCTCCGAGTCGGCAAACGAGGTGTACCGGACCGCGGACTGGCACGAGCGTGAGGCGTACGACCTCGTCGGCATCGAGTACGACGACCACCCGGACCTGCGTCGCATCCTCCTCCCGGAGACGTGGCAGGGACACCCGCTCTCGCTCGATTACGACCAGGAACAGCCGCAGGTCGTCGAGTTCGCGGAGCACGCGAACCCGCTGCGGGAGGACCACGCCGCCGACGCTCAGTCGGACACGATGTTCCTCAACATCGGACCGCACCACCCGGCGACCCACGGTGTGCTCCACCTGAAGACGACACTCGACGGCGAGACGGTCGCCGACGTGGAAAGCGACATCGGCTACCTCCACCGCTGTGAGGAGCAGATCTGTCAGAACGGTACCTACCGCCACCAGATCATGCCGTACCCCGACCGCTGGGACTACATCTCGGCAGGCATCCTCAACGAGTGGGCGTACGCGCGCGCGGCGGAAGACATGGCCGACATCGACGTGCCGGAGTACGCACAGGTCATCCGGACGATGTCCGCGGAGATGTGTCGTATCGCGAGCCACATGCTCGCGGTCGCCACGTTCGCGCTCGACATCTACGGTGACTTCACGGCCATCTTCATGTACGCGATGCGTGACCGCGAGGTCATGCAGAACCTGCTCGAAGACCTCACCGGCCAGCGGCTGATGTTCAACTATCTCCGTTTGGGCGGCGTCGCGTGGGACCTGCCGGAGCCACGCGAGGAGTTCTTCGAACAGACGCGGGACTTCCTCGACGAGCTGCCGGGGAAGCTGGAGGAGTTCCACGATATGATCACCTCGAACGAGATCTTCCAGCTCCGGTGTGTCAACACGGGCGTGCTTGACCCCGAGACGGCAAAGAGCTACGGCGCGACCGGCCCGGTCGCCCGCGGCTCGGGCGTCGACTACGACATCCGCCGCGACGACCCGTACGGCTACTACGACGAACTCGACTGGGACGTCGTCACCGAAGACGGCTGTGACAACTACTCGCGCGTGCTCGTCCGCATGCGCGAGGTCGAGGAGTCGGCCAAAATCATCGAGCAGTGTGTCGACTTACTCGAGGAGTGGCCGGAAGACGAGCGGAACATTCAGTCGAACGTGCCGCGCACCCTGAAGCCGGACGCGGACACCGAGATCTACCGCTCGGTCGAGGGCGCGAAGGGCGAACTCGGTATCTACATGCGCGCGGACGGCACAGACAAGCCGGCGCGGTTCAAGATCCGCTCGCCGTGCTTCTCGAACCTCCAGACGCTCCCCGAAATGTCACAGGGTGAGTACATCCCTGACCTAATCGCCTCGCTGGGTAGTCTCGACATCGTGCTTGGAGAGGTCGACCGATGACGTTCACGGAGACGATCAGCAGTTTACTTCCGATTTCGGGTCCGATTGCCGATTTCATCGGCGGTGCAGTCGCGTCGCTGCTCATCATTTCGTTTCTCATGTCGCTCGTCGCCGTTTCGGGCATCTGGGGGAAACGAAAGATCACGGCCGCCTTCACCGACCGTATCGCGGTGAACCGACACGGTCCGTTCGGACTGCTCATCATCGTGGCCGACGCCGTCCGGCTGCTCTCGAAGGAGCTCATCGTTCCGGACGGCGTTGACCGACCGGCGTGGGACCTCGGCCCGCTCGTGATGACCTCGTCGGCGCTGCTCGGCTTCGCCGTCATCCCGATGGGTGACTTGTTCGGGCTGAATCTCCAGATTGCCGACCCGCAGGCCGGACTTGCGTACGTGTTCGCGACGGCCTCCATCGCGTCGGTCGGGCTGGTGATGGCCGGCTACTCGTCGAACAACAAGTACTCGATGCTCGGCGGACTGCGTGCGGTCGCACAGAATCTCGCCTACGAGATTCCGCTCGTCGTGACCGGCGTCTCCGTCGTGCTGTTTGCCGGCTCGCTCCAGTTGAGCGAGATCGTCGCCGCCCAGGGCGAGACGCTCGTCTCGCTTGGCGGCGTTGCGATTCCGTCGTGGTACGCCTTCGTGAACCCGTTCGCGTTCATCCTGTTCATGATCGCGAACCTCGCGGAGGTCGGTCGGAATCCGTTCGACGTGCCCGAGGCACCGACCGAAATTGTGGCCGGGTGGCAGACGGAGTACTCGTCGGTGTACTTCGTGCTGTGTTACCTCTCGGAGTTCATCCATATCTTCCTGGGCGGTGCCATCATCGCGACCATCTTCCTCGGCGGACCCGCGGGACCGTTCCTGCCGGGCTTCGTCTGGATGGTCATCAAGATTCTCGGCGTCTACCTGTTCACGCAGTGGTGCCGGTCTGCGATTCCGCGCGTTCGGATCGACCAGCTCATCGAGATCGGCTGGAAGGGACTGCTGGAGCTATCGTTCGCCAACCTCGTGCTCACGGCCGTAATCGTGGGGCTGCTCTAACACTATGATCGGACTACTCAAATCGATGGGAACGACGATGAAACACGCCCTCGGCGGCGAGACGTTCACCGTCGAGTACCCCGAGGAGACGCCGGAGGTGTCACCGCGGTTCCGCGGCGTCCACAAGTTCTCACAGGAGCGGTGCATCTGGTGTCGCCAGTGTGAGAACGTCTGCCCGAACGACACGATTCAGATCGTTACGGACGACCAGCGCAACGGTGAACAGTATAACCTCCACATCGGACAGTGCATCTACTGTCGGCTGTGCGAGGAGGTCTGTCCCGTCGACGCCATCCTGCTCACGCAGAACTTTGAGTTCACCGGCGACACGAAAGACGACCTCGCGTACAACATGGAACAGCTGAAGAACGTGCCGTGGTACAAGGACATCGACCCGCTCGCGTCTCGTGAACCCGACCGCAGCGGTTGGGTCGGCGAAGGCGAAGGCGAAGTCGACTACCAGTAACCCCGGCGACTTCTTCTCGCGGTTTCGCCCACCGAGAGCCGTGCGACTGCGCCCGCGCGCGTAGGCGTACAAAGAAAGGTTCAAACCCGAAGCGATTGAGACTCACCTAATGGCTGTAACACTCGAACTAGTGGCGTTTCTGTTGTTCGCGCTGTTGACAGCAGCGAGCAGCCTCGGCGTCGTGCTGGTTCGTGACGTCTGGCACAGTGCGCTCCTGTTGGGGGTGGCACTCACGTCGGTCGCGATCCACTACGTGATGTTACGCGCCGAGTTCCTCGCAACGATGCAGATACTCGTCTACATCGGCGGGGTCCTCGTCCTGATCGTGTTCGCCGTAATGCTCGTCCGCAGAACCGAAGACGGCACAATCGAGGTAACGACATGACGCGCCCGCGACTCCACACGAGTTCCAGTCAGGCGGTCGGGCTCGTCGCGTTCGTGCTGTTCGGCGTGCTCGCGGCGGTGTTTCTGACTGCTGATTTCGCCGACGCGGCGACCTTCTCCGGTAACGCCGACAGCGTCATCGAGGGGATCGGCTACGCGATGCTCAACCTCGATGCCGGACCGTTCGCGGAGACCACGGACGGGTTCCTCATCACCTTCGAACTGCTCGGGATGGCACTCCTCGCTGCCCTCGTCGGTGCAGTGATGCTCGGGACACGTGACGACGACGGAGGTGACAGCTGATGGCTGTCCCCGTCGAGTATTATCTCGTTTTCTCGACGCTCATCTTCTGTATCGGCCTGTTCGGTATCCTGACCCGGCGGAACGCGCTGTTCTTCCTGATGTCCGTCGAGCTGATGTTGAACGCGGCGAACATCAACCTCGTCGCGTTCTCCTTCTATCACGGGAACCTCACCGGACAGGTGTTCAGTTTGTTCACGATGGCGCTGGCCGCAGCCGAGGTCGCCATCGGCATCGGCATCATCCTCGTCCTCTACCGCAACTTCGCGGACGTGGACGTGACCCGCGCGACAACTCTGAGGTGGTAACAGTATGGCAGAATCACTCGCATTCGAGTTTGCACCCGCTATCGCGGTGCTCCCGTTCGTATCGTTCCTCGTCGCACTCTTTGCCGGCAAGTACCTCCCGAAGAAGGGAGCGGTCGCCGGGATGGTCGCGACGGGTGGCTCACTGCTGTTCTCGCTGTGGGCGCTCTTCGCCGTCCACACCGGCGGAGCCTACCAGCACACGCTGTACACGTGGGTCGGCGGCGAGATGGTCGGCTTCGAGCTGACCTTCGGCATCCTGCTCGACCAGCTCTCGACGCTGATGCTGGTCATCGTCTCGACCATCGCCTTCCTCGTCCACATGTTCTCGCTTGGATACATGAACGACGACGGCCAGACGGGGCTGCCACGGTACTACGCCGAACTCGGCTTGTTCACGGCGAGCATGCTCGGGTTCGTCTTCGCGGACAATCTCCTGATGGCGTTCATGTTCTTCGAACTGGTCGGTCTCTGCTCGTATCTCCTCATCGGCTTCTGGTTCCGTGAGGCCGGTCCGCCGTCGGCGGCGAAGAAGGCGTTCCTCGTCACCCGCTTTGGTGACTACTTCTTCCTCATCGGCGTCGTCGCCATCTTCGCGACGTTCGGCACGAGCATGTTCGGCGGTCCCGGCGTGGAGAACTCCTTCGCGCACATCGCAGAGCAGGTGCTCAACGGCGAGGCGAGCGTCAACACGTTCGGCTTCGCGCCGCAGACGTGGTTCACGATTCTCGGCCTACTCGTCCTCGGCGGCGTGATGGGGAAGTCGGCGCAGTTCCCCTTCCACACGTGGCTGCCGGACGCGATGGAAGGTCCGACGCCCGTCTCCGCGCTGATCCACGCAGCGACGATGGTCGCCGCCGGTGTGTATCTCGTCGCCCGAATGTACGGCTTCTACGCGCTGTCCCCGACCGCCCTCGCGATTATCGCGCTGGTCGGCGGCTTCACGGCGCTGTTCGCCGCGACGATGGGCGTCGTCAAGAAGGAAATCAAGCAGGTGCTCGCGTACTCGACCATCTCCCAGTACGGCTACATCATGCTCGCGCTGGGTGGTGGTGGCTACGTGGCCGGCGTCTTCCATCTCACCACGCACGCCTTCTTCAAGGCGCTGCTATTCCTCGGTGCGGGTTCGGTCATCATCGCCATGCACCACAACGAGAACATGTGGGACATGGGCGGGCTGAAAGAGAAGATGCCCGTCACCTACTACGCGTTCCTCTCCGGATCGCTCGCGCTCGCGGGCATCGTTCCGTTCTCCGGCTTCTGGTCGAAAGACGAGGTGCTGTACGAGACGCTGGTCCACGGGCTCGGCGGCTCGCCGATTCTGCTGGCCGCGTACGCGATGGGTATAATCGCGGTGTTCTTCACCGGCTTCTACACCTTCCGGATGGTGCTTCTCACCTTCCACGGTGAGCCACGTTCCGAGACAGCAGAAGACCCCGAACCGGTCCGCTGGAACGTCAAGGTGCCACTCGGCATTCTCGGCGTGCTCGCGGCCGTCGTCGGCGTCATCAACCTCGTACCGGTCCACGCCGTCGTCAGCGCAGTACCGGAGATCCTCCACGACTGGCTCTACTACGGGCCGGAGGGGCTGAACGGCGAGCATTACCACGAGCTCATCACGAACGCAGAGTTCGCCGGCTACAGCGCCGGTGAGCTGTTCGGTCTCGGTGAGGTCGGAACGCTGTTCGCCTCTGCCGGCATCTCGCTGACCGTTGCACTCGCCGGCTCTGCCGTGGCCCTCGTGCTGTACCGTGGTCCCGACCCGGTCGAACACACGGACAAACTCGGCTCTCTCAAGACAGTGTTATTCAACAACTACTACCAGGACGAGTATCAGGTCTGGCTCGCGGAGGGGTTGACGGTGCGCGCCGCACGCGTCGCCGACCGGTTCGACCAGGGCGTCATCGACGGCGCGGTCAACTTCGTCTCCGATCTGAGCCTCTTCAGCGGTGACCGGCTCCGCCGGCTCCAGACGGGTATCGTTACGAACTACGCGGCGCTGTTGACGCTGGGGCTGACGCTACTGCTTGTCGCCTTCGGCGTCATGCAGGGGTGGTTCGCATGATGATCGAACTGCTCATCGCGCTGTGTCTGCTCGGCGCGTTCGCGGTGTTCGTCCTCCCGGACGAGTACGCACCGAAGGCGGCCTTCGGCATCTCGCTCGTGCCGCTTGCCCTCTCGTTGTACATGTACCTCACGTTCGACGGGACGGGCAACGCACTGCTGGGCGGCGATATCGCCTTCGAGAGCCAGTATCAGTGGCTCACCCTCGGGAGCTACGACGTGTCGTGGTTCATGGGACTCGACGGCATCTCGATGCCGCTGGTCGTGCTCGCGACGCTGCTCACGACGCTCGCGATTCTCGCGTCGTGGACGCCAATCGATATGCGTCAGAGCCAGTTCTACGGGCTCATGCTGTTCATGGAGGCGTCGCTCGTCGGTGTCTTTGGCGCGCTCGATTTCCTCATCTGGTTCGTCTTCTGGGAGGCCGTCCTCGTCCCGATGTACTTCCTCATCGGCATCTGGGGCGGCGCACGCCGGAAGTACGCCGCGATTAAGTTCTTCGTCTACACGAACATCGCTTCGATCGTGATGTTCGTCGGCTTCTTCGGGCTGGTGTTCGGGCTGGGTGACTCCATCTCCTCGCTCGCGCTGCCCGAAATCGCGCAGGCGCTGCGCACGGACGGAGCACTCGGCTCGCTGGGCGCGTTCGGTGCCGACCAACTCGCGCTGCTTGCCTTCGTGGCGATGTTCATCGGGTTCGCGGTGAAGGTGCCGGTCGTGCCGTTCCACACGTGGCTCCCGGACGCCCACGTCGAGGCGCCGACGCCTGCGTCGGTGATGCTGGCCGGCGTCCTCCTGAAGATGGGGACGTACGCACTGTTGCGATTCAACTTCACGATGCTTCCGAGCATCGCCCGTGACCTCGCGGTCCCGATTGCGGTGCTTGGTGTCGTGTCCATCCTGTACGGCGCGATGTTGGCGCTGGCTCAGTCGGACCTGAAGCGCATCGTCGCCTACTCGTCCGTGTCGTCGATGGGCTACGTCACGCTGGGACTCGTCGCCTACACGATGTACGGGACCGGCGGCGCGACCTTCCAGATGGTGAGCCACGGACTCATCTCCGGGCTCCTGTTCGCGTGCGTCGGTGTAATCTACAACACCACGCACACGCGCATGGTCGGTGACATGTCCGGGCTCGCGGACAAGATGCCCGTGACAGCCGGCGCGTTCGTCGCCGGCGCGTTCGCGTACATGGGGCTACCACTGATGGCCGGCTTCGCGGCGGAGTTCTTCGTCTTCGTCGGGAGCTTCGATGCCCACTTCGCCTACTCCACCCTGCTTACTGCGCTCGCGATGTTCGGTATCGTCATTGTGGCCGGCTACCTGCTGTGGTCGATGCAGCGGACGTTGTTCGGTCCGTTCCGCTCCGAGACCGACTACGAAGTCACGACCGCATCGCTTCACGATGTGGTTCCGCTCCTCGTGCTCATCGTGTTCATCATCGCCCTCGGGACGTTCCCGTACGACCTCGCGTTCGAGCGCGTGCTCGACGCAACTGAACCGATTCTCGAAACCACTGCCGCGAACTTCGGAGGTGGGCTCTGATGGTCGAGCCAGCATGGGCGGCGACCGCGCCCGTCCTCGTCCTCGCGTCGACGGCGCTCGCTTTGTTCCTCGTGGACAGTATCGACCCCGAGTCGAACCGCCCGCGACTGCTTTCGGGCGTGGCCTTCGTCGGTGCGCTCGCCGCGATGGGCGTCTCGCTCGTCTATCTCCTCACCGGCGTCGGCACGGAACCGATTTCGCTGTACGGTGACCAACTCGTCGTCGACCAGATGTCGCTGTTCTTCCAGGTTATCGTCACCAGCGTGACGGCCGTCGTCGTGCTCGGCAGCCACGATTACCTCAACAGCCATCGGTATCAGGCGGAGTACTACACGCTCATCATGCTCGCCGTGACCGGGATGACAGTGATGGCTGCTGCGGGCTCGCTCGCCGTCGCGTTCGTCGCACTCGAACTCGCGTCGCTCCCGTCGTACGCGCTCGTCGCGTTCATGAAACAGAACAAGGGAAGCGTCGAGGCGGGACTCAAGTACTTCCTCATCGGCGCGCTCTCGTCTGCCGTGTTCGCGTTCGGCATCTCGCTGGTGTACGCGGCCACCGGGACGCTGCTGCTTGACGGCATCGCGGAACAGCTCGTCGAGGGAACCGAGCTACCGGGCGTACTCGGTGTCGGGCTGTTGATGATTATCGGCGGATTCGCGTACAAGACCGCGAGCGTCCCCTTCCACTTCTGGGCCCCCGAGGCGTACGAGGGTGCACCCGCACCGGTGTCGGCGTTCATCTCGTCGGCGTCGAAGGCGGCCGGCTTCGCGCTCGCCTTCCGCGTGCTCGTCGTGGCCTTTCCGATTGCCAGTTCCGGCGTGCAGAACGCGCTCGACTGGACGGTTGTCGTGACGGTGCTCGCTGTCGCCACGATGACGCTCGGTAACTTCGCCGCTGCGACACAGGAGAACGTCAAGCGGATGTTGGCGTACTCTTCCATCGGCCACGCCGGTTACGTGCTCATCGCGCTCGCGGCGCTTACCGGAACGGGCGAACAGAGTCTCATCCTCGGTGCAGGGATGATTCACCTGCTCGTTTACGGCTTCATGAACACCGGTGCGTTCCTGTTCGTCGCGCTCGCGGAGTACTGGGACGTGGGCCGTACCTTCCAGGATTACCGCGGGCTGGCGAAGCAGGCACCGCTCGTCAGCGTCGCCATGACCGTGTTCATGTTCTCGTTGGCCGGGCTTCCGGTCGGGGCAGGCTTCCTCTCGAAGTACTACCTCTTTGCCGGCGCTGTCAACGGTGGACTGTGGTGGCTCGCGCTCGTCGGTGCCGTCAACAGCGCACTGTCGCTGTTCTACTACAGCCGCGTCGTGAAGGCGCTGTGGATCGACGAGCCGGACGAGCCGCACGTCATCGAGTCGTATCCGTCGGCGCTGTACGGTGCTGTCATCGTCGCCGCGGTCGTGACCGTGGGACTGCTCCCCGGGCTCGTCCTGTTTGACAACGTGGCATTTGATGCGGCCGCAGTGCTGTTCGGCTAGTCCGAACAGTGGATTTTACCCACTCGCTCTCCACCTCGTAGTATGGCATCCCGACTCGTCTTGGGCTGCGGGTCGGTCGGTAGACAGCTCGCCGTCGCCGAGAGTAGCCGCACACACGTTGTGACCGAGGACGAACACCGGGTCGAGACCCTCCGGTCGGACGGTATCGCTGCGACGCTCGGTGACCCGGCGGACCCGGCGACCGTTGCGACGGTTTCCTTCGACCCGGATACGGTCGTCGTCGGGAGCGACGACCCAGCAAAAAACTGCGCGATTGCCGACTTCGCTGTGGACGCGTTTCCCGACGCCCGACTGTTCGCATTCACCGGCAACGAGCCGACGGACGCACAACGCGAGCGACTCCACCAGCTCGCCGACGACGTACACGACCCCGCGGATGCACTGTCGTCGTTCATGCTTGACCGGGTCGGTGACGACGGACTTCAGACCCGGCGACTCATGCGCGTGTTACGCACCGCAGAGCCGCCGCTTGCGGTGTTTGCACACGACAACCCCGACCCGGACGCCATCGCGAGTGCGCTCGCGCTCGTTCGCATCGCAGAGCGTGCCGGCATCGAAGCACAGGCGTGTTACTTCGGCGACATCAGTCACCAGGAGAACCGCGCGCTCGTGAACCTCCTCGATTTGGAGCTTCAGACGTTCTCCACCAACCAGGAACTCCCCGAGTTCGGCTCGATTGCGCTCGTCGACCACTCGCGTCCGGGCATCAACGACCAGCTCCCTCCGGAGACCGATATCGACATCGTCGTCGACCACCACCCACCGCGGGCTCCGGTCGAGGCGTCGTTCGTCGACCTTCGGTCGAACATTGGCTCCACCTCCACTCTGTTCGCCGATTACCTCCGCAAACTCGGCATCGACCCGACGCCGGAACTCGCGACGGCGCTCCTGTTCGGCATTCAGGTCGACACCGACGACTTCTCTCGTGAGGTTGCGGGCGAAGACTTCGACGCGGCCGCGTATCTCGTCTCCTTCGTCGATGCCGCAAAGCTCGAACGCATCGAATCGCCGAGCGTGAGCGCCGAGACGGTGGAGATTCTCGCCAGCGCTATCGTGAACCGAGACATCCGCGACGGCGTGTTAGCCTCGTACGTCGGTGTGATCTCCGACCGCGATGCCCTGGCACAGGCGGCGGACCAACTCCTCATGATGGACGGCGTATCGACCACCCTCATCTTCGGCACCATCGACGACACCGTCTTCGCTTCCGCTCGCGCTCGCGGCTCCGAGCTCGACTTGGGCGAGGCGCTGCGTGAGGCGTTCGACCAGATTGGCTCCGCGGGCGGACACGCCGACATGGCCGGCGCACAGATACCGGTCGGCGGACTCGGTGCGGAAGACGAGGCCGACACGGCGATTCGAGACGTGATTTCAGAACGGTTCTTCGAGACGGTCGGCGTCGGTACGGATGCGTCCCCAGCGGCCGTCTACGCGAAGGACACGCACCTCGGGCTGGCGGAGGCGCTCCCCGAGCACGACGACCCCGACGACGCGGCGTGACAGCCACCCTTTTGACCGGTGCTGGCGACGTATGACACGATGGAAGAGGGCGCGCTCGACGAGAAGCCGAGAGTCCGCGACTATATGACACGCGACGTTGCCACGGTGAGTCCCGACGACACCGTTTCGAACGTCGCAAAGCGCATCGCCGAGAGCGACGAAACACACTCCGGGTTTCCGGTGACGAACGGGAGACAGGTAGAGGGGTTCATCACGGCGCGTGACCTGCTGCTCGCCGACGAAGTCGCGCCGATATTCACCGTGATGACGGACGACCTCGTCGTCGCTCACCCGGAGATGAAGATTCACGACGCCGGACGCGTCATCCTCCGGTCCGGCATCCAGCGGCTACCGGTGGTCGACGACGCGGGGAATCTCGTCGGCATCATCTCGAACTCGGACGTCGTTCGGTCACAGATCGAGCGAGCGACGCCGAGCAAGGTCCGAAAGCTAATGACGACGTTGACTAACATCCACGGCGTCGAGACCACCGAGGAACCCCGGACGGTCCGTCTCGCCGAGCTGACACCAACCCAGAGCAAGGTGTACACCGACGAGCTACAGGGACGCAGCTACGAGCTGGAGAACGGTCTCGCTGAACCGCTCGTCGTCATCGACAACTACGGCCAACTGCTGCTCGCCGACGGTCACCATCGGGTGAAGGCGGCCCACCGGCTCGGCATCGAGGAGATGGACGCGTACGTCATCGTCCTCGACGAGCGCGTCGAGTTGGGAATGGCAGAGACCGCACGCAAGGAAGGACTAGAGTCGGTCGAGGACATCACCGAGGTCGACTACGGTCACCATCCACTGGTCGAGACCACCCACCGGCTCATGGACGAGAACTGAGTTGCGTGTGAGTTATTCGGCTTCAGGCTGTACCACTCGGTATGTCTAACACGTCTACAGTAGGTGGCAGATGAATTCGAACCAGATAGATTTCCTCACTGACCTCGCGTACGGTCTGCTTCTGTTCGCCGCTGTCGTACTCATCGCAACTGGGAGCAGAGCTGCGGGTATCGCGTTCGGACTCGGTGGCCTCGTCTCGTACGTCGTTCACGTCGGCTGGAAGATGGCTCGATTTGACCCCGACTGGATGACAAAGGAGGTGACCGAAAACCTCGAAGAGAGCGTCGCAGAGGAGGTGTCCGAGAGTGTGACCGAGGAAGTGTCGAAGAACGTCGAAGAGAGCGTTGCGGAAGAGGTCTCGAAGAACGTCGAAGAGAGCGTTGCGGAAGAGGTCTCGAAGAACGTCGAAGAGAGCGTTGCGGAAGAGGTCTCGAAGAACGTCGAAGAAACCGTCAGCGAGAGCGTCGAGGAGACCGTTACGGAGGAGGTAACGGAAAACGTCGCCGAGGAAGTGTCGAAGAACGTCGAAGAAACCGTCACCGAGGAGGTGACCGAAAGCGTCGAGGAGTCGGTGACACAGAAGGTGACCGAGAACATGCAGGCGACGCTAACAACCGAACTGGACTCCATCATTACACAGCTAGAAGAGGTCAACGACCGCATCGAGGAACACGACGACGAGGACGACGAGGAAAAATAATCAGGGCAATTCCGGCAAAGATTGCTAAAGATTCTTTACTGCAGTTCGCGTAGCCGGTGGTATGTTCGACGATGACGACCTCGCGGAGATTCGTGACGGCCGCGAGTCGTGGGAAGACGAGACGCTCGCCGAGTACCTGGAGTACGGCGAGCGCAACGATCGGTTCGCGACGGTGTCGAACCACGAAATCGACCGGCTGTACACGCCGGAAGACGTCGCTGACATCGACTACGACGAGGACCTCGGGTTTCCAGGAGAGGAGCCGTACACGCGGGGGGCGTATCCGACGATGTACCGCGGCCGGACGTGGACGATGCGGCAGTTCGCCGGCTTCGGCACGGCCGAGGAGACCAACGAGCGGTTCCACTACCTCATCGACGAAGGCCAGACCGGCCTGTCGGTCGCCTTCGACATGCCGTCGCTGATGGGACTCGACTCCGACCATCCGATGGCGGACGGCGAGGTCGGGAAGGAAGGCGTCGCGGTCGACACGCTCGCCGACATGGAGATTCTGTTCGACGGCATCGACATCGGCGAGGTCTCCACCTCGTTTACTATCAATCCGAGCGCCGCGGTCGTCTACGCGATGTACATCGCGCTCGCAGACCAGCAGGACGTCGCCCGCGACCAGGTTCGCGGCACCCTCCAGAATGACATGCTCAAGGAGTTCATGGCCCAGAAAGAGTGGGTAATTCCGCCCGAGCCCTCACTCGACGTGGTCACCGACACCGTCGAGTACGCGGTCACGGAGACGCCGAAGTTCCACCCCGTCTCGGTGTCGGGCTACCACATCCGGGAGGCCGGCTCGACAGCCACACAGGAGGCCGCGTTTACCTTGGCCGACGGCTTCGCCTACGTCGAGGACGCACTCGACCGCGGGCTGGACGTGGACGAGGTCGGCCCGCTGCTTTCGTTCTTCTTCAACTCGCACAACTCCATGTTCGAGGAGGTCGCGAAGTTCCGCGCGTCGCGTCGCATCTACGCGCGCGTCATGGACGAGTGGTACGACGCCGACGCGCCGGAGTCGAAGCGACTGAAGTTCCACACTCAGACCGCCGGGCAGTCGCTCACTGCCCAACAGCCGCTCAACAACATCGTCCGGACGACGGTACAGGCGATGGCGGCCGTCCTCGGCGGTACTCAATCGCTTCACACCAACAGCTACGACGAGGCGCTCGCGCTCCCGAGCGAGCGGGCCGTCCGCGTTGCGCTCCGGACCCAACAGATCCTCGCAGAGGAGTCCGGCGTCGGCGACACGGTCGACCCGCTGGGTGGGAGCTTCGCGGTCGAGTCGCTCACCGACGAGATGGAAGCCGATATTATGGAGTATCTCGAGGAGATCCGCGACCTCGGCGACGGTTCCGTCCGCGACGGCGTGCTCGAGGGTATCGACAACGGCTACTTCCACCGCGAGATTCAGGAGGCCAGCTACGAGTATCAAAAGCGGGTCGATGCCGGCGAAGAGACCGTCGTCGGCGTCAACGACTACGTCACCGACGACGACCCCGACATCGACATCCTCCACGTCGACGAGGGCGTCCAAGAGACGCAAATTGAGCGACTAGAGCGTGTCAAGCGCGAGCGCAACGACGATGCCGTCCGGCAGTGTCTCGATGACCTCGCCGAGGCTATCAACGGTGACGCGAACGTGATGCCGTACATCGTCGACGCGGTGAAGGTGTACGCGACGATGGGGGAGATCATGGAGACGTTCGAACAGCAGTACGGCACGTACTCGGAGAAAATCGGGCTGGCCTAAGGCTGCTGGCCCGGCTCGGCGTCGTCGTATCGGTCGGAGACGTAAATAATCGCGACCAGCAGGACCCCGAGAATGCTGGCGATGGTCGCTGCGCCGTAGAAGGCAGTGCCGAACGGCGTCGGGGGCAGGTCGATGACGCCGTACAGCTCTGGGTCGAGTCCCTGCGGACCGATTGCGCCGATGACGAACCCGACGACGGCCGTCAGCAGGACGATGGAGACGTAGATGATGAGGACGAGCCGCCGCCCGTTCGTCGGTGATTCGCGCGTGGACACACGGTGTACTCGGGGGCTGGTGAAGATTAGCCTTTTGTCCACGACCCACCTACGGAGCGTATGTCTGAGAAGGAAGCGTTATTCGGTGTGCTCGCAGGAGTCGCCGGGATGATGTTTATCACCGGAATCGTGCTCGTATTTACGAGCTTGAATTAAAAACGAACGTCAGTCGTCGCTCGGCTCGCCGGAGCCGTCGGCGGCCAGCGTGGGCGTGTCCTCGTCGGTCGTGTCGAGCTGCTCGCCGAACCACTCGAACTCGCGGGAGTACTGTCCCGTCTCCTTGAGGTTCCACGGGTCCTCGTCCTCGACGACCGGCCCTTCGAGGTACGACTGGGTGAGGTTCCACACCCAGATGAGCTGTCCGAGCATGATGATGAACGCACCAATCGTCGCGACCTGGTGGAGCGTCGTCACCTGTGCGAGCGGCGCGATGAGCCCGTTGAACTCGTAGGTTGCGTAGCGGCGCGGCATGCCGAGGTAGCCGAGCAGCAGCATGGCGAAGAACGTCACCGCGACGCCAATCTCGGAGATCCAGAAGTGCATCTTCGCGAGCCGCTTCTGGTACATCTTCCCGGTGACGATGGGGAACCAATAGTAGATAGCCCCGAAGCCGGCGAAGGCAATCATCCCCATGACGATCCAGTGGAAGTGGCCCACGACGTAGTAGGTGTCGTGCAAGACGAGGTTGACCGGAATCGCGGCGAGGAAGACGCCGGTGATTCCGCCGATGACGAAGTTCGCGACGAACCCGATACAGAACAACATCGGCGCTGTGAGCCGGATGTTACCGTTCCACATCGTCGCGATCCAGTTGAACGTCTTCACCGCGGATGGTATCGCAATCGCGAGTGACACCGCCATGAAGCTCGCCCGGATACGCGGGTCGATACCGGAGGAGAACATGTGGTGGGCCCACACACCGAAAGAGAGCACACCGATGGCGAGCGTGGAGTAGATGACGAACTTGTAGCCGAACAGCTTCCGGCCCGAGAACTTCGGCAGAATCCACGACACCAGCCCCATCGGCGGCAACACGAGGATGTACACCTCGGGGTGACCGAAGAACCAGAACAGGTGCTGCCAGAGAATCGGCGAGCCACCGTCGACCGCGAAGAAAGCGGTCTGGAAGTTCCGGTCGAGCAGAAGCATGATGAGTGCGCTGCCCAGCAGCGGGAACGCGAAGAGGATGAGCGCCGACTGGGTGAGGATGGTCCACGAGAAGATATCGAGGTTGGCCCAGTTCACGTCCGGCGAGCGCTCGGTGAAGATGGTGACGATGAAGTTAATCGCGCCCATCGTCGCCGAAATTCCCGAGAGGTGAAGCCCGAGTAACATCAGGTCGACGCCGGGGTTCGCCTGTTCTGCCGACAGCGGCGTGTACATCGTCCACGAGGTCTCGGCGGCTCCGACCGCCCCGCCCGTCAGTGGGTCGAGGAAGAAGCCAGCCCAGATGAGCAGCGCGGCCGGCGGCAACAGCCAGAACGCGATGCCGTTGATGCGCGGGAACGCCATGTCGTCCGCGCCAATCAACAGCGGGATGAAGTAGTTCGAGAACGCGGCGATGATGGGTGTCCCGAAGAGGAACAGCATCGTGATGCCGTGGCTCGTGAGGAGTCCGTTGTACGTGCCCGTGCCGCCGAGCACGTTGAGTGCCGGCGTCGTCAACTCGACGCGCATTAGCATGACGGCGAGGCCGCCCCACACGAACGCGATGGTGGCGTAGATGCCGTACAGAATCCCGATATCCTTGTGATCGACTGTCGTCAGCCAGCGAATCAGCCCGGACGGTTTGTGACTCGTGGCCGTACTGTCGCCGTAGCCAGCGTCGCCGCTGACAAGCGGTGTGTACGCGCGGAGGTTCTCCATGCGGGAGACGAGGGTGGCGACCCCTACCAGGAAGACCCCCATGAGAACGGTTAACGCGAGTTGCTCTCCTGCCATGCTATAGCTTGAGGACCGGGCGATAAGAAAGGTTGTGTTCCCAGGCGTCTACGCGGGCGGCTTACTCGTCATCTGCTGACTCGTCGTCGGCGTCGTCTGCCGCGATGGCGGCTGCATCTTCAGGTGGCTCGTCGGACGTGACCTCGCCGAACTCCTCCTCGTCGTAGTCCGGCGTGGTCGCCTCGCTCGGGTCCGCGGCGGCGGCCTGCGGCTCCGCAAACTCCTCCGGGTTCTCTTCCAGTTCGGCCTCGGCCTTCGAGATGGCACGCCCCGAGAAGTACGTTAACACGAACAGTGCGCCGAACGTGATGACGACAATGCTGAGCTGAATCGCCTGGTTGGCGAGGTCGGTTCCGAACGGGTTGTACAGTACGAAGACACCGATAAAGAAGGCCATCATCACCAACGGGATGGCGTTGACGATGAGATCGAGGAGCGTCTCGCGGTCGAACGTCCGTGATGACATACCTGTTGCTTGCTCCTGTGCGTCTAAGAGGTTACGGGTTCACGCCGCGGGACCGGCGTCAGTCACTGAGCCGCCTGCGATACTCGCCGCGAGCGCGACGATTCCCGCCCCGACGATGGAGAAGCCGCGCAGGACGATGGTGTCGGTCGAGGCGAGTGCGCTCTCGATAGCTCCGACGCTCGTGCCAGTCTGCGTGACGACGACAATCAAGCCGAGGGCGACGAACACGCCGGACAGCGCGGTCAGCGTTCGCCACGGGCGCTCCGTGTAGCCGGCTTCGGTGAGGATGCCAGCGATGCTCCCGGCAAAGAGCACGAGCCCGCCGATGGCCAGCGGATAGATTGCCATCACGACGCCGACCTCCCCCACCGCGAGACCGAGCGCGACGAACAGCGGCCACGAACTCACTTTCGCGGCTGCCGACGTTTCTGTCTCGCGTTCCTCTCGTGCCATACCGTCTATGAGTGGCACTGGCTCAAATGTTCGTCGGTCAGTCCCAGAACGCGTTCGTCCGGGCGTACTCGCGCTCTCTCGCGAGGATGTCCCGGTAGAAGTCGTCTTCGTCGTCGCGGAGCTTGTTGATGACTCGCGCCGCGTTGCGTGGCCCGACGCCGCGCGCGGCCAGCGCGATGACCGCCTCCTTCCCGTGGCCCTGCACGAGCGAGCCGGCTTTGAACGCCCGCTCCGTCATCCGTTCTTCCTCCTCGTCTTTGTCGGCGCGCTTGACGGCGGCCACCACCTCGTCGGCCCACGGATTCAGCGCCGCGATGCGCGTCGAGCCACAGTTGGGACACGTCGGCGGGTCGTCGATGCGTTTCACCTGCCGCTTCGTCTCCCACTCCTGACAGTGGAGACAAAACAGCAACATCCGGTCGCCCTGAATGCGCTCCTTGACCGTCTCGATAATCGACGCGTCGGCGTTCTCCGGCGAGAGTAGCTCCTGTCCGGAGGCGTGGCCGCCAAGGCCGATTGGCGTGCGCTCGCCGACTGTCTCGACGGCCACCTCCCGCCGGCGGACCGATTCGAGGACGGCACTCGCGCGGTCGGCGTCGAGTTCGACGTGGAGCGTCTCCCGAAGCGCCTCGTCGTACACCGGCGTGTCTCGGAGGGCTTCGAGCAGGCGGTCGCGACCGAAGCCGCGGCCGCCCTTCCACCCCTTGAGCGCGCCGAACTTCGCAGCGACCTGTGCGAGCGTGTACTTCAGCGAATCGGAGTTCTTCAGCGACAGTTCGATGAGCGGTTCGACGTGGCCGGGGTCGGTGTCGAACAGCAGGTCGACCACGTCACCGAGGTAGACGCCCGAAGGAACCTCCAGCTGGATGCGGTAGGGGTCCGTCTCCAGTCCGACGGACGAGCCGGTCTGTTGGCCGATGAGCGCCGAGAGCAGGCGGCCGAGCGTCTCGTTCGCCTTGTGGCCGAGACAGGCGTTCAGAACGACCTCGCGCCCGTACGCCTCGACCAGAAGCGTCTCGTCGGTCGCCATCGGTGGCTCGTGGCGTTCGATGGGGTCCAGCGCCTCGCACGCGGTGTGTTCGTCGGTCGGATACTCCTCGGCCATCCCCTGGGCGACGGTCTCCCGGGATTGGCCGGCTTCGAAGGCGGATTTCGTCTCGCCGCGCATCCGGCCGACCCGCTGGGCGACGTCGTAGGGAACGGGAATCTCTTGGCCGGTCCACGACGGCACCTCGCCGCCGGGGTCCTCGACCGGCGTGACCTGCACCTTCTCGTCGTCCTCGTCCACGTTGGTGATACGCCACATCTCTCCGCCCTGGATGAACACCTCACCCGGCGCGGCGAAGTTGACGACGAACCGCTCCGCGAGCGTCCCGACCGTCCGGCCCGAGGCCATGTCCACGACCCGGAAGTTCTGCTCGTCGGGAATCATCGAGAGGTTCTGGTAGAAGTACTCCCACGTCCCGCGAGACTTCTCCAGTCGGTCGTGGCCTTCCTCCAGCCACAGCACGTGGTTGTCGGCGAGTTCGCGCACGACCTCTTTGAAGCTCTCTTGTTCGAGGTCGCGGTAGGGGTACGCCCGACGGATGATTTCGAAACAACCCCGTGCGGAAATCTCGCCGAACCCCATCAACACCCCGGCAATCTGGTTTGCCACCGTGTCGAGACTCCCGTGGTGGATTGCGGCGTCCTCGACGACGCCCTCGTCTGCCATCTTCGCGATGGCCAGCGCCTCGAAGGTGTCGTCCGGCCGGGTCGTGATGACGGTCCCGCGTGACACTTCCCCGGAGGTGTGGCCCGCACGGCCGACCCGCTGGAGCAGTCGAGCCACCTCGCGGGGACTCTGATACTGGATGACGTGGTCGATACTCCCCACGTCGATACCCAACTCCATCGAGGAGGTACACATCAGCGCGTCGATTTCCCCCGACTTGAGCCGGTCTTCCACGTCAATGCGCGCCTCCTTCGACAGCGAGCCGTGGTGGACCGCGATATCGGTCCCGTACTCCTTCAGCCGCGAGCCGAGACCCTCGGCCGTCGTCCGCGTGTTCACGAACACGAGCGTCGAGTCGTTTTCGCCCACGATGTCATCGATAGTGCGCACCTGGCTCGCGACCGCGGCGTCGGTGACGAGTTCGGAGGCGAGCACCTCGTCATCGGGCGTCAGCTCCGGGTTCGTCACCTGCACGTCGAACTCGCTGCCGGCGTCAACTTCCACGACCGCACAGTCGCGGTCGCCGGTCAGGAATCGCCCGACTTCCTCTGGGTCGCCGACGGTCGCGGACAGGCCGATTCGCTGGAACGGGCCGGCGTACTCGCGCAGGTGCTCCAGCCCGACCGCCAGCTGCGCGCCCCGTTTCGAGGCAGCGAGCTCGTGCACCTCGTCGACCACGACGTGTTCTGTGTCTTCGAGTGCGGCACGGAGTTTCTTGCCCGTGAACATCGCCTGTAGCGTCTCGGGCGTCGTGACGAGCACGTCCGGCGGGTCGTCGGCCTGCTTGCTCCGCTGGTAATCCGTCGTGTCGCCGTGCCGGACGTCTACCTCGACACCAAGCGTCTCGCCCCACCAGTCGAGCCGCTCGCGCATGTCGCGGTTCAGCGCGCGCAGCGGCGTGATGTACAGGGCCTGTAACCCCTCTACGTCGTCTCGGTCTGCAATCGCAGAGAACACCGGCAACATCGCAGTCTCCGTCTTGCCGGTCCCGGTCGGGGCGACGACGAGCCCATTTCGCCCCTCGGCGAGCGGCGGAATCGCCTTGCGCTGTGGCTCTGTCGGCTGGTCGAAGCCGCGCTCGGAGAGCGCCTGCCGCACCGGCGCGGCGAGGTGAGTGAACGCGTCCAGCCCCTGCTGGCTCATTACACCACACTGGGGGTGACAGCCGAATAAGGCGCACGGTCGTTACTCAGAGTCGGTCGTACCGTCCGAGTCGCGTCCCGTCGAGCAGGTACGCCTCTCCGTCGGCGAGCGCGTCGGGGAGGAAGGGCGCGAGAAAGGCGTCGTTCTCGTTCACCCACGTCCCGCCGACGCGGTCGTTGAACGCTGGAAAGACGACCAGCCGCGTCGAGTCGACTGCAAGCGACTGTTCCGTGAACGGGTCTGGATTCACTCCGCCACGGAGCCACGCCCGCTCGGTCCGCGCCCCGCCGACCTCGTCTTCGAGTCGCACCTGCGGGTGTTCGTGGGCGACACACAGCGTCTCGGCCGAGAGCACCGACTCCGACGGCCACGTGTGTCCGTGCGCGAAGCCGATGTCGCCGATACGTGTACCCGTCCCGTCAGTGACGGTCACGTCCTCGCTGTCGGCTGCGACGGTCTCGACGTCGCCGTCGTGGTTCCCTTTCACCACCACGAGGGGACAGTAGCTGGTCACAGCGTCGAACAGCTCGCGAAGCTCTCGTTTCTCCTCGCCGCTGGGCGTGCCGAGCGCGTTCCCCGCGTCGCCGAGCGCTACGACGCGGTCAGGACGGGTATCGCGGACGATATCCAGCAGTCGCGCACGCCGGTCTTCCGCGGCAGACCGGAGCTCGACGCCGTCACGACGGAGTGCGACCTCCAGGCCGGCGTGGTAATCCGCGAACACGAGCAGGCGTTCGCCGGCGGTCGCTGCCGTCGCCGCCGGCACGTCCGGAATCGGCTCCACCACGTCAGATCGGCTTGAGCTTCCCGTCTGCCGGCTCGTAACACTGCCCGCTCATCAGCGCGTCGTCGATGGCGTCCTCGATTTCGTCTTCGCTCGCACCGGTCCGGTCTGCGACCGTCGCGACCAGTTCGTCGTGGTCGGCTCCGTCGCCGTCGTCCAGCGACTCCATCGCCTCCAGGACGGTCTCGTCGACCGGACGGTCCGGCTCCGTCCCGGCGTCCTCAGGCTCCGATTCGGCTGTCTGCTCCTCCGTGACTGGCTCGTCGGTCTGCTCGGCGTCGGTGCCGTCCGACGCTCCGTCACTCGGCGGCTCCGGCTCCTGTTCGGGTTCGAGTTCGGGTTCGGGTTCGACCTCGTCGCCGGTCGAGAACTCCGTGCCGAACTCGGATTCGACCTGCTCGCGCTCCTCGTCGGTGAGCACGTCGTCTTCTTCGGGGTCGAAGTCGTCGAGTTCCTCTTCGATCTCCGATTCCACCTCGCCGGTCTCGAACTCACCCAGCGAGTCGTCGTCGGTCTCGAACTCACCCAGCGCCTCCTCGGTCGATTCCCCAACCGACTCGTCGAGTGTGTCGTCGGTCTCGACCCCCGATTGCTCCGCCGCCGTCGTCGTGTCGGTCGGCTCGGTCTCCTCCGTCGCTGGCTCGTCGGTCGCCGGCTCTGGGGTGTCCGACGCCGCCGCGCCGGATTCTGTCTCGACGGACTCCGCCTCGGTCGTTGACTCCTCGTCCAGCGGCTCGAACTCCGCGCTCGGACCGTCGTCTACGGTGGCTGCCGCCGGCTCGTCTTCCGTCTCGCTGTCGGCGTCCTCGCCCGCCGTTTCCACCGCGAGGTCGCGGTCCGCGAGCGCGCTCGCGTCGCCGGCTCCCTCGTCCGGCGCGACGTTGAGCGACCCGACCTCGTCGCGCTCGCCGGCAATCGTTTCGAGCGCCTCTACGGCGAGCGTCCGGAGCGCGTCGAGGTATTCGGGGGTCGTCCCGTAGTGGTCGAGCGCGAGCGCGATGCCCGACGCGAGCGACGGCTCCACGCCGTCGGCTTCCAGCGCGGTCGTCAGTTCCTCGCCTCCGAGCCCGGTCTCGATGGCGGCGGCCATCGTCTCAGTGCGCTCGATGGTGCGCTTTGCCGCCTCCACGACCCAGCGGTCGCGGGTGTCGCCGTCCACCTCGCTGATGGACTCCGGGCGAACGCTCGTGAAAACGCGGTCGCCGTCTTCCGGCTCGAAGGTGCGCGCCTTGCCGGTGACGGCGAGGAACGCGGGCGGCTCCGTCCGTTCGAGGAAGGCGAGCGCGTCCGGCTGATACTGGCCCGCGTAGGTGACGAACGCCCCCGTCGGGTCCACGATTCGCGCCCGGAGCATCTCGTCGTTCACCCACTCTTCTTCCGTCAGGACGCCGACGAGGAACAGGCGATTGACGCGCGCACCGGACGGCGTGACGACGTAGTTCGGCGCGCGCTCCTCGTCGCTCTCGGAGTAAGAGAGGTCCGCGTCGTCGAACTCGGCGGCGAACAGCCGATTGGCGATTTCGCGCCGACCCGGTCCCCCGTCCTCAGATTCGCTCATGTGTCCACCTCCGCGAGTGCGGCCTTCGCACGCTCGCTCGGGTCCTCGTCGCTCTCTTCGAAGCTCGTGGCGTTGAGGTTCGCGCCGTACTCATCGACCGAGAGTTGCCCGCGAACGCGGTACTCCCTGCCGACGATTTGCTCGCGAATCTCGTCGGCGACGACCTCCTTGTCCATGGCGTCGCGGGCGTGCTCCTTCGCGGTCTCGATACCGCCACCGTACACCTCCTCCGTGAGGTCGTGGCCGAGAACCGCCGTCACCGTCCCGGTCCCGTCGTCGAGAATCGCCTTCACGCGCAGGTCGTCTTCCCCCTCGACGGCACCGTGGGAGCGACACTGTCCGTTCTGGACGACGCGGCCACACTCCGGACACCGCTCGATGAGTCCGGAGCCGTCACGCACTTCGATGACGTTGCCGACGAGCGTCACGTCGTACGCGCCGCCCGACGAGACGGCATCGCCGATCGGCAGCTCCGGGGCCGACTCGCTCACCGCCACGTCCTCCTGGAGCGCGATGACGCTGGAGAACTCCGAGACGTTCACCGAGGGGACGCCGCGGAACTCCCGGATGGAGACGTTCTCGAGTCGGACGCTCGCGCCCGCCTCGATCTCTGAATGTGGGTCCCAGTCGGTGAACGGGAGCTTGCCGGTCTCGTCGCCGAGGACGCCGCTCAGGATTTCGGTCTCGCCGTCGCGCCCGTCGATTGTCTTCCGTTCACACTCCAGCACGCGCACGACGACGTTGCGCCCGCGGTCGCCCGGTTCGAGCGCGTCGAGCGTGCGGTCGCCACCGACTCCGTACTCCACGTCGAGGGTGTCGTCCTCGAAGACGAGCGTGGTGGACTGACCCAGATTCAGCTCGGGACGGCCGTCCCACTCGCGGACGCCGGCGTTGCCGACGGTGACGGTGTCGCCGACGGAGAGTCCGAACTCCTCCCACGCGGTGTAGGAGATGCGGCCCGTCTCGTCGGCGAGTTCGCCCTCGTAGATGGTCTGGTCGTCCCCCTGATACCGGATGGAACGTTTCCCGACCGTCAACACGCGGGCAGTGACGGTGACGTTGCCGTCGTCGGTGCCGATGTCGGCGATCTCCTTCGTCGTCGGCTCGTTGCCGGACGAGGCGGAGCCGTCGCCGTATTTCCGGCGAAGCGACCCCTTTGCTTCCTCCAGCGGGACGGAGTAGCTGGTGAGCTTCTCTAGGTCCTCTAAGACCTCCTGTTTGTCAACACCGAGGTCGGAGGCGAGCGCCTCGGCTTCGTCTTCGAGACTCATCGTCCGTGGCTTCTTGCCCCCACCTCAAGGATGTATCGCCCGGTCGCAGGCGGGAGCTGCACACGCTCACAGGTCTGTCCGGACGAATCGATAGCGTGCGACCGACAGCGCGAGCACGGCAATCGCGAGCAGCACCGCGATGTCGAGCGGGGCGATGATGCCTTCGACCAACACCGCCGTCGGATCGAAGTAGCGGGCCGGCGAGAGAGCGCCGAGCTCCGAGACCGTCGTCACAGAGAGAGCGGCCTCGCCGAACCACGCGGCGAACGCGCCGGCGATGGCAGTCCGACCGGCCAGCCGTCCGCGCTTGACCGTGACGCCGACGAGCGTGCCGAGACCGAGCCACGCGAGCAGGTAGACGACGGCGACGGCGTGGAGGGTGTACAGGCCGGCGAGCGACAGCGGCTGGCCGATGACGCCTGCGCCGAGATACAACGCGAGCGGAACGATGGCGTTGACGAGTCCAATCGGGACGAGCAGCCCGGCGGCTACTCCGGCGAGCACGTCGGTCCGTGCGGTCGGCCCCGAGAGCAGCGTGGCGGCCCTCCCCGACTCGATGTCCCCGCCGACGGTCCCGGCTGCCGCGTACGCCACGTAGGCGGCCAGTCCGACCGTCCACCCGAAGGTGTAGAACTCGCTGGCGAGCAGGCCGGCGACCGAGTCCAGCGACTCGAAGCCGACGAGCGCCGTCAACAGGGGTGGCAGCGACTCCAGCAGTGCGGCGAGGTCCGTCCCAACGAGTAAATCCGGCGCGAGCGCGACGAAGACGAGCCCGTACGCGGAGAGTGCTCCCGACAGCAGTAGCGAGGTCCGGAGCCGTCCCCGAGCCTCGTACCGGAACACCGTCGCGAAGTCACGTCGGCTCATGCGATATCAGCCCGTTCGAAGCCCGCAGCGGCGACGGCCAGCAGTCCGACGGTCGCTGCGAGCAGCACTCCCGCCCCGAGGAGGTCGTACTCGCCCGTCGTCAGAATCGCCAGCGGGTCGTAGTAGCTCGCGGGCGTGAGCCGCGTCAGTCCCCCGAGTGCGGTCCCGCCGAGCAGGGTCGAGAGGACGAACGTCCCGACGACGGTTCCGACGGCGACGCCCTCCGCCTGGCTCCGCCGGTCGGCAAACACGGAGGCAGTCACCCCAATCGCGCAACAGACGAGCAGATACGGCACCGACAGCAGGTGAACCGCGACGAGCCACGCTGGCTCGATACCCGCCCCGACCGCCGCGTTCACCCCGATGACGACGCCTCCGACGATGGCGTTCACGACGAGTACGGGGACGAGATACGCGAGGAACTTTCCGGCGAGCAGGCCGCGCCGCGAGAGTGGTGCCGCGAGCACCATGTCGAGTCGACCCGCCTGTGCGTCACCGGCGATACTCCCGGCGGCCGAGTACGCGAGATAGCTCCCGAGACCGACGAGCCAGACGTACTGGTATAGTTCGAGCGCGATGAAGCCGCCCGGACTGCCGATCGCTTCCAACCCGAACCCCTCGGCGACCGCCGGCGGAAGGTTCGCCACCACGGTCTCGATGTCGAAATCGTCGAGGATGCCCGGGGTGAGTGCGGTCACCAGCCCGCCAAACGCGGCGAGACACCCGCCGATTGTGACCGACGCGAGGAGATTCCCACGGCCTTCATACCGGGCGGTCTCACGCATCCGACGCTCCCCCGTTCTCGCTTTCTTCCCCTGCATCGAGGGTCGCGTCCGTGTCGTAAAACCGCATGAATACGTCCTCGAGCGGTGCCTCGCCGATGTTCACGTCGAGCGGGTCGTGGGCGAGAATGTGCTCCAGTAGGGGTTCGTACTGGCCGGTGTACGTGAACATGACCGTCGTCGCCTCCCCCGACGGGGCGATATCGAGGTCGTGAACGCCCTCGAAGGCGAAGGCGTCGGCCGCGAGGTCGTCTGCGAATCGGAGTTCGACCCGCTTGCCGTTGCGGTCGAGGAGCGTGGCCACGTCAGCCTGCTCGACGAGGCGGCCGTCGCGGATGATACCCACCCGGTCACACACCTTCCGCACCTCGCCGAGGACGTGCGACGAAAAGAGGAATGAGGTGCCCGACTCGCGTTCCGCCCGGATGAAATCCAGCAGTTTGGCCTGTTTCAGCGGGTCCAGCCCCGAGGTGGGTTCGTCCATAATCACGAGGTCGGGGTCGTGCATGAACGCGATAACGATGGCGAGCATCTGTCTGTTCCCCCGCGAGTACTCCTCGACCGCGCGGTCGAGGGGTGGGTCGAACACGTCGAGCAGCTCGCCGCTGCGCTCGTCACCCCGGAGTGCGCCGTGGTACTCCAGTAACCGTCGCCCGGTCGCACGCTCGTCGAAGGCCGGTTCGCTCGGGAGGTAGCCGACGTTCCCACGCGACTCACGCAGGGCGGCCCGGTCGGTCACCTCGGCCCCGAGCACCGTCGCCGATCCAGCGGTGGGGGACTGAAAGCCGAGCAGTGTCCGGATGGTCGTCGTCTTTCCTGCCCCGTTCGGACCGAGGAAGCCGAACACCTCTCCCTCTTCGACGGCGAAGGAGACCCCTTCGATACCCCGCACGTCGCCGTAGAACTTCGTCAGCTCGTCCGTCTGGATGACCGGCATACTCTCCAGACCCGACGCCGCCCGGTCGCTTGAGCGTTGTCCCCGCGGGCGAAACCACTAATCGGCTCCCCCGGCCACCTCCGGTATGCACGTCCACGTGAACGCGGCCGTCTCCGCTGACGGGAAGCTCTCCTCGCGCCAGCGCGAACAGATTGCCATCTCCGGGGACGAGGATTTCGCCCGCATGGAGACGATTCGCGCCGAAGCCGACGCCGTCGTGGTCGGGGTCGGCACCGTCCTCACGGACGACCCGTCGCTCGAACGCCACGACGAATCCATCGGCAGCGAGCCACCTGCACGGGTGGTTGCCGACTCGCGGGGACGCACCCCGACGGACGCCGACATCCTCGCCGGTGACCGACCGACGTATCTCCTCGTGAGCGCGGCCGCTCCCGAACAGCGTCGGCGCGCGCTCGAACGGGCCGGTGCGACTGTCGTCGTCGCCGGCGAGGACCGGGTCGACCTCCCCGAGGCGTTCGACGAACTCACCACGCACGGTGTTTCACACCTGATGGTCGAGGGCGGTGGTGAACTCATCTTCTCGCTGTTCGCGGACGAACTGGTGGACGAACTCACGGTGTACGTCGGGTCGATGATTATCGGCGGGCGCGGTGCGCCCACTCTCGCCGACGGTGACGGATTCGTCGACGAGTTCCCGACGCTCAAGCTCCGTGACGTGTCGCGACTCGACGACGGGGTCGTGCTTGCCTACGACGCGTAGGTCACATCCCCATGTCGGCGGCGTCGTCGGGAACCGGGAGAGCGTGTGGCTCGACGCCGAGGAGTTCGCCCGCGTGGTCGAGCGCGATGTCGAACCCGTAGTAGCGTTCGAGCTCGTCGCCGTCGGGTGTCGGCCGCACCTTCAGCATGGCGTACCCCTCGATGTTCTGCGCGATGGCGGCCGTTCTCCCGTCGCGGTCGAAGCTGAGGACGCGCTCCTCGTCGGTCTCGTAGTACTCCGCGGTGATGTCGTCTGTCTCGGCGCTGCTCATACCCCTCCTTCGTGTCCCGACTACGGGAAGGTGACGGTTTTCACCGGCTGAACACCCTCCTGTACGTATTTATTATGTGCAGATATACCACGTTGTGCGAGTGCACCAGACTTCGGTGACTCTCGCGCCCGCCGAGTCAGGCGGTCACACCTTGGCACGTGTTCGTCGTGGTTGACTACAGTCTGGGCGTCGGGGTGTTCCCACCGACGCCCCCTCGACACAGAATCACAGCAGTAACGACGTTCGCCTCGTTTCTGCCCGTATGGAGTGGTTCGCCAGCGGTATGCGCCGTGACATCTGCATCCTGCTGTACGAGGACGAGCAGCGCGCCCAGTCGGTGAAGACGGCGCTCCAGCGCCGCTACGACCGGAGAATCCGCCCAAAACAGTTCGAAGGCTGCGTGAACGCGCTCGTGGACGCCGGCCATATCGAGCGCCGCGTCGACGGGATCGCCGACGTGCTCGCGCTCACCGAGACGGGCGAGCGCGGCGTCGAAAACCAGTACGAGTGGCTCGAAGAACGAGTCGCCTAATCGAGGAGCTGTTGACCGATGGTGTTGCGAAGCACCTCGCTGGTCCCCTCGTAGATTTCGTTCAGCTTGGCGTCGCGGTACATCCGCTCGACGGGGAAGTCCTTCGTGTAGCCGTAGCCGCCGTGAATCTGAATCCCC
Source organism: Halosegnis rubeus (assembly GCF_009184545.1). Taxonomy (GTDB): domain Archaea; phylum Halobacteriota; class Halobacteria; order Halobacteriales; family Haloarculaceae; genus Halosegnis; species Halosegnis rubeus. The sequence goes on from NZ_QJOW01000001.1 coordinate 454,513, forward strand.
TCGTTGGCGACCTCGCGTGAGGCCTCACTCGCGTAGAGCTTCGCCTGTGCGGCCTCCTTGATGAACTCCTCGCCGCGCATCTTCTTGTCCGCGGCCGAGTGCATCAGCAGGCGAGCGGCACGGGTCTTGGTGTCCATATCGGCGAGCTTGTGCTGAATCGCCTGGAAGTCGCCGATTCGCTGGTCGAACTGCTCGCGGTTGCTGGCGTACTCGCTGGCCTCGTCGAGGGCGGCCTGTGCGATACCGACCGACCGAGCCGCGATGGTGATACGGCCGCCGTTGAGCGTCTTGAGTGCCTGCACGAACCCTTCACCCTCCTCGCCGAGGCGTCGCTCCTCCGGAATCCACATGTCGTCGAAGCGGAGCTCGGCCGTCGGACAACCCTTGTCGCCGAGCTTGTCCTCGGTCCCCTCGACGATGAAGCCGTCGTCTTCTTCGGGCCGGACGATGAACGAGGAGATGCCCTTGTTGCCGCCGTCGGGGTCGGTCTTCGCGAACAGCGTGACGGTGTCGGCGACCGAGCCGTTGGAAATCCACACCTTGTCGCCGTTGATGGTGTAGCCGTCGCCGTCGGCCTCGGCGTGTGTCTCCATCGCCGGCACGTCGGAGCCTGCCCCGGCCTCCGAGAGCGCGAACGCGCCGATTTCCTCCCCCTCAGCGAGCGGGGTCAGATACTCCTGCTTCTGGGCGTCGGTCCCGAACTCGTACACCATGTTGCCGGCGAGCGAGATGTGGGCTGCGACGATGGTCCCCAGACCGCCGGAGCCGCGGGAAATTTCTTCGAGCGCAATCGGGTAGGCGTGATAATCGAGCCCGGCACCGCCGTACTCCTCGGGGAACGGCATTCCCATCAGTCCGAGCTTCGCGAGTTCGTCCACGAGGTCGGCGGGGAACTCGTCCGTCTTGTCGATATCGCTGGCTCGCGGGACGACCTCCTCGTCCACGAACTCCGTGACCATCTCCTTGATCTGTTTCTGCTCCGACGAGAGTTGGAAGTCCATACTCTCACTACGAGCCTGCGTACTTGGCCGTTTCGAGCACCGACCGGCACAAGGTACATACCACACCGACCCACAGCACGCACAGCGGCGGACGTTGGTAGGGGTACCGCTCGTCCGCCCGGACGGCATTTTATCGGGCGTTACCCCTCGTAGCTGTAGAACCCCTCGCCCGTCTTCTTCCCCAAGTCGCCGGCGTCGACCTTCCGGTGGAGCAGATACGCCGGCTTGTAGCGGTCGCCGAGCTCCTCGTGGAGCGTCTCCGTCGCGTCCAGACAGATGTCCAACCCGATGTGGTCGGCGAGCTCGAGCGGCCCCATCGGGACGTTCGTGCCGAGTTTCATCCCGCGGTCGATATCCTCCTTGGTGGCGACCCCCTCGTCGAAGGCACGAATCCCCTCGTTGATCCACGGCATCAGGATGCGGTTCGAGACGAACCCCGGCTTGTCGTCGGACTCCCACGTCTCCTTGCCGAGCGCCTCGGCGAACTCGTGGGCGAGGTCCGTCACGGCGTCCGTCGTCTTCTCTCCGGTGACGACCTCCACGCCCTTCATCACCGGCACGGGATTCATGAAGTGGAGTCCGACGACCTGCTGTGCGCGGTCGGTCGCGGCCGCGATGGTCGTAATCGAGAGCGTCGAGGTGTTCGTCGCCAGCACTACGTCGTCGTCCACCACGGCGTCGAGGTCGGCGAAGATGTCCTGTTTGATATCCATCTTCTCGACGGCCGCCTCGATGACGACGTCCGCCTCGGCCAGCCGGCCGAGGTCGGTCGTCCCCGTGAGCCGCGCCTGCGCGTCGGTCTTTTCCGTCTCGGTGATGGTGTCGTTGGCGACGAGCCGCGAGAGCGACTCGTCGACGGCGTCCAGCCCGCTCTCGACGTATTCGGGTTCGATGTCCCGCATCAGTACGTCGTAGCCGGCGGTGGCGGCCACCTGCGCGATGCCGTTACCCATCGTTCCCGCACCGACGACGCCCACTGTCTCGATTTCCTCGAAGCCTCGCATACTCGCGGGTCGGCTCGCCGGTGGTAAAATATGCCGAAGCTACTGTCCGTCGTGGAATGTCGCCACGCGGTCGAACAGTGTCTCGCGGCGACGCTCCAGCGCGAGGAAGTGCGAACCGTTCGCGATCTCCGTGTACTCGGCCTCACCGGTCGTGAGGTCGTCGTAGAGCCGGAGCCCGTCTTCACGCGTCGCCGTCTGGTCGAGTGACCCGCGCACGACGAGCGTCGAGACGGCGATGTCGGCGGCGTCGTAGATCGGTCCACCGGTCGCGGCCGCAGTGAGGTCGAGCAGCGTCCCGTTTGGAGCCTCGACCGTCGGCGGGTCGTCGCTCACGCCCTGCCCGTCGAACAGCGTCGTCCAGAAGCGGTCGAACGCGTCCGGGTCGCGGTGGTCGCTCGGCACTGGGAGGTGTGCGTCCCACCGGTCACGGGTCTCGGTGCGGGTCGCCTCGCGTTTCGGTGCCGGGTCACGTCCGGGGTCGAAGGCGCTGACTCGCGCCGGTTCGGGGTCGTAGACGGGTGCAAACTGGACGAGCGAGGTAATCTCCGTCTCACGCGTACACGCGATACCGGCCACCATCGTCCCCCACGAGTAGCCGACGAGGTGGAGGTGTTCGTGGTCGCGTGCCAGCGAGTCGAGGACGCGACGCAGGTCCTCGGCTACCCTGTCTGCCCGACTCGGCGGGTCGGCGTCCGGGTCGTCCATCGCCACGGGACGGTCGCTGTCGCCGTAGCCGACGGCGTCGACGGCGTAGGCTGCTCGCCCGCGGGACGCGGTGTCGGCGAGCCACGAGTAGCCAGGGGTGTCGAACGCCGGCCGCGCGCCGAACGTCGCGCCGTGAACGAAGACGACCGCCTCGTCCGTCGGTCGGTCGGGTTGGCGGACGTGGACCGCGACGCGCGTTCCGTCTTCCGTCTCGACATCGCGCCGTCGTGACATACCGACAGCTCTCGACGCTCCGAGTTAACTGTTGACACGCTGTTCGGCGGCTGAGCCGGCGCATCAATACCTTCTTTGGGCAGGTGTGCAGACGGACTCGTATGCAACCATTCGACGACAGCCCGCTCGCTCGCGACGGGAAGGTGCTCATCCTCGCGTACGACCACGGTCTCGAACACGGCCCGGTCGACTTCGAGGGTCTCGACGGCAGCGAGGACCCCGCCCGGACGTTCGAGGCGGCCACCCACTCGGCCGTCACCTCACTGGCCGTCCAGAAGGGACCGGCAGAGGCGTACTACCCATCCTACGAGGACGACGTCGACCTCCTGCTCAAGCTGAACGGCACGTCGAACCTCTGGATGGGCGAGCCGGACTCGGCGGTCAACTGCACCGTCGACTACGCACAGGAGATCGGTGCTTCCTCCGTCGGCTTCACCGTCTACGGCGGCTCCAACAACGAGATCGAGATGGTCGAGGAGTTCCGCGACGCACAGGAGGCCGCTCGCCACCGCGACCTCCCCGTCGTGATGTGGTCGTATCCGCGGGGACAGGGTCTGAAGAACGATACTGCGCCCGATACCATCGCCTACGCCGCCCGCCAGGCGCACGAACTCGGGGCCGACGTGGCGAAGGTGAAGTACCCCGGCTCCCAGGAGGCGATGGAACACGCCGTCTCGATGGCCGGTAAGACGAAGGTCGTCATGTCCGGCGGCTCGAAGACGACCGACCGCGAGTTCCTCTCGTCGGTCAAGTCGGTCATCGACGCTGGCGGCGTCGGTCTCGCCGTCGGCCGGAACGTCTGGCAGCGCGAGGACCCCACCCACATCCTCGACGCGCTCGAAGCCGTCATCTTCGACGAGACGAGCGTCGACGAGGCGCTCGACCGCGCAGCCTGATGAGCGACGACATCGCGGCCCTCCTCGATACCGTTGCGGCCACGGCCCCGGAGATTCGCGTCGGTCTCTCCGGCCGTCGCAGCTACGGCGACACCGAGAACCCCTCGGGCGAGCGGCAACTCGCCGCCGACGAGTACGCCGACGGCATGCTGGAGACCCGCCTCCTTGCCCTCGATGCAGTCGGGAGCTACGCCAGCGAGGAACGCGAGTCCGTCATCACGAGCGACGCCGGCGGCGACTACCACGTCGCCTGTGATCCGCTCGACGGCTCCTCGAACCTCAAGTCGAACAACACGATGGGCACCATCGTCGGCGTCTACGACGAGCCGCTTCCGGCCGGCGGCCGGAGTCTCGTCGCGAGCGCGTTCGTCCTCTTCGGGCCGATTACGACGATGGTGACCGCCCACGAGGGGACCGTGACCGAGTACGTCATCGAAGACGGCGACCGGCGCGTCGTCACCGAGGACCTGACCGTTCCGGACGACCCCGTCGTGTACGGCTTCGGCGGGCGGGTTCCAGACTGGCCCGACGACTTCGCCGACTACGCCGCCGACATCGAACGAGAGCTCAAGCTCCGATACGGCGGCGCGATGATCGGCGACGTGAATCAGGTGCTCACCTACGGCGGCGTCTTCGCGTATCCGGCCCTCGACTCCGCGCCCGACGGCAAACTTCGGCTCCTGTTCGAGGGGAATCCGATTGCCCATATCGTCGAGACCGCGGGCGGTCGCTCCTCCGATGGAAGCAAATCGCTGCTCGATGTGCCCGCCGAGGGAATCCACCAGCGCGTCCCCGTTCATCTCGGAAACACGGCGCTCGTCGAGCGGCTGGAGGCCGCGCTCGCGTAGACGCCGACAATATTTGCGAACGGAAACGGATTAGTCGCCGGCCTCGCCACCCACGGTATGGACGTACACATCGGCGAGTCGGCGACAGAGGAGGAGGCGTCGGCTATCGCCAGCGCACTCTCCGAGCACACGGACGACGACGAGATACGCGTCTTCGTCGGCGACAGCGACGAACCGCTGCTCGTGCGCGACGTGAACCTCACCGCGCCAATCGACGACGACCTCGGTCCGACCGACCGCGAGCGACGGCTCCGCGAGGAAATCGCCGACATCGAGGCGGGCGGTCCCCAGAAGTACAAGGACCGCCTGAGCGAACAGGACAAACTGTTCGTGCGCGACCGCCTCGACCTGTGGTTCGGCGAGGACGGCATCGCCTTCGAGGACGGGAAGTTCGCCGCCTTCGACGACTGGCACGAGAACGCGCCCGAAGCCGACGGGGACGCGAGCCGCACGCCCGGCGACGGACTTCTCACCGGTGCGGCGGACTTCGAGGGCCGCGACGTGCACTGGATGGCCAACGACTTCACGGTGAAGGCGGGGTCGATGGCCGGCCGCGGCGTCGAGAAGTTCCTCCGGATGCAACAGCGCGCGCTCAAGACCGGCCAGCCGGTCCTGTATCTGATGGACTCCTCGGGCGGACGCATCGACCAACAGACCGGCTTCTTCGCGAACCGAGAGGGCATCGGGAAGTACTACTACAACCACTCGATGCTGTCGGGTCGGGTCCCCCAGATTTGCGTGCTCTACGGTCCCTGTATCGCCGGCGCTGCCTATACCCCTGTCTTCGCCGACTTCACCATCATGGTCGAGGGGATGTCCGCGATGGCGATCGCCTCCCCGCGCATGGTCCAGATGGTCACCGGCGAGGACATCGACATGCAGGAGCTCGGCGGTCCGCAGGTCCACGCCGAACACTCCGGCTCCGCCGACCTCGTCGCCAAAGACGAGGAACACGCCCGCGAACTCGTCGCGCAACTCATCACCTACCTGCCTGACAACAGCGACGAGTCGCCGCCGATGGCAGAATCGAAGCCGCCGCGCAAGCCGCCGAAGGGCATCGACTCCGTCGTCCCCGAGGCACCCAACGAGCCGTACGACATGGAGCGTGTCATCGAGCGCGTCGTCGACCACGGCTCGTACTTCGAGCTGAAACCCGACTACGGTAAGGAGATTATCACGGCGTTCGGTCGGGTCGACGGTCGCCCGGTCGGTATCGTCGCGAACCAGCCGGACGAACGTGCCGGAGCCATCTTCCCCGACGCCGCTGACAAGGCAGCCGACTTCGTGTGGACCTGTGACGCATACGACATCCCCCTCCTGTATCTGTGTGACACGCCCGGCTTCATGGCCGGTTCCGGCGTCGAGAAGGATGGCATCCTAGAGAAGGGCAAGAAGATGATTTACGCCACCTCCGAGGCCACGGTGCCGAAACAGTCCGTCATCGTGCGGAAGGCGTACGGTGCCGGCATCTACGCGATGTCTGGCCCGGCGTACGATCCCGAGTCGGTCATCGGTCTCCCCGCCGGCGAAATCGGCATCATGGGACCGGAGGCGGCCATCAACGCGGTCTACGCCAACCGGCTCGCCGACATCGACGACCCCCAGGAACGCGCCGAGCTGGAACAACAGCTCCGCGAGGAGTACCGCGAGGATATCGACATCCACCGGATGGCGAGCGAGGTCGTCATCGACGAAATTATCCCCCCCTCCGAACTGCGCGGTGAACTCGCGGCCCGCTTCGAGTTCTATGAGGGCGTCGAGAAGGACCGCCCGTCGAAGAAACACGGTACCGTGTTCTGATGTCGTGGCCGATGCTCGTCGCGGCCGGCCTGTTCGAGGTTGCATGGGCCATCGGTCTGGAGTACTCCGAAGGGCTTTCGAAGCCACTCCCGACAGCGGCGACGGTGCTGGCGCTCGCCGTGAGTATGGTCCTACTCGCGCGCGCCGTCGAGAATCTCCCCATCGGGACGGCCTACGCCGTCTGGACGGGTATCGGCGCGGTCGGGACCGCAACGCTCGGTATCGTGCTGTTCGACGAGCCGGCGACGCTCGCGCGGGGTGGGTTCATCGCCGTCATCGTCGTCGGCATCGTCGGACTCCACAGCGTCTCGTGAGCTACTGATTTTCCTCCTTGAGCGAGAGCGCGGTCCGATCGAACCCACAGACAAGCGTGTCTTCCGTCCCGTCTTCGACCTTGTACGTCTCGACGTGCATCTCGACGATACCCCGCTCGCCGTCGCTGGTCTCGCGCTTGCTCGTGACGGTCGTCTCCGCGTAGATGGTGTCGCCGTGGAAGACCGGATTCGGGTGTTGGACCGAATCGTACGAGAGGTTCGCGACGATGGTCCCGTCGGTCGTCTCTGGAATCGACATCCCGACCGCGAGCGACATCGTGTAGAGCCCGTTGACGAGCCGCGCGCCGAAATCGGTGTCGGCGGCGAAGTCGGCGTCCAGATGGAGCGGCTGCTGGTTCATCGTCATGTCACAGAACGTCTGGTTGTCGCTCTCGGAGACGGTTCGCCGGCGCGGATGCTCGATTGTCTCGCCGACAGTAAACTCCTCGTAGTACAGACCTGCCATATGTCTGCTCGCGTCGGTGGCGGCAAATATGGTGGTGGTCTCTACCGGCCCTCACAGAGCAACGTACTTTAACAGCGAGCGGTCGGACCCGACGGTATGGCAAGACGCTCGCTCCTCTTCTCGCCCGCCGACAAACCCGAGCTGTTGCGAAAAGCACCCGCGACCAACGCCGATACGGTGTGTTTCGACCTCGAAGACGCGGTTGCACCGTCGCGGAAGGCCGCAGGACGCGAGACCGTCGCCGCGGTGTTGTCCGACCCAGAGTTCGACCCCGACTGCGAGGTGTGTCTGCGCGTCAACCCTGACGCCGAGACTGCGGCCGCGGACCTTGACGCGCTTGACGCCCCCGCGCGCCTCGACGCCGTGATGGTGCCGAAGGTGGCGGCTCCGGCCGACGTGCTCGCCGTGACGGACCTGCTTTCGGAGCGTGGCTTCGACGTGCCCGTCATCGCCCTGTGTGAGTCGGCTGCCGGCGTTCTCCACGCTGAGGCCATCGCTGCGACCGACGGCGTCGTGGCGCTCGCGCTCGGGGCTGAAGATCTCGCGGCCGACATCGGGGCGACCCGAACGCCGGAGGGGACCGAGGTGTCACACGCCCGCCAGCAGGTCGTCCTCGCGGGCGCGGCCGCCGGCGTCGATGTCATCGACACTATCTACACCGGCATCGAGGACGGCGATGGGTTGGCCGACGAGACGCGGTTCGCGCTCGAACTCGGCTACGACGGGAAGATGTGTATTCACCCCTCGCAGGTGGGCATCGTCAACGACGCGTTCACGCCCGACGGTGAACGCATCGCGTGGGCGCGTCGCATCCTCGAGGCTGCGACCGAGGCGACCGACGCCGGGGCTGGCGTGTTCCGCGTCGACGGCGAGATGGTCGACGCCCCCCTCATCGCACAAGCCGAGCGCGTCCGCGAGCGCGCACGCGCTTCCGGCGTCTGGGGCGCGTAATCATGTGTCGGCGTACCCCAGCACGCTTTTTGACGCAGCGGGCGACCCACAACTAATGACCGGAGAGACGAACCCCTTCGAGAGCCTGCAAGAGCAGCTAGGCGATGCGGCTGCGTACATCGACCTCGATGACGGACTGCTTCGGCGGCTGAAAAATCCCGAACGCATCCTGGAGACGAATCTGACGGTTCGCATGGACGACGGGCGACTGGAGACGTTCCGGGCGTACCGCTCGCAGTTCAACGGCGACCGTGGCCCGTACAAGGGCGGGATTCGCTATCATCCGGACGTGAACCGCGCCGAGGTGAAGGCGCTGTCCGGGTGGATGGTGTACAAGACCGCAACCGTCGATATCCCGTACGGCGGCGGAAAAGGCGGTATCGTCGTCGACCCTTCGGAGCTCTCGGCGACCGAACTCGAGCGGCTCACCCGCGCGTTCACGAAGGAACTGCGTCCCTTCGTCGGCGCGGACAAGGACATCCCGGCCCCGGACGTGAACACCGGCCAGCGGGAGATGAACTGGATCAAGAACACCTACGAGACCCTCGAAAACACGACAGAACCGGGCGTCGTGACGGGGAAATCCCTCGACTCGGGCGGCTCCGAAGGCCGCGTCGAGGCGACCGGTCGGTCGACGATGCTCACTGCCCGCGAGGCGTTCGACTACCTCGATCGCGACATCGGGGACGCGACGGTCGCGGTACAGGGGTACGGCAACGCCGGGGCGATTGCGGCCCGGATGCTCGCCGAGGAGACCGGTGCCACCGTCGTCGCCGTCTCCGACTCCTCGGGAGCGATTCACGACCCCGACGGCTTCGACCCTGCGGACGTGCGCGAGCACAAACGCGACACCGGCTCCGTCGTCGGCTACGAGGGAACGGAGGAGCTGACGAACGAGGAGCTGCTCACGCTCGACGTGGACCTGCTCGTCCCCGCGGCACTCCAGAACGCAATCGACGCCGACCTCGCCGAATCGGTGCAGGCCGACATGATTGTCGAGGCCGCCAACGGTCCGCTGACGCCCGATGCCGACGACGTACTCACCGAGCGCGACGTGGCCGTCCTGCCGGACATTCTCGCGAACGCCGGCGGCGTCACGGTGTCGTACTTCGAGTGGGTGCAGAATCGCCAGCGATTCGGCTGGACCGAGGCGCGCGTCAACGACGAACTCGAACGCGTCATCACGGACGCCTTCGACGGGCTGACCGAGGCCTACGAGACGTACGACGTGCCGAACTTCCGGACCGCAGCCTACATCGTCGCACTCAAGCGCGTTATCGCCGCACACGCCGAGTCGGGGACGTGGCCCTAGAGCGAGACAGCGTACGCGAGTAGGAAGCCGAAGTAGACGAGCACGAGCAAGCCGAGCGCCTTGTACCGGAACAAGGTGAGGTCGTCCTCCTCCCGTTCGTACGCGCGCTCGAACGCGGCGCGTTCCCGCGTCGTCAGCCGTCCCTCGTGGCGGTGGCCGAGATGGAGGTCGCGGTACGATTCTTGAACGAACGTCCGGTCACAGTACGGGCAGTCGTGTGTCATCAGAGGAATGGTGGGGCTTCGTACGGTCGCGAGACGATCCACAAGGAGGTCATCGTGTAGAACATCATGACGAGCGTGAGGAGATACTGGCTCCGGACGGCCTGAATCCGGGAGGGGAACAGCTCGTAGCCGACGCCGTGAGCGACCCACACCGCGAGCACGTGGCCGGCGATGACGAACGTCAGCGACGCCAGCCCGAACCAGCCCGGAATCGCGAACACGAACGCCTGCCCCGGCGAGAGCGGGTTCGCGAGCGCGTTCGCGAGGGCAGGCACCAGGTTCAGGAAGTAGCCCAGATAGTGGGCGACGTGGTAGCCGGCGGCGATAGCGAGCAGCGACGGGGCGAACCGCGCGGCGAGTTCGGCCGAATCGAGCGTCGTGTCCGCAATTCGGCGACCGTAGCGTACCGAGAGCAGGTAGACACCGAGGAAGGCAGCGAACCCGACGGCGAGCACGAGTGGATACAGGAAGACCGGCGGGACGCCGAGACCGACGACGGCGCGGGCGAAGTCCGCCCACGGTGCCGTCGCCACCAGCCCGTCGTAGGTCGTCCCCCACAACAGCGCGACGACGAAGGCGATATCGCCGGTCGAGTCGACCCACGGCGTCTGGAGACCAGCGCCCGGCGAGCGGAGCTTCAGGCGACCGTCCTCGACGGTGAGCGGTGCGACCCGGCCGTAGGCGTCGAAGACGCGCGCGACGGGGTCGTACTCGGTGAAGTAGTCGTCGCCGACGACCACGCCCCCGAGCACCGTCACAACGCCGTACAGCGTCACGGCCGTCGCGAGCAACTGGGCCGCGTCGGCGAGGGGACTCACCACCTCGACCCAGATGAGGGTGAGTAAGCCGACCGTCGCGACCCACCCCCCGTCGACCGGGAGGTCGCGGTCGAGCGAGGGAAGCCATCCCACGATGGTTCGGAAGGGATTGAGCACGGGCCACCCGTTCCCGACGAGATACGACGACATCGCCAGCCCGGCCCACCAGCCGCCCCACACGAGCAGGATGGCCGCGTTCCGGAGCGGGTCGGTCGGCACGTCGGCAAGCAGCGCGACCGGAAACTCGCTCCGTCCGGCCAGAAAGCCAGTCGCGAGCACGACGACGAGTCCGAGCAGGCCGACGGCTCGACCAAGCCCGACGAGCAGGTCGTGACGCGTCGTCCCGACGGTTCGCCGGTACTCGTGGACGTATCGGAGGAACTCGCGGTCGGTGGCGAGCGACGAGAGGACGAAGGAGACGCCGACGACGCCCCCGCCGGTGGCGAGGAACAGCCACGTTGGGACGGCGACGCCGCGGCCGGCGTTCGCGCCGAGACTCCCGCTGTGGGCGAGCACTTGGCCCACGAACGCGACCGTCGCGGACAACGCGGCGAGCGAGCTACAGAACACGCGCCACCACCGGCGTCGGCTATCGGTCATCGCTCGACGTTACGCCGCCCGCCACGTATAGCCGTCGGAACCGAGCGGCTCATAGGAGGGCTTTTGTCGATAGGGTCGCAAGCCGCAGGTATGAGCCACGCGGACGAATCAGACGACCACGGCCACCATCTCCCCGCCGTTGAGGACTGGCCTCGCGGCTTCGGTGAGGCATCCTGGTGGCCCTTTGTGACGGCAGTTGGTGCAGCAATCATCTACGCGGGCGCGGCGATGTATATCCTCTCACAGGGGAGTGACCCGCTCGTCTCGCTGGAACTCAGCCTCGGCGTCTTCGCGTTCGGTGTCGTCGGCTTCGTCGTCGGTCTCTACGGCTGGACCTACCACGCGTTTATCGCCGCCTACTGGGACGAAAGCTCCGGCAGTGCCGGACTCCGGCTCGGTATGTTGGCGTTCCTCGGCTCCGAGATTGCGACCTTCGGTGCCGGCTTCGTCTACTACTTCTTCATCCGATCTGACGTGTGGTCCGAGGAGACGCTCCCGGAACTCGTCACCAGCGGTGACATCTTCGGGAGCCTCGTCATCGCCAACACGGTCCTGTTGATTCTCTCCTCGATTACGCTCCACTACGCGCACGTCGCGCTCCGCAACAGTAATCGCCGCCGCTTCCTCGGCCTGCTCGGCTTGACGCTCGCACTCGGCGTCGTCTTCCTCGGCGGCCAGGTGTACGAGTACTACGAGTTCATCGTCCACGAGGGACTCTCCCTCGGTGGCGGCGTGTTCAACTCCGCGTTCTACGGGCTGACCGGATTACACGGGCTTCACGTGAGCCTCGGTGCGGTCCTGCTCGGTATCGTCTTCGTGCGGTCGCTGTTCGGTCAGTACACCGCGGAGAACCACACCTCCGTCACAACCGTCTCGATGTACTGGCACTTCGTCGACGTGGTGTGGGTGTTCCTCGTGCTCGTGCTCTACGTCGGCGCGATTGTCTGAACGGCCACATCTCGTCTCCTTGTCGTAGTCACTCGCTACCGCTTTCTGCCCCGCGCGTCGTCACTCCGATATGGACGCATCCGAACTCGAATCACGGCTCGGGGTTCCCGTGACGACGTTCGACTCGACACCCGACACGAGCGGCTATCTCCGCCGACAGATTCCGAACGCTTCCCACGGCAGCTTCGCCGTCACGAACGAACTCACGGCCGCACGCGGTTGCACGGGGAACGCGTGGGCTGTCCCGCCCGGCGGAGTCTGGTCCTCGACGCTGTTGTACCCCGACCTCGACCCCGTGCAAGTCGGTCGGCTCACGGTCGCCGGCGGCGTGGCAGCCTGCGAGATGGCTCGCTCTCTCGGCGTCGACGCGCGGCGAGCCGGTCGAACGCCAGCGGGTCGCGGCCCGACTCCACGAGCGCCTGCTCAAGTCCGCCGACAGCGTCGAGACGGACGACGGGTTCGCCGACGTGCTCGACAGGTGGCGTGAGCACGCGATTACGCTCGGTGAGCGTGTACGGGTCGAGACGGGCGACGAGACGGTTCGCGGTACGGCGACCGAAGTGACCGAGACGGGCGCGCTGCTGGTCGAGACAGAGACCGGGCGGCGAGAAGTGACGGACGGGGAGTGTGAGTCGCTTCGGCGCGACGACTGATTATTGGTTCGCGAGGAACTCCTCGGGGTTCTCGGTGAAGCGCTCGTAGTCTTCCTGTGAGACGACGAGCACCTCACCGAGCATGGCGGAGTGGCCGACGCCACAGTACTCCGCACAGTAGAGCTGGTAGGAGTTGCCGATTGCCTCGTCGTTCAGCTCCGTCGTGATGGTGTTGTACTTGCCCGGCATGGCGTCCTGCTTCAGCCCGAGCTTCGGAATGTGGACGGCGTGGAGCCAGTCGACGGAGCTGACGTGGAGATACACCTGGGTGTTGGCCGGGAGGACGAGCGGTTGACCGCTGCTGCTGCTTGTCGAGACCATCGTGGAGACGTTGCCGTTCTCCATCGTCTCGGTGTAGTTGAACGTCCAGTAGTACTTCTGGGCGGTCACCTCGATTTCGACGATTTCCTCCTGTCGTTCCGGTGGTGGCCCGACGGCACCGGGGTAGTCGTGGGTGACGGCCGGCTCGACGGCGTTCGGGTTCTGTGCGGCGGTGACACCACCGACGAGCGGGCTTCCGAGGGCGGCGTAGGCGGCGACGCCGACGAACAGCAGGACGATGGCGGTCGCGATGGTCCACGTGATTTCGAGGCGACGGTTCTCCTGTGTCGGTTTCGGGTCGTCGTTGTTGCGGTAGCGGACGACCGTGTAGATGAGAGTCGCCTCGACGACTACCGCGATAATCGCGGAGACGTAGAGGAGTTCGGAGTCAAGTGAACTGATGATACCGATGTTCTCGGACGGCTGTGCCGCAGCCGGGCCCACGGCGACGGCGAGTAGCGCGAGCACCGTTGCGACGGCCCCCGCAACGCGCGTACGTTTCATAGCCGCAGTTAGGAGTGGCCCCACATTAACCCCGCGATGCGTGCTATCCGCAAGAAGCGCGGGGCATAAGTAGAGCCGAGACTTTGCTCTGGTAATGAAGCGGCCGCAGTTCACGACGCTGCTCGCGACGACCGTCGTCGGGGTGTATCTCCTCGTCGTCGCCGGCGCGACGGCCACCGTCGCCGACGCCACGGCCGCCTGTACGTCGTGGCCCCTATGTGCCCCCTCGTCGGTGAGTGCCGTCGTCGCGCTCGGCCACCGCACCGCCGCGCTCGTCGTCGGGCTCCTCCTCGTCAGCTCCGTCGCCATCGGGTGGTCGGACAGCTCTCGCCGCGTCAAGGGCGCGCTGCTGGCCGCGCTCGCGCTCTACCCGGTGCAGGTCGGGATGGGCGCAGTCGTCGTCTTCGCCGGTGCGAGCGGCCTCACGCCCGGTCTCCACCTCGGCATCGCCGTCGCCATCTTCACCGCGCTCACCGCCGCGCTCGCGTGGCAACTCGAAGCTGACACCGGACGCGACGACGTGCCCGAGGAACCGTTCGAGGAGTCCGTCGTCGACGCCGAACCGTCCGAGTCGACGGTTCGCTTCGACTCCTCGTTCGACCGCGCCCGCGCGACGCTCTTCGCGTACTTCCGACTGATGAAGCCGCGGCTGATGTGGCTGCTCGCGCTCGTGGCCGCCGCCGGGATGTCGCTCGCCGGCGGCCCCGGTGGACTCACCGTCCGCACCATCGTCCTCACGCTCGGCGGTGGCGTCCTCGCCATCGGCGCGTCGGGGACCTTCAACCACGTCCTCGAGCGCGACATCGACCGTCGGATGAAACGCACCAGCGACCGCCCGCTGGCGACCGAACTCGTCCCCGTGCACAACGCGCTCGCGTTCGGATTCGCGCTCGCGGCCGCCTCGCTCGTCGCCTTCCTGCAGGTGAACGTCTTCGCCGCCACGCTCGGCTTCGTCGCCATCGTGTTCTACTCGGTCATCTACACGCTCGTGTTGAAGCCGAACACCGTCCAGAACACGGTTATCGGCGGTGTCGCGGGTGCGCTGCCGGCGCTCATCGGCTGGGTCGGCGTCACCGGCGAACTCGGGCTGCCGGGCGTCGTGCTCGCCGTGACCATCTTCCTGTGGACGCCGGCGCACTTCTACAACCTCGCGCTGGCGTACAAGGACGATTACGCCCGCGGCGGCTTCCCGATGATGCCCGTGGTCAGCGGGGAGACGAAGACGCGCAAACACATCGTCTGGTATCTCGCGGCCACGCTCGCCAGCGCCGGCGTGCTCACCGCGGTCAGCGATCTCGGCGTCTTCTACGCCGTGACCACGGTCGGGTTCGGGGCGCTCTTTCTGGGGATGGTCGTCCGACTCCACCGCGAGCGCACCGAGGGCGCGGCGTTCCGCGCGTTCCACGCCTCGAACGCATATCTCGGCGCGCTGCTCGTGGCTATCGTCGTAGATTCACTCGTCGTATGAGCACGCTCGCCGCGGTTCGTGACCGCCGCCCGCCCACCCGGACGCTCGTCTACTGGGCCGCCATCCTGAACGCACAGTTGCTCGTCGTCATCCTCTACTCGCTGCTCGTGAGCGGGCCGCCGGCGTCGCTGCGTGGCATCTTCATCCTCGTGATGCCGTGGGTGTGGCTCGACGTATCCTGGTGGGCGTATCGCAACACCTCGCTCCCGCGCGTGACCGGCCGCAAGCGGCTCGTCGCCGGTGCGCTCGCCGTCGGCTACTTCCTCGTGCTCGCGTTCGCCGGCGGCGTCCTCCTGCCGGGTATCGGCGAGCGCGCCACCGGGCTCCGGCTCGTCACCTACCAGATTCCGCCCGGCTTCGCGCCCGCACTGCTGTACAGCGGTGAGCGACTCGTCGTGAATCTCATCCCGTACAAGACGGTCGGCTATCTCGCGCTCGCGTGGCTCGTTTACGGAACGGTTGCCGACGTGTCCGGCTCCGTCGGCGCGGGCCTGCTCGGCCTCTTTTCCTGTGTCTCGTGTGTGCTTCCCGTCATCGCGGGCGTACTCACGACTGTCACAGGGAGTGCCGGCTTCGCCGCCACTATCGGCCAGCAGTCGTATTTCCTCTCCACGAGCGTGTTCCTCGCGACTGTGCTCCTGCTCCGATGGCGACCGACGATGGCGGACCTCTCGCGACTTCGCCCGTGACCGTCAGGTGCTTGCCCCCGGCGCTCATCTCTCGCGTATGACACACGTCGAAATCACCTACTGCGTGCCGTGTGGCTATCTCGACCGCGCACTCGATACCGAACGCGCGGTGCTCCAGAGCTTCGGGCAATCACTTGACCGCGTGACCCTCGTCACCGGCGACCACGGTGTCTTCCGCGTGACGGTCGACGGCGAACAAATCTGGGACCTGACCGAGGACGAGTACGACGTGGACGATATCGTCCGCCGGGTGCGCGCCGAACTGTAGCGGGCGACGGAACACAACCGCTTAGACGGGCGCGCCACGAACCGAGGTATGGTTATCAGTGCGTCGGACGTGCGCCGGTCGTACGGCGAGACGGTCGCGCTCGACGGCGTCTCGCTCGACATCGACGCCGGCGAGATATACGGACTCATCGGTCCCAACGGCGCGGGCAAGACCACGCTCGTCCGCGCGCTCACCGGGACGACCGACCCCGAAGGCGAGGTGCGACTGCTCGGCGAGGACCCGAAACGCGCCGACCCGCAGCGGCTCGGCCTGCTTCCACAGGAGTTCTCGCCGCCGGCTCGGCTGACGGCTCGCGAGGTCGTCAGCTACTACGGCGGTCTCTACGACGAGTCGCGCGACGTGGGCGAGACGCTCGTCGATGTTGGGCTTACCGACAGCGGTAACACCTACTACGAGGACCTCTCCGGGGGACAGAAGAGACGAGTGTGCGTCGCCACGACGCTCGTGAACGATCCCGACGTGTTGTTCTTAGACGAGCCGACGACGGGAATCGACCCGCAGGGTCGCCGCGACGTGTGGGGCCTCATCGACGCGCTCGCCGACGCCGGCGCGACGGTACTCGTCACGACCCACTACATGGAGGAGGCGGAACGACTCTGTGACCGGGTCGGCCTGCTCGCGGGGGGGCGACTCGTCGCCGAGGGACCACCCGCAGCCTTGGTCGCCGAACACGGCGGTCGCCCGCGCGTCGAGATTCGCGCCGACGATTCCGACCACGCCCGCGAGGTGCTCGCCGCCGCCGACTACGCGTTCGTCCCTGACGAGCGCCGGCTCGTCGTCGACGACGTTGCCCCGGACGAGGTGGGCGACGTAGCGACGACGCTCACCGACGCCGGGGTTGCATACGACGGTCTCCTCTGGCGACAGCCCGACCTCGAAGAGGTGTATCTCCAGCTCACCGGCCAAACTGTCGGAGCCAGCGGGACGCCCCGCGAGGTGGGCGATGAGTAGAGCCGGTCGCATCCGGTCGGAGACCGTCGCCGCGGGGAAGGCGTTCCTCCGCCGGCGCACCGCCGTCTTCTTCACGTTCTTCTTTCCGGCCATCATCATCCTCATCTTCGGGGCTTTGGTCAACACGGCCGGCGGGACGGGCGGGCTGTTCACCGAGCCGCCGGGCTACTACGTCCCCGGCTACCTCGCCGTCGTCGTGTTGTTCACGCCGCTCTCCCGGGTAGGTAGCGAGGTCGCCCGCCACCGCGAAGACAACCGCTTCGAGAAGCTGGCGACGACGCCGCTCCGTCGGTGGGAGTGGCTGGCGGCACAGACGCTCGTCAACGTCGGCATCATCGGCGTCGCGGCCGCGGGAATCCTCCTGCTCGTGGTGGCCGTCACCGGCGCGTCCATCGTCTTCTCGCCGCTGCTCGTCCCGTTCGTCGTGCTCGGCGTCGCGTTGTTCTGTGGCCTGGGCGCGATTCTCGGGAGTCTGTCGGACTCCTCGGACGGCGTCATCGCGGCCTCGAACGGAATCGCGCTCCCACTTCTGTTCTTGTCGGAGACGTTCGTTCCCCAGTCGCTCCTGCCGGAGTGGCTCCCGCTGTGGGTGTCGCCGCTGACCTACTTCTCGCGTGGCGTGCGTGCCGTCGCCTACGAACCGCCGGACACGCTCGCCACCTCGCAGGTGCCGGGGGGGCTGGGCGTCGCGGAGTCGAATCTGCTCGTGCTCGCCGCGTTGACGCTCGCCTTCTTCGTCGTCGGGGCTGTGACGCTCCCGCGGACCGACTGAGAAACCGTTTTCCGAACCCGACGGCGAGTGGTGGTATGCAACTCTCCACGCTCCCCGACCGACCGTTCGAACTCGCGGAACTGCAAGAGCTCAACGAGAGCGGCCGCTTCCGGGCCGTCTTCCCGGCCGGCGTCTTCGACTTCGAGGGGACCGACGCGAAGCTCGTTCCGGCGGTCGTCCTCGTCACGCCGGGGGACGGTGAGGACGAGGAAGCCGGTGGTGAAGGCGATGGTGAGGGCGGCCGGGTCGTCGCCGTCGGGTACGACTTCGAGGAGCGGTGGCAGCGCGTTTCGAGCGAACAGGCAGGCGACCGCGTACAGGAGCAGGTTGAGCGGGCGGCGGCCGAGCTCAGGGAGTGGGCGGCAGCGACGGACCAGCGGTGGGCGATGTCGGACGGCGCGACCGCGCTGGCCGAGCACATGGGCGCACTGGAGGAGTAGCTCAGGCCGGGACGAAATCGAAGGTGTAGACGTGGTTCAACAGTAGGTACGCTAACACGCCGAGCGTGAGCGAGACGCTCCAGACGGCGACGGTGATACGGCCGACGCGAGCGTGGGCGGTCTGGCGAATCTCGTCGACGCTGTGGCTCAGTCCGATAGTGATGTTGTATAAGACGAGCGGCACCGACAGCGCCGACAGCACGATGTGGATGCCCAACATCGCGAGGTACAGATAATACGGGAGGTCGGGACCGACGAAGTCCTTGCGTCCCCCGCCGCCGGTCTTGAGCAGGTACATCACGAGGAAAATCATGATGAGGACGAAAGAGACGATCATCAGCCGGCGGTGCGTCTCGACGTTTCCCTGCCGGATGTGGTACCAGCCGGCGACCAGACAACAGACCGCGACGGTGTTGACGAGCGCGATGGCGTGTGAGAGCAGATTCACCGTCCCCAGCCCGATCTCCGGGTAGATTGGCAGGCCGACGTAGAGGGTCCCGATGACGAGCACGTAGCCGACGACGCTGAGCACGGCGACGACGGCCCGAGGGCGGCGTTTCACGACCGAACTGTCCGCGAGACTCATAACCGTATTTGGTGGCCGGCGTAAGTAGCCGTTCCGCTTTCCGAACAAGCGGAGTTGTACTCGCACAATCCTGCTGAAGGCTGTCAGCCGCTCCGTAACTGTGAAAGCGTCTGGGTGTGCAAGTGTTGCCATGAGTACACAGGACTCCGAGGACCGGACCATCCGCTGTCTGGTCGCGAAGGTCGGTCTCGACGGCCACGACCGCGGCGCACACGTCATCGCCCGGGCGTTCCGCGACGCCGGCTTCGAGGTCATCTACTCCGGACTCCACAAGTCACCCGACGAAATCGTGCAGGCCGCCGTCCAGGAGGACGTGGACGCGCTCGGTATCTCAATCCTCTCCGGTGCCCACAACACTCTCGTTCCGAAAATCGTGGAGGGGTTGGAGTCGTACGACGCCTTCGAGGACACGCTCGTGCTCGTTGGCGGTATCATCCCCGACGAGGACCGCGACGAGTTGTACGAGATGGGCGTCGACGGCATCTTCGGTCCGGGGTCGTCGATGGCAGAGACCATCGAGTTCGTCCGCGAGAACGCGCCCGAGCGATGAGCGATCTCATCGAGGAACTGCTCGCCGGAAAACACCGCGCGCTGGCCCGCGTCATCTCGAAAATCGAAGACCGCGGGTCCGGCTACCGCGAGTTGGTCAGTCAACTCCACGAGCACACCGGGAACGCGACGGTCGTCGGCATCACCGGTTCCCCCGGCGCTGGCAAGTCGACGCTCGTCGACAAGATGGCAGAGACGTATCGCGAGCGGGGCGAGACCGTCGGCGTCATCGCCATTGACCCCTCTTCGCCCTTTTCGGGTGGCGCGGTGTTGGGCGACCGCATCCGGATGGCCTCGAACGTCGGAGACATGGACGTGTTCTTCCGTTCGATGTCGGCGCGGGGAACGCTCGGCGGGCTCTCGACGGCGACGACGGACGCGGTGAAGGCACTCGACGCGTTCGGGAAGGACCGAATCATCATCGAGACGGTCGGCGCGGGCCAAAACGAGGTCGACATCGTCGGCACCGCCGACACCGTCGCCGTGCTCGTTCCTCCCTCCTCGGGTGACGACGTACAGATGCTGAAGGCCGGTATCCTCGAAATCGGCGACGTGTTCATCGTCAACAAGGCCGACCTCGACGGGGCCGACCGCACAGTACAGGAGCTAAAAGAGATGGTTCACATGCGGGACGCCTCGCCGCTTGCCGGCACTGCCGGCCACCACGGCGTCGAGACCGACGCAGTTGGTGAGCAGGATGAAGACGACAACGGGGACGACGAGACGTGGACCCCGCCAATCGTCGAGACGGTCGCCAAGACCGGCGAGGGCGTCGAACCGTTTCTCGACACGCTCGTCGACCACCGCGCGTGGCTCGAGGCTTCGGGCGAACTCAACGCTCAGCGGCGCGACCGCTACGAGGAGGAGATTCGCCGCCTGCTCCGTGAGGGTGCGGGCGAACTGATTCGCGAGGAAATCGAGCGGCAGGGTGGGCTCGAACGCTACGTGGACGCCATCGTCGCGAAGGAGACCGACCCGTACGCCGTGACGGAGGAACTGCTCGCTCCGCTGCGCGAGTCGGTCCGCGAGTAGCTCACGCCAGTCGCTGGTGTTCGACTTTCAGACACTTATCGTGAATGAACCGACGCCCGGAGTCGGTGACGCGCTCGCCGGCCTCACCGTCGCGAATCCCGAGCTGGAGCCACACGGTGTCCACGTCCTCACGGTCGAGCGTCTCGTCGACGATACTCGACACCTCGGCGCTCGGCCGGAACACGTCCACGAGGTCGACTGTCTCCTCCACGTCGGAAAGCGAGTCGTACGCCGGTTCGCCGAGCACCTCGTCGGTCGTCGGGTTGACCGGGACGATACGGTAGCCGTGCTCTTGGAGATACTTCGGGACGCCGTGGGCGGCCTTCCCAGGCGTGGCCGAACAGCCGACGACCGCGATGGTCTCTGCCTCAAGCGCTGCCGTCAACTCCGCGTCGTCTGTCGTCACCATACTCACCCGTAGCGTCCGGCGCGCAAAAGCCTCGGGGGCGGCTACGCGAACCGGCCGACGATGAACGCGCCGGCGGCGAGCAGTTGACCGTACTTCAGCCACGCCTGACTCCGCGTCGGTTCGGAAAAGCCCCAGTAGCCGGCGACCAGCATGAGCACGTCGGGGACGGCGACGGCGACGAGATACGCGACGCCGAAGTCGGCGAGCAGATACGGGAGTGGGCTGCCGGCGACGCCGACGAGCAGCGCGGCCATCGCGACCTGGAGCGCACGCCGCTTCCCGACCGCGATGGGAAGCGTGTTCAGCCCCTCCTCGCGGTCGCCGGCGATATCCTCCACGTCCTTGATGACCTCCCGCGAGAACGTCGCCAGCGCGGCGAGCACGGCGAGGACGGCTACAGGTCGGAGCGCGCCCCCGACGGCCGCACCGCCGAACAGGAACGTCGACCCGCCGAGACAGCCGACGACCGCGTTACCGACTCCCGGCAGTCCCTTGAACAGCTTCGTGTACGCGACGAGCGCGGTGAGATTTACGACGGCAATCGCGACGGCAAGTGGCGGGAGCACGAGCGCCAGTCCGACCGCGACCGCGAACTGCACCGCGGCGAACGCGAGTGTCTCATGCGGCGTCACCGCACCGCGGGGAATCGGTCGCTTCGGCCGATTGATGGCGTCGATTTCACGGTCGAAGTAGTCGTTGATGGCGTTGCCGGCTCCGACGGCGAGCATTGTCGCGAGCACGGCTGCGGCCGCACGGACCAGTGCGCCCGTGTCGACGAGCAGCCCCGGCGTCGGTGCGGTTCCGGCGACGACCGCACCGATAGCCGTGAGCAGTCCCGACGTGAGCGCGTTTCCGGGGCGTGTAAGCTCAACGAATCCGCGAAGCCGCTGCATGGTTGGTTGTCACGAGACGCGAGTATGAACGCGTCGGTCCGGAACGTTTCCGATGGAAGGGCTTTTGAATACCACCCTGCTACGCAGTAGTGAGGGCCCTTAGCTCAGCCCGGACAGAGTGCGTGGCTTCGGACCACGTTGCCGGGGGTTCAAATCCCTCAGGGCTCGTCTTGCTGCATAACGAACCAAATCCACTGGACAGCGACAGGTAATATATAAATCCACCCGTGCCCTTCAACTGGAGTTCGTTATGCATCATCAGGCACCCCTTCGCCGTCCCCTGATTCCACGCAGCAAAACACCGCCTTGATGCGTATAGTCAATCACAAGTCGATATCAAGAAGAGTTTCCCAGCCTGACGATGTCGCCATCCCCCTTTGATCGTCACGAGCGCCCCTAAGCCAGCCAACACAGCGACCGTTCCGGCACCGATGTGTAGCCAGAGTGTCCAACCTTCCAATGTTGGCATACACACATACCCGAACACGTCCTAAATAAACGTCCTGCACATCCGAGAAACGCTACTGCCGGAGCGCTCTCCTTGGACGCCTGTGACCGAGGAGCGCTCTGTATTCAGCACACTTCTAAAGACATCTCTCCGATTGATGATTCCAACAGAGTCGAAACCCCAGAATAGTGGGACTTACCCCGCTGAATCAAGGAGAAAGCCTCGCGCTTTACCGCGGGGAGGATGTCAATCTGCACTCGTTCGAACAGTGGTTTCGTCCCTGCCTGGTGGCCGCGTGAGGGTCCACACCTCACTAGCGCGCAGTAGCTGGGCAGGATAAGGCGTGATTTTGTGCTGAAGACCGGTCAGAAGCTTGATTTGATGATCCTCTTGTGAACACAGCCGACGGTGCACCGCGGGTCAGCATGAGTAATCTGCGAAGAGTGCTGATCACAGGTGTATAGCCCCAGATAATCTGTCTGCCCCAAGGTAATCTAACTGTATGCCTACGTAGGCGAGCGAACATGTCGTTGCATCAACCCTCGCCTTCGCGCTGGGCGATTGTAGACTGGGTATTCTCGTACTGAGGTTCTCGACGTAGACATCGGTTCGTTCGGAGTCCGTCACGTGACTCCGGGTGTTCTTCATCACATCGTGATCCGAACGCCTTCCGAAGGCGTTCGGCTGCGCCCGCGTCGTCACCCATTCGCGCTAAATCGAATGCCTCCTCAACGACCGTCGCGACACCCTGAGGGAGCTGAATATCACCAAAGACCCCCTCACGCGTCTCAGAGAGCGCAGCAGAATCTACTGGCAAATCCAGCAGCGACCGAATACGATTGGTTGCCCCTGTTTCAGCCCGTGCCCGTGTTCGAAATACGACCCGCAACTCATCAATAGCACGCCAGGTTTCTTCCGGTAAGTCATAGCTATCTGGCCGGATTTTAGCCGGACAGCGAGTTGCAAATGGGCAGCCAGTGGGTGGGTCACGTGGGTTTGGCGGCGTCCCCCGCAGTGTAATCCGTGGGCCATCCCATGGCGAACCACTGCCGGGAATCGCTGACAATAATGATAGCGTGTACGGATGGGCAGGATCATTGAATACCTGCCCCGTCGGCCCCGTCTCAACGATCATTCCTAAATACATGACAGCAACCCGATCAGCAATATGCCGAACGACACTGAGATCATGCGCGATAAACAGATATGTAAGTCCGAGCTCCGCCTGAATATCTTCCAACAAATTGATTATACGGGCTTGAACGCTCACGTCGAGAGCCGATACCGGCTCATCTAGAACGAGAAAGCGTGGCTCAAGAGCGAGAGAGCGGGCAATCCCAACGCGTTGTCGCTGTCCTCCCGAAAACTGGTGTGGATATCGGTAAAAATGAGCCTCTTGCAGACCGACTCGATCGAGTAGAGACCGAACACGCTGTTCACGCATTGCAGCCTGCGACTTCTCAACTCTCACTTCTACGGTATCCCCATCAGCCTCGAGTGTCACATCTTCGGAAGTAAGGGGGAATCGGTCACGGACTGACGCTGTTAGTGTCGCTCCTGCTGTATCGACATGAATATCTGGCGTTCGATCCGTCGCCGGCTCCACGTCACCGGTGACTGAGCCGTTTGGAGTCGCTGCTGTTACTGTTGGCCAGTCGTGAGCTTCTAGTGGTTCGGCAATAATCTCGCCGACGGTAAGCCGTTGGTTCAGACTCTCCTCTGGGTCTTGAAACACCATTCCAGCTTCACGTTGCCAGCGACGCTTTTGAACGCCGGACAATTCGGTCACATCTCGGCCATCGGTCTGTACAGTCCCACCTGTTGCTTCATTGAGTCCTAATATCGTACGCCCGAGCGTTGTTTTACCAGACCCAGATTCTCCAACGAGAGCGAGAGTCTCTCCTTCATAAATGTCGAGATTAACTCCATCAACCGCACGAACCGGCGGTGATTGGTTGAGTAAACTATTGTCCTCATAATACATCCGCAGGTCACGGACAGAGAGAAACATATCATTGTTTGATTGCTCAGGACCTCTGATCCTACTGCTTGGATTCGATATTGTCATAGCTGCTCACTCTCAATCGTGTATCGATCATCGTACAACAGACATGCAGCGGTGTGGTGAACATCCTCTGTGCCCACCGATACGTGGTCAGGAGGGTCAGCTAAACAATCCGGCCCCGCTTCGGGACAGCGTGGGGCAAACCGGCAATCTTCAGCCGACCCAGTCGGGGTTGGTACCTCTCCGTCTATTGTCGGAAGTCGCTCGTTAGGAGGCGTCCTGCCGGGAATAGAATTGAGTAGCGCCTGCGTGTACGGATGGGCTGGATCGTCAAACAGTTCCTTCGTTGGTGCTCGCTCAACTACCTCACCAGCGTAAACGACATTCACACGGTCTGTTGTCTCCTCGATAACACCCATATCGTGCGTAATGAGGAGAATCGCGAGGTCTTCCTCCCGGCGAAGACGGTTGAGTAAATCAAGTATCTGCGCCTGTATTGTGACATCGAGCCCAGTCGTTGGTTCATCACAAACCAAAAGATCCGGATCGCACGCAAGCGCGGCTGCGATCACCGCGCGCTGTTGCATGCCTCCAGATAACTGATGTGGATACTCATCAACACGACTGCTGGGGTCTGGTATGCCGACTGCCTCAAGCAGCTCAACAGCCCGACTGCGTGCCTCTTTTCCACGAAGGCCCTGATGAATCCGTAGCGCCTCACGAATCTGGTTCCCTATCGTATAGGTTGGGTTCAATGCACTTCCGGGATCTTGGAACACAATTGCAAGGTCACCACGGTGGGATTCCCAATGACCATCTGTTAGCTCATCACCACGGAACTGAATCGATCCACTCTCAACTTCACCAGGTTCGTCGACCAATCCGAGTACCGAACGGGCAGTAACTGACTTTCCTGACCCTGATTCGCCGACGAGGCCAACGGCTTCTCCGGCATCAACATCAAAGCTCACACCATCTACAGCGTGAATTTGCTCACGCTCCGTATGGAATACCGTTCGGAGATTTCGAACCTCGAGCAGACTCACGCGCCACCACCCCGACCAGCTGTGTTACTTGCAGCATCAGACTGTGGGTCAATCGCGTCGCGAATCCCATCGCCTAACGCATTGAAGCCTGTGACTACCAGCGTGATTAGCAACCCTGGTATAAGGGAGATATGCCAAGAGCCAGTCCTGACGTAATCTTGCCCGAGGTTGATTGCACGGCCCCACTCTGGCGTTGGCGGTGCAACTCCAAGCCCAAGATATGAAAGGCCAGCAATGGAAATAATCGCCCCTCCGAGTGTCATTGAACCATAAATTAGCATATACCCGGTAATGTACGGGAACATGTGCCGACGCATAATGACGAGTGGACGTTGTCCGAAGGACCTAGCTGCGTCAATCCACTGTCGCTCCGAGACTTGAAGAGCAGGCCCACGCAATGACCGCCACATATAGGTCCAGCCAGTGAACGCGAAAATGAGCGCGAGAAGAAACCCACCACTGTAGATATTGCCGAGCCATGTCCCACTAAGGACGCTGGTAAGCATAATTAGCAGCAGCAACTGTGGCATTGCCATAACTCCATCTGATATCAGAACCGTTGATAAATCAACGCGCCCCTTATAATACGCAGCAGTGAGGGCAAGCGACGAAGCGAGTAATGCACTCAGTCCGACTGACAGTAACCCGATGACGAGAGAGATGCGTGAGCCGACAACGATGAATGTGAACAAGTCACGACCAGTTGGGAGTGTCCCAAATGGGTGGAATCGACCGAAATTATCATACTCCATCGGCAGGACACGGTCGGCGTTATCACCAGTCGACTGTGAGCCACGGTTAGCTTGGCCGACGAGCACCGTCTCTACGCTATCAGTCTCTGTGTCGAAGTACTGTATCTCGTTAGAGTAGGAGTTTCGCATGTTTTGCTCGTAGGTAGTTGGACCAAGTGCAGGGGCAAAGACCGCCATCGTGACGAACATGAACACGACAAAGAGTCCGAAGATGCCCCATCGGTGAGTCCGAAACCGGTCGATTACATCGTCACGGGGAGTCCAATTTGCAGCACGGTACACACGGCGGTAAAGCTGATAGCCCGCAGCGACCCACGCCGCAATCGCAAACGCGTACACGTACACGAGCGTAGCGCGAAGTCCCCATGCTAGTCCTGGTCGTAAATTGAGGAAGGTTCCAACCCACTCTGACCCGTCCCAGTATCCTTGGTTGGGGATGGTCTCTCTTGATAAGAGCGTTGGAACTGCTCGGATAGCGGCCTCGAACTCCGTGAGCGCTGCGACAGCACCACCCGCTCCAACCGGGAGTGCAACGACGAAATCACCGAGGATACTCATCAAGAATGCCAGCACGGCGCTGGCTTCCAGAGCAAACAGAGCCACACCGATTGCAGCCCAGATGAAAACTGTTGATTCAGTTGTTGCGACGGTCTTTATTACCGATTTATAACTCCTATCGGGAGTGGTGTTCGACATTTCAGTTCCCCTCCAACCCCACCCGGGGGTCAATGATCGTGTACAGGATGTCTTGTATGAGATTGATGCTGACTATCATGAGGATGAATATGTACATGAGTGTCCCAACGAGCGGAAGGTCTCCCTGTATAGCAGCCTGATAGAACAGCCAACCGATTCCGTTGATTGAGAACACAGTCTCAACGAGAACGCTTCCACCGATGAGCAGAAACGCCTCGCTTGTAATAATCGGGACAAGTGGCACTAGCGCGTTTCTGAGGATATGTTTCCAAACGATTAGCCGATCTGAGACCCCCTGTGCTCTCGCGAAATCAATGTAGTCTTCGTTTCGAACTTCCAGTACTGCGGTTCGCCCGATGCGCATCTCATTGCCCATTGACGCAGATCCAAGTACAATTGCGGCCGGAAGCACCTTCTTTGTCGCAGCAAGGAACCCATCAACTGTACCAATTTGTGACATATCTGGACTTCCCGTCAGACTATCCAATGGGATGATGAAATTTTGATAATCAATACCAATGATAGCGGCCGATGAGCCAAGCACTGCTAATAACATAATTGCGAGCCAGAAATTTGGCATTGCTCGCCAGACAATTCCCCCGAGTGAAGCGGCGTAATCTGCACCTGTATTTGAGTTCATGCCGGCGTAGAAGCCCAGTGGGACACCGATGCAGATTGCAATCAGTACTGACCAGAACCCAAGCCACAGTGTTCGTGGGAGGAAATCAAGGATGAGTGCATTCACATTCGATCCCTGATACAGCAGCCATGTTTGGCCTAAATCGAACGTGAGGAGATTCCCCATCCACTCAACGTAATGTTGTAGTGGTGGTTGGTCAAGCCCGAGCTGTTGTTGTGCAGCAGTGTACTCGGCTGAATTACGTACCTGCCCTTCACTGAGCAATCGGGCAGCTGGGTCAATCGGGCCCATGAATATGATAAACCACGTCATCGTGGTTCCAAGCCAGATGACTGGTAGGCTCATCAGCAGCCGCTTGCCAAGGTACGTCAGCCGGCTCACGGCTGCGAACTCCAGACGGAAAGTGCCCGTGCGTTATTTTTCATGAATGATGTTAAAACGAATTGAATCTCTTCTGGTCGATGGCCGAGCTACCGACTGAGCATTACGTCAGTGAACGTCTGGTTTTCCATCACATCATACATCGTGATGTCGACGTTTTGATGCCAGAATCGCTGAGATGTCGTGTGAGCGAATGGCAACTCCTGTACCGATGCCCAGTTGATCTCCTCGATTGTCTGGAATGCCTCATTCCGAGAAGCTTGGTCGCCGCCAACGTAGTTGGACTCCCACGTGTCGAGAGCCTGCTGGCGCAGCGACTCCTCGTGGTAGCTTCCCTCTGCACCCCAGCGCGTGAACTGACCGCCTGGACTTTCTCCGTACAGGAATCGAAGGAAGTTCTGTGGGCCGGGATACTCCATCCCGTCGCCGAGCCCGAACACCTCCATATCGCCAGAAATCGCGCGACTGATGATGGTGCCAAACTCCGCCTGCTCAATACTCATATCGATATAGGCAGACCGGAGCTTCGATTGGAGCACGGTGAAAACCGATTCGTAGGCGCTGTTGCCAGCAATTGTGGTGCCGGTAATCGAGTAGCGGTTCGAGTCGCTGTAGCCAGCAGCCTCCATTACCTCTTGTGCGGATTGGAGGTCCGTTGTTCCGTATCCGTAGGGATAGCCGTCTTCTCCGTACTCGGTGTTTGATTGATACCCACTTTCTGCGTGCTGGTCGTACGTTTCAGCCGAACTCACGCCATCCTCAAACGTCGGATAGGGTGCAGGCGGCGTAATGTGATAGCCTGCTTTTGCATTCCCTTTGTAGATATCGCGGGCAATTTCATCCTGATTCATCGCGTAGGCGAATGCCTTCCGGACCGCTATCGGGACCTCCAGTGTGTTAAACACGAGATATTCTGTCGAGAGCGATGGAATCTCGCCGTAGTTAACCGTCATCCCATCGTCAAACGTGTAGGTCCCGACAGAACGATTCCCGTCCGTTTCTGATATCGAGACGCCATCGGGATTGAACGAGGCCGTTGGCATCCCTTCAAGAACATCGGCGTTCTGTTGTCTGAACCGGCTTAGTCGTGTGTTCCCCGATCCAACGACTGTGTACGTGATTCCGTCCAGTTCCGGCTGGCTCCCATAGTACTCATCGAACGCGGTGAGTTGTATCTCACTCCCCTTCGTCCACGAGTCGACCTGGAACGGACCAAGCCCTGCGTACGCCGGCCCATCTCCTTGGGTGGAGAAGAATTCGTTGTACGCATACTCTCCATCGTATCCTTCGATATCTCCGACGGAGCCTTCTGGAAGAATTGAGAATGCACCACCAGCAATTTGGAACAGCGTGTACTGGAACGGTGCTGCAAGCGTCATCTCAAACGTGTAGTCGTCGACCGCCTCTACCTCAAGCGAGCCCGGAACGTAGTCGGCGAGTGTCTCCTCGTCAGTTGGCTCGGAGCGTGATGGATCTTTCTCGTGAGCGATCGTCATCGTCGTTCCGATTATATCGTCGCGGTTTCGGGAGTTTTCAGAGCCTGCCAGTCGTCGATATGAGTAGACGATATCGTCTGCAGTGAATTCCGATCCGTCGTGGAAGGTGACGCCCTCACGCAGTTGGAACGTGTACGTGAGCCCATCATCAGACATTGAGTAATCTGTCGCGAGCGCGGGTTTCGGCGGATACGTGCCGTTCTCAAACTCCATCAGCGACCGGCCGTACTGGTCGTACCCAGCTCCGGACCCCTTCGCGTTGATCGGGTCCAGTGTCTGAATCGAACCAGTTGCCATCATCTGGAGCGTGCCACCAGTTGTTGGCGTTCCCCCTGAATCCGTCGTGTCATTATTTGAATCCTGGTTTGTTGATGATTCATCGGTCGCCGTGGCGTTGTCCTCGCTCGGGCCACTCTGACAACCAGTTAGTGCAGTTGCCGCACCAACTCCTGCAGCAGTCAGGAATCCCCGCCGGGTCGTATCGTTTGGCATCATCGGGACAACTTCGCGCTTGCCGTAATTACGTTGGTAATAGCGATGTATGCCCACAAGAATTCTTGTGTATGCCTACAATCATATATATACGCCTAATTATTTGGTAAAATATCAGAAGCTATTCAACCACGGATTTGAAACTCGGCGATGATGCCAGATTCAGAGACGCAAAAGAACGAGTGGCGGGCAACACTGGAACAGGCCGATAAGATGGGGACTCGGCTTAGTGATGATGGCTGGCAAGTTGTCACGGTACGGGCTGCACATGTCACACCAATTCCCCCTACAGATGACCCAGAAGGTCGACCGGGACTTGCCTACATCGCTCAGGGAGAAGTTGCTGAGCCATTCCAGCGAGTTATTAACGGTGGTACGTTCGACAATTACGAAGTATTTAATCGGGCTGTTGGGTCGGATATCTTTTCACTAACACGCGTCTCCGACACAGAGAATGAAGTAGCCGTACTTCTCGTTGGAACACTCAACCGGTCATCACTCGAAACACTGCCAGAGACTGCTATCCAGCGTGGAGAACTTTATTCACACGTCGACTTGTTGGACGGGACTCGGCTCGGAAGCTTTCATCACAGTACCCCCTCGCTCTTCTTCCCGGGTGAATCGGAGTGAATAGTGATGAGGCAGCCGGATCGGTTCTCGCTCGACTCAATAATCCGGCTGGTGAGCACACACGCTTTGCAGTCATCGCTGATCCGCACGTATCAACCCGCTCAGAGGGGACATCGAAGTTGTTTGAACAGACCGAGGAGCATTTTGAAGCAGCTATCGAGGATATCAACAAGCGAGAGGTCGATGCCGTCCTATCACCGGGTGACCTGACCAAAGACGGTGAACCGTGGAACTACGACGCTGTCGACAAGGCAGTTTCAAGACTCGATGCACCGTTTCTCGCAGTTCCAGGTAATCACGATGTGCCGAAGTCTCGTGATGAGCACAATACGGCCGATATTTCGTGGTTTGCAAAGCAGTATGGACCGGGAACGTTGCCATTCCACACGACTATCGGCGGCATGGACGTAGTTGGCGTTAACAGCGCTGGAACTCGCAATCGATTGTTCGAGAGCCATGACGGTCGTGTAACAGACGAAGACCGAGCGTGGCTACGAGAGACGCTCACTGATGCTGGCCCCTCAATTGTACTTGTCCACCACAATTTCCCACCGGTCTCTGACCAGATTTCTGCCCACCGGGAAGCGGAACCTGAGATGCATCTCCCGCCCGTGATGCGTGATCCCAAACCGTTTGCAGATGCGCTTGCTGAGGGAGGTGCCGACCTCGTTTTTACCGGCCACTATCATTTACCCGCCACTGGACGCTACGCAGGCGTTCGCGAAATCGCTGCGCCAACTACGTGTTCGTTCCCACAGGCGTACCTCCTGTGTGAAACTACACCCAATGGTACTGTCGTTCGGTTCATCCCCATTGGAGATGAACAATCCCTTGGCGAAGCGCATGCTCAACGCACAAATGAATCGACTACATCACGTGGACTGACAGCCATTGCGGCGGCTCGTGTCGCCTCGCTCCCGCTTGTAGATGAGCACAATAATAAATAGGCACTAACGCTGAGGAGAATCAAGGATTGACATCCTCCTCCGCCTGAAGGCGGAGGAATCCCGACCGCATTTGAGATATTAGGGTTTGCAGTCTACCACTTGTTCCCTCGGTAAGAATCCGTGAGACAAGTCATATAGGTAGACTTCGGGCTGTGCCAGCCAGCCGATACTCCTATCCCCACCCAAATCGGGTGCAGACTCGGAGTTACTTTGATTGATGTCGAGGCGGATGTTCTCCGCCCCGTTCACGTCAGCATTGAACGCATCATCATGTTCTTCACACACGTACAAACCACGTTTGACACGCTGACTGTCGTCTTCCCTACCGCAGACGCAACACGTCTTGCCTCATCAAAATACATTATATCAATCTATCCTGTGTTCTGTGAGTCACACGCTTTCCGAGATACTCCCAGGGGCTTCTCCCTCAATCAACAACATACTTCTTCGACCGCGAGAGCGGGACGTTTCACACGAGAGAACAGGTCGTGTCGTAGACCAGCAAATATCCCACCTGCGGGACGGGAAGCCCCGCCGTTCACGACGGGGAGGATGTCACGGTGCCGTACCGAACTAGAGGCTCTGCTGAAATCGTTAAGAACTGATAGAATCGGCGGGCGAGATACAGAGCCACGTCCACTCTAATCGTTGCCACCCGATAACTATATATTAAAAAACACTAATACATATCTGGTTTTTTATACTTGGTCCGTCCCAAATATAATGATGCAAAAAGCCGTACTCCTCAGGTGTCCAATCTGCGACTCAGTCCGGACACTCGAAGGTGAAAGAAACAGATACGCAAAAAATGACCTGTATAAAACTGCCAAGAATCATCTAGCCTCGCATAATCTCGACGAAACTAAATCTGCAATCCGAAAATGCGAGATAGTTTCTGACGCCGTTGAGATTGTCATTTATTCAGAGGACCACGACCCGCTTCCGAACAAAGAATGGAAACAACGAAACGCTACTTGGCTCCCAGAAAATGTTCTGGATCGAGTGGATACGTCTAACCCTTCGCCTGAATCATCAGCTGACACGACGCCGATTCAACTCCACAACGAGGATTGACTAGTCACACCCAAGAGGATTCAGAGAATGAGTATTCGTATCACACTCTATGAAAGTCGTTCAGCCTGAGTAAACATGGAGACTAGTGTTCACTTCCAAACATTCGGGTGTCCATCCACAATACTAAATCTCTCTCGACAGGTGATCTAGTGAACGACAGAGAGCTTAGTGATCCCAAGTACTACCTCAACAGAGAACTCTCCGAGCTCGCATTCCAGGAACGAGTTCTTGAAGAGGGAATGGATGGACGCAATTTACCGCTTGAACGTCTTCGATTTCTAGCGTTCTTCACAAAAAACACTGACGAGTTCTTTATGAAACGCGTTGGTGGGCTTAAACAGCAGATTGATGCCGGGATATCTGAGACGACACCGGATGGCCGGACACCGAAACAACAGTGGGTTGAAGTGCTCGATACTGCCCGTCCACTTTTTCGCCAACAGTCTGAATATTGGCAGTCAGTACTCAAACCGACGCTTGCAGAGGAAGGGATCGAGATTTGTACTCCTGACGAGCTAACCGTAGGGGCGCAAGAACAGTTGCGTACGTACTTTGAGGAGTCCATTCTCCCGACTCTGACACCACTCGCATTTGATCCAGCTCACCCATTCCCGTTCATCTCGAACCTCTCTCTTTCGCTTGCTGTTCTCTCGTCGAATGGAGGTAACGAGACAACATTCACCCGAATCAAGATACCTCCGAACCAGCCTCGATTGATAGATGTCCCCACTGAGGCCGATCGATATCTTCTCATCGAAGACCTCATCGAATGTAATCTAGATCTACTACTCCCCGATCTTGACATTCGCGATGTCTCAAAATTCAAAGTGACTCGGAACGCCGAGGTACGACGCAACGAAGAGGTCGCTGAGGACCTCACTGAGATGGTTGAGGACGTTCTTGAACAGCGACGCTTCGCAACGGTGGTTCGACTTGAAGTTGACGCCGATATGCCTGCTGAGTCGCTGTCGATTCTTAAAACCCAACTTGGATTAGCCGACCGAGAAATATTCCATCGGACTGGTCCGATTGATTTTGAGGACTTTTTTAAACTCATTGAGATTGATCGCCCTGATCTCAAACCCTCCTCTTGGACGCCCAAACCACACCCACGATTAGGCTCGTTGGCAAGTGACAGCTCAGATAATATGACGGAGATATTTGATAAGGTTAAAAAGGAGGATATCCTCGCGCATCACCCGTATCATTCCTTTGAGGGAACAGTTCAACGGTTCCTACACGCGGCGGCGAACGATCCTGACGTACTCGCTGTGAAGGCAGCAATATATAGAACTGCGAGTGATTCAAAAGTTATTGAAAGCCTCATCAATGCCGCAGAAAACGGCAAACAGGTAGCCGTGATGGTCGAGCTGAAGGCTCGATTCGACGAAAAAAACAATCTCGAGTGGGTCCGACAACTTGAACAAGAGGGAATCCACGTAGCCTACGGGACTGTCGGTTTGAAGACTCACACGAAGACGGCGCTCGTTGTTCGGCAAGAAGACGATGGCGTTCAACTCTACTCACACATCGGTACCGGAAACTATCACTCAGGGACGGCGAAGGGGTATTCCGATTTGGGATTATTGACTGCAGATCGGGATATTGGGTTTGATCTCACGAAGGTGTTCAATTTCTTCACCGGGCCGACGCTCGATAACCGATTCCGAAAGCTCCTGATTGCACCTGTGACGATGCGCGAGCGGTTCACTGAGATGATCAGACGGGAAATTGATCACGCCCATGCTGATCGGAAGGCACGGATTGTAGTCAAGATAAATGGGCTTGAAGATCTTGAGATGGTCAAGGAGCTCTATCGTGCCTCGATAGCTGGTGTCGAGATCGACCTTATTGTTAGGGACATCTGCCGGCTTCGCCCCGGTATCGATGGGCTGAGCGAGAACATCACTGTACACTCGATTGTAGGTCGATTCCTTGAACACGCTCGAATATTTCACTTCGAGAACGGGGGAACCCCCGAGTGGTATATTGGTTCTGCCGACTGGATGACGCGAAATCTCGACTATCGAGTAGAGGCTGTTACTCCAGTCGAGAATACAGAACTGCGCAGACAACTCAGGTTCATCTTGGAGGCATCACTGAAAGATAACCGCCGCCGGTGGATAATGCAAAGCGACGGAAGCTACGAACGAGTCTTCCCCGATGACGGACCGGTGCGAGACATCCAAGAGATCTTAATGAAAGCGACTGAAGCAGCTCTCGACCGCGGCCACGGGCCAGGAATGGTCGTCGATACAGATCTCATTGATTCAACTCTCCTCATTGAGGATGTCGCAGAGGACAAAACGAACACCGTATCTGAGGAGTCAGACGAAGTCACTGCCGACGATGATAGAGAACAGGCCCATCCGAATGGTGGGGACGAGTCTGTCTTCGACACCCACTCAGACCACTGGTATCAACCTGATAGCGAGACGTACGACTGGGCCGTTCGAACGACAGCCGGTGAACGACGATACTACAAGACACGTGATGGAGCGCGAGGTCGTCTTCAGGCCGAATATGAGTGATTCCGTGTCAGGTGTGTAAGTCTAGGCTGGGTCAACGACTTTGGAAGTAGCGCGTTCTTGATGCGTTTTCCCCTCTACAGTGATGAATTCATCATTCCGATAGTCGTACGCTGTGAGTGTTCCTCCGTAGACGCAACCGGTATCAAGGCAAACAGCATATTCTCGATTAACCGGGTGGTCATGAACGGTGTGGCCGAAAAAGACGCGGTACGGCCCGTCGTAGTCATCATACCAGAACGGTCCGTCATACCCGTTCCCGTGCGGGGCACGCATCGTCAACAGCTCATCAACGGTGTGGTGTTTAAGCTGTCGCTGAGGATCGATACCGCCATGCACAACAAGTATGTCGTCGAACGAGATGGCAACAGGAAGTGAATTAAGATAGTCGAGGTCTCCGTTACGGAGCCAGTCTGGGTTCTTGTCGCCGCGCACGATCTTCTGTTCGTTATTTCCACGGACGCTGACGAGACGTGAATCCTCACGGACGAGATCAATGACACCAGGACTATCTGGCCCTTTTCTCACCAGATCACCGACTAAAAAGACAAAATCGTCATCATCTAAGTTGAGTTCCGCAAGAAGAACCTCAAGAGCGACACGACTTCCGTGGACATCTCCAATAATATAGACTCCTCGATCACTACTTATTTCGAACCGATCGTGCTGTGCTTCAACGTCGGTATTGAACTGAGGTTTTGTGCTCATTTAATCTGGTCTAGTGTCGAGTCAGTTGTTCTGAGAGTTGGTCTACAGGTTGATTTACCTCTGTTCTACATGAATCAGTTGCTAATAGAGGGCAATACTGCTATGTAGTTCTCGGTGATTGACCGTGTTCTTCTGTGTGGATTCATCAAGTTGACAATCACTAAGTGATAATTCACGCCGGCCCTGTTGAAATCCTATTCTTCAGATGCAAACTGGAGTGAAACAGCTGGTCGATGATGCCTGGTATTGACTACCGAGAATGTTACCAGCTCAGAGAAAAGTTGCGATCACCGTGTGAGATACACTGCGCGAATGTAGCAGCCTGCTCATCAGTAATTAAGACTATTTAATTCGGTCAGACAATTAGACGCTGTGTCATTTTAGCGGTCCACCGCTTGATGATTACTGAATGCAGGGACCTACGTGTCTACAAATTCAACATTTGTGATCTCGAACCGCGCTCCGCCGCCGGTCCCATCTGTAACACGAATGTGCCAACCGTGGGCATCAAGACCTTCGAACCACTCCGCGATCTTGATGGTGACGACGACGATGCGCTCGTCTCGGCGGTCGCCGACTGGAGCACCGAGCAAATCCACGAGAACGACAAGGTCCCGGGGTCGCGGAGCGTGCGGCGACAGGCGGCGAAGCTGTGTCGCGCGAACGGGTACCAGATTCGCAACGACGACTGGCTCGGCGTGTGAACTACCCCTGCCTACTCGGCAACGCTTTGCGTTGCTTCCTTGAGGCAGGGGCTTCCTGTTTCGACGACGCGACTTGCAGAAACAGACTCTCGATGAGTTTGCTCCACAGCGGTCGCAGTCTCCGCAGGCGTTCTATCTTCGGAGTGAACCACTCCTAGCTTCTCCAAGCCGCGTTCCCAGACGTTCAACGCAGCGTTATAGTCACGGTCAGTAGTGTATCCGCAACTCGGGCAACTGTGTTCTCGGACCCAGAGCGGTTTGTCGGTTTTGACACCACACTCGTTACATGCTTTCGTGGTGTCTTTCGGGTCAACTTCCACGACGTGACAGCCACGCTTTCGTCCGTGGTGTTTCAGAATGGTGATGAAGTCACGCCACCCGATTTCGTGCGTATTCCGACTATTCCGGCCGCTTTCCAGCATCCCCTTCACGTTCAGATTTTCCACGAATACGGCATCGTACTCAGTGGTGTAGAACGCCGCGACTTTGTGCTTGAAGTCTGATTTCTTGTTCCGCATTCGTTTGTGGACTTTGGCCACCATCTGTCGCTGTTCTTCCCAGTTATTACTGCCGTGCTGTTTCCGCGATAAGTTCCGTTGCTCGTGTTCCAGCCGTTCCCGGTCGCTGGATAGGTTGAGGCGGCCGAGTTGTCTGCGGTCGGAATCGTGGATGAAGTTCAAAATACCGAGGTCAAGCCCCACGGTATCTTTGGTGTCTAGCTCGGCTGGGTCGGGTTTGTCGGGTTCGGCTTGTTCGACGTTGAGACAGGCGAACCATGCACCAGTACGGTCTTTTTTGATCGTGACGTGCTTCACGTCAGTCTCGTCTAGAAGGTCGCGGTGCAACCGGATAGGAACCTGTAGTGTTTCGCCGTTGACTTTCTTCAAAGTGAGGAGTCCACGCCCTGACGGGCCACTGTTGTCATCGAGTTCGAAACCCGTCTGGCGGTACGTGAAACTCCGGTACTCGTGTGGTGCTTTCCAGTTCAACGAGCCAACGTCGTACCCGGCGTCTCGCCGTTTAGCGAGATTCGTGATGTTCGTTTCAATCTGCTCGACAGCTTGTTGCAGCACTGTCGAGTATACGTTGTTCAGGTCGGTCCACCAGTCTTTCAACTCAGGGAGTTCGTCTCGGACTTGTGTGACGCGCTGTTTGACCGTTCCAGCATCTTCGGGGATGCGGTTAAACCGGTGAAGCGCGTGGTTGTAGACCTGTCGCACGGTATCGCGTACCCAGTCTAGTCGCTCCCGCTGCTGACCGTCAGGGAACAGCCGGTATTTGAGTACGTAATCCATGCGTCGTACATGGATTATCCAGGCGCAGGAAGGTAAAGGTGTGCGCCCAGCTTCGCGGGGCGATTCATCTCCGCCCTACTCGCTCCCTTCGGTCGCTTCTTGAGGACGGAGGCTTCTCGCCCAATCAGCTAAACAGGCTACGGTCCACTGCTATTTTCTCCTTGTGCGTTCGCACCTGTTCGCTTCGAACTCCGCCTGTGAAATCGTGTACCGGACCATGTCGTACACGCCGCCGTCGGGGTCCACCGTACTGCGACGCATCCGTCCCTCGCGGCGACCGCCGAACCGGTCGACGTACTTCGTGATGGCGCGTTCCGACGGCTCGTTCTCGGGGACGTGTTTGACGGCGACCATCGCCAAATCGAGTCGGTCGAAGGCGAGTTCGAGCAGGCGGGCCGCACGCTCACCGGAGTAGCCGTTTCCCCACGCTTGCTTGCGGAGCCACGCGCCGAGCGTGGCGAGCTCGCGGTCCCAGTCGACGCCGAGCCCGCCCATGCCGACGAACTCACCCGCCAGTTCGCCCTCGGTCGCGTACAGCGCGTACTGGCTCGCCTCGCCGTTCGCGAACTGCTCGCCCGACCGCTCGATGAACTCGGCGGACTCCTTTGGCGTCTCGTGGGGATCCCACGTCACGTAGCGCGTAATCTCGTCGATGTGTGGCGCGTCGGCGTTGACGTACTGATAGAAGTCGAGGGGGTCGAACGTCTCCGGGCGAAGCGCCTCGTAGCGAAGGCGGTCGGATTCGAGCATCTCGGGAAACAGCGACATACTCGTCGGGCGAACGGAGAGGGCTAAAACGGTTCCCCGCCCTGTCAGTGAGTGACAGACGAAGCGAAGTGACTGTCCGAAACGACTACCCACCGGCCCCCGCTACCGTGGACAAGAACAGACGCATGCAGGGACCAGTATGACAGATTGGACGGAGAAGTATCGTCCGACGACGCTGTCGGAGGTGCGAGGAAACAACTCCGCGCGCGACGACCTGAAGGAGTGGGCGGAGACGTGGGACGACCACAGGGAGGCGGTTATCATCTACGGCTCACCCGGCGTCGGCAAGACGAGCGCGGCCCACGCACTCGCCAACGACATGGGGTGGCCGGTCATCGAACTCAACGCCTCGGACCAGCGCACCGGCGACATCATCGACCGTGTCGCGGGTGAAGCGGCGAAATCGAGCACGCTCACGCAGGCGAAAGAGGGAGAGCCGGGTCGACGGCTCGTCGTCATGGACGAGGCCGACAACATCCACGGCACCTACGACCGCGGCGGTGCCCGCGCCGTCACGAGTATCGTGAAGGAGGCGAGCCAGCCGATGGTGCTCATCGCGAACGAGTTTTACGACATGTCCCGGGGGCTCCGCAACGCCTGCCAAACCATCGAGTTCCGCGACGTGTCGGCCCGCTCCATCGTCCCGGTGCTCCGTGACCTCTGCCGGAAGGAGGAAATCGAGTTCGACGAGGACGCCCTCGAACGCATCGCCGAGCAGAACAGCGGCGACCTCCGCGGGGCAGTAAAGGACTTACAGGCAGTCGCGGACGGTCGCGACGCCATCAGCGTCGAGGACGTGACCAGCGGCGAGCGCGACACGACGAAGGGCATCTTCGAGTTCCTCGATTCCGTCCTCAAGGAAGACGACCCCGAAGCGGCTCTCTATCTCACCTACGACGTGGACGAGACGCCCGACGACCTGCTGTTGTGGGCCGAGGACAAGGTTCCGAAGGTGTACGATGCCGGCGAACTCGCTCGCGCGTACGACTACCTTGCGCGCGCCGACCGCTGGCTCGGGCGGGTCCGTGCGACGCAGAACTACTCCTACTGGCGGTACGCGACGGACAACATCGCGGCCGGCGTCGCCGCGGCCCGCAACGAGACGCGCGGCGGCTGGACCCGCTACGGCGGTGCGCCCTACCGCTCGTCGAAGGACACGACCCGTGATGAGGTTGCGACCCAGATTGCGCGGGTGGCGGGCGTCTCCACCGCGACCGCCCGCCGCGATATCGTCCCGTTCCTCGCCGTGATGACGCACCACTGCAAGAACCGCGACCTCACGGTCCGGATGGCTGCCCGCTACGAGTTCGGGACGAGCGAGGTCGCGTTCGTCACCGGCTCCGGCGAGTCGACGAACAAGGTGCAGTCGGTCGTCGACGACGCCGAGGAACTGCGGGCCGAGGCCGCCGAGGCTCACGGTGGCGACGTGTTCATGGAGCGCGTCGAGGACGCCGCCGCGGAAAGCGAGTCGGCACAGGCCGAAAGCGGGAGCGTCGAGACCGTCGACGAGGACGTACTCGCCGAGGAGGAGCCGGACGAGGAGCCGACGGAGCCGGACGACGACTCACAGTCCGGGCTGTCGGATTTCATGTGAGCTACTCGCCGAGACCCGGAATCGCGACCCGTTGCTCGACGCGACCCATCAGCGCCGACGCCGAGAGCACGAGACCGAGATAGATGACACCAGCCACCACGAGCAGCTCGAAGTAGCGGAAGTTTCCCGAGGCGATATCCCGCGTCCGCTTGTACAGTTCGGGAACGGTGATGAACGCCGCCAGCGAGGAGTACTTGATGAGGTAGACGAGCTCGTTGCTCCAGCCCGGAATCCCGTACCTGAGTCCCTGCGGCAGCACGATACGCCGGATGGTCTGGAGCTTCGATAACCCGACCGCACGACCGGCGGTGAGCTGACCCACCTCGACCGACTGAAGCGCAGACCGGATGTACTCTGCCTGATACGCGGAGCTGTTGATGATGAAGCCGATCATTGCGACCAGTGCCGCCTGTGCGGGGATGAACCCTTCACCGACGAACGGGAGTTCACGCAGCGTCGCCGACAGCGACAGCCCGTAGTAGAGGACGAACAACTGCGCGAGCAGCGGCGTCCCCCGGATGAGCTCCGTGTAGCCGAGCGCTGCCCACCGGGTCACGGGACCGCCGTAGACGCGGGTGACGGCGAGCGGAACCGCGATGACCAGTCCCGCGGCCATCGCAACAACCGTGAGGATGATGGTGAGCCACGTCCCGGTGACGGCGGCAGGAAGCGCATCGCCCGCCACTCGGAGGAACGAGAACAGGCCGCCGATGCGTGTCCCGTCCCACGTCGTCGCGAGCGTGCGGAACGTCTCGACGGGTAACAGCGGCGCGCGTGGGTCCATCCCGAGCAGGTCGGCTCCGACCCACTGGTAGAGCCACCTGACGACGAGATATCCCCAGAAGACACCGAACGCGAGCCACCGGAACAGCCCGCCGCCGGTCACCTTGACGACGCGGCCCCGCACCGTCGATGCCGCGCTCATCGGTCGATGCCACCGTGGAGTTCGGTGAGCCGGCGGAGGAACGTCCCCGTCCGCTCGTGTTCCGGTCGCTCGAACAGCTGTTCGGGTGGTCCCTGCTCGACGAGCCGACCGTCGTCCAGGAAAGTGAGCCGCGAGGCGGTCGAGCGGGCAAAGCCCATCTCGTGGGTGACGACGAGCATCGTCATTCCCTCCTCGGCGAGGTCACGCATCACTGAGACGACCTCGCCGACGAGCTCTGGGTCGAGCGCGCTCGTCGGCTCGTCGAACAGCATAATTTCGGGGTCCATCGCCAGCGCGCGAGCGATGCCGACCCGCTGTTTCTGCCCGCCCGATAGCTCTGCGGGGTATGACTCCGCCTGCTCCAGCAGGCCGACCCGTTCGAGGTGGTCGTGCGCGTCCGCGACGGCCTCCTCCTTGGAGAAGCCGCGCACCCGTCGCAAGCCGAGCGTGACGTTCTCCAGGGCCGTGAGATGAGCAAAGAGGTTGAAGTCCTGAAACACCATTCCGACCTGCTGGCGGAGTTCGTTCTCGTCGCGGGCGTAGATGGAGGTGCCGTCGAGTCGGATGTCGCCGCTGTCGATGTCGGTGAGGCGGTTCACGCACCGCAACAGCGTCGACTTTCCGGAGCCGGAGGGACCGATGATGACCTCGACGGCTCCACGGTCGACGCCGAAGGAGATGCCGTCGAGCACCTCCTCCTCGCCGTACGACTGGTGAACGTCGGCGAACTCGAGCAGCGTCACCGGCCCTCACCTCCTGGAATCGCGAACCGTCGCCCGAGCGCGTCGAGCGAGAGGTTCGTCGTCATCGTGAGGACGAAGTACACGGCCGAGATGGCGAGGAAGATCTCCAAGACGGCGGTGTTCCCCTGTTCGGTGAGATAGAGGTTCGTCCCGCGGGTGAGCAGCTCGCCCAGTCCGATGGCGTACGCCACGGAGGTGTCCTTCAGGACGATGGTGAACTCGTTTTGGAAGCCGGGAATCGACCGCCGAAGCGCCTGCGGGACGGTGACCCGTCGGATGGCGTCGAGCTTCGACATCCCGACCGACCGAGCCGCCTCCATCTGGCCGTCGCCGACCGACTGGAGCGCGCCGCGGAATATCTGTGACTGGTAGGCCGCGCTCCGAATCCCCAGTCCCAGCGCCGCTGCCCAGAACGCTGCTATCGTGAGCGGGAACAGGAAGTAAAACGCCACGAGGATGATGACGATGGGCGTCCCGCGAACGAGGACGCCGGCGCGTTCGACGAGCCCGCGGCTGTAGCCGGAGCCGTACGTCTCGATGATGCCGGCCGGCAAGCCGAGCAGGAATCCGAGGACGACGCTCACGGCCGTCAGACAGACGGTGAACACCAGTCCCCACCCGAGGTACACCCAGTTCGCGGCGATGTACTCCCACGCGCCAGACTGCAGCAGCATTAGCTACCGAACCACTCTGCGGTCAGGTCCTCGTAGGTGCCGTCGTCGCGGACGGTCTGGAGTCCCTCGTTGACGGCCGTCGTGAGGTCGTCGTCGTCCGTCCGCATCCCGAAGCCGTACTGCTCGTTCGTCTCGTAGATGAACGCCACCTCGACGGGTCGCTGATTGGCGAACGTGTCGCCTACCGGCTCGTCGATGACGATGGCGTCGATGTTGCCGTTCTCCAGGTCCTCGACCGCGAGCACGTAGTTGTCGTAGCTCGTGTAGTTCGACTCCTCGAGTTCGCCGTTGGCGATGAGCTCGTCCTGGATGGTCTCCTCACCGGTCGTCCCGGACTGTGCGCCCACCGGGCGGCCCGAGAGATCGCCGAGCTCCGACGCGGTGGACCGCTCGCCCTCGCTCGCGGACTACTCTTCTTCCTGTGCGTCGACGACCGCCACGCCGGCGAGGTTGACGATGTCTTTGACCTCGTCGCCGCGCTGGAGGACGTGGACCGGCTTGTCCATTCCGACGAGCATCGGACCGATGGCCTCCGCGCCGCCGAGCCGCTGGAGCAGCTTGTACGCGATGTTGCCGGCTTCCAGGTTCGGGAATACGAGCACGTTCGCCGGCTCGTCGAGGTCGGTGAACTCGTAGGTGTCTTCGAGCATCTCGCTGACGACGGCGGTATCTGCCTGCATCTCCCCGTCGACCGGGAAGTCGACGCTCGCGTCTGCACGGAGCGCGTCGGCGGCGTCGCGAATCCGTGCGGTCGCCTCGTTGCGGACGGAACCGAAGTCGGAGTACGACAGCAGGGCCGCACGCGGCTCAACGTTGAACCGTCGAGCGAGTTCGGCAGTGCGTTTCGTCACTTCCTGAAGCACTGCGGTATCGGGGTCCTGATTGACCGTCGTGTCCGCACAGAACATGACGCGGTCTTTGAACGTGAGCATGTAGACGCCGGCGGCGTACTCCGCGCTGTCTGCCGTCCCGACGACCTGCAACGGCGCGCGAAGTGCCTCGGGGTAGTGGTGCATCAGCCCCGTCAACATCGCGTCGGCGTCGCCCATCTCCACCATCGTGCTACCGAGGTAGTTGCCGTCTTTGATGAGTTCGCCGGCCTCTCGCCGAGTGATTCCCTTCCGCTGGCGAAGCTCGTGGAGGCGGTCGGCGTAGGGCGCGAGGTCGTGAGCGTCGGGGTCGACGATCTCCGGATCGAACTCCAGCCCGAGGTCGGCCGCAGTGCGACGGATCTCCTCGGCGTCGCCGATGAGCACCGGCTCGGCGATGCCCTGTTCGAGCAGCTGGTAGGCCGCGCGGA
Source organism: Halosegnis rubeus (assembly GCF_009184545.1). Taxonomy (GTDB): domain Archaea; phylum Halobacteriota; class Halobacteria; order Halobacteriales; family Haloarculaceae; genus Halosegnis; species Halosegnis rubeus. The sequence goes on from NZ_QJOW01000001.1 coordinate 498,036, forward strand.
TGATCTTCTCGTCGCCGCCCTCGGCGAGCACGACGCGCTTGGGGTCGGCCTTCGCCTTGTTGAGGACGACGCGCATCATCTCACGTCCCTTCCCGAGGCGGGCCTCCAACTGCTCGCTGTAGCTGTCGAGGTCGAGGTCCTGTCTGGCTGCGCCCGACTCGATGGCCGCCTCAGCGACGGCCGGGGCGACTTCGAACAGGACACGTGGGTCGAGCGGCTTCGGAATCACGTAGTTCGGCCCGTAGCGAAGCGGCTCGTCGCCGTACGCCTTCACGACGGCGTCGGGTACGTCCTGTCGAGCCAGCTCCGCGAGCGCTTCCGCGGCGGCGCGCTTCATCGGTTCGTTGATGTCGGTTGCGCGCACGTCGAGCGCGCCCCGGAACAGGAACGGGAACCCGAGCACGTTGTTCACCTGATTCGGGTAATCCGACCGGCCCGTCGCCATGATGACGGTGTCGTCGCGGGCGTTCTTGGCCTCCTCGTAGCCGATTTCGGGGTCGGGATTCGCCATCGCGAACACGGCCGGGTCGGCGGCCATCGACTGGACCATCTCCTCGGAGACGATGCCGCCGACGGAGAGCCCGACGAACACGTCGGCCCCCGCCATCGCCCCGGCGAGGTCCTCGGCGTCGGTCTCGTTGGCGAACTCCTGTTTGTACTCGTTCACGTCGTCGCGGTCGGGCGTAATCGGGCCGGAGGAGTCACACATCACGATGTTCTCCTTGCGTGCGCCCAGCGAGACGTAGAAGCGAGCGGTCGCGATAGCCGACGCGCCCGCTCCCGAAAAGACGATATTCAACTCGGAGATGTCCTTTCCGGTCACGTCACAGACGTTCAACAGGGCCGCCCCGGAGATGATGGCCGTGCCGTGTTGGTCGTCGTGGAAGACGGGGATATCCATCCGCTCGCGGAGCTCCTCCTCGATTTCGAAGCAGTCGGGCGCGGAGATGTCCTCGAGGTTGATGCCGCCGAACGTCGGCTCCATCGCGGCGACGCTCGTGATGATGTCCTGTGGGTCGTCCTGGTCGAGTTCGATGTCGAACACGTCGATGTCGGCGAATCGCTTGAACAGAACGCCCTTCCCCTCCATGACGGGTTTCGACGCCTGTGCCCCGATGTCACCCAGGCCGAGCACGGCGCTCCCGTTCGAGACGACGCCCACCATGTTCCCTTTCGCGGTGTAGCGGAAGGCGTCGTCGTTGTTGGCGGCGATGTGGTTACACGGCGCGGCGACGCCCGGCGAGTAGGCCAGCGAGAGGTCTCGCTGGGTGTTCGTCGGCTTCGTCGTCGAAATCTCCACCTTGCCGGGCGGCTCCGACTCGTGATACTCCAACGCGTCCTCGTCTAATCCCATGACACTCCCCCGCGTGGGGGCCTCAAAAATCCACCCGAAGCGGCATTCGTCAGGCGTCGAATCTCCCCGAGCGCGCCGGTTAAGTTTCCGCGGGCCTGACAACAGGTATGCGATTCCGGAGACTCGCCGCGGGGACGGCGGTGCTCGTCGGGGTGACGATGGCGTTGGGAATCTTCACGGCGGCCGCTGGTGCCGGACTCACCTGCCAGATGCGGTGGCCGCTGTGTGACGGGCCGCTCGGCGGGCTGTTTCCGGCGAACTGGCCGAGCTTTATCGAGTGGTTCCACCGGCTCATCGCGGGCGCGACCGGACTGCCCGTACTCGCGACCGCGGTCCAGTCGTGGCGGACCGACCAGTCTTCGCGCGTCCGCTACGCCAGCACTGCCGTCCTCGCTATCCTCCCGATACAGGTCGTGCTCGGTGCGCTGACGGTGACCCAGTACGGAATCGCCGTGCTGTTTGCCCACTTCGCGACGCCGGTCCTCCTGTTTACGCTCTCGACGCTGACGGCCGCGTGGACCTACGAGTCGCAGGTCTCTCCCGTCACCGGTCGCCGTGTCGCGCTGCTCGCGCTTCCGTTCCTCGCGCTCGCCACGCTGCTCTCGCCGCGGTTCCTCGTCACGTTCACCGCACCGATTCAGGTGGTGTACAACGGACTGTTGCTCGCTGCCCTCGCCGGACTGCTCGCCGCGGCGGTCTGGATGGACGACCAGCGCGCGACGCAGTTCGCCACGGTCGGTTCGCTGCTCTCGGCCGCGATTCTCATCGTCGGCCGCCGCGCGTACGGTGACGCCATCGTCTATCTCATCGTCGTCGGACTGGTGGTCGTGTTCGGCTGTACGCTCCTCGCGGCCCGCGTCGGCGATACGGACCGACTGAGCCGGCGGCTCACGGAAACGAGTTAAGAGAGAACCTCGGCGGAGCTTCCGCCGAGATTCGCGGGTGCGTCCCCAGAGCCACGGTGATACCCGTCACCCCCCAGCAACGGGTATCGGAACGGCACCGGCAGGACAGCCATGCGCCGTCTTGTGGCGTTTAGGACAAGCGTCGGAACGGTATTGAGCGGCGTGCCTACGTGCTTAGAGACGCCCAGTATTTATATACTCACTCGCCGTTCTATACGTATGGTAGAGCCGCTGTCTTCCGACGAAATCGACACACAGCTCCCCAACGAGTGGTCTCGTGAGGGTGACGAAATTGTCCGTCGCTTCGAGTTCGACAGCTACCTCGCCGGCGTCGGTTTCGCCGGCGGTGCTGGCGGGCTCGCGGAGGAGGCGTTCCACCACCCCACGATCACCATCGAGTGGCGCGAGGTCGAGGTGCGGTTGACCACCCACGACGCCGGTGGCATCACGAAAAAGGATATCGAGCTCGCACAGCGACTGGACGAACTGTACGAGTAAGCCTCGAAACCACCTTACTTCTCGACGTGCTATGACGGCCGTGCGGCGATGACGATACCGATACCCCCGCTCTGAGCCCCTTGTGACGACGGTGACACCCGAGCCGCACACGCCCGACGCAAGACACTTACTCTCGAGCGCGTAGCGTCTGTATGCTCCGTGGCGACGCGTACGACTACTGGCTCCTCGATTTAGACGGCACTCTCGTCGACGTGGAGGAGGGGTACATCCACGACGTGTTCGACGCCATCGGCGACCGACTCGGCTACGACTTCTCACAGGAGCAGGCGCAGATCCTCTGGCACGGGCTGGGCGGCTTCCGCAACGACCAACTGGCCCGGTGGAACATCGACCCCGACGCGTTCTGGGAGGCGTTTCACGCCGTTGAGGACGGGCAACGCCGCGCGGAACACACCTTCCTCTACTCCGACGCCGAGCACTTTGCCGACTACGACGGCCCGCTCGGGCTCATCACCCACTCCCAGCCGAGTCTCGCGAACCCGACGCTCGACCACCTCGACATCCGCGACTGGTTCGACACCGTAGTCTGTTGTTCGGACGATATCGGCTGGAAACCCGATCCTGCGCCCGTCGAGCGCGTGCTTTCCGACCTCGACGTAGAGAAGTCGGACGCGGGCGTGCTCGCCGGTGACGGCGCGACCGATATCGGCGCGGCGTGGAACACCGGACTCGACGGCATCCACGTCGAACGCCACGGCCACGACCGCCGCGGCATGTGCGTGCGCGGCGACTACCGCGTCTCCGACTTCGACGAACTGTTCGGCGCGTCCACACGCTCGTAGCCCGCCAGCCCCTCGACCGATAGCCCACTGACCGCGTCTTCCAGCCGTGCTACCGCTGATTTCTCTGTCCGCGAAGGATTCACTACAACGTGCAGCCGCTGTGTTCCGAGCGGGACGAAGCCGAGGCCCACCCGCTCTGCCGTCGCGCGGAGTCCGACGCCCACGTCGGCCCGGCCGTCGATCACCTGCCGGGCCGGTGACTCGACTCCCGGGCCGGTCGCGCCTACCGGCGCGTCGTCGGCCAGCGTCTCGAACGCGGCGTGCAGCCCCGTTCCCGACGCCTGTCTCACGAGTCGCACCTCGTCAGTCAGGTCGCCGATGTCGGTCACGTCCGCTGGATTCCCACGCGGGACCACCAGCCCCCACTCGCGGCTCCACGCGCCCATCGTCTCCCCTCCGGTGTCCTCCTCACTCGTGACGAGGAAATCCGGCACGTCGTCGCTGAGCCACGACCGGGCCGCCTGCTCGCCGCGCGCGAGATACCGAGGCGGCCGGCCGCGGTCGGGAGACACTGAATCGAGCAGTCGCGACACGCCCGGCCCGCTCGCGCCCATCCCCAACAGCGCCGGCGGGCGCACGTCTGGCGAGAACAGCTCGACGGTGACGGACTCGCCGGCCGCGAGATACTGTGTCTCAGGAGCCATCGCCACGACGCCGTCGGCGTCCGTCAGCGAGGTGGTCGCCCCCGACCCCTTGTCGACGGGGTAGACGAGCCGGTCACCGCCGCCGTCGGTCGTGACGCCCACGGGAACGTATCGGAGCCGCCCCGGCTCGAACCGCTCCTCGACGGCCATCTCACCGGCGAGGGTGGCACGCTCCGGTTCCGGACGCCCGGCGGCCTCGCGTATCGCCGGCGCGACGAACACCCGGAACGTCGTCAGCGCGCTCACCGGGTATCCCGGTAGGCCGACGTACGCCCCCTCACCGAGTTCGCCGACGAGCAACGGCTTGCCCGGCTTGACGGCGACCCCGTGGACGAGTAGCTCGCCCGTCTCCTCGATGACGCGATACACCACGTCGACCGCACTCGCGGACGTTGACCCGGAAGAGAGCACGAGGTCACACTCCTCGCTGGCCCGTTCGAGCAGGTCGGCCATCGCGTCGAAGTCGTCGCCGACGTGCGGGTATCGCTTCGGCTCCCCGCCGGCTGCCGCGACTGCGGCGGCTATCGTCGGCGCGTTCACGTCGTGTATCTGGCCCGTGCTGCTGTCGAGCGGCTCTCCGACCGGCACCAGTTCGTCACCTGTCGAGATGATACCAACCGTCGGACGCGCCCGCACGGGGACCGACTCGATGCCCAGCGCGGCGAGCAGTCCCGTCTCGCGCGCGGTGAGTCGCGTCCCCGGCGGCAGCGCGCGATCACCGGCCGAGATGTCCGCCCCGGCGGGCATGATTCCCGACCCCGGCGTCAGAGCGGTCTGGACGAGTCTCACGTCTCCGTTCTCGTTCGTCTGTTCGACCATCACGACGGCGTCGGCTCCCGACGGCACGACCGCGCCGGTCGAAATCTGGACACACTCGCCCGGTCCGACAGTCCCGTCCGGCTCCTCGCCGGCGTGGACCGTCCCGACGGCCGGGAGCGAGACCGGATTCGTCTCGCTCGCGCCGGTCGTATCGCTCGCTCGGAGCGCGTAGCCGTCCACGCTCGCCCGGTCGAACCCCGGCACGTCGAGCGGAGCGTCGAGTCGCTCAGCGAGCACGCGCCCGCGGGCCTCGGAAAGCGGAACCTGCTTGATGCCGGGGTCGATACCCAGTCCGGCGACAATGTCTCGAAGCTCCTCGGGCGGCGTGAGCGTCCGGAACTGCTTGCGGTCGCTCACAGCTCCCACCGTTCGACGCTGACCGTCTCTCCGGCGTCGTACCCCTCGCTCGCATCGGGGACTGCGACCCAGCCGTCGGCGCTCGCGACGGTCGACCACTGTGTCGCCGCACCCGTCGCAATCGGGGTCGCCGTCTCGCCGTCGAGCGCTACCCGCGCGAAGGTGCGTTCGCCGGGCGCGGACGCCAGCTTCCCATCCAGTTGCGCCTCCGTCGTCGCTATCGTGGGAAGCGCGCCCCCGCCCCCGTGTTCGAGTGCGGGGCGCACGAGCTGTATCGCGGCGACGAGACTCCCGACCACCGTCCCGGGAACCGAGAGAACGGGCGTCCCCTCGATGACGCCGAGCGTCGTCGCTCGACCGGGAGCCACCGCGACGCCGTGGACGTGTCGTTCGCCGAGCGTGTCGACGACGCCGGGGACGACCGACTCGTTGCCGGCCTCCGTGCCGCCGACCGTGACGATGAGGTCACGCGTCAGGTCGCGCTGGAGCGCCGGCCGCACGGCGTATGATTCAGGGTCGACGGGGTCGCGCGCCTCCGGGTGGCCACCCCAGCGGGCAACGAGACCGGCGAGCGTCCGGCCCGTGGCGGTGACGCGCTCGGGTCGCCCGACCGGGACGACGCCGACCGTCGGCTTGACGTAGCAGGTGACGTTTCCATGGCCGGCTGTCGCGAGCGTGCCGAGGAGCGCCGGGGTCAGCCGCCCCCCCGCGGGAACGAGCAGGTCGCCGACCTCGATGTCGCTCCCTACGCCGGCGACGTGTTCACCCTCGGTGACGGGGGTCGTAATCGAGACTTCGCCGCCGGTCGTCTCGGCTGCCGCGCTCGGAACGACGGCCGTCGCGCCCTCCGGGAGTGGCTCGCCTGCCGAGACGGGCGTTGCTTCGTCTTCGTCGGGTGGGCCGGCGCTCTCGCGCAGTCGGACCGGCGTGTGCTCGCCCGCGTCGAGGGTCGCGCTCGCGTGGACAGCCACGCCCGCAGCCGTGGCTCGTTGCTCCGGTGGCGCGGGCTCGGTGGCGCGAGCGTCGCGCGCGATGACGCGCCCGTCCCCCCGAGCTAGCGGGAGCGTCGCCGTCTCCGTCGGTGCGGGGACGATATCCGCGAGGACCCGCCGGGCGTCGGCGAGCGAGGTGACGCGCTTGATTGCCGAATTGTGCATACCGACACACGGGGTGGCCGGCAGAAAAGTCGCTCGCGCTAGTCGAGCGTCGCCGCGGTGTCGATGCCGTAGACCGACTTCGGCGTCTCGACGTGTGCCTGCTCCATCGCCGCGTCGTAGCCGGCCTCGCGGAGCCACGTCATGCGCCGCGGGACGGTCTTCGGACCGAGCACCGCGCCCGGACGGTCCGGGTCGTCGATGAAATCCGTCTCCATGAGGAACGGCTCGCTCGACTCGGCCGCGGCTTCGAGCTCGTCTTTCCGGGAGATGACGCTCGCCGTCGCTCCCTCGATTGGTCCCTCGGAGTAGTGTTTGACCACCCGCTCGGCCGGCAGACCGGCGTCTGCGGCCCACGCTGCGATGTCGGGAAACGAGTCGCCACCTTCCGTGTGGAGTTGGACGGCACAGTCCCGTTCGGCACCGACCGCGAAGGCGTGACACATTACCTCGTTCGACGCCTCCCACACCGCGTCGGTCACGCCGTAGTGCGGCCGCCCGGACTTGATTGCGAGTGCCGTGCCGTCGGCGACGTACTCGCCCGCCACGTCCAGTCCCGTCTGCATCAGGTCGCGGGCCGCTTCGGGGTCGTAGCCGCGGTCGAGCAACTGCGAGATGAGTCCGGGATGAACGCCGAGGACCGGCCACGCGCGACCGGGGAGCTTCTCGCTCGCGCGTTCGGTCACCTCGACCGTGAGGTCGAACGTCTCCCGAAATCCGTCCTCACCGTCGACCTCGCCGACGAGGTGCCACGACGGCTTGTTGAGGACGAGCAAGTGGGTGCCGCCGGCGTTGGCGAAATCGTCCACCGCGTCGGCCCCTCGTCCGTTCACCGGGTCGAGATGGAGATGATTGTCGAGAATCGGTTGCACACCGGCGCTTCGATGGCCGTCGCCGAAAACACTCCGGGTCACGACTGCGACCCGTCGCGCGAGTCTCCCGGGGTAGAACACGTGGCCAAACGCATATACCGATTCGTCGTGTCCACACGCCGTATGAGTAGCAGCTCAGTACTCGGTATCGCCCCGCTCCAGAGCGACGCCACGACGGGTGTCAGTGTCGTGTTCTTGCTGATTCTACTCGCGTTGACCGCCGTCATCATCGCCGGCGGCTGGAAGATGCTCGCGAAAGCCGGCGAACCCGGCTGGGGCGTCATCGTCCCCATCTACAACACGTACCTGTTCTTCAAGATTGGTGGCAACTCCGGCTGGTGGCTGTTGGCGCTCTTCGTCCCGCTCGTCAACCTCTATGCCCTCTACAGGATGTCGAGTGGAATCTCGGAGGCGTTCGGGCAGGGTGCGGGATTCACCGTCGGACTATTCCTCTTGCCGGGTATCTTCCACGCGATTCTCGGCTTCGGCGACTACCGGTATCGGGGGCGACCGAACTGACTCAGACGCCGACGATGACGCTCGTCGCGCCGAGCGTCTCGGCGACCACCCAGCCGACGAAGGCGAGATAGGCGGCGGCGAGCAGATACGCCTCCCCGCCCGTGAGGGTGAGGTCAGTCCGGAGGACGGTAAAGAGGAGAATCGTCGCCACGGTCAACACGCCGAACATCGGTGCGGCGACGGCGAACGAGATCGGCGCGGTTCCCGCGATGAGGACGCCGACCGGAATCGCGACGAGCAGATCGAAGGTGTTCGAGCCGAGGACGTTGCCGAGGCTGGTGATGCCGTCACCGCCGCGGGCGGCCCGCACGCTGACGAGCGCGTCCGGGAGACTCGTCGCAGCGGCCAGAATCGTCACGCCGGCGAGGAACTCCGGAATTCCGAAGCTGGCGTTCAACACCTCGATTGCCCCCACGAGCGACTCAACGCCGAGGAGAATAAAGCCGAGTCCGAGCGCCAACAACCCCCAACTCCGCCACGCGTCGATGTCGTCGACGCGCTCGGCCTCGTGGTCGCTCACGTCCTGCCACTGGATGAATAGATACAGTCCGTACAGCGCGAGCGGAATCGCGGCCAGCGGACGAGTGACCTGTCCCCCCAGCCGGCTCACCTCCGTTGGGTAGTAGATGACGCCGAGCGCGAAGGTGATAACGAGCGCGGAGACGGCAATCATGTAAAACTGGGCTTCCTTGTAGACTATAGTGCGATCGGCCGAGACCGGGCCGTCGGCGATGACGCCGGCGAGCGCCGGAATCACGAGGATGTTGAAGATGGCGGAGCCGACGATGGCCCCGACGCCCATCGAGAAGGAGTCGCTGAGCGCGGTAATGACGACGCTCGCCAGTTCCGGAAAGCTGGAGCCGACGGCGACGACCACTGACCCCTGCACGACCGCCGGCAGTCCGTAGTATGCTGCGAGCTCGTCCGCAGAGCGCTCGAGCCAGCCGCTTCCCAGCCAGATGATGGCCGTCGTGACGGCGATGACGAGCGCGGCGGCGGGCGGCGTCGCCGGCACGAGTCCGAAGAACATACGCTGTCGTGGTCGCTCGCGGAGAAAAGTCTACTCTGTTTCGCCGAGTGTCACGTGTGCGTGGGCGGCGTTCGCGAGCGCGTCCGACCGCCCGTGTTCGCCCGGCGCGAGCGCGACCGTCCGGAGCCCGTGACGGTTTGCAACCTCGACGGCCGGTTTGAAGTCAGTATCACGCGACACCACGACGACGGTGTCGAGTTCGCCGCTCGCGACGAACTCGGTCATGTCGACGGCGAGTTTCACGTCCACGTCCCCGCTGGTGACTGTCACCTCGAAGCCGCGGGCCTCGGCGGCGCGAATCAGCTCCGGCGGTGCCCCCTCATCCAGATACAGCCGTTTCACGCCGAGTCGGCCCTCCTCATCTGCCGTGTCGCGAATCTCGTCGAGGTCCACGTCGAACTCCTCGCGGAAGACGTTCGGGCCGTCGACGAAGACGCCGACCCGCGCTGGCTCGTCCATACCGTCGGTTCACGCCGAGCGGCAAACCGCTATCGATGGCCCCCCAGTCTTTTTAACTGAAAGTAGGCGCTAAGCCCCCTCCCTGCTCGCGCTTACTTTCAGCTAAATAAACGTACCGTCACGCTCTCGGAGTGTGGTTCACCGGCTGAGCGGCGTACTGAGGTGCGTAGGTGACAGCCTGTCGGATACACTCGCAACCGGGAACCGAACGTATTAACGCTCGGCGCGAAACCGTCGATGTATGGCCCTTCAAACGCCGCCGTTGCGTGCGGTGCACGCCGACCGTGGCGCGAAATTCACCGAGTTCGGCGGCTGGGACATGCCCGTCGAGTTCGACGGTATCCAGACCGAGCACGCGGCCGTCCGAAACGCGGCCGGACTGTTCGATGTCTCCCACATGGGCGAAATCGAAGTGTCCGGTCCCGACGCGACGGAACTGATGAACCGACTCACGAGCAACAACGTGGCCGCCCTCGACGCGGGCGAGGCACAGTACGCCGCCATCACGACCGGGGACGGCACGATGCTCGACGACACCGTCGTCTACTTGCTCCCCGACGGCGAGACGTACCTCTTCGTCCCGAACGCGGGCGGTGACGACGACATTTTCGACCGCTGGGTCGCCCACCGAGACCGGTGGGACCTCGACGCGTCAGTCGAGAACGCGACAGAGGAGTACGCCATGTTCGCGCTCCAAGGTCCCGAGGCGGTTTCGGTCGCGGACGACCTCGCGGACGAGCATCTCGGCGGTCTCTCGCGGTTCACGGCGACGAACGCGACGCTCGCCGGGGCGGAGTGTCTCGTCGCCCGCACCGGCTACACCGGAGAGGACGGCGTCGAACTCCTGCTTTCACAGACAGATGCCGAGTCCGTCTGGAACGACATCGCCGACACCGGCGATGGATCGGTCCAGCCGTGTGGACTCGGCGCGCGCGACACCCTCCGCATCGAGGCGGGATTCCTGCTCGCGGGGCAGGATTTCCACCCGGAGACGGACCCGCGTACGCCGTTCGAGGCGGGTATCGGCTTCGCGGTCGACCTCGACACCGAGTTCGTCGGCCGTGACGCACTCGCCGACGCGACCGATCCCGACGAGCAGTTCACCGGCTTCAAACTCACCGAGCGGGGCGTCCCGCGGCACGGCTACGATATCGTCAACACCGACAACCACGTCGTCGGCACGGTCACCTCGGGTACGATGAGCCCGACGCTCGGTGAGCCACTCGGGATGGGGTATCTCCCGATCGAGTACGCCGACCCGGGGACGAACCTGCGGGTTGTCGTCCGCGGCAGCCAGAAAGACGCCCGCGTCCAGCAGCTTCCATTTTACAAACCATGAGCTTCGACATCGACACCGACTGTCGCTACCTGGAATCACACGAGTGGGTCCGTCCGGACGGAGACACCGCTCGAATCGGCATCACCGACTTCGCACAGGACGAACTCGGCGACGTGGTGTTCGTCGAACTGCCGAGCGAGGGCGACGACGTGACGAGAGACGCCGAGTTCGGCGTCGTGGAATCCATCAAGGCGGTTTCGGATCTCTACGCGCCCGTCTCCGGTGAGGTCGTCGCCGTGAACGAACGGCTGTTCGACGAGCCGGAACTCGTCAACGACGACCCCTTCGGCGACGGCTGGATGCTGGAGGTCGCCTACGAGGAGTCGGACTTCGATGGCCTGCTCACGGCCAAAGAGTACCGCGACCAGACCGAGTAACGACTCGCTTCCCTTCGCTGCCGTGTGTGGCGAACAGACGGCTACCTACGCGCGACGGGACGCCGTACTACCGTCTCGGCCGTCGCGGGCGACTCGTCAGAGCATCGCCGAGGTTGGTGCGGCTTCCCCCTTGAACACTCACACGAGCGCGCGAGTATCGCCTGAATCAACCACGTTCGTGGATATATCCCCTATTCTGTCGTCCAGTGTAGCCGCAAACGTGTCGACGAAATCGGGGGTATCAAGAGTCGGGAGCCGTTACAGTGGACAATGACAGACGCGGAGGGTTCTCGATGAGCGGTAGCCCGTATGCACCCCACACGGCGAGTGAGACGACCGCGATGCTGGACGCCATCGGCGTCGACAGCGAGGAGGCGCTGTTCGACATTCCCGAGTCGGTTCGGTTCGACGGCGAGTTCGGTATCGACGCGAAGAGCGAACAGGCCGCCCGCCGTGCGGTGGCGTCGACACTGGCCGACAACGACGACCTGACCGAGTTCCTCGGTCGCGGCCACTACGACCACTACGTCCCGTCCGTTGTCGACCACCTCGCCGACCGCTCGGAGTTCATCACCTCCTACACGCAGTACCAACCGGAGGTCGCACAGGGATTCCTGCAGGCGCTGTTCGAGTACCAGTCCATGCTCGTCGAGCTGACGGGGCTTGAGGTGGCGAACTGCTCGATGTACGACGCCGCCACGGCTCTCGGTGAGGCCGCCACGCTCGCCGAGCGGCTGCGCTCGATCTCTGGCACGCGCGTGCTCGTTCCCGACCTGTTACACGAGGGTCGCCGCGGCGTCCTCGACAACTACGTCGCCGGCAGTGACCTTACAGTCGAGACGTATCCGACGGCGGACGGAAACGTCGACCGCGAAGCGCTCACGGAACAGGTCGACGAGACGACCGCGATGGTGTACGCGGAAAACCCGACCGTCCGAGGCACCATCGAGGAAGGACTCGATACCGTCGGCGACCTCGCCGACGAACACGACGCACTGTTCACGCTCGGAACCGACATCGTCGCGCTCGCACTCCTGGAAGAGCCGGCGAGCGTCGGTGCAGACGTGGTCGTCGGCGACGGGAGCGCGCTCGGACTCGGCTCCGCGTACGGCTTCGGACTCGGACTGTTCGCCTGCCGCGGCGACCGCGAGCTCCTCCGGCAGGTGCCTGGCCGACTCGTCGGTGCGAGCGAGGACAGCGACGACCGCCGCGCGTACACGCTGACGCTCCAGACGCGCGAACAGCATATCCGCCGGGAGCGGGCCACCTCGAATATCTGCTCGAATCAGGCGTGGGTCGCGCTCCGAACGGCGATGCACGTCGCCTCCCTCGGCCCGGATGGTCTCGTGGAGTTGGCGAACGACAGCGTTCGCCGCGCCCGCGAGACAGCCGGCCGGTTGGATGAACTCACAGGGGTACAGGCACCGGTCCACGACCGCCATCACTTCCGCGAGTTCGTCGCGCGGGTCGACCAGCCGGCCGAGGCAATCGCCGCCGACCTCGAAGCCGAGGGATACGCTGTCCACGCCGTGGGCGACCACGAGATACAGGTCTGCGTGACGGAGGCGAACGAGCAGGCCCTCGACGGTTTCGTCGCGGCCGTCTCGGAGGTGGTTCGGTGAGCCGCCAACAAGAGCGCCCCGACGAGCAGTCGGAGACGCTCACCTTCGAGCAGGCGTCGTGGGTCGACCCCGACGGCGACCGCTACGAGCCGCTGTTGTCGGAGAAAGGCTCCGAGACCGTCGAGGTGGACTCCGAGCTTCCCGACGACCTGACTCGTGATTCGCTGGAACTCCCGAACCCCTCCGAGCCGGAGCTCGCGCGCCACTACACCCGGCTCTCGGAGATGAACTACGGCGTCGAATCCGGTCCGTTCCCGCTCGGCTCCTGCACGATGAAGTACAACCCGAAGTTCACCGAGGACCTCGCGGCGCGGGCGGACGCCTCGATACATCCCGACCGCTCCGAGCGGAGCACACAGGGGACACTCGGTCTCTTACATGAACTGCAGACGTATCTCGGCGACATCGGCGGGATGGACGCTGTCACCCTCCAGCCACCGGCTGGTGCGGCGGGTGAGTTCACCGGAATCCTCGTCGCGAAGTCGTACCACGAGGCGAACGGCGACGAGCGCAGCGAGGTCATCATCCCGGAGTCGGCCCACGGAACGAACTTCGCAACCGCAGCGATGGCCGGCTACGACGTGGTCTCGCTCCCGTCGAACGAGGCGGGCCGCGTCGACACCGAGGCGCTAGAGGCAGCACTTTCGGAGGAGACGGCCGCGCTCATGTTGACGAATCCGAACACGCTCGGCCTGTTCGAGCGCGACATCGAGGAAATCGCCGAGATGGTCCACGACGTTGGCGGCATCCTCTACTACGACGGCGCGAACCTGAACGCCCTGCTCGGGCGTGCGCGACCCGGAGACATGGGCTTCGACGTCATGCACTACAACGTCCACAAGACGTTCGCCACGCCACACGGCGGTGGTGGCCCGGGAGCCGGTCCGGTCGGCGTCACCGAGGAGCTCCGGGAGTTCCTGCCAGACCCACACGTCCGCGCGACCGACACCGGCTACGAGACGCACACGCCGGACAACTCGATCGGAAAGGTCCACGGCTACGACGGCAACTGGCTCGTTCTCCTGAAGGCTCACGCTTACATCACCCGCCTCGGGGACGCGGGACTCGCCGACGCGAGCGCGAAGGCCGTCCTCAACGCCAACTATCTAGCAGAGCAGATCGACTACGAAATTCCGTTCGGCCCGTTCCACCACGAGTTCGTCGCGTCCGCGGGCGAGCAGGATGCCGCCGACGCCGCAAAGCGAATGCTCGATTTCGGCGTCCACCCCCCGACGACGAAGTGGCCCGAAATCGTCCCCGAGGCGCTGATGACCGAGCCGACCGAAATCGAGTCGAAACGCACCCTCGACCAGCTCGCGGCGGCGTTCAACGCCGCGAGCGCGAGCGACACCGACACCATCGAGCACGCGCCGAGCCGCACCGCTGCCGGGCGAATCGACCAGACTAGCGCGGCACGAAACCCGCGACTGTCGTGGCAGGCGCTCGACGACGAAGAGTAGTCGCTTACGCGGCGTTCGTATCGACGGCGACATCGCCGTTCGCGATGCGCACGAAGCCGTACTCGCAGTCGGGGCAGTGCCACTTCGCCTTCGTGCCGAGGTGGACCTTCATCGCGGCCGCACGATAGAACGTCTTCTCCTCGCCACACTCCGGGCAGTCGCGGTCGAGTTCGAGGCTCATACCCGTATTCTCATCGCCGGCCACCTGAACGTACCGGATTCTGGTGTCGGAGCTGATAAACTCTATTCGGGGATACGAAAACCGCAGTCCAGTAGTTGAGACTGGCTGACTCAATGCACACGGTTTCGATCGGCTCCGCCGGTGTCTGATTTATTGACGCCCGCCGTCGAATCCGTGGGTATGCACGCCGTAATCAGGTCGGTTTCCACGTGAGCCGGGATACTCGCTTTGCTAATCGTGTCGCGACCATCGACCGGCTTCCACTCGCGCGCGCTGCACTCGCCGCAGCGATTACGCTCGCCGGTGTTCACAAACTCGTTGCGCCGGCACCGTGGGACGCGATGGTCGTCCAGTCGTGGGCCGACACGCTGTTACCCGTCTCGACTCGGACGTGGACACTCGCAAACGCGGTCGGGGAGCTACTCGTCGGGCTACTGCTGTTCACTACCCGCTACACCGCACCGCTCGCAGCGTTCGTGTTCCTCTCGCTGTCGGGCACGCTCTGTTACATCGCGCTCGCCGCGGTGACCGGCGCGAACGTCGGAATCGGGACCGAACTGCTCGTCATCATCGCGATTCACGACATCGGGTTGGCGGGACTTGCGGCCCGGGTCACGCTCGATGCACTCACACGCGACTCTTAAGTTCGACCCGATAGCCGAACGGGTCGCGAACGTACACCGCGCCCGCGACGCCCGTCGCGCCGAGTGGCGAATCGAGTTCCTTCTCGATATCGACGCCGGCCTCCGTAAGCTGTGATTTTACCGTCTCGATGTCCTCCTCGACGACGATACAGAGGTGGTCGTAGTTCACCGCCGCCTGTGGCTCGAAGTCGTCGGTCGGCCAGAGATGGACAACGCCCGTCGCGGAGAGCCGCACGTCGAAGAAGGGCTTTTCGCCCGCCTCGTAGAGGTCGTCCTCGATTGTGAAGCCGAGCTTTTGCTCGTAGAACTCCCGTGCCGGCTGTTTCCCGTCGGCCGGGACGTTCAGGTTCACGTGGTCGATGTGGCTCGCCTGCATACCCGTGTTTGGGACGCGCCGGCAGAAAAGCTGTTCCGGCGTGGTCAGCGTGGGTGCGAATTAAACCGCCGGCGGTCGTACCCCGAGTCATGAAGGTGTACACCGGCCGCGGTGACGAGGGAATGACCGACCTCCGGGACATGTCGCGCGTCTCGAAGACAAGTTTCCGCATCGAGGCGTACGGCACCGTCGACGAGGCGAACTCAGCTATCGGCGTGCTCCGACCCTCGGGCTACGACGACGTGGACGAACAGCTCCGTGAGATCCAAAATCACCTCCACATCGTACAGGCGGACCTCGCAACGCCAGACCCGGAAGACGAGGACACGCCACACCTCCAGCCGGAACACACCGAGTGGCTGGAGGAGCTTATCGACGGTTACGACGACGAACTGGAGCCGCTGGAGTCGTTCATCCTCCCGAGCGGGAGCGACGTGGGCGCACGGCTCCACCAGGCCCGCGCCATCTGTCGACGCGCCGAGCGCCGGTGTGTCGACCTCGCCGGCGACGAGCCGATCAACGCCGAGGTCGTCGCGTACCTGAACCGGCTCTCCGACGCGCTGTTCGTCCTCGCGCGTGTCGTGAACGCACGCGACGGCATCGAAGAGGAATCGCCGCAGTACTGAGCTACCGAAGCGTAGTTCTTAAGCATAGCCACGGGGTACGAACGAGTACGGGTTGGTGGTCTAGTCCGGTTATGACACCTCCTTCACACGGAGGAAGCCGGCGGTTCAAATCCGCCCCGACCCATACGCGGCACGTACGGATTGTATTCGACTGTATTCCTCGGTTTTAGGCCTTCTAACCGAAGAATCTGTTATATCGACGTAGATTTCGAGGTCGTGAATCCATTCGGTCGTTGCACGCGGAGACCCTCCGTATAGCGATCCGGTTATTGACAACGGTTGCTCATATATAAACGTGGGTGCTGATGGGTGGCTCTGGAGCGCGCAAGAACTGCCCGTGGACTTGGCCTTCCCGATGGGCAGTTGCTGTCTGGTACGGACAGCCCTACGACCTCGTACGCGTCTTCAAGATCAGTTGGCGTGCGCCCTGACCAGTGGACTTCGGTTCGGGGAGGCGGCATCATACTCACGGTTCAAATGCCCACGGAGCGGTGCGTGGGCGACCCCCTCGGATTCCCTCACGACCAATTCGTTAAACTCGACGCGGTACTCTTCGCGTCCCGCGCGGATTCTCGTCTATGTTCCAACTGAGAAGAGGCTGGAAGTCACAATCCTTCACCCGGGGGATTCCGACGGTATAGAGGCTTGTTGTAAACTAAAATGCGGAAGATCTTTTAACTGTTAAGACAATATAGTTTACAAAGATGCTTACGAAGGCCGGGCTCGCTATTCTAGACGTACTGAGTCTCGGGGGGGATGTAACCGCACAAGAGCTGGCTGTAGAAACCGGGTATAGTCGCAAGCAGGTCTACCGCGTCGTTGACGACTTACTCGACAAAGGGGTACTGGACGAGTCCAGAGCGCAGCACAATCAGCGTGTCCTGCGCGCCTCTGATGATCCGATTGTCGAAGCGTACCGGGACCTGACATCGAACCTCGGGCACGTGGACTGGGCGGACCTCCTCTCACCGGCCACGATACAGGTCTGCTGGTACCTTGATGAACCACGCCGCATCACCACGATCGCTGACCGATTAGGAATTACGCGACAGGCTGTCCACAAGGCGTTATCCCCGTTGAAGAACCGAGCGATGCTCGCTCCCGCCGGCCCAGAGTACGCACTCGCCGACGACCTTCACCCCTTACTCGAATTCGCCAACACCGTCGTCAGGCATGGCCACCGCAACCGTGTTCGGCGACTCGCGCCCAGTGCCACAATTGCGTGGTATGACCCGAAACGCGCGCTCGTCCAAGTACAAACCTCCGAAGACACGGAGAAACTCCAGAACGCCGACGACTGGGACGTGACTGGATTAGCGGAATTCCAAGCGTACGGCCTGCAGTTCTTCCTTGCAGGAGAACCCGCCTTCTGGTACGCGCCAGACGACGATCTCACCCTTGCAGACATCGTTTGCCATACGCTCGTCCTCAACACTGACTCCCGACGCGTGAGCTACGCGATGCTGCTCATCGAACAGGAACGAATCGAACAGGAAACACTCACCGAGACTGCGACTTGGTACGGTCTGGACTCAATGATACCCCGGATGTATCGTCTCATAGACGAAGGCACCGACGCCGACGATGAGATGGAGGCGGGAAGTCCCTTGCCGAGTGCTCAAGAATACGCGGCGCTGAAAGATCAGTATGGAGTCGTATAAATGACCGTCTTCAGCGGCGAGGAGGCCATCAAGACGTTTCTTGCCGAGTTTGACGAGTGGCTCTCAGAATCGGTGGACGTGTACCTCCTTGGCGGGTCTGCAATGACAGTTCGGGGGCTGAAAGATCAAACCGAAGATATCGACTTGGCTCTCGGCGTGCCAACCGAATTCGAACACGTCTATCACGCCCTTCGAGAACAAGGGTTTCAGGTGACGGGTGAGCCGACCGCGTCATTCGAAGGGGTCGGAAAAACGGTTGAGCTCTACCATCCCGACCGCGGGTTTCGGGTTGACTTGTTCGAGCAACAGGTTGTCGGGAAAGTCTGGATCACAGAGGGCATGCACGATCGGGCGGACGAGTTCTGGACAGGGGAACGTGCAACGGCGTACGTGCTCGCTGATGAGGATTTGTTCTTGTTGAAGGCAGTGTCCGGCGGCGACTTAGGAGCTGGCAGACGACGCGACATTGAGGATATGCGGACGTACGCGCAGCGTGGACTCGCCTACGAAGTGATCCTCAACGAGATTGAGGAACAGCGCCCGTTCAATACGGGGTCAATTGAAGCGACGCATATCCGTAATCAATCTCATCCGTTATTTACTATCGAGGTGGCTGTACAGTCGCTTTCCGGGCTGCCATCCTCGTTTACAGATCGCGTGTCGGAGTTCGCAACCGAATTCGAAGTTGAGTACGGTATCTTGGAAGCGGTCGATGAGGGTCTTCGGAGTCCACGCGCGATCAGCGAACGTGTTCTTTCGAACGTCCGAGAGCTCTCCGTTGGCGACGAGGAGGCGGTGTCTGCTGGGATCGATCGTCTCGTCGAAAAGGAAATTCTTGACCGAGAAGGGGATACTGTTCACCCCTCGTCCAACTAACTCGCTGCTTTCGAATCTCTCAGTGACGGCACTGGGATGAGGATGGCAAGCGTTCGGCAGTACGTCTCTGGGTACGTACTTGTGCACATCCATGTGTACGTCCACAAGTACGTGTGTACGTACATTCTGCCGAACGTTAGTACTCCCAGCGGAGATCCGATATCGAGGTACTGATAGCGATCATGGACGGAACGCGACCAGAACCAACCTACGTATTAACAATCCAATCCAGCGGTGTAGTGCCGTGGGATTTCCTCGTCTCCGGACGGGGGAACATGTTCGTCTCGTTCATTTGTTGGTTGTTCGTCGTATATACGTTCCCTTGGATTAGTAGCGAAGCACTCAGGACGGCGTGAGTAGGTCGTCGATGTCCGCTACGCTGAACAGGGACCATGAGTCGTCGAGTTGTGCTTCGAGTCCGTCGACGAACCCGTTTTTCGAGAACAGGGCGAACTGCTCATCTCGATTCGACGGTCCCCATCGGACGTTCTCCGCCTTTGCTCGCAGGCTCTCGACGAGGTCTTCCCCGACCGGATCCGTCGTCCACTTACATTCGGCGAGGAGGACTCGGTCGTCGTTCGGTGCCAGCCCGACGATATCGATCTCCTCTTGTCCGTACCACCAGCGACCGACTTCGGAGTACGGTTCGAATGCGCCACGTCGAATCCCTTCCCAGACGACTTCTTGGCATACGTCCTCGAACGTGGTTGCGACGTGCGTTGGGAGGTCCGGTTCAATCGTCCCCTCGTACACGATTTCCGGTGCTTCCTCGATACTGGATCGATGCGGCTCGACATACCGAAACCAGAACCGAAGGAACTCGTCCGCAACTCGGTACCGTGACCGCTTCGATTTCTTCCCCGAGGCCGTGACTGGGACATCTCGTTCGATGAGGCGGAGGCGGCGAAGTGTCTGTAGGTACTTCGAGAGCGGTCCCGGATCGATTCCCGTTGTGCCGGAGATTTCGTTCGGTGTTGTATGGCCCAGTGCGACTGCTTCGAGGATGCTCATGTACCGGGCTGGGTTTCGGAGCTCGGTGCGCAGGAGGAACTCGGGCTCGTTATACAGTACCGCAGATGGTGATAGGACGTGTGATCGAATGTTCGCCGCGAGCGACTGGTCGTAGTCGAACAGCGTGAGGTACATCGGGGTACCACCCGTGACGGCATACGAGCGAACCGCGTCCCTGAAGTCGTACGAGATGACCTCTCGGGCCTGTTGAAACGAGAACGGCGTTACGTCGAGTTGGGCCGTTTGTCGCCCGTACAGTGGGCTCTCGTGCCCCAGGATCTCTGACTCCATCGTGCTCACGCTCGACCCACAGAGCACCAGCATCGAGTCCGTCCCATCAAGCTCCTGGTCAACGAACGCTTGTACGTACGACGGGAGCGAGTCGTTCTCTTCGACGAGATACGGGAACTCGTCGATGACGACGACAAGATCCTCTCGCTGGAGGTTCTCCCCGAGGTATTCGAACGCTTCGTCCCAACTGTCGATTCGCGGGACGCGCTCATCGAAGTAATCCGCAACTTGCTCAAGGAACTTCTCGCGCTGTCGATGCTCGGCTTCCTGCGCGGCAAGGAAGTACATGTGGGGACGGTCAGCACAGAATTCTTTGAGGAGTTCCGTTTTCCCAACCCGACGCCGGCCATAGACGACAACGAAGTCCGAACCGGGGGACTCCACCGCAGCGGTGAGTGTATCGAGTTCTTCCTCCCGGTCGTAGAAGGTCATACTTAGGATAATGATTACTGCGATAATGACTTAACAATTCGGGTAGCCACTGGAGTGATTCTCGCACTGCAACCAAGACACCGAACCTGACGAGGGATACAGGCGAGATGGGAACTGGATCTGCGGGAAATTGTTTTCGCGTGGTGTCGACGATTCACTCCTCGAACCCGGGACCGACGGTAAACGAGGCCGGCGCGCAGGGAAGTTGGTTGTGCTGACACCACCGGCAGTGCTCGCCCGAAGTGTACCGACTGAACGAGAACTCAGCAATATCGTTCATCGACGACGTCACGTCATCTCTGACTGCTTCCAGATCACTTTCGCTGAATGTTCGGGATTCAACTTTTGGACCGATGTCTCCGACATAGGCGTATCCCGCACGTGCTACAGGTCCATCGTACAGGTCACGGCACGCTAACAGGTAGATTGGGAGTTGTTTGTCGTCCTGTAGGTCGCGGTGGCGTTCGGTCGCCTTGTAGTCGATGACGACCAGTTCGTCGTCAGGCGTCCGGTAGACGGCGTCAATGTAGCCGACGAGTTCGTGCCCATCGATATCGAGTTCGAACTCTCGCTCCGCGTCGATGATCTCGTAACTGGGGAGATCTAACTCGAAGTACCGGTCGATGCATTGTTTTGCCGCCGGGAGCGCGTCCTCAGCGCGGCGCTGACTGGCGAGTCGCTCGCAGATCTCGTACCACTCTTTACGGCGTTTCACATCTTGATTTGCAGCTTGCTCGGCGGTGTCGTGGAACAACAACCCGATTGTACGTTGCGACACGCCATCACCGGCGTCGCTTGTGGTCTCTTGGTAATCGGGGAACGCGTTGACCACGTAGTCCAGGTAGTGGCTCCGCGGGCATTCCTCGTAGGCGGCCAGCGACGTGTAGCTGTGCGAGAGCGGCGGCGACGGTGCCGACGGGCCAGTCAGCGACGTCACTTGGAGTGTCTCTCGCTCGACGCTCGGTGAGAGATCTCCGTTGAGAGTGGCTGTTGCGAAGTCTAGGACGCGGTCGCGCGCAGCTTCGACTGCGAGTTCTTCGCCGTCGTGATTGACGGTCCCACCAACATCGCCGACTGTCTCGCTGGCCAGTGTGTCAGTCCAGTTTGCCGTCTCGTCCGGGAGACACTCTTGGACGTCCCTCCAGAGCGGGAGGTGTCCTCGCTTTGGCTGCCATGGGATTTGAGATGGAAGCATTTCGTCAACAATCTCTGAAACAGAGTTCTCGCCCTCACCGTTGTCGTCTTCTTCGCTGCCACCCTGCAGGACGAGGGCGTCTTCGGCACGCGTGATCCCGACGTGGAACACGCGGCGGGTCTCACGAGCATCCCGCTCGACGAAGTCCTGCGCGAACGCTGCTTCCGCACCATCCGAGAGGCTGGTTTCGAGCGCGTCGTACGTACGTGAGCTCGGGGCCCATTCATCAGCCGTGATTTGCGGGATGAGGACAACCGGGAAGTCTAGGCCCTTGCTTTTGTGGATGGTCATCACGTTGACCGCGTCGTCAGCGACGTCCGGCTGACTCGTGGGTGTGGTGCCACTCTCGTCGAACAGGGAGTCGTAGTGTTCCAGCGAGTCGATGAACTCCGGGGTGAGCGGTGGTTGGACGGCACTATCCCCGTACTGTTCGATGACGTCCTCCAGCTGGGCGAGGTCTCGGCGTTCCTGTTCGCTGAGGTACCACTCGATGTTCGTGATGTCCGTGAGTTCGCGGTACAGGTGACTGAGCGACGCCGAGTCGCGGAGTTCGAGTAGTTCCGTGGCATGCTCGCGGGCTTCTGCGACGCGCTCAGGCTCCTCGAACTCGTCGAGCGGCGTCTCCCGGAGTGTGTCCACGAGCGGATCGTCGCCCGCGTTGAGCGTGCGAAGGTCTGCGTCGCACACACGGTAACGCATCAGGAGGACGCGATTCCAGCTTACCTCGTCTTCGGGGCGTGCGAGTGCCTTCAGGTAGGCAGTGACGGTTCCGACGCCGACTGATTCCGTGGCAAGATCGCCAGCAACCTGGTACGGGATGCCAGCATCTTCGAACTCGTCGATAACGGGTGTGGCGTGGTCGTTCTTCCGAACGAGTAACGCGATGTCGCCTGGATCGTACGTCTCATCGAGGTTGTCTGCTGCACCAGTCAGTAAATTCTGTACGACAGTACGAAGTTGGGCTGCACCGTCCGAGTCGTCGTCTTCGTCCGGTAGTTCGACGGTAGCGACGGTGTCCCCGTCGTACGCGGGTTCGTCGACGCGAGTGAGTGTCTTGTGCCGTTCACGGTGGTTGAGTTTCTGAATCGCCTCGTTCGCTAGGTTGAGAATCGGCTGACGGGAGCGGAAGTTCTCCTCCAGCGGTTCGTCCGTGAGCGCCGCAAACGCGCGGTCGAGTTCGTCGGTGATGTTGGCGACGTTCGCGCCGCGCCATTCGTAGATCGCCTGATCGTCGTCCCCGACGACGAACAGATTATCGTCGGTAACGAGTGACGTGACGAGGTCGAACTGGAGGCGATCCGTGTCTTGGAACTCGTCGCAGAATACGTAGTCCCACCGCTCGGCGATTTCCTCACCAACCGGCGAGTCCATCAGGGCAGCTGTCTCGACCACCAGGCCGTCGAAGTCAATGAGATTTCGCTCGTCCAGTTCTCGTTCGTACGCAGCGTACCCTGCGGTGAGATCTCGGGCAGCAAGACAGTCGGAAACAAACGAGTCGAGGTGGTCCGTGAGTTCAAGATCCAGATTGTCTGGGATCCCTTTCGGAGCACCGCTTGCGTACCCTCCGAACAGGTACTTCGGGAGTTTGTACGCGTTGTCTGGCAGGTTACGCTCGCCATCTTCGTGGGCCTCGAACGCGGTTTCAAGCGCAGCACACAGATCGACGAGCCGGTCGAGGAAATCCCGAGCACTGGCTTCGATCCCGTCCGTTCCCAATGCATCGCGTTCCGCGGCGAACTCATCGCGCACATCGGGAAGTGAGTCCAGCACGCTCGACACGGACCGGCCGCCGAGATTATCGCTGGCAATCGTTTCGATGCGTTCCGGCAGGTCGGCGAGATCGTAGACGCGGTCGGCGGGCCCGAGGAACGCGTCGATGTCGGCTGGCGAGATGCCGCTGCGCTTCATCGACCCGATAAAGCTGAGCAGCTTCGACGCAGCTCCGGACGCGTACCCGTCGCTGCCGTACACGTTGGGTTTGACCGACCGGTACTCGATGTCGTCCAAAACATCCAGCACGATAGCGTACTTCTCGGCGTCCGTGGCGACCTCGAAGTCCGGGTCGATCCCGGCTTCGTAGGCGTAGTCAGTGAGAATCTCGTTACAGATCGAGTGGTACGTGTACGCGTCGATGTCGTACCCCGCTGTCCCGAGTTTCGCGTTAAGCTTCTCCCGCATCGAGTCCGCCGCGTTGTTCGTGAACGTCAACGCGAGAATCCGGTCCGGCGAGACGTCTTCCTCGTCGATGAGGTGCTCGATCTTCCGCACCATCGTGAACGTCTTGCCCGTTCCTGCTCCTGCGAGCACACGCATCGGGTACGCATCGGAGTTGATGATTGTCCGCTGTTGAGGCTCTGGGGACACGTCTTCTTCCGGCACCGGGAACCAAGACGGGTACTCGGACTCGTCGCTCATCGTTGCACCTCCGTGGACAGTCGGTCAGCACACATCTCTCGATAGTCGCAGTCCGGGCACGCCTCCTCAGTAATAAGGTCGAGCGGTTCCGGCTCGTACGTCTCACCCGTGATACCATCGTGGGCCTCCCGGATGAGCGCCCAAATCGTGTCGTAGTGGTTCTCGTAGATTTCCGTGGTTTCCCGAGGCCAGCCACGCGCGGACACGTCGTATCCGTTCGGGGTGCTCTCGAACGACGTGCTGTTGAGGATCCCGTAGAAACTGAACCGAACCTCCATCCCGTCCTCATAGAACGGTTCGTTCTTCACGCCTTCGACGTATGTCGCCGTCTGGAACGCGTTCCGGACCCGCTTCGGTTCGTGGGCTTCTCCGTCGAAATGGTCGCCAAGGTACTCGGCCGTCCCCGACGAAAGAACCCCGTCCGTGTTCCGCTTGTAGTCGAAAATGTGCAGCCCGTCATCAGTCCGGACGACGTTGTCAGCTTTCCCGTGGAGTTCTCGACCATCCACTTCGCACTCCACCCAACATTCCGTGGCGACCGAGTAACGAGCGTGCTCGATCCCGTCACCGCCGTCCGGATCGAAGAACGACGCGATGGCAGCGCGATTCTCAGCTCGCTGGTATTCCTGATGCGCAGCGGATTCGTAGTCATCCGGGGTACTGTGTTCGTCCCACTTCGCATCGAAAACCTCCATCGCCCGGTTGTGTATCGTCTCCGGGTCGTCATCGCGGTCAGTCGCATCACACACGGCCTCGATAGTCTCGTGGTAGATCGTTCCTTGGTTGAGATACAGTTCTGTACGGTCCGGCGCGTTCACGTCTTGCGCGTAGCGGTAGTCGTACAGCCGCGGACACGTCGCGTAGTTCGCTAACCGCGACGGGGAGAGCGACGAACTCATCGCCGCACCTCCCCGTTAGCGAATTCAACACGTGCACGCAACGCTTCTCGGAGCTCGTCTCCTCGGGAGCCGCTTTGTTCGAGCAGGTCCTGAATCTCTCCGAGTTCCGCTTCGACCTCGCCAAGCGACACCGTCACGTCCTGACTGTTCGCGCGGCGCACCTCCGCGAGCGCGTCGTCAACCCGCGACAACAGGTACTGCTCCGCCGCTTGCTCACTCGTAATGTGTGGCTCATCGGCCTCGGTCACCCACGGAAGCTCCTCATACGCCGCTGTGAGGAACCGCGATGCCTGCGTACGCTCTTCGAGCGCTGTGTCTTCGTACTCGTAGAGACAACAGTAGAGCCGGTCTGTCGCCGCGCCAGCACCGACAGCCAACCGTCGCCGCGCGTGCTCCGTGTGGTACTGCGCGAACGGTCGTCCTGACGCTGTCGACGTCGTCGGGAACGTCGCATCCACATCCGCTCCATCGAGTTCCGTTACACCCGGATAGTCCGGCATCGACGCGACTCGCTCGCTCGGGAACAACCGTGTCAGGAACGGGTCGCCTGGGTACTCACTGTCGACGAGATTCACGAGAAAGACCGCGCGGAACGACTCGTTCTTGATCGCTTGCAAGTGATCGACGCGGACGCCGCCGTCGAGATCCGTCGCGCTCGTCTGATTCTGCTGCGGTGCGTACTCGTGGGCGCGTTCGAGCATCTTCTTGAACGACTCCCACGTCGCATCCACGAACTCGGTCTCTTCGAGGAACTCGGCCATGCGGAACGCCCGCCGGACGTTCCCGAACTGCGCCCGTGCATCCAACGGGGCCGCCCGTTCCGCGATCCGCTCTTTCAACCCAGCGTCTGTCGCCCACCAGTGAATCGTGTCTTCGAGACTCTCCGTCTCGCTGACTCGGTTCAAGCGGTCCGTATCGAGTTCCGGACCGTGGTCGGGTCCATCATCTTCATCGTCGGCAAGATACCGAACGGCAGCGAGGAGTTCCCGAATCGCGGGGTCGTCACCGAACCCCGTGACAGTTGTCGATTCCGTCGGAATCCCGGTGCCTTCGAACGCTTCGATAATGTCCGTCACAGCACTACCGCTTTGGTTCGTGGCGACAGCGATGTCGTCGTACCCCCAGTCCGGCTGCACGACGAGCTCTTCAATCTCGTTCGCAATCTCAGCGAGTTGTTCGTCACTGGAGTCTGTAGCGAGGACGGACACCGACCCGGCTTCTGGATCTTCCGGGACCGTTTCTTCGGCGAAATAGGCTGCCGTCACAGCTGGTCGCGTCGACGGCGTCCCCGATGCCCCACATCGGGATTCGCTGAACGAGACGTAGTCCGTGACTGGCCCTGTCTCAACCCACGTCCGGCGTACACTCGCGTTCTCCTCGGCAACACAGACGAGCTCGCAGTCTCCCGCGAGCGCGTCGAGATACGCGCGATCAAGCGGGAAGAACTCCTCAAACTCGACCGCGAGCACCGCGTCGAAATCAACGACGTCGCCGCGGGCATCCCCGGTGAGGACATCGAGCGCTTCCGAGATGAGTTGCCCGCGTTCCATGTGCCCGTGCTCGGCGAGCCACGCGTGGAACGCGTCGAGCGCAGCCGTGATGTCACGGAGTTCCGGAGTCTCGTCAGGCCTGACCGTCTGCCAGGAGATCGTACCCATCACCGCATCCACGTCCTCGATGAACGACGGCTGTGCAGACGCGCGTTGGAGGTACTCCGTTTCCCACTCGTAGTCTGCGAGGAACCGGTACAGGAGTTCCCGCCGCAGGGCGTCGGAGAGAATGACGCGGTCATCGGTCTGGTTGAGGACATCAGTCGCGTGCACCACCGACGACGTCACGTACGGCGTCGCCGCGCCCGGCAGTTCCTCACCTAACGCTTCACGGAACGTGTCCGCGCTCGTCGGCGCACCGGTGATGACGAGCACATCCTCAGAATCGTGCTCGTCGAGAAGCATTCGGTATTCGTTTCGCGCTGTCCGTTCGACGTTTTCGGCCCCGAACGGTACCGTGACTAACGTCCCGTCGAACTGCTGGTAAACAGATGATAGTGACACGGAATCGACCCTCGGATAATTAGAAACGTTGGTTGATTCTGTGATAAGAGTACTCCTAATTCCGCTATTTCTCTCCATCTACTCGCGCAGTTTGTCGGCAAAGCGTCTATACCTCCGTGTTGAGTTGTCCGGAGATGATGGTATGACTGAGACAGATGACTTGCGGCGGGAATTGAAGACGTTTACACGCCGGTGGGAGCAACTCACCGCGGTTCCCGAGACACCTCGCTTGCTGATGGACGTGATCGAATACTCGTTAGGAACGCAACGGAAGGCCGAGGTGTACATCAACCGGCTCTTCGCATATTTCCTCGACCCGGAGCAGCCCCACCGAATGAACGCGGAATTTCTCCGCGTATTTCTCAATGGCCTACCCGACACGTGTGGATTCGAGGAAGATATCCACGATCTCTCCGACGTTGTCGTCGACGATCAAGTACGGCTCACTGAGCAGGTCGACGGAAACACAGTGTCGTCAGGATTTGTCGACTTAGTCCGTAGTTCACCGTCTTCGATTTTCCAGGCGAACGGTTCCTCGCGATCGAGTCCCCGCTTCCGCAGCATCTGTCCGTCCAATCGCAACGACATCACCAGCTCGTCCCCGTACTCAACGGCCTGTTCGCGGCTCAGTACGATGTTATCGAAATAGCTGTTTCCGTTTGACTTGGACGTAGCCCACTCTACAGACCAATCGGGGTTGAGGTCGGTTAATGACATAGTCGGAAAGGAGTCGCAGGGGCAGAAGAATCCGTGTGATTCTCACACTACTTCGAGGGCAGCGTGTGCATCCAAGCAGACACGAGGTTCGTCACTCGAAAAATAGAAGCGATTCGCTAGTCGGTCCTCGTCTCAGATCTCATCGAGGTAGCCGCGGCGCTGCTCCAGCTTCACCTCCGCGGACCGTTTGTCGTAGTGCTTGTCGAGCACCTTCCGGCTCACGTTCATCCGGTCACTAACCACGTCAATCGGCACGTCTTCCGTGAGGAAGTGCGTGATACTCCCGCGACGAATCGCGTGCGGGCTAACTGCCTCGGCACACTTCCTCTCGATTCCCCGGTTGCAGTCAGGACACGGCTCGTCGATATAGCACGGCGCGGTGATCTTGTTGATTTTTCGACGGAGCGTTCCTCGACACATCCGTCCATGTTCTGTTGTCAGCAAGGGCTCCCTGCCGTATTCGTCGGTGATGTCGTACCGGAATGTATCGACGTGGTCTTTGAGTAACTCCGTCACTTCGGCAGACATCGCTACGAATCGTTCGCCGCTCTTTCCGTTTTTCAACGTCGTCCCCTGCTCGGGCCGATGAACGAGTTCGACACGTTTCTCGTCGAAGTTTACGTCAGTCAGATCGACGGAGTAGGCAGCCCCCATTCGCATTCCGGTTTCCCAAAGGAATGCGAGTAGGACGTAATGCATTGAGGCGTACTCGTACCGCGAGAGGTATGCGAGAAGCTTCTCTGCTCGCTCCGCCTCAAGGATTTTTTCGCTACTCTGTTGGCTGCGCCGGACGCGCGGGATCATCAGCTTCGAGTAGAGGCTCTCCGGAACCGCCTCTACCGAGCCTGCCCACTTGAGAAAGACACGGAAGCCCGACATCATATTCTTCATCGTGAGTGCGTTGATATCATCATCGTCAGCCAGCCAGAGCCGGTACCGTTGGATGTCCCGACCTGATAGGTCGTTCAGGTTGTCGATATCCTCCTCGTCACACCATTCCAAGAAGTGCTTCATCCGGTAGCGGTGATTCTGGACAGTCGAGTCTGTACAGTCTGTTGCCTTGTGTTCGAGGAACAGCTTGGTTCCCGTTTTGGGATCAAGCGGTTCGAGATCGTCTTGGTCCGTGGTCACAGTTTTCACGGACCGCCTGTAGAGGGCCTCTATATCGCGTGAACGGCGGCGAACGGTCCGTACGTGGCTCGCTCCACGTCCGCCCCGACCCATGACCGTTTTCAGAGCGAAATCAACACCAGCTAGTCGCCATACCTTCCTCACTCGCCGAATGGGCCGTCGCCGAGCAGTTCCTCCAGACTCTCTCCGTCGTCGGTCGGTGGCGAGGAGTCGACCGGGTCGTCCGGAGATGTCGACGCGCTGGTATCGGGCAGCACTTCGATGACGGTGTCGTCGTGGTCAGCCGCTGCGAGGATGTCGCCGACAGCGGCTCCCGGGAGTTCCACCGACAGGAGAGAGACGACGCCGGCGGCCGCGCCGAGGTCTCGACAGTCGGCCGCTGCGCGGTGGGCACGTACCATCGCAGCCAACTGTTCGTCGGTAACGTTGAGCGTCGGCTTCAGCTCTCGCCACCGCTCGGCCGGGAAGACGACGGTGACGAGTTCATCGTTGACGTACACCGGCGTCACGAGAGTCCCGTCGGCGGCCGTCGCGGCGGTGAGCCAGCGGCCCAACGCGGCGCGATTTCGCTGTGTCCACCGGTGGAGTCCATCCAGCAGTCGGACGAGCGAGGGCTCACCGTCGGCGGTCTCGTCGTAGACGGCTGTTTCACGGGCTCGCTCGACTGCTTCCGGCGGGATGGGGGCGGCAAACGGCTCGACCGTGGCTCCCGGCTCCGGAGTTGACTCCGGCGTCGAACGGTCGGAAAACTGGTCGCGGACTCGGTCCGTGAGACGAGTGAGTCGTGAGTCAGCCATCTGTGGGGGGGGTCGCGTCGCCGCGAGATATTTCAGCACGGAAACAGTCGAATAAATGTGTTGCGATAACTGTGTCCTGTCACAGACAACAGCCGACGCAAACTCCAAGCGTGTCTGCGCGTATACCATACGTATGCGGTCCATTCCGACACCACCTGACGCTGGTGTCATCGACGCGGTACGGTTCGGCACCGACACGTTCCGGTATCTCGGCGGTATCCAGACCCGGTACGACGACGCGCTCCAGATTCCGATTCCGACGCGACCGCCGCTGGTCATCGTGACGAATCCGACGCTGGCGCGTGACCTGCTCTCGCGACCCGACGACTTCGGACGGGTCCCCGCCCGCGAGACGGACTCGCTCATCGCCTCACAAGGGCTCGTTCAAAGCGAGGGCGAACTGTGGGAACAGCAACGCTCCGTCGTCGCACCGGCCTTCTCCGGACGGCAGGTCGCGGCGTACGCCGACACCGTCGGCAGACGCGTCGAGGCGCTCGCCGAGGAGTGGGCCGACCGCGACGACGACGATATCGACCTCCACCGCGAGATGACGACGCTCACGGTCCGGGTCGCGACCGAGGTGTTACTCGGCAAGGACATCGGCCGCGAACGCGCCGTCGAGTTTCACGAGTGGATGGCGGTCGCCGGCGAGGAACTGGAGTTCGGCATCGACATCGCGACGCCGGAGTGGCTGCCGACGCGGGTCTCTCCAGCGTTCCGTGAGGCCGCGGCCAACATCCGCGGGCTCGCAGAGGACATGATCAAGGACCGTCGCGAGTCGCTCGCGAACGGCGAGCACACTGGGCCGCCGGACATGCTCACTATCCTCATCCAGCGCGAGGACGATCCTGACGTGGAGTATCCCGAAAACCAGATTCGCGACGAGGTGGCGACGTTCCTCATCGCGGGCCACGAGACGACCGCTTTGAGCCTCACCTACACGCTCGCGCTGCTGTCTGACAACTCCGACGTTCGCGACGCGGTTCGCACGGAGGCGCGAGAGGTCATTGGGGACGGCCCGCTCGACCACGACGACGTGGACCGGCTTCCGGCGACCCAGCGCGCGTACAACGAGTCGCTCCGGCTGTATCCGCCGGCGTGGGGGGTGTTCCGGCAGGCAAACCATACGACCGACCTCGGTGACTACGACGTGCCCGACGGCGCAGCGACCATCGTCCCGCTGTGGTCGATTCACCGCGACGCCCGCTACTTCGAGTCGCCGGACACCTTCGACCCGAGTCGGTGGGAGCGCCGTGGGCCGACCAGCGTCGACGCCTACTTCCCCTTCTCGACCGGGCCACACGCCTGTATCGGACGAAGCTTCGCGCTCTCGGGGGCGACGCTCGCACTCGCGCGGCTCGTCGCCGACTTCGACGTGGACGTTGCTTCGGGCGCGCTCGACGACCTCCGGCTCACGCCGACGCTGCGCCCGCGCGAGGGCGTCCCGGCGACTGTCTCGACGCCCGACGACAGGTAGTGCGAGTTAACAGCCGGCGGCGAGTTACATCGGCCGATGGGGAGTGATATCGGGGGTGACGGACTGCGGCGGTGGTTGCTCGTCACCGGCAACCGGCGGGCCGTGACCGGCTTTCTCGTCGTCTCGCTGTACGTCGCGATGTTCCCGCTCAGCATGTTCGACCAGGCCGGCGTCAATCCGATCTTCGGTGAGCGAAGCTCCGTCGCCGCTCTGTTGAACACGCTGCTGTCGGGCGTCATCCTGCTCGTCTCCGTCGTCGTCTCGATCGCCTCCCTGTTCACTTCACAAGAGCTGTCGCCCGTCGGCCGTCAGCGCGAGCGCGTCGACTCTTCCCACGAGTTCCGCTACGAGACGGAGGCGGTACTCGACCGCGAAGTCAGCCCCGTCCGGCCGAGCGCGTTCCTCCGAGCGATTACGCAGGCGGTCCTCCAGCGGGCACAGGAGATCCGCGACAGTATCGACGGCGACGAGTACGTCAAGCCGGTCGATGAGAACTCCGACGGATTACAGGCGCGCATCGACGAGTACGTCGACCGCGTCGCCGACGACACCGAACGGGTGAACCAGACGCTCGGCAGCGACGACACCGACACGTTCGGCATGCTACTTGCTGCACTGGAGTACAACTACGCCGAGCATCTGTACGCCATCCGGCGGCTCCAGTCCCACTACGACGACCAGCTTCACCGACGAGACGGCCGAACTCATCGACGAACTCGAGGACGCGCTCAGATTCTTCCTCACCGCTCTGGAGTAGTTCAAGTCGCTGTATCTCGAACGGGAGTTCTCGAACCTGACCAAAGACCTTATTTACGTCTCCTTGCCGACGATCGTGGTCGTCTCGTACGCCATCTTGGCCGTCGACCTCGAGGCTATCACCGGAACGGCGTTCGGTCTCTCGTACATCCTGCTGTTTGCGGGCGCGGCCTACTCGCTCGCGCTCACGCCGTTCGTCGTCCTGACGGCGTACGTGCTCCGGGTGGCGACGGTCGCCCGCAACACCGTCTCCTCTGGGCCGTTCATTCTGGCACACGAGGAGGCGGACGTCGAAACGAAAGAGTAGCCGCGAGACCGTTTACAGGAAGTCTTCGATGTGGTCTGCGACCTCGTCCGGGGTGTCGCCGACCGGGACGCCCGCGTCGTTGAGCGCCTGAATCTTCGACTCTGCTGTTCCAGCGCCGCCGCCGCCGGAGACGATTGCGCCGGCGTGGCCCATGCGCTTGCCCGGCGGTGCCGTACGACCGGCGATGAAGCCGGCTACCGGCGTGTCCATGTGCTCGCCGATGAAGCGGGCGGCCTCCTCCTCGTCTTCGCCGCCGATCTCACCGCACATCGCGACCGCCTTCGTGTCGGGGTCGTTCTCGAAGTGCTCCAGCGCGTCGACGAAGTCCGTCCCGATGATGGGGTCGCCGCCGATGCCGATGGCGGTGGTCTGACCGATACCGCGCTGCGTGAGATTATCGACGACCTGGTAGGTCAGGGTGCCGGAGCGGGAGACGAGCCCCACGTCACCGTCCGAGAAGATGTTGCCCGGCAGGATGCCGAGCTTCGCTTCGCCCGGCGTGATGATGCCCGGACAGTTCGGGCCGATGAGCTGCGTGTCGACCTCGCTGAGTCGCTTGTTCACCATGGCCATGTCCTGTTGCGGGATTCCCTCGGTGATGGCGACCACGAGGTCGACCGGCGAGTCGAGCGCCTCCATCACGGCGTCGGCCGCGAACGCCGGCGGGACGAAGACGACTGCCGCGTTGGCGTCCTCCTCGCGGGCCGCGCCGCGGACGGTGTCGTACACCGGGATGCCGTCGACTTCCTGTCCGCCCTTGCCGGGGACCGCGCCGGCGACGACGTTCGTGCCGTACGCCGTCATCTGGCCGGTGTGGAACTTCCCTTCACCGCCGGTGATGCCCTGTACCACTACGCGCGTATCGTCGTCGACTAGAATGCTCATTGTTCTTCCTCCGCGTACTCGACCGCTCGCTGGACGGCCGAATCCAGCGTCGATTCCACCGTCACGAGGTCGGTGTTGAGAATCTCCATCCCCTCCTCGGCGTTCGTGCCGGCGAGTCGGACGACCACCTTCTTCGGAATCTCGTCGAAGGATTCGAGCGCCTCGTTGATTCCCTTCGCCACCTCGTCGCCGCGGGTGATGCCGCCGAAGATGTTGAACACGACCGAATCGACGTTCTCGTCGGAAAAGACCATGTCCAGTGCGTTCGCGACGCGTTCCGCCTTCGCACCGCCGCCGATGTCGAGGAAGTTCGCCGGCGACCCCCCGTAGTAGTCCACGAGGTCGAGCGTCGTCATCACGAGTCCGGCACCGTTACCGATGATGCCGACGTTGCCCGACAGGCGGACGTAATCGAAGCCGTAGTCGTTGGCCTTGGCTTCGAGTTCGTCCCCTGCGGCCTCGTCTTCCATCTCGGCGAGGTCCGGGTGTCGGAACAGCGCGTCCTCGTCGATGTTCATCACGGCATCTGCACAGACGACCTCGTCGTCTGCCGTAATCATGACGGGGTTGACCTCGATTTCGGTCGCGTCCTTCTCGTCCCAGAGGTCATACAGCGTGGTGAGGACGTTCGCCACGTCCATCGCCACGTCCTTGTCGACGCCGGCCTCAAAGACGGCCTCCCGGGCCTGGTACGGCTGGATACCGAAGGCGGGGTCGATGTGGACCCGCTCGATAGCCTCGGGAGTCTCCTCGGCGACCTCCTCGATGTTGACGCCACCCTGCGTGGAGACCATCGCCACCGGTTTGCCGACGGTGCGGTCCATCGTCACACCGACGTACAGTTCGTTGACGAAGTCGACGGCGCTCTCGACGAGCACCTTGTCGACGTGGAGTCCCTTGAGGTCCATGCCGAGAATCGCGTCGGCGGCCTCTCGCGCCTCCTCGTCGTTGTCGACCAGCTTGATGCCGCCGGCCTTGCCGCGCCCGCCGACCTGTACCTGTGCCTTGACCGCGACCGGATAGCCGATGTCGTTGGCTGCGTCGACGACCTCGTCGGTCGTCTCTGCGAGCGTCGACTCCGGAACCGGGAGCCCAGCGTCGGCGAAGACGCCCTTCGCCTGATACTCGTGAAGTTTCATCTACCGAGCGAGGATTCTACCGACGCGGAGTTAGTAGTATCGAAACGCAAGTGAGAGGGCGTCGCGTGGGACCGCGTCTCAGTCGTCGCCCGTCGCGCCCGCGTCCGCGCCACCCTCGATGTGGACCAACTCCTCGACGGGCGGAATCTCCGCGGTCGTGTCGGTGATAATCTCGATGCGGCGGGCCACCTTCTCGCTGGCGTACTCGACGAGCGCGTTCGGGTCGATCCCGCCCTCGCCGCCGCCGGAGGCGTTCGGGTCCGGGCCGACGGCCTCGGCGACGAGCGGCAACAGGTCAGACAGCGTCTCGTTCACGATGTTCGGGTCGACGCCCGCCTCGACGAGGTCCTGTACCTCGTGCATCCCGAAGCCGACGTGGCGACCCTCGTCGCTCCGGATGTAGCTGATGCCCTCGACTAACCCTTCGAGGTGGAGGTTCCCCTCCGCGCCGAGGTCCGGACCCGATGGGGAGTACGCCGCCTGAATCCCGTAGTAGCCGGTCTGTGCGAGCACCGACTCCACGGCCAGATGGTAGTGGCAGTACGCCTCTACGAGCGCCTCGTCGGAGTCGTCTTCGAGGAGATTGTGCATCGCGGTCTCGGTGCGGTCGAACAGCTCCTCGTAGCCGTCGCGGAAGTAGCGCTCGTCCGTCGGCGCGGTCACCTCGAACCCCTTCGCCTCGGCGACGGGGTCGATGACATCTCGCCAGTAGCGGTCGAAGAAGGCGGTGTGCTTCGCCTCCTCGTAGATCTGCGTCGTCACGAACATCTGCTTCTCGATGCTGTCGAGCCGCATGCACAGCGGCGCGAGGTCCTCGGTGACGGCCTCCTCGCCGGCTCCGAAGGCGGCTAGCGTCCCGCGAAGCCCGTCGAACAGCGGCTCGGTGATTTCACTCTCGGTGAGTCGCTCGCGGTCCTGTTCGAGCAGCTCGTCGGCGATGTCCTCGTAGGGGTCCCAGTGTCGGTAGACGGCGTTGCGGAAGTACCCCGAGGCGAACGAGTCGGGGTCGAGACGGTGCGCCCGCGTGTTGTCGCTGTATCGGCTCATACCCCTGGGTTCGGGTACGTCATGATAATCATTGTGGAACTTGCTACCGATTCACAAGAGTTTCTGTCGCGCGCCGTTCCCGTCGGCTCTTCGGCCGCGTAGACCCTGCTCACAGACGGGCCTGTGGCATAATCTGTGGGTGGTCGGCGACGACGCCGTCGACGCCCCACGATTCGAGCGCGGCGGCGTCGTCCTGACAGCCGACGCCCCACGCGTTGACGCAGAATCCCTCGTTGTGTGCGGTGGCGACGAGCCAGCCGTCACACGTCTCGACCGTGGGATTCAGATACGAGCAGTCGGTCTCGCGGGCGAACTCCAAGCCGACCTCGGCGTCGCCGTCGAACCGGTAGGCGCGGGGCACCCCGGGCGCGATGCCGCGACACCCTTCGAGTTCGTGGGCGATACCCGACGAGACAGTGACGTGCACGTCGGCGCGGTCGGCGAGCCGGAGCACGTCGTGGGCCAGTCCAATCTCGTGGAGGTCGAGGGTGACGCCGACAGAGGCCGGCACGGCCTGGAGCATCGCGTCCAGCGTCGGAATCTGCTCCTTGCCGAGGACGGTCAACGACTGTAGCTCCGAGAGGGTGTGGCGACACACCGCTCCGGTGCCGTCGGTGACGCGGTCGACGGTCGGGTCGTGGATGGCAACGAGCTCGCCAGAGTCACACCGTCGCACGTCGATGGTGACTTCGTCTGCCCGGCGGCTTGCACGTTCGACGGCCGAGATCGTGTTCTCGGGGGCGGTCGCAGCGAATCCGCGGTGTGCGATGAGCCGCATCTTACCAGTGAGCACGTCCAGAGACGTAAATGGGTGTCGGAGAAATCGGTGGATTCGCGACCGCTCGAAACAGAATACACCGCAAACTAGTTTTGAGTTGCAGAAAAATCTATACGTATTCGCTGACACGCCGACGAACGCTTTTGCCCCGGTCGGCCGAACGGGACGTCATGCGCGCCGTCCGCTATCACGAGCACGGAGGACCAGAACAGCTAGCCGTCGAGGACGTTGAGCGACCCGAACCCGCCGCGGACGAACTCCTCGTCCGCGTCTCGACCGCCGGTGTCAATCCCGTCGATACCTACTTCCGGGAAGGGAGCTATCCGGTCCCGGAGCTGCCGTGGATTCCCGGCTCTGACGCCGTCGGCGAGGTTGTCTCGGTCGGCAGCGACGTGACCGACTACGAGACGGGCCAGCGCGTCTACGCGACCGGGCTCGGACGAACTACGCCGGGCGCGTGTGCAGAGTACGCGGCCGTCTCGACCGACCTCGCCGCGCCGCTCCCCGACGGCGTCGGCGACGCCGAGGCTGCGGCCCTCGCGCTGGTCGGTACGACCGCGTGGCAGGCGTTCGTCCACCACGGAGACATCACGCCCGGCGACGAGGTGCTCGTCCACGGGGCAAACGGCGGGGTCGGCCACGTCGCCGTGCAGCTGGCCCGCGCGATGGGCGCAGACGTGACGGCGACGGCGAAGCCGCCGTACCACGACGAGGTGGAGCGACTCGGCGCGTCGACGGTGTTGGATTACGCGCGCGGCGACCTCGCGAGTGCGCTCGCAGACGCGTGCGAGCCGTCGCTCGTCCTCGGGACCGTGGTCGACCGCACCATCGAGACTGACGCGGAGGTGCTCGCTCCCGGCGGGCGTATCGTCGCCATCGGCAACACGGAGCCGACGGTCGCGTTCCCGATGGGACCGGGGAAAGGGAAGGATATCCGACTCCAGGCGATGTCGATGTTCAACACGCCGGACACGAGCACAGTCCTGTCGCGGCTCGCCGGCATGGTGGCGCGAGGCGATATCGAGCCGGTCGTCGCGCGCGAGTACGCACTCGACGACATTGAGGACGCACACCGCGACGTGCTCGCCGAGTCGGTGCTCGGGAAACTCGTCGTCCGGCCCTAAGAAAAGTCGACGTAAGAGGTGTCCTCGCCGACGTTGTCCTTGCCGGGCGTGGGTGCCTCGTCCGCGACGGTCGCGGGGTCGGCCGGTTCGAGCGCGGCGATGGCGTAGTAGCTCGCGCCTTCGGGAATGTAGACGTTCAACCCCAGGTCGCGCTTCTCGCCGGGACCGACCTCGAACTCCCGGGACTCCACCTTCCAGATGGCGCGGTCGTACTCGTCGTAGAAGGCCAGTGACACCATCGCGTCCGAGCGCTCGCCGTTGTTGACGAGCTGTCCGTGGAGGGTCGCCTCGCCGGTCGCCTCCACGTCTGCCGTCTCGCCGTCGCGTTCGAGCCGACCGTTCGCGATGTGGAGGGTGCGCGACGACTCCCTCCGTGCGTGTCTGTAGTTCGCGAACCGGTTTTGAATCGTCTTGGCCCACATCTCGGCGTCGTCGTCGACGTATATCAACAGCGAGTCGATGAGATGCTCCAGCTCCTGAACCTGCGTCTCGCGGCTGTCGGGGTCACGTGCGGCCAGCTCGTCGAGCCCCTCGTGAATCTCGTCGATGTAGCCGTGTGCTTCGGCGTCGTCGGTCCGGTTCTCGACGCGGTCGAGCACCTCACCGAAGTCGATGATCGGCGGGAGTTGCCGCTGTGCACTCATACCCGAAAATAGGGACGCGCGCGCCAAATAGCTTACAGGCCAGTCGGCTCTCGGTCCCGGAAACCCTTTTTCGTCTCCCCTCACAGCACGGACAATGACAATGGACGACAAGCGGGACGAGCTCCGGGAGCGCAAGGAGGAAGCCCGCAAGGGCGGCGGACAAGAGCGTATCGACCGCCAGCACGAGAAGGGGAAGCTCACCGCGCGCGAACGCGTCGAGTATTTCCTCGACGACGGCACCTTCCAGGAGTTCGACATGCTCCGGGAACACCGCTCGAGTAACTTCGACATGGACGAGACGAAGATTCCGGGCGACGGTGTCGTCACCGGCTACGGCGACGTGGACGGCCGGAAGGTGTTCGTCTTCGCGCACGACTTCACGGTGTTTGGCGGCTCGCTGGGCGAGGTGTTCGCCCAGAAGGTGTGTAAGGTGATGGACCGCGCCATCGAGACGGGCGCACCCATCGTCGGCCTGAACGACTCCGCGGGCGCACGGATTCAGGAGGGAATCGACTCGCTTGCCGGCTATGCCGACATCTTCCACCGCAACCAGAAGGCCTCGGGGGTCGTGCCCCAACTGTCGGCCATCATGGGACCGTGTGCCGGTGGTGCGGTCTACTCGCCCGCCATCACCGATTTCATCCTGATGGTCGAGGAGACGAGCCACATGATGATCACCGGTCCAGACGTGATCGAGACGGTCACTGGCGAGGAGGTAACCTTCGAGGAGCTGGGCGGCGCGGGCGTCCACACCTCGGAGTCGGGGGTCGCCGACTTCGCCGCCATCGACGAAGAGGCCGGTCTCGAC
The DNA here is from genome assembly GCF_009184545.1 of Halosegnis rubeus. GTDB lineage: Archaea > Halobacteriota > Halobacteria > Halobacteriales > Haloarculaceae > Halosegnis > Halosegnis rubeus. The sequence goes on from NZ_QJOW01000001.1 coordinate 536,519, forward strand.
ACGCTCCAGCGGCTCCTCTCGTATCTCCCGCAAAACAACATGGAAAATCCCCCCCGCGTCGAGCCGTGGGACGACCCGGACCGAGACGCCGACGTGACCGGCATCGTTCCCGACGAGCCACAGAAGCCGTACGACATGGTGGACGTCATCGAGGGGACGATGGACGAGGGGAGCTTCTTCGAGGTGGCGGAGGCGTACGCCCGGAACCTCGTCACCGGGTTCGCCCGACTCGACGGCCGCTCGGTCGGCATCGTCGCGAACCAGCCGCGATTTAACGCCGGGACGCTCGACATCCAGTCGTCCCAGAAGGGCGCGCGGTTCGTCCGCTTTTGTGACGCGTTCAACATCCCCATCGTGACGCTCGTGGACGTGCCCGGCTTCATGCCCGGCAAGGACCAGGAGCACGGCGGCATCATCAAACACGGCGCGAAACTGCTGTACGCGTTCTCCGAGGCGACCGTCCCGCTGATGACGGTCATCACGCGGAAGGCGTACGGCGGGGCCTACGACGTGATGGCCTCGAAGCATCTGGAGGCCGACGTGAACTACGCGTGGCCGACGGCCGAAATCGCCGTGATGGGACCACAGGGCGCGGTCAACATCCTCTATCGCGAGGAACTCGAAGATGCGACCGACGTGGAGGCGCGTCGCCAACAGCTCATCGACGAGTACCGCGATGCGTTCGCGAACCCGTACACGGCAGCCGAGCGCGGCTTCGTGGACGACGTGCTCGAACCCGAAGAGACCCGCCGCCGGCTCATTGCCGACCTGGAGATGCTCTCGGGCAAGCGCAAATCGAACCCCGACCGCAAACACGGTAACATCCCGCTGTGAACCCCGATTTCGTCCCCGAGTCAGCAGACGAGGAGGAGGCCGCCGCTATCGTCGCGGCCGTCTCTGCACACCTCGCCGCCGAGGAGAGCGAGGAAGAAGAATCGGTCGAGACGTGGGACGGCAAGCGGTGGGCATTCGCCGCCCGGACCGAGGCCGTCACCGGGCGCGCGGTGCGACCGAGCGACGGCACGCCCACGGACGCGTGGACCGCGGCCGGCCGTGGCGACCGCCTCTAGTCTCGAATCAGGTCAGCCGCCTTCTCCGCAATCGCGTACGTCGGCGCGTTCGTGTTCCCGCTCGTCAGCGTCGGCATCACGCTCGCGTCGACGACGCGTAGCCCCTCAACGCCGTGGACGGTGAGTTCGTCGTCCACGACGGCCATGCCGTCCTCGCCCATCTTGCAGGTGCCGACCGGGTGGTAGACCGTGTGGGCGTGTTCGCGGATCGACTCCAGAATCTCCTCGTCGGTCTGGGCGTCGGGACCCGGCGTGAGTTCGCGCTCGCTCAACTCGGCGAGCGGCCCCTCGGAGACGATGTCGCGAACGGCACGAATCCCGGCGACGAGCGTCTCGCGGTCGCGTTCCGTGGCGAGATAATTGGGGTCGATTTCGGGCGCAGTGAAACCGCTCGGGGAGTCGAGCCGGATTTCGCCGCGGCTCTCGGGGTTCACCTGCGTCACGGCGAGCGCGAAGGCGTTGTCGACCGGCGGCTCGGCGAAGCCGTGGTCGAAGAAGTAGCCCGGCCCGAAGTGGAACTGCACGTCCGGCTTCCCGTCGGCGTGTTCGGTGTGGATGAACCCGCCCGCCTCGGCGACGTTCGAGGTGAGCGGCCCGCGCTTGAGGAGGAACCACTTCGCGACGTTGCGGAGCCGTTCGGCGTTTTCCAGGGTGTCTGTCGTCGATGTCTCGAACGTCGTGGGGGCAAACAGGTGGTCCTGCAGATTCTGGCCGACGCCCGGCGAATCGTGAACGACCTCGATACCGTGGTCGGTGAGGTGGTCGGCCGGTCCGACACCCGACAGCATCAGGAGCTTCGGGCTGTCGATGGCTCCCGCCGAGAGCACGACCTCTTCGGTGGCGTCGGCGACGAGCCGACGGCCGTCGTGGTGGTACTCGACACCCGTCGCCTGCGTGCCGTCGAACCGGACGCGGCTCACCTGCGCTCTGGTCGTGGCAGTCAGGTTCGGGCGGTCGAGGACGGGCTTCAGATAGGCGTCGGCGGAACTGTGGCGCGCGCCGCCCTTCTGGGTGACGTGGTACTGGCCGACGCCGGCCTGCTGGCTCCCGTTGAAGTCGGGGTTGTGCTCATAGCCCGCTTCCACGGCCGACTGGACGAACGCCTCCGAGAGGGGACGCGGCGAGCGCACGTCCGTGACGTTGAGTTCGCCCTCGGTGCCGTGGTACGCGGCGTCGAGCCGGTCGCTGTCGGCGTGTTCACCGCGCTTGAAGTGCGGGAGCAGGTCGTCGTACCCCCAGCCGTCGTTGCCCGCCGCTGCCCACCCGTCGTAGTCGTCGGGATGACCGCGGATGTAGATCATCGCGTTGATAGAACTCGACCCGCCGAGCGTCCGGCCGCGGGGCCAGTAGAGCTCCCGGTCGTGAAGCGCCGACTGTGGCGTCGTCGTGTAATCCCAGTCGTACTCGCCCTTGAACAGGTCGGAGAAGCCGGCCGGAATTCGGATGTTCCGGTCGTCGTCTGGGCCACCGGCCTCGAGCAGCAGGACGGTCGTCTCGGGGTCGGCCGAGAGTCGGTTCGCGAGCAGACAGCCTGCGGAGCCAGCGCCGACGATGATGTAGTCGTAGGTCGCAGTTCGTGTTGGCATAGCTACGTCTGTGTAGCCGAGAGGATAGGCATTGTCCCGATGCGGCCGAGACGACGACAGATTGATGTGACGTGTCACACCACAGCGTGTATGCGCGCAGACGAGCCTCACCCCGACGTACAGCAGATTCTCGCAGCCGTCGAGGCGGCCGACACACAGCCTCTTGCGAAGTACGGCGACCCCGACGTTGCCCGCGAGGTCTCCGCCCGGATGCGGGCCGACGCCGACGGTCCCGACCTTGCGAGCGTCGAGAACCGTACTGTCCCGGGCCCGGACGGCGACATCGAGATTCGCATCTATCGGCCCGACACCGACGGTCCGGTGCCGACGGTCGCGTACTTCCACGGCGGCGGCTGGGTCATCGGCGACCTGGAGAGCCACGACCTCGTCTGCCGGCACCTCGCGCGCGAGTCGGGGTGTGTCGTCGTCGCGACCCACTACCGGCGCGCGCCGGAACACCCGTATCCGGCGGCGTTCGAGGACAGTTACGCCGTGCTCGAATGGCTCGCCACCAATCCAGACGAGACCGGCGGCGACGGCCGACTCGCGGTGGCTGGCGACAGTGCGGGCGGGAATCTGGCTGCCGCCGCCACCCTCCGTGCACGCGACGAGGACGGTCCCGACATCGACTACCAACTGCTCGTCTACCCGTCCGTCACGCAGACGACCGACTGGGACTCTCGCGAGCAGAACAAGGAGGGGTATTACCTGACTGAACCGGACATGGAGTGGTTCGGCGAGAGCTACTTCCACACCGCCACCGACGACGACCCGTACGCCCACCCGTTGCACGCCGACTCGCACGCCGACCTCCCGCCGGCGACCGTCGTCACGGCCGGCTTCGACCCGATTCGCGACGAGGGAATCGCCTACGCCGAGACGCTCGAAGACGCGGGCGTCGCCGTCGAACACCACCACTATCCGGAGATGATTCACGGCTTCTACAGCATGCTCGCCGGACAGGCGAACCTGGAGGCGGGCCACGACGCCATCGGAAAAAGTGGGGCGGACCTGCGGGCCGCCTTCGAGCTGTAACGACGCGGCGCTACTCGTCGGTCAGCTTGTACTTCTGAATCTTTCCAGACGCGGTTCGTGGTAGTTCGGCGACGAACTCCACCTCGCGTGGGTGTTTGTACGGCGCGATGTTGTCGAGCGAGAACTGCTGTATCTCGTCGGCCGTCATACCCGGATTCTCCGGGTCGCCGTTAGCGGGGACGACGAACGCCTTCACGGTCTCGTTGCGCCGTTCGTGGGGGATTCCCACGACGGCAGCCTCCCGAACCGACTCGTGTTCCGCGAGCAGGTTCTCCACCTCGCTCGGGTAGACGTTGTAGCCGGCCGTCACGATGACGTGTTTCTTCCTGTCGACGATTTCGTAGTATCCCTCCTCGTCGCGGCGACCGATGTCGCCGGTGCGGAAGAAGCCGGCGTCGGTGAACGCCTGCTCGTTCGCCTTCGGTCGGTTGTGGTACCCCTCCATCACCTGCGGGCCGCGGACAAGAATCTCTCCCGTCTCGCCCAGCGGTACCTCGTCGCCGTTGGAGTCGACGATACGGCAGTCGGTGTGACGAAGCGGTTGGCCGACGGTCCCGTGGCGCGGACCAAAGAGCGAGCCGACCTGCGTGTGAGTCGAGCCGGTCGTCTCGGTCAGTCCGTACCCTTCCTTGATGGCGACCTTGGCAGTCTCCTCGAAGGCGTCCTGCACCGCGCCCGTCAGCTTCGCGCCACCCTCCGAGGCGGTGACGAGCGACGAGAGGTCGTAATCGCCGAAGCTGTCGTCGTCGACCATGTCGGCGTACATGGCCGTGACGCCGATGAACGAGGAGATCTCCTCTCGTTCGATGGTTGCCATCGCCTCCTTGGCGTCCCAGTTGGCCGCACTCCGGATGTAGAGGGTGCCGCCGCGGGCGAGCGGCTGGAGCGCCGTGTGGACGAAGCCGGTGATGTGATACAGCGGCAGCCAGACGAGGCTGTTCTCCTCGTCGGGCGTGAGGTCGTCGGACCGGACGGCAATCGTCGTGAGCAGCTGTGCGCGGATGTTGTCGTGGGTGAGTCGGACCCCCTTCGGCTCGCCGGTCGTGCCGGAGGTGTACGGCAGCGAGGCGATGGCGTCACCGTCCACATCAACCGTGGTCGGCTCTCCGCGCACGTCGTCGAAGTGGGTGTCGCCCTCGGGAACGGCGTCGCGGTCACCCACCGTGATGACGGCGGGGTCGTTGTCGATTTCGGCGATCGCCTCGCCGAGATGCTCGCGCAGGGCGACGTGGGTGACGACGGCCGCGGCGTCCGTATCCGTGAGCTGGTGGACGAGCTCGCGCGAGCGATACTGCGGATTGACCGGCGAGACGGGAGAGCCGGCCCGGAAACAGCCCAGCGACGCGATGACGTACTGGGGACAGTTGGGGAGATACAGCATCACCGGCTCTGTTTCCGCAACGCTGAGCTCGCGGAGTCCGCCGGCGAAGGCGCTGCTGACTGCCTGTAGCTCCTCGTGTGTCACTTCCTCGCCGTGGGATTCGAGCGCGGGCGCGTCACCGCGAACGGTCGCCGTCTTGTCGTACATCCGAGCGACGTTGCCGCCGTGAATGGTGTCGCCGAAGGTGTCCAGATCGAGATGCATACCAGAGTAGCCTCTTGGGCCTATGGTAAATGTTGTCCATCGACACGAGGGACCGACAGAGTAAGGTGGACTCCGGGGGCAACCTCGTGCATGTTCGAGAAGGTACTCGTCGCGAACCGAGGCGAGATTGCGGTGCGCGTGATGCGCGCCTGCGAGGACCTCGGTATCGAGACGATGGCAGTGTACAGCGATGCCGACAAACACAGTGGCCACGTCCGATTTGCCGACGAGGCGTACAACGTTGGACCCGCCCGTGCCGCCGACTCGTATCTCGACCACGAGGCAGTCATCGAGGCCGCGAAGCAGGCCGGCGCCGACGCCATCCACCCCGGCTACGGCTTCCTCGCCGAGAACGCCGAGTTCGCCGGCAAGGTACAGGACACCGAGGGCGTCACCTGGGTCGGTCCCGCCGCCGACTCGATGGAGCAGTTGGGTGAGAAGACGAAGGCTCGCCAGCTGATGGACGCCGCCGACGTGCCGATCGTCCCCGGCACGACCGACCCCGTCACCGAGCCGGAGGAGGTCACCGAGTTCGGTGCGGAGTACGGCTACCCCGTCGCGATCAAGGCTGAAGGCGGTGGCGGCGGTCGCGGGATGAAGGTCGTCCGCAGCGCCGACGAGGCGGCCGACCAGCTCGAATCCGCCAAACGCGAGGGCGAGGCGTACTTCGACAACGACTCCGTGTATCTCGAACGGTATCTCGAGAATCCGCGCCACATCGAGGTACAGGTGCTCGCCGACGAGCACGGCAACGTCCGACACCTCGGCGAGCGCGACTGCTCGCTCCAGCGCCGCCACCAGAAGGTCATCGAGGAGGGACCGTCCGCCGCCCTCTCGGACGAGCTTCGCGAGCAGATCGGCGAGGCCGCACGCCGCGGTGTCGCCGACTCCGACTACGTCAACGCGGGCACCGTCGAGTTCCTCGTCGAGGAGGACCCCGACAGGGAGGCGAGCGAGGTGCTCGGTCCCGACACCGGCTTCTACTTCCTCGAGGTGAACACCCGGATTCAGGTCGAACACACCGTCACGGAGGAGCTGACGGGCATCGACATCGTGAAGTGGCAACTGTGGGTCGCCGACGGCGAGGAGATTAGCTTCTCACAGGAGTCCGTCGAACTGGAGGGTCACGCAATGGAGTTCCGTATCAACGCCGAGGACGCGACCGACGACTTCGCGCCCGCACAGGGCGGCTCGCTCGACGTGTACGACCCGCCGGGCGGCATCGGCGTCCGGATGGACGACGCGCTCCGGCAGGGTGACGACCTCGTCACCGACTACGACTCGATGGTCGCGAAGCTCATCGTCCACGGCGAGGACCGCGAGGAGTGTATCGCCCGCTCGAAGCGCGCGCTCCGCGAGTACGACCTCGAAGGCATCGTCACCATCGTCCCGTTCCACCTCGCGATGCTCGACGACGAGAAGTTCGTCGCCAGCACGCACACGACGAAGTATCTCGACGACCACATCGACCGCTCCGTCTTCGACGAGTATCAAGCGAAGTACGGCACCGAGGCGAGTGCGGGCGACGACGGGGACGGAGAGACCGTCACCCGCGAGTTCACCATCGAGGTGAACGGCAAGCGCTTCGACGTCGACCTCGAAGAGGAGGGAGTCCCGACACAACCGGCCTCGCGACCGGCCCCGTCGGGCGGTGACTCGGGCGGCTCCGACGACGGCTCCACCCGCGAGGAGCCGAGCGTCTCCGCCGACGGCGAGGTCGTCACCGCGGAGATGCAGGGCACCGTCATCGACATCGAAGTCGAGGAGGGCGACGAAGTGGCTGCGGGCGACGTGCTGCTCGTGCTCGAAGCGATGAAGATGGAAAACGACGTGGTCGCGGAGTTCGGCGGCACCGTCACCGAGGTCGCCGTCGAGGACGGCCAGTCCGTGAATCAGGGCGACGCGCTCGTCGTGCTGGACTGACTCGCGACTCCGTTCTCGCCGGACGCTCTTGAACCGGTACCCCCGGCTGTGTTGAGTACGAACCAAGCCACTCGCCCACACGACACGATCCATGTTTGTGTATACTTACTCGGAATATAGCGGCGAGGCTACGCACAACCACGGTACTTTTCTCCTGTCGCCGGAACACTCTGGTAATGACGCGGGAGCTCTCTGGGCCGCGCGAGAAGTGTGGCGTCGTCGGCGTGTCGCTCGCCGACCGCGCCGCAGCACGTCCCCTCTACTACGCACTGTACGCGCTCCAGCATCGCGGGCAGGAGTCGGCCGGCATCGTCACCCACGACGGCTTCCAACAGCACGACCACGTCGAGATGGGGCTGGTCGGAGACGCCTTCGATGAGTCGGACATCGACGGGTTGGCTGGCGATGTCGGTATCGGCCACGTCCGGTATCCCACGGCGGGGAGCGTCGACACCTCCTGTGCACAACCCTTCTCCGTCTCGTTTAAGTCCGGCTCGCTCGGCTTATCGCACAACGGGAACCTCGTCAACGCCGGCGAGATTCGCGACGAACTCGCGGGCGAGGGCCACGCGTTCACCTCAGACGGCGACACCGAGGTCATCGCACACGACCTCGCGCGGAACCTCCTCGAATCCGACCTCGTGCGCGCCGTCAAGCGGACGATGGAACGCATCCACGGCTCCTACGCGCTGACGATCACCCACGACGACACTGTGCTCGGGGTGCGCGACCCCGAGGGGAACCGCCCGCTGTGCATCGGGAAGCTGGACGACGGCTACATCCTCGCGAGCGAGTCGGCCGCTATCGACGTGCTCGACGGCGAACTCGTGCGCGACGTGCGCCCGGGCGAACTCGTCGTGCTCGACGACGGCGGGGGTGGCTTCGAGTCCTACCAGCTCGTCCAACAGGACCAGACGGCACACTGTTTTTTCGAGCACGTCTACTTCGCGCGCCCGGACTCGCGCATCGACGGCCAGCTCGTCTACGACGTGCGCCGCGAACTCGGCCGGAAGCTCTGGGAGGAGTCGGGCGTCGATTCGGACGTGGTGATGCCGGTGCCCGACTCCGGGCGGGCGTTCGCGTCGGGCTACGCCGAGGCCGCACAGGACGACGGCGCGGGCGTCGAGTTCGCCGAGGGGCTGATGAAGAACCGCTACGTCGGGCGCACGTTCATCATGCCGACACAGGACGTCCGCGAGCGCGCGGTCCGACTGAAGCTGAATCCGATTCGCGACGTGGTCGAGGGGAAGACGGTCACCGTCATCGATGACTCTATCGTCCGCGGAACCACGTCCCGGCAGTTAGTCGAACTACTGCGCGACGTGGGGGCCGAGGAGGTGAACTTCCGGGTCGGCGCGCCGGCCATCATCGCGCCCTGCTACATGGGTATCGACATGGCGACCCGCGAGGAACTCATCGCGGCCGACCGGTCGACCGAGGAGATCCGCGACGAAGTCGGGGCCGATTCCCTCTCGTATCTCTCAATCGACGCGGTCGCCGCCGCGCTCGACGCCAGCGACGTGGACCTCTGTCTCGGCTGTGTTACCGGCGAGTACCCGTACGATATCGATGGCGAGCCGACGGACCGCGACGTGGAGCGGCCGAACATCGGGACCGCGCTCGCCGACGACTGACTCGCCGCGCAGAACGTTTTAGGCACACGGAAAAAAGGCCGTGTATGCGCGCCCCCCGAGCACTCACGCTGCGACCGACCCGGCCATGAGCCGGTCGCTGTATCTGTTGGCCCTCTACATCACGGAACACGAGGGGTCGGCTCCCGTCTCGTCGGGAACCGTCGCGGAGCGGACCGACCGGACCGCCGGCACCGTGACCGAGGCGTTTCACGACCTCGCGGCGACGAAACTCGTCGAGTATGAACCCCACGAGGGTGCGGCGTTGACCGACGCGGGATACGACCGCGCACAGCAGCTTCACGAGACGTACGTCACGCTCTCGTGGTTCTTTCGAGACGTACTCGAACTGCCGGAGTACGAACAGGAAGCGATGGAGATGGCGGGTGCCGTCAGCCCCACCGTCGCACGACGACTCGCGGCGACGCTACTCGAGGAGCCGTCTCAAAACGGCGGCGAGTAGTCGGTGTACTCGTCCATCTCCTCCATCTCCTCGGTCTTGTCCGGCATGACTGCCGCGCGCGGACCGCTGGTCCGGCGCACGTTCACGGTCTCGATGTCGCTGACGTGGTCCGGTAGCCGTTCACGGATGGCTTTCATCGTCATCGGTGCAATCCCACAGCCCGAACAGGCCCCGCCGATGGCGACGGTGACCTCACCGGCCTCCTCGTCCACGTCTTCGATTTCGAAGTGACCGCCGTGGTCCTGAATCTGTGGGACGTTGCTCTGCAGGTAGTTCCGCGTCCGTCGTTCGAGGCTTTCAGCACTCATACACCCGTCAATACGCACGGATATGTAATAAATGTGCCTTGTTTGGCGGACCTAAAAATCGGCTACGCGGGCGTTTAGGGCGCTCTAAAGGAGATATTCTTTGGACGGCCAAATTTCCTCTCAGAATATGGACTGTTTTGGCCGGCCAAACTTTTCGACTCAGATTTCGGGTGTTTCGTGTTCGAACGTCTGGATTTCGACGGTGCGTCCGTCGGGGTCGGCGGCGAAAAACTGGTAGATGTCGTATTGGTCGTTGTAGTGTGGCTCCTCGCGAACCGCCTCGCCCAGTCGGTCGTGCATCGTCTCGACCGCTGTGCGCGTCTCGTAGACGAAGGTGAGGATACCCTCGGTTTCGGTCTCGTCGGCGTCACAGAAGCCGAACCGGAACCCCTCGTGGCTGAGAATCGTACAGCCGGGCTGTTCGAGCCACACCGAGGCGTCCACGCGATTGAGATACCACTCCACGAGCCGGTCGCGTCCGGTCGTCCCGAAGAAGACGATGCCTGCCATGTGCCGCGTTCGCCGGCGCGGCTGAAGAATCCTACCGACCGATGGTGCCCTGTCGCGTAACTTCGGCGTCGGGGTTGATGGTGAACGCGACGACGATACTCTCCTCGGTGGCGGCCGCCGAGAGCGAGCCGTCGCCGGTGTAGAGACCGCTCTCGGCCTCGGTGAACGTCTCGCCGCCCGCGTCGAGTTCTCCCTCGAAGACGTAGAAGTAGGTGTCACGACCCCCGGCCGTCGGAATCTCTACCGTCGCGCCCTCGCCGATGCGCGCGTCGTAGAGGTCGACCTCGTTGCGGACGAACAGCGGCGCGTCGGTCCCCTCCGGTCCGAACAGGTGTCGCCACTCGTTTTCCACGGGATCGGGAATCGGCTCGTGTTGGATGTTCGGCTCCATGTTCAGGGTGTGCGGGCGGACGAATATCTGGAGCATCCGGAGGGGCGGGTCCTCGGGGTTGGTGCGCTCCTCGTGCCAGAACTCGCGGCCGGCGTTCATCACCATCAGGTGGTCGCTGTCGGTGACGAGCACGTTGTCGTCGCCGTCGTCGTGGCGCATCACGCCCGCCGGCACCCACGAGATGATGTCCTCGTTGCGGTGTGGGTGCATCCCGATGAGCGTGTCCGGGTCCATGAACGATTCTACGACCGTCGAGAGCGGGCCGTAGCCGTGGTCCTCGTGGTCGGGGTGGTTCCGGCCGGGGAAGTTGAAGTGGATCCTGAATTTCCCCTGATTTTGCGTCACGTTCGTCCGCGTGGCCTTGTAGAGACCGGCGGCGGCTTCTCGGTCTGCTTCGGCGTCGAGACTCATGTCAACGGGGTACGCCACAGACGGATATACGTCCACCGTCGTCACCTGCCAACGTCAGTAGACGATGTACAAGAGCACGTAGACGACGTTCCCGAGGACGAAGGAGACGACCCACAACGCGGCAGCGACCCGTGCGACCTGCTTGTGCCGGGTGTCGAACACCTCCGTGATTGGGCGCGTCGCGGCCAGCAGAAACACGTAGTAGAGCAGCGGCACACAGACGACGGCGAGCAGGATGTGGACCGCGAGCAACGGCAGATACAGATACTGCTCGACGGCGGCCGGGCCGGGGAACGACGCCGGCCCCTGTATCGTCACCTTGTACAGATACAGGACGAGAAAGCCCGCAAACAAAAAAAGCGAGACGACCATGAGCCGGCGGTGGCGCTCGTAGTCGCCCCGACGGGAGGCCGTCACGCCGGCGACGATGGTTACGATAGCGAGCGTCGAGAGCACCGCGTTCACGTGGGGAATCGCGTCGAAGACGGCGTCGGGCGCGACCGGCAACAGCGCTCGGGGAATCGCACCCAGCGCTGCCCCGAAGACGAGCGCGAGCGAGACGACGCTGAGAACGGCGGTCCACTCTCTGACCCGACCGCGGACGACCCTCTGCATACCGGACAGTCGGAGCCGAGTAGCAAAAGCCGTGGCGCTCTCGTCGGGGGTGTCACTCCGCTAGCACAGGGGATTATACCGGCCGGTCTCGTCGTTCCGGTATGCCAAACCGGGGGATCTGTTAGAGAAGTTGGCGACGGAGTCGGGTGTGGGACTGCGAACCTGTCTGGAGTACCGTGAAGGGGCGATGAAGTTCCTCTACCGGCGTGAGGGTATCGACGGCGACGAGGCTCGCGACCGCGCACGCCGGCTTCAGGAGCTGTATCGCGCGGAGAGCAACCCCGCCGACAAGGGTGGACTCACCGGTCACGGAAGACTGCGTGGTTCGGTCCACTACTTCGAGGACCTCCTCGTGTTGACGCTGCCGGCAGACGACGACCCGACGTTCGGCTTCTCGGTCGGTCTCGACGTGGGCAGTGACCTCACGCAGTTCCTCGACAGCTGTCGAGAGACGCTGTTTGTGGAGTGAGCCGCCTGTACTAAAGAGTCGCGTCCGCGCTGCAGGACAACGCAGTCGCTCGTGAGTGTAGCGTCGATAGGATGATGCGTGGGTGCTGTCTCTGCGACGAGCACCCGCACTGTGGTGGCGGACGCCACCGGGCAGTGCGTGGGACCGGATTTGAACCGGCGGACCTCTACAGGACAGCGCCCTCAACGCTGCGCCGTTGGCCTAGCTTGGCTACCCACGCACGCTGTGTGCATTCCAGCGTACTGCGGTGGCATACAAAAGGAAAGCGATTCTCCCCGGCCGGGGGACGAGCGATTGAAGTAGCCGCTGTGAGTTATTAGACGGTATGGCGAAGTACTCGACGGGCGGTGTCGGCTCCGACGACGCCGACAGCTGTGAACTCTGCGGGAAGGAGGGCGTCTCGCTCACCGACGAGACCGTCGCTGGCGCGCGCCTGCAGGTCTGTAGTGACTGTTCACAACACGGGGAACAGGGCGGCAAGACACAACGCGAGACGGAGGGTCGCGACGAGGCCAGCCCCGGCGACGACACGACCGACCGCCGGCGCAAGGCAGCGCAAAACGCCGCGCGCATGGCCGACGCCAACGCCGTCGACTCCTCGCGCTGGGAGCAGGGCACCGACTACGAGGACGACCCGCTCCCGTATCTGGTGAGCGATTACGGCGACGTGATGTCCGAGGCGCGACAGGCCGCCGGTCTCCAGACGAGTGAGCTCGCGGGCGAACTCGGCGTCACCGAGGCCGACGTGCTCGCGGTCGAACAGGGCCGGGCGAATCGGGCGAACATTCCCGGGTCGCTCATCGAGGCCATCGAGGAACGGCTCAACGTCCAACTCTCCGACGAGTAGGTCGGTCGCGTCGAACGGGCAACTTTTGCGAGCACGCGACAAGGACAGGTATGGACCTCACCACGGAACAGCGCGCCATCCGCGACACCGTCCGGAAGTTCGCCCGCGAAGAGGTGCGCCCCACCGCTCAGGAGGCCGACGAGACTGAGACCTTCCCCGAGGACGTGTGGGACGGGCTCGCCGATATCGACCTGACCGCGCTCACCGTCCCCGAGGAGTACGGCGGGCTCGACGTCGACGGTCTCACCTACGCCGTCGTGAACGAGGAACTCGCCCACGGGCAGTTGGCGGTCGCGACCGCGCTTTCGGTCCACTGTCTCGCCACCTCCTGTCTGGCGACGTTCGGCGACGAGACGCAAAAAGAGCGATTCCTCCCCGAGATGGCCGACGGCCGTCCGGTGGGGTGTTTCGCACTCTCGGAGCCACACGCCGGCTCGAATCCGGCCGACATGAGCACGCAGGCCCGCCGCGAGGGTGACGAGTACGTCATCGACGGCGAGAAGCAGTGGATTACGAACGGGGAGCGTGGTGAGGTGGTCATCCTCTTCGCGAAGACCGACCGCGACGATTCCCGGAGCGTGACGCAGTTCGTCGTTCCCAAGTCGACCGACGGCGTCGCCGTCGGCAAGAAAGAAGAGAAGCTCGGCCTTCGCGGGTCGGACACGACGACCCTCTCGTTCGACGGTGCGCGCATCCCGGCCGAGTACCGACTCACCGAGGAGGGGCGCGGGCTGTCGGCGGCGCTCTCGATTCTGACCGGCGGGCGCGTCGGCATCGCCGCACAGGCCGTCGGCGTGGCACAGGCCGCCCTCGACGCGGCGCGGTCGTACGCGCAAGACCGCGAGCAGTTCGACGGACCGATCGCCGACATCCAGTCGATTCGCCACAAGCTCGCACAGATGCGCACCGACACACAGGCCGCCCGGCTGCTCACCCGCGACGCTGCCCGCAGGTTGGACGACGACGAGCCGCCGGCCGAGGCCGCCTCGATGGCGAAGCTGCGCGCCAGCGAGACGGCCGTCGACGTAGCAAACGAGGCCGTCCAGATCCACGGCGGCTACGGTTACACGACCGATTTCCCCGTCGAGCGGTTCTACCGGGACGCCAAGATCACGACCATCTACGAGGGCACCTCACAGATTCAGCGCACAGTCATCGCCCGGGAGCTGTTGGAGTGATGGCGGTCGTCTACGACCTCGACGGGACCGTCGTCGACCTCGCTGTCGACTGGGCCGCGGTGACTGACGACTGCGTTACGCTCCTCGACGAGCGGGGTGTCTCGTTCGCGTACGAGACACTCTGGGGCGTGTACGAACGCGCCCGCGAGACGGGACACCTCGACGCCGTCGAGGAGATTATCGCCGGACACGAACGTGAGGGTGCACGCGCGAGCGAGCGGCTCGCCTGTGCGGACCTGCTGGCGCGTGACGCGCCGGTCGCGGTCTGTTCGCTCAACAGCCAGCGCGCCTGCGAGATCGCCCTCGACACGCACGGGCTCGCCAACCACGCTCCCGTCGTCGTCGGGCGCGATTCCGTCTCGACCGAGAAGCCGGACCCAGAACCGCTCCGCGTGGCTATCGAGCGACTCGGCGTCGATCCCGAGACGGTCACCTTCGTCGGGGACGGCGAGCGCGACGAGGTGACGGCAGACCGCGCGGGCGTCGAGTTCGCGTACGTCGACGAGTGGCTGCACGCGTAGCTTACTCCTCGACGTTGCGGCGCGCGTAGACGTAGACGCACGTCGCCGTCACGAACCAGACGAGCGCGCCGACTCTGATTGCGAACTCCGCCCACGCGCCCCACGAAGACAGCTCGAAGAACAGCGAAGCGAGCGCGACGACGGGTGCACCGACGACGATGGTCGTGACGAAGGTGACCTGCATCACCCATCCGAAATCGACACCGTCGGTCTCGTACGTCTCAACGCGCTCTGGCACACCTCGGAAAAGACGGACGAGCAGGTAAGCGGTTTCGGTCTACTCTCCGCTGAAGTATGCGCTTCCGGAGCCGAAGAACGCCTCGTAGCCCGCCTCGTAGTCGTCGGTCGTCGTCAAGCCGGCGATGCGGTCGGCCTCGCGGTCCAACTGCTCGCCCAGCCCGTGGTCGAAACTCGTCTGGAGCAGGGCTTTGGTCTCGGCGTACGCCTGCGTCGGGCCGGCGGCGAGGGTCTCCGCCTCCGTCGCGAGTCGCTCGTCGAACTCACTGTCGGGCACCGTCTCCGTGACGAGTCCGAGCTCCTCGGCTTCTGACGCCCCGACCGGCTCGTTCCGGAGCGCGATGCGTTGGGCGTCACGAAGCCCGACCAGCCGCGGGAGGAAGTACGAGGAGCCGCCGTCCGCGGAGAGTCCGATAGCCGGATACGCGAACTGGAACCGCGCGCTCGTGGACATGATGACGATATCACCCACGAGCGCCGTGCCGATACCGCCACCGGCGACGACGCCGTTGACACCACAGACGACCGGCTTCGGCGCACCGGCGAGCGTCTCCACGAACTCGTGTAACGACGCTGCCAGCGACCCGATGGCCGGCTCGTCGCGCTCGTCACCCTCCAGCGTCGTCAGGTCCGCGCCGGTGTTGAAGACGCCGCCGACGCCAGTGAAGACGAGACACCGCACGTCGTCGTCGCTCGCCAACTCGACTGCGCCCTCGTGGAGCGCGGCTGCGCTTGCAGCGTCCATCGCGTTGTTCGCGCCCGGCCGGTCGAAGACGAGTCGGCCGACAGCTCCCTCGCGTTCGATACGCACTGAATCTGCCATACTCGCCCCTCTCGGGCCGGCGGGATAACTGTGGTGAGAGGTGAGGATGCAGGCGATTTAAGCCGCCCTGCGACTGTCTGCGTGTATGGACTACGACGTCGTCATCGTCGGCGGTGGCCCGGCCGGCTCCGCTGCCGGCCACGCCGCCGCACGCGAGGGCGCGAACGCGCTCGTCATCGAGAAAGGGGTGCCACGCGCCGACCGCGAGCAGCTCGGTCCCGACTCCACCGACGCCGCCGGCATCCTCGACTACTGGGTCGAACTGATGGACGTAGACGAGCCGATTCCCGACCGCGTCAAACACCGCGAACTCTCCGGTGCGGACTTCATCTCCCCGAACGAGTCGGTCGCGCTCAACTCGACTGGCATCGACAGCGACTACCCCAACTTCGGGTTCACCATGCACCGCGCCCGGTTCGACGACTGGCTCCGCGAGCGGAGCGAAACAGCCGGCGCAGAGTACCGGGTCGGCAACGGCGTCCGCGAGGTCGACACCCACCTGACGGGCGAGCCGTCCCACACCGTCACCCTCCGTGACGGCTCCGAGTACACGACGCGATATCTCGTCCTCGCTGACGGCCCACAGCGCACGATCACCGGGCAGGTGCTCGACCCCCTACTCCCGGGCGGCGAGTTCGACCGGATGGCAACCCAGCGCGCCAACCACATCGCCTACCAGGAGTACCGGGAGATTCCCGAGGAGCTGCTCGAACACGACCGCATCAAGTTCTGGTGGGGCCACATGCCCGGTCACACCGCCTACCCGTGGGTGTTCCCGAACGACGGCCAGGTCGCCCGCGTCGGCCTGACGATGCCCATCGGGATGGACATCGAAGACGTGCGCGAGCGAGACAGCTATCCCTTACTTTCCTCCGAGGACGACCGCATCCCGCAGGGTGGCACGTACATCGAGCGCCTGCTCGAGCACGTCTACCCGAACTACGACCTCGATGACTTCCCGATTGTCGAGGACCGGGGCAAGACGAACGGCACCGAGACGTACCCGATCTCCTCGACGCGGCCGATCGAGTCGCCGACGGCCGCGAACATCGCTGTCGCCGGCGGCGCGATGGGGACGACGAGCGCGTTCCACGAGGGCGGTGACCACGTCGCCGTCCGGACGGGTGCGATTGCTGGCCGCCTCGCCGCCCGGGGGACGCTGCGCGCGTACAACAACGAGTGGAACCACGCCATCGGCGACGAACTCCGGCGCAACGTCGCGATGGGTGACATCGTGGCCGACAACACGCCCGCCGACTGGGACCGCATCTTCCGGCTCGTCGACGCGGTGCTCCCCGAGGACGGCTTCTACGACAACCGCGACGTGCTCACCAACGGCGTGACGGGCGCGAAGCTGTTGGCCAGCTACAAGTGGGCGAAGTTCGGCCTCCGCGACCGCCGGTACGCCCAGATTTGCGAAGCGGAGTACGCCGTGTAAACTACCCCACCCTACTCGCTCACGGTTTCGCCGTTCGCTTCGTTGAGGGTGGGGCTTTCGCGTGGACTCCCGTTCTGGCCTTCATAGGCAGGCTCGTACTCGCCGTTCACGTTCAACATCCCGCGATTCAAGCGCACGTCTACGGGTGCGCCTCCGCCCGACGACGTTTGCGCCGCGCGGAGATACTTCAGACCGATGTTCTTCTGCTCAGGTAAATCCCGAGTACACCTCCCAACGGTGTTCCAAGTGCGGGACGACGCTCCGCGAGAACCGCCAGACGCAAGAGCGGTTCTGTTGCCAGAAGTGTGGCTACGAAGTGAACGCCGACTATAACACGGCGTGAAGATAGAACTCGCCGTCTCGGTAGTGCAGCTCTGCGCCCGTCACTTCGTAGTCGTCGTTGAATAGATACTCCGAGTGGGGTGTCTCGCGGCTCTCGTCAGGAAGAACGTACTCGGCAGTGATGCGTCCTTCAACGGTTGAGAGTGTGGCGTGGTCGTCGTTGAACGTCGCACACCGCTTGTCGTAGACAAGCGTCGGCGCGGAGAAGTTCGGCTTTCCCGCATAGTCACCGTGCTTCCAACGCGCGACGACGCCCTTCACCGCTTCGGCGGCCTTGTTGCGGGCGTTCTGGACGAGGTTCGCTTGGAGCCTCGTTTCGGCCCGCACGTCGTCGTAGGTTTCGCGTTGAAGTTCGGCTTTGCTCGTCGTCTTGTACTCGTCTTGCCACGCGTGGTCTACGACGTAGTTAGCGGCCCACAGGAACTCGGAGATGGTTTCGTGGAGAAGGTCGGCGTCGCTGTCGGCCACGTCGAGTTTGACGGGGACAGTGCGACGTACCTCCATCCGTACGTCAGATGTAGGCCACTGTCTTTATACTACTAACGGCTTGTGAGGGAGTCGGCCAGCCATCGAGCTTGGGGAGCGTAGTACCGGGTCGGTTTCCTCTCCGACCTACTCGCTCGCTACGCTCGCTCCCTGAGGTCGGAGGCTCCACCTTGCATTACGCTGAACAGCCCGAAACTGGTATCCGTCTCTGTATCCCAGTACGGACGCACGCCTTTAGTCCCCACCCAGAGGCCGCACCAGCGCGCGATGACGCGGTGGAGAACCCGGGCGTGCGACACGGGCCACGCCACGCGTGGCCGAACGCAGAGCCGGCGTGAGCCGGCGACAGGGACTGGCCCCACCTACAGGGGCGCGCCCCACACGAGGGTTAGCCAATCGACGCGGCACGCCGCCACGGGATGAGATTGGTCGTTAGTGTTTGGGGCGACATCACACTCGTGAACCGCCGGCTCGTGTTCCCGGTTGGGCTGAACAGGGGGAGTCAACTTCGGCGACCACGTACTGTTGCTGTGAGATGGTCCACCGACGAACACGGAGGAGAGCCGACTGCACAGCAGCTACTCCGGGCAATCACCGGTGGACCGAACGCGACGCTGGTCGTCGACTAGACGGAGACGATCCACTTCGCCGGCGGCGGCGTGGAGTCGCTGTTCGGCTACACCCCCGAGGAACTCATCGGTGAGTCGGTCGAACTGCTCGTCCCCGCGGAGTTCACCGACCAACACCACGCGGCGATGGCCCGCTATCTCGACACCGGGACGCGACACCTCGACTGGGACGGCGTCGGACTGGTCGCACAACACCGCGACGGCCACACCGTGCCGGTGGACGTGTCGCTGAGCGATACGGAAACGGAGTCGGGTCGCCTGCTCGCGGCGACGTTCCGCACGCAGTCGAGCCGCGAGAGCAGCGAGCGGTTCGATACGCACCGTGCCTTCTCGGCGTCCGTCTTTGAGAACGTCAACGACGCCGTCATCGTCGCCACCCCCGACGGTGAGGTGCTTGACGCGAATCCGGCGACGAGTGACCTACTGAGACGCGACTACGCCGACCTCGTCGCCACGCCGGTGTTCGAACTGCTCGGCGACGAGAACACCGAATTCGGGCTGGCGGTCCCGTTCGAGGACGGCGATTCGGCCGAGGTGACGGTCGAGCGGGGCGACGGCGACCGCGTCGTCCTCGACCTCTCGGTCGCCGATATCATGCACGAGGGAGAGACGGCGTATCTCCTCACGGGTCGTGATGTCACCGACCGCGTCGACCGCGAGGAGGAGCTGGCGAGACAAAACGAGCGGCTCGACCGATTCACCAGCATCGTGAGCCACGACCTCCGGAATCCGCTCTCCGTCGCACACGCCAACGCCCACCTCGTCGCCGACGACCGGACCGAGTACATCGACGACGTACTCGACGGGCTCCGCGACATGAGCGACCTCATCGACGACCTGCTCACGCTCGCGCGCAACGGTGAGATACTCCGGGAGCGCGAGCCGGTCACACTGGAGTCGGTCGCACGCGACGCGTGGGACTCGGTCGACCGCGAAGGGGACGTGACGCTCGAACTCGACGGCGACACCGTGGTTGAGGGTGACCCGGACCGCATCGAACAGGCGCTCGTGAACCTGTTCGCCAATGCCGTCACTCACGGCCGCGCCGACGCGACCGAGCCGCTCACCGTCACCGTCGGCACGACGGACGACGGCTTCTACGTCGCCGACGACGGCGTCGGCATCCCCGCCGAGAGCGCCGACAAGGTGTTCGAACACGGCCACACGACAGCTGAGCAGGGTACCGGCTACGGGCTTTCCATCGTCAGCGAGATTATCGGGGCTCACGGCTGGGGGATTTCGCTCGCCGACGCGGAGACAGGGACGCGCTTCGAGGTTCGGACCTAAACGGTCGCCTCGCTTGCCGGAACCGTCTCGATGAGCCGAGCGATCTCCTGTGGGAGCGACTGCTCGCCGGCGTCGGTCGCGACCGTCACCATCCCGAACGGAGCCACGCCGAGCACGTCGAGCCGTTCGCCCGGTTCGACGCCGGCGTCGGCGAGATACCGGAGCTCCTCGTCGCCCTGGTGACGGATGCGACGGACGATGAGCGTCTCCCCCTCGCTCGCGCCGTCGAGCCGGCGGGTCGAGTCGCTCTCGGGTAGTTCGAGCTCTCGGTTCGGAATCGGGTCGCCGTGGGGGTCGGCCTCGGGGTTCCCGAGCGCGGCCTCGATGCGGTCGGTCAGCTCCGCAGAGACGTGGTGTTCGAGCCGGTCCGCCTCGTCGTGCACGTCGGCCCAGTCGTAATCCAGCGTCTCCGTCAGGAACGACTCCAGCAGGCGGTGGTGTCGGAGGATTTCGAGGGCGACGACCTCCCCTTCGTCGGTGAGTCGGACGCCCTTGTACTTCTCGTGGTCTGCGAGCCCGCGCTCTTCGAGCTTCTGGAGCATGCTCGACACCGTCGGCGGTGTCACGTCGAGATACTCCGCGAGTGCGGAGGTGGCGACACGCTCGTCCGGCTCTTCGAGCGTGTATATCGCCTTGATGTAATCCTCCATGACCGCACTGAGCATACGCGACATAGCGTGGTCCGTGTGTTAAGTCCTCCTCTCAGGCCAGCGCGATGTCGAGCGAAAGCATGAGCAAGAGCCCGACCATCGTGCCGAGCGTGACCGTCCGGTCGTGGCCGTGGTCGTGAGTCTGGGGGACGATGTCGTTCACGATGACATACAACATCCGGCCGGCGGCAAAGCCCATCGCGTACGGAAGCAGCGGCTCGGCGACGGTGACTGCGGCCGCTCCGAAGACCGCGATGGGAATCTCGACGGCCCCGGGCGCAGCCCGGTGACGCAGGCGTACCACAGCGAGCCGAGACCGGCGTTGCGGGCCGCGACCGCGACGGCAAAGCCCTCCGGAATGTTCTGGGTGCCGATGGCAATCATCAGCGGGATGGTGTCACTGAGGTTCCCGCTGCCGAAGCCGACGCCGACCGCCAGTCCCTCCGGCATGTTGTGGAGCGTGATGGCGATGATGAAGACGACGACTCCCGCGAGCCGGCCGGACGAGTAATCAATTTCGTGTGGCGAGGAGACGCCGGACTCGGCCATCAGCGCTGCTTCGCCCGTCTTTCCGGTGATGAGCCGCTGGACGTACGGTACCCAGTAGCCGCTCACGGCGAGAAATCCAACCCCGAGCACGAAGCCGATGCTCGTCGTCAACAGATTACCGTACTGCTCGATGGCCGGAATGAGGAGGCTGGTGAACGCGGCCGCGACCATGACGCCACCGGCGAAGCCGAGCGAGGTGTCGAGACCCTTCTGTGAGGGGTTTCGCCAGACGAGAATCAGCAGCGCGCCGACGAGATTCATCCCTGCGATGACCAGCCCGCCCACCAGTCCCCAGACGACGCGGTTCTCGCCGAACAGCTGGACGAACTGCGATTCTATCATCGCTGCCCCGCCGTGGTCGAACCGGTGTCCATCTACCGTCGAATCCCCGTTCGGACATTCAACCTACCGGTCACACGCGTGCGGTCGGCTTTTCATCATGCGCGCCGAGGCTCGGGTATGAACGTCCAAGCGGTCGCCGATTTATCGCCCGACGAGCGGGCCGCGCTGTTCGACCGAGACGCCGGCGTCGCCGCCGCCCGCGACACCGCCCGCGACATCGTCGAACGCGTCCGCACCGAGGGTGACGTGGCGCTGCGTGAGTACGCCGAGGAGTTCGACGGCGTCTCCGTCGGCAACGTCGACATCACCGACGAAGTCGAACGCGCCGCCGACCGACTCGACGACGATCTGCTCGCCCACATCGAGACCGCCGCCGCCAACATCCGCGAGTTCCACGAGGCTCAGCGTCCGGACAACTGGACGGGAGAGTTCGACGGCCGCGAGCTCGGCCGGCGGTATCGCCCGCTCGAACGCGTCGGGGCGTACGTCCCCGGCGGGACCGCGGCCTACCCATCCTCGGCACTGATGGGTGTCATCCCGGCGAAGGTGGCCGGCGTCGACCACGTCGCCGTCGCCACTCCCCCCGCAGCGGAGCTGAACGACGCGACGCTGGCGGCCATCCACGCCGCCGATGCTGACGCCGTGTATCAGGCCGGCGGGGCACAGGCGATTGCCGCGCTCGCGTACGGGACCGAGTCCGTCTCGAGCGTCGAGAAGATCGTCGGTCCCGGCAATCGGTTCGTCACCGCGGCGAAGGCCGAGGTGCGCGAGGACTGTGAAATCGATTTCCTCGCCGGTCCCTCCGAGGTGCTTGTCATCGCCGACGAGACGGCAGACCCCGCCGTCGTCGCCTCCGACCTCGTCGCACAGGCGGAACACGACCCGAACGCCTCCGTCGTCGCCGTGACGCCCGACGAGTCCCTTGCAGGCGACATCGCCGCGGAGTGTGAGCGACAGGCCCCAGAGCGCGACCGCAGGGACGTGATTCAGGAGGCGCTCGACAACGACGCCTCCGGCGTGTTCACCGCGCGGTCGATGTCCGAGGCCGTGCTGTTTGCCGGCGAGTACGCGGCCGAACACCTCTCGATTCAAGCGGAAAACGACGAGGAGCTGCTCGACCGCATCGAGGCCGGCGGGAGCGTGTTTCTCGGCCCGTTTTCCCCGGTCGCGGCGGGCGATTACGCCGCCGGCCCGAACCACGTCCTCCCGACGGGCGGGCTGGCGAAGACGACCGGCGGTCTCTCCGTCGACCACTTCCTCGTCTCACAGACGGTCCAGCGGCTCGACCGCGACGCCCTCGCTGACATCTCTGAGACGGTCACGACGCTGGCCGAAACCGAGGGGCTGGAGGCACACGCCGAGAGCGTTCGCAAGCGGTTCGAGGAGTAGCCGTCGCTCGCCGGTCAATAAATGAAAGAAGTCGATTGAGGACTGTAGCTTAGTTGCGGACGAGGTTCGTCGCGCGCGGGCCCTTGTCTGCCTGTTCGATTTCGAACTCCACGTCCGTCCCCTCTTCGAGGTCCGGGCCGCCGACATCCTCCATGTGGAAGAACACGTCGTCGTCAGAGTCGTCAGTCTCGATGAAACCGTAGCCGCCAGTGTCGTTGAAGAAGTCAACCGTACCGTTTACCATTACATCAATACACAGTCCCGAGCCACGGTTAAGGGTTGGCATTCGTCCGACTGCGTGTCAGACGAACACACGAATGGAACTCGAAGCACGATTTTGGTGGACATATGTTTCGACACGTCGGCTCTTGGCAGGATTCTCGACCGTACGGTCGGGAGCCGTCGCGCTCGTGGTGGATACGCGGATTCGCGACACATGACGGACGCGCCACTGTTTCACGGTACACACTCTCACGACAGAGGACGCTACTCCAGTGGTTCGGCGGCGTCCTGCTTCAGGAGTGGCTCGACGTTCTCGGCGGGGAGGTCCACGATGTCCTCGGCCGAGAGGTCGTACGAGCGTTCGTCCACGCCGAACACCTCACCCACGTCACGCGTGATGCGGACGGTAGTGCGGTCGACGCTCGGCGACTCGCCGGACTCGTCAGCGGCGGCAGTGTCGTCCGCACCGGCGGCATCGGCCGTCGTGCGCGTGGCGGGCGTGCGGTCGCCCGCGGCCGCCTCGGAACCGGTGTCGTCGCCATCGCCCATCATGTCCGCGGCGCTCACCTCACCACTCGCCCTGGCATCGGCTGGCGTGTCCGGCGGTGCGGGCGGCGCGTCGTCGGTGTCGGGCGTCGGGTCCAACCCGAGTTCGGCGGCGGCACTCGGCTCCGGCGCGGGGTCGTCGCTCGCCGGCGTGTCGGTCGGATTCGGCGTCGGCTCCGATTCGCTCGGCTCCGTCACCGGTTCGCGCGAACAGGAGATTCCTGACCCGTCGCCTTCGAGCACGCCGTTGAGAACGTGTTCGCGGCTCTGCTCGATACGCTCGACCAGCGTCGAGAACAGCTCGCGCTCCTCGTCGGTCAGCCCGTTCTCGTCGGTCGGCATCCCGGCGGCGGCGATAGAGGCCATCTTGACCACCTTGCCGACGCGGCGCTCGTAAATCGCCTCGACGGTTGATTTTGCCGTCTCGATGTCGTCCGAGAGCCGCCGCACCTCCGGCGAGGAGAAGGGATCGTCCGCGCGTTCCGCGGCGCGGTCGCGCTCGCGGGTCAGCTCCTGGATGAACTCCCCCACGTCCTGATAGAAGCTGGGGCGGAGATTCTGCAGGCTACTCGCCTGTCGTTCCCTGCTCTGGATGGATTGGAGCTCGTCGAGATTCATTCTGCCACCTTCTCGGCGCGGCCCCGAGCCATCAGGAACACACCGAGCGCTTCGTCCACCGCCTGTTTCCCTTCCGCTATCATAAATCCTTGCTCCCCGTCGAAGGTCGTCGGGCCGGGGTTGGTCACCTCGACCTGAACCTCGTGGCCGCGGAACTGCGCCGGAATCGCGTCCTGGAGCGGTCGGAAGTCGTCGAGGTCGCCCCGGTCGATTTCGGTGACGACCAGCCCGGAGCCGCCGTGGAGACTTCCCGGCAGCCGGATGAGCCGATTGATGTCCGTCGTCACCGGCTCGTCGATGGGTGCGCCGTCTTCCGCGAGCGTCTGCTCGAACAGTCGCTTCGCGATGGACACCACTGCTGCGTGGACATCGAGGTTGCCGTCGCGCAGTTGGTCGTAGCTGTCCGTCGCCGCACGCAGGGTGGCCTTCGCCTTCCCCTCGCCGACGCCGTCGAACTCCCGTAAGCGGGCGAGCGCTTCCTCCTCGGGAAGCTCGCGAATCTCGTCCACGAGCTCGAGCAGGTGGCGGTGGACGCGGGCACCCCACCCGCCCTCAGTCGGCAACATTCGCTTTTGTGTCGGATTCTTCAGGCCGAGCCCCTCGACCGTCTCCGTCCGGAGCAGGTCCTCGAAGGCCACGTCTGGACCGCGGACGTACTCGACGATCTCGTCGCGCTGGTCGCGCCCGAGACCCTGCACGCGGTCGGCGCGCACGTGGACGTGGTAGCCACGGCCACCCGAGAACACGACCGTCGGATCGGTGAACCCGAAGTCCCCCTCGAGGAAATCCAGCAGGTCGAACAGCGTCTCCTTGCAGGCGGCGAGCATCCCGGCGTAGCTCGTCGCCTCGGGGTCCACGCCGGGAAGGTGGTCGGCGTCGAGGTCGAAAACAAGGTCTGCCCCGCGCCACCCCTTTGCCCCCATCCGCGAGGCGTCGGGGTCGTCGTAGCGGCCGACGGAGTGGTAGACGTGGCGTGGCTGCTCGCGGGCGAGAGAGTCCGTAATCGAGCCGCTACCGGCGACTTCGTGCCACGACTGGTGGCGAATCATCGTCGTTCCCTCGCCCGGCGTGAACGGGATGTGGCCCCACTCGCGTTCGTTGGACGCCGGCGGTCCCTCGATGTCGCTCCGGCGGTAGTAGTCGCCGAACCGACCCGAGAGATACGTCCGCGTCCGCTCGTTCATCGGTTTCGAACTGCGGGACTCGGGAGTAAAAACATGTCCTTCGCCGCGTCACCGCCGGAAGAAGCGCGACAGCTTCTCCGTGAAGGAGTCCTCGCCTAACCGGAGATAGTATGCGTCACCGTAATCCTCGTAGTAGTTGTCGATCTTCCGGACGACCTCGAAGCCAATTCCTTGGTAGAACTCGAGTGCGTTTTCGTTACTGGTGCGCGCGTGACAGGTGACCTTGCCGTACTCCTCGGCGACGGCGGCGACGAGCCGTTTGCCGTGTCCCTCCCCGCGTTCGTCGGGATCGACGGCGAGAAAGAGGATGTACCCGTCACGCCGGACCGAGGCGAAGCCGACGAGTCGCTCCTCGTCCAGTGTGCGCTCGATGAGTACGAACGTCCGCGACCGGGCGTACGCGTCGGTGAAGAAGCCGCGCCGCTGGCGGAGCACGCCCTCCTCCCGCCGAATTCCCTCCTTCAGTGCCCACGCGTCCTCGACGAAGGTGTCGTCACCCTGTTCGACGACGCGAAGTTCGACTGTGGCACTCACTGGTAGAACCTACGAGCGGGAGAATTTAACTCCAACGCCCCTCCCCCCGGAAGGTTATAATGGGTGGACGTGTCGGTACCCGTATGTCGTTCAGCGTTGACGATGAGGCGCAGGGAGAGACCGACGGCGCGAGTTCGGTGAGCGAGGTCGTCCGCCGCTCGTTCCTGACCGGCATCGCGACCGTCGTTCCGCTCATCGTCACTGCGCTCATCGTCAACTTCGGCGTGGGGTACATCGACAGCGCACTCCAGCCGCTCGTCGACGGTCTCCGGAGCAGTCCGTTCGGCCCGAACGAGTTCACCGACGGTCAGATAAAGGTGCTCGCCGTCGTCGTCTTCGTCTGCTTCATCTTCCTGCTTGGTCTCGTCGCGGAGTTCTCGAAGCGCGGCACGAAGTTCGGCGCGTACTTCGATGACTTCATGTCCCGGATTCCGGGGCTCGGCTCCGTCTACACCTCGTTCAACGAGATGTCCGAAATTATGCTGGATTCGGACACCGACAGCTTCCAGGAAATCGTCCTCGTCGAGTACCCCGGCGAGGGGTCGTACACGGTCGCGTTCAAGACCGCCGAGACGCCGTCCGTCATCGAGCGCGACACCGGCCACGAAGACATGGTGACGCTGTTCATGCCGATGGCACCAAACCCCGTGATGGGCGGGTTCGTCATCCACGTCTCTCGTGACCGCGTCGTGGACGTCGACATCACCGTGGAGCAGGGACTTCGCTCGATCGTCACCTCCGGAGTCGCGCTCACCGACAGCGACGACGGTCCCGACCTGCGCGGGCTCAGCCCGGACGAGATGGAGACGCTCGGTAGCATCAAACGCATCGAACAACACATCGAACCCGGGCAAGAGCGAGCAGTCACGGACGAGGGCGAGGACACCGATGCGCGGGTCGAAGAGTACGACACCGAAGTCGCCCCCGAACACTCCGATACGCCCGACAAAATCGCCGACCGCGAGCGCACGGCCGAACGCGAGGAGACCGACACAGTCCCGGCCGAGGCGGCAAAGCGAGACAGCGACACGGATGAGACCGACCCACCCCCCGCCGAGCTGGCAGACCGCGACGACGCGACCCGCGAGCCGACGACCGACACGCCGGCAGAACGCGCCGGCCGCCGCGACGACGACACCGAGACGTGACCGGTCGCTTCGAACTCCGCGATCACACCGCCGATGTTGCGGTCGCGGCCCGCGGGTCGACCCTCGATACTGCCTTTGCCGCGACCGCCGACGGCCTGACTGCGGCGATGTGTGACGACTACCCGCCCGGCGGCGACCGGTTTGAACTCGCCGTCCGGGAGTCCACGCTGGAGACGCTGCTGTTCTCGTATCTGGACGAGCTCATCTACCAGCGCGACGTGCGCGGCGTCCTCCCCTGTGACCACGCCGCCGCCGTGACCGGGACGGCCGACGAATGGGAGATCACGGCGAGCGCGCGCGGACTCCCGCTTGACGCGGTCGCCGCCCGCGGGGTGAAAGCCGTCACGTACTCACAGCTCTCCGTCGCCCGGACCGACGACGGCTGGGAGACGTACGTGGTCTTCGACGTCTGAGAGCGAAAGCTATTCCGCCGCGCCGCGAGGAGTCTCGCCATGAGCGACGACGACGAGACGTTTGAGGCGGGCGGCTACACCCTCCACCGCCGCCGCGAGTTCGTCTGGGAACTCCCCAAACAGGGAGACATGCGCGTTCCGGCCCGCGTGCTCGCGAGCCGCGACCTCTTGGAAGAAATCTCAGAGGACCGCACCATCGAACAGCTCCGGAACACGACCCACCTGCCGGGCGTCACCGACTACGCCATCTGTATGCCCGACGGCCACCAGGGGTATGGCTTCCCCGTCGGCGGGGTGGCCGCCATCGATGCCGAAGATGGCTGTATTTCGCCGGGAGCGGTCGGCTACGACATCAACTGCCTTCCGAAGGATACCGAGGTCACGCTCTCGTTCGGGCGTCGGGCTCCTATCGAGACGCTGGACCGACGGTTCGAGGATGAACAGGCCGTCGTCGCGACCGGTGAGGACCGAGTCAACTCTCAGATTCAACTGTTCACGGAATCTAAACCAACAGAGGTGTTCCGGGTGACGACCACGGACGGGGATACTGTCCGTGCGACTGCCGACCACCCGTTCATGACTCCCGATGGGATGGTGGAACTCGATGAGCTCGACACCGGAGATACCGTACTCACTAGTGGCTTCGTGGGCGTTGTGGACGAACAGCCAGAAGAGTTCACCCTACTGGACGAGAGCGACTTCGAAGACGAGAACCACCAGCTCGTCAGCCACCTCACCGAACAGGATTTACTTCCGCTCCGGTCAACCGACGATGCGTTCGCCCGGCTGCTGAAACTCGTTGGCTTCCACACGGGGGATGGTTCGTTCTCGGGGGCTCAAAGCTGGTTCTACGCCGACCGTGAGGACCTCGAAGCGATTCGTGACGATATCTCGGCGCTCGGCTTCTCCCCGTCGCCAGTTTACGAACGCGAGCGCGACCATCAGGTAAATGAAACCGAATTCTCGCGGACAGAGCACAGCGTGAAGGTCGGCGCAAGAGGGTTCAACAAGCTTCTCACGAAACTTGGTGCGCCGAGGGGGCCGAAAGTCGAATCCGGATTCACCACTCCAGCGTACTTCGACCGACTGACCGACTGGCAACGTGCCCTGTATCTGTCTGCGTACTTCGGGGCGGAGATGAGTGCGCCGAGTGCACAACACGACAAGAATCTCTACTGTCCGAAGGTCTCACAGAATCGTGAACGGGCGGTCGCGGATGCAGGCGAGCAGTTCATGCACGAGGTCGCTGATGCACTCAACTCGCTCGGCATCGAGACAAACACGGTCGAACGGTTTGAGGCCGACTCGCGCGACGGTGTTGAGCGACTCCGAGTTGGTATCAAGAACGATTCGGAAAACCTCATTCAGTTCTTCTCGACTGTCGGCTACCGATACAACGAGCACAAACAACAGGAGGCTGCCGCTGCGATGCAGTATCTAAAGCGGAAAGAACACACCATCGAACGCCGGGCCGAAATTGCAGCCGAGGTTGCCACCCGTGCTGACGGCGGTACGCCCGTCAGTACGCTCCGTGCCGAGTCCGACATCAACGACCGATTCATTGAGCGAAGCGCGTGGAGTGGCCGAAGCGGTCGTCCACGTCCTCCAGCCGACTTTCCGGACTACGAGGAGTTCCGTACGGAGGTGTCGGTGCGCCCCGACAATACGGTCCAAACAGCGATCGAACAGATCGAGTTGGCTGGAGCTGAACCGGTTTATGATATCGGCGTCGAACACGACGCGCATAACTTCATCGCAGACGGCTTCGTCGTCTCGAACTGCGGCGTCCGGATGATGCGGACGAACCTCACCTACGACGATATCGAGGGTCGCGAGGAGGAGCTGACGAACGCGCTGTTCGACGCGGTGCCGACCGGCCTCGGCGGTGGCGGTGTCATCGACGGGTCGCGTGAATCCATCGACGCCGCGCTCGAATACGGCGTCGAGTGGGCACTCGAAGAAGGGTGGGCGATCGAGTCGGATCTGACCCACTGTGAGGACGGTGGCCGGCGGCTCGACGCCGACCCGAGCGCCGTCTCGAAGCGTGCGAAAGACCGCGCGATGAACCAGATGGGGAGTCTCGGCTCCGGCAACCACTTCCTCGAAGTCCAGCGCGTGACGGACATCTTCGATACCGACACCGCAGACGCCTACGGTCTCAGCGAGGAGCAGGTGGTCGTGCTCATCCACTGTGGCTCGCGCGGGCTGGGCCACCAGACCTGCAACGACTATCTCCGGCAAATCGAGGAGGAACACGACGACCTGCTCGCGCAGCTTCCGGACCGGGAACTCGCCGCCGCACCCGCCGGCTCCGACCTCGCGGAGGAATACTACGGTGCGATGTGCGCCTGCATCAACTTCGCGTGGGTGAATCGACAGCTCATCATGCACCGGACGCGGGAGGTCTTTGCCGACGTGTTCGACCGGAGCTGGCGCGAGATGGAGATGGAACTGCTGTACGACGTGGCCCACAACATCGCGAAACGCGAGGTCCACCAGACGAGCGCGGGCGAGACGGAACTGTTCGTCCACCGGAAGGGAGCGACGCGGGCGTTCCCCGCCGGCCACCCGGAGGTGCCGACGGCCTACCGCGACACGGGCCAGCCCGTCATCATCCCGGGGTCGATGGGTGCAGGGTCGTACGTGCTCTCGGGCGGTGACCACTCCCTGTCGGAAACGTTCGGCTCAACGGCCCACGGTGCCGGCCGACTGATGTCGCGCACCCAAGCGAAAGACGAGTTCTGGGGCGGCGACGTGCAGGACGACCTCCGCGACCAGCAGAAGGTGTACGTCAAAGCCTCCTCGGGTGCGACAATCGCGGAGGAAGCCCCCGGCGTCTACAAAGATATCGACGAGGTGGTCAGGATTTCGGACGCGCTCGGCATCGGCGATAAAGTGGCTCGGACGTTCCCGGTCTGCAACATCAAGGGCTGAGTGCGGTCGCGGTACTGGTCACTTGTACGTCGAGCGTAGCGAGGCGTTTCACCGAGCCGACCAACGGGAGGCTCGGGACCGAGGCCTGACCACCGCGAGCGAAGCGAGCGACGGGAGGGCCGACGTGTCTTTTTAATGCAGATTTTTGCCTGAGCGAGCGGCTTCGCCGCGAGCGAAGTGCAAAAAGGTGCTATTGCTGCCGTGGTGCCCGCGCCTCGCGCACACCGTTGCCGTCGCGCATCTTGTCTTCACAGTGGGGACAGACGCGGACGCTCGACAGTTCGTCCGGGGCGAACACCTTCACGTACTGTTCGGAGACGTAAGAGTCGCAGTTGAGACAGTTAGCCATGTCCACGTTGTTCGGTCTGACACGTAAGTAGCTTCTGAGTTGTCACCACCACGTGAAGTGGTTTCACGGGAAACCGTGATACTCTACTTCAGAAAATCGAAGTTCACGTCGACGGTCCCGACGCGAGGGTCAAGTTCTTCGCCGTTGTCGAATCTGATAAACGAGAGATAGTACGGCTCTCCACACCCCTCGTCGGTCGATTCGCTCGCGCCACACACCAGTTCGACGCCGTCGGCTCGCTCCTGCGGGTCAATCTCGCCGTCGAGCTCGTACGCGGGGAGATACTCCCAGCCGTCGAGCGGCTCGGGCGTGACGCACTTGTCGCGCAAGGCGGCGTCGCGTTCGAGTTCGGCAAGCGTCTCACACCGCGGGCAGTAGTAGCTCACCGTGACCATACGTCGGGTATGGGAGGGAACGGCTTGAGTCCCGTGTCCGAAGCTCTTTGTCCGCGCCCGCCGTCGCACTCGGGTATGATAGACGAGACCGTCGCCGAAATCGAGGCGATGCAGACCCACTCCTCGTCGGTCGTCGCCGTCAAGGCGGCAAACGCCCTCCGAGAGCTGGCCGACCGCGAGTATCCGACCGTGAGCGAGTATCTGCGCGACCTCGAACACAACTCCAACGCGCTCCGGCGAGCGAACCCCTCACACGCCTCCCTCCACACGACCCAGCGGGACATCGTCACGGCGGTCGACGAGTCGAACCCCGACACCGTCGCCGACGCCGTGGCGGCGACGGAAGACGCCATCGACCGCGTCGTCGACGAGGTGATGACGGCGAAGGAAGACGCTGCTGTGGCCGCCGCCGAGCGGTTCGAGGACGGCGACACCATCCTCACCCACGACTACTCCTCGACGCTGCTGGAGGCCATTGAGCTCGCGGCTCGCGACGGCGTCCACCTCGACGTGTACGTGACCGAGGCGCGCCCCCGATACATCGGACGCAAGACGGTCCGGACCCTCGCGGGTATCGACCGCGCGACGCCACATCTGCTGACGGATGCCGCTGCCGGACACATCCTCGATTCCTGTGACCGGGTCGTCGTCGGGATGACCTGTATCGTCGACGAGCAGCTGTACAACCGGGTCGGGACGCTACCGATTGCGGCGACGGCAGGCGAACTCGAAGTCCCGATGACGGTCGTCGGCTCGTCGACGAAAATCATCGACGAAGGTGGCTTCGCGTTCCAGAACGAGAACCGGTCGGCGACGGAGGTGATCCGCGAGCCGACGGAGGGGTTCGAGGTGGTGAACCCGACGTACGACGCGACGCCACTGCATCTGGTAGACACCGTCGTCACCGACGAGGGCGTCGAACGGCCCTGACTACTCGAAGACGGGCTGTGAGACGACGGTCGTCTCACAGTCGGGACAGACAATCCAGTAGCCGCCGTCGTCTTCTCTGAGCAGCCAGTCGCCACCGAGCTTGCTCGTGTGTCCACACTCCTGACAGAACAGCGCCAGCTTCGGCGCGTCTCCGGCAGTGGTGGTGGAGGGCTTCCTATCGTGCATATCCCCCCGTACGGGCTGGAGCAGTATAGGGCTGCTCGCAGCCGTGTGAACACACCCCAGTGAGGGCAACGCTTTTTCACGCCGCGGGCCAGCGGCGAGTATGCAACCGGGGACGCCGACTGGCACGCCGGAGGGGCTGCGACCGCCGACGTGGCTCCCTACGGAGATTCCCGACTGGCTGTTCCAGTTTGCGACCGCCGTCGCCATCGTCGTCGTCGGCTACTACCTCTCGAAGCTGGTGCGTCGGCTGCTCGGACGGCGCATCGCCCGCCGGTTCAAACGACAGAGCATCAGCCAGACCGTCCTCCGCGCGACGCAGATGAGCATCTTCGTCGTCTCCATCTTCGTCGCCCTGGCCGTCTTCGGAATTCGAATCAGCGACCTCGCCATCTCGCTGTCCGTGTTTTCGGCGGTCATCGGTATCGTGCTCGCGCCGCTCATCGGGAGCATCATCAGCGGCTTCTTCATCCTCTCCGAACAGCCCTACGAGATCGGCGACATGATACAGCTCGCCGACCGCGACACCTACGGCTTCGTCGAGGAGATAACGCTCCGGTACACCAAGCTGTTCACGCTCGACAACACCTTCCTCATCCTGCCCAACGGCGCGATGCGCGACCGCGACGTGGTGAACTTCTCGGCAGAGGACTCCCGGACGCGACTCGCGCTCGACGTGCTCGTCACATACGAATCCGATATTCCGGAGGCGCGCGACCGCATCGAGCAGGCTGCCCGACAGGTCGACACCGTCATCAACGGCGGGCCGGACATCCGTATCGGCGGTGCGCGCTACCCGGCCGCACCGACCTGTTACATCGAGACCCACGGCGACAACGGGGTGAACCTCCGGCTCCGGTACTGGGTGACCGAGCCGTACAAGCTGCTCGCCACGCGCTCGAAGGTGCAGACGAACATCCGCGAGCTGTTTGCCGACGCCGACGCGGAGATGGCCTACCCGCACTCGCATCTCGTCTTCGACGACACGAGCGGAGAGGTCGCGGTCGGGATGCGCGAACGCGCCCCCGAGGAGTACGCCCCGTCCGACGGCGAACCGGACCACGACATCCCCGACGAGTCCGGACCGACAGGCGACGGTTCGAGCGACCCCTGAGGCTACCCGGCGGTGACGACCTGTGCGTCCAGCTTCTCGCGGAGAAACGACTCCACGTCGGGGTCGTCCACGAGCGAGCGAACCATCTGCCGCCACCGGCTCGCCTGCTTGCGCCCGATGACGACGTAGTCGGCGTCCTCGCCGATGACCTCGTCGAGAATCGTCTCCTCGACGAGGAAGCCCGAGCGGACGACGTAACGGACGTTCTCCAGTTGGCCGAACGCCCGCCCGACAGCACGCCGAAGCTCTCTGCGGGTGACGCGGCTGTCGTTCTGATACAGGTTTACGTGGAGGACGGTCAACTCGGCGTCGTGTTCGCCGGCGAGGTCGATTGCCGTTTCGAGCGTCTGTCTGGAGTGGTCAGACAGCGGATACCGGACCGGAACGACGACACGAGTCATATCTCAGCCACGACATCGACCGCCGTGTGTCTTTCTGTTCAGACGTGACGGATACGCCCCTCGACTGTCGGGTTCAGTCCCTCGCTGCGGGCGTAGTCGGCGAGTACCTCGTACTGTGTGCGCGTGGTCCCGACTCGGTGGTCCATCCCGACGGCGGGGAACTCGTCGTCCGAGTGGAGGAGGTAGTCGGCCAGCGCGACTCGGTACGTGCGGTCGGAGTCGAGCGGTTCGCCGTTGACGGTCGCGCTCGCGAGCGTGTCGCTCGCGCGGTCGTACTCGATAGTCGCCCCCGAGAGGTGGGCGTGCCACCAGTCCGGTTCGCCGAAGCCGAGTCGCGTCCCCTCGCCCTGTCTGAACACCTCGCGAAGCTCTTTGCCGGTCAGTTCAGCGACGGCGAGCGGCTCGTCGAACGGGATGAGCGAGATAAGGTCGCCGACCGTCACTTCTCCCGAAAGGGCCGGCCCGGACCGGATACCGCCGGAGTTTTGCAGTCCAACGTCGGCGTCCGTCTCCCAGCGGTAGGCGTCGGCGACGAAGTTCCCGACGCGTGATTCGCCGTGGAAACAGGCGACCTCGGTGCGCTCGATTGGCTCCTTGACGGTCGCGACCACCTCGTCGACGCCGGCCTCGTCGAGTCGTGTCTCGACCGCCTCGGCGACGGACTCATCGCGAGGGCCGTCGGTGACGACGTGGCGCGTCACCGTCTTCTCTGGAAGTGTCACCTCGAACAACACCTGTCCGTTGACGCCCGGACGCGTCAGGAGGGTATCGTCCAGCCGTTCGACCAACTCGGCGTGGTTGTGTCCACCGAGCACGACGTCTACGTCGACCTCGGCGGCGAGTGTCTCGTCGCCGCGACCGAGATGCGAGAGACAGACCACGTAGTCGACGCCCTCGGCTTGGAGGGCGTCGACGGCCTTCTCGGCCGCGACAATCGGGTCGGTGAAGACAACGTCCTCGGTGGCGGGGTTGATGCTCGCGGTCTTGGGAGTGACGAGCCCGAAGACGCCGACCCGCTGGCCGTCGCGCTCGAATATCTGCCACGGGCGCACGCTCGACTCGTGGCCGAACTGCTCCCCGCCGCGCTCGACGTTGGCACAGAGCCACGGCTGGGGGGCGCGCTCGATGATATCGAGCGCGCGGTCGGGACCGTAATCGAAGTCGTGGTTGCCGAAGGTGTCGGCGTCCGGATCGACGGCGTGGAAGAAATCGAGCGCCTGCTCGCCCTTCGTTACGAGCGGGAGAATCCCGGGAGAGGTGTTGTCGCCCGTGCCGAAGACGAGCGTGTCGGCGTCGCGGCGAGTCTCGATAGTGCCCGCGAGTCGGGCGAGCCGGTCGGGGTCGTCGTAGGCGTTCTCGATGTCGGAGTAGTGGAGAAGCCGAAGCATACCACGTCTCGGCTGTTCGCGCGAAAAACGGTGTCGCTTGAACAGTTCACAGGATACCCTCCCCAGACCGTACTGTTTTCGCCCCGGGAGCCGTTCGGGTTGGTATGAGCAACACTAGGCTGGACGAGCGCGGACACGAGGGCGAGACGCTGTACGTCTCCCGCCACGAGGCCGAGAAGGGAGCCGACGCGCCGTTCTTCGTCGTCTACGTCGACGACGCGCGCGAGCGACCGTGGGGGTACCTGTGTGGCAACTGCGACAGCCTCTCGACCGCGATGGACTCGATGGGCCGCGTGAAGTGCAACGACTGTGGCAACTTCAAACGCCCCGACGAGTGGGACGCCGCCCACGAGTAGCGCCCCGACCGTGCAAAACGTTAACACACTCGACTTCGAAGTGCAAGTGAATGTCCGCAGAGCACGCGGGACTCACAGACGAGGCCGAATCGATCTTCCGAGGGCTGGGCTACGACATCGAGCGCGGCGTCGACGGGCTACACGCGACACGCAAGTGGCGGACCGTCCACGTCACGACCGGTGAGCCGACGAACGAGGAGCCAGCCGCTGGGCTCCGGTGTTTCGTCGCCCGGGCCGACCGCGCAGACGACCTCTGTGCTGAACTCTGTGAGGGAGAGTACCCGTACGACTGGGCGGTTATCGGCGTCCACGACGACGGCTACGACGTGCTCCACCCGTCCGCGCCGACGCTCGAAGCGCCGTAACGACAGATAACTTATCTCCGTCCACGCGCTACAGCAGCCGTGTTTATCGGCCACGGCTTCCTCGCGTTCGCCCTCGTCGCAGCCGCGGCCACGCGGGCCGGGCTGTCGCGCGAGCGAACGCTGGCGGTCGGGCTTCTTGCCGGCCTGTTCGGTCTCGCTCCCGACGTGGACATGGCGTACGCCTTCCTCGGCGTGCTCGAACCGACCGGCGGGAGCGCTGTCGGGAGCTTCTGGGCCGCGAGTACCGAAATCCACCGGGTCGTCACCCACTCGCTCGTCGTCGGCTTGGTCTTCGGTCTCGCCGCGGGCGCAGTTGCGAGCGAGCGCCGCCTCGTGCAGTTCCTCGGGGCGGGTGCACTCGCCGGCGTCGTCGCCGTCGCGTTCGCCGTCTCCGGGGGGCTTCCGGCGGTCGTCGTCGGCTTGCTCGCCGTCACGGTCGCCGCACTCGCTCGCGGTGCACGCCGGTACGACATCGCCCCGACCGCGGTCACGGTCGCCGGGGTCGTCGGACTCTGTTCACACCCGTTCGGCGACCTGCTCACCGGGACACCGCCGGCCTTCTTCTACCCGTTCGACGTGACGCTCACCGCGACGCGGCCGAATCTGCTGGGGGACCCGACGCTGAACCTGCTCGCGCCCCTCGCCGCGGAGCTTGCGACCTTCTGGCTCGCGCTCGGCGTCTATCTGTGGGTCACACGCGGAGAACGGCCCCTGCTCCACGTGCGTCGCCGCCTCCGAACGCGCGCCGGGCTTGCGACGCTGTTCGCCGCGTTCGTCGTCGTCGCGCCCGACCCGACGCTCCACACCGCCTATCTGTTCGTGTTCTCGCTGCTCGCCCTGTCGCTCGCGGTTGCGACCCCGCTGCCGGCGCTCGACGTGCGGTCGCTGTCCGACCTGCGCGGGGAGTCGTTCACCACCGGCGTGACGGGCTTGGCGGCTATCACGCTCGCCACGGCGACGTACACCGTTGCGTATCTCGCGGTGTAGTCCCCGATAACTAACAGTACCCGACGGGAACAGCGGGTCATGGAAGATTCCGGAATCGGGCGACTACTCGGCGGAGCACGCACCAACGCATCTCTCGCGTGGGCCGTTATCGCGTTCACCTTCCTCGTGGCCGTCGCGAACGCCGTGGCCGTCGCCCCGCTGTGGGCGGGATTCGCCCTGGTCGTCGGTCTCCTCGGACTGGTCGTGCCGGTCGTCTACCGCGACCCGACGGCGATGTTGCCGTGGGAGCTGCTGTTGCTCGCGGCGCTCCCGCTGCTTGCCCGCGTCGTCGCCTCGCTCGCGGTGTTCCGGTCTGACATCGTCACCTACGTAGCCGTGGCGACGGTCGCACTGCTCATCGCCGTCGAACTCCACCTGCTCACGCCCGTCGAGATGAGCTACCGGTTCGCGGTCGGCTTCGTCGTCATCACGACGATGGCTGCGGCGGGCATCTGGGCGCTCGTCCGCTACGGCTCCGACGCCTATCTCGGCACCCAACTCCTGCTCCCGCCCGGCGGCCCGAACGCCCCGCGGGAGGCCCTCTCCCAGGTCGAACACAAGCTGATGGTCGAGTTCGTCGCGAGCTTCATCGCGGGAATCGGGGCCGGCGTCCTCTTCGAGGGGTACTTCCGCCGGCAACACCGTGGCGAAGATATTCTTGAGCAAGTAGAGGTGGAACTGTCGTGAACATCCGCGGTCGACTCGGCATCTCTGCGCGCCAGCAGCGGCGGCTCGTCCGGGTGATGGAGCTGAGTCTGGTCGCGATGCTCGCTATTGGTGTCCGGTACGGCCAGACCGGAATCATCGTCAACTGCGCTATCGGACTGTTGGTCGCCCGCGTTCCGGGGCTGCTCGAACGCGACTACGACCTGCCGATGGACGCCGGACTCACACTCTGGATTACGTCGGCGGTGTTTCTCCACGCGGTCGGGACCATCGTCGTCCCGGGCGTCGTCGAGCAGAACCTCTACCGGACGACGTGGTGGTGGGACCACGTCACTCACGCGCTGTCGGCCAGTGTGGTCGCCGGAGCCGGCTACTCGGTCGCCCGCGCAATCGACGTGCACGACGACGAGGTCTGGCTGCCGAGCGAGTTCATGTTCGTCTTCATCCTCCTGTTGACGTTCGCGTTCGGCGTCCTCTGGGAGGTCATCGAGTTCACGCTGGGCGTCGCCGCCGAACGGTTCGGCGCGGCGGCGGTGCTCACACAGTACGGACTCGGTGACACGATTGCCGACCTCGCGTTCGACGCCGTCGGTGCGACTATCGTCGCAATTTGGGGGACTACACGGCTCAGCGGCGTCGTCGCGGCGATTGCCGACCGGCTCGACAGTGAGTCCAGCTCCTGACGGGGGTACTTTCTTTTGTGTTGCTGGCGAAACGTCGCATGCATGGTGTTCAAGAAAGTCACCCTCATCGGCCGGAGCTCCGAGAGCTTCGACCACGCCACGGACGACGCGATCGACCGGGCAGAGGAGACGCTCGACAACGTCCAGTGGGTCGAAGTCGAGGAGCTCGGCGTCGAAGTCGGCTCCGTCGAGGGACGGGAGTACCAGGCAGAAGTGACGGTTGCGTTCGAGGTGGAGTAACGGGCGACTCTTGGGAAGGAGCGACTACGTCCGGAAGCTCTCCCCGCAGCCACACTCGCTTTCCGCGTTCGGATTCTCGACCGAGAAGCCCTTGCCCTGCAGGCCGCCCTCGAAGTCGAGCGTCGACCCGCCGATATACTCCATGCTCGCGGGGTCGATGAACACGCGCAGGCCGTGGCCCTCGATGATGGTGTCGTCTTCTTCCGGCTCGGTGTCGAACCGCATCCCGTAGGAAAGGCCCGCACAGCCGCCCTGTTGAACAAACAGGCGGAGGCCGGCCACGTCGGTGTCCAGCCCCTCGTCTTCGATGAGTCCGACCGCCTGTCCTGCCGCCGGCTCGGTGATCTCGACGGGTGTCGTGTCGGTACTGCTCATACTTGGTAACGGACACGCGCGGACAAAACAGTGACGCCGGCAGACGGGCGGCTTACTGGAACGTGCGGGACACGTCCCGGCCGGTGTCGTCGCCGCTGTCGAACTCCGACTCGATGTCGTCGTACTGTTCGCGGGTCTCTGCGTCGACCGACGCGGTCACCTCTTCGAGCGCGTGTTCGAAGTGGTCCATCGTCACGCGGACGTTCCCGGCAGAGCCGACGGCGTCCTCGGGGTCGACGGAGTTGATGAACTCGCGGGTCGCGGCCATCGACGCCTCGCGGGCGACGGCCTCGATGTCGGCACCGACGTAGCCGTCGGTCTTGCGCGCCAGCCGGTCGAGGTCCACGTCGTCGGCAAGCGGCTTGTCGCGCGTGTGCACCTCGAAGATCTTGCGGCGGCCGTCCTCGTCCGGCACCGGCACGTGGATGTGACGGTCCAGTCGCCCCGGGCGCAACAGCGCCGAGTCGATGAGGTCCGGCCGGTTGGTCGTCGCCACGACGACCACGTCCTCGAGCTCTTCGAGCCCGTCCAGCTCCGTCAGCAGCTGGGAGACGACCCGCTCGCCGACGCCGGAATCGCCCATGTCCTTGCCCCGTTGGCCGGCGATGGCGTCGATCTCATCGAAGAAGATGACCGTCGGCGCGTTCGAGCGCGCCTTCTCGAACACCTCGCGGACTCCCTTCTCCGACTCGCCGACGTACTTGTTGAGCAGCTCCGGTCCCTTCACCGAGATGAAGTTGGACTCGGCCTCGTTGGCGACGGCCTTGGCGATGAGGGTCTTCCCCGTGCCCGGCGGGCCGTACATCAGGACGCCCTTCGCGGCCTGGAGGTCCATCTGCTCGAACACCTCCGGGTAATCGAGGGGCCACTGGATGGTCTCTTGGAGCCGGGTCTTGGTGTCGTCGAGTCCACCGACGTCGTTCCACTGTACGTCGGGGACCTCGACGAAGACCTCCCGCATCGCGCTCGGGGTGATTCCCTTCAGCGCGTCTTTGAAGTCAGCCTCGGTCACCTCGATGGAGTCGAGCACCTCGGCGTCGATTTCGTCGCTCTCGAGGTCCAACTGCGGGCGGACGCGACGGAGCGCGTTCATCGCCGACTCCTTCGTCAGCGACTCCAGGTCGGCCCCGACGAAGCCGTGGGTCGACTCGGCGTACGCTTCGAGGTCGATACCGTCGGCAAGCGGCATCCCGCGGGTGTGGACCTGTAGGACCTCTTCGCGGCCCTCTTGATCGGGGACGCCGACCTCGATTTCGCGGTCGAACCGGCCACCGCGGCGGAGCGCGGGGTCGATGGCGTCGACGCGGTTGGTGGCGGCGATGACGGTTACCTGTCCACGCTCGTCGAGCCCGTCCATCATCGAGAGCAGCTGCGCGACGACGCGGCGTTCCACGTCGCCGGAGGTCTCCTCGCGCTTGGGCGCGATGGAGTCCAGCTCGTCGATGAAGATGATGGCTGGTTGGTTCTCCTCGGCCTCTTCGAACACCTCACGCAGCTGCTCTTCGGACTCGCCGTAGTACTTCGACATGATCTCCGGGCCGGAGATGTCGGTGAAGTAGGCGTCGACCTCGTTGGCGACGGCCTTGGCGATGAGGGTCTTCCCCGTGCCCGGCGGGCCGTGCAGGAGCACGCCCTTCGGCGGGTCGATGCCGAGCTGCGAGAACAGCTCCGGGTGGCGCATCGGCAGCTCGATCATCTCACGCACTTGCTCGAGCTCGTCGTCCAGCCCACCGATGTCTTCGTAGGTGACGTTCGGCGTGCCGCCGTCCTCGCTGGCGGTGCTCGACTGCTCGCCGACGATCTGTTCGGCCGGTCGCTCGGAGATGTTGACCTCCGTCGAGTCGGTGATGACGGCCGTCCCCGAGGGGTCGGTCTCGGCAATCTTCATCGGAATCTGCTGGCCGCTC
Source organism: Halosegnis rubeus (assembly GCF_009184545.1). Taxonomy (GTDB): domain Archaea; phylum Halobacteriota; class Halobacteria; order Halobacteriales; family Haloarculaceae; genus Halosegnis; species Halosegnis rubeus. The sequence goes on from NZ_QJOW01000001.1 coordinate 577,172, forward strand.
ATTGAGGAGAAGGCCCCGAAGCCGAAGCTGAATGGGACCTGCTGTCCGGGGGTCACCGCCTGCCCGGAGAGCTTGTCGCGAATCGGGCCGGCGATGTTGCCGCGAATCCGGAGATTCGACGGGAGCGCGACGGTGATCGACTTGGCGGGACTCACGTCCGCCTTCTCGATTTCGACGCGGTCGTCGATACCGACGCCCGCCTCCGAGCGGAGCCGCCCGTCGATACGGACGACGCCCGTCCCGGCGTCCTCGTAGCCGGGGAAGGTGCGGGCGATGGTCCGGTTCTCGCCTCCGCTGATGACGATGTAGTCGCCGTTGTCGAGACCGAGCTCCTCCATCGCCTCCGAATCGACCATGGCGAGACCGCGACCGGCCTTGCTCTGGGGCATCGGCTTCACGACGAGCGTCTGGCTCACCGCACCACCTCCACGGTGACGACGCCGTTGCTCACGCGGGCGGTCGCGTCGCCCGCGGGCACGTCGAACTCGTACTGGTCGTCGTCGACGACGACCATCGCGGTCCCGGCGACGATGTCTGCCGTCGCGTCGGTGCCTACGCCAACGTCGGCGACGAAGCCGACGGTGTCGCCCTGCTCGTACCGCGCCGTCGCGACGCCGTCCTCACGGGCGAACTGTGTTGTAAAGTCACTCATCCTAACCACATGTTAGTCTCAATAGTATATAAATGCTTCTCCAAATGCGGCCTACTGTAATAAGTGTCGAACTCACGCTATGTTTGCGGTTCAGCGAACTTGTCGGCCGCCGCGTTCAAGCCGGTCGGCCGTGAGCGTCGTCCATGGAGACAGTCACGCACGCGGGCAGGGAGGTCGCGTACCGACGGACCGGCGACGGAGACTCCCCCGTACTCTACGTCCACGGGGCCGGCGGCGACCACCGCCTGTGGGTCGAACAGTACGCGCCCAACGGAGTCGGACCGGCGGTCGCGCTCGACCTGACCGGCCACGGCGAGAGCGACGACGCCGACCTCGATTCTGGGACCGAGACGCTCGACGCCTACGCACGGGACGTACTCGCGGTCGCCAGCGAGACGGGCGCAGCGACGCTCGTCGGGAATTCGATGGGCGGAGCCGTCGCGCTGTGGGCGGTCCTCGAACACGGCTTCGATCCCGAAGCGCTCGTCCTCTGTGGCACGGGCGCGAAGCTGGCCGTTGGCGACGAACTACTGTCGATGTTCGACGGCGAGTTCGACGCTGCCCTCGAAACGCTGGCCGCGCCGAACCTCCTGTTTCACGACCCCGACGGCGGTGTGGTGGCGCGAACGACCGCCGCGTTCCACGAGACGGGCCAAGCCGTCACGACCCGTGATTTCCGCACCTGCGACACGTTCGACGTGCGTGACCGTCTTGACGAGGTCGACGTGCCCGCCCTCGCCATCACCGGCGAACACGACGGTATGACGCCGCCGTCGTTCACCGAGTACCTGGGGAGAGAGCTCCCGGACTGTGAGGTGACGCTGATAGACGACTGTGCACATCTATCGATGCTCGAACGCCCGGTCGTCTGGAACGAACGCGTTCGCACGTTCCTCGGGAAGGAGCTACACCGGGTCCCCGACAGCTAGTACACGTCCTCCAGTTCGGATTCGTAGTGTGAGTGCTCGTCGGCGGGAAAGGCTCCCGACTCCACGTCGTCGCGGTACCCCTCGATTGCCTGTTGCATCTCGCCGCGAACGTCGCCCCACGCCTTCGAGAACGGAGCCGTCCTCTCGCTCAGTCCTAGCACCTCGTCCACGACGAGCACTTGTCCGTCACACTCCGGCCCGGCCCCGATGCCGATGGTCGGTATCTCTAGCTCACGAGTCACCTCGCTGGCGAGGTTCGCGGGGACGTGTTCCAAGACGAGCGAGAACGCGCCGGCCTCCTCGTGGGCGCGCGCAAGATCGAGAATCTCCCGAGCACCCTCGGCGTCGGTTCCCTGTCGGAACAGCCCGGTCTCGTTTTCCCGCTGCGGGGTGAGTCCGAGATGCGCCATCGTCGGGATACCGAGGTCGGTGAGCCGCTCGGTCAGTTCGACGGTGTGTGGCCCACACTCCAGCTTGACGGCGTCGGCGTCTGCGTCCTTCAGCATGCGACCGGCGTTCTCGATGCTCGCCTCGGTACTTACGCCGAAGGAGAGAAACGGCATGTCAGCGACGACGAGCGCGTCGTCGGCTCCGCGTGCGACCGCGGCGGTGTGGCTCGCCATCTCGTCGACCGTGACGGGTAGCGTCGAGTCGTGGCCCAGCTGCGTGTTTCCGACGGAGTCGCCCACGAGAATCACGTCGATGCCGGCCTCGTCGACGACGGCGGCGGTTGGGGCGTCGTAGGCCGTGAGCATGGTGATCGGCTCCGTGTCTGCCTTCGCTCTGATGTCCTTCGCGCGCATACCGGGCGTCCGGCCGCGCCGGCGATAAAGCCCCCGTCGCCGGACGGATTTTTCACCCCCGACCGCGAGGCTCGCGTATGAAGATTCTCGTCTTGCGCGAGGGCGTCCACGGAACGAACGCGAGCGACTACGCCGCCGAACTACGCGACCGCCTCCCCGACCACGACATCGTCCACGCGCGCACCCCGAGCGAGGAGCGCGCCGAAATCACCGACGCGGCCGTCGCGACCGGCACAGAGATCACGGCCGACCTCCTCGACCGTGCCGAGGAACTGCGGCTGTTCGCGGGAGCATACGCTGGCCACGGCCACCTCCCGCTCAACGCGCTCGAATCCCACGGCGTCGGACTGACGAACGCAGCCGGCGTTCACGCGCCCAATATCGGCGAATACGTCGTTGGTGCGCTGCTCTCGCACGTCCGCGGTTTCCAGCAGGCGTACCGCCAGCAGGACCGCCGGGAGTGGCAGCCAGTTCCTGTGACCGAACTCGCCGGGTCGACTGTCACCGTCGTCGGACTGGGTAATATCGGGCAAGCCGTCGTTGAGCGGCTCGACCCGTTCGACGTGGAGACGGTCGGGATTCGGGCCTCCCCGGACCTCGGTGGTCCCGCCGACACCGTCGTCGGTCCCGACAGCCTCCACGACGCGCTCGCCGAATCGGCCGCGGTCGTGCTCGCGTGTCCGCTCACGGACGCGACTCGCGGACTCATCGGCGACGACGAGCTCACGACGATGCCCACGGAGTCGGTTCTCGTCAACGTCGCGCGGGGTCCCGTCGTCGACACCGACGCGCTGCTGGACGCGATTCGCAACGACCGCATCGGCGGAGCCACCCTCGACGTGACCGACCCCGAGCCGCTGCCGCCGGAGCACCCCCTCTGGACGCTCTCTGCGGTACAGATTACCCCGCACAACGCGGGGTCGACGCCCCGTTATTATGAACGGCTGGCCGAGATTGTCGGTACGAACGTCGACTGCGTGGAACGGGGCGGCTGGGGCGTCGACCTCGACAACGTCGTTATCGAACCCTAATCGAGTCTCACTCGAGCGGTTCGATGAGTTCGAGCACGTGGCCGTCGGGGTCCTCGATGAACGCGGTTCGCGCGCCGGCGGCTGGCTGGTCGCCCGGCTCCTGGACGACGCCGTGGTGGTCGACTCGCTCGAAGGTTGCGTCCACGTCGTCGACACGGATGGCGAGGTGGTCCCACGCGGTCCCCTGTTCGAAGGCCGTCTCGCCTTCGGTGTCCGAGAGCTGGAGTTCGACGCCGTCGTCGTCGGCGATGTAGCGGTTCTCGGTGTCGCCGGCCTCGAACGACCAGCTCTCCTCGAAGCCGAACTGCTCGTAGAAGGCGATGGTCTCGTCGGCGTCAGCGACGTTCAGACAGGTGTGGAGTATCTCCATACCTCTTCCCCGCGCGCCGCCGACATGAATCCGACGGCTACCGCTACGTACAACTGTGTCTCGCCCCACGTGTGGGTATGACCGACCGCGGGGCCGTCCTCGCCGGCGGGGGTGCCGGCGTCGGCTATCTCGCCGTGCTCGCGTTCACGCCGACGCTCCACGAACTGCCCGCCGCCTCGCTGCCGCTCCTGTTCGGGACGGGCGTCGTCGCGGGCGTCGTTGCAGGCACCCTGGCCGAGGACCGGACCGACCACCACGGCCTGCTCGCCGGCTCGCTCGCCGGCGCTGTCGCCGGTGCCGCCATCGTGCTCGTCTTCTTCGCCAACGAGCCGTACGGCGTGTTCAACGGTCTCAATCGGCTGGCGGCCACGGAGCTTTCGCGCTTCGACATCGTCTTCCGGTATCCCGACGCGACGACCGGCTTCATCGCCGGGAGCTGTTGGACGATAATCGCCAGCATCGGAGCCTACACCGGCGGTATCGCGCCCCGACTCCGCGGAGAGCTAATCCGCGAGTAGTCGACTACTCGCGCGTGGACTCGATTTCGCCCCGCAGGTCATCGAGGTCCTCTTGGAGTGTCTCGATTTTCCGTTCGGCCTGCGTCGGGTCGCGTGCCCCGAGCGAGAGCAGCCGATTCCGCATCGCCTCGAATGAGGCGTCGATTTCCTCACGCGCCGTCAGAGCGCGGTGGTTCGAGAGGAAGTGGAGCAGCGTCCACCAGCCCGCCGGTACGGGACCGCCGTCGGGGTGGGTGTCGACGGGCGCGAGGTCCGTGAGGTCGTCGTACTCCTCGTAGAGGGGCCGAGCCATCGCCGTCGCGAGAAACTGCAGGTCGTCCACGAGCGCGTCACCGCGGGGACCGAACGTCTCGGTGTCGTCGTCGGGACCGACTTCCTGCCACGAGCGAGCCAGCCCCTCCTCGACGAGTTCGTCCCAGCGGTCGCGCTCGGCGGCGACGAGCAGCTCCACCTCGCCCCGGAGATGGAGCCGGACCTGTCCGCCCGGGCGTCCGGGGTCGTGGCCGTAGCGCAGGAAGCCACAGCGCTCACAGGCGTCAGTCGAGAGCAGTCGGTCGCGCGCCGAAAGCAGGTACTCGCGGACGAGTCGCTCGTCGGCGGCCGCGCCCGCGGTGTCGAACTCGACGACGGTCGCCTCGGTCACTACAGGTACCCTTCCTCCAACAGCAGCTCGCCGTTGAGCACCGACGCGCCGGCCGCGCCGCGAATCGTGTTGTGAGCGAGACAGTTGTACTGGACGCCGCCTTCGGTCCGGCGGAATCCGCCCGCGGAGACGGCCATCCCGTCGCCGCGGTTCCGGTCGAGCCGCGGCTGTGGCCGGTCCGGTTCCTCGAAGGTGTGGATGAGTCGCTCGGGCGAGGACGGAAGCGTCGCGGACGGATACGCCGACATCGCTGCGGACACCTCATCGGGGGTCACGTCGTCGCTCGTGTCGGCCCACACGTTCTCGAGGTGGCCGTCGATGGTCGGAATCCGGTTACAGGAGGCGGCCACGTCCATCGAGTGGCGCACGACCTCGGCCCCGTTGAACTCACCGAGCAGCTTGCGCGACTCCGACTCCATCTTCTGTTCCTCGCCGCCGATGTGCGGAATGGCGTTGTCGATAATCTCCATCGAGGTGACGCCGGAGTAGCCGGCACCCGAAACCGCCTGTAGGGTGGAGACGCGCACCGATTCAAGCCCGTACTGGTCGAGGGCGGCGAGCGTTGGGACCATCGTAATCGTCGAGCAGTTCGGGTTCTTCAGGAGCGCGCCGTCCCAGCCGCGGTCGTCGCGCTGTACGTCGATGAGTCCGAGGTGGTCGGCGTTCACCTCGGGGATGATGAGGGGAACGTCATCGGCCATGCGGGCGTTCGAGGAGTTCGAGGAGACGACGTAGCCGGCCTCGGCGAGGTCGGGTTCGACCTCGGCACCGACGCCGGAGGGGAGCGAGGAGAAGAGCAGCGTCACGTCGTCGCCGATCGCGTCCGGATCGGTGGCTGTGACCTCGATGTCGGTCACGGAGTCGGGCATGGGGGTGTCCGCCCGCCACTTGGCGGCCTCCTTGTACGTCTTCCCCGCCGAGGCCGGCGAGGCGGTGAGCGTCGCGATGTCGAACTCCGGGTGGGGTTCGAGCAGCTGGATGAGTCGCTGTCCGACCGCACCGGTCGCGCCGAGAATGCCAACGTCTACCATTGGCGAACCTCGGACGGGCCGACTCAAAACCGTGTCGTCACGGGAAGGCGTTGCCGACCGTCAGTCGTCGCTGGCGGCGGCGTCCATGTCGTCGGCGTCCGTCGGCGCGGAGTCCGAACCACGAAGCTCCGCGTCGCGCCAGCGACCGCGCTTGAACCACGCCAGCGCGAGCAGCGCACCGACCACGTTGGAGACGACGAAGCCCCACCAGATACCGGTCGGTCCCATCGCCGTGACCACCTGCGGGACGGTGAGGGTCACGCCGACGAGCGGAAGCGTGTAGACGCCGCCGACGCCGAGCGCCAGCCCCGCGGCCACCGGGAGCCGGATGAGTCCGAGGAAGGTGATGGTGATGACCGCCGAGACGAGGGTCTGGCCCGCGCCGCGGAACGCTCCCGTGTACGCGCGGACGACGCCGATGAAGCCAAACGTCAAGGCGACGTATCGGAGGAACTGTGCCCCCGTGGCGACGACCTGTTCGGTCCCCGGGTTCGACGGGTCGGTGAACACGCGGATAATCGGCTCGGGGAAGAGGAACACGAGGACGCCGACGGCACCGAGGATGAGGAAGGTGGCGACGGCGGCCACGTCGGCGGCCGTCTCGGCCCGGTCCGGCTTCCCGGCCCCGATGTTCTGTCCGGCCATCGTCTCGACGCCCCGAGCGACGGCGATCGCCGGCAGGAAGATGACCGAGAATACGCGCACGCCGATCCCGTAGCCGGAGACGACTTCCGTGGCGAAGGTACCGACGATGATGAGCAGGAGATTCACCGACAGCGACCGGCTCACGCCCTCGACGGAAGCGGGCACGCCGATGTTGAGAATCTCCCGCAGATAGCTCAGGTCGGGCTTCATGTCCGAGAGGCGTATTCGCACGCCCCGCTTACCGGAGAACATGATTCCGAACCCGGCGACCGTGGCGACGACTCGCGAGAAGACGGTGGCGTAGGCGGCTCCCTCGATGCCGAGCTCGGGGAAAAACACCCAGCCGTTGATGAGGAACGGGTCGATGACGACGTTGAGGATAACCGTCACCAGCATGACAAGCATCGGCGTCACCGTGTCGCCGTAGCCGCGCATCAGCGAGATGAAGATGAAGAAGCCGAACATCGCCGGCAGGCCGAGCGTGATGACTTTCATGTACTTCGTCGCCTCGACCAGCGTCGCCGGCGCGGCCCCGAAGATGGTCAACAGGTCGTCGACGATGAAGAAGCCGATGCCGCCGAGCAGCACCGAGACGACGAGCGCGAAGACGACCGTCTGTGAGGCGGCGTACTCGGCCTGTCGCTCGTCGCCCCGGCCGGTGTTTTGTGCGACGAGGACGCTCCCCGCCACCGAGATACCGAGCCCGAGCGAGATGAACAGAAACACCATCGGGAACGCGAACGAAACCGCGGCCAGCGCGGTGTTCGAGTACTGGCCCAGCCAGAACGTATCGGCGAGGTTGTACGCCGTCTGGAGCAGGTTCGTGATGACGATGGGGAGCGCGAGGAAGAAGAGGGGCTTCGCGACGCCTCCCTCCGTGAGTTCGAGGTCCTCCTTGCCGGGGAACAGCCCCATCAGACAGGCACCTCCGGCGTCTGCTCGCGTCCCAGCGTCACGTCGAGATACTGTTCGAACAGCCGGCGGGCCTCCGCCGGCCGCTCGTCGAGTGCGACCCGGCGGACGTGTGAACCGTTGATGGCCGTGGCGGCAAACCGGGCCGTGTCCTCGGGGTCGACCTCGCGGAACTGTCCCGCCTCGATACCGTCGCGGATGGTCTCCGCGAGGGTCTCCCGCATCCGGGCGTCCATCTCGACGAGGCGGTCGCGGTAGGTCTCGGAGTGTGGCGCTTGAGCCTTCATCGCGAGCAGAGCGATGGCGAAGCTACCGTCGCTCTCCTCTGCTGGGCCGAACAGCGCCTCGACGAAGGTGTCGAGTCGCTCGCACGGGTTGGCGGCCTCACACGCGAGCCGGGAGTCGAACCGCGCGATGGTCCAGTCGAGAAACGACTCCAACAGCTCCTCTTTCGTGTCGTAGTGGTAGTGGAGGGCCGCCTTCGATTTGTCCCACTCGTCGGCGATACGCTGCATTGTGAGGTCGGCGTAGCCGTGCTCGCACAGCGCGCGCGAGGTCGCGGCCATCACCGCCGCCTCCGTCTCGTCGTCCATCTACCCTAACTGACTAACTAGTCAGTCAAATAGATTGCGGAGCCGGAACGCTCAGCGCGGATGGGGACGGTGTGAGAAAGATTACGCGGCAGTGAGATGTCGCACGGTTACGTGACGGCGGAGGTACCGCGCAGTTACGCAGCAGCGGAGGTGTCGCGCGGTTACGCGGCAGCGGAGGTGTCGCGCGGTTACGCGGCAGCGGAGGTGTCGCGCGGTTACGCGGCAGCGTAGGCGGCGCTTCGCTGCTTGCGGGTGATGTAGCCGGCGATGCGGTTGCGGACGCCCTTCGACTCGACGTTCGTGACGGCGGTGACGACCTCCTTGTTGTGTTCGAAGTCGGTGCTGAACGCCTCGCCGTATCGTTCGATGAGCGCGCGGGCGAGCTTCTTGATGTAGGCCGGTTTGATAGGCATCTTACCCGTATTGACTCCTTACCCAGATAAAAAGCGTTCGACTCTCGACCTACTCGGTCAGCGTCTCGAAGCGTCGCCACGCCTCGCGGTCGCGGTCGCCACCGGCGCGTTCGACCACCGACTCGAAGAAGGCGATTCGCTCGCGGAGCGTCTCGTCGTCGTACCCCGGCACGCCGAGTCGGGAGGCCGCGACCGTCGCCTCCACCACCGCAGCATGCGCGCGCGACACCGTCGGGACCGACCGCTCGCGCACCTCGCTCGACTCGACGTGAAGCGCCCAGTCGACCCACTGAGTGGCGTCTTCCTCGCCCGCGGCCGTCTGTTCGACGCGGACCTCGGCCCACGCGCTCGCGGAGTCGAGTATCTGCTCGTCCTCCTCGCGGACCGAGCAGGCAGCCTCCACGAAGTCGACGGGGTCGCGCGTGAACTGGACGTAGCCGCGCCCGCGCTCGGTGAAGTTGCGCCACGTCCTGGTCCGGCCCCACGTCCGCGCCGTCGCCGGGTCGCCCGCATGGACGCCGAGTGCTGCCACGTTCCAGCGGTCGTTCGGCCCGCGGGTCGTCACGACCGTCTCAGCCACGCCGTCCCAGTCGACCGGCCACGCGGTCATACGGACAGCCCTCGTTCGAGGGCGACGTACAGCGCCCCGCAGGTGATGTCGGCCGTCGTCCCCGGATTAATTCCGCGGGCGACGAACTCCTCGGCCATCCGTTCGGGGTCCTCCTCCCCGTCGAGACAGGCCTGCGCCCGCCGGGTCGCCTCCCGAGCCGCCTCCGGTCCCGACTGCTGGCGGACGAACCCGTCCTCCTCCCCTGCGAGCAGTCGCAGGAACGCGCGGCTGGCACGGTCGAGCACGGAGCCGTCGCCGTCGAGGATGCGGTCGGCCTCCCGGAACGTCCGCGGGAAGCCGCGCGTCCACTCGGCGGCGTTGCCGTCTCCCTCGGAGCGGGCCATCACGTCGTACAGCGTCACGCCGTCGCGCTCGAGCGCCGGAATCGCGTCGCTCCCGCGTCTGGCGTCGAGATCGTCCAGCCCGGCCGGCGGGTCGGCCAGCGCCACGTCGACGTGCTCGAAGGCGCGATAGAAGCCCGCGGCGTCGGCCACCGTCGTCGTCTCACACACCTGACGCACGCCGTCGCACGTCAGGTCTCCCGCGCCCGCGGCCCGTACGAGCGGAACGAGCAGGAGGAGACAGCCGAACTGCGTGTTCCCTCCTTCCTGGTTTGCCATTCCGGCGACGGCGGTCTCGAACGCTTCGCCGACTGGCTCACCCGCGGCGGCCGCCCGAAGGCCGTCGCTCGCGCCGACCGCACCCGCGAGGAAGTGCTCGAACCGGAGGTCGTCGTGGTCGCGGCGGCGGTCCACGTTCCCCGGCTTGGGCGTGCCGGCGACTTCGAGCAGGAGCGCGAGTTCCGCCTGCTCGGCGTGGGTCCGACTCACGCGCGAGTCACCTCCGACAGGGCGTCGCGGACGCGCTCGAGCACGCGCGGGCTGTCGGACGGTCGCCCGACGCTCACGGCGTCGGCTCCGTAGTCGAGGTACTCGCGGACGGTCGCCCGGTCGCGCACGCCATTGTTCGCGACGAGAAAGAGGTCACAGGCGTCGGCGATGTCGGCGACGACCGACTCGGTGTCCATGCAGTCGACGTGAAGACAGTCCGCGCCGGCCGACTCAAGCTCGGAAGCGAGCGTCGGCAGGTCGACGCCGGTCTCGGCGCGAACCTTCGCCCCGACCGCCGCGCCCGCCTCGCTGGCGCAGCGGACGTACTCACAGAGCCGGTCCGTGTCTCGCAGGAGCGTCTCCCCGGCTCCGACCGCGCAGAGTTCATCCTGTCGGCAGTGGGCGTTTACCTCCAGTATCGCGTCGTGGTCGGCGGCGACGCCGGCCGCCTCGCGGAGCGGGGCGGTGCTCGTCGTCCGGACGTTCACGCCGGCACGGATGTCCACGTCCGCAAGCGCCGCGAGCTGGGCGTCGATGAACGCAGTCGGGTCCTCGGGGAGGAACTCCGACCGGTCGCGGGCCACCAGCTCTCGGGCGGCCTCGCGGGTCGGCTCGTCGAGCGAGACGCCACCCACGAAGCCACAGCCGGCCCACTCGCTTCCGAGTTTGGCCCACTCGGCGTCGGCCTCACCGGAGAGGGAGGCGAGGGCGAGCGGCGGCGTGAACATCAGGTCACCTCCCCGAGCGCGCGCTCGACGGCGCGGGCGACCCGGGCGCTGTCCTCGGGCGTGTCGAGCGTTGTGTCGGTCCGGACGACCGGGCGCGCGAGGTCGGTCCCGTCCTCGCTGTCGAGGACGAAGGCGTCGGCGAACTCGTACGCTGTGGCGACGCCGGCTGTCGACGGTTCGCGGCCCGTCGCGGCCATCAGCTTCCCGGCGGGTCCCGAAAAGACCTCGTCGCCGACGAACGGGGAGACGGCGACGACAGGCGTCGAACCGAGGTCGTCGCGGAACGACTCCATCGCGAGCATCGGTCCGAGCGACGTGACCGGATTCGACGGCCCGACGACGACCGGCTCGGCGAGTGCCTCCGTCACCTCGGGTGTCGGCTCGGCGTCGTCGGCACCGCGGAACTCAACCGTCTCGACGGCCGGCTCCCCGCTGTTTGCCACCCACCACTCCTGGAAGTGCTGTTCGCCGTCTGGCGTGTGGACGATGGTCGCGACGGGGTCGTCGCTCATCGGCAAAATCCTGCGCTCGACGCCGAGCGCCTCGCGCAACACGGCCGTCGCCTCCGTCAGGGTGTCCCCCTCGTCGAGTCGACCCGTCCGGGTGAGGTGGACGGCGCGGTCGCGGTCCCCGATGAGCATGAACTCGCCAACGCCGGAAAAGCGTCGCCAGCGCGCGAGTCGCCGACCGCTCGTCTGCGCCTCGGCGTCGAGATACCGGGGGTCGGTCCCGAGTCCGGCCCGCTCGGCGAACTCGTGGAGCGCGTCGTGCGTCTCGGTCGTCTCGTCGGCGAGCCCCCACCACGTCTCGGTGTCGAGTTCACCGGCGTCGGCAAACAGCTGTGTGTCGAGGTCCGGGCAGACGAGGTGTCCCGCCAGCTCGATGTCGTCGCCGGTGTTGGCGACCACGGTCGTCTCGGCGGGCGAAAACGTCGCCGCGGCCCCGTGGAGGAGCTTCGGCGTCCCCGTCCCGCCGGCGAGGAACGTTACCATACCCGTGTTCGTTCGCCCGGCGGCTTGTCGGTTTCGTCGTCGCACTCTCCCGCCGTTGGCAGCGTCCCCGCGCTGTTCCCGCCACTCGTCGGACGGGACTTTACGCTTACGACGGTTGTCAACTACCCCACCCTACTTCGCTCAGTCTGACGACTTCGCTCGTTGAGGGTGGGGCTTGTCCGTGAACTCGGTCTCGAACCCGTCCGGGTGGGCAGTAAATCCGCCACTCGGCGTCACCGTTCCAGACTTCAGGGCAAGCTGACTGTTGCCCGTCCGCCGAGACGACTGTTGGCCCCGACGGACGTACCGCATACCGATGTTTTTCGCCGCATTGTAGTCCGCGTTCGCTTCCGACTCGCACTTCTGACAGCAGAAATCGTTTCGATTCGGGCGATTCTCGTCGGCTGTGAAGCCACACTCGGCGCACCGTTTCGACGTGTACGCCGACCCGACTTGTTTCACCGAAACGCCGACCGCTTCGGCTTTGTACTCGACTTGTTCGTACAGCATTCGGAATGCCCACTTGTGGCCCCACGACGCACCCGTGCGGTCGCGGATGTCGGTCAAATCCTCGAACGCTATTACGTCGCACTCGTATCGGAGTGCTTCGTCTACGATGGCGTTCGACGCTTGGTGGAGTACGTCGCGGATATACCGGAGTTCGCGGCCACTCGACCGTTCGAGTGTTCGGTGGGCGCTTCGCGTCCCGGTCTGTTGGAGTCCGGCGCGTACCTTCTCGAACTCGCGGAGGTCGTGGGTTACCTCTCGTCCGCTAACGAAGGAGGCGGTGCTGGTGACGGCGAGGTTTTCGATACCGAGGTCAACCCCGAGGACCGTTCCGTCCTCGGCGGTGTTGCGCTCGGTATCGGTCTTGTGACGGCGGAAGCCGATGTGCAAGAAGTAGTTGCCATCACGGGCAGTGAGCGTGCTTTCCGTGACGCTCCACTCATCTGAGTCGAGGTACTGCCGTTGGTAGCCATCGTCGGCATCGGGAAGGGCAAGCGAACACCGGACCCGACTCTCCGTGGTGGAGAGAGAAACTGTGTCGTCATCGAACAGCGTCATTGTCCGGGTGTCGTACTTCACCGTGGGTGCGGTGAAAGTCGGCTTGCTGATCTTCTTGCCGTTGGACCGGCGTTCGAGACAGCCGGTGATAGCTTGTGCGGCTTGGTGGGTGGCGAGAATCGCGTGCTGACTCCCGAGGCCAGTTTGCTCACGCACGTCGTCGTAGGCGAGGGGCTGTACGTCGCTCTTGGCGTTGCACTTGCCCCACGCCATGTCGGTGGCGAGCTGGCAACCACGCTTCCACTCAGAGATGGTTTCCTCAAGCAACTCGCGTTGCTTACCATCTACTGAGAGTCGGGTGATTGCTGTCCGACGCACGTAGTCGTCTGCCACAGTTTCAATGTAGTACTATGGCTACTTATATATTGGTTTCTTTGACCTATCCGAACGCGCTCCTCCCCTCCCTACTCGCTCCCTACGGTCGCTCCTTGAGGAAGGGGACTCCGCGCTACCGCTCCAGTTGAAAACGTCGAGATGAGTCAACAGGAGGACGGAACTACCGAATCCGAACGGCCAAACGGCCCCCGCCCGACACGCCGGTATGAACGCCATCAAGGACTCCGTCCACGACTGGATTCCCCTCGATTCGGTCGCGACGGACCTACTCGACACGGCGGCCGTCCAGCGACTCCGCCATATCAAACAGCTCTCGACTGTCCGGCTCGTCTATCCGTCTGCCTCACACACCCGCTTCGAACACTCGCTCGGCGTCTACCACCTCGCCCGCACCGCCCTCGACTCGCTCGGCATCGACGACGAGCGCGCGAAGGCCGTCCGGGCGGCCGCACTCCTCCACGACGTGGGTCACGGCCCGTACGGCCACCAGACGGAGACGGTCATCAAGCGTCACACCGGGCGCGACCACGACGAACTCGGCGACCTGCTGTACGAGACCGAACTCGCTGGCGTGCTCGACCGCCACGACATCGACCCCGACCGCGTCGCGGCGCTCGTCCGCGGGGAGCGCCCCCTCGGCCAGATCGTCGCCGGCGAACTCGACGTGGACCGGATGGATTACCTGGTGCGGGACGCCCATCACACCGGCGTTCCGTACGGCACTATCGACCACGGTCGACTCGTGCGCGACCTCCGACTGCGCGACGACCGACTCGTCCTCGCGGAGGGGAACGTCCAGACCGCCGAGTCGCTCCTGTTGGCTCGGACGCTGATGGACGGAATCGTCTATCGCCATCACGTCTCGCGCATCGCGGGCGCGATGCTCGAACGCGCCTGTGAACGCCTGCTCGACACCGACACCGACATCGAGACGTTCGCGCGGATGGCCGACCACGACCTGCTCGTCGCCCTCCGTGAGGACGTGCCCGACCTCGGCGGTCGCATCGAACGCCGCGACCTCTACAAGCGCGCGGTGTGGGCCGGTCTCGACACGGTCCCCGACGCACTGACGGATCTCTCGCGGGCCGACGAGCGACGGGCCGCCCGCGAAATCGCTGACCGGGCCGGCGTCGACCGCGAACACGTCATCGTCGACGTGCCCTCGCGCCCGGAGCTGAAGGAGTCGCGCATCCGGGTCGTCGTCGGGGACGTGGTCCAGCGGCTCGAACAGGCCTCTGAGCTCGTGGCCGCGCTCAGGGCGACCCGGCGCGCGCAGTGGCGACTCGGCGTCTACGCGCCCGCAGCCGACCAGTCGGCCGTCCACACCGCCGCTCGAGACGTGCTCGGGTTGCCCTGACAACGCTCGCGGAAAGCGACGACACTTAGCCGTCGCAGGAAGAGAGACGAGCAACGACCGCTCTCGCTCCCGCATGCTCACCGACCAGCCTCTCACCGCCGCCCGCCTCGACGGAATCGCCCTCAAGCCCCACGAGCACGACCTCTCTCGCGCCGCGGACCTCGATACCGACCTGCTCAACGTCGACTACGAGGGGCGCGAGGTGTTCCCCGACGCCGACGCGCTCGCCCGACTCGCCGACGGCCGCGACCTCCGGGTGACGACGCCCGTGCGCGCCGACGGCTTCGACCCGCTTGGCGACGATTCGCTGCTCCCGCTCGCAGCGGGCGAACGCGTCCTCGTCGCCGGGAACCCGGCGTATCTCACCGACGCGGAGCGCGAACGCGCTGTCGCCCCTCGGCTCGGCGCAGCCCGCGAACAGGCTCCCGAGGCGTGGGTCGGGACGGAGGGCGTCGAGCGTATCGCGATGGCCGCTGGCGGCCCGCAGTACGAACTCCTCTCGCGAGGGACGCGCCGGGCGGTGCGCGCGCTCCGTGCGGCCGGCTTCGCGGCCGAAATCGCCCTCTACGCGCCGGTCGTCCTCACCGACGACGAGGACGCGCTGCTCGATGCGGTGGGGGGCTACGCCTCTCGCCGCGGCCCGGTCCGGCGCGCGCTCCCCGAGGACGCGGCCACCGACGCTGCCGCGACCGGCCGCGCCCGCGAAGTGCTCACCGACGCGATACCGGACTTCGCGCTCGTCGGCACGCCCGAGACCGTCGGCGAGCGCGTCACCGACCTGAAGGACGCCGGCGTCGACACCGTCGTCGGCTACCCCGCTCGCGGTCTCGACGTCGTCCTGGACCGATAGCGCGAAGTGACCGGCGACGAAGCCACGGGTATGCACGTCGCCGTCGTCGGTGGCGGCGCGGTCGGGGTCGCGCTCGCCCGTGACCTTGCGACCGACGCCACCGTCACACTTTATGAGGCTGACACCGTCGCCGCCGGCGCGACCGGGCGCGCCGCCGGTCTCTGCTATGACGCCTTCTCCGACCGCCGTGATGCCCGTCTCGCCCAGCGCGCGCTGTCTCGCTTTCGCGAAGCCGACGCGCTCACCGACTGCCCGTACGTCTGGCTCGCCCGCGACACCGGCGAGGACCGCGACGCCCGCCGCGCGAGCGAGATCCGCGAGCAGGCCGCGCTCGTGCGCGACCGCGGTGTCGACGTGACGACGCTCGACAGCGACGAACTCGGCGACCGATTTCCCGCCCTCGTCACGGACGATGTTGCCGTCGCGGCCGTCGCGGAGTCCGCAGGCTACGTCGACCCGGAACGGTACACGACGGAGATGGCCGCCCGCGCCCGCGAGCGCGGCGTCGACGTTCGCGAGCACACGCCGGTGCAGCTCACCGCCGACGGCGACGTTGCGACCGACGACGGCGTCGAGCAGTTCGATGCGGTCGTCGTCGCCGCGGGCGCACACACCCGCGCGGTAGTCTCGGCCGTCGCGCCGATTCCAGTCAAGCCCTACCGGGTGCAGGCGCTCGTGACCGAATCCGTCGACCGCGACATTCCGATGGTGTTCGACGCCTCCGGCGGCTACTATCTCCGCCCTCGCGATGGCGGTATCCTCGTCGGTGACGGCACGCTCCCGGAGGAACAGGAGCCCGACGACTGGAAGCGCGACGCCGACGCGTGGTTTCGGACCGACGCGACCGGGTATCAGGAGGCGGCACTCGGCGAGTCGTGGCCGGACGCACAGTCGTGGGCCGGGCTCTGTACCGCGACCCCGGACGGCGACCCGTTGGTCGGTGAACTCCGGTCGGGCGTGTACGTCGCGACCGGCTGGCAGGGCCACGGGTTCATGCGTGCGCCGGCAATCGCTGAGCGACTGACGGCGCAGGTGTTCGGCGAGGAGTGGTCGGCGTTCGACCCGACGCGCTTCGCTGGCGACGAGTCGTTCGAAATCGTCGAGGGAATGGACGTGGAACGGCGGTAGCTACTCCTCGCTGTCCGCGTGCTCGTCCGTCTCGTCGTTTTCTGTCGCCACTTTCGGCACCTCGACGTGGAGCGTGCCGGCGGCAGTCAGCGTCGCCTCGGCGGCCTCGGGGTTCACGTCGCCGCCGGGGAGTTCGGCGCGGCCTTCGAGCGTCAGCCCGCGGCCGGGGAACACCATCTCGAACTCCTCGCTCGCGTCGCGGAATCGGTCGAGTCGCACCTCGACGCCGCCGTCCTCGAAGCGCACCTGTACGTCCTCCATCTCGATGCCGGCCGCGTCGAAGACGACGAGATACGCGTCGTCGCTCTCCAGCACGTCCGCGACGAGCGGCCGCTCCTCCTGTACGCGCGAGGAGACCTGCCCCGCCCGCGAGAGCAGTTCCTTGCCGAGCGACTCGCCCATCTCCTGGATGTCGATATCCGGCCGGTCGCTCATGCGTCCAGTTCCTCCAGCCCGTCGGCGTGGCCACAGTACGGGCAGGTGAACGCCTCGACGCCTGTTCCGTCCGGCATGTCGTACGTGTAATGGAGATTGAACATGTCCAAATCGCAGTCGTCGCGGGTACAGACGACTTCTAGGGTTGCTGGCATACGCCGGCCTACGCCCGCTTGGCTCTTGAACGTCCCGGCCACTTCCGTTGCCAGTACGGTTTTCTCCGTCCCCCGAGAACGGCGACTGATGACAACAGCGCTGTTCGTCGTGAGCGAAGAAGGGTACTGGGGCGAAGAATGCGCAGAGCCGCTGACGACGCTCGAAGCGGCGGGCGTCGACGTGACCGTCGCGACGCCGTCGGGCGGGAAGCCGGTCGTCGACGAGCGGTCCGTCGACCCCGACAACGTCGGGGAGGACGCGGCCGCGTTCGCGATGGGCGTCCACAAGGACAACGAGGCGATGAACAGTTCCGTCCCGATTGCGACGGTCGAGGCCGACGACTACGACACCGTCGTCTTCCCCGGCGGCCACGGCACCGAGTGGGACGTGAACCAGGACCGCGACGCCCGGCGACTGCTCCGCGACACGGCAAACGGCACCGACGGCACGGCACTCGTCGTCTGTCACGCCGTCGGTATCCTCGCGTTCACCCGCACCGCCGACGGTGCGTTCCTCGTTGACGGGCGCAACGTCACCGGCTTCCCCAACGAGTGGGAGGAGGGTATCGTCGACGAGCACGACCGCATGCCAGACGGCCGCAAGCTCCCCTACTGGGTCGAAGACGAGGTGAAAGCCGCCGGCGGAAACTGGGACGCCGAACTCGACGCCGATACGTCCGTCACCGTGGACGGCGACCTGATCACGGCCCGCGGTCCCGGCTCCTCCGAGGCCGCCGGCGAGACGCTGCTTGCCGAGTTGGGTCTCGATTGACTACTCGTGGACGTGGCGAACGACTAACACGTCGTAGCTGTCGCTGCCGATGACGGGGAAGGCGACGGAGCCGACGGCGTTCATCTGGTGGCCGGCGTTCTCACTGCCGACCACGTCCGGGTCGAGGTCGCGGACCAGCCGACGGAGCCGCGACCCGATGGCTCCCGACGAGGCGTGGTGCCCGACGCGGAGTGGCTCGAACGACGCCGCGGATGCGAGCGACGCCGCCTCCTCGCGGGCACTGTCTGCGACGGTCTCCAGCTCGAAGGACTCGTTCTCGCCGAGCCATCCGCGCTTGCGGGCGAACGGTCGCCGTCCGGAATGGCCGTCGCGACGGTGATGTCGTCGGTGGCGTGTGCCATCGACCGCACCCGTCGGACCGCCTCCTCGCTGAGTCGCGTCCCGTCGAACGCAACGAAATAGTGCATACACGAGGTTAGGCCGGTCGAGAAATAAATCGTTGTCCAAGCGACAACTGTGGGGTTGGCGTCGAGAGAAAGTAGCGGGAAGTAGATTTGAACTACCGATCTCCGGGTTATGAGCCCGGCGGAATCTCCTGGCTATCCTATCCCGCTACCTCCTCGTATTCGAGGCGTTCGGATAAGGGTTGCCTTTCGTCACGCCGGATGGGGATTAGTGTCGTGTCACACGCCAGGTGAACAGACTCTCGGTCACGTAGTTGACGACCATCCCCGCACCGATTCCGGACACCTTCGCTGCGACGAACCACGCGTCCAGCCCGGCGACCGTGAGCGTGATGTCGGGCACGCGATACAACAGCCGGAACACGCCCAACTGGACGGCGATACCGCCGATACGGACGACGTTCGAGGTGGCGAGTCGGCGGAGTGTCGCCCGCAGGCCGGCCGCACCCTCCTCCGCGAACGTGAACCGGTCGTTGAGGAGGAACATCACGACGATGGCAACCTCGATGCCGGCGAAGACCGCGAGTTCGGGGTAGACGCCCAGCTCCCGGAGGACGGTCGCAGTCGTGATGTCGAAGCCGGCTCCGACGACCCCGACGGAGAGGAACTGGCCGATGCGGTCGCGCGCGACGAGCGCTCGGAGCTGTTGGCGGTTCACTGTTCCTCGCGTTCGACCAGCGCGACCGGCTCCTCGCGCCCGGTGGCGAGCGCGTCGTGGAGCCGGCTGTTCGTGACGCGTTTCGCCCGGTGGCGCGCCGCGACCAGCGCCCGACCCATGTCCACGGCAGTCCGGAGCGGGTCGACCGTCGACCCGGGGGCGTCTTCCCACTCGATTGGAACCTCCCGAACGTCGTAACCGAGCGCGGCTGTCATCGCGACGAGTTCGATATCCCACGCGAAGCCCGGCTCGTAGAGGTGGTCGCGCACGTCCGTCCACGCCTCGGCGGTAATCGCCTTCGCGCCACACTGGTAATCATAGAGGTCGGCCGCGAGGAGTCGACGGGCGACCCACGCGAAGCCGTCGCCGAGGAAGCGCCGGGCGACGGTCTGGTGACCGACGACGTTCGAGCCGGGGTGGCGACGCGAGCCGACGGCGAGCCCGTCACCGACACGCGCGATGATTTCCTCGGCGGCGTGAGCCGGCGTGGAGCCGTCGGCGTCGAGAAAACAGCGCACGTCGGTGTCGAGCGACTCGAAGCCGGCCGTGACGGCCGCGCCCTTGCCGCGGCGGTAGGGGACGGTGTGTAGCTCCACGCCGAGGTTGGCGACGGCAGAGCGCGTCCGCTCGTCGGGAGCGTCGAGTTCGACGCTGATGGTCTCGGGCGCGAGTGTCTCCTGGAGGGTGTCGACGTAGCGCGCGAGCCGGTCAGTGTCGGGGTCGTACGCGGGGAGTACGATTCCCAGCGACCGGTGCATGGCGGCCACTCGCACAGGGGAGAGCAAAAGCGGTTCGATGGTGACTCCACAAGACGTATTCCGGCCGAGTCTGAGGTGCCGGTAATGGAGTACGGTCTCGTCCTCGTGTGGGGGTTCGCGTATCTCGTCCTCGGGGCAATCGCGCTCCCGCTCGCGGCCCGGCTGTTCGGCTCGACGGCCCGTGGTGCCGGTTTCACGCTCCCGCTCGTGTTCGCCGCGCTCGGACTCGGCGGCTTCCTCCTCGGGACGATACCCGGGCTGTTCGGTCTCCCCGCCGCCGTCGTCGTCGTCGCCGGTCTCGCGGCCGCGAGCTACCGGTTCGGAGCCGAGGTCGACCTCCGGGCCGCGGCCGGTCCAGCCGTCGTCTTCCTGCTCGGCTTCGCGTTCGTCGTCCTGCTTCGTGCCTTCGACCCCGGCGTCGCGCCGCTGGGCGGCGAGAAGTTTCTCGATTTCGGGCTGCTCCGCTCGCTGCTCCGCACCGACACGCTTCCGCCCGAGGATATGTGGTTTGCGAACGAGCCGATACAGTACTACTACGGCGGCCACGTCATCGCCGCCCTGCTGACGGAACTGCTCTCGACTGCACCCCGCTACGCCTACAACCTCGCGCTCGCGGGGTTTTACGGGACAGCGGTCTCGACCGTCTACGGACTCGCCGCGATGGTCGCAGACGACGCCGGCTACTCGCCCGTCGCCGCCGGCGCGCTCTCTGCGTTCTTCCTCGGTATCGCGTCGAATCTCTACACGGCCACGCAGTTCGTCGGCTGGCTGCTCCCGGACGGGCTGGCCCGCACCCTCGCGACTGGCCTCGGACTCGGGTCACAGGCGGTATCGGAGTTCGTCGCGTGGTCGCCCGGCGACTTCTACTACTGGTCCGCCTCGCGGCTCATCGACGGCGCAATCACGGAGTTCCCGCTGTTCGCGTACCTGAACGGCGACCTCCACGCGCACATGATGGACGTGCCGCTTCTCCTGCTCGTCGCGGGGCTGTTGTACGCCTACTGGCGGACGCCGGCCGAGGAGCTGCGTCGTCGCCGGCTGCTCGGTCTCGGTCTCGTTCCGCCGATAGCCGGCTACATCGGCGTCGTGAACACGTGGTCGCTCCCGACGGCGGCGCTCGGGCTGCCGTTCCTCGTGTACGCGCTCGCGCCCGCAGCCCCGCGCTCGCTCCTGACCGGCGCTGTCCCGGAACAGCCCGCAGAGACGGACGCCCGACTCCGTGCCGAGGGAGTGCGGTTCGGAGCCGCACTGCTGCTCGCGGGCGCGACGACGCTCCTGGCGCTCGCGTGGACCGCGCCCTTCTGGCTGGGGAGCGCCTCCAGCCGACCGATTGGCTTCCTGCCGGACCGCACCGGAGTCGGCGAACTCCTGCTCGTCCACGGTGGCTTCCTCGCCGCCTTCGTCGCCTACTATCTCACGCGGGGACGAGACCTTGACAGCCGACGCTCCCGGGCTGCCGTCGCCGGAACGCTCGTGCTCGTCGCTGTCGGCGTCGCTGTCGGCGCGCCGGCGCTCGCGCTCGTTGCCCCGCTCGTGCTCGGTGGGTGGCTCCTGTTGCGCACGGAGTCGGCCGGCTACGAGACACTGCTCGTCGTCGCGGGCGCGGGAATCGTCGTCCTCGTCGAGTTCGTCTACATCGCCGAGCCGCAGTCCCCCGACTCGCGGCTCAACACGGTGTTCAAGCTCTACGCGCAGGTGTGGGCGCTGTGGGCACCCGCCGCGGGGCTCGCGCTCGTTCGGCTTGCCGGTCTCGTTCGCGAGCGCGCGAGCGTCCCGACGCCCGGCCGACGGACGGCAATCGCCGGGCGCGTCCTGCTCGTCGTCCTCGTCGTCACGACCGGACTGTACGGCGCGCTCGCGGTTCCGTCCCATCTCGACGCGGCGAGTCCGACGGCGAACGAGCGCGGGCCGACACTGGACGCGACGGCGTTCGTCGAGATTCGCCACGCCGAAGAAGCGCCCGCCATCGAGTACATCAGTCGGCTTGAGGGCCAACCGACCATCGTGACGGCCGCGCCCGCGGGCTACCGGTGGAACCCGTCGGACGGTAACGGCGCGAGCGCACCGGCGAGTCTCACTGGCGTCCCGACCGTCGCGGGCTGGTACCACGAGCGCCAGTACCGCTCGCCCGAGGCGTACGAACAGCGCGTCACCGACGTGTTGGATATCTACACCGGCGAGCCGGCGACACAGCAGCGACTCATCGAACAGTACGACGTGCGCTACATCTACGTCGGCCCGACGGAACGGGCAAAATACGGCGATATCACGGTCAGTGCGCTCGATTCGGTCGAGCAAATCGAACGCGGTGACGTGACGATCTACCGGGTCACGTCAGGAGAATAGCCGGCGCTTGACGAGGTCCGGGAGGAGCGCGACGAGCCACGCGACGACGCGCCAGCGCTTCGTCACGTAGGCGTGGCGCTTCCCCCTGCGTGCGGCCGCGACGATCTGGTCGGCCGCCGTCTCCGGCGAGCAGAGCCACAGGTCACCCCCCGCGAGGTCGGTGTCGACGAAGCCGGGCTCGATGGTGGTGACGCCGATGTCGGCGTCGAGATGCTGGACGCGGTAGCGAAGCCCGTCACAGTAGCGCGAGACGTACGCCTTCGAGGCGTGATAGGAGGCGGCGTTCCCGTCTGCCATGTGGGCCGCAAGCGAGGAGATGCCGACGAGTCGGCCGTCGCCCTGCCGCTCGAACTGGCGACTCGCGGCGACGGCGAGTGCGGTGAACCCGAGCACGTTCGTCTCGACGGTCTGTCGTTCGCGCTCCCAGTCGAGCGACCGGTTCTCGTAGCCGACGCCGGCGTTCAGGAAGACGAGGTCGACGTGGCCCATCGCCTCGACGAGGTCGAAGAAACCCTCGCGTGCGTCTTCGGCGTCGGTCACGTCGAGCTTCGCGACGTACGCCTTCGTCGGGAGCTCGTTGCCGATGTCGACGAGCCGTCCGCGCCGGCGGGCACAGAGACCGACCTCGTACCCGTCGGCGGCGAGTCGGCGAGCGAGCGCCTCGCCGATACCGCTCGACGCGCCGACGACGACGGCCCGGCGCGGCTCGCTGCTCACGGATTAGACCGCGAGTGCGTCCTTCGCTTTGATGACCTCGACGGCATCGGCGTCGACGGTCTCCACGTCCAGGTGCATCGGGACGAAGTCGCGACGCTCGAAGTCTTCCAGCTCTGTCTCGGCACCGACGGTACACCACAGTTGCACCTCGTCGGGACCGTGCCAGTCGCCGTTGCGCGTCACGGAAAAGCAGTACAGCTCCTCACCGTCCAGCTCGATAATCGCGCCCTTCCGGATGCCCGGGTCGCCGTGAATGATGAGACGTTTCATATCTACGTATTGGCGAATGGCGTAGTAAACACTTCGGAGCTATACCCGAACGAGTCGCTTCGAGGTAGGTGACCGACGCGGCGATACCCAGCCCGACCGCGGGACGCAGTCGCCGACGGCTCACCGCCCGCGCCGCCGGCTACCCACCGAATCACACGGCTTTTAACGTGGGCTGTGTTAGGTGGGGCAACAACAATGCAGATGCCACGCCGATTCAACACGTACTGCCCGCACTGTAACGCCCACCACGAACACGAGGTGGAGAAAGTCCGCACCGGGCGCTCCTCGGGGATGACCCACGACCAGCGGAAGACCCGACGCGGCCGCTCCGTCATCGGCAACGCCGGTCGGTTCTCGAAGGTTCCCGGCGGGGACAAGCCCACCAAGAAGACGAACCTCAAGTACCGCTGTGCCGACTGCGGCAAGGCCCACCTGCGCGAGGGATGGCGCGCCGGACGACTGGAGTTCCAGGAATAATGGCCGGGAGCTTCATCACCGTCGCCTGTCCGGACTGTGAGAACGAACAGATAGTCTTCGAGAAGCCCTCGAATGAGGTCTCGTGTGCCGTCTGTGGCCACACGCTCGTGACGCCGACCGGCGGCATCGGTGCCGTCGAAGGCGAGGTCGTCGATGTCGTCGAGGACCGCACGACCGACCCGCTCGCGTAACGCCCGGCGTCTGCTTCATCACGAACCGTTTATCCACTCCACCCCGCTATCCGTAGGTATGCAATACTCAGGCTGGCCCGAAACCGGCGAACTCGTCGTGGGCGAGGTGGACGAGATCGAGGACTTCGGTGTCTTCGTCGACCTCCTCGAGTACGAGGACAAGCGTGGGCTCGTCCACGTCAGCGAGGTAGCGAGCGGCTGGATCAAGAACGTCCGCGACCACGTCAACGTCGACGACGTGGTCGTCTGCAAGGTGCTCGACGTGAACACGTCGAGCCAGCAGGTCGACCTCTCGATCAAGGACGTCAACGACCACCAGCGCTCGGACAAGATTCAGGAGTGGAAAAACGAGCAGAAGGCCGACAAGTGGATGGAACTGGCCTTCGGCGAGGACGTCTCCGACGAGCAGTTCGCCGCCGTCGCCGGCGAACTCGTCGAGGAGTTCGGCAGCATGTACGCCGGCTTCGAGCAGGCGGCCATCCACGGACCAGACGCCCTCGACTCGACGGACCTCTCGGAGGACGAAGTCGACGCGTTGGTCGAGACCGCGAGAAGAAACGTCTCGGTCCCGTACGTGACCGTGACGGGCTACGTCGACCTCACGTCGCCGAACCCCGACGGCGTCGAGGACGTGCGCACCGCGATGGAGGCAGCCGCGGGCAACGGCGAGGTGCCAGACGAGGTGGACCTTGACGTGACCTACGTCGGCGCACCGGAGTACCGCATCCGCGTGCAGGCACCGAACTACGACGACGCGGAGTCCGAGCTCGAAGCGAGTGCGGCCCGTGCGAGCGACGCGATTTCGGCCGCGGGCGGGACGGCGGAGTTCCACCGCGACCGCCGTACCGACGACGAGTGAGATGAAAGCCGACATCCGCGTCTGTAGCGCGTGGGAGACGGCCCACGAGCGCCCGCGCTACACGCTGCAGGACCGCTGTCCCGACTGCGGGGCCGACACCGAAAACAGCGCGCCAGCGCCGTACAACCCTGAGGACCGCTACGGCGAGTATCGCCGCCGCGTCAAGCGCCGCGAGCGGGACGCGTAACCCCGAGCAACGACCGAATACGACTTACGTGCGGGCCTCCCGGTGTGGGTATGGACGAATTCGATGTACTCTGGCACACGGAGCCGTCGCTCGACAGCCCCGTACTCGTCGAGGGGTTACCGGGGGTCGGTCACGTCGGCAAGCTGGCGGCCGACCACCTCGTCGACGAGTTCGAGACGGACCACGTCGCGACGGTGTACTCCGAGCACTTCCCGCCGCAGGTCACCGTCGAGGACGGCGTCTCGAAGCTCGCGAGCGCGGAGTTTCACGCCGTCGACGCCGACGGCACCGACCTGCTCGTGTTGACGGGCGACCAGCAAGCCGGCGACGGCCCGGGCCACTACCGGCTCACCACGACGTTTCTGGACGTCGCCGCGGAGTGTGGCTGTGAGACCGCCTACGCGCTGGGTGGCGTCCCGACGGGGGAGCTCATCGAGGAGTACGGCGTCGTCGGCGCGGTCAGCGAGGCGTCGCTCGTCGAGCCGCTCGAGGACGCCGGCGTGGAGTTCCGCGACGACGAACCCGCGGGCGGCGTCGTCGGCGTCTCGGGACTCATCCTCGGACTCGGTGGCCGGCGCGGCTTCGAGGCCGCCTGTCTGATGGGTGAGACCTCGGGCTATCTGGTCGACCCGAAGAGCGCCCGCGCCGTGCTCGACGTGTTGTGTGCGAAACTCGGCTTCGAAGTGGACTACGAGTCGTTAGACGAGCGCGCCGACGAGATGGAGGAAGTGATGGAGAAGATGCAGGAGATGCAACAACAGAGCGCGCAGACGCCGGACGACGACCTGCGGTACATCGGCTGACGGCGAGAGATTCTTACGTCCCGTTCACATACGGCGGGTGTGCTCGCAGACATCGTCGCCGCCACTCCCGAGTGGGTCCGTCTCGGTCTCGTCGCCGGCGGCGTCGCGACGGTCGCCATCGCCGGCATCTTCATCGCCGGCGTGCGACTGTTTCCGACCGCACCCCGACAGTCGGACCAGCAGTTCGACGGGGACGGCCGCCGGCGCGGCGAGATTCGGGAGTATCTCGACTCTATCGGCGAACGCTACGTCGAGGACCACGCGCTCGACGCGGAGTCCGTCGCATTCTACCTGCCCGCCCGGGACGTGGCGATCACCTTCGACCCGCGGACGTTCTACCGACTCGGCGAGACCGAGACGCATCCGGTGCTCGTCGAGTACGAGATGCCGAGCGTGAATCTGGGGTATCGGCTCCCGTTCGTGACGCCCGAACCGGAACGCGACCGCGACCGCCGCGAGCAGTACCAACGCGAGATGGCCGAGTCCGGCGGCGACCACCGTCCGACGCGCGACGCCTACGAGACCCTCGGGGTTCCGACGACGGCCTCGGAGACGGAGATCCGGACCGCCTATCGAAATCGCGTGAAGGAGGTCCACCCCGACCACGGCGGCGACGAGGAGGCGTTCCGCCGGGTGCAGGAGGCGTACGCGACGGCGACACAATAGACAGCATGACACGAGTCGACATCACCGAGACGGTAGTAACGCAGTTGGCCGAACTTCTCGACAGCGGCGAACTCGATCAACCGACGAACTGGATGGGGACGCAGTTTCTCGCACAGGACTTCGGCTTCGAGGAGCTTGCGACGTTCGTCTTCGAGGCGGACGCCGCCACCTACTACGAGGCGGTGCGACGCGCCGAGAAACAGGCCGAGACCGACATCGAACTGCCCTAATCAGGCGTCGGTAACTTCGTAGGCCAGACCGCTGTCCCGGAGCGTGTCGGTCACGCGTCCGGTTCGGTCGGCGCTCACGACGACGACGACGTCCATCCCCCGCCCAGCGGCGTCCGCGGCGACCTCGCCGGCGGCGACGGTCACGTCGGTCTCGATGTCGGCCTCGCGGAGCGCGACGACCGCCTCCACCCCGTCGGCGGCGACGACTTCGGCAGAGCGAGCGGCGGTGAGCGTCTCGATGTCCGGTTCGACGCCCGCCCGCACGGGCGGGACCTGATACACCGTCACCTCGCCCGGCTCCAGGTCGATGACGCCCGCGAAGTTGGTGACGCCGACGACCGTCCCCTCGCTCGCGTCGGTGGTCGCGACCCCCGTCGCCGGTCCGGTCTCGCCCGGGGTCGCGTGGAGCAGTCCCGCCTCGATGGACAGGGAGACGGTTTCGCCCTCCTGGATTTCCGCCGTCGCGACGGCGGCGTCCTCCTGGACGGAGCCGAGCACGTCGTCGGTGACGTGGTCGGCAAACCGGCGCACGTCGTTGGCCTGCTGGAACAGCCAGTCGACGCCTTCGTTGGTGACGCGATACCGGGAGCGAGCCTCCTTCTCGACGAAGCCACGGTCCGCGAGGTCGCTGATGTACTCGGAGACGGCCTGAGAGGTGACGCCGACGGCCTCGGCGATCTCCTCCTGATTCACGGCGGGGCCACGCTCCGCGACCGCGGTCAGCACGCGGAACGTCGTCGCCGCCCGCTTGGTTTCGAGAACCTCGACCATACCGAACTGTTCCGCTCCAGTGTTCATAAACCCCGGCGTGGCGGTCGCGTCGTCTCTCCAGAGTGTTGTGGCCGCGAGCCTCTTTGTCGCTCGCCGCCCTACCAGAGACATGGAGCCGACGTACCGCGACCGGGCGGTCTATCTCCCCGCCCCCGAGACGCTCGTCGTCGCTGACCTGCACATCGGCCGCGACGAGGCGTCGAATCTGGAGCTTCGGGTCGGCGAGCACGGCGACCTCACGGCGCGGTTCGAGCGACTGCTCGCGCAGTTCTCGCCCAACGAAGTCGTCGTCGCCGGCGACTTCCTCCACTCGTTCTCGACGCTTCCCCGGGGGGTGCTGGAGACGGTTCGCGAACTGAAGGCCGCGTGTCGACAGACCGGCGCGCGACTCGTCGTCACCCCCGGCAACCACGACGCGATGCTGGGTGAGGTGTGGGACGGACCAACGGAGTCGGAACACTGGGTCGGCGACTGGGTCGTGTGTCACGGCCACGAGGAGCCGACGGCCGACGCCGACGGCTACATCGTCGGCCACGACCACCCGGCAATCGACATCGAGGGGCAGCGGCGACCCTGCTATCTCACCGGGGACGGCGTCTACGGCGACAGCGATCTCCTGATGCTGCCCGCCTTCACGCGACTCGCGGGCGGCGTCGAGGTGAACGCGATGTACGCCCGCCACTTCGACTCGCCGCTCGTGGAGACGACCCGCCCGCTCCGGCCCGTCGTGCGCGATCCCGACGCCGACGAGACGCTGACGTTTCCGCCGCTGGACGAGTTCCGCCGGCTGCTGTGAGGAAACTGCTTACCCCGAGCGCCCCGACCGTCGAGTGTGTACCACGGTATCGACTTCAGCGGCGCGGCCCGACCCGGCGACGACATCTGGCTTGCGAGCGCCCGCCCGACCGCCGACGGACTCAGACTCGACTCCTGTGTCTCTGCGGGCGAGCAGTTCGACGCGACCGGGCGAGAAGCCGTTCTCAGTGCGCTGCGCGCGTGGCTCGCTGATGTGGACGGTGTCGCCGGACTCGACGTATCCTTCGGTCTCCCGCGCGTGCTCGTCCCCACCGAGGCTTGCGACTCGTGGCCGGCGTTCCTCCGGTGGTTCGGCGCGACCTTCGCCGGAGACGACGGGAAGTCGATGCAGACCGCTCTGAAGGAGCGCGCTCGGGCCAGCGACGCCGACGGAATCGAACTCAAGCGGCGGACTGACAGCCCGACGGGCGCTTCCTCACCCTACTCGTTCATCACGCGCTACCAGACGCTCCACGGGATTCGCGACGTACTCGCCCCCCTCGTCCTCGGCGAGCGAGCGGGCGTCGAGCCGATGGCCCCGAGCGAGGGACCCACGCTGTGTGAAATCTATCCGGCGGCGACCTTGCGTGCGCTCTGTCTCCCCGACCAGCAGTACAAGGGAAACAAACACGACGGCGAGCGCGCCCGTCGCGAGGAAATCGTCGCCGGCCTGCGCGAGTGGGGCATGGCGATGGACGACGCGCTGGCCGAGCGACTGGTCGACGAATCGGGCGGTGACGCCCTCGATGCCGCCGTCGGAACTGTAGCCGTCGCGCGGGCTGTCGAGAACGACTTTGCCGTCGAGGAAGAGCGGTACGATTCGCTTGAGGGGTATATATACGTTTAAAAAGCGATAGCGGCGTTCAACACCGTCGCGAAGGAGACCCACGCGAGATACGGCACCACGAGCGCGGCCGCCGGCCGGTCCACGCGGTCGAAGGCGCGCATCGTGGCGAGAATTGCGACCCACAACACGGCGATGATAGCGAGTCCGGCGACGGGCGCGCGGAGTCCGAAGAACACCGGCGTCCACACGAGATTGACGGCGAACTGTCCGGCGAACAGCGCCAGCGCGCGCGACCGAGCGGGGCCGTCGGGCGTCTGCCACACCCGGTAGAGGGCGACGCCGAGCAGTGTAAACAGCAGCGTCCAGACGACGGGGAACGCGAGTTCCGGCGGAAAGAAGGCCGGCTTGTCGATCCACGAGGTGTCAGAGCCGACGAACAGTGCCGGAAGCGCACCGACCGCGTTCACACCGACGACGAAACCGGCCGCAGTCAGGAGGCCGCGCCCGTCCGGCACCGACAGGCCGCCGCTGTCTGTCTGCTGTTGCATATCTGCTCTACGCCCTCCGAGACGGTAGCTGTTTGCGTCGGTTCGCGACCGGCGTCGTTTTGCGTCTCGACCCGCTTGCTCTGGTAATGACCGACCCGGCGACGCTCTCCGTGACGCTTGTCGACGGCTACGTGGACGAGCCGGCCCACTTCGGCGTCCCGCCGTACATCTCGACGTACCCTCGGTACACGGCCGGCGCGCTCGTCGACGCCGGCGTCTCCGAATCGCAGATTACCTACCACACCATCGACGAACTCCGCGACGAGAAGTCAAAGTGGCGCGACGTGGAGGACGCCGACCTGTTCATCTACGTCGGCGGAATGACCGTCCCCGGCAGCTACGTCGGCGGGACGCCCGCCGAACCCGACGAGGTTCGCGAGCTCGCGTGGACCGCAGACGGCACGACCCTGATGGGTGGGCCAGTCCGATTCGGCGTCGGCGAGGAGAACGCCGGCGCACAGAACATGGAGCGTGACGACCTCGACTTCGATTATCTCGCGATGGCCGACGTAGAAGCCGCGGCCTACGACCTCGTCCACGGCGGGCTAGAGGGATTCGAGGACCGCTACCGGTCGAACGAGGAGCTGGCCCGGTGGGCCGCTGACGGCGCGTTCGTCATCGAACAACACCCCAACCACCCCGACTACCTCATCTGCGAAATGGAGACCTCCCGCGGCTGTGCCTACCGGTGTTCCTTCTGTACGGAGCCGATGTACGGCGACCCGGCCTTCCGGTCCGTTGACGCGGTGACCGGGGAAATCGAGGCGCTGTACGACCGCGGCGCGCGCCACTTCCGGCTTGGGCGACAGGCCGACATCCTCGCGTACGGCGGCGACGGCGAGGCCCCGAACCCAGACGCCCTTCACGACCTCTACAGCGGGATTCGCGAGGTGGCCCCCGACCTCGAGACGCTCCACCTCGACAACATGAACCCCGTCACTATCGTCGACTACCCCGAGCAGTCGCGGGAGGCGATTCGCACCATTGCGAAGTACAACACCGCCGGCGACACCGCGGCGTTCGGGCTGGAGTCGGCCGACCCTCTCGTCCAAGAGAAGAACAATCTGCTCGTCACGGCCGACGAGTGTCTCGAAGCCGTCCGCATCGTCAACGAGGAGGGTGGCTGGCGACCCGGTGAATCCCCCGAAGACGCCCCCTCCTTCGGGGAGGGGTCGGCGAACCGCCTGCCGAAGCTCCTGCCGGGAATCAATCTCGTCCACGGGCTGATGGGCGAACGCCCCGAGACGTACGAGCACAACAAGCAGTTCCTCCGGCGCGTGCTCGACGAGGGGCTGATGATCCGACGCATCAACATCCGGCAGGTGATGGCCTTCGAGGGGACGGAGATGGCCGAGACGGGTGCCGACATCGCGAAGGCGCACAAGCAGAACTTCAACGCCTACAAACAAGAGGTACGAGAGCAAATCGACAATCCGATGTTGAAACGGGTCGCACCCGTCGGGACCGTCCTCCCGGACGTGCACCTCGAATACCATCAGGACGGGCGCACCTTCGGTCGCCAGCTGGGCACGTACTCGCTGCTCATCGCCGTGCCCGGCGAACGAGAGCTGGGTCAGTCGATGGACGTAGCGATTACGGGCCACGGCTACCGGTCGGTGACCGGCGTCCCCCATCCGCTCGACGTGAACGAGGCGTCGATGGACGAACTGACGGCGATTCCGGGCATCGGCGACGGCACTGCAGGGAATATCGTTGTGGACCGGCCACATTCGGAACTCGACGCTCTCGCGCCGGAGGCCCCGACAGACGATTTCTTCAGCGCCGACTGAGCGACACGTTTTCGGCACCACCGGAAGGAGAGATGGTATGCCGCCACTTCACGAGGGACAGCGAGTCGCCGTACTGGCCGACTCACAGAACCTCTATCACTCCTCGCACAGCCTCTACTCCCGGAATATCGACTACGAGACGCTGCTCGATACCGTAGTCGCCGACCGCGAGCTCGTGCGCGCCATCGCGTACGTCATCCGGGCGGACTCCCCCAACGAGGAGGAGTTCTTCGAGGCTATTGAGGAGATCGGATTCGAGCCGAAGATCAAGGACATCAAGACGTTCGCCGACGGGTCGAAGAAGGCCGACTGGGACGTGGGTATCTCTCTCGATGCGGTTACGCTGGGCGATCACGTCGACGTGGTCGCGCTCTGTTCCGGTGACGGCGACTTCTCGCGGCTCTGCTCGCATCTCCGTCACCAGGGCGTTCGCGTCGAAGTGTTCTCCTTTGGCAACTCCGCGGCTGATGAACTGCTCGATGCCGCGGACTCGTTCGTCGACATGAGCGAGGAGAAAGAGCGGTTCCTCCTGTAGCTTCACTCGCCGGTTCTCGCAATACCACCCTACCGGTCGATGTCGTCTACGAGGTCCGCGGCGACACCGACGTAGTTTGTCGGCTCGAGCGCGTGAAGCTCCGCCCGGACCGACTCGCTCACGTCGAGGTCGTCGAACAGCGCCCGGAAATCGGCGAGCGTGACGCGCTGGCCCCGGGTGAGCTCCTTCACGCGCTCGTAGGCGTCGTCGTGGCCCTCGCGTCGAAGAATCGTCTGGACGGCTTCCCCGATGATCTCTGGCGTCGATTCGAGCTCCTCGCGCATCACCTGTTCGTTGGGCGTGACCTTCGCCAGCCCGCGGCTCGCCTTCTCGTAGCCGATGAGACAGTGGGCGAACGCTGCCCCGATATTTCGCTTTACAGTCGAGTCGGAGAGGTCACGCTGGAGCCGTGAGGTGGTGACGTAGTCGCCGAGGAAGACGAGGTCCGAATTCGCCTTCGAGAGGTTTCCTTCGCTGTTCTCGAAGTCGATGGGGTTCACCTTGTGTGGCATCGTCGAGGAACCGGTCTCGCCGGCGACGGTGTCCTGTCCGAGATAGCGCTTCGAGACGTACAGCCAGATGTCGCGGTCCATGTCGAGCAGGACGTTGTTGGCATTCCGGAGCGCGTCGAAGACGGATTGGAGGTCACCACAGGGGTTCACCTGCGTCGAGAGTGCCCGGTGAGAGAGCCCGAGCGAGGTGGTGAACGACTCCGAGAACGCCGGCCAGTCGATATCGGGGTAGGCGACTTCGTGAGCGGCGTAGGTCCCTGATGCGCCGGCGAGCTTGCCCGTGAGGTCCGCGGCGGCGCGGTCGAGTTCGGCGACAGCGCGCCCGAGTCTGGCGGCGTAGACGGCGAGTTCTTTCCCGAACGTCGTCGGCGTCGCTGGCTGACCGTGGGTGTGGGCCAACATCGCCACCCCGCGATGTTCCTGTGCCATCTGCGTCAGCGTGTCCCGAAGCTCTCGGAGCTTCGGAGCGAGCACCTCCTCGATTGCGGGCTTCACGAGCAGTCGCTGGGCGAGGTTGTTCACGTCCTCGCTGGTCAGCCCGAAGTGGATGAACGGGTGGGCCGGCTCGGGGGCGTGCTCGCGGATGAAGTACTCGACCGCCTTCACGTCGTGGTTGGTCGCGGCGTACTCCTTCCACCCCTCCGTCTCCAACTGCTTGACGACCGCGGCGTCGTCCTCGTCGAACGACTCGTAGCAGTCGCGGAGGCGGTCGCGCTCCCCCTGGGAGAGGTCGACCTCGTCGACGGTGTCGGCGAGCGTGATGAGGTACTCGACCTCTACGCGGACGCGGGCGCGGACGAGCGCCTGCTCGCTGGCGTACGGAACCAACGGCTCCGTGTAGCGGGCGTACCGGCCATCGAGTGGCGAGACGGCGGCGAGCGACGAACGACCTGTCATGATTCGCGCTCCAGACGGCGCGGCCAAAGGCGTGTCGATTGCGTGATACACGGCCGTGTTGACTCGTCTATTTATTGGCGGCTCAGACCCGCAGTACTGTGCACGAACGCGGATAGCGACCGGCTCGGGACCGCAACGTCTTTGCGTCGTCCGTCACCGACTCCGAGTATGAACGTCGCAGGCATGCTGTCGAATCGCGGGCGGAATCTCCTCCACGTCGCTGACACCGTCAATGAGGTCGACTTCTCCGTCGTCGTGAGCAACGACGCCGACGCGCCGGGGCTCGACGGTGCGAGCGAGCGCTCGATTCCGACCGAGGTCGTCGATCGCGGCGCGGACGAATCGCGAGAGGCCCACGAACGCCGGGTGCTCGACGCGCTCGACGGCTACGAGTTCGACTTGCTCCTCCTCGACGGCTATATGCGCGTGCTCACCGAGTCGTTTCTCGATTCGGTGCCGACGACGCTGAACGTCCACCCGAGTCTGCTCCCCTCCTTCGACGGCTTCGACGCCCACGAGCAGGTGCTCGAGTCCGGCGTCCGGATGACCGGCTGTACGGTCCACGTCGTCGACGAGACGGTCGACGGCGGGCCAATCGTCACCCAAGAGCCGATACCGGTCTTCGAGGACGACGACGAAGCGAGCCTGAAACAACGCGTCCTCTACGAGGGTGAGTTCAAGGCGTATCCCCGCGTCGTCCGGTGGTTCGCGAACGACCGCGTCACCGTCGCGGACGGCGAGGTGACCGTCGAGGGCGACGACGGCGGCGAGTTCCCAGAACGCCGGGTCGTCGCCGAGGAGTTCGCCGCCGACCTGCGCTACGGCGAGAATCCACACCAGGACGCCGCCCTCTACGCCGACCGCGCCGTCGAGGAGGCGAACGTCGTCACCGCGCCCCAACTCAACGAGGGCGCAAAGGCCCTTTCGTACAACAACTACAACGACGCCGACGCCGCCCTTGGACTGGTCACGGAGTTCGACGAGCCGGCGGCCGCGGTCATCAAA
Organism: Halosegnis rubeus; assembly: GCF_009184545.1. Classification (GTDB taxonomy): domain Archaea; phylum Halobacteriota; class Halobacteria; order Halobacteriales; family Haloarculaceae; genus Halosegnis; species Halosegnis rubeus. Next base: position 611,197 of record NZ_QJOW01000001.1, read on the forward strand.
CACACCAACCCGGCGGGGTGTGCGACGGCCGACACGCTCGCGGATGCGTACGCCGACGCGCTTGCGACCGACCCGATGAGCGCCTTCGGCGGTATCGTCGCGCTCAACCGCGAGTGTGACGCCGCCACCGCAGAGCAGGTCGTCGACTCGTTCAAGGAGGTCGTCGTCGCGCCCCGCTACACCGACGCCGCGCTCGACGTGCTCTGTGAGAAGGACAACCTCCGCGTGCTCGCCGTCGGCGACCTCGACCACGAGGACACCGGTCCGGCACTCACCGAGAAGCCACTCGTCGGTGGCCGTCTCGTGCAGGAGCGCGACACGTGGGCACCCGAGCGCGAGGACCTCGAGTTCGTCACCGAGCGCGAACCGACCGACGAGGAGGTCGAGACGGTGCTGTTCGCGTGGCGTGTGCTCAAACACGTCAAGTCGAACGGAATCCTGTTCGCCTCGGGCACCGAGACGGTCGGGGTCGGGATGGGCCAAGTCTCCCGCGTCGACGCGGTCCGACTCGCCGCGATGAAGGCCGACGAACACGCCGAGGGGAAGGGAAGCGACGGCGCGGTGATGGCGTCTGACGCCTTCTTCCCGTTCCCGGACGGTATCGAAGAGGCCGCCGAGGCGGGCATCGAGGCCGTCATCCAGCCCGGTGGGTCGGTCAACGACGAGGACGTCATTGAGGCCGCCGACGAGCACGGGATGGCGATGGCGTTCACCGGGAACCGGACCTTCCGTCACCAGTAGCACTTTTTGCTGGCTCGTGCCTTCCGACAGTATGGCTGTACTCGACGACCGACGGCTGTGGTGGCTCTCGGGGGGACTGGTGTTCGTCTTGCTCGCCGGCCTGAGCGTGACCGCCGTCGGTCTCCTCCGGCTCGTGGGCACATTCGCCGGCGACCCGACGCCCGGAATGGTGTTTTCCGTCGTCGTTCCGTATCTCGTCGGGCTGCTCGTGCTCGCCGTCGTCGGGATTGGAATGTTCGCGTGGCTGGTCCTGCTGCTCGCCCGCCACGCCAGCGACGAGTTCGAGTCCCGACGACTCCGGGAGGTGTCAGAGCGTGCCGCCGAGAGTGAGGTCGTGAAGCTGCTCCGGTGAGGCTGGGTCTGGCTTTGGATACTGTCTCTGGTCTCTTCTTCTGGGGTGCTTGGATGGCCTGAGTGTGTCCGGCCGTGTCGCGGTCTTGCCGGCGGTTGCACCGCCGGCTGCCCGGGAGAGCGTCGCTCGTTCCCGATAGCGGCCACGGACCCGACCGAGTGAACGCGACACACCAGCCACTTTCAGCCCCCCGAACCACCCACGAGCCTCCCCAGCCGACTCATTCGTTTCACTCACTCGTCCACTGTCAGAGCAAGCGCTGACAAACCGTCGCTCGGTGCCCTCGCGACGACCTCGCGCTGACTCGCGCGCACAGGGCGCGCTCGGACCACGCCACCGCCTCGAGTCACTCGATTAAGCAACCGGGGCGGTGGCCTGACGCACCGCTCGCCGTGCGAGCGTGTGCGTCGTGGGGAACGGTTGGTGCGGTGCGGTTTCCCCGAGGCCAAGCAATCGGAGTGGTCGCGGTACTGTCAGAATCGAAGTCATCAGCGCGGTACTGTCGAAACCGAAGCCAAACACGTACAGTCCCACTGTCACACGAAAATAATCCAGACACAGATGCCCGTCTCCGACACGCCTAAACACGCGCCCGAACGACCACGAGTATGCAGTATCACGAGGCGGCGACGTGGCTGTTCGACCTCCGGCGACACTCCCCCCGCACGGGCGTCGAACACACGCGTCACCTCCTCGATTCGCTCGACTCGCCCGACGAGAGCTACGTCGTCGTCCAGATCGCCGGCTCGAACGGCAAAGGCTCGACCGCCGCACTGCTCGACCGCGTCCTCCGCGAGGCCGGTCTCGACGTGGGGCTGTACACCTCACCGCACCTCTCGGACGTGCGCGAACGCGTACAGGTCAACGGCCGGAAGATGCCGAAACGCGCGCTCGCCGAGTACGTCGAAACGGCGAAATCGTACGTTACCGACCGCGGGGCCGCCGGAGAGTCGCCGACCTTCTTCGAGACCGTCACGGGAATGGCGCTGTGGGAGTTCGACAGACAGGAAGTCGACGTAGCAATCCTCGAAGTCGGTATCGGCGGGCAACACGACGCCACCTCCGCGACGACTCCGGTCGCCAGCGCAGTCGCGAGCGTCACGCTGGAACACGCCGACCTGCTCGGCGACACCGAGGCAGAAATCGCACGGGACAAGGCCCACGTCGCGACTGACCGGCCCCTCGTCACCGCGACCACGGGCGAGGCGCTCGACGCGGTTCGCGACCACACCGACGGCAACGTCCACACCGTCGGCGCGGCGGGAAGCGACGTGACCACGCGTTATGAGGGCCGCGTCGGTATCGAAGGGAAAGTCTCACTCGCCGGTCCCGACTGGACGGTCGAGACGCGACTCGCGATGCTCGGCGCACACCAAGCAAAGAACGCCGGCGTCGCGGCCGCCCTCGCCCGACAGGTCGGTGAGGAACTCGACGTCCCCGTGACGACCGACGACCTCGCGCGCGGACTCCGGAGCGCCCACTGGCCCGGCCGATTCGAGCTGATGGGCCGAGAGCCGTTGGTCGTGCTCGACGGCGCACACAACCCCGGTAGCTGCGAGACGCTCACCGACACGCTCGGGGCGTTCGACTACGACGACTGTCACCTCGTCGTCGGCGCGATGAGCGACAAGGACCACGCCGGCATGGCAGCTGCCCTCCCTACTGGTGACGAAATCTACACCTGTCGTCCCGACTTCACGCGAGCCGAACGCCCGGAGGTGTTGGCGGAGTCGTTCCCGGACGCGACGCCGTTCGACACCGTCGGCGCGGCCGTCGACACCGCCCTCGACGCTGCTGATTCGTCGGATGCGGTCGTGGTCTGTGGCTCGCTGTTCGTCGTCGCCGAGGCCAGAGAGCGCTGGACCGCGACACCGACGCCGAAGCAAGTTCGCGACGCCGACGACGCCCGCACGGCCCTCGACGGGGCGGACGTACCAGCGTCCGACCAGCACCCGGACGAGATAGTCCGCGAGACGCGGACACTGACCGTTCGCCCGGCGCAGGCGCGGCGACTCGACACCGCGATGGCAGCCGTCGGCGGAAGCTGTTCGGTGTCGGGACTCGACGCGCAGCCCCGCGAACCGGTCTCGGTCGTCCTGTCCGGCACGACCGCGGAGTTCGAGACGCTCGATGCGCGACTCCGCGCCGACGACCCCGTGCTCGCCAACCGCGTCGCCGTCGCCGACCCCGAGACCGACGCCGACTACCCGTGGACCGACCGTACCGCAGTCATGGGAATTCTGAACGTCACGCCCGACTCCTTCCACGACGGCGGCGAGTACGACGCCGTCGACGCTGCGGTCGAGCGCGCCGAGGAAATCGTTGCCGAGGGTGCAGACATCGTCGACATCGGCGGGGAGTCGACGCGTCCGGGCGCAGAGCCGGTCCCCGTCGACGAGGAGATCGACCGGCTCGTCCCGGTCGTCGAGCGCATCGGCGACCTCGACGCGCTCATTTCCGTCGACACCCGACGCGCCGAGACCGCACGCGCGGCCCTCGATGCCGGCGCTGACATCATCAACGACGTGTCCGGGCTTGCCGACCCGGGGATGCGCTTTGTCGCCGCCGAGTACGACGTACCGGTCGTCGTGATGCACTCCATCAACGCCCCCGTCGACCCCGACGTGACGGTCGAGTACGACGACGTGGTGAGTGACACGATTGCCCAGCTCCGCGAGCGCATCCTGCTCGCCGAGCGGGCCGGTCTTTCACGTGACCAGATCATCGTCGACCCCGGTATCGGCTTCGGGAAGTCGGCAACCGAGAGCTTCGAGCTGTTAGACCGGACGGGTGAGTTCGCCGCGCTCGGCTGCCCGGTCTTGGTGGGTCACTCACACAAATCGCTGTTCGCGCGTGTCGAGCGAGAGACCGGCGACCGGTACGAGGCGACCGTCGCCGGCAGCGCTATCGCCGCCGACCGCGGGGCCGACATCGTGCGCGTCCACGATGTGGCGGGGAACGTCGCCGCCGTCCGCGTCGCGGAAGAGACCCGCACTCAGGGCTCGTGAATCGTCCACTCGTCGGTCGCGACCGCTGATTCGAGCGGGCTGTCTTCCTCCGCTGCCATGTTCGTGAGTCCGATCTGAACGGCGCGCCGAGGTGCGAACACGCGGTTCGTGAGCTCTGCGGTCGTGACGTGGACCGTCCCGCCGCCCTCTTCTTTGAGGACGCGCGCGAGTTCCTGCTGGAGCGCACTACAGGTGTCGAGATAGCTGTCGCGGGCGGTCGCCGGGTCCTCGGTGTCGAACGCGTCCATCAGCGTCTCGGGGTCGAGTTCGGGCGGAATAGCTCCCATACGCGTCCGTCGACCCCCGCGGAGAAAAGCCTAGACGCCCAGCAGGTAGCCGCGGAGCCACACCTGCCAGTAGAGTCGCGGAATCGCCTCCACGTCGGCCAGCCAACTCACGCGCGACTCGACGGCCGGAAACTTCGCGCCGTCGTAGTCGTACCCTGCGAGGATGGCTTTCCCCTCCTCGGTGAGCAGCGGACAGGCCGCGAAGCCGTCGTAGCGGGACTCGTACGCCCGCCCCGTCACGTCGGCGGTGAGGTTGTCGGCGAGCGCGGCGGCCTGCTTGCGCGCGGCGGCGGCCGTCTTCGAGGTTGGCGCGTCGGTGCAGTCGCCAAGCGCGTACACCCGGTCGGCCGTGCGGTGGCGCATCGTCTCGGGGTCGACGGCCACGTACCCCTCGTCGCTCGCCGCAGTCAGGGGTGACTCGTCGGTCAGCACGGCCGGACACCGCTGTGGCGAGACGGGGAGATAGAGGTCGTACTCGATGGTTTGACCGTCCTCGCTTTCGACCCGCTGGTCGGCGACTCCGTCGACGACGAAGCCCCCCTCGTACGTGACACCACGAGTATCGAACACGTCGGCGAGTTCCTCATCGTAGCGTGCCTTCTTGCCGGTCCCGAAGACGTGGTCGTCGGGGCCGGCGAGCGTCACCGCACACGGAACGTCGTGGGCCGTGAGATAATCCTCGGCGAGCAGGGCGGCCTTCGCCGGCGCACCGCTACAGGAAACGCTTCCCTCGGGTTCGGTAACGACGACCCGGAGCGGGCGCTCCGCGGTCGGTGTCGGGAGCGACGGCTCGGCTCCCGTGGTCGCTACGCCGCCGTCGGCCGCTACCGGAGTCTCCGCGTCGGTTCCATCCGTGCCGCCGACCAACCGACTCAGCGTCTCCTCGAGTGCGCGTGCGCCTTCGGGCCGGTAGAACGGGTAGACGTGCGGCTCACCCGCCCACGGGCCGGCGACGGTCTCGTGGCCAAGTGCGACGACGAGCCGGTCGTACTCGACGCTCCCGTCGCCCGTCGCGACCATCCGTTCGCCGGGGTCGATACCCGTCACGGTCGCCTCGCGAAACCGCACGTCGGCACGCAGATAGTCGCGCACGTCCCGTGTGTGCGCGTCGATGTCGGCGTGACCGAACGGGTGGAGATAGAAGGCCGGCTGGTAGCGGTGGGTCGGCGTCCGGTCGAGGACGACTACCTCGGCCAGCCCGCCGAGTTCGCGGTCGAGCCGGTTCGCGACCATCGTCCCGCCGGCTCCGGCTCCAAGGACGAGGACACGCTCTGTCATGTGAAAGGTTAGGCGTCTCTCGCCGGAAAAGGTGGTGGCGAACGCGTGCGGCCACCGGTTTTCATGCCCGCGCCGAGCGAATGACGGGTATGCTCTCGCGAGCCGACGCCACGGCGCGACTGAAGCAGGCAAAACACGAACAGGACCTCGATTTCGTCGACCTCACCGACGCAATCGACCGCGACGAGGTGTGGACGGCCTCGCTCGTCTTCGGCGACGTGAGCGCGAGCGAGGCGGAAGCACGCGCCCTGTGTACCCGACTCGACATAGAGGACGAAGCGGTCGTCGCTGCACTCCAGCGTGAACCGTACAAGGGTGACGAGGAAGCGACCATCCCCTCGGACCCGATGTTGTACCGGCTCTACGAGATTCCGCAGGTGTACGGCGACGCCATCAAGGCCTGCGTCCACGAGGAGTTCGGTGACGGCATCATGTCGGCCATCGACTTCGAGTGTCACGTCGACAGGGTCGACCACAACGACGGCGACCGGGTTCGAATCACCTACGAGGGGAAGTTTCTCCCGTACAAGAAGTGGTGATTACTGACCCGCGCCGAGGTCGCGATACAGCGCGAGCAGGGACTCGAGCACCCGCTCGCGGTCGAACTCGCGGAAGTCGTCGTCGATGGTTCGGTGGTCGAGGTCGCGAGAGTCCTGAATCGCGCCGGCGATCTCCTCGGAGGTCGTGACCCGGAAGCCGCGGGGTCGCCGCTCCACGAGTTCGTGGGCCGCCGAGTCGCTTTGATACTCTACGACGCCGGTACAGCCACACGCGAGCGCCCACATGAGTTCCGTGGCGAACGACTCCCGGCGAGCCGTGTGGACGAAGGTGTGAGCGTTCCGGTAGTGGGCGATACGCTCCTCGCGCGGAACGTCGCCGACGAACTCGACGCGGTCGCCGATTCGGAGGTCGGCGGCCGCCTGCTCGAACTCCCCGCGTGCCGGCCCGTCGCCGATGACGGTCGCGGACCAGTCTTCCCGTCTGAGTTCGGCCAAGCCGAGAAACAGCGACTCCAGATTCGCGTCCGAATCGAGCCGCCGCCCCGCGACGATGTGTTCCTCGCCGGCCGGCTCGACTGCCTCGATTGCCTCGAACTCTAAGAACTCGCGGAGCACCGTGAGATGCTCGCCCGCGATACCATCCTCGCGAAGGCCGGACTCGACGTAGTCGGAGGGGACGACGGTGTGGCTCGGTGCGCGTCGGGCCGGGCCGAGCAACCGGGAGTCGAACTGCTCGTCGCCGTACCAGTCACAGACGAGTGGGGCGCGCGAGAGCGTCGCCCCGACGCGAGCCGAAAGTAACAGCTCCGGCGGCGCAGGCGCGGCGTGAATCACGTCCGGACGGAACCGCGCCAACTGGACCGGGAGGCGGACGACCGAGGAGGGGAGGTCTGGCGCGATGTCGATACGGCGGTATCTGAGGTCGTCGTCCACGCGCCACGGACCGGCGTCGGGACCGTACCACCACTGAGTACAGAAGACGGTCACGTCGTGCCCGCGCCGGGAGAGCGCCCGCGCCAGCGCCTCCGTACGTTTGAGGCCGGCCCTAGCTGTCCGGTGTGTGGTCTCGAAGGCGACGACGGCAATCCGCATTACCTCTGGTTCCCGCCGGCGGGGATAAAAAACCTCTCGGCCCGACGCGGCGGATTTTTATCTGCAAGCGTCGACCTTCCGACGATGGCGTCGCTCACGTACGACGAGGGGACGATTCGCGTTGACGGCGAGGTGTCCGTCCCGCTGCCGGGAGTCGAGCGCGACCCCCGCTCGGAATCTGGACGCGCTCCCGCGTATCGGTACGCCCAGCTCCGGGACGCGCTCCGCCCCCTCGCGGCGGACGTGCGCGACGACGTGCTCGATCTCGTCGACGTGTCAGAGCTTCACTCGTCGTACGACCTCCGCGAGTACCAGCGGGACGCGCTGGACGCGTGGGAGGAGAGCGACCGCCGCGGCGTTCTCGAGCTCCCGACTGGGAGCGGGAAGACGGTCATCGCAATCGGCGCAATCGAGCGACTCGCGACGCCGACGCTGGTCGTCGTCCCGACGATCGACCTGCTGAATCAGTGGCGCGGCGAGCTCGAAGCCGAGTTCGACGTACCGGTCGGACAGCTGGGCGGCGGTGAACAGCGCGTCGAACCCGTCACCGTCGCCACCTACGACTCGGCGTATCTCCGCGCTGACGAGCTAGGCGACCGGTTCGGCCTACTCGTCTTCGACGAGGTACACCACCTCGGCGGAGAAGGGTATCGGGATATCGCGCGGCTGATGGCCGCCCCCGCACGACTCGGGCTGACTGCCACCTTCGAGCGTCCCGACGGCGCACACGAGGCGATTGAGGAATTGGTCGGCCCGCTGGTGTACGACCTCGAGGTGGACGACCTCGCGGGCGACCACCTCGCACCCTACGACATCAAGCGCATCGAGGTGTCGCTCGGTCCCGAAGAACGCGCCCGCTACGACGAGGCGCAAGGCATCTTCACCGACTACCTCCGCGAGTCGGACATCCAGCTTCGGTCGGGCAGCGACTATCAGGAACTCGTCAAGCGCTCCGGGACCGACCCCAAGGCACGCGAAGCGCTGTTGGCGAAACAGCATGCTCGCGAAATCGTCGCCAACGCCGACGCGAAGGTGGAGACGCTTTCCGACATCCTCGACCGCCACGCCGAGGACCGAATCATCGTCTTCACGGCCTACACCGACCTCGTGTATCGCCTCTCCGAACGGTTCCTCCTGCCGGCGATCACGAACGAGACCGGAACGACGGAGCGCAGCCAGATACTCGACCGCTTTCGCGAGGGCGACTACTCGCGGGTCGTGACGGCGAACGTGCTCGACGAGGGCGTCGACGTGCCGGACGCGAACGTCGCGGTCGTGCTCTCGGGGTCGGGGAGCCAGCGAGAGTTCACCCAACGGTTGGGTCGCGTGCTCCGCCCGAAGGAAGACGGCGGACGCGCCCTGCTGTATGAGGTCGTGAGCGAGGAAACGAGCGAGGAACGCGTCGCGGCACGGAGGCGCTAATGCTGACGAAAGAGCTGCTTCGCGTCTCGCGACGTGGCGGCGGCTACCACCCACAGTTCGTCGGCGACGACGCCGAGGCGCGCGACCTCGCGGCCCGCGTGCTCGGGGTGTATCAGGGTCACGTCGGGGAGACGCGCGGCGACCTCGATTCGGCGCTCGACGAGCTTGAAGCCGAGTTCGCGTTCAAGCTCGTGCGCGGGTTCGCCAAGCTCCTTGACCGGGAGACCGCCTTCGAGACGCGCGCGCCACTCGACCCCGAGCGAACCCGGCGTCTCGTCTTCGAGTGTGCCGAGTCGGTGAGTGTCGCGACCGACGCCGACCGGCGAGAAGCGCTCGACCGCGCCGCCGAGCGGATGCGCGTCCCGACCGACGGCATCGAGCAGTCGCTGTACGCCGACCGCGAGGTGCAGCAGGTGCTCGTGAACTTCGATTCTCGATGGACACCCGAGACACTGTGTGAACAGTATGACCTCTCACTCGCCCAGACTGCGCTGTTCGACGCGACGGAGGTGTGCGTCCGGTCGTCGGACCCGGCGACGCTCGTCTCGACAGTGAAACGGCTCCGTCTGCTGTACGAGATTCGCCGGACCGACCAGGGTCGGGAGGTCGTCGTCACCGGCCCGGACGCGCTGTTCAGACGGTCGCGCCGCTACGGGACGCGATTCGCGCGCCTGCTCCGGACGGTCGCGAGCGCGAGCGAGTGGACGCTGGAGGCGACTATCGACGACCGCAACACCGAGCGCACGCTCCGACTTGACGAGTCCGACGTGTCGGTCCCTGGCGTCGAACCGGTGACCGAGATGACCTTCGACTCGGGGGTGGAAGCCGACTTCGCCGCCCGGTTCCAGTCGCTCGATTTAGACTGGTCGCTGGTGCGTGAACCCGAACCACTCGCCGCCGGTGAACACGTCGTCATCCCGGATTTCGCCTTCGACTGGAACCACGGCGAGTTCCGCGTCTTCTTCGAGGTGATGGGATTCTGGACGCCCGAATACGTCGCGAAGAAGCTCTCGCGCTTTGGCGACCTCGAAGACGTGGCCTTCCTGGTCGCCGTCGACGAATCACTCGGCGTCGGCGAAGAAGTCGAGGCGCTCACCGACGGCGCGATACCGTACTCGGGGACGGTCCGGGTCAAGGACGTGGTCGACGCGCTCCGCGAGTACGAGGCTGACCTACTCACTGAGGCGCGGGCGTCACTCCCCGACGAACTGCGGCCCGACGACGACGTGATTTCGCTCGCCGACCTCGCCGACGAGCACGGTGTGAGCGAACAGACGCTCGACTCGGTGGCGTTCCCCGACCACGAAATCGTGGGGCGCACGCTCGTCCGGCCGGCCGTGCTCGACACCGTCGCGGAGACAATCGAGGCCGGGCAGTCGCTGGACGCAGTGGAGTCGACGCTTGCCGGAGAGGACCTCTCGGACACGAGTGCCGTCCTGTCGCGGCTCGGCTACCGAGTCGAGTGGGAGGGGCTCGGTGGCGGCGTCCTCAAGAAGAAAGACTAGATTTCCTCGACGCTCGGGTCGCCCCCGGTCTTGCGGATGCGGTACTCCGTGCCGTCGGGGTAGAGCAGTTCCACTCCGAACAGCTCGGGGCCCGGGTGTGGGAGTTGCACCGCGGTCTGTGCATCGACGGTCGGCGCGCGACCCTCGGGACAGTCGAGGGTTCGAGAGGCGGTCGTGTATGTGAGCTCGTAGGTGGTGCGGTCGAGCTGTTCGAGCGTGGCGTTCGTGACGCGGGCACGATTCCGGTCGACCGGTATCACTCCGTCGATGGAGACGTAACTCCCCTCGGTGTCGTTGTTGATGGTGACCATCGGCGCGTCTGTGTCCGCGGGCAGACAGGTGGCGTTGCCGCCCTCGAAGTAGGTGACTGCGGGCGCGGCTTCGGCACGCTGGTCGAACGTGCCGGTCGAGTCGAGATAGACGCCCGCGCCGATGCCGCCGCCGAGCAACAGTACGGAGGCCGCCGTCACTGCGAGGAACTGCCGGTCCATACCCGTACGTCGTGGGCCACCCGTATCAGTATGCGGACTACAGGTCGCGCTGGCGACCCTTCGGTATCTGCGAGCGCAGTTCGCCGTACAGATACAGTCCGGTCCCGATCGGTTCCTGCTCGCCTCCGATGTCGTGCGTGACGACGAGATACCCCCAGTCACCGTCCCAGCGGTCTATCTCCTGGTCGTGGCCCGCGAGGAAGGCCGTCGCCTCCGCCTCTTCGAGGTGGATGACGCAGTCGGTCGCCAGTCCGCCAAACCGTTGGGCCGCGTTGGTCGTCGGCTTCCAGTGTTCGTGGTCGGTCCGAAGCACCGACATGCCGAGTCCCTGAATCCGGGCGGGTGAGGGCACCTCACCGTGAAACGCCCAGATTTTGCCGGAGCCGCGCTCCCAGAAGGAGTAGTCGCCCCACGTCGCGGCCGGGATGCCGTAGCGCTCTTGCCAGAAGTCGACGACTGCTTCGCGGGTCGGGCGACCCTCGACCTCGCGGTCGCGCTCGGTCGCGGGGAGCCGACCGAACTGGTGGCCGTCGTTGTCTCTCATGCGTGCACCTCCAGCTTCGCACAGAAGAAGCCCCCCGTGTCGTTCAGGTGCGGGTAGACGCGTTTGGCCTTCCGCACTGAGCCGTCGAACTCCACTCCGTCCCACTCGGTCACGCCGGGGCGCGTCTCCAGCGGGAGGTCGTACTCGACGAGGGACACGTCGTGCTCCCCGAGCACGTGGTCGAGGACGGCCTCGTTCTCCTCGGGCGCGAAGGTACACGTCGAGTAGACGACCGTGCCGCCGGGTTCGGTCACCTCGATAGACCGCGAGAGCACGCCTTTCTGGATACCCGCGATTCCGTGGACGTGGTCTAACGTCCACTCGTCGAAGATGTCTGGGTTCTTCCGGACGGTCCCCTCACACGAGCAGGGAACGTCGGCGAGCACGCGGTCGAACTGCTCGCCGCCGAAGGGTTTCAGCGAGAAGTTCCGCGCGTCGGACTTCGCGACGGCGACGTTGGTCAGCCCGCAGCGTTCGGTGTTCGACCGGAGCGCCGACAGTCGCCCGAGATTCGAGTCGTTGGCGACGAGCAAGCCGGTGTCGTCCATCAGCGCGGCGAGGTGTGTCGTCTTCGACCCGGGTGCTGCACACGGATCGAGGACGCGCTCGCCGGGTTGCGGGTCACAGACGAGACCGGGAATCGCTGAGACCTCCTCCTGTCCGTAGAGCCAGCCGTGGACGTATGGCCACGTGTTGCCGGGCTTTTCGAGCTCCAAGCGAAGCAGCTCACCGTACCAGTCGGCCTGTTCGTAGGCGATACCGGCGTCGTCGAGTGCCGCCGTCGCCCGGTCGGTCGTCGCCTTGACGGTGTTCACCCGGACGACCTGCGGGAGCGGCTCCGCGCAGGTGGCCCGGAACTGCTCGTAGTCGTCGATGAGCGGCTCGTAGCGGGCGAGCGGGTCGTCCATACCGCCTCGAACGACCCCGGAGGCTTGGGGATTTCGAGTCCCGACTCAGGCCGGCCGGACCTGTTCGCCGTCCCACCGGAGTCGACCCTCGACGGCCAACTTCTCGACGTGGGCCTCGACGGTCGCCACCGCGAGCTCGCGAACGGCGGAGATGTCCTTCGTGTACGCGCCGTCGGTCACGGCGTCGAGGGTGTAGGCACCTTCCGTGACTACGTCGAAAATTCGGCGTTCGCGCTTGCGTCGGTGGGCGATGAGTCGCTCACAGGTGTCGCGCGCGTCCTCGATGGTCGGGCCGTGGCCCGGATAGATACGGTCCGGGGCGCGTGCCCAGACCCGGCGCAGGGAGGTGACGTACGCGCGCATGTCTCCCTCCGGGGCGGCGACGGCGACGGAACCCTCTCCGATGGCGAGGTCGCCGGCAACTAACCCCTCGGGCGTGGCGAACGCGACGTGTTCGGGCGCGTGGCCGGGCGTGTCGACAACGCGTATGCCGGCGAGACTGGTTCCCTCGCGGTAGGTTCGGTCGGGGTCGACGCCGGTCGCCGCTCGGAAGTCGGCAACGCGACCGGCACGGCAGGCGACGGTCGCGTCGTACTCGCGGGCGTAGTGGGCGATACCGCCCGCGTGGTCGGAGTGGTGGTGTGTTGCGAGCACGTAATCGAGGTCGTGGTCGGCGACGAGGCTGTCGAGTTCGGGGTGGCGCTCGGGCGGGTCGACGAGAGTCGTCGACTCGCCGGCGAGCAGATAGGCGTTGACGGAGCCGGTCGGGACGTTCGGAAACGTCACCGGGACGCGATGGACGTGCACGGTGGCCGAACGCGTCGCCCGGACTTAGTTGGCGAGGAAGTAGACCTGCTTGCGTGCGTCGTGGAAGCTGTAGCGGGAGCCGACGAGACCCTCCTCTTCCAGACGATTCAGGGCGTAGCGGACGGTGCGGTCGGGCAACAGCGACTCCTCGGCGAGTTGGCCCTGCGAGAGCGGGCTCTCGTCGTCCAGCACTTTTGCGACGAGCTTCGCGCTCGGCGGGAGCTCGCGCAGGGTCTCGCGGAACTCGGGGTCGGACAGTGGGTTCTCTTCGACGGACTTCTCGGTTAGTGCGCTCATACCAACCGCTGCCTGTGGACGGTGGTAAGTGTTCCCTATATTCAGGTCATAACACTCGAAACACCACCAAGTGTATAATTGCCCCTTATACATAGCACGCTGTCATATCTTGCCAACACCGAAACTGTGTGCAATACTTACCTACGACGGCGTGGTCGGGCGTGTATGGCGAGTATTCCCGCCGAGTTCCACGACCTGTTCGAGAAACGGACCTTCGCACACATCTCGACGTTGTTGCCTGATGGTGCACCACAGACCACACCCGTCTGGGTAGATTACGACGCCGACGCGGACGAACTCCTCGTCAACACGGCGCGGGGTCGCCGCAAGGAGAAGAACATCCGCAAGGACCCGCGCGTTGCCGTCAGCATGACGGACCCCGAAGACGGCTATCGGTACCTCGCCGTGCGCGGGACGGCCGAACTCACGACCGATGGCGCGGTTGACCACATCGACAAACTCGCGGCCCGTTACATGGGCGTCGACGAGTACCCACACCACGGCGAGGAGGACGGCGAGCGCGTCCTCGTCCGCATCTCACCCGACTCGGTCACCCACACCGGCTGAGCGGAATCTTTCTCCCCCCGCGGGCCGAACACCGGATATGGACTCACTCGAAACCGAACTCGCCCGCGCCCGCGAGCTTGACACCGCGAGTCTCGCCGACGCAATCGAATCCATCGGCTTCGAGTGTACCCACTGTGGAGCCTGCTGTACGGCCGAACCCGACGACGACCACACCGCTACCGTGTTTCCCGACGAAGTGCGCGAGCTAACCGACGACGAGTGGCGCGACGTGGCCCGCCCGATGCCGTACGGTCTGGAAGACGGGCCGGACGGTCCCGAGGGCGAGACGTTCGAGTGGGCGCTCCAGACGGACGCCTGTGGCGACTGTGTCTTCTACGACGGCGACGAGTCGGGGGGCTGTACGGTCCACGCCGACCGGCCGCTCATCTGTCACACCTACCCCTTCTCCGTCGCGTTGGGCGGCACCTCACAGCCGATGGGCGAGGCCGTCGACTCGGAAGGAATGGTCCGCGCCCACGAGTGTGAGGGACTCGGCCGCGATATCTCCCGAGCCGAAGCCGAGGAGTTGGCCGCCGCGCTCAAGGAACGGGCCGTGCGCGAACTGGAGGAGGCGATCGGCGTGCGCGACAACTACGAACCCGTCGCGACGGACGCCGGTGAAGTGGTGGTCTACGACTCCGAGGGACCGAAGCGGCCGGACGGCACCCCTGCTGGGCAGTGAAAGAGCTTTAAACTCCCCGGGAGATGTATCGCGCGTCTATGGAGATCTCCGAGAAACTCCTCTGTCTGTTCAGCGCCGATGTCGAGAGCGACGACGACCGATACGTGGTCGAGGTGCCGCGCCGCGAACTCGACACCGGTGAAATCGAAGCGGGTGAGACGTACCGCGTCGCCCTCATCGCTGCCGGCGAGGACGACGCCGCAAGCGTCGAGAGCGACCGCGCCGAGACCGCCGGTGAAACCGCAAGTGGGGAACCGCGCCCGCCCGTCGAGCCGGGCGAGATTCGCTACGTTGAGGTGGAAGATATCGGGAAGCAGGGCGACGGCATCGCTCGCGTCGAGCGCGGCTACGTCATCATCGTCCCCGACACGGACATCGGCGAGCGCGTCAAAATCGAGGTGACGGAAGTGAAGTCCAACTTCGCGGTTGGCGAGGTCATCGAGTAGCCACGCGCGTTCCGTCACCGATTTCTCTCCTCTACCAGCGACGCGGCTCACCCACCCGCCACCGACCTCGGTGGTCCCGTATTTGTGCCTGAAAACGCAAGACAGCGCCGAAATTAACACGCTGTACCAAACGGCATTTTATGTGCTGGTGGTATGGTGAGGTATGAGCGCGACAGCTACCCCGGCGACCGCGACCGACCTGAGCGAGAAACAACAGCGAATCCTCGCGTATCTGCGCGAGGCGGCCGCCACGGAGACGTATTTCAAGTCACGCGCAATCGGCGAGGAGCTTGACCTGTCGGCAAAAGAGGTCGGTACCAACATGAGTGCGATCTGTGAGGGCGACTTCGGTATCGACGTGGAGAAGTGGGGCTACTCGTCGGGCACGACCTGGATGGTCACGACGTAGGGTCATACGAGAGCAGGTCGCTCGCATCGGCCGCAAACGCAACCGTCTCCGGCCCGAAGGAGTCCGCGTACCGAACCACGAGCACGAGCAGCCGCTCGGGCGCGACGAGCGCGTAGCCGTCCTCGCGCGAGAGCAGGCCGGCCGACTCGAGTTCGCCGACGTACCGGCTCACGGTCGGGCGCGAGACGCCCAACTCCGCCGCGAGGTCCCCGCCCGTCGCGTCGGGATTCGCCAACAGCGCGAGCACGAGCTTCCTGGCCGTATCGCGCCGAAGATAGCCGAGTGCGCGCTTCTCGAACGCCGAGAAGCGACCGCTCGGGAAGTAGCGCCGGTAGTCGCCGTCCTTCTCGGACTCGACTCTCCCGTCGGATTCGAGCCGCCGGAGATGGTGTTGCGCCTCGCCGGTGCCGAGCTTGAGGCCGTCGCGTAGCTTCGAGAAGTGTGCACCGGGGGTGGTGGCGAGATAGCCGACGATGGCCTCACGACGGTCCGAGCGCTCCTGCCCGTCGTCGTCGTTGTCGCCGGCAAAGCGGGCGAACGGCGACACTGCGCCAATTGCGCCAAAGCGCTTTAGCGTCGCCCGCTTGCTCTCGTCCACCCCGTCCATACTCCGCGTGAGTCAGTGACAGGTAAAACGGCTTCGGCTACTCCTGTTCCGTTTCGGCGTCGCCCATCGCCTCGCGCATCTCCGCTTTCGTCTCGGCGTCCATGTCGGAGTCCATCTCCTCGATGACGTCGTTGGCGCTCTTGATGTCTGCGTCGTCCGCGCCGGCCTTGATGGCCTCCGCTTCGGCCTCCATCTGTTGGACATCCATCTCGGCGTCCTCGTCGATGCGGCCGAGAATCTCCTCGATGTCGTCGAGTCCGAGCATCTCGCGGGTCTCCTCGTCGAAGTCCATCGAGTCGAGTACGCTCTCGGACTGTTGGACGTCCGAGCCGGTCATGTGCTTGCCGTAGCGACCGACGAGCGACGTGAGTTCCTGCGGGAGCACGAACGTCGTGGACTCGCTGGTCCCCATCTCGGCGAGCGTCTCCATCCCCTTGTCGATGACCGCCCGCTCGCCCATCGACTCGGCGGACTTCGCGCGCAGCACGGTCGAGATGGCGTCTCCCTGTGCTTCCAGGATCTGGCTCTGCTTTTCACCCTGTGCGCGGATGATGTTCGACTGCTTTTCACCCTCCGCCTCCTCGACGGCAGAGCGTCGCTCACCCTGTGCCTCCAGAATCATGGCACGGCGGCGGCGCTCTGCGGAGGTCTGTTGCTCCATCGCCTGCTGGACGTCCTTGCTCGGGTTCACCTCTCGTACCTCGACGGACTCGACGCGGACACCCCACTCGTCGGTCGGTTCGTCGAGGTCCTTCCGGATGCGCGCGTTGATCTCTTGGCGCTTGTTGAGCGTGTCGTCTAACTCCATGTCGCCGATGACGGCACGCAGCGTCGTCTGTGCGAGATTCGAGACGGCCCGCTCGTAGTCGTCGACTTCGAGGAACGCCTTCTTGGCGTCCATCACCTTGATGTAGACGACGGCGTCGGCCGTCACCGGGGAGTTGTCCCGGGTGATTGCCTCCTGTCGGGGCACGTCGAGCGTCTGTGTCCGCATGTCGAACGCGTACGTCGCGGAGACGAACGGCACGACCAGATTGAACCCGGGTTCGAGCAGCTTCTGGAACTCACCGAACCGCGTGAGCGCTTTCTTCTCGTACGCCTGCACGATGACGACAGACGACGCCACCGTGATGATGGCGAGCGAGAGGAGGACCAACGCGACGACCGGTCCCACAAAGCCCGCTTGGAGTGCTATCAGCATGGTCTCATGTTAGGCCAAACAGCGCATAAGGATTCCCCCCGTTCCGTCGCTCAGGCCGATTCCGGCTCCCGCTCGGAGTCCGTCTCGCCGTCGGACTCTGATTCGCCGTCGGAGTTTGCCTCCCCGTTCGATGCCGAGGCTCGGGTCGTCCCGGTCTCCTCCGTCGCACTCGTGGCTCGGCCCTGTTCGCGGCCCTCTCTGAGCGCGCGGTCGATGTCGTCCTCGCCGGCCGGCGCGACGGTGACGACGTTTCCGCCGCCGGGGTCCATCACGACGATTTCGGTACTGACCTCGATCGGGCGGTCCATCGCTCGCGCCCGGTAGTAGGGGTTGAAGCCGCCGTCGTCGAGCTTGACCTCGCCGCCGTCGCTCGTCACCCGTTCCGTCACCGTCCCGGTGTTCCCTCGCAGCGAAGAGGAGTCGGTCGTCTTGCTCCCCGACCCACCAGTGCCGATGCCCAACCGTCGGTAGCCGGCGAGGGTCGCGCCGCTCGCCAGCAGAAAGACGAGCGTCATCAGGAGGATAATCGCCACGCCGCCGATGAGTGGACTCAACAGGACGCCGACGAGTCCGGCCACCGTCAGCCCCGAGCCGAGCACGATGAAGTTGGCACCCGGCGCGAGCGCCTCCGCCAACATCAACCCCGCCCCCACCAACAGCAACACCATCGACAGGGGCAGCCCGAAGATATCGACCATGGGGCCGATAGGCTCCCCGGTCGCGTAAGCGTTCGCCTCAGAGCACCCCGCTCGCGAGCCGCACCAACACCAGCGTCGTGAACAGTGCTCCGAGCAGGACGAACGCCGCGTGCTCGGCGGAGATGTCGCCGGGCGTTATCGGGTCGCGCTCGTCGCTCCGAACGAACGACTCGCCTTCCGTCGCGACGTTCAACGCACCGGCGTCATCGGCTTCGTCGGCTCCGTCGTCTTCCTCGTCGTCCCACACGCCGGGCGGGTCGTCCCACTCGCGCTCGTCGTCGGTCATACCCGCAGTACTGCCCTCGATAAGAAAAGTGCGCGGGCTACCGGACGCGCGTACCGACGGCGCTGTCGTCGTGAGTCGTCAACAGGTCCGCCTGCCCGCCCGCCGCGAGCACCATCCCGTTCGACTCGACGCCGAACAGCTCGGCCGGCTCCATGTTCGCGACGACGACGACCTTCGTTCCCGGAAGCGCGTCGAGGTCGTGTAGCTGTTTGATGCCGGCGACGATCTGGCGGACCTCGTGGCCGATGTCGACCTCCAGTTTCGCGAGCTCGTCGGCCCCCTCGATACCTTCCGCGGCTCGAATCTCGCCGACACGGAGGTCGAGGTCCTGGAACTCCTCGAAGCCGATGGTGTTCTCGACGATCGGTTCGAGGTCACCATCTTCGCCCTCGCTTGCATCTCTGTCGTCCGTCTCTTCGCTCTCCTCGCTCGCGTCCTCGACGCGCGATTCGAGGTCGGCGTTGAGTTCCTCGACGGTGTCGTCTTCGATTTGCTCGAACAGCTCCGTCGGCTCACCGAACTCCGCTGGCGGGGCCTCAAGCGCGTCCGAGAGGGCGGCCTCGTGGACGCTGCCGTCCTCGCCCAACTGCGCCCACAGCTCCTCGGCCTTGCCCGGCAGCACCGGCTCCATGAGCACGGCCGTCGCCTTCACGAGCTGGACGCAGTCGCGGATGACCTGTGCCGCGCGCTCGGGGTCCTCGTCGGTGAGCTTCCACGGCTCGTTGCGCTGGATGTACTCGTTGCCGAAGCGCGCGAGGTCGATGGGTGCCTCGCCCAGCCCCCGCACCGAGTAGTCGTTGACGGCCTCGTGGACGGCACCGATTGCCCCGTCGATGTGTTCGCGCACGTCCTCGCTCACGTCGGCGTCGGGCGTGCCGTCGAAGTTGCGCTCGGCGAACAGCAGCGACCGGTAGGCGAAGTTGCCGAGCACGCCAACGAGGTCGTTGTTCGTCCGCTCCTGTAGCGCGTCCCACGAGAAGTTCACGTCGGCGGTGAACTCCGAGCCGGTGATGACCTGGTACCGGAACAGGTCGGGGTCGAGACCGGTTTCGAGGTAGTCGTCGGCCCACACCGCACGGTTTCGGCTCGTGGAGAAGGCCTCTCCCGCGAGGTTGACGAACCCGCAGGCCATCACGGCACGGGGTTCGTTGTAGCCCGCTCCGCGGAGCATCGCCGGCCAGAAGACGGTGTGGTGTTGGATGATGTCCTGGCCGATGACGTGGATGAGATCGCCGCCGTCATCATTCCACGTCTCGTCCCACTGTACGCCGGGACGCGTCTCGCCGTCGAACTGCCACGCGGCCTCCCAGTCGAAGTCGGACTCCTCGCTGTACTGTTTCGTCGCGGCGACGTACTCGATTGGGGCGTCGACCCAGACGTAGAGCACGAGGTCCTCCTCGCCTTCGCCGGGGTAGTCGATTCCCCAGTCCATGTCGCGGGTGATACAGAGGTCCTCGAGTTCGCCCTCAACCCACTCGCGGGGCTGATTTTGCGCGTTGTCGGTTCCTTCGAGTCGGTCGAGAAATCCGGACAGATACTCCTGGAAGTCGCCGAGCCGGAGGAACTTGTGCTCGCGGGTGCGGTACTCGGCCGGATTTCCCGTGAGGGTCGAGACCGGGTCCTCGATTTCGCCCGGCTCGAGGTGACGCTGGCAGCCGTCGTCGCACTCGTCGCCGCGGGCCGTCTCCCCGCAGTAGGGGCAGGTCCCCTCGACGTAGCGGTCCGGGAGCGGTTGGTCCTCGTCGGCGTCCCACGCCACCTGAATCTCCCGCTCGAAGACGTGGTCGTTGTCGAGCCACGACCGGACGAACGACTGGGTGAGTTCGGTGTTGGTCGCGTCGTGGGTGTCGCCGTAGTGGTCGAACTCGACGTTGAACTTCGGGAACGTCCGTTCGTACTGGTCGTGGTACTCGTAGGCGTACGACTCGGGGTCGACGCCGGCCTCGGCGGCGTTAACGGCGATGGGCGTCCCGTGCATGTCCGAACCGGAGACGAACGCCGTCTCTTGACCGAGACTGTCGAGCGCGCGAGCGAGCGCGTCCCCGCTCACGTACGTGCGCAGGTGGCCGACGTGGAGGTCACCGTTGGCGTACGGCAGCCCGCAGGTGACCACCGCCGGCTCGTCGGTGGGATAGTCGTCGCGTGTCATACTTCTGCTAGTCCCGTGGGCGACCTAAACCCCCCCGATTCGGGACTCTCACAACACCGAGGTGAGGGTATCGAAGAAGGCAATCCACACGAGCAGTCGGCCGACGCTGCCGACGAAGGTGGCGGCGGCGAAC
Source organism: Halosegnis rubeus (assembly GCF_009184545.1). GTDB lineage: Archaea > Halobacteriota > Halobacteria > Halobacteriales > Haloarculaceae > Halosegnis > Halosegnis rubeus. The sequence continues at coordinate 631,607 of NZ_QJOW01000001.1, forward strand.
TTCGCGTAGTTCTCCTCTAAGACGGTGAACGCGTAAATGGAGATCGTGTCGGGGAAGAAGGGAATCGAGAGTGCGAACGCGAGCCCGATGTAGCCGTACTCCTGTGCGACCTCGACGGTCTTGCGTTCTGACCACGCGACCACGTCGATCGGCGAGCGCCGGAGCGCGCGAATTACGGGGCCGGACTCCTTGACGCCGTGACCGACGCGGAAGGCGAACACCGAGCCGGCGGCTTTCCCCAGCCCGGAAACGAGGATGAGAATGGTCAACTCGACAGCCGGCGGGAGACCGAGATTCGGCGTCGCAAAGAGGACAATCTCGCTCGGCAGCGGGAGGACGACGGCGATGAGAAACGAGTAGACAGCTACGGCGAGCAGCGAGAGGAGACCGCTCGACGACTCGACGAACTCCACGAGCGGCGAGAAGTCGAAGCCGAAAACCAACGGGATCAGTGACACATCGAATCACTTGCCCGGGGCCTGCCTAAGCGTATCGCTCTCTACCGGAGTCTATCGAGGTCTGTGAGGAACGCACACAGCGTCTCGCGAGTGACGTGCGGCTGCATCACGAACCGGGCCTCGCCCCGTTCGGTGCGCGAGAGCCGCCACCCGGCGTCGCGAACTGCGTCGATTGCCTCGGTACCGATGTCGGCCGCGACCAGTGGGAGCGTCGGCGAGACGACCTCGTCGCCCCGCAAACGAAGCTCCGCCGCGAGCCACTCCGCGTTCGCCTGTGAGGTCTCGTACTGCTCGCGGTAGCCGTCCGGCCACAGCGCGTCGAGCGCCGCGACCGCGCTCGCGACGCCCGCTCCCGAGCGCGTCCCCGTGAGCGTGATCTGGCTGGTAGATTCGAGATACGGCGTGTCGACGGCGAGCTCGGCGAGCAGCGACTCCTCGCGCGCCAGCAGCCCGCCGGCCGGTACGACCGCCTGCCCCATCTTGTGCGGGTCGATGGTGAGCGTGTCGACGGCGGCGTCGGCAAAGCCCCACGCGTAGTCGGTGAACGGGAGGACGAACCCGCCCCACGCGGCGTCGACGTGGAGGAGTGGGTCGCCGGGCGCGTCGGCGGTGAGGTCGGCGAGGGCGGGAATCGGGTCCACGCGCCCATACTCGGTCGAGCCGGCGACGCCGACGACGGCGACCGTGTCCGCGTCGAGTAGCTCCTCGACTGCCTCCAGCGAGACGGTGTAGCCGTCGAGCGGGGCGACCCGGAGTTCGACACCGAGCACGTTGGCGGCCTTGGTAAACGAGAAGTGCCCCGAGGCCGGGACGACGACGTTCGGGTCGGGAGTGTCAGCGCGGTTTCGGGCGAGCCGGAGCGCCTGAACGTTCGCCTCGGTGCCGCCGGAAGCGACGTAACCCGCCGGCTCATCGAGCCCGGCAACCTCGCCGAGCCGGTCGACCACCGTCGATTCGAGGTCGGCGACGGTGTCGTAGGTTCCGGGGTCGCCCGGGTTGGTGGCGATGAACCGCTCTGCGGCCTCACGGGCGGCCGGGTGTGGCTCCGTACACATCGAAGAGAGCACGCGCGAGAACGACTGCGGAATCCCCAACTCCATCTACCGACACGAGGCGGACGAGCGACTTTAATGACTCTACTTCGCTGATCGCGTGGGTGGACTTATTTGCCGGGCCGGAGACCCTCGGGTATGAGCGAGCGAGTCGCACTGGCGTTCGACGGCGACGTAGCGACGCTGACTATCGACCGGCCCGCGCACCTGAACGCGCTCGACACCGCCACGCTGGAGGCGCTCGATGCGGCACTGGAGGAGGCCCGCGGCGAGGCGCAAGCGCTCGTCATCACGGGTGCTGGTGACGACGCCTTCGTCGCCGGCGCGGATATCGCGGAGATGGCCGAGATGAATACGACCGAGGCCGAGGCGTACTCCCGGCTCGGTCACGACGTGATGTCGGCCGTCGAATCGTTCCCCGCGCCCGTCATCGCGGCCATCAACGGCTACGCAATCGGCGGCGGCTGTGAACTCGCCTTGGCGTGTGACTTCCGGGTCGCGAGCGAGCGGGCCGTCGTCGGACACACGGAGATCGACCTCGGTATCACGCCGGGATGGGGTGGCACACAGCGGCTCCCCCGACTCGTCGGCGACGAGACGGCGCGTCGACTCATCATGTTCGGCGAGCGGATCGACGCGAGCGACGCCTACAACCTCGGACTCGTCGGCGAGGTCATCGCCCACGACGACTTAGACGACCACGCCGCCGCGATGGCAGCCGACCTCGCGGCGAAGCCGACGACCGCGATGAGGGCCGCCAAGGAATCACTCAACCAGGCCCGAACGACCGACCTCGCTGCTGGTCTCGACTTCGAGCGCCGGACCTGGGCGTCGCTGTTCGACACCGACGACCAGCGCGAGGGGATGGCGGCGTTCCTCGACGACCGCGACCCCGACTTCGAGTAGCAGATCGCGTCAGGTCACGGCGGGTGCGGTCTCTTCCACCTCTGAGTAGGTCAACACGAGCGCGACGGCCGCGAGCGCCGCGACCGCGAAGAAGGGCCACGCGAAGCCGAATCGGACGAGCACGCCCGACACGAGCGGCCCGGCGGCGATGCCGAAGCCGAACGCCGTCGTGAGGACCGACAAGGTGGTGCCGGACTCCCCCTCGCGGGCGAGGTCACCCGCTACGGCCAGTCCGGGGGCAAACACCATAGCCACCGAGATTCCCTGGAGGAGCCGAAACGCGAGCATCAACAGCGAGCCGGTGCCGACGCCGGCGACGGTCGCCGGGAGTGTGGCCGCGAGTGACGGAATCAGCCCCTGTAACGCGAGCGAGGGAATCAGGAGGACGAACCCCCACACGAGGAAGGGTCGCCGGCCGTAGCGGTCGGACGCCCGACCGATTGGCACCTGAAAGAGCACGTTCGCGATGACGACCGCCGCGAACTGAACTGAGAAGAGAAACGGCGTCTGGTTGAGTTGTGCGTTGATGACCTCCTGGAGCGTCGCGAAGATACCGATTCCCGTCGCCATCAAGAACGTGCCGATCCCGACGACGAAGACGGGGTCGAGTCCGTCTTCGGTGCGGATTCGAATCGAGAGGTCCTCGCTCGCGGAGCCTTCGAGGTCCTCTGGGTCATCGACGAGAACCGAGACGAGGACGAACGCGACGAGCGCACCGACGACCGCCACGGCAAAGGCGGCGTCGAAGCCCGACACCGTCGCCCCGAGCAGGTCATAGCTGACGACCGTCTCCGAGGCGACCCCGCCCGTGATGAGCAGTCCGGCGACGATTGGACCGAAGCCGAAGCCGATGAGCCTGAAGGTATTGAAGATCCCGAAGTCGTTGCCGCGGCCGGCGTCGTCGCTGTAGTCGTTGACCAGCGCGAGCACGATGGGGACCGTCAGCGCCGCGCCGATACCCTGCATCGCCCGCGCGCCGAGTACGGCCCAGTAGGAGGTGACGAACGGGTAGATTGCGCTCCCGACCGCGAGCACGACCAGCCCGGCGAGGATGTAGCGTTTCCGCGCGCCGGTCCGGTCGGAGAGTCGGCCGCTGAACGGCTGGAGCGAACTGTTGAGCAGACCGAACAGCGAGAGCACGACGCCGATGAGCAGCTCCGTCGAGAAGCCGTCGAGACCGACGAGCGATATCTCCCCTGAAGCGATGTACAGCGGGAGGACGATAATGAGAAAGGAGTTGCCGAGCGAGTCTGCCATCCGGGCGAAGGCCAGCGCGAGCACGCGGTTGTCTGTCCTCAGAACCATTCACCCGACATAGCGGCGAGTCGGTCTTAAATCCAGACGCCTGTCGTCGGCGTTGGCGTCGCCGTCCCGTCGTTGAGCCGTCCGATTGCCTCCGGGCCGACGGCGATGTCGGCGTAGATGACCCGGCCGTCGCGCGCGACGCCAACGTGCTCGATATCGAGGTCTCGCTCCTCGTCTTCGTCGGCAAACAAATTGTCGAGGAGCGACCGGAGCCGGTCGCGCGACAGCAGGTCCGCGGGGTCGAAGACGACGGCCACCCGCAGTCTGTCGGGGTCGAACCGATAACTGAAGACGAGTCCCTTCGCCAGCGCGAGCGCATTCCCGCTGTCTCCCGCCGTCTCCTGTTGGAGCACCGCCAGCCCCGCCTCGGAGACCCCGGCCACGAGGGGGTGGCCGTCCGTCACCGACAGGCAGTGCCGGACGGGAGCGCGCTCGGTGAGTCGCGTTCCGTTGCCCGTCCGGGCGTCGATAGCTGCGTGGACGCCCTCGAGCGCGTCCAAATCGAGTCCGAGCGTGACGCTCGCGACGAGCGCGTTCGAGTCGTAGCCGACGCCGAACGTGAAGTCCGGCGGCTCGGGCTGGTCCGGTCCCTGGAACTGGGGCCAGTTACGCCCCAGTGCGGGAGCGGAGGCGTAACACTGGTAGCCGCGGTACGTCCCTTCGGGCGTGACGAGCCCACCCTCGACGGGGCGGAAGGTGTCCTGTATCTCGGCGTCGATGGCGTCGGCGTCGAAGTTTCCCGTCGCGACGAGGGTGAGACCTGCCTGTCCGCGCTCAGGCCGGCCGTACCCCGTCGCGAGGAGTCGGTCCACGTCGTCGAGCGCGATTGCCTCGGAGAACTCTCGCGCGCGGTCGAGTCCCGACTGGAGTTCCGGCGGGAGTCGGTCGCTGTTCGCGCGCAGCGTCGGCACGTTCAGACCCGCGTAGAGGTAGCTGTCGGTGTCGAACACCGCACTGGCGTCGTGGTGCCAGCGGGCCGAACGGGGCGGGCCGTCGTCGAGGGCCGTACAGCCGGCGAGGGCGGTGACGCCGAGGGCACCGGCGGCGAGCACATCACGGCGGGAGGGCACACACGTCTCTCCGTAGCCACGAAGTAAGGTGTTTCGTCCGCCCTGGCGGCTCCACAACCCCGGGTTTAAGTTCCGTCCCGAGTCAACCAGGGTACGATGCAGTTCTGCGACGAGTGTGGCTCGATGATGCACGCCGACGGCGACACGTGGGTGTGTCGCTCCTGCGGGCACGAAGAGCTGCGCGATTCAGCAAGCGAGAGCGAGATGACAACGACCGAAGGACAAGAGGGCAACGAGGTCGTCGACATGTCCGAGGTCGACGACACGGAGATCGGCCCGACGACAGACGCGCGGTGTCCGAACGACGACTGCGACGGTGAGCGCGCACGCTACGAGATGAAGCAGATTCGCGCCGCCGACGAGTCCGAGACTCGATTCTTCACCTGCGTCGAGTGCGGGAAGAAGTGGCGCGAAGACGACAACTGACCGGACGTAGCTTTTCATAGCTGTGGGTCTTCGCTCCGGTATGAGCGACCAGTGGCCCACGGTGCCCGACGGTGAACTCGAACGAGGTGGGTGGCGGCTCGCCGACCGGACGCGTGAGCGCCTGTTCGAGTTGCCACGAGTCACCGTCGATGGCCACACGCGCCTGTACGAGGAGCCGAGCGTCGGCGAGCAGTTCGGTATCGACGAGCCGCTGTGTTTCTTCTTCGCAACGCGACTCGCCTTTCAGCCGGAACTACCGGGCGGGGCGAGCCGGCTCGTCGAGCCGATGATTCGGACGCGTGCCCGCTCGCAGTTTCTGGGCGACCTCCGCGAGCGCGGCTTTCTCGACCTGCAGTACCGGACCGACGACGATTTTCGGACCGCGGACGGCCACGCCGGACAGCTGACGACCGTTCGTGGCCGGTGTCGCGTCGGCGACCGGACGCTCGACGCGACCGGCTGGCTGGCCGTCTGGCAAAATGAGACGTTCTTCGTCGCCGGCGGCGGCTACCCGAACATCGACACCGAGCGAAACTACCGCGAGGAATTATTAAACCTGCTCCGAAACGTCAGATAGGCGTCCGCGCGAAGGTGAGGTAGCCGGTGTGGCCGACCCCACGCGTCGACGGTCGCGAGCCGCGATTATCGAACGTCATCTCCCGCTGGATGGTCTCGACCGTCTCCACGCCGACGAGACCGACCTCTCGGGCCGTCTCGACACACTCGCGCGAGGACTCGATGAACGGCGAGTACACCGCGACCGGGCCGCCGGGGACGAGTAGGTCGGGGGCCTGCGCGACAACCGACGCCGCGTCACCGGTGTCGAGCGTCAGGCCATCGAACCCGGAAAGCGAATCGAGGCCGTCGGTCACGTCGCCCGTCCGCACGTCCACGCGGTCGGCGACGCCCGCCGTCTCCATGTTCTCGCGAGCCACGTCGGCGAAGTCGGCGTCCCGTTCGTAGGTCACGACCTCGATGCCGTGGCGGGCGAGATACACGGACAGGATGCCCGTGCCGGTCCCGGCGTCGAGGACACGGTCGCCGTCACCGAGCCCGAACTCGCCGAGGATGAGTCCAATATCGCGGGGCATCATCGGTGCGCCGGTGCGGTCGAGGTGGTCGAACAGGTCCGGACCACGCGGCTCGCGAGCCTCGAACGCCTCTCCGATGTGCGTCTCGACGGTGTCGCCCGGTTGCACGTCCTCGGGCACCTCTAACACGCCGAGGTCGGACTCGTGGCGGTCGCCCGGCGCGAGCAGGAGCTCGCGGTTCTCGCGGACGAACAGGTAGCTCACTCCAGCCGTTCGACGGCCGCCGCGAGGTCGCCGTCGGTCGCCTCCAGCGCTTCGCGGGCCTCTTCCGACGTGACGCCCGTGCGCCCGGCGACGATTTCGATGTCGGACTCGGGGATTGCGGCTTCCTTCTCGTCGCTGTCTTCCTCAGCGGACGCGTCGCCGGCCTCGGTGGCATCGGCGTCACGCGGGCGAACGTCCGGTTCGCCGACGACTTGATACGTCGCCTGTCCCTGAGCGTCCATCTTCTGGACCTCCGCGTCCTCGAAGACGTACTCCTCGTCGTCGGTGCGGATGATGACCTCATTGGCGTCGATTTCGGTGAGGTCGATACCCATCTGGTTCATCATCTGCTTCATCTTGCGCGGGTTCATGCCGCCGCCGCCTCCTCCAAACATACACGACCGGTGGCTCGCGTCGCTGAAAAGTGCTCCCTTTGTCCGGCTCCCGGGGTTCAAGTCGGATGCCGCACCACGGCCGGCGTGACGTGACACCCACTCGCGGGGGTTCGCGGTCGTGCCGGCAGTCCCGCGAGGCGACGCCGGCCTGTTAGCCCCGATTTCCGGACTTCACCTTCACCGCCATCCCGGTATCGAACGTCTCGATAGCCGACGCCGGAAGCTCTGCGCGCCCGACCGCGAGCAGTCGCCCCTCTTCGTGGACGACAGCCACCTCGTCGCCAGGTCGAATCTCGCTGCCGACGGCCCGAACGAACTTCGCAAACACGTTCTTTCCCTCGCGGACGAACGGTTCGGACTCGTCGCCGACGACTATCCGGCCGGTCGGCGACGGGAGCGACTCGACCAGTCGGCGACCACCGGCCAGCCCCAGCCGAAACCGCCCGTCGTCGCCGTAGGAGACGAGCCGCTCGCCGGCCGGTCGGCCGAGGTCGTCGTGGCCGCCGGCGTCCGGCCCGACGTGAATCTGTGAGGGTCGCCCCGAGGTGGTGCGTCGCACCTCCGGCTCCTCGTCGTCGGGAAACAGCGCCGCGCCAGCACCGCGGCCGAACTGGTGGTCGGCGACGGTCGCGAGCTGTCGGCGTTCGGTAGCGTCCATACCACGAGATGCGCGGTCCGGGTGATACGGCTTTCGCGTTCACGCGAACGGGTCCGTTCCGAGCGCGCGCGCCACCAGCGCCCGTGCCACGTCACCCAGCCGGTCCGGCTCCACGCCGACGCGCAGGTCAGCGACGACGCCGGCGTGGTCGGACGGCCACAACCGTCGGTCCCCCGTCTGTACGCGCAAGCCGTCGTCCACAGCCGTGAGCCGGGTCCCGAGCGGCCGTGCCGGCCCGCCCGTCAGGACGAAATCCAGCCGGAAGCCGAGTCCGCCACCGTCGAGTGTCGGCTCGCGACAGCAGGTGAGTGCCGGCTCGCCGGTCGCGGTCGCGGCGTCGGTGAGTTCCCCGGCGAGTAGGTTGTACGCCGACGGGTCTTCGGCGAGCGGGCGGCTGTTCAGGTCGGCGAGCAGCACGAGCGCTCGCTCCTCGGGCAGTTGGTTAGCGAGCGCCTGCGCCTGCACGTAGCGGATGCGCCGGTCGGCTGCAGAGAGGTGCGTCGACACCCCGACGACCGGCACGCCGTCGACCAGACAGTCCGCTCGACAGAAGCCGCGCGTCGCGACCAGTCGTCGGCCGTCGAGCCGCCGGCTCGCGTTGACAGCGAACTGTGCGGCGTCGGTGGCCTCGACCGCCACGTCCTCGCGGACGAACACCGCGTCCCGATCGTGAAACCGCACGTCGAACCGTTCGCCGTCGTGTGCTGCTGGGAGCGTGATGTCCGCGTTCGGTGAGACGGCCGCCCGGCGATAGCTCCCGCCCGCTTCCTCGAACTCCCGTTCGAGCAGGGAGAGGAAGTCGAACACCGGTTCGCCGTCGCGTTCGACGAGCGCGCCCTCCTGTACGCCGACGATAGCCGGCGACTCGGCCGTCAGTTCGGCGGCGAGGACCGCCATCCGCTCGGGGACGGGACTCGCTGCCAGCTGCGTGAATCGCTCTCCGACGAGTTCGGGGTCGAGTCGCTCCCGCGTGAGCAAATCGAGCAGCGGAACGCCGAGCCCGAGGTTCTGGGTCGCGACCGTCGTCGACGCCGCGAGCAGCGGGCCGGTCGTCGCGTAGCCGGCTCCGGCCACGAATCCACCACCGGCCCGGAGCGCGTCCCGTCTGGAGAACTGCACGGTTACTACTCAGCCCCCGACAGCAAAAATCGCCCGAGCTACTGTTCGACGCGCGTCACGTCGTCCAGCGTCTCGCGGCGGCGGACGACGCGGGTCTCGCCGCCCTCGATAGCGACCTCCGCCGGCCGCGGCTGCGAGTGGAACTGGCTTGCGAGCTCGTAGCCGTACGCGCCGGCGTTGCCGATAGCGAGCAGGTCCTCGCGCCGCGGCTCGGCGATGGGGCGGTCGGTACAGAACACGTCGGCGCTCGTACAGCAGGGGCCACCCACGGAGACCGGTATCGGCTCTCGGTCCGGCGCGGTGACGTTGCGAATTGGGTGATACGAGTCGAACATCGCCGGGCGGATGAGGGTCGCGAGCGACGCGTCCACGCCGACGACGGTCGATTCGGGTGCCTCTTTCACGGTGTTCACTTCCGTGAGGATGAGTTCGGAATCGGCGACGACGTACCGTCCGGGTTCGAGTTTGAGCTGTGCGTCGAGGTCTCCGACGGCCTCGCGGACCTGGTCAGCGACGGCCTCGATGTCGAGGGGCGGTTCGTTCTCGTGGTACGGGACGCCGTAACCGCCGCCCACGTCGACGAACTCCAAGCCGCCGTCGCCGACGGCGCGGGCGATGTCTGCGACCTTACCGACGGCCCGTGCGTGTTCCTCTACGTCGTCGGTGAGCACGCCGCTCCCGATGTGGGCGTGGATGCCGACGAGGTTGAACCGCTCGCGCACGTCGTCGGCCACTTCCTCGACGTACGCCTCGGGAATCCCGAACTTCGCGTCCTTGCCGGTGGCGACCTTCTCGTGGTGGCCGGTCCCGATGCCCGGATTGACGCGGATGGCGACGCGGCCGTCGTAGCCGCGTGCTTCGAGCCGGTCGAAGGTGTCGCGAGCACCGCCGGTGATGGTAAGCCCCGGATACTCCGCGGCGAGTTCGACTGCACGGTCAAGGTCGCGGTCCGGCGGATTGACGGCGGTGTACTGGAGCGTGTTCGGGTCCGCGCCGGTGTCGACGGCGCGCTGGAGTTCCCCCCACGCTGCACACTCGATGTCTGCACCGGATTCAAGTAGCGCCGACAGGACTGCCTGTCCGGTGTGTGCCTTCGCCGCGTACGTGACGTGTGCGTCGGGGAAGGCGGCGTCGAACCGCTCGTAGTTGGCCTGCACGCGGTCGATGTCGAGCACGTACAGCGGGGTGTCGTGCTCGGCGGCGAGCCGTCCGAGGCGGTCGTGGTCCCAGTCCGCGAGCCGCTTGACGAGGTCGCTCATTCGCGGAGGGCGTCCTCGCGCTGGGTGGCTTCGAGGGTCTGTTCTTCGACGTGCGTGGCAACGACCGCCGGCTTGTAGGCTCCGCCCTCGAAGAGGTCGTGGTCGCCGACGCTGGACTCGACGTATCGGATGAATGCGCGCCGCTCCGGCGGCAGTTCGCCGTAGAGAATCTCCTCCTCGACGAGATCGTACACCGGGATCCGTGGCGTGAGCAGCGTGTTCTCACCGACGACGGAGTTCTCTCCGACGACGAAGCCTGAGGTGACCCGACAGCCCGCGCCGAGCGAGACGCCGTCCTCGACGATGACCGGCGCGCTCTCGACTGGTTCGAGGACGCCGCCGATGAGCGTGTTCGCACCGAGCTTCACGTCGTCGCCGATCTGGGCACAGGAGCCGACCGTGTCACACGAGTCCACGAGCGTGCCGTCGCCGACGTGTGCGCCGACGTTGACGAAGCTCGGGGACATCATGATGGCGTCCGAGCCGACGTGTGCACCGCGACGGATGACGGTCCCGCTCGGGGTGTTTCGCGTTCCTCGTGTCGGGAGGTCGTTGGTGTCGCGCAGCGGGAGCACGTCGTGGTAGCCCACGCCGCCGTGCTCGAAGGTCTGGATGGCCCGCAGCCCGAAGTTGAGGAGAATCCCCCGTTTGACCCACGTATTCGCCTCCCACTCGCCGTCGCGCTTCTCGGCGGCGCGCACCTCTCCCGACTCTAACGCGTCGAGGAAGGCGTCGAGCGTGTCGTAGGCGTCCGTGTCGGCGGAGTCTGCGTCCACGGCGTCGGTCTGATAGCGGTCCCACAGCGTCGTAATCTCTGATTCGAGTGTCATAGTACGTCTGGGAAGTCGTACTCGCCGGCGGGTCGGCCCGCGAGTGCTTCGGCCGCATCGACCGCGCCCGCCGCGAAGACGCGGCGCGACTCGGCGCGATGCGTGAGCGTCACCACTTCGTCGTTGCCGGCGAGCAGCACCTCGTGTTCGCCCCGGACGTTGCCGGCGCGGCGAACGTGGACGCCGACCTCCGCTGGGGCGCGTTCGTGTTCGCCCTCCCGGCCGTGCGTCCGGTCGAGTGTTGTCCCTCGGGCGTCGTCGATGTCGTCCAGCAGGGTGAGTGCGGTCCCCGAGGGGGCGTCGCGCTTCCCGTTGTGGTGCGTCTCCGTCAGTTCGATATCGTACTCGGGGAGGGCTTCGACGCCCGCCTGCACGATGTCGCGCAGCGCGTGGACCCCCTTCGCGAAGTTCGACGCCCGGAGCACGGGAATCTCGCGGGCGGCGTCGGCAAGCGCGGCAAGGCCGTCGTCGTCGAAACCGGTCGTCCCGACGACGAGGGGGACCGCCGTCTCGGCCGCGACGGCCGCGTGTTCGACGGTCGCCTCGGGCACGGTGAAGTCAATGAGTGCGTCCGGGTCGGTCTCGGTCAGGACGGTCGCAAGGTCCCCGATGTCGCGCTGCCCGCCCGTCGGGTCGCGCGAGAGTGCGAGCACGTCGTGGTCGCGGTCGCGGAGCTCGGCGACGGACTCGCTGCCGGTGCGCCCGGTCGCGCCGGCGACGGCGACCTTCATACGTCCAACCCGAGGTCGGCGAGGACCGACCGCAGCTCCTCGCGGTTCTCCCCGCGGAGCCGCGACAGCGGTGGGCGCATCCTCACCGGCTGCTGGTCGCACATCGCCTGTGCCTCCTTGATGGGGATGGGATTCGTCTCGACGAACAGGGTCCGGAACAGCGGCCCGAGCTCGAACTGGAGCTCGCGGGCGGCCGCGTACTCATCTTCGAGTGCGTGCTCGACCAGCCGGCTCGTCCGCTCGGGGACGAGATTCGCGGCGACGGAGATGGCTCCCTTCCCGCCGAGCGACATAATCGGGAGCGTCAACGCGTCATCGCCCGAGAGCACGGCGAAGTTCTCCTCGCGGGTGCGCTCGATGACCTCGCCGACGCGGCCGAGGTCGCCGGAGGCGGCCTTGTAGCCGACGACGTTCTCGTGGGTCGCGAGCGATTCGGCCGTCTCGACGGCGATGTTGCGGCCCGTCCGCCCGGGAACGTTGTAGACAATCTGTGGCAGGTCGACCTCGTCGGCGACGGTGCGGAAGTGGTCTTCCATGCCCGCCGGCTCTGGCGTGTTGTAATACGGCGAGATGAGCAGAAGCCCGTCGGCACCGGCCTCGGCTGCACGCCGGGAGAGGTCGAGCGCCTCGTCGGTGTTGTTGGAGCCGGAGCCGGCGACGACGGGAATCGAGTCGGCCGCCTCGACGGCCGCCTCGATGACGGCGACGTGTTCGTCGTGGGTCATCGTCGCGGACTCCCCGGTGGTGCCGACGGGGACGACGCCGTGGACGCCCTCGCGCTCGACGCGTCGGACGTTCTGTTTGAATGTCTCGAAGTCGATGCTGCCGTCCTCGTGGAACGGGGTCGTGAGTGCCGGCATCGCGCCGGTGAATGTGTCGTGTGTCATGGGGTTTCGGTAGGTACTCGAAGGCGATACTCGGCGCGACCAACGACGGGGTGTAAGCCCGCCGAGAGTCAAAACTGCACGCGCTTCGACTTCGAGCGGTCACCGTCGCGGGTGGGGGTCGCGGCGACAGGTCCAGAACCCGGAGACGGATGCATACACGAGATGCGAGTGCGCGACCAGTTAGCGTTTGCGTCCTCGGCACGTCTCTCGCTCCCAGAAGGTTCATACCCGCCTGTTTACAACCGACGGTAATGAGCGAGGTCGCGGTGAGCGTCGTCCTCCCGGCGTACAACGAGGAGGCGACAATCGAACACACCGTCCGGACGACCCTCGAGACCCTCGGGACGTTTCTCCCCGACGGGAGCTTCGAGGTCATCGTCGCCGAGGACGGCTGTGACGACGCCACCCCCGACATCGCAGACCGGCTCGCGGCCGAGGATTCCCGCGTCCGACACTTCCACTCAGACGAGCGACTGGGCCGTGGCGGCGCACTCGAACGCGCCTTCCGGGAGAGTGGGGGCGAGACGCTCGTCTACTTCGATACCGACCTCGCGACCGATATGTCGCACCTCGAGGAGCTGGTCGAGTCCGTTCGTACGGACGGGTACGACGTGGCGACGGGTTCTCGCCGAATCCCGGGAGAAAAGCAGGACCGAGAACCGGAACGCGGGCTCGCTTCGACCGGATACAACGCGCTCGTCAAGCTGTTCTTGCGCTCTGACCTCCACGACCACCAGTGCGGGTTCAAGTCGTTCGACCGCGCGGTGTTGTTCGACCTGCTCGAGGACACCGAAGACGACCACTGGTTTTGGGACACCGAGGTACTCGTGCGCGCACAGCGGGCGGGCTACGACATCAAGGAGTTTCCCGTCCGGTGGACGCCGAAAGGCGACACGAAGGTCGATCTCGTCCGGGACGTGTTCGGGATGGGGAGCCAAATTCTCCGCGTCTGGTGGGAGTTCTCGATTAAGCCGCGGGCGACCCGCCGAGCCGGACTCGTCGCGGGAATCCTGCTCACCCTCGCCGCGCTCGCGTTGATGACGGTGTATCTCGACCCCGACGCGATTCTCGATGCTATCCGGGGCGCAGACTACCGGCTCGTCGCGCTGGCTGCCGGCGTCTACGCCCTCTCGTGGCCGCTGCGCGGACAGCGCTACCGCGACATCTTGCGCGAACTCGGCTACGACGGCGACCTGCTGTTCATGACTGGAGCGGTGTTCATCTCACAGACCGGAAACCTCGTCTTCCCGGCCCGCGCGGGCGACGCCGTGCGCGCGTACGTCGTGAAAGCCCGCCGGAAGATTCCGTATCCGAGCGGCTTCGCCTCGCTCGCTGTCGAACGCGTCTTCGATCTGCTCGCGATTACGGTGCTCGCGGGCGCGGTCCTCGTCGGGCTGCTCGCCACCGGCGGTGCCGACGGGCTGGCGGAGGCAATCGCGGCCGACATCGGCACCGTCGAGATTGGCGGCCAATCCATCGCCCCGGGTGCAGCGGCCAGAACCGCGCTCCGGGTGGCGGCCGTGGTCGGGGTGCTGGCCATCGCCGGCGTCGCCGTCATCGTCGCGAGCGCGCGCCGAGACACCGACCTCGTCCACCGGTTCGTCAGCACCATCAGCGACGACTCGTACGCCGACTACGTCTCGACGGCTATCGGTCAGTTCGTCGGCGACGTACAGGCGGTCGCCGGCGACCGTAGCGCCTTCGCCCGCATCGGCCTGTCGAGTCTCCTCGTGTGGGGTATCGACGTGGTGACGGCCATCGTCGTGCTCGCGGCGTTCCAGGTGCCGGTGACGCCGTATCTCGTCGCGGTCTCCTTTTTCGCCGTCAGCGTCGGCAACCTCGCAAAAATCGTCCCCCTGTCGCCGGGGGGTATCGGTCTCTACGAGGGGGCGTTCACCCTCATCGTCGTCGGCTTCACCGCCAACATCACCCCGGCGGTTGCCATCGCGGTCGCCGTCCTCGACCACGCAGTCAAGAACATCGTCACGATGGTCGGCGGTATCGCCTCCACACTCGTGTTCAACGTCTCGCTCGTCGAGGCCGTCGAAGGAGCCGCCGAGGTGGAAGAGTCGGTCAGTAGTGAGCAGTGAGGAAGCGACCGAGTGCCCCTGCCGTCGCCGTCCGCAGCGCCTCTGTCCGGTCCGTCACGCCGCCCGTGAGTGCACCGGCTGCGCCCTGACTTTCGGCCACGTCGTCTTCACCCAGTACGTCGTCCATCACCGGGCCGAGCTCCTCGCCCGCGTCGACGCGCGCGGCGATGGCGTCGGGGAGCCGGAGCGACGGCCCGCTCCCACGACCCCACTCGTCTCCGTCGACCGCTGCGGCCCACATGACGAGCCAGAGGCCGTCCGTGTTCGGGAGTCGTGCGACGCCGCCCTCCAGTCCGACACCGAGGTCGGCGTCGACCGCGGCGAGCGCGTTCGCCGCGCGCGTCTCCGCCCCCTCGATGGTCTCGGCGAGCCCGACAGGCTGTTCGCTCACGCCCGACTCGACGCCGACCGCCTCGACGGTCGCCGCGTCGTGTGCCGTCGCGACTGCGTCGCGCTTCACCGGATTCCCACTGCCGACTGCGATATGCATACCTCCTCTGTTCGCTGAGTGCGGTTGTGTGTTTGCACACAACTATCCTGATAAATAGGCGGCGTTTGTCGGAGCGACGGCGTTGTTTTCGCCAGCTACGCGGCGTCTACAACACGCGACCAGAACTCTCTTATACTGGGTTCGTGAATGTCAAGCCAAGCGTTCGCTATCGGGCCGTCTGGAGTATGCACGTCCGGTAGCCCCCGCCAGCTACCATCCATGAGCGACCACCTTCGCATTCACACGTCCGAGGATGAGACCGAGACCGAAGAAACGAGCGAGAGCCAGACCGGCTGTCCCGAGTGTGGCGGCAACGTCACCACGACCAGCGACCACGAGACCGTCTGTGAGGACTGTGGGCTCGTCGTCGACGAGGACAACATCGACCGCGGGCCGGAGTGGCGCGCGTTCGATTCGGCCGAGAAGGACAAGAAGTCCCGCGTCGGCGCGCCGACGACGAACATGATGCACGACAAGGGACTGTCGACCAACATCGACTGGCGCGACCAGGACGCGTACGGCAACTCCCTGTCTTCGAACCAGCGCCAGAAGATGCAGCGGCTCCGGAAGTGGAACGAGCGGTTCCGCACGCGCGACTCCAAGGAGCGGAACCTGAAGCAGGCGCTCGGCGAAATCGACCGCATGGCAAGCGCTCTCGGGCTGCCGGAGAACGTCCGCGAGACCGCCTCCGTTATCTATCGCCGCGCGCTCGACGAGAATCTCTTGCCCGGTCGCTCCATCGAGGGCGTCTCCACCTCGGCCGTCTACGCCGCCGCACGACAGGCCGGCGTCCCCCGAAGCCTCGACGAGATTGCCGACGTGTCCCGGGTCGAGAAGGACGAAATCGCCCGAACGTATCGGTACGTCGTGCGCGAACTCGGGCTCGAAGTCGCCCCCGCCGACCCCGAGAGCTACGTCCCCCGGTTCGCCTCATCGCTCGGGCTCTCCGACGAGGCCGAAAACCGCGCGCGCCAGCTCCTGAAAAACGCCAAAGAGCAGGGCGTCCACTCCGGCAAGTCGCCGGTCGGACTCGCCGCCGCCGCGGTGTACGCGGCCGCGCTGCTCACGAACGAAAAGACGACGCAGGCTGCCGTCTCGGAGGTCGCCGACATCTCCGAGGTCACCATCCGAAACCGCTACCACGAGCTGCTGGAGGCCGAGCAGGGTCTCCCGATGGCCTAGATTCCCTTACTCATCAGGTGTGAGCGAATCACGTCGGCGTCCTTGCTCCCCGCGCCGGTGTTGAGTAAGACGACGGTGTCGTCCTCGCCGAACTCACCCTCTTGGGCAAGCGTCTGTGCGCCCGACGTCGCCGCCGAGCAGGTGACGCCCATCTCCACGCCCTCCTTCTGTGCGACGGTAAGTGCGGCCTCCAGAATCTCCTCGTCCGGGGTGGCGACCGCGCCGCCGCCCGACTCTTCGAGCGCGTCGAGGATGAGCGGGCTCGCGCCGGGGTCCGGAATCTCGATGCCGCCACAGATGGTGTCGGGCTGTTCCCACGGTTCGTGCTCGTCCGCCCCGGATTCGAACGCCTTCACGATGGGCGCACACCCCTCCGACTGGGCGGCCCACATCGCCGGGAGGTCGTCGGTGAGACCCAACTCCCGGAGTTCGGTCGCGGCCTTGTGCATCCCGACGAGCCCGACGCCGCCACCCGTCGGGTAGACGACGTGGTCGGGCAGCTCCCAGTCCAGCTGCTCGACGGTCTCGTACAACATCGTCTTCTTCCCCTCGTGGCGGTACGGCGTCACGAACGTCTTGACCGAGTGCCACTCCGGGTGGTCGGCGATGGCGTCGTCGTAGGCCGCGCCGGCGTCGCCGATGCGCCCCTCGACGACCGTCATCTCGCCGCCGTGGACGTTGATCATAGCCTTGTTGATGAAAGAGGCGCGCGTCGGAATGAACGTCTCCGAGTCCATGCCCGCATTGGCGGCGTAGGCGCTCGCTGCTTGGCCGGCGTTGCCCGCCGTCGCGAGGGCGATTGTCTCCGCGTCGTGTTGGGCGGCCGCGGTCACGGCCATCGCCTGCCCTCGGTCTTTGAACGTCCCCGTCGGGTTTCGCCCCTCGTCTTTGATGTACATCTGTCCGACGCCGAGTTCCTCGGCCAAGTTCGGCGCTTCCACGAGCGGGGTGTTCCCCTCGTCGAGGGTGACGGCGACTGACTCGGGAAACGGCAGCAGCGACTCGTAACGCCACAGCCCGCGTCCCTCTCCGGAGAAGGTCTCCGGGGTCACGTCCAGCGCGTCGTAATCGTACTCGGGGTCGAGGATGCCGCCGCAGTCGGGACACCGACCAGGCGTCTCGGCCGCGTCGAACAGCGTCTCGCAGTCCGTACACCGCAGTCCCGTGAACGCGTCCGTCGTCTCCATACCTATCGTAGTCGCGGCGCGAACTAACCTCTATCCCTCTCGATGGTGGTGGTTTTTCGTCGGGGGTCCCGTATCCGGGGTATGCATATCACCGTCGCCGGCGCAGGGTTGTCGGGACTCACGGCAGCCGCCCGACTCGCCGAGGCCGGCCACGAGGTCACGGTCTTCGAGGAGCGCGAGACGGTCGGCGGTCGCGTCCGCTCGACCCGCGCGGACGGCTACACCTTCGACCGCGGCTATCAGGTCCTCTTCACCGGCTATCCCGCCGTCCAGCGGGAACTCGACGTGGACGCGCTCGACGTCGGCTCGTTCTTGCCGGGGGCGACTCTCTCTCGCGACAACCACCGGTCGACGCTCGCCGACCCGCTGCGAGCCCCCTCCACGCTCGTCGACTCTGCGCTCAACCGCGACGTGCGCTTCCGGGACAAGCTGAACACCCTCCGTCTCCAGCGCGCGCTCGCACGCGACGACTACGCCGACCTGCTCGACCGCGACGACCAGACCATCGCCGAGTACCTCCGCGAGTTCGGTTTCTCGGACGCCTACATCGAGCGGTTCGTCGCCCCTTTCTACGGCGGTATCACGCTCGACCGCTCGCTCCAGACCGCGACGAACGTCTTCCAATACACGTACAAGGCGCTCTCCGACGGGAAAGTCGGGCTTCCAGCCGACGGGATGGGAGCTATCCCCGAGCAGTTGGCCGCACGCGCCCGCGAGGCCGGCGCGCGCATCGAACTCGGTCGCGGTGTCGAGGCGGTGCAGGCCGACGACTCGGGCGCGACGGTCACGGTCGGCTCGGAGACAGTCGACTCCGATGGCGTGGTCGTCGCGACCGACCCGCACGCGGCGGGAGACCTGACCGGCGTCTCGACGCCCGACGGTGCCAAGTCGTGTGTGACCCAACACTTCACCTTCCCCGCCCACCGGAAGCTCAGGACCGGACGGCGCATCATTCTGAACATGGCCGACGGCCAGCCGAACACGGTCTCGCCGACGACGGACGCACAGCCCGCCTACACGCCCGACGATACACAGTTATTCGTCGCGAACTTCATCGGCGAGCGCGACGAATCAGACGAGGAACTGGCCACGCAGGTGCGCGAGGCGATGGCGTCGTGGTATCCGGAGACGCGCTTCGACGAGTTCGAGCTTCGCCACACCGACCGCGTCAAGTTCGCACAGTTCCCACAGCCGCCGGGCTACCGGGCGGGGCTGCCCGCGCCGGATTCACCCGACGGGAACGTCGTTCTCGCGGGCGATTACACGCGCTGGTGTTCGATTCAGGGGTCGCTCGAATCCGGACGGGTGGCCGCTGACCTCGCTGTCGGCTTCGCGTAGCCCGCCAGCCACAGACCGAAGCGTTTTCTCTCGCGCGGACCGGCGTCCGGGTATGCAAGGTGGAGGCTCTACGGACATGACACTCGCGTTCGAGCTGTCGGCACTCAAACGGCTCGCGGACCCCGAATCGGTGTTCGCGGACGCTCGGACGTGGAGTGAGTACGTCGGCGTCGTCAGTGACAAACCCACCTACGTGGTGACCAACTTCACGCGCAAAAACCGCATCCGACAGGACTTCTTCTCCGGCCCCCGCGGCAAGGCGGAGTCGCTGGAGAACGTCAAACGACAGTTCGATACCGACCGCCACGTCCTCATCGCCCCACCCGGGGAAGACGAGGACGTAGCTGCCGAGGTCGGCTGGGAGTTCGTCCCTATCGAGCAGGCCGCCGAGGCCGCCGAGTGGGAGCTCGGCGACCCGGAGGCGACGCGCAAAGCCCGCGAAGGTGACGACGACCGCGACGACTGGCCGTAGATGGACGGACCGACCGCACTCACCGAAGCCGTCCGTGAACTCCGCGACCGCGGTGGAGCCGTGCTCGCGGCCTTCCTCGCGGCGGTCGGCGTCACGACGCTCGTGGCGCGCGACTCGATTCTACAGGCTATCACGCAACAACAGGACCTGCTCGACTCGATATACGCCGCCTACGCCGACGCCGGCATCGACCGGAGCCAACTGCCGGAACTGACCGAATTCGCGACACCACTCGCCGTCGACATCTCCTACGGTGCGGGCGTTGCACTGCTGTTCGTCGCCGCGCTGCTCGCCGAGTTCGGGACCATCGTCGTGCTCCGCGTCGTCGCGGGCGAGTCGCCCCGACAGGCCGCGCCGCGACGCATCGGCCGGACGCTCGTCTTCGGCTTCCTCGCCGGAACGGTCGTCCGACTCTTGACCGTCGTCGGACTGGTGTTGTTCATCCTCCCCGGTCTCTTCATCGGGGTGTCGCTGCTGTTCGTCCACGCGAGCATCGTTATCGACGACACCGGACCGCTGGCGGCGTTCGAGCACTCGTGGGAGCTCACCTCGGGTCGGCGCTTCGAGGTGGTGAGCGTCGGGCTGATGCTCGTCGCGCTGTACGCCACGCCGCGCGCGTTCGCCCCGCTCATCCCCGGGACGGCCGGCGTGGTCGTCATGGGTGCGACAAGCGGGCTGGCTGTCCTCCTCTCGGCGGGCGTCGTCGGGCGGACCTATCTGGCCTTGCGAGACGGCGAACCGGACGCCGAGTCGACCGACGAGGAGACGGAGGACGACGACGCGGACCCGTACGACGCGCCGCTCGGCCCGGACGACCTCCCGGAGCCGGAGTAAGAGAGAGCTTTTACGTCGGGCGGTCGGAACGCGGACAATGGCTGAGCCACGCGTACCCGGCGGTCGCGGCGAGGTGTTGGAGCTGCCGTGTGGCGAGGACAAGCCCGTCTACGACCTCGACATGGGACTGCGTGAGTTCGAGTGCGACTGCGGGGCGACCCACGCGGTCGTGGTTGACGTGCATCCGCTCTCGCGGTTCGTGCCGGAGTCGCTCGCCGACGTGCTCCGTGGCGCAATCGAGACGAGTTCGGGCGCGGCCTTTTCCATGACGCACCTGATGGGCGTCGTCTTAGAGGAGTTTCCCGAGAAGGTCGTCGCCGCCGACGTGAGCGACGACGGCGAGGTGGGCTACGCGATGGTGTGGGTCACCGACTTCGACTCCCGGCGGCTCCACGCCGTCGTCGTCGAACTCGTTGTGGAGCTGATGGAACACGCTATCAGCCACGCCGACGACGAGAGCGCGATTTCGAACTTCGAAGACCAGATGCACGAGTTCGACGTGGACGCGTTCGTGGAGGCGTATCGCCGGGACCGCGAGTTCGCAAGCGAGCACGACTCGCCCGCGTAGCGTCCGACGCCGACAGACAGTCCGTGCCCGTTTCGTCTCCGGATTTCACGTAACGGTCGTCAGACGCCTGTCTGACAGGGGTATAAGCCGTTAGCGTGTGATGTGCACACATGCGCATACGCCGGGGTGAGTTCGACCAGATTCGCTGTATCGTCGCCGAGAGCGACGCCGACGAGCCGCTGACGGCAAAGGAGATCCTCGCGTTACTGGAGGCCAACGGCGAGGAGTTCGACAGCGCCCACCGCGTGGCGACCGTGCTCGGTCGAGAGGCCCAACGCGATGCGGGAGTCGAGGTCGTCCGCGACCAGCCGTACCGCTACCGGTTCACCAACTGCTGAGTGTCGTTTTTGTCCCCGCAGTGACCGAGAGCCGGGGGTCTCGCGCTTTTCGAGTACGAAACGCGGAATGTGATTGCGAATTTCGTAGTACTTCGCCGGGCTTATTACGATGTACGAACTCCCTCGTCGTAATGAGCGACGAGACCGAGGACAGGACCATCCTCCTCATCGGCAGTGGACCGATCCAGATTGGACAGGCCGCCGAGTTCGACTACTCCGGTGCGCAGGCGTGTCGCGCACTCCAGGAGGAGGGCGCGCGGGTCGTCCTCGTCAACTCGAATCCGGCCACCATCATGACCGACTCCGAGATGGCAGATAAGGTGTACGTCGAACCCATCACCGTCGACGCCATCTCGGAGATCATCGCGACCGAACAGCCCGACGGCGTCATCGCGGGGCTCGGCGGCCAGACCGGGCTGAACGTCACCGCCGAACTCGCCGAGGAGGGCGTCCTCGACGAGTACGATGTGGAGGTCATGGGCACGCCGCTCGACACCATCTACGCGACGGAAGACCGCGACCTCTTCCGCCAGCGCATGGAGGCCATCGGCCAGCCGGTCCCGCAGTCGACGACCATCGAGATGGACGAGGGCGAGTCCGTCACCGACCTCACGACCGAGGGCCTCCAAGACCGCGTCGACGAGGCGGTCGAAGCCGTCGGCGGGCTACCGGTCATCTCCCGCACCACCTACACCCTCGGCGGCTCCGGCTCCGGCGTCGTCGACGACATCGACGAGCTGTACGAGCGCGTTCGCAAGGGACTGCGTCTCTCTCGCAACTCCGAGGTGCTCATCACCGAGTCCATCTCGGGATGGGTAGAACTGGAGTACGAGGTGATGCGCGACGCCGACGACTCGTGTATCATCATCTGCAACATGGAGAACATCGACCCGATGGGTATCCACACCGGGGAGTCGACGGTCGTCACGCCCTCGCAGGTCATCCCCGACGAGGGCCACCAGGAGATGCGCGACGCCGCGCTCGGCGTCATCCGCGAGCTCGGGATTCAGGGCGGCTGTAACATCCAGTTCGCGTGGCACGACGACGGCACCCCCGGTGGCGAGTACCGCGTCGTCGAGGTGAACCCCCGCGTCTCCCGTTCGTCCGCGCTCGCATCGAAGGCGACCGGCTACCCGATTGCCCGCGTCACCGCGAAGGTCGCGCTCGGGAAGCGCCTCCACGAAATCGACAACGAGATCACCGGCGAGACGACCGCCGCCTTCGAGCCGGCGATCGATTACGTCGTCACGAAGGTGCCCCGCTGGCCCATCGACAAGTTCGGCGACGTGGAGTTCGAGCTGTCGACGGCGATGAAATCGACCGGCGAGGCGATGTCCATCGGCCGCACCTTCGAGGAGTCGCTGCTGAAGGCGTTGCGCTCCTCGGAGTACGACCCGGCGGTCGATTTCGCGACCGTCGATGACGAGACGCTCGAAGCCGAGTATCTGACCAAGCCGACGCCAGACCGTCCGTACGCGCTGTTCGAGGCGTTCTATCGCGGCTACGACACCGACGAACTCGTCGAGCTGACCGACATCCACGAGTGGTACGTCGAGCGCTTCGGCAACGTCACAACAGCGGCGAAGCAGGCGATGGAAGGCGACACCGACGCCGCGACCGCCATCGGCTTCACGAACCAGGAGGCGACGGCGCTGGCCGGCGGAGAGTTCAACGACACCCACGCCTCGTGGCTACCGGCGGCCCTCCACGTCGAGACCGGCGACGAGCCGGACGAGGTGGCGGCCGACGGTGCCGGTGCCGGCGCGAAGGTCGAGACCGTCGAGGAGACGGCGATCGACCGCCGCTTCAAGCAGGTGGACACCTGCGCCGGCGAGTTCGCTGCCTCGACGCCGTACTACTACTCGGCGCGCGAGCCGCTCTCGGAAATCGCCCGCGACGAGGTGAAAGTCGACACCGACGCCGAGAGCGTCGTCGTGGTCGGCGGCGGTCCGATTCGCATCGGGCAGGGTGTCGAGTTCGACTACTGTGCCGTGCACGCGGTGCGTGCCCTCCGCGAGCAGGGACTCGATGCCCACGTCGTCAACAACAATCCAGAGACGGTGTCGACTGACTACGACACCTCCGACGGACTGTTCTTCGAGCCGGTCACGGCAGAAGAGGTCGCCGACGCCGTGGAGGCGACGAACGCCGACGGCGTGATGGTGCAGTTTGGCGGTCAGACCTCCGTGAACGTCGGCGAGCCGCTCGAACGCGAACTCGACCGCCGCGGTCTCGACTGTGAGATTCTCGGCACGAGCACCGAGGCGATGGACCTCGCGGAGGACCGCGACCGCTTCAACGTCCTGATGGACGAGATGGGCATCGCACAGCCGGAAGGCGGCACGGCGACCTCCGAGGACGAAGCCTTGGACCTCGCCGACGACCTCGGCTACCCGGTGCTCGTGCGCCCGTCGTACGTGCTCGGCGGCCGCGCGATGGACGTGGTCTACTCCGACGCGGAGCTGAAGGAGTACATCGAAGAGGCGGTGCGCGTCTCCCCGGACAAGCCGATTCTCGTCGACGAGTTCCTCGCCGACGCTGTGGAACTCGATGTCGACGCGGTCGCCGACGGCGAGGACGTGCTCATCGGCGGCGTGATGGAGCACGTCGAAGCTGCGGGTGTCCACTCTGGCGACTCCGCGTGCATGATTCCGCCCCGTTCCCTGTCGGCCGAGACCCTTGAGCGCGTGCGCGAAGTGACCGAAGACATCGCAACCGCGCTCGACACCGTCGGCCTGCTGAACGTCCAGCTCGCGGTCCGCGACGGCGAGGTGTACGTGCTTGAGGCGAACCCGCGCTCCTCGCGTACGGTCCCGTTCGTCTCGAAGGCGACCGGCGTCCCGATTGCGAAGCTGGCGGCGAAGGTGATGGCCGGAGCGTCGCTCGCCGACCTCGGCGTCCACGAGCAGGTGCCGGAACACGTCTCCGTGAAGGAGGTCGTCCTGCCGTTCGACCGCCTGCCCGGCTCTGACCCGCGTCTCGGTCCCGAGATGAAGTCCACCGGCGAAGTGATGGGAACCGCCCGCTCGTTCGGCAAGGCGTATCTGAAGGCGCAGGACGCCACCGGCAAGCCGATTCCGACCGAGGGGACCGCGCTGCTCGACATCGAGACGCTGCGCGGCCTCTCACAGAAGAACGAAGACCTCTCGGACATCGAGGAGCGTCTCGTCCGCAACTTCGAGGTGACTACGCCCGACGACTACGACGACCTCGCGAGTGCGGTCCAGCGCGGCGAACTCGATTTGATCTGCTCGCGCGACCGCGACCTGCTCGAAACTGCGGTCGAAGAAGAGATTACGTACTTCTCCACGGTGCCGAGCACCCGCGCCGCGATGGAAGCCATCGAGACGAAAGACGAACCGCTCGACGTGCTCGCCCTGTCGGAGCGTCCGACAGAGCGTCGCGATTGGGGGACGTTGTGACCGTAGCCTGGGGCTGAGTCTCAGTTCGCTCGCCGCGCGAGCAGTCCGGCGCCGAGGAGTCCGGCCACCGCACCGACGGCGGTGAAGCCGGGCTGTCCGGCGGCGGTCGTTCCATCCGGACCGCTCGGACTCGCCGTGACCTCGAGTCCGTCGAGTGACGTGTTCGCACTCTAGCGGAGGGTACCGGCCACGTCAGCGTCAGGGGTCGGCATCGCCGACAGCCGGTAGCCGTCGGGTGCCGTGACGACGAACTGTCGGTCGGGACTGTAGTCGCTGGCGAACGGCTCTGCGAGCGTCAACTGCTCGCCGTCGACCGCCGCGAGATTCGTCCACGTCGCGGAGAGTTCGACCACGCCGGTGTCCGACTCCGTCCGCACGGTCGCGGTCGGGTCCGTTATCTCCATCTGTCGACCCGTCTCCGCTGCGGCCGACGACGCGACGCCGTCGAGCCGGCTCGCGAACGAGTCACGCATCTCGTTTACGTTCGTCTGGTTTGCCCGCAGCGTCTCGAACGCCTCGCGCTCGCTGTCGGTCGTCAGGTCGAACGTCAGCCGGAGGGTCACCTCGGCGTCGCCGTCGGCCGCGAGGTCGACGACGAACGCCTCACCGGGGTGTGAATCAGCCGCTGTCGCGGTACCGGCTCCGCTCGCGACGACTGCGATGACCAGCGCGGCGATACCGGCTCGCCGTAGTGCCGTTCCGACTGTGGTGTCACGGTTCACTGTTCCGTCTGGCTCGCCGTGTCCGTCTCCTCGTCGTCCACTTCGTCGTCGTCTTCGTCCGCCTTGTCATCGTCATCGTCGTCTTCGTCGTCATCTTCCTCGGTCTCGGCTTCGTCGTCCGCTTCGTCTTCATCGCCGGCGTTCGCGTGGTCCGGCGGGCCGCGCTCACCGTCGTCGTCATCGCGCTCCGGCGCGCGCTCGCTTCGATTATCGTCGCCTTCACCGCGGTCGTCCTCGTCACCCTCGTCGTCTGCGTCGTCGTCGCTGTGACCGGGGGCCTCGTCGCTACGGCCACGGTCACCGTTGTCACCGGCGTGTGGACTCTCCGTCATCGAGAGCGTCCCGTCGGTGAGTTCGTACTCGAACTCCGCCTCGAACTCGCCTTTCACGATTTCCACTTCGAACGACTCCGTACCGTTCGGAACGGCGAACGAGACGGTCCCGTTCGCGTCGGTCGTGCCGACCTGCTCGTCGTTCGCGTAGACGGACGCGCCGGCCACACCGCTCCCTTCGTACTGGACCGTCGCGGTGACCGTGTCACCCTCGAGCGTCGCGTCCGCAGTCAGGTTCCGGTACACCTCGTCGTCGTCCTCGCCGAGTTCGAACTCGAGTTCACCCTCGCCGGCTTCGAGTTCGACCTCGCCGCTCTCGGGCAGCGTCACCGACACGGTGCCGTCCGCACCGGTCGTGCCGACCGGCTCACCGTTGAGCGTCACCGTCACGTTCGACGCCGCCTCGCCGTCTGCGAGCGCGCGGACGGTGATGGTGCTGTTCGGTGCGATGTCGCCCTCGGCGACGACGAGTGCGAGTTCACGCTCTTCGTCTTCTTGTTCGGTGTCGTCTTCGTCGTCACCGCGTTCGCCGGCTTCCTCCGGCGGGCCGCGTCCGGGGTTGTTCTCGCTCGCCTCGTCCGCGTTGGCCGGACCCTTCTGTCGCGTGGTCGATTCCAGTTCCACGACCGTGCCCGCGGAGCCGTCGACGGTCGCGCTGGCCTGTCCGACGGTCGTGTTCGTGTTCACGTGGAAGCGGAACTCGTAGTTGCCGTCCTCGCTGTCGATCCGGCTGTTCACGAGCCGCCACTGCTTCTCGACCGTCGGGAGCGCGTCGCGTGCGGTATCGAGTGCTGTGCTCTGGTTGACGGTCAGGTTCGCGGACTCGTCGCCCGGACGATTGAGCTCACGCGACTGTTCGCCGTCCTCGCTTTCCACCTCAATGGTGAGTCCGTTCGCCGACTCGATTTCGACTTCGCCCTCGCGCTCGCCGGTGAACTGCTGGAGCAGCGCCGACGCGCCCGTGCCGCTGACGCTGTCGAGGCTATCGACCGCGCCGTCGAGCGCCGACTCGTTGAACCCCGCCGCGCGGAGTTCAAGCGCCGAGAACGCGTTCGAGCGCTCCGACAGTGCGTCGTAGGAGGCGAGCAGGTTCGACGCTCGAGAGTTCAGCGTCGCGATGCGCTGTGCGTACTCGGATTTCGTCAACTCGCCGTCCTCGTAGGCCTCGGTGGCTGTCTCGTAGGCGTCGGTGATGCGGTTTGTCCGCTCTTCGAGCGCGGCTGCTCGGTTAGCGAGCGCTCGTGCACGCGCCTCCTCGCTCGCGTTGTCGTACTCCACCTCGAATTCGGTCTCTTCGACCTCGCTCTGTACGTCGTCGCTCGTCACCGCCAGCACGGTCGAGAGCTGCTGGCCGGTCGTGACGTTGACGCTGCTGTTGTCGTCCTGTTGCAGCTCGGTCAGTTGGTCTGTGGTCGATGCGTCCGACGGGGTCACTGCCCCCACACCGCCCGCGGCCCCTGCGGTGAGCATGAGCATCGCGAACAGTGTCGCGGTCAGTTTGCGAACCATATCTCCCCCAAGTAGCGCTACCCATATCAACCGGGTCGACGCTGGCGGTAGTTTGCGGTCGATTTCGAACGTTTGCAGACGTTTGCAGACGGTTGTACCCCGTCGCCCGGTGTTGATTTCCCAAATATATCAACTGAATTTCAATTGCTTGCACACGTCTCAAGATATTTATCTCGGACGTTAGTAGCTCGGCTATGAGACGGCTGGTCGTCGTGGCAACCCTGCTGCTCGTGGCCAGCACCATCGTCGTCGGGGGCGTCCAGCAGACGCCCGATGCCGACAACACCGTCACGCGCATCGCGGTCCAGCCGGACGGCGACGCCGAGTGGACGGTCACTGTTCGAACGCGGCTCGAAACCGAAGAGGAGCTGCGCGCGTACGAGGAGTTCCAGTCGCGGTTCAGAGCCAACACCTCCGAGTACGTCTCGCCGTTCCGAACCCGCATCGAGGGTGTCGTCGCGTCGAGCGCGACCGCGACCGACCGGGAGATGCGCGCACGGAACGTCACGGCCGCGACGGACATCCGCCAACTCCCCCGTCGGTGGGGAGTCGTCACCTACTCGTTCACGTGGACGCAGTTTGCAGCCGCCGACCGGGACGTCCTCGCCGTCGGTGACGTGTTCGCGGGGGGCTTCTTCATCGCCGAGAACGACACGCTCGTCGTTACGACGCCGCCGGAGTACACGCTCGCGGAGGTCGAGCCGACCCCCGACAGCCGCGACGGCGACACGGTTCGGTGGCGTGGCCAGCGCGATTTCAGTGACGGTCGCCCGGCGCTCCGGCTCGAACCGGCCCCAGCGGAAACGACGACGGGGACGGCGGACGGCGGTGGCGGGCTACCGCTCGCAGCGCTGGGCGGTCTGCTCGCTCTCGTCGCCGCAGCGCTCGGCGTGTATCTGTACCGCGGTCGGGACGGGAGTACTGGGGCCGAGCCGCCGGGGACCGATCGGCCGGACGCTGGTCCCGGTTCCGGTCCAGTACCGAACGGGGCGGAAACGACGACGGCAGCGTCGGACCCGACCCTCACGGACGGTGAGCGGGTCGAGCAACTGCTCGCGGACAACGGCGGCCGGCTGAAACAGGGAGACATCGCGGAGGCGTTCGAGTGGTCGGCCTCGAAGACCTCTCGCGTGGTCTCGCAGCTGGCCGACGACGGGCGGGTCGAGAAGCTTCGCATCGGACGCGAGAACGTCGTCTCGCTCTCCAAGACGGAGTGACCGCGACTCTGCCGGCCGGTCGCGACGCACTCGATGTCTCCCCCACCGACCTTTTGTGTCGCCCGTTATGAAACGGTGGCGTATGAATTGACGGAAATCGTCATTACGGCGACCGCGGCAGCGACCGCAGCGGTGGCGGGTTGCTCCGGAACCAGCGAGAGCCCCGGCGGCGGCGGAAACGAGACGGTCGCCGCGGAGGACCCCTCTGCCGGTGTGACTTCCCGTCAGTCCCTACGGATGACCGTCGGTGAGAGCGTCGCCGGCTCCGAGTGGACCTCGATCGCGGCCGAGTATCCGCGCGAGCACTTTACGCTTCAGTCGGCACAACACGAGGAGCTGTCGCTCGGCGTCGACACGACGGGCGATGGGACCGTCAACGAGTCGTTCGACGAATCGAACGTGAGCGGTGCAAACAACAACGCGTACTCGTTCAACATCGGTCTCGACACCGGGTACGAACTCCAGCAGGGAGACGTCGTCGTCGTCGAGTACCCCGCCGTCGACAATCCCGACGAGGCGGGCGAGTACGAGGTCGACCTGACGCTCAACGACGAGCAGTCGGCGACGGGCACGCTTTCGATTCAGTAACGGCCCCCTGAGAAGCGATTTCCTGCGTCGCGTTCCGTGTGCTGACCGACGACAGTGATTACGCCGCCAGCTCGGCGTCCTTGGCGAGCGCGAGCACGTCGTCGAAGAAGTCCAGCGAGTCGTTCGGACCGGGATTCGCCTCGGGGTGGTACTGGCGGGTGAGCACGTCGAGCTCGTCACTCTCCAGCCCCTCGGGGGTGTCGTCGTTGACGTTCACCTGCGTCACTTCGAGCTGGCCGGGTTCGGAGACGGTGTAGCCGTGATTCTGGGTCGTCATGACGACGCGTCCGGACCGGAGGTCACGCACCGGCTGATTGACGCCGCGGTGACCGAAGTCCATCTTCTCGGTCTCGCCGTCGAGCGCGCCCGCGATGACCTGCTGGCCGAGACAGATGCCCGCGAGTGGCACCTCGCCGACGAACTCCTCGACGAGCGCGTGGGCGGCGGTGAAGTTCTCCGGGTCGCCCGGCCCGTTCGAGATGAACAGGATGTCGGGGTCGAGATGCTCCACGTCGGCGGCGGTCGCGTCGTACGGGAGCACGTCGACGACGGCGTCACGCTCCACGAGCGAGGACGTGATGGAGCCTTTCGCGCCACAGTCGACCAGCGCGACGTGAGGGCCGTCTCCGTTCGGATTGTGCGTGTGTCGCTTTGCGACGGAGACCTGTTGGCCGATGTCGGTGTGTTCGCTCATCCCCTTGCACGCCGACAGCTCCTCGCGGGCGGCCGCCTCGGTGGCGTCAGGTCCGGCGGCGATACCACACTTCATCGCCCCCTCCTCGCGGATTCCGGTGACGAGGTCGCGGGTGTCGAGGTGGTCGATTGCTGGCACGTCCTCCTCGGTGAGCCACTCGGCCACGTCGTCGGTGAGTTCGCGCGCGACGACCGCACGCGGGTGGACGCGGTCGGACTCGAACCGCTCCTCGCGGACGCCGTAGTTCCCGATGAGCGGGTACGAGAAGGTGAGCACCTGCTCCTCGTAGGAGGGGTCGGTCAGCGACTCCTCGTAGCCGGTGTAGGCGGTCGTGAAGACGAGCTCTCCGCGGGTGGTCCCCGGTGCGCGGCTGCGGGCTTCCACCACACGGCCGCTCTCCAGTGCGACGTATGCCGTTTCCATTACGAGACTCGTACTCTCGCACCGTTGTTAATCGTTCGGTTCGAAGCGAAGCTACGAAATTCGCAACCATCAAGTGTTGCCGGTCGAACTCTCACACCTCAATGGACGACCTCGACCGGTCGATACTGAACATCCTGCGGCGAGACGCACGCACGCCCTACACCGAGATTGCAGAGCGGGTCGGCACCTCCGAGGGGACGGTCCGCAACCGCGTCGAGCGTATGCTGGAAGAGGGCGCTATCGAGCGATTCACCGTCGCCACCCGAACGGGCAACGTGAAGGCGATGGTCGAGGTCGGGGTCGCCGTCGACGTGGACACCCGCGCCGTCTCGGAGTCGATGGCCGACTGGGACGCCGTCGATTACGTCTGGCAGGTGTCAGGCGACGAGGATATCGTCCTCGTCGTCGACGCGACCGACACCAGCGCCTTGAACCAACTCATCACCAAGGCGCGGGAACTCGACGACGTGGTCTCGACGAAGACGCGGCTCATCCTCAACGAACGGCTCGGCTGACCGACACCGTTAATCGGGTACTGAACGTTCAGTCAGTCATGAGTGCGATACGAACGACGGGGTTGAGTAAGCGCTACGGCGAGACCGTGGCCGTCGACGACCTCTCCGTCACCGTGGAATCGGGGGAGGTGTTCGGCATGCTGGGACCGAACGGTGCCGGCAAGTCGACGCTCATCGGCATGTTGTGCACCCTTTCGACGCCGACCGACGGGGAGGCGACCGTGAACGGCTACGACATTCGAAGCGAGCGCGACGCGGTCCGTGACAGCATCGGCGTCGTGTTCCAGGAGCCGGCGTTGGACGAGGAGCTAACCGCGGCGGAGAATCTGGCATTTCACGCCCGGATGTACGGGCTTTCCCGGGAAGAGCGCCGCGAGCGCATCGGTGACCTGCTCGATCTCGTCGAACTCGCCGACGTGGCTGACGACCCCGTCGGGGAGTACTCAGGCGGGATGAAACGCCGCCTCGAAATCGCCCGCGGGCTGATTCACGAGCCGGAGGTGCTGTTCTTAGACGAACCGACGCTCGGGCTCGATGCACAGACCAGACGCGCGACGTGGCGCTACATCGAGCGCATGAACGACGAGCGCGGCGTCACCGTTGTCTTGACGACCCACTACATGGAGGAGGCCGACCACCTCTGTGACCGGGTCGCCATCGTCGACGACGGAAACGTCATCGCACTCGACACCCCGACGACGCTGAAGGCTCAGCAGGGAGGTGACATGCTCGAACTCGGGCTGGAGGGCGACGTGGTGACACTCACAGCCCGACTCGAGGACACGCCGTGGGTCGAATCCGTCACCGCCACGGACGCGGGCGTACAGGTCGCGCTCGCGGGCGACCGGACGCGCGTCCCGGACGTGGTGCGGTTGGCAGACGAGACCGGGGTCACCATCACGGCGGTCGAGGTCCACCGGCCGAGCCTGGAAACCGTCTTCCTCGCATTGACCGGGAACACGATTGCCGAGGCCGCAGCAGAGGGAAAACAGTGAGTCTCCTCGACCCACAGGCCGTGTACGCGCTATGGCTGCGCGACGTGAAGCGGTTCGTCCGAACGCCCTCGCAGGTAGCC
The DNA here is from genome assembly GCF_009184545.1 of Halosegnis rubeus. Classification (GTDB taxonomy): domain Archaea; phylum Halobacteriota; class Halobacteria; order Halobacteriales; family Haloarculaceae; genus Halosegnis; species Halosegnis rubeus. The sequence goes on from NZ_QJOW01000001.1 coordinate 662,994, forward strand.
GGGACACTCGTCTTCCCGCTGATGTTTCTGGTCTTCCTCGGGACGGGGTTCAGCGACGCGGCCCTCCCGGGGATTCCGGCGGGCGTCGAGTATATCCAGTATCTCGTCCCCGGCATCGTCGGATTCACCATGCTGTTTGGTGCCTCCTTTGCCGGACTCGCCATCCTCGGCGCACAGGACACGGGCTTCCTGAAGGAGATTCTGGTCGCGCCGGTGAGCCGTACCTCCATCGTCCTCGGCTGGATCGCCGGCGGCGCGACGACGGCGCTGATTCAGGGGTCGCTCGTCTTCCTCATCGCGATTCCGCTCGGCTTCCGGGTGGCGAACCCGCTGTTATTGCCCGTCGTCGCCGTCGTCCTGCTGTTGCTCGCGGTGACGTTCGTCGGCTTCGGCGTCGCGCTCGCCTCGCAGTTTTCCGACACGCAGGGATTCGGACTGCTCATCCAGTTCATCGTCTTCCCGATTTTCTTCCTCTCGGGGGCGCTGTTTCCGCTGAGCGAACTGCCCGCCGTGGCGCAGTATCTCGGCCGCGTGAACCCCCTCACCTACGGCGTCGACGCGCTCCGTGGTGCACTCGTCGGAGCCTCGACGTATCCGCTCGCCCTTGATGTACTCGCGCTCGGTGTGTCGGCCGCCGTGATGGTCGCCGTCGGCGCGTGGCTGTTCGGTCGCGTCGAGTCCGTCTGAACGCCGTGGGCAGTCGAAGGGTAATTAACCGCTGTTGCCGTCCCCACGCGTATGAGTACGGACTCCGACCCGACCGGCGCGGTCAACGAAGACGCCGCCCACGAGAACGCCGGCCAGGACGTCATCGCGGTCGACGCCGACGACAACGAGGAGCGACTCGTCAACCGACTTGATGCCCACACCGGCGACGGGATTCGCCACCGCGCGTTCACCTGTCTCGTCTTCGACGGCGACGGCCACGTCCTGCTCGGCCAGCGCGCGCCGGGTAAGCGGCTCTGGGACACCCACTGGGACGGCACCGTCGCCTCCCACCCGGTCCAGGGCCAGACGCAGAAGGAAGCCACCCGACAGCGGCTCGAAGAGGAACTCGGGGTCACCCCCGACCAGTACGACGACCTCCGCGTGACGGACAGGTTCGAGTACAAGCGTTACTACCTCGAAGAGGGGCTCGAGTGGGAGGTGTGTGCGGTCCTCAAGTGTACGCTCGACGACCGGACCCTCGACCCCGACCCCGAAGAGATTGCCGGCACGATGTGGGTCCCGTACGAGCGGCTCCACGAGCATCCGCGCTGGTACCGTCAGCTCCGACTGTGTCCGTGGTTCGAGATCGCGATGCGGCGCGACTTCTAACGCGACGCGAACGCGTCGAGAAACGCGGTCGGCTGTTCTGCGTGCGGGAGGAGGTCCGTCCCGTCGATACTCGTGAACGACGCCCCGGCAGTGTCAGCCATCGCCCGCCCGACCTCCGGTTCGGGCATCTCCGCCTCGCTTCCCCAGATGATGGTGACGGGCACGCCGACTGTCTCCAGTTCGACGCCGAGGTCGGCGTCGATGTCGAGGAAACCAGCGATAAACGACGCCGGTGCGAACCGCGCGTTCGGCTGGTGGGCCGTCTGCCAGTCGTACTCGACCCACTCGTCGGTGACGGCGTCGGCGTCCGAAAAGCCGTGGTCCGCGAGAAACCACCGGATGGACGGCTTCGAGGTGAGCAGATTGTACAGCCCCTCGCCCAGGACGGGTGAGCGAAACAGCGACCGCACGAACGGGTGTTCGCCGGGTATCGTCGTCGGAGTCGGACAGACGAGCACCAGCTCCGCGACCGAAACCTCACTCGCGGCGCGGGTTGCGTACGCGGCCGTGAGCGAGGAGCCGACCACGACCGGCTCGTCGCTCTGTTCCCGCAGGAAGTCCGTGACGAAGGCGGTGTACAGCGACCCCGAGTAGAGGAGCGGTGGGCGCTCGGAGCCACCGAACCCCGGGAGGTCGGGTGCGATGACGTGGTACTCCTCGGCGAGCGTCTCGGCGACGTGGACGAACTCGTGAGAGGAGCCGGCGGCGTTCAGCCCGTGCAACAGGACGAGGTCACGATTCTCCGGGTCGCCGAGTTCGGTGTAGGCGATGTCGAAGCCGCGCCAGCGGAACGTGGTCTGTTCTTGGCCTAGCGGTGGTTCGAACTCGTCGGCACGCAGCGTTCGGTTCCCGAGCAGGAGTCCGCCGACAGCGCCGGCTGCGCCAAGCGCGAGCGTTCTGGGTCGCATACCCGCAGTTGGGGCGCGACGCCGAAAAGTACCGCTGTCTCCTCTACTCGCTGTTCGTCGTGTCGTCCGTCGACTCTCCGCTCGTCGTCTCGCTCTCGCTGTCGCCTTCGGCCTCTTCGATCGCTGCCGTCGCCGCGACCTGCTCCACGTCGATATCGTGTTCGTCGGCGATTGCCTCGATGAGCGCGCGCTGTTCGTCCACTTTGTGTTCGAGCCGGCCGACGCGCTGGTGGGTGTCGTCCACCCGTTCCTGTGTCTCGTCGACCTTCTCGCGCACCTCGTTCATCCGGGCGTAGAGCTTCTCGGCGAGGTCAGAGAGCTGTTGTATCTTCTTTGCCGCGTTTCCGAGTCCAACCATACCGTCACCTGTGTGGCGAGGGTGGTGACTGTTTCCCTTCGACTCTCGGCACGGTTAACTGTCGGCCGGTTCGAGTTCACGCATGGTCTCTCTTCGCACGCCGCCCACGGTGGGTATCGGTGCCGCGCTGGTCGTGCTCGGACTGCTCGCCGCGCCGTATCTCCTCATCCCCGAGGCCTCGGCGGTCGGCACGTACTACAACGCTGGAGCGGTGACGCCCCTGGTCGCCGGGCTGTTCGCGCTCGTCACCGTCGTCGTCTTCGCCGCCGGGCGGGAGGGTCGCACCGACCCTCCGACCGCGGCCGGCGTCGCGATTGTCTTCGGCGGATTCGCCACGCTCGTCGCGCTCGTGTGGACCGTCACTATCCCCGATCCCGCCTCGCTCGTCGGCTCGCTCGGCAGTGTGCGTGGGGCCGGGGCGACCTTCCTCGAGTACCACCGCTATCTGGTGTTCTTAGCGACGACGGGTATCGCTGCGTGTGGCGGCTGGTTCGCGCGCGAGCTCGGACTGTTGTGACTCGGCGGTCGATGACGGAATGAATGGGTGGACCCCGGCGTTGCCTGGCCGTTCCAGCATGGGGAATCCCGGTTGCCTCCTCCACCCCGCGGCCCCACGGGCGACAGCTGTCTGCAGGCCCGCTGCTCACTTCCGTGCCTGACGGATTACCTGCGGTCAATCGCGCCGCATACCTCCCTGCAGAGGCTGGAACGCGAACCGCTGCCCTCGTGGGACGAGGTTTCTACGTTGGCTCCCGGGGCCCACACTGGGCGGGCCAGACGCGACCGGGCTTCGGTCCCTGCTGAAGACCATACTGCAGGTGGCGAGCGGGGCCTAACCGCCCGACCTAGTCCACTTGGAAGAAGTACAGTGGCCCATAAGGGCCTTTCGTTCACCGTCAGTCGTCGCTCTCGACCAACTGACGGGTCGCCAGCGCGTCGGCGGCCTTGCCGCGGCCCGACACCACGCGCTGTGGATACGGGATGGAGATGCCGGCGTCGTCGAACGCCTGTTTCACCTTTGTCACGTACTCCCCGCGCGTGCGGACGAAGTCAGCACGCGACGGCTGAGAAATCCAGATGCGCGACTGGAGTCCGACGTACGAGTCGGCGAGTTCGGTGAGCCGGACGGACGGCTCCGGGTCGTCAAGAATCTCGGGGTGCTTTTCGGCCTCGTCGATGATAATCTCGGTTGCCTTGTCGATGTCGTCCTCGTAGTCGATACCGAAGACGAACTTGAGGCGGAGCTTGTCCTTCGCGACGGGGTTCTTGATGACGCCGTCGGTGAGCTGGCTGTTCGGCACGGTCAGCAGTTCGTTGTCGAACGTGCGGACGCGCGTGACGCGCAGCGAGATGTCCTCGACGATACCGCGGTTGTCGTCCCACTCGATCCAGTCGCCGATGCGGAACGGCTTGTCCGTGTAGATGAACAGCCCGGCGACAAAGTTCGCGAGCACGTCCTGCATCGCGAACCCGATAGCGAGCGTCGCGGCCGCCGCGATGGTGGCGAGCGACTGGAGGAAGTTCCCGAAGCCGGCCAGCCCGAAGGCCACCGCGATAGCGATGAAGACGACCACGCCCCCGACGAGCTTCTTGATCGGTCGTTTCGCGTGGGCGTCGAGGTCGCGGCGGTCGAGCAGACGGTCGGTGAAGGGCCGCGCCAGCAGTCGTCCGAGCAGATACACCGCCACGAAGACGACGATGAAGATGACCACTGCACCCAGCGGGTTCGCGATAGACGCGGGAACGCCAAGTTCGGCGAGGAAATTTGCCACCGCAGCTGGAGCCTCAGTGGGGTCCGGCGTCGCCTGCTGGAGCGGGAACATCAGTGGAACACCCCGGTGTGTCCACGCGTCTCGACGAGTTCGGCGTCGACGGTCTCGGCCAACTCCTCGGCCAGTTCTTCCGTGGTCGTTCCGCCCCGTGCAGACCGGAGGAACTTCACCTTCACCAGCTCACGCTCCTGCAGCTGGGAGGTGAGTTCGTCGGCGACCGATTCGATGCCGCCTTTTCCGACGCGGACTGTCGTCTCGACGTCGTGTGCGCGCGCTTGCAGGTCCTTCGACATACCACGACTTCAAGGCCGGATGGTTTGAAACTTGCCGCCGGCGCTTACTGGTACGGATAGCGAGCGTGCGAGCCACAGTCACACCTAATCGTGACGTGGCCGTTACGCGTCCGGACGCGAGCGTTGCGCCCGGGTATCAGATACCGGTCGCAGTCGCCACAGGAGAACCGCTTCAGTCGCGTCGGCAAGTCGAGTCGGTGACGCTCCGCCACGCGGCGAGCGCGGCGAACGTACGACCGGGCGCGCTCGTCGTTACCGTCGCGTGCGGCCGTGCGGGCGAGGTCACAGAGCCGGTCAATGCGGTCGGCCGCGAGCGTTGCCATATCCGGAGAATGGACGCCCGCGGCTTGTCGGTTCCGGTGTTCCGGCAGTTTCAAGCCGACGCCCGGGACAGTTCCGACAAATGGCGATGCGCGTCAGCCACTACTTCGAGTGGGAGCGGGCCATCACCGGCGGGCAGGCCCAGTCGGTGGCAAACCAACGACAGATACTCGACGACCACGGCATCGCCTACACGACCACACCCGACGTGTCGGCTGATATCCTCCATCTCAACAACATGGGGCCGCGGTCGGTGTATTACGCGCGTCGGGCGCGACAGGCGGGCACGCCGGTCGTGGTCCACACCCACCAGACTGCCGCCGACTTCGAGGACAGCTTCGCCTTCTCGAACGTGCTGGCCAAGCCGATGGGTCCGTATCTGGAGTATGCCTACGGGTTGGCGGACGTGCTCGTCTGTCCCTCCGAGCACAATCGCGCGGTCGTCGACCGCTACACCGGCGTCCCGAAGCGCGTCATCTCCAACGGGTTCGACCCGAACAAACTCGACGGCTACGACGACCCCGACCTTCGCGCCGAGTATCTCGACCGATACGACCTCGACCCGCCGGTCGTCTTCAACGTCGCGCACGTCCTCGAACGGAAGGGACTGGAGACGTTCATCGAGACGGCTCGCGCGATGCCCGACACCGACTTCGTCTGGTTCGGCTATCTGAATCCGACCGGTGGCTTCTTGGGGCAGTTCCTCCAGTCGAGCGAGTCCAAGCGGCTCGTCGAGAGTGCGCCGGACAACTGCATCTTCACCGGCTACGTGGACGACATCGCCGGCGCGTTCGCCGCGGGCGACATCTTCTACTTCCCGACCCACAACGAGAACGAGGGGATGGCGCTGTTGGAGGCGATGTCGACCGGCGTTCCGCCCGTCATCCGTGGCATCGACACTTACGACTGGCTCGACGACGGGGAGACGTGTCTGAAGGCCGACTCCGTCGCCGGCTTCGAGACCGCGCTCCGTGCCCTCATCGACGACCCAGAGGAGCGCGCTCGCATCGGGCAGAACGCCCGGACCGAAACCGAGCGGTTTACCCTCGACACTGTCGGTGACCAGCTCGTCGCACTGTACCGCGACCTCACCGACGCATGACCGGCGACCTCCCGGCCGTCGCGGCCTTCACCGACACGTACCTCCCGACGGTGAACGGGGCGACCTACACCATCGAGTCGTGGCGCGACCGCTGGGAGCGACGCGGGGGCCGAATGCACGTCATCTACCCAGCCAGCGACCACGAGCCGACGGCTCGCGAGCATCCCGTCGAGAGCCTCTCGTTCCCGTTTTACGAGGGTCTCTACGTCAGCACGCCGCGCGTTCCGCGTGGTCTCTACGACATCGACATCGTCCACGCGCACACGCCCTTCTCGCTCGGCATCGCGGGCTACCGGTACGCCCGCAGACACGACGTGCCCCTCGTCGCCTCCTACCACACGCCGACGAGCGAGTACGTCGAGTATCTGCCCGCCGGCGTCCTCTCGGATTCACTCGCCTCGATCGCGTCGGGCTACGAGCGCCGGTATCTCGACCGCGCCGACGCCGTCACCGTCCCGTCGGAACCCACACGCGACCACCTCCGTGACCTCGATGTCGACACCCCGATCACGGTCGTCCCGAACGGTATCGACACCGAGCGGTTCCGCCCGGTCGGGGAGGACGAGCGAGCCGCGTTCCGCGCCCGCCACGGACTCCCGAGCGGGCCGCTCGTCGGCTACACGGGTCGCCACGGCTACGAGAAGGAACTCGACGCGATTTTGGATATCGCCCCCGACATCGACGCGACGGTCGTCTTCGGCGGTGACGGGCCGGCCCGGGAATCGCTCGAAAGCCGTGCTCGCGATACCGGCGCCGACGTGCGCTTTCTCGGCTTCCTCGACCGCGACGAGCTTCCCGCGTTCTACGCGTCACTCGACGTGTTCGCCTTCCCGAGTCCCGTCGAGACCCAGGGGCTTGTCGCGCTGGAGGCGAACGCCTGTGGCACGCCGGTCGTCGGCGTCGACGCCGGTGCGCTCGCCGAAACGATCGTCGACGGCGAGACGGGGTATCACTTCCAACGCGGCGACACCAGCGGGTTCCGACAGGCGACGGAGCGTGCACTCGCTGCGAGCGAGACGCTCCGCGATACGTGTCTCGCACGTCGTGAGAACGTTGGCGTCGACGCGGCCGTCGATGCGTTGGCCGCCGTCTACGACTCTGTCCGGTAGCTACTCCAGCGCCTCGCCGATACGCTCCAGTTCGCGCCGGATGTCGTGGAGTTCGTCGCGAACCTTCCGGACCTCGCGAACGAGTTCCTCGTCGGCCTTCGAGGAGCCGCCACTCTCTTCGCCAGCGCCGGGTGCACCTCCGGGACCGCCACCCATGCCGCCCATGCCGCCGGGACCGCCGCCACCGCCCATTGCACCGCCCGGGCCGCCGCCCATCATGCCGCCCATCATCTGAGCGAACGGATTCCCGCCCATGCCGCCGGGACCGTCACCGCCCATCATCTCTTCGAGTCGCTCCTCGCGCGAGCGGTCGTCGTCGCCTTCCTCGCGCTCGTCGGCGCGCTGTTGGCGAATCTCCTCGACGCGCTCGCGGAACGATTTCTCCTCGTCTCCTTCGCCGGACTCCTCGGGCTGTTCGTCGTCGGACATACCACGGCCTTGCTTCGCGCCCCGGATAAGGATGCTGGATGCGCCGGCTACTCGAACGACCCGAGCGACGACTGAAGCGGTCGCTCGTCGCAGTCGGTGAGTTCGTGGCCGACGAGATCGCGCATGTCGACCGCGTAGGTCGTGCCGTCGCGGTCGAGGACGAGAATCCGACCCTGCACGCCACGGACCGTCCCGGACGCCAGCGTCTCGTGGACCGGCTGGGTCGCGAGGTCGAGAGCGTAATCGAACCGGAACGTCGCGAGCGGGTCGTACTCCTCGAGCAGTTCGTCCCACGCAGCAGCGTCGACCGACCGGGCGAGACTCGCGAGCTTGCGCCGCGTACGGACGCGCTGTGTCAGGTCTCGACCGAGCCGTTCTTCCACGTCTCTGGCAGTGTCGCCATCCGGGACCGTTTGGAGGTGTGCGCCGCGGTCTGCACCCTGCTCGCGGAGCCGGGTCTCCAGCCGGTCGCGGCGCGTGATACCGACTTTGAACACGTCGGGCGCGAAGGCGGCGAGATAGACGGCGTGCTCGCCGGTGCGCTCCCGGAGCGTCGATTCGTCGAACTGGGATTCGTGTCGTCGACAGTAGGGCGTCCGCGGCTCCTGACACGGGATGTGGTGGTCGTTCTGTATCGTCCCGGCGCAGTGGCGCTCGCCGAGTCCGTGCGTGAGTTCCGTCCCGGCTGTGAGCGTCAGCCGTTCGACGGGGCCGCCGCCCGCGAGCAAGAGAGCCGACTCCGGCACGGGACGATATCCGACGACCTGCATGTGTCCCACTTCGGCGAGACGCGCAAGTGTCTGCCGGTCGCTACTCGGCGAGCAGTTCCTGCACGCACCGCCGGACGGCGTCGTCGCTCGACTCCTCCGGTTCCCAGCCGAGCGCCGAGAGCTTCTCGACGGACAGACGCATCCGGGGCACGTCCCCGGTCCAGCCGCGGTCGCCGCCGGTGAAGCTGTACTCAGGGTCGAGTCCCATCTCGTCGGCGACGATGTCGGCGATGGTCGTCACGCTCGTCGTCGTGCGCGTGCCGAGGTTGTAGGTGTTGACCGGCGCGTCGGCGTGTTCGACGACGTGACACATCGCGTCGACGCAGTCGCCGATGTGGAGATACGACTTCTCCTGTCGCCCGTCGCCGAGAATCTCCAACTCGTCTGGTGACTCCTCCAGCTTCTGGATAAAGTCGGGAATGACAGAGCCGAGTTGGAGCCGCGGTCCGACGATGTTGGCAAATCGGAAGTTCCACACCGTGAAGCCGTGGCTGTGGGCGAACACCGAGAGCAGCCCCTCCTCACCGAGCTTCGAGGCACCGTAGATGGAGATGGGTTCGAGGGGGGCGAAGTCCTCCGGCGTCGGACGCGGCGCTTCCCCGTAGACGACCGACGATGAGGTGAACGCGATGTGCTCGACGCCGACCGCGTGCATCCGTTCGACGACCGTCTCGGTGAGTTCGTTGTTGACGCGGTACTGTTCGATGTCATCGCGTGCCGCGTCCTTGTCGGCAGCGAAGTGGAAGACGATGTCAGTCTCCGGCGTGATGGCCTCGACGACTGTCTCGTCGTCGATGAGGTCCCCTTCGACGACGGTTGCGTCCTCGTGCACCCAGTCGCGCTCGCTGTTGCGGAAGTCGTCTACGACGACGACCTCGTTGTCGGCGACGAGTCGCTCGGTGAGGTGCGAGCCGACGAAGCCCGCGCCGCCCGTGATGACGATACGCTTGTTCTGGAGGTCCATACCGACCCTCGCGAGCGCGCTCCCGTAGACGTTCCGAAAGCAGGAAGCCCGGGCGCTCACGAGTGTACGTATGAACGACTCCGATGTCGTCGTCTGTCGGCTCAGCCACCGGCCGGGCCGGGACGACCGCATGACGACACACGTAGGGCTGACGGCGCGGGCACTGGGTGCCGACCGCGTCGTCCTCCCCGACAACGCCACCGGGTCAGCCGAGACGGTCCGAGACATCACCGACCGCTTCGGCGGTCCCTTCGAGGTCGAACTCAGCGGCGAGACGAAGGCGCTCGTCCGCGGCTGGGATGGGACGGTCGCACACCTGACGATGTACGGGCTCCCGGTGCAGGACGTGGAGACGGAGCTACGCGAGGCAGTCGCGTCCGAACCGCTGCTGGTCGTCGTCGGTGGCGAGAAGGTCCCGTTCGAGGTGTACGACCGCGCTGACTACAACGTGGCCGTGACGAACCAACCCCACTCCGAGATTGCGGGGCTGGCCGTGTTCCTCGATAGAGTGTTCGACGGCGCGGAGCTGGAACAGCCGTGGGCGAATGCAGACCGAGTCGTCGTGCCGAAAGAGACCGGGAAGAAAGTCGTCGAGCCGGACGAGTAGGGCAAACAGGTGACACCCGCAGGTCCCCGACCGGTGTGTCACGCAGTCATCTGGGTCGGCCGGGGCAGGCCACAGCGCACGGGGCCGGTGGTGCGCCATCGGTCATAAACGCGGGGTCTTCCCGGAGGCTTTAAACAACTTCCTCACCCTATTTTAGGTAATGGCGTACGATGACCTTCTGGAGAATCCAGTCATCCAAAAGTATCTCCACGAGCTCGTCGGTCCGACGGGTATGCCGGTCGCGGCGGCACCACCCGAGGGGGAAGTGACCGACGAGGAGTTGGCCGAGGAGTTGAATCTGGAGCTGAACGCGGTGCGGCGCGCGCTGTTCATTCTCTACGAGAACGACCTCGCGAGCTACCGACGGCTCCGCGACGAGGATTCGGGGTGGCTCACCTACCTGTGGACCTTCGAGTACGAGAACATCCCCGAACAGCTCGAAGAGGAGATGCACCGGCTGCTCGACGCGCTCATCGAACGGCGCGAGTACGAACTCGAAAACGAGTTTTATCTCTGTGAACAGGACTCGATTCGCTTCGAGTTCGGCGAGGCGATGGAGTACGGCTTCGAGTGTCCCAACTGCGGCGAACAGCTCGTCGACATGAGCAACGCACGGCTCGTGGACACGATGGACGAACGCATCGACTCGCTGCGCGATGAACTCCACCGCCATCCGAAGCAAGAGGCGGACGCCTGATGGTCGTTCTCGCGACGAAACTCTACGTCGGCGGCGATGCCGGCGACCGCGCGCTCGACTCGCTCGACTCGCTCGTGGCCAACGACCTCGGTGACCTCGACGTGGAGTGGACGACTGGCCTGCGCGACGACGACTTCCCGTCGGTGACGCTCACCGGCGACGACGCGCCCGTGGCCAGAAACGTCCTCACCGAGGAGTGGGGCGCGATTACGCCCCACCGCGACGCCGGCGAGACGTACGTCGGCACGCTCGACTCGTGGGACGAGGACGGGTTCGTTCTCGACGCCGGCGAGCCGGTGTACATCCCGACGGACGAACTCGGACTCGGAGCCGGAACGCCCTCACAGATTCGGACTCGATACGGTCTCGTCCAACACGTGCCGTTGCGATTCGTCGAGGGTGAGGAGGGGGAGCCGGCACGACTCGCCGACTCGGAGCGGGACCGCCTCTACGACTGGACGCGCGCCGACAACGGCCGCGTGAACGTGAACTCTGCGACGCGTGCGGAGGTGCGTGCAACGGTCAACCGTTCGGGCCACGCCGAGGATATCATCACGGTCGAGCGACTCGGCCTGCTCGAACAGAGTATCGTCTGTCGACCGGCGACGGACCCGCCGGGGCTGTTGTCCGACATCGGTCCGCATCTCCCCGCGGAGATGCTCTGTATCATCCCATGAACCGACGGCTCGCACTCGGAATCCTCGGTCTCGGTCTCCTCGCGCTCACCGCCGGGTGTACGAGCTTTCTCGGCCCGGGCGAGCCGGACCCCGGTGACCTGACCGCAAACGAGACGTACGACTGGGACGCCGGCGTCGACGCAGACCTCGACGTGAACAAGCGGAACGTGACTGCCGTCTTCGACGTTCGGAACCGCACGGACGGGCTCGACGACTCGGACCCGACGTTCCGGTTCTACGGTCGCGGCACGCTCGCGACCGAACAGCCCCAGCGACTCACGGCGGTCCAGTTCCGGTACGCGAACGGGACACAGGTCGCCTTCGAGAGCGTCGACGGCGAGGCGCGCTCGGTCGTCACCTACACCAACGGCACGACGGCACAGCTCCCGGTGTTGTCGGTCGAGCGAACGAACGACCGGACCGTCGTTCACCTACCGACGAACGAGAGCGGACAGTTGGGCGTCACGCTCCCGAAAGACGGCAAACAGGTATCGTTTCCCGACTACGTCGAGGGAAGCTACCAGATGCGACTCCCCGAGAGCGCCCGCGTCGGCGTCCCACTCCTCTCACAGGTGCGGCCCGGGACGAGCGACCGAACCGTGGCGAACGACCGGCTCCTCCTCTCGTGGGAGGGCGTGGACGCGCCGACGCTCGTCGTGCGCTACTACCTCCAGCGTGACCTGCTGTTGTTCGGCGGTCTCGCAGTCGGTGCGACCCTCATCGGGCTCGGCGGTGCGCTCTACTACTACCGCCAACTCCGCGCGACCCAGAAGAAACGCGAGGAGGTGGGCCTCGACATGGATATCGAGGACGACGACCGGAATCGACCGCCGCCCGGGATGGGGTAGCGGCGAAGACTGAAGCCGCGGGCTGCCGAAAGGCGGGCATGCGCGCTGGAATTTTAACCGTCGGCGATGAGCTGCTCGCCGGCGACACCGTCGACACGAACGCGACGTGGCTCGCTGAGCGGTTGACGGATCGGGGCGTCACCGTCGAGCGAATCAGTACCGTTCCCGATCGCACGGAGGCGATTGCCGAACTCGTCGCCGAGTACAGCGACCGCTACGACGTGGTCATCGTCACCGGTGGGCTGGGACCGACACACGACGACGTGACCATGGACGGCGTCGCCGCCGCGTTCGGCCGTGAACTCCGGACCGACGAGCAGGCGCTCGAGTGGCTCGAAGCAGACGGCTACAGCCGGGGCGACCTCGCAACCGGGACCGCGGACTTGCCCGAGGGAAGCGACCCGCTCCATAATGAGGCCGGCGTCGCTCCGGGATGTATCCTGGAGAACGTCTACGTCTTCCCGGGCGTCCCCGACGAGATGAAGGCGATGTTCGAGTCGGTCGCCGACCGCTTTGCCGGCACGATACGCCACGTCGAACACGTCACGATAGACGAAGCCGAGAGCGCGCTCATCGAGCGATTCGCGCAGCTGCGCGAGCAGTTCGGCGTGAAGGTCGGTTCGTATCCCGGCGAGACGGTCCGGGTGAAGATCGAACACGAAGACGAGTCGGTCGTTCGGGAGGCCGCTGCGTGGCTGGAGGCGAACGCCGTCGTCAGTTGACGAGCTTGTAGTACCAGCCGCCGACGAGCGCCAGCCCGCCGAGGGCGACAATCCAGCCAGCCACGTCGATGATGCCGGTGTTGACCGACTCCTGAAGCAGTGTAAACATAACCGGGCCAACGACTCCGGCCGTCTTAATCAGTTCGGAGTCGCCTTTCGGTTGCGGCGAATATCTCGAACTGTTTATCTTTCCACGGTCGAACGTACGGGTATGTCTGGCACAATCGAGCGCCCGAGCATGGAGTTCGACCTGCCGAGCGAACACCGGATGATTCGCGACACCGTCCGGGACTTCTGCGAGGCCGAAATCGAGCCGATTGCACAGGAGATCGAGGACGAGCATCGGTTCCCGCGGGAAATCTTCGACCAGCTCGCCGACCTCGACCTGATGGGCGTCCCCGTCCCCGAGGAGTACGGCGGCGCTGGCGGCGACTACCTGATGTACGCGGCCGTCGCCGAGGAACTTGGCCGAGTCTCGGGGGCAATCGGACTTTCCTACGTTGCTCACACCTCGCTGGGGCTGATGCCAATCGTGAAGTTCGGGACGGAGACTCAGAAGGAGAGGTGGGCCAAGCCGCTCGCCCGCGGCGAGGGGATGGGTGCGTGGGCGCTCACCGAGCCGTCGTCAGGGTCCGACGCCAGCGACATGGATACGATGGCCGAGAAGGATGGCGACGAGTACGTCATCAACGGGACGAAACAGTTCATCACGAACGCGAACGTCGCGAACTCCGTGCTCGTGAAGGCGGTCACCGACCCCGACGCCGGTTACGGCGGTATCTCGACGTTCATCGTCGACCCCGAGGAGGACGACGGCTTCGAGGTCGTCGAGGTGTGGGACAAGATGGGGCTGAACGCCTCGCCGACCTGCGAACTGAAGTTCGACGACCTCCGCGTGCCCGAGGACCGACTGCTCGGCGAGGAGGGCGACGGCTGGGAGCAGACGAAGGCGACCCTCGACGGTGGCCGCATCTCCATTGCCGCCCTGTCGACGGGGCTGGCACAGGGAGCCTTCGAGGCGGCCCGCGACTACTCGACCGACCGCGAGCAGTTCGGCTCGCCCATCTCGAAGTTCGACGCCGTCCGCGACATGGTGGTCGACATGGACCGGAAGATCGAGCGCTCGCGGCTGCTCACCCACAAGGCGGCGACGATGTACGACGCCGGCGAAGACGTGACCCGGATGTCTGCCCTCGCGAAACTCGACGCGTCCGAGGCGGCCCGCGAGGTCGCAGAAGACGCCGTGCAGGTCCACGGCGGCTACGGCTACACAACCGACTTCGCGCCACAGCGGTTCTACCGCGACGCGAAGCTGATGGAGATCGGCGAGGGAACGAGCGAGATTCAGCATCTCGTCATCGGTCGCGAACTCGGCCTGTAGGACCGACGGGACTTACTTTTCGACCGCCGACCGTCGGGTATGGGAACACCGCTCGACACGCGAACCGAACAGGCACGCGAGGTTGTAGACCGGCTCTACGCCGAATACCCCGAGCCGACGATTTCGCTCAACTTCGAGTCCCGGCTCGAACTGCTCATCGCGGTCGTGCTCTCGGCGCAGTGCACCGACGAGCGCGTGAATCAGGTGACCGAAGACCTGTTCGAGAAGTACGAGTCGGCCGAGGAGTTCGCCGCGGCGAGTGAAGAGCAGTTGGCGGAGGACATCTACGGTATCACCTTCCACAACAGCAAGGGCGGCTACCTGAAGGGCATCGGCGAGCAGTTGGTCGAGAACCACGACGGCGAGGTGCCGGACACGATGTCGGCGCTGACGGACCTGCCGGGGGTCGGTCGCAAGACCGCGAACGTCGTGCTCCAGCACGGCCACGACCTGACGGAGGGAATCGTCGTCGACACACACGTCCAGCGCATCTCCCGACGGCTCGGTCTCACCGAGGAGGAGACGCCGGCGAAAATCGAACGGGAGCTGATGGAGTTGATTCCCGAGTCCGACTGGAAGGAGTGTACCCACCTGTTCATCGAGTTCGGTCGCGACACGTGTACGGCCCGCAGTCCGGCGTGTGACGGCTGTCTGCTCGCCGATATCTGTCCATCCGAGCAGGGCGATTCGGAGACCGACCTCGCGAGCGGCGAGCCGTGGTGAAGAACTGGCGCGACGTTCGCCCCCAGGTGCTCGGCGTTGCGCGCCGGGGCGAGGAGCTACTGGTCGAGTACTACGAGGGACCCGACGAGCAGTTTCACCGACCTCTCGGCGGCGGTATCGAGTTCAACGAATCGAGCGCCGAGGCTGTCGTCCGGGAGTTCGATGAAGAACTTGGAAACGCAGTTGAGCCGGGTGAGGTGCTCGGCACGATAGAAAATCAGTTTCGATGGGACGGCGAGTCGTTCCACGAACTGGCAGTCGTGCGTGCGGTATCGTTTCGGGACGAGGCGGTCTACGAGCGCGAACAACTCACCGTCACGGAGACGGACGGGTCGCGTCGGCCGGCGACGTGGGAACGACTGGAGTCCTTCGACGATGAGACGCCGCTCCTGCCTGCCGGTATCGAGCGACTACTGCAGGGTGAAGAGACGCACGTCGTCTCGCCGGCTACAGATACCGAATCGCGTAGCGAGTGAGTCCGGTGAGCCACGCGAGAATCCAGAAGAAGGTGTAGCCGAAGACGCCGATGCGGAGACGGGTGCGCCAGTGGTCCATCCGGTCGCCGCCGATCTCACCGAGGAGCACGTCCTCGTCGTAGTCGTGATAGAGGTCGTGTTCCCACTTGGCGCGGAAGATACGGACGATGCCGGTGAACCCGAACGCGAGGAAGGCGTAAGCGGTGAGCCCGACGAACGCGTGGACGACGGCGTAGCCGCTGAACTGCGTGCTGTTGTCGCCGAGTCCGAACAGGCGGGGAGCCATCCAGAGGAGTAGCGGGACCGTCGTGAGAGTGAGTCCGGTGACGATGTATTTCAGATGCCACGTCAATACGCCCCACGTTATCGGGTCGTTGTCGATCATAATCCACGCGCCGTAGAGGAAACACGGGAGGCTCACAGTCACGGCGAGCGCGACGACAGTGGCGATAGTCCCGGTCGCGACCATAACCGACATGAGGGGCGGGCCGCGCTTAAGCGGTCGCGTTCGAAATCCCGACAAGAGTTTACCAACCAAGGCCGAACGTTGGGGCAATGAGTGACGCCCGTACCGACTCGGGCGACGACACGGTCGAGTCGGCTGTCCGGCAGGTCGACGAGGCGGAGTCGGACGACTCGCTCTCGACCGAGGAACTGCGCGCACAGGTCGAAGCCGAGTACGACTTCGATGACTTCACGCCGAGCGACATGGCGCGGATGTCTCCCGAGGAGTGGGACGCCGTCTTCGACCCCGACTCGTGGATTACGGGCGATGAACTGCTCGAACGGCTGGAGGCCGACCTGAAGAGCCGCATCGCCTCCCGGGACGTGTTCGCGCGCATCGAGCGACTCGACAACCCCGACCGGCTGGTCGCCTACTCCGACGAGGGGTACGCGGTCGTCTACGCCGACGGGAGCATCGAGGGGGAAGGGACCGTACTCCGAGACGTGAAGCCGTCGGTCGCGCTGTGTTCGATGGACGACTACACCGTCACGGAGCCGCCCGAAGACGCCGAGCTACCTGAGCCGACGACGGTCCCCGAAGGCTCCGGCGAGTTCGGTAATCTGATGATGCAGCTCATCGCCGGCGCGATGTTCCTCTCGGGGCTCATCCTCGCGGGTGGAGCGGCCCTCTCGGGCGGACTCGGTATCATCAGCGGTACCATCGGGCTGTTGTTCCTCGTCGGTGGCTTCCTGCTCTTCTTCACGGTGGCGAACGCCCGGCTCTCCGACCGGTTCCGCGCGGAGGAGTATCGGAACCGACTGCGCGCGGTCGGTGTCGGAGAGGACGAACGGCCGGAGTTCCTGCCCGAGAGTGCACGGGAAACAGCCTCGCTCGAAGCCGACGCCGAGCAGGCAGGCGGCGAAGCGGCGAGCGACGGGGAGACGGACGACGGGCCGTCGGCCGATGAGACTCCGGAAACGGAGTCTGAACGGTAAGGGCTGAACGCAGGAAAGCCGCCGGATGAGGCGGACCTTCGGAGAATTTATACGCGGACAGGCCCGAGACTTCGACGTTCATGAATAGACGGCAGTTTCTGCGAACTGCGGGGGGTGCGACGGCCGCAGCGGGAGCGGTCGCCGCGTCCGGGACCGCAGCGGCGCAGTCACAACAACCGGACTTCGGCGGGTGGCTGGGCGGTGTCGACGGTGGGTACACAGACGCCCGTGGCGAAAGCGAGGTGACCGTGGAGGTCGGTGCATCCGGTAACGGCGGCAGTCTCGCCTTCTCGCCGGCCGGGCTGTGGGTCGACCCAGGCACGACCGTCATCTTCGAGTGGACCGGCGAGGGTGGCAACCACAACGTAGTCGCACAGGAAGGCCCGGCGGCGCTCGACAGCGGCGAAACCGTCGGCGAAGCCGGTTACACCTACGAGTACACGTTCGAGGAGGGTGGAATCACGAACTACGCGTGTGCGCCACACCAGTCGCTGGGAATGGTCGGTGCGGTCGCCGTGGGCGGCGACGTGCCGACGGTGTCGACCGGCGGCGGCGGCGAGGCAGACCCCGAACACATGGGCGTGGCGATTCAGGCCCACTACGTCGGCATTGCGACGATTCTCGCCATCCTCGTGTCCATCATGTTCACGTTCTTCCAGCTGAAGTACGGTGAATCACCGAACGCGAGCGGAGGGACCTAACCATGAGCTCGGGCAACAACACATACGGCGACATCCACCGGTACGAGCCAGCACGCGAGTCGACGGCAGCGGCGATTGCGATCGTCCTGCTGACGGTGCTCGAAGTGCTGTTCATCGGTCTGTTCACCTACGGTCTCACGGCCGGCGGGTGGGGCCGTTCGGAGTTCGGGAACATGTTCCTCGGTGGGCTGTTGACGCTCACGCTCATTGACCTGGCGTTCATCCTCTTGTTGTACCGCAAGGAGTTCCTCCCGGACGTGATGATCGTGAAGAAGCGCCGCCGCAAGTGGGAGGACCTCTACATCCGGGAGGAGGACATGGACGGCGAGCAGCTCGGCGGTGACGCATGGGACAGCATCAAACGCGCAGTGTACCCCTACTACAAGAAATAACAATGCCACTTGACGAAGACAAATATCCGATGGAATCCGGGCGGCGACGGTTCGTGAAAGGCGTCGTCGGCTCGGCCGCGCTCGCCGGCGTCGGGACCGGCTCGGCGATGGCGATCGGTGCGACGACAAGCTCCAGCGGTATCGGGGGCGGGACGACGATGGCGATGGCCATCGAGAACACCGACGGTCCAGCGCCGCGCGGGATGCCGATTATCCCGCTCACCATCGAAGACGGTGAGCTACAGGGCGTCTGGCCGGAGGTCAGCGAGGTCACCAAGGGCGGACAGACGGTGAACGTTGCAGAGACGGAGTTGGGCGGCGTAACCTACTCCTCGCAGTGGTTCCAGTACTGCGGGGTCCAGACGTATCCGGGCACACAGCCGACCGCAGACCAGGACAACACCTTCCGTGTCGGTGCCAGCGCCGGCTACGACTGGATGAGCGATCTCGAACCCGGCGAGCCGCTCACCGTCGATATGTTCGATGACTACGAAGAGTGGGGCAACGGCATCGGACAAAGCGGCGTCGGAAAGCCGGCGACAGGGCGCTGGCGGTCCGAGGACGTCGATCAGACGATGCCGATTCAGGTGCTCCGTTCTACTCGTATCGAGGAGATGGCACAGGACGACGAGTTCCTGAGCGCCGCGACCGACCAGGGGTTCATCGCGTGGCTCAACAAGTGTACCCACTTCTGTTGTGTCCCGGGGTTCAAACAGCTCGAAGGCTCGGCGAACTTCGGCGCGGAAGACCGGGTGTACTGTCAGTGCCACCAGTCGGTGTACGACCCGTTCAGTCCGGTCCAGACGACGTTCGTGGCACTTCCACGACCGGAGGAGTAACGTAGCTGGGATGAGTTTATGAACACACAGCCAAAGGGGCGACAATGAGCTTAGAACGAAAAGACGAACACGACCACAAAGGGTGGATGCAAGAGCGGGATCTCACTCCCGTCGAGTCGATCTACCTGACGGTTCTGATGTGGCTGGACAAGCGGCTGCGCATCGTTGATTATCTGGAGATTCTGGAGAATCTCTACTACAAAGTCAACATGCAGATGCCGAAGAGCCACACGGAACAGTACAACCTCGACAACAAGTTCTGGTACTGGTACCCGCTGTACGCGTTAGGGAGCTTCAGTACCATCGCGTACGTTGTCGCAGCAGTCTCCGGTGCGCTGCTCGGCTTCTACTACAGCCCTGCTGCCGCAGGGGCGTCCGGCTCACCGACCGTCGCGTACGAACAGATCACCTTCATCATGACCGACCTAAACCTCGGATTCTTCCTCCGGAGTCTCCACCGCTGGTCGGCACAGGTGATGGTGGCGGCGGTGTTCCTCCACATGCTCCGTGTCTACTTCACGGGCGCGTACAAGGAGCCACGAGAGCTCAACTGGATCATCGGCATCGTGCTCATCTCGCTGACGATGGTCTTCGGGTACACCGGGTACCTGCTCCCGTGGGACCAGCTCGCCTTCTGGGCGGGACAGATCGGCGTCGAGATGGCGCTGTCGGTCCCGGTCGCCGGCGAGTGGGCGGCACAGTTGGTGTTCGGGGGATTCACGCTCACGCAGTCCACGCTGCAGCGGATGTACATCCTGCACGTGTTCTTCCTCCCGTTCATCGCGACCACCGTGATTGCGATTCACATCGGCATCGTCTGGATGCAGGGAATCGCGGAGCCACACTAACATGAGCGACACAAACGACGACAAAGACGTAGCCGCAGACGGCACTGGTATCGTCGCTCCCGACGACGAGACGCCGACGTGGCGCGAGCGGAAGGAGCGAACCGAGGGACTCTCGCGGCTCACGTACGAGTACTTCGAGCGTGCACGCCGAGAGGACCAGGACCTGCGCATCGAGTCTGACTACGTCGAGCGCGACGTGCTCGCGTTCCCGACGTGGCCACACGAGATGGTGCGGAACCTCGCCCTGACGAGCTTCTTTGTCGGGATGATAATCTTCCTGGCGGCGGCGCTCCCGCCCCACATCGGCGCGCCGGCGAACTCGACGCAGACGCCGGCCGTGATTCTACCCGACTGGTATCTCTACTGGTCGTTCGGTCTGCTCAAGCTGGGACCGCTCAACCCCGAGCTGTCGCTTTTGGGTGGCTCGAAGCTGATGGCCGACCGCGCGTACGGCGTCGTCGCGAACATCGTCGTGGTTGGGTTCATCTCCATCGTGCCGTTCCTCAACAAGGGCGCGGCACGGCGACCGGTCGAACAGCCGTTCTGGGCGGCACTCGGCGTCGGTGGCGTCGTGTTCGCGTTCACCATCTCGGCGCTGGCCGTCAAGAACCTCATCTCGATGAGCAGTACCCTGCTGTTCGATCTGGCGTTCCTGCTCCCCATCGCGGCGACGTGTATCTCGTACGCCGTGCTGAAGTCGATGCGGGAAGGGTACATGTTCGAGCTGAACCGTCGCTACTACCGGCTTCGCCCCCCGAAGTAGACAAGACTCAAACCGCTTCGCCCCCTTCTTGCGTACATGTCTGAGGACCCCGACAGCGACGCCGCCGGCGGCGGGCGCGATATCGCCGTGCCGATGGAGCTGTACAAGTCCATCACGGTGTTTTCGACGCTGTTTGCCGTCGTGTTCGTCCTGCTCGCGTTCGTGATGTTCGACGCGGCGACGCTCGACCGGAGTTTCGTCCGCGGGCTGGTGCAGGACGCCTTCGGCGCTGTCGGTCTCGGCGTCGGTGGCCAACCGTTGACTATCGCGTTCGCGCTTGTTGGGTTCGCGTTCCTCACCACCGGCTCTGGAATCTACATCGTCGGGTCGCGGTTCCGCGCCGAGGAGATGGGAAATGCTAAAAACGAGGCGGACGAAACGTAGATAATGGCCGACGAATTTGCAAAGGGGTTCACGATATTCATCAGCGCCGGGCTTGCGTGGATGACACTCGCCGGCTGGTACAACACGCCGAGCTTCGAGGGAACGCAGCTGCTCGCGCCCAACCCGACCTCCGGGCTGACGGTGTACACGCAGGTTGGGCTAGTCGTGAAGGAGGCGATGTTGTGGTTTGCCGTCCTCGGGTTCCTCACGTTCGTCGTCGTGATTCCGATTGCCCGGAAGGCGCGCGACGCCTACACGGGCACACCGGAAATCCCCGAGTAATCCGGCAACCGGACGGCTTTTTCTCGTCGCCGTGAGACCAGGGCGTATGCAGCGACCGACGGTCGGCATCCTCGGTGACCAGACGGTAGCGACAGCGGTGACCGCCGCCGGCGGTGAGCCGCTCGCGGTCGACCCGACCGAGGATGCCGTAGCCGAGACGGATGTCGTCGTCGCCGTCGGCGAGGCGGGAATGTTGACCGCTGCCGACGCTGGCATCGAGTCGCCCCTCGTTCCCGTCGACGCCGGCTACGCGTACCGGTCGGTCGAACGCAGCGCACTGGAGCGTGCACTCGCTGCGGTGTTCGAACAGCGACACGAGACGGTCGAGTTACCGGTCGCGACCGCGCGAACCCCACTCGGGGAGACGCGGGCACTCGCGGAGCTCATGTTGGTAACTGGTGAACCGGCACGCATCTCCGAGTACACGGTCGTGAGTCGAGCAGAGCGGGTCGCAACGTTCCGGGCCGACGGTGTCGTGGTCGCGACGCCGGCCGGCTCCACCGGGTACACGCGGCGGGCGGACGGTCCCGTAGTCGCCGGAGGCGTCGACGCGTTCGCCGTCGTTCCGGTCGCCCCGTTCTCGACAGACGAGGACATGTGGGTCGTGCCGATGGATGGGCTGGAGCTCCGCGTGGAACGCGACGAGACGCCGGTCGAACTGCTCGCTGACGACCGCACGACCGGCTCGGTCGTGCCCGGCGAGTCGGTGCGCGTCGGCGTCGAGACCTCGCTTTCCGTCGCCGTCGTCCCCGAGTCGAGCGGTCGGTTCCGCTGACGGCTCCCCGATTGGAAAGGGCTTAATGTAGCCCGTACCGACCCTCGCGTATGGAGAACTTCGTGGCGTGGTTCGGGCCGGTGGACCAAATTCTGGCACAGAACGTGCTTTCTGCACCGCTGATTGCCTATCTGCTGCTCGGGCTGGTCGTGCTCAACATGCTGGGTCGCGCACTGGAGTACAGACAACACCAGTCACAGGCAGCGTCGGGCGACTGGCAGGACGTGACGCGACATCCGCTGCGCGTCGGGACGAACTTCCTGCTCGTGGTCGGTGCGTTCTACTACATGACCATCGCACACCACGGCGGGCTCGTGTTCTCGATGCTCGTCGCGACGGTGTTCGTGACCGACCTCTTCGAGTTCGAGTCCCGCCAGGTGGAGGTCCGCAACGACCGCGACCTCACGCCGCCGAAGGGTGCCGTGACGGCGTCCATCCTCATGCTCGCGTACATCCTCTTCCAGACGTTCTTCTTCGCTGTTGCGCCGTTCTGGAGTCAGGTCGTCTAACCCCCTGCAATTTTTTGCCGACCGTCGCACTCTCACGCTCTCTTCAGTCGTCGTCGAACGGCCAGTCGCCGGTGCGTTTCATCCCGGTCGCGAGGTCCTGGGCTTCGAGTTCCGCGGCGATGTCGGCCGTGTCACGCCGCTCTGTCGTCGTCGCGTTGCTCGCCAGTTCGACGGCCAACTCCGTGAGGACGATAGCCTGTTCGCGGAAATCGCGGAGAGCGAGCTTGTCGAGCGTGTCGGCCCGGGTGTGGCCCCACCCTCGCCCCTCGTCGCCCGTCTCCGCGTAGACGTGGAGTCCGGGGACGCCGCGCTCGACGAACGGCCAGTGGTCGCTGTGTGGACCGTGGTTCGGATTCGTGGTGAACGGCTGGTCGAGTCGGTCGCTCACTCGGTCGATGGCCGAACCGAGCGCGTCGAAGCCGTGGGTGTAGGCGGCGAGGTCCCGCCCCTGAATGACGCCGTCGAGATTGAGCACTGCCTTCACCGTCTCGGGGTCGCGCTCGGCGGCGAGATGACTGGAGCCGACCAGTCCGACCTCCTCCGCGCCGAAGCAGACGAACTCGACGCGCGTGTCGAGGTCGGTCTCGCGGTCGGCGAGCGTCCGTGCGAGTTCGACCACCATCGCCGTCCCCGCGCCGTTGTCCATCGCTCCCTCGGCGATGTCGTGGGCGTCGACGTGGCTGGTGACGAGCAGCGTCTGCTCCATGTCGGGACCGAGCGTCGCGTGGACGTTCTGACTCGTCGCGTCGCCCGTCTCGGCGCGCGTGGCGACGGTGACCTGTTCGCCCTCGTGTTCGCGGACGAGACGGCTCCCGGCCTCCTTCGAGATACCGACGGCCGGTATCTCGCCCAGCGGCGCGTCGGCCGTTCCGACGCTTCCGGTCGGTGCGAGACACCCCTCAACGTGGTTCCGGAACAGGAACGCGGCCGCTCCGTGTTCGACGGCGTCGTAGTACTTCTCCCGGCGGTGGATGAGCCGGTCGTACCACGAGGGAACGTTGCTCGCACAAACGACGACCTTCCCATCGACGTCCGCCTGCTCGAAATCCTCCGGCAGTCCGTAGCCCATATCGACGAGTTCGCCCGTCGTCTCTCCGGTTGGCGACCGAGGGAGCGCGAGACAGTCGAACTCGGTATCGCCGGCCTGGACGCGGGAGTCGCCGCGTATCCACCCTTGGATGTCGAATTCATCTGTCCGCGCGTCGTCGGCGAACTCCGCAAGCGCGTCGCGCGTCTCGCGGGCGGCCGTCGCCTCGCCGTCGGACCCGGCCATCCGGTTGCCGACGCCGACGAGCGATTCGAGATGGCTCCAGCCGACCTCGGAGGTGAACGTCTCACCAATCCACTGTGTCATACCACACCGCCGTCGCCCGAGGCGTTAGTAGTTCCCATCGCTCGTGAACCAGCATCGCTTAGGAGGCTCTCGCCCACCATGGAGTATGGTACACGACGAGCTGCCCTTCGACTTCGGGCTACTGCGCGAACTGACGGAAACCAACGGCGTCCCCGGCTACGAAGGCCGAGTTCGTGACATCGTCCGCCGAGAGCTGACCGACGAGGTCGACACGATAGAGAGCGACGGGATGGGGAATCTCGTGGGCACCATCGAGGGGACCGGCGATCAACACGTCGTCGTTGCGGCCCACATGGACGAAATCGGGTTCATGGTTCGTCATATCACTGATGACGGCTACCTCAAGCTCGACGCGCTCGGCGGGTGGGACGCGCGTGTGCTGAAGGCCCAGCGCGTCACCGTCCACACGGACGATGAGGACCTCACGGGCGTCATCGGTAGTCCGCCGCCCCACACCCTCGACGAGAGCGACCTCGAAGGCGACGACGAGGTGGCGGACGTGTACGTCGACCTCGGGCGCGACGGCGACGAGGTGACAGAACTCGTGAACATCGGCGATTTCGTGACGACCCAGCAGTTGACGGCGCTGATGGGCGAGCACGTCACTGGCAAGGCGCTCGACAACCGCGTATCGGTGTTCGCGCTTATCGAGGCTGCACGCCGTCTCGACTCGCCAACTGCGACGATACACCTTGCGGCGACGGTTCAGGAGGAGGTCGGCCTGCGCGGCGCACAAGCGATTGGTGTCGACATCGACGCCGACGTGGCCTACGGGCTGGACACGACAGTCGCGAACGACGGGCCGAACTTCTCCGCTGAGGACCGTGTGACGGCACTCGGTGACGGTGCGGGTATCAAGCTGAAGGATAGCTCCGCAATCACAAATCCGACGGTCCACCGCCGACTGACGGCCCTCGCCGAGGAGCGAGAGATTCCACACCAGCCCGAGATTCTCCCCACCGGCGGGACGGACACAGCGGGACTCCAGTTCGCCGGTGGTGCGACGCCCGCCGGTGCCATCTCGTTCCCGACGCGGTATCTCCACACCGTGACCGAAAGCATCCACGTCGACGACATCGAAGCCGGAATCGACCTGCTGGTCGCCGCGGTGGAAACGGAAGACGGCTCCACCGACTACCGGCTGTAGCCGCGGCGAATCGAAGCGGAACCTTCAGGAGTGAGTGATTCTAACGCGGTGTATGAGCAGCGACGAGCGTTCCGTCAGTCGACGTGGCTTCCTGCGTGCCTCGACCGGCGCGGCGGCCGCGAGCGGGCTTGTCGGTACCGCGGCGGCACAGGAGGATGGCAACGAGACGGACAGTGGCTCCGGTAGCGGGGGCGACCTCCCGGGCGCCGGCACGACCGAAACCGTCGTCGTCGCGCCGGGCGGTGAGTTCGTCTACGAGCCGGCGGAGCTCCAGATTCTCCCGGGGACGACGGTGAACTTCGTGTGGGAAGGCGACGGCCACAACGTCGTTCCAGGCTCCACTCCCGAGGGTGCAACGTGGGAGGGGAAAGGCGAGGCCGGCGTCCTCTTCGATTCCGGCACCGAGTACAGTCACACCTTCGAGACGCTCGGCACCTACGAGTACGTCTGTACGCCACACGAGAGCGTCGGCATGGTCGGCTCCATCGAGGTCGTCGAGGAGATCTCGACGCCGGAACCGGCACAGGGGCCACCGGAGATTCCGGACCCGGCGAAGGTGCTCGGGCTCGCCGGCACTATCGGTATCGGCGCGACGCTCGGACTCGGGTACTTCCTGATGCGCTTTGGCGGCGGCTACGACGAGGAGTAGCTACACGGAGTCGGGTCTGGTGGTAATCTCCAACTCGACAGATCGGCTCGTTCCTTCCAGGTCCTTCACCGCGCGGCGAACGACGCGTTCCGCCTCTGACTGTATCTTCGGTTTCGCCTTCTCGATGACCCAGTCCCACGAGACGAGCGACGGCAGTGGGATGACGCTCGTATCCGCCGACTCGGGCGCGAACGCCGCCCGGAAGGTGACACGCGTCGCGTGCTCGCGGTCCTCCGGCGGGGTCGCGTCTCCCAGTTCCCAGTAACCGTTGGCGTCGAGGTCCTTCGTCAGCTCCCACGCGATGCGATTTAGCGAGTCGATGTCAGTGACCCGCGAGCGGGCCGTGTACGAGAGCTTCCACCACGAGAACGTAAGCTCGTACTCCGTCCCCTCGCTGCCGTCGCCGAACCCTTCGACGCTGTCGAGATGTTTGGAGTAGCGGGCGTAGTGCGTGAAGTCGACGAGGAAGTCGAACACCTCTGTTCTGGGCGCGTACACGACGGTCTGGAGTTCGACGGCGTCCACGGGTGAGATAGCAGACACAGCCCCCTAAACACTCCGGGGCGGCGCGACCGTGAGCTTCAGGCCCGTCGGCTCGTACCCTCGCGTATGAGCACCGACGCGGTCATCGTCGGCGGCGGAGTCGCGGGGCTGACAGCGGCTACCTACACCGCCCGCGCCGGCGTCGACACGACGGTCGTCACGGACGGCGAGTCGACGCTCGCCCGCAACGCACACTTAGAGAACGTCCTCGGCTTCCCGCGTGGAGTGAACGCCCGCACATTTCTCGAACTCTGTGTCGAGGGGGCACAGGAGGCCGGCGCGGCGTTCACAGAAGGACGAGTTGCACGGGTCGAACCGACCGCCGACGGCTTCGCCGTCGAAACCGCCGACGGAACGTCGTTCACGGCCGACGCTGTCGTCGCGGCCTCATGGTCGGATGCCTCGTACCTCGCCGACATCGACGGGGTCGGCTTTCTCGACCGCGGATCGAAGACGTTCATCGACGCCGACGAGACCGGTCGAACTGGCATGGACGGACTGTACGCGGCTGGTCGACTCGCTGAACAGCCACACCAGACGATTATCTGTGCCGGCCACGGCGCGACGGCCGCGCTCGCGCTCATCCACGATGCCGATATCCCCTACTACCACGACTGGGTCACGCCCGAGGGGTACTTCACCGAGCGCGGTCGCGATGTACCGCCAGGCTGCGTGGAGATTCCTGCCGACGAGCGGCGCGACCGCGAGGCGCGCGCGAACGAGCGGATGCGCGAGGCGTTCGAGGAGCCACAGCCTGACGGGCCGACGATGCACCCGTCTGTCGTCGCCGCCCGCGAGGACGACGGCGAACACTGATTAGCCCGCCCCACGGAGCCGAGATATGAGCGTACTCGCCGACACGAACGTCGTCCTCGGCGTCTCGGGGTCGATTGCCGCCGTCAAGACGGTGGAACTGGCCCACGAACTGCGACGCGAGGGCGCAAACGTCACGCCAGTCATGACCGACAGCGCCCGGGGCATCATCCACCCGTGGGCACTGGAGTTCGCGACGGAAAACGAGGTCGTCACCGAAATCACCGGCAAGGTCGAACACGTCGACCTGTTCGGCGCGGACGGCTGGGCGGACGTGTTTCTGCTCGCCCCGGCGACCGCGAACACCGTCGGAAAAATCGCCGCCGGCATCGACGATACGACCGTCACGACGTGTGCGACGACCGCGCTCGGACAGGGCGTTCCCCTTGTCGTCGCGCCCGCGATGCACGAGCCGATGTACGACCACCCGGGCGTGCTCGACTCGCTCGACACCCTGGAATCGTGGGGCGTCACCTTCGTCAACCCGCGGCTCGAAGAGGGGAAAGCGAAGATCGCGACCGAGGAGGCAATCGTGACCACGACGGCCCGAGTCGCCGGCGACTCCCCGCTCGCCGGCCAACACGTCGTCGTCACGAGCGGGCCGACGAGCGAGACAATCGACCCCGTCCGCGTGTTGACGAACCGCGCTTCGGGAAAGACCGGTCGCGCACTGGCGCGGGCCTGTTACGTTCGCGGCGCGGACGTGACCCTGCTCCACGACGGGACCGACGTACCGTACGCGAGCGTCGAACGCGTCGAGTCGGCTGCCGAAATGACCGAGACGGCGGTCGAGGTGGTCGGTGGCGGCGCCGACGCGCTCGTGTCCGCGGCTGCGATTTCAGATTACACCATCGAGGCGAGCGACGAGAAGATTCGCTCGGGAGGCGAACTCACCCTCGAACTGGAGCCGACGCCGAAGCTGCTCGATACGGTCCGCGCGAGCGCTCCCGACCTCACGATGGTCGGGTTCAAGCTCGAAACCGAAGGCGACGACGAGCGTCTCGTCGCGACGGCGCGCGAGCAACTGGCGCGGGTCGGTCTCTCCTTCGTCGTCGCGAACCGTGCGGACGCGCTCGCCGGCGACGAGACGCGTGTCATCATCGTCCGCGAGGCCGAGACGACGAGTTACACGGGGCCGAAAACGGCCGTCGCGAACGACATCGCAGACGAGCTCGCGGTCGAACTCTGATTAGAGGACCGCCGCGAGGACGACGACCGCCGCCACCAACACGACGAGCACGATTCCCGAGCTAATTCCCGCCGCCAGCGGGACGCGGTCGCGGCCGACGGCTCGGCCCACGGCGCGGTCGGGTGCGGCGACGGCACGCTGGACGCCGCCGGCGACTCGGACGACGGCGCGGTCGGTCGCGGCGTACAGTTCCGTCACGCCGACGACGAGCGCACGCGTCCCGTAGAAGCTGAGCGGGTTGTACAGCTTGTCCACGTCAGGGACGCGGCCGAGCTTCGACAGCGGCTTCTTCACGAGGGCGAAGCCGACGAGGCCCGCCACGGCGAGCGCGACGCCCTCGATGATGTGATCGGTGGTGTAGGTCACGTAGACGTGGTCGACGACGGCCCCGTCTGTCACGTCGAACGGGAGGATGCTGAACAGCGAGCCGTCGGAGAGACCGAAGAACACACAGAGCGCGGCCACGGTCACCAGCGCGACCGATTGGCCGCGGTTGGCGTCTTTCACCTCGCCGTCGTACTCGCCGTGGAAGAAGGCGTAGTAGCCGAACTTGATGAACGACATGAAGGTGCCGACGCCACCGACGAGCAGCAGTAGCTCGAGGGTGTAGAAGTCACCAATCACGAGCGGTCCTTTCTGGAAGGTGTAGTGACTCCCGGAGATGACGATGCCCTTGCTCACGAATCCGTTGAAACCAGGGAAACCGGCGATAGACAGCGCGGCGACGCTAAACGCGCCGGCGGTGAGGGGCATCTGTCGGGCCAGTCCGCCGAGCTTCTTCAGACTCTCCTCGCCGGTGCGGTAGATGACGACGCCCGCGGTCATGAATAGCAGCCCCTTGTAGAGGATGTGGTTGAACACGTGGGCGAACGCGCCGGCCTGTGCGAGCGCGGAGCCGATGCCGACGCCCGCGACCATGTAGCCGACCTGCGACTGGATGTGATACGAGAGGAGCCGGCGCATGTCGTTTTGGAACAGCGCCATCGTCGCGCCGAAGACGGCCATCAGTCCACCCATGTACGCGACGGCGACGTTCCCGTCGTCGGGGAAGACGCGGTACATCCCGTAGACGCCGGTCTTGGTCGTGTAGACACACAGGAAGACGCTGGCCGCGATGTGCGGGCGCGGGTAGGTGTCCGGCAGCCACGCGTGCAGCCCGATGAAGCCGACGTTGACACCGACACCGAGCGCGGCGAGCACGGGCGCGACGGGACCGGCGAGACCGGCCGTCTCCGGGCCACCGGGCACGCTCGCGAACAGGAAGGACCCCGTCTCGGCGAAGTGCCAGATGACCGCCCCGAGGAACAGGGTGCCGCCGATTCCGTGGAGAATCGCGTACCGGAAGCCGGCACGGACGGCTTTCCCGCCGTAGTGCCAGACCAGCAGGGTGCTGGTGACGGCCATCAGCTCCCAGAAGAAGATGAGCGTGAGCCAGTCGCCGCCGAAGACGGCTCCGAGGCTGCTCGCCACGTAGCTGAGTGCGAAGGCAGTCTGGATGGCCTCTGCGTCGCTGTAGTACGAGTAGAGGACGCCGACAGCACCGATGAACGCGAAGATGAGCCCCATCAGCGTCGAGAACGGGTCCACGTTGAAGATGACCGTCTCGAAGCCGAACAAATCGAAGCTCGTGAAGTGTGCACCGGAGTCGACGAGCCAGACGTACGGCACGACGGCGAACGTCGCAACGCCGGCGACTGCGTGACCGAATTTCTGACCGAGCAGCGGCAACAGCAGCGCCGCGAGAATGACCGGGACGAACGGTGGGACAATCGGCTCCATCAGAGCACCACCCCCGTCACACCTTCCACGACAGCACGGACGATCTGGAGGAACACTGCCGCGTCGGGGACGATTCCGAGCACGACGGAACCGGCCGCGGCAAAGAGAATGGGCGCGACCATGAGCCACGTGGACTCGCCGCCGCGCCAGCCGGCTGTGGTCCAGCCGTCGCCGTGACCGTGCTCACCGTGTTCGGCTTCGTGTCCACCGTCGGTCGCCACGTCGCGGTCGCCGCCGAACGGCGATTCGAGCAATGGCTTCGAGTTTCCGTCGTCGGGCGATTCGAAGAAGGCCGTGTAAACCACCGGCCAGAAGTACGCGATGTTGAGGACGCCAGAGATGAGCAGCGCGCCGGTAAACAGCAGTTGCCCGGACGAGACCGTCCCGACGAGGATGAAGTACTTGCTGACGAAGCCGGCGATGAGCGGGATGCCGGCCATCCCGAGGGAGGCAACCCCGAATGCCGTCATCGTGAGTGGCATCCGCCGGCCGATGCCGGCCATGTCGCTGATGTCGTCGGTGTGAGTCTCGACGTGGATGGCTCCCGCACAGAAGAACAGGGTAAGTTTCATGAACGCGTGTGCGGGGATGTGGAGCAGTCCGCCCGCGAGCGCGTACGCGGCGGCGCGGTCGGGGGCGACGCTCACCCCCACAGCCACTCCGAGCACGATGTACGAGAGCTGGCTCACCGTCGAGAAGGCGAGTCGACGCTTGAGGTTGTCCTGACGAAGTGCGATAACGCTCGAAATCAGGAGCGTCGCCGCGGCGACGAACGCGAGCGCGATTCCGAGACCCAGGTCGGCGACGGCATCCGGTCCGAACACGTCGAGCGTGACGCGAGCGATACCGAACACGCCGGACTTGACGACCGCGACCGCGTGGAGCAGACCCGAGACGGGCGTCGGAGCGACCATCGCATCGGGCAGCCACGAGTGCAGCGGCATCAGCGCGGCCTTCACGCCGAATCCGAGGATGAGCAGGCCGAAGGCGGCGCTCGCGAGCGTCGGGTCGGTCGTCGCGAGGTCGGCGATGCCGCCGGGAGTGAACGTGGTCGTCCCGGCGAGCACGTACACGAGTACGGTCCCCGCGAGAACCGCCACGCCACCCCCGAAGGTGTAGGTGAGGTACTTGCGGCCGGCAGCACGGGCCTCCGTCGTCTGGTCGTGCGTGACGAGCGGGTACGTCGCGACGGTCAACAGCTCGTAGAACACGAACAACACGAGCAGGTTCCCAGCGAAGGCGATGCCGATGGCCGCGGAGACGCTCCCCGCGAAGGAGGCGAAGTAGCGGGTCTGGTGGTCCTCGTCGAGTCCGCGCATGTAGCCCATGCTGTAGAAGCTGGTTACGACCCACAGCAGGCTCGCGAGCAGCCCGAAGAGCAGGCCGAGCGCGTCGGCCTCGAGCGCGAAGTTCACGCCCGGGACGAACGCTCCGAGGTCGGTGACGTACACGTCGCCGGCGAGGACGGCCGGCACCATGCTGGCGACGAGTCCGAACTTCGTCACGGCCGCGAGGATGGTCCACGCTTCCCGGAGGTTCGGCCGGCCGCGGGAGGCGAGAATCGGCGCGACGGCGACGGCCGAGACGAGCACTGCAAGCAGCGGTCTGAGCGATATGATTTCGGTCATGAGAGAAGCCCCTCTATCGTTGGTTCGAGCAAGTCGCCGTAGCCGGCGGCGACGGCACCGAGTGCGACGGCGACGACGGCCGCCGCGACTACCGTCGCCCGCATCCCGACCGAGACGACCGGCTCGGGCGCGTCGTCTTCGCCGCCGTCGGTCGCCGTCGGGGCGAGGCCGCTCGTCTCCGTCGAGTCACGGAAGTAGATGCGTTCGACCACTCGGGCGAAGTACGCGAGCGTCAGCAAGGTGCTCGCGAAGATGACGACGACGAGCGGCCACGCGCCGGCCTCGACCGCGCCAAGCGCGATGTACCACTTGCCGACGAAGCCGACGGCCGGCGGCACGCCGACCATCGCGACGGCGAGCACGCTGAACGCTGCTGCGCCGACCGGCGACCGCTTCGCGAGGCCGGCGTACTCGTCGACGGTGCGTGCGCCCGTCACGTCGTTCACGAGCCCGACGGCCAGGAACAGCCCGCCCTTCATGATGGCGTGGCCGACGAGATGGATTGCCGCGCCGGTGAGCGCGACGACGTTGCCGACGGCGACGGCACCGACGATGAGACCGAACTGCGAGACGGACGAGTACGCGAGCATCCGTTTCAGCTCGCTCTGTGAGACGGCGAGCAGACTCCCGACGACGATACTGACGACCGCACCGGCCGCGAGCACCGTACTCGCGAGCGGCGTCGCCGCGAGGAACTCCGTCCCGAAGACGGTGAACACGATGCGAATCAGCGCGTAGGCGGCGACCGTCGAGACGAGCGCGGAGATGAACGCGCTCACCGAGTCGGGCGCACCGGCGTAGGCGGCCGGCTGCCACGTGTGCAGCGGGAAGACGGCGATCTTGACGAACAAGCCGACGACGAGCAGGCCGAACGCGGCGAGCACGAGCGGCGAACCGTAGCCCACCTCGGCAAGCTGCGTCGCGAGGTCGCCCATGTTGAGGGTCCCGGTCGCGATGTACGCGAAGCCGATGCCGAGCAGGAACAGCGACGCCCCGACAGTCCCGACGAGCAGGTACTTCAAGCCGGCAATCGCAGAGCGCCCGCCGTCGCCGCTTGCGACGAGCGCGTAGGCGGTCAGTCCCGTGATTTCGAGGAAGACATACATGTTGAAGATGTCGCCGGTGATGGACATCCCCGACAGCCCCGCGACGAGGAGGAGATAGATGACGTAGAACGCGTTCGAGCGCGGTCCGGCCCGTCGCGCGTACGCGAGCACGCCGAGCGAGACGACGGCCACGAGCAGCGCTATCGTCGCCGAGAGCCCGTCCACGACGAGTTCGATGCCGATGGGGACGGTGAAGCCACCGACGACGTAGCGAATTGCCTCGCTCCCGAGCACGTCTGCCATCAGCGTTCCCGCGACGGCGGTCTGGACGACGAGCGTGAGCACTGCGACGGCCCAGCCGACGCGGTCGCGGGCGAGCCCCGCGAGCAGCGCGACGACGGAGCCGAAGACCGGCAGCGCGACGAGCAGCGGCGCGAGGTCACTCATCAGCCTGCACCTCCCGGAGGGTCTCCTCGTTGAGCGTCCCGTACTCGTCGTAGATGCGCACGATGAGTCCCAGCGCGACTGCGGTGAGACTCACCCCGACGACGATTGCGGTCAGGATGAGGACGTGCGGAAGCGGCGAGACGTACGGCGCCGGGGCGGTCAATAGCGGCGGACTCGCGCCGGTGATGAACGCAGCCGCGATGAAAAACAGGAAGATACCCGTCTGGAAGACGTTCATCCCGATGACCTTCTTCACGAGGTTCTGGCTCCCGATGAGGGTGTAGGTGCCGATACCCAACAGCAGGAACGCCGCCAGGTAGTAGAGTCGGTCGGCGAGCGCCTCCAGTCCCGTCATTGATCCACCTCCTTGTCGTCCGTCGTTTCGGAGGCGATAACGAAGAACAGCCCCGTCACCACGCCAGCGACGATGAGTCCGATCGCCAGCTCGACGAACTCCATGCCGTACTTGGCGGCGTGGTAGATTGGGTACACGTCGTACTGGAGGAATGCCCCGCCGAGCAGAATCGAGCCAATGCCGGCGAGCAAGAAGGCTACCACGCCCAGCCCGACGAGTCCGACCGGGATGGTCGTCCCGATCCAGTCGCGCGTCGTCTCGATACCGAAGGCGATACCGAGCATGAGGACGACGGTGCCGACGATGACGCCGCCCTGGAACCCGCCGCCCGAGGAGTCGGCTCCGTGGAACATCACGAACAGCCCGAGCGTGAACACGAACGGCGTGATGACCCGGACGGTCGTCATGATGATGGGACTCTCGACGTAGGGGGCCTGCGGCTCTTCGACTGGGTCGGCGCTCATCCTAACACCTCCCGTCTGAGGACGATCATAAGCCCGATGCCGGCCGAGTAGACCACGACGGCCTCACCGAAGGTATCGAAGCCACGGTAGGAGGCGAGCACCGCCGTTACGGCGTTCTTGACGTGTGACTCCTCGTAGGCATTTTCCAGATAGTAGTTCGTCACCTCGTCGGTGGCGACGGCGGAGTCGCTGGCTCCGACGGCCGGCAGCGCAAACAGCGTCGCCGACAGCGAAACGACGAGCAGGACCGACACCGCGAGCGCGGGCACGTTCACCTGCTCGAAGGTGCGATCATCCGGCGGTCGGGTCGTCTTCGCGATAGTGAGCAACAGCAGGACGGTCATGACGCCTGCTCCGACGGACGCCTCGGTGAGGCCCACGTCGGGGGCACGCAGGAACACCCAGATGATGGCGATTCCGAGACTGTACGCGCCGAAGGCGATAATCGCGGCGAGCACGTCGCGCAACAGCGCGGTCGCGACCGCACAACAGAGGATGAACACCAGGAGTGCGGCTTCGACGGGCGTAATCACGCCTCATCCCCCTCCTCGTCGGTCGTCCACGGCTCGATACCCTGTTCGGCTGCCGCACGCACGATTGCGTGTGCGGCAGTTGGATTGGTGATGAACATAAACAGCAGTAACAGCACGGTCTTGACCGTCGTCATGGTTCCGTCGAACGCGAGCGCGACCGCCCCCAGCGCCAGCAGTGCCCCGAGCGTCTCGCTCTTCGAGGTGCTGTGTGCGCGGGTGTAGAGATCGGGGAGCCGGATGAGACCGACGACGGCGACGACGGCGAAGAAGACACCGCCGAGTGTCATCACGAGGATGGCGATCTCGCGGGGGGTCACAACACGCCACCTCGCTCGACGGTGAACTTCGAGATAGCGATGCTCAACAGGAAGTTGAGCAGCGCGTACACGAGCGCGATGTCGAGTGCCCCCGGCTCACCGATGGCCGCAGCGAGCAGGGCGATAACGATGACGACGTTCGAGCCGAGGACGTTGACCGCGATGACCCGGTCGGGCATCGTCGGGCCGCGGACGATGCGGTAGAGACCACCCAACGAGGCGACGGTGAACGCCGCAGCTGCCACGAGCAGGATGTCCGTAGTGAGCGTCATCGGTCGACCGCCTCCTCGGTCTCTTCGGTCTCCCCGTCGGACTGCGTTTCGGTGTCACGCCGCTCTATGGGACTCGGAATCCGGGCCGCGGAACGCCCGTAGAAGACGAACCGGACCGCGCGTTCGAGTGAGCCGCCCAACAGGCCGGCCTTCGAATCCTTCGTGAGCGCGTGGACGGTGAAGTGTCGCCGGGTCACGTCGACGGTGACGGTGCCTGGCGTCAGCGTGATGCTGTTGGCGAGTGTCGTCACCGGGAGCGCGGACCAGACGGCGGCGTCGAACTCCACTACCTCGGGGTCGATTGGCAGGTCCGGGTGGAGCACGACGTAGGCGATTTTCAAATTCGCCACGACGACCTCCCAGACGAGATACGGGATGTACAACAGCAGCCGACCGACGCGACCGGCCATCTGGGCCGGCTGTATCGGCGTCGTCAGCGAGATGCCCCAGAGTGCCGTGGCGACGACCAGCCCCGAGATGGTCCCCGTCGCGAGTTCGAAGGGGGCGAGCGAGCCTGCCAACAGCAGATAAAACAGCGTCGAGATAGTCGCGAGCCCGAGGAACTGCGCGACGGTGCCGCGCCGAACGAGCAGGGTCCCGCGGCGCGCTCGCGCGACGGCCGCTTTCTCCACCTCGAAGTCGCCCCGGCGGAGTTCGTTCTCGATCGGCGGCAACAGCGCCGTCGTTCCGAGCGGGTCGAAGTCGGGGTCGAACACCACGACGTCGATGCCGTGCGTCCGGGCGTACTCCGCGAGCACGTCGGCGTAGTCGCTCGGACTGAACAGATACTCGCGGGTCCCGACGAGCGAGGTGTACACCTCGACTGCCGACTCGGTGTCGGCACCGAGGTCCTCGTCCGCCCACGCCTCGACGCGGTCGAGCAGCGAGCGGGCGTGTTCCGCCTCACCAGTGCCCTCGTCGAACGAGAGGCGTTTCGAGAGCGGGTAGACGAACCGAAGCGTCACAGACTCGCCGGTCTCGGCGGCGCGGTCGGTCGCCTGCTCGACGGCGTATCTGACCGTGTTCCGGACACTGCGGGACTCGGAGACTGGGATGAGATACCCCGTCCCAGTCACCGGTACCACCCGGACGACTGCAGGTCGGAACGGCCGGTAGTGAGTGCCATCGTTCTCGTGGAGCGATTGAGTCTCACGTGGTAAAGCGCTTGCTTTCGCCGCGCTACCGGCGTCGATTTTCCGCCGTAAACTGAACGAACGCCCACGGTTTCGGCTGTTCGCGCTATCAGTGTCCAGTCGGCACGCGGCGGCCGCCTCGCGGTCGAACTACACCGATTCACAGCCTTTTACCCCACCGCTCTCTCACGCGGACCATGGACCAACTCGCCGAGTCGCTCCACGACGCGCCGATTATCGAGAAGGACGGCTACCACTACTTCGTCCACCCCATCTCCGACGGCGTCCCGATGTTGGAGCCGTCGCTCCTGCGCGAGATCGTCATCCGCATCATCCGGAAGGCGAACCTCGAAGACGTCGACAAGATCGTCACGCCCGCGGCGATGGGTATCCACATCTCCACGGCCGTCTCCCTGATGACCGACATCCCGCTCGTCGTCATCCGGAAACGGGAGTACGGGCTGGAAGGTGAGAAACCACTGTTCCAACAGACCGGCTACTCCGAGTCACAGATGTACATCAACGACGTGGACGCCGGCGACAACGTGCTCGTGCTGGACGACGTACTCTCGACGGGCGGGACGCTCGCGGCCATCTGCGGTGCGCTCGACGACATCGACGCCGAGATTCAGGACGTCGTGGCCGTCATCAAGAAGGTCGGCGGCGAGAACAAGGTCGACGAGTCGCCGTACCACGTCAAGACCCTCATCAACGTCGACGTGGTGGACGGCGAGGTCGTCATCGTCGACGAGGACGGCGACGACTGACCGACTCGCGCCGCCTCGTGTGATTCGCGTCCGAGACTGGTGGTCGCTATAATTCCGGCAGTAGGGGGCGGCGAGACGCGTTACGCTTCGATGCCGTCGAACTTCTCTATCTCGATTGTCTCCTCCAAGAGCAGGTCCTTCTGGTCGGACACGTCGACCTGCTCTCGTGCGAGCTGTTTGAGCTTCGACTGCGGGGCGAGATCGCCGATGAGGACGCCGCCGACGACCTTGCCGTCCTTCAGGGCGACGCGCCGCCACTCCGTGTCGGAGTATTTCTTCTCGACCTCGTCGTCGCCGAGCGTCGGGTGACCGAAGGAGAGGAACGGGAAATCGAAGTGGGTAATCGAGTACGAGGAGACCCACTCGAACGTCTCGGACGGTTCGCCCCACTCGCCGAGCATGTTCTTGGCGGCGACGGAGCCCTGCTCCTTTGCCGACCCCCACGCGCCGTTCTGTGCGCGCTCGCCGAGCAGCACGTCGTGGAACTGCGTGATGTCGCCCGCGGCGTACACGTCCTCGACGTTCGTCTGCATGTGCTCGTCGGTGACGATGCCCCAGTCGAGTTCGATGTCGGTGTCGCGCAGGAACTCCGTGTTGAAATCCAGCCCGATGGCCGCGCCGACGAAGTCGGCCTTGAAGCGCTCGCCATTCGGGTCAACGGCGGCCGTGACGTGCCCGTCGTCGTCCGTCTCGAAGTGGTCGACGCCTGACTCGAAGACCGGCGTGACGTTCTTCTCCCGCAGGGCGTCGTGGATGATTTCGGCCCCCTCCGGCGAGAGCGCGTAGCGCCACCAGCACTCGCCGCGCATCAGGTAGTTCGCCTCCACGTCCTGTGCACCACAGATGGCCGCGAGGTCGATCCCAAGCAGTCCGGCACCGACGATGACGCCGTTTTCTGCCGCTTGTGCCCCCTCCTTGATGGCGCGGGCGTCCTCGAAGGTCCAGAAGTGCTCGATCCCCTCGACGTCGGAGTTGTCGACGGGAAGTTGTGTCGGCGTCCCGCCCGTCGCGACGAGCAGCTTGTCGTACTCGTAGCTCCCGCCGGAGTGGGTCTCGACGCTGTGGCCGTCGGTGTCGACGGTCGTGACGTGGGTGTTCAACTGGAGGTCGATACCCCGCTCGCCGTACCAGTCAGGGCTGTGAATGGAGATGGGAGCCTCGGGCATCCGGCCCTTTGCGAATTCCTTGATGAGAATCCGGTTGTACAGCGCCTCTCCCTCGTCGGTGATGACGGTGATGTCGGCGTCGGGTTCCGCATCGTGCAGTGTCTCCGCAGCGGAACTGCCGGCGATACCGTCGCCGATGATGACGTACGACGAACTCATACCATACATTCGGTATCACCACTAAAGGGAATTGCTATCTTCGCGCGTCACGCGCGTCGTCGCGGCTCGCCGCTGGATTCAAACACACGCGAGACCAAACGGAGGCATGAAACTCCGACAGAACGTCCGCCACTGGGCCGCGAAGAAGGCACTCACGACACCCGTCATCGGCGAGAAGGCACGCGCGAAGCTCGTCGATTTACACACCCGCATCTTCCTCGATAAGACGGACGAGTCCAACCGCGACGAGCGGGAAGCCCACCTCGATGACTTCTTCGCCGCCACGATGGACACCTACGTCGCCGCCCTCGAAGCCGGCTTCACCGAGGCCGAGGCGCGTGAAGTCACCCACATTCAGGCGAACTTCGACTTCTTCAATCACGGCTGGGCGGAGATGATGGAGTTCCCCGGCGACGAACTGGAGGAGCACTACCGCCGCTACGAGTCGTTCTTCGCCGCACACACCATCACCATCGACGACCCGCTCGGTAATTTCCGACCCGTCGGCGGCATCGCCGATGCACCCGCCACACCCGAGGCGATGGAGGACGGTGCCTTCGAGAACGCGGTCGCCGGCTTCGCCGACGACGTGTATCTGGACGACGGCGAGCAGATTCAGAAGGGCGGCGACACCGAGGAGCCGGAAGACGTGTCACTGGAGCAGTCGCCGGGCGTCGCCGACGAGGACGCCCCTGCTGACGACTGAGCCGACGACGCTCCGTTCTATTCTTCTAACAGCGCGTCAGCCGCCGCGTAGCCAGCCTCGATTCCGCCGTTGAGCGACCGTTCCGGGTACTGTGCACGCGAGGCCATCCCCGCGTAGTAGATGCTGTCGGCGATGTCGCCAGCCAAATCGTAGGGGACCACCATATCGAGATAGCCACGCTCGTAGATGGGTGCGGTGCGGGGATTGCGAGCAATCTCCATCCAGTTCACGGAGTCGCGGTCGAACTCCGGAAACATGTCCTCGATGCCGCCGAGCCAGCGGTCACGAATCTCGTCGTCCGAAAGCTGCCACAGCTCTTCGTCCTGACTCTGGATGTAGCTCGCACAGTAGAGCAGACGTTCGCCGCCGTAGCGCTCTGGCGAGACGAAGTTCGTGTGCTCGATGAGCGCGCCGAAGGGTGCCTCGTCGGCGATGTTGAGCCAGTAGGTGTCCGTCACCGGTTCGTCCATCCCGACGACGGCACACACCGATCCCTGGAACTCGATGTCACACTCGTAGCCGGTCCAGCGTTCGAGCAGGTGGGGCATCGTCGTGACGACCACGTCGTCGACGGCGTGTTCGGTCGCCGTCCCGCCCTGCTCGATGGTGAGTGACTGGACGGACTCGCCGAAGTCGATATCCTGGACCCGCGCGCCGGTCTCGACGTTCTCGCGGCCGACCGCCTCCACGAGCGCGTCCACGAGCACGGCGAAGCTCCCGTCGAAGTAGCCGAGCTTCTCGCCTTTCAGCAGGTCGCGCTCACCGCGGAACTGGATGCGGCCGAGCAGCCACGCCGCAGACACGTCCTCTTTGCGCGAGCCGAACTTCGCACGCAGGAGTGGTTCGAAGAAGAAATCGTAGACCCCCTGCGTCGTGTGTTCGAGCAGGAACTCCTTGATGGGAACGTGCTCGTAGGCTTCGAGGTCGTCGTAGCTGTCGAAACTGGGAATGCCGCCACGTACGTCAACCCCGAGCGTGAGCATGCCGAGCCGGAACTTGTCGTGGAAGCTCAGGTGCGGGTAGGCGGCGATCTCCCACGCCGTGTTCAGGGGATGGACGACGCCGTCGACGTAGTAGGAGTCGTGGCCCCACAGCCAGTCCAGTCGGTCGTCGACGCCGAGTTCTTCGGCCAACTCGACGATCGTCTCCTCCGTGGCAGAGAGGTGGTGATAGTACGCCTCGATGGGGTCGCCCTCGGTCTCGTAGGTGGCCGCCAACCCGCCGACGGTGTCGGACGCCTCGAAGACGGTCGGGTCGTGGCCGGCCTGCTGGAGGCGGTACGCCGCGGCGAGCCCGGCGATACCACCGCCGACGACAGCAATCATACCCATACTTCGGAGTCTGTGGTATGGGTCTTTCCATCGTTCTGGCGACCGTAGCTTGAAACGCTTATACCGCTGGCTGTGTGACTGCGGAGACATGAGCACCGACGAGAGCGCCGAGGGCGACAGAGAGTTACCAGAGGAGTTCTACAGCGAGGAGCGGTGGAACAACTGGCTCACCCGACTCGAAGACGAGGATATCGACCCCGAAAACGAGGACTCCGCCCGGCTCCTGTTGAACCTGCAGGACGACGCGGCCATCGCCGTCGCGAAGATCATCACGGCCTACCGCGATGACCTGCTCGACGAGGACGAGGCGCTCGACGAGCTCGAAGCGTTCGCCGCCGTCGTCCTCGACGACGTGGCTATCGACGATGAGGACAAGGCGATGCTCGTCGACTCCGTCCAGATGGCGCTCCACTGCGTCGCCGCCTCCGCCGAGGCGTTCGTCGTCAGCGGCACCCCAGAGGAGGGAACCGTCGCGGCCAACATCCAAGCAGCCGTCGACGCCGAGGCCGACGAGGAGTTCGACACCGCGTTCAACTACTGTGCCCAGGCCGGCACGCTCGTCATCGACGGCACCGACACCGACGTGAGCAGCATCGCCGCCGACCTCGAGTACGGCTACGTCGCCGAGTGGGTCAACGGCCTCGACTCCCTGCAGGACGCGCTCTCGGACCCCGAGCTCGTCGAGGAAGCCTGAGCCGGTCGCCGTTCCCCGACGACTGACCCCACGACGCTTATACGTCCGTATCGCGAACCAGTACCATCTGTATGTTCCGGGATGATACACGGGGCCAGTCGGTCCAGGTCGGCGTTATCATCCTGTTCGCATTCGCGATTATCGCCTTCGCTTCCTATCAGGCAGTCATCGTCCCACAGCAGAACCAGCAGGTCGAGCTCGACCACAATCAGGCAGTCCAGCGCGACATCGCCGACACGCGCAACACCATCGTCCGTGCCGCCAACGCGGGCGAGAACGGCGCATCCTCAATCCAACTCGGCGAGAACTTCCCCGTCCGCATCTTCGCACTCAACGCTCCGTCGGCGAACGGTCGGTTCGCGACGACCGACCGCGGCGATATCACGGTGACCAACAGCGACGGCAACGTCTGTCCCGGTCCCGATCAGACGGTTCGCGCGAGCTACACGCCCAACTACAGCTACTACAACAACGCGCCGACGACGAAGTACGAGAACACGTTTGTGTTCAACGAGTTCGACGACGGGACCGAACGCGTTCAGACGCGTGCCCGACTGCTGTTCGGTGAGGACGGCCCTAGCACTACCAACAATAATGAGAACGGCGTCGTGAATCTCGTCGCGCTGTTCGGTGACACCCAACAGTCGGGCACCGAGTCGATTTCCGTTGACCTCTACAGCGGGACGACGAGTAGCCAGACCGTCACCGACCCCGTAGTCACGCTCCCGACGAGTGCGGAGGCACCGACGTGGGCAGAAGCCCTCGGCTACGATTCGGTGTCTGACCTCGAAGGTGCGCCCGGCGTTGACAGCCTCTCGGTCGCGAGCGGCGAGGTAACAATCGACCTCGCCGGCGACTACGACATCGTCTGTACGGAGGTCGGGATGGATTCGACGCCGCCGAGCGGGCTCGCCGCTATCGCACCGATTCCGGGTGGCGGCGGTGGTGGTGGAGGCGGCGGTGGTGGCGGTGGTGGTGACCCCGGAAGTGGCGGCTCTGGACCGATCATTCCGACGTTCGAGCTTGATATCAGCCAAACGGACAGGTCGAAGCTTACTATCAGTGACTTGGAGGTCACTGACACCGATAGCGGATTGGAAAGCGTTGACATCACCGTCGAGCCAATCGATGGGAGTGGGAAATCCGGGACATTCTCCGCCGGTGACCTCGGTGGACAAACGACATTCTCCAGATCGAACCTGGAGGTTCAGCCGGATAGCGGCAACTACGCAAATAAAGAGGACTACATCGTGACCGTCACCGGAACGGCGGTTGATGGCGATACGGTGACATTATCACGGGAGTTCAACCCGAGTGACGGCACCATCAACACCTTCCTCGAAACCGACGACGGTGATGCGAACACCGCGCCGACTGCGATTGATCTTGAGATAGATGACAGTTACGACGGTGAGTACGCAGCGGCGAAAATCGGCATAGTAAACACCCGGGGAAACACGCAGATTGACGAGATAGTTTCACTAAACACCGACGTCAGTGCCAGCGCTGCGAGCCGATTAGATGTCTCCGACTACGTCAACAAAGGTGACGATAGCTACGGGATTGTTGCGTACTTCGACGGTAATAACAATGCTGGGAAAATCGTCCAGAATCCTGTCGAGCTCGGTCAGTCCGTCGAGTTCGATCAGAAAGGAGATATCGATTCGGATAGCGGTGTCGTCCTCAAGCTGAACGAATTCCAAGACTCGGGTGGAGCGCCCGTCAATCTGGAAGGTAGAACAGTAACTCTCGTTATCGAGTTCGAGTCCAACGGGAATCGGTACAGAGAAGAGATCACGGCAGGGCTTGATCAAAGTGAGCAGGCATAGCGAGGGTATGAACTCTCGTGCACAGTCCTCGACCATCGGTCCAATCCTCCTCATGGGGGTGTTCGTCACGGTCGGGGTAGTCGCCGGTGGCGCGGTCGTCACGAACGTCGTCGATCAAGGTCTCGACGCCGAGGCGAACGTCAACGCCGAAATCGAGGGAGGCGAGCTTACGCTCACCCACATGGGTGGAGATAGCGTACAGGCTGACGAACTACAACTGTTAGTCCGGGCCAACACAACGACCGAGATTCAGCTCACCAGTGGAACGCTAAACGGGGTAGAACTGCCCGAACAGACGGACGAGACGTTCAGCGCGGGCAACGTGTGGCGCGGGGACCTCGCTACCTTGACTGAGTTCCCACCTGAACAGTTGGAATCGAGCATCTCGGTCCGATTCATCACCGACAGCGGTGACGTGCTCGCGTCGATATCGACGATTGAGGAGGTTGTCCCGACGCTCACGCCGGATACGTACGTCCCCGGCGAGACATCGACAGCGACTCCGACGCCGGAGTCTACGTCAACGGAAGAAGAGGAAGAAGAGGAAGAAGAGGAAGAAGAGGAAGAATACATTTTCGACTACTGACGAACTCGCCGTCGTCAGACCCTTATACCTGCTCTCCGAGCGAGAGGTATGATCGATGTCGGAATCGACGCGGCGGAAATCTGGACCGGCAAGCTCAAACTCGACTTAGCGGAGACGTTCGCGCCTGAGAAGGGCGACGACCCCGGCAAGTACACCAAGGGACTGGGGCTGTACGAGTCCTCGTTCCCGGACACGTACGAGGATATCGTCACGATGGGCGCGAACGCCTCGAAGCGGCTGATGGAGCGTAACGACCTCGAACCCGACGATATCGGGCGTATCGACGTGGCGACGGAGTCGTCGTTCGACAACTCCAAGCCGATTTCGACGTACATCGCAGGCTGTCTCGAACAGACCTTCGACGGCGACTTCCACCACGCCAACAAGGGCGAACGGAAGTTCGCCTGTGTCGCAGGGACGCAGGCAATCGACGACGCGTACAACTGGATTCGGGCGGGTCGGAATCGCGGGCGGGCGGCCATCGTCGTCGCGACGGACACGGCACTCTACGCGCGCGGTGACCCCGGCGAGGCGACACAGGGTGCCGGTGCGGTCGCCATGCTCATCTCCGAGGACCCGTCGCTGGTGACGCTGTCGGACGAGCAGGGGTACGGCAGTGCCGACGAGACGGACTTCCTGAAGCCGAACCAGCAGTTCCCGAGCGTCGACGGCAAGCGCTCCGTGCAGGTGTATCTCGCGCGGATGCGCGAGGCCGTAGAGGATTACGAGTCCGTCGCGGGCGAGATACACCCCGACGACTTTGTGTACGCGCCGTTCCACACCCCGTTCCCGGGGATGGTCCGGAAGGCCGCCCTGCTCGCGTACCGGCACATCACCCGCGACACGGAGATCGAGGAGGCGTTGGCCGAACAGATCGGCATGCAGCCCCGCGAAGCCGAGTTCGACGACGAGGAGACGTTCCTCGATGCCGTCAGCGACTACACCGACGAACTGAAAGAGACGACTCGGTATCAGGAGTGGTACGAGGCGACTATCGACCCGACGCTCGACATCGCTCGCCACGTCGGGAACTGGTACACCGGCTCGGTCCACGTCGCGCGGCTGGCGGCCCTCAAGCGCGCCCACGAGGCGGGGCGTGACATGACCGACGAGCGGTTGTTCGTCGCTTCCTACGGCTCCGGCGCGCAGGCGGAGGTTCACCACGAGACCGTCCAGGAGGGGTGGAAAGAGGAAATCACACAGCTCAACATCGACGAGCAGGTCGAGGCGCGCTACGACCTCGATTTCGCCGAGTACGAGACGGTCCACGACGCCCACGACCACTCCAAGGACCGCGATTACGAGGAGTTCACGGCACCGGACGCGGAGTTCGTCTTCGACGGCTGGGGACGGATGGGCGAGCGCAAGTACCGCTACGTCGAGTGAGCACAAGGCGTAGAACTATACTCCCTCGGTTGTATCGCCGGATATGGAC
This sequence comes from Halosegnis rubeus, assembly GCF_009184545.1. Taxonomy (GTDB): domain Archaea; phylum Halobacteriota; class Halobacteria; order Halobacteriales; family Haloarculaceae; genus Halosegnis; species Halosegnis rubeus. The sequence continues at coordinate 707,743 of NZ_QJOW01000001.1, forward strand.
GACGCAGAGTACGAGGAGTTCATCTCGTCGGTCACGCCGATCGAATCGGCCGACGGCATCGACAGCTACCGAAACACCGTCGCGATGGCCTGTCCGGCCTGCGACGAGCCGTTCGACGACGCAGTGGTCTGTACGGACGAGTACAACAGCCTCGAACTCTCACTCGAACTCGATCTGTGTGTCACCACCCACGAGGGCGACGCCGTCATCTTCACGCACAAACCCTAGGGAAGCCCGCGGAGGGTGTCCAACACGTCATCGAGCGGTTCGTCGGTCACCGCGAGCGAGTAGCCGTCGGTCTTTGCCAGCGCCGGCGCGTGCTCCCACAGTTCCTCCTCCGACAGCCCGTGGAGCACGACCGCCGTCGGCGTCGGCGTGACGACCCGCTGTGCGACCAGCGGTCCCTCGCCGCGCGTCACGTCCGAGAAGACGAGCGCTCGGTTCGTGGACTGGCCGTAGAGGCGATAGAACTCCTCGCTCGACAGCCGGGAGATGGCCGCGATGGAGTTGATGACGGTGTGGCCGGCGACGGTGTGGTCGCTTCCCCCCACGACCTCGGTCGCGCCGATGGCCGAGTAGAACCGCCGCAGCGGGACGGTCGTCGGATACTCCCGGAGGTCGTGGACGATATCGGAGTCGAACCCGGCAGAGAGCACGCGAGCGAACTGGCGGAGTCTGTCCCCGCCCCGCGCCGCGTCGATATCGAGCAGGCCGTCGACGAACCGGCGCACGATGCCGACGCCAGGGGAGTCGCGCCGCCCGGACTCGTAGTCGGAGACGACCGACGGCGACACGTCGAGTTCGTCGGCGAGCGTCGAGCCGGTCACGTCGAACTCCTCGCGCCACTTGCGTAGGGTCGCACCCGGCTCGTCGCTCATCGTCACCTCGCCGGCGATGTGGGTGGCGAGCCGTTGGCGCGTCGTGTCGTCCATGCCTCCCTCTCCGTCCGGACGCTTATTGCGGTTCCGCACCCAGCCGTGGCAATGGTGACCACGCTCGTCACCGTCGCGACCGGACTGCTGGTGGCGGCGGCGGTGCTCGACCGTTTCTCGCTCCGTGTGGTCGCTCTCGTCGCCGTCGCCGCCGCGCTGCCGGATGTCGATGCCGTGCTCGCGGTACTCCACCCCGGACTCCACAACGCCGCCCTCCACAACGTCTGGCTTCCATTCATCGCCGGTGGGCTTCTCACCAGCCGCCGCGTCGGTCTTCGTGAACGGCTCGGTAACGACGAGACACGCCTCGCGTGGGCGATGGTGCTCGCGTACACGGTCGCCGTGGCGTTCGACCTGTTCAACGTCGAGAGCGCCGCCGTGCTGTGGCCGCTCCACGACCGCTTTTTCGCCGTCTACGGCCAGCTCGCGTACAGCACGACGGAGGGGCTACGCTTCACATTCTTCGAGCTGCAGTTTGGCGGCGGTGAACTCCTCCCGAAGGCCGGCCGAGGAACTGTCGCCGGCGGCTACGTCGTCCCCTCGCCGTTCGTCACCGGCGACGGCCGAACGATGCGTGCCGTCCTCGTTAACGCCGGGTGGGAGCTACTGGTCGCGCTCGTCGCCGTCGCCGTGGTCGGGCTTCGACTCGTGGACCAGACACGGGGTGAGAGCTGATGCCGTCGACCGTCGTCCACGTCGCGTTCGGTCTGCTGTGTGGCGCTGCACTCCTCGGTGTACGGTTCGACCGGCGTGCTGTCGTTGTGATCGTCGCTGCCTGTATCCTCCCCGACCTCGATACGTTCACTTCTCTCGTCGTGGCGTCGACCCACCGGGCGATGTTGCACAGCCTGCTCGCGCCGGGACTGCTCGCGCTCGTCTTCTGGCACGGGACGGCACGGTCAGACTGGCTCCGCGTTCGACTCGCCCCCGGTGACGTCCCGCGACTCTGGACCGGGCTGTTCGCGTACGTCGCGGCCGGAATCGGTCTCGACATGTTCACCGCGCTCGGCGTGAATCCGCTCTACCCGCTCGTCGACCAGTTCGTCGCCGTCGACGGGCGCGTCGGCTACGAGACCGGTCGGGGCCTGTTCCAGAGTTTCGTCGAGTTCCCCGAACCGGAAACGTGCGGCGGCGTGAACGTCGGTCAGCGCGGGTCGACCGAGACGGTCCACGTCGCCAGCGGCGTCGACCCTTCGCGGGGAGCAGAAGAGCCGGGAACCGAGCGCATCTTCCCTGTCGTCTTCCGCGGCTGGCACGTCACGCTCGCGCTCGCCGGCTGTCTCGCGACGTGGCTCGGACTCCGGGACACTGAAGCGAGCGCGTAGTCCCCATTCGGTGTGATTCGACCCTACGACTCGGACGACGCCGACGCGCTGTGGCGACTCAAGCGCGCCTTCGAGACAGCCATGGGCGACACCGACGACGAGACGAAGGCCGCAGCCTACGACGCGAAGCTCACCGGCGATTACCGCACGGACTGGCTCGCGTGGGTCCGCCGGTGTACCGACGACGAGGAGTGTCTGTTCGTCGCCGAGCGCGACGGCGACCTCGTCGGCTACCTGTTCTTGATCCCTGAACGGCTCGTATTCGTCTGGGACGCCGCCGTCCTCAACGAGGTGTACGTCGTCCCCGAATACCGCGGGACGGGCGTCGCCGACGACCTGATGGAGCGAGGACTCGCCTGCGCCCGCGAGCAGTCGCTCCCGCTGGACAGACTCGTGCTCGACGTGGATGGAGAAAACGAGCGTGCGAAGGGGTTTTACGACCGGTACGGCTTCACGCGCTGGGGGGAGATGGTTGCACGCGATCTTTAGCTGTACTCGCGCCAGCGGTGGCCACACTCTTTGCATTTAAAAAAGCGCGTCGGCGGTTCGTCGGCGCTGCCGGTCTGTTTGATGGTGTACCACGCGACCCCGTGGCCACACTCGTCACACCGGACGGTGTCGTCAGTCGGCTTTCCCTCGAAGTTGGCGTCTTCGGTCGTCTCGATGACGTCGCTGTCGTCTTGTGCCTCCGTGGAGGTGTAGTCGTCGGCCAGCGACGCGTCCTTCGCGGTCGCGTGGTCGCACGACGAACAGACCATCCGGTCGCCGTCAGCGTCGTCGGAATCCAGTGGATTCCGACTGCCTGTCGAGCTTTGCTCGACAACGTGCATCATCGAGCCGCACTCGTCACAAAACTGCATACGCCGACGTGGGGTACGGACGCCGAAAAGTGCCCGGACACGTCACTCGCTGTCGCGCGACCGCATCTGCGTCCGCTCGGTCACCACCGGACAGTTCGTCACACGCACGTGGTCGAGGTCGGTCAGCTCGTGGATCGTCGTGCCGGCGTTTTCACACGCCATCTCGGGAGGCGCGCTGAAGTGTTCACACTGCTCGCAGTACTGGCTCTTCGGAACGATTGCTCCGTCGTCGACCGCCTCTACCTCCTGTAACTCGAGCAGGTCGCCGTCCGTGTCCGACTCGGGCTCTTCCTCGATGAGGTCGAACACGTCCGCGTCGTCGAACTCGGAGCCGGTGTCCATCTCGTCGAACACGTCGTCGCCAAGCGGCTCATCGCCGGGCGTGTCGAACGCGGCGAGTGGATCCTCTTCGTCCGCCGGTGTCGTCTCCGGTGTGTGGTCGTTGCTCCGGAACGGCTCCGCCTCGACATCCACGTCGAGGTCTGCCTCGTCGTCGGGGTCGATGTCGAACTGCTCGTCGAACTCGTCGGCGTTCTCGAACTCCACGTCGAATCCCTCGTCGTCAGCGTCGGCGTCGTCACTCACTGGTCGCTGCTCCCGGCGACCAGCTTGGGCGTCGAAAAGAAGCCGTTACTGCCCGTGATGTCGCCGAACTCGGTCGAACAGTGTGGACAGACCGCCTCCGAGAGCAGACTGATGTTGACGGAGTTCCCGCAGGCGCGGCAGGTCGCCGTCTCGAAGCCGCGCTGGGCGGCGATATCGCGTAGCTTCGTCAGCCGGTCGTCGTCGTCACGGCCTGCCTGCTGTTGGAGACGGACGACTGCGGCCGCGACGCGGCGGAGCCGTTGTTGTGTCGTCTCCAGCGCTTCGTCGTGGGTCTCGACGGCGTTCGCGAGCTCCTCGATGTCCGCTTCCAGCGTCGAGACCGTCTGTGTAATCTGTGTGAGCTGGTCTTCGAGCGTGTCGAACTGGTCGAACTCGTCGTGTTCGTGGTCGGCCGGCGCTTTCGCCTCCGTCTGCCGCTTGAGCTGGAGGACGCGCGAACGGATATCGTCGATTTTCTCGTCGAACTCGGACTCCAACTCGTCGACCCGGACGGAGAGTTCGCCGCCGTCGCCCTGCTTGAGGGCACGTTGGTTCGCCTCCAGCAGTCGCTCCAGCAGCCGGTCGCGGTCCATCCCGCGTTCGTCGGCCAACTCCTCCAGCCACGACTCGAGGTCGGGGGGGAGTCGGATGGAAAGTCGGCTACTTTCGGACTCTGTGGCCATCTCGACTATTTTTAGAACCCACCATCAAAAAGGATTTGGCTAACCGACACGCCGTGGCGACGGCTACCGAATCTTGCGCACGTCGCTGATATCGAAGCCCGCATCGCCGATTTCCGTTTCGAACTGGACGATGTCCTCGTCTTCGATGGCCGAGAGAATGCCGCGGAACTGCCGGACGACGAGCGTCCGTGCCCGGGTCGAGCCACCCGACTCCCACTCGAAGAGAAACGACCCGTCCGCGGCGTCGACCAGCTGACCGTGGCGTTCACTCGACAGCGTCTCGTGGTTCAACAACACGAGCACCAACCCACCCCACTCGTAGGTGGCCCGTGTGATACCCTTCAGCAGTTTCGGGATGGCGGCCCACGACATATCTTCGCCGGCGGCGCTGATGAGGTCGGTCAGCGAGTCGATGATGACCAAGTTATCGGTCGCGTGGTCTGACAACACGTCGCCGAGCGCCTCGGGTACGGTCGAGCGGTCCTCGTCCCCACCGAGGCTCGTGATGCTCGCTGTCCGGTTCGAGTACCAGTCGTGGGGGACCGGCGAGACGCGGAAGTACTCGGTCGAGAGGTCGTGGAAGGTGATGTTCTCGGTCGCGGCGTCGGTGATCTCCTCGTCGAGCACGAACGCCATCTCGCGGCGGAGCCGCGGCCCCTCGGCAGTGAAGGAGATGTAGTGGACGTTCGGTGCCGGCTCTGCCCCCGGCGTCACGTCGCCGTAGTAGAGGTCGAACAGGTCCTCGTCGACCGACTGGAGCGCGTTCATCGCCGCTGCCGTGTAGGCGAACTCCCGTGCGCCCGCTCCTGCCTCGCCGGAGAGTAACACGAGACTGCCGGCCGGCGCACCCCCGCCGATGGTAGTGTCGAGCCGGCGGATGCCGAACGTGGTACGTCTCATGGGGTTGCGTACAGTTCGTCTACTGATAAACCTACGCGACTCACCCGATTCGTACGCCGGTGTTGGCGAGACCGACCGTCTCGACGCTGCCCGCAACGCCGACGGCATCGAGTGCCGCCTCTCCGGCTTCCCGGGCCGCACGTTCGCGGCTCGCGTCGGTGATACCGTACACTGCGGGGCCCCACGACGACTGGCCGACGCCGCTGAGCGCCGCGCTGGCTTCGAGTTCGTCGACGAGAGCGCCCGCAGGTGGTCGATAGACGCCTCCCTGCGCGTCGGTGTACCACGTCCCGTTGCGCCGGTCGAAGGCGGTCACGGCCTCTCCGAACGGTTCACACGCCCCCCCAGCAACGGCGGGAAGGAGTCGCCGAGTGAGAATGCCGGCGAGTTCGTCGGCGAGGGCGGGGTCGGCCCGCTCCACCGCTGCGCGCATCGAGGCGTCTTCCGTCTCGCCCGACCGTCCGGCGTCGGCGTCCGGGTAGACCAGGAGGACGCGCCACGCCTCTGGCAGGTCGTGACGCACGACCACCACCGGTACCGTCCAGGAGCCGTCTTCTGGCGTGTCAGTCGTGAACCGCGTGGTCGGGTGGCCGGCGTCGACGACGAAGCCCCCGCGCTCGAAGGCGGCGACCCCGACGCCCGACCGACCGCCGCGCCCGAGCGACGGTGCGCGCTCGCGAACGCGCGGTTCGCGGTCGTACGCCTCCGACACGGCCGTCAGCGTTGCGAGCGCAATCTGCGTTCCAGAGCCGAGACCGACGTGACGAGGAAGTCGCTCCTCGACGGTGAGGTCGACACCAGACACGTCGAGTAGGTCACACACCGCAGTCGCGTACTCGGCGACCAGGGTGTCCGCACACCGGACGCTGTCTGCCGGTGTCGCCTCGACGGTGATTCGCGGTCGGTCGAGCGCGAAGCCGACGCCGCCGTAGAGCCGGTCGTGGGACAGCGAGAGGTTCTGGAAGCCGACGTGGATGCGCGCGCCGGCCGAGACGCGGGTCATAGCTCACTCTCGTGTGCCCACGGTGTTCGGGGTTTCGACGCCGGTAAGGCTCACAGCCGAGACCGGAGATTGAAGCCCTCGCCCGCCGACCGTCGGATATGAAACACCTCCCGAAGCACCTCCGCCAGCGGTGGCGGTATCTCGCCGTCGCGGTCGAGGGATGGCCTGACGCGGAGCTGTCCCGCGGCGCGTTCCAGCGTGACCTCTGGTATGCGGCCCAGAACCTGCTCGGCGACACCGGGAGTGCAGACGCCGACCTCACGGTGTACGGCTTCGAGTTCGATGGCGGCCGTGGCCACGCGGTCGTCCGCGTGCGCCGCGGCGAAGTAGAGCGGGGCAGAGCAGCCCTCGCCTGCGTGACGGACGTCGACGGCCACCCGGTCGGGGTTCGCGTGACCGGCGTCTCGGGGACGGTACGAGCCTGTGAGGAAAGGTATATACAACGTCCGCAGGTACACCAGACAACGAGACAGGTCGCCCTCGACGGTGTGGACCGTCGGGCGGTCGTCCGTCCGCCGCGGGTCGATGCGCGGGTCGGCGACGGCCACGTGGGCGCGACCGACCTCGATTGCGAGTAACTATGCAGGGTCAATCTCAACAGCAGGCGTACGACCGGGGAATCACCATCTTCTCGCCGGACGGCCGCCTCTATCAAGTCGAGTACGCACGTGAGGCAGTCAAACGCGGCTCCGCCAGCATCGGCGTCCGCACCGCAGACGGGGTCGTCCTCGTCGTCGACAAGCGGTCGCGCTCGCCGCTGATGGAACCGTCCTCCGTCGAGAAGCTCCACAAAGCAGACGACCACGTCGGCGTCGCGAGCGCCGGCCACGTCGCCGACGCGCGCCAGCTCATCGACTTCGCGCGCCGACAGGCGCAGGTGAGCCGGCTCCGCTACGGCGAGCCGGTCGGCGTCGAGCAGCTCACGAAGAACATCACCGACCACATCCAGCAGTACACCCAGGTCGGCGGCGCGCGCCCGTTCGGCGTCGCGCTCATCGTCGGCGGCATCGAGAACGGGACCCCGCGTCTATTCGAGACGGACCCATCCGGGACCCCGTACGAGTGGCGGGCACTCGCCGTCGGTGAGGACCGCGGCGAGCTCAACGACTACCTCGAAGAGCACTACGCGGACGACCTCACGCTGGAGGACGGCGTCGAACTCGGTCTCGCCGCGCTCGCGTCGGTCAACGATGACAGTCTCGACCCCGAAGGAGTCGGCGTCGCGACTATCGACGCAGAGACCGAGCAGTACGTCGGCCTGACGGACGACAAAATCGAGCGACACCTCACGGACCACGACCTGCTCGCGAGCGACGAGAACGACGACGAGTAATTTCACCGAGCGATTTTTGCCGGGACGCCTTCCACGAACAGTATGGACTACAAGGACCTCGTCACCATCTCGCTGGCCGTCTTCTGTGCCATCGGCGGCGGGACGGTCGCCGGTGGCGTCGGCGTCTTCCTCGGTGTCGTCGTCGGTGCCGGTATCGGTGCGACGTGGGCCTACCACACCGACCTCCGTGCGGCGGCGCTGGCCGAGCAGGCGGAGTAGGCCACGCGGCGAACACACCTTTTAGAGGGTCACCCGCGTACAGACAGGTATGATTTCACTCGACGACGCGGTGACCGCGCAACTGGAGTCACACGGCGAACGGTTCGAGGTGCTGGTCGACCCTGACGCCGCCCTCGCAATCAAGCGGGGCACCTTCGACGAGGAGTTCGAAGGACAGGACCTCGAAGACGTCATCGCGGCCGAAGACGTGTTCGAGGACGCCGCCTCCGGTGACCGCCCGCCCGAGTCGGCCCTCGAAGAAGTGTTCGGGACGACCGACCCGATGGAGATCATCCCGCAGGTAATCGAGCGCGGTGAGATTCAGATTACCGCAGAGCAGCGCCGCGAGATGCAAGAACAGAAACGGAAACGACTCATCAACATCATCGCGCGAAACGGCATCAACCCACAGCAAAACGACACCCCCCATCCGCCGGAGCGCATCGACCGCGCGCTGGAGGAGGCCGGCTACACCGTCGACCCGATGACGCCCGCCCAACAGCAGATAGACGACGCGCTCGACGCGCTCCGTCCCGTGATTCCGATTCGGTTCGAGGAGATCACCGTCGCCGCCCAACTGCCGGCCGACTACGCCGGTTCCGGGCAGGCGAAGGTGCGCGAGTTCGGCGACCTCGAACGCGAGGAGTGGCAAAGCGACGGTTCGTGGGTCGGCGTCGTCACGTTCCCGGCCGGGATGCAAAACGAGTTCTACGAGCTGGTGAACGAGGTCTCCTCCGGGGAAGCAGAGACGCGGGTCCTAAAGGACAAAGACGAGCTGGCGACACGGTAATTATCCCTTCCGGAAGCCGACAAGGAAGCCGCCGGTGAAGCCGGCGGAGATGGACAGCGTCGAGAGGATGGTGTTCACCCACGACGGCGGCGCACCGGAGGCGGCGCTTTGACTCGCCTCAACGAACCCGCCGCTCAGTCGCTCCCAGTCGACGGTGAGGACTCCGCGCGATTCGAGGAACTTGAACAGCGCCAGCTCCAACCCGACGAGCACGGCGATGAGCTTGGCGACCTTCTTGGCCGCGAAGCCGATGATACCGCCGATGACGGCACCCGACCCGAGTTCCAACCCGAGCTGTTGTGGATTGATGTCGACCATACGTCCCACGGCGACAGCCACGGGCATGACTCTTGTGGGGGGTCGGGGCCGGACTTTTGTACTCGTGTGCCCAATTCGGGTGTGAGTGAGCGGCAATCCACACAACGGCCCGGCCGTCGTCGCAAAGCGCGGCGACGTCCCCCGTCCAGACACCGACGAGATTCGCGAGTTGGCCGGAGCCGCCGGCTACCACGTCGTCGGCGAGGTGACCCAACAGCGGAAAGAAGACCCCGCCTTCTGTCTCGGCGAGGGCAAAGTCGAGGAACTCGCGGCGCTCGTCCGTGAGACCGACGCTGAGACAGTCATCTTCGACAACCGCCTCGGTCCATACCAGACGTACAACATCGGGAACAAACTCCCGGAGTCGGTCGAGGTGCTCGACCGCTTCCGGCTGATTCTGGAAATCTTCGGCCAGCGCACCCAGAGCAAGAAGGCGCAGCTACAGGTCGAACTCGCCGAGCTGCGGTATGAACTCCCGCGCGCCGAGGCGAAAAGCTCTCTCGCCAAGCGCGATGAGCGCCCCGGATTCATGGGGTTGGGTGAGTACGACGAGTCCCGCGAACAGGACATCAAGGCGCGCATCTCGCGTATCAGCGACGAGCTCGAAACCATCGAGGAGACGGAAGCACACCGGCGCGAACAGCGGCGCGAGTCCGGCTTCGACCTCGTGGCACTGGCCGGCTACACCAACGCCGGCAAGTCGACGCTCCTGCGCCGGCTCGCCGAGGACCTCGACGTGGACGAAAACGAGGATATGCACCCGGACCTCGATACGACGGCCGAAAGCGAGAACCGGCTGTTCACGACACTCGGAACGACCACCCGCCGCGCGGAGATGGGTGACCACGACGCGCTCGTCACGGACACGGTCGGCTTCATCTCCGATTTACCGCACTGGCTGGTGGAATCGTTCAAATCCACCCTCTCGGAGGTGTATCGTGCGGACCTCGTCTTGCTCGTCGTGGACATCTCCGACGACGTAGAAGAGATTCGCGAGAAGCTGGTGACGTGTCACGACACCCTTTACGAGCGCAACGAGGCACCCATCGTCACCGTCCTCAACAAGATCGACAAAGTCGATGAGGAAGAACTGGCGCGCAAGAAGGAGACCCTCTCCCCGCTGGCCCCGAACCCGGTCGCCGTCTCCGGGAAAGAGGGCACGAATATCGACGCCTTACGCCAGCGCGTCGACGAGGAGCTTCCCGACTACCAGCACGAACGACTCGTGCTCCCGATGACCGACGACGCGATGAGTCTCGTCTCGTGGGTCCACGACCACGCCAGCGTCGACGACGTGGACTACGGCGAGCAGGTCATCATCGAGTTCGACGCCCGGCCGAGCGTCGTGGAACGCTCTCGTGCGAAGGCCGCCGACCTCGCCGCCGAGAGCTAACGCTTCTCCTTCGATTCGACCTCCACTCCAGAGATGCGCGTCTCGGGGTACTGCCCGTCGCCGTCCTTCTCGGCCGACTTCACCATGTCCCAGACGACGTTCAGTCCGGTCGTCACGCCCTCCAGTGCCTCCATCTCACAGCCGGTCTTGCCGGTCGTCTCGACCGCGACGGCGAGGTCGATTCGCTCCTCCGCGAGGGTAAACTCGGTCTCGACGTTCGTGACCGGTATCTGGTGGCACATTGGTATCGTCTCCCACGTGTGTTTGACAGCCTGAATCGCCCCGACGCGCGCGACGGCCAACACGTCGCCTTTCGCGAGGTCGTTTTCGCTGACTGCTGTGACGGTCGACGGTCGGAGGTGAATCGACCCCGAGGCGACGGTGCGCCGCTCGCTGTCCGGCTTCTCTCCGACATCGACCATCTCCGTCGCGCCCGACTCGTCGGTGTGAGTGAGGTCGTCGTCGCTCATTCGTCCTCCAGTCGCACCCCCGGCTCGATGAACGATTCGGAGCGGCGGTCGCGGTTGCGCTCGGCGAGTCGACCCCACGCGCGGAGGCCCTCGCGGGTCCACTCGGAGTCGAAACCCGCCTCGCCCGCGACGGCGACGACCTCACGCGGGGCGCGGAGCGCGAGATGCGAGTCGGGATTCAGACTCACGACGTACGGCGTGTCGTAGTAGCTCACGATGTCGCGGAGCTTCCGCAGATCACGGAGCGCCTGCACCCGGGTTCCGCCGTCGGTGGTGAACACCGGCGAGAAGTCGAACTCGACGTGGACGTGGTTCTGTTTCGCGGCCTTCGCGAGGACGTGATTCACGTCGCCCTCGTCGGCCATCGGGTGGGCGAGCACGTCGACCATCGGCTCCTCGCAGGCGAACCGGTTGATGTCGTCGTCGCCGCCGTGGACAGCGAGAATCGTCCGGTCGTCGCGGTACTGCGAGACGAGCCCCGACAGCTGTGCGCGGTCGTCGCTCCGGAGTTCGATACCGTCGACCACGTCGACACCGGTCTCGGCCGCGACGGTCGCGGGGTCGTAGTCGGTTTGGCGGTCGCCGTGGTTCCGGACGACGATGCCGTCGTAGCCGTACTCGCCGGCGGTCAGGGCGTGGCGGGCGACGGTCGCCTCGCCGTCGGGATGTGCGTGGACGCCCTCGTACATACCCGTGGGTCGCCCGCCGGGACCAAGAGCGTTCGGAGATTACAGCCCGTCGAGAAACTCCCGCAGCGCGGCGTTCGTCGCCTCGGGATTCTCCAGGTTCGAGGAGTGGCCGGCCTCCGGAATCCGAACGAGTTCGGCGTCGAGCGCGTCGGCCGTCGCCTCGGCCTTCTCCATCGCGATGCTCACGTCCTCTTCGCCGTGGGTGACAAGTGCCGGGACGTCGAGGGTTCGGGCCGTCTCCGTGAAGTCCTCGCGGTCGAGCCACGACGCCATCTCGTTGTGGACGGCCAGTCCCGGATACGTCTCCCACGTGCGCGCCCACTGGTCGACGAGGGTCGGATGCTGTTCGTGCGTCGTCTCCCCGAACAGCTGGTGGCGCGCGACCTCGATGCTCGCGTCGGTGGCGTGGCCCACGTCTTTGAGTCGGTCGATGAGCATCCGGTACTGTTGGCGGTCCTCCTCGGAGTGGGTGCCGGCGTCCGAGTCCACGAGGACGATGCCGTCCACGCGATCGGGATGGCGCTCGGCCGCACGGAGCGCCGTGAACCCGCCCATTGACATTCCGACGAGGACCGCGGAGTCGATGTCGAGCCCGTCGAGTACGGCGGCGTAATCGTCAGCCAGGTCGTCGAGGTCGTACTCGTCGGCGTAGCGGTCTGTTCGGGCCCGGAGGTCGTACGCGACACACCGGTACTCGTCGCTGAGGGCCGCGAGCTGCGGCTCGAACATCGTCCGGTCCATCAGGGTGCCGTGTGCGAAGACGACCGTCGGTCCGTCGCCCCGGTCGGTCGCGACCGTCGCCGTCCGCTCGCGGTACATCGCTCGTCCCCGCTGAGTGTCACCTTCTGTCATGTGGTGTGGTACCGCGACCGGTGCAAAAACCTACGCATCGGCGTCAGACGATTGACAGCCGGACGGCAGACGCCCGCCGCAATTCTTTTTTCGGCAGACCGAGACGTTCGGTCAATGAGCGACCTCCGTGACCTGCTAGACGAGATTGTCGACGACGTGGACGCGGTGTGTCTGTTCTCGCCGACCGGGAGCTACTACGAGGTGGCGGACGAAAGCGACTTCCCGGTCATCGTCGTCGCCCCCGAAAACGACGTGGGCGCGGAGACGTACGTGGAGCTACCGATCGAGTTCGCCGACGTGAAAGAGCGCATCCGGTTTGGACTGGAGGGTGCCCTCAACAACGGCCACATCGAGGAAGAACACGTTGTCTGCTGTGTCACCTCGGTCTTCGACGGCGTCGACACCGTGACGCGTACCAAGGCCGACGCCTTCGAGCACTCCGGCGCGTACACGCTCTTTACTAGTTCGCGTGCCGACCCGAGCGTCATCCGCGACGTGTTCGAGGTCGCAATCGAGCTGGGAAAGAAGGGGCAGAAGGGCAAGCAGGTGGGGGCGCTGTTCGTCGTCGGCGACGCGGGCAAGGTGATGAACAAGTCTCGCCCGCTCTCGTACAACCCCTTCGAGAAGTCACACGTCCATGTGGGCGACCCGATCGTGAACGTCATGCTGAAGGAGTTCACCCGGCTCGACGGTGCGTTCGTCATCTCGGACTCGGGCAAACTGGTGAGCGCTTACCGCTATCTCGAACCCTCTGCCGAGGGGACGGATATCCCGAAGGGGCTGGGCGCGCGCCACATGGCCGCGGCCGGTATCACCCGGGAGACGAACGCGGTCAGCATCGCGCTCTCGGAGTCCGATGGGCTGATTCGCGCCTTCCAGGGCGGCGAACTCATCCTCGAACTCGACCCGGAGGCCTACTGAGATGCCACACAACTCGGGCGAAAGCGGTTTAGTCGCGAGCGTCTACCACCTGCTCTCCGAGCGGTTCGACCTCTTTGTCGGTATCGTCGTCCTCCTGCTCGGCATCGTCGCAGGTGTCCTCACGCGCCGGTACGTCCGCAGACTGCTTCACCGGTTCGACGTCCCGCGTGCCGTCGAGGGAACGCCGTTCGAGCGCACCGCCAGAAACGTCGGCACCTCGACCGTCGGCGTCCTCGCGAACCTCTGTGGGCTGTTCGTGCTCGTGCTCGGAACCGTCATCGCGCTCCAGGTCGCCAACGCGTCGGCACAGAGCCTCCTCACCGACCAGCTCAGTCGCTTCTTCCGCCAGCTGTTCATCGCGGCGGTCGTCCTCATTGCGGGGGTCATCGCCGGGGACAAACTGGACTTGTATCTCCGCGAACGACTCCGATCAGTCAAGCTCCCGGAGGTGAATCTCCTCCCCGCGGCCGTCAAGTACAGCGTCTTCTACGTGGCCGGACTCATCGCGCTCGCACAGCTGGGCGTCGCCACGCTCCCGCTGTTAATTCTGCTCGCCGCCTACGCCTTCGGCGTCGTGTTCATCGGCGGGCTGGCGACGCGACCGCTGCTCGCGGCCGGTGCTGCGGGCGTCTATCTCCTGCTCACCGAACCGTACGCCATCGGCGACGAGGTCGAACTCGCCGGACGACGGGGTATCGTCCAGGAAATCGACGTGTTCGTCACGCGCATCGACGCGGGCGAGGAGGAGTTCACCGTCCCGAACAACCGCGTGTTCGCCGACAGCATCGTCGTCGTCCGCGACTAGCCGAGCCGGCCGGTCACCACGAGCACGAACAGGAGACTCCCAGCGACGACGAGCGCGGTCGACACCGGTTCCGGCGCGAGGTTCAGCATGTCGGACAGCAGTCCGCCACCGAGGAGGAGTGCCACGAGCGCCGTCTGGGCCGGCCGTGCGCGGAGCTGTCGTGCGTTCGCCCGCAGCGACCAGTAGCCAATCGCCCGGCCCGCCCGAATCGACTCGCGCAGCGACTGTCGGCGCGTCGGCGGTTCGACGGATTCGAAACCGTCGAACTCCGACAGTGCGACCGACACCACGTCTCCGGTGTGAATGCGTTTCCCCTCCTCGTCACCGACGAGGAGTAACGTCACCTGCCGGTCGCCCACGCCGACGACGCGGTAGACGCCGCTCCGGTGGTCTGGGTGCTCGGTCGCGACGTGGTCGCCGAGTGCTGGGTCGTTCACCGTCGGTACTCACTCACCGTGTTCGACTGGCTCGGCGGGGACCCCCGCGACTGTCGCGCCGGAAGGCACGTCTTCGGTGACTAGTGAGTTCGCCGCCACCTGCGCGTCGGCACCGATTTCGACGCCTGGGAGGACGGTCGCCTTCGCGCCGATCATCACGCGGTCGCCGACGACAATATCGCCGACCCGGTACTCCTCCTGCAAATACTCGTGGCACAACAGGACGGCGTCGTAGCCGACGATGCAGTCATCGCCGAGCGTGATGCGCTCCGGGAAGAACACGTCGGCGGTCGCCTCCAGCCCCCACCCGACGCCGTCGCCGACCGTCGCGCCGAGTCGCCGGAGTGCCCACGAACGCAGTCGCAGCGACGGAATCAGTCGGGCGACGACTACGAGGAGGTAGTTGTACACCAGCTGGAACAGCGACTTCTCCTCCCGCCAGCTCGCCCACATCGAGTTCCGCGGCCCGTCGGTCGGTCGCCGCTCCAGTCTGTTGTGGCGTCTCCCTCGCTCTCGGTCGTCGCTCATACCCGCTCCTCGGGGTCGCCCGACTTGACTCTACTCGCTTTCGTCTGCCGTCTCTGCGCCTCGCTCCTGCACGCGGATTCCCTTCCCCTGCAGGTGGCGCGTCCGCGACCGTGCGAACTCCTCTTCCTTGCTCGCGCGAGTCGCGAGGACGTACATCCGGGCCTTCCCGACGGGGCGCATCGTTCGCCCCGCCCGCTGTGCGCCCTGCCGTCTGCTCCCGCCCAGACCGGAGGCTGCAATCGCAATCTCCGCGCCCGGCAGGTCGATACCCTCGTCTGCGACCCGAGAGACGACGAGCACGTCGCGCGCGCCGTGGCGGAACTCGTCGAACAGCTTCCGGCGGCGGGCGTGGCGCATCTCGCCGGAGACGAACGGTACCGACAGCGCCTCCGCGATCTGTTCGCCCTGCTCGATGTACTCTACGAAGACGAGCGCCTTCTCGCCGCGGTGCTCGCGCAGAATCGCCTCGATTTCGGGGAGCTTCGCCGGATTCTCGGCGGCGGCCTTCCGCTTGTCGTGGCCCACGGCCGCGTCGTACTCTCGGCGCGCGTCGTCGTCGGCCCACGGAACGAGCCGAATCTCGACCTCCGGCTCGGCGACGTAGCCGGCATCGAACAGCGCCGCCCAGTTCGTCCCAATCGGTGGGCCGATGAGCGTGTAGATCTCTTGTTGTTTGTCATCTTCTCGAATTGGCGTCGCGGAGTTGTGACAGAACAAGTGGTCGCCGAGGAAATTCTCGGTACCGGTCGAGAGGTCGTACACGTACTCGTCCTCAGAATCAACTTCGACGACACTCTCAACGTCGAGCATCGCCACGTCTGTCTCAGTGAGCCACTCGGCATCTACGTCGCCTCGCTGTGTGACGGCCGATAGTTCGTCGTCGTTGAGTCGCATCCTCTCTGCTAGTCCGCTCTCGAACGTCCCACCGTCCGCGCGTCGAGGCCCGTATCGCTCGGCCTCGTCGTATGCACGCTGTAGCGGCTCCGTGAACGGAGTGAGCGAGAGCCGCCCGGTTTGGCCGTCGTTGTTCGGATTGAATCGGACCAGATAGTTCTCGACGGTGTCGTGGTCTCCTTCTCGAACACCGACCTCCGGATTGCGGTGGTACTCTCCACCCACGTAGCCGCGGGCGGCCAACAAGAGATTTAGCCCGGCGGCCAACTGCTTGCTCGATGTCGAGATGGTGACCATCTCCTTTCCTCGCTCGCGCTTCGCTCTGTGTCCGTCTCCGAGAACGATTCCCTCGATGAACGGCTCGTAGGCTGTTGGATTCGAGAGAACGACCGAAGGGACCGACTTGTCTCTGGCTCCATTCGATAGCCCCAGTGAACGGAGCACACGGACGAGTGGTCCAGTGACACGGAGTGTTGTGCAGTTCTCGCCGTTTGCGACGTAGCTGATGTCTACCTCGGGACACACGCCACGAATCACCTGCTCGAACGCCACAACCTCGGATTTTTCCTCGGAATCTGTCGCGTAGAACTCCACACGCCCGTCGTCGAGGGCTCCGTCTGCGACGAACAAGCCGAGGAGCCGCGCGAACGCTTCGGTTGAAACCTCGGGTGGAATGTAACTGTGTCGACCGTGCACGTAGACACCCTTGATACACTCGCGATTGAGGTCGATTTCGCGGGCGATAGATAGTGGAATGCTTCGGCGCGATTTCCAGTTGTATCTGCTCTTGTTATCACCGATACCACGCTCGTACAGTGGGTCGAATACGGACTCTGGTGCATCGTCGTCGATGAGTACGTATCCCTCCTCAAGCAGTTCCATCACATCGACCGTCTGGTCCGTCGCTCCCGGCGCTGGAACTGCCTCCGGCTGCAGGAGATAATCTGTCTCGGACAAGTCCTCGGCGACCTTGCTCGTTACCTCCATCGTCTCCCCGTCGAAGACGATGAGTGAGTGGTCGCCGGTGACGGTGACCTCCCGACCGTTGCGCCCTCTGACGCGGTACATCTGCCCGTCGTGGCGATGTCTCATCACTGCCTGTATTGGGGTCCACTCAACGGCTCCGTCCTCGGTCACGCCGAGTGTTTCCATTCCCGAGAGACGCTCCATACCGGGGCCTACAGCGAGGTGTTCTTCAGCAAACTCCGCAATCGGTCGCATCGAAAGCTCCCCGCCGTTCCGAATCGGAACCATCGTCTCTCCATCGACCGACAAGCCGAGGCGGTGCTTCGCCTGTAGCGTGGCCGAGCGTCGATGGATGGGCGACGGAATGTGGTGACAATTGTGCGTCAGGATTCCATTCGCGATGAAAGTATGACTCGCCGTTTCGAAGTCATACACCGTCTCAACTCCATCGTCCTGTACGTCGGCCACTTCCAAGAGACACAGCTCTGAAAGCGACGAGAGCCGTTTGGAGTGTCTCAACATGGCTGACTGGCGGCGGTCGAGCAGTTCTTCGACGGCCTGAACTGCATCTCGCTCACCTCGCTTGAGACGCTGCTCTGCGGTGCTGGTCGCGACTCCGAGCGCTTCTCCAAGGACTCGATACGATATGCCGGCGAATTCCTTGGCAGCTATCGCGTCTTCAAACGACTTCGTGCCAGCAGCGTTGAGTCCCTCAGCGAGTGTATCGAGCCGTGGCTGTCCGAGTTGATACGCTCCACGAATCGTATCTCCGACTGTTCCCTTCGCGATACCTGCCATCTCACCGAGCTGTTCGTTCGTTAGCCCCGTGTCTATTTTGACCGTCTCAAGATACTGACCCGCAGGGATGCCCGTTGCGGGTGAGTGACCAGCCTCGACGCGCGAGGATTTGTGCTCAAGTCGGAAGCCAACGTATGTCGTAAATTGGTCGTTGTAGTGGGTTGGTATGGTGATGCGGTGGACGGTGTTGTGTTGGTCTGCCTCCCGCTCGATACTAAACGAGCGAGAGAGGATTCCGAGCCGTCGGAGCAGTAGACCCACGTCGTTCGCTAGCGCTTCGGAGGTGGTGTTGAACTGTATCCTCCCCTTAGAATCGACCGAACCCTCAGCGTCGAACAACCCCCGCAGTAGTGCCCCAATGTCTGAATCTGACCAGCCGAATCCTTCGTCGGGGACCGAGACGGTCGTCGTCTTATTTCCGTGTTGGCCACTCCAGCCAAGCGGCTCACGCAACTTTGGAGCCCACAGCGTTCGGTCCCCCCGCTCGTTCTCGAAGGTTGAGTAATCCGTTTCGAGTCGCTCACAGAGTATTTCCAAAATCCGAATCTGTTCATCTGCACGCCGAGCGAACGAGAATTTCACGTCGTCGTACTCGTTCATATGACCGTCGCCGATGAACCACCCCAGTAGCTCTGCACTCGCAGCCCCATCGCTCTCCCGTGCTGTCTCGTCTGGCTCTGGGAGAGGCATCACAAGAAACTCTCCCTCCGAGACACCCCGCTGTTCTTGTATCTCACAGCTCTCAGGGTCGAAGACGAGGTGTGTATGGGACGGCGTTGCCCGAAGTACGTGTCCGGTGTTCGTCTCGATTCGCTGAACCGGAGCCTCGTTCTTGTACACTCCCGTTACCTCGGTCCACTCGGAACCTCCACCCGGATCGTGCGTTCGCACCTGTTCGTCAATGCCATCATTCCAGCCCTGTTCAAACTCATACCGCTCATCTAGTTGGGAGAATGTCGTCTTCCGAGCTGGCGTCTCCACAGTCGTTTCACCAGTCAAACACTCGTCGTAGACGATGAGGCCCCACTTTCTATCGTCGAACAGGTGGCGGTGGCGGTCCATGCCGGCGGTCTGGTAGGTGGCGATGGTGACGGGGCGAATCTCTTTTTTCCCGCCGTGGTACTCGCCTATAACGTCGGGCGAGAGCGAGGTGTGTTCGACGATGGTCTCCTTCCACTGGGCGGCGAGTTCACGACCCGGAACGAGCACGAGCGTCTCGCCTTCGATTGCGGACATGACCCCCATCGCGGCGACGGTCTTACCGGAGCCGGGCGGGCCGACGAGGATGCCCGACCGCTTTTTCGTGAATCGGTTCACCCACTCGTTCTGGTAGTCGCGTAAATCCACCTCAAGCTCGATTGGCAGGTCATCACCCGTGTCGAGATGACGGGTGTCGAGGACGGGGTAGCCCGCCTCGTAGAGGGTGCGTTTCACGCCGGCGACGGCGTCGTCTGCAATCCACGCCTCGGTGTCAGAAATGAGCGCGCGCAGGTCGCCCTCTTCCAGTTCCTGTTCGGCGATATTACCCATCAGGTCTGCACTCTTCGCTTCGAGGACGGTGTAGCCGTCTTCGTGGCTGTAGAGCCGGAACTTCCGGGCGCGCTCCCACTGTGAGCGGACCCACTCCTCGAGTGCGTCGGAACGCTCACCGAGCGCCTGTCGCATCGTGCGCTGGAGTCCGGAAAACTCGTCGTACGGGGCGCTCCACACGTCCTCCTCGCGGACCTCGTAGATGTAGCCGGATTCGCGGTTGGCGTCTTCGAGGTGGGCGAACTGCGAGAGCTGTGCGCGGGTGAACTGCGACGGACCGTCCACGACGACCTGCCGACGACCGGGGAAGACGACGACGCGCTCGCGGTCTGTCGTCTCTTTGTAGTCGCTCGGGAACCAGACACGGGGGTCCGTCTCCACGTCGGCGGAGTCGATACGCCCCGTCCGGGCGAGCGATTCGAGCGCGTCGAGCGCGACCGACTGGCTCACGTCGAGTTCGCGGGCGAGTTCGCTCGCGGTGGCGAGCGGGCGGCCGACTGACTGGAGAGCGTCGTAGAACGTATCGAGCGTCAGGTCAGCGTCGACCCGGCGGATTGCCGGCTCGACTGACTCGTCGGCGTCGTCTGTCACTGCTCCGAGTAGGGGAAGCGTGGACAAAAGCAGCGCGTGTCGCTACTCGCGAAGTTCGGCCATGTGGTCGATGCGCCGCTGGACGAGGTCGGCGGTGCCGATGTCGTGGCGGGCGCGGAGTCCGTCGTCGCCGGCTCGCTGGAGGGCGCGCTCGGCGACGGCTTCGGCGTCGGCAATCGTCTCGCCCGTCCCGACGACCGCGAACGAGCGAGAGGTGGTAGTGTAGATGCCGTCCTCGCGGGCGTCGACGCTCGCGTAAAAGAGGAGCGCGTCGCCCGCGCTGTCGGCGTCAATCGTCACGAGCGCGCCGGCCTCGGGGTCGGTCGGGTAACCCGCCGGCACGGCGTACTTACAGACGGTCGCGCGCTCCCCAAACTGCAGTTCGGGGAGGGTATCGCCGTCGCGGGCCGCGGTCAACACGTCGAGGAACGATGTTTCCAGCACTGGGAGCGTGTTCATCGCCTCGGGGTCGCCAAAGCGAGCGTTGAACTCCACGATTTTCGGTCCCTCGTCGGTCAGCATGAACTGGCCGTACAACACGCCCTTGTACTCCGGGAGCGCGTCGACGACCGATTCGATGATGTCGCCGGCCGCCTCGTAGTCGCTTCCGTTCATGAACGGGAGCGTCCGGGTCGGGGCGGTGTAGCTACCCATGCCGCCGGTGTTCGGTCCTTCGTCGCCCTCGTAGGCGCGCTTGTGGTCCTGCACGGCCGGAGTGAGCCGCACGTCGCCGTTCGCGACGAACGCCTGGACGGTGAACTCCTCGCCAACGAGTCGCTCCTCGAGGACGATGCGGTCATAGTCGCTGTCGCGGAGATACTGCTTGGCCTCGGGCTTCGTCACTTGATCGCCGGTGACGCGCACGCCCTTCCCGCCGGTGAGTCCGGCCGGCTTGACCGCGAGGTCACCGTCGTAGCCGTCGATGTAGTCGCAGGCCTCCTCGGTCGATTCGAAGACGGCGTAGTCGGGGTTGCCGGCGATATCGTGCTCGTCAAGGAAGGTCCGCTGGAAGCTCTTGTCCGTCTCGATGCGGGCCTCGGCCTGCCGTGGCGCGAACGCGTAGACGCCGGCGTCGTCGAGCGCGTTGGCGACCCCAGCGGCGAGGGGCGTCTCCGGACCGACGACGGCGAGCGTAGCGTCCACCGACTCGGCGTACGCGACGACCGCCTCGGGGTCCGTCTCGTCCAGCGTCTCCAGTTCGGCGGCGAGCGATTCGATGCCAGGATTCCGGTTCGAGGCGCAGGCGAACAGCGTCGCGTCGCTCGCCGCGACGGCGCGCGCAATCGCGTGTTCACGGCCACCACCACCGACCAACAGCACCCGTTCGGTGTTCTCCATACCGGGTGAGGGTATGCAGACGAGTGTAAACGTTGTCCTCTCTGTTCGCCGGAGTATGCACCACCGTGTGGGTCCGTCGGCGTGGCGACCATTCTTGCCCGTGGCCTCCCAACGCAGGAGCATGTCAGACGTCCCCGACGCGCTCCGACGGAACCGACTCGACGAGGAGGCGTCTCCGTATCTCCAACAGCACGCTGACAACCCCGTGCACTGGCAGCCGTGGGACGAGACCGCACTCGAGACCGCCCGCGAACTCGACCGCCCCATCTTCCTCTCGATCGGCTACTCGTCGTGTCACTGGTGTCACGTCATGGCAGAAGAGAGCTTCTCCGACCCGAACGTCGCCGAGACGGTCAACGAGGCGTTCGTTCCCATCAAGGTCGACCGCGAGGAGCGGCCCGACCTCGACTCGCTGTACATCACCGTCTGCCAGTTAGTGCGTGGCCACGCCGGCTGGCCACTCACCGTCTTCTGTACGCCCGACGGCAAGCCGTTCTTCGTCGGCACCTACTTCCCGAAGGACGCGAGCCAGCGACAGCCGGGGTTCCGGCAGTTGGTTCAGGACGTGGCCGACGCGTGGGCCGACCCCGAACAGCGCGCCGAGAGCGAGGAACGCGCCGAGCAGTGGACCGCCGCCGCCCGCGGGGAACTCGAAGACGTGCCCGACGCACCTGGAGAGCTGTCTGACGGCCTTCTCACCGACGCTGCCGACCACGCCGTCGGACAGGCGGACCGCGAGTACGGCGGCTTCGGTCGGGGACAGAAGTTCCCGAACCCCGCTCGCGTCGAACTACTCCTGCGCGCCTCGACCCGCGGCCGTGACGAGGCCGGGACCGTCGCCCGCGAGACGCTTGACGCGATGGCGAGCGGTGGCCTGTACGACCACGTCGGTGGCGGCTTCCACCGCTACTGTACCGACCGCGAGTGGGTAGTCCCGCACTTCGAGAAGATGCTCTACGACCAAGCCGGGCTGGTGTTGACCTTCCTCGCCGGGAGTCAGCGGTTCGACAGCGACCGCTACGCCAGCGTCGCGCGCGAAACGCTCGAGTTCCTCGACCGCGACCTCCGGCACGACGCCGGGGGCTTCTTTTCCACCCTCGATGCGCGCTCCGAGCACGACGGCGAGCAGGTTGAGGGGGCCTACTACGTCTGGACGCCCGAACGCGTCGACGCGGCGATCGACGACGAGACCGACGCCGACCTCTTTGCCGCCCGCTACGGCATCGGCAAGGGGGGAAACTTCCCGGAGGGTGCCGAACCGGACTGGACGGTGCTGACCGAGACCACCTCGATTGGTGACCTCGCCGCATCCTTCGACCTCTCCGAAGTGGAAATCGAGGACCGGCTGGCTCGCGCCCGCAAACAGGCCCGCCACGCCCGCGGTGACCGCCCGGCTCCGGCCCGCGACGAGAAGGTGCTCGCCGGCTGGAACGGACTCGCTATCCACGCTTTCGCCGAGGCCGGTCTCGTGCTCGATGACTCGTACGCCGACACTGCCGTCGAGGCGCTCGATTTCGTGCGCGAACGACTGTGGGACGGCGACCGACTCACCCGCCGCTGGAAGGACGGCGACGCTGCCGGCGACGGCTACCTCGAAGACTACGCCTTCCTCGCGCGCGGCGCGCTCGCGACCTACGAGGCGACCGCCGACGTGCGCTATCTGGATTTCGCCTGCTCGCTGGCCGACGCGCTCGTCGCCGAGTTCTACGACGAGGACGCGGAGACGCTCTACTTCACGCCCGAAGGCGGCGAGTCCCTCATCGCTCGCCCGCAGGCGTTGGACGATAGCTCGACACCCTCCAGTACGGGCGTCGCGGTCGACGTGCTCGACGCGCTCGCGCAGTTCCGTCCCGACAGCCAGTTCGGGACCGTCGCGCGCCGGGTCGCAGAGACCCACGCCGAAACCGTCGATGCGACGCCGCTCAACCACGCCGCCCTCGCGCTCGCGACCGACGCGCTCGCGACCGGTCGGTACGAACTCACGGTCGCCGCCGATTCGCTTCCGACAAGGTGGCGCGGGACCCTCGCGGATCGGTATCTCCCCCTGCGACTGCTCTCGGTTCGCCCGCCGACCGAGGACGGGCTACAGGCGTGGCTGGACACGATCGGTCTCGATAGCGCCCCGCCGATATGGGCCGGCCGCGAGGCGCGCGACGGTGAGCCGACGGTCTACGCCTGCCGGAACCGCGCCTGCTCGCCGCCGACGCATGACCTCGCCGAAGCCCTCGACTGGTCGCCGTAAGAAGGCGACCGCTACTTCGGGACGCGCGCGAGCCACGCGTTCGGGTCGTCGAGTTCCTCGTCGCTCGGGAGGTACTCCGGTGACTCCCAGACCCGGCTCGCGCCGTGGACTCCGCGGTCGTCGGCGACGGCGTCGAAGAAGGCCTTACCGCGCTCGTACTGCTCCCGTTTCATCCCCAGTCCGAGGAGCTTGCGGACGAGCTTGCCGACCGGGGTGGAGCCGCCGCGTCGCTCGTCTAACTTCCGGCGGAGGTCGTCGTACTCATCGTCGAAGGCGCGGTCCATCACGAGTTCGGCGTACCCCTCGACGGCGGTCATGGCGACGTTCACCTCGGCCAGCGCCTCGCGTTCGAGCCGGCCGTCCGACAGCGATCCGATGCCGTCGAGCATCGCGTCTTCGAGATACCCCGAGAGCCACGGCGCGGCTCCGAACTCGGCGGCGTGGGTCACCTCGTGGAAGGCGATCCAGCGGCGGAACCGGTCGCGGTCCACGGCAAGCAGGTCGGCCACCTTCTCGATGTTCGGGTGGACGAAGTAGAGCGCGTGCGGCTCGTCGGCGAGCAAGAGCGGGTCGTACTGCCCGAGGACGTTGTTCCCGAGGAAGGCCAACATCCCGCCGGTCGTCGCGGTGTTGAGCGAGCGGGCGAATCCGGGCGCGGGACCGCCGGCGAACTCTTCGACGACCGGCTCCATCACCCGTCGGAACGTTGGGGTGTTCGCGTCGATCCAGTGGTGGCGGTTTTGCACCTCAATGGTGTCGGGCACGTCGAACTCCACTTCGGCGACCTCGCGGATGCGCGAGCGGGCCGCGCGCACGTCCTCGGCGTAGCCGGCTTGCTCCGACTCCGTGAGCGACAGCTCGCCGGGGTCGATGGCGGCTTTCGCAACCTCGCCGGCGGCGTCCCAGTCGATGGGAGCGTCGCCCTCGCTTTCCGTCACCGCGCGGACGGCTCGAAACAGTGTCATACAAATCGTACCGGCGGCGCGCGCATAGGCCTTCCCCCGGCCGCTACCGTACCTTCGCGAGCACGACAGAAACCCCGATAGCGAGGAGCACACCGGCTCCGGCGGCGAGTCCGGCGATAACCGCCGTGGCGTCCGTGCTCGCCGCGAGTGCTGCCCCCATCGCTCCGCCGATCGCAGCGCCGGCGGGACCACGACGCCCGACGATGGCTTCGAGTGACTCCTCGTCGCTCGCCTCGGTCATGCGACAGCGGACGGTGGTCAAGAACAAAGAGGTTGTTACGGAATCGCAGACGCGAGGAGACGAGTATTGGGCTACTCGGCGAGTAGCGACTGTTCCTGTTCGGGGTCGAGCCAGTCCCCGGCCCACTCCTCGATGGCCTCGAACACGGGACCGAGCGACTCACCTTTGTCCGTCAGCGAGTAGTAGGTCGCGACGGGGGCGTCCTCTTCGAGCCGCCGGTTCACGAAGCCCATCTCGCCGAGGTCGTCGAGCACGCGCGAGAGCGTGCGCGAGGACGCGCTCGTCGACCGCTTGAGTTCGTTGAATCGCTTTTCGCCCTCCTGTAGGTCGTGGAGGACGATGAGCCGCCACTGTGACCCGATCTGCTCGAGCGAGTCGATGACGACACACGCCTCCTCGCTGTAGCGCTCTTGTGATGACATCGTTGTTACCTACTATCCACTGTGTCCGCGAGCGTATAAGTAGTTACGGCCCACTATCAGGTAACATGGCGAAAGCACCGATTCAGGGACTCCACCACGTGACGAGCATGGCGAGTGACCCGGACGAGACGGTCCGGTTCCTCCGGGACGTACTCAGCCTTCGACTCGTCAAGCAGACGGTGAACTTCGACGACGTGACGACGTATCACCTCTACTTCGGCAACGAGACGGGCGAGCCGGGAACGGCGCTCACGATATTCCCGTTCGGCGAGGGCCAGTCCGGCACGGTCGGCGCTGGACAGGTCGAGACGACCGCGTTCCACGTTCCGACCGGCAGTCTCGACTACTGGGCCGACCGGCTCGACAGCCACGACGTCGACCGGGACGAGGTCACCGACCGGTTCGGCGGGCAGGTGCTCGGCTTCCGTGACGGCGACGGGCTCCGCTACGAGCTCGTCGCGAGCGACGCGTCGAGTGTCGAGCCGTGGGCTGGGAGCGACGTGCCCACAGAGCACGCAATTTGCGGCTTCCACTCGGTCACACTCGCGCTCGTGGACACGGCCGAGACGGCAGGGTTACTCCAGTTCATGGGGTACGAGCAGACGGCCGAGGAGGGTGCGTACACCCGGTTCGAGACCGAGGGCGACCGGGCGACGATTGTCGACCTCCACGAGACGAGCGACCGCGGCCAGCCCGGACTCGGTACGGTCCACCACGTCGCCTTCCGCGTCCCCGACGACGACGGGCAGTTCGCGTGGCGGGAGGCGCTCTCCGAGGAGGGGTACGGCGTCACCGAGCAGAAGGACCGCCAGTACTTCCGGTCGATCTACTTCCGCGAGCGTGGCGGAATCCTGTTCGAGTTCGCGACCGACGGGCCGGGATTCACCGCCGACGAGTCCGTCGACGAGTTGGGCGAGACACTGAAGCTCCCCGAATGGCTGGAGGGCGACCGCGAGCGAATCGAGTCGTCGCTGCCCGAACTAACCGCGACGCCCGCGGAGGTGCGATAATGGTCCACGAGAACGAGCCGGCCCGCGCCGGCGCGGACCCCGGGGACGCCGAGGTCGGCGTCATCCTGACGCACGGCCGCGGCGCGACGGCGCGCTCCATCCTCGCGATGGCACAGGAGTTCCCGCGTGAAGACGCAGCCTACGCCGCGCCACAGGCGACGAACAACACGTGGTATCCCCACTCGTTCCTCGAACCGGTCGAGAAGAACGAGCCGGGCCGCACCGACGGGCTGGCCGCCATCGACCGTCTCGTCTCCGAGTTCGTCGAGGCCGGTATCCCGCGCGAGCGCATCCTCCTCGTTGGCTTCTCACAGGGAGGCTGTCTCACCACCGAGTACGCCGCACGGAACCCGGCGGAGTACGGCGGTGTCGCCGCGCTCTCGGGCGGTCTCATCGGTGACGACCTCGGCGGCTACGAGGGAGACATGGAGAACACAGAGGTGTTCCTCGGCTGTTCCGACGTAGACCCACACATCCCAGTCGAGCGCGTCAACGACACGGAAGAAATCTTCGAGTCGCTGAACGCCACGGTGGAAAAGCGGCTCTACGAGGGGATGGGCCACGGCGTCAACGAAGACGAGCTCGACTACCTGCGCGAGACGGTCACGGACCTCTAATCCCGCCGGCGGTTCGCGAGGACGGCCAGCACCGCGAGAAAGAGCAGGCCGACGAGCGCGGCGAGCCACGCGCCACTGCTCGACTCCTCGCTGTCGTCGCGGTCGGCGTCACTCGTCGTGACTTCTGGTGCTCCGCCGCCGGTCGATACGGTCACGTCGCCGAAATCGAGTCTGAGGAAGGTGAAATCTGCCATACCGATGCGTCGACGCGGGGGTACGTAACGATTCTGGCCGGGCGGAGTCAGTACACACTTCAGGACGGCCCCCACAGCCACACGGTATGGAACAAGCACACAGAGAGTTCCTCGACTCGCTGCTCGAAACCGCGACACCGACCGGCTTCGAGACGGCCGGTCAGCGGGTCTTCCTCGATTACGTCGAGCCGTACGCCGACGAAGTCCGCACGGACACCTACGGCAACGCCGTCGCCGTCCACGAGGGCGACCCCGACGTGGACACCTCGGTCGCGCTCGCCGGCCACGGCGATGAAATCGGGCTGATGGTCCGTGACGTGACCGACGACGGCTTCCTCAAGCTGACCCGCATCGGCGGTTCGGACAGGACTGTCACGCAGGGGCAGTACGTCCTCGTCCACGGGCGTGACGGTCCCGTCTCCGGGGTCGTCGGCCAGACCGCCATCCACCTGCGCGAGGGCGACGACGAGACGCCCGAAATCTCGGAGATGCACGTCGACATCGGTGCCGACGACGAGGCAGAAGCGACCGACCTCGTCGAGACCGGCGACCCGATTACCTTCGATACGCGGATTCGCGACCTCCAAGGGTCGCTCGTCGCCGCGCGAGGGATGGACAATCGCACCGGCGTTTGGGCCGCGGCCGAAGGGTTCCGGCGCGCCGTCGAGACCGACGCCGACGCGACGGTGTATGCTGTCTCGACCGTTCAAGAAGAAATCGGCCGCAAGGGAGCGGAGATGATCGCCTACGACCTCGACCCCGACGTGGTGCTCGCGGCCGACGTGGGCCACGCGACCGACTCGCCGAACGCCCCGAACAAGGGCGCGAGTCTCGAACTCGGCTCCGGGCCGGGTATCGGTCGCGGCGCGGCGAACCACCCGGTCGTCGCCGATGCCGTCCGTGCCGTGGCCGACGACGAGGACATCGACGTGCAGCTAACAGCGTCCGGTCTCGACACTGGCACCGACGCCGAGAGCTTCTCTACCGCACGCGGCGGTCAGGCCGCGCTCAACGTCTCGATTCCGAACCGATACATGCACACGCCGGTGGAGGTCATCGACACCGACGACCTCGACGAGATGGGCGAACTGATGGGTCGGTTCGCTGCGAGCGCCGAGGAGTTCGCGCCCTTCGCGGTCGACATCTAGCCAGCCGGCGAGGACCGCCCCCTCACTGACCGCCGGGACAGCAAGTCCGTCCGGTCGCAGTACACCATCGCAAAGAACAGGAGGGCGACGGAGTCGAGACAGGTGCTGAACACGTACGCCGTCAGATCGAACAACTGCTTGAGCGCGGGAGCGGCGGCGACCATCTCGCCCAACACCGCACCCGTCCCGATCGTGTGGGCGGTCGCGTAGAGGAGATAACTCCGCGTCTGTGGTTTACTATCTGCAAAGCGCGTCGTTGAAGCAGGAAGCCCCACCCTCAAGCGCGAGCCGTCAGGCGAGCGGTAGGGTGGGGTAGTTCACAGGCGGTCCCAACGGGACCGGTCCCCTGCTCGCTAGTGCAGGCGCGTCTCGGTGTGTTTAAGCGTGGGCGTCTACCCGTTAGGGTATGGCCGACCGACCGCTTGACGTACTGGAGGCGACGCTCGGTGAGGAAGTGACGGTGACGCTGAAAGGCGGAGAGACGTTCGACGGTGAACTCACCGGGTACGACCAGCACATGAACCTCGTTCTCGACGGCGAGAACACAACGATTATCCGCGGCGACAACGTTGTCTCGATTCAACCATGACCGGCGCAGGTACCCCATCTCAAGGAAAGAAGAACAAGACGACACACGTGAAGTGCCGCCGCTGTGGCGAGAAGTCCTACCACTCCCGCAAGAAGATCTGTTCGTCCTGTGGCTTCGGCAACTCCGCCAGCCGCCGCTCGTACGAGTGGCAGGGCAAGACGGGCGACAACTGAATCGCTCCTCCTCTCGCCGCGCTTGACTCGCATACCAATGGGACTCCTCGACACTGGACCGTCTCGCGCCGGCGTCTTCTTTTTAGCCGGCGTGCTCGTCTCGACTGCCTTCGGAATCTCCATCGGCGAGCCGCAACTCGGTGTCACGACCGGACTGGCCGCCGGTCTCGCGCTCGCGGTCTTCGGCTGGCTGTTCGTCCGGCCCGCCTGACAACGCTGAAGTCGCCACGGCGTCGATAACCGGTCATGCAGGAGACGCGCGCGCTGATTCTCGACCGACTCGCCGCCGGTCCGGTGTCTGGGCCGACGCTCGCCGCCGACCTCGATATCTCGCGGGCCGCCGTCTGGAACCACGTCGAGACGCTCCGCGACGACGGGTTCGAGATTCGCGACACCGACGACGGGTACACCCTCGCTGGGGTTCCCGAGTTCGGCGGCGCGGCGACGGCGTTCGAACTCGACTCCGAGTTCGCCGTCGAGTTCCACGACGAACTCGCCTCGACGAACGCGACGGCCCGAGAACGAGCGAACGAGGGGGCCGAGGACGTGGTCGTCGTCGCCGAAACGCAGACCGGCGGTCGCGGCCGGCTCGACCGCGAGTGGTCCTCGCCCGACGGGGGCATCTACGCGTCGCTCGTCGTCCGGCCCGACGTGCCGCCGGCACACGCGCCGGTGTACACTCTCGCTGCGGCCGTCGCCGTGGCCGACGCCGCCCGAGAGACAGGGGTCGAGGCAGACATCAAGTGGCCCAACGACGTGCAGGTCGACGGGAAGAAACTCGCGGGCATCCTCACGGAGATGGAAGGCGAAGCCGACCGCGTCTCGTGGCTCGTCGTCGGTGTCGGCGCGAACGCCAACGTCGACGCCGCCGACCTCCCGCGCGGGACGAGCATCGAGACCG
The DNA here is from genome assembly GCF_009184545.1 of Halosegnis rubeus. Taxonomy (GTDB): domain Archaea; phylum Halobacteriota; class Halobacteria; order Halobacteriales; family Haloarculaceae; genus Halosegnis; species Halosegnis rubeus. The sequence goes on from NZ_QJOW01000001.1 coordinate 737,405, forward strand.
AGACCGGTCCCATCACACGGCGAGCGTTCCTCGCGAGCATCGTCGACCGCTTTGCCGACTTAACCGACGACGTGGGGTCCATCGTCCCGGCGTGGCGCGAGCACGCGAGCACGCTCGGCCAGCAGGTACGCGTCGAGACGCCGCGCGAGACCATCGAGGGCGAAGCCATCGACATCGAGTTTCCCGGCACGCTCCTCGTGGAGACCGACGACGGCGTGCGGCGGGTGACCGCCGGCGACTGCGAACACCTCAGGCCGCGGGAGTAACTACAGAATCACGTCACGCACCTCGTGCACGCCGGCCCGTCGCACGACCGCACGGACGGGGTCGCGCGCGCCGGCGAGGTTGTGACTGTCACCGTCGAGCAGTTGGAGCTTCGCGGGGCGACCCGCTTCGATGAGACCGTACTCCTTGCCGGCGATTTCTGCGCCGTTGTGCGTCGCCATCCGGAGAATCTGCGGGGCTGGAAGCTCGGCGTGTTTCGCCGTGAACTCCATCTCGCGGAACATGCTCGGGGAGTTGAGCATGACGTTGTCCGTACCGAGCGCGAGCGTCGTCGTCTCGGCCAACGTCTCGAAGTCCGGCAGTCCGACCTCAGTGACGAGATTCGACCGCGGACAACAGATGATCGGAATCTCCGCCTCGGCCACTCGTTCCCGCTGGTCGGGAGTCGTGTACACCATGTGAACGAGGTAGTCGGGGTCGTAATCGAGGGCGGCGTCCACGTCGTGGCTGTCGCGCTCGCCCGCGTGGATGCCAAACAGCTTGCCTGCCTCGCGGGTCGCCCGGCGCTCGGGCCCGAACTCGTTGTCCCGTGCGCCGCTGGCTCCGAAGCCGTCGCCCGCCTCCATCGCGGCGATTTCCTCGCGACCGAAGACGACTGGCTCGACGGGGCTGTCACGGGCCGCGTCGTGGAGTCGGTCCACGCCCTCCGCGCCGCCTTCGCGAAACTCGAGGAACGATGCCGTCCCCGATTCGCGCATGAACGCGATGGTGCGACCCATCGCCTCGACCATCTCCTCGCGGGGCGTCTCACGCAGGAGTCGGTGCTTAAGCCCGTCCGGCGGCGCGACCAGCTCATCGAGCGAGAGACCTCGGCCCGCCTCCTTCGCGATGGAGTCGCCGATGTGTGTGTGTGCGTTCACGAACGCCGGGAGAATCCAGTCGTCGCTCTCGACTTCGTCCTCTTCGACGCTCGCGATAGTCCCGTCCTCGACGACGACGCGCCCCTGGACCGGCTCGAACTCTGGCCCGCGGAAGACGAGCCCTTCGTGGATTCCCGTCATGCGCCGTACTCGTCGAGCGTCTGGTGGATTCCCTGTCGCACGTCGACCACGAGCGCGTCGAGGTCGAGCCCGAGCACGTCCTCCGTAGCGACGCCGACCGCGTCGGTCTCGTCTGCTGGGGCGTACACGCCGAGTCGCCACTGCTCGCGCTGGACGGTCTGGAGTGCGCCGACGAGCGTCGACTGCGTGCCAAGCTCCCGCACCTCGCCGTTGACGACGACCTGCGTGCTCGACTCCTTCATGCTCGGCTCGCCGGGCACGTCGAGAATCACGTCGTCGGGCGAGACGCCGGCCCGGGCGGCGATGTCACGCTCCCACGCCTGCCGCTGGTCGAAGTCGGCGGTGATGTACTCGTCGGGAACGTCGGCGTACTCCGCCCAGACGGCGCGCTTGAACAGGTCGCGCTCGTCGAGCCGTCGGGCGTACTCGCTTGTGGCCGGCTCCTCGCGCAGTGCGACCATCAGCTCGTAGTCGTCCCAGCGGCGGAACGTCTCGACCGGTACCTCGGAGACGAGTTCGTCGGCCGCCCGACGGAGCATCGCCTTCGAGATGCGGGCGACGTGGTGGGAGTAGACGGTCGGGTTCATCAGGGCGCGTGCCAACAGCAGCGACTCGGCCGACTGGACGTTCCCCTCCGCGAGGACGAGTTCGCCGCCCACGAGTCGGAGCTCGCGCACGAGCCGACCGTGGTCGATGGTCCCGTACGGAACGCCGGTGTGGTGGGCGTCGCGGACGAGATAATCCATCCGGTCCACGTCGAGCTCCCCGGAGACGAGCTGGCCGAGTTCGCCGTCGCCGGCGATGAGGTCGGCCACGCGGTCGGGGTCGATGTCGTGGTCGACGAGGACGCGCTCGACCGGACTGCCGCGGATGAGGTCGTGTACGTCGTCGTGTGACTTGCCGGCCTCGCGTTCGAGCACGTCCTCGGTGTTGTGCGAGAAGGGGGTGTGGCCGATGTCGTGGAGCAGGGCGGCCGCGCGGACGCGCTCGGCCTGTGGTCCCTCGATGCCGAGGTGGCCGAGCGCCTCGTTCGCGAGGTGGTAGACGCCGAGGGAGTGCTCGAAGCGAGTGTGGTTTGCGCTGGGGTAGACGAACGAAGCGGTTCCCAGCTGCGTGATACGGCGGAGCCGCTGGAGGGCGGGCGTATCGAGGAGGGCTTCGGCGACTCCCTCGACGGCGATGTGGTCGTGGACAGAGTCCTTGATCGTGCTCATCGGACTCCCTCCGTGTCGGTCGCGCTCATTGGTCGCGGCTTCGGTCGGCTTCGGGTAAAAATCGTCGTCTCAGACCGGGAACTCGGCGTCGGGGTCGACGACCCGGTCCGGCTCAGTCGGCTGTCGCCACTCGGTCGAGAGCTCGAGAAACTGGACGAGCATCCAGCCGGTCGCGCCCCAGACGGTGTAGCCATCGACGCGGAAGAAGTGGAGCCGGACGTTCCCGCGTTGCGGGTGATCGCGCTCTTCGCTCTCGTAGTTGTCGAGGTCGACGAGCTCGTCGATGGGGAGCGGGACGACCTCGGCCACCTCGCGGTCGTCCGGCACCCACGTCTGGTCGGGCGCGCGGACGACGAACGGCCGGACCGCGTACCCGGAAACCGTCGCGATATCGTCCAGCTGGCCGACGTACGCTACCGCGTCGGTGTGCATGTCGACCTCCTCGCGTGCCTCGCGGAGGGCGGTGGCATAGAGGTCCTCGTCGGACGGCTCGCGTCCGCCGCCGGGAAACGACATCTGGCCGGCGTGGCTACCGAGGTGGTCGGCCTTCTTGATGAAGAGCAGATACTCGCGGCCGTCGCGCTCGACGATGGGCACGACGACGGCCGCCTCCCGCTCTTCTGTCATCGCCGTCACGGGGGTGTGGGCGGCGACCGCGTCGAGCGCGAGGTCCATATTCCCTGGTCGTGTGGCCGGGACATAAGTCACCCGGCGGGGGGACGAGCGCTTCACTTTCGCCGCGGTCGCGACACCCCTATATCGCGGGAGCCAGAACTCGAAGCCATGACACGGGTGATACACACGGGCGACACCCACCTCGGCTACCGGCAGTACCACCTGCCGGAGCGACGGCAGGACTTCCTCGACGCCTTCCGGCGCGTCGCCGACGACGCCGTCGCGGACGAGGTGGACGCGGTCGTCCACGCCGGCGACCTGTTCCACGACCGGAAGCCGGACCTCGCCGACCTGCTCGGCACCATCGACGTGCTCCGAACCCTGGACGACGCCGCCATCCCCTTCCTCGCGGTCGTCGGCAACCACGAGACGACCCGCGACGGCCAGTGGCTCGACCTGTTCGAGTCGATGGGACTCGTCACCCGACTCGACGATTCCCCGACTGTGGTCGGTGACACTGCCTTCTACGGGCTGGACTTCGTTCCGCGAGCGAAACGCGACGACCTCGACTACCAGTTCGAGTCCCACGACGCTGACCACGCCGCCCTGGTCTCACACGGCCTGTTCGAGCCGCTCGTCCCCGACTACGGCAACGTCGACTGGGACGCCGCCGAGGTGCTCGACGCCGCGAACGTCGACTTCGACGCCTTCCTGCTCGGCGACGAACACACGCCCGAACGCGTAGAAATCGACGGCTGTTGGGTCACCTACTGCGGGTCGACCGAACGCGCCTCCGCGAGCGAGGAAGACGAACGCGGCTACAACATCGTCGAGTTCGCCGACGGCGAAGCCCACATCTCCCGACGCGGCATCCCGACCCGCGAATTCGTCTTCGTCACCGTCGACCTCGGGCCGGGCGAGGGACTCGACCGGGTGCGCGAGCAGGTCGCCCAACACGACCTCGAGGACGCGGTCCTCATCGTCTCCATCGACGGAGAGGGCGACCAGATTGCCCCCGCCCGTGTGGAGTCGTTCATCGCCGAGCGAGGGGCGCTTACGGCCCGCGTCCACGACCGCCGCGAGTACGCCGCCGAATCGGACGACCTCGAGGTCTCGTTTGCCGACCCCGACGATGCGGTCGAGGATCGACTCCGCGAGATGGAACTCTCCGAGGCGGCCCGCGATATCGACGAGACCGTGCGCGCCTCGAAGCTCGCGGACTCGAACGTCGCCGACACGGTGGAGTCGCGCGTGAGCGACCTCGTCGACGACGGCGACCTCGATGCACTGCCGGGCGAAGCTACGGACGGAGTGTCCGAACAACCGGCCGACGCAGCGACCGAGGAGGAAACACCAGAACAAGCGTCCGACGGGCAGGCTTCGATGGGTGAGTTCCAGTGAGGTTCGAACGGCTCCGGCTCTCGAACTTCAAGTGCTACGCCGACACCGACCTCGAACTCTCTTCGGGGGTGACGGTCATCCACGGGCTGAACGGCTCCGGGAAGTCGTCGCTGCTGGAGGCGTGTTTCTTCGCGCTCTACGGCGCGCGTGCCCTCGACCAGACCCTCGACGAGCTGGTCACCATCGGCACACAGGAGGCGTCCGTCGACCTGTGGTTCGCGCACGACGGCGGCCACTACCACATCCAGCGCGAACTCAAACAGCGGGGCGACAGCGTCCAGACGACGACCTGCGTGTTGGAGGGCGACGAGGAGACCGTCGAGGGGGCTCGCGACGTGCGCAGCGCCGTCACCGACCTGCTCCGGATGGACGCCTCCGCGTTCGTCAACTGCGCGTACGTCCGGCAGGGCGAAGTGAACAAGCTCATCAACGCCTCGCCCGGCCAGCGACAGGACATGATCGACGACCTCCTCCAGCTCGGAAAGCTGGAAGAGTACCGTGAACGCGCATCCGACGCCCGCGTCGGAGTCGGCCGTGTCCGTGACAACAAGCGCGGCGCACTCGATGACCTCGATAGCCAAATCGAGGAGAAGGAAAGCGAGGCGTACCACGACCAGCTGAACGCGCTGAGAAGCGACCTCGCCGACGTTCGTGAAAAAATTGAGCGCTACGAGGAGAACCGCGAGCGCGCACGGGCGGAACGCGACGCCGCACAGGAGATACTCGACGAGTATGAACAGCGCCGCGGGGAGTTGGCCGAAATCGAGGGAGACATCGAGTCGCTGACCGAGGCGATTCGCGAAACGGAACGCAAGCGCGGGGAGATCGGCGACCGAATCACCGAGCTCCGCGAGGAACGCGAGACCGAACGCGAGACGGCGGGCGACCTCCTCGGGGCGACTGATATCGACGCGCCCCTGAATGAGATCGACGACGAGACGCTGTCGAACCGACTCGACAGCCTGCACGAGGAGCGCGAAGGGTTACAGGAGCGACTCAACGACCAGCGACTCGAGATCCAGCAGTACGACACGGAAGCCGAGACCGCACGCGAGCGCGCCGCGGAACTCGACGCCGAGGCCGAGCAGAAGCGAGCGGAAGCCGCAGATCTCGAAGCCGACCTCGAATCCACCCGTGAACGGGTCGCACAGACCCGCGAGAAAATCGAGACGCTGGAGGCGCAAATCGAAGAGACGAACGCCACCTTCGAGGATGCCCCGGTCGGTCCCGACGAGACGGATGCACACCGCGAATCGGTGGCAGACGAGCTAACGGCGTGTCGCGAGGAGTTAACCACCACGAAGACCGAACTGGAGAACGCCCGCGAGACGCTCGCCGAGACCGAGGAACTGCTCGACGCCGGCAAGTGTCCCGAGTGCGGGCAGTCGGTCGACGGTGCACCACACGTCGAGACGCTGGACGAGGAGCGCGAGACGGTCGAGCAACTGGAGGCCGCAGTGGACGAACTCCGAGCGCGCCGCGACGAGCTCGAAGCCGAGCTGGAGCAGGCGGGGTCGCTTGCCGACGCCGCCGACGAGCTCGCGCGACTGCGCGACGAGCGCGACCAACTGGAGACGTTAGTCGAAGAGCGCGAAAGCGGCGTCACCGAGACCGAAGAGCGAATGGAGTCGCTGCGCGGGGAAGCGACTGAGCTTGAATCCGAGGCCGCAGAGAGACGCGAGACGGCGAGTGAGGTCGACGACCAGGCCGCGACGGCCCGCGAGCAGATGGGTGAGCTCAACGCCGAGGCAGCGGAGCTGAAACGACGAATCGAGCGCGTCGAGTCGCTGTCTGATTCCCTCGCGAGTATCGAATCACTGTCGGACGAACTCGATACGCTGCGCGAGCGCAGACAGAACCTCGCCGAGCAGAACGAACTCCGAAACGAACGGCTCGCCGAGAAGCGCGAGCGCCGCGACGACCTCGAATCGCAGGTCGACGACGACGCCATCGCCGACGCGAAAGCTCGCAAGGAGAACGCCGAGGAGTATCTCGAAGACGTGAAGCCGGAACTCGATCGGCTCGAAGGCGAACGCGACGAGCTTCAGGCCAAAATCGGGGCAGTCGAAAACAGCATCGCTGAGCTGGAGTCGCTGCGTGAGCGCCGCGAGCAGTTGGCCGAGACGGTCGCTCGACTGGACGAGCTGTACGACGAGACAGAGCGGCTCCAGACCACCTACGCGGACCTGCGGGCGGAGCTTCGCCAGCAGAACGTCCAGAAGCTCGAACGCATGCTCAACGAGACGTTCGAACTCCTCTACGAGAACGACGCCTACTCGCACATCGAACTCGACGGCGAGTACGCGCTGACGGTGTATCAAAAGGACGGCGACCCGCTCGACCCCGAACAGCTGTCGGGCGGCGAGCGCGCCATATTCAACCTCTCGCTCCGGTGTGCTATCTACCGGCTGCTGGCGGAGGGTATCGACGGAGCCGCGCCACTTCCGCCCCTCATCCTCGATGAGCCGACGGTGTTCCTCGATTCGGGCCACGTCTCAAAGCTCGTGGACCTCATCGAATCGATGACCAACCTCGGGGTGGCCCAGATCCTCGTCGTCAGCCACGACGAGGAACTCGTGACGGCGGCAGACGAGCTCGTCACCGTCGAGAAGGACTCGACGACGAACCGTTCCTCGGTGGAACGCCGGGACGCGGCCGACGCCACCGCCCTCGCCGCGTTCAACTGAGCTACCCGAGCAGCGTCTCGACGGCCTGCTCGCCCGTCTCGGTGAGTTGATACCCTCGCTCGCCGGCGACGGTCGTCTCCTCGACCAGCCCCGCCGCCCGGAGTTCCGTGACGAGTCCGAGCGCGTCCGACTCACACAGCGAGTAGGCGTCCATCAGCTCGCAAGCCGGACGGGGTTCCGCCCGGAGTTCGAGCACGAGGCCGAGCATCTGGTCGTCGTGGGCAGCCCGGACGAGTCGACGCACCGGCCCGGGAACTGCACTCGCGGCCGTCTCCAGCGGGTCGGCGTCGAGCATCGTCAGCTCCTCGGTCGGGACGTACCGCTGGTCGCCGGTTTCCGGGTCGCGGACGCGCGAGGAGTCGCCGGACTTCGTGAGGAGCAGATACCGCTTCCCCTCGTGTTCGACTGCTCTCATCCGCTCCCCCCGTGCTTCCGGACGAGCCAGTAGGTGCGAACGAGCGCGACGGTGCCGACGAGCATCGCGCCGCCGCCGAGGGTGTACTGACCACGGAAGTACGCGAGCAGTGCACCCAGCGCGAGCGCGAACAGGCCGAGATTCGCGAGGAGCACGGCCGAGAAGAAGCCGCGGGCCAACTCCTCGTCAACGTCGGCGGCCATTTCGTCGGCGTCGGCGCTCGCTCCAGCGGACTCACCGGTCTCGATGGACGGGATGTCGGGGCCGAGACTGGCGGGGTCGAACTCCTCTGGTTCGTGTTCCGTCCCGTCGGAGTCGGCGAAATCCTCCATCCGCTGTTCGATAGCGTCGCGCTCGTCGCTCACTACCTGATGGAGGTCTCCGAGGCCGAAAAAGCTGGCCGTCGGGCTTAGCTGAAAGTAGGCGCTAAGCCCCCTTCCTCAGCGAGCGCCGACCGAACGGGAGGCGCGAGCAGGAAGGGGATACAGCGTTCACGAGAGCTTTGCTCTCGTGCGCGGACGAGACGCAAAGCGTCTCGTTAACGCCGCACAGTTCTCATACACGATTCGGTGGCAGGCCCACAGGCCCACGCAATCACAACGTTTTTTTTTCAGTAGGGTAGCGTAGTATTGACTGAACCCAATGGAGTACGACCTCAATTCGGGAGCGCACTCGACGTATTCCCTGCACTACCACCTGATACTCACCACGAAGTATCGGCGCGGAGTGCTAACCGAGGAGCGAACCCAATTCATTCACGAGGTCATCAGCGGGTTCACGGACAACTACGGCGTCGAACTGACGAACCTCGACGGAGAGGACGACCACGTACACATCCTGTTCCGAGCGAAACCCACCACAGACCTCGTGAAGTTCATCAACACGGCCAAGGGCGCGACCGCCCGCCGTATCCGAAACGAGTACGCGGACGAACTCAAGACCGAACTGTGGGGCGACTCGTTCTGGAACGACTCGTACTGTCTTATCTCGACGGGGCAGGTGTCGCTGGATGTGCTGAAACAGTACGTAGAGGACCAACGCGAGTAGAATGTACTACACCTACAAGTACCGTCTCAAGCCGTCCGACGCCCACCGCGAGGAGTTGGACCGCCACCGAGACATTTGTCGGCAACTCTACAACCACGCGCTCTACCGGCTTAACGAGTTCCAAGACGAACACGGCGAACTGCCGTCCATGACCACGCTACGGTCGGAACTTCCCGATCTTAAGAAATGGTGGGACGACCTCTCCGACGTGTACTCGAAAGTTCTCCAAACCGTCGTCGAACGGCTGTTCGACAACCTCAACGGACTCTCCAAACTCAAGGAGAACGGTCATAGTGTTGGTCAACTCAAGTGGAAGCCGCCACGGGAGTTCCGCAGTTTCACGTACAGTCAGTCTGGCTTCAACCTCGACAAGAAGGGCGGTCAGACTGTCCTGTCACTCTCGAAACTCGCGGACATCCCGATTCGGCTCCACCGCGCCATCCCCGACGACGCCACCGTGAAACAGGTCACGCTCAAGAAGGAGCCGACGGGCGAGTGGTTCGCCACGTTTGGCGTCCAAATGGACCGAGAACCGCCCGAACCGCCCGAAAATCCCGAGACGTGCGTCGGTATCGACGTGGGAATCCTGAAGTACGCCCACGACACCGACGGCACTGCGGTCGAGTCGCTCGACCTCTCGGACGAACGCGAGTGGTTAGAACGCGAGCAACGGAAACTCTCGCGGAAACAACACGGGTCGAACAACTACGAGAAGCAACGGCGACGAGTTGCAGAGTGTCACGCCGACCTCCGACGCAAGCGCCGTGACTTCTTGCACAAACTCTCGGCGTACTACGCACGAGAGTACGACCTCGTTGCGGTCGAGGACCTGAACGTGAAGGAGATGATGGAGTCGCCATCGAACAGCCGCAACACGGCGTCTGCCGCGTGGCGAACGTTCCTCTCGCTGCTCGAATACAAGTGTGAGCGAGAGGGAACGCACTTCGTGGCAGTCAACCCGAGAGGAACGACCAAGGAGTGCGCGTCGTGTGGTGTTTCGACCGACAAGCCGTTGTGGGTGCGTGACCACTCTTGTCCAGCCTGCGGGTTTGAGGCGGACAGGGACGCAAACGCGGCGTTGAATATCCGTTCTCGCGGCCTCGAAGATGTAGGAGTGGGACACTCCGAATCAACGCCTGTGGAGACTGCGCTCCCTACGGACACCAATTCGGTGTCTGCAAAGCGCGTCGTCGAAGCAGGAAGCCCCTGCCTCAAGGAGCGAACGGCGTCAGCCGTGAGTGAGTAGGGTGGGGTAGTTCACAGCATCTCCTCGAGGTCGAGTGTCTCGTCCGCTTGGAGCCACGCCGCCGGCTCCGCCGCGTCGTAGAAGACGACCCCGCCTTCCGTCTCGTAGGCCTCGACGGTGAGGTCCGTCGGTTCTGGGGTCGGCTCCGCCGCGTCCGTCGTGGTCGGCAGTTCGGTCATCAATCTGTGGTAGACCATGACATGGTATATGCTTTCCGGCCACGGTGATTCACGTCCGGTCCCCACCGATGTATTTAGTGGGGCGGAGGGGCAACCGCTCACAATGAGTTCTACCGGGACGACGCTCGCTGATTTCGGCGGCGGCGAGGAGGTCGAGGAGGCCCGTCACGTCACCGAGGGCGACGAGGTCGGCGAACTGGTCGACCTGTCGGAGTACCAGTTTCCCGACGCCGACGGCGTCGTCGAGGTGAGCGTCACGCAGGTGGATTACACCGTCGAGGGGTTCGGCGACGACGAGTACCCCGTGCTCCACGTCTTCGGTCGCACCGCCGACGACGAAGCCGAACACATCCGCGTCTTCGACTTCCAGCCGTACTTCTACACGCCGATCGACGACCTCGACTACGAGGCTGCCGACGAGGAGCGTGACCTCCGCGAAGCGGACTTCGAGGACGACCGCCTGATGGAAGAACGCATCGTCGGTCTCGAGACGAGGGGTCAACGCGACCCCTCGCTCGACGACCCGGAGACCGACGAGGTCGTCGTCTACAGTTCCATCCGCGGCCAGGAACTGGTGAAGGTGTTCGGGCAGACGCCCCGTGACGTGGGCCAGCTCCGTGACCGATTCGACCACTACGAGGCCGACATCCTCTTTCCGAACCGACTGCTCATCGACAAGGACATCACCGCCGGCGTTCGGGTGCCCGACCAGCGTGCCGAGGACGGGAGCGTCAAAGTCCACCACGAGCAGATTATCCCGACGGACCTGAGCGTCGACCCGCGCGTCCACACCCTCGATATCGAGGTCGACGACCGGGCTGGCTTCCCGGAAGACGGCGAGGAGAAGATCATCTGTATGACGAGCCACGACTCCTACCGCGGTGAGTACGTCGCGTGGCTCTACGACGCGCCCGACGCGACTGTCCCCGCGCCCGAAGCCCTCGAGTTCGACTTCCTCGAGGGCGAGACCGACATCGACCTCCGGGTGTTCGACACCGAGGAAGAGATGCACGAGGATTACCTCGACTACCTCACGGAGACCGACCCCGACGTGTTGACGGGGTGGAACTTCGACGACTTCGACGCCCCCTACTATGTCGCCCGGCTGGAGGAACTCGGCCTGGAGTCGGACCTGCTCTCTCGCGTGGACGAGGTGTGGGACTCCGGGTGGGGCGGCCCGAACATCAAGGGCCGGGTCGTCTTCGATCTGCTCTATGCGTACGAGCGCCGGCAGTACTCCGAACTCGACTCCTACCGGCTGGACGCCGTCGCCGAACAGGAACTCGGCGTCGGGAAGGAACGTTACACCGGCGACATCGGCGACCTCTGGGAACAAGACCCCAAGCGCCTGCTGGAGTACAACCTCCGGGACGTGGAGCTGTGTGTCGAAATCGACGAGAAGGTCGACCTCATCTCCTTCTGGAGCGAGGTGGCGACGTTCGTCGGCTGTAAGTTGGAGGACGCGACGACGCCCGGCGACGCGGTGGACCTCTACATCCTGCATAAGGTCCACGGCGACTTCGCGCTCCCGTCGAAGGGGACCGTCGAGTCCGAGGATTACGAGGGCGGTGCGGTGTTCGACCCGATTTCGGGGATTCGAGAGAACGTCACCGTGCTGGACCTGAAGTCGCTGTACCCGATGTGCATGGTGACGACGAACGCGAGCCCCGAGACGAAGATCGACCCCGCGGAGTACGACGGCGAGACCTACCGCGCCCCCAACGGGACCCACTTCCGGAAGGAGCCGGACGGCATCATCCGGGAGATGGTCGACGAGCTGTTGACCGAACGCGAGAACAAGAAGGCCGCCCGCGACGAGTACGACCCCGAGGACGCCGAGTACAAGCGCTACGACTCACAGCAGGCCGCCGTGAAGGTCATCATGAACTGCTTTGCGTCGGATACGGATGTGCTCACTCCGAATGGTATCCAGAATATTCGGGACCTCAAAATCGGGGACGAGGTATACTCTCTCGACCCGGAGACAATGGAGATGGAGGTGAAGCCTGTCGTTGATACACAGGAGTACCCTGACTACCGCGGAGAGATGGTCGATATCGAGACGAGTAAAATCGACTTCAGCGTCACGCCGAACCACCGAATGCTCGTCCGGAAGGACGACAAAAACGGCGCGTCGTGGGACGATTTCCGCTTCGTCGAGGCCGGTGAACTGAACGAGAGTTCACATTACGAGCTTCCCCACGGTTGGACGGGTCCTGACGGAGACCGAGTTGGCACCGTTGACCTGACCGAGCAACTCGACGGCGGCTACGAAGTTTGGGCGGACAATGATATCCACGGCCATACGCTTGCGAGCGAGCTCGGTTACTATCCGGAGAAGATACACAAAGCCGACGAGAATACGACCGGATACGTGTTCTCTGCCGAGGAGTTCCAACGCCATCGAGAGTATCTCGACGACCACTGCTCGAACTTCTACGTCCACGCCGAGCGCGGCCGCAAGTGGGTTCCACGGTTCTACGACGGCGATGACTTCCTCGAACTGCTGGCGTGGTATATCACCGAAGGATCGGTGTGCACCTCCGAGGAGAAACAGTTTGGCGAGCAACTTCGCGGGTCAGCGACGACAGTACAGATTGCACAGAATGCACTCCCCGACGGTGGAACTGTGGCCGAAACGGCTACTGGTGACCACGCCAAAATCGGCAGGCTACTCGACCGAATGGGGTTCGACTACTACGTTGATGGAAGCGGGTATCAGTTTACTTCACAACTGCTTGGTCAGTGGTTCGAAACCATCGCTGGTGAAAACAGCTTCGAGAAGCAGATTCCCGACTTCGTCTTTGACCTCTGTCACGATCAAAAGCGTGCGTTTCTCGATACGCTGGTCGCGGGTGACGGAGACAGACAGCAGAACAGCTGGCGGTACACGACTTCGAGTGAGCATCTCCGCGACGATGTGCTCCGGCTCTGTGCACATCTCGGGCTAACAGCGAACTACAACCACGACAGTGGGTCGTGGCGAATCTATTGCACCGAAAACGCGAAGAACAGCGTCAGAATGCACCGCTCCGGCGGAACGAGTACCGCAACCGATGGTGCATACTGCGTTACGGTCAAAGACAATCACACGCTGCTTGCTGGACGAAACGGGACGTTCCAGTTCGTCGGCCAATCGCTGTACGGTGTCCTTGGCTGGGATCGATTCCGTCTGTACGACAAGGAGATGGGTGCAGCCGTCACCGCGACGGGTCGAGAGGTCATCGAGTACACCGACGAAGTCGTCCAGAATCAAGGGTATGAGGTTGCCTACGGTGACACCGATTCGGTTATGCTACAGCTTGGGGACATCTCGCCGGACGATGTCGACGGGGATGTGGCCATCACGGACGAAATGCGGGCAAAACATCCCGAAATGGACGAACAGGAGTTGGAGACCGTTGCTGCGACGATACAGAAGGGATTCGAGCTTGAAACGGCTATCAACGAATCGTACGATGAGTTCGCCCTCGAACAGCTCAACGCGGAGTTTCACCGGTTCCAAATCGAGTTCGAGAAGCTGTACCGGCGGTTCTTCCAGGCTGGCAAGAAGAAACGCTACGCCGGCCACATCATCTGGAAGGAGGGGAAGAACGTCGACGACATCGACATCACCGGCTTCGAGTACAAGCGGTCCGACATCGCGCCGGTGACGAAGGAGGTCCAGAAGAACGTGCTCGACATGATCGTCACCGAGGGCGACGTGGAGGGCGTCGAGGAGTACGTCCACGACACCATCGAGGAGTTCCAGAAGGGCGAACGGCCGTTGGACGACATCGGCATCCCGGGCGGTATCGGGAAGAAACTCGACGCCTACGACACGGACACCGCCCACGTGCGCGGTGCGAAGTACGCGAACCTCCTGTTGGGAACCAACTTCCAGCGCGGCTCGAAGCCGAAGCGACTGTATCTCAAGAAGGTGCACCCGGACTTCTGGGCGTACGCCGAGGACGAACTCGGGCTCGATCCACAGCGGGACCCGCTGTACGGAGAGTTCAAGCGCGACCCCGACGTAATCTGCTTCGAGTACGCCGACGAAATCCCCGACACGTTCGAAGTCGACTGGGACAAGATGCTAGAGAAGACGCTTCGCGGGCCTATCGAGCGGATTTTGGAGTCGCTCGACGTCTCGTGGGAGGAGGTCAGAGATGGCCAAGAACAAACTGGACTCAGCAGTTTCATGTGAGCAGTTTTTTGAAACCCGAAACAAAGTTTTTGAAGCCGAAATATCGTCGGTCGCACCCGTAAGCATTAACCGCGTCTCTCCCCTCTTTGCTATTGTTCTACCAATGGCAACACTCGAACTCAACAACCTCCACGCAGAGGTGGCCGAGGAGGGTGGCGAGACCATCCTTCGCGGCGTCGACCTAGAAGTGTCCTCCGGCGAGATCCATGCGCTCATGGGGCCGAACGGCTCGGGAAAGTCCACGACGGCCAAAATCGTCGCCGGCCACCCGGCGTATCGCGTCACCGAGGGTGAAGTGCTGCTCCACCTCGACGAGGCGGAGTTCGAGGACGACGACATCGAAATCGACGAGGAGGACCTGACATGGGACCTGCTCGAGCTCGAGCCGAACGAGCGCGCCGCGCTCGGTATCTTCCTCGCCTTCCAGTATCCCGCCGAAATCGAGGGCGTGACGATGGTGAACTTCCTGCGAACGGCCCTCAACGCGAAGATCGAAGAGCGCGAGGAGCTGTTCGAGGAGGACGACGACGGCGAAGAACAAGAAGAGGAGGCGGGCTACGACACGTCACCGATGGAGGGCGACGTGGACGAGGGCGAGGTCGGCGTCGCCGAGTTCCAGCAGCTCCTTCAGGAGAAGATGGAGCTGCTCGATATGGACGAGAAGTTCGCACAGCGATATCTCAACGCCGGCTTCTCCGGCGGCGAGAAGAAACAAAACGAGGTGCTGCAGGCGGCCATCCTCGAACCGTCTATCGCGGTGCTTGACGAGATCGACTCCGGGCTGGACATCGACCGGCTGCAGGACGTGGCGAACGGCATCAACGCCCTGCGCGACGAGGTCGGCACGGGCGTCCTCCAGATCACCCACTACCAGCGCATCCTCGATTACATCGAGCCGGATTACGTCCACATCATGCTCGACGGGAAGGTCGTGAAGGAAGGCGACGCGGAGCTCGCAAAGGAGCTAGAAGAGAAGGGATACGACTGGGTCCGCGAGGAAGTGTACGAGACGGCCTAACGCACATACGTATCCACCACTAACATCAAACAATGAGTTCAGATCAAGACCACCTCAAAGAGACCGAGACCGAAGCCCGCTTCGAGTTCAAGAAGGAGGAATCGTCCGCCTTCAAGACGGAGAAGGGGCTGACCGAGGAGA
This sequence comes from Halosegnis rubeus, assembly GCF_009184545.1. GTDB lineage: Archaea > Halobacteriota > Halobacteria > Halobacteriales > Haloarculaceae > Halosegnis > Halosegnis rubeus. The sequence continues at coordinate 752,840 of NZ_QJOW01000001.1, forward strand.
CGATTCGCGTCATCTCGGACGACAAAGACGAACCCGAGTGGATGCTGGAGCGTCGGCTCCGCGCCCTCAAGCAGTTCCAGCAGATGCCGATGCCGACCGACTGGCCCGGTCAGCCGGACCTGTCCGAGGTCGACATCGCCGACATCGTCCCGTACATCCGCCCCGACATCGAGACGCGCGGCGGCGCGGAAGAATGGGACGACCTCCCGGAGGAGATTCGAGACACCTTCGACAAGCTCGGCATCCCGGAAGCAGAGCGTAACGCCCTCTCCGGTGTCGGTGCACAGTACGAGTCCGAGATTGTGTACCAGAACATGCAAGAGCAGTGGGAGGAGAAGGGCGTCATCTTCTGTGACATGGACAAGGCCGTCCAGGAGCACGAAGAGCTCGTCAAGGAGTACTTCATGACGAAGAACGTCCCCGCCAGCGACAACAAGTTCGCCGCGCTCCACGGCGCGATCTGGTCGGGCGGCTCGTTCGTCTACGTCCCGGAAGACGTGACGGTTCAGATGCCGATTCAGGCGTACTTCCGCATGAACTCCGAGGGGATGGGTCAGTTCGAGCACACGCTCATCATCGCCGAGGAGAACTCCGAAGTGCACTATATCGAGGGCTGTTCGGCTCCCAAATACAGTCACTTCAACCTCCACTCCGGCGGCGTCGAGGTGTTCGTCGGCGAGGGCGCACACGTCCAGTACTCCACGGTCCAAAACTGGTCGAAGAACACGTACAATCTCAACACCAAGCGCGCCATCGTCGAGAAGGACGGCACGATGGAGTGGGTGTCCGGCTCCATGGGGTCGAAGGCGACGATGTTGTACCCCTCTTCCGTGCTGAAGGGACCGGGCGCGACGGACAACCACATCACCATCGCCTTCGCTGGCGAGGGCCAGAACATCGACACCGGCGCGAAGGTGTACCACAACGCGCCTGACACGAAGTCGACCATCGAGTCCAAATCCATCTCGAAGGACGGCGGTCGAACGAACTACCGCGGGCTCGTCCACATCGCAGACGGCGCCGAGAACTCCTCCACGTCCGTCGAGTGTGACGCCCTGATGTTCGACAACGAGAGTACGTCGGACACGATGCCGTACATGGAGATTCAGGAGTCGAAGGTCGACGTGGCCCACGAGGCGACGGTCGGGAAGATCGGCGACGAGGACGTGTTCTACCTGCAGTCGCGTGGTCTGGACGACGACGACGCAAAGCAGATGATCGTCGCCGGCTTCATCGAGCCGATCACGGAGGAACTGCCCATCGAGTACGCCGTCGAGCTGAACCGACTCATCGAACTCGAGATGGAGGGCTCGCTCGGATGAGCACGCAGGTACACGCGTCTATCGACGAGACGACCGTCCGCCAGCTCTCCGAGGAGCTCGGCGAGCCGGAGTGGCTACTGGAGACGCGACTCGACGCGCTCGACGCGCTCGAAACGCTGGATTTCCCGGATGTCATCCAGACGCCGGGTCGGCTGTGGACCGATATCGCCGACCTCGATTACGACTCGCTCGTCGATCCGCTCAACGCGGCCGAGGAGAAGGACCAGGTCGGTCCCGACAACGCCGAGGTGCTGTCGTTCGCCGAGGCCGTCGACGAGCACGAGGATCTCCTCAAGGAACACTTCGGCTCCGTCGTCGACCCGCAGACGAACTACCTGACGGCGCTGTCGACAGCGCTGTTCTCGACTGGGACCGTCGTCTACGTTCCCGAGAAGGTCGACGCGGAGGACGTGAAGGTCCGCACGACGATGAACAGCCGCTCGCTGTTCAACTACACGCTCGTCGTCGCCGAGGAGTCGTCGTCGGTGACGCTGCTCGAACGACAAGAGACCGGCGAGAATGTGGAGGGCGACCGCTACTACAGCGGGCTCGTCGAGGTGTCGGCGGGCGAGAACGCGTACGTCCAGTACGGCTCGCTTCAGAACCTCGACCAGACGACGTACAACTACCAGCTGAAAGAGGGCGTCGCAGACACCTACGGTCAGGTGGACTTCATCGACTGTAACGCCGGCTCTCGGCTCTCGAAGTCGAGCGTCGAGACGCACCTCGAGGGCGACAGCTCCGAGACGAAAATCGTCGGAGCCTTCTACGGCCACGAGGACCAGCACTTCGACATCGACGCCCGGGTCTGGCACCGCAACGAGAACACGACGGCCGACCTCGTGACGCGAGGCGTCATCGACGATCTGGCACGCTCCGTCTACGAGGGGGTCCAGGACGTGGGTCGAGACGCGTGGAACACCTCCTCGTACCAGCGGGAGAACACGCTCATGCTCTCGGACGAGAGCGAGGCCGACGCGTCTCCGAAGCTCATCATCAACAACCACGACACCGAAGCCTCCCACTCCGCGACGGTGGGACAGGTGGACGACGAGGATATGTTCTACATGGCCTCGCGTGCTGTGCCGGAACGCACGGCCAAGAACATGCTCGTCAAGGGGTTCTATGTCCCCGTCCTCGAGGAAATCGAGGTCGACGAGCTGCGCGAGGACTTCCAGGCGCTCGTCCGCGAACGTCTCGAAGCCCGCGATTAGCGGCGTTCGACGGCTCGTGGGAGTTCGCTCCCACGACGGCTCGTGACCCGCGAGTGAGCCCGCAGCGTTTCAGTATCTTCTCCCCTCCCAGCGACCGGTGCTATCGATTCTCGCGGGGTCGCTGTACAGGTGCAAGGGCTTATTATGGCTCCTCCCTCACCTGACAATATGTACGAGGTATCGTCGTCGTGGGCGAGCAGCCGGCGGAGGGGACGACGGTGAGTCTCTCCTATCCGGTCGCCAACGACCACCAACTCGCTCGGCTCCTCCAGATCGGAATGGTGCTCGAGGAAGTCATCGAGGCGCGGGCTGGCAAACACTACGAGACGCTCCCCGCCGCCGAGCGCGACGAAGAAATCGAGACGCTACTCGAACACGCGGCGACCGAGTCGGCACGCCACCGAGGGGAACTCGAAGCGCTCATCGACGCGCTCGATGCCAACCCCGTCGCCTACGAGGAGATCGAGCAGCTCGTTGCGGCCCGCTACGAGTCGGACACCGACACCGACGGCGTGTTGTACGACCAGCTCGCCAACGAGGAGACCGCCTACAAGTTCTATGACGACCTCATCGAGGCAATCGAGGGGTCGAGCGTGGACCTCACTGTCGAGCGCGGGGAACTGCTCGACACGCTCCGAGAGATTCGCGCAGACGAGAAAGCCGGCGTCGAAGACGTGACCCAACTGATGGAGACACGATGAACACACAGCGACAGTATCTGAAAGCGGTGTACCTGATTCAGGAAGCGACCGACGGCCCGGCCTCAACGGGCGCGATTGCCGACACCGTCGACGTGTCGCCGGCCAGCGCAAACGAGATGATCGGCAAACTACAAGAGCGCGGGCTCGCAGACCACGAGAAATACAAGGGGGTCTCGCTCACCGACGAGGGCATCATGCGAGCGCGGGAAGCCCTCGAAACTTACTGTATCATCGAGCGGTTCCTCGTCGAGGTGCTCGAAGTCGAGGAAGATGCCTTCCGCGGCGAGGCCAAACAGCTCGAATCGGTCATCGACGACACGGTCGCCGACCGCCTCGATACGATTATCGACCGCGCCGAGCAGTGTCCCGACTGCTTCGACGCCGACGCCGACATGTGCTCGCTGCTCGAATCCGAACTGCCGAGCTCGGAGGCTGCCGACTGAGAAGGCAAACCACTTGTAGCCACCCCCACTAGACCCGCGTGTAGTCCCGTGGTGTAGTGGCCAATCATAGCGGCCTTTGGATGTGCTCAGTGTGGACTGACACAGGAGAAAGCCGTTGACGGCAGTTCGAATCTGCCCGGGACTACTCCAACTCGAAGCGAATTCGCTCTTCGCCCGCGCCGGCGCTTTCTCGCTCTGTAATCACCACGGAACCGATGTCACCGGTCTGTTCGACGTGTGTTCCCGCACAGGCCGTGCGGTCGAAGACGCCCCCCTCACCGGCGATTTCGACGATTCTGAGCTCGGTTATCGAGTCCGGGAGGAGTTCGATACGGGTGCGCTCGGGGTCGAGTTCGGTCTCGGCTTTCTCGCGGTCGAGGGTGTACCACCGAACGTCGCGGTCGGCCTCGACGTGAGCGTTCATCCGGGCTTCGATGTCTGCGAGTTCGGTCTCACCGAACCGGTCGTAGGCCGCATCGAGTCGGGCGTAGCCGGTGTAGATCTGATTCCCGCGGGTCGGGGCGTCGTACTCATCGAGGAGTATCGCCGAGAGGAGGTGTTGAGCGGTGTGGTACCGCGTCAGAGTATCGCGGCGGTCGGCGTCGACGGTTCCGGTGGCGACCGTGCCTTCTGCAGGTGGCTCACCGGTGACGTGATGGTAGATGGTGTCGGATTTCTGTACGTCGGTGACGGTCCACTCGCGGCCGTCGGCCACGAGCGTGCCGCGGTCTGCCGGCTGGCCGCCGCCCTCGGGGTAGAAGTGTGTCCGGTCGAGGACGACCCGACTGTCGAGGCTGCGTTCGACGGTCGCCTCGAAGCGGCGTTCGGTCGAGGAATCGAGATACAGTGCGTCGGTCACACCGGAACACGGAGCGCGACGGGTATCAAGCCTGTCGTAACGCTGAATAGACGGACTCGCCTGTGTACGGGTAAGATGATTATCGTCCGCTTTATTCGACGTGCCAGAGGTGACCGCGATGGGTGTTGAGATACAGGAAAACCCCGTCACGGACGAGGAGTTCGAGGAGATGGCCGGGTTCGTCCACGATTATCTCGCGGCGTCGGTCGAGACCGAACAGGAAGGCGGTCGGATGCGCTGGTACCCGTGGCATTCCGCCCAGTACCGGTTCAACCACATCCGCAACGTGACGAGTATCGCTCGCCACATCGCCAGAGAGGAGGGCGCGAACGAAGACGTGACGCGCGTCGCAGCCATCTTCCACGACGTTGCGAAACTGGAGGCCGACCAGGACGAACACGCCGAGGTCGGCGCGAACATCGCACGCCAGTATCTGGAGTCACACGGAGACTACCCCGATTCGTTCATCGACCAGGTGTGTGCGGCCGTCCGTGACCACTCGTTTCAGGGCGATTTGCGTGACGTGCCACTGGAGGCTCGGTGTCTGATGGAGGCCGACCTGCTCGACAAGGTCGGTGCGAACGGGACCATGTTGATGCTCCTGCGAATGGGGTACGAGGCCCGAACGCACATGGACGCCAACGAGATGGTGGGGCGCGTGCTCGAACGCGGGGAAGACGCCGTCGCGCGCATCGTCTCTGACACCGCCGAGTCGATTGCCCACCAGCGGCTCAAGCGCGTCCGGTGGTTCAAGGAGTGGCTCGAAGCAGAGATCGCTGAGATGGAGCGAATCGAGACGCCGATTGACGGCTAAGCGCCGAGCGTCGTCGCACCGTCATAGAGGAAGTAGCAGCCGAAGCCGGCAAGCACCGCAGCGGAGAGATATGCGACCGCCGGTGCGAGCGTGTCGATACGCGCTTTCGCCGCCGCGAGCGCGGTCGGAAACGCTGTTACCCAAAGGCCGATACCGGCGAACAGCCCGACCAGCAGTGCGGGCGACCCCGTCTCGACGACGAGTACTCCTGCCAGCGACGCCGACGCCTCGGCGAGTACGTCGGTGCGCCCGGGTTCGAGTAGCCCGACACCGACCGTGAGCCAGAAGACGATCTGGTACGGGTTCGTCAACGCGAGGACGAACGCCTTCCGAAACCCCTTGCCCTCTGCGGGTGTCGTCTCACCGGTGTAGGTGTCCTGTACGTCCTTGATTGCGCCGTAGGCGTAATACAGCATGAGACAGCCGCCGACGAGCACCATCACTCCCCGAAGCTGCTGGAACCGCTCGATGAACGTGACGATACCGAATACGGCGAGCAGGAAGAAGACGAAGTCGGCGGTCGCAGCGCCGAGTCCCGCGCGTGCGCCGGCGAGGCGACCGCGAACGACGGCCTCCTCGGCGATGACTGCGTTCATCGGGCCGGGGGGCGCAGCGAGTGCGAGTCCGAACACCATCCCGGCGAGCAGGGACACGGCGGCGTCTATCACGGCATCCTGAACGAATAGTGCGGTGAAAACAGTTCGTATTCGCGTCAGTACTTCGCCTCTGCGCCGGTCTTCGCGTACACGTCGTCCATGATGGCGTCGCGTTCGGCCCGCCACGACGCGATGCCCGCCGGCGAGTCGGGATACGACTCGTAGTGGTCGAGGAGTCGGTCGGCCAGTCCTTTCGTCTGGTAGAGGTCGTAGACGGTGTCGAGGTGACCACGCGCTTTCCAGGCAGTCTTGATAGCGAGCGGAATCGACATCCCCGACGAACCGGAGTAGAGTGCGTTCGCGATCTGTTGGCCCGGGATGACGCCCGCGAGGGCCGTTAGGTCGTCGATTCCGTTTGCCATCGCGAAGATGTTGTACACGTCGAGGGCCGCATACCGCGCGCCGAAGTGGTCCATCACCTTGGTGTTGTACTCCCAGAGTTCCTCCTCGTCGCCGACGGCGTCGTGCTCGATGGCGTGTATCGCCTGTTCGGCGGCGTACTTGCCGGCGTAGGCCGCACCGGCGATGCCACCGCCGGAGATGGGGTTGACGTGGGCGGCCGAGTCGCCGGCGGCGATGTATCCCGGCGCGGTTGCGGAGTCGTAGGTCCGTCGGGTCGGGAGGGCCGCGCCGAGCTTGTCTTTCACCTCTGCGCCCTCGAACTCGGGGCGCTTGCTGATGTCCTCACGCAGGTCCTGCACGAGCTTCATCGGCTCTTCGCTCATCTGGAAGCCGAGACCGACGTTGATCTCCGTCGGCGTGTGCGGGAAGTACCAGAGATAGCCGGCAGAGCGCTTGGTCGGCTTGAGAACGAGCGCGTCGTCCCACTCGACCGGCTCCGTCACCTCGAGCACCTCGCGGTACGCAGAGGAGAACTGCGAGTAGCGGACGTTCGTGTCGAACGTCGCCTCGGAGAAGTCGGCTTTGTCCTGCAGGATGGAGAGGGCCCCCGCGCCGTCGATGACCATCTCGGCCTCGTAGGTAACCGGCTCACCCTTTCGGCGACCGGTGAACCCGGTGACGCGGCCGTCCTCCTGTGTCACGTCCTGCACGACGGTGTCGTAGTGGAACTCGACGCCGACGTCGGCGGCCGTGTCGATGAGGATACGCCCGTACTCGTAGCGGTCGATGACGGCCAGTTCACCGGGAACCGGAATGTCGAGTTCGACGCCCTGACTCGGGGCTTCGAACCGACCGTGGTCGACATCGGTGTTGGTGAAGGCGGGTTGGAGACTCGACTTCGGAATCGCCTCGGGGAAGTTGTCCGCGCCCTTCAGGGCGTCACCACAGGCGATGTGGCCGGCCTCCTGCTCGTCCTTCCGCTCGACGATGACAGTGTCGTAGCCGGCCCGTGCGAGCGTCGTCGCGGCATAACAGCCGCTCGTGCCCGCACCGACGATTGCGACATCGACGGTGTGTGTACTCATTACTCCTTCTGGCGACCGGACGGGTAAAACTCTTTTCAGGCCCGGTGAGACGCGTCCGTAAAGAGTTTTGAGGCAACTCGTCGTAGCCCAGTTATGACCGAGTACACCGTGGAATTCGTCGGCACCGGCGAGACGATTAGCTGCTCCGACAAGGAGACCATCCTCTCGCGGTGTCTGGAGGAGGGAATCACACAGGAGTACTCCTGTCGCGTCGGCATGTGTCTGGCCTGTACGGCCAAGATACACGAGGGCGAGGTCGAACAGACTATCGTCGAGAAGCGCGGTTTCACCGAGGAGGAGGCCGAGGAGTACGCACTCACCTGTATGGCGCGTCCGAATTCCGACCTGAAGCTAGAACGCGGCGTCTACCCGCCGAGCATTGAGAACGACGCCGCGACCGAAGGGGCCGGCTCCGCGTTCGCCGACGACTAGCTGTCCGGATAGGCGTCGAGCCACGGATTCGCGCGCTCGAACGCCCGTGCCGTCGCAAGCAACTCTGCTTCCGTGTAGCGGTGTCCGACCAGCTGCAGTCCGACCGGTAGCCCGTCGTCCGTCACCCCTGCGGGGACGGAGACGACCGGATGGCCGGTGACGTTGAACACCCACGGCAGCGACCAGTCGGTGAGCGTGCCGTTGGCCGGTTCGCCCGCAATCTCAGTCGGGTTGTCCGCCTCAAGCGGGAAGGGGGGAACCGCGAGCGTCGGGCAGACCAACGCGTCATGGTCGCCGATGGCATCTTCGACCGCATCGTACATCGCCGTCCGGACAACGTTCTGGGCGTTGTACTCGACGGCCTCGTGGCCCTCGCCGAGCGCGATAGTCGCGAGCAGCGACGACGACACGTCGTCGGCGTGCTCGCCGGCGAGGTCGATACCGAACTCGCGCTCGACGTTCTGTGCGAGCGTGGCGAACTTCGCCGTCGCCTGAAGCGAGAACGCGTGGTTCAGGTCTCCCTTCGACGGTCCGTCGACACCCACCGTCTCGACGGTCGCTCCAGCGTCCTCGACAGCGGCGAGTGCGCTCTCGACCTGCTCCGTGACCACGTCTTCGATGGTAAACAGCCCACCGAGGTCGTTGGCGTACGCGAGTGACACGTCGGTCGTCGCTGTCTCCAGTGTCTCGTGGTACCCCCCGTCCGTCGGCACCGAGAAGGGGTCGCGGTCGTCTTGTCCGACCATCACGTCCAGCATGACCGCGAGGTCCTCGATGGTTCGTGCTATCGGTCCCATCACGCCCGTTGGAGTGTGTGAGGAGAATGTATCCACTCCCGAGCCGTTAGGCACGAGTCCGAAGGAGGGTTTCACGCTCGCGACGTGACAACACGACGCCGGGACGCGCAGCGACCCGCCCACGTCCGAACCGGTAGCGATAGTCGCGAGTCCGTCGGCGAGGGCCGCGGCGGACCCCCCCGAAGAGCCGCCCGCAATGCGGTCGGGGGCGAACGGCGTCCCGGTCGCGCCGACGAGCTTGTTGTCGGTCCGCGGCTTGTGACCGAACTCCGGCGTGTTCGTCTTCCCGAGGACGATTGCCCCGGCGGCTTCGAGTCGCTCGGTGATGATCGCGTCCGCGTCGGCGACGTGGTCAGCGAACGGCTTCGCTCCGAACGTCGTCCGAACCCCCGATTTGTGGGCGTGGAGGTCCTTCAACGCGAGCGGGACGCCGTGGAGCGGGCCGAGGTCCTCGCCGGCTTCGGCCGCTGTTTCGGCGCGCTCTGCGGCCTCGCGTGCGTGCTCCTCGATGACCGTGACGTAGGCGTTCGTCCGGTCGTTGCGTTCCTCGATACGAGCCAGCGTCTCGTCGACAAGCGCCACGGGCGAGATGTCGCCGGCCTTCACGCCGTCGGCAATTTCTACTGCACTTCGCGTGTCCATGCTCTCGGGTCACGGAGAAGCAACTAAGCAGTTGTGCCGGGCGAACAGGTGGCGGTCGCCGCGGTGCGCGTGCCACGCTCGGCCCCCGGCGAGACCGGCGGTCTCGCGACCGTCGAACGCACTACGCCAGTGGTCAGCGCATGCGCTGGGTGGCTGCGTTACGAGATAAAAACGTGAGCGTCGTGGGCTGTCCGTATCGCTCGTCAGTCGTCTGCCGGCTCGGCGGCCTCGTCGAGGTCGACCGGCGGGGCCGCGGCCTCGGCGTTGTGCTCGCGGGCGCGACCCCGGAGGGTCTCCGAGATTCCTGGTGCGGCCGACCGCTCGATATCGCCGCCCTGTTCGTCGATTTCATCGAGTGACATCGGGAACGTGCGGAGGTCGTAGTGGTTCTGGATGCCACAGCGGGCACCCTCTCCCATCGCGGTCGGAATCTGGTTGTGACCCGGCGTGATATCGCCGACGGCGAAGACGCCCTCGGCGGTCGTCTGTCCGTGGTCGTCGACGGCGATGGTGCCGTCGTCGTTGAGCTCGGCACCGAGCTTCTCGGCGAGCGCGGTGTTGTAGTCGCTGCCGTACATCGGGAAGCCGCCGCGGTACTCGCGGGTCTCTCCGTCCGCGAAGGTGAACGATTTGAGCCAGCCGTCCTCGCCTTTCTCCATCGACTCGATTTCTTGGTGGACGACCTCGACGGGGTGGGCGGCAAGCTGACGGTCGGTCTCGTCGCTCCACTCCGGTTCGTCGCCGCGCGTGAGCAGGTCGACCTCGTCAGTGAAGTTCAGCATGATCATCGCGACCTTCGCGGCCGCCTCGCCGGCTCCCATCACGAAAACGGGCTGGTCGACGAACATGTACGCATCACAGTGGAGACACCAGTGAAGCCCACGGCCCGTTCGAGGGAGCGGGGGGTCCGGTCGCACGTCCGAGAAGCCGGTCGCGAGGACGACGTGCTCGGTGACGACCGAGACGCTGCCGGCGGTCACGTCGAAGCGGCCGTCTTCGCGGCGCTCGATGTCGCTCACGAAGTCCTGGTGATAGTCGGCACCGTACTCCTCGACCTGCTCGCGTGCGGTCTGGAGAAACTCGTTGCCGCTCGTCTCTTCGGGAACGCCGATGACATTGTGCGTGTCGAGCATCATCGCGGCGCGGCCACCGCCGCGGTTGATCATCGCGGTGTCGTGGCCCAGTCGCGTCGTGTAGAGTGCCGTTGTGAGACCCGCCGGCCCCCCGCCGACGACTGTCACTTCGTACTCTGTTGTATCGGACATACAGCACCTACGCCTGCGAGAAACATAACTTCAATGTGAGTGGCCGGTAACCGGCTGTCTATCGAATCTGTTAGCTACGAAACCGCTGATTTCGGGAGGTAGCGGAGTTCACGAACGGTGCTGACGTATCTACTGTCAGAAAGACTTACAAGCCGAGAGATTATATGTATATGGTCCCTACTATGGAGTAGACCCAGCATGAAGGAGCAGGGACCCACATTACTGGCTTATCGGGGGAATCAACGATGAACAGTCGCGTATTTCGACTCCACTCTACACTCGAGTTGCCGTTGGACGACGTACACGAGTTCTTCGAAGAGATCGACCTTCCGGTCGAAATCGAAGACATCGAGATTACCCGTCGAAACAACACCCTCATTGTCAAGGCCGTCTCCGCTGAGGACAACATCTCCAAGTACACGCCGACCGCACAGCTGAAGGCCAGCATCGCGGAAAACCGGGTGTACGAGAACGAAGACGGCGAATGGGTCGAGGAACCCCCCGAAGATGCACAGCCCGGCTTCGGTAGCAACAGTAGTAGCAGCGGCGGCGACAGTCCCTCGTGGGGGTCGCTCGCGCAGGCCGAGGAGGAAGAAGAGCCCGAAATCAACTCCAAGCTCCGGGAGTACGCCTGCTTCAAGGGCGACCGCGAGACCGTCCTCCAGAACACGGCGCTTCAGTATCCGATGTTCGAGGTGTTGTGTGACCTGGCCCGCTACGCCGAGCGTGGCGAACTGACGGCTATCGCCGCCGTCGACGACACCCTCGAAGCTCACCGCATCGTCGAGGGCGAAGACCGCGCTGCGACCATCGAGATTGTTGAGGACCCACGCGAACGCGAGGCCGAAAACACGGTGCAGTGGCGGGATAACAAGTTCATCAACTGATTGCTTCCCTCCTCCGACTTTTTCGACGCTCCTCGACAGCGCTGGAACCGTCGTAACCCGAAAGAGGTTTTTTTCTCTAATTAGATGTAATTACCAGGATGACAGAGTTTCCAGACTACCTGAGCGTCGATTACACCGACAGCGAAGACGAGGACCCAGAGGATTATCCGAACATCGAAGACAAGCTCCAGAAGGCGCTCGACGTGGTCGAGACGGGCCTGCGCGAGTACGAGAACCCGGCCGTGATGTGGACGGGCGGAAAAGACTCCACGCTCACGCTCTACTTCGTGAAGGAGGTCGTCGAGCAGTACGACGACATTGAGATGCCGCCCGCGGTCTTCATCGACCACTTCCAGCACTTCGATGAACTCATCGAGTTCGCCGAACGGTGGGCAGACCGGTGGGATATCGACCTGAAGTACGCCCGCAACGACGACGTTGGCGATTACGTCGACGCCAACGGTCTCACGCCCGGCGACGACATCCCCGTTGATGAGCTCTCCGAGCACAACCAACACCACATCCGCAACATCCTCGAGTACGAGGAGGATACGTTCCCGTTCCTGCTCGACACCTACGTCGGCAATCACCTCCTCAAGACGGTCGCGCTGAACGACACGCTCGAATCCGAGGGCATCGACGGCATTATCTCGGGGATTCGCTGGGACGAGCAGGACGCCCGTGCCGACGAGACGTTCTTCTCGCCACGCCACGACCCGGACATCTATCCGCCCCACGACCGCATCCAGCCCATCCTGCAGTTCAAGGAAGCGGACGTGTGGCAGGCGTTCTGGTACTTCGTCGTGCCCGAGACCGTCGAAGGGTACCCGGACGACGGCTACGTGCCACAGAGCTTCGACGACCTGCCGAACGACCTCGCCCACGAGGACATTCCAGTGTCGCCGAAGTACTTCGCTGGCTTCCGCTCGCTCGGCTCCGAAATCTCGACGGACAAGTCCGCCGAGGAGCCGGCGTGGCTACAGGACATGGAGAACACGACCGAGCGCGCAGGCCGCGCACAGGATAAGGAGGACCTGATGGGCCGGCTGCGCGACCTCGGCTACATGTAACGCGCGGTCGATTTAGCTTCTCAGTTCTTTTCGCCCGATAGCGATGGTTTCAGAGCCCGCTCGCGCGGTTTTCGCCCAGCTTCACGCCCAGCGCGAGACAGATCGCGCCGAACACCAGCATGGACGGCCCGACCATCATCAGGATAGTCGATGTCCCCATCGGAATCGGCGCGAGAATCAGAGCGAGCAGCGCCACGATCACTAACCCGATGAACAGTCCGCCAGTCGTCGTCTCGTTGAACTCCATACCTGACGATGGGCGCGCTGGGGCAAAAGTCGTTTGCGGGCGGGTCACGCCTCGGTCGGACGAACAACGTTCGCGAGGGTGACGACGACACCGAGGAGCCACCCCAGCGGCACCGCGACGCCGAACCACATGATGACGTACGCGACGCCTTCGAGGTCGTACGACGCACGGAGCATCTCCGCCAGCGTCGCCGGCGCGATGTTGTCGAGGAAGTACACCGCGAGGTCGAAGCTCCGCGGGAGCACGGCGTCCGCGACGGTCGGCGAGTAGAGTGCAGCCACGATCGGCGGGAGAAACAGCGCGGTCATCGCGAACGGGTAGCCGAGCAGGACGGTGGTGAATCGACCGCCGAGCCTTCGGAAGCCGAGCGCGAGCAGGCTCGCGAGCACGGCGGTGACGGAGGCGGCCGCGACGGCGTAGAACCCCTCGGCTGTCGCCCCGAACTGGATGCGGGCGGCGGCCGTCAACCCACCCCACAGGAGCAACGAGAGCAGCAGGATGCCGACGCCGCCGACTCTAGCGACGCCGCTGTCGAGCCGCGTCGCGTGAAACCGCACGGCGAAACCGGCAAGCACGAAGGGATAGATGAACGCGACGAGCGGGACGCCGAGCAGCGCCCACAACCGATATTTGAGCTTGTCGCCGGTCGTTGTCGGCTGCCACTTGCCGAGCACAGAGTGTTCGCGTCCGCGCTGGCGGGGAAACACGAGTTGCATCCACGACTCGTGGAGGGCGACGATATCGACCTTCAGCCCGTGGAAGATCCCCTCGCGCTCGCGGGGTTGCTCGGCTGCCATACCGATGTCTGTCACCCAGCGACTGTCAACGTTGCGACCGTCAGCCCAGTCGCTCGATGGTGCCGACGAGCGTGTCGACGCCGATGGGGATGGTGTCTTCCTCCACGTCGAACGTCGCGGTGTGGTGGCCGCCGGGGTGAGAGGTACCGATACAGACGTAGCAGGCGTCGCCGCCGTTGTCCTGAACGTACTGCATCAGGTAGGTCGCGTCCTCGCTTCCCCCGAGGTCGCCGCGGCGAACGAGCGACTCGACCCCCTCGACGGTCTCGGCGCTCTCGGCCACGAGTTCGACAAGCGGCTCGTCGCTGGTCGCGCTCGGCGCGTCACCGACCACGTCCACGTCGACCTCACAGCCGTACGCCTGCGCGGACCCCTCGAGCGCGTCCATCGCTCGCTCGTGGACGAACTCCTTCAGTTCGGTCGTCTCACCGCGCACCTCGATGTCCATCCTCGCCGACTCGGGGATGATGTTCGAGGCCGTCCCCCCCTCGACGCGGCCGGCGTTGACTCGAGTCGCACCGTCGGAGTGGCGGGGAATCCCGTAGAGTCCCTGCACGGCGGCGGCCATCGCCTGTACGGCGTTGTACCCCTCTTCGGGCTTTGCGCCGGCGTGGCCCGGGTGGCCAGTGAACTCGGCGTGAAGCTGTGCGACCGCGAGGAAGCCGTCGATGCCCGCGACCACTTCGCCGGTCGGGTAGTCGAGACCCACGTGGAGCGCGAGCATGTGGTCCACGTCATCGAGGTGGCCGGATTCGGCCATCGCCTTCCCGCCGCCGACGACCTCCTCCGCCGGCTGGAACAGAATCTTGAACGTACCCGCAAACTCCGACTCCTTCACGCGCTCGAGGATGCCCAACCCAATCGTCGCGTGGGCGTCGTGGCCGCAGGCGTGCATGTGGCCCTCGTTGTCGGAGCGGAACCCCTCCGCCGTCGGCAGGTGGTCCGAGAGCTCGGACTCCTTCTGTGGGAGCGCGTCGATATCGACCCGGAGCGCGACGGTCGGTCCCTCGCCCTTCTCGAGGACGGCGACTGCACCGGTGTGACCGCCTTCCGCAGCCTCCAGTACGTCCTCGCGGGCACCCTTCTTGCGTGCGCGCTCTCGCCACGCCTCGATTTCCTCGGCGTCGGGGACGGCCATCCGCGCCTCGCTCTCGAGGGCGTCGCGGCCGAGATGCAGTTCGTCGACCCCGATGCGTTCGAGTTCGTCGACGATGCGGGAGGTGGTGTAGAACTCGCGCCAGGCTGGCTCCGGATACCGGTGGAGGTCGCGCCGGAGGGCGACGAGTGCGTCGCGAGTTGTCAGGCTCATACCCTCACTGGACGCCCGACCGTGAAAAATCTCGCCGTCAGGTGCCGACGCCGCTTCGCTGCTCGACGTTCGCCTCGACGTGGATGCTCTCGGGGTACTCGTCGCCGGCCACCTCGCGGGCGAACTGGTCGTGGTCGTGTATCTCGATATCGCGGGTGTAGACGCTGAATTTCCATGGCTCGAAGCCGTCGCCCGGCTGGAGCCGCTTGTACTGCGGTGCGGACACCTCTGTCGCCGGATGGGGGTGTGGTCCCTTCAGTTGGACGCCCTTGTGGGCAGCGCGCTCCTTGATGTCGTTGACCACGCGGTCCAGCACCTCGCGGTCCCCGCTCTCGAAGGAGAGCTTCGTAACGAATGGCATATTTCGTCGTTCGTCGGGATGGGGAAAAACGCGCTGTTCGACCGCCGCCCCCGCGCCGATGGCACAACTCTTTTGCACAGATACACCCACTAATGTACATATATGAACGCCGACGAGATGGCCCCCGAGGTACGCTCGATTCTCGCCGCGGCCCGCGACCGGGGCGGCGGCGACGGGCGCGTGTCCGTCGACCCGCGCTCGCTCGCGGACGCGTTCGCGAGCGCCGAACGCGACGGTCGCGTCCCGCTCATCGCGGAGGTCAAGCCAACCAGCCCGACGACGGACGGTGAACGCCGCGGTGACCCCGTCGACCTCGCGCGCGAGATGGTCGCCGGCGGCGCAGTTGCTCTCTCCGTGCTCACCGAACCCGACCACTTCGGCGGCTCCGTCGAGACGCTCGAACGGGTTCGGGCCGCCATCGACGTACCCGTCCTCCGGAAGGACTTCGTCCTCGACGAGGCGGCACTCGACGTGGCTGAGGCCGACGTGGTACTACTCATCGCGCGCTTTCTGGGCGACGACCTCGAACCGATGCTCGCTGCGGCCCGCGAGCGGGGCTTTCAGGTGCTCGTGGAGACGCACACCCGCGCGGAACTCGAACGCGCCGTCGCGGCGGGCGCGGAGTTTGTCGGGGTCAACAACCGCGACCTCGCGGAGCTGGAAGTCGACCTCGACACCTTCGAGACGGTCGCGCCGGCGGCCTCGGAGAGCGTCACGCTGATAGCGGAGAGCGGCATACATACGATAGACGACGTGCGACGGATGCGCACGGCCGGAGCCGACGCCCTGCTCGTCGGCTCGGCGATTATGAACGGCGACGTCGAGCAGAACACACACCGACTCACACATGCCAGAGACTGACACAACGTTCGGCGACTACGGCGGCCAGTACGTGCCCGAGGCACTGATGCCCGCGATCGAGGAGTTGACCGACGCCTACGAGCGGTACGTTCTCGCGAACGAGGACGGCTTCATGGACGAGTTCCGTGAACGCATCCATGACTTCGGCGGTCGGCCGACGCCGCTCCAGCGCGCGGACAACCTCTCCGAGCGCTACGACCGCGACATCTATCTCAAGCGCGAGGACCTGCTCCACGGCGGCGCACACAAACTCAACAACGCCCTCGGACAGGTGTTGCTCGCGAAGTACATGGGCAAAGAGCGCATTATCGCCGAGACGGGCGCGGGCCAACACGGTACCGCGACTGCGATGGCCGCTGCGCACCTCGATATGCCCTGTGAGATTTATATGGGTCGCCGCGACGTGAACCGCCAGCGACCCAACGTCTTCCGGATGCGCATCAACGGTGCCGAGGTCAACCCCGTCGACATCGGCCGCGGCACCCTGAAGGAGGCGATTTCCGAGACCATGCGCGACTGGGCCACGACCGTCGAGAACACCCACTACGTCATCGGCTCCATCGTCGGTCCGGCCCCGTTCCCCGCGATGGTGCGTGACTTCCATCGAATCATCTCCGAGGAGACGCGCCGACAGACCCGCGAGCAGTACGGCCGACTCCCGGATTCCGTCGTCGCCTGCGCCGGCGGCGGCTCGAACACGATGGGCATCTTCGCCGACTTCACCAGCGACTCTCCCTTCTCGACTGCCCCGGACTCGAACACCGACGCCGACGAGGACGTGTCGCTGTTCGCCGTCGAGGCAGGCGGCTCCTCGCTCGACGTAGACGAGGAACGCGGTGTCGCACCCAACTCGGCCTCGCTCTCGACGGGGAGTGAGGGCGTCCTCCACGGTGCCCGCACCAAGCTGCTCCAGAACACCGACGGTCAGATCATGGAGTCACACTCCGTCTCGTCCGGGCTGGACTACGCGGGCGTCGGTCCGGAACTCGCGAAGCTCGTCGACGACGACCGCGTCACGCCCGTGAATGTCGACGACGACGCCGCACTGGAGGCGTTCCACCGATTCTCACAGGAGGAAGGCATCATTCCGGCCCTCGAAACGGCCCACGCGTTCGCCTTCCTCGAAACCGACGCCGACCTCGGTGAGTTCGTCGTCGTGAACGTCTCCGGCCGCGGGGACAAGGACCTCGAAGCCGCGCTCGAGGAGACCGCAAAGCGGGATCTCCCGAACGCGCCCACGATGGAGGTCTTCGATGAGTAATCCGGCTATCGACGCCGCCTTCGCCGACGAACCGGCGTTCATCCCGTATCTCGCTGCTGGCGACCCCAGCTACGAGGCCTCGCTGGAATACGTCGAGGCGCTGGCCCGCGGCGGGGCCGATATCATCGAACTCGGGCTTCCGTTCTCGGAGCCGATTGCCGAGGGGTCGACCATCCAGAACGCTATCGTTCGCTCCCTGCAGGGCGGGATGACGGTCGGCCGCTACTTCGAGTTCGTCACCGACCTCGACGTGGACGTGCCGGTCGTCTGTATGACCTACTACAACCTCATCTACCAGTACGGCGACGAATCCGGACCGGAGCCGTTCGTCCGGAAGGCGAAGTCGGTCGGTATCGACGGCTTCGTCGTCCCCGACCTCCCCGCAGAGGAGGCCGACCCGCTGCGCGAGGCGTGTGACAGACACGGGCTCGATTTGGTTTTCATCGTCGCGCCCACGACGGACGACGAGCGGCTCGACCGACTCGTCTCGCTCTCCTCGGGATATCTGTACATACAGGCGCGCCTCGGCGTCACAGGGGCGCGCGACGACGTGAGCAACGAGACGACGTCGAGTCTCGACCGACTCGCCGACTACGACATCCCCAAGGCGGTCGGCTTCGGTATCAAGACCGGCGAGCACGCACGCGACATAATTGCCGGTGGCGCCGACGGGATTATCGTCGGCAGCGCACTGGTAGATATCATCGCCGAGGGGACCGAGACGGACTCCCCGACCGAGGAGCCCGCAGCCGAACTCGAATCGCTCTGTCAAGAACTGAAGGCGGGCGCGCTGGAGGGCGCACAATAGAATTGAGATGCACACAGGACTCAACGCACGACTCGACCGGATTAGCACCGATGGCAACTACTTCGTCGTCCCGATGGACCACGGCATCACGATGGGGGCCGTCACCGGCCTGAAGGATATCGAATCGACCATTGACGGCGTCACCCGCGGCGGTGCAGACGCCGTCCTCACGCAGAAGGGAATCGCCCCGCGCGTCCATCCGAACAAAAACGAGAAGGGGTATATCATCCACCTGAACGCCTCCACCACCATCGGACCGGACGAGGACGACAAACGGATGTCCGGAACGGTCGAGGAAGCAGTTCGCGCCGGCGCGGACGCCGTCTCGCTCCACATCAACGTCGGTTCCGAATACGAGCCGAAGCAGCTGGAGGACCTCGCACGGGTGACCGAGGAGGCCACCCGCCTCGGGATTCCCGTGCTCGCGATGGCATACGCCCGCGGTGAGGGTATCGACGGTACGGACCCCGAATCGCTCGGTCACGCCGTCCGCTTTGCCGAGGAACTCGGCGCGGATGTCGTCAAGACCGGCTACTCCGGTGACGCCGACAGCTTCGAGCACGTCGTCGAGTCGACGCGGCTTCCGGTCGTCATCGCCGGCGGGTCGAAGGGGACGAACCGCGAGACCATCGAGGCCGTCCGCGGAACGATGGACGCCGGCGGCGCGGGCGTCTCGATGGGTCGCTCTATCTTCCAACACGACGACCCCGAAGCCATCGCCACCGCCGTCAGCGCCGTCGTCCACGACGACGCGACCACCGACGAGGCGCTCGACCGCGCGGGCCTCGAATAGTTCCTAAAACCCGTCCCGCTGGGTCAGGTTGGCCACCTCGAAGACGTTGCGCCGGCGTTCCTGTGGCTGGCGAACGAGGCGGCGGGCTGCGTCACCGGCGAACTGCTCCACGCCGACGGCGGTTTGCAGGCCTCGTAGCTCACAGCTCGAAGGGGTCCTCCGAGCGCACGGGCATCACTCGAGCAGTCGCGCGAGGTCGGACAGCGAATCGAACGTGTGGTCCGGCGCGTGGGTGTCTGCCCGCTTGTCGCGGTCGCCCTCGCGGGGATACCACGCCGTCTGAAGCCCCGCACCGCCGGCACCGGCTACGTCGTGGTGCAGCGAGTTCCCGACGTACAGAGTTTCGGTCGGGTCGGCGTTCAGGTCGGTGAGCGCGCGGTCGAACGGCTCGCGGGCCGGCTTGGGTGGTGTCTCCGCGCCGGCATAAACCGTCGTGTCGAACGCCGACCCCAAATCGAGCGCGTGGAGCTTCTGGCGTTGAATCTCGGGCCCGCCGTTCGTGATGAGACCCACCGGACCGAGCTCGCGGGCCGCATCGAGTGCGGCTTCCGCACCGGGGCGAAACCGCACGTCGGTGTGGTCGGTCGCGGCCTCGTACGTCCGGGCGAGCGTCTCGGCCGATTCCGTGGGCCCCCCGTGACGCTTTGCCGCCGCTCGGAACAGATCCGTCAGAAACTGGTGGTCGTCGTCCGCGTCCGGCGTCTCCGAGGCCAGCGCCCACAGCTCGTCGCTGGAGCAGAATCGACCGACGCCGGCGCGACGAAACGCCGTGTTCAGCGTCTCGTCGCTGTCCTGTCGATACTCGATGAGGGTGTCGTCTAAGTCGAAACACACCGTCTCGACCGACGACCGCGAGAGAGTCATACCACAGGTGACAGCTACCGGCAGAAAAGCCGTTCGGCTGTGCGATTCAGACCGCAAGACCCGTAAGCGCGACCCTCCCGTGGAGAGTGTGGGGACGAGCCACGAGGTTCGAGTCGGCGACGCCCGCGACCTCTCGGTAGAGCGTGTCGACCTCGTGGTCACTTCCCCCCCGTATCCGATGGTGGAGATGTGGGACGACACCTTCAGCGCACAAGACCCCGCCATCGGGACCGCACTCGACGACGGGGAGGGCGACCGTGCCTTCCGGCTGATGCACGACGTGCTCGACGGGGTGTGGGCGCGACTCGCCGACGTGGTCAGAGAGGGTGGAATCGTGGCCGTCAACGTCGGTGACGCCACGCGCAGCATGGGCGAGTTCCAGCAGTATCCGAACGCCGCGGAAATCACCCGTCGGATGCGCGCTCACGGGTTCAGCACGCTCCCCGATATCCTCTGGCGCAAGCCGACCAACGCACAAAACAAGTTCATGGGCAGCGGAATGTTGCCGACGAACGCCTACCCGACGCTCGAACACGAGCACATCCTCCTCTTTCGCAACGGCGGCCCCCGCGAGTTCCCGCCCAGCGACGAGACGCGCTACGAGTCGGCGTACTTCTGGGACGAGCGCAACACCTGGTTTTCAGACGCGTGGGAGATTCGCGGCCGTCGCCAGACCCTCGCTGACGGCGGTCGCGACCGATCGGGCGCGTTCCCGTTCGAGTTGCCCTACCGACTGGTTTCGATGTTCTCCGTCTACGACGACACAGTGCTCGACCCCTTCTGGGGGACCGGCACCACCTCGCTGGCCGCGCTCGTCGCGGGCCGCAACTCCGTCGGCTACGAGCGCGACGGCTCGCTCCTCTCTGCGTTCGAGCGGGCGGTCACCGACGCACCAGCCCTCTCTACCGGGGTAGTGAGCGACCGACTCGACAGCCAGCGGGCCTTCGCCGCCGACCACCCGACCGACTACGAGGCCGACCACTACGACTTCGGCGTGAAGACCCGCCGCGAGCGCCGGATTCGCCTCTACGAGGTCGCGGACGTGGCCCGCGACGGTCGGACGTGGCACGCGGCGTACGACCCAGTCTGAGCCGTGTCGTCGGGGTTTTCATCCCACCGCCCGACCTTCGGGTATGACCAGCGATACGCTCGATTTCGAGCGGTTCCGTCTCGCGGCCTCGACGGCAACACTCGCCGACGAACCCGCGGCCCGCGACCACGCAGACCTCGTGGAGTTCCGAATGGACCTCGCCGAGGACCCCCTCGACCAACTCGCCGACTACGACGGTGACCTCCCCCTCCTGTGTACGAACCGTCCGACGTGGGAGGGTGGTGAAGCCGACGACGACGGCCGACTCGACGCGCTCGAAGCGGCAAGCGAACACGACGCCGTCGCGGCCATCGACGTCGAGATCGCGGCCATCGAGGACGGCGCACAGCCGACGCTCGATTACGCCCACGAGCACGACGCCGCGGTCGTCGCGAGCGTCCACGACTTCGAGGGAACCCCGGAAAGCGAACAGCTGGCCCGACTGCTAGCGCGGGCGGCCGCAGCCGGCGACGTTGGCAAGCTCGCCGTCACCGCCGAGACGCGCGAGGAGACCCTCCGACTGCTCTCCATCACGCATGCGATGACTCGGGAGGGGGCGACCGTCGCGACGATGGCGATGGGCGAGGTCGGCGCACACACGCGCGCCGTTGCGCCAGGGTACGGTTCGAAAATCGGCTACGCGCCCGTCGACCCGAGCGACGCGACCGCTCCCGGCCAGTACGACCTCGAAACGCTCGCGGAGCTCGTCGAGTCGCTGTCGGGGGAGTGACTACTTCTCGATGATGCTCTCGTCGACTTCCTCGCCGAAGTGGCGGGCGGTGTCCTCGTAGTAGATGAGGATCTCGTCACCGGCTTCGAGTTCGGTGACTGCGGTGCGGCCCTCCTCGGTGGCGACCTTGATGGTCTCGGCGTTCTGGAGCAGCGTTTCGATGCGGTCGCCGTTCTCGGTTTCGGCCTCGACGCGGAACATTGGGCGCTTCTCGATTTTCGCGCGACCGACGATCGCCTCGCGTGTCGACCCGTCCGTCGCGACGATCTGCACCTCGTCGCCGGAGCCGAGTTCGGCCAGATACTTCGTCCCGCCGCCCGGCGTGCGCGCGTAGGCGTGGACTGCTCCCGCATTCACGCGGAACGGGCGAGAGGCGACGTACGGCGACTCGGCGGTCTCGGCGTGGACGAAGAAGAGTCCCCGCGACATCGAGCCGACGAGCATCCCCTCGTCGTGATCGAACATCGAGCCGGTGTCGACACAGACGCGGTCGGCGCTGCCAGTCTCCTCGACGGCGGTGACGGTCGCGTACTCCAAGTCGAGCTGTTCGCGCTCGGAGGCGTCGCGCACGTCGACCACGTCCCGAATCGTCCCCACGTCGCCGCTGTCGAGCAGGACGGCGTCGGCCCCGAGTTCGAGCGTCTCGAAGGCGGTGCGGGCCTCCTCGGCGTTGCGGACGCCGGTGACGAGTTCCGTCTCGTCGCCGATGCGCGCGATGAGATTCTCGAGCGGGATGATCTGCCAGTCCTCGCCGATGACGACGGTGTAGTCGGCCTCAGTGGCGGCCTCCTGTGCGAACGTCTCGTAGTCCTGGTCCAAGATGCGGACGTACGAGGCGTCGGCGTTGCCCCGGCGGAGCGTCGTCAGGTCGGCGCTCCCGGAGAAATCGGATGGAAGCTCGACCGTCGCGTCGCCCTCGCCGCCCTTTCCGACGACGCGGATGTCGGGTTCGCCGTAGTCGTCGTCGTCGTTGTCCATCACGTGCACGTCGTCACCGACGAAGGCGGCAACGGTCACCTGCCCGAGTTCCCGGACGCGGTCGACATCCTTCGCGTCCACGAGGACGACGTCGACGCCAGCTTCCAGCCCCGCGGTGATGCGCTCGCGGCGTGTCTCCCAGTCGCCGACGGTGTCGTCGGCCTTCAGCCAGACAGAGCGTGTCATACACGAGGTTCGAGAAGCCGAATCTTGAACGTGGCGAAAGGGGTTACGCCCAGCTATCCGGACCGAAATCCGGGTTCACACACCGCTCGGTCTCGTCGATGGCGTCGATTGCCTCGATATCCGCCTCGTCGAGTTCGAGCTCGAGACTCTCCCAGTTGTCGCGGATGTGTGACTGGCTGGTCGCCTTCGGAATCGCGGTGACGCCCTTCTGGCGCAGCCACGCGAGACTCACCTGCGGTTCGCTCACGCCGTGTTTGTCGGCGATCTCCGAGACCGTCGGCATATCGAAGACCCCGCCCCGGGCGAGCGGCGAGTACGCGACGAGTTCGACGTCGGCGTCCGCACAGTAGTCGCGCAGCGCCTCCTGTCGGAGTCGCGGGTGCATCTCCACCTGATTGACGAACACGTCGTCGCCGAGCACCTCCCGTGCGGCGTCGAGATGCTCCGGCTCGAAGTTGGAGACGCCGATGCGCTCGATGTGTCCCTCCTGTTTCAGTTCGGCGAACGCCGACAGCGTCTCCTCGGCGTCGTACGCGCCGGCCGGCCAGTGGACGTACATCAGGTCGACGTAGTCCGTGCCGAGCCTCTGTAGGCTCTCCTTCGTGGAGGAAATCACGTCGTCGTGGCCGAGCTTCGATATCCACACCTTCGAGGCGAGGAAGACGTCCTCCCGTGGCACGTCGGCAGCGGCGATACCGTCGCCGACGCCCTCTTCGTTCCCGTAGATTTGTGCGGTATCGATGTGGCGATACCCCATTTCGAGTGCGGTCTGGACGGAGTCTGCGACCTGCTGTTGGTCGTCGTTCTCCCACGTTCCCAACCCGAACATGGGCATGCCGTCGCGTACCGGAACCTCGTCAGCCGACTGTTGTTGTGACATACGCTCGGGTACGCGGCGTGGCCGAAAACGGCTTACGGTCGCGGCGGCCCCTCGTTACGAGAGAGGGTTCCAGCGACCGTACGGGTCCGAGAGGCGATTTCGCGCGAGCTGGGCGAGATACGACAGGTCGCCGGGTTCGAGTAGCTTAGCGATGGCGCGCAGACTTCCGGTGTTTGCACTCGACAGCGTGTCGTTCGGTAACTCTCGCATGGTACGGACGAACCGGTCGTACCGGTCGTTGTCGACGAGATACAGCAGTTCGGTCATGAGCAGTCGCTTCGACATCTTCGGTGCGACCTGCTCGTGCCAGAGCCCGTCGTAGATACTCATCTCGTCCGCGGAGACGTTGCGGTCCGTGCCCGTCAGACAGTGGTCGGCGGTGACGGCCGCCGCGCGACCCGACTTCATTCCTTGGTGGATCCCCTCGCCCCACAGCGGGTCGATGGTCGGGACGGTGTCACCGACGGCCATGAAGCCGTCTGTCGAGAGCGAGCCGGGCATCTGGATGTGTGCCGACCCCCGGAGGATGTGTTCACCCTCCATGGCTTGTGCACCCTCGAACCGCGGGTCCGTCTCCCGCCAGTAGTCGAGGTAGTCGTCGATGCGCATATCGTCGCGCGCGACCTCATCGTGGCGCTCGTTTTGAATGTAACAGACCCCGACCTTCGCGGTGTCACCGCCGGTGTGGAAAATCCACGAGTAGCCGCCGGGCGCGATGTCGTGGTCGAGCCGCAGCATCATCGACCCGGTGAGGTCTGCGTACTCCTCGTGGTCGAGATTCAGTCCTTCCAGCTTGTAATCGATACCGATGGCCTGGTTCGCGCGATGGAGGTTCACCACGTCGAGTGTCTTCGCCAGCGACGCGCTCGGTCCCGTCGCGTCCACGACGATGTCTGCGTGGACCTCCTCGGAGCCGGCGTACGTCACGCCGACGACGCGGCCGTCCTCGGTGATGGGCGTGTTCACCCGGGCGTCGAAACGCACCTCGGCACCGTTCTCGCGAGCCTCCTCGACGAGCCACTGCTTGAACCCCACGAAGTCGAGGACCGCCCCCGGCTGCTCCTGTTCGTAGTGGTCGTTCGGCGACTCGACGATGACGCTGTCCGTGAACTGCTCCACGAGTCGGTCGGGAACGCCGAATGCGCCGGTCATCCGCGGGAACGTCCCGGCGGTCGACTTGTTGCTCTGGCGCGGGAACTCGTCTTCGGGTTCGGTCTCTAAGAGGAGGACATCGTAGTCGCGTGCGGCGAGGTCTCGGGCGCACTGCCCCCCGGCTGGACCCGCGCCGGCGACGATGACGTCGAAGTTGTCGGTCTCGTCTCCGCTCATACGAAATATGCGTGCTCCCAGCTATCAGGCGTTTCGGTTGGGGATGCTCGCTGGACCGCAGTTTATCACCGAGTACTGCGGCTGTTCGACGCGAAAACGGAAAGAAACTGCAGCTTAGTAGAACTCGCGGACGAGGTCCATCGCCTCCTCCGGCGGGGACTCGTCGATATCGGCCATGTTCTCCGTCGCGCCCTCGAGCTCGTTGTACGGCTTCGAGGACTCGTCCTGATAGAGGATGCCCTGATACTCGGTCTCGCGGTCGAGAATCTTCTCCTTGGCGGCGTCGTAGTCGGTCGGGTCGTGGTCGGAGTCGCCGACGTCGACGAGCGAGTCGCGGAAGTAGTCGTACGTGTCCACGTCGTTGAACGTGACGCACGGCGAGAACACGTTCACGAAGCCGAAGCCGTCGTGTTCGACCGCCTTCTGAACGATTTCCGCGTGTCGCTGTGCGTCAGAGGAGAACGACTGCGCGATGAAGCTGCCGCCGGCCGCCATCGCGAGCGCCAGTGGGTTGATGGGCTGTTGGTGGGTGCCGTCCGGCGAGGTCGAGGTCTCGAAGTCCTCGCGCGAGGTCGGCGAGAACTGCCCCTTCGTCAGCCCGTAGATGCGGTTGTCCATGACGACGTACGTCATGTCGACGTTGCGGCGCACGGCGTGGACGAAGTGGCCGGCACCGATGGAGTACCCGTCACCGTCACCGCCCGCGACCATCACTTCGAGGTCGGGGTTGGCCATCTTCACGCCCGTGCCGACCGGGAGCGCGCGCCCGTGCACGCCGTGGAGCGCATACGAGTGCATGTACGTCCCGATCTTGCCGGAACAGCCGATACCCGCGACGACGAACGTGTCGTCCGGCGTGTTACCCGTCTGGGCCAGTGCTTTCATCATCCCGTTCATCGTCCCGAAGTCACCGCAGCCGGGACACCAGGTCGGTTGTTTGTCGGACTTGAAGTCGACGAATCTGACGTTTTCTGAGCTCATGCTTGCACCTCCGCCTCGTCGACGATGCCAAGGGCTTCCTTGAGCTCGCCGGCGAGTTCGTCCGCCTTGAAGCGGACACCGTTGTACTTGTTGACCCGCTGCACCCGCTGGAGGGTGTCGTGTTCTAACACGTCCGCGAACTGTCCGGTCGCGTTACACTCCACGACGACGACCTCCTCTGCGCGCTCGAACTCCTCGGTGAGGTCCGGCCGCGGGAACAGATACGGCACCGACAGGACGCGGATGTCCACGCCGTCGTCCTCCAAGAGGTCGATCGCCTCGCGCAGCGCGCCCTCGTTGGACCCCCACGAGACGACGAGGTTGTCGCTGTCCTCGTCCCCGAACTCGCGGGGCGAGAGTTCCTCCTCCTCGCGGGCGGTCTCGACCTTCCGGTTGCGCTTGTCCACCTGCTCGATGCGCATGTCGGTGGACTCGGTTCGGCGGCCGAGTTCGTCGTGTTCGAGCCCAGTGCTCATGTGTGCACCCTCCTCCGTGCCCGGGAAGGCACGCGGGGAGACGCCGTCTTCGGTGATGGCGTGTGGCTTGAAGTGGCCGGCGTCGTCCTGCCACTCCTCGATGGAATCCTCGTCGACGACCTTCCCGCGATTGATCTCGACTTCGTCCATGTCGAAGACCTCGGGCGGGAATGTCTGTTCCGTGACGGCCATCGCGAGGTCCGACAGGATGTAGACGGGCGTCTGGTACTGCTCGGCGAGGTTGAACGCCTCGACGGTCTTCCAGAAACACTCCGAGACGCTGGACGGTGCGAGGACGAATCGTGGAATCTCGCCGTGGCCACCGTACAAGGCCATGTTCAGGTCGCCCTGTTCCTGTTTCGTCGGCATCCCCGTCGAGGGACCAGAGCGCATCACGTCGGCGATGACCAGCGGCGTCTCCGAGGTGGCGACGAGACCGAACGTCTCAGCCATCAGGTCGATACCCGGACCGGAGGTAGCTGTCATCGACCGCGCACCCGCGCGAGCCGCACCGAGTGCCATGTTGATGGCCGACAGCTCGTCTTCCGCCTGGACGACGTTGCCCCCGAAGCGCTCGATGCGCCCCTTCAGGTACGTCATCACGTCGGTCGCTGGCGTAATCGGGTAGCCGGCGTAGAAGCGACAGCCGGCGGCGATTGCGCCCATCCCGATCGCCTCGTCGCCGTTGAGGAGGACGTAGTCGCTGTCGGTCGTCTCCAGTTCGTACGGCGTCGAGAGGTCGTACTCCTCCTGGACGTACTCCTGGCCGAGCCGGGCGGCCTCCTTGTTGTTGGCGACGATTGACTCGCCTTTGTTGCCGAACCGCTTTTCCAGCGACTCGTCGAGGTTCTCGATCGGGAAATCGGACACCTCACACGCGGCACCGAGTGCGACGATGTTGCGCATGATTGCGCCCCCGGCCTCCTCGGCGAGCCGCTTGAGCGGCACGTCGAGTCCGAACATCTCGCCGGGCGCTTGGAAGTCTGACATCATGGAGCGCTCGCCGTCGAAGATGATGATCGAGTCGTCGTGTAGTTCGTCCATGTTTTCCTCGACGGTGCGCTCGGTCAGCGCGATGAGGATGTCGAGGCGATCGACCACGCTCTCGACGCGGTCAACGGACGTGCGAACCTTGTAGGCCGTGTAGCCACCGCGGATCCGGGACGCGAAATCCTTCGAGGTGAAGACGTGTCGTCCCGCCCGCGAGAGAGCCTGAGCGAAGATCTTCCCCGTAGAGTCGATCCCGTCGCCGGCTTCTCCGCCGACGGCCCAGTTGAGGTCCTCTGTCATGCTGTGTTGCGATTCACTCCGCCGGACGTTAAGGCTTCTGAATAGTCTACTCCGCGCCGTCTCGAATCTCCGGAAAGACGTGTAAATACCGGCGATTACGGCCCGTTTCTACAACTCTGTCCACACAGTCTCACAGAAGCGTTCGAACGTCCACTTGCGCCCATCGGCCGCTGACCGAAAGTGCCTTTCACCGCCCGCCACTCCCGTCGGGTATGGAACCCACCGAAACGACCGTTCGTGCCGTTCGCGATGTCGGTCCAGACACCGTCGCGATCGACCTCGACACGCCCGCCGACTTCGAGGGCACGCCCGGGCAGTTCGTCAAGCTCTCGACGATTATCGACGGCGAGCAGGAGGCGCGATTTTACACCATCTCCTCGCCCGACACCGACGAGACGTTCGAACTCACCGTCGGCTACGACCCCGAGGACGGCGGCGACTTTTCTGAGTACCTGCTCTCGCTCGACGCCGGTAACGCCGTCACCGTCACCGGCCCGTTCGGCTCCGACTTCTACGAGGGCGAATCCGCATCGCTCGTGCTCGCCGGCGGTCCCGGTGTCGGTCCCGCCGTCGGTATCGCCGAGGCTGCCGTCCGTGACGAGAACGACGTGACCGTCGTCTATCTCGACGACGAGCCGGTCCACACCGAGCGACTCGACGCCCTCGCCGGTGACGCCGAGATTCACGTCGTCGACGACGAGGACGGCTTCCGCGATGCTGTCGGGGCCGCCTTCGACGATCAACAGCTGTTCGTCTACGGCTTCACAGACTTTCTCGACCTCGCGGAGGAGACCATCGAGGATTCGGGCGGGAGCTTCGAGGGCGCGAAGGTCGAGAACTTCGGCTGAACTTTTTTCTCGTTCGGGTGCGCTTCGCGCACCGCTCACGAGAAAAACCTTCACTAAAAATCCGCAACCGAGCATCCCTGCGGTCGGCTCGGTGAAACGCCGCGCTCGCGGTGCTCGCGCGGCGCATGCTGGTGGTTTTGGTTTCTCGATTTCGGTAGCTTCTTTCGGTTCGCTGTGATGGTTGTTCTCCGATGGTCTCACACAACGCCGACACCGTCCGGTCGCGGCTCGCTCGCCTCACCGACGAGTACGACCCCGAAGTCATCGAGGAGCGCGAGACGCTGGACGACGACTTCTTCGCCGAACTCGCCGGGTACGCGGCCGACGGCTACACCGGAGGTGGCTACGCGTGGGTCGTGCGCCAAACACCGCCCGAGCTGTCAGCTTCGATGCCGGACGCCGAGGATTTGGACGAACCCTATCCCCGCGTCCTCCTCGGATACGGGCGCGGCGACGGCGCGTGGGGACCGGCCGGCGGGGGTAGAGAAAACGGCGAGAGCTACGAGGAAGCAACAGAACGCGAGGTGTTCGAAGAGACCGGCATCGAGTGTTCCGTCACCGACTGCCGGAGCGTCCGCCATCTCGTCAGCGAGTCGGAGACGGGCGAGGACAGGGTTCACACGCTGTGGGTCACCTTCCTCGCGAGAGAGACGGGCGGCAGTATCGAGGTGCAGGAGTCGGAACTCAACGGCGCGGCGTGGTTCCACGAGCTACCCGACCGGCTCCACCCGACCGTCGAAGCCCGGCCGCTCTCGTGGGACGAGTGGGGTTAGTGTTCGACGAATTCGACGAGCATCCCGCCGGTCGACTTGGGATGGAGGAAGGCGACGTCGTGGCCCCACGCGCCGTCGCGCGGCTCCTCGTCGATAAGTTCGATACCCTGCTCGCGGGCGCGTTCGAGCGCCGCCTCGATATCGTCGGTCGCGAAGGCGAGGTGGTGGATACCGGGACCGTTGGCGTCGAGGTAGCCGGCGATTGCGCCCTCCCCGTCGACCGGTTCGATGAGTTCGAGGTAGTCGCCGCCCACGTCGAGGAACGCGATTCGCATCCCGTCGAACAGTTCCTCGTGGGCAACGTCCGCCTCGAGGAGGTCCTCGAAGCAAAACAGCAGCGAATCGAGGTCGGTCGTCGCGAGTCCGGTGTGGTCGAGGTGCATACCAGACAGTCGGCGACCGCCACCAACAGCGTTGTGTTCGCCGGCTCAGTCGTCGTCCTGCTGTGGCACGTACGACCGCCCCGCGCGCTCGCCGACGAGGAGTTCCTTCGTCGTGAGTCGGCGGTCGACGCCGTCGGTTCTGGCGATGTCTAGTCGCTCTTCGGTCGTCTGGAAGTAGTTGACGACGGTGACGAGGACGACCCCGCCGACCGTGTTCCCAAGCAGGACGGGCACCACGAACCCACCGAGTACAGGTCCCAGCCCGACGGCTCCGTTGAAGACGAGATACATCCCCTCGGTGAAGGAGACGACGACGTGGAACAGGTCACCCAGCGGGACGGCGAGGAAGGCGAGATAGACGACGAGCACCCGCGCCACGTCGTCCCGGACGGCGTACACCAGCCAGACGATGCCCGCGACGATGAGGCCCGCGAAGGCGGCTTTGAAAAACAGCGCCACCGGCGTCGTCTCGATGCCCTTCCACGCGAGTTCGGTCGCCGCCGCCGCACTCTCCGACGAGAACACGCCCGTCTGTGACAACACGAGCGCACCTGCCAACCCCCCGGTGAAGTTCCCCAGCAGAACGATACCCCAGATGGAGAGCAGCCGCGGCACGCTGACGAGTCGCTCTAACAGCAACACCACCGGCGGGAGCGTGTTCTCCGTGTACAGCTGATAGCCGCCGAGAATGATGAAGACGAACCCCAGCGGATACAGGAGGACGCTCGCAATCGGTGCCCCGCCCGTCGCGGCCGTCATCGAGGAGTACAGCAGATACGTGATGGTAATCGCGAACCCCGCAGCGAGCGCACTGAAGAAGAGTTCGCGTGCGCCCGTTGTGGCCTCCTCGTCCGCCGCGACGATGATTCGCTGGAACACCTCGTGGGTCTCGAAGCGGTCTCTGACGGTGTGGCCGCTCGCGGGCGCACCGCTTCGCGACTGCTCGATGGCCGTCCGGACGGTCTCGCCGGTCACCTCCGACTGCTCTTCGTCGTCGCCCATGCTCGCGTCGAACGAATGGCACGGGCAAAAAGTCCGGCTACTTTCGTCTCAGATGCCGGCGCGGTGCTCGCCGAACACGTCACGCATCGCGTTCGCTATTTCGCCGGTCGTCGCGTACGCCTTCACCGCGTCGACGATGGCCGGCATCACGTTCTCGTCGGACTCACACACCTCGCGCAGCTCATCGAGGGCCGCTTCGACCGCCTCGCTGTCCCGGTCTTCGCGCAGCTGCTGGACGCGTTCCTTCTGGCGCTCCTGTTCTGCCTCGCTGACCTCCTCGATGTCCTCCTGTGGCTCTTCGTCCACCTGGTAGTCGTTGACGCCGACGATGGTGCGCTCGCCCGACTCGATCTCGCGCTGGCGCTCGAAGGCCACGTCCTGAATCTGGCCCTGCACCCAGCCGGACTCGACGGCCTCCTGCATCCCGCCGCGCTCGTCCACCTCGTCGATGATCTCGAACGCCTCTTCCTCGATGTCGTCGGTGAGACTCTCGACGTAGTAGCTACCCGCCAACGGGTCGATGGTGTCTGCCGCGCCCGACTCGTGGGCGAGAATCTGCTGGGTCCGCAGCGCGGTCCGGACGGACTTCTCGGTCGGCAGCGACAGCGCCTCGTCTTTCCCGTTCGTGTGCAGCGACTGCGTGCCGCCCAATACGGCCGCGAGCGCCTGGTAGCCGACCCGGACGACGTTGTTCTCGATCTGCTGGGCGGTGAGCGTCGACCCGGCCGTCTGCGTGTGGAACTTCAGCTGTTTGGATGCGTCCTTCTGGGCGTCGAACCGCTCGTCCATGATCTGATACCACATCCGGCGGGCCGCTCGGAACTTCGCAACCTCCTCTAAGATGTTGTTGTAGGAGGCGAAGAAGAAGCTCAACTGCGGGGCGAACTCGTCTACGTCCTGGCCGGCCTCGATTGCCCGCTCGACGTACTCCATCCCGTCCGCGAGCGTGAAGGCGATCTCCTGTGCGGCCGTCGAGCCGGCCTCCCGGATGTGGTACCCGGAGATGGAGATGGTGTTGAAGTTCGGAATCTCTGCCGCGGAGAACTCGAAGATATCCGTAATGAGCCGCATCGACGGCTCCGGCGGGAAGATGTAGGTGTTGCGCGCGATATACTCCTTCAACACGTCGTTTTGAATCGTCCCGCGCAGCTCCTCGCGGGGGACGCCCTGCTTGTCTCCGACCGCGATGTACATCGCCAGCAGAATCGAGGCGGGGGCGTTGATGGTCATCGACGTGCTCACCTCGTCCAGCGAGATGCCGTCGAACACCGTCTCGAAGTCGGCAAGCGAGTCGATGGCGACCCCCGACTTCCCGACCTCGCCTTGAGCCATCTCGGCATCTGAATCGTACCCCATCTGCGTCGGGAGGTCGAACGCCATCGACAGCCCAGACGAGCCTTCGTCGATGAGATACTGAAACCGCTCGTTGGTCTCCTCCGCGGTTCCCATCCCGGCGTACTGTCGCATCGTCCACAGCCGCCCGCGGTACATCGTGGAGTAGACGCCCCGCGTGAACGGTGCTTCGGCGGGGTACCCGGTGTCTTCCTCGTAGTCGTGGTTTTCGATGTCTGCGGGCGTGTACAGCGGGTCAACCTCGCGACCGCCGGTGTCGGTGGTGAACTCCGCTTTGCGCTCGCCGAACCGGTCGACCGTCGGCTCGAAGGTCTCCTCGTGCCACTCCTGTTTCCCCTCGCGAATCGCGGCGAGGTCCTCGTCGTCGAACATACACCCGCTCCGTCCCGGCGTCGCTTAATGGTTGGTGGGTCGCCGGCGACTCATCGGCCGTCCTGCACACCGCGGTGTGACTCCACGACCTATTGTGTCCCTTATACTCCTCCAAAGATTTAATATATACATGTACCCTGAGTTACGCCGTGGCAGATAGTGACAAGCAGACGACGGAGACACGGCGGAACGTACTGAAGTATCTCGGCGCGGCGACGGGATTTGCCCTCGCCGGGAGTCAGCTGGACCCGTTCGCTCACCCGGTGGCGGCACTGGAAAGCGACGAGACGACCTTCGAGCGCGACGAGCGGCGAATCGAGTCCTTCGACGGGACCGAACTCGCGGCCACGTTCTACGAGCCGAGCACCGACGGCCCGCACCCGGCGATCCTGATGACTCACGGGTGGGGTGGAAACAAAAGCGACCTCCAGCCGCTCGCGGAAGTGTACGCGAGCAACGGATTCGTCGCGTTGGCGTACACTTCCCGCGGGTTCGGACAGGGGGAGAACGCCGACCCTTCCGGCGGGGAGGTCCACTCGACGAGCGAACTCGAACGGCAGGACGCGAGCGCGCTCATCGACTATCTCGCCCAGCAGAACGCGGTGATGACCGACGGCGAGAACAACCCGCGAATCGGGATGGACGGCACCTCCTACGGAGGCGGCATCCAGATGCGAACCGCTTCCGTCGACGACCGACTCGACTCTATCGTGCCGCGGGCGACGTGGAACAACCTCGCACAGGCGCTCGCTCCAAACGGCGTCATCAAGCGCGGCTGGATCGAGGCCCTCGAGTACGGCGCACAGACCGGCGACATCTCCGAGGAGAACACGGCGACGACGAGCGGCGTGCTCGAACGCGGTCGGATGACCGAAGCCGACCGGGAGTACTACCGCCAGCGGTCGCCCGTCTCGTACGACGCCATCGAGGACACGCCCGCGCTCGTGATTCCAGAGCTCACCGACCAGCTGTTCCCCATCAACCAGGGAGTGCGGAACTTCGGGAAGCTCCTGTCGGACGGGAGCACCACGACGCTCGTGCTCGGACAGGACGGGACTCACATCCTCGGGCGAGCAGACAGCTACCCGCCGGGGTCGGAAACGTCCAGAGAATTCGTCGGCCAACTGGCGCTTCAGTGGCAGGAAGCCCGGCTCAAGAACGGAGATATCGACGTGTCGCTGCTCCACTACTACGACGAGCAGGCAGACGAGTTCATGGCCGCAGACGAGTACCCTCCGCATCCGGAGCGGTCGACGACGAGGACACTCGCCGAGACGGTCGAACTCGACGGCGCGGACGGAAACGTCGCGGGCGTCGATATCGAAATTACGGAACCGACAGAGGTTCTCGGGATTCCGTCGCTCCGGCTCGACGTGACTCCGACGGGTGAGGGACGAAGCCACCTGTTCGTCGCGCTCCAGCGCGTCCGCGACGGCGAGACCACGATCATCAAGGACAAGGTGACGCCACAGGCCGTCACCGAGGCCGGTGAACTCGACTTCGACTTGTTCGGCGTTCACGCACATCTCGAAGCCGGCGACACGCTGCGGGTGGCGATGAGCGCGCGCGAGGACGACCTCACCGCCGCCGAGGTCATCGACCTCTTCGGCGGGTCGCTGTACCGACCGTCGGACGACGACGCGGGCATCGAACTCAGTGCCGACACCGAGGTCGAACTCTCGATTCCGGCGAGCCGGGAACTGTCTGCGCCTGCGACCGCAACGCCGACCGCGACTCCCGAAGCGACGGCGACCGCGACTGCGACCGACACGGACGCCCAGACGAGCACGAGCGGAAGCCAGCCCGGATTCGGAGTGCCCGCCGCCCTCGGGGGCGCGGGGGGACTCAGCTATCTGCTCTCGCGTCGATTTGGCCGGGACGAGCCGTCAGAAGCCGACGACTAAGTGTCCGGTTAGTCTCTCGGCGTCGTCGACGAACCGATTGTCGCAGCGGCCTCGCCACGCTCCCAGACGACGCGAAGCGTCACGCCCGACCCAAGCCCGTACTGGACGTAGGTGTCGCCGGCCTCGATAGTTCCGCCATTCGCTGTCCATGTGGCTTCGAACGAGCGGTCGCCGTCCTCCCACCGGACGGCCAACGAACCGTCGATACTGTCGCCCCCAGCGTGTGTAATCGTCGATTTCCATCCCTCTGCGTACCGCTCGTACTCGAAGCTGAACTCGACGTTCGGGATTCCCGTCGTCGCTTCCGATTCACCGACACCCAGAACGTACGTACCAATGAGTGCAAATAGCAGCGTCGCGAGAATGAGTCCAATAGCTTGTGCTCTGCGGCCGGGCTCCGGCGTCGCAGTCACTGTCGTCACGTTCCCCTTGTGACAGGATTCGAGACGGGCGAACTCGTCTGGCGACAGTCCATGCCGGCCAAGGAGCCGACTAACGGCCCGTTCGCTGTTCCCGGTCGCACCGACGACTGCTCCCCGAACGTGAGGGACCGAGTCGTCGAGCGTGACACCGAGTGCAACGGCCTCCGCAGTGTCGGATTCGGGTACCGACGCGACGACACTGTCAGCCGAATCGAGTACAGTAAGTGCCCGTTCAACTGCTGTAGGGGGACTTGTTGCCCCTTCTGGAGTGGTGTCGTAGCCAATAACCCCATGGGTGGTAGCACCGTCACGCTCGATATCGACACGTGGCGTCGAAACGTCGGTAATCGAGGGTACCGCTCCGCCAAGGGCACGCACGCCCGAGCGCCGGCGATCAAGATTGAGCACCTCACCGACTGTCTCGTTAAGCGCCGTCGCCCTCCGTGAATCAACGACGACATCGTCAAGCGACTGCCGGTACTGCTCCAGTGCGTCGTGGTCGATACGACCAAAGACCGCCTTGCTGTTCGTTTCGACTTGTCTCGCGATTTGTCGTGGATTGACTGAAAACGGCTCAGCGGGCGGTTCGTCGGCTACCGACCGGCGCGCTGTGGCCGGTGCCGTTGCGAGGAGGAGGGCGACGCACGATTCGAGTATCGAGCGGCGTGTCGGCATACTGTACCGTTCAACAATCAGTTATATAATTCGCGTGGATGTCGGTGTCACTCCGTCAGCAGTTCGACCAGCGTCTCCAGCGAGTACGACGACAGCGCGCGGGCGTCGTCGTACAGCGTCTCGATGACGTACGTCGAGTTCGTGCGTTCGACGGCCGATATCTCCTCGAACTCGCGGAGAAGTCGGCCGACGGCGTCCTCGTCGGGGAGGTGTGCGACAGCCACGAAATCGGTCTCTCCCATCGTCGAGAGCAGCGTCGTCACGCCTTCCAGCGCGGCGATCTCGTCGGCCACGTCGCTGTGCGCGCCGGCGTAATCGGCTAGTACCTCGACCAGAACCGTCACGCCCAGTCCGAGGGCGTCGAGGTCGATGTCGTAGAGGTCGTTCTCGATGATGCCCGCCTCCCGGAGGTTGTTGAGCCGGTAGTGAACAGTCGAGACCGGGATGTCGGTCTCCTCGTGGATTCGCTCGGGGCTGCCGGTCCCCAACTCCGAGATAGCCTTCAGTATCGCGAGGTCCCGTTCGTCCATACTCGCCGTGCGACGCCGCGCCTGATAATTCCACTCCCGTCTAAGATTCCTGGCTATTCTCGAATCCAGTTCGAATTCTATCGAACTCATACTGCATATGACTCATCATTCTGGCCCGTTTTCGAATAGTTTATTGCCAAGTATGGTTTTAGCCGGAACAGAACCAATGAATCTGGATTCTCTTTGGAGTCGACTTCCAACGGCTCCCCTGCTGTTCGTCACGGTTGCGCTGTTGTGGGGTGGGTCGTTCGTCGCCATCGAACGCGGCGTCGAGTCGTGGCCGCCGCTGCTGTTTGCCGGACTGCGGTACGCGCTGGCGGGGCTGCTCGTGCTCGTAATCGCTCGGCTCAGACATACGCAGCTTGCAGTTCGCTCGCGCGACGACTGGCTCGCCGTCGCAGTGACCGGCCTGTTCGTCATCTTCGCCCACCACGCACTCCTGTATATCGGCCAAGAGACGGTCCCGGGCGCGGTCGCGTCAGCGCTCATCGCGCTCTCACCGGTCGTGACTGTTCTGCTCGCACCTCTCGTCGTCGGTGACGACAGACTCACTCCGGTCGCGCTGGTCGGTGTCGTCGTCGGCTTCCTCGGCGCGGTGACGATTGCCGGCCCCGGCGGTGGCGGTGACCCCCACGGTATCGCACTCATCGCCGGTGCGACCGTCGCATTCGCCCTCGGAAGTCTCCTCCTGCGTCGGGTCGAGCCGACCCTCTCGCTCGCGGGGATGCAGGGCTGGGGAATGCTGCTCGGTGCCGGACTGCTGCTCGTCGGCAGCCGCGGGCTGGGTGAGCCGCTCGCGGTCCCGCACTCGCCGGTCGCGCTCGCGACGCTCGCGTATCTCGTCGTCGGGCCGGGCGTCATCGCGTTCCTGCTCTACTTCCGACTGCTCACGACCGTCGGTCCCTCGCGCGCGAACCTCGTCGGCTATCTCGAACCGGTCGCGGCGACTGGACTCGCGGTGATTCTACTCGGCTACGAGCCGACGCCCGAGACGCTGGCTGGCTTCGTGCTCGTCGGCGTCGGCTTCGCGCTCGTGGACGGTCGCCGCGTGCGCGGTCTCGCTCGCACCCTCGCCGGTCGCGTTCGCGCGTCCGTCGTGTAAACGCCCAGAAAATCGCTGTTCGCTCTCAGCCGGTGTCGTACTTGTACGTCGCCGACTCGCTGTCGATGCCGAAGTCCTCCGGCGACTCGGTCGGTTCCGACTCCGAGCCGACGTTCTCGGCGGCGTTCTTGAACCGCTCGCGGAGTTCCTCGGGCATCGAGAAGCCGTCGCTGTCGATGACCATCGGAATCACCGTGTCGTGGCGCTCGCGCTTCTCGTCGAGTCGCTTCTGGAGCGCGTCGGGAAGTTCGTCGGCGTCGACCGGTTCGAAGCCGAACTGCGCGAGATACTCGTGAGCGGGCGAGAGCGCGTACACGCGGTCGTACCCCTCGATGCCAGCGTTGCGAATCAGCCGCTCGACGATGTGGGCACCGACGCCGTTCCCCTCCCAGCTGTCGAGGACGCCGATGCTCGTCAGCTCACAGGCGTCGTCGTCGCGGTGGACCCGGAAGCGACCGAAACCGGTCTTCGACGTGGAGTCGTCGTCTACCGCGATGACGTAGTCGCGGGAGCGGAACGCCGTGTCGTCGAGTCCCATCGCCTCGATGTGGTCGAGGAGCCACGCCTCGTCGCGGTTCCGTGCATCCCTGACGTACATACCCTCAGGTAGAACGCGGGGGCTGAAAACTCCTCGCCAGAGGACGGTAATTCTATGCCGATGGGTTCGTACGTCAAGCTAATGCGTCAGTATCTCGACTTCGTGGCCGACACCCTCACCGCCGGCACCCACAAGCCGAACCGGACGGGTGTGGACACGATTTCCGACTTCTCACACCACTACACCGTCGACCTCCAGGAGGGGTTCCCGCTGCTCACGACGAAGGACCTCTCCGGCTTTCGATGGAACTCGCTCATCCACGAGCTGCTGTGGTATCTCTCCGGCGAGGAGCATATCCGACATCTCCGGGAAGAGACCGGCATCTGGGACGCGTGGGCCGACGGCCAGGGGTATCTCGACACCGCCTACGGGCGCTTCTGGCGGCGGTTCCCGGTTCCCGAAGAGCCGGACCGACTACCCGGCGAGTCGTGGGCCGGCGGCGACGACCGCCACCGGTGGCAAAACGACGACGGCACGTTCGACCAGCTCGCGTACGCCATCGAACAGCTGAACGAGAACCCCCACTCCCGGCGCATCGTCGTAAACGCGTGGCACCCGGCCAACGCGACCGTCTCGACGCTCCCCCCGTGTCACTACACCTTCGTCTTCAACGTACAGGACGGGCGGCTCAACACCCACCTCACCCAGCGCTCGGGCGATATCGCGCTCGGGGTACCGTTCAACATCGCGGCCTACTCCCTGCTCACCCACGCCGTCGCCAACCGGACGGACCTCGAAGTTGGGCAGTTCGGCCACACCATCGTCGATTCGCACATCTACTGTGGAACGGACGCCCGCGCCGACTGGTACGCCGACAATCTCGCCGCCCTCCAGTCCCGGGTCGCCGACGTGGACACACGAGAGGGGTACGCCGACGTGCGCGAGTGGCTGGAAGCGAACGCCCCGACAGAGACCGACGGCGACGAACAGACTGACCACGTCCCCGGGCTGCTCACCCAGCTCTCTCGGGAACCGCGCGAGCACCCGTCGATAACCGTCGCCGACAGACCGCTCGACGACCTCGAGTTCGACGACTTCCAGCTGTCCGGCTACGATCCCGCGCCGGGTATCCCCTTCTCGGTGGCAGAATGAGCCAAGATCTCGACCTCACGCTCGTCGCCGCCGTCGCCGCCAACGGCGTCATCGGGCGCGGCGGCGAGATGCCGTGGCACTACCCCGGGGACCTCGCGCACTTCAAGTCGCTCACGACGGGCCACCCAGTCATCATGGGACGGAAAACGTACGACTCCATCGCGGCGCGGCTCGACGGTCCGCTCCCCGACCGCACGAATATCGTCCTCTCGCGGTCGTCCCTCGACGCGCCCGAGGGTGCCGTCCACGCCGCGGGAACCGACCAGGCGCTCGCGCTCGCCGCCGACCGCGACGACGAGGCGTTCGTCATCGGGGGCGCGACGGTGTACGAGCAGTTTATCGACCGCGCTGACCGAATGGTGCTCACCGAGCTCGCCGACAGCTACGAGGGTGACACCTCCTTTCCCGAGTTCGATGATGAGTGGGTGGAGACCGAGCGCGACGAGCGCGAAGAGTTCGCCTTCGTCACCTATCGACGCGCCGCCAGCGAGTGAGAAACCCAGACACGGAGCCGCCGAAACGCAACGGTTATAGGATACACCGCGCTACTCGAGAGTACGCTACGAGGCGTGCTCTGGTGGTGTAGTCCGGCCAATCATATCACCCTCTCACGGTGATGACCAGGGTTCGAATCCCTGCCGGAGCATTCTGTTGTGACCGACACAGCGAGCAACTGCAGTGGGTGTTGCTCCGGCCGGAGCATAGAAACTACCCGAGCGACGAAGCCAGTCGCCATCCGACGCCGTTTGCGAGACAGCAACACAGCAAAAGCCCGATGAGCAGGCTTCCCGGTGAGGCGTCGTACTAGCCGACACCGAGGGCGACCGTGCTCAGCGAGCCGACTGCGAGGCTTGTCGGAAGCGCGAGTCCGGCCACGACCGTGGTCGGTGCATCGACGCCGGCGTATCCGAGCCAGCAACCGGAAGTCGAGACGTACGGAGCCGAGACACGGGTGAGTTGCCCCTCGAGCGAAGTTCGCTCCCGATGTCATATATGCCTTCTCCAGCCTACGCCACCGCCCGAACCGTCGACTTCTCGGTGGAGGGCATCGAAGCACGCGTATGACCGACGGTCACGACCTCGCGCGCCGGTGTCTCCGGGCAGGTATCGACGCCGCTCACCCCGAGACGGTCGTCCGTGAGCGGCTCTCGCTCGACGACATGACGCTCACCGTCGTCGACCACGCGTACGACCTCGACCGCTACGACCAGGTGGTCGTCGTCGGTGGCGGGAACGCCGCCGGAACGGTCGCGACTGAGCTTGAGGAGCTGCTCGGGGACCGTCTCGACGGCGGGGTCGTCGTCACCGACGTTCCGACGGCGACGGAGCGAATCGAGCAGGCCGAAGGGACACATCCCCGTCCAAACGCCGGAGCTGTCGCCGGAGCTGAACGCATCACTGAACTGCTCGCCGCTGTCGACGACCGGACGCTCGTGCTCGCGGCCGTGACCGGCGGGGCGAGCGCGCTCCTGCCGGCTCCGGCCGGCGACCTCTCGCTTGCCGACCTCCGTGTGACCACCGACGAACTGCTCGCGAGCGGCGCGAGCATCCGCGAAATAAACGCCGTCCGGAAGCATCTGTCGGCGACGAAAGGCGGGCGACTGGCAGCCGTCGCCGCACCGGCGACGGTTGCGACGCTACTGTTCAGCGACGTGGTCGGAGACGACGCGAGCGTCATCGGGAGTGGTCCGTTCACGCCCGACGAGACGACCTACGGGGATGCACTCGCGGTCGTCGAACGGTACGGGCTCGAGCTTCCGACCGCGGCCGTCGCTCGCCTCCAAGCCGGACGGGACGGGCAGCACCCGGAGACCCCAGACGCCGACGACCCGGCATTCGAGCACGTTGCCGAACACTTGCTCGCGAGTAATCACACCGCGGCGCGGGCAGCCTTCGACGTGGCGTGTCAGGCCGGCTACGAGCCGATGTTGCTCTCGACGAGGGTGCGCGGCGAAGCGCGTGAGGCTGCCAAGTCGGCGGTCGCGGTCGGGGAGGAAATTGCGGCGACGGGCAACCCGACCGAGCCGCCGGCAGTCGTCGTCACCGGCGGCGAGACGACCGTGACGGTCCGGACGGACCGGCCGGGGACCGGCGGCCCAAACACCGAGTACGCGCTGGCTGCCGGGCTCGAGCTCGACACCCCGGGCGTGGTCCTCGCCGCCGTCGACACGGACGGTATCGACGGCGACGCATCGGTCGCGGGGGCGAGCGTGGACGCCGACACCGTGACACCGGAAACACGGTGGCGAGCACAGCGCGCACTCGACAGCCACGACGCGGCGACGTATCTCGATGGGTGTAACGCAACGATCGAGACTGGGGCGACGGGGACGAACGTGAACGACCTCCGCGTGGTCGTGGTCGAGTAATTAGCGCTTCCGCGTGACGCTGCGTTCTGCCACCTTCGCGCCGGCGGCGACGGTCCGGTTGCGCGAGCGACGGAACGACCGCCACAACACGACACCGCCTCCGGCCGTCGCGAGTGCCATTCCGCCGGCCGCGACGGGCGCGCCGAACGCGACGAGCGCGCTGGTCGCCAACCCGCTGACGCCGACGCCGATACCGAGCGAGACGCGGGCGACAAGCTTCCGGAGGATGGTCGGGTCCTCACGGTAGAGGAAGGTGAGGGCGGTGTCGCCGCGGACGACCGTCGAGAGGGTGGTCTCGCTCTTCGCCGGCACGTGGACGAACGCCTCCGCAGTCGTCCGGACGAGGGCCTCTATCTCGTCGCGGGCGATGTCGGTCGCGCCGAGATCGTCGACCCCCTTCTCCTTGACGAGGTCCGTCACCGTCTCGATGAAGTCGAACTCCTCGTCGAGCGTGCGGGTGACGCCTTCGAGCACCGTCGCGACCCGGACGATGAGCGCGAGGTCCTGCGGGAGCCGGAACGGGAAGTCGCTGATGTCGCCGACCGCGGCCTGGAACTCCCTGATGTACTGTTGGATCTGCTCCTGCTCGAACGGCTGGCCTTGGAGCTGTTGGATGACGAGCCCGAACACCTCTTTCATCAGCTCCCGGTCGACGTCGGGGTCGAGTGCACCCATGTCGATGAACGCGTCGATGACGCGGTCGATGTCGTCGGTCGCGAGCCCGACGTAGAAGTCGAGAATCTGGTCGCGCCGCGCCTGCGAGAGCCGCCCGACGACGCCGAAGTCGTAGAAGACGATGGAGCCGTTGTCGAGCACGGAGAGATTTCCCGGGTGCGGGTCGGCGTGGAAGATGCCGTCTTCGACGATCATCTGGAAGTAGATGCGCGCGAGCCGCTCGACAACTTCGGTCGGGTCGAGTCCCTTCGATTCGAGCGTCGACACGTCCGTTATCTTCGTCCCCTCGACGTACTCCATCGTGAGCACGCGGGTCGTCGAGCGGTCGTCGACGACGGCGGGAACCGTCACCTCGGGGTCGTCGCTGAAGTTGTCGCGAACCTCGTTCAGCCGGTCTGCCTCGGCCTCGTAGTCCATCTCGCCGCGGATGGTGGACGCGAACTCGTCTGCCAGATTCTCCATCGTGAACTGCTGGCCGGGCGGGGCAAAGCGGAGCAGGAGTGGCAAAAGCGTCTCCACGACAATGAGGTCGCTCTCGACGCGTTCGCGGATATTCGGCCGGAGCACCTTCACGGCGACCGGCTCCCCCTCGTAGGTCGCGGTGTACACCTGTCCGAGCGA
This sequence comes from Halosegnis rubeus, assembly GCF_009184545.1. Lineage (GTDB taxonomy): Archaea > Halobacteriota > Halobacteria > Halobacteriales > Haloarculaceae > Halosegnis > Halosegnis rubeus. Next base: position 795,329 of record NZ_QJOW01000001.1, read on the forward strand.
GGCCCCGCTCATGGCCGCGCGGTCGAAATCGTCGAACGCCTCGTCGACGGGACCGAGTGCAGCCTCGAACACCGGGCGAATCGACTCCCACGGCTCCGGTGGCACCTCGTCTTGCAACGAGGACAGCTCCTCGATGTAGGCGGGCGGGAGCACGTCCGGCCGAGTGGAGAGGATTTGGCCCACTTTCACGAACGTCGGCCCCAAATTGAGCAACACCTCGAGGAGATACGCCGCGCGGCGTTGCTGGTCCTCGACGGTTACAGCACGACGGCGACCGAACAGAAAGAAGCGACGGCGGTCGCGCGCGAACGCGAGCGCGAGCGGGAGGAACGCACGGATGACGGCGACGAACCGCCGGAGCGTCCGGCGTCTGTTCGGCTCCGGGTCGTCGACGGGGTCGCTCGCTGACACAGCCGTCCTTCGTGCGCCCCGAGCAAATGGTTGTTCCCTACAGGTCGTCCAACTGGGCGAACGTCTCAGCCAGCATACCGGAGTTGTCGACTAGGAGGTCCGGTGAGTCGAGCGGCTCGTACTGCTCGCGGAACACCTCGTACACCTCGATGTCGGCGTCGCTCTCGTCGTCGGTGCGGTCTCGGATTCGGCTGCGCACGACCTCGTCGTCACACTCGACGCCGACGAGCCGGAACGCCGCACCGGTCTCCTCGGCCACGCCACGGGCCGCGTCGCGAACAGCCTTGGTCTTGAACGTCGCGTCGACGACGACACTCCCCGTGTCGAGTCGCTCGCGGGCGCGGTCGAGTACCTCGTCGTAGACGGCCTCGGTCTCGGCGGCGGTGTACTCGGGGGCGTCGTACAGCTCCTTGCGGACCACGTCCGTGCGGACGACCGTCGCGTCGATACGGTCGGCGATGGCCTCCGCGACCGTTGTCTTCCCCGTCCCGGGAACCCCGGAGACGGCGACCAGCGTGTTCACAGCCACAGTCGCCGACGCCCGGTAGTAACTGTTTGGAGTGACGACGACACGGCTTTGTCGGCGACGACCAGAGGGGGACACATGTATCTCTCGCCCGCCGTCCGAACGGCTCGCGACGACCCGACCGAGGGCGCCACCGCACGACTCACTGTCCGAACCGACGACGACGCCGCGTCGGTTCGAGAGGCGGTCGAGGCGTACGGCACCGTCGAGGGGGAGACCCGATTCGGGGGCGTCCGAGCGTCGGTCCCGGAGCCGGCAGTGGCCGACCTGCTCGATGCGCTCCCGGAGGTGGAGACCGTCGAGACGTGGACCGCGATGGCGGAAGAAGACGGCTCCGAGGGTTAGTAGTCGGGCCGTTCGGCGTACGAAATCGGGTCGCGCTCCCCGAGGTTTTGGAACGCCTGCAGTCGGAACGCGCAGGCGTCACAGGTGCCACAGGCCGGCTCCGACTCGCGGTAACACGACCACGTGTGCTCGTACGGGACACCGAGTTCGAGTCCGCGTTCGGCGATGTCCGTCTTCGACCACTCGACGAACGGTGCTTCGAGCGCGATCTCGGTGTCGGGTTTGGTTCCCACGTCCATCACCTGTTGGAAGGCGTCGAAGAACGCCGGCCGGCAGTCCGGATACCCGGAGAAATCCTCGGAGTGGGCACCGATGAAGACGGCGTCGGCGTCGTTCGCCTCGGCACACGAGACGGCCATCGAGAGGAGGTTCGCGTTCCGGAAGGGGACGTACGAACTCGGAACCTCGTCGCTGTCGAGGTCAGCGTCCTCGATGTCCATCTCGTCGTCCGTTAGCGAGGAGCCGCCGATAGCCGCGAGGTGGTCGGTCTCGATTCGCAACAGCGACGCGTCGAGTTCCTCGGCGAGCGCGCTCGCACACTCGTACTCCTTGCTCTCGGTCGCTTGGCCGTAGCTCGTGTGGAGCAGAAGCGGTTGATAGCCCTGTTCGACTGCTTCGTAGGTCGCGGTGGCGCTGTCCATCCCGCCGGAGGCGAGGATGACGGCGCGCTGTGGTGTATCGTTCATCGTTCGGGAGCGTCGTTCCAGAGGTCGACGTGAATGCGCGGTGTGTACCGGTAGCCGTACTCCTCGGCGAGTCGCGCAGCGACCGCGCGCGTCTCGTCCAGTCGCTCGCGGGTGGCTCCCTCCGGCATCAGGAGTACGTCCGCGTCGCGAATCTCTCGGGTCGTGCTCCCGCGGAGGTCGGCGAGCAGCGACTCGATTTCGTCCACCGGCGACTCGTCGGCGACGACGAACTTCAGCTGGAACTCGTAGCTGTCGATGAGTCGCGTGAGTGCGTCGTGGTCGATGCGACGCTCGTCGTGGCGGTCGGCCCACTCCCCGTCGCCGGCGGGGTCGCGGTCGGGCGTCGGCGTCGAGTTCGCGAGCTTCGGGCTGATGGAGGCGAGGTCGATGTCCGCGTCGACGTATCGGGTGCCGTTGGTCTCGACGGTCGTGTGCATCTCGACTGCACCCAGCAGGTCGACCGCCGCGTCGTGGATTACCGGCTCGCCTCCCGTCAGGACGAGGTGGTCGGGGTCGCGACTCGCCACCTGCTCGCGAATCTCCTCGACTGCCATCCACGCGCCGGTCGGCTCCCACGAGGTGTGATAGGAGTCGCAGTACCAACATCGAAGATTACAGCCCGACGTGCGGACGAAGGTGGAGGGGATGCCCGCTAGTTTCCCCTCGCCTTGCAGCGAGGCGAACAGTTCGTTGACGGGGAGGGCGTCGCCGTCCGGTTCGCTCGCCTGCTCGGGTGCGGTGTCGGAGACCGGCATCAGTAGGTGGTAAGCTCGCTGGTCTCTGCGATTGACACCGACACCGCCGAGACAGTGTCCGGGAGTCGGTCGAACAGCTTCTCTTCAAGCAAGACAGCCATTACCTCTGCGGTCGGCGGCTCGTCGAGGACCACCAGCGCGTCCGCGTCCCCGCTCGCCTCGAACCCCTCGACGAGGGGGTCGCCCCGCTCGACGAGGAACATGTGGTCCCACTCGTCGATGATGTCGGTCACGTCCCCCTTGTCGACGACCCAGCCGGTCTCGGCGAGTTCGCCGCGAATCTCGACGGTGATGTCGTAGTTGTGGCCGTGGGGACGTGCACACTTGCCGTCGTGGTGGAGGAGGCGGTGGCCGGCGGAGATACGGATGGGTCGCTCGTCGCCGACGACCAGCGTCCGTTCGTCCGCCCGGTCGCGAAGGGGTTCTTCCAGTGCACTTGAGGGCATACTCGAAGAGTATACGAACCCGTACAAGAACCTATCCCCTCGCGACCGACAGGCGTTTGCACCTCCCGAAGCGAGCGCGTGTATGCAGCTTGCGCCCGGAAGCTGGCGGCTCGCGACTCCGATCTTCGTCGCCGCCGTCCCGCTCACGCTCCTGTTTGCTCCACTCGGCGTCCTGACGGTCGCACTCGGGGTCGCCGTGTTGTGGTTCCACCGCGACCCGCCCCGACCGGCCGGTGACGGCGTCGTCGCGCCAGCCGAGGGGACCGTCTCGGTCATCCGCGAGGAAGACGACCGCCTCCGCGTCGGCATCTACATGTCGGCGCTGTCGGTCCACGTGAATCGCTCGCCGCTGCCCGGGACCGTGCGTCGCGTCGACCACGTCCCCGGCGCGAACAAGCCCGCCTTCTCGAAGGAGTCCGACTGGAACGAGCGCGTCAGACTCGAAAGCGACGACTGGACGCTCGTGTTAATCGCCGGCTGGTTCGCTCGCCGCATCCACCCGTACGTCGGGACCGGCGAAGCAATCGGTCGGGGCGACCGCATCGCACACATCAGCTTCGGCTCGCGGGCCGACGTGCTCATGCCGGCGGACGTGACCCGCGGCGACCTGACCGTCGACCTCGATGACGAGGTACAGGCCGGCGAGACGATTGCCCGCCGGTAGCCGGGCGTAGCTATTTCGTGGTCGGGTCACACTGCCGGGTATGAGCGACGACTCCGACGGCTCGCGGGGGAACGACCGCGTGACCGAGATCTACGTGAACGGGCTCGCAGAGGTGTCACCGGACATCCCCATCGAGCCGGGCGAACTGGAGGCCGCGGCGCTGGAGGCGATGGACGAGACCGCCCGCGGCTACGTCGACGGCGGCGCGGGCAGCGGGAAGACCGCCGCATCGAACGAGGCGGCCTTCGACCGCTGGCGTATCGAACCCGAGATGCTGCGAGGCGTCGAGTCGCGCGACCTCTCGACTGAGGTGTTCGGCACCGAGTTCGACGTACCGGTGATGTGTGCGCCGATCGGCTGTCAGTCGATTCTCCATGACGGCGCAGAGCGAGCAAGCGCCGAGGGTGCAGCGAGCGAGGGCGTTCCCCTGTGTCTCTCGACGGTCTCCAGCACGCCGCTGGAGGAGGTGAGCGAGGTGATGGGCGACGTTCCGGCGTGGTTCCAACTGTACTGGTCGCCCGACAGCGAGCTAACGGCGTCGTTCATCGACCGCGCCGAGCAGGCCGGCTACGAGGCTATCGTCGTCACCGTCGACACGCCAATCGTCGGCTGGCGACCACAGGACCTCCAACAGGGGTATCTCCCCTATCTCCACGGAACGGGCATCGCGAACTACACCACCGACGACGTGTTCCGGTCGTATCTCGACCACGACCCCGAGGCGAACACCCTCTCGACGGCACAGACCTTCCTCGACTTGTTCGGCGACGCATCGCTCACGTGGGACGACTTGGAGTGGCTCCACGACCAGACCGACCTCCCCGTCGTCGTCAAGGGCATCCTCTCGCAGGCGGACGCGCGGCGCGCAGTCGAGCACGGTGGCGACGGCGTCGTAGTCTCGAACCACGGCGGGAGACAGGTCGACCGGTCGGTCGCCGCGCTGGAGGCGCTGCCGGGCGTCGTGGACGAAATCGGCGACGAGGCGTTCATCGGCTTCGATTCGGGAATTCGCTCGGGGGCGGACATTTTGGCCGTCCTCGCGCTCGGTGCTGACCTCGCGTTCGTCGGTCGTCCGTACGTCTACGGACTCACCCTCGACGGGGCCGAGGGGGTCGCGACGGTCCTTGCGAATCTACTCGCCGACTTCGACCTCTCGCTCGGCTTGAGCGGCTACGACGACGTGACGAAGTTGGACCGGGAGGCGCTGGTCCACGAGTCGGCGCTCCAGTAACTACGTCACTCGTTAGCACGCCTCGACAAAAATTAATATCTTACCGCTGAACCGTTCGGTTGAACACGAACGAGGTTCCATCCATGACCCGCTATCTCCACACCACGGTGTCTGCACTCGCCGAGAGTGCAGCACGCGGCGTGGGGAACTGGATGGGCTTCGACGCCGTCCCGACCCTCGCCGCGTAGGCGGGCGTTGGCCCGTCACGCGACGTGATGGGTCGGGACTTCTCTGACTTCTCACGTCGCACAGCGGCGACTCGCGAGCGGCACGTGTGTGCGTGGCTCGCCACGCGCTCGCCCACCAGCCAGCGACAGCACCCTCGATAGCCACAGGTGTCCGACGGACGCGCGTTCGAATCGCGCCGAGGGGATGATGGCAATCCAGATGACCACCACCGAGGTCGAAACCGACCTGCGGCTGCGCATCGCGCGCGGCGACGCGGGCAGCCTCGGCGACGGTGCACGACAGCTACTCGAACAGACCGACGCGGTCGAACGCGTCGAACGAATCGACATCGGCGCGATGCAGCCGGACGCCTTCGACCTCTACGTCGACGCGACCGCCCGGCTCACCCTCGCTGACGACGCAGATATCGAGGCGGTCCGTGACGGCTTCGGCGTTGAACGCGCGGACCCCGCCGACGGATGAGCAACCGGAGCCAGACGAACACGCTCGACCCGCCTTGCGAGTGAGAGTGGTCGCCTCCCGTTGACGCGTTCTTACTCTTTCCAGCGTGCATCCGCGAGGGTGCGCTGGACGGCTTCCTCCCCGACCGCCCCAGCCAGGTGCTCGTAACCGCTGCGCTCGCCCCGGTCGGTCGCCTCCGCGACGAGCCGCGAGACGATGAACTCCGGCGTCGACTTGCCGAGTTGGCCGAAGCGCGGCTGGTAGTCCACCTCGAGTTCGAGATCCGGTGTCAGGCCCTCGGCGAAGATGCCGTCGACGCGTGCCACCTCGGGGAGCGGTTCGAGGTCCTCGGCGAGGTGAGTGACGAACGCGCCAAGCGCTTCCCGTTCGACAGTGAGCGTCACCAACCCGTGCAGGAGGTCGGCTGCGCGGCCCGGCTCGGTGATCGCCTCGAACTCATCGACCAACATCAGGGTGCGGCCTTCGCGGGTCAACGGCGGGACGACCGACCGGAGGGTCGATTCGAGCACGCCGGCGTTGAACGATGCGTGGCGACGGTGGAAGACAATCGAGTCGACCTGCCCGACTGCGGCGGCCTCTGCCGGGACGGGCAGCCCCATCGAAGCGAGCAACTGTACCTGACACAGCGTCTCGAGGACTGTCGTCTTCCCGCCGGAGTTAGCGCCAGTCAGTACGGCCACCCGGTCGCCCGTCGGTACGTCGAGGTCGTGGTCGCCGACCGCGTAGTCGATTGGCTGCACGTCGATTCCGGCATCGAGGAGATCAAGATTGCGTGCACCCTCAACGGCAAGCGTCTCCGTCTCCACGAGGTCGGGGGCGGTGAGGTCGTACGCGACGGTAAAGCGCGCGAGCGACACGTCAAACGCGAGGTCGTCCACGACCGCGACGGCCGCGTCGATCTCCTCGCGGGTCGCCCCGACCGTCTCGCGCAGGTCGGCCGCCACGCTCGTCTCGCGCTCGTCCACGCGGGTCCGGAGCGCGGCCGCAAGCGCGCGCAGTCCTTCGGTGACGAAGCCGGCCGCGTCGGCGGCCCCCTCGGGTGCGGCGTCGCGCACCTCACTCGATGGCAGTCCCGTCTCGTCTGCGACGTGGCGGACGAACGCCGACTGGAACTCCGCGGCGTCGCGGGCGCTCGACCGGACGGCATCGAGCACGCCGTCGGGGTCGGCGGCCATGTCCTCGACCGTCGCGAGCGCGCCGCGCAGTCGGTCGAGTTCGTCGTCCGCACCAGCGCCGAGTCGGTCGTCGCCGTCGAGGGCACGGAGGGCGACAGCGGCCTCGGCCAGCCGGTCGGTGTCGAGGTCAGCGACGGCGGCGAACACGCCGGAGTCGGCGTCGGTCTCGGCGAGCGCGACGGCTGTCTCGGCGGCCGACAAGTCGCCCACTGCGCCGTCGTGGCGGTCGAACGCCTCCAGTACGGCCTCCCGGGTCGCGTCGTCGAGTGTGCGCCACGACTCGGTGGCCGCCATCACGTCGTCGAGGCGAGCACGCATCGCGTCCGTGTCGGTCAGCGGGGTCAACACGCGGATGCGGTCGCCGGCGTGGCGGGTGACGGCGTACTCCTCTGCGAGGTCGAGCAGCGACTTGTACACGTCGCGCGTGTCACGCGTCGTAAGGGTCTCTAACCCCTCGCCGCCGTTGGCGCGCCGGAGGATACGCGTCGCTCGGCCGGGGGTGAGACCGGCGTCGACGAGCGTGCGCGCGTCGGCTGATTCGATGGCCTCGACCGCCCGCTCGGTACCCAGAGACTCAGAGAGGAGCGTCGCCGTCTTTGGGCCGACGCCCCAGTACTCCTGCAGTCGCATACGTGTCGGTCTGCTGGCGTCGCAAAGAACCTCTCGACGGACCGTGCTAGTGTGTCACAGTGCCAACGCAAGCCTTAAATGTGAGTAATTTTCGATATTAAGTGTAATGGCAGGTCCCACACGGCAGCGACAACGTAGCTCCGAGACGGAGTCGGAAACGGAATCGGTAGGGTGTCCCGAGTGCGAGTCCGACTCGCTCGTCCAGTCGGGGGAGGGCGAACTCATGTGTGACGACTGCGGGCTCATCATCGAGGAGTCGAACATCGACCGGGGACCGGAGTGGCGGGCGTTCAACCACTCCGAGCGGCAGTCGAAGTCCCGCGTCGGTGCGCCGACGACCCAGACGATGCACGACAAGGGACTGACCACCCAAATCGACTGGAAGGACAAGGACGCGTACGGTCGGTCTATCTCCTCCGAGAAGCGGAGCCAGATGCACCGGCTCCGGAAGTGGCAGGAGCGAATCCGGACGAAAGACGCCGGCGAGCGCAATCTTCAGTTCGCGCTGAGCGAAATCGACCGCATGTCCTCGGCGCTGGGCGTGCCGCGGTCGGTGCGTGAGGTCGCCTCCGTCATCTACCGGCGCGCGCTCAAAGACGACCTGATTCGCGGTCGCTCCATCGAGGGCGTCGCCACCTCCGCGCTGTACGCGGCGTGTCGCCAGGAGGGGATTCCGCGCTCGCTCGACGAGGTAGCGGAGGTCGCCCGCGTCGAGCAGAAGGAAATCGGCCGCACGTACCGGTACATCGCGCAGGAACTCTCCTTGGGCTTGGAGCCCGTCGACCCGGTCCAGTACGTCCCGCGCTTCTGTTCGGAACTCGAACTCAGCGAGGAGGTCGAGCAGAAGACGCGCGAGATTATCGAGGTAACCGCCGAGAAGGGGATGCTCTCGGGGAAGTCGCCGACGGGGTACGCGGCGGCCGCGATCTACGCCGCCTCCCTGTTGTGCAACGAGAAGAAGACCCAACGCGAGGTCGCGAACGTCGCGCAGGTGACGGAGGTCACCATCCGGAACCGCTACCAGGAACAGATCGAAGCGCTCGACATCCACTGAGCCGATACCGGGGTTTACTACCTCCCGGCGTCGTTTTAGAGCATGGTTAGTTTCGACCCCGAGACGCTGCTGGGTGAGGCGACCCTCGCCGACCGCGACCACGAGACGATGTCGGTGGAGGCTCCCTTCACCGGCGAGGAGTTTGCGACGCTTCCGCTCGGCGACGAGCGCGACGTTGCACACGCCTTCGAGCGCGCCCGCGAGGCCCAATCCGACTGGGAGGCCCGCGACCCGGCAGAGCGCGCTGAGCTGCTACTCGAGTACCACGACCTGTTGTTCGACCACTCCGAGCCACTGCTCGATTTGGTCGTCGAGGAGTCCGGGAAGGCGCGGCGACACGGCTTCGAGGAGCTCATCGACACGGCGATGGCGTCCCGCCACTACGCCCACCGCGTCGAGTCGTATCTCGACGACGAGTCGCGCAAGTCGCCGATGCCGGGACTCGTTGACGTGGAAGTGAACTACCGCGCGAAGGGCGTGGTCGGCGTCATCTCGCCGTGGAACTACCCCTTGACGCTCGCCGTCTCCGACGCCGTCGCCGCGCTGCTCGCCGGCAACACCGTCGTCCTCAAGCCCGCCGAACAGACCGCCTACACCGCGCTCGCTGCCGTCGCCCTCCTGCGCGAGGCCGGCGTTCCCGAGGACGTGATGCAGGTCGTACCGGGCACCGGACCAGATGTCGGCGAACCGCTCGTTGAGGAGAGCGACTACCTCTGTTTCACCGGCTCGTCGAAGACGGGGAGTTTCGTGGCCTCGAAGGCGGGCGAACAGCTCATCGACTGCTCGCTCGAACTCGGCGGGAAGAATCCGGCCGTCGTCATGTCAGACGCCGATATCGACGCTGCCGTGAACGGGCTCGTCCGCGGCGCGTTCACCAACGCCGGACAACTGTGTATCGCCATCGAACGGCTCTACGTCCACGAGTCGGTGCGCGAGGAGTTCACCCGGAAGTTCGTCGCTGCGACCGAGGCGCTCGACGTCCGGCCGAGCGACGACTGGGCGGTCGAGATGGGATCGCTGCTCTCGCAGGCGCAGTTGGACAAGGTGTCCAGTCACGTCGAAGACGCCCGCGACGCCGGCGCGACGGTGCTGACCGGCGGCGAGCCGCTCCCCGACGTTGGCCCGTACGCCTACGCGCCGACTGTCCTGACCGACGTGTCCGGCGAGGCCGACCTAGCGCGACAGGAGACGTTCGGTCCAGTCGTCTCCATCTACGGCTTCGAGGACACCGACGAGGTCATCGAGCGGGCGAACGACTCCATGTACGGACTCAACGCCTCCGTCTGGACCGCCGATACCGAGCGCGGCCGCAACATCGCCCGCCGCATCGACTGCGGGACGGCGAACGTCAACGAGGCCTATGCACCCTCCTTCATTGCCCACGACGCTCCGATGGGAGGAATGAAAGACTCGGGGGTCGGCCGTCGCCACGGCGAGGAGGGGTTCTACCGATTCACCGAACCACAGACGCTCGCCACGCAGGAACGTGGCGAAATAGACTCCCCGCCAGGCGTTCCGTACAAGTGGTACGCCGCCGGGATGAAGCGCGTCTTCAAGCTGCTGCGTGACGTGCCGGGCTTCCGTTAAGCCCGACACACCGCGAGGTCGGGGAGCAGTTCGGTCTCGTCAGGCTCCGTCGTTCGGGCATGGCGCAACATCCGGGTCACGCTCGCCAACAGCCCCATCACGGAGACGAAGACCGGTGCATTCAGGCGAGTCACTCGTCGTAGCTCCCCGACTGCACTCTCGCGTTCCCCCTCGTCGAGGACGTGTGAGAGTGCGCCGCCGAGACACGGCGTCGCGTCGAACTGTCCGTCCAGTCCGAGCGCGCGCACGTCACCCTGCTGTGTCGTGACTCGTTCGCCTACGCCGTGTTCGTGCGCCTTCTCGCGGGCGATGTCGACCTGTCGCCCGCTCACGTCGACGAGCGTCACGTCGTAGCCGCGCTCGGCGAGCCAGACGGCGTAGCGACCACTGGCCCCGCCGACATCGAGGACGTGTCCCGAGTCGGGGAGGTGTTCCGTCAGGTACTCCGTCGTCACCTCGAACTCCAGTCGGTGGTGGAAGTCGCGGTCGAGTCGCTCCCACTCGCGCTCGCCGTACTCGTCGTAGAAGGCCGCGATGTCGTCGTCGCGCATGTCCGAAGCCATCGGGTGCGGAAGTGTCAACGTCTCGACCTCGCAGTCGCGACTGCTTTGTCACGGGCGCTCCAACTGCGGCTATGGGCGGCACCTACACGCTTCTCATCAGACTCGCAGAGCCGACCGATATCGAGGTGGGTGCACTCGGCTGCCACCGATTCGCTGCCGGCTGGTACGGCTACACCGGGTCGGCACTCGGGGCCGGTGGGTTCTCGCGAATCGACCGCCACGCCGAGGTCGCGACCGGCGAGCGCGACACCCGCCACTGGCACATCGACTACCTGCTCGGATATCCCGACGCGACACTCGTCGGTGACGTGCGAACCGAGGCGGACGTGGAGTGTACCGTCGCGCGAGCGCTCCCGTCTGGGCCTGTCGCCGGCTTCGGTGCATCCGACTGTGACTGTGAGAGTCACCTCACCTACGCCCCCGACCGGGAGACGCTCGTTCGGGCGGTCGAATCAGCTCACGAACAAGCGCGCTAACGCCGGCCCCGCGCGGTGAGGTAGATGCCGCCGATGACAATGGCCCCGCCAGCGAGCGTCAGCGCGCCGGGAACCTCTCCGAGGATGACGAGCGCGAGCACGGTAGAGCCGACCGGTTCACCGACGAAGGAGACGCTGACGACCGAACTCTCGACGTGAGCCAGCGCCCAGTTGACGACGGTGTGTCCGAGCAGTCCCGGGCCGATTGCCATCCCGAGAAACAGCAGCCACTCGCGGGGGGGATACGCGAGCACGGGGTCACCGAGCGCGAGCGAGTAGGCGAGCAGCCCGCCGGCACACACGACGTAGACGACGGTGACGTACGGCACCAAGTTGACGCGCTGGCGCACCGACCGCCCGGCGAGGACGTATAGGCCGGCGAGCACCGCGCCGGCGAGTGCGAGTAGATTTCCGAGCACCGGCTCGGGGGCGGTCGTTCCGCCGAGTAGCCCGTCGAGACTCATCACCGCAGAGCCGGCGAGCGCGACGCCGATGCCGGCGAGCGAGCGGCGCGACAGCGACTCCCCGAACAGGAAGTATGCACCGACAGCGACGAACGCCGGCTGTGTCGTGACGAGCGTGACGCTGGCGGCGACGGTCGTCTTGTCGACGGATTCGAACCACGTCGCGAAGTGGGCCGCGAGCGCGAGCCCAGCGAGCAGCGCAGACAGCAGGTCACGGCGGTCGAACTTCTGAAACTCCGCGCCCGAACGGAGAGACAGCGGCGCGAGCAACAGCAGCGTCAGCGTGACTCGCCAGAACGCCATCGGCCCGCTCGGGACGTTGGAGAACCGAATCAGGATTGCGCTCGTTGAGACGGCGACGATGGCGACGGCCAGTGCGGCCATCGGCGGCGTCCGTCGTTCGAGCGCGGCGAGCAGTCCCACACCTTCGCTCGTCGGGGCCGGTAATTACCTGTTTCTCTCGCTCGGTATTCTGCTCGCTCGTCTCCAGTCACTGACTCACTCGAAGTGGGCCTTCGTTGCGCGGTGACGGTGATAGAACATCGGCTCGAAGCCCAGTCCGCCGAACGGCTCTGCGAGTTTCCCGAGCGGGCCGCCCGGGAGGCGATAGACGACGCGGTCGTCGACGAGCGTTTCGCCGGCCTCGTTCTCGAAGAAGCGGTGGGTGTGTTCCCACTCCGGAAACGGACCGTCTTCCATCACGTCCCGGAAGTACGCGCGGCCGTTGTCGAGGTCGACCTCGCGCTCGGTGATGACTGAGGTCCACGACTGGCGCGGCCCGACGTCGAGGGGACGCAGCGACATCTCGATGCATGCGCCCTCCTCCAGAATTTCCGGGTCGGTCTCGCCGTTAGGGCCGATGACAGTGTTGATTTCGAGGTTGGCGACGCCGGGCGTGAGTTCGGTCAGGCCGGCGACACGCGAGTGGAAGTCCCAGACCTCATTGAGTGGTGCATCGACCCACGTGGCGCGGTGGTATGTCGGCATACCCGAACAACGGGCGGCGAGGGGAAAACAGTCGCGGCGGCTACTTCAGTCGTTCCTGCAGGAAGGAGGGGTGGGCTTCCTCGACGCCGTCGACAGAGAGGATGTCCTCGGAGATGACGGAGCCGACGGCGTTGCCGTCCGTCCCTCGGACTTCGGCCATCAGCGTGTGGTCGCCCGACGAGGCGTACAGCGCTTCGACGGAGTCGAGAGCGGCCAACTGCCGGGAGGCCTCCACGTACTGCTCGCTCGCGACCTCGATGCCGACCAGCGCGATGGAGCGTGACGCGAGTTTCTTCGGGTCGATGTCGGCGGAGTAGCCGACGATGACACCGTCCGATTCCAGCTTGTCGACGTACTTGCGAACCGTCGGCTTCGAGACACTCGCTTGGTCCGCAATCTCGGCGTAGGAGGCCTGGGCGTCCTCCTCTAACACCGAGAGGATACGTTCCTCGGTGGTGTCGGTACTCATACTACGTCATTTCGCGCGACGAGAAAAGTATCTTCCGTATGCGAAACTCTGGCGACGAAACCGTGAAACCGTCCCCGGGAGTAGCAGGGGTATGACCCTGACGAAGCGCATCATTCCCTGTATCGACGTGGACTTAGACGACGAGGGGAACGCCGCCGTCTACACCGGCGTCAACTTCGAGGAACTCGAATACACCGGCGACCCCGTAGAGATGGCGAAAAAGTACAACGAAGCCGGCGCAGACGAGTTCGTCTTCCTCGATATCACGGCCAGCGCTGAGGGGCGCGAGACGATGCTCGACACCGTCTCCGCCGTGGCTGACGAGGTGTTCATCCCCCTGACCGTCGGCGGCGGCATCCGGACGAAAGCCGACATCAAGGAGACGCTCCGTGCCGGCGCGGACAAGGTCTCTATCAACTCTGGGGCAATCGCCGAGCCGTCGCTCGTGAACGAAGGTGCACGCGCCTTCGGCTCGCAGTGTATCGTCATCTCCATCGACGCGCGCCGCCGCTTCGACGAGCAGGGCGAACACTACGTCGAGGTGGACGGCGAGTCCTGCTGGTTCGAGTGCACCGTCAAGGGCGGCCGCGAGGGGACCGACCTCGACGTGGTGGAGTGGGCCAACGAGGTCGAATCGCGCGGCGCTGGTGAACTGTTCGTCAACAGCATCGACGCCGACGGAACGAAAGACGGCTACGACATCCCGCTCACGAAGGCAGTCTGTGACAGCGTCTCCACGCCGGTCATCGCCTCCTCCGGCTGTGGCGGTCCCGAGGATATGTACGAGGTGTTCACCGACGCCGGGGCCGATGCCGGTCTCGCAGCTTCCATCTTTCACTTCGACGAGTTCGGTATCGGTGAAGTGAAGCGGTATCTAGACGAGAAGGGTATCCCGGTCCGACTGTAACACACTCACCACTTTCACTCTGGTGGCGCGGAACTGAACAGTTGCCCGCCTAGGGGTATCTCGTCTCTCCTGCCAGGAGATTACTCCGGCTGTGTAACCACTTTCACTCTGGTCTCCAGTGGTGACAGAGCAGTTGCTCTCGAAAGAAAAACGAGAGAGAAACGCCGAGATTACGCGGCAGCGTCGAAGGCGTCCGTGAAGGAGTCGGACTTCTGTTTGACGGCCGTGGTCGCTGCTTCGAGGGCGTCGAGCGGCGCGGTGCCGGGTTCCGTCTCGATGTTGAGAATCGGGTCCGTCTGGCCACCTGACTGCTCGGGGTTCATATCGTAAGTCGCGGTGGCGACGCCGTCTGTCTCCAGCAGCGCGCTCTTGAGGACGTTCATGAAGGTGTGGTCCTCGCCGGCGATTTCGATGGCGAGTTCGGTCTCCTCGTTCTCGATGACGCGCAAGTCCATACGGAGTAGAGGGGGAGGCGGTCGGAAGTACGTTTCGGAGTCATGGCACGAGCGTAGCGAGTGCCAGAGATGTGAGCGGGAGGAGCAACGCGACGACACGCGAGTAGATGGCACGAGCGTAGCGAGTGCCAGAGATGTGAGCGGGAGGAGCAACGCGACGACACGCGAACAGGAGAGGCAGAACAACGTGAGGTCCCGGGAACAACGAGCGGGAGGAGCAACACGAAGAAAAGAGACCGACCAGCGCGAGACCGCTCGACCACCTCGCAAACGCCGCGAAACACGCACTGAGTTTACGCCAGTAGCCAAACGTCGGTGAAACGCTAACATCGCTAAACTGTGGCGGTGGAGTTAAGACGAATCGCCCGCCAGATGCGCCCGTATGAACGTGGATGACATCTCTCAGGTGACGGTACTTGGGGCAGGGAACATGGGCCACGGCATCACGGAAGTCGTGGCCATCGCCGGCTACGACGTGGTGATGCGTGATATCGAACAGGACCTCGTCGACGACGGCTTCGAGTCGATCAAGTGGTCAGTGGAGAAGCTCTCGGAGAAGGGAATCGTCTCGGAGGACGCCGAGACGGTGCTTGACCGCATCGACACCGAAGTGGACCTCGAAACCGCCGTCTCGGACGCCGACCTCGTCATCGAGGCCGCGCCCGAGCAGATGGAAATCAAGAAGGACATCTTCTCGGACCTCGACGAGTTCACGCCCGAGGACGCGATTCTCGCGTCGAACACGTCCTCGCTCTCGATCACGGAGATCGCGACCGCGACCTCGCGGCCGGAGCAGGTCGTCGGGATGCACTTCTTCAACCCGCCCGTCAAGATGGACCTCGTCGAGGTTATCTACGGCGCGGAGACGGCCGACGAGACCGCCGAGGCCACATACGAATTCGTGGAGTCCATCGACAAGACGCCGATTTACGTCCGGAAGGACGTGAACGGCTTCGTCGTCAACAGCGTGCTCGGACCGTTCAGCGACGAGGCGGCCTGGATGGTCAGCGAGGGTGTCGCCGACATCGAGGCGGTCGACGCTGCGATGGTCCACCGCCGCGGCTACCCGATGGGTCCGTTCGAACTCAGTGACCTGACGGGTATCGACATCGGCTATCACGTCCGGAAGGAGGCCGGGCGCGACATCCCGCCGATCGTGCAGGAGAAGGTCGACGCCGAAGACCTCGGCCAGAAGACCGGTCGGGGCTACTACGACTACGAGGACGGCGGGGGGACGACCTACGAGGCCGGACAGGGCGAGGACGTCGACACCCTCCGCATCGAGGCGCGCATCATCAACGAGGCCGCGCGACTCATCGGCAACGACGTGGCGACCGCCGAGGCAATCGACACCGGAATGCGACTCGGTGCCGGCTTCCCCGAAGGACCGTGTCGCCGCGGCGACAAAATCGGGCTCGATACCGTGCTCGAGAAGCTCGAAACGCTCCACGATGAGTACGACCACGAGCGCTACGAGCCGTCCGAACACCTGCGTAGCCTCGTCGAGGCAGGCACGACCGGCGAGGAAGCGGGCGAGGGATTCTACGACTACGGCGGCGACGACGGCGAGCGCCACTACTCCACCATCCAGTACGAGCTTTCCGACGACGGCCTGCTCGAAGTCACGCTCGACCGACCAGAGCGCATGAACGCGCTCAACGACGACCTCATGGACGAGGTCGTCCACCTGCTCGACAGCTCCGACCTCGATGAGGTCCGGGCGGTCACCTTCGAGGGGGCGGGCGACCGCGCCTTCTCCGCCGGCGCAGACATCACCGGCTTCGCCGGCCGCGAGCCGTACGAGGCGGCTATCACGGAGTTCTTCGAGGCCGTCGCGGAGTATCCGCGCCCGACGCTCGCGAGGATCGACGGCTTCTGTCTCGGCGGCGGCCACGAGCTTGCGCTCGCGTGTGACCTCCGTATCGCGACCGAGGACTCCGAGTTCGGCTTCCCCGAGATCAACCTCGGACTGCTGCCTGGCGGCGGCGGTACCCAGCGCGCCATGCGGATGCTTTCTGACGCTCGCGCGAAGGAACTCGTCTTCCGCGGCGAACACATCTCCGCCGAGCGCGCACAGAATTGGGGGCTCATCAACCGCGCCGTCCCCGAATCCGAGTTCGAGGAGACCGTCGAGGAGTTCCTCAACGACCTCGTCTACGGCGCGCCGATCGCCCTCCAGAAGGCGAAGCGCGTCATGAACGTCGGCCGCGACCAGGACCTCGAAGCCGGACTCGAACTGGAGTCGCAGGCGTTCGGTCACCTCCTCGCGACAGACGACATGCAGGAGGGTGCCGCGGCGTTCATGGAGGACCGCGACCCCGAGTTCGAGGGGAAGTAGGATGTCGACCGAGGGGTACGAGCCGCTGGCCGCACAGTTATCTGACCACGGCCTGCTGTCGTGGCTCGACCTCTCGGCGGTGGACATCGAACAGGGCCGCGTCGTGTTCGAACTCCCCTTCGACGAGAAGTTCGCCAACATCGCCTCAGGCAGCGTCCACGGCGGCGTGACGGCGACAATCATCGACACGGCCTCCGGGTTCGCGCTCCGGACGACGTTCGACGATCCGACCGACGTGGCGCTGACGACGACCGACCTCAACACCCGCTACGTCCGGCCCGCGACTGACGACGTGCGCGTCGAGGCCGAGGTCGTCCGCGCGGGCAGCTCGATGGGCGTCACCGAGTGTGAGGTAACCACCGTCCACGAGGGCGAGCGCAAGGTCGTCGCGACCGGCGGAACGACCTACCGGCTGTTTCGCGACGCCAACTGAGAACGCTCGACTCGGTGGCTTCTTCTCGCGCCCGCACGGGTGGTCTGTGTGACCCTCGCTACGGACCTGTTCCTGCTTCTCGTCGGTGCCGGCGCGTTGTGGTACGGTGCCGAACGGTTCGTCGAGGGGGCCGTCGGACTCGCCCGCCGAGTGAACGTCCCGGAACTGGTCGTCGGGGTCGTTATCGTCGGTATCGGTACGTCGATGCCGGAGGTCGTCGCGTCCAGCGCGGCGGCTCTCGGTGGGCGCACCGACATCGCGGTCGGGAACGCCGTCGGCTCGTGTAGCTTCAACGCCTTCGGCGTCGTCGGACTGGTGGCGGTGCTCGCGCCCGGTTCGGTGACGAGTGCGGCGACGGTGACGACGCTGTGGCTCGTCGGGCTGACGGCACTCGTCACGGCGCTGCTGTTCACAGGTCGGAAGCTGACGCGGGTAGAAGGCATGGTCGCGACGGCGGTGAATCTGGTCCGGTGGACGCTGGATATTCTCTGATTACTGGTAAGCGAGCGTCATGACCCACTGCGTGAACTTATCCGAGTTGGCGTCGATTTCATCGTCGCCGACGAACGGCGAGAGCATGTCGCCGGCCATCAGCAGCGAGAAGTCGAGATCCTCCGGATCGACGATTGGCTCCACGAAGTAGGTCGTGTGCCCATTGTGGACGCTCTCCTCGCGTTCGATGTGGCCCTTCTCCTCCAGCGACTCGATTAGTCGGCTCCCCTTCCGGGAGTCGATGTCCATCTCCTTCCAGAACTCGCTTTGGTGGATTCCCCCCTCGCGGGCGATGAGTTCGAACGCCGTCTCCTCCTCGTCGGTGAGCGACTCGGCCATACCACATCGAGGACGGTCTGGCTGTTAAAATCTGCCGTCTGGCCCGTACTGCTTGAACGGCACCTCACACGGCGGCCCGTCGGCGTAGCGCCACGTCACCGTCTCGTCGACCTCGACCAGCGTCGCCGACTTCGTCCCGAACGTCTCGCCGTGGATGCAGACGCCGTAGTCGTGGTCGCCGAGTATCTCACCCGCCGTATCGAGCCACCCGGTCGCCGTCGTCGCCCCACTCGCGACCAGCGCGTCCAGCACCGACTCGTCGTTCGCGGCCTGCTCGCGGCCGCGGTCCGGTCTCTCGCGGGGAACGAAGAACGAGCGGGTCCGCTGTGGTTCGTCCGCGTCGGCGGGCCCGCCACGGGCGCCACACCAGCCCGTGTTCCCGACGACGTACGTTCCGGGCGCGAGCCGCGTCTCCGAGTCCGTCGCGTCGTGTTCGAACAGTAAGGCGCGCTCCCGGTCGGCGACGAGCAGGTGGAACGGTTCGTACGCGTGCGTGTCGAGTTCACGGCGAACGAGTCGAGCTGCGGCCTCGGCACTCGACTCTGTGAGCGCGTCCCGGACGAGGAGGCCGCGCGACCGGTCACCGTCGGGCACGTCCCGGCTCCAGCGGTTCGTGACCGCGGCGAGCACGCCGTCGTCGTTCGTTCCTGCCCACGTGCCGCCGGCCTCCTCGTCGCGAGGAGCGAGGATCTCCGGGTCGTCCCACCGGTGGGGTGGACTGGACTGGCGCGCGTACAGCTCGTCGCGGTTGGCAGCGACGGCGAGTGGCGCGTCGAACTGCCGGTACGCGACCGTGAGAGTGCACATACCCGAGGTACGCCAGCCGGCATCAAAAGTAGCGAGTTACCGGGCGGTGTCCGGCTCCTCGAGCAGGAGCGTCGCGGCGGCGCGGTCGACGGTGCCCGACGCCGTCCGCGGTAGCGCGTCGACGAGCCGCCACTGGCGAGGAATCTTGAAGCCTGCGAGCCGGTCGCGCGCGAACTGCTCGACCGGCTCGGCCGAGTCGGGGCCGACCAACAGCGCGGCGACACGCTGGCCGAACCGGTCGTCCGGGACGCCGGCGACGAATGCGTCCTCCACGTCGGGATAGTCGCGGAGGACGTCCACCACCTCGCCGGGGTCGACGTTCTCGCCCCCGGTGATGATGCGGTCGGTCAGGCGATTGAGCACCCAGAGCTTGCCCGACTCATCGCGGTAGCCGGCGTCGCCGGTGTGGAAGCCGTGTGGGCCGAACGCATCCTCGGTCGCCTCGGCGTCGTCGTAGTAGCCAGGCGTGACTGTTGGCCCGCTGACGACGATTTCGCCGGACGCACCGGGTTCGACGGGTACGTCGTCGCTGTCGACGGTGGTGACGCGCGTGAACATTAGGGGTGAGCCGACGGTGCCGAGCGCCTCCCGCGTCTGTGTCGGACTCGCGGTCGCAATCTGTGAGCTCGTCTCTGTCATCCCGTAGCTGGGATACAGCGACACGTCGGCCTCGCGGGCCGTCTCGACGAGCGAATCGGGCGTCGGTGCACCGCCGACGAGGACGAATCGGAGCGACGCCATGACGGCCTCGCCGTCCGCCTCCAGTAGCTCGCGACACATCGTCGGGACCAGCGAGGTCGCCGTCGCACCCACGCGGTCCATCTCCGCGAGCGACCTTTCGGGGTCGAAGCTCCCGGTCGAGACGGCGACGCTCGTCCCGTAGAGGACGCTCCGATAGACAGGAGCCAGCCCGCCCATGTGGTACATCGGGAGGGTGCAGTACCAGCAGTCGTCGGGGAGCACGCCGAGTCGCCACGACGACGCGGCCGCGCTCGCCGCGAGGTTCCCCATCGTGAGTTCGACGAGCTTCGGCCCGCCGGTCGTTCCGGAGGTGGCGAGCAACGCCGCGGTACAGTCGCGCGTCCACGACCCGAGTTCGAACGACTCCGGGTCGATAGTCGAGAGGGGCCGTGCCCCCTCACTCGGTTGGTCGACCGTCGCCAGCGGGCCGTCGAACGCCTCGGTCGCTGTCGGCTCCGTCTCGGCCGTACAGATGAGGGTGTCGACATCAGCGGCGTCGAGTGTACCGTCGAGTTCTCGCGCCGTCAGTCGGACGTTCAGGGGGACGAGCACGGCCCCGAGTCGGTTGGCCGCGTGGACGAGTCTGACGAACCCCGGGCGGGTCTCTGCGAGCACGCCGAGGTGGTCGTCGACGCCGACGCCGAAGGCCGACAACTGCCCGGCGAGGTGTTCGACCTCGTCGTCGAGGTCACCGTAGCTCGTCGACCGACCAGACGCCGCGTCGACGACAGCCGTACTGGCCGGCGTCGCGCGCGCTCGAATCGCCAGCCAGTCACGCATAATCTGCCAATAACACGGCCGGAGTATTTCCCTCTTTCTGTGGGACCGTGACGACACCTCCGCCGACGGGTGCCGGGTCGGGGATGTCTCCCGTCGCGAGCAGCGACCCGGTCGCGAGCCCGCAGGCCGACACCGCCGGTATCGCGGCCGCGACGTGGACCGCCGCCGCCCGCGCAATTGGGCCGTCGATGGTCGTCGTCACGACCGGTTCGATGCCCGCACCGCGAGCCAACCTCGCGAGTTCGAGCGCCACGTCCGGCCCGCCGAGTGCCATCGGCTTCAGGACGAGGTGGTCCGCCTCGCTGTCGAGCACGGCGTCGATACCGTGCTCGTAGAGGCCTTCATCAAGCGCGACACCGACGCCCGTGTCCGGGAGTGCGGTGAGCCCACCCAAGTCGCTCGCCGGGAGTGGCTGTTCGACGTACGACACGTCGAACGCTGCCAGCTTTTCGAACGCCCGATTCGCCGTGTCACGGGTCCAGCTGCCGTTCGCGTCGAGTCGAATCCCGATGTCGGGCGCGACTTCGCGCGCCGCGGCGACGCGCTTGATGTCCTCGTCTAGGGGTCGGTTCGCGGCCTTGAGTTTCACGCAGGTGTACCCCTCGTCTACGGCGTCGGTGACGCGCTCGCGCGTCTGTTCGGTCGAAGCGTCTCCGACGGTCGCGTTCGCGGGGACCGTCTCGACTCGCTCGTCGCGACCGAGGTGGCGGTAGAGGGGAACGCCGTCGTCGCGGGCGTCACCGTCGAGCAGCGCGAGCGTGAGTCCGTGGCGAGCCGCCGGCGGGAGCGTATCGAGTTCGGCGGGCGTCGCGTCAGAGAGTGCGTCCCGGCACTCGTCGTAGCTCTCTGTCCATCCCGGCAGGGGACAGGCCTCACCGACGCCACAACTCCCGTCGTCTCCGTCGAGAGTGACGAGAAACCCCTCGCGTCTCGCGATGTCGCCGGCGGCAGTCGCGAGCGGTTCGCGCAGCTCGAAGGCGAACGGCCGGAAGTTCATACGGCGAGCCCCGCGGCGAAGAGGAGGCTGTGTGCGAACAGGAGTTTGCCCGTGGTTTCGAGCGCCGGGTTCAGCGCTTCGCCACCCGTCTCGGTGAGGACCGTCCGCGCGAGTCGGGCAGCGAGCGGGAGCGTCACCAGCGGTGCGAGCGTCGCGAGCCCGTAGCCCGTGGCGGCGAAGACGACCGGGACGACGTACGCCATCCCGAGCATGAGGAGGAACTCGATGCGGGAGCCGGTGTAGCCGAGCGTGACGGCGAGGGTTCGTTTGCCCGCCTCGGCGTCGGTCTCGCGGTCGCGGATGTTGTTCACGACGAGAATACACGTCGACAGTCCCGCTGCCGGAAGCGCGGCGACGACCGCCGCGAGCGGGACGAGGTCGGCCGGGGCGGTGAACGTCGGGACCCCAGCGACGGCGACGGCGGCCGCCTGTACGTAGTACGTGCCGGTGACGGCGACGAGACCGAAGTAGACGAAGACGAAGAGATCGCCCAGTCCGCGGTAGCCGTAGGGGGCCGGCCCGCCGGTGTAGGCGATGCCCGAGGCGACTGAGGTGAGCCCGACGACGACGATTGCCGATCCGCCGACCCAGACGAGATACGTGCCGAGCAGGATGGCGACCGCAAAGGTGGCGTACATCGCTCGCTTGACCGCTGCGGGTTCGATGAGTCCCCCCGCGGTGACACGGGTGAACCCCTCGCGCTCCTCGGTGTCGGCCCCCCGTACGGCGTCGTAGTAGTCGTTCGCGAAGTTGGTCCCGATTTGGAGGAGGAGTGCGCCCACCAGCGCGGCGACGGCCGGCAGGGGGGCGAAGACGCCTCGTTGGAGTGCGACGCCGACGCCGACGACGACCGGTGCGGCTCCGGCCGGGAGCGTCTGTGGCCGCGCGGCCATCAGCCACGCGCGTCGCGTCGTGATGTCGGCGTCGCTCATTACCCCTCGGTAGCAGGGGACCCGACTAAGCGACTGCGATTGGCGAACTGGTATGTTCGGTGGTGTTGTCATTGGAGAGTTCGGCTCCGATACCGCGGGCGTGTTTGGCGTGAGCACCAGCCCCGCGACCACTCTCGTTGCTCGGCTCCGGGGAAACCGCACCGCGCCAACCCTCCCCCGCGACGCACACGCGCTGCCGCGCGGTGCGTCAGGCCACCACAACGGTTGCCTGTCCAATCCGTATGCGGTTGGCATGAGCCGGCGCGCCCCGTGCGCGTCCGTCGTCGCGAGGGATGAGCGACCGCAGGGAGCGAGTCGGCTGGGGAGGTTCGTGGGCGGTGCTGTCGGGTGGAATGGAAGGGACGGGCGTATCGCGCGTGTTTGGTCGGTTCCGTGACCACTATCGGTCGCTCGCTACGCTCGCCCCCGATATGTCACGGGGACAGCGGGAGAGCGACGCTCTCCCAAGCAGCCGGCGGTGCAACCGCCGGCAAGACCGCGATACGCCCGGGGATTTCAAGCCGGAAGTAACAGCGTAGACAGCGCACCCGAAACAAAGCCGAACACGTAGAAGAACAGAGACCGGTCAGTAGTAGTACGGGAACTCCGAGAAGTCCGGCTCGCGGTTTTCGTTGAACGCGTCCCGGCCCTCCTGTGCTTCGTCGGTCATGTAGCCCAGCCGCGTCGCCTCGCCGGCGAATACCTGCTGGCCGACGAGTCCGTCGGTGTCCATGTTGAACGCGTACTTGAGCATGCGCATTGCATTCGGAGATTTCGAGAGCATCTCTGCTGCCCACTCCAGCGCGCGGTCTTCCAGTTCGGCCTGCGGAACGACCTCGTTCACCATCCCCATGTCGGCGGCCTCCTCGGCGGAGTAGGTCTTGCCGAGGAAGAACACCTCACGCGCCTTCTTCTGGCCAATCTGGTGGGCGAGATACGCGCTGCCGAAGCCGGCGTCGTAGCTCCCCACGTCGGGGTCCGTCTGGAGGAACTTCGCCTCCGTGCCGGCGAGGGTCATGTCACAGACGACGTGCAGGGAGTGGCCGCCGCCGACCGCCCACCCCGGCACGACCGCGACGACGGGCTTTGGCATGTGACGTATCTGGCGCTGGACCTCGAGGATGTGGAGTCGCGGCCCGGGCGTGTCGTCGTCGAGGTCGTCGTTCTCTGCTCGCGTGTCGCTATCGCTCCCGCTCGCACCTGAGGCTTCACTGCGTTCAGCCTCGCTGTATTCGTAGCCGGCTTCGCCGCGAATCCGCTGGTCGCCGCCCGAACAGAACGCCCAGCCGCCGTCCTTCGGGGATGGACCGTTGCCGGTGATGAAGACACAGCCTACGTCGGTCTGGCGCTTGGCGTGGTCGAGGGCGGTCGAGAGTTCGTCCACCGTCTCCGGGCGGAAGGCGTTGCGGACCTCCGGGCGGTCGAAGGCGATGCGGAGCGCGCCCACCTCGGTCGCGCGGTGATACGTCAAATCGCGGAAGTCGAACCCCTCGACCGGCTCCCAGCTGTCGGCGTCGAATAGCTCTGAGACCATACCCCGACAACGGGGCCCACGGCAAAAATCCGGCCGATTACAGTAGTTCCTCCTCGACGCGCGACTGCACCTGCTCGCGAACCCCGTGGCTCGCGTCCGAGTCGAATCGCACCTCGATGACCTGCGTGCCCGCCTGGTCGAAACTTGTCGCGTACGCCTCGCAAAAGCCCTCGCGCGTGCTCGTGCGAGCAAACGACAGCGAGTGGAGGTCACCAGTCGCCGAGAAATCCAGTCCGTGCGGGGTTCGGAAGTACCCCTCGAAGGTCTCGTGAGCCTCGATTGGAAGGAGATGGAAGATGCCGCCGCCGTCGTTGTTGATGAGGACGATAGTCGCGTCGAGGTCAAATCGGTCGAGTGCGAGCAGGCCGTTGGTGTCGTGGTAGTAAGCCAAATCCCCCGTGACGAGCACGAGCGGGTCGTCGCTCGCGCTCTTTGCCCCGAGTGCCGTCGAGGTGATGCCATCGATGCCGGAGACGCCCCGATTGCCGAGGACGGTCAGTTCACGCGCGCTCGGCCGAGCGAATCGGTCCATGTCCCGGACGGGCATTGAGTTGGAGACGAAGACGGTGCTCGGGTTGGGCGCGCGAGCGAGGGCGTCGGCCACGACCTGCCCTTCGAAGAATCGGTCCTCGTCGGCGACGAGAGGCCAGTAATCGGCTTCGAGCGCGGCAAGTCGGTCGGCGTACGGCGTCCCGTCGGGCGACGTGAGCCGGTCTGCGAGCGACCGCGCCAGTCGGGTCGGCTCCGCGACGAGGGTGTCCGTCGCCGCGAACTCCGCCTCGCGCCAGCCGCCCGTCGGGTCCACGAGATACTGCCGGAGGGACGGGTCTGCCATCGCAAGCGCGGCCAGCCGCTTCCGGAGCGGCTTCGAAGTCGGCGAGGCACCGAATCGGAGGACGAAGTCGGGCGCGCACTCGCCGGAGAGACCGTCGGCCCACGCGTCGTAGCCACCGAGTATCGTCACGCCGTCCTGCTCGGTGTGGGGACCGAATCGCAGTCCGGAGAGTGGGTCCGCGAGCACGGGAAAGCCAGTCAGGCGGGCGAGCGCGGCGAGTGCACTGCGGTCGGGCGTCGGCTCGTCGGCCGGGCCACAGACGATGAGTCCCCGCTCCGCCGACTCGATTGCCGACACGAGGTCGGCGTGGTCGCCGGCCGGGAGCGCCGGCGTCCCCTGCGTCGTCTGGACGAACGGTCCGTCCCGACCCTTTGTTGCGAGCGGGTGCGCGTCGAGCCAGGTCTCGGACACGTCGTCGGTCTCGACGGTCGGCTCCAGCGGCTTCCGGAACGGGACGTTCAGGTGAACGGGACCGGGCTTGGTCGCCGTGGTCGTCGCAACGCTACGCGAGATGGCAGTCCGGAGCGACCGGAGCTTTCGGTCGTGGACCTCCGGCTCGGGGAGAGTGCGCTGGTGGCGCAGCGAGTCGCCGTAGAGAGTCGACTGCGAGACGGTCTGGTTCGCGCCCGAGTCGTCGAGTTCGGGGGGACGGTCGGCTGTGAGCAGGAGCATCGGCACGCGGGCGCGGCCGGCCTCCATCACAGCCGGGTGGTAGTTCGCGAGCGCCGTGCCCGAGGTGCAGACGAGCGGCGTCGGCTTTCCCGTCTGCTTTGCGCGTCCGAGTGCGAAGAAGGCTGCCGAGCGCTCGTCCAGCTGTGAGTAGGTCTCGATATCCGGGTGTTGTGCGAACGCGACCGTCAGCGGCGTCGACCGCGACCCCGGCGAGAGCACCGCCGCGTCGACGCCAGACTTCGCGAGTTCGTCGACAACGGTCTCGCCCCACAGCGTGTTGACGTTGGGTGGCGTCATTCGAGTTCGTCGAGCATCGGTCGGTACTTGAGTTGTACTTCGTCCCACTCGGCGTCGGGGTCGGAGTCTTCTACGATGCCGACGCCGGCAAACAGGGTGGCGGTGTCACCGGCCGTCACGGCCGACCGAATCGCCACGGCGAAACTGCCGTGGCCGGCGGCGTCGAACCAACCCACGGGGGCGGCGTACCAGCCGCGGTCGAACGACTCCGTGTCTCGAATCGTTGCCAGCGCGCGGTCCGGGGGCAGGCCCCCGACGGCCGGCGTCGGATGGAGGGCTTCCACCAGCGTCAGGACGTGCTCGTCGTCCGACAGCGTCGCCGTAATCGGTGTTTCGAGGTGTTGGACCGTGGCGAGTCGGCGCACGTCTCGCTCGCCGGTCGAGATGCTGGCCGCGAAGGGGGACAGCTGGTCGCGAATCGCGTCCACGACGATGTCGTGTTCGTGGACGTTCTTCTCGTCGCGGCGCAGTTCATCGGCCAGCCACTCGTCCTCGGCGGGGGTATCACCGCGTCCGGTCGTGCCAGCCAGCGCCCCCGTCGCGAGCGTTCGCCCCCGCAGGGTGGCGAGTCGCTCAGGCGTCGCGCCGATGAACGCGGGCGTCAGCTCCGCATCGCCCGTCGGCTCGAACAAGAATCGGTAGCAGTCCGGGTAGGTGTCTGCGAGCCTGGCGGTCACCTCGTGGGCGGCGAGGGGACCGTCGAGGCGTGCACGCAACGCCACCGCGAGGACGATCTTCCGGAGTTCGCCGGCCGCGATGCGGTCGGTCGCGTCCGTCACCGACGCGCGCCACGCCTCCTTCGTCGTCGTGCGTTCCCGCTCCACGACGTTGGACGCGCGCATCGTCTCCGGAGTCGGAAGGTTCCCCAGTTTCGCCGCCGTGGCGTCGAGTTCGTCGCTGACGAGTTCGGCGGTTGCGTCCGGACCGACGCCGTTCACCGTCAACCACGCCGCGTCGTCGGTGTAGGTGACCTGCCGGCGCGGGAGGACGAACTGCGCGCTCGGAAATGCGCCCCACGGCTTCTCGTCCGTGTCGTGTTCGTCGTGGAACGTGAAGCCGCCGAACAGCCGCGGGCGAGCGGCCTCGGTGCCGGCGTGTACGTCACCCTCGGCGAACAGGCGGTCGGCGGCCGCCCGCACGTCACCGAAGCGGTCCTCGCCGCCGGCGGTGAGCGTCACAGCGGCTCCCGACCCGATGACGGTCTCCTCGCCGTCCCCGCTCCAGAAGAGACGTGGGGTCGCGGCGTCGGCCAGCGCGGCCCGTGCGGGCGGCGCGGAGATCTGGCGCGCACGGGAGACGACCCGCATCTCGTCGCCGAGCGATTTCATTACCCCACGGTAGGGGTGCCACTGGCTTATGTATCCCGTTCGGGTACCCCGACTGACTCAGGCGTACCGTTCCTCGTTCCACGGGTTCGCCGTGTTTGAGTAGCCCCGCTTTTCCCAGTAGCCACGCTCCGGTTCGGTCAGGAACTCGATGCCGGTGAGCCACTTCGCGCCCTTGTATGCGTAGCGGTGGGGGACGACGACCCGGACCGGCCCGCCGTGGTCGGCGGGGAGCCGCTCGCCGTCGTGTTCCCACGTCACGAGCATCTCGCGGCGCGTGCAGGTGTCGAGCGGGAGGTTCGTCGTGTAGCCGTCCGCCGCGTGGAACATGACGTGGACCGCCTCGTCCGTCACGCCGGCCGCCTCCACGATGGTCGGGAAGGTGACGCCCGTGAACTCGTTGTCGAGTCGCGACCAGCCCGTCACGCAGTGGAAGTCCTGTCGCTGAGTCTCGGTATCGAGACCACGCAGCGCGTCGAAATCGAGTTCGAGCCGCTCGTTGACGGCTCCCCACACGTCAAGCGTCCACTCGCTCAGGTCGACCGACGGGGTGCCGGACTTCGACAGGACGGGAAACCGCGTCGTCTCGCGTTGGCCAGGCGGGACCCGCTCGCCGTCGAACTCCTCGTGGAGGGAAGTGGCGTCGTACATACCTCAAAATTCGACTCGGGCGACGTTAGCCTGCCGCTCTCATCGCTTGTGAACGGGCAAGAAATTTATCGGTATTGATAGCCCGAATTGGTCTCTCGTTAAATTATCCAGTACTGTTAAATGCCCCAGCATCAAATTTTGATGCAACATGGTGAAAGCCGACATCACGGTGCCGGAGCATCTCGAGATGCAACTCACGCAACTCGTCGAGCAGGGCGAGTTCGAGAGCCGGGAGGAGGCCATCGAAGATGTGCTCTCTGCGGGGATTCGCGCATACAAGACCTCGGGTCCGATGGAAGACGAGGAGCCGAGCTACGAGGAAGACGGGATGATGGGTCACGACGACGAGTACGTCTTCTAATCGTGTAACGCGGTTCCACACAAGGCTTATCGGCGTTTCTACGGAAGTACGCGCATGCACAAAGAGGAACTGCTCGAACTCCACGGCCACATGGTCGAGATCATGCAGACGTTCCGCGAGATGGACGCCGTCGAAACGAACGCCTTCGACGCCTACGACGAACTGGACGTGGAGCCGGGCGACGTGCACAAATCGAAGAGCGAGCACAAACACGCGGTCTTCGTCCTCGGCAACGCGCTCGCGGACGTGATGAGCGACGACGAGTTCTCCGACGCCGGACGAATCGGCAAGCGCATGGAGGAGCTCGCGAAGGACGCACAGAACAAGCTGTAGGCCGGCCGATACGCTCGGTCGAGTGGCACGGCGTCTCGTGGCAAGAATCATTACGGTCCCCCACGAGGTACGGATATGCCCGGAGGTCACACCCAGACACTGCGGCCGTTCCTGTGGCGCGCGAGCAAACTGTACCCGGATACCGAAATCGTCTCTCGCGACCACGACGGCATCAGCCGGACGACGTACAGCGAGTACGCCGGCCGCACGGCACAGCTTGCGAACGCGCTCGACGACCACGGTATCGAACACGAAGACCGCGTTGCGACCTTCTGTTGGAACACCGAACGCCACTACGAGACGTACTTCGGCGTCCCGTCGATGGGTGCACAGCTGCACACTATCAATCCGCTCCTGCCGGACGAACACGTCCGGTACATCGTCGACAACGCCGACGACGAACTCATTTTCGTCGACCCGTCGCTCGCGGAGAAGCTCGCGGGCGCAGCCGAGGGAGCAGAGGAGTTCGACGGCGTCGACTTCGTCGTGATGGGTGACGAGGGGGTAGAGGCACTCGACGCCCCCGACTACGAGTCGTTCCTCGACGGTCACGACACGGAGTACGACTGGCCCGACCTCCCCAGCGACCAGCCCGCCGGCATGTGTTACACCTCCGGCACGACGGGGAAGCCGAAGGGCGTCGAGTACACCCAGTCGATGCTGTGGAGCCACACGATGACGACGCTCACCCCGCAGGGGATACCGATGGAAGACGACGACGTGGTGATGCCGGTCGTCCCGATGTTCCACGTCAACGCGTGGGGGATGCCGTTTACCGCGACCGCGGCGGGCTCGAAACACGTCTACCCCGGTCCCTCCCCCGACCCAGAGGACATCGCGATGCTCATCGAGGAGGAAGGCGTCACCGTCACCGCCGGCGTCCCGACGGTGTGGCTGGGTCTGATGGAGTACTGTGAGGACAACGAGGTCGACCTCTCTTCGCTGGACCGCATCATCGTCGGTGGCTCCGCCGCGCCCAAGTCGATGATTCGGTGGTTCGACAATCGCGGCGTCGAAGTGCTCCACGCGTGGGGCATGACCGAGATGTCTCCCATCGGCAGCGTCTCGCAGCTCAAGTCCGATCTCGAGGACGCCGGCTACGAGACGCAACTTGACAAGCGGGGCAAACAGGGTATCATGGTCCCCGGTATCGAGTACAAGATCATCGACGAGAACGACGAGGAAATCGCGTGGGACGGTGAGGAGTTCGGCGAACTGCACGTCCGCGGGCCGACGATTACGAAGGAGTACTTCGAGCGCCCCGAAGCCAACGAGGAGGACTTCGAGGACGGGTGGCTCAAGACCGGCGACGTGGTGAGCGTCGACCCCGACGGCTACATCCAGATCGTCGACCGCGCGAAGGACGTCATCAAGTCCGGCGGCGAGTGGATCTCGTCGGTTGAACTGGAAAACGCCATCATGGCCCACGACGACGTGAGCGAGGCGACCGTCGTCGGCGTCCCCCACGAGAAGTGGCAGGAGCGACCCGTCGCGTTCGTCGTACCGGCCGAAAGGGCCGACCGCGACACGCTCGAAGAGGGGATCATGGAGCTGTTGCGCGACGAGTACCCGAAGTGGTGGCTGCCGGACGCCATCGAGTACATTGAGGAGGTCCCCAAGACTGCGACGGGGAAGTTCTCGAAGAAGGACCTTCGCGAGCAGTACAGCGGTGACCGCCTGCTCGCGGGCAACACGCCCGACGAGGCGGCCCCCGGACAGGACGACTGACGTAAACGCGCGAGAACCGTTTACACGTTTCAGGAGGTATTTATTGCCGGGACTCCTACTGCAGGTATGGATTTAATGGACGATACCCTCGTGCCTGAGCACGCACGCGACATCAAGCAGGAGGCCCGCGAGTTCGCTGAGGAGCATATCGAGCCGAACGCAGAGGAGTACCACCGCTCCGGTGAGTACCCGTGGGAGATCCTCGAGGCCGGGATGGACGCGAACCTCATCGCCCAAGACATCAGCGAGGAGTACGGCGGCCGCGGACTGGACCTGCCGCAGGTGCTCGCTATCGCGGAGGAGTTCTATCGCGCGGACGCCGGTATCGCCCTGACGCTCCAGCTTGCGAGCTTCGGTGCCGGCATCATGGAAGAGCACGGCACCGAAGAGCAGTGCGAGGAGTATCTGCGTCCCGTCGCCGAGAACGACCAGATTACGGGACTTGCCGTCTCCGAGCCGGAGACCGGCTCCGACCTCGCCGGCATGACCACGAGCGCCGAGAAGGACGGCGACGAGTGGGTGCTCAACGGCGAGAAGTACTGGGTCGGCAACGGCGTGGAGGCCGACTGGGTGACGCTGTACGCCAAGACCGGCGACGACCCGGACAACCGCTACGGCAACTACTCGATGTTCATCGTCCCGACGGACACCGAAGGGTACGAGGCCGAGCACATCCCCGAGAAGATGGGCATGCGCGCCTCGAAACAGGCCCACATCGTGCTCGACGACGCCCGCATCCCGGAGGAGAACCTCATCGGCGTCGAGGGGGGCGGTTTCTACATGCTTGCGGACTTCTTCAACCACGGCCGTATCGTGGTCGGGGGCCACGGGCTCGGTCTCGCCGCCGCCGCCATCGAGGAGGCGTGGGAGTTCGCTCACGGCCGCAACGCCTTCGGCCGAACGATCAACGAGTTCCAGTCCGTCCAGCACATCCTCGCGGATATGCGACTGGAGTTCGAGTCGGCCCGCGCGCTCAACTGGCGAGCGGCCGAGAAGGTCGAGAACAACGACCACGGCGGCTTCTGGGCGTCCATGGCGAAGGTCAAGTCCACGGAGGTCGCCAACGACTGCGCCGAGCGCGGGATGCAGCTCCACGGCGGTCGCTCCGTCCTGCTCGAGAACAAGATTTCACGTGTCTACCGCGACGTTCGTATCCCGGTCATCTACGAGGGCGCAAACGAGATTCAGCGCAACCTCATCTACCGACAGGCACCGAACTAACCGGGAGCGCGCACACTGTTTTTATTATCGCCGGCCGTACGTGAACGCATGTCGTACGACGTGCATCTACTCGACAGGGGCCGCATCGAAGCCGACGCGAACTTCGTCCTCGACGGTGCCGTGGCCGCGACCGCCGGCGAGCAGAACCCCGACCTCCGCTACGAGGAGTTTCTCGTCTGGAATCTCGTCATCGACCACCCGGAGGCGACTATCCTCTTCGATACCGGTTCACACCCCGAAGCGGGCGACGGCTACTGGCCCGCGCCGCTGTACCAGGCCTTCGCGCACGTCGACGCGACCGACCACG
This sequence comes from Halosegnis rubeus, assembly GCF_009184545.1. GTDB lineage: Archaea > Halobacteriota > Halobacteria > Halobacteriales > Haloarculaceae > Halosegnis > Halosegnis rubeus. The sequence goes on from NZ_QJOW01000001.1 coordinate 826,934, forward strand.
ACCTCGAAGCCGACCTGAACGCGGCGGGCTTCGAACTCGACGACATCGACGCCGTCGTGATGTCGCATCTCCATCTCGACCACGCAGGCGGACTGTACCACTTCGACGGCACCGACGTACCCATCTACGTCCACGAGCGGGAAATCGAGTTCGCGTATCGGTCGGCCAAGACCGACTCCGGTTCCATCGCCTACTTCGCGCCCGACTTCGAGCACGACCTCAACTGGACGGTCGTGGAGGGCGACCGCCAGCTCGTGTCTGGCGTCGACCTGCTCCACCTGCCCGGCCACACGCCCGGTCTGCTCGGTACGCGCGTCGACCGCGACGGCGAGACGCTGCTCGTCGTCGGCGACGAGGCCTACTGGCAGGAGAACTACGAGGGACAGTCGATGGCCGCCTCGCTGCTGTGGGACAATCAGGCGTGGAAGGAGTCGCTCGCGTACGTACAGGACCTCGAACGCCGCACCGACGCCGACGTGCTGCTCGGCCACGACGTGGCGATGCTCGACCGGTTCGGGGACGTATGGTGAGCCTGCATCGAACAGAGCAGGCCCGACAGGAGGTGAGTCTGCATCGAGCAGAGCAGACTCGACAGGAGGTGAGCCTGCATCGAACAGAGCAGGCCCGACGGGGGACTGGTGAGATGGACCGGCGCTGTCCGGACTGCGGCGTGACGACGGAGTCGGTGACGTTTCGGACGAACTGAGCGACGGGGAGTCTCCGACGAGGAGCGGGCGGGATTTTCAACTCGCTGGAGGAAACGGGCGGTTCGACCTCGAAGGCGTGGCTCGTCCGGGATTTGGAGTAGTTCGAACGAACGTCGAAAAGGACGAGTAGCTACTGGGCGAGGAGCCCGTAGGTCTCGTTGAGGTACTCGAGCACCCAGTCGACGGTTTCGGGGTCGTAGGTCCAGAAGCCGTAGAACGAGCGCGGCTCGCGCTCCTCGGCGACGAGGGCGCACTTGTTCACGTCGACGCCGCCGCCGTCGTAGACGACGAACCACGACTCGCGAATCTCGTCCGAGCGCTCGACGTGGATAGTGAGGTCGGTGTCGTGTTGTGGCACGTCGTCGTCGGGGGCCGCGTAGGCGTGGACCTCGAGCCCGTCCTTCGATGCGAGCCGCTTGTAGATATCCATCTGCGGGCCGAGGATGGAGAGCTTCTGGAAGCCGGCGTGGAGTTCACCCTTCCCGAGCCGCCACGCCCGGTCTTCGATCTCTCGGGAGGCGGCGATCATCTGCTGGATGTCGTAGGAGGTAAACATCGTCTCATCGAGGTGGTCAAGGATGGGACGATACGCCTCGGACTCGAACTCCGGGGTGGTGTCGTTGCGGTCGGCGAGCACGTCGGCGATGCTGGCGGCGGTGACGAACTCCGACTCGCGAGAGAGGACGACGTAGGAGTCCGGGCCGGTGTCGGTCGTCTCGCTGCGGACGGTGAGGTTGCGGTCGCCAAACTGGGTCCGCAGCGAACCGACGGTCTCGTCGTCACTATTGAACGCAGTCAGCGTCTTCTCGTGGTTTTCGACGCCACGAATCAGTTCAGTGAGCGACATTCGGGTCGGTAGCAAACACGCGCTAACGGCGTATATAACTGTGGGGTGTGTCCGCTCCTGCATGGTTAATCCTCCTTTATCACTATTAATCTGTGCTAATATTTCACGAATGCTTTTGGTAGCGGCAGTCCGAGAGTATGTAAGGCGTTTCGACGCCAGCACCACTATGTCAGGAAACGAACTCATCTGGCGAATCGCGGGCGGTTCTGGGGACGGAATCGACTCGACGAGTCAGAACTTCACGAAAGCGCTGTTGCGCGCTGGACTGCACGTCTTCACGCATCGCCACTACCCGTCACGCATCCGCGGCGGCCACACCTACGTCGAGGTACGGGCCCGCGACCAGCCGGTCAAGTCGCGCGGTGACGGCTACAACGTGCTCCTCTCGCTCGGGGACTCCTTCGCTCGCAACCCCCAAGAGGATGCCTACTACGGCGACGAGGAGACGAAGCCGCTCACCGAGAACCTCGACGAGCTTCGTGAGGGAGGCATCATCATCTATGACTCGGGGCTCCTCGACGAGGACGACCTTCCGGCGGATTTCGAGGAACGCGTCGACGCGAACGACTGGCACGTCTACCCCGTTGACCTGCGCGCCATCGCGAAAGAACACGGCCGCGAAGTGATGCGCAACACCGCCGGTGTCGGTATCACCGCCGGTATCCTCGGACTCGACCTCTCGTACTTCGAGGACCTCATGCGCGAGAGCATGCCCGACGAGATCTTCGAGCCGAACCTCGCCGTCCTCGAGGATGCCCACGAACAGGCCGCGGAGATGGACCACGACCACGACATCGGGCTACCGGAAAACGAACACGAGACGGAGCAGGTGCTCCTCTCCGGTTCGAACGCCATCGCCTACGGCGCACTCGATGAGGGCTGTCGGTTCATCGCCGGCTACCCGATGACGCCGTGGACGGAAGTGTTCACGCTGATGAACAAACACCTCCCGAAGTTCGGCGGCGTCGCCGAGCAGGTGGAAGACGAGATCGCCGCCGCAACCCTCGCTATCGGTGCCTCACACGCCGGCGCGAAGGCCATGTCCGGCTCCTCAGGCGGCGGCTTCGCGCTCATGTCCGAACCGCTCGGACTCGCTGAGATGACCGAGACGCCGCTCGTGTTAATCGAGGCCGCACGCGCCGGACTCTCGACCGGGATGCCGACCAAACCCGAACAGGGCGACCTCGAACACGTTCTGTATACGAGTCAGGGCGACTCCAACCGCGTCGTCTTCGCGCCGGCGAACGTCGAGGAGGCGTACACCCAGACCCGGAAGGCGTTCGAAATCGCCTACGGCTACCACATCCCCGCAATCGTCCTCTACGACCAGAAGCTGTCGGGCGAGTTGCGAAACGTCGACGCGGAGTTCTTCAACGAGGAGCCGAACCCCGACCTCGGGGCGACGCTCACCGAAGACGAGATCGCGGAGGCCGCACACCATGCCTCCGGGAAGTTTCAGCGGTTCAAACACGACGTGGGGAACGGCGTCTCCCCGCGGTCGATCCCCGGCCAGAAGGGCGGGCGCTTCCTCGCGTCCGGGAACGAGCACACTCCCGAGGGACACATCTCCGAAGACCCCGAGAACCGCGTCGCGCAGATGGACCGTCGCCTCCAGAAGATGGAGGCGATTCGAGACGACCTCGACGCCAACTCGAGCCACCAGACGTACCACGGCGACGAGGACGCCACCTACGGAATCATGACCTACGGCAGCCAGCAGGGCACCGTCGAGGAGGCCGTCGACCGGCTCCGCGCGGACGGCCACGACGTGAAGATGCTCGGCGTCTCCGATCTGATGCCGTACCCCGAGAAGGACGTTCGCTCCTTCCTCGAATCGGTCGACGAGTGTCTCGTCGTCGAGATGAACACGACGGAGCAGTTCCGCGGGCTCACCCAGAAAGAACTGGGCGAGTTCGGCCCGAAGCTGTCGAGTCTGCTCAAGTACAACGGGAATCCGTTCGAGCCGGCAGAGGTAGTTGAGGGGTTCGAAGCGACGATAGACGGCACGGAGTTCGAGCGCGAGACCGCTCGCTTCCAGCCGGCAGCAGGTGATTAATCATGAGTGCATTCAACGCCATCGGACAGAATCGCGAAGTCGACCAAAACGAGTTCACGCCCGAAATCGAACCGCAGGCGACGTGGTGTCCGGGCTGTGGTGACTTCGGCGTCCTGAAGGCGCTGAAGGGTGCCGCCGCCGAACTCGGTCTCGACCCGGAGGAGATCCTCCTCGTCACGGGTATCGGGTGTTCGGGCAAGCTCTCCTCGTACTTCGAGAGCTACGGGTTCCACTCCATCCACGGCCGCTCGCTCCCGCTCGCGCGGGGCGCGAAGTTGGCTAACCCGAAGCTGACCGTCATCGCAGCCGGCGGTGACGGTGACGGCTACGGTATCGGCGGTAACCACTTCATGCACACCGCCCGCGAGAACCACGATATGACGTACATCGTGTTCAACAACGAGATCTTCGGGCTGACGAAGGGCCAGACCTCCCCGACGAGTCCGAAGGGCCACAAGTCGAAGACCCAACTCGAAGGCTCCGCGAAGGACCCGCTTCGACCGCTCTCGATGTCGCTGTCGGCCGGTGCGAGCTACGTTGCCCGCACCGCCGCCGTCAACCCGAATCAGGCGAAGGAAATCATCGTCGAGGCCATCCAGCACGACGGTTTCTCCCACGTCGACTTCCTCACCCAGTGTCCGACCTGGAACAAGGACGCAAAGCAGTACGTGCCGTACGTCGACATCCAGCAGAGCGAGGAGTACGACTTCGACATCACCGACCGTCGCGAAGCCGGCCACGCGATGTACGAGACCGAATCCGCCCTCTACGAGGGGAAGGTCCTGACGGGTCGCTACTACAAGGACGAAAATCGCAAGGACTACCAGACGGAGAAGCTCGACCGCGGGTCCATGCCGGACCAGCCGATTGCCGAGCAGTACTTCGACGACGATCACGAGTGGAAGCGGTCGTACGACCTGCTCGACGCCCACAAGTAACCCACCCGCAGTTCTTTATTATCGACCGCAACGGCGAAGTACCACACCCTCTCACCTACGAGTATGAGCGACGACCACGACTCCCAAGACAGCGAGTACGCGACCGAGCGCACGACCGCCCCGCAGTCCGATTACACCAACCGAGAGGTCGCAGTCGGGACCGTCGTCGCGGCCGTCGGTGTCGGTATCACGTTCGGCGTCCCCCTGTTGCTCGCGTAACGCTACACCGAGACGGTGACACTGCCGCCGCTCTCGACGGTCGCCGCCTCGACGAACGTCTCTGCACCTGCCAGCCAGACGACCGTCTCCGAACCGGCGCTCGCGAGCCGGTAGTCTCCGCGCTCGCTGGTCCATCCCGTCTCCGTATGGGTCGCCCGCTCATCCAGCCACGCGCGAGCGACGGTCTCGAACTCCGTCGTGTTCGCCCTGTCGTCGAATCTGAGCACCCACGCGTAACCGCGACCGCCCTCGGGCGTGACGAAGTCGAGGCGCCTGTCGCTGCCCCAGCCGGCGGCTGCCCGCGCTGCCGCCGACTCGTTGACCGCCGTCCCAAGCGCCGTTCGGACGAACAGTTCACCGAACCGCTGGTTCGACGCGCTGGCGAGCCACTCCGTCTCCCCGACCTCAGCGGTTAGCTCGCGTGGTCCCTCCTGCACGCCGGGGTGGAGGAGCTGTTCTGTCGTCGTCGGCGGGGTTCGGTACACCGAATCGAGCCGGGACGGGTCGTCGACTCGCGCAGCCACGTGCTCGTAGCCGAGGGCGTAGGCTGCGGCCGTGAGACGGCCGCGTCCCGTCGAGTTCCGGTACAGTCGCGCGGCGTCGTCTGCGGGTGAGACGCCGGTTTCGATGTACTGCTCCCAGTAGGCGTTCGCGCCGAACACTGCGGCCCCCTCGATTGCTCCGTTGCTCGCGAGCCGACCGTCAAGCGTGTAGTCGGTCGCGCTCCGAATCGCACCGATGGCGTTCTCCCGGAACTGGACGGTGTGGACGTACTCGTGGGCGAGAATCGACTCCACGCGCGGGTCACCGAGTATCGCCGCGTTGACGTTCACCGTCGAGGGGCGGGCGACGTACGCTGCGACCGTGCCACCGGAGTCCGAACCGGTGCTCGATAGCCCGAACAGGTCGTAAAAGGAGCCGGAGTCGTTGACCGGCATCCGAGTGGTCGACTGCCCGCCGAGCGTCCGGATGCGGATGCGCTCGGGTCCCTGTGCGGACGTTTCCAGCAGTCCGGCCATCCGGTCGTACACCTGTCCGGCGTCGAAGTCGAGTCGCCCGCCCGTAACCTCGATACCGCCGGAGTCGTACGAGGCGGGCGTCTCGCTCGGGGTGTCGGTTCCCGGTGTCGGCGTCGCCGCCTCGGAGGACGGTGTCGTCTCGGATACCGGCGTCGCTGTCGGTCCGCTGTAGCCGACGGTACAGCCCGCGAGCGCGAGACAGACGACGAGAAGCAGCGTCGGCAGGCGCGTGCGCATATCAGAGATAAGTCGACGAACCGACTAAAACGTTCGTTCAGTCGAGGGTCCGAGTGATGTGGCCGCGCGCCTCGGCGATGGTCTCGCTCGCGTATTCGAGCGTCTCGCCGCCGACCGACACCGACAGCGTCCCCGAGCGGTCACTCGTCCCGAGTTCCGTGACCGGTACGTCGCCGACGGCCTCGCGAACGGCTCCGGGGTCGGTCGTCTCGACGACAGCTCGGCCCGGCAACTCCGAGAAGAGAAATTCGTCCGGGCGTGCGTCACCGTCGAGGGTCGCGTCTATGCCGGCGTCGTCGGTCACCATCTCTGCGAGCGCGACGCCGACTCCCCCGTGGCTCACGTCGTGGACGGCGGTCGTCGTGGACTGGTTCGCGACGGTCGCGAGCGCGTCGACGACTGTGGCCGGCTCCTCGGGCAGGGTCGGAAACGCGTCCGTCCCGCCGTGGCTAGCGAGATACTGACTCCCGCCGAGGGTGCCCGACTGCTCGCCGACGAGCAACAGCGTTCCGTCGCCCGCGAGGTCGGTCCCGGGGGCGTCGTAACCCTCCTTCGAGCCGACGACGGCGAGGGTCGGCGTCGGGGCAATCGGCCCGGTCGCGGAGTCGTTGTACAGCGAGACGTTCCCGCCGACGACGGGCGTATCGAGGGCGGAGCACATCTCCGCGAGCCCGTCGACGATACCCCGGAAGCCACCGTACACGTCGGGTTTCTCCGGGTTGCCGCCGTTGAGACAGTCGACGGCCGCGAGCGGGCGGGCACCCATCGCGGCGACGTTGGTCGCGTTCTCTAGCGCGACGGCGCGGGCACCCTCGTAGGGGGCCGCGTCGGTCCAGTTCGGGTCGGCTCCAGAAGAGATGGCGACCCCGCGACCGGCGTCGCGAATCGCGACGAGCGCGGCGTCGTCGCCCGGGCGTTTCGCCGTCCGGTTGCCGACCTCGTGGTCGTACTGGCGGTACACCCACTCCTTCGAGGCTGTGTTCGGGTGGGCGAGCAGCGTCTCGAACGCGGCCGCGAGGTCGGTCTCGGGGAGGTCGTGCGTCCGTGGCTCGGATTCGACGGAGTCGAGGTTGTTCATCGGTGCGCCGTCGGCTAGATACTCCGCCGGCGCGTCCACGACCGTCTCGCCCTCGAAGGTGCAGACGTAGTTGCCGTCGGTCACCTCGCCGATGACCGAACAGCCGAGGTCGAACCGGTCGGCAACGGCGGCGACCGCCTCGGTGTCTTCTGGACGGACCTCATACACCATTCGCTCTTGGCTCTCCGCGAGCAGGATTTCGAGCGCGTTCATCTTCGGTTCGCGCTGGTGGACGCGTCCGAGCTCGATGTCAGCGCCCTTCCCGCCTTTTGCGACGAGTTCAGAGGAAGCCCCACCGAGGCCCGCCGCGCCGAGGTCACGCGCCGACTGGACCAGCGACTCGTCTACCAGCCGCTCGTTCGCCTCGATGAGCAGTTTCTCGGCGTACGGGTCGCCCACCTGCACGGCGGGACGGTCCTCCGTCTCGGCGTCCTCCGCGAGGTCCTCGCTCGCGAACGACGCGCCGCCGAGTCCGTCCCGGCCGGTCGCATTTCCGAACAGGACGAGCTTGTTTCCTGCCTCCTGCGCCTCGGCGGTGACGAGTCGCTCCTCGTCCACGACGCCGACGCAGGCGACGTTGACGAGCGGGTTCCCCTCGTAGCCGTCGTGGAAGGCGACGCTGCCCGTGACAGTCGGCACGCCGATACAGTTGCCGTAGTGGCTGATTCCCTCCACCACGCCCTCGAAGAGATACTGGGAGTGTTCGCGGTCGAAGTCACCGAAGTACAGCGAGTCGGCCAGCGCGACGGGGTACGCACCCATCGAGAGCGTGTCACGGACGATGCCCCCGACGCCGGTGGCCGCACCGTCGAATGGGTCGACGTACGAGGGATGGTTGTGGCTCTCGATGCCGAACGTGAGGTAGGTGTCATCGTCGAGCGCGACGACGGCCGCGTCGTCGCCCGGTCCGACGACCACGTCGTCCGACTCGCTGTCGAACGCAGACAGCAGGGGCCGCGAGGAGCGGTACGCGCAGTGTTCACTCCAGAGGTTCTCGAACAGGGCGGCTTCCGCTGGCGTCGGCTCGCGACCCAGCTCAGAGACGACGAGGTCGTGGTCCGATGGCGAGAGGCTCATTCATTTGGATGCTGACTCGGCGGTGTAAAATCCCTTTCCATGTGCACGAACGTGGTACCTGGGACCGGGGCGCTTTTGCGCGCGTGTCTCGTCGTGTCGGATGTGTTACGGGCCGAACTCCACTGTCACTCCTCGCTGTCGTACGACGGACGCGACCCGGTGGAGATGCTACTCGCACAGGCGGAGGCCGTCGGTCTCGACGTGCTCGCCGTCACCGACCACGACGAAATCGACGCTAGCCTCGACGCCGCAGAGCGTGCCGAGGAGTACGGGCTCGTCGGCATCCCCGGCATGGAGGTGACGAGCGAGGCGGGACACGTCCTCGCGCTCGGCATCGAGGAGTTGATTCCGCCCGGTCTCCCATTCGTCGAGACGCTCGACCGCATCTGGGAACAGGGTGGTATCGCGGTCGTTCCCCACCCGTTCCAGCGGTCGCGCCACGGTGTCGCGCCCCACATCTCCGAAGAGACGCTCGCGAGCGCCGACGCCATCGAGGTGTACAACTCGCGGCTGTTCACCGGTCGGTCGAATCGCACGGCAGAGACGTTCGCCGCCAGCCGGAATCTCCCGATGACGGCCGGCTCCGACGCGCATATCGCGGAGATGGTCGGACAGGCGGTCACCGAAATCGACGCCGACGAGCGCACGCCCGAGGCCGTCCTCGACGCGATTCGTGCGGGCCGGACGTCCGTCGTCGGACGACGGACGCCTTGGCGTATCTCGGTCAAGCAGTTCGGCAGCGGCGTCAAGCGGCGTATTGTCCGCGCGCTCCTCTACCCGTTTTGAACCGTCTCGATTGCGTCCATACCCACCTCGACCACGTCGGTTGGTAGCTCGCCGGCTCGCGATTCGAGGTCGTCGGCGGTGAACCACTCCCACGCCTCCGCCGGCGTCTCGTCGTCGCCCGCGGGGTCGACTGTCCGCGACTCGCTCGCGCCGTAGTAGACGTGGTCGATGTGCTGGTGGCCGACTTCGCCGTCGTTGACGTTGATGTCTTCGAGCAGGAACTGGTGTGGCTCGGGGAGCGAGCGTGCGGTTTCACTCTCCAGCCCGCCGGAGTCGGCGACGAGCTCCGGCGTCAGTCCCGTCTCCTCGTAACACTCCCGGAGGGCGGCCTCGTGGGGAAGTTCATCGCGGTCGACGTGGCCCCCAGGCGGGAGCCACATGTCCAGCTTCTCGTGTTCGTGCAGCAGCGTCGCTCCTTCGTTGACGACGTAGACAGTCGCGACGAAGTGGCGTGTCGTCTCCATACGGTCGGGTCGGCGGCCGGCGAGAAAAGCTCCGCTACTGGAGGTCGGGTAAAGAGAGGACGCCCTCCTTGAGCGCGACGTACACCTTCTTCTCGTTGTCCATCTCGTCCCACTCGTCGGGGCGGTCCTCCTCGGGGACCGCCTCCACCTTCTCGAGTAGGTCGGCCCGGATGTAGTGGTCGAACCCGCAGTCGTTCTCACACGAGCGAACGATGGAGGGGACGCGGAAGTCGCGCTCGACGGTGTTTTCACACTCCGGGCAGACGTACTCGTAGCTCCGGGTCACATCGGGTGTACGAGACGCAACCGCAAAAGGACTCTCTCCTCAGGTCGTGATACCGTCTTCGGCCTCCAGCAACTCGTGATAGCGGTTCCGGATGGTGACCTCGGAGATGTTCGCCACCTCGCTCACGTCCGACTGGGTCACCTTCTCGTTGGTGAGCAGCGAGGCCGCATACACCGACGCCGCGGCGAGTCCGACCGGCGATTTGCCCGAGTGGATGCCGGCCTGCTTCGCGCTCTTGAGCAGTTGTCGGGCACGGCGCTCGGACTCGTCCGAGAGGTTGAGGTCGGAGGCGAACCGGGGGACGTAGCTCTCGGGGTCGGCGGGGGCGACTTCGAGCCCGAGTTCGCGCACGACGTACCGATACGTTCGGGCGATTTCGTCCTTCTCGACCCGGGACACCTGCGTAATCTCGTCGAGCGAGCGGGGCGTACCGGCCTGTCGCGCAGCGGCGTAGAGACTCGACGTAGCCACCCCCTCGATGGAGCGACCGGGCAGGAGGTCCTCGTTGAGCGCGCGGCGATAGATGACGGAGGCGGTCTCGCGGACGTTCTCCGGCAGCCCGAGAGCGCTTGCCATGCGGTCGATTTCGCCGAGCGCCT
>NZ_QJOW01000002.1 GCF_009184545.1 Halosegnis rubeus
TTCGACGGAAGCGCCGTGACTTCTTGCACAAGCTCTCGAACTACTACGCCACCGAGTACGACCTCGTGGCGGTCGAAGACCTGAACGTGAAGGGGATGATGGAGTCGCCGTCGAACAGCCGCAACACGGCGTCTGCGGCGTGGCGAACGTTCCTCTCGCTGCTCGAATACAAGTGTGAGCGAGAGGGAACGCACTTCGTGGCAGTCAACCCGAGAGGGACGACCAAGGAGTGCGCGTCGTGTGGTGTTTCGACCGACAAGCCGTTGTGGGTGCGTGACCACTCCTGTCCAGCCTGCGGGTTTGAGGCGGACAGGGACGCAAACGCGGCGTTGAACATCCGTTCTCGCGGCCTCGAAGATGTAGGAGTGGGACACTCCGAATCAACGCCTGTGGAGACTGCGCTCCCTACGGACACCAATTCGGTGTCTGCAAAGCGCGTCGTCGGAGCAGGAAGCCCTACCCTCAAGGAGCCGCCGAAGGCGGCGAGTAGGCAGTGGTAGTTCACATGCACCCGGACCCTATACCACCGACAATGACCGACCGAGCAATCGAGACCGAGGAACTGACGAAGCAGTACGGCGAGGTGACGGCGCTCGACTCGCTCGATCTCGACGTACCGACGGGCGAGCTGTACGGCTTTCTCGGCCCGAACGGCGCGGGCAAGTCCACGACCATCAACATCCTGACGGGCCAGCTCACGCCCGATTCCGGGACGGCCGAGGTCGCCGGCGTCGACCCCGTCGCCGAGCCGGTGCGCGCCCGCGAGCGCGTCGGCATCCTCCCCGAGAACGGCAAACCGCCCTACTTCCTCACCGTGCGGGAGTACTTCGACTTCGTGGCCGAGGCGCGCGGACTCGATTCCGTCGACGACCGCGTCGACCGGTGGGCCGACCGCCTCGCCTTCGAGTCGAAACTCGACACGCTGTGTACGGACCTCTCACAGGGTGAACGACAGAAGACGCTCATCACGCAGGCGTTTCTCCACGAACCCGAGGTGGTGTTCATCGACGAGCCGCTGACGAATCTCGACCCCATCATCCAAGAGCGCGCAAAGCAGTTCTTCACGACGTACGCGGAGGCGGGCAACACCGTCTTCCTCTCGACGCATTTCATCGCCACCGCCCAGGAGATGTGCACGCGGGTCGGCATCGTCAACCGCGGGAAACTGCTGGAGGAACTCGACCCCCGCGACCTCGGCGAGGAGACGCTGCTCGACCGGTTTTTCGCGACGGTCGACACCGACACCGCGGCCGTCGACCCCGCCGACCCGGCCGCGCTCGCGGGGGAGGAGTAGATGGTCTCGGTCCGGTATCTGTTCGACCAACTCCTGCGCGAGGAGTGGCGGATGCACGCCCGCCTGTTCGGCGGCTGGCGTTTTGCCGCCTTTCCCGTCTTCCTCGCCGCGCTCGCGGCCGGGACGGCGACGTTCTTCGCGCTCGCCGGCTCCGAGACGGAGACCCTGCTTGCCGGCCTTCACGTCGTCGTCGCGCTCGTCGGTCTTCAGGTCGGCTCTATCGGGCTCGTCGGTCGGGACGCGCTCGGCGACTTGCTCGGCGACGTGACGCTGCTCGTCTTCTCGGCCCGAACCCTCCCGGTGAGCGAGCGCCGGCTGCTCGCCGTCTTCGTCGTCAAAGACGTACTCTACTACGCACTCCTGTTCATCGCGCCGCTGGTCGTCGGGGTCGCGCCGCTGGTCGTCCTCACGGACCTCTCGGTCGCGGTGCTCCCGCGCCTGCTCGCGAGTGCGTGGCTCGCCTTCGCGTTCGGTGTCGGCACCTCGCTGCTGCTCGTCGGGCTTGCCACCCGGAGCCGGCTGCTCGCCGCGCTCGTCGGGGTCGCCGCCCTCGCCGGCGGTTCCCTCCGCCCGGGTCTCGTCGTCGCGTTCACGCCCTTCGGTCTCTACGCCGACCCGTCGTACTTCCGGCTCGCTGTGTCGGTCACGGTCCCGCTCCTCGCGGCGGTCGTCGGCTTCTCGCTGTTCGAGTTCGACCGGACCGGCACCACCCGGACGGCGGGCAATCAGTTCCGCCGGCTCACCGGCCTGTTCGGCGCGCGCGACGAGCAAGGGCTCCTCGCGAAGTCCCTGCTCGACGTAGCTCGCTCCTCGGGCAGCCTCTGGAAGGTCCTCCTTTCCCAGGGGCTCATCTTCGGGGTCGTCGCGATTCTGCTCGGCTACATCCCCGACATCCTCGTCGGAGTTCGCCCCTCGCCCGGTCTCACCCTCGGGTCCGTCCTCGCGCTCGGGGCCTTCACCACCTACAACTGGCTGTGTCAGTACGACGACGCGGCCTTCTTCGGGACGTACCCAATCGACCTCGCGCGAGTGTTCGAGGCGAAGCTGTGGGCGTTCTTCCTGCTCGCGGTTCCGGCGGGTGGCTTCTACCTCGCGCTCGGGACGGTCGTCTTCGGGCCGACATCGCTGCTCGTCGGTGCGACGGTGTACGTCCCCGTCGCAGTCTACGTCTTCGGCGTGACGGCCTACGTCGCCGGGCTTCGACCCACGGAACTGCTGTTCGACACGCCCGTCTTCATGCTCTTTTCGGGCGCGGTGATGGCCGTGTTGCTCCCGCTCGTCGTGCTCGCCATCGCCTACCCGCTCGCGCCGACACGCATCTCCGTTGCGGCCGTCGGGCTGTCGCTCGTCGCCGGGCTGCTCGGGGTCGTTGGCTATCGCCGGGCGGGGCCGAAGTGGACCCGGCGCGCGCGTGCAGGCGACCTCTGAGGGCGGCCGATACCACTAACACCGCGGTGTGTGATAGAATGCGTATGAGCGACGAGCCGCGTGCGACGGCACCCTCTGAGACGCCCGTCGCGCTCACGATTGCCGGTAGCGATTCCGGCGGGGGCGCGGGAATTCAGGCCGACACGAAGACCATCGAGGCGACCGGTGCGTTCGCCACGAGCGTCCTCACCGCCGTCACCGCACAGAACACGCAGGGTATCGAGGGGTCACACCTCGTCCCGAACGACGACATCGCCGCCCAGTACGACGCGGTCATGGACGACTTCGACGTGCGTGCCGCCAAGACGGGGATGCTCGCGACCGCCGACACCGTCGAGCAGGTGGCCCGGTTCGTCCGCGAGGCCCCGTTCCCGGTCGTCGTCGACCCCGTCATGGTCGCCACCGCCGGCGACCGCCTGCTCTCGGAGGATGCCGAGGAGTCGTACGAATCCCTCGTCGCCGCCGCCACGCTCGTCACCCCGAACACCGACGAGGCGGCCGTCCTCACCGGGCTCGACCCCGACGGTCCCGACGAACAAATCGAGGTCGGCGAACGCCTGCTAAACATGGGCGCGGGCGCGGCCCTCGTGAAGGGTGGTCACGGCACCAACGAAATCGTCCACGACGTGCTCGTCACGCCAGAGGGTTCCGAAATCTTCTCTCACCCCCGCGTCGACACCGACGCCACTCACGGCTCCGGGTGTACCCTCTCGGCTGCCATCGCCGCCCGACTCGCGCAGGGCGAGGGACTCGTCTCCGCGGTCGAGGCCTCGGTTACGTTCATGGAGCGGGCCATTCGCTACCACCACGACGTGGGTCACGGTCCGGGAACGGTGAATCACCTCGTCGCGCTCGGCAACGAGTCGGCACGCGAGCCGACTCGCGAACACGTCACCGACCTCGAACACCGACTGGAAGACGTCGATACCACCGGTGTCGCTGCCGCGACACCCTACGCCGAGAACAGCCGCGACATCGTGGAAGCGGGCGGGGAGTCGTTCGGCACGAGCGACATCGCAGCCACCTTACTCGCCGTCCGTGAGCCGCTTCCGACCGCACGCTTCGTCGTGCGCGTCCCGACCGAAACCGCGACTCACCTCGGCGAGGCGGCCGTCCCGACGACCGACCACCCCGAACAGGGTGACTTCGACCGGCCGGTCGTCGCCGTACTTGACGGCGAGGACGCGCTGTTCGTCGGGGTGGAACGCGACGGGCTGGCGAAGACGATACGGGCCGCGACGGACGCCTGAGACCCCTGCGACCGAAGGAGTGTTACGGTCTCGTGCCCTTCATCGTGTAATGGGAGTCCACTCCGCGCCACTCGACGTGAGCGCCCGCCGCGAGGAGTTTCCGATCTTGGACCGCGAGTTCGACGGCACGCCGCTCGTGTATCTCGACAACGCCGCCACCTCACAGACCCCGAAACGCGTCGTCGAGTCGATCACCGATTACTACTACGAGTACAACGCCAACGTTCACCGCGGCATCCACAACCTGAGCCAGGAGGCCTCTATCGCCTACGAGGAGGCCCACGACACCGTCGCCGACTTCATCGGCGCGGCCGGCCGCGAGGAAATCGTCTTCACCAAGAACACCACCGAAGCGATGAACCTCGTCGCGTACGCGTGGGGGCTCAACGAACTCGGTCCCGGCGACGAGGTCGTCCTCACGGAGATGGAACACCACGCCTCGCTCGTCACGTGGCAACAAATCGCGAAGAAGACGGGCGCTGAGTGTCGCTACATCCCCATCACCGACGACGGCCGTCTCGACATGGACGCCGCCCGTGAGCTCATCACCGACGACACCAAAATGGTGAGTGTCGTCCACGCGTCTAACACGCTCGGCACCGTCAACCCCGTTGCCACGCTCGCCGATATCGCCCACGACCACGACTCGTACATCTTCGTCGACGGCGCGCAGTCGGCCCCGCACATGGCCGTCGACGTGCAGGACATCGACTGTGACTTCTTCGCCTTCTCCGCCCACAAGATGTGTGGGCCGACCGGAATCGGCGCGCTCTACGGCAAGGAAGAGATTCTCGACGCCATGGAGCCGTATCTCTACGGCGGCGACATGATTCTGAAGGTCACCTTCGAGGACACCGACTTCAACGAACTGCCCTGGAAGTTCGAGGCCGGCACGCCCTCCATCTCGGAAGGCATCGCCTTCGCCGAGGCCGTCGAGTACATCGAAGACGTCGGCATCGACCGCATCCACGACCACTCGACCGACCTCGCGGCGTACGCCTACGAGCGCCTCTCCGAGCACGACGACGTGGAAATCTACGGGCCCGGTCCCGACGAGCGCAGCCCGCTCGTCGCGTTCAACATCGACGGTCTCCACGCTCACGACCTCGCGTCCATCGTCAACGACTACGGGGTCGCGATTCGCGCCGGCGACCACTGCACCCAGCCGCTCCACGACGTGCTCGGTGCCAGCGCCTCAGCTCGCGCGTCCTTCTACCTGTACAACACCCGCGAGGAAGTCGACGCGCTCGTCGAGGCCGTCGACGAGGCGCGCCAGATTTTCGCCTGAGAACCTTTTGCAGCCGAGTGGTGCGCTTCGCGCACCACTCGGCTGCAAAAGGTTCATGAAAAACGCAGCCGGCGCTCACTTCGTTCGCGCCGGTGACTGAACAGCAGTAGTTGTCGAAATATCGTCTCTAAATTAGCTTCACTCGCTTTCCTCACCGCGCAGGAGCCGCGAGGCGCCGACGACACCGCCGGCCAGCGCCGCGAGCACGCCGAAGCCGGGCTGGCTCCCGCTCGTCTCCGTCGCCGATTCGGTGGCGGTCG
The DNA here is from genome assembly GCF_009184545.1 of Halosegnis rubeus. Classification (GTDB taxonomy): domain Archaea; phylum Halobacteriota; class Halobacteria; order Halobacteriales; family Haloarculaceae; genus Halosegnis; species Halosegnis rubeus. The sequence continues at coordinate 5,521 of NZ_QJOW01000002.1, forward strand.
CGGTCTCCGTTGCCGTCGGCTCCGCCGTCTGGGTTGCCGTCGGCTCCGGCGTCGCCGTCGGTGTCGGGGTGGGTGTCGGCGTCAGCGTCGACACCTGATTCACCGTCGAGTTCGTGTTGCCGGGCCAGGCACCCAGCTCCGCGGGCGCGGTCTCCTCGCCCGACGGCTCCGGGAACACGTACAGCTGTGCCGGGAACGACTCCCCGCCGCTGGTCTGGCCACCCATCGAGGAGGCGACGAAGCCACCCTCGTTCGGGACGGCCGCCCAGAACTGCGCCTCGTCCGGCTGCCGGTACTCGCCGACGACCTGCGGGTCGGTCACGTCCGAGAGGTCGTACACCTTCGCGCCCCCGTAGTAGAAAGAGGCGTAGAGGCGGTCGCCGCGCCAGCGGATGTTGTGGGCGGTGGAGCGTCGGTTGTCTTCGAGCACCGGCGGCGCAAGCGACTGGACCCGGCGTGGATTCTCCATATCCGAGATGTCCCAGACGGTGATACCGGCCGGTGCACCGCTGGTCTCCGTCTCCGGGGAGTCGAACGCCTCGTGTCCGACGGCCACGAGCGGACGGTCGGGATGCGGCGCGGCGACGTGGTGGTTGGCCGGCATCTCGACGTACTGGGTCGTGTTGCCCGTCTCCCGTTCGGCCAACTCCGACTGGGAGAGCCCGCCGATTTTCCCCTCGGCGGTCATCGCCGCGGGGTCGCTGGCGTCGATACGCCACGTCCCGGCGTCCCACTGTGAGGTGTACAGCGTGTCGCCGTCGGCGTAGATGTCGTGGCTGATTCGGTAATACTGCCACACGTCGCTCCAGCCGTCACCGGCGTCGATCACAGACCACCGGCCGAGTTCCGTCCCGTCGGTCGCGTCGTAGGCGATAATCGGTGAGTCGGGGGCGATGCCGGCGGCCGTCGCGTACACGGTCGTCCCGGACACCGCAGCGTTGTGGATGCCGTGGTCCGTGGGGATGAACCGCTGTTGGGTCGGACTCGTCGGGTCGCTCACGTCGAAGACGACGATACCGTTGAGCGCGTCGCCCGGCCCGTTGATGCGACCGGCGAGCGCTAATACGCCGTCGTTGTACACGCAGTCCGCGTAACTGGAGATCGGACCACTCTCGCGGTCGGCGAGCAGCTCGCGGCGGCGGGCGACTACCTCGCCGGCGTCGGTGTCGACGACGACGATGCCGTCACCGACGGCGATGAACGCGTGAACCCCGTCGTCGGCCATGGTGACCTCCCGGGTCCCGGGTGCTTCGACGGTGTGTGTCGGTTCGAGCGCCTGCTGTCGTGTCGCTGTCGCGGGCCCGACGCCGGTGACGCCGGCTGCCGCCGCGACGCCGAGCGCCGACAGCACCGTCCGCCGTGTCATGGAGGGGCGTGTCATACACCCATCAGTGTCTCTCACCATATTTGTATCTTTCTGACAGTTCCGACGCAGGACAACCCTTTTGACCGTGATTCCCCAATAAATCGTATCATGGGAACTGGCTCCGATATGTATCGCCAGCAGATTCTTGACCACTACAAGAATCCACGCAACTACGGCGATGTAGACGACGCGACGTTCGAACACGTCGGCGAGAACCCGATGTGTGGCGACACGATCAAGCTGTTCGTGAATCTCGAGGACGACGACGAGACTATCGCCGGGATCTCGTTCATCGGCGACGGCTGTGCCATCTCGCAGGCGTCCGCGAGTCTCCTCTCGACGGAGCTACAGGGGATGACGCTCGAGGCGGTCCGGGATATGGACCGCGACGACATCGTCGAGATGCTCGGCGTCGAGATTTCGCCGATGCGCATCAAGTGTGCCGTGCTCGCGGAGAAGGTCGTCCAGGACGGCGCTGCCATCTACGTCGGCGACAAGGAACTCGACGAGACGACGACGGAAACGTAGCCGGTCGGCTGTCCGGGGATTTTTGCTCACACCGGTGTTCGCTGCGGTATGCACGTCGCCGTCGTCGGAGCCGGTAGTCTCGGCTCACTGCTTGGGGGGCTGCTCGCACGCGAGCATAGGGTCACGCTCGTCGGACGTGACCCCCACGTCAGCGCGATTCGCGAACACGGGCTTCGCGTGACTGGCGTCGTCGACCTGACTATTTCCCCTGACGCCGACACGACTGCCCCCGCGCGGTGTGACCTCGCGCTCGTGACGACGAAGGCGTTCGACACGGCGGGTGCCGCGGCCACGCTCGCCGACACCGACGCCGGCTGTGTGGTCTCACTCCAGAACGGACTCGGCAACGAGACTGTCCTCCGTGACCGACTCGACTGTCCGGTGCTCGCCGGCACCTGCACCTACGGGGCGCGACGCAGTGACCCCGGCGTCGTCGCCTGTACCGGGGAGGGAACCGTCACCGTCGGCGATCCGGACGGCGGGCCGAGCGAGTGGGCCGACCGCGTCGCCGACGCGTTCACAGCGGCCGATATCGACGCGACGGCCAGCGACGAGATGCCGCTGCTCGTGTGGCAGAAGCTCGCGGTCAACGTCGGCATCAACGCGACGACCGCGCTCGCCCGCACGGAGAACGGCGCACTCCTCGACGGGCCGGCGAGTTCGGTCGCGGCGGCCGCGGCCCGCGAGACGGCGACCGTCGCCCGCAGCGAGGGCGTCGACCTCGCCGACGAGACGGCGACCGACGCGGTCGAGCGGGTCGCCCGAAACACGCGCGCGAACCGGTCGTCGATGCTGCAGGATATCGATGCACGACGCCGGACCGAAGTCGACGCCATCGTCGGCCCGGTCGCGGACCACGCGGAGCCGACGCCGGTCGCCGCCACGCTCGCCGGCTTACTCCGGGCGTGGGAGGCCGAACGCGGTCTCCGGTGAGAATAAGTGACCCCCCGTGTTACAGGCTCCCATGTGGGGACGCCGCGACCGCTCGACGCAGGTGACCTGTATCGCCTGTGGCGAGACGGTCGCCCGCTCTGACGCCCGCGAGTACGACAAACACGGGGACCGTTACACCCGCCGAGAGAAGGAGTTCGAGTACCTGTGTAAGAGCTGCTACCGCGACACCGACCACCAGCCGCGGGGCGACCTCGAGACCGTTCTCGAAGAAAGCGGTGCCGGCCAGTGTGACCGCTCGGAGTTCCTCGCCCGCTACACCGACCTCGCTACCGAGTCCAGACAGGAAAGCGAGCGGTGACCGGCCGCGTCGCCGGACCGAGCCGGCAGCGTCTTCTCACCGGCGAGGGTGTCCTGCTCGCTGGCGCACGGGTGCGACGGAACGCCTAACTGACGGCCCGTCCAACGTCGTTCATGACCGACGATTCGCCCAAGCCCGGCAGCGCCGAGGCTCAGGGTCCCGTTCAAATCGACGAGGAGCTGGACCGCCACCTCCAGAACAAACGCGAGGAGCTGTTCGAGGAGTTCGAGCTTCGCGACACCTTCCCCAGTGAGGTGATTCGCGAGGCCGACGAGCGCACGACCGATATCGACGCCGAAATTCAGTCGGAAATCGACGAGGACTACCGGACGGACTGTCGTGACCTGACGACCTGCACCATCGACCCCGCCGACGCACAGGACTTCGACGACGCCGTCTCCATCGCGAAGACCGACGACGGCGACTACAAGCTGTGGGTCCACATCGCCGACGTGACCCACTACGTCCAGCCGGGGACGGCGATGTGGGAGGAAGCGCTCGAGCGGGGCAACACCGTCTACCTGCCGGGGTACACGATGCACATGCTCCCGCCGATGCTCGCGGAGACGGTCTGCTCGCTCGTCCCGAACGAGGACCGACTCGCTCACACCGTCGAGATAACCATCGACGGCGAGACGTTCGCCAACGAGTCAATCGACATCTACAAATCCGTCATCCACTCCGACGAGCGGCTCACCTACGCACAGGCGGAGGACCGACTCGACGACCCCGACGCCGAGTTACACGAGGAACTCACGCTCGTCCACGAGCTCGCCGACCAGCTCCACGAGCGCCGGAAGGAGGACGGCTCGCTCGTCTTGAATCCGCGCCGCGACCGCGCACACACCATCATCGAGGAGTGTATGCTGAAGGCGAACAAGGCCGTCACCCACGAACTCCAGTGGGTGCGCAGTCTGGAGGCCATGTTCCGCGTCCACCCCCAGCCCACCCCCGACGAGTGGGACGAGGCGCTGCGCGAGATTCAGGACTTAGACGGCGTCTCGATTCCCGGTAGCTCGTGGGAAGACCCGCGGAAGGCCGTGAACGCGACGCTCGAACAGGCACCCGGTCGCCAACTCGACCAGATTCAGTGGGCCGTGATGAAGGTGATGCCGCGCGCGAAGTACATGTCCGACCCCTTCGGCGGCCACCACGCGCTCAACTTCGAGGTGTACGGCCACTTCACCTCCCCCATCCGCCGGCTGTCTGACCTCGTGAACCACTGGATTATCTATCAGGACGAGACGCCAGAAGGCGTCGTGCTCGCCGACCTGTGTGACCACGCGAGCAAGCGACAGAAAGCCGCGGAGACCTGCGAGCGCATCTACAAAGACTTCCTCCAGGAGGTCGGGCTGGACCCCGACGCGGTCAACAACCGTGGCCTCGAGGTCGTGGAGGATGCCGACCCCGAGGACCTCGACCGGTCGGCCGGCGAGGTCAGCCCGGAAGCGTTCAACTAGACCGTCGTCGGTCGACGCCCGCTCGCCCCGTTGTCGTGCGTGTCAGTATCACGCAAGGACTTTTCTCGTCTCCCCATCGGGACGTTGGTATGAGCTGGACGCTCACGGTGCCAGACGCGAGCTACGAGACCGCACGCCGCGAGTTCGAGTGGTCGATTCCCGACGACTACAACCTCGCTGCGGACCTCGTTGGGAAACACGACCCCGAGCGGCCGGCGCTGTACGAACAGCTCCCCGACGGGACCGAGACCACCTACACGTTCGGCGACCTCGACCGGCAGTCCGACCGCGTCGCGGCCGCCCTCCGCGAGCGCGGAGTCGAGCGTGGCGACCGCGTCGGCGTCGTGCTCACCCAGACGGTCGAGAACCCGCTGGTCCATCTCGCCTGCTGGAAACTCGGTGCGGTATCGCTCCCGCTGTCAGTGCTGTTCGGTCCCGACGCGCTGGCGAGCCGTCTCCGAGACAGCGGTGCGGTCGCCGTCGTCGCAGCCGCCGACAGACACGACGCAATCGCTGAGGCGATGACCGACTGTCCCGACCTCGATACGCACGTCGAACGGGGGGAGACGGCAACTGGCGACGCGATACCGTTCGCCGACCTGCTCGATGCCCCGGACGCGATTGAGACGGTCGAGACGACGCCGGAGACGCCGGCGACTATCATCTACACGAGCGGCTCGACCGGGCCGCCGAAGGGCGTGCTCCACACGCACAGCGTCTGGGTCGCTCACTGCCCCTCCTTCCAGCTCTACTTCGAACTCGACCCGACAGGGGTGTTCTGGACGCCGGCCGACTGGGCGTGGATCGGTGCGCTCGGCGACCTGCTGTTTCCCGCGTGGCACTACGGGCAGCCGGTCGTCGGCGCACCGACCGGGGAGTTCGACCCCGAGTGGGCGTACGCGCTCATGGAGCGGTACTCGGTGACGAACGGCTTCCTCCCGCCGACCGCGATACGGATGTTGATGGACGTGTCCGCCGACAGCTACGACCTCGCGCTGTCGGCCATCTGCTCTGGCGGCGAGCCGCTCACGCCCGAGATACTCGACTGGGCGGACGAGGAACTCGGCGGCGTCCTAATCAACGAACTGTACGGCCAGACGGAGGCGAATATCTTCATCGCCAACTGTCGGTCGTGGTTCGAGACACGGGCCGGGAGTATGGGGAAGCCAGTCCCCGGCCACGAGGCCGCACCGATCGACCCCGAGACGGGCGAGCGCCGCCCCGACGGCGAGGTCGGCGAGCTGGCTATCAAACGTGAGGGGGACCCGATCGTCTTCGAGCGATACTGGAATCAGCCCGAGAAGACCGCCGCGGCGACGGTTGATGCACCGGACGGTGGAACGTGGCATCTCACCGGCGACCTCGGCTGGCGCGACGAGGACGGCTACTTCTGGTTCAAATCGCGTGCCGACGATGTCATCATCACCGCCGGCTACCGGGTCGGTCCCGGCGAGGTGGAGCAGGCGATACTGGACCACCCTGGCGTGGCACAAGTCGGTGTCGTCGGCGTGGACGATGACCTCCGCGGCGAGAAGATTGCGGCGTTCGTCCAGCCCACCGACGACGCCACTGCCGGAGACGCGCTGCGCGGGGAGATTCGCGCCCTCGTGCGCGAGCGACTGGCGAAACACGAGTACCCACGCGAGATACAGTTCCGTGCGGAGTTGCCCCAGACGACGACCGGAAAAATCAAGCGACGAGAGCTGGGCGAGTAGTTACTCGCCGCGGGAGTCGAGCCACGAGCGAACCTGTTTCGGCGCACCGATGACGCCGTTGGCGACGAACAGCACGACCAACAGCAGGAGGAGGCCGAAGCTGAACTGCCAGTACGCCTCCAGCATCTCGAAGCGGCTGATGAACCACCGGAGGTACCGGTAGCTGAACGCGCCGACAAGCGGTCCGAAGAAGGAGTACGGGCCGCCGATGACGGTCATCAACACCGGCTCCGCCGAGAACGCCCAGTAGGCGTACCGGGGCGTGACGTTCGTGAACAGCGGGATGAGCAGTCCGCCCGCCAACCCGGAGAAACCGCCCGAGAGGACGAACGTCACCCACGAGTGCCGCGTGATGTTGATACCGAGTGCGCTCGCACGCTCCGGATTCTCACGAATCGCCTTACACACCGTCCCGAACGGCGACTTGACGATGCGGTACAGCAGATACATCGTCACCGCGAAGATGGCGATGGTGAAAAAGTAGTAGGCGAACGGGTCGGCGATGTCCACGAGCGTGAACGTGAAGCCGAACAGGTCCACCTCACCGAGGGTGAAGGTCAGCCCGTCCGAACCGTTGGTGAACGTGCCGTTGCCCATCCCCAAGAACTCGAGGAGCGTCCCGATGATGTCCTGGTTCGCAATGGCGTAAATCGCCATCGTGAACGAGAGGGTGATCATCGCGAAGTAGATCTCCTCGAGCTGGACGGCGAGATAGCCGATTGCCATCGCTACCAACACGGTGACGAGTATCGCGAGCACGAGTCCGAACAGCCACGTCGCGAGCACGCTCGCCCCGCCGAACAGCTCGCCGAAGCCGAGCATCGGTCCGACCGTCTGGACGGTCTTCGCCATCGTGTAGCCGGCGACGGCAAAGAACATCCCGTGTCCGAACGAGAGCAGCCCGGTGTAGCCGTACAACAGGTTAAACGCCGTCGCGAAGATGCCGAAGATGAGCACCTCCGCGAGCAACCCCGTCTGGAACGGCCCGAGGATGAACGGCGCGACGACGAGCAGGAGCAGCCCGGCACCGACGAGCAGCCGCTCGTTGCCCTCGACGGCCGGCGCTGAATCGAGTGCTCCGCTCATCTACATTCCGGGGCCGAGACCGCTCCCGTCGAGCAGTTCCAGCGATTCGTCGCGGGTGATGGTGTACTTCTGGATGTCGGCGAGTCCGGCACCGTCGTACGGAACGTCCACGTCGAAGCTCGTCGTGCCGAGCGTCACCGGAGCCTGCGCCTGGTGGCTGTCGGCGTCGTAGGTGACGGGACCGCGCGGGTCCTCCTCGAAGGTGAACCCTTCTAGCTCGGAGATGATGTCGTCGGAGTTGAGCGAGCCGACCGACTCGATGACCTGCTTGTACGTCTGGACTGCGCCCCACGTCTGCCCGCCGGTGAAGCCCGGAATCGATGGGACGTTCTCGTCGGCGTACATCGACTCGTACTTGTCGAGGAACGCCTGATTGTACTCGTTGTCGTATGCGGTCGGCCAGTACCATCCGGACAGGTGAATCCCTTCGGGCGTGGTGTCACCGAGCGCGCTGAACACCGTCGGGTCCGCGCCGATGGTGTCGAACACGTCCTCCACCTCGTCGAACAGCCCCTGCTCTGCGGCCTGTGACATGAACGTCGTCGAGTCGCCGGCCCAGAAGCTCGTAAAGACGAGGTCCGGGTCGTTGCTCAACACGGAGTTGATCTGTGGCGTCATGTCGCTTGCACCCAGCGACGGGAACTCGCTGGCGACGTACTCGTGGTCGACGCCCAGCCCTTCCGAGTAAGCCTTGAAATACTCCCAACACTGCTCGCCGTAGGCGTAGTCCGGTCCCATGTTCGCGACCCGCATCGCGCCGTAGTTGTCGGCGATGAACTTCGCGATGCCGTAGGTCATGTGCGAGGTGTTCGCGGTCGACCGGAAGATGTTCGGCTTGAGTGCCGCCTTCCCGTCGTCGCTCTCGTAGTAGTCGCCGTACGCCTCCGTATCGAACTCCGTGATATACGGTGTCCCGATATCGGTGGCGATGAACGGCACGCCCAGCGACTCGATGGTTGGGGCCGTCGCCAATCCGACACCCGAAGAGGTGATGCCGATGAGCAGGTCGGAGTTGTCCTCCTGCACCAGGCTCCGAATCGTCTGTGCCGGCTGGCTGCCGTGGTCGCGAATCGTGATCTCCACGTCGTTGCCGTTGATTCCCCCGTTCTCGTTGATGTCGTCGACCGCGGCCCGCGCCGCGTTCTCTGAGGAGGTTCCCAGCGCCTGCGCCAGCCCGGAGATGAGGTAGATTCCACCGATTCTGACGGTGTCACCGCCCCCGCCGCTACAGCCGGCCAACGCCACCGCGGTTCCCGTCCCCGCGGCAGCGAGGAAACTCCGCCTGTTCACTCGTCCACTACTTGTCTTGCCAGCACCGTCACTGTGTTTCATGTGGTCACTTCCCATGCTACGACCGAATATGCAGGAATAGTATTTATATTCTATGCAGGAATTGTGTCATGACGGGAGAACATCGGGACGTAAGGTTTAATCATATTGTGTTGGAGTGGTACGGTATGGTATCCCAAGGGTTGGTTTTCGACCAGATAATCACGGGGCTGTCCATCGGTGGGCGGCTCTTTCTCATCGCTGTGGGGTTGAGTCTCATCTTCGGCGTCCTCGACGTCTTGAACTTCGCACACGGGGCGCTGTTCATGATCGGCGCGTACATTGGCGTCGTCGCGATCCAGTCAGTCGCCGGGGGGTTCTGGCTCGGGCTGGTGGCGGCCGCGGTCGGTGCCGGACTCGTCGGCGTCTTGATCGAGGTCGGTGCGATCCGTCGCGTCTACCACCGCGAGGAGCTGGACCAGCTGCTCGTCACCTTCGCGTTCGTGTTGATACTCACAGACGTGGTCCGGTTCGTCTTCGGGACCGGGCAGAAAGTCGTCGACCCGCCGGCGCTGCTGGCCGGAAGTATCCGGCTCACGGAGAGTCTCGCCCTGCCGGCCTACCGCGGCTTCGTCATCCTCGTGTCCGTGCTCACCCTCGGTGCCATCTTCCTCGTGCTCCGGACGACCAACATCGGTCGGCTGGTGCGGGCCACTTCCTCGGACCGCGACATGGCCGCGCTCATGGGTGTGAACGTCCCACGGCTCTACACGCTCGTCTTCTTCGTCGGCGCGGCACTCGCCGGACTCGGCGGTGCACTCGCGGCACCGACGCTCTCGATTACCTCCAGTCTCGGCGACCAGGTCATCATCCGGGCGTTCGTCATCGCGGTCATCGGCGGGCTCGGCTCCTTCGGTGGCGCGTTCGTGGGCGCGTATATCGTCGGGATTACTATTGCCGTGGGGAGTCTCGTCGTCCCCGGCGCGGGTGAACTCATCCCGTTCGTGGCGATGATCGCCGTGTTACTCGTCAAGCCGGAGGGGCTGTTCGGGGGTGCTGAAGCATGAGTTCGGTGCTCGAAACCGAGGAGCTCCGCCGGCAGTTCGGCCGGCTCGTCGCCGTCGACGACGTGAACGTCTCAATCGAGGCCGACGAGATTACGAGCATCATCGGGCCGAACGGCGCGGGCAAGACCACCTTCTACAATCTGCTCACCGGCCGATTGGAGCCGACGAGCGGATCGGTCCGGCTCCGGCCCCGCGACAGCGAGGCAGACCTCATCGACGTGACCGACAAGCCACCCCACGAGATTGCCTCGCTCGGGCTCTCGCGTGGCTTCCAGATCAACAACGTCTTCGACGGGCTGACCGTCGGCGAGAACCTCCGTATCGCCCGTATCAGCCGCGACGGTCGCACCCTCGATTTCCGTGCGGTTGCCGACACCGACGACGACCTCGCCGAGGGCGTCCGGGACATCGCCGACCTGGTCGACGTCACCGACATCCTCGACACCGAGTGTGCGAACCTTTCGCACGGTGACAAGCGGAAGGTCGAAATCGCGCTCGCGCTGGCGACCGACCCCTCTATCGTCCTGCTGGACGAGCCGACCGCGGGGATGAACGCCACCGAGACGGCGCGGATGGTGGAGCTGGTCGAGCGACTCGACGACGAGACCGACACCACCTTCGTCATCACCGAACACGACATGGAGGTCGTGCTCGGCATCTCCGACCGGATTCTCGTCCTCGACAATGGTGAACTCATTGCCGACGGGGCTCCCGACGAGGTGTTGGCCGATTCGCGCGTCCGCGAGGCGTATCTCGGGCTGGACGAGGACGAGGAACTGGAGGCGTCGCCAGAGCGTGGCGAGGCCGAGGAGACCGGAGGTGAGTCGGCGTGAGCCTGCTCGAACTCTCCGACGTGAACGGCTTCTACGGCAACAGCCACGTCCTGTTCGATCTGAATATCGACATCGAGCACAACGAGGTGGTGACGCTGCTGGGCCGCAACGGTGCCGGCAAGACCACTACGCTCCGCACGATTACCGGCACGATTCCCCGCCGCGAGGGAGGTATCACCTTCGACGGCGACGACATCTCCGAGGAGTCCGTCGACCAGATTTCGAACCGGGGTATCAAACTCGTTCCAGAGGCCAGACGCATCTTCCCGACGCTCACCGTCCACGAGAACATGCAGGTGGCCCGCGACATGTCCAAAGGCCGCGAGCCACGGCCTGTCGAGGAGATGTACGAGGTGTTCCCCATCCTCGATGAGCTTCGAGAGAACCGCGGTCGCAACCTCTCTGGCGGTGAACAACAGATGCTCTCGGTCGCGCGTGCGCTCATCCAGAGCCCCGACCTCCTCCTGTTGGACGAGCCGACCGAGGGGCTCGCGCCGGTCATCGTCGACGACCTCTACGACGTGCTCTCGGAGGTCGTCGAACAGGACGTGACCGTGCTCATCACCGAACAGAACGTCGACTTCGCGCTCGACTTGGCAGAACGGGCCTACATCATCGACAAGGGAGCCAACGCGTGGGAAGGGACCGTCGACGAACTCGAACAGCGACAGGACCTCCTCGACGAGTATCTCTCCGTCGGCGCAACCGACGCAGAGTAGTCAGGCCGTCTCGGCCCGGCTCCCGTCGTCGGTCTCGACGACCGTGTCCTTCCACGTTCCGCGGGTGAACCACGCCACCGCAGCGACCGCCCCGACGATATTGCCCAGCGCCATTCCGATCCAGATGCCGGTCGCACCCAGCCCGAGGGTGAAGGTGAGCAGATACACCGTCGGGACGCGGCCGAGCCACAGCGCGGTCAACGAGAAGGCCAGCGCTGTCCTGGTGTTTCCGGCACCGCGATACGCCCCGAGAACGACCTGTAACACGCCGATGAAGGCGAACTCGACGGTCCGGATCCGGAGATACTGCACCCCGTTCTCGATTGTCGCGGTCGCGTCCGCGGTCGTCGAACTGATGAACACCGAGACGATTGGCTCGGCGAAGACGAGCGCGACGACGGCGACGCCGGCCATCACGACCGCGCCCGTCGTGGCCGCGAGTTTCACCGCGCGCTCTGCCCGGTCCCCCCGGCCCGCGCCGAGGTTCTGCCCGACCATCGTGTTCGTCGCCCGCCCCAATCCCATCGCGGGGAGGAAGACCAGCGAGATGAGCCGATTACCGAGCCCGTAGGCCGCCACGACCGGCGGGGCGAAGGAGGCGACCATCGCGGTCAGGGTTATCATCGCCAGCGCGCTCGTCGACTGTTCGAGCGCGGAGGGGGCACCGATGTTGACGATGCGTTTCACCCACTTCCGTTCGAGCCTGAGATACGCGATCTTGAGCTGGGGACCGACGGCCAGCCGGAAGAGGATGAACAGCCCGATTGCCGTGGCGACGACCCGCGAGAGCAGGGTCGCGACCGCCGCACCCTCGACGCCCATCGCCGGGAAATCGAGCGGGCCGACGTCCCACCCGAAGATGAACAGCGGGTCGAGCACGACGTTGAGGACGACCGTCACGAACATGACGGCCATCGGAATCCGGGTGTTGCCGTAGCCGCGCATCAGCGCCGAGAAGACGAAGAAGCCGAACAGGAACGGCGTTCCGAGGAAGAACACCCGCATGTAGTCGCTCGCCAGCGGGATGACCAACCGCGCGGTCTCGGAGTCCGCCGGGAGCAGTCCCAACAGGAGGTCGGTCGAGAGATAGCCGACTGCCCCGACGACGACGGCGATGACGGTGACGAACGCGAGCGTCTGGCTGGCGGCCTTGCTGGCGTCCTCGTCGCCGCCCGCGCCGGTGTACTGGGCGACGAGCGTACTCCCGGCCACGGTGAGTCCGCCGCCGACTGACAGGAACAGGAAGATGAGCGGAAACGCGAGCGAGAGGGCACCGACCGCCGCCGACGGGTAGGCCGTCCGGCCCAGCCAGATGGTGTCGGCGATGTTGTACGCGACCTGCAGCAGTTGCGTGACGACGATGGGCCACGCGAGCGTGAACAGCGGTCGCACCAGACTCCCCTCCGTGATGCTCGAATCGGTGGAGTCGGCGCTCATACCTACCGTCGGCTACCGGATGGGATGACACCTTCGTTTCGGTCGATTGTCACGCTATCGCGTGACACACCCGACGACCGGGAGCCTTACCTGCCGGCCCTCGAACCGACGTGTATGCACCTCGGCGTTATCGGACTCGGACGGATGGGACGTATCGTCGCCGACCGCGTCGTCGATTCCGGCCACGACGTGACTGCCTTCGACGTGAGCGAGGACGCGCTCGCCGACGCCCGCGACGCCGGCATCGGTACCGCCGACTCGATTCCCACCCTCGCAGACGCGCTCGGCGAGGAGAAGCGCATCTGGCTGATGGTTCCCGCCGGCGACCCGGTCGACGCCGCGCTCGACGAACTGGAGCCGTCACTCTCCGAGCAGGACATCGTCGTCGACGGCGGCAACAGCCACTTCGAGGACTCGACGCGTCGCGCCGAGTCGACCGCCGCCCGGTATCTCGACTGTGGCACCTCGGGCGGCCCGGCCGGCGCAGAGCTGGGCTTCTCGCTCATGGTCGGTGGTCCCGAGGGAGCCTACGAGACGATGACGCCGGCCTTCGACGCCGTCGCCACCGGTCCCGAGGGTCACGACCGGATGGGACCGGCCGGCAGCGGCCACTACGTGAAGATGGTCCACAACGGCGTCGAGTACGCGCTGATGCAGGCGTACGGCGAGGGGTTCGAACTGCTCCACGAGGGGCGATACGACCTCGATCTGGAGGCCGTCGCGCGAACCTGGAACAACGGCGCAGTCATCCGGTCGTGGCTGCTCGAACTCTGCGAGGAGGCGTTCCGCGAGGAAGGGACCGACCTCGGTGACGTGGCCGACCACGTCGCCGGCGGCTCGACCGGCACCTGGACCGTTCAGGAGGCGCTCGAACAGGAGGTCGCCGTGCCGCTCATCTACGACGCGCTCGGCGAGCGGTTCGACTCACGCACCCGAGCGAAGTTCTCTCGCCGGCTGGCCAACCGGCTCCGGTACGGGTTCGGTCGCCACGAGGTCGCCCGCGAGTGACACGGCTCAGTTGACCATCGTCGGCTGAAACGAGACGCCGTGCAACACGAGGCGAGCGCCCCCGTCCGCGCTGTCGGTGATCTCCAACTCCCACCCGTGGGCCGAGGCGATTCGCTCGACGATCGTGAGTCCAAGTCCCATGTTCCCCGCCTCCGTCGTGAAACCGGATTCGAACACTAGCTCGCGGTCCTCCTCGGGGATGCCGGTGCCGTCGTCCTCGAAGTAGAGGCTCCCGTCGGCTGTCCCCACGGCACAGGTGGTGGCCGGTCCACCGTGGGTAATGGCGTTTGAAATCAGGTTTTCGAACAGCTGCTGGAGCCGGTCAGGGTCTCTCTCGATCTGTTTTGACCGTCTATCCGGAGGGTCGCCTCCTTCGTGTCGACCATGTTCCACGCCGACTGGACGACCTGGCTGAACGGCACCGTCGTGGTGTCCTCGATTCGCAGGGGTTGGTCCGCCAGGACGTTCGTCTGGTCGATGAGCGTGTCCATGCGGCCGGGTGCCTGTTCGACGTTGTCGATGTGTGATGCGTCGTCGTCCTCCCGATAGAGGTCGAGCGAGCCCCGCGCGACGTTCAGCGGATTCCGGATGTCGTGTGAGATGAGGTCCCTGATGTTCTTCAACTGCGTGTTGCGCTGTTCGAGGTCCTGCTCTCGGCGCTTCAGCTCCGTGATGTCGCGGGTGTTCACTACGAACCCCTCCACGATGTCGTCGTCCAGCAGATTCGTCCCCCGCGATTCGAGGATGATGTCGTCCCGTTCAGCGTGGTCGAGACGGGACTCGATGACCGGGGTGATATCCGGATTCTCCACGCCCTCGAAGAACTCCTCCATCACGTACTGTCTGTCCTCCGGATACACGTAGCTGAAGATCGAATCGCCGATGAGTTCCTCCTGCGTGTAGCCGATGATCTGCTCACACGACGGCGAGACGTACTCGAACCGGCCGTCCTCGGAGACGATGGAGATGAGGTCCGTGGAGTTTTCGACCAGCTTGCTGAACTTCCGTTCCGACCGCTCCAGCTGTTTTTGCACCCGGTACGTCTCGATTGCGTTGCCGAGGCGATTCGCGAGTACGGAGTACGAAACTGAAGCCGGTCGACGAATTCGAACGCCTCGACGGCGGCCGCATAGTTTCTGCGGTCGTGTTGGACGAACCCGTTGCAGATCTGTCGGGCCATCTCTCTGGGTGCGTCCTCCCTAGAAATAGATGTGTCCGGAATCGATTCGACACTAGACTGCGTTCCAATGTCTCGTACTGGGTGGAGTCTTCACGTAAAAATTTTATACAGTACAGTGAATCGCGGTACGAACGACCTGCCACGACATCGGTCTCTGCACGCGTGTGAACAAGCCCGACGCCCCGAGTGGGTCGTCGTGTCAGCAAACGCGGCCTCTCTGTCGCTCGGACAGGTGAGTCCCCCGAAAACACTTTGCGGCTGTCCCCCGCAGTAGTATTCGATATGTCTAGTGAATCGCAAGCAGGCGAGTCAGCGCGAAGTGAGATTCGAGAGCGACACGAGTCGGTCGCCGCGGAGGTCGTCCCCGAGCAGACGGACCTCTACATCAGCGGCGAGTTCGTCGAGCCGGCGGAGGGTGGCACCATCGACACGGTCGACCCGACGACGGGTGAGGTACTCGCGTCCGTCGGTGGCGCGACGGAGGCAGACATCGACCGTGCCGTCGACGCCGCGTGGGACGCCTTCGACTCGACGTGGTCGGGCTACGGTGCCGGCAAGCGCCAGCAGATCCTCATCGACATCGCCGACGCCATCGACGAACACTCCCAGGAGCTTGCGAAACTGGAGTCGCTCGACAACGGGAAGCCGGTCTCCGAGTCGAGCGCCGACGTGTATCTGGCCGCAGACCACTTCCGCTACTTTGCGGGCATCGTCCGCAAGAACGGAGGCAGCACGATGCCGGAGGGGTCACGCCTCGGACAGGTCGTCAAGGAACCGTACGGGGTCGTCGGTCAGATCATCCCGTGGAACTTCCCGCTGCTCATGGCGTCGTGGAAGCTCGCGCCGGCGCTCGCCGCCGGCAACTGTTCCGTCCTGAAGCCGGCCGAACAGACCCCGCTGTCGGCGCTGCGGCTCGCGGAACTCATCGACGACATCGTCCCCGACGGCGTCGTCAACATCGTCCCCGGCTACGGCGAAGAGGCCGGCCCACCGCTGACGGGCCACGAGGACGTTCGCAAGGTCGCGTTCACCGGCTCGACGGCCGTCGGCAAGCAGGTGATGAAGTCGGCCGCCGACAACGTCACCGACGTGACGCTCGAACTCGGCGGGAAGAGCCCGGTCGTCGTCCACCCCGACGTGGCTCCCGGGAAGGCGGTCAAGCTCGTCGCACAGGCCATCTTCTACAACACCGGCGAGTGTTGTGAGGCTGGCTCCCGGCTGTTCGTCCACGACGACATCGCCGACGAGGTGCTCGGCGGGCTGGCACAGGCCGTCGACGACATGACCATCGGCGATCCGCTCCTGCGCGAGACGGACCTCGGACCGAAGGTCTCCCGCGAGCAGGTCGACCGCACGCTGGAGTATCTGGAGAAGGCCGAATCCGGCGGTGGCAAGTTCCTCGCCGGCGGCGGCATTCCGGACGACGAGTCGCTGTCGGACGGCTGTTTCGTCGAGCCGACGCTCGTCGACGGGCTGGACCACGACCACGAGGCCGTCCAGGAGGAGATCTTCGGGCCGGTGCTCGACGTGTTCCGCTGGGACGACTACGACGAGATGATGGAACTCGCCAACGACGTGGACTACGGTCTCGCCGGCGGTGTCATCACGGACGACATCTCACAGGCCAACGAGACGGCCCGCGACATCGAAGCGGGGTACATCTGGGTCAACACGTACCACGACCTCGTCGCCGGCCTGCCCTTCGGCGGCTACAAGCAGTCGGGTATCGGCCGCGAGCTGAGCGAGGAGACGCTGGACCACTACCAGCAGACGAAGACGATCAACCTCTCGCTGTAGCGCGGCCGTCTGCGCGCTAATCGCAACGCTATTGAAGCACGTACACAAAGACGGCGTATGGTCACTACGCTGGGCATCGTACTCGGGGCGTCGCTCACGCTCACGATGGTTGCCCTGCATTTCGCACGCGGCACCGAGCACGCGACTCCGGACGATATCTCACAGAAGGTGCTCGAACGTCGCGCCGAGAGCGTCCACGAGACCGACTTCCCCGAGCCGATGAACCGGTCCATCGGCGGCGGTGGTGCTGCCGCCGCCGTCGGCGGGGGCGGTGCCGAGGGTGAACTCGCGGAGGGTGACGCCGAGGTCGACGACGACCCCGCCGCGATTCCGGACGACGAGGCCGAGGTGTACGAGGTCGAGTACGTCAAGGAGGGGACGACGATCGAGGTCAAGGAGAACACAACGCTGTTGGAAGCCGGCGAAGAGCAGGATTGGGACCTGCCGTACGCCTGCCGACAGGGTCAGTGTATCTCCTGTGCCGGTCACATCACCGACGGTGGCAATTCCGAGCAGTACGTCGAACACTACACCAACGAGATGCTCGGCGAACCCGAACTCGACGACGGCTACACGCTCACCTGTGTCGCCTACCCCGTCTCCGACTTCTCCATCGAGATGCGCGAGTCGCCGTAACGTCCGACCCCGACTGATTTTCGCCGACGTTTAAGCCGCGCCCGCGAGGAGTCAATGTATGTTCGATACGGTCGTGATTGCGACGGACGGGTCCACCAGCGGCCGCCGTGCGGTGACCGTCGCGCTCGACGTGGCCCGCCGGTTCGAGGCCTCGGTCCACGCGCTGTACGTCGTCGACGAGACGCAGGTCGACGGACTTCCCGAAGATGTCCACGACGACGTACGCGAGGCGCTGGAAGCGCAGGCAGACGAGTCACTCGACGCTGTCGAGACGGCGGCCGACCAGCCGGTCACCGTCGCCGTCCGCGAGGGTGACCCGGCGACGGAGATCATCGACTACGCCGACGACACCGACGCCGACATGGTCGCGACGGGGACGCGCGGCCGCCACGGCGAGCACTCCTTCATCGTCGGGTCGGTCGCGGAGACGGTCGTGCGCGACTGTCCCGTGCCCGTTCTCACCGTCCGCCAGCTCGAGGCCTGACGGGCGTATCGGGGGCTTCTTGCCCACAGCCGTCACAGCCAGCGCATGGACGACTCGCTTATCGACCCGGAGACGCTTCCGCTGGAGCGAGCCTCGCTGTTGCCGGGGGCCGGATTCTTCGCCCCCGATGAGGAAGAGCGCGACGAGGCCGAACTCGAAGCCACGCTCGGCGACGCCGAGACGGTCGTCGTGGCCGACCCCGACGCCGACGGACTCGCCTGCGTCGCGTTCATCCGTGAGTTCCACGACGGCGCGAGGCTGTTGCCAGCGAGCCCACACGAACTTGACGACGCGATCGCCGACCTCGCGGAGTTCGCCCCCGACGGCGTCCGCGTCTACATCTGTGACTTGTGTCCCGACGAGCGCGACGACCTGACCGGGCTCGCTGACCTCGTCGAGCGAGCCGACTCCGTCTCGTGGTACGATCACCACCAGTGGAGCAGCGAGGCGACCGACCGCGTCGAGACCGCCGGCGTCGACCTCGTCGTCGGCGACTCCGACGAGGAGTGTTCCGCCGACGTGACGCTCCGGTCGCTGGGTGAACTCCCCCGTCGCTTTGCCGAACTCGCGGCCGTCACCCGCGACCACGACCTCTGGATTCGCGACGACCCGCGCTCTGACGACCTCGCCGACTACGCCCACTGGGAGGAGCCGGAGGAGTACGTCGCCGTCGTCCGCGAACACGGCGCGGACCTCCCGACCGAGGTCGAGGCGTTCCTCGAAGCCGAGCGCGTCGAGAAACAGCGGCTCATCGACAAGGCCGTCGAGCGCGCGGAACTCCGCGAGGTCGACGGTACGACGGTCGGTGTCACCTACGGTCGGTGTTCACAAAACGAGGTCGCGGAAGCCCTCCGAGAGCAGGGCGCGGACGCGGCGGTTGTCGTCAAGCCCGCCGGCTCCGCCTCGATTCGCGGCACCGACGGCTTCGAGCGGTGTCACGAGGTCGCAGAGCAGGTAAACGGCGGCGGCCACCCAAAGGCCGCCGGCTGTAAGCCGGACATCTACGACGACATGCTCGATTACGCCCACCACTGGACGACCCGCGGCGCGGTGGCGAAACAGGTCATCCTCGACGCGTTCCGGAATCTCCCTGAGGAGGACGAGGAAGGCGTCGACACCGAGCGCTAGAGATACTTTTCCACGTACTCGCGGTGTTCGCGCTCTCGCACCGCCTTCTCGCGTGGCGTCGCGTCCTCCAACCACAGGGGAAGACACGCCATCGCCTCCGTCCGACACTTGAGCAGATACGTCTCCATCCGGTCGCGCTTCGCCGGGGTGAAGCTCCAGTCGTCGCGGGCCGACTCGTAGCTGTCGCGGAACAGCTTACGCAGCTCGCTCGCCCGTCCGCCCGTATCCTGTCCGTACGCATCGAACAGATGTGACTCCACGCTCGCGAGATTGTGGGCCGGCTCGCGGACAGAGAGATTCGCCCAGTCGAGCACCGCCGTTGTCTCGCCCGTTTCGGAGTCTACGAGCAGATTTCCGTAGCGGTAGTCCCAGTGGCAGTAGCGGGGTGGCTCCGGTGCTGTCAGCGCGCCGGCACGCGCGTGGAGCGTCTCGCGAAGCGGCTCCGCGAGGTCGACAAAGCGCTGCGGCTCGTCGGCGTAGTCTGGGAAGTAGGTGCCATCAGCCAGCGCGTCACACGTCTCATCGATGCCGGCACGGAACAGCTCGCGCTCGGAGTCGGCGTCGTGGTCGGTCGGCAGTATCGCCAGGTCGCCGTCGCTGACGCCAACGCGCCCGACACGCGGCTGTTCGCCGAGTTCGTGAAGCGCGGCTAGATTTCCGCCGGCCTCGCGAATCACGCGCTCACGGGCGGCGGGAAGTAGCTCCTCGGGTCGCCCTTCGAAGTTTTCGCCCGGGCGTTCCTCCACGAGATAGAACGGGGCCGGATACTCGTCGTGGCGGTCGACGAACCCGTACACCTCGGGAACCGGAATCTCGGTTTCGCGTCCGACGAGTTCGAACAGCCGCGGCTCGGCGCGGGCAATCTCGGGGGCCATCCACTCCGCGATGGTGGCCTTGAGGACGGCCCGCCGCTCACCGTTCGGGGTCGAGCAGGCGACTCGGGCGACGAAATCCGTCCCCTGCTCGACGCGCTCGAACGAGTCGAGCGTCCAGTCGCCCCGGCAGGCGGCGACCATCCCGGCGACAGTCGGAAAATCGATGGCGTCGTCACTCACGAATGAAGCGAGTCGCGAATCCGGTAAGGCTCTTGTGTCGGTGTGTTACTCCTCGCCAATGACCCACTTGTCGGAGTAGGTCTGGCCGCACTCGCAGGCGGCGTAGGCGTGGAGCACGTCGCCCTCGGCGTAGATGCCGCCGACCTCCTCGTTTTGGGCCTCGGTGAACGCGAAGACGAACTTGACGCGGTGGGCGTCACCCGTCCCCTCGGGGCAGGTGCCGCCGGTGCAGTCACGGCGGATATCGCCGTCGGTGTCCATCGCGACGCCGGCAAAATCCATCGGGTCGATGCCGACGACCTCGCCGAGCACCTCGCTGCCGCGGTCGCCGGGGAGGACGAGCGCGACGCCCGGCCCCACGTCCTCGGCGACGCCGGCGAGCGCCTCGGGGTCGCCCACCGACTGCTCGTGGAGAAAGACGAGGATGTCGTCGTGGCGCTGGCCGGCGAGGAACTGCTCGTACGGCGTCTCGCTCACTGTGACCCCTCCTCGATGCCTTCGGCGATGTCGGAAAGCCCGTCGTCCGGGCGGTCTGGGACGCGGTAGACGACGCGTTCACCCGGGGCGCGAAGCCCGTAGAAGAACCCCTCGTCCACGATGTCGAGGTGGACGGTGCGTTCGAAGTCGAGCCCGTTGTCGTCGGCCCACGCGGGCAGGTAGTTCTCGCCCTCGCCCTCCTTCGCGAGGCGGGCGTTGTCGTAGAGTCCGCGGATCTCCATCGTGTCGTCGATGGCGAGATCGACGCGGGCGAAGTAGGTGCTGTCGCCGGTGCCGACGCGGACGACATCGAACTCCGGGAAGCGGTCGGTCTCCTTGTCGGGGACCGTCACCTTCGGCCGGTCGGTGCGACCAGCGCGGACGAGCGTTGCACGCACGCTGTTGACGGCGTCGCTCGGGACTGAATCAGCCATAGAACGTGTTACTCGTCGTCGCTCTCCTCGTCGCCGAGGACCGCTGCGACGTCCGTGTCGTCGCCCGTGACCTTCACGTTGATCTGTCGCGTCTCGTCGCTCACTTCCGCGCCGCGGACGGTGACGCGGCGGCGCTCGCCGTCGCGCTCCGGGTTGTACCCCGTGCCGCCGGTGACGAGAATCGACTCCGTGTTCGGACCGCGCACGTCAGAGCGCATCGGTCGGCCGGCGGTGTCCGAGCCGCCCGTAAGCTCGAGTGTCGCCCCCGAGAGGCCGATTGCCTCGCCGTCGACCTCGTCGCCGAGGGACCTGCCGATGAACCGGTTCGCGTCCTGTCCGTCGATCTCCAGTTGGTACGTCATCCCGTCGCTCGGGTCACCGACGACGATCTGAAAGTCTGCCATACGGGAAATGTATCTTCGGGCGAGCAAAAGGGTATTGAATCGCGTCTCAGCGACCGGTACGTCAGTCTGCGACCGCCGGCTCCCCGGACTCCAACACGTACTCGCGGGTCACGTCCACGAGCGCCTTCCGGTAGTCCGACTCGTCGGGGTCGGCGTCCAGCGACCGGAACGCGCGCTTGAACGCCGACAGCGAGACGCCGGGCGCGTCGCTCGCGGCCGCGCGAGCGAGGTCGTACAGCCGGTGGTCGTCGGCGATGGCGTCGTGTCGCTCCAACAGCGCGAGCGCGAACGCCGCGTTGACGACCGTGATCTCGGGGTCGGCCGCGCTGGTCAGTCGCGTCCAGTCGCCCGGCCGCTCGACCGGTCGGTCCGCGACCGCCGCTGCCAGCGACGACTCCATGAACGAGACCAGCTTGTCGGCCGGCGAGACGGCAAGCGTCAGGTCGTCGGCGTAGATGTCCTTCATGTGATTCGCAATCTGATAACAGTGCGCGAGCTTGCGCTGTTCGACCGACCGGCCGGCGAGCGCGAGGAACAGCGCCTCCTTTGTCTCCATCGTGTGGGAGGGGTGTTCCTCTTCGTACCGTGCCATGTGGGCGAACTCGTGGATGGCGAGTTCTGGGGCCATCACGCTCGTGGCGGCTTGCTGGCTCATGACGAGTCGGTGGTGGTCGTCGTAGTGGCCGACGAGGGTCCGCTCGTCGGGGTCTTCGCGAATCTCGACCGTCACGGGGAGGGCCACCTCGTGTTCCGTCTCGAAGCGGTCGCGGGCCGAGAGGAACGGTGTGGCCGGCCCGTCGCCCGTTACGCGCAGTTCCATGTGTACTAGTGGCACGGCTCGCGCGCGTTTGAGCCTTGCGGCGACTCCACCGGAGAGATTTACACGCATCGTCCACTACGAAGAGTGTGTACCGTGGGTGGCTGCTGTTCGGGGCCGGCGTAGTGCTCGCCGTCACAGGAACGGTGCTCACGCTGTTTGCCGCGTTCGTCACGCCCGGCGGTGTCTCGCTGCTGTTGTTCGCCGGTGCGGGCCTCACGTTCGCCGGCGGCTACCGCTGTTTCACGCGGAGCCGCGAGAGTATCGCCGCGACCGCCTACCAGCGGGTCGGCGTCGAACGCAATCCCGACGGGACGGTCGGCGAGGCCGGCGCGGAGACCGAACGGTCCCGGTCTGCGGACATCGACTACGAGCCGCCCGACTGGGACGACCCCGCGTGGTTCGAGGATCCGTTCTGGCGGGAGCCGACCGACCACGACCCGCCGGGTCCCGACGAGGGGCCGAGCGACTGGTGGAACGAGCGCGTCAACAGCGAGCAGCGCCAGTCGGAGACGGTCGCGCCCCGCGAGCGGGAGGCGTGTGAGGTGCTCGGCGTCGGTATCGACGCCGACGAGGAGAGGGTGACGGCCGCCTATCGCGACCGAGTGAAAGAGACCCATCCCGACCGCGACGGCGACGAGACCGAGTTCAAGCGCGTCCGGTGGGCCTACGAGTATCTCCACGAGCACCGAGACGACTGAGCGAGTTCGCCGGCCTGCGGCGCGTTACCACGGTTTCGGGGCGGTTTCGGTAGCGGCGAAACACTACCCTTTTGTCGCTGGTGTCGTTACTCGCCTGCATAATGGGCCGACGGAAAAAAATCGTAGACGAGTGTGAGGCGCTGATGGACGAGCGGGACCAGATCCGCAACATCGCCATCGCTGCTCACGTCGACCACGGGAAGACGACGCTCACCGACAACCTCCTCGAAGGTGCGGGCATGATCGGCGGCGGCGAACAGGCCGACCAGCTGATGATGGACACCGAAGAAGACGAGCAGGAACGCGGGATTACCATCGACGCGGCGAACGTCTCGATGACCCACGAGTACGAGGACACCAACCACCTCATCAACCTCATCGACACGCCAGGCCACGTCGACTTCGGTGGCGACGTGACGCGTGCGATGCGTGCGGTCGACGGTGCGCTCGTCGTCGTGGACGCGGTCGAGGGCGCGATGCCCCAGACCGAGACCGTCCTGCGACAGGCGCTCCGCGAGGGTGTCAAGCCGGCACTGTTCATCAACAAGGTCGACCGACTCATCTCCGAGCTGCAGGAGGGACCAGAAGAGATGCAGCGCCGTCTCCAGGACGTCATCGCCAACGTCAACGACCTCATCGAGGGGATGACCGAGGAGATGGACGACGTGGACGACTGGACCGTCTCCATCCAGGACGGCACCGTCGGGATGGGATCTGCCCTCTACAAGTGGGGCATCTCCTTCCCGTCGATGCAGCGCACCGGCATGGACTTCGGTGAGATCATCGAGCTAGAACAGAACGACGAGCGGCTCGAACTCCACGAGCGCACGCCGCTTTCGGATGTCGTGCTCGACATGGTCTGTGAGCACTTCCCGGACCCGCTCGACGCACAGCCGCGACGTATCCCCCGGGTCTGGCGTGGCGACGCCGAGTCCCAGCTCGCACAGGACATGCGCGACGTCGCCCCCGACGGCGAGGTCGTCCTCATGGTCACCGACATCGGTATCGACCCGCACGCCGGCGAAATCGCCGCCGGGCGTGTCTTCTCCGGAACGCTGGAGAAGGGCCAGAACCTCCACGTCTCCGGAACCGTCGGCACCAACCGCGTCCAGTCGGTCGGTATCTACATGGGTGGTGAACGCGAGGAGGTGGAGCGCGTTCCCGCCGGAAACATCGCCGCCGTCACCGGGCTGAAGGACGCAATCGCCGGCTCCACGGTGTCGAGCGTCGAGATGACGCCGTTCGAGTCCATCGAGCACATCTCCGAGCCCGTCATCACGAAGTCCGTCGAGGCGAAGAACATGGACGACCTCCCGAAGCTCATCGAGACGCTGCGACAGGTCTCGAAGGAGGACCCGACCATCCGCATCGAGATCAACGAGGACACCGGCGAGCACCTCATCTCCGGGCAGGGCGAGCTTCACCTCGAAGTCATCACCCAGCGTATCGAGCGCAACCAGGGCATCCCGGTTATCACGGGCGAACCCATCGTCGTCTACCGCGAAGCGCCGACGACGAACTCCCGCGAGGTCGAGGGCATCTCCCCGAACCGCCACAACCGCTTCTACATGACCGTCGAGCCGCTCTCGGAGGACATCGTCGAGACCCTCCAGCTCGGTGAGGCCACGATGGACATGCCGGAGATGGAGCGCCGCGAGGCGCTGATGGACGCCGGACTCGACAAGGACCTCGCACAAGAGGTCGAGCACATCCACGGCACCAACATCGTCATCGACGACACGAAGGGCATCCAGCATCTCAACGAGACGATGGAACTCGTCCTCGAAGGTATCGAGGAGTCGCTCGACGACGGTCCTCTCGCCGCCGAGCCGGTGCGTGGCGCGCTGCTGAAGCTCCACGACGCCCGGCTCCACGAGGACGCCATCCACCGCGGTCCGGCACAGGTCATCCCGGCGACCCGCGACGCGGTCCACACCGCGCTGATGGACGCCGAGATTCGTCTGCTAGAGCCGATTCAGAACGTCCGCATCGACGTGCCGAACGAGCACATGGGCGCGGCCTCCGGCGAGATTCAGGGTCGCCGCGGCCGCGTCGACGACATGTACCAGGAGGGTGACCTCATGGTCGTCGAGGGTATCGCCCCCGTCGACGAGATGATCGGCTTCTCCTCGGACATCCGCTCGGCGACGGAAGGTCGCGCGTCGTGGAACACCGAGAACGCCGGCTTCCGCGTCATGGCCGACAACCTCCAGCCGGAGACCATCACGCGCATCCGCGAGCGCAAGGGCATGAAGACGGAGCTGCCACAGCAGATCAACTACCTGTAACCCGATAGTCGGCCCTTTTTCATTTCTATCGCCGGAGCAGCCGCGCGTACACGTCGTCGATTGCTTCGTTCACTTCCTCGCCGTTGCCGCCCCACGGATTCCGGGAAAAGTAGTAGAGTCCCGCCGCGAGCACGCCGACGCTGACGGCGACGTTCGGGGCGACCGTCGCGAGGGCGAACGTCGTCACGCCTGCGAGGATGCCAGCGATAACGATATCGAGCGTCTGATACAGGAGTACCATACCATGGCTACGGGACGGGGGCAGAAGGATTCGACGGCGGGGTTTGTGAGTGCCGGCGTGTTTATACTCCATCCCACGCTCTGTTCCGTATGACCGAGGGTTCACCGTGAGCGAGGCTGTCCAAGCGTATACTGTCAGACTCGAACTCGTGGACGAACCGGGCGAACTGCTGCGCGCGCTGGAACCGATTTCGGAAAACGGCGGCAACCTCCTCTCCGTGCTCCACGAGCGGGGCAATCTCACGCCACGGGGGCGCATCCCAATCGAGGTCGACCTCGAAGCGACCCCCGAGCGGTTCGACGCTATCGTCGAGTCGCTGCGGGACGCCGGAGTTAACGTCGTGCAGGCGGGCGCGGAACGGTACAGTGAGGAACTGGTCGTCATCCTCTCGGGCCACCTCGTGGAGACGGACCTCTCGGAGACGCTCACCCACATCCAGGGGTCGGGTGAGGTCTCGGTGACGGACGTGTCGCTGTCGGCTCCCGGCGGGACCGGCGACGTGTCGTCGGCACGGCTCCGACTCGCCACCGAATCAGGCGGTATCGACGGTGTTCTCGACGCCATTGACGATCTCGCCGAGGAGAAGGGACTGCGCGTCATCACGCCGCTCACGGAGGGAGAGGCATGAAATTAGCCGTGATGGGTGCCGGTGCGGTCGGCGCAAGTGTGCTCGATTTGGCGGCGGAGTACGGCCATGAGGTCGTCGCAATCGCCGACTCATCGTCTGCAGCCGTTGATTCCCACGGGCTAAACCCCGAGGCCGTGACCGACCGGAAGGCCGAAACAGGAACTGTCGGCGACCACGACCCCGCGGATGCGCTCGCGGCCGACTACGATGTACTGGTGGAGGCGACGCCGACGACACTGGGCGACGCGGAACCGGGCTACTCCCACGTCGTCGAGGCGTTCGAGCGGGACTGCCACGTCGTGCTCGCGAACAAGGGACCGGTGGCAGAGCGGTACGCGGACGTGCGCGCCGCCGAGGAAGCGAGCGACGGTGACCTCCTGTTCGAGGCGACGGTCGCGGGCGCGATTCCGGCGCTCTCGACCGTGGCTGATCTCGGTCCGACACACGTCACCGCAGTGCGCGGTGTGTTGAACGGGACGGCGAACTTCGTCCTCTCGCGGATGGCCGCCGAGGGACTCGACTACGAACACGTGCTCGCGGAGGCACAGGATTTGGGCGTCGCGGAGGCCGACCCCAGCTTTGACGTGGAAGGGACCGACGCCGCTCTGAAATGTGTCATACTTGCGAACGTGTTGTACGACCGCGAGTACACGCTCGCGGACGCGTCCGTCGAGGGGATCGCGAATCTCTCCGGGAGCGTGCTCGAACTCGCCGCCGAGGACGGCCGGACGGTCCGGCTCATCGGCGAGGTGCAAGACGGCGAGATACGGGTTGGCCCGCGGCTCGTCCCCGAAAATGGGACGCTCGCGGTGACCGGGACGCGCAATATCGTCCAACTGGACACTGCATTCGCCGGCCGGCTCAACATCTCTGGGCGCGGTGCAGGGGGGCCGGAGACGGCGAGTGCCGTGCTAGCGGACGTTGGTCGGCTGGCGAAACGGTAGGCGTGTGAACGGCTGGCATAGGGGCTGAACACGCCGTCTGCGGGGGTTTCTTTCGAAATCGTTTTACGGGCGAGTATCGAAGCACTTCCACAGCGCATTAGCGCGTGAGTTACACTCATGAGCGACAAACCACACCAAAACTTGGCCGTCATCGGCCACGTTGACCACGGAAAGAGTACGATGGTCGGGCGACTCCTCTTCGAGACGGGGAGCGTACCGGAGCACGTCATCGAGCAGCACCGCGAGGAAGCAGAAGAGAAGGGCAAGGGCGGCTTCGAGTTCGCCTACGTGATGGACAACCTCGCAGAGGAGCGAGAGCGAGGTGTCACCATCGACATCGCCCACCAGGAGTTCGACACCGACGAGTACTACTTCACTATCGTCGACTGTCCGGGTCACCGCGACTTCGTCAAGAACATGATTACTGGCGCGAGCCAGGCCGACAACGCCGTGCTCGTCGTCGCCGCGGACGACGGTGTCCAGCCCCAGACCCAAGAGCACGTCTTCCTCTCGCGAACTCTCGGTATCAACGAGCTCATCGTCGCGGTCAACAAGATGGACCTCGTCGACTACCAGGAGTCCCGCTATCAGGAGACCGTCGAGGAAGTGACCCAGCTCCTGAAGCAGGTCCAGTTCAACACGGACGACGCGAGCTTCATCCCGACGTCGGCCTTCGAGGGCGACAACGTCTCCACGGCCTCGGAGAACACGCCGTGGTACGACGGCGAGACCCTCCTCGAGGCGCTCAACAACCTGCCTGAGCCGCAGCCGCCGACGGACGCGCCGCTGCGACTGCCGATTCAGGATGTCTACACGATTTCGGGTATCGGGACGGTCCCGGTCGGCCGAATCGAGACCGGGACGATGGAGACCGGCGACGACGTCTCCTTCCAGCCGTCCGACGTTGGCGGGGAAGTGAAGACCGTCGAGATGCACCACGAGGAGGTCCCGTCCGCGGGCCCGGGTGACAACGTCGGATTCAACGTCCGCGGCATCGGCAAGGACGACATCCGCCGCGGTGACGTCTGTGGACCGGCCGATGACCCGCCGAGCGTCGCTGAGACGTTCCAGGCGCGTATCGTCGTCATGCAGCACCCCTCGGTCATCACCGCCGGCTACACGCCGGTCTTCCACGCCCACACGGCACAGGTCGCGTGTACCATCGAGTCCATCGACTACACCATCGACCCCGCCAGCGGCGAGAAGGAAGAGGAGAACCCCGACTTCATCCAGTCCGGTGACGCAGCCGTCGTGACGGTCCGACCGCAGAAGCCGCTCAGCATCGAGTCGGCAAACGAGATTCCGGAGCTCGGTAGCTTCGCAATCCGTGACATGGGTCAGACCGTCGCAGCCGGTCAGGTCCTGGAAGTCCACGAGCGATAAATGCAGCAAGCACGCGTCCGCCTCGCGGGCACCGCCCCCGGGGACCTCGACAACATCTGCGACGACGTGCGGGAGATTGCGGACTCGACCGGTGTACAGCTGTCCGGTCCGGTCCCGCTCCCGACGAAGACGCTGGAAATCCCGTCGCGAAAGTCCCCCGACGGTGAGGGGACGGCGACGTGGGAGCACTGGGAGATGCGCGTCCACAAGCGGCTCATCGACATCGATGCCGACGAACGCGCGCTCCGCCAGCTGATGCGGATTCAGGTCCCGAACGACGTCTCAATCGAGATCGTCCTCGAGGACTGAACGCGGTCGCGGCGGCCGGCGTTCCAGCGGGCGTGTGTCTCCACTCACGCGCGTTTTCGGAACGAAACAGATAAGCGACACACGTGGATACACCTGCACTGCGGGCGAGTAGATCAGCGGCAGATCGCTTCCTTCGCAAGGAAGAGGCCCGGGGTTCAAATCCCCGCTCGTCCATCGAAACTTTTGACGCCCCCACGCGCCGAGCGACGCGAGCGAGCCGCCTGGGGCGCATACGCGAGCCACGGGCGGATTTGAACCCTACCAGTCGCGCGCAGCGAGCGAAGTGAGCGAGCACGTCTGGCTCCGGTTCACATCCCCGCTCGTCCATGCTTCTCGTCTTCTGAGCGGCTGTGCCGGCCTGTGTTTATCAGTCGTCCCTCCGTACAGTGCGT
Source organism: Halosegnis rubeus (assembly GCF_009184545.1). GTDB lineage: Archaea > Halobacteriota > Halobacteria > Halobacteriales > Haloarculaceae > Halosegnis > Halosegnis rubeus. Next base: position 34,559 of record NZ_QJOW01000002.1, read on the forward strand.
ATGCAGCTATCTGGTGTGTGGAGCCGCGAGGAACTCGACGCGTTTCTGACGAGCGAGGCCGGAACCGTCCCGCTTCGACTCGCGTGTCGGACCCCCGCGGGTGGGCTGTGGATGCTGTCGCTGTGGTACCGGTGGCGCGACGGCGGACTCGACTGTGCGACGAGCGCGAGCGCCGACGTGGTCGAGTATCTCCGCCACGACGACGGCGTGAGCTTCGAGGTGTCGGTGAACGAGCCGCCGTACTTCGGAGTTCGGGGGAGCGGACACACGACCCTCCAGCCGGACGAGGAGAAACGGCTGTTGCAGTCGCTGCTGGAGCGGTATCTCGGTGGAACGGACTCGGGACTCGCAAAGCGGCTGCTCTCGGAGGACCGCGAGGAGGTTCACATCCGCATCGAGCCGTCGAAGCTGTACACGTGGGACTTCAGCGACCGGATGTGACGAACACGTTCGGGGTGAGACGTACCCCCAGCGCTCGGTGTTACTGTACCGATGGCAGCAACAAGCACCGCTCTTGGCGTCGCGGCGCGGATTCACGAGCGACTAGACGCGGCCCGACCGCTGGTCGTGGGTGGGCTGGCGATGCTCGTTGCCCTGAATCTGACCGCCGACACGTCGAGCATCCACGGCACCGTCCACATGCTCGAACACGCCGTGTTGGTGTTTCTCGCCGTGGAGTTCGCGCTCCACGTCGCCGTCTCGGACTCGCTGCCGACCGACCGGTGGCTCGAGGCGGGCGTGCTCGTGCCGTACGTGACGGTGACGGCGCTGTTGGTCGGTGCACACGCCGTCGGCTGTAGTGTCGGCCCGCTGTCGTCGGTGGTCGGCCCGCTCGACGCCGCTCACCAGTGTACCGCGGTCGGGCGTGAACTCCTCGCGCTCGACGTGGTCGCGGGGCTGGGCGTGGTGACGTTCCTGAAAGAACGGCTCGACGCGGTCGCGGCGCGGTTCGACAGCCCGTTTTAGAACGGAGCGTCGGTCGCGGCGTCGTTTTCTACCTCGTCGGGGTCGACGCCGAGCTTCTCGGCCAGCTCGCCCCGCTCGTCGAGTTCGGCGATGATGTCGCTGCCGCCGATGAACTCACCGTCGACGAACGCCTGCGGAATGGTCTCCCAGCCCGAATGTTCGTTGAGGGCGGCACGGAAGGCGTCGAGATTCTGGAGCGCATCGACCGTCTCCACGTCGTCGCGGTACTGCTGGAGGATGCCGATTGCTCGCTTCGAGTAGCCACACTGCGGCATCATCGCGGAGCCTTTCATGAATAGGACGACCTCGTTGTCGGCGATGGCGTCGTCGACGCGCTCTTGGACGGCATCGGCGTCGAGTCCCTGCGCGCTCGGGTCGAATGTCATACCCTTCCCTTCGCGTGGAAAGTAAAAGGCGTTGTGTCGTCAACAGCCACCACAGGTGCAGTAGCGTGTACACACCGGATTCTCGCAGTCGGGCGAACGCGCCGTGCAGTGTTCACGCCCGTGAGTGATGAGCAGCACGTGGAGCGGATACTTCAGCTCGTCCGGTACTAGCTCGTCCAGCAGGTCGTGCACCTTCGCGTTCGAGGCTGACTCCGGGACGAGACCGAATCGCTTTGAGACGCGCTCGACGTGGGTGTCGACGGCCATCGTCGGCTTGCCGAAGTGGAAGTTCAAGACGACGCTCGCCGTCTTCGGGCCGATTCCCTTGATGTCGGTGAGCCACGGCTTCGCCGCGTCGGTCTCCATCGCGTCGAGGAAGGCGAGCGAGTACGCGCCCCCGGTTTCGGCTCGAACCGCCGACAGCGCCCGCTGGATGCGGTCGGCCTTCGTCTCCGGGAGACCGGCGACGCGGATTACCTCGGCCAACTCCTCCGGCGGCGCGGACTCGATGGCGTCGTACCCCTCGTAGGTCGAAAAGAGGTTCTCCGCGGCGCGGCGCGTGTTCTCGTCGGCGACGTTCTGTGAGAGAATCGTCGTCACCAGCTGGCGGACCCCCTCGCCCGGGTCGGCGTCGCTGCCGTGCTCACCGTCGCGCTCTGCCGGGCCGTACAGGTCCACGAGGTCGTCGTGAAGCTCGCGGACGCGCGTCTCGTCCCACGTTTCTTCCATGCTCGAACGGAGGAGTGCCACCTATCTAAATCGCCGTGTCCAGCAGTGGCATCCGTCTCCGACGGTATCTGTATTGTTAACCCAATACAGTTAGAATAATAGAAATTGTGCTATATTGGGCGAATTCTAACAGCGATATTAATAGGTACGTGTCTCGTAGCTCCGATAATGAGCAACGCGCACGGAGGCGACGACCACGGCCACGACGAGGGTCACACCCGGGACGTGCCCGCCGAACAGACCACGCTCTCGGTGCCGTCGATGGACTGTGCCTCCTGTGCGGACAAGGTGACGGGGGGATTGGAGTCGGTGCCGGGCGTTACCCGCATCGACGCGAACCCGACGACCGGCACCGTCGAGGTCGACCACGAAGCCGGGACGACGCTCGCCGACCTCGAACGCGCCGTCGAGCGCGCGGGGTACGAGGTCACCGACGCGGACGACGGTGACGAGCGGTCGGGTACGTGGACCAGTACCCGCGCGCTTGCCACCTACGTCGCCGGCGTCGCGACCCTCGCCGGACTCCTGCTCGCGAACCCGCTCACGCAGGCTACGGGGCCGACAGTCGAGGGGTTCCCGGTCGGCGATGTCGCGTACCTCGCTGCGGTCGCCGTCGGCGGGGCTGCCGTGTTCCGCAACGGGTACTACTCGCTGCGCCAGCGGAGTCTCGACATCGACCTGCTGATGTCGGTCGCCATCCTCGGCGCGCTGGCCGTGAGCGTCGGCTTCGGCGAACGCCTCTACTTCGAGGCGGCGATGCTCGCGACGCTGTTTTCGATTTCGGAGCTGCTGGAACGGTACGCGATGGACCGCGCCCGCGGCTCGCTCGCGGAGCTGATGGAACTCGCCCCGGACGATGCGACCGTCATCCGTGACGGCGAGGAGGTGACGGTCGCGGCCGACGCGGTCGCGCGCGGTGAACGCGTCGCCGTCCGCCCCGGCGAGAAGATCCCCCGCGACGGGGTCGTGCGCGACGGGACCAGCGCCGTCAATCAGGCTCCCGTCACCGGCGAGTCGGTCCCCGTCGACAAGACGGCCGGCGACGAGGTGTTCGCCGGCACCATCAACGAGGGGGGATACCTCGAAATCGAGGTGACGAGCGACGCCGGCGAGGACACCATCGCGACCGTCCTCGAGCTCGTGGAGGCGGCACAGCGCGACACGACCGACCGCGAGCAGTTCGTCGAGCGCTTTGCCGGCTACTACACCCCGCTTGTGGTCGGAGTCGCGATACTGCTCGCACTTGTTCCGCCGCTTTTCCTCTCGGGCGCGTGGGAGACGTACATCGTCTACGGGCTGACGCTGCTCGTGTTGGCGTGTCCCTGCGCGTTCGTCATCTCGACGCCCGTCACCGTCGTCTCCGGCATCACGAGCGCCGCCCGCAACGGCGTCCTCGTGAAGGGCGGCCGCCACCTCGAAACGATGGGTGACGTGGACGCCGTCGCCTTCGACAAGACCGGCACGCTCACGAAGGGGGAACTCACCGTCACCGACATCGTCCCGCTGGGCGACAACGACGAACAGGACGTGCTCCGGTGTGCGCGCGGACTCGAGCGCCGGTCTGAACACCCGATCGGCGAGGCAATCGTCGCCCGCGCTGAGACCGCCGACGTAGCAGAGCGCGACGTCAAGGCGTTCGAGGCGCTCACCGGTCAGGGAGTCACCGCCGACCTCGACGGGACGACCCACTACGCCGGCACGCCCGACCTGTTTTCGGAGTTGGGCTTCGACCTCTCGCACGTCCACGCCGCGACCGACGGCGGACAGCTCACCCGCACGACCCGGAACATCTGCGCCCGGACGGGCTGTCTCGACCTGCTGGACGACGTGATTCCACGGCTCCAATCGGAGGGGAAAACCGTCGTCCTCGTCGGTACCGACGAAGAGGTGGAGGGTGTCGTCGCCGTCGCCGACGAGGTGCGGCCCGACGCCGGCCGCGTCGTCTCGACGCTCCGGGAAGCCGGCGTCCACGTCGCGATGCTCACCGGCGACAACGACCGCACCGCCCGCGCCGTCGCCGACGAGGTGGGTATCGACGACGTGCACGCGAGTCTCATGCCCGACGAGAAGGTGGCCGCCGTCGAACAGCTGCGTGAAACCCACGGCACGGTCGCGATGGTCGGTGACGGCGTCAACGACGCGCCCGCGCTGGCGACCGCTGATGTGGCCGTCGCGATGGGTGCTGCCGGCACGGACACGGCTCTCGAAACCGCCGACATCGCGCTGATGGCAGACGACCTCTCGCGGCTCCCGTATCTCCACCGGCTCTCCCGGAGTGCAAACGGAATCATCCGACAGAACATCTGGACGAGCCTCGGCGTGAAGGCGCTCCTCGCGGTCGGGGTGCCGCTCTCGCTGGTTCCGATTTGGGCGGCGGTGTTGGCCGGCGACGCCGGCATGACCGTCGGCGTCACCGGAAATGCGATGCGACTCGCCGGACTCAGTCCCGAGAAGTGAGCCGCTGGAGCGTCTCGACCGCCCCGTCACCGATTGCGTGGCCCACGCCCTGATACGTCTCCGCGCTCGCGGCTGCACCCATCTCCGAGAGCGCCGCGGCCGTCGCCTCGGCGTGCTCGACGGAGACGTGGGGGTCTTCCGTTCCGACGCCACAGACCGCCGGCGTCCCGTCCAGAGTTCCCTCGCGCGGGCCAATCTCGTCGGTCGGACCGAGCAGTCCTCCGGCGAGCGCGACCAGCCCGCCATAGCGACGGGGTCGCCGCATCGCGAACTCCGTCGCCACGCTCGCACCCTGTGAAAAGCCCGCCAGCACCACCTCCTCGGGGTCGACACCCATCGCCTCGGTCTCGTCGAGTGCACGCTCTATCTGGCCGAACGCGGAGTCGAGATACGCCTGCCGGCGGTCAGTCACCGGATCCGTCAGCTCGCCCGGATACCAGACCCGGCCGGCCGCGGCCGGGGCGAGATACCGGACACCCCGTTCGTAGATGTCGTCTACGAGCCGGAGGATGCCGGCCGACGAGTCGCCGCGACCGTGGAGTAGTATGAGAGCGCGCTCGGTCGCCTGTGGCGGTGCACCGGCGCTCTCGATTCCCTCCCCCGCGTGTGGGTCGATGTCGCTCACGGCTCGAGCGGAAGCTGTGACTCGATGAGCTCGCGGTCCTCCTCGAACCACTCTGGCAGATACAGGTGGTCACCGGGCGCGGGGTCGTCTCCGAGCATGTCCATCGGCTCGGTCGCGAGTTCAAACAGGATACCGCCGGCGTCACGCACGTACAGCGAGTGGTAGAAGTGGCGGTCTTTCACGTACGAGGCCCGCATGTCCTCGCGGCCGGCCAACTGCTCGCGCCACTCGTGGAGCCGTTCTTCGCTGTCGACGCCGAACGCGACGTGGTGGATGGTGCCGGCTCCCTCCCGGCCGAACTCGGTCTCGCGGTCGAGGATGTCGACGACGCCGCGGCCGGTCTCGTACCGGACGCGTTCGCCTTCCTGTCCGCCGCGCTCGAAGCCGAACGTCTCAAGAATACTCGCCGTCACGAACGGGCTCGCCGAGAGCAGCGAGACGCCGGAAACCCCGCGTGTCGCCGTCGACTCCGGGACGGTCTCCGTCCACGGCTCGCCGTGACCCTCGGTCTCCACGAGCGCGAGGTGCGTCCCGTCGGGGTCTTCGAGCGTGAGCGTCGGCTCGCCGAACCGCTCGGTCCGCTCGCCGACCGTCCCCGCGCTCTCGGCGACACGGGCGTCCCACTCGTCGAGCGAGCCGCTCGGCACGGCGAGGGCTGTCTCGGAAATCTGTGGCCGGCCCACCCGGCCGTCCGCCTCGTCGCGAAACGGGAGGAAGGTGACGGCGCTCCCGGCGCTGCCTGTCGCGTCGCCGTAGTGGAAGTGGTACTCGAAGCGGTCTTCCATGTTGACCGTCCGCTTCACGAACCGGAGTCCGAGCGTGTCGGTGTAGAAGTCGACGTTCGCCCGTGCGTCACGGACGATTCCCGTGACGTGGTGGATACCCGTCGGATGCATACACGCCGTTCACGCTCCACCGGTATAACGACGCCAGCGACGCGCGTGCCACTGACACCGGCGTCACCCGGCGACGTGGACGCCCGCGACTCCTTATGTAGGACGGCCACCAATAATGTGTATGGCAGACGACAGCCCCGAAATCACCGCCGAGCAGCCAGACGCACCGTTCAACACCACCGGCACCGACCACATCACGGTCTGGGGATCGAACGAGGAGGACACCCTCGCATTCTACCGCGACCTGCTGGGGATGCCCCTCGTCCTCCGCCAGCCGAACCTGGACGACCCCTCCCAGACACACCTGTTTTTCGACACGGGTGACGGCCGGATGCTCACCTTCTTCGTGAGCGACGACCGCCCGTCGGCGGCGGGACAGCGACCCCAGACCGGCGCGGTCCACCACCTCTGTTTCAGCGTCGACCCGGAGCGGTTCGAGGAGATGGAAGAATCCATCAAAGACGACGGCCGCGGCTACAACATCTTCGACCGCGGTATATTCTACTCGTTGTACACCCAGGACAACAACGGGCTGGTCATCGAGATCTCGACGGACGTGTTCGACATCCCGGACGACCGGAAGGGCGAAGTGTTCGCAACCGCGCAGCGACTCCGCGAGGAGGACGGTGCCGACTTCGCGGAACGCGAGCACATGCGCCGCGCCATCGAGGAGCTCGGCATGGAGGTCCACGAGTACGACCTGCCGGAGGCGGCCTCGGGGACGGGCGTGTGAGCGAGATACGAAGATTCAAACCCGACCGACGTAACCCACGGCTGTGAGCACTGGGGGACTCGAAACGGCGATTCGACGCATCGAACTGACGGACGACGAGCGCCGGACGGTCGCGCACGCACTCGATGGGGGCTACTACGAACAGCCGCGTGAGACGACACACACCGACATCGCCGCGGCGCTCGACAGCGACCCGATGTCCGTCGCGAAGACGCTCCGACGGGTGGAGCGACACGCGCTCTCGACGCTGCTCGATTAAAAGTCGCTCATGATCTGGGCGAACTCTTCGGGTCCCAGATTCGACAGCATCTCGTCGGTCTCTTGCTTGAGTCGCTCGCGCTCCGCGAGCAGCGACTCGAACTCGTCGCCCAACTCCTCGTCCGGATACTCCGAACGGAGTAGCTCTATCTTGCGTGTCACCGACAACAGCTCGGTGATGCGTTCGTCGTAGCCCGCCCGCGCGAGCAGTCTCTCGACCGTCTCGGCCAGCTCCTCTGGGTCGACCGGCTTCTCCAGATAATCGTCGAACGCCATGTCGGCTACGTCGAGTTCCGGTGAGACGCCGGTGACCATCGCGACCCGGCAGTCGTAGCCCCGCTCGCGAATCACCTCCAACACCTCGCTGCCGTCCATCCCCGGCATCTTTCTGTCGAGCAAGACCACGTCGACGCCCTCGAGCATCTCCAAGGCCTCCTCGCCCGACTGTGCGGTCCGGACCTCATAGCCGTCGAGCCACAGCGCGAACGCCTGTGTGACCCGCGGCTCGTCGTCGACGGCCAACACCACTGGCTCGGCCTGGTGCTCCTCGTCCGCGTCGTCGGCCTCGACACGGTCCGAGGTGGCCGTCATCTGGTCGTCACCTCGTGGAACGCGAATCGGGCACCGCCCTCGTCGCTCTCGCCGGCCTCGACCCGCCAGCCGTGCGCCTGCGCGACGGTCTTGACAATGTTCAGCCCGATTCCCGTCCCGGACTCGCTTTCCGTGTAGCCGTGGTCGAACAGCTGCTCTCTGTCGACGTGGCCCAGCCCGCTCCCGTCGTCGTTGACGGCGAAGCCGTCGTGGGTGGCCTCGACCCAGATCGACTCTGCACCGCCGTGTTCGCGGGCGTTGGGAAAGAGGTTCTCGAACAGCGTCTGGAGCCGCTCCGGGTCGGCCTCTAGGGTCACGTCGTCGCTCTCGAACGCGATGTCGCCGTGGCCGGCGACGTTCCACGCGTCCGACGCGACGGCTTCGAGCGACACTTGCTCCGTCTCGTCGACCGTCTGGCCCTGCGTCGCGAGTTCGAGCACGTCGTCGACGAGTTCGTCCATCCGGTCGAGTAGCTCGTCCAGTTCCTCCAGCGCCTCCTCGTCGTCGGTCGCCTTCGCGACCGCGAGGGTGGCTTTCGCCATCTGGAGCGGGCTCCGGAGGTCGTGGCTCACGACCGACGCAAACCGTTCTAACTGCTCGTTTTGCTGTTCGAGCTTGCGCTCACGCTCCTTTCGCCCGGTCACGTCGCGCATGATGCCGGAGAAGACATTCTGGCCGCCGTACTCGTACTCCTCGAATGTAATCGACACCTGTACCTCGTGGCCGTCGCGGTGTTCCGCCGGGAGTTCGATACCGCTCCAGTCGAGGGTTCGCTCGCCGGTCTCGATATACCGCTCGATTGCCGCCCGGTGGGCGTCCTGGAAGCGCTCCGGCATGATCGTAGTCAACGACTCCCCGACAAGCTCCTCGGGGTCGTAGCCGAACATCTTCTTAATGACGTCGTTGGCGAACCGGATCCGGTCGTCCGTGTCGATTGTGATGATCGCGTCCGAGCCGTTCTGGACCAACGCCTCGAAGAAGGCACGGTCAGTGAACGAGTTCGGCTGGGCACCGGCAGCCATAGTTACTGTCTACTAGTTTGTGAGCGACGTTGATAAAGACTGCCGGGCGTCTCAGCGACTGAATCTACGCACGTCTGCTACTCGATGTGCTCGCCTTGATACGTCCCATCGTATCTACCCTCGTGGTCCGCCGCGGCGAGGACGAACTGCGCGATGCGTGCGCCGGCCTCCAGTTCGACGGTGTGGCCCACCCGGAGGAGTCCCTCGCCGCGACCCTCGTAGCCGGCGTCCCACACCGCCGTGTTCAGCATACAGGAGTTGCGCATCAGCGACGAGCGGGGATAGACGAAGCCGACGTGGCCGTCGGGCACGGCGACGGTCTCACCGTAGCGTGCGATGTACGCGCCCGGTTCCAGCCGGTAGACGCCTTCCTCCGGCGCTACGGTCTCGCGCTTCCCGACCGTCTTCCCGTCCGTGCCGATACGGCCCGGTTCCGTCTGGCGTTCCACGGCCGCGAGCGTCAGGTCGACGCCGTTTGGCTGTATCTGGTCGTCCGTGACGGGTTCGAGCCGCTCGGCGACGTATCGTCCGCTCTCGTACATACGTCGGCTCGCGGAGCGACTCGCAAAGCCGTGTCGGTCACACCGTCGGCGTTTTCCACGCCCGTCTCCTCGGTCCGGCATGGAGCAGACGACGACCGGGCAGTTCCGCGTGCTCGCCGGCCGGGACGGCGACGAGTGGCTCCTGCTCGACACCGAGAGCGGCGACCCAACCTACGTCGCCCGGGGTGACGCCACCGATCTCGAGCCGGGCTACCGCATCGACGCCACCCTCGCGTGGACCGACGGGGACCCGACGCTTGCCGACCACGAAGTGACCGACGAGACGCGAATCCGGTTCACGCGCACCGACGAGGCGATTTTCGAGGCCGCCACCCGCTGTTGGGACGACGCCGTCAGCGAGGGAAGCGGGATGAACGCCCGCGTCACCCACGGCACCGACGGCGACGCCAACGGCATCGTCTACACCTTCGCCGACCAGCCCGGCCAACAGGACGTGTTCGCCGAGTTCCGCGACGGGGTGAAACCCCTCGAGCCGCTGCTCGTGCGCGCAGCGGGTGGCCGCGACGGCTACCACGAGGAGCGTCAGGGCGCGAGTCCCCCGTTCGAAGTGTTCGTCATCGACCCCGACGAGCCGTTCGTCGTCGTCTACATCGTGCTCGACCCCGACGGCTTCCTGGCGGAGACGGTGCTCGACACCTACTTCGCGACGGGGTCGCTCTCCGAGCGACTCTAGACCAGGTGTCGCGCCACGCGCGGCAGCTTCAGAAAATCACTCGCCCGCGCCGGATACAGCCGTAGGAGGTCACGTATCGAGAGGTCGTACTGCTGGAGTCGGTCCAGCCCGGCCTGTGAGAACTCCCCCGACGCCCGAACGAACTCGTCCTGCTGGCCGGCGTCGAAGTCATACAGCAGCTCCCCGACGATGCGCTGGAGCCGCCAGTCCCAGCCCTTCTCACCGTCCCACCGACGTTCGTAGGCGGCCAATCGCTCGCGGGACACGTCGCCCGCATCGAGCGCGTCGATGGCAACGTCGGCGGCCATTCGCGCCGACTCCATCCCCGGCCGAATCCCCTCACCGAACAGGGGATTGATGCTCGACACCGAATCGCCGACGGCGACGAACCCGTCCGTCGCGCGCTGATTAATCGAGTTGTCCGACACCACCGCCCCCGCGTGGGTGGCGTGGATCTCGTCGGCCTGCCAGCGGTCGTCGCGCTCGAGCCACGACCGGAGGTAGTCGTCGATGGACCGGTCGTCCGTGGCGTGGCGCTCGTAGAAGTCGTTCACCCAACAGACGCCCATCTTGAACCGGTCGTCGCCGGGGAACACCCACGCGTAGCCGCCGGGCGCGACCTCGTGGTCGAACCGGAACACCATCGCGTCCGAGTCGAAGGTCCCCGACACCTCGAACTCCTTGCCGATGCCGCGCTGGCCGGCTTCGCGGTCCCACATCCCCAGCTCGGTCGTCAACGCGCCGGTCTCGCCGGTCGCGTCGACGACGAGATTCGCCCGAATCGTCTCGCCGCGCGTCTCGACGCCGACGACCTGCCCGTCCTCGACGAGCGGGCCGGTGACGCGCGTCCCAGTTCGAACGTCGACGCCGTCGCTCGCTGCTTCCTCGCCGAGCCACTCCAAGAAGGCCGGGAAGTCGAGCACGTAGTTCGGGATGGCGAGCCGCTCGCGCGCGGTCGGTCCCTCGAAGACGACGCCCGGACTCGATCCCATGACGACGGACTCGTCCACGTCGAAGCCGTCGACCACCTGCTCGAAGGTGCCGCCGGTCGATTTGTCGTTGTCCGCGAGGGAGGGATTCGCCTCCAGTAGACACACGCGGTAGTCGGTGCGCGCGCCGAGTTCGCGCGCGAACTGCAGGCCGGCAGGTCCCCCGCCCGCCACCACAACGTCGTACACTGTCATCGTCACTCGTTGGGGCGAGGGCGGGGAGTAGCTTTCGCCGTGTCGCTGTCGTGAGATTCTTCGCACCCCGGTGTGGCATCTCTGTATGCAGGACATCTGGGAGACACGAGTTCGGTTCGAGGAGACCGACGCACAGGCCGTCGTCTTCTACGGCAACTACGTCACCTACCAGGACGAGACGATCAGTCAGTATCTCCGCGACATCGACTACGGCTGGGGCGAACAGACCCAGTTCGACGTACACGTCGTCAACGTCGACGTGAACTACCGGAAGTCGGCGACCTTCGGCGACGAGCTCGTCTGTGCGACCCGCGTCGACCGTATCGGCGAGAGCTCGCTCACCTTCGAGTGGGAGTGTCGGCGCAAATCCGACGACGGCGTGTGTGCAGACGGCACCGTCACGCACGTCTGTGTCAGCGATGGCGAGCCGACGCGGTTCCCCGACGAACTGCGGGAGGCTGCCGTCGACTTCCAAGAGACCCCGCCGTCGCCGGTGTAGGCTCCGGTGGGGCTAAGGCGACGGCCACGAACCCCCGATATGACTCTCACCGAGGACGACGTCGGCGCGATACTGGAGTCGGAACTCGCGGCCGACGGACTCTACATCACGCACTGTGAACACCACGACGGCGCGCTCCACGTCGGCTACGAATCGCCGGGCGTGAACCGACAGATTCCACAGTCACAGGTCGGCACCATCCTCCGCGCGTTCCTCGCGCTCGCCGGCATCGAGACCGAAAGCAGCGACGGCCTCTCGATTCCCGACGCCGGTGGGTGGGACCCGGAAGCCGTCGAGGTGTGGGCCTTCGACAACGTCGACAGCGAAGACGACCGCGAGACGAAGGGCCACTTCGAGGTGCACGAGGGGTGGTTCCACGCGCTGGAAGCCGGCCACATCTCCGAGACTGACTTCTCGACGCTCGTCTTATCCACGCTGGAGTAGCCACAGCGTGTTCCACGGATGACCTGACGCCGGCGAACGCTACTCGGGTGTCACGCGCTCCGTCTCGCTGTCGTAGCTGAGGTCGACCTCGTGGTTCGTGTGTCGCGTGTGCGTCCGTGCCCACCGGCGGACCGCGGTCTCGTCGATGCGCTCGACGCCGTCGGGACAGTGCCGACAGTCGGCGACCCACGGCGTCACGTCGTCGGGGTAGTCGCCCGTGTGTTCCCGGTGGTCGATGGCGAACGCTTCGAGCGCACCGTTGCCTAGGCCGAGTTCGTCGAGTTCGTACGCCAACGTCCACTCCTCGCAGGCCAGCCGGAAGAAACATCCCGGGCGTCGGGGCTCGCTCCGTGCCGACTGACACCCACCGCGTTTTTGCACGCGCCGGGTGACCTCCGGGTATGAGTATCCGCCAGACCGCGCTCGAGGCCTACCGGGAGGCGCTTCCGGTGGTGGCACTCAGCGCGGTCGGCGGACTGTTCGCCGGAGTCGTCCTCGGGGGGATGGAAGCCGAACTCGCAGCCGTCCCCGGCTTACTTCTGCTCGTTCCCGCCCTCCTCGCGACCCGCGGAAACGTCTACGGCTCGCTGGGTGCACGGCTCGCCAGCGCGCTCCATCAGGGACTCATCGACCCGCGATTCGACTTCGCCGACCGGCGGACCCGGGCGGCCGTCGCCGCGGCGATAGCAAACGGCGTTCTAGTGAGCTGTTTTGCCGCGACCGCCGGCTTCGCGCTCCTGTCCGCGCTCGGGCGCGACCACGCCACGCTGGCGACGCTTCTCGGCATTGCCCTCATCGCCGGCACCGTCTCGGGAATCCTGCTCACGATTGCCGTCGTCGTCGTCGTCTTCCTCGGCTACCGTCGGGGGCTGAATCCCGACACCCTGGCCGGGCCCGTCGTCACGACCACCGGCGACGTGGTCGGCATCGCGACGATGCTCGCGGCCGCCAGAATCGTCCTCGTGCTCGGGGGTGGGTAGATGGCGCGCTGGACCGTCCGGGAGATTCTGGCCGACATGCTCCCCGTGCTCGTCGTGTTGACGCTCGTGGAGCTGGGGTCGGGACTCGTCCTCGACACCTTACAGGAGACACTGCTGCAGTACCCGTCGCTGCTCGTGCTCGTCCCCGTCACCATCGGGATGGCCGGCAACCTCGGTGCCATCATGGCCTCGCGTCTCTCGACGGCGACGCATCTCGGCTTACTGTCGTTTGAACCGACCGACGAAACGCTGGCCGGCAACGCCATCGCGACGGTCGCGCTGGCTGCGACTCTGTTCCCGGTCGTCGGCGCGAGCGCGTGGGCCGTCCAGTCGGTCGTCGGCCAGACCGCGCTCCCGGTCGCCACGGTCGTCTTCGTTGCGACGCTGTGTGGCGGGATACTCGCCGTGTTGTCGGTCGTGGTGAGCGTCGCGGCCACCTACGTCGCCTTCCGGGTCGGTGCCGACCCCGACGACGTGGTGTTGCCCGTCGTCACAAACACCTGTGACGTGCTGGGGGTGCTCGTCTTGTTCGCCGTCGTCCGACTGTTCGTCTAAGGGTCGACCTCCTCGTCCATCGGGTAGTAGCGGTCGAGGATGTCGTCGAGAAACTCCAGCCCGCCGAACACGAGCGCGAACAGTGTCAGCCCGCCGACAATGAACAGCAGGTCCATACCCCGTGGTAGGGCGTGGCAGGCAAAGAAAGCGTGGGCTAGCCGCCCAGATACAGCCGCGACACCTCTGGGTCGTCCAGCAGCGAGGCGGCCTCGTTCTCGTACGCGACCGTGCCCTGGTCGAGGACGTAGCCGCGGTCGGAGATTCCCAGTCCCTTGTGGGCGTTCTGTTCGACCATCAGGATGGCCGTCCCGCCGTCGTTGACGGTCTGTACGTCGGCGAACACTTCGTCAGCCGTGTTGGGCGCGAGGCCGGCAGACGGCTCGTCGATGAGCAACACCTCCGGCTCCATCATCAGGGCGCGAGCGAACGCGAGCAGCTGTCGTTGCCCGCCCGACAGGGTCGACGCCTTCGCCCGGCGCTTCTCCTCGAGCACCGGGAACCGGTCGTACAGCCCGTCGATAATCGGGTCGAGGTCGTCGTCGCGCGCGACCCCACCCATCCGGAGATTCTCTTCGATGGTGAGCGAGCCGAAGACGTTCTCGGTCTGTGGGACGTAGCCGATGCCCTCACGGACGATGTCCTCGGGTGCGAGTCCGCCGATGTCGTCGCCGCGGAACTGGACCGACCCGGTCCACGGCTCCAACAGTCCGAACACCGTCTTCAGGACCGTCGATTTGCCCGCGCCGTTGGGACCGATGAGACAGACGATCTCGTCGGCCGCAAGCGACATTGAGAGGTCGTCGAGCACCTGTACGTCGCCGTAGCCGGTGTCGACGCCCTCGAGTTCGAGGATGCTCACGCCGAGTCACCCCCGAGGTACGCGTCGATGACGCGCTGGTCGTTGCGCACGGCCTCGGATGGCCCTTCCACGAGAACACTCCCGCGGTCCAGCACGATGACCGGGTCCGCGAGGTTCATGACGAACTCCATGTCGTGTTCGATGAGACAGAGGGTGACGCCCTCCTCGTTGAGACGGGCGATGTGGTCGGACAGCTTGTTCGCGAGCGTCGGGTTCACACCCGCGACTGGCTCGTCGAGCAGGAGTATCTCCGGCTCTGCGAGCATCGCGCGGGCCAACTCGACGAGCTTCATCTGCCCGCCAGAGAGGTCCGTCGCCGGCTGGGTCGCCAGGTGTCCGATTTCGAACTGTTCGAGCATCTCGTGGGCGTCCTCGATGTTCGCCCGCTCCGCGGCTTCGACCCCCGACGGGTCGGTGAACAGCTTCAGGAACGACTCGCCGGGCTGGTCGCTCGCGCCGACCAACATCGCCTCGCGGACGGTCATCCCCTCCAGCTTCCGGGGGGTCTGGAACGTCCGGATGAGGCCCTCTGTGGCGACTTCGTTCGGCTCCATCCCGGTCACGTCGGTGCCGTTGACCCGGACGGTGCCCGCGTCCGGCTCGTAGAAGCCGGAGACGAGGTTGAAGATAGTCGACTTTCCCGCGCCGTTTGGCCCGATGAGCGCGGTTATGCTCCCGCGCTCAACGGCGAAGCTGGCGTCGTCGGTCGCCACCAGCCCGCCGAAGGCCTTGTGCAGCCCCTCGACTTCGAGCACGGTGTCGTCTTTCTCTCGGTTCGCGCCGGTCGTTAGTGTCTCACTCATCTCTCTCCTCCAGTGCGCTCGGCCAGACGAGTTCGCGCTGTGGCGGCAACACGCCCTCCGGTCTGAGCCGCATCACCAACACGATGAGCAGACCGACGATGAGCAGTCGCGTCGAGCCGAAGTCGCTCACGATTGCGCCGTACACATCCACGAGCACCGGGATGTTCACGGGAAGCTGGCTGGGGAGGATATCGCTCGCGAACCGCGTCCCCTCGCGGATGGCGACGACGACGAAGCCGCCGAACATCGCCCCGCGGTTCGACCCGCTCCCGCCGAGGATGACCGCAATCCAGACGTAGAACGTGTTGATGGGTTCGAGGTCGCCGGGGCTGACGTACGCCGCGAGGAAGGCGTAGAAGACGCCGCCGAGCGCCATCACGATCGAGCCGAGCACGAACGACTGGAGCTTGAACCCGTAGGTGTCCTTTCCGAGCGCCGACGCGAGGTCCTCGTCCGAGCGAATCGTCCGGAGGACGCGCCCCCACGGCGACCGGTGGACCCGCCGGAGCAGGAGATACACGGCCACGACGAACACCACGACGACCACGAAGTTCAACAGGTCCGTCCAGAACGGCGTGTCGAGGGTAAATCCGAGCACGCGCACCTGGAACAGTCCCGGAACGCCGACCGCGTACTCCGTGAACTCTAGGCCGGGAAGCCGCTCGGGGAGTCCCCCGAGGACGGGCCAGCCCGCGAACACGTCCGGAATCCCGCGCAGCCCACCGGAGCCGTTCGTCCAGTCGCGCTGATTGAGAACGATCTGTCGAACGACCTCGGCCAGTCCGAGCGAGGCGATGGCGAGATAGTCAGACCGGAGCCGCAGCGTCGGAATCGCGATGGCGACGGCGATGACTGCCGACGCGAGTATCGCGAGCACCAACCCGACGACGACGCCGCCCGGAATCGAAAGCGGTGAGTTCGTCGCCGTGACGAGCGCCGTCGCGTACGCGCCGATGCCGAAGAAGGCCGCGACGGAGAAGTTGATGAGTCCGGTGTAGCCCCACTGGGCGTTCAGCCCGAAAGACAACAGGATGTACATCCCCGTCAGCCCGGCGAGATACAGCGTGTACGTCGGCGTCAGCGTGCCGGTCAGCAGTGCGAGCACGAGCAGGAAGCCGAAGCCGCCGACGAACAGGGTCACGCCCTGTTCGGCCCGCGTCATCGCGTCGTACCGCTCGCGCAGCGTCATGTCGACTCACCTCCGGCAATCCCCGACGGCCGAATGAGGAGCACGGCCACCATGATGAGGAAGGCGACGGAGTCGGCGTACGCCGGCCCGACGTTCGGCACCAGCGGCAGCGCGACGGCGAGATCGGAGATGGCGGGCATCAGCTGATTGATGACGCCGATAAGCAGTCCGCCGGCCATCGCCCCGTAGACGGAGCCGATTCCCCCGAGGATGACGGCTGCGAAGACGACGAGCAGGATGTCGAACCCCATCCGCGGCGAGAGCTGGTTGTACAGTCCGAGAAAGCCCCCGCCGACGCCGGCGAGTCCGGCACCGATAATCCAGGTCCACCACTCCACGTGGCGAGTGCGAATCCCGGAGACACGCGCGAGGTCGGGGTTGTCTGCGGTCGCGCGCATCTTCCGCCCGAGGTCGGTGTACTGTAACAGGACGTGCAGCCCGACGACGAGCAGCGCCGCGGTCGCGACGATAGCTACGTCGTGGACGGTGACGCGGAGTCCCAGCGGGACGAGCGCGTCGATGGGTCGCTGGAGCGGGATGTCGAACTCGACCGGGTTCGACCCGAATCGGAGCTGGATGATGGCCCGATACACGAAGGCGACACCGATTGAGGTGATGAGCAGGCCGATTGAGTCCACCTCCAGCGGCTCGTAGACGAGCACGTGGGTGACGACGGCGACGAGCGCGGCGACGGCTGCGCCGATCGCCAGCGCGATGAAGAAGCCGGCCGGTAAGGCGAGGACTGTCGGTCCCACGCCACCGACGACACCGAAGGTGAGCAGGGAGGCGTACGCGCCGACGGCCATCGTGTCCCCGTGTGCGAAGTTGGCGAAGTCCGCAATCGAGTACACCAGCGACAGGCCGATGCTCGCGAGCACGATGATGCTCGAGAACACCAGCCCGTTCGCCAACAGTTCCAGAATCGCCACGGCTACCCCTGGACGGTGTCGGTCTGGACGTACTCGTGGTCCTGGACGGTGAGCACCTGCAGGAAGCCGACCGGGTCACCGTTCTCGTCGAAGTCGATGGGACCGGAGACGCCTTGATAATCGATGTCGTCGGCGGTGCCGTCCTCGCCGAGCACCTCCATCGCCTCATCGAAGGTGAACACCTCCTCGCCCTCGGGACGGGTCACGTCGCGCACCGTCTCCTGGAGCGCGCTTCCGGTGAACTCGTCTGCGGTCGCAATGGAGAGGGCGGCCGTGACGACACAGTCGTACATGAACGCGGCCCACGAGGTCGGCTGTTGGCCGTACTCCGACTCGAAGTCGGCGGCGAACTGCTGGTAGTTGTCCTGGTCGATCGCCGCCGAGGGGACGACGACCTGCATCCCCTCGAGACTTCCCTCCGGGGTGCTGTCCAGCACGTCCGACCCCTGCACGGAGTCGGCCCCGTAGTAGGGTGCCTCGTAGCCGTTGGAGTACGCCTCCTGTGCCATCGTAGTGAACTCCGGCTGGTAGGTGATGAACACCCACGCGTCGGCACCGGAGTTGGCCATCGAGGAGACGACGCTGGAGTACGACGACGCGCCCTGGTCGTGGGGCTCGTCGTAGACGATGTCGCCGCCCCACTCCGAGCGGAACGTCTCCGCGAGACCCTGCCCGTAGTCGTTGTTCACCCACGCCAGCGCGACGGAGTCGTGGTCGTCTGCGTCGACCAGCGAGGCGAGCGCCGACGACTGGACGCCGCCGGGGGGTGACATCCGGAGCAGGCCGGGGTAGTTCGTCAGGTCCGTCCCCGTGGAGTTTTGACTCAGCTGTACCACGTCGGTGCCGTCGACGACGGACTCGTAGATGGCGAGCGAGACGCCCGACCCGACCGCGCCGATGAGGAACGGGACGCCGTCCTGATTCACGAGCTTCTGTGCCGCGGAGACGCCCGAACTGGACGTACTCTCGGAGTCCTCGCCGATGGCGTCGAGTTCGCGGCCGCCGATGGTCGTCTCGTTCACGTCACGCAGTGCAAGCTCCAGTCCGCGGGCGTTGCGCTCGCCGAACGCCGACAGCGAGCCGGTCTGTGAGTTCACCACGCCGATGCTGTAGGGTCCACTCGACCCGTCGGAGTCGGTGGCGGTGTCCTCGTCGCCGCCGCTGTCTCCGTTCCCCCCGCCGCCGCTGGAGTCGGTCGGCGTCTCTTCGTCGGTCGTGCTCACACAGCCTGCAGCGAGGGTAACCGCTCCCGCGCCCGTGATCCCGAGTACTGTTCGTCTGTCAATGGGTCTCTCTGTCATACACCGCTGTTTGACGAACTACAGGGGTATAGCTGTTCCCGACCATGGTCGATTCGGCGGTGAGTGGCAAATATTGCCGCTCACGCGTTCGGTTACGACGACGGATTCAGCAGCTTCGCCTCGGCCTTCCGGAGATGTTCCAGATACGTGGTCTTCGACACGTCGAGTTCGGCGGCGAGTTCGCGGGTCGTCGCCTCCCGTGGCCACTCGTAGTACCCCTCGGTGCGCGCGGTCTCGAACGCCTCCCGCTGGGTCGGCGTGAGCGAATCGAGCCGCTGCTCGCGGGGCGACTTCCGCGAATCGCCGCTGGTGATGGACTCCACCTCGACGGTGGCGTCGGCCTGCTCGCGAACGCCGTCGAGCGCCGGCTCGATGCCGCTGCGGTCGCCCGCGAACACGACCTGCCACTCCTCGCGTCCGTCCTCGATGCGGACGGGCGCGCTGTGGACGAAGCCGTGTTCGAGCAGGGTCGGACACACCATATCGTCGGGGTCGTATTCGAGGAAAAACTCCGTGACGACGCGCCCGGGTGCGTCGCGCTCGCGTCCGAACCGCTCCTGTAGCTCGTGGACGCTCCCGCCGTGAGGGACCTCGCGTATCTCGTCGAGCAGCTCCTCCACCTCCGATTCGCTCTCGCCGAAGGCGGTAAACAGCCCGTTGACCGACTCCGGGCTGTCGGCCTCCGGAGAGCTGTAGACGGCGTGGGCGAGCACGCCTCCCGGTGTCTGACTCGTCGCCTCGATGGCCCAACAGTCGGGATGCCACAGGTCCAGCGTGAGACGCGTCCCGGTCGGTGTCGTCTGGCTCATACCCACTCGTTCGCACCCACCGGCTTGTAGCTTCCGCCCATGGTCGGGTGTACGGTTTCGTGTGGGGCTACCGAAGCCCGGGTATGTCGGACACCTATCGACACTACATCGGCGGTGAGTGGGACGACGGCGACGGGACGGAGACGTTCGAGTCGCGGAACCCGGCGACGGGCGAGACGCTCGCCAGCTTCGAGCGGGGCACACAGAGCGACGTCGACCGCGCGGTCGCGGCCGCCGACGCCGCAGAGGAGGAGTGGCAGGCGCTCAGCCACCCACAGCGTGCGGAGTACCTCTGGGACATCTACCAAGAGCTGAAAGACCGCCACGAGGAGCTGGGCGAAATCGTCACCAAGGAGTGTGGCAAGGAGATTTCCGAGGGGAAAGCCGACGTGACCGAGGCGTGGCACATGGTCGAGTGGGCCGCCGGCGACGCCCGCCACCCGAAGGGCGACGTAGTACCCTCCGAGATTCCGTCGAAGGACGCCTACATGCGCCGGAAGCCCCGCGGCGTCGTCGGCTGTATCACGCCGTGGAACTTCCCGGTCGCCATCCCGTTTTGGCACATGGCCGTCGCGCTGGTCGAGGGGAACACCGTCGTGTTCAAGCCCGCCGAGCAGACGCCGTGGTGTGGCCAGATTCTCGCCGAGATGTTCATCGACGCGGGCATCCCGGACGGCGTGTTCAACATGGTGCAGGGCTTCGGTGACGCCGGCGAGGCTATCGTCGACGACGAGCGCGTCGACACCGTGCTCTTCACCGGCAGCGCGGAGGTCGGCCACGAGGTCGCCTCGAAGGTCGCCCAACAGCCCGGCAAGCTCGCCGCCTGCGAGATGGGCGGGAAGAACAACATCGTCATCACGGAGCAGGCGGACCTCGACACCGCCGTCCACTCGGCGGTCATGTCGAGCTTCAAGACCACGGGCCAGCGCTGTGTCTCCAGCGAGCGACTCGTCGTCCACACCGACGTGTACGAGGAGTTCAAAGAGCGGTTCGTCGCGCTCGCCGAGGAGGTCGCCGTCGGCGACCCGCTCGACGAGTCGACGTTCATGGGACCGCTCATCGAACCGGAACACCGCGAGAAGGTGCGCGAGTACAACCAACTCGCACGCGATGAGGGCGTGAACGTGCTCGTCGACCGCGAGGAACTCGACGCCGAGGAGATTCCGGACGGCCACGAGGAGGGCAACTGGATCGGCCCGTTCGTCTACGAGGCCGACCCCGACGCCGACCTCCGGTGTACCCACGAGGAGGTCTTCGGGCCCCACGTCGCGCTGCTTGAGTACGACGGCGACATCGAGCGCGCCGTCGAGGTCCACAACGACACCGAGTACGGGCTCGCCGGCGCGGTCATCTCGGAGGATTACCGGCAGATAAACTACTACCGCGACCACGCCGAGGTCGGTCTCGCGTACGGCAATCTCCCGTGTATCGGCGCGGAAGTCCAACTGCCGTTTGGCGGCGTGAAGAAGTCTGGTAACGGCTACCCGTCGGCGCGTGAGGTCATCGAGGCCGTCACCGAACGCACCGCGTGGACGCTCAACAACTCCAAGGACATCGAGATGGCACAGGGTCTCTCGGCGGACATCACGACCGGCGACGACTGAGCCGTCTCGGTCGCCCCGGTATAGTTCGTGTACAACCATGCACGAACACAAACATTCATTATAGTCTGGCTCCTCACCGTGAGTATGCTCGCTGTACGCCACCGATAACCCTTCGCCACCGCGCGTACAGCACGCCGACCATCCTTCCCCGACCCAAATGAGCACCACAGAATCCACCACCCGACCCGGACAGCCGACGACCACCACTACACGCGACCGCTGGACCGACGAGCGTCGTGTCACGACGGCGGCTGCACCCCGGAGCTTCGGCTACCGAAACCAGAATCGACTCCCGAACCGAACCGACGAGACGAACGAGTCCGTCCCGCGTTAGGGTTCCTCGCCGACCAACACGAGCGCGTCGCCGTCCAACACGACTTCTCTGTCCCCGTCGGTCACGACCGTCGAGAGCCGGAACTGGTCAGCCGTCTCCTCTTCGACGACCTCGATGGCCGCCGTGACGCGCTCGCCGCCGTGGACCGGGGCGGTGAAGCGGGCGTTCTGTTCGAGATAGATCGGCATTCCCGGGAGCCGTGCGACCGCGGCCGAGACGACGCCCGTCGTGAGGACGCCGTGTGCGATGCGTCCGCCGAACCGGGTCGCGCCGGCGTACTCGGCGTCGAGATGGAGTGGGTTCGTGTCGCCGGTCGCCTCGGCGAACTGCTCGATGTCCGTCTCGGTGAGCGTCTTCGCGAACGTGAACTCGTCACCGACCGACAGTGCCGACCCGGTAGGGCCGTCGAACGCCCAGTCGCCCTCGTCGTAGCGGTCGCGTTCGTCCACGTCGACCTCGACACCACTCTCGGCGGTCGCGTCCGGAATCGCGTACGCGAGGTCCGTCGCCGTGACCACGCCGACGACTCCGCCGTCGTCGACGACGAGTAGGTGGTGAATCCCGTGTTCGCGCATCGTCTCGGCGGCTTGCCGACCGGTCGTCTCGGGGGAAACGGTGACCAGCGTGTCGGTCATCACCTCGCGGACCCGCGTCGTGTCGAAGCCGAGTCCCTCGGCGGCGGCCCGGCCGATATCCCTGCCCGTGGTGATGCCCACAGGCACGTCGTGCTCGTCGGTGACGACGACGGAGTCGACGCCGCTCCCGTAGAGGTACTCGGTGGCGGCACGCAGAAACGCCGCCGGCCCGACCGTCTCCACGTCGCTACTCAGCAGTTCGCGTACGGCCCGTGGCGAAGACATACGGAAGCTGACGATGGGCGAACACAAGAAGCCCGGCGGTCAGCCGTCGACGAACAGCACGACGGCGAGTCCACAGACCACGGCGGCGGCGTACGCCGGCTGGGTGCTCGCGAAGGAGACGAGTTCGTTCACGCCCGCGTTCGGCCCGACGGACAGCGCAGTCGCGACTGCACCACCAAGCACGGCGAACCCCCCCGAGAGCCGTAGCGGATAGTTCCCCACCAGTTCCCCGAGCCACGCCAGCGGATTCAGCCGGACCATCGTGTATCGGCTACGCTCGCTCGCAGCAAAAAACCGCACTGCGGAACGCCTGACGTGCGTCTGACGCCGTGGCTTATCCGGTAAACGGCTCCCCAAACTGAGCCATACGCTCGTGCAGATGCTCTCCCGCCCTGTGAGTCGGCCAGCAGTCACAGACGTTCGCCCCGTACTGGGAGCCACACTCCGTTTCAGACGACGCCTCGTGATTCGAGCGTCGCCAACAGCTCCTGCATCGACGCGACGACCGTGTCACACGACGACTCGACCGCCGGCTTCGGCTCGAATCCGACCGCCAGCCCGGCGACCTCCAACATCGGCAGGTCGTTGGCTCCGTCGCCGACCGCGACCGTCTCCGACATCTCGACGCCGTACTCCGCGGCCAGCGATTCGAGGGCGTCGTCCTTCGTCCCCTCGATGAGCGGACCCTCCACCTCGCCGGTGAGCGCGCCCGCTTCTACGGGGAGTCGGTTCGTGACGATGGTATCGACGCTCGTCCCCGCGGCGTCGAGTGCGGCCGCCACGCCCGTCTCGAACCCGCCGGTCAGGATGGCGACCGTGTGGCCTCCCTCGCGGAGCGCGTCGATGACCGCCGCCGCGCCGTCGCGCAAGACGACTTGGTTCCACGCCTCCGCGGCCGCGTCCTCGGAGAGACCGTCCAAGAGTGCGGCTCGCTCGCGCAGCGAGGTGGCGTAGTCGATTTCGTCGTTCATGGCCCGTTCCGTGATGGCTTCCATCTCGTCGGCGACGCCGCACTGCTCGCCAAGCAGGACCGTCATCTCGGAGTCGGAGAGCGTGCCGTCGAAGTCGAACGCGATGAGCATACGCCGTCTTCTCCGCCGTCGTATCCAAACCCATCGGTTCCCGCAGTCGCCAGCCGTTGTGCTTTTGCTCGCGCCGAGGATACGAGCGGTGAGGGCACGTAGCTTAGCTCGGACCAAAGCGTCGGACTTCTAATCCGAATATCGTGGGTTCGAATCCCACCGTGCTCGTCATCTGCGAGCAAGACGAGTAGTGACGACACAGGGATTCGAAGCAGGGAGGTCGCGCGCAGCAAAGCGAGCACGTCTGACCGCAGTCCCACTCCCACCGTGCCCGTCGGTCCCTGCACTCTCCTCCCACGGTGTAGGCGCAAACGCTTCGCGTTTGCTCACTCCTCTCGTTCTCTCGTGTGTAGAATACATCAAATCTGCTCTACTTTGAGATATAACACCACGAACAAGCTCTTTCACCGTGTTGTATAAGGTGATATGAACAGTAATTAGACTCAAAACTGCATACAGCACAACGCTTATACACTACCAGATGGACGAATAGAGTGTAATGTGCGAACGAGTGCGTTGGACCATACAGTGGTTGGCTGAGACCACAACATTCAGACAGAAAAAATCGGTTGAGGTGTTCAGATAGAATCGGGACTGGTAACCGGCCAGATGGGCTACCGCGGCGAGAGCCGCAATCCGGTACGAGTGCGCTCAACACCGTACCATCTTACGCGTTGTCACTTCGCGTCCACCGTCCCCATCCCGTGGCGGTGGTTATCTGCCTGGGATCCAGCGAGGGCTCACTCGCTGGGTGTTTTTCAACGACCGCAAGCGACTGCGACGTTCCTCTGGACCATCACCTGCACAGCGACGCGTGTCGTCGTTCACTTCGTTCCTCTCGCTCCGTCTCTGTTCAGCCTCGCGTTGCTTGGCTGAACTACTCCGCGTGTCGCTCGCAGCGCTCGCTCCCGCTCCCTACTTGTCCAAACTCACTCCGTTCGTTTGGACTACTCCGCGTGTCGTCACTCACTCGGTTCGTTCCTCCCGCTCCGTCTCTGTTCAGCCTCGCGTTGCTTGGCTGAACTACTCCGCGTGTCGCTCGCGGTGCTCGCTCCCGCTCCGTTCGTGTCCAAACTCGCTTCGCTCGTTTGGACTACTCCTCAAACACGAAGGCCCCATCCTCCTGGACGCGCTCGCCGTCGACCTCGATGAACGAGTCCTCGCTCATGTCGACGATCATGTCGACGTGAACGGCGGAGTCGTTCTGTTCGTTTGCCTCGCCGACGCAGGCGTCGTACGCGCGCCCGACCGCGAGGTGAATCGTATCGCCCATCTTCTCGTCGAACAGCATGTTGTAGCTAAACCGGCCGATATCGCGGTTCATCCCGATGCCGAGCTCGCCGATATATCTCGCGCCCTCATCAGTCGTGAGGATGTCGTCCAACACGTCGGCGTTCTTCTCGGCGTCCCACTCGACGGCCTTCCCGTCCTCGAAGCGGAGCCGCGCGCCGGTAATCTCCTTCCCGCGCTGATACACCGGCTTGTCGAAGTACACCTCGCCGTCGACGCTGTCGCGCACGGGCGCGGTGAATACCTCGCCTCCGGGGAGATTCGCGTGGCCGTCGTCGTTGAGCGTCTCGTTGCCGGCGACGCTCATCGTGAGGTCCGTCGTCTCGCCCGAGACGATACGCACCGACTCCGCACCGTCCATGATGTCGGTCATCTGCGCTTGGTGTTCGCGCACCTCGTCCCAGTCTTTCAGGACGGCGTCGTAGACGAAGTTCTCGTAGGCTTCGGTGCTCATCTCCGCGAGCTGGGCGTTCGCGGCGGCGGGGTACTGCGTGAGACACCACGTCTTGCCGAGCCGTTCTTCCAGTAGGGGTTGGCGAGTCTGGTCGTAGGCGGTCTGGACGTCGCCGTCGATGTCGGCCTCCTCGGTGACGTTGGCGTCCCCGCGGACGGCGACGTAGGCGTCCATCGCCTCGAACAGTGCCATCTCGTGGTCGGGCAACTCGAACTCGCCGTCGTAGTTACGGAGGTACGCGCGGCGGAATCGCTTGCCCGCACGCCCCTGAATCGCAAGCGGGTTCGCGCCGATGTCGGCGAGTCGCTCGTGGAGCGCCGTTACGAGGTCCTCCGCGACGGGGTGGGCGTCGATGACGATATCGTCGCCGGCCTCGGCCTCGATGGAGTGGTCGACGATGACTTCCGCGTGTTCGCGAATCCGTGGGTCCATACGCACACGGTCGTGAGGCCCGGCCTAACGGATTTCGATGCCCGACCGCCGCGTATTTGTCTCCCCGCGTGAACCCTCTGTATGCTCGACTTCCGCTCCGACACCGTGACGAAACCCTCCGAAGCGATGCGGGAAGCCGCTCGCGACGCCGACGTCGGCGACGACGTGTACCGCGGTGACCCGACGGTGAACGAACTCGAAGCCCGCGCCGCCGAGGTCGTCGGCACCGAGGCCGCACTCTACGTTCCCTCCGGCACGATGGGTAACCAGATCGCCATCCGGACTCACACGGAGCGTGGCGACGAACTGCTGTGTGAGACGGACAGCCACATCTACAAGTGGGAACTCGGCGGCATCGCCCAACACTCGGGCGTACAGGCCCGGACCATCGACGGTGGCGACCGCGGCGCGCTCGCCCCCGAACAGGTCCACGACGGGTACGTCGCCCGCGACGGCCACCGACCGGGCACGAGTCTGCTCTGTGTCGAGAACACCCACAACAGCAAGGGCGGGATCGCCATCCCCGTCGACGATATCGCTGCCGCCGCCGAGGCTGCCCGCGACCACGACGTCTCGGTCCACCTCGACGGCGCGCGACTGTTCAACGCCGCGGCCGCCCTTGACGTGCCGGCGAGTGAGATCGTCGCGCCGGTCGACACCGTGATGTTCTGTCTCTCGAAGGGGCTTGGTGCGCCCGTCGGCTCGATTCTCGCCGGTCCGGAGTCGTTCATCGAGGAGGCCCGCCGCGTGCGCAAACTGTTCGGCGGGGGAATGCGACAGGCCGGGATGATAGCTGCCCCCGGACTGCTCGCCCTCGAAAATCGGACGCGACTCCAGGAGGACCACGCGAACGCCCAACTGCTCGCCGACGGCCTGCGCGATATCGAGGGACTCGGCGTCTCTGACCCCGACACGAACATCGTACTCGTGGACACCGACGGTCCAGCGGAGACGTTCCTCGATGCACTCGAAGCCGAGGGGGTACTGGCATCGCGATTCGGTCCCGAACAAGTCAGGTTCTGCACTCACTGGGACGTAGACGGGTCGGACGTGGAGACAGCGATTGACGCCGCTAGCTCGCTTTAATCGCGCCTGGAGTCGCGCATCCCTTCCGAGAAGGCGAGCAGCGTCCGCCGGATGAACAGATACACGAAGAGGACCACGCCCAACAGCAGCGCGATGATGACCACGAGTACGGGGTCCACGTTGACCATACGCCTGAGTCTTGGCTCACGCGAATAGGCGTTTCCCCTCACAAAACTCATACTGGTGGCAGGCCACGGGAACGTGTGAGCCTGCTGCCCTCCTCCCCCGACATCTCGTCCGACGGCGACCCCAGAGTGGTCGGCGTCGACAGCGAGGACGCCGACGACCTGCTCGCCGCCCTCGGTTCCGAGACCGCCCGGAGTATCGTCGCAACGCTCCACGAGGAGCCGGCCTCCCCAGCCAAACTCGCCGACCGCGTCGACACTTCCGTCCAGAACGTCCAGTACCACCTCACCAGACTGGAGGACGCCGGCGTCGTCACCGTCGCCGGCACCGCCTACTCCGAGAAAGGCCGCGAGATGGACGTGTACGCGCCCGCGGACAGCCCGCTCGTCATCGTCGCTGCCGAGGAGGAACGCACCTCCGGAGTGCGGGCCGCGCTGTCGCGACTGCTCGGCAGCGTCGGCGTCCTGCTCGTCGGGAGCCTCGCCGTCCAGCAGTACCTCGGCGGCGGACTGTTTCCCGGCGGCGAATCGGCAAGCGGTGGCACAGATGGCGGTGGCGGCGCGGCCGGCGACACCGCCCCGACCGAGACCGCCACGCCGACGGACGACGGCGGTGGATTCAGTATCGCCGAGGCGACACAGACGCCACAGGAGACCGCCGCGGAGACGGCCCAGGCGGCGACGGAGGCGGCCGCGAGTGGTGGCGATGCGCTGTTCGGCTCGCTCCCGCCGGGGCTGGTCTTCTTCCTCGGCGGCCTACTGGTGTTGTGCACCGCGGTCCTTCTGTCGTACACTCAAAGAGCTGTTTGAGCTTAGGACACGGCTTTTTATACTCCCCGTGTAGCGAGAGGTGCTGACTTCGGCCCTCCCCTATCTCGGTAGCTCGAACCGCTCGAACGTCTCGCCGTCGGGCGAGACCAGCGAGCCACCGATAACCTTCGCACCGACCGATAGCTCTGCGTGTGCCGGGCGGTAGCGGCGCGGGTCGGCGTGGCTCCCCGGATTCAGTACCGACACCTGTCCGAGCCGTCGAAACTCGGGCTTGTGGCTGTGGCCGACACAGACGAGGTCCGCGTTCGACTGCCGGCCGAACATGGCGAGTGCGGTGTCGTGGTGGCGGTGGCCGTGGACGAGCGCCAGCCGGACGCCCTCGTGTTCGACGACGGTCTCGTCGCCGATGCGTTCGCGGACGGCCGGCGGGTCGTTGTTGCCGGCGACGGCCGCGAACTCTCCGCCGGCCGACTCCACGACGGACTCGAACTCGTCGAGCACCGTCTCGGTCGTAAAGTCGCCGCAGTGACAGACGAGGTCTGCCTCGCGGACGGCGCTCGCGGTCCGGCCGTCGAGCCGTGAGCCGGTGGTCCCGTGGGTGTCGGAGAGCACGACAATCATACGCGAACTCGGTCCCCAGAGGGCAAGGACTTTGCCGTCGCTCCGTGTCCTCGGGACAATGGCGAGTAGCAAATCAGTTGTCCTCGCGGCGCTCGTCGCGAACGGCGCGATTGCCGTGCTGAAGTTCGCCGGCTATCTCCTCACCGGGTCGCCGGCGATGCTCTCGGAGACGTACCACTCAATCTCCGACACCGGCAATCAGGTCTTTCTGCTCATCGGGCTCCGGTACGGCGGGAAGTCGGCCACCCGCGACCACCCGTTCGGCTACGGGAAAGCGCAGTTCTTCTACTCGTTTCTCGTCAGCGTGCTCCTCTTTGGCATCGCCGGCTGGGAGTCGCTCAAACACGGCTATCACGCCATGCGTGAGGCGTTGTTTCACCCCGCGCCCGTCGAGGTGACGGAGGTGACCCTGCCGCTCGTCGGTGCGGCGATTCCGAGCGTCTGGGTGAACTACGCCGTCCTCGTCGGCGCAATCGCCTTCGAATCGTACGCGTTCAAACAGGCGTACGCCTCGATGTCCGGTCAGATTGACGAGCACGGCTGGTCCGGGTTCCGGGAGGCGTTCACGAAGACCGCAGACGTGACCGTGTTGACGGCGCTCACCGAGGACACGATTGCTCTCGGCGGTGCGGGTATCGCCCTCCTCGGCGTCTTCCTGACGCGCACCACCGGAAACCCGATTTACGACGCCACCTCGGCCGCCATCATCGGGCTTATGCTGATGGGCTTTGCCGTCGCGCTCGCGTGGGAGAACAAGCGACTCCTGCTCGGTGAGTCAGTTCCGGCCGACGCAGAACAGCAGCTCCGCAATATCGTTCTCGAAGCCGACGGGGTCGACGGTATCGTCGACTTCCGGACCGTCTACTTCGGCCCGGAGAACGTCCTCGTCACAGCCGACATCAGCTTCGAGGCCCGGATTCCGACCGGCGAGATGGACGAGCGTATCACCACCATCGAGCAGTCGCTCATCGAGGCCAACCCCGACATCAAGAAGGTGTACGTCGAACCGGAGCGGTAGCGAACAGGTGGACACGGCCCCGGACCGGTCGTCCACGCATTCCCCTGCGTCGGCCCGGGTACGGCTCAGCGCACACGGCCGGTGGTCTCGGCATCCGTGATAAACGCTAGCTTTACTTCCGCTCCGCCGGGCGACCCTTTTTATCCAAGAACGACCGAGCGCCTGTGTGAGCGAGAGCGCGTCGTATCTCCGCTACTTCCCGTACGAGGAGCCGTACGACCACCAGCGGGACGCGATGGGGCGGATTCACGACGCGCTCGCCGACGAACGCGACGTGCTGTTCGAGGGGGCCTGCGGGACGGGCAAGACGCTCGCCTCGCTCGTCCCCGCACTGGAGTACGCCGACGCCGAGAACAAGACGGTCGTCATCTCCACGAACGTCCACCAACAGACCCGCCAGTTCATCGAAGAAGCCCGCGCGATTACCCGCAACGAACAGATTCGGACGGTCGTGTTCAAAGGGAAGGGGTCGATGTGTCACATCGACGTGGGGTACGAGGAGTGTCAGGCGCTCCGCGACACGACCCGCGAACTCGCCGAGAAACAGGAGGAGTTGGCGGAGCTGGAAGCTCGCCAGGCGGAACTGCTCGATGCCGCACGCGACGGCGACGACCAAGCTAGCGAGGCTCGCTCGGCCGTGATGGACGAACTGGAAACCGTCGAGGAGAGCGTCGAGAGCCTCGAAGCCGAGGGGAACATCTGTGAACGCTACCACGCGAACCTCACGGAGGACACGGACGAGTTCTACGCGTGGCTCACCGGCGACGTGCGCACGCCCGAGGAGGTGTACGACTACGCCGAACGCGCCGGCTTCTGTGGCTACGAACTCCTGAAGAAGGGGATGGACGGCGTCGATTTGGTCATCTGTAACTACCACCACCTGCTCGACCCGATGATTCGCGAGCAGTTCTTCCGGTGGCTCGGTCGCGACCCCGAGGACGTGATTGCGGTGTTCGACGAGGCGCACAACATCGAGGAGGCGGCCCGCGACCACGCCACCCGACAGCTCGCGGAGCCGACGCTCGATTCGGCGCTCACTGAGCTGGACGACGTGGACGACTACCGCGTCGATGCCGCCGAACGCGTCATCTCGGCGTATCTGACCGGGCTGACCGAGAGCTACGACGCCGCTCTCTCACTCGGCGAGAAGCAGTCCGTCGGCGACGACTGGCACGACCTCGATATCGACAACGAGGCGGGCCGCGACGAGATAACGCTCGGCTTCCTGGAGGCGTACGAGGGACCGGGATTCAGACAGGACCTCGAAGCCGCCCTGAATCTCGGCTCCACCCTCGACCGCCGGTATCAGGAGCAGTACAAGGACGGCGAGACGACGACCCGGAAAGAGTGTCGCGTGCTGCAGGCGGCCGGTTTCATCGACGAGTGGGTCGACAGCACCGACGAGACCACCTATCCGGTCGTCTCCGTGCGCCGGGACGACGCCGGGCTGTACGGCCGCGCGGAGCTGTTCGCCTGTCTCCCCCGGTCGGTGACGGAGCCGCTGTTCGAGAGCGTCCACGCCGCGGTCCTGATGTCCGCGACCTTGCGGCCGTTCGACGTGCTCGGCGACGTGCTCGGGGTAGGGAGTGGTGACGAGGACGGTCCCGTGACGATGGCGTACGGCGAACAGTTTCCGGAGTCGCGCCGGCGCACCTACGCCGTCGACACGCCGGCGCTGTTCGCCAGCGCGCGCGACGACCCCGCGGTCCAGGAGACCATCACCGAGACGCTGGAAGACGTGATTCAGCTCACGCCCGGCAACACGCTCGTCTTCTTCCCCTCCTACGGTGAGGCCGAGCGCTACTACGGCCGGGTCGAGACCGACGGCCGGCCGTATCTCGACCGCGCGGGCGTCTCTGCACAGGAGCTCAAAGCGGAGTTCACGAGCGACGACGACGGCGTCCTCTTCACGTCGCTGTGGGGCACCCTCGCCGAAGGAGTGAGCTACGACGACGACCAAGCCCGGTCGGTGGTCGTGGTCGGCGTCCCGTACCCGCATCTCGACGACCGGATGGCCGCTGTTGAGCAGGCGTATGCGACCGCCTTCGACGACGAGGACGCCGGCTGGGAGTACGCCGTCGAGGTGCCGACGGTTCGCAAGACGCGACAGGCGCTCGGCCGCGTCGTGCGCTCGCCCGACGACTTCGGCGTGCGTGTGCTCCTCGATGAACGCTACACCCAGTCGAAGGCCCGCGAGATGGGTCAGTACTCGGTGTTCTCCTCGTTCCCCGAACAAGAGCGGGCCGAACACATCGACATCGCGTCTCAGAAGCTGAAGTACGCGATGTTGAATTTCTACGCCGACATGGACGCGTGGGACGGCCCGCCACCACAGCCGTAGCTACAGCGCGATCGATTCGACTTCCATCTCGCGGCCCGGATGCCACACGGCCAGCCGGTCGACGGTCCACTCTCGCGGCTCGATCTCCCGGCCCAGCAGACTCGCCGCGTCGCCGCCACGCGCGATTGTGACGTGGGGGTCGTACTCCTCGCCCTCGAACCCCTCGACGGGGTCGAACACCTGACACAGTTTCTGGTGGAGCTGTTCGAGCCCGGCAGAGTCGACGGCGAGATACGCCACCGGGGCGGTCCCCGTCGGTGGCTGGCGAAACAGGTCGACCGCCTCGATGCGGATCTCGAAGGGGTCGACGCCGTCGAGCACCGACCTGACCTGGCGGACCATCCCTCGCAGTCGCTCGTCGGGCAGTCGTTTCACGACGAGACTGTGGCCGCGACGCGGGGTCGCGGTCAGACACTCGCTTGCGAGTCCCCGTGCGAGTCGGATGATATCGCCCGGGACGGGAACGTTGACGCTGTGCACGCTCGGTAGTGTCGCGCCGGTCGCTAAATCCTATCGAGGAGGAACGCGACGATGAGCGCGATGATAATCAGCCCGATGATGGAGTCGAGCGCACCGAGCAGCGTGAACGTCACGTCGAGTATCGCGCCCAGTATCTCCAACCCGACCCAGAGGGCGACGAGCACCAATACCAGCTTCAACACGCCATCTTCGTCCATGACCCCGCGTTCGTCGGTCGGCCTGATAAGTTGACTGGGCACGTTGAGTGTTACCACGGTCGGACAACGTTGCGCTTGCACAAGTGTTTAATATCGCGTGGTAGGTACAGAGAGGTACGATGCACCACACCCTCACTCGTGGCGGCGCGGCTTCCACGTCGAGCGGTGTGCTCGTTCTCTCGCGGCGACCGCGGCCGGGCCTTTGAGCCCGCACAATACCTATTTTCCACGACGGTCGCCCGCTTTCAACGATTTACCGCCCGGTCGGCGGTAGCCACACACCCACAACACACATATGACGGATACAGTTGCGCTCGCCTTCTCCGGCGGGCTTGACACGACGGTCTGCGTCCCGCTACTGAAAGAAGAGTACGGCTACGACGAGGTCATCGCGGTCACGGTCGACGTCGGCCAACCCGACGCCGAGTTCACCGAGGCAGAAGAGACGGCCGACGCGCTCGGACTCGACATCCACGTCATCGACGCCAAAGACGAATTCGCCGCGCTCGCACTCGATGCCGTCCGCGCCAACGCCACCTACCAGGGCTACCCGCTCGGCACCGCCCTCGCTCGCCCGGTCATCGCGAAGGCCATCCTCAGCGTCGCCGAAGCGGAGGGCTGTACCGGCATCGCCCACGGCTGTACCGGCAAAGGAAACGACCAGCTCCGCTTCGAGGCGGTCTGGCGCGACTCCGACCTCGAGGTCATCGCCCCCGTGCGCGAACTCGGTCTCACCCGCGAGTGGGAACAGGAGTACGCCGCAGAACGCGACCTCCCGGTCGAAGCCGGCAAGGGCGGCGACTACTCAATCGACACGAACCTCTGGTCTCGCTCCGTCGAGGGGAAGGAACTCGAAGAGCCGAGCTTCGTCCCCGGTGAGGACATCTACGAGTGGACGGAACTGCCGTCCGCCGCCACGGAGGAAATCGAGCTCACCTTCGAGAAGGGGTATCCCGTTGCGCTCAACGGCGAGGAGTACGACGACGTGGAACTCATCGAGACGCTGAACGAACTCGCCGGCTCCTACGGCGTCGGTCGCACCGACGTGATGGAAGACCGCATGCTCGGGCTGAAGGTACGCGAGAACTACGAGCATCCGGCCGCGACGACGCTGCTCAACGCTCACCAGGGACTCGAGGACCTCGTGCTCACGAAGGAGGAGCGTTCGTTCAAGACGCAGGTCGACAACCAGTGGGCCGAGAAGGGGTATCAGGGGCTCATCGACGGCCCGCTGATGAAGGCGCTCGACGCCTTTATCGCGACGACGAACGAGCGCGTGACGGGCACCGTGACCATCCGCTTCGAAGGCGGACAGGCGCGCGTCGTCGGGCGCGAGTCACCGTACGCCGTCTACTCCGCCGAGGCCGCCTCGTTCAACACCGAGGCCGTCACCGGCAGTATCGAGCAGGCCGACGCGACGGGCGTCGCCAAGTACCACGGCTTCCAGGAGCGTCTCGCGAACCGCCGCATCGCGGCCGCGAACAAGGAACAGGGCGTCACCGCTACCGACGGGGGGATCGGCGAGGAATCGCCCCTCTCCGGGACGGACATCGACCAGACGGCGAAGAAACAGGAGGAGGACGAGTAGATGAGCGGGGAATCTGCGGGCGACGTGGTGCGGCGCGAACGGTTCAGCGGCGGCCCCGCCCGCGGATTCCTCTCGTCGCTCGCGGCCGACGAGTG
Organism: Halosegnis rubeus; assembly: GCF_009184545.1. Classification (GTDB taxonomy): domain Archaea; phylum Halobacteriota; class Halobacteria; order Halobacteriales; family Haloarculaceae; genus Halosegnis; species Halosegnis rubeus. The sequence goes on from NZ_QJOW01000002.1 coordinate 68,388, forward strand.
CATCTTCCACGCCGACCTGCAGGTGGACCGCGCCCACGTCGTCATGCTCGCCGAACAGGACATCATCGCGGACGACGAGGCGAGCGAGATTCTGGCCGCGCTCAACGCCGTCGAGGCCAGCGGCCACGACGACCTCCCGGACGGGGAGGACGTGCACTCGGCAATCGAGACGGCCGTTATCGACCGTATCGGCCCAGTTGGGGGGAAGATGCACACCGGGCGCTCACGCAACGACGAGGTGGCGACGTGTCTGCGCTATCGCCTCCGTGACGACCTCCTCGGTGCCGTCGAGACCGTGCTCACCTTCCGCGAATCGCTGTGTGAGTTGGCCGAACAGGAGGCCGAGACGACGATGCCCGGCTTCACCCACCTGCAGTTCGCCCAGCCGACGACCGTCGGCCACTACCTGCTGTCGTACGAGTCGGCGCTCGCTCGGGACACCGAGCGTCTGCTCGCGGCCTTCGACCGCACGAATCGCTCGCCGCTCGGCGCGGCGGCCTTTGCCGGCACGACGTTCGATATCGACCGCGGGCGCACCGCCGACCTGCTCGGCTTCGACTCCGTCGTCGAGAACAGCATGGACGCCGTCTCGGCGCGTGATTTCCTCACCGAGACAACGGCCGCGCTCGCCACCCTCGCGACGACCCTCTCGGGGGTCGCGGAGGATATCATCGTCTTCGCGAACAAGGGATACGTCGACCTCCACGACGACTACGCGTCGACCTCCTCGATAATGCCACAGAAGAAGAACCCCGACTCGCTGGAGCTGGTGCGTGCCGCCGCCGGCGACGCGAGCGCCGGTCTCAACGGTCTGCTCACGACGCTGAAGGGGCTACCGCGCGCGTACAACCGCGACCTCCAGCGCGCCCACGGCCACGCCTTCGAGTCGGTCGACGCCGTGGCCGAGGCGGCCGAGGTGGCCGCCGGCGCGGTCGCCACGGCCGACTGGAACGACGAGACGCTCGCGGAGGAGGCGGGCGCGGGCTTCTCGACGGCGACCGGCGTCGCGGACCTGCTCGCGGCCGGCGGACTCCCGTTCCGCACGGCCCACGAAGTCGTGGCCGAGGCCGCAGAACAGGGGGCCGACCGCGCGGCAATCGAGTCGGCCGCGGCCGATGCCGGCGTCGACCTCGGTGAGTACGTCGACGTGGCCGCACTCGATGCCGCACTCGACCCGACCGAGAGTGTCGCTTCGCGCGACTCACACGGCGGGCCGGCACCCGAGACCGTCGCCGCCGCGCTCGACCGCGCCGCGGGCGACGTTGCCGACGCCGAGGCGGCCCTCGCTGCGCGCCGCGAGACGCTCACCGACGGCGCGAACCTCCTGGAGACGGAGGTCGATTCCTATGTCTGAGCCGTTCCTGCGGCGGCGGCCACTGCCGCCGTCCCCCTCCGGGGACACATAACAACATTCTGGTACTCGAATCAGAAACCGGCTTCGGACGCGCTCTACCTCTATAGCAGCGGCGCCAAACAGTTAATTTTAGTTGACACATCCGACGGAGTTAAGGGGATGTGGTGTGGATAGATGACTGATGACAGAGTGCATTGAATGTGGAGCGGACGTGACCCTCCACGACGATTTGGAAGTCGGCGAGATTGTTGACTGTGCGACGTGTGGCGCGGAGCTCGAGGTGCTGGGGACCGACCCCGTCGAGCTCGACACCGCGCCCGAACTGGAGGAAGACTGGGGCGAGTAAGCGATGCGAATCGGCATGTTGTACTCGCGGATCCGCCGGGACGAGAAGCTCCTCCTCTCGGAGCTGCGCGAGCGCGGCCACGACGTGGTAAAGATTGACGTGCGCAAACAGCGGTTCGGGCTGACGGAGCCACCGGCCGACATCGAGGGCTGTGACCTCGTCATCGATCGCTGTCTCGCGACCTCGCGCTCGCGGTACGTCACCCGCTTCGTCGAGCAGTACGACGTGCCGGTCGTCAACGACCCGGAGACCGCCGCCGTCTGTGCCGACAAGGCGCACAACAGCCTCGTCCTCGCGGACGCCGGCATCCCGACCCCGAACACCGAGGTCGCGTTCACCAAGGAGGCGGCCATGGAGATTATCGAGTCGTTCGGCTACCCCTGCGTCATCAAGCCGGTCGTCGGCTCGTGGGGGCGTCTCATGGCGAAAATCGACACCCGCTCTGCGGCCGAGGCCATCCTCGAACACAAGGAGACGCTCGGCCACTACGAGCACAAGGTGTTCTACATCCAGGAGTTCGTCGAGAAGCCGGGCCGCGACATCCGCGTGCTCGCCACCGACGGCGAGCCGGTCGCCGCGATGGCCCGCTCGTCGGACCACTGGCTCACCAACGCCGCGAAGGGCGCGGAGACCGAACACACCGAGGTGGACGACGAGATGCGCGACCTCGTCGCCCGCGCCAGCGAGTCGGTCGGGGGCGGCTTGCTCGGCGTCGACCTGATGGAGACGGGCGACGCCTACACCGTCCACGAGGTGAACCACACGGTCGAGTTCAAGGCGCTCAACGAGGTCGCCGAAACAGACGTGCCCGCTACCGTCGTGGACTGGCTCGAAGCCCGCGCCGAGGCCGGGATGGAGGCCACCGTATGAGGGCTGCCGTCGTCGGCGGCTCCGGCTTCACCGGCGGCGAGCTGTGTCGGCTCGTCGACGGCCACCCCGACTTCGAGCTGGTACAGGCCACCTCCCGCGAGTACGAGAACAAGACCGTCGGCCACGCCCACCCGAACCTCCGCCATCTCGACCTCCGCTTTTCGGACCCTGCGGACCTCGAGTCGGTGGACGTGCTCTTTGCCGCGACGCCACACGGCGTCTCGATGCAACACATCGACGCGTTTCGGGACGCGGCCGACACCGTCGTCGACCTCTCGGCGGACTTCCGTCTCCCCGAGGCGTCGACCTACGACGAGTACTACGACGGCCACGACCGCCCGGAACTGCTCGCCGACGCGGAGTACGCGCTCCCGGAACTGAACCGTGCGAATCTCCCCGGCGCGAATCTCATCGCCGCCGGCGGCTGTAACGCGACCGCCTCCATCCTCGGGCTGCTTCCGCTCTTCGAGGCCGACATCCTCTCGGGTGACGAACAGGTCGTCATCGACGTGAAGGTCGGCTCCTCGGAGGGAGGCGCGAGCGGCGGAAAGGCCGCCTCACACGCCGAGCGCTCCGGCGTCGTTCGCCCGTACGCGCCGACGGGCCACCGTCACGAGGCCGAAATCAGCGAGTATCTCGGCATCGACGTGTCCTTTACCGTCCACGCGGTCGACATGATTCGCGGCGCGAGCGCAACCTGTCACGTCTTCCCGAACTCGCCCGTCTCCAAGGGCGACCTCTGGGGAGCCTACCGCGGCAGCTACGAGGACGAGCCGTTCGTCCGGCTCGCCTCGGGCGGCGGCGGAGTGTATCGCTACCCCGAGCCGAAGGCCGTCGCCGGTTCCAACTTCGCGGAGGTCGGTTTCGAACTCGACGCCGCGAACAAGCGACTCGTCGTCTTCTCGGCCATCGATAACATGATGAAAGGCTCCGCCGGACAGGCCGTCCACGCCGCCAACATCGCATACAGCTTGGACGAGACCGCCGGTCTCGAACACACCGGACTCCACCCGGTGGGAGCGCCGTGATGCCCTCTTTCGAGTCGATTTTCAGTACCATGACGAACGACGATTTTCAGGCGATTACGAGCACAGCCCCTTCCATTCCCGCCCGTACTAATTCGGCCGGCGCGTCCACGAGGTGGACAGCGTGACAGTCGTCGTCAAAATCGGCGGCGCACGCGCCGTCAACCCCGAGGGCGCACTCGCCGATATCGCCGAGTTGGACGAGGACTGTGTCGTCGTCCACGGCGGCTCCACCGCCGTCGACGACACCCTCGACGCGATGGGGAAAGCGCCGGAGTACGTCGAGACGCCCTCGGGCGTCGTCGGTCGCTTCACCGACGAGGAGACGATGGACGTGTTCAAGATGGCGCTGCCCGGGCTGGTGAACACCGACCTCGTCACCGGCCTCCAGAACGCCGGCGTGAACGCCGTCGGACTCTCCGGCGTCGACGGCGGCCTGCTCACGGGCAAGCGCAAGTCGGCGGTCCGTGTCGTCGAGGACGGAAAAAAGAAGATTCGCCGCGGCGACCACTCCGGGACGATTCAGGAGGTGAACGCCGACCTGCTCGAGACGCTGCTCGCGGGCGGTTACACGCCAGTCGCGTCGCCGCCGATACTCGCCGATGGAACGGCGGTCAACACCGACGCCGACCGCGCGGCCGCGGCAGTCGCCGGCGCACTCGGGGCGACGCTCGTCGTCCTCACCGACGTAGAAGGTGTCTACGCCGACCCCGCCGACCCCAGCACGCGCATCGAATCCGTCGCGACGTCCGCGGAGTACGACGCCCTCACCGACGCCGCGGAAGGGTTCATGACCCGGAAGGTGATGGCCGCCACCGAGGCCCTCGAGTCCGGTGCCCGTGAGGTCGTCGTCGCGTCGGCCAACGCCGACCGACCGATTCTGACCGCACTCGATGCGGGTGGAACTCACATTCACCCGGAGGCGCTCGCATGAGTTCCTTCGTCTTCTCCGAGAAGCCCATTCCGATGGAGTCGGGCGAGGGCGCGATACTCACGGCGCGTGACGGCACCGAGTATCTCGACTTCGGGGCCTCCTACGCCTGTACGCCCGTCGGCCACTGTCACCCGGACGTGGTCGACGCCATCACGGAGCAGGCGAAGGACCTGCTGTACGTGCAGGCCTCCTACCCGCAGGCGGCCCGCACCGCGCTGTACGACCAACTCGCCGACGTTGCGCCGAGCGATGTCGACAACGTCTGGCTCTGTAACTCCGGCACGGAGGCGAACGAGGCGGCGCTGAAGTTCGCTCGCTCCGCGACCGACCGCACCAAGATTATCGCCACGACCCGCGGCTTCCACGGGCGCACGATGGGCGCTCTCGCCACGACGTGGAAAGACGAGTACAAAGAGCCATACGAACCGCTCATCGGGGACGTGGAGTTCGTCCCCTACGGCGACGCCGAGGCGATGGCCGAGGCCGTCGACGACGAGACCGCGGCCGTCATCCTCGAACCGCTCCAGGGCGAGGGTGGCATCAATCCCGCCTCGACGGAGTATCTGCAGGCGGTGCGCGTCCACACCGCACAACACGGCGCTGCGCTCGTCATGGACGAGATTCAGACCGGACTCGGGCGCACCGGGACGATGTGGGCCTGCGAGCAGCACGACGTGGTACCGGACGTCCTCACCTCGGCGAAGGGGCTCGCCTCGGGACTCCCGCTCGGGGCGACGCTCGTCCGCGACTGGGTCGCCGACGGCGCGGCCAGCCACGGCTCCACCTTCTCCGGTACGCCGGTCGTCTGTGCGGCCGCCGGCGCGACGCTCGACGTGCTCGAACACGAGAATCTTCCCGACCACGCCGCCGAGATGGGCCAGTATCTCCGCGAGCAGCTCACCGAGCGCGTCGGCGACGACGTGCGCGACGTGCGCGGCGAGGGGCTGATGGTCGGCATCGAGGTGAAACGCGGAGCGAACCGCCTGCTGCGCGACTTGGCGCTCAACCACCAGGTGCTCGCGCTGCCGGCCGGCCGGACCGTGCTCCGCCTGCTCCCGCCGCTCGTCGTCGACGAACAGGAGTGTGATGCGGTCGTCGATGCAATCGAGGCGGTCGTGTCGTGACCCGGACTGCGCTCGCTCCGAACGACAGCGCGGACACCGAAGCGCGTGAACTACTGTATGACCTCGTGTCGATTCCCTCGCCGACGGGCGAGGAGAGCGAGGCCGCCGAGCGACTCGCGGCCTTCTTCGAGGCGAACGACCGCGAGGTGTGGCTCGACGAGGTCGGCAACGTCCGCGCGCCGGCCGACGACTCGCTCCTGCTTACCTCACACATCGACACCGTCTCAGGCGAGATTCCGGTGCGCGTCGAGCAAACCGACGACGCGGACGAGTACGAGGCCGACGGTCCCGTCCTGTGGGGCCGCGGCAGCGTCGACGCGACCGGGCCGCTGGTCGCGATGGCCGTCGCCGCCGTCCGAACCGGCGTCTCCTTCGCCGGTGTCGTCGGCGAGGAGGTCGACTCCCGCGGTGCCCACCACCTCGTGGAGACGCGCGAGGCCCCCGACGCCGTCATCAACGGTGAGCCGTCCGGCTGGGACGGTGTCACCCTCGGCTACCGCGGCATCCTCTCGGGGACGTACGTCGCGACCAGCGAATCCGGCCACACCTCCCGACCGGAACCGAACGCCATCCAGCACGGGCTGGGATGGTGGAACCGCGTCGAGGACAGATTCGAACACGACCCTTACGAGCCGACGTTCGAGCAAGTGACGGCCAAGCCGATTGCCGTCGACGGCGGGACGAGCGAGGACGGACTCAGCGTCGAGACGACACTCGACGTGCAACTCCGCGTCCCGCCCCGATTATCGGTCGCTGACGTGCGCGAGCGCGCCGACGCCGAACTCGACGCCGGCCACGTGAACTGGCACGACTCCGTCCCGCCGGTGATGGTCTCACCGCGCAGCGAGGCGGCCCGCGCGTTCCGGGTGGCTATCCGCAACGCCGACGGCGACCCGCGGCTCCTCCGGAAGACCGGCACCAGCGACATGAACCTGTTCACGCCGTGGGACGTGCCGATGGCGACGTACGGTCCCGGCGATTCGGGCCTCGATCACGCACCGAACGAACGACTCCCGCTCGCGGAACTCGACCGCGCGACTGCCGTGCTTGAAGAGGTGGCGACACGCCTATGACACACTTCACCGATATCGACGACCTGACCAGCGATGAACTGGCCGACGTACTCACCCGCGCCGAGGACCTGAAAGAACGGCTCCGGCACGGCACGGCCCATCCCGAACTCGCCGGCGACTCGATGGCGATGATCTTCGAGAAACCCTCAACGCGCACGCGCATCTCCTTCGAGACGGGGATGACACACCTGGGGGGCCACGCCCTCTTTCTCGGTCCGAACGACATCCAACTGGGCCACGGTGAACCAATCAGGGACACCGCACGCGTCCTCTCGCGGTACGTCGACGTGGTGATGGCCCGGATGTTCGACCACTCGGACGTGACCGAACTCGCCGAGTACGCCTCGATTCCGGTCGTCAACGGCCTGACCGACGATGCCCACCCGTGTCAGACGCTCGCCGACCTGCTCACGATTCGCGAGCTGACGGGGGGGTTCGACGCCTCCGTCGCGTGGGTCGGGGACGGCAACAACGTCTGTCGCTCGCTCATCAAGGGGGCCGCGATGACCGACCTCGATTTGACCGTGGCGACGCCGGACGGCTACGGTCCCGGCAGGGACGTACTTGACCGCGCGGGCGACCTCGGCGGGTCGCCGACGCTCACCGACGACCCCGACGCCGCCATCGCCGACGCCGACATCGTCTACACCGACGTATGGGTCTCGATGGGCCAAGAGGACGAGCGCGAGCAGAAGCTGGCGGCCTTCGAGGGGTTCCAGATTACGCCCGAACGACTCGGCGACCGCCCGCTGATGCACTGTCTGCCCGCCCACCGCGGCGAGGAGGTGACCGACGCGGCGCTGGAAAGCGACAACGCCGTCGTCTGGCAGCAGGCGGAAAACCGCCTCCACGCACAGAAGGGACTGCTCGCCGGACTCGTCTGAGCCGACTCTCCGCTAGAAACTCGGTTACTCTCGGTAATGCTTTTTATCCCTCTCTCGAACCTTCATACATGAGCGACAGCGAGACCGACGACCGACTCGAAGTGTGGTGTGCCGGCGAAGAGTGGTGTCCGATCACCGCGACCGCGACCATCCTCGGCAAGAAGTGGCACCCGGTCATCATCCACCGGCTCATCACCGAGGAGCGGGGGTTCAACGACCTCCAGCGGGCCGTCGACGGCATCTCCTCGAAGGTGTTGTCGGACTCGCTCGAACAGCTCGAAGACCACGGGCTGGTCGCTCGTGAGGTCGTGAGCGAGAAACCGTTCCGCGTCGAGTACTCCGTCACCGAGCGCGGAGCCTCACTCGAACCTGTCATCGAGTCGATGCGCGAGTGGGGCGAGACGCACCTGGCCGCCGAGGAGTAACTGTCGCGACCGCCCGCTATTTGTGCCGTGACCGCACACATGTGGCATGGCCAACCTGACGCTGCCCGACCACCCCACGCCCCCGGAGGGGGCCGACGACGTGTGGCTCCACTGTATCGAGTGTTCTCACACCCTGCCGCCGTTCGACGATGTCGTCTTCACCTGCCCGGAGTGTGACGGCCTGCTGGAGGTCCGCTACGCCGACTACCCGACGTTCGACGACTTCTCCGGCGACGAGCGCGTGTGGCGCTACAGCGCCGCGCTCCCGTTTGAGGCGGGCGTCTCGCTCCCCGAGGGCGGCACCCAACTCCACGAGGTGCCGCGACTCGAAGACGACATCGGCGTCCGGAACCTCCGCGTCAAACACGAGGGGATGAACCCGACCGGCTCGTTCAAAGACAGGGGGATGACCGTCGGCGTCCGGGTCGCACAGGAGCTCGACGTGGACCGGCTCGCCTGCGCCTCGACCGGGAACACCTCCGCCGCGCTCGCGGCCTATGGTGCCCGCGCCGGACTCGAAACGCTCGTGCTCCTCCCGGAGGGAAAAGTCGCCGCCGGCAAAATCGCGCAGGCGAGTCTCCACGGCGCGCGCATCCTCGAGGTCGACGGCAACTTCGACGACTGTCTCGACCGCGTGCAGGACCTCGCGAACCGCGGCGAGGCGTACCTCCTGAACTCTCTCAATCCGTACCGACTGGAGGGCCAGAAGACGATCGGTCTCGAAATCCTCGAACGGTTCCGTAACGAGGAGGGTCGGTTCCCGGACCGCATTGTCCTTCCGGTCGGGAACGCCGGTAACACCGCCGCGCTGTACAAGTGTTTCCGCGAACTCGTCCAGTCGGGCGCGCTCGCGCCCGGCGACGTGCCGAAGCTGACCGGCGTGCAGGCGGAGGGGGCCGCGCCGATGGTCGAGGCGATTCGCGAGGGGAACGACGAGACCCGCCGCTGGGTGGAGGTCGAGACAATCGCGACCGCAATCCGCATCGGCAACCCCGTCAACGCGCCGAAAGCGCTGCCGGGAATCCGCGAGACGGGCGGCACCGCTGTCGCCGTCTCCGACGCCGAAATCACGGACGCACAGCGGGACCTCGCCGGCGAGGGCATCGGCGTCGAACCGGCGAGCGCGGCGAGCGTCGCCGGCCTCCGCAAACTCGTCGCCAGCGGCGAAATCTCCACCGGCGAAGACGTGGTCTGTCTCACGACCGGCCACCTGCTGAAAGACCCCGACGCCGCCGCGGCCGCCGGTAACGCCCCCGAGGGTGTCCCGAACGACACCGACGACATCCTCCGACACCTCGCCGGCAAATCCGTCGGCGGGAGCGGACTGCTCGGGTTGCTCCGTCGCCTGCTGTAGTCGACACTCCCGACGTTCTTACGGCGACCGGCTGACCCGCCGCCCGACGACGAGTATCGCGCCGCCGAGCAGTGCGCCCACGACCACACGCAACGGTCGCGCGACGGCGTATCCGAACACCGCTCCGACCGGTCCAGACGGGCCGAAGACGACCTGCGTCCGCCCGAAGCCGTCGGTCGCCGCAGTCGGCCAGACCACCGTCTCGTTCGCGCGCTCGCCGTTGCCCGGAATCAGGCGTGGAACCGTCTCGCCCGGGCCCCGAACCGTCACCGCGTACTCCCCAATCGAAGGCCGGTAGCTCGACTGGTCGAAGTCGAACACCACGACGCCACCGAGTCGCCGCGTCGCCGGCCGTTGGCCGCCGTAGCGAACGGTGACCCGTTGGCCGTCGAGCGTTGCCGTCAGATTCCGCGGGCGCGTGACGATGCGCTCGCTTTCGACGACGCGTTCCCGATACGACTCGTCCGTCCGGAGTCGCCGCGCCGTCGCCTCGCCGACGGTCGCCGTCTCCACCCACCGGGTCGTGCCGTCCTCGGCGACGGTGACGGTGAGTGAACTGTCGAGTATCACCGCGTCGGGCTGGTCGGGCGGATACCCCTCGTCGTCGGCCAGTCCACAGATGCCGCACACGTCGACGGGTGGTGGTGCACTACCGACGGCGCTCGCGGCGAGCACGACGACGAAAAGGAGCGCGAGGAGGACAAGGGTGGACCGTCGCATACCCACTCGTGACAGCCGAGTGTGAAGAAACTATCTTAGCGGCCGATTTCGACGCCGTCGAGCGCGATGTAGGTAATGTCGATGATGCGGTCGTCGTCGAGCAGCTTCTCGCGTGCGCCCTCGGGAATCTCGTGGTCGACGTTGTAGACGGTGAGCGCCTCACCGCCGATGGTCTCGCGGGCGTTGTACATCCCGGCGATGTTGATGTCGTACTCGCCCATGACCGAGCCGATGAGGCCGATGACGCCCGGCTCGTCGGTGTTGCGCGCGATGACCATCTGGCCGCCCGGAATCGCGTCGACGCGGTATCCGTCGACGCGGACGATACGCGGGTCCTCGCCGTTGAACAACGTTCCTTCCACGGCGACGGAATCCGTCTCGCCCTCGACGGTGACGGTGACGAGACTCTGGAAGTCGTCGGACTGGCGGCGCTTGCTCTCGGTCACCTCGATGCCGCGCTCCTCGGCGACACCCTGTGCGTTGACGCTGTTGACGTGCATCTGTGACGGCTTGAACACGCCTTTGAGTGCGCTCGCGGTGACGAGGTCAATCTCCTCGTCGGCGATGTCTCCCTCGTAGGCGATCTCGACGCGCTCGATGCGGTCGTCGAGCAGTTGGACGGCGATTTCGCCCGCGGTCTCGGCGATGCCGATGTACGGCTCCACGCGCGGGAAGGCGGCGGCGTCCATCGAGGGCGCGTTCAGGGCGTTCACGACCGGCTCGTCGGCGAAGGCCGCGAGCACCTGGTCGGCGATGGAGGTGGCGACGTGCTCCTGTGCGGCGCTCGTGGAGGCTCCGAGGTGCGGGGTGACGATGATGTCGTCCACGTCGAGCAGCGGCGAATCGTCGGGCAGGGGTTCCTCGCCGAACACGTCGAGTGCCGCGCCCGCGAGCGTGCCGTCCTCGACGGCGGCCGCGAGTGCCGGCTCGTCGATGATGCCGCCGCGCGCGCAGTTGACGACGTAGCCGCCCTCCAGCTTCGCGAGTTCCTCCTCGCCGATGAGATTCTCCGTCTCCGGCGTGAGCGGGGTGTGGATGGTGAGGAAGTCCGCGCGGTCGAGGACGCTGTCGAGCTCCGCCAGTTCGGCACCGAGCTGGTCGGCCCGCTCCTCGGAGATGTAGGGGTCGTACGCGACGAGGTCCATCCCGAGCGCGGCGAGTCGCTTTGCGACTTCTTGGCCGACGCGGCCCAGCCCCACGACGCCGAGCGTCTTGGCGTTGACCTCCGTGCCGAGATACTCACTCTTGGCCCACTCGCCGTTGTTGAGCCGGCTGTGTGCCTGCGGAATCGAGCGCGCGCTGGCAAAGGCCATCGCGACGGTGTGTTCGGCGGCGGCGCGGACGTTCCCCTCGGGGGCGTTCGCCACGATGACGCCGTGGTCGGTTGCAGCGTCGATGTCGATGTTGTCGACGCCGATGCCGGCGCGGCCGACGATGCGGAGGTCAGGGGCGCTTTCGAGCAGTTCGCGGGTCACTTCCGTGCCGGAGCGGACGACGAGCGCGTGCGCGTCTGCGACTGCTTCGTGAAGCGCGTCACCCTCCAGTTCATAGCCCGTTTCGACCTCGTGGCCGGCCTCGCGGAGCCGGTCGAGCCCGGCGTCTGCGATGGGGTCCGTGACGAGTACCTTCATACGGAGAGCGGAGAGCGGCGCGTGGTTAACGCTTTGCTCCCCGACAGCTTTCACCCCCGTGTCCAAGCACAGCGCTTATCGGCCGCTCTGGTAAATGACGGGTAATGGCCGTCATCGGAACCGTCGGGCTACCGGGGAGCGGAAAGGGCGAGTTCGCCAGCGTCGCGAGCGACCTCGACATCCCGGTAGTCACGATGGGTGACGTGATTCGGACGGAGTGTCGCCGGCGCGGTCTCGACCCCGCGGACCACCACGGCGAGGTGGCACAGGCGCTCCGCGACGAGGACGGTCCACTCGCCATCGCCGAACGCTCCATCCCTATCATCCGCGACGCGTTAGAACACAGCGACACCGTCGTCGTCGACGGGCTTCGCTCGGCCGCCGAACTCCAACACTTCCGGTCGGCCTTCGGCGACGAGTTCGAACTCATCGCCATCGAAGCGCCCTTAGAGGACCGCGCCCACCGCATCGACTCCCGCGGCCGCGACAACAACGCACAGGAGACGCTTCGCCAGCGCGACGAGCGGGAACTCGGCTTCGGGCTGGGCGAGGCAATCGAGCAGGCCGACCGGACCATCGAGAACGACGGCTCGCTCACACAGTTTCACGACCAGGTCGAGGAGATTCTCCAATGATATTCGCCGTCGACGTACGGGCGGAAACCCCCGTCAACGAGACCGAGCTGCCAGACCGCGTCGAGCGTGCCGTCCGCACCATCTTCCCCGACGCCGACATCACGTGGGAGACGGGGCGGCTCGTCGCCGAGACACACGACCTCGCGCACTTCTCTGAACTCCTCCACGAACAGGAGATTCTCGACACCGCGCGCAACGCCTTCGAGGTTGACGAGGAGGGCTTTTCGTTCCGCCTGAAGAAGGCTGCTGCCTTCGAGGGCGTCGTCAACTTCGCCGTCGGCTCGCCGGGCGAGCTCGGCGTCATCGACGTGCGGGTCGACGTGCGCGAGCCGTCGGTCGAACAGTACATCGACCACGTCATCCCCTCGACGGAGGACGGCGAACCGGTCTAGAGCCCCGAGACCTGAATCGCGACCCACTCCGAGTAGTCGCGGCGTCGCCACACCCGCACTTCCGTCACCCACTTCACCCACTGAAAGCCGCGGCGTCCGGGCGCGACCAGCCGCATCGGCCGCCCGTGGCCGTGGCTCAGCGGCTCCCCGTCGACGTGCGTCGCGAGCAGTGCATCGCGCGCCTCATCCAGTGGGAGCGACCACCGGTAGCCCGTCACCGAGCGGAACTGCACCCACGACGCCCCCGCCGTCGGGCCGGCCGTCCCGAGTAGCGCTTCCACCGAGAGTCCGCGCCAGTCGTGCTCCGAGTACCAGCCGCTCGTGCAGTCGAGGAGGGCGCGCTGTTCGGTGTCGAACGCGAGGTCGCTCCGCTCGAACTCCCGTTCCGTCTCGACCGCGCCCGTCACAGAGAGCGTCCACGCGCCCGAATCGAGCGGGTCGGGGTCGTCTGCGACCCACGCGGTCACGGGGAAGTCGTTCCCCTCGCCGGACCCCTGTTCGCGCGACCCGGTGTACCGGCGGGCCGTCCCGAGCGCGTTGCTCGCACGATACGCGACCGCGCCCAGCGTCACCATTCCGACCCACGACAGCGTCTGTCTGCGGTCGCGGAGACTCGCCTGCGAGGGAATCCGGAGGCGGTCGCGCAGGTGGCCGACGAGCACGACTGTCGTCGCCACCCCGAGGACGGCGTGGACGAAGAGGAGGGTGAACGCTCCCGGGAGGCTCGCGCCGAACACCCACGCGACACCGGTCGCGAGCGCAGCGACGGCGAGCACGGTGAGCAGTATCGAGACGGCCACGCGACCGGAGCGGGCGCGCACGCCGGCCCGGACGCGGGCGCGGACCCGCCACAGTTTCACGCCGAGAAAGCCCACGAGCGTGATGCCGACCCCGCCGTGAAGGAGAAACAGCCACGCGTCGCCGGGTCGCGCGACCAGTCCCGCAAGCCCCGTCGCGAGCGCGATGGTCACCCCCGCGAGCAGGGAGTAATCCACGACGTCGGCGTCCATACGACCGGATACGGCTACTGATACTTGAGTGCTCGACCAGTGGGTATGGGTACCAGAAACTTTTATTACCGAATGTCTTTTCATGTTAAGTCTATGTCTAGTGTCATCCTCTACGCGGACGCCGATGCTGGTCGGCGGAGCGCCGTCTCCGAGGAGTTGGAGGCGACTCGGCGATTCGCTCCGGCCACGGCGTCGTCGCTCCGGGCGACCCGCGAGCGACTCGCCGCACAGAGGGTGGATGCGGTCGTCGTGGGAGCGACAGTCGCCGACGGTACCGCGGCCGACCTCGTGGCGACCGTCGCATCCGTCGCGCCGTGGCTCCCGCTGTTCGTGTACGCGGCCGACGGTGAGACCGGCATCGACGCGGCCGACCGCGAGACGCTGCTCACCGACCGCTACGACGCCGACGAGATCTCACCGGTCACGCTCGTCGACGAACTCGCCGCCACCATCAGCGAGCGGCCGACCACGCCCAACGCCGACCGCGAGCGCACTCGCCTCGCCGCGCTCGACGGGTACGATATCCCGGCGGCGACTCGGCTCCCGTTCGACCGGCTCACCGGTCTGGCGGCCGACGTGCTCGATGCACCCGTCTCGTTCGTCAGCGTCATCACCGACCGCGAACAGCAGCTGCTCGGCGCGAGCGGGCTCGATGTCGACTGCATCGACCGCGCGAACTCCGTCTGTACCCACGGTCTCAACGAAGAGTCACATCTGGCTATCGACGACCTGCTCGCCGACCCGAAGTTTGCCAACATCGACGCATTAGTCCAGACCGGACTGCGCTCGTATCTCGGCGTCCCGCTCCGGACTCCCGGCGGCGAGCCGCTCGGGATGTTCTGTGTGATGGACACCGAACCCCGCGAGTACAACGAGTGTGACGTTGAGCGTCTGCGTGGCTTCGCCCGTACGGCCATGGACATGCTCACGCTCCAGCGGCCCGACCCGCTGGAATCGCCGTTCGGCGCTTAACTGGAGAAGAGACTCGTGTGGACGGGCGCGAAGTCGTCGCCCTCGTCGCGCTCGACCGTGTCCGAGACGGCGCTGCCTCTGACGCCCGAATCGAGGAAATCTCCCAGCGGCGGGCCGACGTGTTCCGGCTCGACGAGGAACGCGTCGTGGCCGTGGTCCGACTCGACCACGTGGTGGGCGCTCCGGGTGCCGGTAGCGCGGAACGCCTCGGCTAGCTCCTCGCCCTGTTTGGTCGTGAAGTGCCAGTCGCCGGTGAAGGAGACGACGAGCGCCTCGCCGTCAAAGGCGGCCAGCGCCTCGCTGTCCGACTCGTAGCCGCCGGCGAGGTCGTAGCTGTCCATCGCGCGGGTCAGGTACAGGTAGGCGTTCGCGTCGAACCGCTCGGCGAACCGCTCGCCGTTGTAGTCCAGATACGACTCCACCTCGCGGTACGGGAAGAATCCCGCGGCGGGGTCGAGCTCGAAGGCGTCGCGGGCGGCGTCCATCCCCGCGGAGCGGCGACCGAACTTCTTGGCCATCGACGACTTGGAGAGATACATCACGTGGCCGAGCTGGCGCGCGAGCGCGAGTCCCTGTACCGGGTCGGGACCGTCGCCGTAGTAGTCGCCCCCCTGCCAGTCGGGGTCGGTCGTGATGGCGCGGCGGGCGATGGACTCGATTGCGAGACACTGCGCGTCGAGTCGCGCCCCCGTCGCGACGGCGAGGACGCGGTCCACGTGGTCGGGGTGGCGTTTCGCCCAGTCGAGGGCGTTCATCCCGCCGACGGAGCCACCGACGACGGCGTGGAGGTTCGGGACGCCGAGCTCATCGAGCAGGAGTCGCTGGGCGCGCGTCCAGTCGCCGACCGTGACGGCCGGGAACCGCGTCCCCCACGGCTCCCCGTCCGGTCCCTCCGACGGCGGGCCGGAGGAGCCGTAACAGGAGCCGGGAACGTTCGCGCAGACGACGAAGTACTCGTTCGTGTCGACGGCCTTCCCCGGACCGACGATGTCGTCCCACCACGCGGCGGCCTGGCCGGCCGTGTCACTGCGCCGCCGGCGACCGGCGACGTGTTGTGAGCCGGTGAGCGCGTGACAGACGAGGACGGCGTTGTCGCCCGTGAACTCGCCGTACGTCTCGTACGCGAGCGTGAGGTCGGAAATTGACTCCCCGCAGTCGAACTCGAACTCGCCGAGCGAAGCGGTGTCGCTCATATCGCCCCCTCCAGGTCGGCGATGATGTCCTCGCTGTTCTCGATACCGACCGAGAGCCGGAGCAGGTCGGGCGTGACGCCGGAGGCGCGCTGTTCTGCCTCGGAGAGTTGGGCGTGGGTCGTGCTCGCGGGGTGGATGACGAGCGTGCGCGAGTCGCCGATGTTGGCGAGGAACGTCGCCACCTCCACCGACTCACAGACGCGCGTGCCGCCCTCGTAGCCGTCTTCGAGTCCGAAGGTGACCATCCCGCCGTAGCCGTCCAGATACTCGCTCGCGAGGTCGTGGGTCTCGTGGCGCTCCAGTCCGGGGTAGTTCACCCACGCCACGTCGTCGTTGGCGTCGAGATACTCGGCGACGGCGAGCGCGTTCTCGCAGTGGCGCTCCATCCGAAGCCCGAGCGTCTGGACGCCCTGGAGGGTGGCCCACGCGTCGAACGGCGACTGCTGGTCGCCGAGCGACCGGAGACTCCGCTGGCGGACGGCGTACTCGAAGGCGCGGTCGCCGTACCGCTGGGTGAAATCCAGCCCGTCGAACGCGGCGTTCGCGGTCACCTCGGGGTAGTCGCCGGCGTGCCAGTCGAACTCGCCGCCGTCGACGAGAATCCCGCCGACGGTGGTCCCCGAGCCGTGAATCCACTTCGTCGTGGACTCCCACACGAGGTCGGCGCCGTGCTCGAAGGGCCGACACAGCGCCGGCGTCGCGAACGTGTTGTCCACGAACAGCGGCACGTCGTGGTCGTGGGCGACCTCGGCAATCTCCTCGATGGGCGGTGTCACGAGCGACGGATTGCCGATGGTTTCGAGGTGGATGTAGGCCGTCTTCTCGTCGATGGCTTCGGCGTAGGCTTCCGGGTCGAGGGTGTCGACGAACCGGGCTTCGATTCCCCGGCGCGCGGCGGTGTGGTTCAGGTAGGCGTGCGTGCCGCCGTAGATGGACGCGGCGGAGACGACGTTGTCGCCCGGTTCCGCGAGCACGAGCGTGGCGGCGTCGAAGGCGGCCATCCCCGAGGCGGTAGCACAGGCTCCGGTCCCGCCGTGGAGGGCGGCGAGCCGTCGCTCCAGCACGTCCGTCGTCGGGTTCGACATGCGCGAGTACATGTGGTCGTCGCCTTCGAGCGCGTACAGTTCGGCGGCCTGCTCGGCGCTCTCGAACTCGTAGGACGTGGTCTGGTGAATCGGGAGCGACGCCGCCCCGGTCGCCGGGTCGCCTTCGTCGCCGGCGTGGAGTGCTCGCGTGTCGAAACCGAGCGTGTTCATGTACAGTATGCATATTCATCCAAGTTCGTATAACTCCCAGTTACGGCAACTGTTGCCGACAGCGGGATACCACGAGGTTTATTCGCGTCACAGGACACGAGACGGGTATGACAGACGCGGACAACGTCCTCTTCGTCGTGCTGGACACCGTCCGGAAGGACCACCTCACGCCGTACGGCTACGACCGGGAGACGACGCCGACGCTCGAGTCGCTCGCCGAGAAGGCGACCGTCTACGAGCAGGCCGTCTCGCCGGCCCCGTGGACGCTGCCCGTCCACGCCTCCATGTTCACCGGCCTGTATCCGAGCCAACACGGCGCGAGCCAAGAGCAGCCGTATCTCGACGAGTCCATCGGCACGCTCGCCGAGGCGCTCCAGTCGTCGGGGTACGACACGGCGTGTTACTCCTCGAACGCGTGGATTACGCCCTACACCCGACTGACCGCGGGGTTCGACGAGCAGGACAACTTCTTCGAGGTGATGCCCGGCGAGTTCCTCTCGGGGACGCTCGCCGACCTCTGGCAGAAGGTCAACGACAACGACACGCTCCGCAGCGTCGCCAACAAACTCGTCGAGGTCGGCAACGACATCCACGAGTACTTCGCCGGCGCGGAGGGGGCCGACTCCAAGACGCCGGAGGTCATCGACAACGCCATAGAGTTCACCGACGACGCCGACGAGTGGTTCACGTTCGTCAACCTGATGGACGCTCACCTCCCCGTGTATCCGCCCGACGAGTACGCCCAGCAGTTCGCCCCCGGCGTCGACGCCACCGAGGTGTGTCAGAACTCGAAGGAGTACAACTCCGGCGCGCGCGACATCTCCGAGTCGGAGTTCGACGACATCCGCGGGCTCTACGACGCCGAGATCCGCCACATGGACGCGGAACTCGACCGGCTGTTTTCCCACCTGAAGGCGACCGACCAGTGGGAGGACACGCTCGTCGTCGTGTGTGCCGACCACGGGGAACTCCACGGGGAACACGACCTCTACGGCCACGAGTTCGGCATCTACGACCCGCTCGTCAACGTCCCGCTCATGGTCAAGACACCCGGGGAGGAGGGCGGTCGCGACGACACGCAGGTGGAGATGCAGGACCTCTATCACACGGTGCTCGACTTCACCGGCGTCTCCGCCGGTCGCGGTGAACCCCTCGACACGACGCGCTCGCTGCTGTCTGGCGACTACCGCGACTTCGCCGACGGCGAGTACGCCTTCGTGGAGTACCACCGCCCGGTGGTCGAACTCAAGCAGTTGGAGACGAAGGCCGAGGAGGCCGGTATCACCCTCGATGAGGAGTCGCGCTACTACTCGCGGATGCGTGCTGCCCGCCGCACGGACGGCAAGTACATCCGCAACGAGCGCACCACGGACGAGGCCTACCGCATCGACACCGACGCCGGGGAACGCGACGACCGCATCGACGACCCCGACGAGGTCATCGAGGAGATCGAGGCGACGCTGCGCGAGTTCGAGACGCGCGTCGGGGAGACGTGGGACGACGACTACGACCCCGACGCCGATGTGCTCGGGGAGATGGACGGCACCGCGAAGGACCGCCTGCAGGACCTCGGCTATCTGGAGTAGTGGACCGCTCGCTCCCGGTCGACCGCGCGACGGTCTGGAAAATCCTCGCCGGCTTCGCCGTCGCCGGCATCGTCCTCTACTTCGTCGCCTCGCAGTTCGGGCTCGGCGAGGTAGTCGACACGCTCGCCGGCGCGGACTTCCGGTGGCTCGCCGTTGGCTGTCTCTCCACGACGCTGTGTCTCGTCCTCTGGGGGAAGGCGTGGCACGTCGTCCTTCGGGTCGCCGGCATCGACGTGTCATTCCGCAAGCTCGTGGGCACCTACTTCGCCGCCACGTTCGCCAACTATGTCACGCCACTCGGACAGGCGGGCGGCGAGCCGTTCATCGCCTACGTGCTCTCGCGCGACACCGAGGCCAGCTACGAGGAGTCGCTCGCGTCGGTCGTCACCGCTGACCTGCTGAATCTGCTCCCGTTTTTCTCCTTTTCGGCCATCGGCCTCTCGGTCCTGCTCGCGCAGTCGTCGCTCCCGGGTGCGGCCCAGTCGCTCGCGTGGGGGTTGCTCGCGATGGCTGTCGGCGTCCCCGTCCTCGTCGGACTGGCGTGGCGGTATCGCGAGACCGTTCGCGGCGGCGTGCTCCGGCTCGTCCGACCCGTCGCCCGAATCACGAGCCGCGTCTCAACCGACGGAGTGGCTCGCCGCATCGACGAGCTGTACGACTCTTTCGGCCGTATCGCGCAGGACCGCCGCGCGCTCGTCGTCGCCGTCGCTTTCGCGTACGCCGGGTGGGTGTTCTTCGCCCTGCCGCTGTACTTCGCCGGCAGGACGCTCGGCGTTCCGGGAATCGACCCGCTGCTCGTGTTGTTCGTCGTTCCGGCCTCGACGCTCGCCGGCCTGACGCCGTCGCCCGGTGGGACGGGTGGCGTCGAACTCGCGCTCGTCGCGCTGTTGGTCGCGCTCACGCCGGTGTCGAACGCCGTCGCGCTCTCGGTTGCGCTCGTGTATCGCGTGATGAGCTACTGGTTCGCGCTCGTGGTCGGGGGGCTGGCCGCGGTGGGTGTCGTGGCCCGTTCCTGATTTCGATGTATCGTCTGGTGGATTTGGCTACATCGGTGGCAAGCCTGGTTTGAAACCTCCGAGCGTGTTGATTGCTGGCTACTCTGTCACGGACGCCTCGAAAGCCCCAGGCGTGTCGCGGTCGTTCCGTGACATATCGATCGCTCACTGCGTTCGCTCCCGATAGTGGTCACGGAGCCGACCATGCGAACGCGACACGCCCGTCTCTGCAAGACGCTGCGCGTCTTGCTGACCCTGAAGTCTGCCATGGCAGACTTCAGGACCTCTTTCGGTCCGCCCGACAGCACCGCCCACACGCCTCCCCAGCCGATTCGCTCCCTCCGGTCGCTCATCCACTGTCAGAGCACGCGCTGACAAGCCGTCGCTCGGTGCCCTCGCGACGACCTCGCGCTGACTCGCGCGCCGATGCGCGCTCGGACCACGCCACCGCATCCGTCTCGCTCGATTGAGCAACCGTTGTGGTGGCCTGACGCACCGCGCGCCAGCGCGTGTGCGTCGTGGGGAAGGGTTGGGAGAGTGGCCGACGGCCACGGGCCAGCGAGCGGGAGCGAAGCGACACGCGAGCGGGCGGTCCGTCGCGCCCGCGTGGCGCGATGCGACCGCTAACAGTGCTGTTTCCCCGAGGCCAAGCAACGAGGACGGTCGCGGTGCTGGCAACATCAAATAGACATGCGTCAAACTCGTGTCAGCTTCAGTTGACGGCCCTGACGCTGAAGACACAACAACCGGCGCAAAGGTTCAAACCAGAAGCCGCGGCCACCGACCGTATGCTGTAACGAGTCGCCCGCGACGCCCGAGACGGGAGTCCGGCGCAGCGTCGCGCGTACCCAGCCGGCTGTTCGCTATCCGAGGAGTCGCTCGTAGACCGAGATGACTCCCTCGCGCACGTCGGCCATCGGGACGCCGGCAGCGTCGGCCACCGCGAGCGCACCACCCATCCCGACTCCCTCCTTCGCCTCGCCGGCGAGGTATCGCTCGAAGGCGACGTGGCTGTCGTCGAAACCGGGGTCGGTGACGGTCACGTCGAGGTCGAAGGCGTCGGCGGCCGCCGACAGGTCGACGTTCGGGTCGGCGTCGACGAACGAGGTGGTAGCAAGCGAGAGCCGGCCATCCGCGTCGGCGTGACGAGCCAGCGCGGCGACGGCGAGCAACTGCGTGCCGCCGGCCAGCGTCACCGGCGTGTCAGTCTCCAGCGCGCCGACGGCTACCCCGCCCAGCACTGCGGCCGTCGGGTCGCCCATCCGGCGGACGGCGCGTCGCGGCTGGCCCGTACACGAGCCGGCATCGAGGTCGCTGGTCTCCAGTCCCGCCGCCACCATCTCTCGTTTCAGATCGAGCGGATTCGAGGCGAGCGACGAGGAGACGCCCGTCGCGTCCGTCTCACCGAGTGCCGTCAGGACGCCGAGAGCGGTCGTCGTCCCACCGGGAACTGTCTCGGCGAGCAGCAGGTCTTCATCGAGTGCGCGCCCGAACTGTCGGGCGGCCTCCCACGCGCCGTACGCCGTCGGCACGGGTTCCTCCTCGCGGATGTCGCGGCCCGGCGTCGCGCCGACGGTGACGGTGCCGGCCGCCGTCGGCTTCGCGAGGCCGGCGTCCACGACCGTCAGCGGCAGGTCGAGCCGTTCGCGCACGGCGCGGGTCACGACCGCCGGCGTCGGACAGCCGGCCGGCGAGACAGGGGTCACCGGCGCTCGCACCGGCTTTCCGTACTCTAGTATCTCGGCGTCGGCACTCGGCGTGTGGACGAGCAGGTCGCCGTCCATTCCCGCCGCGCTCAGCCCATCGATGGCCGCAGTGTCGGTCGTCCCGGCGGCAAGTACGAGGCGCGTCATACTCGTCGTGAGGGGAGCCGACGCTTGTGTCGTCCGGTCCGGAGCGAGCGCTTTTGCTCGCGGCGACCGTCCCCTCCGTATGGCTTGGAGCACGGATGATATTCCCGACCAGAGCGACCGCCGATTCGTGATTACCGGTGCGAACAGCGGCATCGGTAAAGAGGCGGCTCGCGAACTCGCGCGCGCCGGCGGCACGGTCGTGATGGCCTGTCGCTCGCTCGACCGCGGTGAGACCGCCCGCGACGAGATTCGCGAGGAAATTCCCGGTGCGAGCCTCCGTGTCGAGCCGCTCGACTTGGCGAGTCTCGACTCAGTCCACGACTTCGCCCACCGGCTCGACGGTCCCATCGACGTGCTCATCAACAACGCCGGCGTGATGGCGATTCCTCGCGCCGAGACCGACGACGGCTTCGAGATGCAGTTCGGCGTGAACCACCTCGGCCACTTCGCGCTCACCGGCCTGCTCGTCGACCAGCTAGAAGACCGCGTCGTCACCGTCTCCTCGCGCGCCCACGAGAACGGCGATATCGACTTCGACGACCCGCACTCGCGCGTGAACTACGACCGCTGGGAGGCGTACGGTCAGTCGAAGCTCGCGAACCTCCTGTTCGCGTACGAACTCGACCGGCGCAGCGACCTGACGAGTCTGGCCTGTCACCCCGGCTTCGCCGCGACGAATCTACAAAACGGCGCGGCGACCTCACTCCCGATGCGTGTCGTCATGGGTGTAATCAACCGCGTCATCGCACAGTCGGCTGCCGACGGTGCGCTTCCCACCCTCTACGCGGCGACCGACCGCGACGCCGAAGGCGGCCAGTATATCGGTCCCAACGGTCTCGGCCAGATGCGCGGTGCGCCCGAACCACAGGAGTCGACCGACCGCTCGTACGACGAGCCGCTGGCAAAGCGGCTGTGGACACTCTCGGAGGCCGAAACCGAAGTCACCTACCCGTTCTGAATCGAAACCGTCTCCGGGCCACCCCGTGTTTCCCCTGGAAATGAGCACGCGCCGTATCAAAGACCCCGTCCACGGCTACATCGAGTTGGCCGAGCCGCTGGTCGAGCGACTGGTCGACACGCCGGAGTTCCAGCGGCTCCGCCGCGTTCGCCAGCTCTCGGCGACCCATCTCGTCTATCCCGGGGCGACCCACACTCGCTTCGAGCACTCGCTCGGCGTCTATCACCTCGCTAGCGAGGTGTTCAGCAATCTCCGCGGACAGTCGTACTTCACCGACGGCGCGACGACCGCCGAGCTGGACGAAATCGAACAGACCCTTTCGTGTGCGAGTCTCCTTCACGACATCGGCCACCCGCCGCTGTCACATCTCGGCGAGCGCCACCTCGACGTAGATGCGCTTCGAGACCGACTCACCGAGACGGGCTTAGTCGCCCGGTTTCGGGCCGTCGCGCCCGACGTGAACGGCTGGCCGAAACCGATCGAGCGGGCCGCACCTCACGAACTGCTCTCGTGCGTTCACATCTTGGAGGTGTACGACGACGCGCTCGATGCGCTTGGCGTCTCGCCGGCTGAGGTTGCCGGCTACGTGCTCGGCTGGAGCCTCGCCTACGAGACGGGTGCAGCGTGGCAGTACGGCGTCGGTCCCGAGATTCTCCACTCCCCCGTCGACGTGGACCGACTCGACTACATGGTCAGAGACGACCACATGACCGGCGCGGACGTGCTGGATATCGACACCGACCGGATGACGAGCGCCTACACCGCCCACCCGAAGGCCGGTCTCGCACTCGCGGAGGGTGCACTCTCGGCCATCGGCAACTATCTGGAGGGGCGCGTCTCCCTGTACCAGTGGGTCACCCAACACCACAAATCGGTGTACGCGAACATGCTGTTCCAGCGACTGCTCGATGAACTCGCCGTCCGCGAGGACCTCATCACCGCCGACGCAGTCCTCTCTGGTATCGACGACTTCTGGCTGCTCGAACGGTTCCGCGAGACGGCAGCTGACCCGCCAGGCGGGGCGTTCGGTGACCTTTACGACCGGTATCGGTCGCGGGACTTCGCCGAGTCGTGCTGGAAACACCGACTCGGATTTGGTGATGCGGTCCCCGACGGCGTCGACCCCGACGCCTACGCTCGGTGGCTCATCGACAACGACGACAGGCTCGAAGCGACGCTGGCCGACGACCTCGGCCTCCCGGCCCACGAGGTGTGGATCGAACACTCCTACGTGCCAGAGTACGAGCCCGGTGAACTCCGCGACATCCCGCTTGCACACCGCGGTCGGGTCCAGTCGGTCGCCGACCACGGACTCTACGGCGGTCGCGAGTTCGAACGCACGATTCCCTTCGTGTACGTTCCGGAGGGGTACGCCCGCGACGCCGTCGCCGCACTCGCCGCCCGGTATCCGCGTCAGTGACTGCCACCGCCGCTAACTTTATACCCTGCCATATGTTTCCAAGTATCATGGACGATATCTTTGTCGCGCGGCTCATGTCGACCGACCCCAAGACGGTCACGCCTGACATGCTCGTCGAGCAGGCGGCGAAGCTGATGATCGATTCCGACGTGGGCTCGGTGCTCGTCGTCGAGGACGACAACCAACTCGCGGGGATTCTCACCCGGACGGACTTCGTCCACATCGTCGCGGGCCAGAAGCCGAAAGACCAGACGCCCATCTTGGCGTACATGTCCGACACGCCGGTCACCATCTCCGCGCAGGCTAGCGTCGCCGACGCCGCCGACCTCATGGTCGAATCCGGCGTCCACCACCTCCCCGTCGTAGACGACGACGCCGGTCTCATCGGCATCGTGACGACGACCGACCTCGCGGCCCACATCGCCGGGCTCGACCGCAGCGTGCCAGCGTAGGCTACAAGCCTCCCTCGCTCTTTTCGTCGTCGTGGACGAACTTCCAGACGGCTCGGCCGACGCACTCCAGGAGTACATCGATACCCACCACGAGTTCCTCTCGTGGCTCGGCGTCACGGTCGAGCAACTCGAACGCGGCTGCGCCGTCATGGCCATCCCGTACGACCGGAAGCTGACGAACGTGCCGTGGACCGGGAGCGAAGACGACACCCACCACCCGATTCAGGGTGGCGTCGCCGCCACGCTCACCGACACCGCCGGCGGGATGGCACTTCGAGGCGAACTCGACAACCCACTCACCGCCGGCATGGCGACGATCAATCTCAACGTCAACTATCTGGAGGCCGCCCGCGGCGACCTCACCGCGACCGCGGAGGTGACTCGTGCGGGAAAGACGGTCGGCGTCAGCGAGATTCTCCTCGAAAGTGAACGCGACGGCGAGACGACGCCCGTCGCGCTCGCGACCGGAGCCTACCGGCTCTTTCGCGCCTAAAGCGACTTCTCGAACCGGACGACCTCATACTCGCCGTCCCGTCGTCGCCCGGTCTCGCGGTAGCCGTGGCTCGGGTAGAATCTCATCGCCTGCTCCTGTCGCGCCGTCGTCTCCAACTCGACGTGCTCGTAGCCCGCCTCGCGGGCGTGGGCTTCCAGCGCTTCGATGATTCGCGAGCCGTACCCCTCGCCCTGTGCATCGGGGGCGACGGCCATCCGGAGCAGTTCGACGCCCGACTCGCGGGGCTTGTATCCGCCCATCGCGACGATACCGTCTCCCGCTTCGAGGACGAACAGTTCGCCACCGTTGTCGCGATAGGATGCGACCGGCGTGTCGAGGTCCTCGTTGCCGGGTACGTCGTCGGGGTCGGAGCCGGCAGACCGGATTGCTGCGCGGTGGAGCGCAATCACCGCCTCGCGGTCGTCCTCCCGAACGGGTCGGATGCTCACGCGAAGGTGACCTCGTCGGTCGTCGTGCGCTCGCCCACCAGCCACTCGACGTGGTCGGTCGCGTACTCGTGGTGTTCTGTCTCGATTGCGCCGATTGCGTCTTCGGCGAGCACGACCCGGTAGTCGCGCAGCCCGGCGCTTGCGGCCGTGTGGAGGACGCAGACGTTCGCGAGCGTCCCGCAGATGAGCAGCGTCTCGATTCCCCGCGCCGAGAGCCAGCCGTCGAGCTCCGTCTCGTGGAACGCGTCGTACGTGTGTTTTTCCACGACGTGATCGCCGTCCTCGACGGGGAGGTCGTCACACAGCTCGGCTCCCCACGAGCCTTCGAGGACGTGTTCACCCCAGCGGTCGAACTCGTCGTAGCTGTGGTTCCCCTCGAACTGGTCCGGCGGGTGCACGTCGCGTGTGTAGACGACGCGCGCGCCGGCGTCGTGGGCTGCGTGTGCGAGGTCGACACACGGCTCGACTACCGTTTCGCTGCCGGGGGCATACAGCGCCCCGTCGGGGTGACAGAAGTCGCGTTGCATGTCGACGACGACGAGCGCCGTCGTTGCTGGGTCGAACGTCGCCATGTCGGATGGACGGCGGCGACGCCGAAAAGTATCACCCCGTGGACACCGCCGTTTTTGAGTATGGGGTCCGAGTATGTGGTATGCGAGCACGTTCGACCGTCTTCCTCGTCGTTCTCGTCGCCCTCGCCGGCTGTAGCGTCGGCTACAGCGGCTCGACCCCGACGCCGACCGACGAAACGACGCCGACCCCCGCACCGGAGACCGCGACGCCGACGCCGTCGCCGAACCAGACCGCCACCGCCGAACCCGCGACCGAGCTCCCCGACCCCGAAACCGACGTGCTCGGGTGGGAGAACGGCTACTGGGCCAACGAGACCATCAGCGTCGACCGCAGCGACGGACTCAGCGAGGCCGAACGCGAGCGCATCGTCGCCCGCGCGATGGCCCGCGTCGAGGTCGTCCGCGAGATGGAGTTCAACTCGACGGTCCCCGTCGAGTTGATGTCTCGCGAGGAGTACCAGGACAGCGAGTACAGCGGCGGCGGCGACCGCTCTGCGGCCTTCACCACCTTCGACAACGCGAAGTTCGAGGCGCTGTTCCTCGTCGGTGAAGACCGCGACTCACTCGCTGTCCAGCAGTCGAATCGCGGCTCCTCGGTCGCCGGCTTCTACACGCCCCGCAACGACCGTATCGTCGTCATCTACGGCGGCGAGACCGCAGATCTCCCCGGTGAGCGCACGCTCGGCCACGAACTTACCCACGCTCTCCAGGACCAGCAGTTCGACCTCACGACGATTACCGCCAGCAGTCGCGAACAGTCCAACGCACAGAACGGTCTCATCGAAGGCGATGCGAGTCTCACCGAGGAACGATACATGGAACGGTGTGGCGAGGAGTGGGAGTGTCTCTCCGCGCCACAGTCCGGATCCGGGTCCGGGAGCAGCGACATCCATCTGGGTATCTACATCATGGACTTCTTCCCGTACGACGACGGCCCGGCATTCGTCGAGTTCTACCAGGAGCGTGGCGACTGGGACCGCATCAACCAGATGTACGACGACCTGCCGGCTTCGACAGAACAGGTCGCCATCCCCGAGAAGTACGCCGTCGACCCCGACCCGCCGACCGACGTGACCCTGCGCGACCAGAACACGAACGGCTGGGAGCGGGTCGACCCGCCGGAGCGAACCCCGACCGCGCGACTCGGTCAGTCGGCGATGACCGCCATGTTCGGGTACACGCTCTATGCAGACACCGGAAACCAGCCCGTCATTCAGCCACAGGAGCTGTTGAACATCAACTCCGAGGGGAACATCGTCCAGCCGCCGTTCAAATACACCGCGCCCCCGGTGCGCGGCTGGGACGGCGACCGCATGCACATCTACCAGAAGGACAACGAGACGGCCTACGTCTGGAAGTCCGTCTGGGATAGCCGACAGGACGCCCAGGAGTTCGCCGACGCCTACGCTGACCTGCTCGCCTACTGGGGCGGCAGCCAGCAGTCTGGCGGTCTCTACACTATCGACAGCGGGGCGTACGCCGACGCCTTCCGCGTCACCGTCGAGGGCGACACCGTCACCATCGTGAACGCGCCGACGACCGGCGACCTGCCGGACGTTCACGAGTAGACTTTTCGCCGGGCCGACCAACCGTTCGGTATGTTCGACATCGTCTCGCCCGACGCCATCGCGAGCGGCCGGGCGACGGACGCCTACTTCCAGCGCACCCGCGAGGCGCTCGACGGCGCAGGCCGCGACCCGCACGTCGTCTGTGAGGTGACCGCAGACCAGTTCCCGTCCGGTGAGTTCGAGATCTTCGCCGGCATTGAGGACGCTGCCAACCTGCTCGCCGGCCGCGACCTCGACGTCTCCGCGCTCCGCGAGGGCCAACTGTTCGACGGGGGGCCGGTGATGCGCATCGAGGGGAACTATCTGGAGTTTGCCGAACTCGAAACGTCGCTGCTCGGCTTCCTCTCGCCCGCGAGCGCGTGGGCGACGGGTGCGAGAGAGATTGCAACCGCCGCCCGCGACCGAACTGCGCTCTCGTTCGGTGCCCGCCACGTCCACCCCTCGACGGCTGCCGCGCTCGAACGCAGCGCTCTCGTCGGCGGGATGGACGGCTTCTCGCACGTCGGCGCGGGCGACGTACTCGACCGGGCGGCCAGCGGGACGATGCCACACGCGCTCGTCATCGCCTTCGGCCGCGGCAACCAGGAACAGGCGTGGCGGGCGTTCGACGAGCACGCCCCCGAGGACGTGCCCCGCATCGCGCTCACCGACACCTACGCCGACGAGACGGAGGAAGCGGTTCGGGCGGCCCGTGCGGTCGAGAACCTCGACGGCGTTCGCCTCGATACCACCGGCTCCCGGCGGGGTGACTTCGAGCACATCGTCCGGGAGGTTCGGTGGAGCCTCGATGATGCCGGATTTGCGGACGTGGAAATATTCGTCTCCGGGGGTATCACCGCTGAGGCGGTCCGACAGCTCCGGCCGTACGTCGACGGCTTCGGCGTCGGCTCGGCCATCTCCGACACTCCACCGACGGATTTCGGACTCGACATCGTCGAACGCGACGGCGAGGGCGCGGCCAAGCGCGGGAAGCTGACGGGCGCGAAATCTGTCTACCGCGTCGGAGACAGCCACGTCGTCCAGCCGGCGGAGGCTCCCGCGCCCGACGACGGCGAATCGCTGCTCGAACCGCTCATCGAGGATGGCGAAATCGTCCGGGAGTTCGATATCGACGACGCAGCCGAGCGGTGTGCACAGGATGCGGAGCGCGTCGGGTTCAGAGCAGAATAGCGTAGACGAGCACCCCTCACGCCAGCATCCGCGAGCGAGGAACGAGCGAGCGGTTCACTGCGGCGAGCAAAGCGAGCCGCAGGACCGAGCCCCGACCAACGGGAGGGGCGACGTGTCTTTTTGCCGCAGATTTTTGCCGACGAGCCGGAGGCTCGTCGTGCAAAAAGGTGCGGCTGAGGGGAGTAAGCCCCCTTCTGTTCGGTCCGGCATTCGGCTGAGCACCCGTCGCGGTCTCCGGGCTACCAATGAACGACGGGCTTGCACCGGCGAGGATTCGCCGTTCCATCGCTCCCACTCCATCGGCGTTTTGCGGGTTAGCTTCCTTCCCTCGCGGGTCGGGTCGCGCGCATCATCACTCCGGAGTGGACGTGTCGTTGCTGTTCCAGTGCCAGCGGTCTCCCGCTCTGGACGTGTGTCCAGTCGCCTGCCCGGTCGGTGGGGGGACTTTCCTCGCCACCGGGGTCCTACTCCCGGTAAGGCGGTGGCCGGACTCCCTCTGCCATCTGCCCATTTGCCCCCACCGACCCTAAACACGTTGGACCGCGCTACCGGTCCAATCGGCGTCGGCTGGGGGACAAGAAATCCGACAACGAAGCGCAGTGGTTCCGCGGCAATCGACTTGAAGAGCCGACGACGGAGCCGGCCTTCTACACGAACTACGGCAGCGCCGTCGACGTGAGCGCGGCCGGCGGAAGCGCCGACCTACAGGCGATTGCGACGAATCCCGACGCCTACAACGACCTCGTCTACTCGACCGTCAACACGGTCGACGCCGACGGGAACGTCGTGTCGGGCTACGGCTGGAAGGCCGGCACCTCGATGGCCGCCCCGCAGGTCGCGGGGGCCGTTGCGCTCGTGCGCTCGCTCGACCCCGACGCCAGGTCGCGGAGGTCGAACAGCTCATCCGCGACACCGCCTCCTCGGAGGATGAAGGCGAACTCTACCACGGTTCGGGCCACCTCGACCTCGAAGCGCTCGTGAAGGCAGCGAGCACGGCCAAGAAGCAGTAAGCCTCGCGGCCAGTCGCTGACTGCTCTTTTCTCAGCGGAGTCGACCCAGCAGTTCGTAGTCGTGGTCGGGCGTGTACCGCCGGAACAGCAGGCTGTTCGACAGCACGGAGACGCTCGAAATCGCCATCGCGCCGGCCGCGAGCACCGGCTGAAGGAGTCCGAGCGAGGCCAGTGGGACCATCGCCGTGTTGTAGCCGAGCGCCCACACCAGATTCTGTTTGATCTTCGCGAGCGTCGCCTCGGAGATGCGGACGGCCTTCACCACGTCGACCGGATCACCGCGCATCAGCGTCACGTCGGCGGCTTC
Organism: Halosegnis rubeus; assembly: GCF_009184545.1. Classification (GTDB taxonomy): domain Archaea; phylum Halobacteriota; class Halobacteria; order Halobacteriales; family Haloarculaceae; genus Halosegnis; species Halosegnis rubeus. The sequence continues at coordinate 98,419 of NZ_QJOW01000002.1, forward strand.
GATGGCCACGTCCGTCCCGCTCCCGAGTGCCGTGCCGACGTAGGCCACTGCGAGTGCCGGCGCGTCGTTCACGCCGTCTCCCACCATCATCGCCCGCTTGCCCTCTGCCTGAATCGCCTCGACGGCGTCGGACTTGTCCTCGGGGAGCACCTCGGCACGGACGTTCTCGGGGTCGATGCCGACCGCCTCGGCGACCGCGCGTGCAGTGCGTTCGTTGTCGCCGGTGAGGAGGGTCACGTCGATACCGCGCTCGCGAAGCTGGCGCACGGCATCTGCCGCGCTTGGCTTCACCGTGTCGGCGTTCGCGACGACGCCGACGACCTCTCCGGCGTGGGCGACCAACATCGCCGTCTTTCCTTCACGCTCCAGTCGCTCCATCGTCTCCAGCGCCGAGTCGGGGTCGATGCCGTTCTCGCGCAGGAGCGTCCGATTCCCGACGAGCACCTCCTCGCCGTCGACGGTCGCGACGACGCCCTGTCCGGGGACGTTCTCGAACGTCTCCGGGTCGGTCACGTCCACCCCTCGGGCCGTCGCGCCGTCGACGATGGCCTGTGCCAGCGGATGTTCGCTCCCGCGCTCGGCACTCGCCGCGAGCCGGAGCACGTCGTCCTCGCCGAGCCGCTCGCGCGCGGTGAGTCGGCCACCGTCGGTCGCCGTTTTCTCTTTCGTGTCGTCGAGTGCGACTACGTCGGTCAGCTCCATCTCCCCGGTCGTGAGCGTCCCCGTCTTGTCGAAGACGACCGTGTCCACGTCCTTCGCGCGTTCGAGCACGTCACCGCCCTTGAACAGGACGCCGTTTTGTGCGCCGAGCGTCGTCCCGACCATCGTTGCGGCGGGTGTTGCCAGCCCGAGCGCACAGGGGCACGCGATGAGAACCGCCGAGGCGAACACGACGACGGCGAACTCGAAGACAGAGACGGTGCCGCCGGCGACCGCCGGTCCGCCCGCGACGAGCCCCCACAGCGGGAGCGCGTCGACGAACCCGGCCAGCGTCTCGGGGAACAGGAACCACACCACGCTCCACAGCAGGGCGTTCGCGATGACCGCCGGGACGAAGTACGCCGAGATGCGGTCGGCGAGGTTCTGGATGTCCGGCTGGCGCGATTGTGCCTCCTTCACCGTCTGGACGATCTGCTGGAGTGCGGTGTCGCTGCCGACCTTCGTCGCTTCGACGACGAGCACGCCGTTCTCGTTGATCGTCGAGCCGACCACCTCATCGCCCGCGGACTTCTCGACGGGGACGGACTCGCCGGTCACCATCGACTCGTCGACGGCGCTTTGTCCCTCTTTCACGACGCCGTCGGTCGGAATCTGCTCGCCGGGACGAATCTTCAGCCGGTCGCCGACCTCGACCTCGTCGAGTGGCACCTCCCGCTCTGTGCCGTCATCCTCCAGCAGGGTCGCGGTGTCGGCTTCCATCTCCAGCAGGGCGCGCAGCGCCTCGCCGGCCTGTCCCTTCGAGCGCGCCTCCAGATAGTTGCCCAGCGTGATGAACACGAGGATGAACGCGGCCGTGTCGAAGTACACCTCGCCGGCCACCACGTTGAGCAGGACCGCGACCGAGTAGATGTACGCGGTCGAGGACCCCAACGCGATGAGCACGTCCATGTTCGCGCGGCGGTTGCGCACGAGCGCCCGATACGCGTTCTCGTAGAACGGCCGGCCGAGCACGATCTGGACGGGCGTCGCGAGTGCGAACGCGACCCACCCTGCCGACACCCCGAACACCTCGTCGCCGACGAGACCCAACCCCAGCAGGTGGTCGGCCATGAACACGAGCAGTGGGAGCGACAACACTGCGCCGAAGAGGGTCAATCGAAGCTGGCGGCGAATCTCGTCCTGTCTCGCTGTCTCTCTGGCATCACCGTCCGACGCCCCGTCGGCTCCCTCGCTCTCTCGGACGGGACTGTAGCCGGCCTGCTCGACGGCATCGTAGAAGGCGTCCATGCTCGCCTCGGCCGGGTTGTACGTCACCTGCGCCTCGTCCGTCGCGTAGTTCACGTCGGCCGCGACGACTCCCGCCGTCGCTTCGAGCGCCTCCTGTACCGTCTCCGAGCAGTTGGCACACGACATGTCGGTGATGGCAACTGTCGTGGACTCGGTCACCGGCGCGTAGCCGGCGTCCTCGATCGCGTCGAATATCTCGCTCAACGAGACGCGCTCGGGGTCGTACGTCACGGATCCTTCGTCGGTGGCGTAGTTGACGTTCGCCTCCGTCACGCCGTCGAGCGAGCCGACCGCCTCGCTGACGGTTTGTGAACAGTTCGCACAGCTCATCCCGCGGATGCTGATGTGGCTCGTCCGTTGGCTCATTGTCTCTATGTACGCACTCCGTACTTACCGGGTTTCCCCTTTCGAACCCTCGCTATCCGTGGCTCGAAACGTACGAATCCAAAGTAACGCTCCCGGGCAAACCGTACGGCGTGACCCTTCGCTCGGGCTGTGGTCTCTGTGGCGTCTCTGATCTTCTCTCTCGCTCGAATTACACCTGTGAACGGTGTGATTTGGATTTGAAAGCTCGAGGGCTCGTGAACTTACAATATCGAACAAGCCGACTGTTTTCTTCCATCCTTGACCTCGGATTGACGCGACGAAACTGAATTTGATATTGCGGTATGTGATTTATAAATTGACCATCGACGGATCCCTACGCGACACAGGGTCTGTCGAAAAACGGTGTGTCGGCTACGCGAGCAGGCGGATTCCGTCGAAGTTGCCGTCGCGCAGCGTCGCAGCGAGGTGTTCGGTATCGATTTCGGGCGTCTCGCCCGGATACTTCCGCTGGAAGTAGCCGAGGACGTTGTCACAGTCGCGTTCGAGAAACTCCTCGGCGTTCTCGTGGTCGGTCGGGACGGCCTGTGGCCAGTCGAACACCGTCACGCCATCGCTGGCGACGAAGACGTTGTACTCGGACATGTCGGCGTGGACGTACCCCTGCCGGTAGGATTCGGCCATCTCGTCGAGAATCAGGTCGAGGACGCCGACGGCCTGTTCCGGGTCGAGTTTCGCCTTCGACAGCTCCACGCCGTCGAGCTTCTCCATCACGAGCGCGTGGCGGCTCTGCCCCACGGGCTGTGGGACCGACACCTCGGGGTAGACCCCGCGCAGCGCCTCGTGTTCTCGTTCGGCCGCCTTCCGTGCGGTGTAGAACCACGAGATGTGGTTGTTGTCGGCCGTGTACTCGCGTTCGCGATTCACCTCGCGGAAGTTCGTGTACCCCTCGCGGTGGAACTTCAGAGCCAGCGGCTTGTACGAACGCGCCTCGTACACGTCCGACTCCTTGCCCACGCCGAGTGGTGCACCGACGCCCTCGATGGTCTCTCGTTCGGAGAAGGTGCGAAGCGCAAGCGCGTCGTACCCCTCGAAAGTGAGCCGAAAGCCGGTGTACTGGATGGTTTTGCGCTCTATGAGTTCGCGCTGTTCACACCGGTCGAGCCGGTACTCCATCTCCTCGCCGTCGAGCCGCGAGAACTCCGCGATCTTCCCGCGTGCGACCCACCGCGAGAACCGCATTCCCTGTTCGAGCCCGGACAGCAGATAGAAGTCCTCCGGCTCTAACTCCGCCATCAGCGGAGCAACGTTCTGGACCATACGGCCTGCTACCCTCCGGAGACGCAAAAGGCACTCGTGGTTGTCTGTACACGGTAAATGGTATACTGCGATATCGAATCGGGGGTTCAGCACGAATGGACGGACTGACGACCCCATGGTCGAGGAAACAGTCTTGTGGGCGGCCGAGCCACGTTCGGTCATGACACTCGAAATGTTCTCACTGGCTGGGTCGGTCGCGGTGGTCACGGGCGGGAGCCGTGGTATCGGCGAGGCAATCGCCGTCGCGATGGCGGACGCCGGTGCGGCCGTCGTCCCGGTCGCCCGCAGCGAGGATGCCCTCGGCACGACCGTCGACCGCATCCACGACGCCGGCGGCGAGGCCGTCGCCTGTGTCGGCGACGTGACCGACGAAGCAGACATCGAGCGCGTATTCGACACGGCGGAACGAGAGTTCGGTCCCGTCGACACGCTCGTCAACAACGCGGGGACGAACCCCTTCTTCGGGGACGCGACTGACCTCGACACCGAGACGTGGGAACACATCATGGACGTGAACGCGACGGGCACCTTCCGGTGTACCCGCGAGTTCGCGACTCGCGTGACCGACCGCGACGGTGAGGGGTCGGTCACCAACATCGGTAGCGTCGGCAGCGTCGTCGGATTACCGTCGCAGGCCCCGTACACGGCCTCGAAGCACGCTATCGCGGGGATGACGAAGACGCTCGCTGCCGATTGGGCCCCCGACGTTCGGGTCAACTGCCTCGCGCCCGGATACGTCATCACGGAGTTCACCGAGGGCGTCCGGGGGAACGACGAGATTCGCGAGGAACTGCTCGACGGGATTCCGGCGAGCAGATTCGCTGAACCCGAGGAGATTGCCGGCACCGCGGTCTATCTGGCGAGCGACGCCGCGGGCTACGTCACCGGCGAGGTCCACGTCGTCGACGGTGGTCTCGCCGCGATCTAATCCACGATTCGGTCGGCGACGGCGTCCATCGCCTCGTCCGCGACGGCGACCCCGTCAGTCAGCGAGAGGAAGCCGTGACACATCGACGGGTAGTGTTGGTGTGTCGTGTCGACTCCGGTGGCGTCGAGCGTCTCGGCGTACGCGACCCCCTCGTCGCGGAGCGGGTCGTGGCCGGCGGTGACGACCGTTGTCGTCGGAAGCCCCGACTGGTCGCCACGGAGCGGCGCGACGTACGGGTTCGCGCGGTCGACCGGTGAGCGGAGATACGCCTCCCAGAAGTGCTCGATTGCGCCCCGCGAGAGCAGCGGTCCCGACTCGTTTTCGGTGTACGAGTCGCGCGTCCGGTCGTCGTCGATCATCGGATACAGCAGAGTCTGACGGTCCGGCGTCGGGATATCGCCGTCGCGACAGAAGCGAGCGACGCCGGTCGCGAGGTTCCCGCCGGCGCTCGTCCCCGCGACGCTCACGCGCGTGCGGTCGCCCCCGAAGGCGTCGACGTTGTCACGCGCCCACGCGTACGCGCTGATGCAGTCGTCAAGGCCCGACGGAAACGGGTGTTCGGGCGCGAGTCGGTAATCGACGGCCAGCACGACGGCCGGCGTCCGGACTGCGATATCTCGGCAGATGTCTTCGACGGAGTCCAGCGAGCCGAGCGCCCACAGGCCGCCGTGATAGAAGACGACCGTCGGAAGTTCGCCGCCGACGGCCGGGCGGACGGCGCGTATCGGGACTGCGCCGTGAGGACCGTCGATTTCGACGTCGCGCGTGTATCTGACCGCCGTGTCTCGGTCGGGGGCGAACACGTCATCCTCCAGTTCGCGCGCGCTCTCGACCGAGAGGGTGTGCCAGTCGGGGACGCCGGTCGCCGCGAATGCGTCGACAATCGTCGCAAGATCGCTGTCTAGCGGTTCGCTCATGCGACAGCGTCGCCCGACACGCCCCTCAAACTTCGGGGTGGAGATGAATTTGATATTGCAGCATATGATTTATTATCGGGTCCGAAAGACCCCTGTAGCTGGGTTTCGATGGGTGTGTATGGAGACGCCATCGGTCGATATCGGCCTCGACGCGCGCCGTGAGACGGCAGCTGCCGCCGACGCCGCCGACCCGCTCGCGTCGTTCCGGGAGCGATTCGACGTACCGGGAACGTACATGGACGGCAACTCGCTCGGTGCGCTGTCGACAGACGCCGAGGCGAGTCTGGACCGCGCCGTCGAGCAGTGGCGCGAGCACGCGGTCGAGGGATGGACTGATGCCCAACCGGACTGGTTCCGCTACGGCGAGCGACTCGGCGGGAAACTTGCCCCGCTCGTCGGCGCGCGCGAACAGGAAGTCGCGGTCTGTGGCTCCACGACGACGAATATCCACACGCTCATCGCGACCTTCTACGACGCCGCAAACGGCGGAAGCGCAGCCAATGCCTCGAATCCCGGGACGATTCTCGTCAACGACCTCGACTTCCCGACCGACCACTACGCCATCCGCGCCCAGCTCCGCCAGCGCGGTCTCGACCCCGACGACCACCTCACGGTCGTCGAATCCGAAGACGGTAAGACGATTATCGCCGCCGCCATCGAGCGTGCGCTCCGCGAGCACGACGTGGACGTGCTCTTCCTCCCGAGCGTCTTCTACCGGTCCGGTCAACTGCTCGATGTCGAACGGCTGACCGACCTTGCACACGAATACGGCGCGTACGCCGGCTTCGATTTAGCCCACTCTGCGGGCGTCGTTCCCCACTCGCTGCACGATCACGGCGTCGACTTCGCCGTCTGGTGTCACTACAAGTATCTGAACGGCGGTCCCGGCGCGATAGCGGGGCTGTTCTGTCACGAGTCGAACGCCGACCTCCACCCTGCCCTCGCTGGCTGGTGGGGTCACGAGAAGCAGACGCAGTTCGAGATGCACCACGAGTTCACCCCCGCTGCGGGAGCTGGCCGCTTCCAGATCGGCACGATACCGATCCTCGCGGCCGCCCCACTCGACGGCGCGCTCGACGTGACGCTCGAGGCTGGTATCGACCGAATTCGCGAGAAATCCGTCGCACTTACCGACTACCTTATCGACCTCGTCGGAACTCTTCCCGACTCGTTCGAGGTCGGGTCGCCCCGCGAGGCTGCTCGCCGCGGGGGCCACGTCGCAATCGAACACTCCGAGGCGTACCGACTCACCGAGGCGCTGAAAGCTCGTGACGTGGTCGTCGACTTCCGCCCGCCGAACGTGATTCGCGTCGCGCCAGCCCCGCTGTACACTGGATTCGGTGACGTGCTCGACGTAATCGAGACGCTCCGCGAGGTCCACGAGACGCGCGCACACGAGCATTTCGACACCCACTCCGGCGGCGTCACCTGATTTCTATCTCACGTCGCGGCTTACCGACCCGCCGCAAGGTTGAATCGCGCACTTCGCGAACCGCCGGCATGGACGTAGAGATACTGCTGTACGACGGCTTCGACGAGCTCGACGCGGTCGGTCCCTACGAGGTGCTGGCGAACGCAGTCGAGTACGCCGACGAAGGAGGGTCGGTTCGCATGGTCACGCTCGAGGACCGCGAGTTCGTCACCGCGAGCCACGGTCTCCGAGTCGGAAGCGACGGCGAACTCGTTGAACCGGACCTGCTGGTCGTTCCTGGCGGCGGCTGGAGCGAGTCCGGGCCGGGCGTGCGCGCAAAGTACGACGACGGCCGAATTCCCGACCGGCTCGCCACGCTCCCCGAGACGACGGACGTCGCCACCGTCTGCACCGGGGCGATGTTGGCGGCGAAGGCCGGACTCTTCCGCGAGAAAGCGACCACCCACGCCGTCGCGCGCGATGACCTCGCCGCCTCGGGGGTGGAGGTCGTGGACGCGCGCGTCGTCGACGACGGTGTCGTCTCTGCCGCGGGCGTCACCTCCGGACTCGACGCCGGCTTCTATCTCGTCGAACGCGCCTTCGGCTCCGAGATTCGCGACCGCGTCGCCCGCGAGATGGAGTACGAACCGCGCGACGACGTACTCGTGGTATAGCCCCGTAACGTCGCTCTCACGGCTCTTTGCTGTCTATTCTGTGTTCGTGGCTCCCACCAGCTATCGGTAAGCGTAAACTGCATGATGCTATAGCAAAACAGCTACGGACGGAACTGGTCGCGGTAGTCCGCGACGAACTGGGCCAGCGTCCGTGGCTCGCGGCCGAGCAGAGCTGCGACCGCGTCCGTTATCCGCGCGGTCAGCCCGAACCGAGTGGCCTGATACTCTGCGAGCATGAACAGGATGAATCCTGCAGATAGCCCGCGGTCGCGCATCCGACGGGCAACGGCGCGACGTGATGGATTCGGACACGTTATTTCGCGGTCGAGTTCAGCACTGAACACCGTTGCCGCCTCCTCGAAGTTGAGTGCCGTCGGTCCGGTGAGTGTCACTGCCGGCCGGTCCAGCCGACGCTCGCCGGTAAGTAGTCTGGCCGCGACCACCCCCACGTCGCGCGCGTCAACGAAGCCGAGTCGGCCCTCCCCTGCCGGGACGAACAGCTCACCCCTCTCGCGTATCTCCGGGCTGTGGATGCCGCTGAGGTTCTGCATGAAGTACGCCGCCCGAAGCGCGGCGGTCTCGGCGTCGAGTCGTTCGAGGTGGCGCTCGATGCGCCGGTGTGGGAGCACGGGGAGTTTGTCGGCACCGAGCACGGACAGAAAGACGAGTCGCTCGACGCCGGTCCGAACCGCTGCGTCGGCGAAGTCCGTGACGCGACCCGGCGTGACGCCCGGCGGAAACATGAGGAAGACGGCTTCGACGCCGTCGAGTGCGTCCCCCCACGTCTCCGGCTTCGTGTAGTCGAAGGTGACGGTCTCGACGCTTAGGCTGGTCGCCGTCGGGTCCCGAACGCCTGCTCGGACCGGCAACTCGGTCGGGTTGAGTTCCGTGACGACGGCGGACCCGACGGTTCCGGTCGCGCCCGTCACGAGCACCGTCACCGGTCGCTTACCTTCGGGAGTTCGTGCAGGTAGTCGTCGCCCTCGGCGCAGTCGAGCATAAACGCGGCCACGTTCGCCCGGGTGGCTGCGTCTCGGAGTCCGAGTTCGAGGTCGGCCCATGGTCAATGTTACCGGTGTACGCACCGTCGGTGAGTCGGGGCGCGCGGACGACGGTCCAGTCGGTGTCGCTGGCCTTCACGTGGTCGACGTGGCTCTCGGCGTCGGCCAGCACCTCCGTCGCAACGAGCTTCAGCAGCCCCCCCATCACCCGCCCGCCGAAACTCACCGACTCGCCCGGCTCCCGGACGCCGTCCCCGACCAGCGTGATGAATCGCTCAACGCCGGCGTCGGCCATCGCTTCGAGGATGTGGTCGCCCGCCGCGGTGAGCAGGTCGTCCGGACTCTCCTTCCCCTGCCCGAGGACGCTCACCACGGCGTCGGCTCCGGCAACCGCCTCCCCGACGTTGGTTCCTCCGTAGGCGTCACCGGTCACGACCGTCAGCCGGTCGTCCTCGTGGGTGATATCCGCCGGGTCGCGTGCGAACCCCGTCACCTCGTGACCGCGGTCGAGTGCCTGTGCCACCAGCGGCTCTCCTGTTCGTCCCGTCGCGCGAACACTGCGAGTTTCATACCACACTACTGGCGGCGAGAGAACATATACTCCTAACTTCGAAGTGTAGGAGTAATGGCGCTGTCGCACCGGCTCGCGGGCCACAAGCTTCAGGAGTGGTCGACGACACGTCGCGGTATGGACACACAGGACCGCGAGCGCGCGCAGAAGTGCCGGGCGTCGCTGTCGGCGGGCGAACGCGAACGGGTCGAACAGCGGGTCTCGTCGTTGCTCGACTTACTCGGGAAGGCTCACACGATGGCGCTGTTGCGCGAGTTCGCCTTCGCCGACGCGCCGCTGCGATTCTCTGATATCGAAACCCGTCTCGATATCTCACCGGACACGCTCTCACAGCGGCTGAGCGAACTGGTCGAGCGCGGACTGCTCGACCGGCAGTCGTACGACGAGATACCGCCACGCGTGGAGTATCGCCCCACCGACCGCGCCGAGGCGCTGTTCCCCGCCTTCGGCCACTTCCACCAGTGGGCGATGGAGTACGAACTCGACTACGAAAACTGAAGTCGATTCAGGTCGGCTCACTCGCCTGTTTTTTCCGGGTGGCAGCTCAAAGAGGCCTGATGACAGCGACCAGCGGACTCGCCATCGACGCGCGCGGCGTCGAGGTGACCTACGGCGACGGAACCGAGGCCGTCCGTGGCGTTGACCTCCAGATACCCGAAGGGGAGTTCTTCGGCTTTCTCGGAGCCAACGGCGCGGGCAAGACGACGACAATCAAGACGCTGGTGACGCTGTTGACGCCGACGGCCGGCAGCGTCACCGTCAACGGCTACGACACCCTGACCGAGGGGCGGTCCGTCCGCCAGTCGGTCGGTTACATGGCACAGGAGACGGCAATCGACACCGACCTCACCGCCCGCGAGAACATCAAGTTCGCCTGCGAGGCGTACGGTGTCACCGGCAGCGAACGCGAGGAACGAATCGACAGCCTGCTCGACTTGGTCGACCTCGCCGACGTTGCTGACAAGACCGCGGACGGCTTCTCCGGCGGGATGAAGAAACGACTCGACGCCGCGACCGCCCTCGTGCACGAGCCGCCGCTCGTCTTTCTCGACGAGCCGACGACCGGGCTGGACCCGAAGGCGCGAAACCGCCTGTGGGAGTATTTCCAGCGCATCAACGACCGCGGGACGACCGTCTTCCTGACGACGCAGTATCTGGAGGAAGCGGATTACCTGTGTGACCGGCTCTCGCTCATCCTCGACGGGCAGATTGTCGAGACCGGCTCGCCCGACGAACTGAAATCCCGCGTCGGCGGTGAACGGCTCGATATCGACCTCGCCGACGAGACCGACACCGACCGCGCGCTCGATATCGCACGGGAGTTTTTCGCGGCCGACGCCACCGTCGAGCGAACCGACGACGGGGTGGCTGTCACGGCCCGCACCGCCCGCGAGCGCGGGCCGGACCTGCTCGTCGCACTGCGCGACGGTGACGTGGCCGTCACCGGCTTCAACGTTCGCGCTCCATCGCTCGATGACGTGTTCCTCGCCGTCACCGACGACGAGGACGGGCTCACGGAGGCGGCTCAATGAGCAACGGCTTCCTGTGGGACGTGTGGGTGAACTTCAAGCGCTGGAATCTGAAGGCGGTGCGCAATCCGTTCGTGCTCGTCGTCTCGCTCGCCCAGCCGATTATCTTCCTCGTCCTGTTCACGCAGGTGTTCGGCGGGGTGGCGACGGGCGCAATCAACCGCGGCGGCGGCAGTATCACCTATGAGACGTATCTCGTGCCGGCCATCGCGATTCAGGTGGCACTCGCCGCGGCCGTCACCTCCGGTATCGGCTTGGTCGAGGATATCGAGGAGGGTATCTTCGAGAAGATTCTCGCCAGTCCCATGCACCGCGGCGGTGTCTTCCTCGGGAAGGCGACCGCCGAACTGCTGCGCATCGCCGTGCAGATCGGTATCATCCTCGTGCTCGGAACCCTGCTTGGGGCCTCAATCGCCGGCGGTATCCCGAGTGCCCTCGCCATCATCGGTATCGGCGTCGTCTTCTCGCTGTGGTTCATGGGGCTGTCGAACGTGATTGCGCTCGTCACCCGCGATCAGGAGTCGACCATCATCGCCTCCAACGTGATGCAGTTTCCCCTCCTCTTCTTGTCGACCGGGTTTCTTCCCCTCGACGCGCTGCCGGGATGGGTTCAGACCGTCGCGAAGTACAACCCCGTCACCTACGGCATCGACGCCGCGCGGGCGGTGATGCTCGGTCGCGACACAATGACCGTCATCGAGGTGACGCAGTTCACCGGCGTCTGGAACACGCTCGTTCCCGCACTCGCCATCCTAACCGTTCTCGACCTCGCGTTCGGGGCCGCCGCCGTCTATCTCATCGGGCGGGCGTCGAGCTCCTCGGTGTCGTAGCCCCCAACGCTCATTGCTCGCTCCCGCGAAATCATCACGAGAATGACTGGTGTCTACGCGGCGAAACTCGGCGACGAGACCGACCGGCTCCACGAGCGCGTGCGCGACCGGTACGCGCTCGATTCCACCGACGACCGCGTCTGGGTTGGCCGCGGCGAGATGGATATTACCCGTGGCACGCTCGTTCTCCCCGGACTGTACGTGATGCCGCGCTGGAATCTGCTGTTTCCCGAACGGGGCGAAGCGGTTCCGTTCACCGTGACGACGGCCGGCATCGAGGTGGCGGGTCGGGAGGCGCTCATCACCCAGCGCGCGTTCATTTTCGACTCGAAGCGTCGGCGATTCGACTCGCTGACCGTCTACGATGCGTCGCGCGACCGCCTGTTCGATTTCCTCGGGAGAGACGGCCACATCGTGAGCGAACTCCACCCCCGCGTCGCGGACGGTGAACTCATCGTGGAGGGGGGCAAGCAGTGGCTCCGTGCCGGCGGCCGGTATCTCCCGCTCGCCGGCCCGATGGCCGCCACCGTCGAGGTACGCGACAGATTCCTCCCCGACGAGGACCGCTTTCGGGTGCGGGCAGAGGTGTCGAACCCACTCGCCGGCGAGATCCTCGGCTACACCGGGCGATTCACGCAGACGACGGACGCGAGCGCCGAGCCCGTCGAGCCGTGTGCGAGGCCGACGACGCTGCCGCCGTGAACCGTCTCGACGCGAGTGTCGCTGTCGGTGGACTCGTCGGCTGGCGACTGGCTCCGCCCGCGGCGAGCGAAACACGTTAGCCGGTGGACGGGTACTGCCGGTATGCGCATCGAGAACAGCTTCATCCCCGTCAGCGGCGTCGGGGAGACCACGGAGCGGAATCTCTGGGCCGCGGGCGTCACCAACTGGGACAGCTTCGACCCGAGCCACGTCGGTCCGACGACCGGCGAGCGGATCGAGGCGTTCATCGACACCGCCCGCGACCGCCTCGACCGTGAGGACAGCCGCTTTTTCGGCGAGCGATTCCCGTCGAGTGAACTGTGGCGCTGTTATGAGAACTTCCGTGATGACACCGTCTTCTTCGATATCGAGACGACCGGGCTTTCGCCCGGGCGCGACGACGTGACGACCGTCTCCTTCCACCGCGACGGCGACACCACGACCCTCGTCCGCGGCGACGACCTCACCGCCGGGAACCTCCGCGAGCAGTTGGACGGCTCCCTGCTCGTCACGTTCAACGGGGTCTCCTTCGACGTGCCCTTCCTCGAGGAGTCGTTCGACCTCGACATCGACACGCCCCACATCGACGCGATGTACGCCGCGAAGAAGGTGGGCCTGTCCGGCGGGCTGAAGGCCATCGAACCGGAGGTGGGAATCGAGCGCGACCGCCCAGACATCTCCGGGCGCGACGCCGTCCGACTGTGGCGCGAACACGAGCGCGGCAAGGACGGCTCGCTGGAGACACTCGTCTCCTACAACCGCGAGGACACGGTCAATCTGAAGACCCTACTCGATGAGGTCACCGACCGCCTCCACGACCAGACCTTCGTCGAATGAGCGCGGAGTGGCGACTGCTCCGCGAGCAGACCCTGCCGGGCGGGGAGGCGATGGCGTACGACGAGACCGCCGCCCGGACCGCCGCGGCGGGTGGTCCCCGGACCGTTCGGCTGTATCAGTGGCAACCCAGTACGCTCTCGCTCGGCTACCGACAGGCTCCCGAGAGCGTCGACTGGGACGCCTGCGAACGGGCCGGAATCGACGTGATTCGGCGCAACACCGGCGGCGGCGGCATCTACCACGACACCCACGGCGACATCTCCTACTCGATTATCGCCCCCGCCGACGAGGTTCCGGGCGACCTGATGGAGACGTACGAGCGGTTCTGTCAGCCCCTCTTTTCCGCCTTCGATGCGCTCGGTATCGACGCACACTTTGCCGACGAGGAGCAGCCGGCCATCCACGAGCCGGCCTGTTATCTCCGCGCGCTCCACCCGGCCCACGATATCGTCGCCGGCGACGGCCGGAAGCTGTCGGGCAACGCCCAGTATCGCCGGAAGGACGCGGTCATCCAACACGGCTCGATCTCCTTCCGGAGTGACCCGGAGCGCCACCTGCGGTGTTTTGCCGAGGATGTGTCGCCCACCGAGTTCGAGGGCCGGGTGACGAGCATTGAGGAGCTTCGCCCGGAGCTGTCGCGGTCGGACGTGGTGGCGGCGCTGGAGGAGGCGCTCGCCGAGTGGGCCGGTGCCGAGACGGGGGAGTGGTCGGACGACGAGGTGGCGTTTGCCGAACGGCGCGCCCGGGAGAAGTACGGGTCCGAGGCGTGGACGCGACACCGCGACGACCCCACGACCTAGGTTTTTGCTATCGTTTGAGTGTGTTTCTCGCTGATTTTGGCTACGTTGGTGAGCACGGCTTGAAATCCCCGGGCGTATCGTCTGGTGATTGCTCTGTTGTGAATAGCCGGAACGCCCCTTTCAGTCCACCCACGGCAACAGCCCACACGCCTCCCCAGCCGACTCGTTCGTTCCACTCACTCGTCCACTGTCAGAGCAAGCGCTGACAAACCGTCGCTCGGTGCCCTCGCGACGACCTCGCGACGACGGGCGCGCACGAGGCGCGCCGGCTCACGCCACCGCACTGCGTTGCTTGATCGGGCAACCGAGGCGGTGGCCTACCGCACCGCTCGCTGTGCGAGCGTGTGCGGTCCGGGGGAGGGTTGGCGCGGTCCGTCGCGCCCTCGTGGCGCGACTTGACCGCCAGCGGTCGCGGTATCGTTTCCCCGGTGCCAAGCAACGAGAGCGGTGTCGGTGTTGCTGAAGCTGAGTCCACCAGCACAGTGCCCTCCCCGAAGCCAAACAACGACAACAAAGTCGAAACCGGACACACCACCAGAGCCGGCCAAATAAGACCACTTTTCATGTCCGACACCCGACCACGACCATGAGCGCAGACGACATCCGAATCGGGGCACACACCTCAATCGCGAAGAGCGCGGGTCCGTACGACGGGCCGGCGAACGCCGTCCACCAGCAGGTCGACTACGGCGGCAACTGCGGGCAAATCTTCTCCCACTCGCCGCAGGTGTGGCAGTCGCCGGACGTCGACGACGAAGCCGCGACGCAGTTTCGCGACCTCGCGGAGGAAAACGACGTGCGCCCGTGGGTCATCCACAGTTCCTATCTCGTCAACCTCTGTACGCCGAAAGACGACCTCCGCCGGAAATCACTGGAGTCGATGCAGGAGGAGGTCGACGTGGCCGACCGCCTCGGAATCCCGTACGTGAACGTCCACCTCGGGGCACACACCGGCGCGGGCGTAGAGGGTGGCCTGGCGAACGCCGGCTCCGTGCTCGATGACCTCGACGTGCCCGAGAGCGTGACGGTGCTCATCGAGTCCGACGCGGGGTCGGGCACCAAACTCGGCGGGCAGTTCGAGCATCTCGCGACCGTCGCCGACGAGACGAGCGAGCCCATCGAGTTCTGTCTCGACACCGCCCACGTCTTCGCCGCGGGATACGACCTCTCGACCGCGGAAGGCGTCGAGGCGACGTTCGCCGAGTTCGACGACGTCGTCGGACTCGACCGGCTCTCGTACGTCCACCTCAACGACTCGAAACACGCCTGTGGCACCAACAAGGACGAACACGCCCACATCGGCGAGGGCGAAATCGGCGTCGAGGGGATGCGCGCGTTCATCAACACCGCCGCCGACCTCGGCGTGCCGATGGCGCTCGAAACGCCGACGGAA
The DNA here is from genome assembly GCF_009184545.1 of Halosegnis rubeus. Taxonomy (GTDB): domain Archaea; phylum Halobacteriota; class Halobacteria; order Halobacteriales; family Haloarculaceae; genus Halosegnis; species Halosegnis rubeus. Next base: position 113,603 of record NZ_QJOW01000002.1, read on the forward strand.
GACGGGAAATCGTTCCCGTGGAACATCGAGCGAGTCCGCGAACTGCACCAGGCGTGAACGGACGGGTCAGCGGACCGTCTCAGAAGCAAACCGAGAGGTCGACCCTTTTGAGGCTGGCTCCCGAGTTGACCGTATGGAGAAAGTCTCCGTGGCAGACGTTGAGTCGGGCGGGATGGGAGCGGCAGACCGGCGCGGCCTGACCGACGCCCTCGACGCGACCGGACTCGCTATCAATCACTACTCCGTCGAACCGGGCGAGGGGCTGTCCGGCGGGCTTCACACCCACATGGATCAAGAGGAAATCTTCTACGTCGTCGAGGGCGAGGTGACGTTCACCGTCGGCTACGACGGCGGCGAGTCGGTCGTGCTCGACGGCGAAGAGGCCATCCGATTTGCCCCCGGCGAGTACCAGACCAGCGAGAACACCGGCGACGGCGAGGCAGCGGTCATCGCGCTCGGCGCGCCCCGCGAGAGCGGCGACGTGCGACTCCCGCAGCCGTGCCCCGATGGCGACAGCGACAACATGCAGATGCAGTTTGGCGACGACGGGATGGTGCTCGTCTGTCCCGAGTGTGGCACGGAACTCGACGCGTAGAGCCGACGCCGTTTTTTTCAACCGTATCGAACCCGCGGTGTGCGCCGCTTCTCCGCCGAGTATCTCGACCGCACGCGCGAGGGGATGTGGGCCGACCGGACCACCCTCGAACCCCTCCGACTCGCCAGCCGCAGCTCCGTGCTCGACGTTGGCTGCGGGACGGGCGAACTTGCGGCGGCTCTCGGAAACGAAACGGACGCCCGCATCGTCGGGGCAGACCGCGACCCGGACCTGTTAGCGTATCTCCCGCCAGACGTACAGGGCGTGCGCGCCGACGCTTACCGACTCCCCTTCCCGGACGACAGCTTCGACATCGTCGTCTGTCAGGCGCTGCTCATCAATCTCCCCGACCCCGAGCGCGCACTCGCTGAGCTTTCCCGCGTCGCAAGCGAGTCGGTCGCGGCCGTCGAACCCGACAACAGCGCCGTCACAGTCGAATCGACAGTCGCGAGCGAGTCGCGGCTGGCGGGCGAGGCGCGCAACCGCTACATCGCCGGCGTCGACACCGACGTAACGCTCGGGAGTCGGCTCGCCGAGCTGTTCGAGCAGGCAGGACTCACGAACGTCCAGACGGCCCGTCGCGACCAGACCCAGACGGTCGCACCGCCGTACTCGGAAGCGGACCTCGAAGCCGTGGGTCGGAAGGCGCGCGGTGACGCGATTCACACGCAACGAGGTGACCTCGCGGGTGATGCCGACGCCCTCGACCGACTGCGCGCGGCGTGGCGCGAGATGGGCCGTGAAGCCCTCGAACAGACACAGGCCGGCGAGTACGAACGTCGGGAGACGGTTCCGTTCCACGTCGCCGTCGGCGACGTATAAAGATGTGAACAGAAACCGGTTTCTGCGGGAAGCTAACTGTCTGGCCCCACGAGGATGGGTATGGACCCCCGTATCCGCGAGCACGCCGAGGTGCTCGTCGACCACAGTACCGAAATCCAGCAGGGCGACAACGTTCTCATCCGCGGTCAGCCGGCCGCCGAGGACCTTGTCGTCGCCGTCAACGAACTGTGTGCTGAACGCGGCGCCACCACCTCCGTCTCGATGGGCTCGTCCCGCGCGAGTCGCGCCTACATGCGCGCCGTCGACGAGGAGGACATCGAACTCAATGAGATGGCGCTGGCCGAAATCGAGGCCGCAGACGCGATGATTTCCATCCGGGGTCAACAGAACATGTCCGAACAGAGCGACGTGCCTCCGGAGACCCGACAAAAGCAGTCGGCCGAGAACAAGCCAATCCAGCAGGAGTATCTCGAGAAGCGGTGGAACGGGACGCAGTTCCCGACGCCGTCGGGCGCACAGAAGGCCGAGATGTCCACGGAAGCATACGAGGAGTTCGTCTGGAGCGCCGTCAACAAAGATTGGGACGCCGTCGAGGAGTACCAGTCGCAGTTGGTCGACATCTTGGAGGACGCCGACGAGGTGCACATCAAGTCCGGCGAGACGACGGACGTGCGCATGTCCATCGAGGGCAACATCGTGAAAAACGACTGCGGGAAGCACAACATGCCGGGCGGTGAGGTGTTCACCGCGCCCATCGCCGACAGCGTCGAGGGCGAGGTGCTGTTCGACAAGCCGGTGATGGTCCACGGCCGCGAGGTGCTCGGTGCCCGACTCGTCTTCGAAGATGGCGAGGTCGTCGAACACGACGCCGAGAAGAACGAGGAGATGCTCACGTCGCTGCTCGAAACCGACGAGGGAGCCAAACGCCTTGGTGAACTCGGTATCGGGATGAACCGCGATATCGACGAGTTCACCTACAACATGCTGTTCGACGAGAAGATGGGCGACACCGTCCACATGGCCATCGGAATGGCCTACGAGGACACCGTCAGCGAGGAAAACGAGCGCAACGACTCGGCCGTCCACACCGACATGATCGTCGACATGAGCGAGGACTCGTTCATCGAGGTCGACGGCGAGCGCATCCAGACGGACGGGACGTTCGTGTTTGAGGAGAGCGACGCCGAGTAACACGAGGCGTCGAAACGACGCGGGAGCGAGCGCCGCAAGCGACACGCGGAGTAGTTCAGCCGAACGAAGTGAGGCTGAACAGAAACGACGCGGGAGCGAGCAGCGCGAGCGACACGCGGAGTAGTCCAAACGAGCGAAGTGAGTTTGGACACGAACGAGCGGGAGCGACCCCCTACACCACGTCGCTCTCGATTGTTCGCCCGTCCGTATCGAACGTCTCAATTGCGTCGGCCGCGGCCTCTGTATCGGCGTCGTCGTCCACCATTGCGAGCGCCTGCTCCAGCGTGGCGAAGACGAACTCGTTGTCGCGAAGCTTTTCGAGTGCAGACGCACTGACCGTCCCGCCGTCGCCCTCGTCGGCCCACAGCAGGGCGGCCCGCGGGTCCAGCGGGAGCGTGTCGTCCCCGTCGTCGAACTTTCCGAGACGCTTGGGGACGGCGCGCTCAAAGCCGGTGTTCGAGACCGTCACGCGAATCGGGAGGTCGTCGGTGTCGGGTAGTAGATGCGCGACGAGACAGGCGGCGGGGTCGACGTAGCCCGAGTCGTCGGCGCGAAGCCGGTCTGGATGCTCCTCGGCCCACTCCGCGCGGACGCTCTTGCCGACGCCCGCGACGCCGTGGCGTTCCTCGAACTCGGCTTCGCGTTCGGGGCTGTCCTTGAACAGCAGGTCCTTGGTGAGGTAGATATCGACGCGCGGGACGGGGTCGAGTCCGACGACGATGTCGCCGGCGACCCAGATCTCGCGCAGCGGCACGGGTAGGGGGTCACTCGCGCGGTCGAGCATGCGCTCGATGGTCGCGACGGCCCGCTCGCGGTCGATGCCGGCGGTCACGTCTGTCATACCCGGAGGTAGGCGGTGTCGGACAAACCGCTTGCGCCCGAGGATACAAGCGACGACCCGCCGTGGCCCGGATATGCGCACCGCGACCTTCGGCGACGGCGACGACCTCGGCAACCCGGTCGTCTCGCTGGCGATGCGGCTACCGATTGCGACGCCGATTCTGCCCGCGGGCATCGAGAAGGCGGAACTGGGCGAGCTAACGACGGACGAGCGCTACGCCGAGAATCCGAGCCGAGCCGCGCCGACGTTCCTGCGGGAGGCGTCTTGTGCCCAACAACGGCTGCTGCCGTTTGACGCCGAGCGCGCGAGCGTGTTCTACTCGCCGACCGACGGGGTCTCAGCGCGGGCGAAATCGAGGAGCGCGTCCCCGAATCCCATCGGGTCGCCTACGACGGCGGGCACGAACTGTTCGCCTCGCGGTGTCGCGGCGAACACATCGAGACAGTGCGGGCGGCCCTCGAATCCGGGCCGGACGCGCTGGGGAGTGAGCGAAAGCCGTAATCGGTTCGCGACGAATCCTGCGTATGGACTGCGATAAGTGCGGGACGGACGCGGTCACGCATCTCGCCTACTCTGGCTTGCATCTCTGCGAGGGGTGTTTCACCCAGTCGGTCGAGAAGCGCGTCCGCAAGCGCATCCGCGAGGACGGAGTTGTCCCCGACGACGCCACGCCCGAGGACCCGGACACGTGGGTCATCGGTCTCTCCGGCGGGAAAGACAGCGTCGTCCTCACGAAGATTCTCCACGACACCTTCGAGCAGGACCCGCGTATCGAACTCATCGGGCTGACGATCCACGAAGGCATCGAGGGGTACCGCGACGAGAGCGTCGACGCCTGTGTCGAACTCGCCGACGACCTCGAGCTTCGCCACGAACTCGTCACCTACGAAGAGGAGTTCGGGGTCCAGATGGACGACGTGGCCGAAGAGGACCCCGAGGGAATGGCTCCCTGCGCGTACTGTGGCGTGTTCCGCCGGGACATCCTCGAACGGTACGCTGACGAACTGGGCGCGGACAAGCTGCTGACGGGCCATAACCTCGACGACGAGGCCCAGACTGCCCTGATGAACTTCCTCGAAGGGAACCCCCGCCAGATTGCGAAACACTTCGACGCCTCCCTGGGCGGCTTCGACGACCGCGAGACCCAGGAGACGTTCGTCCCGCGAGCGAAGCCGCTGCGCGACGTACCGGAGAAAGAAGTCGCGCTCTACGCGCACGTCGAGAATCTGCCCGCCCACATCACCGAGTGTCCACACGCGAGCGAGGCGTATCGCGGTGAGATTCAGGAACTCCTGTTGAAGCTCGAATCGAATCACCCGGGAACGCGCCACTCCATCATGGCCGGCTACGAACAGCTCGCCGAGAGCGCGGCCGACTCGCTGCGCGACGGCGTCGACGACCTCGGGGAGTGTGACCGCTGTGGCGCGCCGACCGACCGCGACGTGTGTCGCAAGTGCTACCTGGTCGAGGCGGTTGACGGCGAGGTTCCCGCGCGGTAGCGTCTGCCCTGTGGCTGCCGCGCGTCATACGCGTGTCTGCCACGTGTAATACGCGACTTGTCTGTTCTGACTCACCAACTATGTCAGAATAAATACGCGCACAGTTACTGCTCAAAACGCAAGACAGCACCGCAAAAAGTCAGATACGATATCTGATTTATCGGATAACGTCGAGACCGTTGTTCGTCTCGGTCGGGGACTCGCCGCCGTCCGTGTGACCGGTACCGAACTCCGAGCCGGACGACTCCGTCGCCCGCGAGATGTCGGAGTCGACCTTGTTGATACCGTCCACATCGGCGTCGATGGCCTCGCGCGAGGCGTCGGCCTGCTTTTGCGTCGACGGGCCGAGAATCTGGGCCGACTGAACGCCCGTCATGATGGCCATGACGCGCACCTTCCCCTTGTACTCGTCCTCGATGCGCGCGCCCCAGATGACGTTCGCGTTGGCTTCGAGTCGCTCGGTGATGTTCTGAGCGATTCCCTCGGCCTCTTTGAGCGTGAGGTCCGGACCGCCGGTGATGTGGACGAGCCCGCCCGTCGCGCCGCGATAATCCACGTCGAGCAGCGGGTGGTTCATCGCGTCTTTCACCACTTCCTGCGTCTTGTTCTTATCCTGCGTCTCGCCGACGAGCATGACCGCGACCCCGCCTTGTCCCATGATAGAGGTCATGTCGGCGTAGTCGAGGTTGATGAGCGACGGCTGGGTGATGGTCTCCGAGATGCCCTTCACCGTCTCGGCGATGATCTGGTCCATCACCGAGAACGCCTTCCCGATGGGAAGGTTCGGCACGTAATCCAGCAGACGGTTGTTGTCGAGGACGATAATGGAGTCCGCCTCGTTGCGGAGCTTCTCTAGTCCTTCCTCGGCTTTCACCGTGCGGGCGCGCTCGACGTTGAACGGCGTCGAGACCATCCCGACGACGATAGCGCCCTGCTCTTTGGCGATTTTCGAGACGACCGGCGCAGCACCGGTCCCGGTTCCGCCACCCATGCCCGCGGTGACGAAGACGAGGTCCGCGTCGCCGAGGACCTCCTTAATCGTGCCCTGTGCCATCTCCGTGGCGCGGGCACCGACCGACGGCTCACCACCGGCACCGAGTCCCTCGGTGAGAGACTTGCCGACCAGAATCTTGGTGTCGGCTTCGATCATCTGCAGGTGCTGTTTGTCGGTGTTGATAGCGATAGTGTCGGCACCGTTGACGCCGATGTTGTACAGTCGGTTGACGGTGTTGTTGCCCGCGCCACCACAGCCGATGATGGCGATTCGCGGGTCGCCGAAGCCGTCGACGTCGTTGCCCGCCTCCGAGAGGTCGCGGTTTTCTGCCTCTGCGTTCTCCAACGCGGAGTTGACGAGGTCTTGCATCAGACCTTCGCCCACGGGCGCGTCTCGTCCTCGTGGTCTTCCTGTTCATTCAGCATCTCACGGACGGCCGAGCGAATCGCTTCGCTGCGATTCGGGAACTCTCCCGTATCGACCATCTGTTCGACGCCGGCGATCTGCTGTTCCGGAATTCGTAGTGTCACACGCTCCATTGTTGTATTCCCTGAGTAAGACGGCGTGCGGTGCACACCCGCAACACGTTTACAGCCCGGAAACGCCCGACAGCGCTGGGGTACGTCCGACCCCGCCCGTTCTGTAAGACGACCGTCTTACGCAACCGTATGCACAGACTGTGGGGTTATAAATGTTTGCATGGTGCGTAAGACAAGAATAGGGAATCGGCGTATACGGCGACGAAACGCGCGATTACGGTGTCTTACGAGTCGTTCAACACGTCTGCGGCGGTCGTCCGACGGCCGCAGGCGGGACAGAACGCCCAGTCCGAGCGGAGTTCGTCGCCACACTCACAGAACACGCGGTGGGTGGCTTTCTCTCCACAGTTGGCGCAGTAAACGGCAGACGGCGGCAGTTCGTCGCCACACTGTTTGCACGTCTCCGGCTCCGATTCCGGCGCGTTTGCGTCCGGCGCGTCCTCTGTCTTACGCGTCTCACCGTCCGTCGACGCGTCGGCCTCGACGGCGTTTGCAGCCCCTTCGAGCGTGATATTGACGTTTACGTCCTGTGGAGAGCGTCGGACGCCACCGAGCCGTTCCTCGATGAGCGTATCGATGCGGTCTGCGAGCATCGCGTCGACCGTCCCCGACTCCGGGGTCGGCTCCGTATCCGACGTTCCGGGCTCGTCGAGATACTCGCGCAGCGCCTCGCGCATCACCTCGCTCTTCGAGGCGTCGAACTCGTCGAGCTGTCGGACGAGTTCGTCGTCCGCCCGGAACGTTATCTTACTCATCAGTCGTCTCTGCTTGTGTGGCGCGGTATTTCAATCTTCCCGCGTGTCTGACAGCCGTCTCACCTCCGTCTGTCAACCGTCATCCGGCGTCCGATGATAACGGTTAAGTCCGACACCCGACTGGATTCTGGTACGCCCGCCCTTAGCTCAGACTGGTAGAGCAGTCGACTGTAGATCGACTTGTCCCCCGTTCAAATCGGGGAGGGCGGACTTCTCCGCCGAACGATTCAGAGCCGAGAGGAGTTGCGCAGTCGTGCGATTCCATCTCGACGTGTTTGGGTTCAACAGGTCACCTGACTCGGGTTACCGCCGTCGTGCGTTCGCGTATAGCCGAACGTATTGGGGAACCTAGAAACTTTCGGCCCGAAGTCACGTACTGCTGTCATTCCGGTTCACAAGCCTTGCGCGGCGTATTTTTTATACAGCGCGTTGAACTCGGTGCCATAGAAAGAGGCCACCCCGACTCCGAAAATACCCCTGCTCTGCAACCAGCCATATGCGACCAAGGTGGATTCGAGCCTGAATATCCGCCAGATGTGCTATATGGGAAATACCCCGTGAAGACCGCCCGATTGTCATAGGATAGAATGAGGAAGTATGAAACGAGTCTCAACGCAGAGTGGCACGTATCGAGTGATGGACAGACGAGAAGACACAGGTGGTGGTTGGTGATGACCACATCCGCTATTATCCACTTCGACGGAGGTGCCCGTCCACCAGATAACGGTCGGGGTGCTATCGGGTACATCGTCAAGATAGACAACTCAACCGAGGAGAAGGGAAGCGAACGGATTGGGACGGCAACCTGCAACGAAGCCGAGTATCAGGCACTCATCCGAGGGCTGGAGACGGCTTCAGAGATGGGGTGTACCGACGTTGAGGTGAAGGGCGACTCGCAGTTAATCGTCCGCCAAGTCAACGGTGAGTGGAAGACGAGAGAGCCTCATCTTCGTGAACTCCGCGACCGCGCACAGGGGTTGGCTGACGGGTTCGAGAAGTTTGAGATACAGCACGTCTCACGAGAGGAAAACGGAGAGGCCGATGAGTTGGTGGAGGAAGCCTTCGCAAACTGAATTAATCTGCTCGTTAAATATAGAGGCTGGATTCAGCAACGTGTTTCGGCGGCTTTTTTGAGTCCACCGTGAGTGAAACTGTATATGACAGACGAAATATCCCTCGATGGCCGGACGCTTGTTGGTGTTGCAAATACTGACGCTGGTGAAGTGAGTGGGGATACCCGCTTTGAGTTTGAGCAAGAGGGCGACCGGATTTACGCACACTACTCCGGTGGTGATATCGTCGATGGGCATCTCGTTGGAACGTTCGATGGCAGTGAGTGGGATATTAGGTACACGCAAATCAATTCGGAGCACGAAACTGCGAGTGGGCACTCCATAGGGACCGTCAAACTGCTTGATGACGGCCGTGTTCGTGTCGAAGACGAATGGGATTGGGAATCACAAGAGGGAAGTGGTGAGTCAATACTTGAAGAGGTTGCCTGAAGCAAGCCTCTGGTGTGAAGTACGCGGGCTGTCTTCAGCACGGCTCTCGATATATGATAGACCGTTTAGATACTTTCTCGGTGTCTACCTCCGTGACACTTACCCGATTGTCATAGGGTGGAATGAGGAGAGTGACCAGAGGAGTGACCGCCGGAATGACACAGGAGGTGTGTGATGACCACACCCTTCTGAACCTCCACTTCACAGGTACTCTCCCTCGAAGGTATCGCCTCGATACGCTTTCCCTATGGTCATCTCACCGTATGTCTGATTCCCTCGATACTCGTCCCACTTCGGTCGCATCCGACCAGAGGCTCGGAAGCACTCATCTATCAACTGCTCATCGCCCTTACACCAGAAGTAGAGGTGCTTGACGAAGGCCATATCAGCCCGTGAGGTGTCTCCACTGTAGCCAGCATCACTCCCATCCCATAGTCGGAGGATCGCGTCTCCATCAACCGAGGTGCGACTGCTTGCTCCGTACTCTCGGATGGTTCGGCGCACCTGTTCGGGAGTTGCATCAACGTCACCTCCACCGAACTCCTGTTCGCTCATAGGCTTCTGGTCGCCTCCTGTGTCGGGTTGGTCATCGACAGGGAGATACTCCTCCTGTGTGGTTCGAGCGACTGAGGAGCGGCTCTCGACCGATGTATGGCCGTCGTACACGTCTCCCGTGAGGACGAAGTACCGACTCTCGTCGTACACTTCTAGGTGGTCACCCTCGGACAAGTCACCGCGATGCTTGCGGTCGTCCGAGTGGTTGGCTTCTGCGATGACGTGCAACCCTGTGCCCGAACTCGATACCTCGGTGTAGGAGTCGAGCCGTTGCACGATGGTTCGAGCCTCCTTGGTGAACTCACCGTTGCGCTTCACGTCGTCTAAGTCGAAGCCGACGAAGGGGTCATCCTCGGTGAAGCAGAAGGCTACCTGTCCACCGATCCGGTGAGCCTCTGCCTGTGCCTCGGCGAAGGTGAGCAGGTTCTCCGAGTGTTGCCACTTGCTCGATGGAGTGACCGGCTCCTTGTCCTGTGTCACGAGCCAGCAGTCGCGCTGTTTCAACCGGCTCGGGAAATCATCACCACCTGTGTTCTCTCGGCTGTCCTGCTGGAAGGTGAAGGTCGTCACTGTACTTCACCTCCGTACTTACCCCAGACGTACTCGACCAAGTTCTCGCCATCTACACCGAGCATCTCCTCGGCTTCATCCACCAGATAGGAGTCCTTCGCCATCTCCACATCATCGTACTTGCAGAGGGTGGCAAACCCGAGTGCGGCTCCGTCGATGCCCTCGTAGTAGCGGCTGAAACCCTGAAGTGACTCCTGCATCACCCTCTGGACAGCCCACCCTTTGATGGGTTCCTTGACTTCTGCTTGCGAGAGGATGACGTGCGCTCGACAGAACTTGAAGACGTCTTCCTGTCGGACCTTCTGCCCATCCCACCCCTCGCTGTACCCGTTGGCCCGTCGTTCGGCGGGATGCTGGCGACCGTGTTGCAGGAGGAACAACACTTCGTATCGCTCCTGCTCGTCAGCGTCTTTCGCCCACAGCGTCGTGCGGGCGCTCGTACAAGGTGGATAACTCGGTCGGTGAGACACCCACACCTTGTCATTCTGGATGTCACTCCACGACTTCGAGCCACTGTCGAGTCGCTCCTCTAACGCGAGCGGTTGCCCTCCATCGGTAACGGGTTCCGCTGTGTCTGTATCCACGCCCTTCTCGGACGCTTGGCTGTTCTCCTGATTGCCAGAGTCGTTGCTGTTGCGTTGCATTTTCTGTCACCTCACAAGCCAGAGTCGTCGCTCAAGAGCCGTCCTGAACAGTCTCACGACTGCCAGACCCACTGCTCAAACCACCGTCTACACGGACACCCTCAGCAGGAGAAGTGGCTACTCAGCGAGCGATACGTTTCTGACTTCCTTACATTACTATACGGGAGATTATCACTTAAAGGTGGCGGCGAGTTTTTTCGCCATTTTATGGACATAGAGGCCCCATTAGCCTGCCTTTCTAGACGAACGTGGGTACCATATCACTTTTAAATCCTACTGTGTTATCTCTGCTGTCTGTCATTCTAAGAGGAGTGGTCTACCACTCCTTTCACTCCTCCATATGTAACCTATGACAATCGGGCGGTCACACCGAGTCGAGGTACTCTCTCCGTTGCTCCATCTTCTCCTCCTCGGTCATCTTGTTGTAGTGCCTGTCGAGAATGTCGGGCGAGACATCTGCCCTGTCAGAGACGACCTGCTTCGGCACGTCGTTCTTCAGGAGATGAGTTAGGCTCCCCTTCCGCAAGCAGTGGGGACTCCGTGATTGCTCGCACTTGCTGGCGTAGGAGTAGGGGTACTGTTCGGCACAACAGCAGGACTCCCCGTGGTAGCAGGGTCGGGTGATGTGGTACACGAGGGCACGGATGTTGCTCTGGCTCACACGCCCTTGCTTAGTAGTAATGAGCGGCTCTCGTCCGTTGTCGTCAGTTACGTCGGGACGAGTGTGGGTTATCCAATCGCTCAGGACTTCACAGGTACGTTCTGGCAAGGCGATGGTTCGCTCTGCCCTCTTGCCATTCTTGAGAGACGTTCCTTCGTCGGGACGATGCCGTATTGCGAGTGCTTGCTCCTCCGAGCGGAAGTCTTCGAGATCGAGCGAGTGTAGGGTACCCATCCGTATCGAGGTCGCCCAGAACATCTCGAAGAGGACGTGCTTTCGAGAGGCGTACTCGAACCGTTCGAGATACTCCCGAATCTTCCCTGCCCGCTCTCCGTCCAGCATCTCGTCCTTCACGTCTTCGTTGGCATCGAGGGTCGGAAGCAGAATCTCCTCGTGGGTGCCTGACTCGACAGCGTCGATGCTCTCACAGAATCGCACGAAGGCTCGGAGCGTCGAGAGTTGGGTCCGAAGCGACACAGGGTTGAGGTCGCCGTCGTCCTTCCGCCAGAGTCGGTAATCGTACAGCCTGCGACCGGTGAGGCCGTTGAGGTTGGTGAGGTTCTCCTGTCCACACCAGCGCACGAAGTGCTTGAGACGGTATCTGTGAGCCTGTACGGTTCTCTCAGAAGCGTCGTCTTCCCGTTGTGCGAGGTAGAGGTCTACCGCTTTCTGTGGTGCGATGGGTTCGAGGTTTTGGGTCATCGGTTGTCATCTCCGCGAACCCACGACGTCGGTCGGGGAAGCCGAGCAGATTGCCCGATGCCACCCTGTTATCGCGCCGCAGTCCCCCGTTCAAATCGGGGAGGGCGGACTACTTCTCACGCCGTATCAGGGCATCCGACAGTTCCCACGCTGTCGTGCGATTTCGGCGGTTGCTCGACCTCGGAAAATCGTGAGTGGAACGAGGAGACGAACGGTGTCCGTCGCCGTCGGGCGATTTCCGTAGCTGAAACTTGTCTCCCGTCTTCTTGACCGCCCCGTTGGTCGCCGACTCGTCTTGACTGCCGTCTGGTTTGACACACGTTTTAAATTGGGATGGGTTCCACAGTACAGTGTGACAGCCCGGGTGATCTGCCTCGGTCAGGCGTACGACGGGGCGGTTGGGGACGCGCTGTCGGCTGCCGGCTACACGGTGGAGACAGTCGCGACGCCGGCGGATGCCCGCGAGCGGCTGCCCGGTGCAGCCGCGCTCGTCGTCGGGCCGGCAATCTCACCCGAGGAGACGCTCTCGTTGTGTCGACAGGACGTGTCGGTCGTGGTCTACGCCGACGAGGGGGACGCTTCCTTCGCGAGTGACCTGTTCGCGGCTGGTGCCGACGATTACGTTCTCAGCGACGAGTGCCCGCCGGCTGCGCTTCCCGACCGGCTGGGAGCGTCGGTGGCGGTGGCTCCCGACCGGCTTCTACGTCGCCGACGACGGGCCGGGCGTGCCCGCCGACGAGCGCGACCAGGTGTTCGAGTTCGGCCACTCCGGCGGCGACGGCACCGGCTTCGGGCTCGCCATCGTCCGCTCTATCGCCGAGGCACACGACTGGACAGTGTCGCTCACGGACAGCGAGTCGGGCGGGGCACGCTTCGAGTTCACCGGCGTCGAGTTCGTGGAGTGACGACACGACTTTGAGCGGGAGACTCCACCCGCCGGTATGCACGACCGGACACCTGCCGGTGGAGAGACGCCGACCGCGGAGCCAATCGAGCCGAGCGCGCCCGACGACTTCGGCTGTACGCAGGCGTGGTGGGGTGACGGGAAGGGGAAGACGACCGCCGCCCTCGGGATGGGGATGCGCGCGGCCGGTCACGGCTACCGCGTCCATCTGCTCCAGTTAATGAAAGGTGGCGCAGACAGCGTCGAGTCGACTCGCGGCGAGTACAACGCCATCGCCGCCCTCCCCGGCTACAGCTACGAGAACCTCGGCCACTACGGCTGGCACGCGCTCAACGACGGAAGCGACGACCGCGACCACGAAGCGGAGGCCGCAGCCGGCTTCGAGCGCGCTCGCGAGGTCGTGGCGGCATGTCGCGAGGCCGACCTCACGACGCCATTCGACCCCGATGGCCCCGCCGACGAGGGGGTCCACATGCTCATCGTGGACGAACTGCTGTACGCCGTCGACCGCGACCTCGTCTCGTCGGACGCGGTCGTCGAGTTCGTGGAGTCAAAGCCCGAGTCGCTCGAACTCGTACTCACCGGCTCACACTCCTCGCCGGCGTATCTGGAGGGCGTCGCCGACCTCGTCTCCAACGTTCGGAAGGTGACTCATCCGTTCGACGCCGGGATTCGGGCGCGCCGCGGCACCGAGTACTGAGCGTCGGACGCAGCGACGACGGGCGGCGAACGGTCGTCGGACGCGGCGAAACAGCTATACTGCGGCCGTATTCAGCCCCGAACGGAGGTCCGTGCGCGACCTCTCACGCTCCTTCCCGTTTCCGTTCGCGGCGAGCCGTAGAGTTATGCCGCCGGCCCCGCCACCCCCTGTATGTCAGACGACGACACCCACGGCGAGCAGTTCGGCGTGAAACAGATTCGCGAGGTGTACCGACGCGGGATGTTCGACGGCGAGACGCCCGACTTCCCCGTCTCCTTCGAGACGCTGCGCGAGGAGGCCACAGAACGGATGTCGTGGCAGGCGCAGGCGTACATCCACGGCGGGGCCGGCACCGAAGAGACCTTCGAGCGCAACAAGGAGTTCTCGCGCTGGCGCATCGTCCCCCGAATGTTACGTGGCGTCGCCGACCGAGACCTCTCGGTCGACGTCCTCGGTGAGGAACACGCCTACCCGCTGATGATTACCCCGCTCGGGGTGCAGGGACTCGTCCACGAGGAGGGAGAACTCGCGACGGCACGCGCCGCCGCCGACCTCGACGTGCCGTTCGTCCTCTCGTCGCTCTCCACCCGGTCGATGGAAGAGGTGGCGGACGCCCTCGGTGACACGCCGAAGTGGTTCCAGTACTACTGGTCTGCAGACCGTGACGTGGCGGCGTCGTTCCTCGACCGCGCCGAGGAGGCCGGCTACGAGGCCATCGTGCTCACCGTCGACGCGCCGACGCTCGGCTGGCGCGAACGGCTCCTCTCGAAGGGGTATTACCCGTTCCTCGACGGCGAGGGCATGGGCAACTACTTCTCGGACCCGGCGTTCCGGGAGTCGCTCGACGAGCCGCCGGAAGAGGACCCCGAGGCCGCCGTCGACCGCTTCCTCTCCGTCTTCGGCGACGCCTCGCTCACGTGGGACGACCTGGAGTTCGTCTTCGAACGAACCGACCTGCCGGTCATCATCAAGGGAATTCTCCATCCCGAAGACGCGCGCAAGGCGGTCGAGGCGGGCGCGGCGGGCGTGCAGGTCTCCACTCACGGCGGCCGCCAAATCGACGGCTCCATCTCCGCAATCGAAGCGCTCCCGGAGATCGTCGAGGAGGTCGGCGACGAGACGACGGTGCTGTTCGACTCGGGCATCCGCCGCGGCGAGCACGCGTTCAAAGCCCTCGCGCTCGGGGCCGACTCGGTGATGCTCGGTCGCCCGTTCGTCTACGGACTGGCCCACTCCGGCCAGGACGGCGTTGAGCAGGTCCTCCGCAACACGCTCTCGCAACTCGACCTCACGATGGGGCTTGCGGGCATCGACGCCGCGAGCGATATCGACTCCGAGGCCGTGCGCGACGAGAAGACCCTCTAAACGAGAAGCAGACCGGCGTACAGCCCGGCTAGCCGCCCGAGTTCGTTCGTCGCGCCGAACACGTCACCGTTGACGCCCCCCAGTTTCTCGTCTGCCCACCGACGGAGCCACCACGCGACCGCGGGCGGCGCGGCGAGTGCGGCCGGCACCGCGAGTCCACCGAACGCGGCGAGACCGACCGCCGGCACCGCGACGACGAGCGGTCCAACCATATCCGTGGGGTCGCATTGTTCCGTGAACGCGCTCGCGAATCCCTCGTGGCTCGCGCGCCCGGTGCACGCGAGTGCTGCCATCGCCAGCTTCGCACCGACCTCGCTCGCGAGGACGACTGTCACTCCCGTCCGGAGCGGGAGCCGTGCCAGTCCCAATCCGGCGAGGGCCAACCCGACGAGTGCGACCCCGAGCGCGAGCACCGCGCCGACGCCGACCTCGCTGTCTTTCAACACCGCGCGCCGTCGCTCGCTGTCCCCGTGGACGACCATCGCGTCACCGAGGTCGGCTAGTCCGTCGAAGTGGTTCACCCCCGTCACGAGCACGAGTGCGACGAGATACGCGAACGGGACGCCCAGCGTGGGAACAAAAAGCGCGAGCGCCGCCAGCCCGCCGACGAGCCAGCCGACGACGGGAAAGGCCCACGGCGCGCGAGCGAAGGCGTCCCAGTCGTCCCCGTCGGCGCTGACCGGAATCCGGGTCAGAAAGCCGACTGCACCGCGGAGTGTGCCCATCAGAGCCACCCCGCGTACGCGAGCAGGAACGCGGCCAGCCCCCACACGAGCCAGCCGGCCCGCGAGACGAGCCGAATCGCCCGGTCAACATCGGCCGATTCGGGCGTCCGGGCCACGTCGTTGAGGACGTACACCCCCGGCTTTTCGAGTCGAACGGCGAGCGCCGAGGCGACCGTCCCCATCGGCCACCCGGAGTTGGGCGAGGGGACGCGATCGACCCAGCCGCGCGCGCGCCACGGCGTCTCGGGGTCGACGGCCGCGACCGCGAGTGCGAGCGCCGACAGCCGCGCCGGGACCCACATCACGATGTCGTCGAGGCATGCGCTGGCCGTGCCGTGGCGCTTGTCCGGGTAGCCGAGCATCGAGTCCAGCGTGTTGACGGTCTTGACGAACGCGGCCGCACCGGCCGCCACGGGCAGCGAGACGAGCGCGCCGAGCGCGAACGCGAGCAGTGGCGCGACCAGCCCGTCGGCGAGGTTCTCGGCGATGCTCTCGATGGCAGCAGAGCGAATCTCACTCGCGTCGAGGTCGGAGCTGTCTCGGCCCGCCAGCGACCGAAGCCGGTCGCGCGCGGCGTCGATGTCCTCTCCGAGCAGGCGCTCGACGGCGCGCGCCTCGGCCAACAACATCCGGAGGCTCGTCGCCGAGAAGAGCACGAGACCGGCCACGACAGTCGCCGCGGGTACCGACAGGGAGACTACCACGGCCACGACTGCCCCGACGCCCGCGCCGACGAGCACCGGGAGCACGATTGCGATGGAGAGACCCATCTCGGCGGGGCTGTTCCACGCCCGGTCGAGGGGAGCAATCGCTCGCCCGAGGAGCGCGACCGGGTGGACGCGGTTCGGCGGCTCGCCGACCAGCCGGTCGAGCAGGGCGGCGAGCACGACAGCGCCCGCGGCGGCGAGACTCATCGGAACAGCGCCTCCAGCGGTCGCTCGCGCACGTCGACGAACCTGCCGCCGGCCGCCTCGATACCGGCGTCGGCATCGCTGTCACCGACGTGGGTTAGTTCGCGCACCTCACAGTCGAGTTGGCGCGCGACCGCCTCGAATGCGCGCCGGTCGGGCTTTCGCCAGCCACAGGAGAGACTCGTCACGACCACGTCGAACAGCGGGTCGCGGTCGTCGTTCAGCCATCGCAGGTCGGCAGACAGGAGACTCCGGCGGGCGAGTTCCGGGACCGAACAGTTCGAAAGCAGGCCGACGGGACCGCGCTCGCGGGCACGCTCGACGGCCGCACGCGCACCCTCGCCGGCCGTCACGTCGGGTTCGAAGGCGGCGGTGACGGCGCGACGAGCGGCGTTGTCGGGGGCCGAGACGCCACGCGAGTCGAGCGCACGGGCGACGTGTGCGTGTAGCGGCACCTCGGCTCCTTCGGGCGCATCGACGTGTGGTTCGGCGTAGGCGTCGGCCCAGTCGTCGGGGACCGAGACGCCGCGCTCGCGGAGTTCGCGCGCCACGGCCGCCGCGGGGTCGGCCGGCCGGGCAGCGTCGACGAGCGTGCCGAACAGATCGAACGTAACGGGCACACTCCGAGCAGGCGGGCCGCCTACTTCGGCGTATCGCTCGGCTCGAACACGTCCGCCCGCACCGTCGTCTCGACGCCGTACGCCGCATCGGCGACCGATTCGGGGAGCGACCGGTCGGCGTACCGGGAGGCGAGACTTCCACGCACCGCCTCGCGCACACAGGCGCGGGCCGCCCGGCCCACCGCGGTCGCACTCCCTGCGAACTGTGCCCGCTCGCCGTCGCGTGCGCTCCCGACGATGACGGCATCGGAGGTCGTCCCCGGGACCCCCGTCTCGTGGAGGAGAGTGGCGGCCTTCGTCTCGGCGACGAGCGCGAGCAGGCTGGCGAGCGCGCCGTCCGGGAGCCGTCGCGTCGTCGCCAACAGGACGTTCACGGTTCCGGGTTTCGGCGGCCTGTCACCGGATTTCGGCTCCGTCGGCTCCGTCGGCCCGTCGTCGAGGTCCATCGGCAACCCGGCCGGGTTCGATACGCCGGCCGTCGCGATTGCCGTAACGGAGTCGAGTCGCGCCCCTCTCGCGTGCTGCTGTTCCACCCCAGTCAGCAGGGTCGGGCCGTCGCCGAATTCGGCCTCGCGGCGGCGCTCGCGAGCGTAGGTCGCGAGGTCGGTCCGGTCGAACCCCTCCGGGACGGTGACGTTGTACGCCACCTCCCCTTCGGTGTAGCCGCCGTCGAAGCCGGCCGACAGCCACCGCGTCGCCGGCCCGTGAAGCCGACAGACGCCCGCCCGGTGGTCACTCCGATACATCGACTCCGAGTGCGGCGAGCAGTCGTTCGTTCTCCTCGCGTTCGCGTACCGCCACCCGAACGTGTGAGTCAATTCCCCGGAAGGTAGTGGCGTCGCGAACAACGACACCCGACTCGCGCGCCCGCTCGATGAGCCGTTCGTGGTCGGGAACCTCCACGAGCAGGAAGGGGGAATCGCTCGGCGTGACGGTGAACTCCGTCGCGAGTGCGCGTTCGAGGAAGGCACGTTCGCGGGCCACGCGCTCGCGCGTCTCCCGGATGAACGCCGTATCGCGCATCGAGACGGTGCCGACGCGGGCGGCGGGCCAGCCGAGCGACCACGCCCGGCGTGCCGTTTCCAATCGCCCCGACTCCCGTCCGTCGACGGCGAACCCTGCCCGAAGCCCCGGGAAGCCGAACAGCTTCGTCAGCGAGCGCGCGACGACAACCCCCGGTTCGCCAGCGAGCGACGGCTCGTCGGTGAAGCCGAGAAACGCCTCGTCGGCGACGAGGAGTGTGTCGCGTTTCCGACACCGGACTGCGAACTCGCGGAGCCGGTCGGCGTCGTAGCTGTCGCCGGTCGGATTGTTCGGGTTACAGACGACCGCGAGCGCGTGAGGTTCGGGGTCGCGGTCGAGCAGGGCGTCGTGGGGAACGAGCGTCGGCTCGCCGCCCTGTAACTCGACTTCGCGGGCGTACTCCCCGAAGCTCGGGTACGGGACGAGCGCCGACTCGCCCGGTCGTATCGCCGTCGCAATTGCGAGCCGGAGCGCGGCCAACCCGCCGGCGGTCGGGACGATCTGCTCGTGCGCACAGCCGACGTACTCGGCGGCGGCGGCCCGGAAGTTGGGATAGTCGTCGGGAGGGTACGAGCGAGATTCGGCGAAGGCGTCGTTGTAGGCTGCGCGCGCCCTGTCGGGTACGCGGGTGTTGACGTTGGCCGAGAAGTCGAGCACGTCGGGGTCGTCGCTGGAGCCGTGGGGGACCCGCCCGACCGAATCGACGCTGTCGGGGTCCATCAGCAGAGCCGCTCCGCGACGGTCGCGTCGCTCGCGTAGTTCACGTTCACGGCCAGCCGGGCGTCCCACCGGCGGTCGATTCGGTCTGCCCCGTCACCGACGAGGTTCAGTCCCGACGGCGACAGTTCCCGGCCCTCGACGGTGTGTGTCCGGTCCGGGCACACGTCGAGCGCACGCTGGAGCCGCGTCGGCACGCAGACGCTCGTTGAGCGGTCGCGGTCCAGCAGGCTGTCGACGTGTTCTGCCGCGAGCAGGGGGAGGTCGGCGGCAGCAGTGACGGCGGGTGTCCCCACCGTTTCGAGGGCAGCTCCGAGGTCGGCGACGTACCCCTTGCCCGCGGTGTCGATGACGGTCGCGCGGTCGCGGACGTACGCGCGGGTCTCGGGTGTCTGTGGCGTGACGGCGGCGTAGACGGTATCGACGCCCGAGGCGTCGAGCGCGTCGAGCACGCGCCCAACCATCGGCTCGCCGCCGACCTCGTACAGCGGCTTCTCGCCAGCGTCGAGCCGCGTCCCCTCGCCGCCACACAACACGAGTGCGTCCATACCCGCCCTTCGGAGGGCCGGCTGTTCGGTGTTTCGCCCGGATGGACAGCGCTTTCCTCGGCGGCCGAGTGGTCGGGGTATGCTCGAACTCCCCTTCCTCGTCGGCGGGCTGTTCGGCGTGCGACACACGTTCGAGGCCGACCACGTCGCCGCCGTCGCCACCCTCGTCGAGGACGACGACCGACCCGTCACCGCCGGGCTCGCGTGGGGCGTCGGCCACTGTCTCCCGGTCCTCGCGCTCGGCGGCTTGTTTCTCGCGCTCGGCGTCTGGGTCTAACGGTTCACTTCGAGCCACTCGGTCGCGAACTCGAGGAGCGACGGCTGGTCGAACAGCACGGCGTCGGCGTTGCCGACCGTCCCCGTCGCCGTGTCCTCGGGTCGCGCCTCCACGAACGCCTCGCCGCAGGCCGCGAAGTCGCTGTCGTCGTAGTCGGGTTCGGTGAACGTGACCCACTCCCGTCGACCGTCGACGGTAATCGGCGCGCCGGCCTCGACGCGCCCGGCGTCGATGTCGGCGAGCTGTTCCGCGAGATGGAGCGAGGTGTTTCGCCCCCAGTCGCAGCCGAACATGAGCACTCGGCCGCCGAGGTTGCGCACGGTTGCGAGCGGCGACTCCGGTCCCATCCCGTCTTCGAGCGGGTGGTCGTTGGTGATTCGGTCTGCGTCAGGCCCGAGCGCGGCAACGGAGTAGAGCGGGTGGGCACTCCGCACTGCGTCGTCGTAGCTCCGCAGACAGTCGGCAATCGCGCCCATCCCGCGCGTCGGCGTCGCGTCCGGACGATACGCGGGCGTCGCCGCCCGAATCGGGCCGTACCACGGCTCCGGGACGGGCGGATTCTCCCACTCGCTCGGGTCAGAGAGGTCCGTCGAGTGGGTGGGTACGACGATGGTCCCCTCGGAAACGGCACGGCGAAGCCCCTCGACTGCACCCTGCGCGCGGCCGGGCACCCATCCGAGTGCGGAGAGCGACGAGTGGACGAACAGCGTGTCGTCGGTCTCGACGCCCAACGCCCGGAGGTCGTCGGCGATTCGGTCGGGCGTGACCGGCGCGTCGCTTTCCGCGACCAGTTCCTCGGACATACTCCCTGCGAGTCGGGAGTCCGTCATAGGCTTTCTGCGTCCGCGTCAAAACATCGCACGCAGCTGCTCGCGGGAGAAGAGACTCGACGGCTCGTCCATGTGGACGCCGATTTCGCCGGAGAACGCCCGGAGTCCGAGCCGCTGGAGCGGTGCGGGCACCGAGTAGCCGGCCCGAACGGCGTGACCCAGCCGAATCTCGGTCCCCAGTTCCTCGCGCCACGCCGACTCGTACTCGGAGAGCGTCGCCGGGTCGGTCGGGTCGACGGTACGGGCGGCGTGGTCGGCGCTGCGCATCCCGTAGAGGATGCCGCCACCGGTGAACGGCTTCGTCTGGCCGGCGGCGTCACCGACGAGTAGCGACCGGCGACCGATGGTCCGCGAGGCGGGACCGACCGGAATCAGCCCGGAACACCGGCGGTCGATGGTCGCGTCGTAACCGGCGGTAAGCCGGTCGAACCGGGCGTTGAGGTCGTCGCCCGGCGAGACGGCCAGCCCGTACTCGACGCCGTCCTCGCCCCGCGGAATCCGCCACGCGAAGAACCCCGGCACGGTCAGGTGTACGTCGACGAACGCCTCGTGGTCCGGCTCGGGATCGAAGCCGAGGACGCCGTGGAGGAACTCGTCCGGTTCGGGAATCGAACACTGTTCGCGGACGCGCGAGCGCGGGCCGTCCGCGCCGACGACCATTCGCGCCTCGTGGCTCTCTGTTCCATCCGGCCCGCGCGCGGTGACGGTGACCGCCTCGCGACCCTCATCGACGGCGGTGACGGTGTGGCTGTCGCGCACGTCTGCGCCCGCGTCGCTCGCCGCTCGCGCGAGCGCGCGGTCGAGACCGACGCGGTCGACCGCGTTCGAAATCGGGCCGTCGCGGTAGAACGGGTACGCCCGCGAGTCCGGCCCGCCGAGGTGGAACCGCGCGCCCCGAATCTCGTTTTGGAACAGTTCCTCGCGTGCGCCGTCGGGGACGTACTCCCACACGTCGAGCGAGACGTGGCCCGAACAGGCCAGCGGCTCGCCGATTGTTCCCTGTTCGAAGACGAGCACGTCGTGACCGCGCTCGCTCGCGCTCCGAGCGAACCGCGAGCCGGCGGGCCCAGCACCCACGACGACGAAATCGTGCATACGCACTGTTCGCGAGCGCGAGTAAATGCCTTTCAGTCGCCGCCCTACTGCTCGTCCTCGCCGAGGAGTCGACGCAGCAGGATGACGGCTACGAGACCGACGGCCACGCCGGCGAGCACGCGCAGCCCCTCGTCGTCGTCGGAGAGTTCGGCCGCCTCCTCGCGGTCCGCTGCGGTTCGCGTCTCGGTCGCCTCGTCGGGTGTCTCGACCGACGGCTCGGACTCGACCGCCTCGACCTCGACTTCGGTTCCATCCTCGCCTTCGGCCTTCGACTGTTCGGTCGCCGTCACCGCAATTTCGGTCTCCTCATCCTCGCTTTCCGCTCCGTCTCCCGCTTCGTCCGTCTCCTCATCCTCGCCCGCTTCACTCTCTGCGTCGTCAGCCGCGGACTCGTCAGGCTCTTCCTCTTCTTCGGCTTCCGCCTCGGTTTCCTCCGGTTCGGCTTCTTCTTCCTCAGCGCCCGTTTCCTCCGGCTCGGCTTCTTCCTCCTCGGCGTCTGGCTCCCACGCCTCCCGTTCGTCTTCGCGCTCGGGGAGCCACCAGACGACGTTGTTTCCCTCCGTCTCGCGGTTGATGAGGCCCTCGTCGACGAGTCGCTGGAGCCGGGTTCGGGTCGTCCCGCGCGTCACCGGCAGATGGCTCGCGACCTCGGTGGTCGTCATCTGTGGCGCGCTGTTCGACCGCAACACCTCGAGAATCGTCTCGTCATCGACAGCCGTGCTCATACCCGAGAAAACGACGGCATCCAACTTAAGTTATCCAGCCGACGTTACGCGCCCAGCGTCACCGGCTCGTCGGCGTACTCCGCGCTGAAGTACGCGCCAATCGTCACCGTCCGGTCCGTGCCGAATCGGAGCGCAATATCCGGGCGCGGCCAGTTGTACTCGACCGAATCGGGTCGCTCGCGGCTCACGCTGACGGTGCTGTTCCCCGGGGCGACGTACATCGTCTCGTCGGGGGCGAGCGGGCTATCGAGTCCAGCCTCCAGTCCCACGAACGTCGCGTTGATGCTCGCGCTCCCGGTGTTGGTCACTTCGAGAACGCCGCCCTCGTTGACGACCGAGACGGAGGGTGCCTCGCCGGTCCAGTCCGGTTCGCTCGCAGTGGCGGAGCCGACGTCGGTCAGACTCGTCTCGATAGCGACCGACTGCGACTGCCCCTGTATCGTCTGGGTCAGGTCGATGTCGATGTGCCGGACGCGGCCCTCGGCGTCGACGAGCATCTGACCGTCGACGGTGCCGTTGATGCCGGCGACGCGGAAGCCGGTCGTCTCGTACTCGCGCACGCTGACGCCGTTCCACTCCGTCCCGCCCGCCGCGTCGAAGGCGACCTGCTGAATGATGGTCCGCGGGAACTGCTCGGCCGCGCGGAGCGTGCTTCCGGTTCGTGAGTCCGAGAGGGCGATGGAGACGTTACCGGCGAGCGCGCTGTAGGTCGACTGCTCACCGCGCTGGGTGCGTACCTCCGCGCTGTCGGCGTCACGCCACACCGACCGGCTCGCGCCGTTCGAGGAACGCTGGGTCGCTATGGTCCCCGAAGAGCCGCTGTGTATCTCGAAGCTCCCGGTCGTCCCGCCCGTCTCGACCGTCTGCTCGTAGCTGTACCGGCTCGACGCGACCGCTTCCGCGTGGGTCTGGACGGCCAGCGAAACGTCCTCGACGCCCGTTTCGTTGTACCCGTCGGCGATCGGTCCCGTGGACGTATCGCCCACCAACCCGCCACAGCCGGCGAGCGCGACGGCGAGGAAGACTGCCACTACGGCGTATTGGTTCACAACTCACTGTCGCCCGATAGCCCATTAAGAACGTTGGTCGGCTCACGAGCCGAAATTCGGCCACTTCGAGCGTTCACAGTCGGGTCGACTACTCTGCCACCGGCGTCTCTGCCTCCTTCAGCTCGTGACGGCGACTGTCAGAGCGTGGTCCCTCAAGCTCGACGCCCGGGAGCAGGTCGCGCAGATACCGACCCGTGTGGGAGTCGTCGTTTTCCGCAACCGCCTCGGGGGTTCCCTCGGCGACGAGGTCGCCGCCGTGTTCGCCACCCTCCGGACCGAGATCGATGATGTGGTCGGCGTTCTTCACGAGGTCGAGCTCGTGTTCTACGACCGCGACGGTGTTGCCATCGTCGGTCAGCCGCTGGAGCACCTCGATGAGCTTGCGCTCGTCGGCCGAGTGGAGGCCCGTCGTCGGCTCGTCGAGCAGATACAGCGTCTCGCCTTTGTCCTGTTTGCCGAGTTCCTCGGCCAGCTTCACGCGCTGTGCCTCCCCGCCCGAGAGCGTCGTCGACGGCTGGCCCAGTCGCATGTAGCCGAGACCAACGTCCTTCAGCAGCTGAAGCCGACGGCGCAGCCCGCTGTGGGACTCGAAGAAGTCGTACGCCTCGTCCACCTCCATGTCGAGCACGTCCGAGATGGTCTCGCCCTTGTAGGTCACGTCGAGCGTCTCGTCGTTGTAGCGCGCCCCGTCACACTCCTCGCAGGGGACGTGCACGTCCGACAGGAAGTTCATGTCGATTTTGACGGTTCCCTGCCCGCCACAGGCCTCACACCGGCCGCCCTTGACGTTGAACGAGAAGCGGCCCTTCTCGTAGCCGCGCTGTTTCGACAGCTTCGTCTCGGCGAACAGCTCGCGGATGTGGTCGAAGACGCCGGTGTAGGTCGCGGGGTTCGACCGCGGCGTTCGTCCGATGGGCGACTGGTCGATGAGCCGGACGCCGCGAATCCGGTCGATGCCCTCGATGTCGTCGTGTTCGCCCGGATTCACGTCGCTGTCGTTCATCCGCTTGCGAAGGCCCTTGTACAGAATCTCGTGCAGCAGCGTTGACTTGCCCGACCCGGAGACGCCCGTAATCGCCGTGAAACAGCCGAGCGGAACCTCCACGTCGAGGTCAGCGAGGTTGTGCTGGCGCGCGCCCCGAATCGTCAGGTAGCCGTCGGCCTCGCGGCGCGTCTCGGGCACGGGAATCCCGCGCTCGCCGGAGAGATACTCCCCGGTGACCGATTCCTCCTCGGCCATGATGTCCGACACGTCGCCGTGGGAGACGATTTCGCCGCCGCGCTTCCCCGGCCCGGGACCCATGTCGATGACGTTGTCCGCCCGCCACATCGTCTCCTCGTCGTGTTCGACCACGATGAGCGTGTTCCCCAGGTCGCGCAACCCTTCGAGCGTGTCGAGCAGCTTGTCGTTGTCGCGCTGGTGAAGCCCGATGGATGGCTCGTCCAGCACGTAGAGTACCCCGACCAGCCCGGAGCCGACCTGCGTCGCCAGCCGAATCCGCTGGCTCTCCCCGCCCGAGAGCGTGGCGGCCTCGCGGTCGAGCGTCAGGTATTCGAGCCCGACCTCCTCCATGAAGCCGAGACGCGCGCGAATCTCCTTGCAGATCTCCTCGGCAATCTTGCGGTCGCGCTCGGTCAGTTCCGCCTCCAGCCCTTCGAAGTATTCGAGCGCGTCGCCGATGGAGAGTTCGTTGATTTCGGTGATGTCGGTCCCGTTGACGAGCACGGCCCGCGACTCCGGTCGGAGCCGCGTCCCGTCGCAGGCGGGACAGGTCGTCGTCGCCATGTACTCCTCGATGTGGTCACGGGCACGGTCGGAGTCCGTCTCGACGTGTCGCCGCGAGAGGTTCCCCATCACGCCTTCGAACCTCTCGGACTTCTCGCGCACGCCGTTCTTGGTGCGCCAGGAGAACTCCACGATGTCGTTGGTACCGTAGAGGAACTGCTCTCGAATCTCCTTGTCTAACTCCTCGAAGGGCGTCTCGACGCTCACGCCGAAGTGCTCCGCGACGTTGTCGATTTGGCGCTGGTAGTACTTCCGGTTGTACGACCACGGCTCGAACACGTCTTTCAGCGGCTTCGACGGGTCCTGTACGACCAACCGCTCGTCCACGCTCTTCGACTCCCCGATCCCTTCACACTCGGGACACGCGCCGTGGGGGCTGTTGAACGAGAACGACCGCGTCTCCAACTCGGGCAGGTCGATTCCGCAGTGGGTGCAGGCGAGGTCCTCGGAGAAGGTGACGACGAGTCGGTCGTCGCTCTCGCCAGCCAAGTCGCCGGTCGAGCGCGTCTCGCGACCCAACTCGGTGTCTTCGGGCGGGTCGGGGAGGATGAGCTTCAACGCGCCGTCGGCCTCCTCGAGGGCGGTCTCGACGGAGTCTGTGATTCGCGACCGCGCATCCGCGGAGAGTTTCACGCGGTCGACGACGACGTCGACGGTGTGGTTGTAGTTCTCGTCCAAGTCGGGACGCTCCGTCGTCAGGTCGTACGCCTCGCCGTCGACCTCGACCCGCGAGTACCCCTCGCTCACGAGGTCGTCGAACCGGTCCTCGAAGGCTCCCTTCTGGTCGCGCACGACGGGCGCGGCGATTTTCGCGCGGGTTCCCTCGGGGAGTTCGAGCAGTCGTGACACCATGTTCTGGGCCGACTGCTCCCCGACGGGACGGCCACACTCGGGACAGTGTGGATTGCCGATGCGGGCGTACAGCAGGCGGAGGTAGTCGTGGAGTTCGGTGACGGTCCCGACCGTCGAGCGGGGGTTGTTGGCGGCGTTCTTCTGGTCGATGGAGATGGCCGGCGAGAGCCCCTCGACGTTCTCGACCTGCGGCTTGTCCATCTGGCCGAGGAAGTTGCGCGCGTACGCGGACAGCGATTCGATGTAGCGGCGCTGGCCCTCGGCGTACACCGTCTCGAAGGCGAGCGAGGACTTGCCCGACCCCGACAAGCCCGTGACGACGGTAAAGGAGTCGCGAGGAATCTCGATATCGATGTCCTTGAGGTTGTGTTCTTCGGCCCCACGGACCTCGATGTGGTCTTTACTCATTACGCGAATCGAGGGACGCGCGAACGGAAACCCTGTCGGTCACGCGTCTGACATGGGTGGCGAGTCCTTTTTACCCCTCCCCGAGACGACACGCGCATGTCCTCCTACGACATCAGCGGCATCGAACTGATGGACGCCTCCTACACCGTCCAGCAGAGTCTCATCCGCAACAAGTACAAAGCGACGGATTCGACCGGCAACGTCGTCCTGCGGGGGAAACAGAAGATGTTCAAGCTGAAAGAGGAGTTCCCGTTCGTCGACGGCGACGGAACGGACGTATTCACGGTTAAGGCCGGCGGTATCCTCGACGTGGCCGGCGATTACATGCTCACTGACAGCCAGACCGGCCAGAACCTCGTCATCCTCGATAACGACTACTCGATCTTTCAGGACACGTGGACGATTCGCGACGCCGACTCCGAGCGCGCGCTCGCGAAAATCGACTCCCGTGGCGCTGCTGTCACGCTCGCGCGGAACTTCCTCCCGTTCGGCTATCTCATCCCGCACAAGTACGAAATCACCGACGCAGACGGCGATCACGTCGGCAGCATCCACGGGAAGTTCTCTCTGCGGGACACATACACCATCGACCTCGACGACACGAGCGACGTGCCGAAAGAGCCGGTCGTCGCCGCCGCGATGGTTATCGACGCGATTCAGAACAACTGATGGGCGACGCGGGCGCCGACGAGGGACTCCCTCACCCCGAGCGGCTCGCCATCGGTATCGCCCTCGGTACGGGATTCGGCGCTGCCCTCGGTGTCGCACTCGACGACATCGCTGTCGGTATCGCCATCGGGATGGGTGCCGGCATCTCCATCGGCGTCGCGCTCGCGGCCGTCGACGACGCGTAACTACTCCCCGACGGTCTGTATCTCCACGTCGAAGTACGTCTCGTAGACGCCGGCGTCGAAGGTGAGCAGTCGGTCGGCCTCGCGCTCGGCGTGCGCGCCGATGGTGAAGTCGGCGGCGAGTCGCTGTCGTGACCGAATCTCTCGGTCACACTCCAGACAGTCGTGGGTCGTCTCGTAACCACAGGCTGGACACTGTAACTCGGAGCCACGGCGGTCGATGTACGTGCAGAACTGTTCGCCGGCGAGAAATCGCGTCTCCGAGGCGGGCGTCACCGTCTGTATCCCGGTGTCGGAGAGGAACGCGTCGAGGTCTGCGCGCGTCTCGAACGTCGGGTCCGCAGCCAGCTCCGTCTCGACGGTGCCGGTGACGACAACCGACCCGTCCGCGACGGCCTCGCCGAGTAGGCGACTCGCCCGTTCGTTGTGCGCGTCGTCGGGATACAGGAGTGCGAGCAGCGCGCTGGTGTCGATAGCCGTCCTCACCGCTCGCCACGCAGCTCCGCCATCCGTTCGGTCACGGTCGCATCGGTGTCGGCCGCGCCGCGCCACTTCTCGAAGGGGTTCTCGGTGACGCGCTTTCGGAGGACGTAGCCGTCGTCCGTCTCCTCGAAAATCACCTCGTCGCCGGCCTCGATACCGAGCCGGTCACGGATGCTCTTGGGAATCGTCACCTGTCCCTTGCTCGTCACCTTGGACATACCGCGCGTACGAACTGGCGTCAGAAAAGTATTACTCGCGTGTAATACTCGACACTCATACGGTCTCCGGAAGCCAGCCGCCGTCGACCTCGATGTTCTCGCCCGAGAGATAGCTGGCGGCGTCCGAACAGAAGAACAGCGTCGGGGCGATGAGGTCGTCGTAGGTGGCCCACCGGCCGCGGGGAGCCTCTTCCGGGAACTCGTCGGAGCTTTCGATGACGTACGGCGAGACGGCGTTCACCGTGATGTTGTCCGCCTGTGTGTCGGCCGCGAGCATCCGGGTGAACATCAGGACGCCTGTCTTGGCGACGAAGTACGGGAAGTTCTTCGGCGAGACGAGTCCCTTGTCGGCGGAGGCGTAGCCAATGTTGATGATACGACCCCAGCCGGCCTCGCGCATGGGAGCGAGCGCGCGCCGGGAACAGAGCACGGTCGCCTCGTAGTTGGTCGCGGTCACTTCTCGCCAGCGCGACCACTCGACCGTCTCCCAGTGAACCGGCTCGAAGTCACCGACGTTGTTGATGAGGACGTTCACCGTGCCGAGTTCGTCCTCGATTGCGCTAAAGAGGTCCTCCACGAGCGTCGGGTCGGTCACGTCGGCGGAGAACGCCTGTGCATCGACGCCGAGTTCGCGGATGTCGGCGGCGGTCTCGCGGGCGCTCTTGTCGCTGGTGTTGTAGTGGACGGCCACGTCCGCACCGCAGTCGGCCAGCGCCAGTGCGAACTCACGGCCCAGCCCGCGGGCGGCACCGGTGACAAGCGCGACTCGGCCGTCGAGGTCGGGAAGCAGGTCCATACGGGCCAGACACGCGCCCCGAAGATATGTGTACGGGACGCCGTCGAACCCGGAATCCACTACCTGCACTGATTGTACGGTCTGGGTATTGTTGGATCGCCGCCAGCCCTTCGCATATATTATGAACATTCATTATACTTATTACCCTCCGGTTCATCTACAGAGTAGATGCGCCGAGATACAATCGAACCGATTGTCCCGAGAATGCCGATAGACGATACGTCCACGACGACCGCTCGCGCCGACGGTGGACAGCGCAAACGCTACGACGCCGACGAGGCAGAAGCAGCACTCGTCCCGCTCGCCACCTCGCCCAGCACGTCGAGATAGACGACCGACCGAGCGAACGCACCGGGGGGTGTACGGATGGGGCCGTCAGAAATCGCTCAAAGCGCCCGCTCCAGTTTCGACGCGACCGCCCGAGCCTTCTCCGCCAGCGGTTCCGAGATGTGCCCGGCCGCGACCGCCGCGTCGAGTTCGTCGTCGTCGACCCGGCGAACCTCGCCGTCGGGTCCCTTCACCACGTCGACGTGGAGGTCGACGTAGCGCGCGGCATTCGGAAACAGCTCGACAGGCGTACACACGTTGACGTACGTCCCCCGCCAGGTGCCGTCGTCGCCCCGGTAGACGGTCGGATACCACCAGCGGCCCTCCTCGAACTTCGTGACGGCCACGTCGCCGGCTCGTCGGTCGACGCCGAGCGCGTCGTACGTCCCGCCGGGCGACATCTCGCGCTCCAGTCTGAGCGAGCCGTCGGCTCCGACGCTCGTTACCTCCCCCTTCCCGAGGGTGAAACACTCCCCCGACGGCTTCCCGTGGTCGATGGCGAGTCGGTCACCTTCCTGTGGGCCGAACTGTCTGGCGACGACGGCGAAGGGGAACGCCTCGGAATCGAACGCGCCAAGCGCCTCCGCGAAGTCGACGGCCGCGCTCGCGTCGGACGCGCCCGCCTTCACGCGGTGGTGTCCGGGCATCGTCCGGGTCACTTCTCGGCGCAACGCGTCGAGTTCGAACCGGCCCTCCCGCCCGAACCAGACGTGGCTCGTGGCGAGCGGGGTCGCGAGCGCGGTCGGCGCGTCGGGGTCGCCCCGCGTCGGCAGGTCGTCGAACCGTTCGGCGCGGTCGGTCGCCGTATCGAGTGCGGTACCGAGTGCGTCCATCGCGGCCTCCTCCTCGTCGCGGCCCCACTTCGGTCGCCAGCCGTCCGGGACCTCCGGCGGGAGCAGGTCTTCGAGACTCGCCGCGCCGGTCGACTCGCGCGACTCCCCGCGGACGAGACGGACGAGTTCGCCAGACACCTCGATACGGGTCGAGAGGCGAGCGCGGCGGTCGGTCCACGGGGGCTTCGGTCGCCGGACCTGCACGCGCACGGTGTCGCCCGTCTCGACGTGGTCGTCGGTCTCGCCGTAGGGGAGATACCCCTCGCCGCCGCCCACGTCGACCACTGCGCCGCCGCCGAGCGTCTCGGTCACCTCGCCGGCGAAGACGCCGTCTTTCGGGAGCGGGTCAGTCCACGCGAGGGTGTCACGCGAGATACCGGCCAGTCGCTCGTGGGCGTCGGCGACCGCGACCGGGTCCCCAGAGAGGGTGACGCCCTGTCTGTCGGTGGTTGTCCACGCCGCGAGGTCGGCAGGGGCGACGGGAAACGACTCGTCGAACCGGTCCCGAATCGGCGGGGACGCCTGCACCACGTCCTCGAACAGGTGGGTGAGTGTGGTGGTGTAGATGCCGCGAATCCGGACCCTCATAGCGCGTCGGGCGTGGTCGCGAACCGGGTCCGCCCGTGGCGACCCTCGAGCGTCAACTCGACCGTCTCGTCGGTCAGCACGCGGCCGTCGGTGACCGTGGCTCCCCACGTCTCGAACCGGAGCCAGCCGTGGAGGTCACCGCCGTGGATGTAGGTGTCGAGGTACTCGACGGCGTGTTCGGCCGGTCCGTCGCCCGAGTGGGCGAGGTCCATGTCGGAGTAGAGGGTGTCGTGGTCGGCGACGAACGCTTCGAGGTCGGCGGCCGTGTCGGCGGCGAGTTCGCCCACTCGCTCGGAGGCGCTCTGGAGGTCGTCGGTGTCGAGTCCGGCCTCGCGGAGCGCGGTCTGTTCCCGCTGGTCGAAGTGCATACCGTGGTTCGGTTCGGGGGGAAGAAAAGCGTCGTGTCGCCAGTCTGTGCCCGCGTCTGGGCGAGACGCGAACCGCCGGCTTTCTTACCGTCGCCCACCACGAATCGGGTATGTCAGCCGACGACAGCCCCGACGCGTACGATTCCCTCCTCGAACGGTACGAACGCGCCACCTACATCGGTGACGCCGCGGGTGTCCTCTCGTGGGATCAAGAGGTCGTGATGCCGGAAGGTGGCACGCCCGCCCGCTCGAAGCAGACCTCCGCGCTCTCAGGTGCCCGCCACGACATCCTGACGAGCGACGAGTTCGAAGCCGACCTGAACGCCGCCGAGGACGCCGACCTCTCCGACGAGCAGGCGGCCGTCGTCCGCGAGATTCGCCGCGAGTTCGACCGGGCCGCCAAGGTGCCGAAATCCCTCGTCGAGCGCATCTCCGAGGAGACCTCGAACGCCCTCCCAATCTGGAAGGAAGCCAAAGCCGAGGACGACTGGGAGACGTTCGCCCCGCAGGTCGAGACGCTCCTCGAACTCAAGCGCGAGTACGCCAACCACATCGACCCCGAGACCGACACCTACGAGGTGTTGTTCGCCGACTACGAGCCGTGGCTCGACCTCTCGGTCGCCGAGGACGTGCTCGAACAGCTCCGTGACGCCCTGATTCCGCTCATCGACGAGCTAAACGAGACCGACGCCGACCTCGCTACCCCGTTCGACGGGACCTACTCCGACGATGACCAGTTTTCCCTCGCGGAGTCGACCCTCGAGTATCTCGGCTACCCCGAGGAGCACGGCCGACTCGACACGGCCCCGCATCCGTTCTCGTCGGGCACGCAGTTCGACGCCCGCGTGACGACGCGCTTTGACAACGAGGACCCCGTCGGCTCCATCGGCTCGGTCATCCACGAGTTCGGCCACGCCACCTACACCCTCGGGCTGCCGCGCGAGGCGTACGGCACGCCGCTCGGCCAGAACCGCGGGCTGACGGTCCACGAGTCGCAGTCTCGGCTCTGGGAGAATCACGTCGGCCGCTCGGCGTCGTTCCTGTCGAGCTACGTCGACCTCGTGAACGACGACCTCGGCACGGACATCTCGGGACGGGAACTCTACGAGGCGGCCAATCAGGTGTATCCGGACAACCTGATTCGCGTCGAGGCCGACGAGCTCACCTACCACATGCACATCATCCTCCGGTTCGAAATCGAGCGCGACCTCCTCTCGGGCGACCTCGACGTGGCCGACGTGCCCGAGGCGTGGAACGCGAAGATGGAGGAGTATCTCGGCGTCACGCCCGACACCGACGCCGAGGGCTGTCTGCAGGACATCCACTGGGCACACGGCTCCTTTGGCTACTTCCCGACCTACTCGCTCGGCTCCGTCCTCGCCGCCCAGCTGTTCGACGCGGCCGAGTCCGATATCGACGGATTGGACGCACAGCTCGCGGACGGGGAGTTCGACGCGCTCCACGAGTGGCTCACCGAGGAGGTCCACCAGCACGGGGCGCGCTACACCACGAACGAACTCGTGAAGCGCGCGACCGGCGAGGAGTTCTCGGCCGACGCGTTCATCGACTACGCTGACGCGAAGTTCTCTGACCTGTACGACTTGTAGGACTGCGCTAAGTGGGAATTCGGATATTTTGATTGACTTTTTTCATGAATTAGCCGAAAGTCCTGGTCGCGTCATTTGGTGGATTCAGCTACGTAGCTGAGATTATCTTGAAAGCCCCGGGCGTGTCGCGGTCGCTCCGTGACATCTCTCGCTCACGTTCGTTCTCGTCGAGAGTGGTCACGGACCCGACCACGCGAACGCGACACGCCCGTTTGTGCAAGACGCTGCGCGTCTTGCTGACCCTGAAGTCTGCCATGGCAGACTTCAGGACCCCTTTCACTCCACCCAACCACACCGCCCTCACGCCTCCCCAGCCGATTCACTCGCTGCGCTCGTTTATCCACTGTCAGCACACGCGCTGACAAGCTGTCGCTCGGTGCCCTCGCGACGACCTCGCGACGACGGGCGCGCACAAGGCGCGCCGGCTCACGCCACCGCACTGCGTTGCTTGACTGGGCAACCGTGCGGTGGCCTGACGCACCGGCGAAGCCGTGTGCGTCGTGGGGAAGGGTTGGGAGAGTGGCCGACGGCCACGGGCCAGCGAGCGGGAGCGAAGCGACACGCGAGCGGGCGGTCCGTCGCGCCCTCGTGGCGCGACACGACCGCTGTGGTCGCGGTGCTGTTTCCCCGATGCCAAGCATTGAGAGTGGTCGCGGTGCTGTCGAACCCACACCACAAAGCGCCGTAGTGTCAAAATACCGGACGCCAGCCAAACAACCGAAGGACGAGAAAATCAGCGAAGAAGACGAAAGAACGAAAATCGAACTCTAGACGTTCTGGGCGTCGTAGGTGACCTGTACGGTGACAGAGACGCTCACGGGACCGGCGTCGATGCTGGTCGCCGCGCCCGCACCACCGCTGTCAGCGGCGTAAGCGACGGGGCGGTTGTAGTCGGTCGTGGTCGAAATATCGGCCGTGCCGGTGAGTTCGAGACCGCCGTTGTCGGCAAGCGTCTCGGCCTCACCGCGGGCCGTCTCCATCGCCTCGGCGAGCGCCTGCGTGCGAAGCTCCTGTCGTGTCTCCTCGAAGAGAGTAAAGCGCACGTTCTCGACGTAGCTCGCGCCACCGTCGACGGCGGCGTCGATGGCGGTTCCGACGGCGTCGGTGTCACTCAGCCGAATCTCGAAGCTGTGTTGGCCGCGGTAGGCGGGCGCGTCGGGATTCTCGCGGCTCTCGTAGTTGCGTGAGATGTCGTAGCGAGCCGTGCGAAGCTGGTCGCCGTCGATACCCGCGTCGGCGAGAGCACCGCGCATGCCGTCGGCGTCGGTGGCGAGGGCCTCACGCACCTCGCTCGCGCTGTCGGCGGTTGCCTCGACGGTGACGGCGACGACGGCGCGGTCGGCCGCGGCCTCTGCGTCACCGACCCCGGTCACGGTGACGGTCGGGGCGTCACTCGACTGTTGGGTCGCGGGCTGTGCGGGCTGGTCGTTCGACGAGACGGCCGCGGCGAGACCGCCCCCGGCGAGGAGCACGGCGACTGCGACGGCCACGGTAGCGAGTGTCTGTTTGCGCATACACCTCGGTAGGACACCTGGTTAGATAACCACGCTGATAACTCAAAGAGAGATTTGAGCTACGCCCGTTCGTAGGAAACGTAGCGCACCTCTACCTCGGTGTCGGCGTCGACGACGGCTGACACTTCCCGTTCGATGGCGGCCGTCAATCCCGCCGTCTCCCCGCCCGGCGGGACGCCGACGGTGACGACGACCGAGGAGGCGTCGTGCAGGAGGAAGACGGGGTCGCGCGGCTCGAAGCTCACGACCGTCTCGAACGCGGTGAGGTCGGGATACGCGCCGTCGTCGGCGAACAGCCCGGCGACCTCACCCTCGATGTCCGATTCGACGGCGGAGGTCTGGTAGGTGTCGTAGGTGACGCCGCCGAGAAACGCCGACAGCAGGAGGATAATCCCGGCGAGTGCAGCGACCCGGCGGATGGTCGCGGCGCGGGCGTTGTCCTCGTGGAACAGACCGGCGGGTCGGTAGCCCGCGTACCACAACACGCCGAGCGCGGCGAGGTTAATCGAGAGCAGATTCACGACGACCAACACGCCCGAGGAGACGGCCATCACGGGGCTGCCGTAGGCGATGCCGATTCCGACGGTCGCGGCCGGCGGGACCAGCGCGACGGCGATCATCACACCCACGAGCGCGGAGGAGACGCCCGTCGTCAGCGAGACGGCCCCGGCGATACCGGAGCCGAGCGCCACGGCCAGCGAGAGGAAATCCGGATTCAGTCGTTCCCGCACCTGTCCGATGGTCGCGGGGTCGAGCGACGCGGGCACGAGATTCAAGCCGTTGACGAGTGCAGCGAACGCGGCTGCGGAAACGACGGCGAGGAGCCCCCCGAGCGCCTGCATCCGGACGCCCCGAGCAAACAGCTCGTCGTCGTTGACGACGCTGCCGACGGCGGCGGCCATCGCCGGCCCGATGAGCGGCGCGATGACCATCGATCCGACGACGGTCGCGGGCGAATCGAGCAGGAGGCCGGCCGTCGCGATGACCGCCGACACGACCGTCATCACGACGTACGTCGGGAGGGAGGAGGCGAGGTCCTCGGCACGGGCCTGGAGCTCCTCGCGCGCGATGCGGTCGTCGCTCCCCTGGTCTTCCTCGTACTTCTCTTTCAGCTGGTCGAACTTCCGGGAGACGACCGTCTCGGCCGTCAGGATGACGGTGTAGGCCTGGTCGTCGATGCCGACCTCGCGCAGCGATTCGAGCACCGGCTCGACGGCCACCGTCGGTATCGGGAAGTAGACGACGCCGACGTACTCGCGCCCGCTGGTCTCGTCGGTCACGACGTAATCGATTCCCTCGTCGTCGAGCACCGATAACAGCGCGTCGCGTTTGCCCGCCGGAATCGTCACCTGTACGAGTCGCACGCTCACGCCTCGTAACGCGCGAATAAAAAGCCGCCTCTCCCCGGCCGACTCCACGAGCGTTATCCCCCTCGCCCCGCTACGGGTGGTATGTTCGATTCTCGCCCCGACCGTGACGCCGAGGTCGTCCTCATCGGCCGCTCCAACGTCGGGAAATCGACCCTGATGCGCGAAATCACGGGCCACACCTTCGACACCGGCCAGAAGCCGGGCGTCACTCGCCAGCCCAACCACTACGACTGGACCAGCGAGGACTTCGTCATCTCGGACCTCCCCGGCTTCGGCTTCATGGCCGGCGTCCCCGACGACGTACAGGACGACATCAAGACCCACATCGTCCAATATCTGGAGGAACACGCCGACAAGATTCTCTGCGGGGTCATCGTCCTCGACGGGAAGGCCGCCGTCGATATCATCGACCGCCACTCCGGGCCCGACGAGATACCCCACACCGTCGAGATGTTCGGCTTCTGTCGCGAACTCGGGATTCCGGTCGTGCTCGCGGTCAACAAGATGGACAAGGTCGACGACCGCGACGAGCGACTCAACGACATCTGTGACCGGTTCGGTCTCTTTCCGCCGTGGAAACAGTGGGAAGGCGAGACGATTGCCCCGATTACGGCGAAGACGGGGAACATCGACGCGCTGAATCAGGCCGTCCGGCATCATCTGCACGAGGCGAAACGCGACGACCTGTTCAAGTTCTTCTAACGCACCTTTTACCGACTCGGGTGCGCGAAGCGCACCGCTCGTCGGTAAAATCTGCACCAAAAGCCGCAGCCGCGCCTTCGGCGCGGTGAACCGCTCGCTCCGCGAGCGGATGCTGGCCCGGCTTACTCTCCGACCGCCTGCTCGACGATCTCGATTTCCTCGTCGGTCAGTCCGTAGAGGTCATACACCAGTTCGTCGATGAGGTCGTCGGTGCGCTCGATTTGCTCGTCCAGCTCCGCCGCGCGCTCCGTCGCCTGCTCGTAGCGCTCGATGCCGTCGCGCACGTCCTCGATAGCCGGGAGCGTCAGGTCTTCGAGTCGGTCGAGCAGCGAGATGGTCTTGGTCGTGCCGTCGCGATACCCCGCCTTCTCTTCTTCGACGGCGTAGGGGACGAACGCTTCTAGGAGCGCGGCGAGGTCGTCGTCCACGTCGTGAAACTCCATCGCCGGCACAGGGTCGAGGGTGGCATAGTCGTGCGTGTTCGTCTCGTACTCGTCGCGCTCGCTCTCGATTGGCTTCACGTACGGGACCAGCGACACCGTCACCCGGTTCCCGGTGCGTTCGACGGTCGCCTCGGTCGCCCGAACCGTCTCGTACTGCTCCACGTCGCCCATCCCCTTCGTCAACACACTGTCGGCGAGTCCCGACGGCGGCATCGGACTCAGGTCGGCGAGAGTGGGGCCATCGTTGTAGCTGCCGAGGTAGTCGGGGAGGTGGAGATTGAGTGAGACGTATGCATCTTGATATTTCGAAATTTTTCGGGCAGAGTATGATAAAACGCGGTATGTGGTCTCATTCGATACAACAGAATTGCTGCCATCCGGAGTAACTCTATCAATTATTTCTTGGAACTTCCCAGAAATAGTCTGATTATGTACTTGTTCCAATTCTTGCTCGGTGATTCTCCCCGTCCCAAATTCGACCTCAGGTAGTGGTAGTTCGCTCACATGGCCCGGAACCACACTCAGTTCATCGGATAGGGTCTTGTGGTAGTACCAAGCTGTCAGATTTGAATTAACTACTGCGAGTGCAAAGTATGGGTCGTCATATTCGCTTGATTCGGGTGTTTCATTTGGTATTCCCGAACGGTCAATATGCGATACTTCTCTGATATTCACACAGGGAATCAGCGTTGAGAAGCAGTAGTAACCGCTCTCGTCAACAACTGCCATAATACCTTCACCACTTATCTTCCTAAAGACCAGCTTAGGATTCTCAAACAGCTCTGGAAACATCGGATTGTAGAAATCCTCTGGCGCGTAAATCACATACTCTGACGGGGGTAAAAGTCGATATCTCTCTGCAACGTCTTGCCCTCGTATCATCGGCTTTGCTCGTGGGTCGTCCGTCTCCTTGACAACATACTTATTCGTTTTCTCAGCAGTTCCCGTTCGGAGCCCCCAGTTCACGTAATAAACATCGTCAAAGCGAATTGATTTCTTGCTGATTCTATCGAGAATTGAGATATCCCCCTGTTCTACACGGAGCCGAATCGTGTTCTCAGTCCCCGTTGTGAGCAAATTTATATCGGCACGATTCACCTCTGGGAACGTGGTGTGTTCCTTCTCTCGGATTGATATTTTTGAGTTCGCTGTTCTCTGCTTGGTGAATACTGGAATAACATTAGAGACCGAAGCATCTTTGAACACACTCGTATCTCTCAAATCAAGGATGGATTGGATATCCGATGTCTGATATATCTTGTCTCGAAGCTTCTCGCCGTAGGGTGTGTTGAGAAATTTATCAGGAACAATCTGTGAAGTGAATCCTTCGTGATGCAGTAAA
Organism: Halosegnis rubeus; assembly: GCF_009184545.1. Taxonomy (GTDB): domain Archaea; phylum Halobacteriota; class Halobacteria; order Halobacteriales; family Haloarculaceae; genus Halosegnis; species Halosegnis rubeus. Next base: position 151,411 of record NZ_QJOW01000002.1, read on the forward strand.
TCTAGAGATATATCCAAAAACAAGATATATAGGTCAAATTTCTTATACGCTGATTCGTACGCTGTTCGATAGTATTCAACGACCTCATCTGGCAAACGATCTCCGTAAATACGTACATACGGCGGATTCCCGACAACAGCATCGTAGCCACTTCGTTCGGCCATCCCACCGTCTCTATCGTAAAACACCTCGGGGAACTCCAGTTTCCAGTGGAAGAAGTCGTGTTCCTCGGCGAGCGACTGGCCGGTCTGATACCAGTCCTGTTGTTCGACTTCGGCCCACTCGTCGTCGGCTTCGAGCGACCGGGCCATGCGCTCGTACGCGCCGGAGGGAACGTCGACGCCGAAATCCTCGGCGGTGGCGACGTTCGCCATGCCGACGAGCCGCTGGCGGAGGTCGTCCTGCTCGATTTCGCGGTATTTGCGCTCCATCTCGCGGGCGTCCTCGATATCCTCGTTCTCGATGGCGAGGAACTCCTGATAAATGTCCATCAGTCGCTCGATGGTCCCGGCGCGGGTGGCTCCGAACTCCGCGAGCGACGACTGCGTGTCGGCGTCGTCGCTGGCGTCGGATTCCAGCCCCTCGATGGTCTCGATATCCGAGCCGACGAGTGAGTTGCCCGACTTGAGATGGTGGTCTAAGAAGGCGAGCGGCTGGTCCGTCGCGAGCGTCTCCAGCCACATCGACAGCTTCGCGAGCTCGACGGCCATCCCGTTGAGGTCGACGCCGTAGATGCACTCCTTCGAGATTTCACGCCGCACCGCCTGCTCGTCGATTCCACCGGCGGAGGCGAGTTCACGCGACTCCTCCATCACGGCCTCGGCCAGATACTCCGTCGCCTTCGTGAGGAAGTGTCCCGACCCCATCGCCGGGTCGAGGACGGTCAAATCGAGGACGCGGCGGTGAAACCGCGCGTAGTACTGCGGGTCGCCGGATTCGAGTCCGTCGGCGTTGAGGTCGGCGCGAATCTCGTCCAGCAGCGGGTCGATTGTCTCCTCGACGATGTAGGTGACGACGTAGTCGGGCGTGTAGTACGCGCCGGTGGCCTTCCGCTCGCCGTCGTCGTTCACCACGTAGAGTTCACCCGGGTCGACCGTCTCCACGGCGTCGGCGACGGTGACCTCGTCCGCCGGCTTCCACGTCTGCCCGCCGTCGTCGGCCACCGCGGCGAGGGGTTCACCGGCGATACGGAACTCGTGTTCGAGCAGCCCCTCGTAGATGCTGCCGAGATGCCGGGTGTCGAGGTCGGCGTAGTCGGCGAACACGACCTCGTCGCTCGTCTCCGAGTCCGTCGTGGAGATGAGATACACCACCTCGGCGAGCCACCGGTCGTACACCGAATGCTCGTCGAGGAACGCGTGTTTCATCGGGTCGAACAGCCCGCCGTTGTACGCTGGAATCCCGAGTGCGTCCTCGCCGCTGTCCACGAGGTCGAACAGTCGCGAAAGCCGCGACCACATCGAGTCCGAGTAGGTGCTGAAGCCGGACGCGAACGTCTCACCAGAATCGACCGTCTCCTTGACTGTCTCCCGAAGGTGGCCGAACGAGAAGTTCTCTTCGTACTCGGCGCGCTCCTCGCCTTCTGGGTGTATCAGGTCGCGCGACTCGGCGTACGAGACGAACATCAGCCGGTACAGTAAGACGAGCGACTGCTCTTTCAGTTCCGCGAGCGCCTCCTCGTCGCCGGGGTCGATGTCGAGGTCGTTCGACTCCACGAACCCCTCACCGAGCACGCGCAGTGCGGTGAAGACGTTGTCTTGGAGGTCCTCGCCGAGTTCCTGTGCGGCCGTCTCGCTTTCCGCCCACACGCGGTCGAGAAACGTCGTCTCACCGACCGCACGGAACGCTTCCGCCCGGAAGAAGACGAAAAACCGCTTGAACGCCTCCAGGTTTCCACGCTCCAGCAGTTCGGGCAGGTCGACCTCGTAGTAGGTCCGCGCCTCGTACTCCTTGGTTCCGTACAGCCGCCACTTCTTCCCGTCCGTGAGGACTCCCCACCCGACCTCGTCGGGCGTCTGTTCGAGATAATGCTTGATTTGGTGGGAGGCGTTGCGATACTGCCGGTCGGTTCCGAACTCGGCCTCGAAGTCGTGGCCCCACTGCTTTGCCTCTAACAGGGCGAGCGACCGGGCGAAGAAGGTCTCGCTGTCGCCGTTCTCGGCTGCCAGTAGTTCGTCGTCCGACCCGAACAGTGTTCGGTCGACGTACCCGCCACCGCTTGGGAGTGTCGCCTCCGACGCATGCGCAAAGCCCAGTGTCTCCAACACCGGCTCAATCCACCGGCTGATGTGTTGGTCTTCCTTCCGGCCCGCAAACTGGTCACGCTCACGCTCGTACAGGTCCTGTAACTCCTCCATCGCCTCGCGGGCTGTGTCGTCACAGTCCCACTCGTCCAGCCCGTAGATTCGCTCGTCGAGATAGTAGTTCGAGAAGAGATTGGCGTTGTAGTAGTTCCCGGAAATCGCCGTCTGGGTCATTGTCCTATCCCGGTCGCCCGCTGACATAAAATCCCCCTCCCCGGGACCAAACTTACGGTACAGCGGCTCCACCGTTCGGCTAATGCCATCCCTCCGCATGGCCGAGCCACGATGAGCCAGCACACAACCGCGACGGCTGGCGAGACGGCTCGCCGCGTCATCGACAACATCGGAGAGGTCATCGTCGGAAACGAGAACAGTATCGAACATCTCGTCGTCGCGCTGCTCGGTCGCGGCCACGTCCTGCTCGAAGACGTCCCGGGCGTCGGGAAAACGATGCTCGCGCGCGCTGTCGCCACCTCCTTCGAGTGTGAGTTCAAGCGCGTCCAGTTCACGCCGGACCTGCTCCCGGCGGACATCACCGGCGTCAACGTCTTCGACCAGGCCGATCAGACGTTCGAGTTCCGGCCCGGGCCGGTGTTCGCGAACGTCGTCCTCGGCGACGAGATCAATCGCGCGCCGCCGAAGACGCAGGCCGCGCTGCTCGAAGCGATGGAGGAGCAACAGGTAACGGCCGACGGGACGACCCGGACGCTGCCGGAGCCGTTCTTCGTCGTCGCGACCCAAAACAGCGTGGAGCGGGACCGCACCTACGAGCTTCCGGCCGCCGAACTCGACCGGTTTGCGGTGAAGCTCTCGCTCGGCTACCCCGACCCCGACGACGAGACGGAGATTCTCGGCCGCGTGGTCGGCGAACACCCAATCGAGACCCTGGAGCCGGTCGCGACGACCGAAGACCTCGTCGCCGCCCAAACAACGACCGCCGAGGTGACGGTAAGCGAGGAGGTTCGCGACTACGTCACTCGGCTGGCGGGTTACACGCGCGAGAACGCGCAACTCGGCGTCTCGCCGCGGGGGTCGGTCGCGCTGTTGCAGGCCGCACAGGGTCGCGCCGTCCTGAACGACCGCGACTACGTCCTCCCCGACGACATCCAACAGGAGACGAGACCGGTGTTCACCCACCGGATTCGCGTGGCCCGCGGCGAGGGCGACCCCGGAGACGTGGTGGCGTCGGCACTCGAGGCGGTGCCCGTCGAGCGATGAGACCGACGCGGCGTGGCTACGCGACGCTCGCGCTCGTCGTCGTCGCGTTGTGGGCCGGGCTGACGGCGGGTCCGCGGTCGCTGAACGCCGTCGTGATGCCGGCGCTCGTCGCCGTCGGCTACGGGTGGCTCTCGCTCCGCCGGCGCGCGCCGCCGACGGTCACGCGGTCACAGCCGACCCCCGGCTTTCCGGGAGAGACGCGGGATATCACCCTCCGAACTGACGGCGCCGGCCCGGTGACCGTCACCGACAGCGTCGGCGAGCGACTCGCGCGCCGCGGCGACCGTCCCGACGGGTACAGCGTCGAGCTCACGGAACGCGGCGTCGGCCGACTCGGTCCGGCGACGACGACTGAGACCGACGTGTTCGGACTGCTCTCGCGCACGGCCGAGCGCGGCGACCCGACGGACCTGCTCGTCTATCCGGCCGTCGAGCCGCTCGCTCCGTCCCGACGGTTCGCCGGCCTGGTGGACGAGGCCGGGTCGCCCGAACGGGACGCGTTCGCCTCGCTTCGCGAGTATGTCCCCGGTGACCCGCTCCGGAACGTCCACTGGCCGTCGTCGGCGAAACGGGAACCGGGGGAACTCGTCGTCACGGAGTACGCCGCTCCCGACGAGGGCGGTATCACCATCGTCGCGGCGAGTGACGCCGACAGCGCGGACGCGATGGCGACCGCCGCAGCGAGCGTCGCCGTCCACCTACTCGACCGCGGACTCACCGTCGGGCTGGTCGCGCCCAACGGCCGGGTCCCGGAACGCCGCGGGCCGACGGCCCGCACCGATATGCTGGCGCTGCTCGCTCGTGCCGGTCCCGGGCGGCCGGCCGACGAGGGCGACGTTCGAATCGACGCGGCGACGGAGGAGACGACCATCACCATCGCCGAGGAGTCGTTCACGTTTACCGAACTCACGGGGGCAAACGCATGAGCGGTCGCGAACGACCGCGCGGGCGACTCCCCGAGGGTCGAGTGCGGACGCTGTTCGAGGTAGACCGCCCCGACAGAGTGCTCGCGACCGGCGGGGTCCTGCTCGTCATCCTGACGTATCTCGCCGTGCTCGACCGTATCGTCGTCGTGGCCGACGGCTCGGGGTCGGTCCCGGTGTTGGCGGCCCTCTCACTCGCCGGCGGGACGGCCCTCGCCAGACTCGTCCGGCCGCGGTGGGCGCTCGTCTGTTTCCTCGCGCTGGTTGCCGTCGGCACCCAACAGTACGTCGCCTCGCTCCCCGCGACTGTCGCGCTCGGCGAGAACCTGGGACCGTTCGTCGGCGACACGGTGTCGCTGCTCACCGGGATGTCGATTCTCCGCATCATCAACGCGGACATCTGGGCGCTGACGTTGACGCCGGCACCGACGGTGTTCGCGTGGTATCTCGCGGTGCGTCGCCGCTACGTCGCCGGCGCGGCCGTCGCCGGGAGCACGCTCGGGCTACTCGTGTTGACCGGCGACGCCGGCGCGACGACCACCTTACTCGGTGCGGTCGGGGTGGCCGCCGCGGCCGGCTTCGGCACCGTCGAGGCGACGCCGACGGCCGTCGACGCGAGCCGCCGGTCCGTACTCGTCGGTCTGGGGGGTGCGGTCGTCGGCGCGTCCGTCCTTGACGTGGTGCCGAGCGAGCGTGCCGGCGTCGGCGGCGACGGACTCGGCGGGTTCGGCGGGGACGCGACCACGACCGAGGCGAATCTGCTCGCCGACAGCGAGTCGCTCCAGATCCAGGGATCGATTTCGCTCTCGCCGACGGTCAGATTCCGGATCGAAAGCGAGCGGGTCGGCTACTGGCGTGCGCTCTCCTTCGACCGTTACTCCGGGCGCGGCTGGATCCGAACCGGCGAGACGGAGCCGTACGACGGCACTACAGCCCCGCCGCCGGGACCCGCCGAACGCGTCCGACAGGAGGTCACCCTCGCCGGACAGCTCGGCCGGCTCCCGGCGCTGTGGAAGCCCGTCGAGGTCGACGTACCCGCGAGCGTCGACGCGTACCAGGACGGCAGCCTCGCGCCCACGCGCTCGCTCCGGGAAGACGAGTCGTACACCGTCACCTCGGCCCGTTCAGAGGCGACGCCGGCGGACCTCCGGTCCGCGCCCGAGCAGTATCCCGACAGCATCGAACAGCGGTATCTCGCGCTTCCGGGCGATTTCCCGTCGCGGGTTGCCGACCGCACGGCCGATATCGTCGGCGACGCCGCGACCGCCTACGATGTCGCGAACCGAGTTGAGGCGTGGCTCGAAGCGAACCGCGACTACTCGCTCGACGTGGACCGACCGGGCGGTGACATCGCCGACCAGTTCCTCTTCGAGATGGACGCCGGCTACTGTACCTACTTCGCGACGACGATGGTCGCGATGCTCCGGACGCAAGACATCCCCGCACGGTTCACGGTCGGCTACACGCCCGGCGAACGGGTCGGCGAGTCGTCGTGGGTCGTGCGCGGCTTCGACGCCCACGCGTGGGTCGAGGTGTACTTTCCCGGCTACGGCTGGCAGCAGTTCGACCCGACGCCGGCCGGCCCCCGCCGACTCAACGAACAGCAGCGACTCGAACAGGCGCGCCTCTCCGACGAGGACAACGTCGACACCAACGAGACGGGACCGGGCGAGTGGTCGCCGACGCCGACCCCGACGGCCACCCCGGAAACCACGGTATCGTCCGGCGACCGAACGGCGACGGCGATTCCACAGCGCAGCGGCGTGGCACCGCCGGGTCTCTCGGAGTCCGACCCGACCACACCGACGCCGACCCCCGGTGGCGCGGCCGGGTCGGTCACCAGCGAGCAGGCCGCACTCGCGGTCGTCGCACTCGCCGGCGGCGTCGCCGCCCTCCGGCTCGCGGGCATCGACGAACTCGCCTACCGGGCCGTGTGGCTCCGCTATCAGCCGCGCAACTCTCCACTCGAAGATGTCGAGCGCGCCTACGCGCGTGCCGAGTACGCGCTCGAAGCGCGCACGCGGACGCGCCGGCCCGACGAGACCGTCCGCCAGTACGCCGCGGCCGTCGGCGACGAGCCGTTCCAGCGGCTCGCGCGACTGTACGAGCGGGCGATGTACGCGGAGACGGCGAGCGAGTCGGACGCCGACGACGCAGTCGAGCTCGCGGCTGTCGTTGTCGGCTCGTGACCGCCGCTCCCGACAGTGTTTAATAGCGCCGTTCTGTAGGTCTTTGCGTAATGTCGGAAGTCTGCTCGACGTGTGGATTGCCCCAGGAACTCTGCGTCTGTGAGGACGTCGCCAAGGAGTCCCAAGAGATCACAATCCGCATTGACGAGCGCCGCTACGGGAAGGAGGTAACGATTATCGAAGGGTTCGACCCGAAGGACGTGGATGTGGATTCACTCTCGTCGGACCTCAAATCCAAGTTCGCCTGTGGAGGGACGGTCGAGGACGGCCAGATCGAACTCCAGGGGAACCACACCGGCCGTGTGGAGGACTTCCTCCGCGACAAAGGCTTCAACGTCGCCTAACACTCTCTCTGTCGTTCGTCTTCTCGACTCGGCCAGCGACAGGTGGGTCAGAAGGGCGGCTCCGCGCTCGGCCCCTCGTCGCTCGGCCCGGACGACTCCAGTTCGTAACCTGCCTGCTCCCAGCCGGTGAGTCCGGATTCGAGCGACTCGACGCGGCCACTCGCCCCCTCGTAGGAGTCGATGAGGCGAGCGGCCTGTACCGAGGACTTGCCGTGTGGACAGACGGTGACGATGCGGTCGGTGCCGTTCAGCTCCTCGATGCGACCAGACAGCTCCGGGAACGGGATGTTCTCGCTGCCGGGGATGTGGCTCCGGTCGAAGGCGACGGGCGACCGGATGTCGATGATGCGCGGATCTTCGCTGTCGCGCAGTTCAGATAGCTCTGCGGGAGTGACTTCGCCGTCCATACCGTCGGTACGCGCAGCGGAGAGAAAAGCGACCGGGTTACGCGCCCGCCTTCTGCAGGGCGCTCTCGATGTCGTCGCGCTGGGTGACGCCGACGAACCGCTCGACGATACCGTCGTCGTTCTCGATGACGAGCGTCGGGAGCGAGCGGACCTGATACTCGTTTGCAGTCTCTTGGTCCTCGTCGACGTTCACCTTCTCGAAACCGACCTCCGGGTAATCCTCGGAGATCTCTTCGAGAATCGGGTCTTGCGTCTTACACGGACCACACCAGTCCGCGTAGAAGTCCTTCAGATTGACACTCATGCCTATCTGGCGTAGACGAGCCGCGGTGTAAAACCTTTCGCGGCTGGCGCTCTCGGCCCATGACACAACGCTTAGGTTCCTGCGCTCGGAGTGTATAGTATGAGCAGTGGACAAAACTCCGGCGGCCTGATGTCGTCTGCGGGACTCGTCCGGTACTTCGACAGCGAAGACCGCAACACGCCGACGATTGCCCCACAGACGGTCGTCATGTTCGGGCTCCTCTTCGGGGTCCTCGTCATCGTCCTGAACGCGCTGGCATAACGGACCCGCGCGCTTTTCTCGCCGTCGTTCTTACCCTCGCGTATGACTCTCACAGCCGGCGTCATCGCCGTCCAGGGCGATGTGTCGGAACACGCCGCCGCCATCGAGAAGGCAGCCGCCCGCCACGACCGAACCGTCGAGGTGGTGACGATTCGCGACGCCGGGCTCGTCCCCGACTGTGACCTCCTGTTGATTCCCGGCGGCGAGTCGACGACAATCTCAACGCTGCTCGCCGAGGAAGGCATCGACGAGGAGATTCGCGCTCACGCCGCGGCCGACAAACCGATTCTCGCGACGTGTGCCGGTCTCATCGTCCTCGCGGCCGACGCCAAAGACGACCGCGTCGCCACCCTCGACCTGCTCGACGTGACCGTCGACCGCAACGCCTTCGGGCGGCAGGCCGACTCCTTCCAGACCCCGCTCGACCTGACGGGCCTCGACTCGCCGTTCCCGGCCGTCTTCATCCGCGCGCCGGCAATCGACTCCGTCGGCCCCGACGTGTCGGTCCTCGCGCAGTGGGACGACCGCGTCGTCGCCGTCCAGGACGGCCCGATTGTCGCGACGGCGTTCCACCCTGAACTCACCGAGGACGCCCGCATCCACGAACTCGCCTTCTTCGCCGAGGGGTAACCACTTCCCGCCAGCGCCCCTCTCTCGGGTATGGACGCAGCTATCGACGGCGTACACGTCGCGGACACGCCCTCCGGGCAGGTGCCGGTCGTCCTCGTCGGCGTCGCCGACACGACCGACGTGCTCCCCATCTTCGTCGCCTTCGAGAAGGCGCTGGCGATTCGCCGTGGACTCGACGCCGAGGACACGCCCCAGCCGTTCACCCACGACCTCCTGCTTGACGCCGTTGAGGAACTCGGCGGCCGCGTCGAAGCAGTCGAGATAACCGGACTGGAGGAGGGGACCTACATCGCGGAACTCCGGCTGGCGACGCCCCGCGGGTCGGTCACGCTCGACGCGCGCCCCTCCGACTCGCTCGCGCTTGCGGCCCGGACCGGCGCACCCATCTCCGTCGCCCGGTCGGTGTTCGACGCCGGCAAGCGCGAGACCGATGCGTTCACCGACCTGCGGGACATTCGTGCGGTCACCGAATGACCGACGACACCCTCCGCGAGCTGTTCGACCTCATCGAATCGCGCAAAGCCGAGCTGCCCGACGACTCCTACACCACCCGGCTGTTCACTCACGAGAAGGGCCAAAACTACGTGCTGGAGAAGCTGGGCGAGGAGACGACGGAGACGATTCTCGCCGCGAAAGACGACGACGGCGAGGAGCTCGCGGCCGAGTCCGCCGACCTCGTCTACCACCTGCTCGTCCTGCTGTCGATGCAGGAGCTCGATTTGGACGACCTCCTTGAGGAACTGGAGCGGCGCTGACTACTCCGCCGGTTCGAACCGGTACGTGAGCACGTCCGCGTCGTCGTCCCACTCGAAGCCACCGGGGTGGGCGCGTTTCATCCGCGACTTGTACGCCGACAGCGACGGCGACCCCTCGCGTTCGGCGTCGCCATCGGTCATGTCGCCGAGCTTCCGCTCCTCGATCTCGACGACGGTGAAGCTGTCACCGTCCACGACGAAGGTGTCGCCCTCGTCGGCGTAGCGAGTCCCGGCACCGCGGGTCAACTGCGTGATTTCGCCATCTGCGACCGCATCCATCACGCGCTCGTTCGGAAGTAGATCGCCGGCGTCGATTTCTGCCATACCCGTCGTTGGGTCGCCCGGGACAAAAACCTCGCCACGCTCGCGCTGTGAACGCGACACACACGGGCTGAGGCCCCAACGAACGTGTTTTACGCGTCGATAGGGTAGGGTGGGTAATGACTATCTTCGAGTCGCTCCCCACCACCCCTCGGTCGGAGGAGCTCATCGACAAGGCGTTTTCCCGGGCCGCACGCGCGGGCAACGCCAAACACGGCATCGAAGCCCAGGAGTCGATGCTCCAGACCGCGGGCAACATCCTCTCTGACAATCTCGGCAATGTCGTCACCTCGTGGCCGGATTTCGACCTCGTGGACCCGTTCTACCGCGACCTCGCGGACGCCATCGTCGCGCGCGAGGACCTCGACGTGGACGCGCTCCGCCAGCACCTCAACGAAGTGATGTGGGCCTCCCGACAGGTCGAGAACATCAAACAGGAGTACCACGGCCGCATCCGCAACGCCGACCCCGACACGGCACGCAAACTCCGCAAGCAGGCCTTCGCCCGCTTTGCGGACGTGACCGAGTCCGTCGAGGACGACCTGCTCGCCATCGCCGACGCGCGCGAGGAACTCCGCACGCTCCCCGATATTCGGCCGGACGAGCCGACCATCGTCGTCGCCGGCTACCCCAACGTCGGGAAGTCGTCGTTCGTCAACCGAGTCACGCGCGCGTCGAACGAGGTGGCGACGTACCCGTTCACGACCCGCCAGCTTCGGGTCGGTCACTTCGAACGCGAGCGCATCCGCTACCAGCTCGTCGACACGCCGGGCGTGCTCGACCGACCCGCCGAGGAGCGCAACGCCATCGAGTCACAGGCCGTCAGCGCGCTGGTCCATCTGGCCGACGCCGTCCTCTTCATCGCCGACGCGAGCGGGAACTGCGGATACCCGCTCGAATCGCAACTGGAACTACGCGACGAAATCGAGGAGCTGTTCGCGGAACCTTCCGTCGGCGACTCGCCTGTCGACGACGCCGAGGACGGAATCCCCGTGCTCACCGTCTGCAACAAGAGCGACGAGTCCCGCGAGATGGACGCCGACCTCTACATGAGCGTCGAGACCGACGACGGCGTCGAGGCGGTGCTCGATGCCGCGGTCGAGGCCGTGGGCTATGAGTTCGAACTCCCGTACGACGGCTGAGCTACCGACGAGCGCCCCGCCTGAGTCCGACCTCGGTCGCCAGCAGCGCGCCCACAGCGAGCATGACGACAGCTGCCTCGCGCGGTGTCGTCAACAGCCCCAGCGAGACGATGAGCGTCGTCGCACACGCCGGCGCGTGCCGGTAGTCGCTCGCCACCATTCCGGCGGTCGTGCCGAGGACGGCGAGGAACGCGCTCGCGGCGAGTCGCCCACCCGCGAGCGACCCGGCGACCGGCTGTGTCGTGAGGACGAGCCCCGACGCGAGCAGGTGATAGGAGACCAGCCCGACAGCGAGTCAGATGAGGTGACCGCCGAAGACGCGGCTCGGTTGGCTCGTGTCGGCGTCGGGACTCACGGCGAGCACGTACGCCGACGGGCCGAGACTCGGGAAGACGAACGGTAATCCCGAAAGCCACACGACGAGCGCGAGCGGGACGAACAGCGTGGCGACCCGGGCCGCACCGACGAGTGCGCTCGGTCGCCGACCCTACCAGAACTTCACGCCGAGATCGTGGAGTCCCTCGTTCTCGCTCGCGAGATTGATGAGCAGCGGCGTGAGCGCTTCGACCTCCGAGGCGTTCGCCAACCCGCCCACGTCGAGCGGACGCAGCCCCTCGATTTCGGCTGCAAGCTCCATCACCGTCGCCTTCGCGCCGTCGTCGTCACCGAAGACCGGCGTGTCCCAGTCGAACTCGGTGTCGAGGTCGGTGAGTCCGGCCGCGGCGAGGTTGTGGAACGCGCCGACGACGGACACCTCGTCGGGGGCGGCGTCGGCAGCGAGCGCGGAGACGGAGCCGGCCGGCGGTGGATTATAGTGGAAGCCGTCGTCGTCGCGCTTCATCCCGACGGCCGGCGTGACGAGCACCGTGTCGTCGAGCTTCTCGGCGACCGCCTCGACGGTGTCGGTGACGTGGTAGGCGGGGACGGCGAGGACGGCCACGTCGGCCCGGTCGGCCGCCATCTCGTTGACGAACCCCGTAATCTTCGTCTCGACGCCGTGTTCTGCGAGCGTCTCCTGATACTCGTCTGCGGCCGCACGCGCCTTCTCGGGGTCGCGTGAGCCGAGGATGATGTCGTGGTCTGTGTCGTGGCCCCACCGGAGCGCGAGTCCCTTCCCGATGTCGCCGGTGCCGCCAAGCAGTGCGATTCGCATACCCCCATTCACGGCGGCGCGCGCCTAAGCGTTGTGAGACCGACCAACCTCGCCGGCGAGCAGCGCGGGCAGGTCGTTCACGGAGTCGATGACGGCGCTCGCGCCGGCCTGTTCGTACTTTTGACGGCCCGGCTCCCCCGTCAGTCCGCCGGTCAACACCCCGATACCGTGGTAGGTGCGGTCGTCGGTCGCGTCGGCGTTCGTGGCCGTCTCGATATCATCGAGGGTGTCGCCGACGAAGGCGACGGTCTCGGCGTCGAATCGCTCCGCCAACGTGACAAGCGCGGTCGGGTCGGGTTTGCCCGGCGCGGGGTCGTCCATCGTGAACCGGTGCTCGTCGGGGAGGTCGAGACCGACGCGGTCGAGTGCGATATCGGCCTCCGCGGCCGGCCGTCCCGTGACGACGCCCACGTCGTACTCCGTCGTCAGGGCCTCGCGCGTCTCTGCAGTGAGGATGGTCGGTTCGTCGTGGATATACCCCGGCGTGTCGAGCGTCGGTTCGCCGCCCTCGAGGTCGCGGTAGCGGTCGCTCCCGAGATACAGCTCCTGGAACACGTCGCGGAGGCGGTCGCGGTCCCAGTCGGCGTACACTGCCTCCCGCGAGTGAGGGTCGAGGTGGTCGGCGACGACGGTCTCCGCGCCGGCCAGCCCCCCGCCGGAGGCGGCGATTTTCTCGGTGAACGTCTCCACGGAGAGCGGGAAGCCGGCGTCGCGCGCTAACACGTACAGCGCGACCGCGTAGGTGAGTTCCCAGTCGTTGTTGAAGCCGCCGGCGTTCTTGAACGGCTGGATGGAGCCGCGGTCGATGGTGTCGTCGTACACGCGCCCGACGGACTCGACGATGGCGCGCCGGTAGGAGTCGGCAACGTCCACGAGCACACCGTCGATGTCGAGCACGACCGCGTCCGCGTTTATCATACGCGACCGTTCGGCTCGGGAGGGATAAATAGCGTCTCATGCGGCAGTGTTTTCGGGCGCGCGTCCACGAGCGTCGGGTCACCGCCCAGCGTGGTGAACGCCCACCGTGCCCCTGCCCCGCGTGCGACGGCCACGAGCGGGCGCTGTAGCTCCGGCGGGCAGTTCAGCGCGTAGACGACATCGGCGTCGGCGTACACCGCAGGGTTGGGGTCGGTCACGTCGTCGCGGACGAAGCCCACGCCCTCCGGGACGGTGCGCACCACCACGTCCGTCGCCGTCACCGTTGCGCCCGACGCGGCGACCGCAGCGGCAACCTCGGTGCGGTTGCCGATACCCACCTCGACCGCGCGGCTCGCGGCGGCTGCGAGCGCGTCTGCGAGTCGAGAGGGAGTCATGGCGGAAACCTTACTTCCGATGTCGCCTAACTGTTTGGTATGCACGTCGATATCGTGCCGGTCGGAGCTGTTTCACCTGTGGTGAAGCGGGAAGCTTCCTCCGGGCTTCGCGCCGTCTACGACGCCGAGGTGACACTCCACGACCGTCAACCCCTCCCCGAATCCGCCTTCGACGAGGCCCGAAATCAGTACCGGGCCGAGGAGTTCATCGAGCTCGCAGCGCGGGTCGGCTCCGGCACGAAGAACATCGCTATCACCACACAGGACCTCTACTACCGCCGCCGCAACTACGTCTTCGGGCTGGCGTATCTCTCCGGCAACGGTAGCGTCATCTCCACCAACCGGCTCCAGACCGCCTCCGACGGCGGCAGCGCGACGAAGTCCCCCGAGGAAGTGTTCACCGACCGCGTCCGCAAGGAGGTCGTCCACGAGATCGGCCACACACTCGGGCTCGAACACTGCGACGAGAAGAAATGCGTCATGAGCTTCTCCCCCACCGTGCGCGAGGTCGACCAGAAGACGCAGAACTTCTGTGGCTCCTGCTCGCGGCAGGTCCTGTAATCAGAACGGTCGCGACTCCACGTACGCGATGAGATTCCCGTTGAAGCTGTCGCCGTCACGCCCGTAGTGGCGTCGCCGGTGGCAGTTCGGACACAGCGCGACGACGTTGCTCGGGTCGTCTGCACCCCCATCGGCGCGCCGGTGGAGATGGTGCACTTCGAGATACGGCTCGCCGTCACCGGCACGGAACGGTGCTGGCTCGTCACAGCCTTCACAGACGCCGTCGGCGTACGCCCGGATGAACGACCGGACCGCCGCCGACCGGCTGTACGTCGTGGTGGTCGTCCGCGTCTGCTCGCGCCCCTCGTTGTCTCCGTTGCTCCCGGTCGCTTCCTCGTACAGCCGTTCGAGTTGCTCGTCGCCGAGGTCCGGAACCGTCTGAGCGTCGCGGTCTGTCGCGACCGGTCTCAACTCGAACCGGAGCGCGCTCCGGCGGTCGCCGGTCGCGTCCGGCAGTTCCTGTCTGAAGTAGTCGGCGTACGCGTACTCGCCGACGAAGCTCACCTCGCCGGCGTCGGCCATCTCGAACAGATACAGGTGACGGCCGTCGCTTGCGTGGTCGCGAATCGCTTTGTTTCCGTGCGTTAGCTCCATGTCGCTGGTGCGACCCTCGCCGGTGTAGACGAAGGTGTCGCCGTCGAAGCCGTCCTCGTAGCCGTAGTCGTTACCCGCGGCGTAAAACAAGAATACGAACGGGTAGGAGGCAGACGGCGCGATACCGGCCTGTCGCTTCCCGCCGTAGTGGTCGTGGATGCGGACGCAGGTGTACGTCTCGCCGGCGTCGAACGGCGGCGCGAGTCCCTGTATCTCGTAGACGCCGTCGTCGTCGTCGAAGGAAATTTCCTCGCGGTCGCGAAGCTCCTGTAGCGTGCGGCTTAGCGTCTGTTCCGGCGTCGTCGCGTCTGGAAACCGCTCGCGGAGGGCGTCGAGCGACTGGCGAAGTAGCGTCTGGCGGGTGACGCGCGTCTGGTCGGTGCTCGCCCGGTAGCGGAGGAGTTCGGCCCGGACGGCGTTGCGCCAGCGGCTCACACCCGTCGGTCACGGGCGAGTGGTGTAGATCTTCCGGGAGATGGTGGCTCGGAGGAACGACCTCGTCACACGGGGCTCGGAGGGGGTAACTGTCGTCACCGCCACCACCAGCCACTGTGGCGTGCGCGGGCAAAAATCCGTCCACTGGGCCGTCTCACTCGTGGCGTGTACGCCGCAACTGTCGAAAATTCCACGATGAAAAGACAGATATTTATTCATCGGGCCGAACTGCCGTCACCGGAGTCGCGTTCCCCGGCCCGGTTCGATACCAGATGTTCCCCCTACTCACTCGCCTGTGGAATCTCGCCGGCGGCGTCGTGGGCGTCGGCGCATTCACGGCTCCCCCCGCCGTGGTGTTGTATCGCTCAGTCGTGCTGTTGTACGAGTACGTCGCCGGTGGACGGCCCGTACTCGCGACCCTCGTCGGACTGCTCGTCCTCGGGACCACGGCCCTGACACTGACCGTCGCACTCGCGGTGTGGCGGGCGATTACCGATGGTCACCCGCCGGTGGTCTGACGTGCGCCCCTCGCTCGCCGGCGCGACGCTCGTCGGTAGCTTCGGTGCGACGACCGGCTACGTCGCGACGCGGCTCGTCGCCGCTGGCGTCACGGCTCCCGACGCGTGGCTGGCGACGCTGGCGGTCGCGCTCCTCACGACCGGGAGCCTGTTCGCCGTCGCGGGGCTGTTCGGTGGGCTGCTCGTCGCCCGTGTCGTCCACACTGCACACGCGCCGGCACCGCGGCAGCGGTGACTCCCTCACTGGTGGCCGCGGTCGGGGTCGTGGTGGAGGGTGCGACCGACCTCCAACGAGACGGTCACCGGCAAGACCGGTACCTCGGTCGCGAGGCCGCGTACCTTCCGGGCGGTGAGAGTGTCTTCCGTCGCGCGGTCGGCGCGGTATTCGAAGACGGCGTCGGCCGCGCGACACACCTGCCGGACCGGGCGGTCGAGTGCCCCGTCGGGGTCGGCATCGAGCACGAGCAGCGCCAACCCGTCGCGCTCGCGGACGTGATCGCGGACGGCGGTGAACGCGTCGCGCCAGCCGTCGGTCGCGAGGATGTCGCGAAAGGAGTCGACGACGACGGCATCGTGTTCGCCCAGGGAGGGGTGGAATACGTCGGCCGACTCCCCGGCCACGCCGACCTGTCGGATGTCGACCGTCTCGGCGCGGGCCGGTCCGAGGTCGCCTAACGTCCGGCCGGCGCTGGCGGCGTCGCCGATGGCAGCTCGCACCGTCGCCGGCGTCCGCATCGTCGTCAGATAGCGGGTGTCTAGGTCGGTCGCCACGGCCGTCCGGTAGCCGAGGAGTTCGACCGCACTCGCCGCGTCGCCGAGCGCGACCGCGAGCGACCCCGGCGGGATGCCGCCGCCGAGTGCTCTGTCGAGGCTGTGTACGCCGGTCCGGAACGCGTCGCGAGCCATGCCGGACCTACACCGGGTTCGGATAAAAACGTGGAGCCTACACGTTAATTCCAGTTAGCAACAACAGATATTAATACGTGGGGTAGAACCGGCTACCACGATGAGTGACTCGAGCGAGTCGACACCCCCCGGCAGGCCGGCCCTGCCGCTCGATTCGGCCGGTGGCGACCACAGCGACGGGCCGATTCCCGACGAACGAACCCGGAACCTCCTCGTACCGATGCGCACGGAACTCGGGACGGAGACCGACAACGCGGTCGAAATCGCCGAGCGCTACTGGCTCGTCCGTCCGTTCGCCTTCGCGGTTGTCCTTCGGGACGCCCGCACCGACGAGTACAGCTACCACGTCGTCGAGCCGGACCTCGACGAGCACGAACACTACGTCTATCGGGAGCTTGAGCGCGAACTCCGCGAGCATCTCGTTCACCGCGTTGCGCCCGGCGAGGACGAACACGAACGCGAGACGATGCTCGAACGACAGGCTCGCCGCGTCATCGACGAACTGCCCGGGCTGGACGTGCCCGAGTCGTCGTTCCAGCAGATCTGCTACTACCTCAAGCGGAACCTCGTCCACTTCGGGAAGGTCGACCCGCTGATGTCCGACCCTCGATTAGAGGAGGTTTCGTGTAACGCTCCCGAGAGTCCCGTCTTCGTCTACCACCGCGACTACGAGGACCTCGCGACGAACATCGAGTACGGAGCGGGCGAACTCCGCTCGTTCATCAAGACGCTCGCCCAGCGGTCTGGGAAGGATATCTCGACGGCGAAACCAATGCAGGGGACCGCCCTCCCGGACGGCTCGCGCATCCAGCTCACGCTGGACGAGGTCGCCCCGCGCGGCGAGAACTTCACCATCCGGAAGTTCCGCGAGGTGCCGTTCACGCCGGTCGATTTGGTACACCTCGACACGTTCACCGTCGACCAGCTCGCGTATCTGTGGACCTGCATCGACGCCGGCCTTTCGGGCATCGTCGCCGGCGGAACCGCCTCGGGGAAGACCACCGCACTCAACGCACTCTCGATGTTTCTCCCGCCGAAATCAAAGGTCGTCTCCATCGAAGACACCCGCGAACTCCAGATTCCACAGGAAAACTGGGTCGCCTCGCTCACCCGCGAGCCGATGACCGGCGACGCCGACGAGACGGGTATCGACATGTTCGACCTGCTGCGGGGCGCACTCCGGCAGCGGCCGGAGTACATCCTCGTCGGCGAGGTGCGCGGTGAGGAAGCCCGCGACATGTTCGAGGCGATGTCCACCGGCCACACGACCTACTCGACGTTCCACGCCGACCGCGTCGAGGCCGTCCTCAACCGCTTGCAAGGTCCGCGGATGGGTGTCGAGAAGGAACTCATCTCCGAGTTGGGCTTTCTCTGTTTTCAGGCGCAGGTCGGCTCCGAGAGCGAGCGGCGCAACACCGAGATTGCGGAGGTGCTCGACATCGAGAGCGGCCGGCTCAAGACGCGTACTGTCTTCGAGTGGAGCGAACACGACGACACCATCAGACAGGTGAACCGGTCGGCACACATGGCGACCCTCCGGCAGGAACAGCCGGCTATCGACGGCCGGACCGACCGTCGGCGCGAACTGCTCGCGTACTTGGTCGACGAGGATATCAGCGGCTACGAGGCGGTCTCGGCCGCGGTGCGGGCCTTCGAGCGCTCGCCCGACCGCGTCATCGAGCAGGTACGCGCCGGCACGCTCGACGCCGAGACGCTCCACCACATCGAGGCGGGTGACGGTGGCGAGTAGCACCGACGACGCGACCTTCGAGGTTGCAGACGACGAAGACCGTCGGACCGAACTCCTCAACCGGGTCGCCGACGCCATCGTCGGGGTTCGCGAACGAGTCGCGTCCGACGCCGACCGGAGCCGGCTCGACCGGTTCGCCTACCGGCAGTTCGCCGGGAAGTTCCGCGACCGACACGACAGATTCGAGTCGTATCGCCGGGTCGTGAATCAGGCGCGCTACGAGGAGACGTACGACCGATACCTCGCCCGCACGACGCTGTGGACGCTGCTCACCTTCGCCGTCGGGACGGTCGTCGGACTGCTGTTCGCACTCTTGTTTCGACAACTCGGCGTGTTCTCGGCACTCGGGCTTGCCGTTCCGCTCGGACCGCTCTCGCCGGCCGTCGACGTGGTGAAGACACCGCTCGCGATGGCCACTGTCACGCTATCAGTCGCCCTGCTGTTTGCGGTGCCGGTCGGCGCGACCCTCTACTACGCGCCCAGATTCGCAGCCTATCAGCGCGAGCGCGCCATCGACTATCTGCTCCCGCAGGCGGTCACCTACATGTTCGCGCTCTCGCAGGGCGACCTCCCGTTTCCCGCCATCGTGCGCCGACTCGCCGAGACGGAAGACACCTACGGCGAGGTGGCCGTCGCCTTCCAGGCGGTGACGAACGACATGGACTTCTTCGGCTCCGACCTGCGGTCGGCGCTCCGGAGTGCGCGCGAATCGACGCCCTCCACCGAACTCGCGGAACTGCTCGACGACATGATCGGTATCATCGACACGGGCGGCGACGTGACGCCGTTCCTCCGGAGCAAGGCCGAGGAGTACCAGGAGCGGCGGCTCCGCGCGAACGACCGCATGGTCGATACCGTCGGCATGTACGCGCAACTGTACATGATTGCGGGCGTCGCCTTCCCGCTCTTCTTGCTCATCACGCTCACCATCATGGTCGCTATCTCGGGGTCGGGGATGGCGCGGCTCCAGTTGGTCGTCTACGTGCTCGTCCCGACCGTCGCCGTCGGGTTCATCGTCCTCATCGACACGGTTTCGCCGGACGACCTCGGCACCTCCCCGACGCTCCCGGTGGACGACGACCGCGTCTCCGTCGGCGAACTCGCCGACCGCCTCGACGGCGAGACGACCGACCGCGCACCCAGTCGGACCAGCGGCCACACCGACGCTCTCTCGGCGGCCGAGGCGAGCGGTATCGAGGGGTTGCGTGCCGCGCTGCGTCGACAGTCCACGGTTCGGACACTCCGTGCGCCGATCGACCTCGTGCGCCGGCGACCGGTCGTCTCGCTCGCCATCTCGGTTCCGATTGCACTCGTATACGTCGGCGTGCTCGCGCTCGCGGGGATTTCGGTTCCGACGCCGACCGGCTTCCTCGCCGCACCGATTGCGACGACGCTCCTCTCGGTCGTCGTGCCGCTGTTCGGCGTACTCGTCCCGCTCGCCTACTTCCACGAACGGCAGTACCGCCACCGCCAGCGCGTCAACCGCGAACTCCCGGACGTGGTGCGAAAGCTCGCCAGCACCTCCGAGACGGGGATGACGCTTGCGCAAAACATCGGGCTGGTCGGTGAGACCTCGGAGGGGTATCTCGCGGGCGAGTTCCAGCGCGTCGACCACGCGTTGAACTACAACGTCGTCCTCGGCGACGCGCTCCGCCGGATGTCGAACCGCGTTCGCAACGAACGGCTCACCCGGGTCGTCCACCTGCTCGCGGAGGCGAACGCCGCCAGCGGGCGCGTACGGGCCGTCCTCACCGTCGTTGCCGACGACGTGCGCAACGCCTACCGGCTGGAGACGCGCCGGCGCGACGAGACGCGCAACCAACTCGTCATCGGCGTGATGGGCTTTCTGCTGTATCTCGTCGTCGCGGTCGGCGTCATCGAGTTTTACCTCCCGCCGATGGTCGAGGCCGCCTCGCAGGCGAGCGAACTCGGCGCGACCACCTTCGGCACGAACATCGACATCGACGCCTTCCGGGTCGTCCTGTTCCACGGCGCGCTGTTGCAGGCGCTCGCGACCGGACTCGTCTCCGGACAAATCGCCTACGACAGCGCGCTCGCCGGACTGAAGCTCGCACTGCCACAGCTCCTGCTCGCGACCGTCGTCTTCTGTTTCGTCTGACCATGACCGACACACCACAACACGACAGTAGCACCGACAGCACGCCGGCATCGACGTTCACCGGCGAGACACGCGCACAGGCAACCCAAATCGGGCTGATACTCGCTATCGGGAGCCTGTTCAGCCTCCTGTTGGTCGCACAGGTGTCGCTGGCTCCGCAGGTGCAGTCGGAGACGGAGTTGCGCCACTCCAGCACCGTCCTCGCCGACATGCAGGAGATACAGGCCGACCGCGGCGTCGTCGCCGACGGCGCGGACGGACAGGCCAGCGTCCTCCGGATGGGCGACAGCTATCCGACCTACCTGATTCTCGCCCAGCCACCCGGGCCATACGGGACGCTCAACACCGAGGACGCCGGTAGGCTCACTGTCACGGGCGCGACGGCCACCAACCCCAGCGCTGCCGACCACTTCGATGGCAGCCCCATCGCGCGGGAGACGACCGCGCTCGAATACACGCCCGGCTACCATCAGTATGACGCGCCGACGACGCGGCTCGCACAGGGTGTCCTCACCGAGGAGTACAGCGACCACGCCGAACCGGTCGCCGGCGGCGAGGTGGTCGACGGCCGGAACCTGAATCTCGTCTGGACGACCGGCGACATCGCGGCCAGCCAGACGAAGCCGCTCACTCTCCGCACCGAGCGACTCTCGACGTCCGACCGCGCGGTCCGGGTCGAGCAGTCGACGGAGACACCGATTCGGGTGCGGTTCGAGACGACGCTCTCCGAGCGACGGTGGCGAGAACTGCTCGCCGCCGAAATCGACGACGACACGACCCCTGCCGCGCCCGACTCCGACGGCGACGGGCGCTACGTCACCGGCGTCGAGAAGAGCGACGGCACGCTCACCGTCTCGCTGGAGACCGGCGTCAGCTACCGGCTCGACATGGCGAAGGTCGGCTGGCGAACCGGCCACCAGCCCGGATTTCCCGACGACAGCGAGCCGGAGTCGGCGTATCTCGCGACCGGCGACCGGACGCCCGTCGTCACCGAGGGAACGACCACGAGGCTCACCGCACGCGTCGCCGACGACTACGGGAACCCACAGCCGGACGTGCCGGTGACGGCCCGCGTCGAGACCGACGGCCGGCTCGCCGGCGGAGCGACCAGCCGCGACCGACTCTCGGCCGGCGACGGGACGGTCACGTTCGAGTACACCGCTCCCGAGGTGACCCGACCGACGAGCGAAACGAGCGAACGGACCGAACGCGTCCGGGTCACGCTTCCAGACGCCAGCGGCGGCGACGGCGACCCGCGGGTCGTCGTCTTCGAGATTCGCGTCCAGAACACCCACGACTGACGTTTATATACCAATACGAGACAGCCACCCCATGTCACCACACGATACTTCCGACGCCGACCCGGCGTTTCGTGCGCTTCGCAGCCGCGTCGACCGACTGGAACGCGCCCGCGAGCAGCGACTCGACAGACTCGAACGACTCGTCGCCGCGCTCGCCGATGAGACCGAGCGCCAGCGCGGCGTCCTCGAATCCGTCCTCGACGACGACGACCCTCGACTGGGCCGTGACACGGCCGTCGAGACGTTGCTCGAAGCCGTCGTCGACGAGGGGGTGAGCGATGTCGACCGACCGTGAGCGTCCCCGACCTCGCGACAGCCCACCCGACGAGGAGTGAGTCCCGATGCCCGTACCGCTTCCCGACCGACCACATCTAATCCCCCAATGCTCACAACAGACGAGCAGGCGTCCGCGTCCACGACCGGCATGATCGTCGCCGTCGCGCTGATGGTGGTGATGAGCGGCGTCGTCTACGCCGGTCTCTCGACACGGATGGACGAACAGACCGACCCGGAGACGACAATCGAGCACGCCAGCGTCGATATCGTCTCTCAGAATCAACTCCGCGTCGTTCCCGTCATCGGATCGGACCTCGATCTCGACGCCACGACGGTTCGGGTCACGTTCCCGAACTCCGACAAGCGCGGGTTCACCGTCACCGACGCCGGAGCGGCCGTCGAGCGAAGCGAGACAACGACCGAGACGACGACCCGGACGGTCACCAACGGGCTCGAACCCGAACCGGTGTACGAGACGGTCACACGACCCGTCTACGAGACCGTCCGAAAGCGCGTCCAGACCGGGACCGAACGCGTCGAACAGACCGTCCCGACCTACCGGTGGAACCGCACCGTCACGACCGAACGACCGATACACCGCTGGAACCACACGGTGACCGAACAGGTGCCCCAGTACCGCTGGCACCACACGTGGACGGAACGTGTCCCGCGCTACCGGTGGGAGCGCACCGTCACCGACCGCGAGACGACCGTCGACTGGGAGTCGCCCGGTCCGGCGTGGTCGCGCGCCAGCGGCGTCGTTCACACCGACTCGGTGTACAAAGGCCGGACGCGAGAGAAGGTCCGGACGGGAACCGAGACGGAGCGGCGACTCGTCGACATGGAGCGTGAACGCGTCCACGCCGGCTACGAGACCCACACGGAGTGTTCGCCGTCGCCGTGGGGGTTCGCCCGCGGGCGGACCTGCGAAACAGTTCGTGAACCGGTGTACGAGTACGAGCGCGTCCCGGTGTACGAGACCGTCCGCCAGCCGATCTACGAGTGGCAGTGGCGGGCCGACTACGACACCGAGGCGTTCTACCGATACGAACGCGTCGACCGGACGACAGAACAGACGCTCTCGACGAGCGAGCCGACGGGCGACGGCTGGCGGAAAGCATCACCGCGCGCGTTCGACCACATGACGGTCGAGCGAACCGACAGCGAGGTCGCAACTGATCCGCCCGCACCGGGATGGACGCGAAAGAGCGCAGCCGTCGTTTCACGCGTCGACCGAACACGAACGGAGACGACGCTCGCGGCCGAGGCACCGGGCGACGATTGGACCCGGGTCAGCGACACGCCGGTCCGGACCGAGTCAGTCGAGCAGACCCAGACGAAACTCGCCCCGCGACAGCCGGGCGACGGGTGGTCGCTCGCCAGCGACGGGGCAATCGGCGAGACGACCGTCACGGTCCAGCAGCCGACGTACGGTATCGTCGAGCAGCGGATTCGAACCGGCACCACGACGGAGCGTCTCATCAGCCACTACCGGATGGTGCCGAAGACGACGGTCGTCACGGAGACGGAGACGACGGCAACCTTCGACGACAGCGTCGAATCCGTCGAGCGCGGACTCACCGACTCCCCAGCAGTCGGGTCGCCAGAACAAGCGAGCGTCGCTGCATCCGGCCCTGACACGGGAGACGAAGAGGACGCTGAGGACGACGAGACAGTTGCAGACGATGCCGGCGAGAGTGCCGACGACGGCCCACCCGACCACGTCCTCGACCGACTGCCGTTCTTGGAGGTCGACGGCAGCGACGAGCCGCCTGCGCGTGCCAGCAGCATCGTCGAGGGGCTCAGCGGCACGACGACGCGCGACTCGCCCGCGGTATGGCAAAACGGTGAGGCACTCACCGTCCATCTCGCGGAAGACCACATTACCGAAGGCGATATCGTCCGCGTCCGCGTCGTCGACACCAACGCGGAGTCGGTCGTCCTCGACAAGCAGATCCGCGCGACGAACCTCCCCGCTGTCTCGCTCGATAGCACAGCTCCGACCGATGCGTCGCCGCCGGCTACCGATGCGCCACCGACTACCGACTCCACGACAGTGTCCGATAGCTCGGCGACGCAGTCCTCTCAGTCGCCGCAGTCACCGCAGTCCGCTGTCGGCGACGAGTTGTCCGGCGGTTCAACGGACACTGACCGGCCACCCGCCGTCTCCATCTCCGGGCCGAACACGGTCGCACCCGGTAGCGAGGCGACGTTCGAGGCAAACGCCGTCGACGACGAAGGTATCGTCGACTACTCGTGGGACGGCGCGTACAGCTACGACCAGTCGACCGCGACCCACACCTTCGACGACGCGCCCGGCGAGACGCGGCGCATCGCGCTCACCGTCACCGACACTGCCGGCCAGACGGCGACCGCGACGAAGGTGGTTGAGATTAGCGACGAAAACCGCGACCCACAAATCGAACTCCCGCCCGCCGTCACCGGCTGTGTCGGCGAGTCGGTGCGACTGAATCCGACCATCGTCACCGAAGAGGGGGACACCGCTACCGGCGAGTGGGACAGACGGATGCCGATACATCTTGACTCACCGGGCGTTAGCTCCGCGACCTACACCGCGACGGACAACCACGGTGCAGAGACGTACCGGTCTGTTCGGGTTACTACGATGTCGTGTAGAGAGACCCAAGCTAGTCCTGATATGAATATAACTGAGAAGAATGAAGAGAATGAGGTACTCGTGCTGTCTGGATCCGGTGAAATGACGGCAAGCATCGGTGATAATGATGCCCACAGGCAACATTATCCTCGTAGTCTTGCGACGCAGGAACTCTCTGATTCCCGAAAGAACGAGATTTCGTATCTTGGCTCTGCCGCAGCAGCAGCGGTTGATAAAGTCAGAGATACCGTTGCTCCAGACAGTTACACAATAACGAGGGAAGTCAGTCGTAGTGAGGCTAGGTTCCTTGAATCGGAGGCGGAGCAATCGTCTGGTTCGTCCTTTGCAGGAGGTAGTCAAATCGCATTAAATAGACACAAATCGCTGAACAATCCTGAAATTGAGCAGGGAATTGACTCGGGGCCTCAAACCACGGTAACTGTCGTCATCAAAGTTGGTCCACACGGTGACATCAACGGGACTGCAATTGCTGCTCGCAACGGTGAGATTCAGGATTCGCAATCTGACGCGGACGGTGGTCAAACTGTCGGATCCACTGAGCCAACGGTGACTCCGTCAGATGGGACTACCAATGCAGTATCCCGCGATCAGGCAGACAATCGTGTCTATGATGCGGCGAGAGGACACGTTGAGGCGGTACAGAGTGAGCAAATTACGAACTCTGGAGCCGGGACTCAAATCTCTGAATCTACACCAGATACGGATTCCTCCACCGAACAGACAGAGGCCGCGAGAGACGACAAAGATGATCAGTCTGTACAGAATCGACTTGATGCGGTTCTGCTAGATACCGAAATGACGGAGCAAGATGAAATGACCTCCAGGGTTGCCGAATAGAGGGCAGATAATGACTTTGTTCTACTAGAAAATATCTGAAACATTTATGGAAAAACAAGTCAGAACGGGTGTGTCGACATGAACCGACGACGAGTGTTGCGATTAAGTGGTGCCACGCTCACTTCCACTCTTACCACCGGTTGTTTGGGTGAGTTTCGGACAAATCCAGGTGAGCGAACCAGCCCGACTGAGGCTGCTAACGTACAGAAAATTCCAGAGTACGAGGCTACTCACCACTCAATTGTTCCAGACGTGCGGGAATTGGAACGCCTCACTCACAAAGCCACCAATGCGGCAAGACGGG
This sequence comes from Halosegnis rubeus, assembly GCF_009184545.1. GTDB lineage: Archaea > Halobacteriota > Halobacteria > Halobacteriales > Haloarculaceae > Halosegnis > Halosegnis rubeus. The sequence continues at coordinate 176,913 of NZ_QJOW01000002.1, forward strand.
AGCACTCTCGAAGCCCACTCTCATACGACTCAGAGTTGGCCGATATTGCCCGACTCCATTCACGAGATATGGCGGTTAGGGATTTCTATGCTCATGAGAATCCCGATGGTGAACTCCACATCAGCCGCCTGCCAAAGTATGGGTACCATTCACGAGTGGTATATGAGAATCTGCTCACAATCGAGAATCCTGTAACCGATCTTTCTGTCGAAGAGTTAGCTCAGATGGCGGTTGATGGGTGGCTCGACTCCCCCGCTCACCGTGATGCCCTCCTCAGAGAACACAACACGGAGGAGGGAATCGGCGTGTACGTCACGGCCGAGCCGCGCATCTACTGGACGGCAGAGCTCTCGAAGTACGACGTTGACCGGCAGACACCGACACAGTAACCCCCCAACGATGAACCGACGAACCATCCTCACAGCGTGTGGCACAGCCCTCGCCGGCGCACTCGCCGGCTGTAACAGCAGCGACGAGTCGACCGAGACGCGAACAGCGACGACGGCCCAGACGGCCAGTCCGACGCCGGAGTCGACGGCGACGCCGACACCCGCGAATCCGGAGGTGACGGCCGCACTGGAGACGGCCCGGCCGGAAGCGGCGACAGCGTTCGAGGCGGTCCAGTCGTTACAGGTCGTCGACGACGGCGACCTCGCGATGGACGAAGACAGCGGGTTCCGCGGGTACGCAGCCCACGAACGAGCCGACGTGTACGATCCGCTCACGGTCGTACGGGATACGCTTGTCCCGGTGCGCGAGGAGGGAAGCAAGCGCCAGCAGGCGCACGTCGAACTCCTCTTGTCGGTCGGCGAGTACACGAACACGAAGTATCAGGAGTACACGGCAATCGCGGAGGGATTCTCGCGGCTGTACCGCGGCATCGACGCGCACATGTCGACTCAGGTCGGGGACGCCTACAAGTTCTACACGGGAGCACGGGAGGACTTGGCGAGCATGTCACAGGAGCGTGTCGCGGCGAGTCAACTCCTCCAGCAGTTCGCGACCGACGGTATCGAGGCCAACGTCGACGGGTTCTCGATTATGGACGAGCAGGCCGAACAGACGTACGTGTCGACGCTGGTGTATCGGTGGGAGCCGGCGGCGCGCGGACTGATACACCAACTCGACGGATTCGGCGCACTCGGGCAGGCCCGGACTGCGTTCGAAGCCGACGAGTACGAGCGGAGCGTCCGGCTGGCACGTATCGCCCGCGAGAAGTTCGACACCGCCGCGACGGCCGTCCCGACGGCCCTCGACCGCGACGTGTCGCTGTTCTCCTCGTGGCTCGAGACGGTGGCGTGTCGCGCCCCGGGGTTCGTCGAGTCGGCGGAAACGCTCCGGGCTGCGGGCGAGTCGGCGCTCGCGGGCGAGACCCACGCCGCGAGTGAGACCTACGAATCGTCGAAGACGCAGTTCGACCGGGCGTTCGACTGCGAGGGGGAGTCGGCGTGAGCGCGGGTCGCACGACATTTACCAGCTAAGCGTGTATCGGGAATATGGACCCTGATGAGGTACGCGACGACTGGGCCGGTCGGTCGGGCCGCTACTCCCCACAGTACTACGCCGACCTCGGACCGAATCAGGTGAGCGAAACGCTGCTCGACGTGCTTGACCACTACGCCGACACCGACGCGCGCATTCTCGAACTCGGCTGTGGCTCCGGCCGTCACCTCGAAACCCTCCGCGAGCACGGCTACGAGCACCTGACCGGCATCGACATCAACGAGGACTCCTTCGACGTGATGGACGAGGCGTACCCCACGCTCGCGGAGACGGGTACCTTCCACGCCGGGGCAATCGAGGATATCCTCCTCGACTACGAGACGGACGCCTTCGACGTGGTGTACTCCGTCGAGACGCTCCAGCATATCCACCCGGACGACACGTGGGTGTTCGACGAGGTGGTGCGCGTCAGCGACGACCTCATCGTGACCGCAGAAAACGAGGGGAACAGTCCGACGCGTGGCCGTGGCGAGTCGGAGACCAGTTGTGTCGACGGTGAGTTCCCACTGTATCACCGGGACTGGAAGCAGGTGTTCGGTGAGCGCGGCTGTGCCCATCTGCTTCGCGAGCCGACCTCCCGAGACACGATTCGGGTCTTCCGGACGCCCTGACCGACTTGTCGGCGGTATGGACGGATTTATTCGCCCACCGGCGTACTCCAAGATATGGAGGTCAAATCGCGCCACCACCTGCGCGGCGACGAAATCGACGACATCGTCGAGACGATTCGGGCGACGTTTGGGGTCGAAATCGACGGCGACAGCTTCGAGGACGTGACGTTCGACGACTCCGACCAGCGGGTCGTCCTCGTCGACGGCGACCCGTACGTGGTCTTCTTCGATGGGGAGCCGTCGCTGACGGTCAACGGCGCACAGGAGTTCGCGCCCGAAAGTCGCGTCGTCACCGTCGACGCCGGCGCGATCTCGTTCGTCTCGGACGGCGCTGACGTGATGCGTCCCGGCATCGTTGAGGCCGACGCGGACATCGAGGCGGACGATCTGGTCGCGATTGCCGAGGAGAGCCACGGCAAGGTGCTCGCCATTGGTCGCGCGCAGGTCGGCGGCTCCGAGATGGTCGGCGACAGCGGGAAGGTGGTCGAGTCGCTCCACCACGTCGGCGACGACCTGTTCGAGTTCGCTGTTTAGGACTGCTGTTTTTGCCTTGACGGCTTGCTGACTTCGGCTTTGATGGTTCGCGACCTCGTGCTGATTCGCGCTCGGACCACGTCACCCGCACAGGCAACCGTGGCGGTGGCCTACCGCACCGCTCGCCGTGCGAGCGTGTGCGGTCCGGGGGAGGGTTGGCGCGGTACCGGTCCCGAGGCCAAGCAACGAGAGTGGTGGCGGTGGTGTCGAAGTGACGACGAGCAGGGGGTGTTGACGTGATAGCGAACGGGGTGGTGTCGAAACCAAACGACACAGAACCGGCCGTATAGCAGACACGACAGCGGCTCTACTCTTCTCCCGCGTCGATATCGTCCTCCTCGTAGCTCTCCTCGTACTTCTCCACTGCGGCCTGATAGCTCTCGTCGGCGAGTTCGTACGTCTCACGCAGATCTTCGACCGGCGTCTTCGAGGCGTCGACGCGCAGGTCGTTGTAGTATGGCTCCATCTCGCGGTCCTCGGTGGTCGTGACGATGAGCGCGGCCGACTGCACCTCCAATTCCTCGCGCTTGTCGCCGCCCTCGGCGTGGCCGGCCGCGAGCGCGTCGACGAGGCGCTCGGCCAGCGGCAGGTCAGCGTCGCTCGCCTCGTAAGCGTCGGCGGTCGCCTCTACGACCGATTCGCCGGTGAGGAGATTACCGGCGACGGTGAAGTTCTCGCGCTCGATATGGCCGTACCACTCCTTGCAGTCGCCACCGGAGAAGGCGAACGTGCCCTCGTCGTCGACGCCGTGGAGTTGGCGGTTCGGGGCACCCTCGTCGGCGTTGAGCAGGGACTGGAGCGCGTCGTCGACGGCGAGACCGTCGGCGAGATACTCGACGCCCCTCTCGCCGAGTTCGACGTTGACGAGCGACTGGGTGGCGACGGCTCCGTGCTCGTTGGCGAAGGGACACAGCGTGCCGACCGCCGCGAGGCGGGTGGTGACGGCGACGCCGAAGCGTGTCTCTTCGCTGCCGTCGTCAGTCTCGTACGGGTCGCGGACGCAGATGCTGAATGTCACAGCCGGGGGTTCGACGCTCGCGAGGAAACGCTTGTGATCGGGGTCACCTGGCGTCTGACGCAAGAGTTTTCCCCCGCGACGCCGCGTTTCGCCAGTATGGGACTGATGAGCAGGCTGTTGGGTGGTGACCGGAGCACCGACGACTACGTCGAACTCGACATCGACGACTTCGACGCTACGCCGTCGGACTCGGGGACGCAGGTACACATCGCCACGATTGGCGAGCAGGGCGACGTGGTACCAATCAAGGACGCCATCTACGACGGCGACATCGTCATCGCGGATATCACCCGCCACACGACGACCGACCGCACGATGGAGCACATCTCCGATGAGCTGAAACAGGTCGCCGACGAGGTCGGCGGCGACATCATCCAGAAGGACGACGACCAACTCATCATCACGCCGGGCGGCATCTCGGTCGCCCGCTCGCGACTGGAGTAGAAACGGGCCGTTTACCCCCGCGCCGCCGTTCGCTTCTGTATGACCGCGATACGCGCTAACGGCCTCGTCAAGGAGTACGGAGACGTGCGGGCGCTCGACGGCCTCTCATTCGAGGTAGCTGAGGGCGAGTTCTTCGGCTTGCTCGGCCCGAACGGGGCCGGCAAGACGACATTCATCAACATCCTCGTCGGTCTCGCACGCTCGACGGCCGGCTCCGCCGAGGTGTTCGGCCACGACGTCGAAAGCGAGTATCAGGAAGCCCGCAACCGCATCGGGCTCGCGCCACAGGAGTTCAACGTCGACCGATTCTTTCCGATTCGCGAGGTGCTCGAACACAAGGCCGGCTACCACGGCGTCGCCCCCGACGAGGCCGCACGCCGCGCCGACGAGGCACTCAAGACCGTCGGCATCTACGACAAGCGCGACACCCGCTTCGACTGGCTGTCGGGCGGGATGAAACGCCGGTTCCTGCTGGCGCGTGCCCTCGTCACCGACCCGGACCTCCTGATCCTCGACGAGCCGACCGCCGGCGTCGACGTGGAACTCCGCCGCGAGCTGTGGGAGCTGGTCCAGCGGCTCAACGACGACGGTACGACGGTCCTGCTCACCACCCACTACATCGAGGAGGCAGAACGGCTCTGTGACACGGTCGCAATCATGGACGCCGGCCGGAAGGTGGAGGTGGCCTCTCCGGACGACTTGCGCGGACGCGGCGAGGACACGCTCGTCGTCACGCTCGCCGACGCCCCCGAGAGTGTGCCCGCGTTCGACCGCGAGGGCGTCTACGGCGCGACGCTCGACGGAACCGACCTCTCGGTGACTGTCGACGACGCCGGGTCGCGTGCGGCGGCCGTGATTCGCGCGCTCGACCGCGGCGGCTACGAGGTCACGAATCTCGACCTGCGGCGCGCTTCGCTCGAAGAGGTGTTCGTCGGGATGACGCGCGCTGACACCGACGCCGGCGGGGAGGTGACCCGATGACCCCTCTGGGGACGGGCTTTCGGTCGCTGCTCAAGCGCGAGATCCTCCGCTTCGTGCGCCGCCCCCGGAACACGTTCATCCCGCCGGCCATCACGAACGTCCTCTATTTCGCCGTCTTCGGGGTCATCCTCGGTGACCGCATCGCGGAGATTCAGGGGTACGACTACATCCTCTTTATCCTCCCTGGACTGGTCGTGCTCGGTGCCATCTCCAACGCCTTCGAGAACGCCTCCTTCTCGATTTTCCACGGCCGGTGGAACGAGTACATCCACGAGGTGCTCACCTCGCCGCTGCCGTACTCCAGTCAGGTGTTGGCGTACGTCGCGGCCTCTGCCCTGCGTGGACTGGTCGTCGGCGTCATCATCGTCGTCGTCGGTCTGCTGTTCGTCCCTTTCGCCATCGATGGGGGACGCGTTCCCGTCCGGAAACCGCTGTATCTCGCCGCGTTCATGCTCACGATTGTGACGCTGTTTGCTGCCTTCGGCGTCGTCGGGGGCCTGTGGGCGCGGGACTTCGATTATCTGACCGTGCTCAATCAGTTCATCCTCCGACCGCTCACATTCTTCGGCGGCGTCTTCTACTCGCTGGAGACGCTCCCGGAGTTCTGGGCGCAGGTGTCACTGTTGAATCCGATGGTGTACATGGTCAACGGCGTCAGATACGGGTTCCTCGGCTACACGGACGTGAACGCGAATCTCTCCTTGGCCGTGCTCGTCGGACTCACGGTTGTCGTCGTTGGTCTCGACGTGCTCCTGTTCCGGCGCGGCTACGGGATTATCGAGTAATCAGAACTCCCAGTCGCGCAGTGCCTCGCGGACGATATCGTCCTCCTCGTCGCGGAACAGATTTTCTGAACCATCATGCTCACCGAACTCCCAGTCGCGCACGACCACGGCGGGGGTCCCACCGTCGCCCTCCCCGGCGACGAGATTCGCCGCGCCGGCGAGTTCGTCCACGACCGACTGGACCGTGACGCCGAGTTCCCGGCCGTCGCGGTCGTGTTCGCCCCGCCAGTCCCGGGAGGCCGGCATCCCCGCCCAGCCGACGGCGACGCCGCGCTGGCCGTAGCGGAACGGTCGCCCGGAAGTGTCGGTGACGACCACGGCTACGCCGAGCGCGTCGGAGAGGCGCTGTGCCGACGCCGACGGATCCTCGGGCAGGAGCAGCAGGTCACCATCCGGCACGTTCGAGCGGTCGATGCCCGCGTTGACGGTAATGTGGCCGAACTTCGTGACCGCGAGAATGAACGGGGCTTCCACGATGAGCTCCTCGCTCTCCTCGATGACGGCCTGCGCGAACCGGGGGTCCTTCTCGTCGCCGGTGATGGATTCGAGGCGGGCGGCGATATCGCGGCTCCACTCGCCGGCCTCGAAGTCCTCGTAGTCGTAGCTGCGGCCTTCGGCCTTCGAGACGACGGTGGAGGCGACACACAACACGTCACCGTCCTCGAACTCGACGCGAGCGTCGATGAGCGCCGCGAGGTCGTCGCCGGCCGCGATCTCGGGGAGACCGTCGACAGCGAACAGATGCATACCGTCCAGTCGATACAGCGGCGAAAAAGTGACCCGGTCTCTCGTCGGGACATGACCGATGCCCGACTGGTCCGTGGGGCGTGTCAACACACTCTGTCGTGAACGTCCATGTACGACTCCCTGAGCCACGTTTGCGGCAGGCGGGGTCAGACGGAAGCTCTCACGAACCCGACACTGACCGTTTCGCGGGCTGTTCGGCGCAAAATCGGGCAAACACGCCGGATTTATAGTTCAGGCTGGTAGATATGCTGACGTTATGGGACAGACGCTAACGGAGAAAATCCTCTCGGAGCACCTCGTCGAAGGGGAGCTCGAGACAGGAGAAGAAATCGGTATCGAGATCGATCAGGTCCTCACGCAGGACACCACCGGCACGTTCGTTTGGCTGCAGTTCGAGGCGCTCGGGCTGGACGAGGTCCAAACCGAGGTCGCGGCACAGTACTGTGACCACCAGACTTACCAGTTCGACTTCAAGAATACGGACGACCACCGCTTCCTCCGCTCTGCGGCAGGAACCTTCGGCGCGCACTTCTCGCGACCGGGCAACGGTATCTGTCACAACGTCCACAAGGAGAACTTCGCCGCCCCGGGCAAGACGATGCTCGGCTCGGACTCTCACACGCCCACGCCGGGCGGACTGGGCGAACTCGCCATCGGTTCCGGTGGACTCGACGTGGCCGTCGCCATGGGCGGTGGCCCGTACTACATCGAGATGCCGGAGGTCGTCAACGTGCGACTCGAGGGCGAGCTTCCCGAGTGGTCCTCGGCCAAGGACGTCATCCTCGAGATGCTCCGACGGCTCTCCGTGAAGGGCGGCGTCGGCAAGATCTTCGAGTACACCGGTCCCGGCGTCGAGACGCTCAACGTGCCGGAGCGAACGACCATCACCAACATGGGGACGGAACTCGGCGCGACCTCCTCCATCTTCCCGACCGACGAGGAGACTCGCGAGTACCTCTCCCGACAGGGTCGCGAAGACGTCTTCGAGCAGATCGGTCCCGACGAAGACGCCGAGTACGACGACGAGATCGTCGTCGATCTGAGCGACATCGAGCCGCTCGTCGCCAAGCCGTCCATGCCGGACAACGTCGTCCCCGTGCGTGAGGTGGCCGGTCAGGACGTCGAGCAGGTCATCGTCGGCTCCTGTACGAACGGTGGCTACGAGGACATCCTCCCCGCCGCGAAGATGCTGAAAGGCCAGGAGATCGACATGAAGACTGAGATGATCGTCGCGCCCGGCTCCAAGCAGGCGTCCGAGATTCTCGCTCGCGAGGGCTGGACCGCAGAGATGATGGCCGCCGGTGTGAACTTCTCCGAGGCCACCTGTGGTGCCTGTATCGGTATCGGCCACGTGCCGGCCTCCGACTCCGTCTCCGTCCGGACGTTCAACCGCAACTTCGAGGGTCGCTCCGGCATCGAGGACGACTCCGTCTTCCTCTCCTCGCCGGAGGTCGCGGCCGCAGCCGCCATCAAGGGCGAACTCACCGACCCACGCGACCTCGCCGACGAACTCGGGCTGGACGCGCCGGGCGTCCAGATGCCGGACAAGTACAACGGCTCGAAGACCGACCTCATCGCGCCCGACGAGGCCGTCGACGACGAGCTCGTCAAGGGGCCGAACATCGGCGACGTGCCGCTGAAAGACCCCCTCGACTCCAAGCTCGAGGGCGAGGCGCTGCTCAAGATGGACGACAACATCACGACCGACCACATCATCCCTGCGACGCAGGATATCCTGATGTACCGGTCGAACATCCCGAAGCTCTCCGAGTTCACGCTCTCGCGTGTCGACGACACGTTCGCACAGCGTGCACTGGACTCCGACGGCGGCTTCCTCGTCGCCGGCGAGAACTACGGTCAGGGTTCCTCGCGTGAACACGCGGCCCTCTGTCCGATGTATCTCGGCATCGAGGGCGTCCTCGCACAGTCCTTTGCCCGCATCCACAAGGCGAACCTGTTCAACTTCGGTCTCGTCCCGCTCACTATCGACGAAGCGGACTACGCGAACATCGAGCAGGGCGACGACATCGAAATCGTCGACGACGTGGCCGAAGCGGTCGACTCCGGACAGGAGGAGTTCACCGTCCGCGTCAACGACGACTGGGAGCTCACCGCTCACCTCGACGCCTCTGCGCGCGAACGCGAGATCCTCTCCGCCGGTGGCAAGCTGTCGCTCACGCGCTCGCAGTACGACGCCGAGGGCGCGGCACCCGCCGACGACTGAACCGTCCCGTTTTCCGTTTTTTTGCCAGTCCAGCGACGACCACCGGCAACACACCGAGCGGTCGGTGACACAAAGGCAGTGGCCCCCCAAGCGGTAGTATGCTCGGTATCGAACTCACGCCCGAACACCCCGTCTCCCGGCTGGGCGAGCTTGGCGCGCGCGCCGAGGCCGCCGGCTTCGACACCATCTTCTGCTCGTCGCACTACAACAACCGCGACCCGTTCGTCGCGCTCGACCGCATCGCCCGGCAGACGGACAGCGCCCGCGTCGGTCCCGGCGTCGCCAACCCCTACGACACCCATCCGCTCACGCTCGCCGGAAAGGTCGCAACCTTAGACGAGTCCTCGGGCGGGCGTGCCGTGTTCGGCATCGGACCGGGTGACCCGTCGACGCTCCGGAACCTCGGCGTCGAGCGCGAGCAGGGGCTTTCGGCGACGATTCAGGCGTTCAAGGACGCTCAACGGGTCTGGGACGGCGAGCGCGTCTCCCGTGAGGGGGTCCACACCGCGGCCGACGCGGGACTGAACTTCGAGCCACCACAGGGGGCCGACATCCCGGTGTACGTCGGCGGCGAAGGGCCGCACATGTGCCGGATGGCCGGCAAACACGCCGATGGACTGTTGTTCAACGGCTCGCATCCAGACGACCTCGCGTGGGCGCGCGACCGCGTCGAGGAAGGGAAATCCGACCGGCCCGACGAGCGCGGCGAGTTCGAACTGGCGGCGTACGCCTCCGTTTCGGTCGCAGCGGACGCCGACGCGGCACGCGCTGCCGCCCGCCCGCCGGTCGCGTTCATCGCGTCGGGAGCCGCCCCGCCCGTCCTCCAGCGACACGGCATCGACCCCGGGGTGGCCGACGCTATCGGTGATTCGATTGCAGCGGGGAACTTCGAAGCGGCCTTCGAGCAGGTGACCGAGCCGATGGTCGACGCGTTCTGTATCGCCGGGACGCCAGAGGCGGTCGCTGCGCGGGCGGAGGAGGTGTTAGCACACGCGGATACTCTGGTCGTCGGGTCGCCACTCGGTCCCGACCTGGAGACGGCAATCGACCTCACAGGAGAGACGCTGTCGTAGTTACTGGTCCGGCGGGCCGGCGGTCGGGAGCGCGCGACCGACGAGACTGACGACGGCACCGAGCGAGAGCACGCCGAACACCGCCGACGCGCCGCCGACGATGAGTCCGCCGAGGGCGACGAGAATCGCCTGCTCGGGACTCTGCATGATGACGCCGCCGAAGTACTCGATGACACCCTGTATCGTGTTCTGGATGAAGCCTGCCATGTGTCCCGGTTGGTGTGCGACTACTTCTCAGTTGCGGGTTCGCCACGTTCTTGCCGCTGTGTGTCGAGTTACGGGCGTGAGCGACCACTCGCTGTCGGACTTTTCCGACGACGCTGACGCGCCGGACACGCCGGACAAGCGGGACGCGAGTGACCGAACCTCGGACGATTCGACTGACGACGCCGAGGAACTCCTCGCGACGGCCCGGTTCTCGCCCGACGGCACGCCCTGTGAGGGCTGTGGAGCGGTCGTGACGCGCCGCTGGCACGACGACGGTCGGTTCGTCTGTACCGACTGCAAGAACTGGTAGCTTTTGTGGGATGACGCGGCCACCGACCTCATCGGCTGGCTATCGACGGTAGCAGACTCAGGTGACCGCGTGGACCACCTGCTACCGACCCGCGGGGTCCACCTGTGTGCCCCTTACAGCGCCAGCGTCGTCGTCTCCACGCCGTGGGTCGCGGCGAACTTCTCTAGCTCCTCTTTGCGCGGCTCGATTTCGCTCGGGTCGTGTGAGTCGGTACCGAAGACGAACTCGACGCCTTCCTCCCGGAGTATCTCCATGAACTGCGGGGTAGGGTGGACCTCGCCGTACTCCGAGAGGACGCGCCCGGCATTCAGTTCTGGAACGGTCCGAGAGTCGGTGAACGCCTCGGCCACCCGTCGGTACTGCTCGTCCGTCGCCAGCCCCCGGAGCGTGCTGTTGCGCTCGATGAGGTCGACGTGGGCGGCGATGTCGAACAGCTCCGACTCGATGAGTGCGACCAGGCGGTCGAAGTAGGTGGTGACGTGGTCGCGGCGTGCAGCCGCCGACTGCTCGGCGAAGTGGTCCTCGAAGTGGACGTTCGTGCCGTCTACCTCGTGGACGCTCCCGACGGCGTACTCGAAGCCGACCTCGTCGAGGAAGGCCGCGATTTCTGTCTCGTCGTCCGGGTGGAAATCCATCTCGACGCCGTCGATAACATCGATGTCGCGGCGTTCGTTCAGGGCGTCGATGGCGGCCCTCCGGCGCTCGTACGTCACGTCGAGGTTGAAGCCCATGTTCTCGCGCTGGTGGCGCGGTCCCTCGCGCGAGGAGACGATACAGTGGTCGGTGATGCCGATGGCATCGAGCCCGGCGCTCTCGGCGGCGTGGACCATCCACCCGAGAAAAGAGCCGTCCGAGTAGGTCGTATGAGTGTGATAATCACAGCGCATACCCCGACCAAGGAGAGCCACGGATAGGAAGCTTCGGGTCCGTTACAGCTCCTCGTCGTCGGCGGGCGCGTAGTAGTACTCGCCGGCGTTCTTCTGCTCGCGGTCCTTCTGTGAGCCGGGCTTGTTGATGCGCGGGCGACCAGTGCGCTGGTCGCGCCGGAACGTCACGTCGAGGTTCGCGAGGAACTCGTTCATCCCCTCGCGCATCCCGACCGGCTGGTCGGCATGGCCGTGTTCCGCCGGCTGGCCGTCGAACACCTGTAGCCGGTCGGCGAGGAGGTCGATCATGTAAATATCGTGGTCGATGACCATCGCCGTCGCCTTGTGGTTCTCGGTGTACCGACGGATGGCACGGGTGGCGAGCACCCGCTGTTCCACGTCGAGGTGGGCCGACGGCTCGTCCAAGAGATAGAGGTCGGCGTCCTTCGAGAGACACGCCGCGATGGCGACCCGTTGCCGCTCGCCGCCCGAGAGGTCGGTGAGGTTCTGCTCCATGATTCGCTGGAGTTGGAGCGGCTGGGCGATTTCCGTCTCCCAGTAGGAGGAGCCGAACTGGTCCGTAATCGATGACAAGAACGCGTCGACGCGCATCGGCTGGTCGATGTCGACGTACTGCGGCTTGTACGAGATGTCGAGGTTCGCGTCGAGACTCCCCTCGTCTGGGTCGAGCTTGCCGGCGAGCATCTTCGCGAACGTCGACTTCCCGATACCGTTCGGCCCGACGATACCCAACACCTCGTTGTTGCGGATTTCGCCGGCCTCGATGTCGAGTGAGAACTCCCCTTCGCCGTAAGACTTCGAGAGCGCCGGATACTCGACGAGCGTGTCGGTGTTGGAGGCCACGCGTGGCGCGTGCTGCTCGAACTCAATTGCCTCCTGTCGGATTCGCATGTTCTCGTTGTCGAGATAGCCGGAGAGGTACTCGTTGATGCCGCTTTTCGTGCTCTTCGGGTCGGTGATGACACCGTAGGCGGACGGCTCACCGTACGCGACGTGAATGGAGTCCGCCAACAGATCGAGCACGGCGAGGTCGTGTTCGACGACGAGCATCGAGCGGTCCCCGTCCGCGGCGAGGTCTTGGATGAGCCGCGAGGCGGTAACGCGCTGGCCGATGTCGAGATACGGCGTAATCTCATCGAGGAAGTAGAAGTCGGCGTCGCGCACGAGCGTCGCCGCGAGCGCGACTCGCTGAAGCTCCCCGCCAGAGAGCGTGTCGATCGGCTGGTCGAGCACCGGCTGGATGTCGAGCCGCTCGGTGATCTCGTCTGCGATGCCGCGTTCGTCGACGCCCTCGATGAGTTCGCGGGTGATTCCCGAGAAGCTGCTCGGAATCTTATCGACGTACTGTGGCTTGCGCGCGACGGTCACGTCACCCTCGCGCAGCTCTGCGAGATACGACTGCAGTCCGGTGCCACGGTACGCGTCCATCACCTCGTCCCAAGAGGGGGTGTCGGTGTGGCGGCCGAGATTCGGCTCGATTTCGCCGGCGAGGATGCGGACGGCCGTCGTCTTCCCGATGCCGTTCGGGCCGAGGATACCGGTGACAGTCCCCGATTCGGGCGCTGGAAGCCCGTAGAGACCGAACGCATTCTCGCCGTAGCGGTGGGTCGGGTTCTCGTCGAGTTCCTGGGGCAGATTGATGATTTCGATGGCGTCGAACGGGCACTTCTCGACGCAGATCCCACAGCTCTCGCCCAGACAGATCTCCTCGGAAATTAGGATCTGGTCGTCGCCCCCTTCGTGGGGTTCGTCCTCGCCGAAGTAGTCACTGCGCTCGACGATACACTCCTTGCCCGTCCGGTTCGGCGGGCAGTAGTTCATGCACTCGTAGTTACACCGGTCGGGCTGACACCGGTCTAAGTCGACGACAGCGATAGAATCGCCGGCCATTAGAAGCTACTCCCCGTGGTCAGCAGGATACCCCAACTGATGAACCAGAGCGCGAAGGTCATGAACGCGACGTAGAGGTAGTCCTTCGTCGAGAACTCACCGACGTCGATACCCATGACCGACAGGACGGGGAACTGAACGAGGATCGCCCCCACCAGCACGTATAGCGCCTGGTTGCTCGTTGCGGGCGTCTGGAGGCCGGCCGTCACGACCGACGACGCGACCGCAGCGGCAAGCCCCATCGAACACGCCAGTGATGTGACCACGACTCCGCGCAGATGTGAGGAGAAGCGGCCAGCGGTGTCGGTCGCCATGTACCTCCGTCGTCTCCCTGACGGCAAAAGCGATTCGAAGCCACAACCGCACGCGAACCTGGTGCGTCGGCCCCTCACATTCGTCGCTCGCGGCCTGCTGTGGGGCGGTTAGCAATAACTCACCTTCATGTTTATGACGTCAGACGTTCTGTGGGTAAGTAGTATGAGCGATTCTGACGGAGAGACAGTCGCCGATCTCCCACCGAGCGCCAAGCTCGTCTACAAGGTACTGGAGTACGACGGGCCGATGACCCAGAAGGGCATCGTTGAGGAGTCGATGCTGTCGGCCCGGACCGTTCGCTACGCCCTCGAACGGCTCGAAGCCATCGACGTGGTCAGCGAAGACGTCTACTTCGCCGACGCCCGGCAGAATCTCTACCAGCTCACCGACGCCGACGACCAATCCGCCGAGACCGTCGCGGCCGCCGACGACTGAGTTTCTCGTCCTGCTCGTTGCAGTTCGTCTTCTCCGTGAGTCCCGTTCCGATAGCGCGGCTGCTCTTCTCGACTACTGCGGCGTAATCGTCACCTGTTGGCCGCTGTCGACTGCCGTCTCCAGTTCGTCGGCCAGCCCGCTCCCGCGGGAGATCTGCACCTCACCGCCCCGCGAGACGGTCGCCGTGAACAGATACTGCCCGCCGGCCTGCACCTCGACCGTCTCGCCCGAGTGGCCCTCTACGGGGAGGATGATGTGACGCGAGGTGATTTCGGGCGTGACGATTTCACCCTGCTTGCCCCCGCCGGTTGCGCCGGCGGAGCTGCCACCACTGCCACCGCCGAAGCCGCCGGCGTACTCATCGAGTGTCCGCACGTCTAACTCCATGCTCAGCCGGTTTTCGATATCGGTGATGCGGCCGCCGCCCTTCCCGATGACCGACGAGATATCGTTTTCGGAGACGTAGACGGTGGCGGCGTTGTCACTCGTAATCTCGACTTCCACCTGTCCGTGGGCGATGGATTTGATTTCGCGCTCGATTTCGTTTTTCGCGATGCGGCTGACCCCCGACTCCTGTTCGTCGCCGTCTTCGAGCGGGACGGTGACGACCTGCTGATTGAACGTGTAGATCTCGTAGGCCGGCTCGCCCGTCTCGTAGTCGGAGATGACGACGACCGGGCGGGTGAGGTCCTCCTCCATCAGGCCGTGGGGAACCTTCACCTTCGTTTCGACCTCGTAGACGGTGTCGATCTCGCCGGCCTCGATGTAGACGACCGTGTCGACGACCTGTGGAATCATGCCGAGTTCGACGCGGCCGACGAGCCGCTGGAGGGCGTCGATGGCACGCGTCGCGTGGACGACACCGATCATCCCGACGCCGGCGAGTCGCATGTCGGCGAAGGTACTGAAGTCAGACGTTTTGCGCACCTCGTCGTAGATGGTGTAGTCGGGCCGCACCATGAGCAGCGAGTCGGCCGTCCGCTCCATCGACCCGCGAAGCTCGGTGTACTGGGTGATGTGGTCGCCGACCTGGAGGTCGCGCGGCTTCTCCATCGTCTTAACGGCGAAATCGGAGTCGGCGAGGAACTCAGCTACCGCCTGCGCGAACGTCGACTTCCCTGCGCCGGGCGACCCCGACAGCAAGATTCCGCGCTGGTGTTCGGTGAAGCGGTCGCGAAGCCCGTCCGGTAGGTCGTACTCGTCGAGCGTGGGCGAGGCGATGGGTCGAACGGCCGTGATCTCGATTCCGTCGGCGAAGGGCGGCCGGGCGACGGCGATACGGTAGTCGGCGTACTGGATGATCTTCATCCCCGGCTCCTCAAGTTCGATGAAGCCGCGCGAGGAGGCGCGCGCCGTCGACTCGATGTCGTTCGCGAACGTCAGCATCTCCGATTCCGACAGCGGCTCACCGCCGATCGGGCCGTACGCGATGTCGCCGATGTCGCCGCGCTTCGCCATCGGTGCGACGCCCGTCTTCAGGTGGACGGACATCGTCTCGCCGTCGAAGTACCGCTCGATGTCGAGTCCGTCGTCGGTCCCGTCGTCGGTCGTGTCGACCTTCGGCTCGACGTACTCGACGGTGACGCCCATCGCCTCACCCACCTCCGCCTGCACGCGGTCGCTGGTGAGCAGCGTCGCGTCGTGGTCGCGCGCGAGGTCGCGAATCAGCGCGTCGATGTCACCTTCGCCCGCGCCCTCGGTCTCGTCGTGAGTCGGGCGACGGCCGATGTATTCGACAGAGATATCGCCGGCGTCGGCAGCCGCCGCCAGCCGCTGTAGCTCTTCGAGTCCGGCCCACCCCGAATCGCGCCCCTGATTCGCCTGCGACTCCAGCTCCGCGACGACAGCGTTCGGCACGTAGACGTGGGCCACGTCGTCGTGTTCGGACACGCGGCCGTCGATGACCGCGCTCGTGTCCGGAAGAATATCCATACCGGACGGAAGGCGGGCGAGCTTATAAGGGTTGTAACAGCGGGCGCTGTGTCACCGCATCTCAGGCGTACTGTTCGGTGATGGATTCGACGTACTTGGCGATGACGTCAACCTCCAGATGGACGGGGTCGCCAACCGACTTCTCCGAGAGTGTCGTGATCTCGTAGGTCGCCGGGATGATGGCGACGGCGAATCCGTCCTCGTCGATGTCGGCGACGGTCAGCGAGATGCCGTCGATGGTGATCGAGCCCTTCGAGACGACGTACTGGCCCATCGACTCGGGGAGCGAGAACTCGAAGTACCAATCTTCTTCCACCTGCTCGATTCCGGTCACCTCGCCGACGCCGTCGACGTGACCCTGCACGATGTGGCCGTCGAAGCGACCGTCCGCGGGGAGTGCGCGCTCGAGGTTCACGCTGTCGCCGACACCGAGGTCACCGAGATACGTCACCTCGACGGTCTCCTCGGCCAGGAAGACGGAGAAGTCGTCGTCGGTCTGCTCCTCGACGGTAAGACAGGCCCCCGACACCGCGACCGACTGGCCGTGCGTCAGTTCGTCGGCGAAGGGCGCTGCCAGTCGGAGCCGCAGTCCGTCGTCGGTCCGCTCGCGGGCGAGCACCTCACCCGTCGTCTCGATGATTCCGGTGAACACAGTCGAGATACGGCGACGCGACGCAAATGTGTTAGTATTCCCGAAACTGGGACGGACCCGGAGCGTTTTCGGTCGCCGGCGACTCACGGGAGACATGGCGCGGTCAATCACGAGTACCATCGGGCTGGCGGCGACCGTCGCGCTGGCGGTCCCGCTCGTCATCTTCGGCATCGAGCAGCTGCTCGCGGGCGAGCATCTGGTTGGGGGTATCGTGCTCGCGATTGCGGCGTTGATGGTGCTCATCGAGGAGTATCTCACGACGCCGACGGACATCCCGGGTCTCGTCGCGGAGAAGACCGTCGGAGCGGTCGTCGAGGAGCCCGAAGAGGACTAGATTTCGTCGTCGGGGTCGTGTTCGGCGGCCATTCGCTGTGCTTCGGCCGCGTACTGCGCCCGCTCGTCGGGGTCGGTCACGTCGCCGAGATTCTGCGGCTCCGCCTTGACGGCTGCGGTCGTCACTCGGCGGTCTCCCGGGGTCGTGAGCGCACGCTCCTTCCGGAAGTAGCGCTCGCCGTCTGTCGTCGCGTACGTGAGGATGATGAGGTTCTGCTCGTCGTCCGAGTAGGTTCGTTCGACAAGCCACACTCGTGTCGTTTGCTCGCTCATACCTGAAGTAGAGTCGCTAGCGGTGAAACGACTGCGGTCGCCGCGGTCAGTCGGCCGGCTCGGCGACCTCGAGCGGTTCCTGTGCCTGCTCGATGAACTCCACGAGCGGGAGCTCGCTGGGCTCGTTGTCGATGAGCACGTCGAGCGGGAGCGTCGGCGCGCCGTCGATGAGATTCTCCATCAAGACGAGTCGCTCGCGGGCGCGCGACATCCCGACGTAGAAGACGCGGCGTTCGTTGTCCGTCAACACGGGGACCGGGTCGGTTCCCTTCTCGAACTCCACCGCTTCGGGGAGCCGGTCGCGGTCGACGCTGGCCGCCATCTGCTCGACGACCTTCTCCGTGAGGTCGGTACAGACGAAGACGTGGTCGGCCTCGCGACCCTTCGCGGAGTGGATGGTGCCCACGCGGACGCGGTCGGCGTCCATCCCCTGATACGGCCCGTCGAAGTAGGCGTCGACGGACCGCTCTTGGAAGTTCGAGGTGCGGGTGAGCATGTCCGACGCGCCGGCGACGCCGGGCGTGAAGGGAGCGTACTCCTCGATGAAGTCGGGACTGACCTCGAAATCCTCCAGTCGCGCATTGTTCTGCTCTTTCAGCTCGTCGAGCGCGTCGAAGAGGTCGTCGCGCTCTTTCGTGCCGAACGCGGAGTCGGCGAGCATCTCGGCCAGCCGCCGCGCCTCCAGTCCGGTCATGTGTCCCTCGTCGGTCTTCTTCTCGACGGCGCGGACGTACCCTTCGAGCCGGTCGGTCCACATCCGGATGTCCGTCAGCGAGGTGTACGGAATCCCCATCGAGGTGAACTCCTCCATGAACTGGAACAGCTGATAGCGCGCCCGGAACAGCACCATCACGGTCTCGTCCTCGGTCGCCTCGATGGTGTCGCGGACGTTCCGCGTCAAATCGAACATCGACGGCGAGCGAATCCCCTCGACGGTGCCGCCCTCCTTGCGCGGGTTCAGGTCCTTCTCCTGTCGCTCGTCGATGTGGCGGATCTCGCGGTTGACGACGTTGAGCACGTTCGACGGGAGCCGGTAGGAGTTCGGCAAGATTACGTCGTCGTCGGGGTCGGCCTCGAGCAGGAGCGCGGGGTCGGCCCCCTGCCACGCGTAGACGACCTGGTCGTCGTCGCCGGCGATGAGCACCGACTCCATGTGGGGTCGCCACTCCTCGTAGGCGTCGTGTTGGAGCGTCGTGATGTCCTGGAACTCGTCGATGACGAGGTGGTCGACGTTCGGAACGAGCGAGCGCTGGGTGACGCGTTCGAGCATGTCGGCGAAGCCGACGACGCCGTGTTCCCCCTTGTACGCGCGCCACGCCCGGATGACCTCCGGCACGTCGATGCGGTCGTCGTCCGACGGCCACGTCGGGGTGTACTTGTTGCCCGTCTGTGAGTTGGGGTCCTCCTCCGGCGGGAGTCGAACCTCCTCCACGTCCCACTGGAAGGGTACGTCGTACCAGTCGGCCACGTCCCGGCGGGTGCGCTGGAGCCACTCGGAGGTGGCGAGAATCTTGTTGCCGATGGTGGTCGAGCGCGACGAGCGCCGCCGGTTGGAGTCGTACTCACCCTCGAACTCGATGCCGTACTCCGAGCAGAACTCCTTTTTCTCGTCCTCGCCGACCACGTCGCCGCGTGATAAGTCGAGCAGCTCGTACGCCTTCGCGTGCATCGTGGAGACGTTCCCCTTCAGCGACTTCGGCGAGCGGTCGAGTCGTTCGGCGAGTCGCTCGCGAATCTCCGCGGCGGCCGCCCGGGTGTAGGAGACGACGAGGATGTCCCGCACGTCGACGCCGTCGTCGAGCATCTCGTCGACGCGGTCCAATAGCGCGGTGGTCTTCCCGCTGCCGGGACCACCGAACAGCCGCGTCAGGTGCGTATCGTCGGTCATAGAGACATGAACACGACCACCGGGCATAAGGGGCGTGGCTTCGCTGGGCCGCTCGTCCGCCGCAATCCGTGCTACCACGTACCACACATTTATTGCCACCGGGGCTAACTATCTGCTTGTATGGCGACCGCGAACGACATCTTCGACGACTTCCTCGCAGACAGGGGCCACGAGACGGAAACCGAGACGCCGGCGTGGGAGGAGGATTATAATAAAAAGCGGTGCCCGGAGTGTGGCGGACTCCACGAGATGGCGGCCTCGGAGTGTACCGTCTGCGGCTGGACGCCGAACTAACCGGCGTCTCGTTCTCGCGTCGCTCGCGCTCACCAGCGAACGCGTCGGGGAGTGAAACGTGTCCCCGGAGGGAGGAGGGTGGGGGGAGTCCTCCCGACAGGGACGAGGTGGGGATGCACCCAAAACTGGGTGCACCCGGTTGTAAATGGTAGGTGTATAAGAAAGTGCTGGCTGCCGGCGACCAAGGCTTTACTGGCCGACCGACGTACGACGAATGTGACGACAGCCGGGAGCCAGCCGACCGACGGGCCGACGATTCGGCAGGCGACG
Source organism: Halosegnis rubeus (assembly GCF_009184545.1). Taxonomy (GTDB): domain Archaea; phylum Halobacteriota; class Halobacteria; order Halobacteriales; family Haloarculaceae; genus Halosegnis; species Halosegnis rubeus. Next base: position 196,519 of record NZ_QJOW01000002.1, read on the forward strand.
CGGGCGGACCTGCTCGACGTGTACCGCATCGAGACCACGTCGTTTCCCCAGCCGTGGCCCTACGCCGCCTTCGAGCAGTTCCTCGGTCAGCCCGGATTTCTCGTCGCCGGCGAGCGGTCAGTCGACGGCTTCATCGTCGCCGACACCGTCCCGAACGGCGGGACGCCGCTCGGCCACGTCAAGGACCTCGCGGTCCGCCCCGACGCCCGCGGGCAGGGACTCGGCGCGAATCTCCTCGGGACCGCCCTCAGTATCTGTCGACGCCAGGGCGTCGGCCGCGTCAAGCTCGAAGTGCGGGAGACCAACGACACCGCCAAGCGCCTCTACGAGCGGTTCGGCTTCGAGATTCACCGACGACTTCCCCGGTACTACGACGACGGCGAGGACGCGTTCGTGATGGTGTGTCCCCTACAGTAGCCCGTCCGCCCGCGCGAGCAGAATCCCCTCGATGGTGGCGTCGTTGGCTGGCGCTTCGCGTGCGCGGGCCAGCGCCTCCGCCACTGGGACGCGCACCACGTCGATGAACTCGTTGCCGTCGAGCTTGCGCTTCCCGTCGGTGAGTCCCTCCGCATAGACGATGCCGCGACGGTGACGGAGGACGCCCGTCGAACACCAGAACTCCTCGACGTGCGCGACGGAGTCGGGGACGAAGCCGGTCTCTTCCTCCAGTTCGCGCGCGCCGGCCTCGGCGTACGTCTCGCCGTCCTCGACGATGCCGGCCACGAGCTCGAGACAGTGCTCGCGGATGGCCGGCCGGAACTGCTCTACCATCACCAGGTCGTCGCCGTCCTGTGCGACGACGACGACCGCCGGCGGCAGGTCAGCCCAGTAGTACTTCTTCGTCGTGGCGTCGGGCTGGCGCACCTCGTCGTAGCCGCCGGTGTACCAGCCGGTCTCGTACTCGGCGACGGACTCGACGACCGGCCAGTCGTGGTCTGCGTTGTCGCTCACGGCTGCACCACCGTCACACGATACGTGACGTTCTCGAAGGTGACGAAGACGGCGTCGCCCGACATGTTTGACGCGTACCGCTGTCTGAACACGTCGCGCTCGTCGAACACCGAGTGGGTAAACGTCTCCTTGATGCCGAACGGTCCCCTGTAGTAGGCCGTCGAGCGCGCCGTCCCGCCGTCTGCTGCGCTCACCGCGCCGTAGGTGTACGGAAACCGTTGCTCGGAGAGGTTCGCGCCGTCGATGGGAACGACTCCATCTGGAGCCTCGGCCGCCGTCGCCTCGGCGTAGTAGGGGTCGCCGCTCTGGAGCAGCGACGGCAGCGCCCCGAGCGCGAGCAGCAGGACGACGACCACCAGCAGTCCGAGCGTGACGTTGCGCGTGATGCGTCTCACGACGCGGCTCCCTCCACACTCTCCTCGCTTCCGTCGCCTTCCTTCAGGATGTCTCGGTACACCTTCCCGTACGCCTGTCGCCGCAGCGTGCCGACGGCGGCTTCCTCCTCGGCGTGGAACGTCGCAGCGACGACGGTGTCTCCCGCAGGGGCGACGTGCCACGCGACGTTGTCAACCTCGTCGCTCCCCTCCAGTTCGACGGCGAACTCCGAGTCTTCGACCACTGACTCGAACTCTCCGCGCGTGCCGACCGTCACCTTGAGCAGGGAGGCGAACAGCGCGTCCAGTGCCGTCTCGATGACGTCGCTCGTGACGCGGTCGCCGTACTCCTCGCGGTCGAACGCCATCGCCTTGGCCGTCTCCCGGACGACCGTCTGTGCCGTCGGCGCGAGGTCGCTGTACGCCTCCCGGGCCTCCGTCGCCGTCGTCGGGGCGAGCCACCCGTCTTCGTGCATACCTCCCGTACGTGGTCGTCGGTGGTAGATATACCGAAACAGTATCCTACCCTGCCCGACACGTCAGAGTCGATGCCCGCCCGCTCGACCCTCCGCCGTGCCCTCCTCGCGGTCGTCGTCGTCTGTCTCGTCGGCCTGCTCGTCGGCTATCTCACCGGCCCGCACGACCCGACGACGACCGACGGCTTCCGCCCGACCGACGCCGGGGGGTACGACCCCGCCGCCCTCGAATCGGCCGCCAACGTCACCGTCGCCGCCACTCAGGGCGTCCCCGAATCCGACGCCGCGGGTGAACTCGTCGCGCTCACCGACGAGGGGAACGTCGCGTACCGCAACGACACCCTCCAGACCTACTTCGACGTGGACCCCGTCCCCGACGCCCCCTACGTCGTCGAGTACGTCGGCGCCGAGAAGCTGACCGGCGACGCCTGTGCCGGCGTCTCCACCGACACCTGCTCGCGAAACGTCTACGAGCGGCTGAATCTCCGCACCGACGAGACCACCCGCCTGTGGTCGAAGACGACGCCGCGTATCCCGTCGAACCGATACCACGACATCGACCGCGTCAACGGGACCCACATCGCCGTCGCCGACATCTACGAGGACGCGCTCTACACCGTCGACCTCGCGACCGGCGAGGAGGTGTGGCGCTGGAACGCCGAGGAGGACTACGACCGCTCGTCGGGCGGGTCGCCCGGCGACTGGACCCACGTCAACGACATCGAGACGACGCCAGACGGCCGGTTCCAGGCCAGCCTCCGGAATCAGGACTCCGTCGTCTTCGTCCGGCCCGGCGAGGGCTTGGTGGCCGAACAGACGCTCGGCTCCGACGGCGCTCACAGCGTCCTGTACGAACAACACAACCCCGACTACATCCCCGCGGCGAACGGCGGCCCGGGCGTTCCGGTCGCCGACTCCGAGAATCGCCGCGTCGTCGAGTACCAGCGACAGGACGGCGAGTGGGTCCAGACGTGGGCGTGGACCGACGCGCGACTCCAGTGGCCGCGCGACGCCGACCGACTCCCGGACGGCTCGACGCTCGTCACCGACAGCCACGGCGACCGCGTCATCGAGGTCGCGCCCGACGGCACCGTGCTCTGGTCCGCGACCGTCCGGCTCCCGTACGAGGCGGAACGACTCGCCACGCCCAGCGAGTCGGGTGGCGGTCCGGCCGTCGACACCGGCGACCCCGGTATCGACCCGAGCGCGGGGCTGCTCGCGAATCCGGGCTACACCCTCCGAACCGCCGTCCCCCAACTACTCGTCAACGGGCTGTTGTACGTCTCGCCCTCGTGGGTTCTGTATCCCGAGCTGCTCGTAGTGCTCGCGTTAGGGTTGACGCTGCTCGCGTGGGGCGTGGGAGAAATCTGGTGGCGGCGCGACCGCATCCGGGCCGCGGTCGGGCGCTAATTCTCGTCTTCGTCGTCGGGTTCGTCTGCTTCGCTCTCGGCCAGCATCTCTTTCGTCAGTTCGCGTGCCTCCTCTAACACCGCCTGCGTGTCCTCGTCCATCTCTACGTCCGCCTGTGACGGCAGCTCCTGGTCGTGTGCGTGACCGTGGTCGTGACCCGAGTGGTCGTGTCCCTCGCTCTCGAACAGTTCGCCCGAGCGACCACTCTCTCGGTCGGATCGCCCGCCGGTGGTGTCCTCGAACACCTGTGGGTACTCGTCTTCCTCCGCGAACTCGCGGACGCGCTCGGCGAGCTCCGCTTCGCCCTCCTCGGCCCAGTCGGGGGCGTGCTCGTCGAGCCACGCCTCGTGGCCGTCGTCACCGAGGATGGCGGTGAAGGCGAGGTGGTTCGCGAGGTGGCGAGCGTCGACCTGCGGGTCGTCACAGACGGGACACGCGTAGCCCATACCCGACGTGGGGTATCGGGAGGGAAAAACACAGCGTCCCCGCGAACTCAGAAGTCGTCGGGGGCCTCGTCCTCAACGTCGCGTTTCATCGAGTCGCGCCGCGCTTTCGCGTCGCGACCCGTTGCTTCGAGCAGAAACTCGTTTTTCGCGGTGTTGGCGTCGCCGGCGGTGTCCACGTCGCCCGTCTCCATCAGGTCCTCCAGTTCGCGCTCCTCGAAGTTGACCGCGAGGGTGTCCTTCTTGCTTCCGTACGTTACGGCACCGACGACGATGCGCTCGAACACCGGGTTCTCGGGGTTCTCGATGACGAACAGGTCCGAGTCGTTGTACTCTTGTGTGTCGGTGATCTCGCCGAAGTACTCCTGGACGGTCGATTCGAGGTCGGGGATTCGCTCCTCGAGATACTCCCCGCGCCGCATCTTATACTCCTCCATACGGCCGATTCGACACCCGATGGTTTACGGATTTCGGAGCTATCGGGCGTCGAGATACCCTCGGTGACACGCCGGACACGCGTCGCCTTCCCGCAGCGAGGAGGCGTCCATCTGCTCTGTGAATCCACACTCCGGGCAGACGTACTCGCCGTCGAGAATGCTCGTCGCCGCCGGCTCCGTCGTCGCCTCCGCCCCCTCGGTTGATTCCGACTGTGGCGACTCGTCGCTCGACTCCGTGGACGCCGACGCCTCGACCCCTTCGTCGCCCGTCAGCGTGCTCGGGTCGAACTGGTCGCTCTCGTCCGGCCACTGCCCAGGTTCACGCATCGCCGACTTCGGCGTCTCCGTCGGCTCGTCGTCGAGGATCTCCGCGTCCTCCTCGCTCGGGTCGGCGGGTGGCTCCTCGTCGTCCTCGCCGGACGTGAACCCCGGGTCCACCGCCGGGTCGGACTCGAGCGGCGGTTCGTCACCGCCCGGCCCCGGCTCTCCGCCGGCAGTCGCCGCCGCGACCGCCGGCTCAGGCTCCGACTCGGCGTCTGTTTCTGCCGCCGATTCCGGCTCCGGGTCGGTCGCGTCGTCGACGGCCACGTCCGACGGTTCGACGATGGAGGTGACTTCCTTGCTCTCGGAGGTGACGCGGCGCTCGCCACAGCGGCGACACTCCTCGATTTCGCGGACGACGGTGATCGCCTCGCTCCCTTGCTCGGTTCGTTCACGCTCGGTGTCCGCCTCCTCGAAGGCGTGCCCGAGTAGCGAACACGTAACTCCCATTGGTCATCTTCCCGTCGTCGCGGGCATAAGGCTACCGACGCCCCCGACGAGTGTCTGACGCGCGCCCTACGAACGGTTATGTCGCCCCGCCACGTAGCCGTGAGTATGCAGGCGAAGTCGACCTATCGCGACCGCGACGAGACGGAACTCGCGGTGCTCGACACGCTGGTCGACGCACGCGAGGAGGGGCTCACGATCTTCGAGGTGCGCGCCAGCGTCGACGCCTCCATCGACGACATCGAGGAGAGTCTCGCCGCGCTGAAAGCAGACGACCTCATCCGCGTCACCAACGCCGACAGCGAGACCCGCATCTACCCCCGCGACCGCGTGATTCCCGACGACGAGGAGACGGACGACCCATCAGTCGTCGATGCGCTCCGCGAGCGGCTCCCCTTCTAGTTTCGACGACGAGCCGTTTTTCACCCTCGGCACACTTCGGTAGGTAATGACCGTCCTTCCCGAGGTCCACGAGCGCCACGGGGCCACCTTCCGCGAGTACGACGGCCGCCGGGTCGTCGACTCCTACGGCCGACCCGACCGCACCCACCGCGCCGTCCGCAAGGGCGTCGGCGTCATCGAAACGCGCTACGGGATTCTCCAGATCTCCGGCGACGACCGCGTCGAGTTCGTCGACAACGCCGTCACCAACGCCGTCCCGACCGAGAACGGCCGCGGCGTGTACGCCCTCCTGCTTGACCCGCAGGGACGAATCGAGACGGATCTCTACGTCTACAACGCCGGCGAGCGACTGCTCTGTTTCACCCCGCCCGGCGAGGCCGCGCCGCTCGCGGCGTCGTGGCGCGAGAACGTCTTCATCCAGGACGTCGACATCGAGAACGCGACCGATGATCTCGCCGTCTTCGGTGTCCACGGGCCGACGGCCACGGAGAAGGTGGCCAGCGTCCTCCACGGTGGCGTCGGCAGTCCGGACGAGGAATTCACCTTCGTACGCGGCTCGATGGGCGAAGCCGGCGTCAGCGTCATCCGGACGGACAACCTCCCCGGCGAGGAGGGGTACGAGGTGGTGTGTGCGGCCGACGATGCTCACGAGGCGTTCGAGACGCTCATCACCCGCGGTAACAACGCCGTCCCGTTCGGCTACCGAACCTGGGAGTCGCTGACGCTCGAAGCCGGCACCCCGATGTTCGAGACAGAACTCGACGGGACGGTGCCGAACGTGCTCGGGCTTCGGAACGCCCTCGACTTCTCGAAGGGCTGTTATGTCGGGCAGGAAGTCGTCTCGAAGATCGAGAACCGCGGGCGACCCTCGCGCCGGCTGGTCGGTCTCGCGCTCGATTCGGTGCCCGAACCTGGAGCAGCCGTGTTCGCCGGAGACAGCCACGCCGGCGAGGTGACCCGCGCCGGAGATCCCCCGCTGCGTGAGTCGCCGGTTGCGCTCGCGTTCGTCGGCTTCGGTGACGACCTCGATACTCTCACCGTCCGCGTCGACGGCGAGCAGGTGGCAGCGAGCCACGAACCGCTCCCGTTCGTCGACGGGTCCGAGCGGTCGGCCCGACTGCCGGAGTACTGACCCGGCGATTTTTTATTTTCCACGGGGGAGACCAATCTCGTGCAGGAACATCTACTCGTCCCGGTCGACGGCTCCGAACAGGCGCGCGAGGCGTTCGAGTACGCGCTCGACCGGTTTCCGGACGCGGAGCTGACGCTGCTGTCGGTCGTCGACCCCGCAGACGCAGTCGTCTCCGAGCCGATTACGGGCGCATACGAATCCCCCGCCGGCACCGCCGGCGCGGGGGCCGAACTGCTCGACGAACTGGAGACGACCGCGACCGAACGCGTCGAGGAGACGGCCTCCGAAGCGCGGGCGGCCGGGCACGACGCGGATTCCGAGGTCGTCGTCGGCCAACCCGGCCGCGCAATCGTGGTGTTCGCCGACGAGCGCGACTGCGACCACATCGTGATGGGAAGCCACGGTCGCTCCGGCGTGTCGCGCGTCCTGCTCGGCTCCGTCGCCGAGTCCGTGATGCGCCGGGCACACGCCCCCGTGACAGTCGTCCGCTGAGGCCGAATGTTTTTGTTCGACCGACGGCGAGTGAAACCAGATGGTCGAAGCGTTCGCCGTCGCCTCCGGCAAGGGCGGAACGGGTAAGACGACGAGCACGCTCGCGCTCGGGATGGCACTCGCCGATTCCTACGACGTGACGGTCGTGGACGCCGACACCGGGATGGCGAATCTGCTCTTTCACGCCGGTCTCTCCGACGCCGACGCGACCCTCCACGACGTGCTCGTCGAGGGCGGTCCGTCCGTCGAGGCGGCCACCTACGAGCGGTTCGGGATGTCGGTCGTCCCGTGTGGCACCTCACTCGCGGCGTTCGAGCGCGCCGACCCCGACCGACTGCGCGACGTGGTGGCCGACCTCGCGAGCGACACCGACGTGCTGCTCCTCGATTCGCCGGCGACGCTCGGCTCGAAGGCCGCGGTCCTCCCGGTGGTGTTGGCCGACCGCGCCATCGTCGTGCTCCAGCCGACGGTGCCCGCGCTCTCTGACGGGCTGAAAGTACAGGAGTACGCGCTCTCGTACGGGACGGACATCGCCGGCGTCCTGTTCAACAAAGTCCACGACGGCGACGATGGCGTCGCCCAGCAGGCCGACCGCTACTTCGAGGGACCGACGCTCGCCGAGGTACCCGACGCCGACGCCGCCCGCGCCGCCAGAAGCGCGGGCGAACCCCTCCTCGCATACGCTCCCGAGTCGGCCGCTGCCGAGACGTTCCGGCAGGCTGCCGACGCGCTCGACGTGCGCGCCGGTGACGGCGAGGCGGTCGCCGACCGGTTCCAGTCGGCGGTCATCCCCGACCCGCCATGACGCCCGAGGGGACGCTGGTCGCCTCGCGGGTCGTCGAGTCGCTCGCTACCCCGCTGGAAACCTGTTTCGCGGACCAACTCACCGGCTACCTCCGGATCGAGTCGGGGATGCCGCTCGCCGACGCCGACCCTGTCGTCGTCACCCTCGATGGTGGTGTGCCGACCGCGGCGGTCGTCCCCGACGGCGACCAGACGGGCGCGGGTGCCCTCGCCGCGCTCCCCGACACGGGACCATTTCGGGTCGAACGCGCCCGGACGAGTGCGAGTGCCCTCGCGTCGCTCCACGACCGCCCCGCGTGTCACGTCGACCCCGGGGCGATAGCCGAGCGCGCCGACGCCCCCGCACTCGCGGCCCGCCTCCGCGAGCGCGCGCCCGACGACCCCACCGACGACTCCATGGCTGACTTTCTCGACGACCCCGACCAGATCGCCGCGCTGAAAGCCGAGGCGCGGGCCGAGGCGACCGCACGGGCCGACGAGTGGGGGTTGTCGGACCAGCTCGACACCGAGTGACCCCGCAGATTTTAGGCCGAACCGAGCGAACATATGTAGGTGTCACGCGCGAACCTCGTCGTCCAGCTCTCGGAGGGGGAGTGGGCACACACCGTCTCGACGCAGTTTCCAGACGCCGAGTTCGAGCTGTTGGCGCTCGAACCCGGCGAGAACGAGTGTCACCAGCTCGTCCGCGTCGACGCGACCAACCCCGACCGGCCGGTCGAGTTCATGCGCGAGGTCGACGGCTTTCGCGCCTTCTCCGTGGTCCAGCGCGGTGAGGGGGCGACCGTCGTCCGATTCCGCTCTGAGACGCCGCTCGTGGTCTTCTGTCTGCGCCGGGCGTCGATACCGTTCGAGCCGCCGCTCGCCTGCCGTGACGGTCGCGCCTCGCTGCAGGCGACTGCGCCCGACGACGCCATCTCGAAGCTGACCGACTACTTCCGCGAGTACGGGCTTCGGTTCGAGGTGGAGTCGCTCAGACAGGAGTTGGACGTGGAGACGCTGCTCACGCCGCGCCAGCGCGACCTCGTACTCACCGCCGTCGAGGAGGGGTACTACGACACTCCCCGCGACTGCACGCTGACCGAACTCGCCGAGGCGGCCGACGTGGCGAAATCTACGGCTTCGGAGACGCTCCACCGCGCCGAAGGGAGCATCATCCGGCAGTTCGTCGGCGACGCGCTGGCCGACGCCGACACCGAGTGACCGGTCTGTCACGAACGATACAACGAGCGAGAGCCGTTTAGTAGCCCGGCGATAGAGACGAAATATGGGACTCGACGAGGACGCACTGGAGTATCACGAGGCGAAGCCGCCGGGGAAGATCGAGATTTCGACGACAAAGCCGACGAAGACTCAGCGCGACCTCTCGCTGGCCTACTCGCCGGGCGTCGCCGCCCCCTGTGAGAAGATAGCCGACGACCCAGCCGACGCCTACCGCTACACCACGAAGGGGAACATGGTGGGCGTCGTCTCGAACGGGACCGCCGTGCTCGGTCTGGGTGACATCGGCGCACAGGCCTCGAAGCCAGTCATGGAGGGAAAAGGCGTCCTGTTCAAGCGATTCGCCGACATCGACGTGTTCGATATCGAACTCGACGACGCCGACCCCGACGGCTTTTGTGCCGCGGTCGAGCGCATGGAACCGACGTTCGGCGGTATCAACCTCGAGGACATCTCTGCGCCCGAGTGTTTCGAAATCGAGACGCGCCTGCGCGAGTCGATGGACATCCCCGTCTTCCACGACGACCAACACGGCACCGCCATCATCTCCGGGGCGGCGCTGATGAACGCCTGTGAGCTGACGGGCAAATCCTTCGAGAATCTCTCGGTCACTTTTTCGGGTGCCGGCGCGGCCGCTACCGCCACCGCTCGCTTTTACACTGATCTCGGCGTCGACCCCGACAACATCACGATGGTCGATATCGACGGTATCATTACCGAAGCGCGGGCGGCCGCCGGCGACCCACACGAGTACACCGAGCCGTTCGCCGCCGAGTCTGGGGGCGAACTCGCGGACGCGATGGAGGGAGCCGACGTGTTCGTCGGGCTCTCCGTCGGCGGTATCGTCTCACAGGAAATGGTGCAGTCGATGGCCACCGACCCGGTCGTGTTCGCGATGGCGAATCCGAATCCGGAAATCGGCTACGAGGAGGCGATGGCCGCCCGCGACGACCTGATCATGGCGACGGGCCGGTCGGATTACCCGAACCAGGTGAACAACGTGCTCGGATTCCCGTTTCTGTTCCGGGGCGCGCTCGACGTGCGCGCGACCGACATCAACGAGCCGATGAAACAGGCCGCCGCCGAGGCGCTCGCCGACCTCGCGAAGGAGGACGTGCCCGACGCCGTCGTGAAGGCGTACGGCGACGAGCCGCTCCAGTTCGGCCCGGAGTACCTGATTCCGAAGCCGCTGGATACCCGCGTCCTGTTCGAGGTGTCGGCGGCCGTCGCGCAGGCGGCTATCGACTCCGGGGTCGCCCGCGTCGAGCGCGACCTCGACGGCTACCGCGACGAACTCGAGGCCCGCCTCGGGAAGGGCCGCGAGATGATGCGTACCGTCCTGACGAAGGCGCAGTCGAACCCGAAACGGGTCGTCTTCTCCGAGGGCGCAGACCGGAAAATCATCCGCGCCGCCTACCAGCTACAGGACGAGGGCATCGCCGAGCCGATACTCGTCGGCGACGCCGACCAGATTCACCGCCGGGCGGCGGAACTCGGACTCGCCTTCGACCCCGAAATCGTCGACCCGACCAGCGACCACCTCGACCCCTACGCCGAGCGACTCCACGAGCTACGCAAGCGCGACGGCGTCACCCGCAACGAGGCCGACTCGCTCATCCGCGACGGCGACTGGCTCGCCTCGACGCTCGTTGAGATGGGCGACGCCGACGTGATGCTCACCGGCCTGACCCACCACTACCCGACCGCGCTCCGCCCGCCGCTGCAGGTCGTGGGCACGGCCCCCGACGCCAATTACGCCGCCGGCGTCTACATGCTCACCTTCGACGACCGCGTCGTCTTCTGTGCCGACGCGACCGTGAATCAGGCTCCCGACGAGGACGTGCTAGAGGAGGTCGCCCGCCACACCGCCGACCTCGCGCGACAGTTCAACGTCGACCCCCGGGTCGCCCTGCTGTCGTACTCCGACTTCGGAACCGTCGACAACGAGGGGACGCGAAAACCCCGCGAGGCCGCAGACCGCCTCCGCAGCGACCCGACCGTCGACTTCCCGGTCGACGGGGAGATGCAGGCAGACACCGCCGTCGTTGAGGACATTCTCACGGCCGACTACGCCTTCACCGAACTCGACGAGCCGGCGAACGTGCTCGTGTTCCCGAACCTGGAGGCCGGCAACATCGCGTACAAACTGCTCCAGCGGCTCGGGGGAGCCGACGCCGTCGGCCCGATGCTCGTCGGGATGGACAAGCCGGTCCACGTCCTCCAGCGCGGCGACGAGGTCAAAGACATCGTGAATTTGGCGTCCGTTGCGGTCGTCGACGCACAGGAAGAAGAGTAGTCCGCGAGCGACAGCGAGCGGTTCACCGCGCCCGAACTCGTGAGGGCGCGGCCTTTCCGGTCCAGGGGTTTGCCGCGAGGGTGGAACCCGAGCGGGAAACGGCTGGAAGTGCGAAGACATCGTGAATTTGGCGTCCGTTGCGGTCGTCGACGCACAGGAAGACGAAGAGTAGGCGTCCGCGAGCGAGGGCGAGCGGTTCACCGCGACTGTACTGCCCCGACGTTTATCATGTCCCCACCCGGCTACCGGCGTATGAGCTACGAACTCGTCTTATCGACCGACGACCACGACTCGCTGGACTCGCTCGCCGCCCGCGCTCGACACGCCGAACAACTGGGGTTCGAGCGCGTCTCGGCCGGCGAGACCACCGGCTGGGACATGGTGTCGGCGTTCACCGTCGTCGGCGAGCGAACCGAGGAAATCGGCGTCTCGACGGACGTGCTCTCGCCGTACGGGCGCGCGCCGACCGTGCTCGCCCAGACTGCTCTGACGATGCACGACACGACGGACGGGCGCTTCCGGCTCGGGCTGGGTACCTCCTCGCCGGCCATCGCGGAGGGGTGGCACGGGGGGGATTTCGACCGTCCGCTTCGGCGACTGCGTGAGTGTCTCGACATCATCCGGGAGGTGTACGAGGGCGGTAGCGTCGAGTACGAGGGGGAGTGTTACGATGTCGGTGGACTGCGGTACAGCCGTCCGGTGCCAGAGGAGCCGCCGGCAATCGACGTGGCCGCGCTCGGTCCGAAGGCGACCGAACTCGTCGGGCGGTTCGCCGACGGCTGGGTGCCACAGCTGTTCACGGCCGACGGGCTTCGCGACCGGCTGGCCGACCTCGAACGCGGAGCCGACCTCGGCGGGCGAGCCGTCGAAGACGTGCGGGTGACGCCGTTGGTGCGGACGGTCGCGAGCGAGGACCGCGAGCAGGCGCGTGCGAGCGCGCGGTCGGCGGTCGCGTTCCTCATCGGCGCGTACGGGCCGTTCTACGGTGACTCGGTCGCGAAACAGGGGTATCCGGACGTGGTCGACGAGATTCGCGAGGCGTGGGAGTCGGACCGCGACACGGACGCGATGGCGGCCGCGCTGCCCGACGAACTCCTCGACTCGCTCGCGGCCGCCGGCACCCCACGGGAGGTGCGGGAGCGACTCTCGACGTTCCGGGATATCGACGGGGTCGACGCCGTCAGAGTCGGCTTCGCGAGCGGGCTGGACGACGACACGAAGGAGGCGACGATGGCGGCCGTCGAGCCGCTGTTGTGACGAACCGTCGGCGGTCGGCGCTTGCCGGCGATACACGCGAGTGTATGTAAGTATATATACGAGTGCCCGCAATTTATACATAGATGAATGCGAAGGGAGAGTCAACGGGACCGACGGTCCTCGTGGTCGCCGACACGGCCACCCGCGTGACGGCGGAACTCTCCCGGCGAGCCCCCTCCCTGTCTGCGATTCCAATCGACGCCGCCACGGACGCCAGCGACGTTCTCAATCACCTCTCTGAGGCCGACTGTCTCGTCGTCGACCCGACTGCGGGCGACTTCGACACGGTCGAGAGGGTCCGTGAGTACGACGCGCTGTTGCCTATCGTGTTGTTCACCGCCCGTGACCCCGCGGCGTTCGCCGAGGCGGCCATCCGCGCCGACGTGACCGACTACGTCCCCGCGACAGACGAGGACGCGTACGACCGACTGCTCGACCGCATCGAGCGTCGCGTCACGCGGTACGACCGCGAGACGGTCGACCGGGTCTCGACACGGATGCAGCCGCTCGCCGCCTTCACCAGCGACCTCCACGCCTGTACCGACGAGCTGGAGGCCATCGAGATGGCCGCAGACGCCGCGACGCAGATTCTGGCGTTCGACCGGTGTTCCTTCGGCATCGAGCGTGACGGGATGCTCCGTGTCGTCGAGGAGCGCGGCGACGAACATGGCGAGGCTGACGTGCTCCCCAGCGACGAGGGAATCGCCGGTCTCTCCTATCAGTCGGGCGAGGCGCTGCTCATCGACGACGTGGCCGCGTACCCGCACGTCGAGAGCGACAACGAGGTCGCACTCCTCAGCGTCCCAATCGGCGAACACGGTATCTTCCAGGCGGTCGGTGACGGCGTCGGCGTCTTCACGACCGAGGACCACGAGGCCGCCGTCCTGTTGTGCGACCACCTCGCCGAGACGCTCTCGCGCATCGAACGCGAGGACGAAATCGCCGAACAGGAGCGGTTCTTCCGGGAGGTGCTCAACTCCATCCCCGACCCGGTGTACATCCTCGATGAGTCGTTGCGCTTTGACACGGTCAACGACGCCCTGCTCGAGGCGGTCCCGTACAGCCGCGACCAACTCGTGGAGATGTCTGTCGCCGAGATACCAAACGACACCGTCGAGGGCGACTTCACGACCGAGCTTCAGGAGATCCTCGATTCGGGCGGCTCCTTCCGCGGGGAAATTGAGGTCAACAACGACGGCGAGTGTATTCCCTACCAGCTGAACACGCGCCGCATCGTCCACGACGGCGAGCCGATGTTGTTGGGCGTGGCCCGCGACATCTCCGAGCGGAAGGCCCGCGAGGAGGAACTTCGCCGACAGAACGAGCGGCTCGACGAGTTCGCGTCGGTCGTGAGCCACGACCTCCGGACGCCGCTCAACGTCGCCAGCGGCCGTATTGAACTCGCCCGCGAGACCGAGGACGCCTCGCATCTCGGTGCCGCCGAGGACGCGCTCGACCGGATGACGACGCTCATCCAAGACGCCATGACGTTAGCGCGCGACGGCCGCACCGTCGAGTCGCCGTCGCCGGTCGAACTGACGCCGCTGGTCGAGACTGCATGGAACGGCGTGCCCGCCGACGGCGCGACGCTCTCGGTCCCCGCCGAGTCGGTGACCGTGCTTGCCGACAAGCCGCGTCTCCAGCGGTGTGTCGAGAACGTGCTCCGCAACGCCGTCGACCACGCGGAGGACCCCCACATCGACGTGAGCGTGACCGTCACCGGCGACACTGCGACGCTGTCAATCTGTGACGACGGTCCCGGCATCCCGGCCGATGAGCGCGAGGACGTGCTCCAGTCGGGCTACACGACCAGCAGCGAGGGGTCGGGACTCGGACTCGGCATCGTCGCCCGCATCGCCGAGGCGCACGGCTGGGGTATCTCACTCTCCGAGAGCGACGCCGGCGGACTCTGTATCGAGCTGTCGAGAATCGCCCTCGCCGAGTGAGCGAAACGCACACCTCGCTCGGACGTGAACCGCCGGTATGGAACGTATCACGACGACCGACGAAGTGCCCGAACAGGGGTCGTTCCTCTTTACCGTCACCGAGAGCGACGGCCGCGAGGAGGAGGTCATCCTCATCCGCGACAGCGAGGACGAAATCGCCGCGTGGAAGAACTTCTGTCAGCACGAAATCGACCAACGACTCGACCGTGGCAACGGTGCAGTCACCCGGGACGGCGGCGTCATCTGCCCGAAACACGGCTCCATCTTCGACGGGTCGACCGGCTACTGCGACAACGGGAAAGCCGCCGGCTCGACACTCGCCGAGGTCGACATCACGATCAACCGGACGGACGTGTATCTCACCGACGACGACCTCGCCTTCGAACACGTCGGTGGCATCAGCGACGACGATATGCCCGGATCGAGCTCGCATCTCGGCTTCTGAATTCGACAGCCGTCGTAGATAGTTTTAGTATGTGTCGTCCTCAGTCGCGGATATGGACTCGGTCCGAGCGCTGTCCTCGCCGACGGCGAAGCTGGTGTATCTGTATCTGAGCGAGCGCGGCGCGGCGACGGCCGACGAGCTGTCGGCCGCGCTCGACGAGCAACTGCTCTGACTGCTGCCGGTGTGTCGCCGGCTGGTCGAGACGGGACTAATCGAGCAGCGCGGCGACCGGTACACCGCCGTCTGACACGAGCGCTTTTGTCGGTCTCGCGCACACCTCGCGTATGCGCGCTGGCGTCCTCCGTGAGTACGGCGAACCGCTCGACGTGACGACCCGGCCCGACCCGACCCCCGACGCCGACGGGGCCGTCGTCGCGGTCGAGGCCTGCGGTATCTGTCGTTCCGACTGGCACGCGTGGCAGGGCCACGGCGAGTGGGCCGACGATCAAGCCCCTCTCGATTATGTGCTCGGCCACGAGCCGGCGGGCCGCGTCGTCGAGACGGGTCCGGACGTGACCGGCTTCTCGGTCGGTGACCGCGTCGTCGTCCCGTTCAGTCTCGGCTGTGGCGCGTGTTCACACTGCTATTCCGACCATGGGAACACCTGCCCCGACGGGCTGGCGCTCGGTTTCGAGCGTCCCGTCCCCGGCGCGTTCGCCGAGCAGGTGGCCGTCCCGAACGCATCCTACAACCTCCAGCCGATTCCCGACGGCGTCTCCTTCCGAGACGTGGCCGCCGTCGGCTGTCGGTACATGACGGCCTTCCACACCCTCGCACACCGGGCCGATATCTCCGGTGGCGACTGGGTCGCGGTCCACGGCTGTGGCGGCGTCGGGCTTTCGACCGTCCAGATTGCCGACGCACTCGGTGCGCGAGCGATTGCCGTCGACGTTGACCCCGAGGCGCTCGCCCGCGCCGAGCGTGCGGGCGCGGTCGCGACCGTAGAGTCAGACCCGGTCGAGGCGATCCGCGACATCACTCACGGCGGGGCCGACGTGAGCGTCGACGCGCTCGGTCGCGCGGAGACCGCGCGCAACTCCGTCCGGTGTCTCCGCGAGCGCGGCACCCACGCACAGGTCGGACTGACGACCGAGGCCGAGAAAGGTGTGGTGTCGCTGCCGACCGACTGGATGACCCGGTGGGAGATTGATTGGCTCGGCGCGCGCGGGATGCCTCCGACTAGATTCGGTGAACTGCTCTCGATGGTCGAAAGCGGCCACCTCGACCCCGGGTCGCTCGTCGGCCGGGAGGTGTCGCTCGATTCGGTGTCGGAGCGACTCGCCGCGATGTCGACGTACGACACCGACGGCATCGAGGTGTTGACGTCCTAACGCCGGGGGAGTCGCAGGCGGACGCTGTTGCCCCCGAGGTCGCTCTCCTCGAAGCTGAGCGTCCCGCCAAACGTCTCCGTCGCCCAGCGGACGAGCCACAGCCCCAGCCCGCGGCCGTGGCGAACAGGGGTGATGTCGGCGTCGTCGCCCACGACGGCGCGCTCGATTTCGGGAATCATCGGGCCGTCGTCCTCGACGGCGATGTCGGCCCAGCTGTCGGCGTCGGCGGCCCGGGCGGTCAATTGGACCGTCGGCTCCGGGTCGGGGTTGTGTCTGACGGCGTTGTCGGCGAGGCTGTCGAGCGCGCGCCGGAGGTGGTCGTTCGCGTAGACGACGAGTTCCTCAGGGAGGTCGGTATCGACGGTCGCGGTCGGAGCGTTCGCGCGCGTCTCGCTCGCTACCTGCCGGACGAGCGGGACGGCGTCGATACCCGACTCGTCCACCTCCGGCTCGTCGAGCATCCGCTGGATGTCCGCGCTCTCTTCGGCTAGCGTCTCCAGTTCGCGGGCCGCTCGCTCGACCGTCGCGGCCGTCTCTGTCCGTTCTGCTGTCGGCTCGCCCTCCGCGAGCAGCCGCGCGGTGTTGCCGGCGATGACGTTGGCCCCGTTGCGGAGGTTGTGTCTGAGGATGCGATTCATCACCTGAATCCGGCGCTCGCTCCGTGTCACCTCCGTCAGGTCGGTGTAGACGGCGAACCCGTCCAGTCCGCCCGCTTCGTCGGTGTACGGTATCCCCCGGTAGAGAAACTCCCGCAGCCCTGTCGCCGTCTCCCGACGCACCCGCTGGTAGTTCACCTCACCCGCTCGCGTCTGTTCGTCGAGCGCCTCGGCTTCGGTCGCCAGCCACTCGGGGACGATCCAGTCGTTGAGCGGTTCGCCGACGATCTCCGCGGCCCCGTAGCCGAACTGCTCGGTGAACGCCCCGTTCACCTCCCGGACGACCGGCGTTCCGTCGACGAACTCGAACTCGACGACCGCGTCCTGGACGTGCGGGATGAGATGGTGGTAGCGGTCGTCGGTGTCGACGGCTGCCTCGTCACGCGGGGAACTATCCATCGTTTCCGTATTCCTCCGGTTCGGGGTTAGTGCTTCGGTAGCGACAGTCGGAAAACAGCACGTTCGTCAACTTCACTGCCGCCGGAACGAACGCAAAGAGCTACGGCGCTCGCCGTCTCCCCACCGTGTGTCGTGTCCCTGCTTGCACCGCTGCGCGAGACGCTTCCCGCTCGGGTCGGTATCGATACCCGCGGGCTCGCCGCCGTCCGTATCGCCCTCGGGCTGCTCGTGCTCTGTGACCTCGCGCTCCGGCTCCCCGACATCGCCGCGTTCTACACTGACGCCGGCGTCCTCCCGCGGTCGCTGCTTGCGGAGGCGTATCCGACCATCAGCCAACTGTCGTTGTATCTCCTCTCGGGGTCGCTCGCGTGGGGGACCTTTCTGTTCGGGCTGACGGCGCTCGCGGCGGTCGCCCTCGTCGTCGGCTACCGGAGCCGGCTGGCCGCGCTCGTGCTGTTCGTCCTCCTGCTCTCGCTCCACGCGCGGAATCTCCTCATCGCCAACGCCGGCAACTGGCTCCTGCGTCGGCTGTTGTTGTGGTGTGCGTTCCTCCCAATCGGTCGCCGGTGGGCGCTCGACGCCCGGCACGTCGCCGCCGACCGCGGCCGCGCCGTCTCCATTGCGACGCTCGGCGTCCTCGTACAGGTGGTCGTCGTCTACGCCGTCAACGCCGTGCTCAAGCTCCGCGGTGACCGCTGGGTCGAGGGGAGCGCCGTCCAGTACATCTATCAGGTCGACTCGCTCACCGTTGGACTCGGCGATCTCGTCGCGGGGACGCCGCTGCTCTCGGTCGGGAGCCACGCGTGGCTCGCTCTCCTCGTCTGTTCGCCCCTGCTCGTGCTCGCGCGCGGTCACGTCCGGACGCTGCTCGTCGCCGCGCTCGCCGGTGGCCACCTGTTCATGTTCGCGACCCTCCGGCTCGGGGTGTTCCCGCTCGTCTCCGTTGCGAGCTTGCTCGTCTTCCTCCCGCCGCCGGTCTGGGACCGCGTCGAGCGAGTGACCGAGCCGTTGCGCGCACGCCTCCGTGACCCCGCGGCCGCGCTCCCGACGCCTGACGACTGGCCGACCGTCCCGCGACCCGCAACCCAGACGCTCACAGCCGTCGCGCTCGCGTTCGTGCTCGTGTGGTCGCTCGCGAGCATCGGGTTTCTGACGGTGCCCGCGGCACCCGTCGACCCCGAAGAGCGCCGGTGGGACATGTTCGCGCCACAGCCGAAGACCGCGGACAGCTGGTCGGTTCCGGTTGGCACGACGACCGACGGCCAGCGCGTCGACGTCTTCCGCGGCGGCGAGCCACAGTTCGCCGTCGCCGACAGCGGGGCAACGTACCCCAACGTCAGTTGGTATCTGTATCTCACCAGCTTGCCCGACGCGGCGACGCTCCGGCCCGGCTTCGCCGACTACCTCTGTGACCGGTGGGACCGGCGTCACGACTCGCGGCTCGCGACCGTCGAACTGTTCCATGTCACACAGGAGATGTATCCGGAGCCGTCGGCTCCCGACCGACGGTCGCTCGGGACGTTCGACTGCTGAGTTACTCGCCGCCGACGGTGATGACCGGGACCGAGGCGGTGCGGACGGTCTGTTCGGCGACCGAGCCGAGCAGGATGCGGTCGACGCCGCGGCGGCCGGTCGTCCCGAGCACGACCGCGTCTATCCCGTTCGCCTCGGCGTACTCGCCGAGTGCGCTCGATGGCTTCCCGTCGATGACCGCGGTGGTCACATCGACGCCCTCCGGGGCGTCCCCTGCGACACCTCCCACCGTCTCGCGTGCGGCGGCTCTCGCGCCGCTGGTGTCGAGCACGGACCGAACGTCTGGACCGAGTTCCGCCGTGTCGATGACCGTGACGACGTGGACCGAAGCGTCCAGCGTCTCTGCGAGCGCGAAGGCGTGGCTCGCGGCGCGGTCGGCGGTCGCGCTCCCGTCCGTCGCGACGAGAATCCGCTTGTAGGGGAACGTGAGCGGGTCGTGGTCACCGCCCCGGAGCGTGAGCACCGGCACGTCGGCGAGTCGGACGACCTTCTCGGTCACGCTCCCGAGCAGCCCCCGGGCGACGCCCGTCCGGCCGTGGGTCGCCATCGCGATACAGTCGTAGTCGAACTCGCTGGCGTACTGGGCGACGGTGTCGGCCGGACTCCCCTGTACCACGTCGGTCGTGTACTCGACGCCGAAGGTGTCGAGCACCTCGCCGGCGTCGTCGACCACGTCGCGGCCGGCGGCCTCGAGTGCGTCCACCAGTCCGTCGTTGGTGACGGTGACGCTGTCGCGGGCGGTGTCGGCGACGTGGAGCAGTCGCACCTCGGCGTCGAACCGGAGCGCGAGTTCACAGGCGTGTGGCAACAGCGCCATCTCGACGCTCGACTCGTCGACCGGGACGAGTAGCTTCTCGTACATACACAAGGCGGCGACGCGGGAGAGATTAAATCCACCCGGCCGAACAGGGGGTATGCACCAGACCACGCCCGCGCCCGACACGCGCCTCCCGACGGCGTGACCCGAACCCTGCTCGTGGCCGGGACCGCGAGCCACGTCGGGAAATCCACCGTCGCCGCCGGACTCTGCCGGCTGTTCGCCGACAGCTACGACGTGGCTCCGTTCAAGGCGCAGAACATGTCGAACAACGCCCGCGCCGTCACCGCGACCGTCGGCCCGGAGCCGTACGGCGAAGTCGGCGTCTCACAGCACGTACAGGCCCGCGCCGCCCGAACGCCGACGACGACAGACCACAACCCAGTCCTGCTGAAACCGCGGGGGGACGGCGAGAGCCAACTCGTCGTGAACGGGCGCCCCCTCGCGAACGTCGCCGCCGGAGCGTACTACGACGACTACTGGGAGGAGGCGCGCGCGGCAGCCGTCGCCGCCCACGACCGCCTCGCGAGCACGGCCGACGTCGTCGTCGCTGAGGGGGCCGGCTCGATCGCCGAGCCGAACCTGCTCCACCGCGACCTCGCCAACGTCGAGACCGCCCGGTTCGGCGACGCTGACATCCTGCTGGTCGCCGACATCGAACGCGGCGGGGTCTTCGCCCACGTCGTCGGGACGCTCGAACTCATGCCCGACGACCTCGAATCCCGGGTGGTCGGTGTCGTCATCACGAAGTTCCGCGGCTCGCGTGACCTCCTCGACCCCGGTATCGAGGAGCTCGAAGCTCGGACCGGAGTGCCGGTGCTCGGCGTGATTCCCTACGACGACCCCGGTCTCCCCGAGGAGGACAGCGTCGGCATCCCCGACGCGATGACCGGGCTGGAGACGGACGAGCCCGGAGCCGGCGTCACTGTCGGCGTCGTCCGCTTCTCGCACATCTCGAGCGCGACCGACGTGGGACCGTTGGCCGACGCGCCCGGCGTGTCGGTTCGGTATCTCGCCCCCAACGCTCCCCTCGACTGTGACGCGCTGGTCCTTCCGGGGACGAAGAACACCGTCGACGACCTCCGGGAGCTACAGGCGGCCGACTTCGGCGACCGCCTCGCCGACTTCGAGGGCCCCGTGGTCGGCATCTGTGGCGGCTACCAGATGCTCGGCGAGCGACTGCTCGGAGCCGACGTGGAGGGGACCGGCGAGACGGAGACGGTCGACGGTTTCGGCCTGTTGCCAGTCGAGACGACCTTCTCTCCCGAGAAGCGCGTGACACAGACGACCGTGACGGTCGAGGGTGCGGGACCACTCGCCGGCGCGACGGGCGAGACCACCGGCTACGAGATTCACGCCGGCGACACCCGGCGGCTGGGAGACGTGCCCGCGCCGCTCGGTCCCGACAGCGCCCGTGTCGGCGGCGTGCTCGGCACCTACCTCCACGGGCTGTTCGAGAACGACGCAGTCAGGCAAGCGTTCCTCGACGGCGTGTTCGCGTCGGCGGGTGTCGAGCGCCCGACGGACGATGCCGAGGACGTGAACCCCTACGACGCGGCCGCGCGGCTCGTCGGCGAGCACGTCGATACCCGCCCGCTGGAGCCGTAGCGCCGGGGGCGTTATCGATTCAACATCCGGTAAGCGATGTACACGAGTCCGATGGTGATGAGGAGATTCAGGAGGACCAGTTCTGTACCGCCGGGGATGCCGAACTGGAGGGGCGTCATACGCGATGCTACTCGTGCACGGTAATAGTTCTTCTGTACCGACAGGTCGGCTTACGCCTCGGTGACGGGAATCGCGACGCCGTCAGACTGCTCGCTCGACCCGGTCTCGCGTTCGATTTCCCCGCCGTCCGGCAGGACCTTCCGGCCGGGAATCGGGACCGCGAGCGCGCCGGCGATGTAGCCACCCGCCGCACCGAAGCCCGCACCGACGCCGGCTCCGACCGGGCCGGCGCGCGCCCCGAGGCTGGCTCCGACGCTCGCGCCTGCGGATGCCGCACTCTTCGCGGGGTCGAATGATGGAATCATCGCCCGCAGATACGGTCTCGTGATTTAAAGATGTAGGGGGCGTCAGTAGCCGTTCGCGCCCTCGCGTCCGATGAACATGTACAGCAGGATACCGATGACCGGCGCGAGGAAGACGACGACGGCCCACAGGAACGCGGGCTGTTCGCTGTGTCGTTGAGCGTCGTTGTACACCCACAGCGTCAGGGCGATGAAGAAGGCGAACACGAGCAGGCCGAACAGCCCAACGACCGCACCGGCGGCTTGGAGGGGGACCAGTTGCAGCATACCGCGTAGCTGTTCCGGCGAATAAAAAACGTTGTTCAGACCGCGTCAGCGAGCACCTTCGCCGCGACGAGAATCGGGTCCCAGACGGGCGAGAACGGCGGCGCGTACGCCAAATCCAGCCGCTCGAGTTCGGCGACGGTGTGCCCGGCGTTGAGCGCGGTCGCGAGCGTGTCGATGCGCTTTGCCGCGCGGTCGGTCCCGACGACGCTCCCGCCGAGGACGCGCCCGGTCCCGCGGTCGGCGGTGAGGGTGACGGTCGTCTCGGCGGCTCCGGGGTAGTAGCCCGAGCGGGACCCCGCGGTGATGGTCTCGGACACCGGTTCGAAGCCGGCATCGCGCGCCTCGCGCTCGGTGACGAAGCCCGCCCGACCAGCCCCGAGGTCGAACGCCTTCACGACGGCCGTGCCGGCGATGTCGCCGACGGGTGTCGGCTCGCCGGCGACTGTCTGACCGATCGCTCTGCCCGCCCGGTTCGCCGTCAGCCCGAGCGGGACCCACGTCGGTTCGCCGGTGACAGTGTGGCGCGATTCGGCCACGTCACCGGCGGCGTACACCCCGTCGGTGTCGGTGCGCCCGTAACGGTCCACGGCCACCGCCCCCGTCTCTCCGAGCGCGATGTCGGCGTCCTCGGCGATGTCGGTGTTCGGCGTGATGCCGACCCCGACGACGGCCATGTCGATGGCGAGCCGCTGGTCGCCGTAGCGAATCCCACTCACTCCCTCGTCGCCGGCGTCGAACCCTTCGACCTCGGTACCGGTGTGGACGACGACCCCCTCGGAGTCGAGGGTTGACTCGACCGCCCCGGCGACGGCAGGCCCGAACGGCGGGAGTAGGTCGCCGCGCTGGAACAGGTGTACGTCGGTGCCGTACGCAGAGAACGCCTCGGCCATCTCGACGCCGACGTAGCCGCCGCCGACGATGGCGACCGTCTCGGGGGCCGGACGGGTGGCGTACGGCCGGAGGCTGTCGGGGTCCATCGGGCCGAGCGCGGCGCTGTCGGGGTCGAACGCCGGGTCCACGCGGGCGCGGATGGCCGCCGCGTCCGGAAGCCCGTGGAGGGTGAACACGTCTTCGCCGGTCTCGAACGGCTGAGTCGCGCGGGCACCCGTCCCGAGCAGCAGGTCGCCGTACGCCTGCTCGCGCTCGCCGTCGGGACCGACGACGGTGACGGTCTCCGCCTCGGGGTTGATTGCCGTCACCTCGTGGTCGCGGTGAAGGGCGACGTCTCGCTCCTCGATTTCCTCGGGCGTGAGCGAGATGAGATCCGTCAGCTCCTCGACCTCGCCTTTGACGTAGTAGGGCGTCCCGCAGTGGGCGTACGACACCCACTTTCCCTTCTCGAAGACGACGACCTCGCGCTCGGGGGCTTCGCGCTTACACTTGCTGGCGGCGCTCAAGCCGGCGGCGTCCCCACCGACGACGACGAACGGGTCCATACGAATGGTTCGCGGGGCGCATGCAAAAGGGTGTGCGCGGTCAGTCGTCGGCTGGCGCGGCGTCCGGCCGGTACTGTTCGCTGACGCGCTTCCAGACGCCGGAGCGGAACCGGTAGTAGTTCAACAGTGCCGGAATCGTCGTCTCGGCGACGAAGGCCAGATACAGCCCCCACATGCCGAGTGAGGTGACGCCACCGACGTACGCCAGCGGAATCGAACAACAGAACATGCCGAGGAACTGCGCGGCAAAGGGCCACCGGGTGTCGCCGCTGGCGTCGAGGGGACCGGCCGCGCCCCCCGAGACCCCCTGCATGATGACGGCGACACAGGCGGCGTAGACGAGCGAGACGGCGATGGGGACGGCGGGGTCGGTCGGCGAGTCGGCGAAGAAGCCGACGATCTGCTCGGCAAAGACCGCGACGATGACGGCCGAGACGAGATAGACGCCGACGGCGTGGCGGACGATTTCACGCCCGTACGCCTCGGCTTCCGCCTCGTCGTTCGCGCCCAGCGACCGCCCGACGAGCGAGGAGGAGGCCAGCTCGAAGCCCCACCCCGGCGTGTTCATGATGCCCCAGATGCGGCGCGCGATGACGAACGCCGCGGCGACCTCGACGCCGAAGTAGCTGTCGAGGATGATGAACATCGGGAACTCGGCGACGGTCCAGACGAGCGAGCGGCCGAAGACGGGCGTCCCGATGTCGATGACGTCACGGACGGTCTCGCGGATGAGATACGGGCCGCGAACGTCGATGGAGACGGGAAATGACCCGACGCCCGGCAGATGTCCCCGGAGCAGGATGATCGTGAACGCGAGGGTTCCGGCCGCGTTCGAGAGCACGGTTCCGAGTCCCGCGCCGGCCGCGCCGAGTCCGAACCCGAAGATGAACAGCGCGTTCAGCCCGATGTTGGCGACGGCTGCGCCGCCGCGAACGAGCATCGGAGTCCGGGCGTCGTCCACGCCGATGAAGACGCGCGAGCCGACCAGATTCAGGGCGGCGAAGGGGACGCCGAAGGCGACGACGCGCAGATACTCGCCGCCGTAGCCGACGGCCGCGGCGTTGTCGCTGACGAGTCGGATGAGCGGTTCTGCCTGCGTCGCGAGCACGGCCATCACCGGGAGCGTGACGAGCAGAGCGACGGCGGCCGACGACCGGACGGCCTGTGCCAGCCCGTCGTTGTCGGCGTCGGAACCGAACCGCTGTGAGACGAGCGCGATTGCGCCGGCGGCGGCCCCGCCCCCGAGCGCGAACGCCAGCCCCCAGTAGGGACCGGCGAACCCGACGCCCGCGACGCCGGTCGAGCCGAGCACCGTCCCGACCATCGCTACGTCGACGGCGTTCTTCGACATCCGGGCGATACCGGTGACGACGCGCGGCCACGCGAGGTCGGTCGTCTGCCGGACCCGGTGTTCGTCGGCGAGACCGAGTCGCGCGAGTGCGAGTCCGACCACGAGGACAACGCCGCGAACCGGGTTCGGGAGCCGCGCGGCGACGCCGCTGGCGACGGCCCGCAGCGACGTGAGGGCCGAAAGAACCATGTGTGTGGCGAGCGAAGCCGCCCGCCGCGGCGCGGAACTGCTGATGTACTGACTAACTAGTCAGTCGGTTATGAACGTTGTCGTTTCTCGACAGATGTAGGCGTGATAGCGTCGGTCACACCACCGACCGCGACTTCCGGCGAGCAGTCACACGCGAGTGCGGCAGCGACCCGTCGGAGGTGACGACGCGCCGCCGGCGCGTCGACAGCGTCTGCAGACTGTTCGAACGCGTGCCGGGTCGCCCGTGGTCCGTCGACCGCGACACCGCCGGCCAGTCGGTCGAGTTCGGGCGCGAACGCGTCGTACTCTCCGTCCGCCGCGTGTTCGACAGACGCAGCGAGGGTCGCTCCCGCACGGAGGTCGGCCGCGACCGCATCGAGGAACCGCTCGCACTCCGCGGTCTGACGGCGTCGGGTTCGGGGTCGAGTTCGCGTCCGAAGCGTCGTCGCCACCCCCTCAGCGAATTTCTCGATTTCTCCTCGCTCTCGGGTCGTATCGAGCGCGTCGAGCCGCGCCGGGAGCGTCTCTTCGGGACCACACAGCGCGCGACAGCAGTCGGCGAACGCAGACGACCTGGTCGTTCGCGCGGTCGATTCGAGCGCCGACCCGGCACCCTCCAGTGTGGCGCGGTCTCGGAGCGACGCGAACGCCTGTGCCGTCGGACCGTCGCTCGTCCGCACGACCGCACCGAACAGTCGCTCCCGGTCGGTCGTACCCGCGACGCAGCGCCGGAGCGTCGCCGCCGCGTGGGGCATCGCGTGGTCCAGTCGTCTGTCCCGTCGCCACCGCGCGAACCGGAGTCGAGCGAAGCCGACCCGAACGAGGAGCAACCGCACGCCGACCACGGTCGCGAGCCCGACGAGAAGCCCCGAGCGCACGGTCGGGCGAGTCGCCGCCGTGGCCGTTCCGACAGCGAGCGCGGCGAGCCACGCCCAGGTGTAGAGCCGGACGACGTACCCGTCGACACGCTCCGTGCGACTACTCCGCGCGCGCCGCCAGTCGCTCGCGTGGCGAGAA
Organism: Halosegnis rubeus; assembly: GCF_009184545.1. GTDB lineage: Archaea > Halobacteriota > Halobacteria > Halobacteriales > Haloarculaceae > Halosegnis > Halosegnis rubeus. The sequence goes on from NZ_QJOW01000002.1 coordinate 222,396, forward strand.
AACAGCGCATGTGCGACCCGTTTCGGACGCGCCTGCCGCGCGAGTGCACGGACCGAATCCATACCTGTTCCCGCGGCTCGCTGCGTTTAACTCTTCTACTATGAGACGAAACAAACCACATTCGCCCGGACACTCAAGCCGCCGGGACACTTTCCTCCGGTATGAGCGAGCAGTCCGTGCTGTTGTACGACGGGAGCCGGCCGCTGTTCCGACGGCTCGCGCGCGCCGTCGAACGCCGCGCCGATGGGCTGGCGCTCGTCCCGCTGGGGAGCGAGACGGGCGCGGCCTTCTTAGACCGGCAGTTCGGCGAGCGGCCCTTCGCCTTCCTGCTCGTCGCGGGCGACCGGGTCTACGCCGGTGGGACGGCCATCTCGCAGCTGCTCGAACGCTACGGCGCGGGCGAGCGTCTCACCGCCCTCGCCGAGCGACTCTACGACGTGGGCGGTGACTCCTTCGGCCGGGTCGTCCACGGCGCGGAACCGGCCGACATCGACGGACAGTTCACCCTCGACGACGACGCGGCGACCGTCCTCTGGGGCGCTGTCGGCGTCGAAATCGACGTGCAGGACGCTACCTGAGGCCGCTCGCGGTGGCCATCGCCTCCCCGATCGACGTGCGGTCGATAGGGATGACCGACTGGATATCTGCCTCGGCGCTCACCGTCACCGGGTAGCGCATGCTCTCGATGAGCGGGCGCGCCATGTTGTAATCGACATCCGTCACCATCCGGAGCCAGTGGGCCGATAGCTCGGGACTCATCACCGGCACCGGGATGAGGACGATGTGTTTTTGCTTCAGTGCGGCGAGCAACCGGAGCATCGACTCGTAGGTGTGGACCGTCGGGCCGCCGATTTCGTAGGTCTCTCCTCGGGTCGCCGGCACGTTGAGGACGCCGACCAGATACCGTATCGCGTCGTCGATGTAGATGGGCTGACACGGCGTCTGTACCCATTCGGGGACGATCATCACCGGGAGCCGGTCGGTCAAATCGTCGATGATGCGGAAGCTCGAACTCCCCGCGCCGATGATGATGGCCGCCCGCAACACCGTCAAGTCGTAGCCGCCGGCCGCGAGCAGCCCCTCCACCTCGCGTCTGGAATCGAGGTGCGCCGACTGCGTTTCGTCGCTGGTGATGCCGCTGAGATAGACGACGCGGTCAACGTCGCCGGCGTCGGCCTGCGACCTGAATCGCTTGGCGTAGCGGCGGTCCCGCTCCACGAAATCCGCCGCCGACAGCGAGTGGAGCAGGTAGTAGGCCACGTCAATATCCTCACAGAGGCCCTCGAGCGTCGACGGCTCGGCGAAATCCGCCTCGCGCGGCTCGACGCCTTCGGGGAACCCGTGGCTCGTCGCCGACCGCGAGCAGGCCACTACCTCGTGACCCGCTTCGGCCAGCGCTTCGACGAGTCGCGACCCCACGAATCCCGTTGCCCCGACGACGAGTGCGCGCATGAGAAAAGCGAGGTGCCGTCGTCACATATCGATTTGGGTGAGAATGACACACTAACTGTCGGTGAGCGCGGCGAGTCGCTGCTCGATTTCGGTCTCGAGCCAGCCGGCGAACGCCGTCTCGTCGGTGTCGTCGAACGCGACGTAGTTATCGAAGAACGCGACCGGGCCGGTGAGCCGGACGGCCTCGTACACCGGTCGACGCTGGTCGTAGCCGTCGGGAAGCGACCCGGCGACCGCGGCGTACCCCTCGTGGTAGGCCGCGACGATAGCGGGGTCGGCGCGCCCGCGTGTCGGCGCGAACTGCTGTGATCGGGCACGGTACAGGTCTCGCACCGGGTCACCGACGTGTGCCCGTTCCCAGTCGAGCAGGCCGACCGACCCCGCCGAGACGACGGCGTTCGGTCGTGCCGGGTCGCCGTGGAGCAACACCGCCGGCGCGTCGGTGAGCCGGTCGCGCCACCCGTCGAGCGCGTCGAGCAGTCTGTCGAAGTAGTCGTCGTACCGTGTCGCGTCGGTCATCGCGCGGGTGTGGCGAATTGACTCGGCCAGCACGTCCGGCCACGCCGCGGGGTCGAGGCGGAGTCCCTCGCCGTCGCCACCGACCACCCGTCCGGCGGTGTCGAACCGTTGCTCGTGCACGCGTGCGAGCGTCCGCCCGACGCCCGCGGCCAGTTTGCGGCGCGTCTCGCCGTCGGCCCCGCTCCACCGCGCAAGCAACGAATCGCCGGTCATCGCTTCGGTGGCGAGGTACGGTCTCTGTCCGTCGGGGTCGGCCCGCAGGACCGTCGGCACGGCAACGTCGGTCGTGTCGGCGACGAACTCGATGGCGGCCCGCTCACGGCGGATTCGCTCGCCGTCGCGTGCGCACTTCAGATACGCAGGCGGGTGGGTCGCGAACGCGACCCGGACGGTCGCGGTGTCGGGGTTCCACGACGGGCCGGTGTCGCCGACCTCCCGCACCGTTCGGTCGGGGAACGCCCGTTCGACGACCGGTGTTGCGTCCATACGCTCTGCTCTCGGGGAGTTCGTATCGGTTTTGTGGCGGACCCGGAGGTTCAAGCCGGGGCGGGGACCAACGTGTGACATGCCATTTCACCCCACCGACGCACAGACGGCACTCCGGAGTGAGGCCCGGGAGTTCGCCACCGACGAGATCGTCCCCGTCGCAGACGAACTCGACCACGAGGCCCGGTATCCTGCGGACATCATGTCCGCCCTCGGGGAACGGCGGTGGGCGGGACTGACCCTCCCCGAGTCCGTCGGCGGGCTTGGGCGTGGCTACGTCGCGCTCGCGCTCGTGACCGAGGAACTGGCGGCGGCGTCGATGCCGGTCGCCTCGGCGCTGAATCTCCATCTCGGCGTCGCACAACTCACCGCGGAACACGGAACCCCGGCCCAGCGGGACCGTTGGCTCGACTCGATGGCGCGCTTCGAGACGGTCGCCGCGCTCGGCCTGAGCGAGGACAACGCCGGCAGCGACAAGTCGGGCATCGAGACGACGGCAGAACGCGACGGTGAGGGATGGCGGCTCACCGGCCACAAGCGGTGGGTGTCGAACTTCCACGAGGCTGACCTCGTGTGCACGTACGCGCGTACCGGCGACGAACCGTTTCCGGGCGGTATCACCGCCTTCCTCGTGGACAGCGAAGCGTTCACCCTCGACCGCGAGTGGGACACGCTCGGCGCGCGCCCGGTTCCGGCCTGCCGAGTCACGCTCGAGGACGCGTTCGTCCCCGACGAGCGGCGACTCGGCGCGGTCGGAGAGGGGTATCGCCACCGGAGCACCGTCGCCAACGGCGTGAACGTCCCCGCACGCGGTGTCGGTATCGCCCGCGCCGCCCGCGACGCCGCGGCGACACACACGACCGACCGCAAGCAGGCCGGGAACCCCCTCGCCGACCGGCAGGGCGTCCGCTGGGAGCTGGCGTCGCTAACACGCCGATTCGAGACGGCCAGGGCCGTGACCCTGCGGGCGGCCGACCGCGCCGACCGCGGGCTCGACTACGGGCGGGCGATGGCGACGGCGAAACTGGAGGCGACGGAGGCGGCCGTCGAGAACGCCAACGACGCGCTCCAGCTCCACGGCGGTATCGGCTACACCCGCGAGCGCTCCGTCGAGCGGTATCTGCGCGACGCGAAGCTGCTGACGATCGCCGGCGGACCGAACGCCGGCCACCGTGACGCGCTCGGCGCGGCAGTCGTCGAGGAACACCGCTAAGCCGGTCGCGGCGCTTCTGTCGGTGTGCACTGGAAGCTGTTCGCGACGGTCGCGGATGCGGCCGGCGAGCGCGAGTCAACGCTCGAACTCGGAGACGGTGCGACCGTCCGCGACGCGCTGGACGCGCTGTTCGAGCGCCACCCCCAACTCCGCGAGGAGGTGCTGGACGACGAGGGCGATCTCCACGAACACATCACGCTGCTGTGTGGCGAGACGAACCCGTTTCTCGACGGTCAGGGGTTCGATGAGCCGGTCGGCGAGGGGGAGACGCTGGCGCTGTTCCCGCCCGTCTCGGGGGGTTAACGTCCGGTCAGGTCGGCTTCGAGGACGAAGTCGGGGTCGTCGGAGATGCCGGCGCGCGCGAGCGAGGCGTCGCTGACGTGCCGGGCGGTCTCGGGGATGGCGACGCGGGTGGCGTCGACGCCGTGGTCTGTGGCGTCGCGGGCGATGGCCGCGACCAGCGACCGGAGCGCCGGCACGTCGTCCCACGCGCCGACGCCGTACTCGGCGTAGCTGTCGTCGCCCTCCTCGCTCACGCGGGTCCGGTAGGCCATCGCGCGAGTGCCGTTGCCGTCGCCGACGGCGAAGACGCGGGTCTCGGCGGCCGCGCGATGGAGCCGTTCGCGGGTCAGCTCCGCGAGCGCGTACGACTCGTCGATATCGAGCGTCAGCCCGCGAAGCTCGTCGTTCGCGTCGCTGCGCTTGAAACACGACCACGCGGCGTCGGGGTCGTTGTACACGTCGAGGGTCGGTTCGACCTCGTAGCTCGGCTCGGGCTGCATCCAGCGAAACTCCGTCGCCGGCTCGAAGCCGGCCGCCCGCGAGACGCCGAGCCCGCCCTGGTTCCACGAGAACACCATGTTGCGACAGACGGTCGCGCCCTGCTCGCGACACCAGTCGAAACAGGCATCGCTGAGGGTGGAACCGATACCGTCGCCGCGATAGTCGGGGTTGACGCGCATCCCCTGTGCCCACCCCTCGTGGGGCGAGAGCATGACGGCCTGACAGATACCCGCGAGGTCGTCGCTGTCCTCGGGATCGACGACAAACGTCTCCGCGGTCTCGTTGTCGATCCAGTCGTGGTAGATTCGGGGCAGGTAGTCGCTACCGTCGCGGTCGGGCCACGTGTTCTCGGTGAACGCAACGACGGCGTCGTGGTCGTCGTGGGTCGCCGGGCGGACAGTCATGCCTGCCATGGTGTCGAGCGGTCGGTCGCTTCGCCGGCGAGGTCAGTCCCCATCGCCGCGGCGGGGTCGTCGTGATTTTCGAGCGCCCACATCAGCTTCACATACGCCGTCTCGGGGAGGGTGTCCTCGGCCTCGACGACGCCGGCGTCGAGCAGGTCGCGGCCGGTGTCGTAGACGCGGTCACACACCCGGCCCTCGATGCAGGCGGAACTCATCGCGACGACCGTGCCGTCGTCGACGAACTCCGCGAGCGTCGGAATCAGGTCCGTGTTGACGTGTCCCAGCCCTGTGCCCTCGATGACGATGCCGTCCGCGCCCGACAGCGATTCGAGCCGCGAGGGATCCATTCCCGGATGGAACTTCAGCAGTTCGACGTTCTCGTTCAGCGCCGGCGCGAGCGAGAGGGCCCGTTCGCCGCGGGCGACGTAGTCGCCGCGGAACTCGACTGCTTCCTCCGGTTCGTCGCCGGTCGCGGCGTCGTAGTCGACGACGCCGAGCGGGGGCGCGCCGACGGTCTCGAAGGCGTCACGCCGGGAGGTGTGGCCCTTCCGGACGCGCGTGCCGCGGTGGAGCGCGCACTCGTCGTCGGACTCGCTGGCGTGCATACAGACGAGCACCTCGGCGCAGTCTGCTTTCGCCGCCTCGACCGCACAGACGGCGTTCATCACGTTATCCGAGGACGGGCGGTCCGCAGAGCGCTGGCTCCCGGTGAAGACGACCGGAACCGGGGTGTCGAGCATCAAGGCGAGCGCGCTGGCGGTGTACTGCATCGTGTCGGTGCCGTGCATCACGACGACGCCGTCGGCTCCGTTCTCGATTTCCTCGTGGACCGCGTCGGCAAGGTCCTGCCAGATGCTCGCGTCCATGTTTTCCGAGAGGATGTTGGCAACGACGCGCCCGCGGTAGTTCGCCCGGCCGGCGAGGTCCGGTACCGCTCGAAGCACGTCCTCGGCGTCGAACTGTGCGGTGACGGCCCCCGTCCGGTAATCGACGGTGGAGGCGATGGTACCCCCCGTCGAGACGAGCGCGACCGTCGGGAGGTCCTCGTCGAAGGCGACGGTCGAATCGCCCGTTTCGGATTCGCCGACGGTGTGGACGTTCTCCTCCAGTACCTCGACGCTCGCCTGCTCGCGATCGAGACCGACGTTGTAGCCGCCGTCGAGCTTGACGACGAGCTCCTCGTCCGTGCTGGACGGTAACAGTACACCTTCGTGTGTCACCGCGTTGCGTTCGACCCGCACGCGGTCGCCTACGTTCATACGCTCGCTACCTCCGCCTCCGTCTTCAATTACCCCCATTCGGGCGAAACACCGTTACTGTTGGACGCCGAAGCTGGGGTATGTCACGAAGCGGTGAGACGCTCCTCGAACGCGAACAGGAGTCCGAGCCGGAGTCGACGACGGAGGCATCCCCTGGGCGGCTCGCGCGCGTGAAACGCCGAGTCACCCCGTCGATGTCCGGCCGCTCGCTCCTGCTCGCCGTCGTCGTCACTATCGCCGCATCCGCGCTCGTCGGGATGGTTCCGCTCGTCCCGGGATCCGTCGCGACGCTCGTCGGGCTTGCGCTCGGCGGGTTCCTCCTCGGCGTCGTTCGGTCGGCGGCGTCGTATCTGGAGATGGCCATCGCCGGCGGCGCGGCCGCGGCGCTGTCGCTCGTCTCGAATCTCCTCCTCTTTTCGGCGGCCGGCAACGCCGGGCTCGCCGTCGCCGGCGGCGGTGTCCTCGCCGGCATCTTCGCAGGCGTCATCGGTCACTACTTCGGGCGCGACCTGCGAGACGGGCTCACTCGCTCGCTGTGAGCCGCCACTCCTCGCCCACCTGTTCGAGCAGGTCCTCGCTTTCGAGTTGCGCGAGCGCGTCGGCCGTCACCGCCGGACTCGCGTCCACGCGGCGGGCGACCGCGCTCGTCGTCCGTGCGCCGTTCGCGACCGCCGCCAGCAGTTCGGCGTAAAATCTCCCGTCGCGGTCGCCGAAGGCAGCAGACAGGGAGTCCATCACGTCGGTCAGACGACCCTGTACCCAGCGTTGGGCCATCGACAGCTCGTTTTCGAGTGTCTCCAGCCGCTCCAGTTCCGCCGCGAGGTCGGACAGGGAGTCGTCCGCGTCGGGGTCCAGCTCGTCGGTCTCCGGGCTTCTCCCGTCCGGGTCGTCGTCGGCCGGCTCCACCGTCGGGATGTCGTCGTCTGGGTCGTCGACCGCCTTCGGCTCGACGTGCAAGGAGAGATACCGACATCGGGTCATGTCCAGCGAGCGCGAGGCCGGGTACGCGGACTTGGTGCCGAACTCGTAGGGAGAGACGTTCACCTCGAGTCGGAGATTTCGGGCGATAGAGAAGTACTTGCGGCGCTGCTCGTCCACCCGCGACTCGACGAGACCGGCGTCCTCCAGCTTGCGCAGGTGGTCGATGACGGCCTTGGGACTGACGCCGAGATACTCCGAGATCTCGGTTACGTAGCACGGACGGCGCGCGAGCAGCCGGAGGATACGCCGCCGATTCTCGTTCCCCAACAAATTGAGGAGTACGGCGGAGTCCATTTACCTGACGTTAGCCACGAGACGGTAAAACGACACCGCTGGGAGAGACACACGCACGCAAGGCTTATGTGTGTCATTGACTACCACACTACCGAACGATGTTCGAACGATTCTCCAGCGGCTACTACCTCGGCCGGCTCTACGTGGAGCCGACCGACGGGCCACACGCGACTATCAGCCAACGGACGTACGAGTCCGTCACCGAGGACCTCTACGGCGAGCGACAGCCCCTCGTCGTGAAGCTCGGACAGACGCACCTCGCCGTCCGCGGGGAGGCGGGCGTGCCGGCGCGGACACTCAGCGTGCCGGCGACCGGTCTCGACGCCGCGGGCATCGACAACCCACCGACGCTGTCGGCCGTCCTGCTGGCGAAAGCCGACGTCGCCTCGCGGTATCTCCCGGCTGCGACGCCGCGGTCGGGGACATAGCTGTTCGGGAGCGTTAAGTGCGTCTCGCAGCAAGAGCGGCTGTGTCAGAACTGAGGCGGGCGGTCGCCTTCGCGGTCGTCGGCGTGCTCGCGTTGGCCGCCCCCGAACTCGACCCACGACAGACGGTGACAGCGGCCGTTCTCGCGGCGTCGCCGTTGCTCTTCGTCGCCGGCTACGCACTCCTGTTGGGCGAGGACGGCCCCTTCTTCGAGCTGTTTGCCCGCTCGGAGGAGTTCGAGTCGGGCCAGCTGTTCGGGCTCGGCTCCTTCGCGCTCGCGGCCGCCGCCATCGTCGCCTTCGCCGTCGGGACCCCGCTTTCGATCGTCGCTGCGGTCACCGCCATCTTCACGCTCACCGGCGGGCGGGTCGGCGCGGCAATCGCCATCGAGCGCGGACGGGGCACGTTCGCCTCGATGCTCGGCTTCCTCGTCGCCGCGCTCGCGTGGGGAGCCGTCGGCGCAGTCGCCGCGGACTTCCTCGCTGAGGGGACTGCATTCGGCGCGTTCGCCCCGACGCAGGTCGGCTTCCTCGCCGCCGCTGCCGCCGTCACCGCCGCCCTCCTGCGGGACATGTTCGGCGGACACGACGCCCCGCTCATCCTCGTGTCGGTCGCGCTCGTCGTCTGGCTGTGTGCCGACCTCGACCCGACGGTCCCGCCCGTCCGCTTCGTCGTCGGCGTCGCCGCGACCACGCTCCTCGGCTACGTCGCCTACGGTCTCGGGACGGCGAGCATCGCCGGGATGCTCACGGGCGTCCTGCTCGCGCTGTTTGCCGTCGTGCTCGGCGGCTACGGCTGGTTTGCGCTGCTCGTCACCTTCTTCGGGCTCGGTGCGCTCGCCTCGAAGTTCCGCTACGACGACAAGGCCGAGCGCGGCATCGCCGAGGCCAACGACGGGGCCCGCGGGAGCGGGAACGTCCTCGCGAACTCCGCCGTCGCGTTGGCCGCCGTCGTCGGCTACGCCGCCACGATGGGGGTCGACGCGACGCTCGCGCCCGCGTTCCGACTCGCCTTCGCCGGCTCGGTCGCCACCGCCCTCGCGGACACCTTCTCCTCGGAGTTCGGCGGCCTGTTCGACAACCCTCGACTGATTACGACCCTCGGCCGGGTCGAACCTGGTACCGACGGCGCGGTCACGTGGCAGGGTGAGCTGTTCGGACTGCTCGGAGCGAGTCTCATCGCGGGACTCGCTGCGCTCGGCTTCGGTCTCGACGCCCCGACGACGGGGCTGGTCGTGCTCGGCGGCGTCGTCGGCATGACGACCGATAGCCTGCTCGGCGCGACCCTCGAAGGCGGTCGGGTCGGCAACCAGACCGTGAACTTCCTCGCCACCTTCTCAGGTGGTGTCACCGCCGGCGTTCTCTTCATGTTGCTGTGATTCGGCCGGCTCGCCCGGCCGACAAGCCGGCGGTGCGCGCACTCCAGTCGCTGCTCAACCACCGTGCGCCGGCGCTACTCGAAGCCGCCTTCGATGCCGGAGCCGGCGACGTGGTCGTCGCCACGAACGAGGGGTCCGTCGTCGGCTACGCGCTCGCCGTGCCCGGCGACGAGACCGTCTACCTCGCCGAGCTGGCGGTCGCGCCCGGCGTCAGACGCGAGGGGTACGGTCGCCGACTGGTCGCGTCGCTGTCCGACGACTACGACGAGTTCGACCAGCTTCGGGTGACGGTCGCCGCTGGCGACGACGGTGCCCGCGCTTTCTACACCGCGTGTGGGTTCTGGGAACTGGACCGCATCGAGGACAGGTTCGACGGCGAGGACGGCTTACTGCTACTCCGCCGGCTGTCGTAGCTCCGCCGCCGTCCGAATGCGGACGTTCGTCGGCTGTTTCACGAACTCGCCGGTCGCCGCGGCGACGATGTCCGCGACGCCGCGTTGGGCCGCTACGTCGAGCAGTCGCTGGCTCGCCTCGCCGTCGAGGACCACCGTCTCCGGCACCGGCTCGGCGTCGCGCACGAGCGTGAAGACATCGGCGGCGTCTCCCTCCGCCAGTACGCCGAAGTCGGCGTCGAGGAGCCGAACCAGCCCCGCCTCTCCGTCGATGACGGCGTCGACGTGGCCTCCGAGGGTTCGGGGCGTGCGATACTCCTCCGGCTCGTCCGACTCTCCCTCGGTGTCGCCAGCCGACTCGTCGCTCCCGCTCGGCTCCCGTTCGTCGGTGCCGTCCGACTCCGCGCTCTTCTCCGGAGCCGTCTCCGGTGCCGGGGGCGTGTCCTCGCCAGCCTCGTCGTCTGGTCCGTCGTCGGTCACCGACTGGAAGCCGCGGTCGGGGTCGGCCGACGCGTCGTCGGTCCGCTTCGGTGCGATGGTCGCCTCGTCGGCGACGGCTTCGGGGTCGTCGGCGACGGTGACGGAGCCGTCCTCGTCGGTGTCGGCCACCATCTCGTAGGGAGCCTTCTCGCGGAGCGCGGCCATCACGGCCGACCGCGAGAGGTCCTCGACGGACTCGCCCGAGGGCGCGAAGGCGACGAAGTCGATGTCGCCGACCTGTGCGAGCTCTTTCAGGATGAGTTCCCCGCCTCGGTCGCCGTCGAGGAAGGTGGTGACGGTGCGCTCTTTGGTGAGCTTCCCAATCGCGTCGGGGACGTTCGTTCCCTCGACGGCGACGGCGTTCTTGATACCGTACGTGAGCAGTTGGAGCACGTCCGAGCGACCCTCGACGACGATGATGGCGTCCGAATCGGCCACGCGCGGCCCGGCCGGATACCCCTCGTACTCGGTCACGTCCTCGACGCGCAGGGCCTGTCGCACCTCGGCGACCAGCTCCTCGCTGGAGAGGATGGAGCCGTCGAACGACCCCTGTAAGAGTCCCTTCGCGCGGTCGACGACCTCGCGGCGCTTTGCGGCGCGCACGTCCTCGATGGTCTCCACGTCGATGGTGGAGCGACAGGGACCCACCCGGTCGATGGTCTCCAGCGCCGCCGCGAGGATGGCGGTCTTGACCTTATCCAGTGAGGTCGCGATGGTGATCTCGCCGAACGACTGTCCGTGTGCGGAGTCGATATCCACGTCGATGCGCCCGACCTTCGAGGAGTCCTGGAGGTCGCGCAAGTCGAGGTCGTCGCCGAGCAACCCTTCGGTCTGACCGAAGATGGCACCGACCACGTCGGAGCGCTCGACCACCCCGTCGGCGGTGATGTCGGCGTGGATGAGATATTTGGCCGTGTCTTGCATTGATGAACTGCCCCTCGCGGGGCGAATGATGGTGAACCGTTGCGAGAGACCGCAACACGAAGGATACGCGAGTCGTGGGGAAAACCCTGCCGGCCTGACCCGGCCGTGAAGAGATTTCGACTTCAATCCAGAGATGTGAACGGACGGAGAGCAACACTTACCTCTACGTATCGGCTTCTGTGTGGCAGAGATGGGATTGGACGCAAATGATGTCGACGTGTCGCCCGTAGAGGCGACGCTGTGGGTGCTCGCAATTGCTGTCGTCGTGGCGCTCGCCGTCCCGTGGTTCCTGTGGCGTGACGCGACGATAGTCGCCGGCCTGCCGGCGTGGATCTGGTGGCACATCGTGTGGATGGGCGTCGCCTCGCTGGTGTTCTACGGCTTCAGCCGCCGCGCGTGGGGACTGGGGGTGGAGCTGTGACCCTCGCCGTCCAACTCGGCGTCCTCGGTCTCTATCTCGTCGCCTCGCTGGCCATCGGACTTATCGCCTACCGCGCGACCGACAGCGCCGCCGAGGACTACTATCTCGCGGGTCGAACGCTCGGGACCGGCGTCTTGTTGTTCACGACGTTCGCGACCCTGCTGTCGGCGTTCACCTTCTTCGGCGGGCCGAACGTCGCGTTCAGCATCGGGCCGGAGTGGCTGCTCGTGATGGGGCTGATGGACGGCATCCTCTTTGCTGTCCTCTGGTACGTCGTCGGCTACAAGCAGTGGCTCGTCGGGAAGAAACACGGCTACGTCACGATGGGCGAGATGCTGGGCGACCGGTTCGGCTCGTCTCGGCTTCGCGGACTCGTGGCCGGCGTCGGGTTGCTGTGGCTGTTCCCGTACGTGATGCTCCAACAGCAGGGTGCCGGACAGGCAGTCGTCGGTCTCACCGACGGCGCGATACCCTACTGGGCCGGTGCGGCCCTCATCACCGTCTTCATGATTCTGTACGTCACCCTCGCGGGGCTGCGTGGGGTCGCGTGGACCGACACCCTCCAGGGAGTGTTCATGCTCGGCGTGTTGTGGGTCGCGGTCGCGTGGCTCGCCACCAGCGTCGGCGGCATCGGCGCACTCACCGACCAGATGGTCTCAACGAACCCCGAGTTCGGCGCGCTCGGCGGCGGTGCCTACTCCGTCCAGTACATCCTCGGGACGGCAATCACCATCGCCTTTGGCGTCGCGGCGTTCCCGCAGGTGAACCAGCGGTTCTTCATGGCAAAGCGCGTCGAGACGCTCAAGCGGTCGTTCGCGCTGTGGCCCGTCCTCGTCGTGCTGCTGTTCGTGCCGGCGTTCCTGCTGGGGGCGTGGGCGTCGGGACTCGGTGTCGCGGTTCCGGAGGGTGGAAACGTCATCCCCGCCGTCCTGAACGAATACACCCCGGCGTGGTTCACTGCGCTCGTCGTGGCCGGTGCGATGGCCGCGATGATGTCCTCCTCCGACTCGATGCTGCTGTCCGGGTCGTCGTACTTCACGCGGGACATCTACCGACCGCTCCTCGCTCCGGACGCGAGCGAGGAGCGCGAGGGGCGAATCGCCCGCATCGGCGTCGCCGTCTTCGCGACCGCCACGCTCGTTGGCGCACTCCTCACGCAGGGCGGCGGACTCGGTGCAATCGTCGCGCTCGGTGACACCGCCTTCGGCGGCTACGCGCAGTTGACACTCCCGCTCCTGTGTGCGCTCTACTGGGGTGGAACGACACGGACCGGAATGCTCGCCGGTATCGTCGTCTCGCAGGCCGTCTATCTCGCCCACGTCGGCGTGTTGAGCGTGCTCGGTATGGAGGGTGTCACCGTCGCCGGCGTCACCCTGCTGAAGGCGTCGTATCTCACGTGGGAGTACGCGCTGTGGTGTATGCTGCTTTCCCTCGTCGTCACGGTCGGCGTGAGTCTCGTCACGCCGCCGGCGGGCAGTGAGAACCCGGCGAAGTTCGGCGTCGGCGCCGACTGACCAACCCTTTTACCCGACTCCGGCCAAGTCGCCGTATGCAGACCCACATCGTCCCGGTCGGCTTCGACTACGACCGGCTCATCGCCCCCCTGGTCCGGGACCGGCTCACCGTGGACCGCGTCATCCTGCTCGAGGGTGCGGTCGGGAGCGAAGCGAACGTCGAGTACTCCCGAAACTTGGGCGGAAAACTCGAACAGGACTTCGAGAACCTCCTCGGCGCGGAGACGCAGCGTCACGGCGTCGCCGACGTGTACGACTACGGGGCCGCCTTCGAGCAGGCGTTCGACCTTATCAACGCGGAACTCGACGCCGGTAACGAGGTGTGGGTGAACGTCTCCTCGATGCCCCGCGTCGTCTCTTTCGCCTTTGCGACCGCGGCCCACTCCATCGCCGTCGAGCGCAGCGCGGACCGCGACCGCATCCACACCTACTACACCGCCCCTGAGAAGTATCTGGAGACCGAACTCGCCGAGGAGCTGCGCGCCCAAACCGACCTGCTTGCCGAGGTGCTCGACGGCGCGGGCGACGACGAGCAGGTGCGCGAGCGACTGGAAGCGGGCCGTGAGCTACTCGCGGAGTTCGACGAGCGGGGCACGACCATCGGCGCAAAGGAGTTCGACGGCAGTCACATCGTCGAGCTTCCGGTGGCGTCGTTCTCGAACGTGAAGCCGTTCGAGGAGCTAATTCTGTTCACCCTCGGTGAACACGGCGAGTTCGGGTCGGTCTCCGAACTCGCGAAGACGCTCGCCTCGGAGCTGGGCGAGGAGTACACCGACTCCTTCCGGTCGAAGGTCATCTACAACGTCGACCGGCTCGGCCCGGGCGGAAAGGGGTACGTCGAACAGGAAGAACAGGGGAAATCCTACCGGACGCGGCTCTCGCGCATCGGTGAGCTGTGGGTGCGCTCGCACACGACCGAGGAGTTCGCCGAGTAGCGGTTCCGCGAGCGGGGCTTTTTGTCTCCCGAACACGCAGGCGACGCATGACCGACCTCGGGGACTTCGAACCCGGCACGGAGCCGACGAGCGACGCCGACTCGGAGCCAGAACCAACGGGCGAGGAACCGGCGTTCGAGCCGGTGGATGCGACGCCGCGGGGACGCGACCGCGGGTTGGGGACGCTCTCGGCCGCGGAGGGGCTTTCCGTCGGCGAGGAGGAAGACGACACGCGACTGCGCGCGTACGTGACCGTGGGCAACCGCTCGCTCGTGCGCGTGGGCAGATACGCCATCGCCGACTACCCCGACGACGAGGCGCTGTTTTGTCGCATCTCGGCGCTGGAGTACGCACAGGAGTTCGAGTCCGACGACGCAACCGAGATTCACGCCCGGCGAGCCATGCGCAACGACGGTATCGACGAGGCCGACTACAAGCTGATGGCGACGCTTGAACCCCTCGCGGTGCTCTACTCCGAGGGTGGTGAACTCCGCCGGCGGATGGCGGACCGCGTCCCGAAACCGGAGACCGTCGTCCGGCAGGCCGAGGACAAAGTCGAGGTGAAGACCGGGCTGAAGGTGCCCGACGACGGCGTCTTCATCGGCCATCTCGCGGTCGGAGGCGAGAAGATCAAGACCGCGGCGGAGCCGCCGACCGTCGACTACCGACTACAGGACGATTACGATTCGGGCGACCCGCTCGTGTTCCGCCACTCGCTCATCGCCGGCGGGACCGGGTCGGGGAAGACCCACGCCTCGAAGAACATCCTCAGACAGTATCTCGGCCGGACCTACGAGATGAGCGACGGCCGGACGCCCGGCGCGGCGGTCGTCCAGTTCGACCCGCAAGACGAGTACGCACAGATGCACGACGACGGCGACTACCCCGACGACTTTGCTCGCAAACTCGACGCCGAGGGGGTCAAACACGGCGGCCACGCCGACACGAAGGCGTTCGTCCCTGCCGTCGGCGGGGCCACCTACGCCGCCGACCACCACCGCGCCGAGCAGGTGGCCTTCACGCTCCCCTTCTCGATGGTCGAGTCGCGGCCGTGGCTCGTCGCCGGCGCTGGATTGAACGACAATCAGTACCAGGGACTCACGAATCTGCTCGACCGGTTCTTCCGACAACACGGCAACGAGGGGACGTACGCGCGGTTCCGCTCGTTCCTCGACGATCCCGCACTGCGGGAAGAACTTCACGAGGGCGGCCAGATTCACGAGGCGACTTTCGACGCCGTCAAGCGGAAGACGCAGGGCTTTGGCGACATCTTCGACGGCGATGCCCCGCCCATCACCGAGCTGGTCCACGACTTCGTCCGACCCGGTGGGCTTACCTGCGTGCCGACGTACCACATCAACGATACGCGAGCGACGACGACCGTCGTGTTGGCGCTCTCCTCGCTGCTCGTGGACGAGAAGCTCTCGAACGACCCCCGGTACGACCGCATCAAGGAGACGCCGCTCGTGCTTGGGATGGACGAGGCGCACAACTTCCTCACCGACGCCGACAGCGTACAGGCCGACAAGGTCATCTCGAAGTTCTCCGAGGCGGCAAAACAGGGCCGGAAAGAACGGCTCGGCTTATTCTTGATCACCCAGGACCCACAGGACATCGCCGACCCCGTGTTCAAGCAGGTGAACACGACTGTCGTCCTGAACCTGGGCGACGAGGACGCCATCAAATCGGTGAACATCCCGTCGACGCTGGAGGGAAAGGTGCCGTACTTCGAGAAGGGACAGATGGCCATCTACTCGCCGGACAACTCCGAGCCGGTGGAGGTGGTCGGACTGCCACACTGTGTCACCCGACACGGGCGAGACTGAGCCGTCGGTAGATTCCGATCGACGAGGTGGGGCTTTTTATCTATCCACGTTGGACGTTCGCCCATGGGAACGAAAATCGTCGTTCCGGTCGACGGCTCGGACCAGTCACAGAAGGCGTTGGAGTACACGTACGAGCATTTCCCCGACGCGACGGTGACGCTGCTTCACGTCATCAATCCGGCCCGCGCCGGCTACGGCGCACAGGCCGGTCTGCCGAGCTTCTCCGAGGAGTGGTACGAGGAGGCCGAAGCCGCCGCCGAGGAGCTGTTCGAGGAGGCGAAGGCCGACGCCCCCGAGGAGATGACCGTCGAGACCGCGACGGAGGTCGGCCAGCCGGCCCGCACCATCGTCGAGTTCACCGAAGAGAACGGCCACGACAAAATCATCATCGGCAGCCACGGTCGAAAAGGGATCTCCCGCGTCCTGCTCGGCTCGGTCGCCGAGACGGTCGTTCGGCGCGCACACGTCCCGGTCACGGTCGCCCGGTAACCGACTGACTGCGGTACGACTCACACCGGCTATCGCTCTGGTGTACTCACAGTTGGCCCAGCTTCCGGAGGAGCTGTCCTTCGTACTCCTCGTCCGCCTGCATTCCCTTCAGCTCGACGACGTTGCGCTCGAGCTTGTCGAGTGCGACGCGGAACGCCGACTCGGCACCGTAGCCCTCGCCCGAGCCGCCGATCTGGCCGACGTTGGTCCGGAGCCGGATCTGCGCGTAGATGAGCGGCGTGCCACGGAGCTTCTCTTTGTGCTGTTTGAAGCGGACGTGGGCGTGTTGGACCTGCATGTCGGCGTACTTGTCCGAGACCGCCTCGATGCTGGAGACGATTTCCTCGCGGGTGATGGTCTCCAACACCTCGATGTTCGTGATCTGGACGTCCATGTGCTCGTCTTCGGTGTAGGTGAGCGCACGGAGCACGTCCGTCTTGGTGATGATTCCCGAGACGAGCCGGTCCTCGGGGTCGCTGGTGACGACGAGCCCGCTGTACCGCTCGTCGAGCATGGTGCGGACGGCGGTCTCGACGGTGGCGTCGGGGTCGATGGTCTCGACCGGGCTCTGCATCACGTCGTACACCGGGATGTCGAGCATGCGCTCGATGTCGCCGCCGCGGTCGCCGGTGGTCGCTTTGTCCATGTCGCGCACGACGATGTCCGTGATATCGTGGGTCGTGACGACGCCCGTCAGGTAGCCGTTCTCGTTGGTGACGGGGGCACGCGAGATGCTGTTTTCTCGCATGAGGTTGATGACCTGCCCGATGGTGGCGTCTTCCGACACCGAGAGCACGTCCTCGGTCGCGATGTCGCCGACCGTGAGCACGTCCAGGTTCTCGATGACGGCCTCGAGGATGGCGTTCTCGGTGATGATACCGGCGAGTCGCTCGCCGGCGAAGACGGGGGCGACCTTCACGTCACCCTCGACGAGGACGCGCGCGACGTCGCGCACGTCGGCGTGTTCGTCGACGCGAGGGGCCGACAGCATCATCGCGCCGGCCTTCGTGCTGTCCTCGACGTGCGACTGAAGCAGCTGCTTTTCGGTGATAACGCCGGCGTACTCACCGTCCTCGGTGACGATGATGCCCTTGCTTCGGGTCCGCTCGAACGCCGAGCGCACCTTCCCCAGTCGTTCGTCTACGTCCACTTCCTCGTACTCGTCGATGATGATGTCCTCGATATCCATTGGAGTCCCTCTCTTTCGGGCTTCGCAAGCCGCGGTATTGAAACTAATCCCGTGTCGCGTGTGGCCTATCCACACCCGCGCGAGGGACCGATATCGTCGCGACAGCACAGCCTCATCCGAACACATTCGTGCCAACGGTGAGACGCGTGCAACGCCTCCGTTCGGCTGTCCCGGCCGAGACCGACTCGGCCATCGAGCCGCTCTCTCCGACACGAGCCGCGCTCTCCCCCGACGCGGTCGTGGGGGACCGGTTTCGGCCCGCCGTGTCTCGACCCGGGACGTGGGACCTGTTTCAGAGCCACCACTGGCGCCGGCGTGACGGCCGCCCCCGAACGGCGTCACGCGGTTCTCTGACGGACTCAGACGTCGTTCCCGGGGTTGTGAGGAAATGTGAGCGAGTTGTGGAACAAGTCGGCTATACCATATCGCACGTCGTGAGGTTGAGGAAAAGGTCTTTGCGAGTCTGCATACAACTGTATGCACATGTCGAAGAGTATCCGTCTCTCCGAGGACGCCTACGAGCGTCTCGCCGCGCACAAGCAGGAGGACGAGACCTTCTCAGATGTCGTTCTCCGGCTCGCGGGTGAGCGGTCGTTGCTCGAACTCGCAGGAATCCTCAGCGACGAGGAGGCTGATGAACTCCGAGACGCTGTGGCGGAGCGTCGAGAGAGTCGTAGCAAAGAACTCGAAGATATCGCTGGCGAGATGCGAGGGACGTAGCGTGCTCCTTGACACGTCGTTTCTCATTGACTTGATGAACGGCGACGAGGGAGCAGTTGAGAAGGCGAAGCAATTAGAACGCAATCTTGTCCAGCAACGCCTCTCATCAATGACGCTGTTCGAGCTGTACTACGGAGTTGCTCGCTCAAGCCAATCCCAAGACGAACGTGAGAAAATCGAGAACATCCTTGCCTCGAAACCAATCCACCCCGCCGATACCGCCGTGATGCGGAAGGCTGGCCGGCTCTCTGGCGAGTTGGTGAGTGAAGGAAATGCGGTTGGAGATGGGGATGTGATTATCGGCGCGACCGCCGATGTTGTCGACGAACCAGTCCTCACACGAAACGTAGACGACTTCGAACGTCTGGGTGTTGAGATAGAGACCTACTGAGACAGCGTTCTACAGCGGAACCGAACCGACGAATTGTCCGATCACATCGACAACGTTCGCGACATCGACGGAGCCACCATTCGCCGCTCGGAGCAGCGTCCCGATACCGACACCTAGCACGAAGCCCGTCCCAGTGTAGCCGACTTCCTCGCGAGCATCCTTCATGTGGCCAACCTTCGCCTCCCGGATACCGAACGCCGTCGCCGCAGAACTCGCACTCTGGGGCTTCAAGAGCAGCAACACTGACGCGCCGAACACTCTCAGACACGGCGACCACCCCCGACAGCAGCGGCTACGCTGGGGTGCTTGTTGTGTGCACAACAAAATACCGATAAGGGAATGGGTTCGGGCGGATTTGAACCGCCGGCCTCCTCCATGTCAAGGAGGTGTCATAACCAGCCTAGACCACGAACCCCTGTTCCACTCTCGGGTAGCCCGGTGGTACAATTGAAGGTTTCGAATCGCCACCTCTCACCTGCGTCCCGTGGCTCCGACACGCTTTTACGAATGTACAGACTTGTACACTATAACACAGTATCGAACATTATGACGGACATGACACAGTACCTCGAACGGGTGACGGGTGGAAAAGACCTGACGCAGGCGGAGGCGCGAACCGCCGCACGGCTCGTCTTCGAGGACGCGACCGAGGCACAGATCGGCGCACTGCTCGCGGCGTTGCGCGCCAAGGGAGAGACCGAAGCCGAGATTGCGGGGTTCGCCGAGGGGATGCGCGAGGTGGCCAACACCATCGCCCCCGACCGCCGGCCGCTCGTCGACACCTGCGGCACGGGCGGTGACGACTACGACACCATCAACGTCTCCACGGCCGCGACTATCGTGACTGCGGGCGCGGGCGTCACGGTCGCGAAACACGGCAACTACTCCGTCTCCTCCTCCTCGGGGAGCTCCGACGTGCTCGCCGAACTCGGTGTCGACCTGGAGTCGACTCCCGACGCCGTCGAAGAGCGCATCGAGCGCGACGGCATCGGCTACATGCACGCGCCGGCGTTCCATCCGGCGATGAAGGCCGTCATCGGGCCGCGCCGCGAACTCGAAATTCGGACGGTGTTCAACGTCCTCGGGCCGCTGACCAATCCAGCAGACGCGGACGCACAGGTCGTCGGCGTCTACGACCCTGACCTCGTGCCCGTGGTCGCGCGGGCGCTCGACCGCGTCGGCGTCGACCGCGCGCTCGTCGTCCACGGCTCCGGGATGGACGAAATCGCGCTCCACGACGACACCGCCGCCGCCGAACTCCGCGACGGGGACATTGAGGAGTACACCATCACGCCCGAGGACCTCGGACTCGACCGCGCCCCCGTCGAGGAAATCTCGGGCGGCACACCAACCGAAAACGCCGCCGACCTCCGCGATATCGTCACCGGGCAACTCGACGGTCCGAAACGCGACA
The DNA here is from genome assembly GCF_009184545.1 of Halosegnis rubeus. Taxonomy (GTDB): domain Archaea; phylum Halobacteriota; class Halobacteria; order Halobacteriales; family Haloarculaceae; genus Halosegnis; species Halosegnis rubeus. The sequence continues at coordinate 242,286 of NZ_QJOW01000002.1, forward strand.
TCATCCTCGCGAACGCCGGGGCGGCTATCTACGTCGCCGGCGAGGCCGAGTCGCTCGCCGCGGGTGTCGAGCAGGCCCGCGAGGCCATCGATTCGGGCGCTGCGGGCGAGACGCTCGAAACGCTCGCCGGCGGCGAGGTGAGCCTCTGATGGTGCGCGCGAAGGTGTGTGGACTCACCTCCGAGACGGACGTGGAGGCGGCCGTCGAGGCCGGCGCGGACGCGGTCGGCTTCATCGTCGACGTGGACGTGGACTCCTCCCGTGAGATCTCCGCGGAGAAGGCCGCAAGTTTGGAGGCGAGCGTGCCGCCGTTCGTCACGACGACGCTCGTCACGATGCCCGACAACGCCGCGCAGGCGATTACCCTGGCCGACCTCGTGCAGGTGGATGCGATTCAAGCCCATGGGCTTGACCCCTCCTCGCTGTCGGTCGTCATCGAGAGCTTCCGCGGGCCGGTGTTCCCCGCTATCACGCCCGCGGAGATTCCCGAGTACGAGAACCTGGGCGACGCGCTGTTGGTCGATACCCCGAGCGAGGACGGCGGCGGTGGCACCGGCGAGACGCACGACTGGGCGGCCACGCGGGACGCGGCCGCCGACCTCGACCGCCCCCTCATCCTCGCGGGCGGGCTGACCCCCGACAACGTCGCCGAGGCAATCGAGACGGTCCGGCCGTACGCCGTCGACGTGGCCTCGGGCGTGGAGGCCGCGCCGGGCGAGAAGGACCCCGACGCCGTCGAGGCGTTCGTCGAGCGGGCCCACCGCGCATGAGTTTCGACACCACCCGCGAACGGTTCACCGAGCTCGCGGGCACAGAGCCGACGGTCGTCCGACTGGAAGCGCCCATCGACGCCGACGTGGAACCGCTGTCGGCGTACGCCGCCCTCGTCGGCAGAACGACTGACACCGACCGTGCGGACTACTCGTTCCTGTTGGAGTCGGCCCAGAAGGTCGCCTCCTCGGACCCGGACGGCGCGTTCTCGACCGACGAGACCGACCGCCACGCCCGCTACTCGTTCGTCGGCTACGACCCCGTCGGCGTCGTCACGGTCGGTCCCGACGGTGCCGACGCGGATAGCTTCGATGATCGCTACGACGACCTGCTCGCGCCCGACGCCGACGGCGACTGCATCGACACGCTCCGAACCGCGCTGCCAGACGTACCTCGGGAGAACTTCGCCGAGAGCGACCGCCGCCATCTCGACGGCGGGTTGGTCGGCTTTCTCGCGTACGAGGCCGTCTACGACCTCTGGCTCGACGAGGTGGGCGTCGACCGCCCCGACACCGAGTTTCCGGACGCGCAGTTCGTCCTCAACACGAAGACGCTCGTCTTCGACGACGAAGCCGACTCTCTCTCGCTGGTCTGCACGCCGGTCGTCGACGAGTCCGACGCGGGACGGGTGTACGACGCCCTTGCCGACGAGGTCGAACGCGTCGAGGACCTGCTCGCGCAGGCCGACCCACCGGAGACGGGCGGATTCACGCAGGCGGGCGAGACCGCCGGGCCACAGCCGGAGTACGAGGACGCGGTCGACCGCGCGAAAGAGCACGTCCTCGACGGCGACATCTATCAGGGCGTCATCTCGCGCACCCGTGAACGGACTGGCGAGGTCGACCCCCTCGGCTTCTACCGTGCGCTCCGCGAGGTGAACCCCTCGCCGTACATGTATCTGCTCGGCTACGGCGACCGAACCGTGGTCGGGGCATCGCCCGAGACCCTCGTCTCCGTGCGCGGCACAGAGGTGATGGCCAACCCGATTGCCGGTACCTGTGCCCGCGGCTCCTCGCCCGTTGAGGACCGCCGACTCGCCGGCGAGATGCTCGCCGACGGGAAAGAGCGGGCCGAACACACGATGCTCGTGGACCTCGCACGCAACGACGTGCGCCGGGTGAGCGAGGCCGGCAGCGTCCGCGTCGACGAGTTCATGAACGTCTTGAAGTACTCACACGTCCAGCACATCGAGTCGACGGTGACGGGGACGCTCGCCAGCGATTCGGACGCGTTCGACGCGACCCGTGCGGCGTTCCCTGCCGGAACGCTTTCGGGTGCGCCGAAGGTGCGCGCGATGGAAATCATCGACGACCTCGAACGCACGCCACGAGGCCTGTACGGCGGCGGCGTCGGTTACTACTCGTGGTCGGGCGATGCGGACTTCGCCATCGTCATCCGGACGGCGACGGTCGATACCGCCGGCGACGAAGACACCATTACCGTGCAGGCCGGTGCGGGCATCGTCGCGGACTCCGACCCCGAACGCGAGTACGAGGAGACTGAAAAGAAGATGGGCGGCGTGCTCGACGCGCTCGACGCCATCGCGGAGGAACCATGACCGTCGTCATCGTCGACAACTACGACTCGTTCACGTACAACCTCGTGGAGTACGTCAGCCAACACGGCATCGACGTGGCCGTCGAGAAGAACGTCGCCGCCCTCGATACCGTGCGAGGTCACGACCCCGACGGCATCATCATCTCGCCGGGACCGGGCCACCCGAAGCACGACCGCGACGTGGGCGTTTCGGCGGACGTGCTCACTGAGCTATCGCCCGAGGTACCGACCCTCGGCGTCTGTCTCGGACTCGAAGCCGCGGCCTACGAGTACGGCGGGACGGTCGGGCGCGCGCCCGAACCGGTCCACGGGAAGGCCTCGCCAATCGACCACGACGGCGAGGGGGTCTTCGTCGGTCTCGACCAGGGGTTCCAGGCCGGGCGCTACCACTCGCTCATCGCGACCGAGGTGCCCGAGGTGTTTGACACGACAGCGCGCACGGCCGACGACGCCGCGCTCGTGATGGGGATTCGCCACGAGTCGTATCCGCTCGAAGCCGTCCAGTTCCACCCGGAGTCGGTGCTCACGGGCGTCGGTCACGACATCATCGACAACTTCCTCGCGACGCTCTAGAAGGGGAGCAGTTGGAACAGTCCGAAGTACCACAGCAGGCCGGCGACGATGGCTGCGACGACGGCCACCCGAACCGCAATCGAAAACAGGAGTCGGGCGGCGAAGACGGCGAGCAGGACGACGACGATTGTGGTGCCGATGGAGACCGGCGTCAGTTCCGGTATCGCCTGGAGCGCTGGCAGTACGGCGTTCATACCTGCGTCTCCCCCTCCGCTCGCAAAAGCTTGTGGGCATCTCGACCCCCCTGACGTTCGAGTGGGAAACCGCACGACGACACCCCGATTTCGTGTCGAGTTATTCAGTTTCACTCCGCGGTGCGTAGCCTTATATGGGTGGGGCGACCACTGAGGTACGTACCACGTGTTCCACACGAGGAGCGACCCATCCACCACGAGCAGTGTCAACAATGACCAGCAGCTCGGCGGGCGCTCCGCCGCGCCAAAGGGTTAATTTGGCCTGCCACGGAAGCACGCATCGTCACGAATGACGCCACGGAATCTCCACATGAACATGACCATCCACGCCACACAGACAGAGGCCCGATAATGTCCGGAACGGACCTCTCTGCGGACGACCTCGAACTGCCGATCAAACGCACCGACGGTGAGACGCTCGAAGACCGACTCACTGCGAACGCCTACCACAATATTCTCCCCGCGCGGTATCTCCGCCAGAACCAGGACGGCGAACTCACCGAGAGCCAGGAGGACCTCTTTTCCCGCGTCGCGAAGAACATCGCGCTCGCGGAAGCCGTCTTCGAGTCCGACAAGCGCGGCGTCGACGCGACTGTCACGCCGGACCAGCTCAAGCCCGACCACCCGCGCCGCGATGAGCTCGCCGCCGAGGTGTTCGGTGCCGGCACGGCCGCAGACGACGACGCCGAGACCGAGCTCTCCGTTTACAACGTCAACAAGTTCGCCTACGACACCGTCGTTCCCGAACTCCCCGACGGGGTTCGCGCCCACGTCCAGGACAAACGCGAGGAGTTCCAGAACGTGATGGAGCGGCTCTCGTTTATCCCGAACTCGCCGACGCTGATGAACGCCGGCGACGAGCTTCAGCAGCTGTCGGCGTGTTTCGTCGACTCGCCCGAAGACGACCTGACGGACATCCACCAGACGGCCAAGGAGGCCGCCGAGGTGTTCCAGTCGGGCGGCGGCATGGGGTACGCCTTCTGGCGGCTCCGCCCGTACGGTGACGCGGTCGGCTCGACCGGCGGCATCGCCTCCGGGCCGATTACCTTCATGCGGACGTTCGACCAGATGTGCGAGACCATCGCACAGGGCGGTGCTCGCCGCGGTGCCCAGATGGGCGTCATGCGCATCTCTCACCCGGACGTCATCGAGTTCATCCACGCCAAGAACAAGGATGTGAGCCTCGCGCACTGTCTCCGGCTCAACGACCCCGACGACTACACGTACACGACGTTCTCGGAGGCGCTCGAAGAGGCGCGCGGGCTCATCGACGACGACGGCAAGGTGCCGAAACACCTCCGTAACGCCGTCGAGGGCCACCTCTCGAACTTCAACATCTCCGTCGGCGTGACGGACGACTTCATGGACGCGCTCGACTCGGGCGAGGAGTTCACGTTCACGAACCCGCGCACGGGCGAGCCACACATCGCCAGCGAGGAGACCAAGGAGATGTACTCCCGCTACGGACTCGGCGACGAGGTCGAGGTCGGCGAGCCGTTCTCCATCGACCCGAACCTCGTCTGGGAGCGCATCGTCGACGGCTCCCACGAGAACGGCGAGCCGGGCGTCGTCTTCCTCGAACGCATCAACAAGCAGCACTCCTTCGACGTAGAGGAGCACCCGGACCACCAGATTCTCGCGACGAATCCCTGCGGGGAACAGCCGCTCGAGGAGTACGAGGCCTGTAACCTCGGCCACATCAACCTCTCCACGCTCGCGGCTGACTCTGCTCCCGACTGGCGTGTCTGGTCGCAGAACAACGAGTTCGACACGCTGGAGGAGGGCGTCGAGCAGTTCCTGAGTGAGGCACTCGACACCGAGGAGTTCGACGAGCGCATCGAGACCGGCACGCGCTTCCTCGAGAACGTCGTCACGATGTCGGACTTCCCGGTCGAGAAGATCGAACAGAAGGTCCGCGAGATGCGGAAAATCGGGCTTGGCGTCATGGGACTCGCCCAGCTGTACGTCCAACTCGGCATCCGCTACGGCAGCGACGAGGGCAACGAAGTCGCCCGGCAGGTCATGCAGCGTATCAACCACGGTTCGAAGGCGGCGTCTCACGAACTCGCGACCGAGCGCGGCTCCTTCGACGACTGGGACGACTCCAAGTACGCGAACCCGACCGAGTACCGCGAGTGGTTCGAGAACCAGACCGGCGAGTCGGCCGACGACTGGGCCGACGGCTACCCGATTCGCAACCACAACACGACCACCATCGCGCCGACCGGCACGACCTCGATGGTCGGCAACACGACGGGCGGCTGTGAGCCGATCTACAACGTCGCCTACTACAAGAACGTCTCCGACGACGTGCAGGGCGACGAGATGCTCGTCGAGTTCGACGACTACTTCCTGCGCACGCTGGAGGCCAACGACATCGACGTGGAGGCCGTCAAGCAGGAGGCTCAAGAGCAGATGGCGACAAACGAGTTCGACGGCGTCGAGGGACTCGACACCGTGCCGAACCCCATCGGCGAACTGTTCGTCGTCACCTCCGACCTCTCGGGCATCGAGCACGCCGCCGTGCAGTGTGCCTGTCAGGTCGGCGTCGACTCGGCCATCTCGAAGACGTGTAACTTCCCGAACTCCGCGACGCCGGAGGACATGGACGAGGTGTTCCGCTACATCTACGAGAACGGAGGCAAGGGCGTCACGGTCTACCGCGACGGCACCCGCTCGAAGCAGGTGCTCACCACGCGCGCGGAGAACACGGAGTTCTCCGAGGACATGGACCCCGAGGAGGCCGCACCGGTGCTCGCAGAGCGCATCCAGGAGATCTTCGGCGGGCTAGACGAGTTCCTCAGCCACGAGGAAGTCACCGCGGCACTGGAGACGGCCCCCGAGGAACTGTTCAGCTTCGACGAGCACGCCTACGCCGAAAAGCAGAGCCGGCCGGACCTGCTCCACGGCGTGACCCAGCGCATCGACACCGGCTACGGGAAGCTCTACGTCACCATCAACGAGGACACCGAGCGCGAGCGACCGTTCGAGCTGTTCGCGACCATCGGCAACTCCGGTGGCTTCACAGCGAGCTTCACCGAGGCGCTCGCGAAGACCATCTCCACCGCGCTCCGGTCGGGCGTCGCGCCCGAGGAGATTGCGAGCGAACTGCGCGGCATCCGCTCGCCGAAGGTCGCGTGGGACAAGGGCGAGCAGGTGAACTCCATCCCGGACGCCATCGGCACCGCGCTCCAGCGCTACCTCGATGACGACATCGACAAGCCGTACCCACAACAGCAGCGCCTCTCCGAGGCGGCCGACGCCACGGAGACCGACCCGAACCGCGAACCCGAGCCGACGCCAGAGACGGACGGCGGCGCGAACGCGCTCGGCGAGCCGACGAGCGAGAGTCTGGCGAGCGACGACGCCACCGACTCGCTGCTTGCCGCCGGCGAGTCGCCGGAGTGTCCCGACTGTGGGGCGATGTCGCTCGCGATGAACGAGGGCTGTAAGACGTGTCAGTCCTGCGGCTGGTCGGAGTGTTAGGCTGAGCTAGTTGCTTATCGTTTCCGAATCCCAGCCCGTTGCGCCGCTGGGGTACGGTTCCGTTCGTTTTTGCGGTTGAAGCGTCCCGTCAGCCTCGCGAGCCCGAGCGACGACCTCGTGACTCCCCGACGGCTCGTACTCGAAGGCCCACTGTCGCCACACGTCCTCGCCCGGCAGCGGCTCTGAAAGGGTCGCCTCGTTCCACGTCTCGCCGCCGTCGACCGACACCTCGACCGCGGAGACGCCGCGCGTCCCGGCGTAGGCGTGGCCGGCGACGGTCCGCGTCCCGCTCTCGCGGCTCGTCGTCTCGATCTTCGCGACCGTGTGGACGGGACCGGTGCCGTGCCAGCCGCGCTTTTCCCAGTAGCCTTCGGCCTCGCGGTCGAGGATTTCGATTTCCTCGAGCCACTTGACGTTGATCTCCCCCCAGTGACCCGGGACGAGCGCGCGCACGGGGAACCCGTGCCCGCGGGGAAGCGGCCGGCCGTTCATCCGGTAGGCCAACACCGCGGACTCGAGCACCTCAACGGGGAACTCCTGGTAGTAGTCGTCGGCCGCTCGGAGCATGACGTGACTGGCCGCGTCGGTGACGCCGGCGCGGTCCAGAATCTCGCTGACCGGGACAACGGTCCAGAGCGCGGTATCCATCTTCTCGTCGTCCAGCCCGTCGCCGACACACCGGAGCGTGACGAACCGCTCTTCGTTGTCCATCTCGGTGACGGTCGCGAAACCGAGGTCGAGTTCCTCCTCCACTTCGCCGGTGACCGACAGCGACCACTCGCCGCGCGTGGTCTGTGGCGCGGCGATGCTGGCATCGACGCGGTAGAAGTCGGTGCTGACGAGCGGCTCCAACCCGGACACGTCGAGCGATTTCGCCTCGGCCTCGTCGAGTCGGTCGCGGACGGCGGGGTCACTGACAGCACGACTCGGGAGTGCCGGCCCCTGTAACACCCCGGACTCGATGCCGACCCAGACGGTCGCGAGCGCGGAGCCGACCGTGCCGAGGGTGCGCCGGCGCGCGGGCGAGACGCGTTCGCTCGGAACCCGCGCCGCAAGTGGAGGAACCGCCAGCGGGAGCAGTGAGGCGACCGCGGCCGCGAGTGCCGCACTCGAGCCACTCCCGAGGGCCGTGGCCACGGCGAAGACGCCCCCACCGGCGAGTGGCACCGCGAGCGGTTCCGCGCCGAGTTGGCGACCGACGGCGAGTGCGCCGCCGGCGATTCCGGCAAACAGCGCGACGGCGAGGAAAAAGCCGGCGACGACGGCCAACTGCCGGCCGAGGTCGCCGAGAACGGTGATGGCAAACCGGATGACGGCGTCCGGCGAGTGGCGTGTGATCGCCGTGGCGACGGTCGCGGGGACGAACCCCGGCGTGAACCCTCCGACTGCGTAACTCCCGGCCACCCCGGCGACCCCCGCGGCGACCGCCTGCACTCCCCGTTCGCGGCGGCGTGACATACGCACACGAGGGACGCGACGGGCAAAGTCGTTGTCCACGGACGCGAGGATTGATACTCGCGGCGGCGTGAACGAAGGTATGCCAGAGCCACCGGCGTGTCCCCGCTGTGAGGCCGCGCTGTTCAAGCGTCACTGCAAGTACGTCTGTCCACAACACGGCGTCGTCACCGACTGTTCGGACCCGTTTACCCTCTGAGCGCGCGGTAGGCCGGCCCGGCGAGCAGTAACACGGCCAGCGCCACCGCCCCGACGACCAGCGCCGGGCCACCAGCCATCCCGTCCGTCGTCACTCGCTCTGCACTCGCACCGACGAGTACCGCCGCCGTCACCCACGGGAGTTCGCCGAGTGCCGTCCCGACCGCGTACACCGGCAGCGAGACGCCCGATAGCCCGGCGGTGTACGAGACCGCGTCTGCTGGCAGCGGTGCGAGTCGCGCGGCGACGATACCTCGAAGGCCGCCGGCAGCGGTGAAGTAGCGGTCGCCGTGGTCGGCAAGCGTGGCGAGGGGGCCGCGCTGGTCGAACCGGCCGGCCAGCAGATACGGCGGCAGACAGGTCACGACCGCGCCAGCGAGCGCGAGCGGCACCGCACGCGGGCCGAGCGTGAAGCCGACGACGACCGACAGCGCACTGATTGGCCACGCCGCGAGAAATCGGAGCAGATACGCCACGGAAACCACGCCGACGAACAGAAGCGGCCGGTCCGCGAGCGCCGTCAGTGCCCGCGCGACGCCGGCCGGCGAGAGTACCACCGCGGCGACTCCAGCCACGAGCGCGAGCGTCGCGACGCCGGCGGCCTGTCTCCGGGCGACGGGATGCACGCTTCAGGCTTCGCCCGCTGTGGCAAACGCTTTGTCATCCGGTCGCTTGACCCCGATGTGAGCGGCGATTCGGACGGCGAGGACCCCGTCGAACTCGGGCTACAGCTGCTCGAACGGCTCGAACACGCCGAGTTGACGCTGGCAGAGACGATGGACCGCATCGAGACGGTCACCACCGACCCGGCGCTCGTCCGCAAAATCCTCGATACGGCGGACCGACGCGGCATCATCGAGCGCGAGGACGGTGTCGTCCGGCCGAATCGGTCGTCGTTTCTCTCCTTTGAGGCGGAAGTCATTACGAAGGAAGGTGAGTTCACGTGTCGGCGGTGTGGTGTCTCGATTTCGACTGGGTATTTCATGAACCTCGAGGCCGGCGAACACGGGCCGTTCGGCTCCTCGTGCATTCGGAAAGTGACGGGCAGAGAGTAGGGGTGTGTCGCGTGCGTTTCAGCGGCCGCGACGCAGCTCCTCGACCAAGGTCTCTATCGTCTCCTGCTGTTGTTCGAGCAGTTCGGTCTGTCGCTCGACGGTCTCCTCGAGCGAGGCGAGCCGTTCGGTCAGGGCGTTCGCCTTCGACACGTCGAGCGACTCGGTGTCGCCGCTGGCGACGCGGTCGATGGTCGCTTCCGTGTCGGAGACGAGCGTGTCGAGGTTCTGGTCCTCGAAGGTCTCCGGCTCGGATTCGGGTTCCGGTTCGCCGGCCGAGAGGTCGGCGACGCTGTCGACTCCGTGGAAGGCGAGCAGCGCGCTCTCGACGGTGTGAGCGACGGCGTCGGCCTCCTCGGAGGGGACCTTCACGCGCTGCGGGCGGCCGTCGGCGGTGAGCACGAGCTGGCTCGCGACGTTGCCCGCCTCGGTCTCGAGGTCGGTCACGGTGTCGAACCCGTACGACTCGAAGTCGCTGTCCCACACCGCGCTGCCGACGTGTTTGAGCAGACGGGCGTCCGTGACGACCAACGTGAGCTCGGAAAACCGGTAGGTCGCCCGGACGGACTCACCCGAGTCGACGACGCCGACCGTCGCAAGCACGCCTTCGAGCAGCGGCGCGAGCACCGCGTCGGTGCGGTCGCTCGGCACGGCGAACTTGCCGGCGGTGTCGACGTACGTCAGCTCGAAGGTGCTCTTGCGGCCGGTCGTCACGTCTAGCCGTTCCACGTCGTGTGGATACGCGGAGACGGACTCATCCGAGAGGAGGCCTTCGGCGCGGTAGACGAGCGTCTGGCCGGCGGTGACGAAGACGGCGTCGTCGCCGCCCAGATCGACGCGCGTGCGGACCGAGTCGCCGTCGAGTCGGTCGGTGACGAGCGAGGGAACGTCCATGCCCGTGTGTTTCCGGCACGCGGCATAAATCCGCAGGGGAACAGACGGGATAGACAGCTTCAAGTCTCTCAGTTGGCTACGCGATGATAGGCCGGGTGGCTTAGCTGGACATAGCGCCGCACTCATAGGGTTACGAGTCGGCTTCCCGCCTCCCCGTCGGACGCCTATCCGACACCTGGGACATGCGGAGATCGTGGGTTCGGAGCCCACCCCGGCCATTCTCTGTTCCGCTCACCCGCGCAGTGCCTCGACCGGCCGGTCGTTCGCTGCCCGCCACGCCGGGTAAACGCCCGCGACGAGGCTGATACCGATACCGAACAGCGCCGCGGCCCCGAGATACAACAGCGACTCGCCGGCGAAGGCGAGCGGGCTCCCGAGAAACAGCGCGTTCGCGACCATCGTCACGAGCAGTGCGAGCGCCAGCCCGATCGTTGTCCCGATAGCTCCCAACAGCGCCGCCTCGACCACGAGCACGCGGACGATATCCCCGCGACCGTAGCCGACCGCCCGGAGCACGCCGATTTCCTGTCGCCGGCGGATGACCGCCATCAACATTGTCGAGGCGATGGAGACGCCGGCGACGAGCAGCGAGATGGCTGCCAACCCCGCGAGGAAGAAATTGATACCATTGACAATCGAGCGCAACAGCCGGACCAGCGACGTGAGTTCGAACACCAGCAGGGTGTCCTTCCGACTGTTGAACTCCTCGCGGAGCGTGGCCGCGACCACCTCCGCGCGGTCGACCGACTGGGTCGTCACGCGAAGCTGGTCGTAGCGTCGCTCGCCGGTGAGTTCGAGCGGCAGCAGAATGCTCTGTCCGCCGAAGCCGCCACCGGAGACGAGCGCCTCGACCCGGTGGACGCCCACCTCGCCACCGCGCGTCAGGTGAATCCGGTCGCCGGGGTCGATGCTGTACTCCTCGGCGATGGTCGTCGAGACGACTGCGCCCCGCCGCCAGTCGGGTGGTATCGCTCCCGCCTCTACGGTGTAGATGAGCCTCGGGGCGGAGAGATACGTTATCGACACCGGCTCCGTTCCGTCGCGGGTGCGTAGCTCACCGCCGCCCGACCGGGTGGCGACGACGCCCGCGGGCGCGACCGTCTCCTCGATGTGCTGGAGGTCGGTCTGGTCGAAGGTGCGCTCCTGTCTGTCGACGCCCGGGAGGACGAACACGTTGGTCGCGCCCTGGTCGTCGAGCGTCGCGAGCTGGCTCTGTTTGAACGCCGCGCCGCCGGCCCCGATTGCGCCGATAGCGACGACGCCGATGACGATAGCCGCGATGGCGAGCCCGGACCGCACCTTCGCGCGGGTGACGTTCCTGCGGGCGATGAGCAGCGACGGCACTCGACCGAGCAGGCGGTTGACGAGACTCATGCTTGAAACGCCTCCACGGGTCGTTTGTTCGCCGTCCGCCACGCGGGGTAGATACCAGCGACGAGCGCCGTCAGGATGCCGAACACGGCACCGACGGCGACGTAGGTTAGCCCCGTCGCCGTGAACGCCAGCGGGTCCCCCACGAGCAGGGCGTTGACCACTAGGCCGATGGCGAGCGCCAGCGGGATGCCGACGGCCGCGCCCACAACGCCGAGGGCCGCAGACTCGGCGACGAGTAGACGCACGACGGCAAGCTTCGGGTAGCCGACCGCCCGCATCACGCCGAGTTCGCCCTCGCGTTCGAGCGCGCTCATCAGCTGCGTGTTCGCGATGGTGACAGCCGCCACGAGCAGCGACAGCGCGCCGACGCCCGCGAGGAACTGATTGATCGTGCCGAACAGCTGTTCGAACTGCGCGCGCTGGTTTTGGACGGGTGAGACCGACACCTCCTGTCGCCGGACGTTGAGCGCCGCCTCGATGTTTTCGGCGACGGCGTCGATGTCGCCGGCGGTCGTGGGAACGCGCACGACGGCCGAATCGTACCGCGGCTCGCCGAACTGCGCCAGCGGGACGAAGACGGTCTGGTCGGCGCTGAGCGGGTCGGCAAAGCCCTGCGCTTCCAGTATCGCGTCGACGGTGAACGCGCGCGTGAACGCGCCGGGAACCGAGACGGTGATGCGGTCGCCCACCGCGATGTCGTTCGTGTCGGCGATGCGTGCGCCGACGACGACGCTGCGCCGCCAGTTCGCTGGTATCTCGCCGGTCTGTGCGTCGTAGAATGCGCGCGGGTCCTCGATACCGTTCACTTGCGCGGTAACCGCAATGTCGCCGCTGGCCGTCTGGACGGTCGAGCCGCCGGGCGAGACCACCGGGAGCACCGTCGCGCTCCCGGCGGCCTGCCGCATCCGGTCGATGTCGCCGTCGCCGAAGCCGCGCTCACTCGCCGGTTCACCCTCGTAGTCGATGGGGTCTGCCGTCGCCGTGCCGCCGAACCCCTCGAACGCCGAGAGCTGGTCCTGCTTGAACGCCTCGCCGCCGAGCCCGATGCCGCCGATGGCGACCACGCCGATGACGACCGCGAGCACGGCGAGTATCGTCAGGTCGCGCGACCGGGCGAGGTTTCGACGCGCGAGGAGGAGCACGGGAAACCGGGCGGCGAGTCGGTCGAACATCTCAACTCTCCTCGCGCAGCGTCCCGTCGATGAGCCTGACGACCCGGTCTGCGGCGTCGGCGACGTAGTCGTCGTGGGTCACCGTCACGACCGCCACGTCCTCCATCTCGCGCAGCTCGTCGAACAGGTCGAGAATCTGGTCGCCGGTCTTGCGATCGAGGTTGCCCGTCGGCTCGTCAGCGAGGACGAGGGCCGGGTCGTTGATGAGCGAGCGGGCGACGGCGACGCGCTGTTTCTGGCCGCCCGATAGCTCGTCGGGGTAGTGGTCGAGTCGGTCGCCGAGCCCGACGCGTTCGAGCAGTTCGGTCGCGCGCTCGCGGGTGCGCTTCGGCGTCCGGTCGAGCAGCCGCGGCATCTCGACGTTTTCCCGCGCCGTCAGCGTCGGAATCAGGAAGAAGCTCTGGAAGACGAAGCCGATGACCTCCTTGCGCTTTTGGGTGCGTTCGGCCTCGGAGAACTCGGCGGTCTCCTCGCCGTACAGCGTGACGGAGCCGCTGGTCGGCACGTCGAGTAAGCCGAGCAGGTTCAACAGCGTCGATTTGCCGGAGCCGGAGGGACCGACGACCGCGACGGACTCGCCCGATGCGATGCCGAAATCAATCCCCTTCAGCGCCCGCACCACCTGGTCGCCGGTGCGATACTCCTTCACCACGTCGTGGCCCTCGATGACGGCGTCCTCGGGGACGTAGCCGACCGGGTGGGCCATCAGTTCCGCCGGCGGATGAGGACGCCACCCACGACCAGCGCGGCGACCACCAGCCCGACGAGCAGTATCGGGAAGCCGCCGCCGCCCGACTCCTCGACCGTCTCGACCGTCTGGACGGACACCTCTTGCGTGTACGAGCGCTCGGTGTCGCCCACGTCGTAGCTCACGGTGACGGGAACGGTCGACACGTCGCCCGTCGTTCCGGTGGTGAGGGTGAACGCGGCGAAGTCGCTGCTGTCGACGCTGCCGACGAAGTACTCGCTCGCGGAGACGTTCTCCCCGCCGACCTCGACGGTGACCGAGCTCGCAGGGCCACCGCCAAGGTTACTTGCCGTCGCCGACAGCTCGAGTTCACCCTCGCGCGCGACGGCCTCGGTGCCGGTGAGTGATATCTCCGCGGGGTTTGCCGGCTCGGTGAAGCGCGTCTGTAGGGTGCGGTCGGTCTGGCGTTCGACGCCGTTTGCCGTCGTGTAGGTGACGGTCACGTCGAACGACTGCGCGCCGGCCGAATCGCGGGTCACGGGGAACGTGAAGGTCCGGCCCTCCCCGCTGGCGAGTTGGGTCCCGACGCGGCGGTCGGTGCGGAACTCGACGCCCTCGCCGGCCGCCGCGACGGCAATCTGTCTGACCTGCTGGTCCAGCCCGTTGGTGACGTTCACGGAGAGGGTGGTCTCCGCGCCGGGGAAGGCGGGGTCGACCGTCCCGCCCACGTCGATGCTCCCCGCGAGGTCGGGCGAGCGGAAGCGCACGTCGAGGGTCTCGGTGGTCGTCCGCCTGAAGCCGTCGTCGTCCGTGTACGAGAGCGTCGCCTCGATGTCGCGCACGCCGAGTTCGGCCGGCGTGGCGGTGAAGGTGAACTCGCGTTCCGCGCCGGCGGCGACGGAAGAGTCGACGCGCGAGGACTCGTCGAAGTCAACGCCGTCGGCGGCGAGTTCGAGGTTCACGTCTCTGACCGGCACGTCGAGGCCGTTCGCGACCCCGATGGTGAGGTCAGTCGGCTGGCCGGCGACGGTGCCGGCGGCGCTCGCCTCGATGCGCGGGGCCGGGTCGTACACCTCGACGGTGGTCGTCGTTTCGACGGTCAGCGGGTCGCCGCTGCCGGCCGCCCGGGCGTCGATAGTGACGTACAGCGTCTTGGCCCCCGACTCGTCGAAGCCGATGTCGAGGGGGATGTCCGTCTCGCCACCGGGCGCGACGCGGCCGGGATTGGTCCTGCGGTCGAGTCGGTCACCGCCTTCGGAGGGATCGCCGTCGTACACCGAGACGGAGCGAATCGAGTACGTCTCCCTGCTCGCGTCGGGATTTGTGAGTTGAGCAGTGAAGCTGAAGTTCCCGCTCGTCGTCGGCTGGACAGGGTCGGTGCTCGTCGTCAGATACAGGAGACCGTCGTTCGCGGTCGTCGCCGGTGCGCCCGCTGCCGGTGGAACTCCCGCGCTTGCGGCGAGCAGTACGACCAGCGCCGCGACCGCGCGATGCGTCGTCATACCCGAAGGTGGACTGCCGGGTGGTAAAGCGTTTCCACATTTTTGAACGGAAGTTCAGTCGACGGAGCCGCGGCTTTTTGCCGCCGCCGGTCGCAGGTGTCGTATGCGCGCAGCACGCTATCACGGACCCGGCGACATTCGCATCGACGAGGTCGACCGCCCCGAGGTCACCGACCCCGAGGACGCACTGGTCCGGGTAACTCACACCGCCATCTGTGGCTCGGACCTGTGGTTTTATCGCGGCCAGCAGGACCGCGACGTTCCGTCGGGCGTCGGTCACGAGCCGATGGGAATCGTTGAGGAGGTCGGCGAAGACGTCGTGTCGCTCGAATCCGGCGACCGCGTCCTCGCTCCCTTCGCCATCTCCTGTGGCGAGTGTGAGTTCTGTCGGAAGGGGCTCCACACTTCTTGTTCGAACGCGAGTAGCTGGGGCGGCGAAAACGGCGGCGGCCAAGGGGAGTACGTGAAATGTCCCACCGCGGACGGGACGCTCGTGAAGGTGCCCGACCGCCACGCCGACGACCCCGAGACGTTAAAATCGCTGCTCCCGCTGACGGACGTGATGTGTACCGGCCACCACGCCGCCGTCAACGCCGGCGTCGAGGCCGGCTCGACGGTCGCCGTCGTCGGTGACGGTGCCGTCGGGCTGTGTGGAGTGCTCGCGGCGAAGCGACTCGGCGCAGAGCGAATCGTCGCGATGGGTCACCACGAGAACCGACTGGACATCGCCGAGGAGTTCGGCGCGACCGACCGCGTCACCGAACGGGGCGAGGCGGCGGTCGAGCGCGTCCACGAACTGACGAACGGCGGCGTCAACCACGTCGTTGAGGCGGTCGGCATGGAGTCGTCGATGAATATGGCCTTCGACGTTGCGCGGCCCGGCGGCACGGTGGGCTACGTCGGCGTGCCGGCCGGCATCGAGGAGGCGGAGTTCCTCGGGACTGCCTTCGGCGAGAACATCGCCCTGAAAGGCGGTGTCGCGCCCGTCCGCGAGTACATCGAGGAGCTGATGGCCGACGTGTTGCAGGGGACGCTCGACCCCTCGCCGGTGTTCACGAAGACGGTCGATCTGGACGGGGTTCCCGAGGGGTACGCGGCGATGGACGAGCGCGAGGCCGTGAAGGTGTTCGTCGACCTGACCTGAGTCGGTCACTCGGGCGTGAAGATATCCTCGATTCGGCAGTCGAAGTGGGCGGCTAGCTCGAACGCGAGTTCCAGCGACGGGTCGTAGCGACCCCGCTCGATGGCGTTGATGGTCTGTCTCGACACGCCGACCGCCTCGCCCAAGCCCGCCTGGCTGAGGTCGTGTGTCGCCCGCCGCTGTTTGAGGTCGTTCTCCATGTCTCACCCACGCCGCTTGACGATCCCGTAACAGACTCCGTACAGAATGAACAGCGCCGAAAGGGTCCCAATCGACCCGCCCAGCGCACCCGAAATCGTCAGGTAATCAGCGGCTTCGAGCACGTACAGCGCCGGCACCGTCGCGAGCGTGATGACGGTCAGTATCTTGAGCAGGAGTCCGCTCGCGCGGTTGTGAAGGACGTAATCACGCTCGTCGTGTAGCTGTGCACTGCTCAGCCGGGGTGCGAGAAACGCGAACCCCCCGCCGACCCACGCGCCGACCAGATAGACCGCCGTCCCGACCAGCGGTCTGTCGACGATGATACCGGCGAACAGTCCGAGGACGGCGAGCGCGATGATACCGTAGACGACCCGCTGGTACGTCGTCCGCGAGAGTCCCGCTGTGGTCTGATTCGTTGTCATGGTGGTAAAGTCTCTTTTACAGTAAAGTAAACTTTACACAGTATATTAAAACCATCGCTCAGTCGAGGGTTCCCTATCGACGCCAGAACGCAGGCGATCTCCAAGCGAGTAGCCCGAACCTACTTGCCGGTGTCGCCCGTACAGTGGGACGATGCAACAGTGTGCTCGCTGTGAGACACGAATCTCCGCCGGCGGCGAGTGGGTCGAACTGCGACACCACCACGAACACATGAACTTCGAGAGTCGGTTCTGTAGCCCGGCGTGTGCTAGCGCGTACCTGTCGGAGGACCTCGACGCGACATGACCAGACGGCGGTTTCTGGGTGTACTCGGCGGCGTCGGGCTCGCGCTGCTCCCCGGCTGTGCGAGCGGCGACACCCCGGAATCGCGGTTTCGTGGTGCCCTCGCGAGCGCCGGAGTCGGAATTCGCGCGCTCTCGGCTGCACGGGGCGGCTGGGAGTTGGAGTATCTCACGACGGCGACGACGACCGACGGGCTCCGGGCCGAGGCGCGGACGATTGCGCTCGCGTACGCCGACCACCACCCCGAGGGCGACCACACGCTCGGTGCCGTCGCGATCGCCGACGCCGAGGACGCCCTGGCCGCGGAGTGGCGCGTCGAGGCAGCGTGGACGACCGACGGCGAGACGGCGTACTTCGACCGCGTGCGAGAGACGACGGACGCGTTCTGAAACCGAAAGTGACGACCCGCCTCGCCGCCCGGACCCCGTATGGACGGCTACCGCTTCACCGAGACGATTCCGCTCCGCCTGCGCGACATCGACCAGATGGACCACGTCAACAACGCCGTCTACGCCACCTTCCTCGAACAGGCGCGGACGGCGTACTTCCGTGATGTGGTGGACAAGCCGCTCAACTCCGTCGGGATGGTCATTGCCGACCTGAACGTCGAGTTCGAACGGGCGATTACCCTCGACGCCGGTGAGGTCGTCGTTGGCGCGCGCGTCCCCGAACTCGGGACGAGCAGCATCCCGATGGAGTACGCGATTCACGCCGCCGGCGACCGCGCTGCAACGGGGTCGACGACGATGGTGCACGTCGACCGCGAGGCGGGCACGGCGAAGTCGCTGCCCGACGAGTGGCGCAAGACCATCACGTCGTTCGAGTCACTCGAATCGTAACGTCTCGGTCGCCGCGTCGACGACACACTGGCCGCCGATTGGAACCGGAGCCGTCGGCCGTGTGTGCCCGAACGCTACGTCTGTGACGACGACCGCGTCCCCGTACTCACGGACCGTCTCGACAACTGCCTCGCGCTGTCGTTCCCGATACGCTGTGCGTTCCTCGGGCGTGCGCTCGTTACCGAAGCTCCGCGCCTTCGCACGACCGACGAGTACCGCCCCCACGTCGAGTGTACCCCGCTCGCCCAGTCCCCTGAGGACGCGGCGGACGGCGGTCGATTCGGGTAATTCTTCCGACGTTTCGAGCAGCAAGACGCTCCCGGCCGTCTCCTCGGGGACGTAGCTATCGGCCATGAGATGCGCCGCGAGCACCTCCAGGCAGCCGCCCCACGTCCGGCTCTCGATTCGCCCGGAGCCGTGCCACCGGCGGCCATCGCTCGCCTCGTACTCCGGAGTGCGGTCGAGGTTCGCGGGGTCGTGCCAGTCCAAGTCCTCGTCGCTGACCCGGTCAGGCTCGCGGAGTTCGCCCAACGAATCGTCGAAGAACGCCCGCTCCAGATACTCGCGGGCGTAGTCGTTGAGTCCGCCCGGCTCGCAGATGTCGGTGAACAGCGTCCCGCCGTAGAAGCTGACGACGCCCTGTGCCCGACAGAAGGCGGCGAACGAGGTGTTGTCGCTCGTCCCGTAGAACCTGGTCGGATTGTCCCGAATCGCGCTCGGGTCCAGATGTTTCAGGATGCGAATCTGGTCGTCGCCGCCGATGGCAGCCATGACACCGTCGATATCGGGGTCGCGAAACGCTGCTTCCAACTCGCGAGCGCGCCCCTCGGGGTTGTCGTACAGCGTCTGCTTGTCGGCGTACAGACTGTCCAACCCAACGGGGTCGAGGTCGAACGAGCGCAGCCGGTCAAAGCCCAACTCGACGAGGTGGGCCGGGTAGTCGCCGGCGACGGGAACGGTTGCGGGACGACAGACTGCGACGGTGCTGCCCGGCTCAAGTGGCGGTGGCGTCTCCATGCCGGTCGGTGGTGGCGACAGCGACGAAACGGTTCGGGTGGTGTGTCACTCGCTCGCTTGCCACATCTTCGCTCGTTCGACTGCGCGCTCGCGGTCGGGGACGGTTTCGTGTCTGTACGTCTCGCCTTCGGGCGCTTGGATGAGTCGGTCGTAGTGGACGGCCCACTCGCCGCCGGCGGTTTTGCGAGCGACGATTTCGGCCGTCGCGTCGCCGCGTTCCCACACGAGCTTGGTGTCGGTGTCGGTCGTCTGTTCCCACTCCATACCGTGCCGTCGCGAGCCGACGGCTAAACCGTGGGGGCCGTCGCGGCGAACGGAAGCGTTAAGAAAACCACGGCGCGAGATGATGCAAGGATGCTCGCCGCTTCGCTGCAGGTCATCGACAACTTTCTGCTCCAATACAACGCCGGGCAGATTCTTCTGGCACTGTTCATCGTGTCGACCCTCGGGCTTGCCCCACTGAAGTCTGCCAAGGCCGTTGGCATCAACGTCGTCGTGTTTGGCTTCATCTTCCTCGTCACGCCGAGCAGTCTCGCCCCCATCCAGTTCCGGTTCCTCGGTATCGCCTTGCTGTTCGTCGGTCCCATCATCGTCGTCGCGTCGCGCAAGTAACGCCGTCGTCTCCGTCGTCTGTTGTTTTTGCGCCGAGCAGCGAACGCGGTTTCCAAGAGTTACCTGTACAGCGAGTAGTAGAGCTCGCCGAACCCGACACAAAAGAGGGTCGCGCCGGCGACCTGCAGCCCGATGAACAGGCCGTCCGTGGGGTCGCGTGCAGCAAACAGGAGCTGCGTGGTGAGACTCGTCACCGCGACGCCCATGCTGATGGACGCGAAGCCGACGAAGGCGTACTTGAGCCGGTCGGTTCCGCTGTCGCGGTAGGCTCTGAAGCTGATGAGCGTCAGTCCGAGCGAGAACCCGAGCAAGACGTCGAAGCAGCAGCAGTACGATTCCGGCAGGGGTAATGGTGGTCATTCGTTGTATCACTCTCCGGCGAGCTCGTCCCACAGCTGCGAGAACTTGCTCGGGGCGTTTTCGCGTCGGTACACCGTCACGTCGTAGCCGTCCTCGTCGAGCGTGATGACGGTCGATTCGAAGTTACACTCGTAGACGCTGTAGTGGTTGCCGTCCTCGGCGACCTCGGTGCGTTCCGTGACGAGCGCGTGTTCCTGAAGCAGCTCCAGCCGGCGATACACCGTCGGAAGCGACATCCCACAGCGTTCGGCGAGCTGCTTTGCCGACTGTGGCTCCGCGGCAGCCGCCTCCAAGAGGTCGTGCCCGCTCGTCACCGAGCGCGTCGAGCAGGCTCTCCCCGGAGCTGGCTTCGTCCACAGCACACTGCCGTAGCCAGGTATCAAAAAATCTGGCAAGACGGCGGCGTCACTCGACGACGGTGTTCGAGAGCGTCCCGATGTTCTCGTACGTTATCTCGATCGCCTCGCCCGGCTCCACCAGCCCCGGATTGGCCGGGCTTCCGAAGGAAATCACGTCCCCCGGCTGGAAGGTGAACCGCTCGGAGAGGAAGCTGATCACCGAACGCGGCTTGATAAACATATTCTCGGTGTTGTCCTCCTGTCGACGTTCGCCGCCGACGTACGTCTCGATGTCGAGACCGACGGGGTCGATATCAGCGACGACGGGACCGAGCGGCGCGGAGCCGTCGAACGCCTTGCGCGCCGTCCGGCGCTCCTGGTCCAATGCGTCGAGGTCGTTCATGATCGTGTACCCCCACACCGCGTCGTCCACCTCGTCTTCGCTGATGTCGTGACACTGCTCGCCGATGACGGCCGCTAACTCGCCCGCGTAGGTGAGTTCCTCGGTGAAGGAGGGGTACACGATGTCCTCGCCCGGCCCGAGCAGCGAGGTCGGTCCCTTGATGAAGAAGTCCGGCTTCTCGGGCACGTCGTACCCCATCTGTTCGACCTTCTCGCCGTAGTTGCGCCCGACACAGTAGAACGCCGACGGCTCACACGGCGCGAGCAGGTCGGCGTCCTCGCCGACCACGTACTCGCCCTCGTCGGTGGCAACGACGCCGTCGTCGTACTCGCCGGTCCGGATGCCGTCGTCGGTGCTGACGCGTGCGTACTTCGTCATAGCGGCCGTCGGACGCCCGGGTGTAAACGGCTGGTGGTTCCCGCGAGCGACGGGGGCGGTTTTATTTTCGCGCCCGACAACTATCGCGTATGACCGTTCCGAAGGGAATCGCCCGCGACACGCTGTTCGATGTCATCGTCGGTTGGTACCGCGCCGGCGGCGACGACCAGCCAGTCGATACCGCCGCCGCGGCCGAACAGGCCGGCTACAGCGACGCGACGAGCCGCCAGACGGCGTTTCTGGAAGCCGTCGGTGTCCTCGAAGCCGAAGGGCAAGACCACCAGCTCACGAGCCGCGGGGCCGCCTTCGCGGCCGCGCTCGCGAGCGACGACGAGCCGAACGCCAAGAGCCGCGCGTACACGATTCTTTCTGCGTGGCCCCCAAGCAGTCGGCTGCGCGACATCCTCCGCGGGGGCGCGATGCCGGAAGACGACCTGCTCGCGCGTGTCGCCGACGTGACCGGTGCCGACCTCGATACCAGCCGCGAGCGCATCGGCTGTCGCACGCTGCTGGATCTTCTCGTCTGGGCCGGAGTGCTCGACCGAACCAACGACGGCCTGTATCTCCCCGGCGAGGTAGAGACCCGGTCCGTCGAGCGCGAACGCGCGGCGCTCACCGTCGAGCTCGAGCTCTCCGTCGACGTGGACCCCGACGACGTGGAGTCGCTCGTCCGTGCGGTTCAGGCGGGGCTCGAAGACGAGGAGTCTCCCAGCATCGCGGCCGAACTGGAGGGGCTGTCCGTGCGCGAGGACTAGACTCGCTCGACTAGTTCGGGATCGTCGTTCGCCGGACTGTTGACGCGTTCCGAGACCGGGTAAGCCTCGAGGTCGCCGTCATAGGGAGCGAGCAGTGACTCGTCGGCCTCGGCGAGCCACGTCTGTTCCTCGCCGGGCGCGAGCACGACGGGCATCCGGTGGTGGTACGTCGACTGGAAGGCGTTGGCCTCGGTCGTCAGTATCGAGAACCTGGCCTCCGGCTCGTCGGTTCCCTCACCGCCCGCGCCGAACGCGTCGAGACCGGTCTGTGTCGTCTCCGGCTCGTACGGCTCCCAGATGCCGGCCATCGCGAACGGCTCCTCGCCGCTGCGCGTGATTCGGTAGGGGCGTTTGCCGTCGCCGAGATTCGCCCACTCGTAGTAGCCGTCCGCGAGCACGAGACAGCGCCGTCGTTGCTTGGGGTCGGCGAACTTCTCTCCCAGCGTCTCCGAACGAGCGTTGATGATGCGCGAGTCGGCCCACGACGGCTGAAACCCCCACTCGTGGTGGGTCAGCTCGTCCGGTTCGTGGTTAGTGACGACGGGCAGCCGTTGGCCCGGCGCGGCGTTGTAGTGTGGCTCGTAGTCGTCACCGACCTCGACGCCGAACCGAGATTCGATGTCGTCGGCTGGCAGATAGATGCTGTAGCGCCCGCACATACCACACAGAGGGCCACAGCGGTGAAAAATCCCCCGCGGCGGCCCGAGACTTATATCCGATTACACACTATCGACGGTGTGGACGACGACCCCGAGTTCACGACCGCCAACGCGTTGCGCGACGAGCAGCGCGAGCCGTCGGCGGGGTCGCGGTTCGACATCACGCATCCGGAGCGGAGCCACTCGCGTGCCCGCGGGATGGAGTACGAGGGCGGGACGGTGTTCGTCTTCGTACCCCGCCGCTCGGACGGACTGGCCGAGCAGGTGCAGGAGCTGCTCGATGCGGGGCCGTACCGCTACGGCGACTGGTTCGACCTCCCGATGCCGCTGTTCTTGGTTCACGACGACGACACCGACGACACCTTCCGGCTCGGGGTGCGCGAGGAACGCGTCGAACTCCACGTCCGGTCGGCGACGAGCCCCGCGGGTGTCGAGGCGTTTCACGACCGGCTCACCGGCCGGGTCGGCGCGCTCGACGTGCGCCGCGAGCAGTAGTGACTTGACCCCCCGCACACTGGGTGTGGTATGACCGTTTCACGCGTCGTCGAGTTGGAGGGCCACATCATCGACTCGGGGATGATGCAGTCTGCCTTCTCCATCGTGATGGACTTGGGTGGTGACTTCGACGTCGAGGAGTTCGACATCGGTCGCCAGAAGGACCAGCAGTCGTACGCCCGGATGCGAGTGATGGCCGAGGACCACGAGACGCTCCACTCGATTCTCCACGAACTCCACCAGAACGGAGCCAACCCGGCCGACCCGGCGAACGCCACTCTCACGCCCGCCCCCGACGACCAGGTGGTCCCCGAGGGCTTTTATTCCACGACGAACCACCCGACGCAGATTCGCTACGAGGACGAGTGGGTCGAGGTCGAACGCATGGAGATGGACTGTGCGGTCGTCGTCGAAGAGACCGACGACGGCGCGCGCGCCTACACGAAGGTGCTCAACGCCGTCGAGGAGGGCGACCGCATCGTCACCGGTGAGGGCGGAATCCGGGTCCAGCCGCCCGAACGCCCCCGCGACCGCAGCGGTGCGTTCGGCTTCATGCAGGGCGGCGTCTCCTCGGAGCGCCCCTCGGAAACGACGATTCGACAGGTGGCGGAGGCGGTCGCGGAGACCAAACGCGAGGGTGGCAACGTGCTCGTCGTCGCCGGGCCGGCGCTCATCCATACCGGCGCGCGCGAGGCGCTCGCGCGACTCGTCCGTGAGGGGTACGTCGACGGTATCTCGGCGGGCAACGGCTTCGCCGTCCACGACCTCGAGCGCGACCTGTTCGGCACCTCGCTCGGAGTGAACACCGACACCGCAGACCACGCGCGAAAAGGCCACAAACACCACATCTACACCATCTCGGAGATAATCCGTGCGGGCGGCATCGAGGAGGCCGTCGAGTCGGGGCTCATCGAGTCGGGTATCATGTATCAGTGTCACCAACAGGACGTGCCGTACGTGCTGGCGGGGTCGATTCGCGACGACGGGCCGCTCCCGGACACGATCACCGACGCCGTGGAGGCACAGAACGCGATTCGCGAACAGGCTCACGACGCCGACATGGTGCTCATGCTGTCGACGCTGCTCCACTCCGTTGCGGTCGGGAACTGTCTCCCCTCCACGACGAAGGTCGTCTGTGTCGATATCAACCCGGCGACCGTCACCCAACTGCTCGACCGCGGGAGCGCACAGGCCGTCGGGATGGTGACGGACATCGGGACGTTCGTCCCGACGCTCGCCGAGAACCTGCTCGACTAGCGCTGTCGCGGGACGGTCACGACCGGGCGGTCTGTCTCAAGCAGGAGGTCCTGTGCGGTCGAGCCGAACAGCATCTTCCCCGTCGGCGAGCGTTTCCGAATCGCGATGACGAGTTCGTCGACGTCGTGGTCGCGGGCGAACTGGATCATATCCTCCTGCGGGCTGTTGCCGCGGACGAGCTGGTGGCCGTCGGCACCCAGTTCCTCCTCGAGTGGCTCGAGGGCGCTCTTGCCGGCGGCGACCTCGTCGTCGCTGGTGTCGTCGCCGCCCCGCTGTGAGTTCACCGCATAGACGGTGTCGTCGTCGTCGATTCGTCCGCGGAGATACGCGAGCAGATGCTCTGCGGTCTCTTCGCTGTCGACGCCTGCCAGAAACGTTGTCATACGAGCACAGGTGACACGCCGCGATAATAAAAAGCCATCCCCCCGTAGGGTTGCGGTCACAGCTCGAATACGTGGTCTGTGTACCGACGAAACCGGGATATGTCGGCTGTGAGGGGGCAGAATCGAGGAAGCTATAAGCCAAATGAGGCCGTAAATCACACAACGAATGGTTGACGATTCCCAGCTCGCAGAGAGCAAATCGATTCACAAGACGACGGGTAAGACCTTCTGGTATGCTACCCGCGTGCTACCGACGCGAGTTCGGGAGGCAACCTACGTGCTGTACGCGTTTTTCCGTGTCGCGGACGAGGTCGTGGACGACGCCGGCGACGCCTCGCCGGCCGACCAGCGGGCCGAACTGGAGGCGATTCGCGAGGCAGCTCTCGGCGGTGACAGCGACGACCCGGTGTTGACGGCCTTCTCGGAGATGCGTGAGGCGTACGGGATTCCCGACGAGGAGATTCACACGTTCATCGACGCGATGATCGCCGACATCGACAAGAACCGCTACCAGACGTTCGAGGAGGTGCGCGGCTACATGCGCGGCTCCGCGGCCGCGGTCGGTGTCATGATGAGCTACGTGATGAAGCCGGACGACGTGTCGCTGGCGCTTCCACACGCCCGTAAGCTCGGCGAGGCGTTCCAGATGACGAACTTCCTGCGTGACGTGGGCGAGGATATCGACGACCTCGACCGCGTGTATCTCCCCATCGACACGCTCGAACGGTTTGGTTCCGGCGTCGAGGAGATCCGGAATAAAGAGGCGACCCCGGAGTTCCGGAAGGCGATGGAGGCGGAACTCCACCGGACGGAGAAGCTCTACGAGGAGGGCGTCAAGGGTATCGCGTATCTCCCCCGCGACTGCCAGTTCGCCATCCTCGTGTCGGCAATCCTCTATGCAGACCACCACCGGCTCATCCGCGAGCGCGACTACGACACGCTCTCTGCGACGCCGAGCATCTCGAAGCGTCGGAAGCTCTCGCTGCTCGCCCGTGCCCGCTGGCACTGGATCTGGAACAAAGACCCCGAGGCGGTGTTCGCGAAGGTGTCTTCGGTGCCGAACGCCGAGACCCGGACCCGTGGGGAAGGCGTCTCTCCCTCGCCGGCCCAGTAGCTAGAGCTACGGCGGGGCCGGCACGTCGAATCTGTCCGTGTACCACAAGCCGACGCCGAGCAGCGCCGCCAACACGACCGGAATCCACTGGGCGTAGACGGCGTTGACGACACCCCACAACAGCACGAAGGAGACGAGGTCATCGAGCATGAACGCACACGAGTCGAGCCGCGCACGGAGGTCGGTCCACGCGAACGCCGCGTCGAGGGTGACGACGGCGACCGTCGCGGACACCACCCAGCCCGCGTAGTTCGACAGCGGGACGCCGTAGAAAGCGAGTCCCGAATCGTACGGCCACACCGCGAACGGCGTCGCCGCGAGGTCGTACGCCCAGAAGCCGATGGCGACGGCACCGGGGTCGAGCACGAGGTCCATCATCAACACCGTTGCGATGACGGCCGGCACGCGCACGAGCGCGGCCCGCGCCCGGTCGCCGAGCAAGAGCAGACAGAGCAGATACGCGTTCGCCACCAGCGGGAGAAAGAAGATTGGCAGCCCGAACGGTACCTTCCCCAGCAGCATCGGCCCGAGGTCGACACCGTACTCGAAGACGCCGTACGGAAGCCCGGTCGTCGTGCCGACGTACTCGATGGCGTAGGCGTACAGCGTGAGCAGCCCGATGGCGGCTGCCGCGCGCCGCCCCACGAGCGGGAGCAAGCCGACGATGAGCGGAAGCCGCATCACGGCCGTCCCGAAGATGACGAGCAGCGGGTGAAAGACGAGCGGGTCTGGAATGAGGAATTGTTCGGCGCTCGCGAGCAACATCACCGCGCCGACCAGCGGGAAGAAGACGGCGATGGTGAACCGATTCTCCGAGACGAGCCCGTTCAGCCGGTGCTCGATGTGTGCCCGGTCAGCCATAGATGAGCACCCAGAGTGCACCGTTCGTGAGGAGCGCGCCGGCGACGGTATTCACCGCGGGGAACCACCAGTACGCGCGGTCGACGCTCACATCGGAGAGCGCGATGCCCGCGACGAAGACGGGATAAAAGACAAACACCGCACCTAAGAAGGGATGTAGGAGGGCGAACGCGACGGCCGCGCCGAGCCACAGTGTCGCGCAGTAGGCGTAGGTGCGGGACTCCCCGAGTCGGGTTGCGGTCGTTTCGATGCCGGCAGCACGGTCCGGTTCGATGTCCGGAATCGCGGAGAACGTGTGCATCGCCATCGCCCACAGCCATCCGCCCGCGAGCGCGAGCAGGGGCGGGGCCTGCCCGGCGAGGGCGGCGTACGCGACCACGCCCGGCAGGACGTACAGC
Organism: Halosegnis rubeus; assembly: GCF_009184545.1. Classification (GTDB taxonomy): domain Archaea; phylum Halobacteriota; class Halobacteria; order Halobacteriales; family Haloarculaceae; genus Halosegnis; species Halosegnis rubeus. Next base: position 269,135 of record NZ_QJOW01000002.1, read on the forward strand.
CCGTTCGACAGCGAGTCGAGCCCGGGGTGGGTCTTGAACCGCAACGGCGGAGCCGAGTACTCTGCACCGAGCAGCAGGAAGGCGACCATCGCGGCTGCGCCGGCAGTCGGCAGGAGTGGGAGGAAGGCAAGCCCGGCCAGCCCCGTCGCCGCGACCGCGACCGGGACCGTCCTCTCCCCGCGGTAGCGCACCTCCTGTTCCTGTTTCTTCGGGTTCGCGGCGTCCACGTCGCGGTCGAAGATGTCGTTGACGCCGTAGAGGAAGACGTTCGCCGGGAGCAGGAAGTAGACGAACAGCGCGACCGCGACGGGCGCGAATAGCTCGCCCCGCGTCTGTGCGGCGTAGGCGACGCCGACGACGACCGGGCCGGCGAGATACAGCCAGAACCGGGGCCGGGAGACGCGGAGCAGATAGCCGAGTCGCGTGTCGCGACCCGGAACGATGCCGAGACCGCTCATTCAGGCGTCGTCGATGAGTGCGTCGGCGGTGTGTTCACCCGAGATCAGACACATCGGGACGCCGATACCGGGCGTCGTGTACGACCCCGTGAAGTAGAGACCGTCGAGCTTCTTCGAGCGGTGGGGTGGCCGGAGCAGCGCCGTCTGGCGGAGCGTGTGGGCCATCCCGAGCGCGGTCCCCTGCATGGAGTTGTACCGGCTCGCGAAGTCGTCGACGGAGAACTGCTCTTCGACGACGATGCGGTCACGGAGGTCGACACCCGTGTTCGCTTTCAGGTCATCGAGCACCGTTTCGCGGTACTCAGCACGAATCTCCTCGGTGTCTTCTAGCCCGGGGGCGATGGGGACGAGCACGAACAGGTTCGAGTGGCCCTCGGGTGCGACCGACTCGTCGGTCTGTGAGGGGGCACAGACGTAGTAGGCGGGGTCGTCGGGCCACGCCGGCTCGTCGAAAATCTGCTCGAAGTGGGGGTCCCAGTCGTTCGGCAGGACGAGCGTGTGGTGTTCGATGGGGTCGATGTCACCCTCGACGCCCATGTACATGAGGAACGCGGAGGGTGCATACGTCCGCGAGTCCCAGTAGTCGGCGTCGTAGCCCCGCTCGTGTTCGGGGAGCAGTTCCTGTTCAGTGTGGGCGTAGTCGGCGTCGGAGACGACACGGCCCGCGCTCGCGCGCTCGCCGTCGGCGAACTCGACGTCGAAGCCTTCGCGCCGGGAGACGATTTCTGTCACCTCGGCGTTCGTCTCGAAGGTGACGCCGAGTTCGTGGCCGAGGTCAACGAGCGCGGCGACGACGGCCGCCAGCCCGGACACTTCGCCGTCGCCGACGTGCATCTGTTCGCGGGTCGCCGCGGTCGGGTCGCCGCCCTCGGGGTAGAAGACGCCCATGTTGAAATCGACGTGGCTCATCATGTTGTACAGCGCCGGCGTGTTCTTCGGCGAACCACCCAAAAACACCAGCGTGTACTGCATAATCTGCTGGAGCCGGGGGTTGTCGAAGTAGTCGGCCACGTAGTCGTCCATCGTGCCGAGCAACTGGAGGCCGATGGGGGCGGCGCGCATCACGTCGAGGTCGACCCAGTCGCGCAGCCGGGGGCGGTCCTCGTAGACGAAATGCTCCATCGCCGTCTCGTAGTGGACGCCGGAGGTGTCGAGATACGACTCCAGCTTCTCGCCCGCGCCCGCCTCGAGTGCCTCGAACGTCTCGACGTTCTTCGCGAGGTCCGGGAGCATGTCGACGTAGCGTGCGCCCGCCTCCTCACCGAATCCGGGGGCCGTTTCGCTTGCAACCCCGCCGTCGCTGGCCGCCCGCTGGTCGTTCTTGAAGAAGATGCGGTAGTGGGGATCGAGCCGCTGGAGGTCGTAGTAGTCGCCCGGCTCCCGGCCGAAGTGGTCGAAGAACCGCTCGAACACGTCGGGCATCAGATACCACGACGGACCCATGTCAAAGCGGAAGCCGTCGCGCTGGAGCGAGGACGCCCGCCCGCCCAGTTGGTCGTGTTGTTCGTAGACAGTGACGTCGAAGCCGGCGTCGGCCAGATAACAGGCTGTCGAGAGGCCACCGAAGCCGCTCCCGATGACAGCTATTGACTCGGAGCGTGACATACCTGAATTTGGGGCCACAGTGTCGAAAAGCCACCGGTGGCCGCCCCGAACCGACCGCGGAGGTCGAACTCTGTCCGTCCGCGTGCAACACCTCCCCCGACAGGGCTATTCTCCCGGCTCCGAAGGTCCGGTATGGACATCGAGCCGTTCGAGTTGGAGCGCTTCTTCGACCGCTTCGAACACGACGCCGACATCATGCTCGCGGAGTCGGGCATTGAGTCCCGCTCCACCGCGGAGTTCGACACCGACCCCGGCGAACTCGGCTACGTCATCCCGACCGGCGGCGACCCACAACTGCGCGAGCAGGTCGCCGCCCGCTACGACCGGTCGGGCGACGAGGTACTGTTCACCTGTGGCGCACAGGAGGCCAACTTCACGACGTTCGCCGCGCTGATGGGCGAGCACGCCGTCACCGTCGCGCCGACGTACCAGTCCCTGTCTGCCGTCCCCGACGCCTTCGGCGAGGTGACGACCGTCGATCTCGACCCGCCGGCGTGGACGCTCGACACCGACCGCGTGCGAGACGCCCTCCGGCCAGAAACGGCGGTGCTCGTCGTCAACAACCCGAACAATCCGACCGGCCGGTATCTCGACGAGGCGACGATGCGGGAGCTGTACGACATCGCCGCCGCCAACGACACCTACCTGCTGTGTGATGAGGTGTATCGACTGCTCGCGGAGGAGCCACTCCCGCCGGTCGCTTCCTTCGGCGAGTACGGCATCTCAACGTCGTCGGTGACGAAGGCCCACGGGCTTGCAGGCTGTCGGTTCGGCTGGGTCGCTGGCCCTTCGGAGGTAATCGAGGCGGCCGCAAACTGGAAGGACTACACCACCATCTCGCCGTCGACGTTCGGGCAACACGTCGCGAAGCAGGCGCTCGACCGCGAAGACGAGATTCTGGCCGAGAACCGCGAGCAGGCGCGCGACCACTGCGAGCGCGTGGACGAGTTCCTCGCCGACCACGGCATGTCGTGGCGTGAACCCACGGGCGTCAACGGCTTTCCGACCGTGCCCGACGGCTTCGCGACCGGCCGGGCGTTCTGTGAGGCGTTCGTCCGCGAGGAGTCAGTGCTGCTCGCGCCCGGTGGCGCGTTCGGCGTTCCAGACCGGTTCCGCATCGGGTTCGGGCTAGCGAGCGAGGAGTTGACGGAGGGACTCGCCCGCCTGGACGCGTTTCTCACACGCCGCGTCTGAGGGGTATCGTACCGTTTATACCGACAAAGCGGAAATGCAGGATTATGGCACGAGAGCAGACCGAGGTCCGCGAACTGCAGGAAGGTAACTACGTGATGATTAACGACACGCCGTCGGTCATCACCGCCTACAGCACGTCGAAGCCGGGCAAACACGGCAGCGCGAAGGCTCGCGTCGAGGGACAGGGCGTCTTCGACGGCGGGCAAAAGCGAAACTTCACGAACCCCGTCGACGCGAAGGTGTGGGTTCCCATCATCACGCGCAAGCAGGGGCAGGTGGTCTCCACCAGCTCCGGCGAGATGCAGGTGATGGACCTCGAGACCTACGAGACGTTCACGATGCGCGTCCCGGACGAACTCGACGTGTCGGCCGACGATGAGATCGAGTTCCTCGAGTACGAAGACCAGCGCAAGGTCGTTTAAGATGCACGCCGAAGCCCGGCCATGTCTCAGTTTCCGGGCGCGAACGCCGCACCCGACGACGCAGAGTATGCCGTCGTCGGTGCACCACTCGACGTATCGACCACCTTCCAGCCGGGGACGCGGTTCGGCCCGGACCGTATCCGCCGGTTCGCGCGGACCTTCGACGACTACGACCGCCGAACGGACTCCTTCTTCACCGACCGTTCCGTCCACGACGCCGGCGACCTCCACGCGTGGGACGACGCCGCGGAGTACTTGAATTTCCTCGAAGCCGACCTCCGGGAGTGGCACGACGGCGGCGTGACGCCACTACTCGTCGGCGGTGAACACACCGTCTCCGTCGCCGGCGTGCGCGCGACCGACCCCGACGTGTTCGTCGCCGTCGACGCCCACCTCGATTTGCGCACCGAGTACGACGGCAACGAGCTTTCACACGCCACCGCGACCCGCCACGCCCTCGACGTTGCAGACGAGGCCGTCGTCATCGGAGCACGCACCGGCTCGCCCGAGGAGTACGAGCGCGCCGCCGAGTCGGACGTGACCGTCGTCCCCCCCGAGGATGTGAGCGCGTGGACGCCCGCGTTCGACGGCGATGTGTACCTCTCGGTCGATATCGACGGCGCGGACCCGGCCTTCGCGCCCGGGACGGGGACGACGGAGCCGTTCGGACTCACCTCGCGTGAGATGCGCGACGTGGTGCGCGCTGTCGCGCCCCACTGTATCGCCTTCGACACCGTGGAGGTGAACGACCGCGACGACGGGCAGGCGGCCTCGCTCGCTGGCAAACTGCTCCGGGAGTTCGTCTTCAGCCACGCGGCGGAGCCGAGCGCCTAACACCCTCGCTCCCGTGGCTCGGATATGCATCTCTCCGAGTTCGTCGAACGGCTCGACACCGAACTGCAGGTCGACGAGTGGGCCGGCGCGGATTACGCCGTCAACGGGCTACAGGTCGGTCCTGAGTCAGCCGACGTCGACCACGTCGCCTTCGCCGTCGACGGGGTCGTCGAGACGTTCGAGCAAGCGGCCGACGCCGGCGTGGACGCGCTCGTCGTCCACCACGGCATCTCGTGGGGTGGTATCGACCGCGTGACGGGCAAGGAGTACGATCGTGTCCGAGCACTGCTCGATAACGATATCGCGCTGTATGCAGCCCACGCCCCCCTCGACGCCCACGACGAGTACGGCAACGCCGCCCGACTGTGTGACAGGCTCGGCCTCGATGTCGTCGCACCGTTCGGCGAGAGCGGGCCGGGTCACGCCGGCCAGCGCGGTCGCGCCGAGGCGCCGTTCTCGACGAGGGAACTCCGAGCGGAACTCGCGACGCTGGAAGGCGCTGGCGACGTGCAGGTGCTCGATTTCGGTCCCGACGAGCTGTCGGACATCGCCGTGCTCACCGGGAGCGGCACCGACTGGCTGGACGAAGCGCGCAACCTCGGCGTCGACGCGCTCGTCACGGGCGAAGGGAAACAGCCGGCGTATCACGAAGCGAAAGAGGCGGGCATCTCGGTGTTTCTCGCCGGCCACTACGCGACGGAGACGCTGGGCGTGAAGGCGCTCCAGTCGCTCACCGAGGAGTGGGGACTCGACACGACGTACATCTCCCACCCGACCGGGCTATAGCGACTCGACGGACAGCGAGAAGCCCCACTCGGCGGTCGTCCACGCGTCGTCCGTCGCCGTCCCGCTCGACGTGCCGACCGGTTCTTCGATTCCGTACGTCGCTTCGAACCGGTGCTCGCCGGTCGGGAGACACGTCTCGGCGTCGGGATTGGCGTACAGGCCGACGAACGCGGTCAACGTGCCGTCGGCCGGTATCGACACCGTCCCGTACTCCGTCGTTTGGGCCAGCGGCTCGGTGAGCCGCCAACACGGCGCGTCCTCGTCGGTCGGATACGGCGGCCGCTCGCGCTCGGGCACGCCCGTCGTTGAGCGCTCGGAGTGCGGGAGCAGTTGGTAGCTGAAGTCGCTGCTCGACACGTACTGGAACACCACGTCGCGGTACTCCCCGACGACGGTCTCGTCGGTCGGATTCTCCACGTCGACCCGAAGCACCGCCGGCCCGTCGGCCGTGACGAACTCCTCGACGACGATCACCGCCGGCTCGACGGCGAGGTCGGGGTTATCGTCGCTCGAGACGAGCCGCACGCGACCGGCCGCGTCCTCCGGCGGTGGCGTCTCGGTGTCTGTCGGCGTCTCAGTATCGGCCCCACCGGTATCACCACTTCCGCCGTCGCTCGGACTGCCGGTACAGCCGGCGAGACCGGCGGCGGTCGCGACGCCGGCCACACGCAAGAGCGCACGTCGGGTCGACTGGTGTCCGTCAGTCATACCCTCTCTACACCGTTCTCGCAGATAAGCCGGCTGGAGACACAAACCGGCGTTTGAGTAACCGAACCCCGGACCGTCGCGGCCGAACGGGTCAGATGAGGAGCCACGCGGCGACGACGGCCAGCGCGCCCGTCGCCGTCGAGCCGACGGCGTGGACGCGGAGCTTATCGAGCAGCGCGTGGGCGTTCTCCGACAGCTGTGCGACCTCGCCGACCTCCGTCCCCGTCTCGCACTCGGGGAGGAAGTCCATCGCGACGTGGAGAAAGACGCCGGCACCGAACCCGAACAGGACGGCCTTCATCTCCATCGAGAAGGTCGGATTGAGCAGAGCGACGGGAATTGCGGTCAGGCCGACGCCGGCCGCCGGCAGCAGGAGGACGGAGACCGGCTTGCCGGCCATGCGGAGCCGTCGCGCGGCGGCGTAGCCGGCCGGTCCCTTGTGCGAGACGATAGAGAGCCCGAGCAGATAGCCGACCGTCGGGAGCGCCGCGTAGATGGTCCCGATGACGAGTCCGGCAGAGAGGGCGTGAGCCGTGATCTGTGCCGCGGTGCTGTCGAACGCCGAGTTTAGGTGCGAGAGCCGGTGGCCGATGGTGTGGCCGCCGTAGGCCGCAAGCAGACCGAGCGCGACGCCGACGCCGCCGGCCTTCGCGCCGAGGACGCCGCCGCTCTGTTGTCCGAGCGCGAACGCCTGCGGGAGCAAGAACAGACTCGCCGAGGTGACCATCGCGCCGGCGGCCAGTCCGTACCCCCACACGAGCCGGCGGGCGTTCTGTTTTCCCGCCGCGCGAGCGCCCGGCACGGCAAAGCAGGCCATCGCGAGAAACGCCACCGCGGAGACCACGAGCACCTTCCGCTCGCCAACGCTGTACCCCACCGCGAGCAGTACGACCAACAGCACCGTCGCGCCGACGCCGACGAGCGAGCGCCCGCCCGCCTGTGTCCGCCCAGTGTCACCTGTCATTACTAACTTCGAGTCGAAGATTAACAATAAGGGCGTCGGTTCACAACGTGCGAGCTGAAGTTATTAACTATCGCGTTGCGGACTTCCAGTCGCGAAGCGAGAGCACCGCCCCGTCCATCTCCTCGGGGTCGGTCTCGGTCGCGGCCCACCGGAACATCGGAGCCACGTCGTCGGGGTCGCGACCCTGCATCCCGTTGGTCAGCTCCGAGGAAACCTGGCCGGGGTCGACGACGGCCGTCGGATACTCGAGTTCGGCGGCGAACTGCCGGACGAGCGCCTCGGCGAACGCCTTCGAGGCGGCGTACGAGCCGAAGCCAGCGCTGGCGTCGCGAGCGATACTCCCCGAGGGGACGAGTAGGCGCGCGTCGTCGGCCAGATGCGGGAGTGCTTCGCGTATCGCCGCGAAGACGCCCCGGCCGTTCACCTGCGTGTGCTCGTCGAAGGCACTGTACGACTCCTCTGCGAGTGGCGTCTCGCCGGGCGCGCCGTGGTAGACGCCGGCATTGGCGAACAGGGTGTCGACCTCGCCGCCCTCGCGGGCGGCCGTCTCCATCAGCCGCTCCATATCGTACTCGTCGCGCACGTCCGCCCGCTGGACGATCGCCTCGCCGCCGGCCTCACGCACGTCGCTCGCGACGGCGTCGAGCGCGTCCTTCGACCGGGCACAACAGACGACTCGGTCGCCGTGTTCACCGTACTCGCGTGCGATGGCTGCGCCGATGCCGCGACTCGCCCCCGTGATGACTACCGTGTCCATACTCGGCGTAGGTGTGCTCGCAGTATGGAGTTTGTCACTCGTCGCGTCGGTTCAGGTTCTGGCGCGTGAACTGCGGCTGGGCGCTGATGCTCGAACTCGACTTCGTGAACGAGCGGTACAACAGCACCACCAAGCCGAGCGCGAGCACCGCCGCGACGACCGTCACCTGCAGCGACGCGAACAGATACAACAGCGCCGTCGACGGAAGCGCGAACGCGAGCAGGATGCCGTAGATGAGCCGACTCGCCAGCTTCCGGAACATCGGCGGGTCGTTCGGGAACTCCACCGTCGCCTCCAGGTTCCCGCGCTCGACGGTGTCGAGTACGTCCTCCAGCTTCGGCGGGACGCGGAACAGCGACTGGGTTGTCTCCGACAGCTGCGTGCCCGTATCCCGGACTGCATCGCGGACCCCCTCTTCTATGTAGCCTTCCTCGCCGAGATACTCGGTCGCGACGGTGATGAAGTCGAACTCGGGGTCGAGGGTCACGCAGACGCCCTCCACGACCGTCGCGACGCGCAACACCAGTGCGAGATTCGGTGGGAGCCGAAGGGGGAACTCGTACAGCGTATCTTCGATCTGCATGACGATCTGCTGGACGCGGTACTGCTCTATGTCCTCGCCGCGGGCGTCTGCGATAGCCAGCTCCATCACCTCGCTCATCACCTCGCGGTCGGCGTCCGGCGACAGCGTCCCCATGCTGACGAGCGTGTCGAGCACTGCGTCCGTATCCTGTCGTGCGATGGCGACGTAGAAGTCGATGATCTTCTCCTGGACGAAGGGGTCCACCCGGTCGCTCATGCCGAAGTCGTAGAAGACGAGGGTCCCGTCGTCCTGTACCGCGAGGTTGCCGGGGTGCGGGTCTGCGTGGAAGACGCCGTCGTCGACGATCATCTGAAGATACACCCGCTGGAGGGTCTCGGCCAGTCGAGTCCGGTCGACGTCGAGGTCGTCGAGGCTGTCGATGTCGTTGATCTTCGTCCCCGGGACGTACTCCATCGTGAGCACGCGGTCGGTCGACCGGTCTTCGTACACGTCGGGAATTCGGAGGCGGTCGTCGCCCTCGAAGTTCGCGCGAATCTCGCGGAGCATCTCCCGCTCGCGGCGGTAATCCATCTCGTCGCGGATGACGCGGGAGAACTCGTTGGCCAGCGTCTCCATCGAGAAGGAGCGCGAGTCGTCCACGAACCGCATCAACAGCGGCAACAGGGTGGAGATGACCCAGAGGTCGGCCTCGACGAGCGACTCGACGCCCGGGCGACGAATCTTCACCGCCACCTGCTCGCCGTCGAGTTCCGCGACGTGGACCTGTCCGAGCGACGCGCCGCTGATGGCGTCGGTGTCGAACTCGTCGAACGACTCCTCGACGGGACCGAGCTCTTCTTCCAACACTCGCTTGGCGTCCGTCCACTCGGCCGGCGGAACGCGGTCCTGTAGCTCCTCGAACTCCTCGATGTACTCCGGCGGCAACACGTCGGGCCGCGTCGAGAGCAGCTGACCGAGCTTGATGAACGTCGGCCCGAGCGTGAGCAACGACTCGAGCAGCGACCGCGCGCGCCGCCTTCGGGTCTCGGTGTCGACGGTCCGACCGCTCCCGAAGAGGATGAATCGCTTGCGGTCGCGGGCGTACGCTACCAACAGCGGCAGGAACTGCACCGCGACGACGACGAATCGACGGTACGCGCGAAGGACGGCCACGTCAGGCGTCCGACACCGGGACGCTCGTCCCCCCCGTCACCGCGGTCTTCGGGAGCGTCACCGTCAGGACGCCGCGCTCGACCGTCGCTGTCGCGTCCGGTGCATCGACCGTCGGCGGCAGCGGCAGTTCGGTGTCGAGAAACAGCGACCGCTCCTCGGTGACGTAGCGGAACGCCGTCGGCACGTCCTTGTCGCGGCGGGCCTCGATACGGAGGCGGCCCCCCTCGGCGGTCACGTCCACCGTGTCGGCCGTGACCCCCGGTAGGTCGAGAACGACGCGATACGCCTCGTCGCTCTCGAGCAAGTCGGCGAACACCGCTTCCGGAAGATTCCCCAGTGCCTCACGAAGCGCACTCATACTCCGACAGATGGTCGCGCGAGCGAAAAAGCCCCCGGTGGCGTGACCCCCGCGCCCCCGTGGTGTGACACTCTCGGCTTCGGGTAGTTTTATCGGGGCACCCGCCAACGACGTTGGTATGCTTCGCGTGCGGGCACCGGCCACGAGTGCGAACCTCGGAAGTGGCTTCGACACCTTCGGCGTCGCGCTGGACCGCCCCAGCGACGTGGTCACCGTCGAGAAGGCCGACCGCACCACCATCGACGTGTCTGGCGTCGGCTCGCGTTTCATTCCGGAAGACCCCGAGAAGAACACCGTCGGAGCCGTCGCCGAGGCGCTCGACGCGCCCGCTCACATCAGCATCGAGAAGGGCGTCCGTCCGGCATCGGGACTCGGCTCGTCCGCCGCCAGCGCGGCCGCCGCTGCGGTCGCGCTCAACGAACTGTACGACCGCGGGAAGACCCGCGAGGAGCTCGTTCCCATCGCCGCCGAGGGGGAGGCGGTCGTCTCCGGTGACGCTCACGCCGACAACGTTGCCCCCTCCATCCTCGGTGGCTTCACCATCGCTCGCGACGACGGCGTCACCTGTCTCGACGCGGACATCTCGCTCGTCGCCTGTCTCCCCGAAATCGTCATCTCGACGCGTGACGCCAGACAGGTCGTCCCCGAGCACGCCCAGATGTCCCAGGTGGTCGAGACCGTCCGCAACGCCGCCACCCTGACTGCGGGGATCGCACGCTCGGACCCGGCGCTCGTCGGCCGCGGCATGGACGACCCGATTGTGACGCCGGCCCGCGCAAAGCTCATCGACGGCTACGACACCGTCAGGCAGGCTGCCTTCGATGCCGGCGCGAGCGGCGTCACCATCTCCGGGGCCGGTCCCGGGATTCTCGCGGTCTGTCCGGGTGACACGCAGCGGGACATCGCGCTCGCGACCATCGAGGCCTTCGCCGAGGAAGATATCGAGGCGCGCGCCTTTCAGACCGCAATCGGTCCCGGTGCGACGATACTGTAAAAGAGTCGGGCGCTACTGGAAGCCGATTTTCCCGGCGCCGCCCGTGCGGTCCAGCCCGGAAGAGCTTCCCTTGAACTGGTCTTCGATGCCCTCGTAGTAGTCCCTGATGTCCTCGTTGATGGTCGGACGGACGCTGTCGAGCGCCTGCCGGAAGTGGCGCATCTCGACCGTGTCGGCGTCGTCGTCCTCGCGCAGCGCCTCGATGGCGGCTTCTCTCGCGATGGATTCGAGGTCGGAGCCGACGTAGCCGTCGGTGATCTCCGCGAGTTCGCGCAGACTCACGTCCGGCGACAGCGGCATGTCCTCGGTGTGGATGTTGAGAATCTGCTCGCGGCCTTCCAGGTCTGGTTCACCGACCATGACGAGCCGGTCGAACCGCCCCGAGCGGATGAGCGCCGGGTCGATCATGTCCGGGCGGTTCGTCGCCGCGACGACCATCACGTCGCCCATCTCTTCGAGTCCGTCAAGCTCAGTCAGCAGCTGGTTGACGACGCGCTCGCTCACGTTCGTCCCCGTGCCGCCGCCGCGGCCCGGAGCCAGCGAGTCGAGCTCGTCGAAGAAGATGACGGTCGGTGCGACCTGTCGCGCCTTCCGGAACGTCTGGCGGATGGCCTTCTCCGACTCGCCGACCCACTTCGAGAGCAGCTGTGGTCCGCGCACCGAGATGAAGTTCGCGTTCGTCTCGTTGGCGACGGCCTTCGCCATCAGCGTCTTCCCCGTGCCCGGCGGGCCGTACAGCAGGACGCCGGCCGGCGGGTCGATGCCGAAGCGGTCGAACTTATCGGGCGAGGAGAGCGGCCACTCGACGGCTTCTTGGACCTGCTCTTTGGCGTCGGTCAAACCACCCACTTGGTTCCACGAGAGCTTCGGGAGTTCGACGAGCACCTCTCGCATCGCCGAGGGACTCACCTCGTTTAACGCGCCGTCGAAGTCATCGCGTTTGATAATCATCCGGTCGATGAGACTCGGCGGGATATCCTCCTCGTCGAGGTCGATTTCGGGGAGGTAACGGCGCAGCGCCTTCATCGCGGCCTCCTTCGTCAGGCTCTCGATGTCGGCTCCCACGAACCCGTGCGTGTCGTCGGCGAGCGCCCCGAGCGACACGTCGTCGGACAACGGCATCCCGCGGGTGTGAATCTGGGCGATCTCCTTGCGGCCCTTCTCGTCAGGGACGCCGATTTCGATTTCGCGGTCGAACCGGCCCGGGCGGCGGAGCGCGGGGTCGACGCTGTCGACGCGGTTCGTCGCCCCGATGACGACGACCTGCCCGCGCGACTCGAGCCCGTCCATCATCGTCAACAGCTGGGCGACGACCCGGCGTTCGACCTCGCCGGTCACGTCCTCGCGCTTTGGAGCGATGGAATCGAGTTCGTCGATGAAGATGATGGAGGGGGACTCCTCGGTCGCCTCCTCGAAGATTTCACGCAGCTGCTGTTCGGACTCGCCGTAGTACTTCGAGATGATCTCCGGTCCGGCGATGGAGAAGAAGCTTGCCGAGGTCTCGTTGGCGACGGCCTTCGCAAGCAGGGTCTTCCCCGTGCCCGGCGGGCCGTGTAGGAGCACGCCCTGTGGCGGCTCGATGCCGAGCTTCGAGAAGATCTGCGGGTGCTTCATCGGCAGTTCGACCATCTCGCGGACGCGTTGAATCTCGTCGCCAAGCCCGCCGATGTCCTCGTAGGTGATGCCGCTGCCGGTCTTCTCGAAGCCGGAAATCGGCTCCTCGCGGAGTTCGACCTCGGTGTCTTCGGTGATGAGACAGACGCCCTCCGGCTCGGTCTCGATGGCGATGAGCGGAATTGCCTGTCCCGGCGAGCGCATGAACGGATGGTTCGTCGAGGACATCACGGGGACGATGTCGCGCTCGACGACCGGTCGTTTCAGAATCTGGCGTTTGACCATCCCGGCGGCATCGGAGCCGAACTGGACGGACGCCTCCTCGGGCGGGGCGAGCACCAGCTTGTCGGCTTTCGTCGCCTCGGCTTTCGTGATGGTGACGCGTTCGCCGATACCGACGTCGGCGTTTTGGCGAGTGAAGCCGTCGATGCGGACCGTGTCAGTGTTCCAGTCCTGCCGGTCTGCGCGCCACACCTTCGCCGCGGTGGTGTCTGCGCCTTCGATTTCGATGATGTCTCCCGGCGAGAGCTTGAGGTGAAGCAGCGTATCCGGGTCGAGCCGCGCAATGCCGCGACCGGAGTCGTTCGGGTACGCCTTCGCCACCTCTAGTTGGACCTCGTTCATGAGCGTGGTATCTACTACCAATCGGAGGTCCCCGGAAATATGTCTTGTGCTCGCTACGGCTAGCGATTCAGTACAGCCCCATCGCTTCGATCTGTTCCTGGTAGCGGTTCCGGATGGTGACCTCCGTCACCTGTGCAACCTCCGCGACCTCGCGTTGGGTCTTCTTCTCGTTGCACAACAGCGAGGAGGCGTAGATCGCGGCCGCCGCGTACCCCGTCGGCGACTTCCCCGAGAGCAGTCCCTGCTCTGCGGTCTTATCGATTATCTCCTTGGCCTTCGCGCGCACTTCGTCGCCGGCATCGAGCGAGGAGCAGAATCGCGGCACGTACTTCTTGGGGTCGACCGGCTCCATCTCAAGTCCGAGCTCCTGTGAGAGATACCGGTACGTGCGGCCGATCTCTTTGCGTTCGACGCGCGAGACCTCCGAAATCTCCTCCAGCGAGCGTGGAATCCCTTCCTTCCGACAGGCGGCGTACAGCGTCGCCGTCGAGACCCCCTCGATGGAGCGACCGCGGATGAGGTCGTCTTTGAGCGCGCGCCGGTAGATGACGGAAGCGACCTCACGCACCGACCGCGGCACGCCCAGCGCCGAGGACATGCGGTCGATTTCGCTCAGCGCGAACTGAAGATTGCGCTCGCCGGCGTCCTTCGTCCGGATTCGCTCCTGCCACTTCCGGAGCCGGTGCATCTGGCTCCGCTTCTCGGAGGAAATCGAGCGACCGTACGCGTCCTGATTCTTCCAGTCGATTTGGGTGGTCAGTCCCTTGTCGTGCATCGTCTGGGTCGTCGGCGCCCCCACGCGCGATTTCGACTGCCGCTCGGAGTGGTTGAACGCCCGCCACTCCGGTCCCCGGTCGATGTTCGACTCCTCGACCACGAGCCCACAGCCGTCACAGACGACCTCGTGGTCGCCGGTCGTCACGAGCGAATCCGTCCCACACTCCGGACAGGCGTTCTCGACCTCCGTCGTCTCCTCACTCTCGCCGGCCTCGCGGGTTCGGGTGCGCTCGCGACTGGGTCGTGTCATCTTATGTCTCCCCACAGCCGAATGTGGTATAAAACCACCCGGGTATCTGACCTCTCAAAACGGGCCGAATCCGCCCACTGGGGAGTGTCTGACGCGCTGCCGTTCCCGTCTCTCGCCCCCGATTTATATACCCGTTTGTGGCCGGGTTCCCGCGACACGACAGCCCTAACGCCGTCGGCCGGAAACTCCGTTTATGCCCGTCATCGAGTGTGACACCGCTGACGCCCGCGACCGACTCCGCGAGGCCGGCGTCGAGATTACGCCCGGCAACACCGACCACGAGCAGTGGCGCGCGACCGACGGTGACGCGACCGCCGTCGCCTACGAAGGGAAGGTCGTCGTCCAGGGCCAACGAACCGACCGGCTGGTCGGTCTCCTCCGCGGCGGCGGCGGTCGCGCCTACGTCTACTTCGACGGCGCGTGTCGCGGCAATCCCGGTCCCGCGGCCATCGGCTACGCCATCGTCACCGGTGACGGTATCGCCGCTGAGGGGGGCGAGCAGGTCGGCCGGATGACGAACAACCGTGCCGAGTACGAGGCGCTCATCCGGGCGCTCGAAGTGGCGACCGCCCGCGGCTTCGACACGCTCGAAATCAAGGGCGACTCACAGCTCGTCGTCAAACAGGTGCGCGGGGAGTGGGACACGAACGACCCCGACCTCCGGGAACGCCGGGTCCGCGTCAGAGAGTTGTTGTCCGGCGTCGACTGGAGTATCGAGCACGTTCCGCGGGAAATAAACGAGCGGGCCGATAACCTAGCGAACGACGCCTTCGATGCTTCCCGATGATATCCGCGACGAGGCGGAACGCCTGACGAAACTCGCCCGCGAGGTCGAACAGCGCGCTGAACACGACGCTCCCTTCGACGGCGACGACCCGACCGTCTCCGAGGCCGACCGCTATCGACAGCGCCGGGACGAACTGCTCGCCGACTACGACTACGTCGCTAGACTTCGCTCCGGCGACACGGACACCCACCTGGTCTTACACCCCGACGACTGGACCGACGAGGAGGGAACCGTCGTGATGGAGCGCGTCGACACCGACGAGGCAATCGAGCGCCAGCTGTCGGGAACAGGCGACGGCGACAACTGGCACGCGGTCGAAGAGCACAACCGCGCCGTCGCCGACCGTATCGAGCGCGAACACGGCGAGCTACACGGCTACAACGCCCACCGGCTCGCCGACTTCGCCGGCAACCACTACGCGAAGCCCATCGAACAGCTCACGCCCCCCGAGCGACGGGAGTTCATCACTGACTACTATCCGCGCAACGCCTTCCCCGACGAGCAACAGCGGGCCGCACTGGAGGAGTCGGTCGAACTCACCGTCGAGGCTGCAGAGTCGACGTAGCCGCGGCTCCGGGGCTGGTGACTCGGAGAAACAGACTCAGACTCAGTTGAGTCGTGCTTCGAGCGCCTCGACGCGCTCCTCGGCGGCCGTGAACTTCTCGAACTCCCACGCGTACTGGTCGAGTAGCACGTCGATGCCCTCCTCGGTGAGTTCGTACTGATTCGTCCGCTTGTCGAGTTCGCTCTTCTCGACGAGCCCGAGTTCGACGAGGTCGTCGAGATTCGGGTAGAGTCGGCCGTGGTTGACCTCCGTCCCGTAATACTCCTCGAGTTCGCGCTTGATGGCGAGCCCGTAGCGTGCCTCCTCCGCGAGGATGGTGAGGATGTTCCGCTGGAACGCCGTGAGTTCGCTTGCAATGCCTGGGGTGCCCGTGACTGATTGTGCCTCTGACATGGTACTGTTAACGTAGTTGACGTATTTAACACTTGGCGAACATCTGTTCTGCCAGCGGGCTCGCCGTTGTGTCTACCACCGTGTACGTCTCGATAGGCCTTAGAGAGTTTCGGTAAGCTCCTGAGGTATTATAGAGGTTCGAGGAGAATACTGGTGGCGTTAGCCACCAGATGAATCCGACAGGTTAAATCACAAACAACCGTATCAGAATGTATGCGTGGGGAACTGGCGGTTGACTCGGTGTTCACCACGACTCTTAGTCGAAATCAAAAAGTAAGCCGACCACGCCGACAGTCGTTACACAATCAGGTAACTCGAAGCCCTCTACAGGGTACGAGTAACGGCTTCGTGACAGAGCCACTGGCTGACTGTCCAGCAAATCTTAGACCCCCAATCTTCAGGATTGACCTGCCCGTCCAACACTGGGTGGGAGGCCCGCGCCTTTAGACGCGGGAGGATGTCACTCACCGAATATCGGCCGTACAGAGTAATCGAAAGTGGTTTTTGACAGCCAATCCCAGCGCGGAGTATGGCAAATCTCTGGGAGGACATGGAGACGGGACCGAACGCGCCCGAGGAAATCTACGCCGTCGTTGAGTGTCTCAAGGGCGAGCGCAACAAGTACGAGTACGACAAGGACATCCCGGGCGTCGTGCTCGACCGCGTGCTCCACTCGAACGTCCACTACCCCTCGGATTACGGCTTCATCCCGCAGTCGTACTACGACGACGAGGACCCCTTCGACGTGCTCGTGCTCGTCGAAGACCAGACGTTCCCGGGCTGCGTCATCGAGGCGCGTCCCGTCGCGCTCATGAAGATGGACGACGACGGCGAGCAGGACGACAAGGTCATCGCCGTCCCGAGTGAGGACCCGCGCTACGACCACATCGAGGACCTCGAAGACATCCCACAACAGCAGCTCGACGAGATCGAGGAGTTCTTCGAGACGTACAAGAATCTGGAGGAGGGCAAAGAGGTCGAGACCCTCGGCTTCGAGGGCCAGCAGGCCGCCTTCGACGCCATCGAGCACGCTCAGGAGCTGTACGACGAGCAGTTCGCGTAGAGCGGACCGCCCAAACCCTCATACCGAGTCGCCGACAGAGTCGGCCGTGCAGGTCGTACACGAGGAGTCCGGCGACACCGTTGCGACGACCGTCGACGTGGCCGACAGCTTTCTCGCCCGCGCTCGCGGGCTGATGTTCCGGCGGTCGGTTCCCGACGACTACGCGCTCGTCTTCAAGTTCACGGGCCAGTCGACACGGGGCCTCCACATGGTGTTCGTCCCGTTCGCCATCGACGCCGTGTGGCTCACCGACGGCGTCGTCCAACAGGTGACACGGCTCTCGGCGTGGACCGGCCGCGGGAGAGCGGTCGCCGACACCGTCATTGAACTCCCCGCGGGCGCGGCCGACGACATTGAACCGGGCGACCACGTCACGGTCGACTAGGCCGGCGAGAGCCGAAGCTCCCACGTCCAGTAGTCGCCCACCACGAGCAGGAGCCGGTAGGTCTCTCCCCCGTAGCGGACGTGCTCCGCGTCCGGAAGCGGCGGTCTGTCGGCACCTAACTCCGTGTGGTAGCCGCCGTCGACGGCCGCTGCGACGACCTCACGCTCGCCGTCGCTCAGGTTCGCCGCGTCGACGACTGTCGTGTTCGGGCCGGGTTCGGCGACCTCGGTTTCGACGCCGTAGCTCGCGTACAGGTCGCCCTGCGTGAGCGACACCTCGTACCGGGTCCCGTCGTAGCGCACGTACTCGACGTCGTGGAACGCGTTCACCGCATCAGGGCCGAACCGCGTCTCGGGAACGTGTGGCGAGTCGGGCAGGAACCGGACGGTCCCGTTCACCGCGGCCCGGACCACCGCCTGCTCCGTCTCGGAGAGGTCGGCGTAGGCGACTGTCTCGGGTGTTTCGGTCGCTGTTCCGGGTATCGGGTCGGGCGTCGGGCTTGCTGTGTCCGTCTGGGTCTCGATCGGTGTCGCCGCCGGCCCGCCGGTACAGCCGGCGACGAGCACGAGCGCGACGAGGAGGAGGGCGGTGCGCACACGCAAACTCGCTGACACGGTGGTAAGTGCTTTCGGGCGTATCCGTACTGTTTTGTCGAGAGACGCGCCTACATCGGGTGTGAGCGACGACGAGTATCTCGTGGAGATCAAGCGGTCGGCCCGGAAGGTGTCGCCCGACGCCGGCCGGTGGGTGCGCGCCCACGGGACGCGGCGAGCGTTCGCCACGAAGGCGCTCGCCGCCCAGTGGGCGCGCATCATGTCGCCGCCCGAGCGCACGGTCTGGGTGCAGGACGCCGCACCGTGGGACGAGAGCGACGTCGACGGCTACGTCGTCGGCGGGCGGCGCGTCTCCCCGCGTCGGGACCCCGACCCGGGCGAGCAGGAGTCGCTCGCCAACGTCGAGTGACCGCGAGCGTGAATTTATGCTCGCGTAGCCGCGAGAGAGCGTATGGAAAGCGACGGCTCGGAGTTCACGCTCAGCCGCAAGCGCGCGCTCCGCGGGATTCTCCCGTTTCTCGCGCTCGGCGTCGCCGACGTGATTCTCCTCTTAGAGTGGGGACTCGACCCGCTGTGGGGGTTCATGATTCTGCCGCCTATCCTGATGATTAGCGTGCTCGGGTGGGTGGCGTTCCGCGGCGGCATGATTCGCAACCGCGGTGTCGAACCCGGCGAGGACGACCCCGACGACCAGTAGCCGGCTCAGTAGGTCGGTGCCGGCCGGTACGACTGGTCGCGCGCCACCACCGTCTCCGGCTCTACCCGAACGAGCGTCGCCGAGTCGGGCGGCTGTTCGACGTACGTATGAAAACGGTCGTCCCACGTCTCTCGTCCCGCGCCCAGATACTTCGCGTACAGTCGTCCTGCACGCTCGGCGTCGAACGGCTCCAGCGTCGCCGTTCCGCGCACACCGACGTGTTGGATGAGCCCGCGGGCCGGCTCTGAGTCCACGACGCTGACGGCCACTCGCTCGTCCTCCTCGATGCGGTCGGTGAAGCTGTTGGACGCGCGGTCGGCGTCGATCCAGACGGTCTCGGTCTCCTCGTCGTACAGAAACCACACCGGCGAGTCGCGCGGCCCGTCCGGGCTCGCGGTCGCGATGTGGGCAAACAGCGGACGCGCGAGAAACGTCGCAATCGGCACACCGAGGGTGTCCTCGACGATTTCCATGCGCAATGCTTGCCGCATCTGCACTTAGCGGTTGAGATGTCGGGACGACACGCAGGGCGGTCGCTCGGCAGATACGACAAAACGCCGAGAGTGAGATATTGAACTACGCGACGACGCTCGCGATGCTCGCGTCGTCTCTCGTTCAAACTCACGCAGCGTTCACCGACGCGGGTAGCTCACGGCTTCGCTGTCGCTCACCAGTTCGCTACGGTGCGTCGGAAAAGCGCCGAGAGTGAGATTTGAACTCACGTGTCCGTGAGGACAGTAGATTTCGAATCTACCGCCTTGGCCAGGCTAGGCTATCTCGGCTCACTCGCACGTCTGCCGGGCGCGAGTTTAGGGATTACGATTCGGCTGAGAGATCCGAGCCTTCTTGTGTTGGTATGACGTTGTGTCGCTATCTCAAGCGCATGGGCGTCACCACCATCCTCATCGACGAGGTCGGCAGCCTGGCGGGGTCGCTCGACGCCACCGACGAGCGGGTGAGCTATCTCGCCGATAACATGATTTTCCTCCGGTACGTGGAGATGGACGGCGAGATTCGAAAGGTGGTCGGCGTCCTCAAAAAGCGATTCAGCAACTTCGAGCAGTCGCTGCGCGAGCTGCGTATCGACACCGACGGCGCCACTCTCGGTGAGGCACTTACCGACCGGCGCGGTATCCTCACCGGCGTCCCAGAACTGATTGAGTAGCCGATGGACACGCACCGCCGGTCCGATACGGACGACGGCGCGGTGCGGATTACCCTCGGTTTCGACAGCGACCGGAACCGCGAACTGCTCGCACAGCTGCTCGCCCAGTACGACGTAGTCGATTTCGACGGATCGGTCCCCGACGGCACGGACCTGTGTATCGTCGACGCCGGCGCGTTCTCCCGAGTTCGGGATGCACTCACAGCGTGGAAGACAGCCAGCCAGCCGACAGCCGCACCGGCGCTGCTCGTCGCGACAGGCGACGAGACGGCGTTGTGGGAAGAGTACGGCGACGCGGTCGGGACGGCCGTCGACGCAATTCAGTCGATTCCAGCCCCGAAACGCGCAATCGAGACGCGCGTCTCGGCACTGGTGGAGACGCGCGAGGAGTCAAAGCTCGCAGCCGACCGCCGCAACCAACTCGAACTCTACGGGCGGGCCATGGACGGTGCCGAAACCGGTATCATCATGACCGAAGCAGACAACGACCATCCAATCGTCTACGCTAACGACGGCTTCCTCGAGATGACGGGCTACGACCGCGAGGACGTGCTCGGGCGCAACTGCCGGTTCCTGCAGGGACCCGACACCGACGAGCAGACGCGCACGGAACTGCGGGAGGCACTTCAGGCCCGCGAGCAGGTCAGCGTCGAGATTCTGAACTACCGGAAGTCTGGCGAGCCGTTCTGGAACGAACTCGAAATCGTCCCCGTCACCGAAGACGGCAGCATCTCGCACTTCATCGGCTTCCAGCGGGATATCACCGAGCGAAAGGCCAGAGAGCGAATCCTCCAGCGCCACCAGCGAATCGTCCAGTCGGTGAGCGACCCGATTCTCGTGCTCGACCCCGCGGGAACCATCGAGTACGCCAACGACGCGGCCGCACAGGTGTTCGGTGCCGACACGACCGACACCGCCGTGACGGGCTTGTTCGACGAGGAGCAGGCCGGCGAGCTGATGGACAGCTTGATGCTCGCGCTCGCCCGCGATGAGACCCGCGAACAGGAGCTGACGCTGCCGGGTGACCGCCACACCTACCAGTTCCGCTTCCGGCCCGAGACGCTGGAGGGGAGTCGGCGGGTCATCGTCGTCGCGCGCGACATCACCGACATCCGCCGCCAACAGGAGCGACTCTCCGTGCTCGACCGGGTGTTGCGTCACAATCTCCGCAACAAGCTGAACGTGGTAGCCGGCCACGCCGCGACGCTGACGGACGCACCCGACAGCGACCCGGAGACGATACAGTCCGCGGGCGAGCGCATCTCCGCGGCCGCAGAGAACCTGTTAGACATCGCCGAGTCGGTTCGCAAGTTCGGCGACGACACCGCTATCGACGGACAGGCCGGCCAACAGTGCGACCTCGCCGAACTGGTCGAACAGACCGTCCCGCGACTGGAAGTCATCTACCCCGAGGCCAACGTCGAGACGGTGGCGCCGGAGTCTGCCGTCGCCGTCTGTCCGGACCAAATCGAGTTCTGTCTGAAAAAGCTGTTCGACGACGCAATCGACCGCAGCGGGGACGGCTCGAAGATCACCGTCTCCGTCGTCGACCGGAACGACGTGGTCGAACTCCGGGTCCACGACGACGGCGAGGCGATGCCACAGATCGAGCGCCGCGCGCTCATGACCGGCTCCGAGACGCCACTGGAACACACGCAGGGTATCGCGTTGTGGCTGGTCAGGTGGGCCGTCGAGGGCGTCGGTGGACAGTTCCACGTCGACGTCGAGAACGGGACGACGGTGACGCTGTCGCTGCCCGCGGTTTAACTCGACGCGTACGCCTCGACGCCCCGGACCAGCGGCCGGAGATACGAATCCCGGTAGGCGTCGACATCGGAATCGAGCAGGTCGAACCGCTTGTACACCATCGCGCTCACGACTTCGCGGAACTCCTCGAGTGTGAGTTCCGAAATCGGTCGCCTCGACCCCGGCGGACAGTCCCCGGGCCGAATCGGGAGCATGACGAAGGTGTCGGTCGGGGCGTGGTCGCCGACGAAGTGGAGCGTCTCCACGCTGCCGCCCGGCTTCGGCTCGTGGACGGCGACGACGCCGGCGTCGGTCACGAACGGGTCGGCGTCGGTGTCGACCCCCAGTCCGAGCGCGACGATGACGAACTCCACGTCGGCCGGGACCGCCTCGGTGAGGCGGGTAAAGACGTCGCCGAAGCGGTCGCGGAACGCCTCCGCCGTGAGGTCCTGCAGTTCGTTGTACAACGTTCCGACGCTGCGGCGGTCGTCGCCGAGGGCGTCGGCGAGGTCGGGCGGCAGGTCGTGTTCGATGTCGAGACGCGCTGTCACGGGCGTGTGTTCACGTCCTGAAACAAGCCCCTGTCGTTATCACCGTTGACGCCGTGTACGATGTATGAACGAGCGGGGCCAATCGTCGACGCTCGGAACGGTGTTCGTTATCGCCATCACCGTGGCCGCCGCGACGGCGACCGTCGGCGCGGCCGTGTACACGCTCGACGAGTCGCGCACACAGGCCAACGAGGAGCGTGCCGGCATCGCGGCCGCGCAGTTCGACTCCGCGGCCGCCCTCGTCGCCTTCGGCGAGACTGGCCAGGCGACGACCGTCGGTATCGGTAACGCCGACAGTATCACCGTCTCCGACGGCGGTTCGATCTCCGTCATCGCGACCGCAGACGACGGGACCACCCAGACGCTGGTGGACGAACCCCTCGGCGCAGTCGAGTACGCCACCGACGGCGACACCCTCGCGTATCAGGGTGGCGGGGTCTGGCGACAGGGCGACGGCTACGCCCGCATGGTCTCGCCTCCGGAGTTCGATTTTAACGACGATACGCTCACCATCCCCGTCGTGAGCGTGACCGCAGCCGACCTCCCGGCGCGATTCTCGGGCGACACCGTTCGGCTCGCCTCCGGCGGTAGCGAGACGACGTATCCCTCCCCCGAAAGCGGTGTCAACCCCGTCGAAGACCGCGAACTCACCGTCCGAGTGCAAAGCGACTACTACCGCGCGTGGGGGCGCTACTTCGAGCGCTGGGTCGGCGGTGACGTGACCATGGACGATTCGACCGAGACGGCGAGTGTCACCCTCACGACCGAGTACGACAACAGCATCTTCTACGGCGCGGCGGCAACCGGCACCTCCGGCTTCAACCTGAAGGGCGGCGGCGGCTCGCCCACCTTCCTCGACAGCTACGACTCCACGGAGGGGCCGTACTCCGAGAGCCAACGGGATGACGGACGTATCGTCGCGACGAGCAACGTCAACCTCGGCGGTGGCGTCACCGTCTACGGTGACGTCATCGTCCCCGAAGGGAACTACGTCAACGTCAACGGAAACGCCGAGATTCGCAACGGCGAGGTCATCAAACAGCCGGTCGAGGTACAACGCCCCGGCGGCCGCGTCACGCAACGCGTTGCGAGCGCGCGCGACGATAATAATAACAGCAATGTCGCCGCGCTCGCCGACAACTCGCTCGCCGGTGACGGCGACGTGACGCTCTCTGCCGGCACCTACTACATCGACGGGGAACTCCAGTTGGACGGGCACACGCTGACGCTCGAACCGTCCACAGACGAGGAGGTCACGCTCGCGGTCACCGGCAACATCGACATCTCTAACGGCGGTGAAATCGCGGTCGCCGGCAACAACGACAACGCCGCCAGAGTGTACACGACCGGCGGCAGCGTGAGCATGAGCAGCGGCGAGGTGTCCGTCCTCGACGACGCGTCACCGCGGTTCTGGCTCTACGGCACCGACGACCTGACCGCGACGATGTCCTCACAGTCGCGGTTCGTCGGCATCTTCTACGCGCCGGGTGACCGCTCCTCGCTGGATATGCGGTCGGAAAGCGAGATATTCGGCGCGATGGCCGTGGGCAAACCCGACCTCAGGTCCGGGTCGACTATCCACTACGACCTCGCCGCCAGTGGAATGCCGGCGTACGACAGCGATGTAACGATCTTCTCGTATCTCCACGTCTCGCGCAACACGGTCGTCGTCGAGGAGTCCTAGCGGAGGTCGAGCGCCGTGGTGAACTCCTCGATGATGAGCCGTCGGGTCTCGTGACTGTAGACGACCGTCCCGTCGGTCGGGTCGTCGTCCACCGCGGTGAGTCCCTCGCGCTGGAAGTATCGGTTCCACGCGGCCGCTCGCTCCGGCGTCGTCTCGATGGCCACCTCGACGGTGTATGGCGTCCCCGCGCTCGGACCGGCGGTCCGGTGGTCGAGCAGTTCCTCGTTTTGAGTGGCGGCGACGATCTGGACCGGTGAGCCGGTGGAGACGCTGTCTGCACCGGTCAATAACACGACCGGGAGAGTCGTCCGCTCGTCGCCGAAGTGGAACGGCGGGTCGGCCGTCATCCCGACGCCGCCCGGCCCGCTGCGGAACCGCGCGCCGAGCGCCAGCCCGACCGACTGGTCGTCGATGGTGTGGGTAAAGCGACTGCTCGCCGACCCGTAATCGAACAGGTCGGTCCCACCTTGCGAGACGACGATGTCAACGTCGAGCCGCCCGCCCACGGAGAGGGTCCCTCCGTTCGGTTTCAGCTCCGTCGCGCGCCGGGGGACACCCGTCTGGTACACCGTCTCGACGCTCTTATCGAGGATGGCAACGCCACTTTCTGCGGCGTCGATACGGGCGTTCTGTTGTGTCGTGGTGACTGCCCCCAGCCCGTCACCGAGGACGAACGCGATGGTCACCGCCACGACGGAGAACACGAGGATGTAGCTGAGCACCTCCGAGACGCCACGCTCGTCGGCCGTCATCGCGTCTCACCAACGGACAGCCCGTTCCCGTCGTACCGAACCGCGAGGTCCGTCCCCCGTGTCGTCGAGTCGACCAGCGGCCGGGTCGTCGAGACCGGGACCCGAACCGTGACCGCCGGGTCGGCCGTCGACACCACCAGCTGCTCGTTGCTCGCGTCGAGTCTAATCCGGTAGTTCATCCCGACGGCCCGCTCGGGGACGGCCGGCTCGACGTACACCGTCCCTTCGCGGGTCGCCAGCGCGTCGGCCGCGGTGAGCTGTGACGCCACCCGCTCGCCCACGACGGTGAGCTGGTCGCGGATGGCCTGTTCCTGTCGCCCCTCGACGAACGTGCCGACGCCGGTGATGAGTCCGGTGATGAGCAGCGTCGCAACCCCGATGGCGAGCACGTAGCCGATCGTCGACGACTGGGCGCGCTCGCGCACGTCAGGCCACCCCCGTCCCCTGCACGATTTGAATCGGGTCACCGTTCGAGTCGGTCACGATCGCCGCTGGCTCGCCCCCATCCGGGGGAATGTACGCCAGCACGTAGATGGTGTTTCCGGCGTCGTTGGTGTCCTGCGCGACGAACATGATTTCGCGGTTGGTCGTGGATTCGTCCCACTGGAAGCCGGTCGCGGGTGCCTTCTGTGCAACCGAGGTGAGCTGTCCGCTCCGTCCGGTCGTCTCGCTGATGAGCCGGAGGCTCCCGGAGCTGTCGACGATGGGCGCGCGGTCGATACCGTCGCGGTCGAAGTCGCGGGCCGCTCCCATTCCGATACCGTTGTTTTGCCCCACGCCACCGTTGGAGACCAGGACGTTGTCGCTCGCGCCAGCCTCGTAGAACCGGAGCTGTTGGCTCGTGTCCGCAAAGAGGATGTCCGGCGTCCCGTCGTCGTCTATGTCGGTGACGCCGCCGATTGCCCCGACGCCGTTTCCACCTGGGTCCAGTCCAATCTGTGCGGTGTTACCTGCCGCGTCGACGCGGTAGGCGTTCCCGTTCGCGGTCGCGTACAGGACCGAGAACTGCCCGTTCCAGCGGTCGATACCGATGAGCGTCTGTGTCGTGTCGGGGGCCTCGGGGGCGCTTGCAGACACCAGCGTCTGCTTTTCGCCGTTCGCGTCCACGATACCGAGCGAGCCGTCGCTTGCGACGTATGGAATCTCGGCTACGTCGTCGGCGTCGATATTGACCTGCTTCGGGCCGATAGCCTGCACGCCAGTCGCATCGTAGGTCGTGATGGTGCCGTCCGGGGTAATCGACCGGAGCGTGTTCACACCGCCGTCGGGTGCGACGTAGACGATTTCATCGCGGTCAGTGTATGACGGTTCGGGTACGCCAAGCGAGATGCCGCGACCGTACGCAGTCGGCTCGTCGGGTGCGACCCTGACGACACCGCGCCGGGATAGTTCGGCCGTGTCGTACGTCGCCGGCACGTTGACTGCGTACACCGCCGGGGCGGCGTACGGTTGGCGGTCACCCTCTGGCGGATAGAAGTTCGCCGTCTGCACGTCGGTGCTCGCGCTCGTCCCAGTCGCGAGCGTAAGTTCGTAGCTGCCGGCAATCTGGTCGCCGTTGCGGAAGGCGATATCTGCCGGCTGTGAGAGCCCCGGCGCGAACGGGAACACCTGTCGCCCGTTCACCTCGCCGGTGGTCACGTCGACCGAGAGGCGGTCGTTCGAGCGGTGGCGGATGTCGACCGTGCCGTCGGGCGCAATCGTCGCGACGGTGAACTGACCGCTCGTCGAACTCTCGAAGATGTGGACCGCCCACGTCTCTCCCTCCTGGCCGGTGAGTTCGACGTGGAAGGTGTCGGCGATGGCGGCCGCGTCGTCGCTGGAGGAGTCGGGCACGTCGGCGAGTGAGTCGATGTCGTCGGTCTCGATTTCGAACTGGCGGGCGGTGGCGCTCTCCGCGAGCGTCCAGTCGGGCGAGTCGGGGGTCGCACCCGCCTCACCGAGCGCGAAGTAGCGGTCGCCCGCCATCGGCGCGACGCGGAACGGTGGTTCGTCCGTGCCGTCGCCGTCGATGTCACCGGTGCGTCCGCCCCCGTTCGCGAGGGTCTCGTCGACGGTGATGGTCTTGCGGAGCGTGTCGGTGTTGCCGGTCGCGTCGCTCACGTCGAGCGCGACGATGTAGTCGCCGGCGTCTGCGGGCGTGAAGCTAGTCGTCTCTCCGTTGGGTGGTGAGGGGAGGACCGTCCCGTTGGGTCCCTTGATCCACCAGTCGTAACTTGTGATGTCACCGTTCCCGTCGGTCGTCGCCGTCGCGTCGAGGGCGACCTGTTCGGTCGCGACCGGCACCGTCGGCGAGTGCGAGAATCGCGCGCGAGGCGGCACCTCACTCGTATCGTCGGCCGCGTGTGCGGCGACCCACGCCGTCGTCTCCCGGTCCGGTCCGTTCGAGTCGGACACGGTGAGCGTCACCTCCCAGAAGCCGGATTCGGGGAGCGTGAAGCCGCTCGGGGTCTCGCCGCTTTTCGTGATGGTATCAGTGCCCTCAGTCAGCGTCCAGTCGTACGAGAGGTCGCCGCTCGTCCCGTTGTAATCTTCCGTCGCCGAGGCGTCGAGCTGGAGGTTCTCGTTGGTGGCGTGGACCCAACTGTCGCCGTCGTCGTCGCCGTAGGTGAATCGGGGCGTGACGGGCCGCTCGCTCGTCCCGCCACAGTCGGTGTTCAATGCGGTAAAGACACAGGTCGCATCCTGCTCGATAACGATACCCCGTTCGATGCGGGTGGGGTCGACGCTGGCGTAGGCGGCCTGCCCGCTCGCGTACTGGCGGCCGAGCAGGTCGTTCGTCGCGAACGTGGCGTCGAGAACCGCCTGCTCGACGACGCTCCGGTCGCTTTCGCGCCGGTCGTTGATTCGGTCGAGCGTCCGCCCGAGTTCACGCGACAGCTCCCCCTCGTAGTCGTCGGCCGCGAGGGTCTGGCCCGCTGCGTCGCGCGTCTGAAGATCGTCGGTGTAAAGCGCGGCGTTGAGCACGACGACGAGCGCGGTGAGCGCGATAGCCAACACTAACCCGCCGATGAGCAGCTGTTGGCCGCGCTCGCTCACGACTGCCATGCGACGATCTGCACCTCCACGACCGTGTATATCGTGTCGTCGCCGACCGCGGCCTCGTTGGCGTAGAAGTCGGCGGTGTCGAGCCGTGCCGTTGTCGCGTCGCCGTTGGAATCGAGTAGCACGTCGTCGTCGTACAGCGTGACGTGCGTGCTCGCGGAGACGGCCGAATCCGACGGTGCGCCCTGATACACGAGCGACTGGCGCTCGCTCCCGTACCGCCCCGCGCCGGCCGGCATCGACGCCGGTGATTCCTCGGGTATCGGTGACCGGATGTAGACGTTGTACGTGATGCCGCGCCCACCGAATGCATCCCTTAGGGTGTAACCAAATCGGATATCTCTGGCCGCGAGTTCTGCACCGCTTGTGTAGCCGGTCTCGCCAGCGCCGTGGAACACCCGGTCTTGCTCGTTCCAGTAGCGGAGCGCCTCGCGGAGCTCTCCCTCGCTCGCGGCTCCCGACAACACGTCCGTCGCGAGGTCCTGTTGGCGCTCTTCGAGATACTGATTCGTCGTTGAGGCCGACAGCGGCGTGATAATCGACGACTGGAGGATGAAGACGACGGCACCCAACACGAGTACGGAGGCGGCGACGCCTTCGAGCGTCCACGTCTGGCCGCGGCTCACCACACCGACACCTCCACGCGGACCTGCTGGCCGTCGAGGGTGACCAGCCGCGCCACCGTCGTCGCCCGCTCCGGTATCTCACCCGCCGGTTGCCCGCGCTCCAGCGTCGTCGGCGGGTCCGACGGTGCACGCGGACCGTCGGTCGTCGCCACGGTTCCGTCGAGCGTGACCACTTCGCCACCCTCGCGGACCGCGACGCGGACGTTTTCGTTTCCGATGCCGAGCGCGTCACCGAGCGACCGGGAACTGTCGTAGACGCAGCCGGGCGTATCCACGTCGGCGAAGAAGCCGAGCGTACACGCCGGCGCGAGCGTCCCCGGGTCCGGTCCCGCGAGCATCGTGTCCACGAGCCGCGTCGCCGCGCGGTCGGCCGCGAGCGGCTGGCCCTGTGCCACCTCGAACGGCGAGAACACCGTTGGCACGAACAAGAAGACGAACGACACCGTCACCAGAAAGAGGCTCATGCCGACGGCAAAGTCGATGATGGACTCGGTCGGACTTCTCCACGCGGTCGCGGGCAACGACCTGCCGACGACGCGTGATTGGACGCTGCGTGCCGCGGACCTCATCCTCCGGCTCACGGTCGATTACGACAGCATCGAGCCGGAGACGCTGTTGCGAATCCAGAAGACGCGCGGCAAGCGACCGCCCGACGAGGCGCTCAAAATCAAGCTCGGGCAGGCGGTCGAAATCGACACCTCGTGGGATATGTGAGCTACCGAAGCGCGAGCTCCGCGAGCAACACGCCCCCGAAGATGAGTGCGACCGCGGCCGGCGACACCGACCCCGACGCCAGCGTAAACGCGACGTAGCCCATCCCGGCAATCACTGCCGCCCCGATGGTGGTGACGCCCAGTCGTGCAACCTCTGCCTGTCGAGTCTCGGCGCGAGTTCCGACCTGTGTTGCCAGCGACAACCCCGTCGACGCGAGGTCGTAGGTGACGAACGCGGCCCCCGACGCGAGGACGAGCACCGGCGGCTCGATGCCCGCCAAGCCGGCCGTCACCAGCGACAGCGCGACGATTCCCGCGCCACCGTCCAGATAACGCGGGCTGTGTCGCCGCACCGCCACCGTCCACGCGACGACCCCGACCAGAGCAAGCAGCGCGGCGACCGGCAGTGACACCAACAGAAGCGCGGTCACGAACCCACCGCCGGTGACCAACCCCTGCGTGAGCATCGGCACCCCCGGCTCGAACTCCGCGCTCGCACTCACCGTGACCACCGCCGGCTCGCGCCGACCAGCGTCGTCTCGAACGGCTCGTCCCCCCAGTCGACCACCCGGACGCCGGCACCGCGCAGCCGCGACAGCCGCAGCGACCGCTCGACGGCTTCCAGCGTCTGGCCCGTCGTCTCCCGCCCCGTCGGGTCGGGACTGATGACCGTCACCGGGTAGCCGTGGGCCTCGTACCGGCGAATCGACTCCACCATGAACGGATCGAGCAGCGGCGAAAACACTACCAACTGCGTCCCACCAGAGAGCCGCCGCCGGAGTCGCCGGCGCGCCAGCCACGGCAGGAAGTCCTCGTCCTCGATAGGTGCGGCCGCGAAAGCGGAATCCGTCGCGAACGCCTCGCGAAGCCGCGCCCGGTGTGCCGGTCCGCTGCCCGGTGCGAGCCACGCCGACCCCGGTCCGAACGTCGCTACCCCGACCCGGTCGCCGCTGTCGAGGAGGCTGCCGGCGGTCGTCGCCGCCGCCTCCAGCGACCGCGCTACCGCCGAGTCGGTCGCGCCGACGTGCGAGTCGGCCCGCGTATCCACCACGAGCACGACCGACCCGGCCCGTTCCTGTCTGAACGAGACGGTCGTCAACTCACCTGTCCGGGCGACGCGCTTCCAGTCGATGCGGGACATGGGGTCGCCGTGCTGGTAGTCGCGCGTCGCGTGGAACTCGACGCCCGAGCCGCCGGAGTCCGTCGTCCGCGCCCCGGCATAGGGAGTCTGTTGTGTCCGCAGCGGAACCGTCGTCCGCGCATCGAGCGTCGGAGCCACGTTGAGTTCCGTGGCTCCCGACGCCATCTGCTCGTACTCGCGTTCGTGTGTGCCGGTCGCATCGCGCGCCAGCACAGTCGTCGGCCCGAACGGGTGAAGACCGACTCGCGTCGCGAGCACGTACTGGAAGCTGGCGCTCTCGCCGGCCCGGAGCGCGGTCGCGTGTCGCGGCGACCCGGTCTCGACGGTGAGCGCCGGCGGCACCCCGTCGAGGATTCGCAGGTCGGTCGCCGGCCCGCGTCCCTCGTTCGTCACCGTCACCGTCACCGTGGTCTGTTGGTCCGGTCCGGGCGACTGCTCTGAGACCGCTCGCTCGATGGCGAGGTCCACCTCCGGGGGACGACTCGCCGCCGCCAGCCCGCCTGCCGCGACCGCGAACACCGACACGAGCAACGGTCCCGGCGCGTCGAGAATCACGGCCGCGGTCAGCCCGGCGAACGCGAGGGCACCGACGCCAACCCACCGCAGCGTCTCGCGGTCGGCGGTGACCGTCACGGTCTCCCCTCCGCGGCTCCGTCGTCGCTCCGTTCGTCGCCGTCGGTTCCTGTCGTCGCGTCCGTCCGTTCGGATTCGGCCGCACCTGCTGTCGCGTCCGTCCGTTCGGATTCGGCCGCATCTACTGTCGCGTCCGTCCGTTCGGATTCGGCCGCACCTACCCCCCTCTCCGGTCGACCGTAATCTGTCACGTCGCCTGCCCCCATCGCCGCGGTCTCAGACAGCCGTTCGTCCAGCACGGCGACGACCCGCTCGGTGCTCCGCTCGAAGACGGTCGTCTCGGCGAACAGACTCCGGACCGACCGCCGACCCTTCACGTCGGTCCGTGCTTCCGCCAGCAGCTTCTGGGGTATCTCGCTGTCCTTGGGAACGAAGAACGACGCTGCCTCCGGGTCGTCGGTCCACGTTCCCGCTCGCAGTTGTTCGTTTGCGGCCGTCTCGCTGTGGCCCTCCCGGACGAGCATCTGGACCGCGGCCTCGCGGAGGCGGGTCCGCACGGCGGTCTCGTCTTTTCCGGCGCGGCGCGTCTCCCCGGTCGCGGCCGTCTTCACCTGCTCGTCGAACTGGCTTCCGGGCGGCTCGACTGCGACCGTCTCCAGCGTCGGCAGGTCCGGGGTGTCCGGGTCTGCACGCGCCCGCCGGGTCACCCCACCGATGACGCCGAGCACGGCGAGAAAGCCGACGAGCGAACTCAGCCCGTCCGCCGGCACGAAGTCAGCGACTCCCGGAGCGACCGTCGCCACGAGTCCGACCGCGACGACCACGACACCGACCGCGAGCAGTCGTCTCATTCCGCCCCCCCGCGTTCGACGCTCCGGAGCGCGCGCTCTGCGCGGTCGGTGCGGTCGTCGGTCACGGGGTACTCCCCGTATCTCGTCTCCTCGAACAGCCGGGTGAGTTCGGCCACGTCCTCGCGGTCGAAGCCGGCCTCGACCGCGGCGTCGGCGAACTCGGACGGGGTCGCCGACTCGGGGCGGTCGATGTCGAGGGCCGCGGTCATCTCCTCCCACGCACGGTAGATCTCGTTGTCCACGTCGACGCCGGCGGCCACTCGGTCTGCCGCCTCGGCTGCCGTCTGTGCGACGGTCTCCGCGTCAGCGTCGAGCGCGGGCTGTTCCGGCTCCGGCGTCGTCGTCTTGCTGCTCCGTCCCGACAACAGAAACAGCAGTGCGCCCCCGAGCGCGAGGAACGCGATGATACCACCCAGGATGACGGGCGGCTCCGTCGCCTGTGACACCGTCTCGCCGGTCGAGACGACGCCGCCGGCATCGCCGCCGACGGAGACGTTCGTCCGGTTGCCGCCCTCGCCAGGAGTTACATTCCCCTCTTCCATCGTCTGAAGCACGAGCGCGACGAGCACGAAGGTCCCGACGACCGCGGCGACGGCCTTCGGGCCGTGTCGTCTGAGAATGTCGACCGTACTGACGACGAGTAGTACCGCGACGAGCACCGCGAGCACCTGCTTCACCACCGGCGGTATCGAGGCAATCGTGTCCGTCGTCGTCTGCGGGTCGGTACGCAACTGCCCGTCCTGTCGCTCGACGCCCCCGCCGGCTTCTGTCCCGACGCCTTCCCCGCCCCGTTCGCGCTCCAGCGAGTCGAGCGCGCCGGCGGCGACCCCGAGCCCGACGACTAGGACGCCGACAGCGAGGAGGGCGACGACGCGCTGACGGTTCATACCGTGTGACACACATCAACGCAGTTATCTGTTGTGTCTCTCCACCCGCGGTACAGTTTTCTCGCCGGCGGGAGAGACCACCACATGGACACGCCGTCCCCGTTCCGATTCGACTACCACCCGGGCACGATTCGCTTCGGTGCTGGCACCGTCGACACGCTCGCCGAAGAACTCACGACACAGGGTATCGACAGCGCGCTCGTCTGTTGTGGCGAGAGCGTCGGCGCGACCCCCGAGGTGCGCGACCCGGTCGAAGCCGGGCTCGGTGACCGCCACGCCGGCACCTTCGCCGGCACGAGTGCGCGCAAGACCCTGAGCGAGGCCGCCGCCGCCCGCGACCGCTTCCGCGAGACCGACGCCGATGCGTTCCTCGCGCTCGGTGGTGGCTCTGCCCTCGACGTGGCGAAGGCCGCGGCCGTCCTGACCGCGAGCGAGCAGTCGCTCTCGGATGCGGCCCGCGCGCTCGCTGACACCGGGACGATACCGATTCCCGACGGCGACCTGCCGCCGCTTCTCGCCGTCCCGACGACCCTCGCCGGGGCCGACCTCTCACAGATGGCCGGCATCACCGCCGGTCCAGAGTCGGGAGCGCTCGACGAGCGCGTCGCCGGCGGGCTCAGCGACCGCCGACTCATGCCGATCGGGCTGTGGTACGACCCCGAACTGTTCGTCCACACGCCCGCCGGCATCCTCGCCGCCTCCGCGATGAACGGCTTCGACAAGGCCGTTGAGACGACCTACGCCGCGAACGCGACCGCCGTCACCGACGCGACCGCGATTCACGCGCTCCGGCTCTGTCGCGAGTCGCTCCCCGAACTCGGCGGCGGGACCGACGACATCGACGTGCTGTCTGACGCCGTCGCCGGCATCATGCTCGCGCAGTACGGCATCTCCAACGGCGGCGAGTCGACGCTCTCGCTCATCCACGCCTTCGGCCACGGGCTGACGGCCGTGAGCAGCGTCCAGCAGGGGGCAGCCCACGGTGCCGTTGCCCCCCACGCGCTCTCGTATCTCTTCTCGGCGGTCGACGGTCGCCGTGACCTTCTCGCCGAGGGGCTGGGGGTCGACTCAGCCGACGGTGCCGTCGAAGCGGTCGCCGAAATCCGCGACGGACTCGGCTTACCGAGCCGACTCGCCGACACCGCTGTAGAGGAGTCCGCGCTCGACCGCGCGGCCGAAATCACCTACGAGGACGGACTCATGGCGAACGCGCCGCCGGGACTGGACGCGACGGAGACGGAGCTTCGGGACGTGCTCGAAGCCGCCTGGGATTGACATCCTCCCCGCCCTGAAGGGCGAGGCTTTCGCCTCGTATTTCCCGCAATCCGACTACCCCGGCGTCGGGTCGTACGTCGGTCCGACGCGCAGTGACAACAGTCGTTTCTCGTTCGTCAGCTCGAGCCGTTCGTGGGTCGCAAGCTCCCCGTCCCGCGAGAAGGTAATCGGTTCCGGCCCGGTGACGGTGAGTTCACTCGCCCGGATGTGGGTGACGCCGTCGGTCTCCTGCCCGAGCACGCGGTGGCCGACCGCCTCGGCGACCAGATTGCCGGCCGGCATCTTGTCGACGATGGCCACGTCGAACAGCCCGTCTTCCATGTCGGCTTGGCCCCCCTCCTCGATGAACTTCCGCGCGTTGCCGACCAGCACGCAGGTGGCTTCCCCCTCCCACGTCTCCGTCCGGCCGGCGACGGTCGCCGCCAGTTCGATGTCGATGCCGTCGAAGCCGAGCGCCTCCTGGACGCCAGTCACGACGAACGCGAACGTGCCGAACCGGGACTTGAGGTCGCTGGAGGCCGCGAGACTCGCGTCGGCCGGCAACCCGGCGATACAGGAGACGACGAACGGCTTCCCGCCGGCGACCCCCACGTCGATTTCCCGGACCGGTCCGCTGTCGGCCAGCTCTACGCCGTGTCTGAGATCGCGGATGCCGAGCGCGTCCGCGAGGATGTTCGCCGTCCCGCAAGGAACGACTCCGACCGTCGGCTCGCCGAGCGCGTCGCTGTCGGCCAGACCGCGCAACACCTCGTTGATGGTACCGTCGCCGCCACAGACGGCGAGTTCGGAGACGCCGTCAGCGCCGGCTTCGCGCCCGAATCGGACGGCGTCCTCCGGCCCGGTCGTCTGCTCGACGGCGTAGCCGCGCCCTCTGAGCAGCCGCTCGGCGTAGTCGGCGTGGTCTCCGGTCCCGCTCTGTGGGTTGACGATTGCGCGGCGCGACCCGGCCTGCATGCCCGTATCGACTCGCTCGCCCGTCTTTAGCTTCGCGTGTCGGTCGCCGGCCGGACGGCTGCCCCCGAGACGACGACCCGGAGTCCGTCGTAGCTTCCGTCGATGTCGATTTCCCATTCGTGGCTCGTCGCGAGCATACGCGCGACGGCCAACCCGAGCCCGGTGCCGGGGTACTTCGTCGCGTACCCGTACGAGAGAAACACCTCGGCGTCCTGTTCGTCGATTGATTCGGCGTCGTCCTCGAAGACGAAGCCGTCCTCGCTGGCCGTCAGCCGCACGGACACCTGTTCGTCACCGGAGCGGTCGCGACTCGCCCGCACCAGCGTCGAGAGCAGCATCTCGAACTGCTCCGGGTTCGACCGTACCTCTCCGTCCTCCGCGACCGTGAGCCGCAGGTTCTCGACGCCGTTGACGGCGTCCATCGCGGCCTCCGCCAGTGCTCCGAGCGACACCCACTCCCGCTCGCCGTCTGCCTTGCTCGCGTGGGTGACGCACAACAGGTCAGTGACGATCTCTTCCATCCGCTGGCTGTTGGCGGCGACCTTGTCGACGTGCCCCTGAACGCGGTCGCGGTCGAACGACGGGTCGTCGACGTCGTCGAGCTCCGACCGTATCATCCCCGCGTAGCCGTCGATGACTCCGAGGGGATTCCGGAGATTGTGGGCCGCGGAGTAGGCGAGCTCATCGAGGTGTTCGTTCTGGCGTTCCAGCCGCCGGGTCGCAGACCGCAGGTCGGAGATGTCACGGAAGACCAACGACCGGCCGCGCGTCCCGTCGACTCCGACCGGCGAGGCGATGACCGAGTAGTGGGTGGCGTCGTCTTCCCCGTCCACCTGTACCGTCTGTCGGTCGATGGCGTCGGCGTCGAGCTGGCGGGCGAGCCCCGGGTTGGTGGCCGTGAACGGCTCTCCGGTGGTCGGGTCACCGAACGTCTGTACGAAGGCCTCGTTGGCTGCCAGCACGTGGCCGCCGGTGTCGACCACGACGGCGGGGTCGGCGAGCGTATCGAAGACGGACCGCCGGGCGATAGAGACCGTCCCCGAGAGGTCAGACCGGACGGCGACGAGGACGCCGAACGCGCCGAAGGCACCCCCGCCGGCGGTGACGGCCGGCGGGTACTCGATGAGCAGGTCACTCACGACCGGGAGCAGGTTCGCGGAGATGGAGAGACCGAAGCCGACGAGCACCGACAGAATCGCGGGACGGGTGATACGCGCGTTCCAGAATCGAATCGCGAGACACCGGACGCTGGCGAAGGTGAACAGATACGACGCACCCGTGAGTACGTGGTGTGCCGGACCGCGCTCGGCGAGGAAGACGGGGATGTTGTAGCGGTACTGGACGGTGATGTCGGTCCAGACCAGCCCGTGGAGCGAGTTCGTTATCGGAAGCACGAGTGCCGCCATCAACGCGCCGATGACCAGATATCTCCGCCCAGGTATCGGCAGCGGGTCCTGTCCGCAGTACACCTGTGCGAACCGGAGCCAGACGACCGAGACGACGATGGCCATCAGCAGGGAGCCGGCAAACAGCGGACGGACAGCGAACTGCCGTGGGACGAGAAGCAGCCCGACAGAACACGCGTTCCAGCAGCCGATAGCGACGAACAGCGCCGTCAACTCCCGCTCACCCGCGGCTGTTCCCTGGCGGGCTAACACGGTAGCGAGCCCGAAACACGCCAGCGTCACCCCGCCGAACACGAGGAGATACGGGAGTCTGACCGGGTCGAGCACCGGTGGCATCGTTGAAACCATTATCACATTGTCGTATAAATTCGATTACTGTATGGGCTACATAAATACGACGAGTGTTTGACATGCCTCGGTGTCACGTAGGTTTTTATATCGCGTGTGCGACGGTGTAGGCGATGATTGTCCAACACGCCACGATACCGCTCAGCCCCGACGCCCGCGAGGACGGACTCGACGCACTGCGCGAGCTCGGTGAACAGTCCAGAGCCGAGTCGGGTGTCGTCGAGTACCGCGTCACCGTCGATGCCGAGGACGACACGCTCGTCCACATCATCGAACGGTACGAAGACGAGAGCGCCCTCGGCGCACACAGCGAGAGCGACCACTTCGCCGCTTTTCAGGAGGCGCTACCCACCTTCCTCGGTGGCGACCCCGAAATCGTCCGGTTCGACGTGGCGGAGACGACACAGGTGATGTAGCCAAATCGCTTTCCGACTCCGACGGCTACGTCTGGTATGGAGACGCTTGAGCTCCCGTCGGGGGAGACGGTCACCCCCGAAGACGTGTTTCATTACGAGGAGTATCCCTATCGGTTCGAACCCAGCGACGACGCCGACGCTGCGTTCGTGCTCTCGCCGCTCTACTGGGGCGGCGGCCAGATGGACGTACCCGTCCCGTCGATGGAGGCGTTTCGCGCCGAGTGGAGCGACCGGTCGCGCGGCGTCCTCTCGGAGACGGAGTGGGAGACGTGGCTCGCAGACGCCCGCGGCGACGACCGCTACGACGACGCCGAACTCGACGCCATCGCCACGGAGCTCGGTCTCGACGACGGAGCCGGCGGGCTGTTGGCGCGCATCCGGCGGCGACTCTCACTGTAGGAAGATTTTTCCCCGTCTCTCGCCCGACGGCAAGCGTGAGCGACGACCAGCCCACCGTGCCGATTCGCTGTCCGGAGTGTGGAACCGAGACGCGACTCCCGCTCGACACCGTCGGCGACGCGCTCGAACGCCACAACGAGAGTCGCCACGACGGCGAGCAGGTCGCGACGGTCGACCCCGCCATCCGGGAGCAGGTCGCGGAGCTGGCGGCCGCCGATTTGGGGCTGACGGACGGGTCGAACTAAGCCGCCGTGATACGGACGAGCACGTCGTCGCGCTCGCGGGGAAACTCCTCGCCGGCCCGACCGTCTCGGTTCGAGGTAATCGCGTAGAGCGCGCCGTCGGGTCCGGTTTCGACGTGGCGAATCCGTCCGAGTTCGTCCGTCAAGAGCGTGTGGCTCGTGGCCGTGTACTCGTCGTCGAGCCAGTCGGCTTCGTAGCGCACGCCAGTCTCGCCGAGCGGCGGCGTCTCGCCCTCGCGGGTGAGCGTGAACGCGACGAGCTGTTGGCCAGCGAGCGCGCCGACGAGATACCGACCGGCGAGCGGACCGTCGCCGTCGTGGAACGTCGCCCCCGACGGTGCCCACACCGTCTGTGGAACCGCCCCGCTCGCCAGCGGCCGGTGGTAGTCGGTGCCGGCGTAGCTCTCGGGACGCCGGGCTTCCGGCCAGCCGTAATCCTCCCCGGGGACGAGGCGGTTCACCTCGTCCGGACCGGGGCCGTGTTCGTCGATAATCGGCGTCGCGTCCGGGAGCCAGTCGATACCCTACGGGTTCCGGTGGCCCATCGTGTACGCCTCCGGCGCGTCGAAGCCGGGGTTGTCGGGTGCCGGCTCACCCTCCGGCGTGACGCGCAGAATTTTTCCTGCGAGAGAGGCGGGGTCGGCGGCGCTGTCAGGGTCGTTCGCGTCGCCGGTCGTCACCCACAGATAGTTCGCCGGCCCGAAGGCAATGCGGCCGCCGTTGTGGATGTTCGCGGCCGGCGTCGTGAGGAGCACCTTGCTGTGTGCCGCGGGGTCGTCCGCGCTGGCGTCGAGATACGCGAGCCGATTCTCGATGCCGTCGTCCGTCTGAACGGTGTAGTAGACGTACACCAGCGGCGGCTCCGGGTAGTTCGGGTGGGCGGCGACGCCCATCGTCCCGCCCTCGCCGCCTTTCACGAACCACGAGGCGTCGTCGCTGCCCGGTTCGACCGAGCCGGCGTCGATGGCGTCCTGCGGGGCGGCGATGTCGGAGACGGTCCCGGAGTCGTACACCCTGACCCGGCCCGTCCGCTCGGTGATGAACAGCCGCTCTCCGACAAAAGAGAGGTCCCACGGCACGTCGAGATTCTCGACGAGCACCTCGATGTCGTACTCGCCTTCGGGATTCGTGGTCGGCGCGGTCCACTCGGGGTCGTAGCCGTCCCAGGCGGTCGCGTCGTGCGCGAGGGACGTGTCGTACGTCGGTGCGGTGGGGGTGGCCGTCGGCGTGTCGGTCGCTCTCGGGGTTCCGGCTCCGGCTCCGCCGCCATCGCCGCCGCTGTTTGCACAGCCGGCGAGTCCGGCGAGTCCGACGGTTAGCCCGCCGGCAAGCAGTTCGCGCCGCGTGCGCCCGTTCATGGCTACGACTCGGGAATCGGCTGATAAATCCCTTCTGTCACACCGGTTACGC
This sequence comes from Halosegnis rubeus, assembly GCF_009184545.1. Lineage (GTDB taxonomy): Archaea > Halobacteriota > Halobacteria > Halobacteriales > Haloarculaceae > Halosegnis > Halosegnis rubeus. The sequence continues at coordinate 307,801 of NZ_QJOW01000002.1, forward strand.
CGAGTCGCCCTGCAGGCCGGTGACCTCCTCGATTTCGAGCTCGTACCCCGTAATCGAGAGTCGGCGGGTGCCGACTCCCGAGAGGTCGGGCGTCCACGCGTTGTCGCTGATGAGCTCGCCGATGTCGCCCCACGACTCCTGCCCGAGTTCGGTGAGCGGGCCGAAGGCGAGCACGCTCTTCCAGTCGGTCTGTTCGTCCACGTCGTAGACGGTGAGACAGGCTCGGTCGGTGTGTTCGGCGAACTGCTGTTTCATGCTCGCCTCGCCGAAGGTGTAGAAACCGAAGAGTGCGCGGCCGGTCTCGTAGCCGAAGGAGACGGGGACGGCGTACGCCTCGTTGCCGTCGGCGAGCGATAAGACGCCGGTCCCCTGCTCGCGGAGGAAGGTGTCCACCGCCGCGTCGTCCATCGCCGCTGCGCGCGTCTCGTGGTCGCTCATGCCGCGGGCTAAGACTCCCATCGGCATAGTGTCGTGGGGTCGCGGGCTGACCTTTTTGCCGCCGCCGCACCTGATTTCGAGTATGCTCTCGGTCAGTGAAACCGTCGCCATCGACGCCCCGCTCTCGGACGTGTTCGCGTACATGGACGACCCGCACAACCAGGCCGAAATCACGCCGTCGCTGTCGGACGTACGCAGCGTCGAGGACCGCGGCGACGACGGGAAGCGACTCGATTACACGTACACGATGGCCGGCGTCTCGCTGGACGGCACGCTGGAGACCACGACGTACGAGCCGGAGTCCCGCGTCGTGTTCGACATGGTCGAAGGGCCGCTGTCGGGCGAACTGACGTGGGAGTTCGAGACGACCGACGACGGGACGCGTGTCACCTACAGCGCCTCGTACGAACTGCCGTCCTCGGTGCTCGAAGCCGTCGTCCGTCCCTTCGCCGAACGCTACAACGAACGCGAACTGGAGACGGCCCTCCAGAACCTGAAGACGCGACTGGAGTCGGCGTAGGCCAACACTTTCGGCGACAGCCGGTGACACACATCACGTGACCGACCCGTCGCCATTCGTTGACGACGGCCGTCACGCTCGGTGCGGCGATTGAGTGACGGCCCGCGACCGGTACGAATACCCGTCCCCGTCGCAGAGGATGGACAATGAGTTCGAGTGGAGCCGACCCGGCAGCGCGCGCACGCGAGGAGTTGGGCTACTCGCGGTGGTGGCTCATCGTCGCCGCGGCGGGCGCGATGGGCGTCATCAGCCCGTATCAGTACGTCTGGTCCTCTATCGAGGGGCCGCTCGCGACGGATTTTGGCGTTGAGCCGGCCGTCCTCGCCCCGATTTTCACCGTCTTCGTCATCTTACAGGCCGGCTCGCAGTTCCCGGTCGGCTGGTGGCGCGACCGCCACGGGCCGAGACGAATTACCACGCTCGCCGCCCTGCTCGCCGGTGGCGGCTACGTCGGCTTAGCGTACGCGACGGCCGTCTGGCAGCTGTATCTCTTCTACGCGCTCGGGGCTGTCGGCGTCGGTATCGTCTACACCGTCTCGGTCAACACGGCGCTGAAGTGGTTTCCAGACCGGCGGGGACTGACGACCGGCGTCGGAACGATGGCCTTCGCCGGCGGCTCGGCGCTGTTCGTCCCCTACGTCCGGGCGAACGAGACCGTCGGGGCCTACAGCGAGGTACTCCGGAACATGGGCATCCTCATCGGCCTGCTCGTGTTGGTGGCCGCGGTAGTCATCCGTGACCCGCCGACCGAGTGGCAGACCCGAGACGAGGAAAGCGACACGACGAGGAGCCGTCCCCACCAGTTCACGTGGCGCGAGACGCTCCGGACGTGGCAGTTTTGGGTGATGTACGCGATGTTCATCGCCGTGAGCGGAGCTGGGCTGATGGTGACCGCACAGGTGGTCTCCTTCGCTGAGGCGACGAACCTGGCCGACCGCATCCGAATTCTGGGAGCGAGTCTCGACACCGCGACCCTGTCGGCGACCGTGCTCCCCGTCGCCGCGGGCGTCGGTCGACTCGTCATGGGTGAGTTCTCCGACCGGTTCGAGCGCCGGCGGATGATGGCCGTCTCCTTTCTGCTGTGTGGAATCGGCGTCGCCGGGCTGGTGTACGCTGCCAGCGCCGGCGCGCCCACGCTCTTCGTCGCCAGCGTCGTCCTCGCGGTGTTCTTCTGGAGTCCCCAGTACACTCTCTTTCCCAGTATCGTCGGCGAGTACTACGGCCTGACACACTCTTCTTCGAACTACGCGCTGTTGTACTCGGGGAAGATGTGGGGCGGCGTCTTCGGTGGTGCCGTCGTGGCGTGGCTCGTCACCCGGACCGGTTGGTACACCGCGTTCGGTCTCGGTGGGGTGCTCGCGATGGCTGCCGGACTCACCGCGCTCCTGCTCCGGCCGCCGACCCAACCGACGGAGTAGAAAACCCACAGTTATATTTCTACGCACAAGTATTACTGAGTATGCCAAACGACTCACGGCAGATTCCGACGACACACATCGGTAGCCTCCCGCGTCCCCCGGAACTGCTCGACCTCCTGAAACGGCGACAAGACGGCGAGCAGGTGGACGAACAAGAGTGGGCCGAGACGGTACGCGAGGCGACCGAGACGGTCGTCCGGCGGCAGGTCGACGCCGGTATCGACATCGCCAACGGCGGCGAACAGCCCCGCGTCTCGTTCAACTGGTACGTGAAAAACCGGCTCAGCGGTATCGAGGGGACCGAGACCACGGCGCTGTGGGCCGACCTGCAGGACTACCCCGAGTACGCCGACGAGACGTTCACCACCGACGTACTCGACCTCTCCGAGCATCCGGTCGTCACCGGGCCACTCGAGTACACCGGCCGCGAGGAGGCCGAGACCGAACTCGCCGTCTTCGAGGACGCGCTCGACGCGACCGGCGCGACGTTCGACGACACGTTCGTCACGAGCGCCTCGCCGAGCGTGGTCACCGCCACGCACGTCGACGAGCACTACGGCGACTACGAGGAGTATCTGTTCGCCGCCGCCGACGCGATGCAGACTGAGTACGGACTGCTCGCCGAGGCCGGCTACACCCTCCAGATCGACGCCCCCGAATTGCTCACCGTCGGCCAGACCGACGCCTACGCCGACGCCTCGCTGGAGGAAATCAAGCAGGCCAGCCGACTCCACGTCGAGGCGCTCAACGACGCGCTGGAGAACGTCCCCGCCGAACAGGTGCGGCTCCACACCTGTTGGGGGAGCTACGAGGGACCGGGCCACCGCGACACCGACCTCGCGGAGATGTTACCTATCCTGTACGAGGCCGACATCACGGGTCTCAGTGTCGAACAGGCGAACCACCGCCACCAACACGAGTACCGCGCCTTCGCCGAACACCCCGTCCCCGACGGGTGGACGCTGATTCCGGGCGTCGTCGACGTGAAGACGAACATCATCGACCACCCCGAGACAATCGCCGACCGGCTCGAACGGGTCGCCGACGCCGTCGACGACGACACGCCACTCGTCGCCGCACCGGACTGCGGCTTCGGCACACAAGCCGGACTCGGCATGGTCAGTCCCGAAATCGCGTGGGCGAAACTGGAGGCGCTCGACGAGGGGGCCGCCATCGCGAGCGGGCGTCTCGCCTGAGCCGGGGCAACGGTTATGTGTCTCTCCGTTCTGTTGTCACTATGCAGACGCGCCGCAGACTCCTCCAGACGGCCGGCGTCACGGCTTCTTTCCTGCTTGCGGGCTGTAGCAGCGACGAGCCGACGGCGACCGAGACCGACACGTCGACGGAGACGCCGACAGATACGGAGACAGCGAGTCCGACGCCCGCTGGACCGACCGCCGTCGCACTGCGCGACCGCACCCGCGCGTACGTCGAACGTCTCGTCGACGGCGAGTACACGACGGCGATCGAGGAGTACGAGTACACCGACGCCGTCACACAGCAGCTAGACGCTGCGACGCTCGAGTCCGTCTGGACGACACAGACCGAGGGACTCGGCGAGTACGTCGAAATCGCGACCGTTCAGTCGGCCACCCAGCAGGAGTTTCTCGTCACCGACGCGGTGGTCAGATTCACCGGCGGTCGGGTAATCATCCGACTGGTCTACGACGACGCCGGCCGGATCGCTGGCATCCAGTTCCCCAGCGCGGGGACGTACAGCCCACCGGCGTACGCCGACACCAGCGCGTTCACCGCGCAGTCGCTTTCGCTCGATACCGGCGACGGCTGCACCCTGCCGGCCGAACTCACCCTCCCGACTGGGGACGACTCGGTTCCGGGTGTCGTGCTCGTCCACGGGAGCGGTCCTCTCGATATGGACTCGACAGTTGGGCCGAACAAGCCGTTTCGAGACCTCGCAATGGGGCTAGCGAGCAACGGGGTCGCCGTCCTCCGGTACGGAAAGCGCACGAGCGCCTGCAACGTGGACCCCGCCGCGCTCTCGCTCGACGCGACCGTCACCGACGACGCGCTTACGGCGGCCGCGACGCTGTGCGAACAGGAGCGCGTCTCCCGGACGGCGGTCGTGGGACACAGCCTCGGTGGAATGCTCGTCCCGCGGCTGTTAGCGCGCGACGATTCGCTCGCCGGCGGCGCGATGCTCGCTGCACCAGCCCGCCCGTTGGTGGAACTGATTCCTGAGCAGATGCGGTATCTGCTCTCGCTGGACGGTGAGATTTCCGACGGCGACGAACGGCGACTCGCGTCGGTCGAGGAGACGATTACCCGGATTCGCAACGGAACTCTCGACGCCGGCGAGCGACCGTTCGGACTCGGCGGTCCGGCCTACTGGCGAGAGCTCCAGGCGTACGACCAGGTCGCGACCGCCGGCGACCTCGACCGACCGCTCTACTTCCTGCAGGGCGAGCGCGACTATCAGGTGAGCGTCGAGCGCGACTTCGGGCGCTGGCAGGAGACGACGCCCGGCCGGTTCGACGCTTACCCGTCGCTCAATCACCTGTTCGTGAGCGGCGAGGGCCAGTCGACCCCGAACGAGTATTTCCGGCCGAGCAACGTCGCCGAAGGGGTCACCACCGACCTCGCCGACTGGGTCAGAGGCGAGACGGGCGGCTACTGACCCGTCCCGGCGGGCAGGTCGGCGTGAGCGCGGTCCACGCGGCCCTCGTAGACGACCCCGCGATTCGCGTCCACGGTGACGGTCGTTCCGTCCGCTATCTCCTCCGGTAGGACGGTCCCCACAAGCATCGGGAGTTCGAGTTCCCGCGCGAGGACGGCCGCGTAGCTCGTCAGCCCGCCTCGCGCGTCGATGATACCGGCGAGGTCCGGGATCTCGCCGGTGAGGCCGTCGTCGAAGCCGTCGTCGAGGACGGCAATCGCGCCGTCTGGCACCTCGGCGAGGTCGCGTTCGACTCGGTGGACGAGACCGGTCTGGTATCCACTGACGGCGACGCGCCCGGTCGCGAGCACGGCCGCAGCGGTGTGTATCTTCAGCGTGTTCGTCGTGTCGACGCCGCTGATGTCGTTCATCATCCCCGCGAGCGCGACGACCGTCTCGCCGGAGGCCGCAATTCCCGAATCGAGCGCGGCGGCGATGGCGTCGTGGATGACGGCGTCGGCTCCGTCGCCGGAGAGGTCCACCCGGACCGGCGTGACGTTGCCGCTCAACACCAGCCGGCGGCGGACGCTGTCGTCGGGCGTCGCGGCGACGATTGGGGTCTCAGGGCGGTACTTTGCCACCTTGCGCGCGGTGTAGCCGGACTCCGAGGCGACGACGATGGTGGAGGCTCCCACGTCGCGGGCGAGATAGCGGGCCGACCGGGCGAGCGCGTCCGTCGCCGACTCGCCCGCGGCCGGCACCCGCTGCTCGCGGAGTTCGGCGTACTCCTCGCTGTCGGTCACATCCCGGACGATACGGTCCATCGTCTCCACGACGTGTACGGGATGGTCGCCGATCGCCGTCTCGCCCGATAGCATGACGGCGTCCGTCCCGTCGAGGACGGCATTCGCCACGTCGGTCGCCTCGGCCCGCGTCGGTCGGCCGGCCGTCACCATCGAGTCGAGCATCTCCGTCGCCGTGATGACCGGCACGCCGGCCTCGTGACACCGCCGGATGATGCGCTTTTGAATGAGCGGCACCGTCTCCAGTGGACACTCGACGCCGAGGTCGCCGCGTGCCACCATCACCCCGTCTGTCGTCTCCACGATGGAGTCGAGGTTCGCGACGGCGTCGGAGCGCTCGATTTTTGCGACGACCGGTATCTCGGCGTCGCGCGCCTCCAACGCCTCGATGATGCGGTACACGTCGTCGCCGTCGCGCACGAACGACGCCGCCACGAAGTCGACTTCGGCCTCGGCCGCGAGGTCGAGTTCCCGCTCGTCGCGCTCGGTGATAACGTCGAGTCCGAGGTCCACGCGCGGGACGTTCACCCCCTTCCGGCTGCCGAGGTCGCCGCCGTCGTCGACGGTGACGACCACCGTTTCGCCGTCGACGCGCTCGACGGTCGTCTCGATACGCCCGTCGTCCAAGAGGACGCGGTCGCCCGGCTCCACGCCCGACAGCGACTGTGACACGCCGACCTCGGTCGCGGTGACGGTGTCGCCGGTCGTGAGCCGGAGTTCGCTCCCCGTTTCGATGTGGACGGGGTCGTCGGTGGGTGCGGTCCGAATCTCCGGGCCGGGCAGATCGAGCATGACGGCCAGCGTGTCGTCGCGCTCGGCGTCGACGCTGCGGACGTGGTCGATGGCCGTCGCGCGGTCGTCGGTCGCGCCATGGCTGGCGTTGAGCCGCGCGATGGAGACGCCGGCGTCGGCAAGCGCCGCAATCTGACTTCGCTCGTCGGACGCCGGCCCGAGCGTCGCGACGATACTGATAGGTGAGGGGGACATACGCCTCCGTTCTGGTCCCTCGTATATCACTCTCCGCCCTCGCGACCACAACACATTTTTCCACTAACTCGATACTGAACACAGCCGTGGAGATTCCACCCCCCGTCGCCCCGGACGACCCGGAAGCGTGGTACGCCCCCGACGTTCGCGCACAGTACGCGGTGTCGCCGGGCGTCGTCGCGACGATTCGCGAGCGGTCGACCGGTGCGCCGTTCTCCTATGCGGTGCGCGAGCCGTCCCTCTCGCCCGACGGGCGCGACGCGCTCGATACCGTGTCCGATTATCTCACCGACGTAGACTCCGACCCCCCGCGGACCGCGACGGGCGTTCGCGAACAGTTCGGCGCACCGCTGCCGGCGTCGTGGCGCGAGGCCCGTGACCGTGTCCACGGCGGCCCGCCCGCGTCGACCCGCCGCCTCGACTACCACCTCCGTGCGACCCACCGCGGACTCGGCGAGCTGACGCCGCTCGCGCTCGACCCTCGTATCGAGGCGGTCGACACGGGTGCGACGGTCGCCGTCCATACCGAGCGGTTTGCCCCTGCCGTGACGGCGTTCGAAGCCGACGCCGACCGCGTGGCCCGGCTGGCGAGCGAGCGGCTCGCCCGCGAGACCGTCCGGTTTTGCGGCTACGAGATACCGGTCGTTCGCTACCGCGACGACACGCTCGGCACGGACAGCTTCACCCGCAAGTACGCCGTCGACGAGCCGCCGCTTCGGGCCGGCGACCGCGACCGCATCGACCGGTGTCGCCGCCACCTGCTCGCGACGGCCGACGAGTTCGACACCACCGACCCCGACGCGGTCCGAGCGCGCGCCGCAGCCTTCTTTCGGCGCGACCTGGCGGCCGCCACGCCGGCGACGTGGCTCGCGACCGCCCGCGAGCGGACGCGCGAGCTGCTCGCCGACCACGGACTCGTCGCTCCGGCCGTCGAGTCTCCGGTCCCGCCAGACCGCCTCGACGACCTCTGTTACTACGTGCTCCGCGCGTTCGCCGGCGAGGGCCGATTGACGATACCCTTGCGCGACGAGCGACTCGAAGCCGTCGAGACCACCACCGACGGGCGAGTCACCGTCCGCCACCGCGACGACGAGGGGCAGACGCGCCGGCTCCCGACGAACATCGAGTTCGACGCCGACCGACTGCGCGAGCAGGTGCGCCGACTCGCTGCGGCCGGCGGGACCGACCTCTCGGCGCAGCGGCCGACCGCGACCGTCACCGTCCGGCCTGAGGGAACCGAAACCGTCCTCGACTGCACGCTCGGACTGGCCCGCACGACCGACGCCGGTCCACAGCTATCGGTCCGTCATAGACCGGCCGACCCGCCGACGGCTCCCGGACTCGTCGCCGAGGACAGACTCCCCGCCGAGGTGGCCGCGCTCTGCTGGCTCCTCGCCGAGCACCGTGGGCGAATTGCCATCAGCGGCGGACGTGGTGCCGGCAAGACCACCCTCCTGAACGCCCTCCTCCCGTTCGTCCCGCACGACCGCCGGCCGGTCGTCGCCGGCGACACGGCGGGCGTCGCCGTCCCGCACGAGTCGTCGCTCCGACTCGCGACCCACGCGCACGTCGACCCTGAGCGCCGGGTCACGACGGCAGACGTGGGCGAAGAGCTCGCTGCGTTGAATCCGGCAGTCACCGTCCTCGACGACGTGGACGGGCCGGCACGCGGTGACCTGCTCGCGGAGCGACTCGCCGCGGGCGGGGGCGTCATCGCGACCGTCGACGCTCGCAATCCCGACGCGCTCGCGTCCCGACTCGACGCGTGGACCGCCGACGCCGCCGCCCGTGATTTCGACATCGTCCTCGTCACTCGCCACGTCGACGGGAAACGACGGGTCACCGCGGTCGGCTACTTCGCCGGCGAGGACGACCCGTCGTGGACACAACTGTGGGCGCGCGGCGGCGAGGGCGTCTCGCTCGCCGAGGAACTGACGGCGCAACTCGCTCGCCGAACCGACCGGACGGCCGCCGACATCGAGACCGACCTCGCCCGCAAGCGCCGGTACGTCGAGTATCTCGTCGACGAGAGCATCGACGGACACGCGGCGCTGTTCGAGTTCCTCGCGGACCTTCACGAAGCCGAGGCGGCGACGATAGAGCGGGTGGGCCACCGTCGCGACGCCTACCGACAGAAGTAGTCGTGGGGAAAACATATCACTCCGACCGCTGAACGCTCAGTCAGTATGCCAGCGATACGCGCACAGGACGTGACCAAGCGGTACGGCTCGGTGACGGCCGTCGATCGTATCGATCTCACCGTCGAGGAGGGTGAGGTGTTCGGCTTCCTCGGCCACAACGGCGCGGGCAAGTCCACGACCATCAACATGCTGTTGGACTTCGCCCGCCCGACGAAGGGGACCATCGAGGTGTTCGGAAAGGACTGTCAGGCCGACAGCGTCGCCGCCCGCAAACACATGGGGGTGCTCCCGGAGGGGTACGCCGTCTACGACTCGCTGACCGGGCGCGAACACATCGAGTTCGCCATGGAGTCGAAAGGCGTCGAGGGGGAGCCGTTCGACGTGCTCGACCGCCTCGACATCACGCACGCCGCAGACCGTCCCGCCGGCGGCTACTCGAAGGGGATGGCCCAACGGCTCGTGCTCGGCATGGCCCTCGTCGGGAACCCGGACCTGCTCGTCCTCGATGAGCCGACGAGCGGCTTGGACCCCAACGGCGCGAAGGCGATGCGGGAGATTATCCGCGAGGAGAACGAGCGGGGGACGACAGTCTTCTTCTCCTCGCACGTCCTCGAACAGGTGGAGGCCGTCGCCGACCGCGTCGGCATCATGCACCACGGCACGCTCGCGGCCGTCGACACCATCGAAGGACTGCGCGAGACGGCTGGCGGTGGGACGAAGCTGCTCATCACCGTCGATACGCCCGACGAGGCGCACATCGAGACCATCGAAGCGACCGAAGGCGTCGACTCGGCGTGGCTCGACGAGGACGGTCAGTTCGTCGTCACCTGCGAGGACGACGCGAAGCTGGATGTCCTCGTCGCGCTCGACGAGCGGGGCGTCGACGTGGTGGACTTCTCGACCGAGGAGGCGTCGCTCGAAGACCTGTTCGTCGAATACACGCGGGGCACGGCCTGATGTCGTGGCGACCGATTGCCCGCCGCGAGTTCGCCGACGTAATCGAGGGTCGCTCGATGCGTATCGGCATGGCGTTCGTCGCGTTCGTGTTCGTCGCCGGCGGCTACGTCGCCGGCGGTTCGACCAGCGGCGACGTGGCGACGTACGCGAGTCAACTGTCGGGGCTCGTCCCGCTCGTCGTCACCGTGTTCGCGCTGCTGGTCGGCTACCGAGCCATCGTCGCCGACCGCGCGGCCGGCCGGCTGACACTCCTGCTCACGCTACCACACTCTCGCTGGGACGTGCTCGCCGGGAAGTTCGCGGCCCGCGGAACCGTCATCGTCGGTTCCATCCTCGCCGGCCTGCTCGTCGGGGGGTGGCTCGTCTCATACCCGTTCGGGACGGTCGACGGCGTGACGTTCCTCGTCTATCTCGGCGCGACGCTGCTGTTTGCTCTCGCCCTGTTTGCGATTTCGCTGGCGCTCTCGACGCTGACGGCCTCGCCGCGTCGGGCGACCGTCGGCGCGTTCGCCGTCATCGTCGCCGTCCTGTTCTGGCGGAACCTCCGGGGGACGTTCGCGCGCGTGCTGGACGCGCTGGGACTGGCGACGCCCGCCGGCGGACTGCCAGACTGGGCGCTGTTCGTCTACGGCGCCGAGCCGTCGCTCGTCTACGACCGCATCGTTGAGGGGTTCGTCGTCGGACGCGAGACCGGGACGTTCCTCGGTCCCGACGCGCCGTGGTATCTGGGCGGAGAGGTGGCCGTCCTGCTCCTGTTCGCGTGGTTCGTCGGCCCGCTCGTCGGTGGCTACCGTCGCTTCCGGGGGACGGACCTATGAGCCGCCGTCACAGGGGTGATCGACGGTGAGCTGGCGCGCCATCGCGCGCAACGACCTCCGGATCGCACGCCGCGCCCGCGGAGCGTGGGGGCTGGTCGTCGTCTTCCTGCTCGCGTATCTCGGGATCGCTGGCGCGTTCCTCTACGGAACGCCGGAGTTTACTCCGTACGTCGACGTGCTCGGATTCGTGTTCGCGGCGTTGGTCCCGCTGCTTGCTATCGTCTTTGGCTACGAGTCGGTCGTCGGCGAGCGCACGTCGGGGTCGGCCGCGCTCACGCTCTCGTTTCCCCACTCGCGGCTCGACCTCGCGGTCGGGAAGTTCGTCGCCAGAACCGCCGTCATCGCGGGTGCTATCGGTCTCGGGACGCTTCTCTCGGGAATCGTCACGGCGGTCGCGTTCGACGGCTTCGACCCGCTCGCACTGCTCGGACTCGGCGTCGTCTCGGCCGCCTACGCCGCGGTGTTCGTCGCGCTCGCGACGGGGTTATCGATGGGGTTGGCGACGACCCGGCGGGTCATCACCGCGGCTTTCGGTGCGTATATCGGGCTCGTCGTCTTCTGGACGCAGTTTATCGATATCGTCGCGCTCATTCTCTTCCGGCTGAACACCGCCACTATTGCCGCCAACCCGCCGACCTGGGCGGTGTTCGCCAAGTTCTTCTCGCCGAACGTGGCCGTCTCGTACCTGCTCGGTGAGGTAATCGGCGTCGGTCCCGTGCCGGCGGTCGCAGCGCAAAACGAGACGTGGTTCATCTCGCCGGTCGTCGCGGTCGCCGTCCTCGCGGCGTGGGGTCTGGTCCCCTTCGCCGTCGGCTACCAACGGTTCCGTCGGGGCGATCTCTAGACGGTCGGCACTTCCACGCGGTCTAACACGTCCGCGAGCACGTCTCGCTTGTCGATGTTCTCGACGGTCGCGTCCGGCGTCAAGATGAGTCGGTGTGCGAGCACCGGCGTCGCGACGCGTTTCACGTCGTCGGGCGTGACGAAATCTCGGTCGGCGAGCGTCGCCGCCGCCCGCGTCGCCTCGAGGAGTCGCTGGGTTCCGCGGGGCGAGACGCCCACCTCGACCCGGCGATCACTCCGGGTGGCCTGTGTCACGTCGACCATGTACGCGAGCAGATCCTCCTCGATGCGAACGGCTTCGGACGCTTCGCGTGCTCCGACCACGCGTTCGGTGTCGAGGACCGGCTCGACCGACGGCGACTGCTCTACGCGGTCGAGTCGCCGCTTCAACAGCTCGATTTCGCCGTCGGTGTCGGGGTAGCCCATCGAGGTCTTGACGCTGAAGCGGTCCAGTTGCGCTTCGGGCAGCGGGAAGTTACCAGACTGCTCGACGGGGTTCTGGGTCGCGATGAGGAAGAACGGACTCGGGAGTTCGTAGGTCGTCCCGTCGACGGTGACCTGTTCTTCCTCCATCGCCTCTAGCAGCGCGGCCTGTGTCTTCGGCGGCGCGCGGTTGATCTCGTCAGCGAGGACGACGTTCGCGAAGATGGGACCCTCGGAGAACTCGAACTCGCCGGTGCCCTCGTCGTAGATCGTCGTGCCCGTCACGTCCGAGGGGAGCAGGTCGGGCGTGAACTGGATGCGGGAAAACGAAAGTCCGAGTGCGGTCGCCATCGACCGCGCGGTCAAGGTCTTCCCGGTGCCGGGAACGTCCTCGATGAGGACGTGACCACGCGAGAGCAGTCCGAGCAGGATGTCCTCGAAGAAGGCGTCCTCGGCGATAATCGCGCCACGAAGCGTGTCGAGTACGTCCCCGCAGGCCGCACTCGTCTCGGAGATGTCCATGGTGGTGGTGACAGCCAAGCCAAGATAAATCGCCGTGGTTGTGACCGGCTACACCGCCCAGCGAGCGCCCCAGATTGGCCCCGCGTGGACAGCCAGCCGGCGACGAGCGACGACGCCGAGAGCGCTCGACTCGATATCCAGTGGAGCGACCCGGGGATGTCTTCATCTTCGCGCTGTCGCCGTTCTTCCTGTTGACGGCATTCACCGTCCGCGTGGCGACGGTGACAATCAGGACACGGGCAGCCGGGCAGTTCGTCGTTGAGGAGTAATCCTCCGAACCACGCCGGCCGTGCAATCGCGTCGTCTGCGTTCGTCGCATTGCGTCCGTTTTGCTCCGACAAGCAGGCGGACCCAGCGATTAAACACACGCCAATCGTGTGCTGCATATGGATATCCAGGATGTGCTTCCGCAAGATTCGATTCCGAGTATTGACGAGCCGTCGTTTGGCTCGTCGTACTTCGGTGACGACGACGATGACGTCATCGTCGTTGGAAGTGATCCACCGCGCGCGTATCCGGTTCGCATCCTCAGCTATCACGAAATCGTCAACGACGTACTCGATGGAAGCTTCCACTCCGGTACGTTCACATCTTCAGACGCCTCCGACGAGCAGCTCCCGATCGCGGTTACGTGGTGTCCAATCTGTGCCAGCGGCATTGTCTACGTCCGGGCGGCAGGGGGACAGGTACTGACGTTCGGTACCTCCGGAAAGCTCGCTGACGACGCACTCGTGATGTACGACCACGAGACTGAATCGGAGTGGAAACAACCGCTCGGAGAAGCCATCACTGGGCCGCTCGACGGGGAGTCACTGCCGGTCGTCCCTGCGTCCATGATGTCATGGCACCAGTTTCGCGAGGCGTATCCAGATGGCATCGTGCTACAGCCTGTGTACGGCGGCGAGCGCGACCCGCGACGTGGCTCACCCAAAACGGCGTACGACATGACGCCCTACGAGCGATATGAGTCGAAGGAGGCATTCGGCCTGCGAGCGATGCGCGGCGAAGGACCGGAACGGACGTGGGACAGAGACGACATCAGCGCGAAAACGACGGTACTGGGGATTGTTCACGACGGCGACGCAGTGGGGTACCCGCTGTCCGTGATTCAATCGGAAGGCGGCGTCGTCTCTGATTCCGTCGGTGGACGCAGCGTGCTCATCGTCAGTAGTGGTGGTGACCTTCACGCCTTCGCGCATCCGGGCGACCAGTTCGAATTCCGCGACGAGACGCTGTACGGCGACGGTGTGTCGTGGAACCTCGCGACCGGAGAAAGCAGCGACGGGCGACAGCTGACACGGCTTCCAGCCCGCCGGCTGTACGCGTTCGCGTGGCAGGATGATCACGGCCGAGAGAGTTTTTATAGACTCAACTGATCCCTCTGGAGCGCATCTCAGTTTGTGCTAGTGGCTTCTCGCCCCTCACAATCTGCATAGCGCGAATCCGACCGACGGTATGTTTTGATTTTAACCAATCGACTGGTTGGCATGTTCATCTACTCGTTGGACACACTCTCGAAGGAGGAGGCGACCCGGACTCACCGTCGATGCCGTACTGTTCTCGGCGCTCGTCGTAGAGCCGAATCACGACGCCGGTGGCTGTCTCGATGACTCCCCGGGTACCCGGTTCGCCCACATCCGGCTCGACGGGTGTGAGGTCCGTCACGGTGAACGGCATGTCACCGACGTTGAACTCCGGATGCTGCTTGAGCGACTCCGCCATCGTCGCCAACAACCCCTCGCGCGGTGAGGCGACGAGTAGCGACCGCTCGTCGTCCTCCACAATTTGTCCCCACGGGAAGATATTCGAGAATGCGAGTCCGGTCGGCTCCCCGTCGTCGTGCTCGCTCCCGTACTCCGTTCCGTCAAGCGCTCGCCAAAGCCGTCCACGGAGCTTGTGGTGGTAGTCGGTCCGATACTCGGCGTCGGCGTCGGCGTCGAGCGTAATCAGCAGTCGCATCTGTCGTCGCCGTCACCCCTGTACTGTTTCATTATCTGACACGCTGCGTTGTTCAGGTGGATGTCAGATAGTTCTTTTGGGGGTAAAACGGGGCGAATTTACTCCTCGACGAGTCGCTCGTACTGTGCGCCGGTCTGTTTGAGCGTCGCCGTCGAGTAGAGCCGCTCGTGGTTGACGGGGAGATACTCGCTCGCGAGTTCGTCGATGACCTCGTCGACGGCCGCCGAATCGCGCCCGTGGACCATCGTGAACAGATTGTACTCCCAGCCTTGCTCGGGCCGCCGCGGGCGGTGATAACAGAGGGTGACGTACGGCAGGCTGCCGACGCGCTCGCCGTACTCGTCGAGCTTGTCGTCGGGGACGTTCCAGACGACCATGCAGTTGCTGTCGAAGCCGGTGACGACGTGGTTGACGACACAGCCGATGCGCTTGATGCAGCCGTTCTCGCGCAGGCGCTCGACGCTGTCGAGCACCGACGCCACGTCCACGTCGAGGTCGGCGGCGATGTCGGCGTACGGCGTCAGCGACAGCGGAAAGCCGTCCTGAATCGCGAGCAGGAGGCGGCGGTCGAGCGCGGAGAGGTCGCCGGTGGCCTGCTCGGAGATGCGGGTCGCGCTCACCTCGGTCTCGGTCAGCGACTCGCGGGCGAAGCGGTCCTCGTTGACGACCGGAAACTCGAGGTCGATGTAGTAGTCCGTCAACATCGGGAGATTCAGGACCGCACAGCCGGTCTCGGTCTCGATGTCGGCGAGAATCTCGTTGCGGGTGTCGCGGTCGCTCGCGGTGACGACGAACCACATGTTCCACTCGTGTTCGCGCCGGTAGTTGTGGTTCACCTGCCGGTGGCTGTTGATGATGGCGGCGATTTCATCGAAGCGTTCCTCGGGGGCGCTGAC
The DNA here is from genome assembly GCF_009184545.1 of Halosegnis rubeus. GTDB lineage: Archaea > Halobacteriota > Halobacteria > Halobacteriales > Haloarculaceae > Halosegnis > Halosegnis rubeus. The sequence continues at coordinate 323,140 of NZ_QJOW01000002.1, forward strand.
GGCCGCGAGCGTGGAGGAACCGATGACGGGGGGATTCAACACCGCGCCGAAGCGGCGGAAAATCCCGTCCTCGCGGAGCCGCTGGACCCGGTCGAGTGCCTCTGACTCCTCGATACCAAGCTCGTCGGCAAGGACGCGAAACGGGCGTTCGGTGACGGGAAAGCCGCTCTGGTACTCGTCGATGAGGGCGGCGTCGGTGGCGTCGAGTCCGATACGCCAGTCGGCCTGCTGGCTCATTATCTCTCTTAGGTGGGGTAGCTATACCCCGTTTTCGGTTCCTACGCCGCCGCGACGGCCTCGACCAGCTCCTCGTAGAGCCGCAACGTGGCGTAAAAGTGCGGGGTGTCCGGGGCGAGCGGGAGGAGTTCCATACACAACCGACGCACGCATCGGGGATGAAAGGCGGGCGTCACGATAGTAGCCAGCTAGCCGGAGCCGACGGATTTTCGGCGCGCGCGCCCCCACGAACGGATATGGCAACAACGAACGCGACCGAGGAGGAGTGGCCGCTCGTCCGACTGATGACGGAGGTCGTCGGCTCGGGCCACAAGTCCGCAGACGACATGACACGCCCGCAGGCCAGCCAGGCGTTCCGCCGGATTCTCGACGGCGAACCCGACCAGACGACGCTGGGCGCGTTCTGGCTCGCCAACCGCTGGAAGCGCAACACGCCCGAGGAGCTGGGCGCGTTCGTCGACGAGATGGCCGCCGACACCCATACCGCCGCGCCCGACTGTGACCCGGTCGACTGCGGCGCGAACTACGACGGCAAGGGCCGCACCGCGATTCTCGGTGTCGCCGCGGGACTCGTCGCCGCCGCGGCCGGCACGCCCGTCGTCGTCCACTCGGGCGACCGCGTGCCGACACAGAAGCAGGACGCCTACAAACACGTCCTCGATGAACTCGGCGTCGAGACCGACCTCGCGCCTGAAGATTCGGCGGCGATGACCGACGAGGTCGGCTTCGGCTTCTACTACCAGCCCAACTTCGCGCCGGCAATCGACGCGCTCTCGGACCGCCGCGCCGCGATGGGTGTCCGCACCTTCGTCAACACCATCGAGACGCTGGCGAACCCCGCCGAAGCGTCGACGCATCTCGGCTCCTTCTATCATCTCCCCTACGCCGTCCGCATCATCGAGACGTTCCAAGAGGCCCGCTCTTCGGACGTAGAACGCGTCCTGATGTTCCAGGGGATGGAGGGGTACGACGACATTCGGCCGGGGTCGACGACCGTCGCCGAGTGGTCCGGCGGCGACGTGGACGATTTCACCATCGAGACGCCCGACTACGGGATGGACTTCGAGTCGGAGACCCTCGGCGTCGAGGAGGTGGCCGGCGAGTCGGCCGCCATCACGGAGGCTGTACTCGCCGGCGAGCGGGAAGACGCCTTCGCCGACGCGGTCGCGCTCAACGCCGCGCTCCGCATCTACGCGGGCGAAGACGCCGACTCCATCGAGGACGGACTCGACCAAGCGCGCGAGGCAATCGACTCCGGCGCTGCCGCCGACCGACTCGACGCGCTGCGCGAGTTCTGAGCCAGATTTGACCGAACGCTTATAGATGCCTCTCCCGAGTCTCCCGATAGCTGAATGAGTGGTGAACACACACCCGGTCGCCGAGATACGGTTTCGCCTCCAGCGTCGTTCGTAGAGCAGGCGAACGTCAGTCCCTCCAACTCGGTGGTTGATGCGGAATCACACGCCGTCTGGGAGCGTGCCGCCGAGCTACTGACGTGGGAGACACCCCCCGACCAGCCGTTGCCCGATGACGACACCGTCGAGTGGTACGCCGACGGAACGCTCAACGCGGCTGCCAACTGCCTTGACCGGCATCTGGAGACGCGCAAAAACCGGGTTGCTATCCGCTGGGAGGGAGCTGACGGCGACACCCGGCTCTACACGTATCTCGACTTACACCGCGAGGTGAACGAAGCCGCCGCCGCACTCCGTGAGCTTGGCGTTGAGACCGGTGACGTGGTCACCTGCTATCTTCCCGTGATTCCCGAACTGGTCGTCACCATGCTGGCGTGTGCCCGCATCGGCGCGCTCCACAACGTCGTCTTCGCGGGCTTTTCCGCCGATGAACTCGCGACGCGACTTGACCGCACCGAATCCGGCTATCTTGTCACCTGTGACGGCTACTACCGACGCGGAAGCGCGGTGAACCAGCTCACGACCGCCGACACCGCCCGGATGTCGGTCGACCACGACGTGGAGCCGGTCGTCGTCGGGCGACTCGACGATGACGCCGTCTATCTCGGCGAGGAACACCGCCGCTACGAGACGCTGTTGGACGCCCACCGCAACGAGACGGTCGAGCCGGTGTCACGGGCTGCGACCGACCCGCTGTTCGTCATCTACACCTCCGGCACGACGGGCGAGCCGTCCCGCGTCACCCACACGACGGGTGGCTATCTCGCCCACGTCGCGTGGACCGGCCACAGCGTCCTCGATATCAAGCCGGACGACACCCACTGGTGTGCCGCCGACGTGGCGTGGATTACCGGCCACTCCTACATGGTGTATGCGCCCCTCGCGCTCGGGGCGACGACGCTGCTGTATGAGGGTGCCCCCGACCAGCCGGAGAAAGACCGGATGTGGCAGTTGGTCGAGCGCCACCGCGTCGACACCTTCTACACCGCCTCGACGGCCGTGCGCGCCTTCATGAAGTGGGGGGAGACACACCCCGAATCACACAATCTCTCGTCGCTTCGTCTGCTCGGGATGGTCGGTGAGCCAATCGACCCGCGCACGTGGAACTGGCATCGCAACCATGTCGGCGGCGGCGATACGCCGGTCGTTGACACATGGTGGCAGACGGAGACGGGGGGCATCCTCGTCTCGACGCTCCCCGGCGTTGACGACATGAAGCCGGGAAGTGCCGGCCCTGCGCTTCCTGGCGTCGATATCGCCGTCATCGACGAGGAGGGTGAACCGGTCGCTCCCGGCGAATCTGGTTATCTCGCGGTCACGTCACCGTGGCCCGGAATGTCACAGTCGCTTGCGGCCGAGGCCAGCGGCGCGAACGCCGACGACTGGTACTACGTCACCAGCGACCGCGCCGTCATCGACGAGGACGGCTACGTCACCTTCCTCGGGCGTGAGGATGATACCGTCACCGTCGGCAACACCGCTTTCGGCCCGGCAACGCTCGAAAGTGCCATCATCGATGTAAATGGGGTCGCAGAGGCAGCCGTCGTCGAGGCGAACGAGCGGGGTGGGACGGCACTCGCGTACGTCTGTACCAAACACGGCAAAAGCGGTGACGAACAGCTCCGTGACCGCATCGAACACCACGTTAGCGAACGGCTCGGCCCGACTGCCCGCTTCGGTGCGATCGTCTTCATCCCCGAACTCCCGAAGACGCACTCGGGGAAGATTATGCGTCGACTACTGGGTGCAATCGCCGACGGCGACAGCTATGGTGACACCTCCGCGCTCCGCAACCCCGAGACGGTCGGCGAAATCGAGACGGTAACGCGCGACGAGTAGCCGTTTCGCCAGCGCGCATCAACTCGAAACATCTGCGGATGCTCACCGCCAATCGACACACACTCAGCGCGGTTTCGGCACGACGTTCCGGTTTTCACCACGATGTTGGTGCGCGAGCGGTTCGGTATCTTGCCCGAGTGCTTATTTCGCCACGCGAAGAGAATTCGAAAGATGCCCGCGAACGGTGACCGCACACGGCTTGCCGACGAGCAGTACGAGCGGCTCCGAGACGGGGCGACAACCCATCGGACGCGGCTGCTCGTCCGGCTCTGTGGTGAGGTCGGGCTCCGGCCGACCGAAATCGTCCAGCTTCGGCCTCCCTTGATTCGTGTCACCCCACATGACGGGACGCCACACCACTTTCTCGTCGTTCCCGAAGAGGACGGCACGCGAGATGCGTATCTCCCCACCTCGGTGAAACGTGAACTCGACCGCTACATCGAGAGCAACGGGATTCGTGAGGATGAACCGATATTCGACCTCTCGGCCCGGCGCGTCCAGATGCTCGTCGGCGACGCGGCGACGGCGGCCGAACTCGACGACGTCTCGACGGCAGACGTTCGCCGCTACTGTGCTCAGTCACAACTCCGCCGGGGTGTCCCGCCGGCCGCCGTGATGGTCTCGGGCGGCTGGACACGGCTTGATGGAGTGGCAGACGACCCCGCGCGGCTGGACCGCTCGGCCATCGCGGCGGCGTTCGACCGCGCCGACACCACGCCTGAACGGGTGTTCGCTGAGGTTGACGTCCCCGCACTCGTGCTTGATGCAAGCGGACACGTGACCCGCGCGAACGAGCAGTTCGAGACGACGACCGGCCACGACATGACGACGCTTGCCGGGCGTGAACTCCGTTCGCTGTTCACCCCGACCGACGGCGACTCCTTCAGTCGCGCGTGGGAGACGGCACTCGATGGGGGCCGATGGCGCGGCTCGGTCGTCTGTACCCTTCCCGATGGAGACACTCTCGACGGAACGCTCTCACTCTCCCCGCTGGGTGCAGGACACGATGGTTTCGTCGTGACACTCAAATCCGAAACAGCGACGAACGCGACGCACTCCCCACGACTCGACGACGCCCAGCGGCGAACGCTCGCTGCCGGCTCCGTACTCGCTGACACCGGCACCCGACAGGGGGTGTTCACCCGTGTCTGTGAGCGGCTCGTCGCCGGTGACCTCTATGCGGGCGTGGCCGCGTTCGATACCCCTGTTACGGCGTCAGCTTCCCCGGTGGCGACTGCCGGTGACGTGCCTGACGGTGTGGCCCCACTCGCCGTGACGGCTATCGAGGCTGGTGAACTGACTGTCGACGAGCAACAGGTCGCGATTCCGCTCACGACCGGCGACACCGACCACGGCTGTCTCGTCGTCGTCGCAACCGACACCGTCGGTGGTGGCGAGCAACGGGCGCTCCGCGGGCTGGGTGGCCGGATTGCCGAGACGCTCGCCGCCATTGAGTGGAAACAGCTCCTGCTTGCTGACGCGGTCGTGGAGCTGGAGCTACGCGGTGACAACACCGACTCGCTGTTCGGCGAGCTGTCGGCACAGCTCGGCTGTACGCTCACGGTCGAGGGGTTGGTTCCGCTCAACGACGGCTCGCTGCTCTATTACGTCACGGTTTCGGGTGTCTCCGCCGAGCGTGCACTCGAAGCGTTCGGAGCGGTCGGCACGTCTACCCGGCTCGTCGCCGCCGCGAGCGACGGCTCGCTGCTCGAACTCACGGCGACGGGCGGCTCACTCCCCAGTGAGATTATTGACCGCGGCGCGAGTCTCACGTCACTCACCGCAGACGACGGCGTCATCACGCTCTCGTGTGAGTTGGCTCCGACCGCAGACGTGCGTGAGTTCATCGACGGGCTGAAAGCCGCCTATCCGGGCGTTGGTCTGCTGGCGAAACGCGAAATCGAGCGGTCGGTGCGGACGGCGACGGAGTTCCAACAGGCACTCGAAACCGCACTTACCGACCGGCAACAGTCCGTGCTACAGGTCGCATACCACGCCGGCTACTTCGACTGGCCACGCGGCTCCACCGCCGAGGAGTTGGCCGACTCCGTCGGCGTCTCCTCTCCTACCCTGCACAACCATCTCCGGCGCGCCCAACGGAAACTGCTTGCCGCCTTTTTCGACGGGGAAAGCGACACCGAATTGGCATAGTTAGGCGACGGGATTAATACCCATCTGTCGGGTGGATAAGCTACCATGTCTGATGAGGACACAGCGGATATCCAACTGGAATCGAGGCTCCGTGAACAGGAGTACTTTCGGCCACCACCGGAGTTCGTCGGGCAGGCCAACGCGACCGACCGCGACATCTACGACGAGGTCGGCGAGTTCCCCGAGGGGTTCGACCGCTACGCCGAACTACTCGACTGGGATGAACGCTGGGACCAGACGTTCGACGGCTCGAATCCCCCCTTCTTCGAGTGGTTCGTCGGCGGGAAGCTGAACGCCGCCCACAACTGCGTCGACCGCCATCTCGACGAGCGAAAGAACCAGACCGCCATCCTCTGGGAGGGATCCGACGGCGAGCAGGTGAATCTCACCTATCAGGACCTCTACCGCCGGGTGAACGAGACGGCTGCCGCCCTCCGGGCACAAGGGGTCGAGGAGGACGACGTGGTGACCATCCATCTGCCGATGGTGCCCGCACTCCCGATTACGATGCTGGCGTGTGCCCGCATCGGTGCACCCCATTCGGTCGTGTTCGCGGGCTTCTCCGCGCAGGCGCTCGCCGAGCGCACCGACTCCGCCGACTCTGATTTCATCGTCACCATCGACGGCTACTACCGCCGCGGTGAGTTCTTAGACCACATCGAGAAGACGGACGAGGCACTCGAACAGACCGAGCGCGACCCCGACGTGTTGGCGTGGCTGCGCCACGACGAACCACAGGCCGACGTATCGGACGACTACGTCCGGATGGCCGACCTGCTCGACGAGCACGCCGGTGCGCGTGTCGACCCCGTCTCTCGTGACGCGGAGGACCCGCTCTTCTTGATGTACACTTCGGGAACGACCGGAAAACCGAAAGGGTGTCAACACCGCACCGGCGGCTATCTCTCCTACGTCACCGCGACGGCAAAAAATGTCCTCGACATCGAGCCGGGTGACACCTACTGGTGTGCGGCCGACATCGGCTGGATTACCGGCCACTCCTACATCGTCTACGGCCCGCTCGCGCTCGGGACGACCAGCGTGATGTACGAGGATACGCCGGATTATCCGCACAAGGGCCGCATCTGGGAGATCGCCGAGAAGTACGACGTGGATATCTTCCACACCTCGCCGACGGCGGTCCGGATGTTCATGAAGTGGGGCGAAGAGTACCCCGAGAAGTACGATTTCGACTTCCGGCACATGACGACGGTCGGCGAGCCGATTCAGCCGGAGGCGTGGCTTTGGTACTACAAACACATCGGCGACGAGGATGCCGTCATCGTGGATACGTGGTGGCAGACCGAGACCGGCGGTCACCTGCTCACGAACCTGCCGGCGTTAGACGATATGAAACCCGGCTCTGCGGGGCGTGCCTGTCCGGGTATTGAGGCGGCACTCGTCGGTGATGACGGCAAAACACTGCCCGAGGCGTCGGGACAGGCCGGCAATCTCATCATCGAGCGGCCGTGGCCCTCGATGCTCCAGACCGTCTACGGCAACGACGAGCGGTTCATCGACACCTACTGGGCGGAGTACTCCGACACCGATTCCGACGACTGGCGCGACTGGAACTACAAGGCGGGCGACGGGGCAGTCCAAGCCCAAGACGGCTACTGGCGCGTGCTCGGCCGACTTGACGACGTGATGAACGTCGCCGGCCACCGGCTCGGGACGATGGAACTGGAATCTGCCGTCGCAGAGGTTGAGAAGGTCGCAGAGGCCGCTGTCGCCGCCCGCGAAGACACGGAAAAGGGTGAGGTGCCGGACGTGTACGCCGTCCTGCGTGAGGGTATCGAGGAGAGCGATACCGTACGCGAGGAAATCGTCCGCGCCGTCGAGGACGAGATTGGAAAGTTCGCCCGCCCGGCGAACGTCATCTTCGTCGACGACCTGCCGAAGACGCGGTCGGGCAAGATTATGCGCCGTATCTTGGAGAACATCTCCAACGAGGAGGAGTTGGGCAACACGACGACGCTGCGTGACCCCTCCGTCCCCGAGCAGATTCGCGACGAACTGGCCGAGAAGTAACGCTCACGGGGTTTCGTCTCAGGTCGGGTGTTCCTTCCGCCGTGTGGATATTTATCATATTTTTACTCTATACTTATACCATAGTGTACAATGGGTGTCTCTATCGTGATGAACGATACCAACCACACTCGACGAACCGTGATGAAGGCGGCCGGCGCGGCCGGTATCGCTGGCCTTGCGGGGTGTAGCTCACTCACCAGCTCCAGCGGCGAATCGATCGGTAACTACCCAATCGAGGGAGACACGGCGACGTTCGGCTTCAACATCCCGCGCTCGGGACCGTACGCCTCCGAGGGTGAGGATGAACTGCGAGCCTACGAGCTGGCGGTCAAACATCTGAACAACGGTGGCGGCTGGGTCGATTCACAGTTCGACGGCCTCTCCGGTGACGGTGTCGCGGACAAAACCATCGACTACGAGGTGATGGACACCGGGACGGACAAGACCCGGGCCCGCGAGAACGCCAAACAGCTCATCGAGCGGGAAAACGCCATCATGGTCACCGGCGGCTCCTCCTCGTCGGTCGCCATCAACGTCCAAGCGGAGTGTCAGGCACAGAACGTCATCTTCATGGCCTGTCTCACGCACTCGAACGCGACGACCGGCGCGGACTGTGCCCGCTACGGCTTCCGCGAGATGTTCAACGCCTACCACACGGCAGAGGCACTTGCCCCCGTGTTACAGGAAGAGTACGGCAGTGACAACACGTTCTATCAGCTGTACGCCGACTACACGTGGGGTGAGTCGGTCCAAGCGTCGATGCGGCGCACCCTCACCGAGACGGCCGGCTGGACGGAAGCAGACTCCGTCGCCACCCCACTCGGTGAGGACGACTACTCCTCGTTCCTCTCGGAGGCGGCAAACTCCGGGGCGGACGTGCTGTTGCTCGACCACTACGGACTCGACGGGGCAACCTCCGTCCAGCAGGCGGTCGATGCCGGTCTCAACGAGGAGATGGAAATCGTGTTGCCACTGTACAACCGTCCGATGGCAAGCGCGGCCGGTGACGCCATCTCAGGTGTGTTCGGGACCGTCGCGTGGGACTCTGCCATCGACAACACGCCGTCGAACGAGTTCACACAGACGTTCGAATCAGAGTACGACCGCACGCCGTCAGGGGTCGCACAGCTCGCGTACGCCCAGACGCTCAACTACGCCGCTGCCGTCGAGCGCGCTGGCTCGTTCAATCCTATCGACGTCATCGGTGAACTCGAAGACTACGACTACAACAACATCGGCATGGGTGAGGAGACGATGCGCGGCTGTGACCACCAAGCACAGCGTGCCGTCCCGGTTGTTCGGGGACTCCCCGCCGACGAGATATCCACCGGCAACTACTTCGATATCGTGAATCTGACCGACCGGTCACAGGTGAGCTACGGCTGTGACTCCGGCCCGGCCGCCGAATGTACGCTGGGACCTGCAGAGCCACAGTGAGCCGTCCGTCTTTCCATGTCGCCATGAGTGACACAACGTTCACGGGGGCCCGACGGTGAGTCTCCTCATCGAAGTGGTTTCGCTCCTGCTTGATGGACTACAACAGGGTGCGATTTACGTCCTGTTGGCCGTCGGTCTCTCGATTATCCTCGGGACCGTCGAGTTCGTCAACTTCGCACATGGCGCGTTGTATCTCGTCGGCGCGTTCTTCGGGCTGTACGTCGCACAGGGGTTCGAACCCGGCGGCTATCTCGCCGAGTGGGGGTTCACGAGTATCGGGCTGGACGCCGGCTTCCTCGCCGGCCTGTTCGCGAGCGCGCTGCTCGTGTTCGTGCTCGGGTTGCTGTTCGAGCGGTTCGTCGCACGCGCCTTCTATGACCGCCCCGACACGGACCAGATTCTCGTCACGTTCGGACTCGCCATCATCCTTCAGGAGCTACTCGGACTGTTGGTCGGTCGCGGAAGTCACCGATTCGACCCGCCGGTGTGGGCCGCCGACCCGGTTCCTATCGCGGGTATCTCACTCCCACAGTGGCGACTCTGGATTATCGTCATCACGGCGGTGCTCGTCGGTGCGGTGTACGTACTGGTCGAGTACACCGACTTCGGACTCGTCGTGAAGGCCGGCACCGTCGACCCCGAGATGGTTCGACTGCTCGGTATCAAGATTACGCGGCCGTATCTGCTCATCTTCGGTATCGGGTCGGCACTCGCCGGGGTAGCCGGTGTCGTTGGTGGGCCAATCGCGGCCATCAACTACACCAGCGGAACCGACATTCTCGTGCCCGCCTTCGTCACCGTCGTTATCGGCGGCGTCGGGTCGATACGCGGCGCGGTCGCCGGCGGGGTGTTGCTCGGTCTCACACAGGCGACCCTCGTGCGCGTCTCCATCGCCGGGCTTGATTTCACCGCCTGGTCACAGGTCGGTATCTACGTGATTGCTGCGTTGGTCCTGCTTTACCGGCCACAGGGGCTCCTCGGTGAGGAGGTGAGTTCATGAGTCCGCGCGTTCCGCGCGATGAGTTGCGCGTGCTCGGACTCACGGCACTCGCCGTGCTCGCGTTCCCGTATCTGTTCGCGGAAGCCCCGGTCGTGAGTGATGTTCTCAACGGTTACGCCGGGTTAGCAACCCCGATACTCATCTGGGGTATCTTCGTGATGGGATATGACCTTCTACACGGCTACACCGGTCTTCTGTCCTTCGGGCACGCCGCCTTCTGGGGTGCCGGCGGGATGACTGTCGGCGCGTTGATTCACCACGCCGAGTTCTCCTTCCCGCTCGTCGCGGTCGCGTTGGCCGTCATCGTCGGCATCCTGCTTGCGGCACTCATCGGCTATCTCTCCCTTCGCCGGGGTGGCATCTACTTCGCTATCCTCACGCTGGCGTTCGGCCAGATGATCTACTACACGATGCTCGGCCCGGCCGGCCAACTCACCAACGGTGAGGACGGACTCATCCTTGATGCGAGTTCGCTGTTCGGCGTGATTCCCCTCGATGCTGGACTGCCGGTGTTGACGCCGCTCGGTATCATTCCGTCGTGGCTCTACGCCGTCACCGGTGTCCTCACGCTCGTCTCCGTGGCTGTTGCCTACCGCATTCTACAGTCGCCGTACGGACTGGTGTTCAAGGCCATCAGGGAGAACGAACAGCGTGCGTCGTTCGTCGGACTCAACGTCTGGCGGTACAAGCTTGCGGCGTTCGTGGCCTCCGGAGCCTTCGCCGGCCTTGCGGGTGGTCTACACGCACTGCAGGCGGGCAACGCCTCGGCCTCGCCGTTCTACTGGATTGTCTCCGGTGACGTGGTCATCATGTCCATCCTCGGCGGGGTCGGAACGCTGTTTGGTGGCTTCATCGGCGCAGGTATCTACCTCTACATGGACAACGTCGCTAGCTCGATTGGACTCATCGGTGACCGGTGGCATCTCCTGCTCGGCGTCCTGTTCGTCGTCATCGTCTGGCTGTTCCCCGACGGCGTCTGGGGCGGTCTCAGACGGCTCCGGTCGATGGTCGGGAGTGACGATACAACTCACACACAGACAACAGATGACGGAGGAAACGACTGAATGCCACTACTCGAAACAGAGAATCTAGTCAAGCGGTTCGGTGGCGTGACGGCGACAGATGACGTCTCCGTCTCCATCGAGAGCAACGAACGCGTCAGTCTCATCGGCCCGAACGGAGCCGGCAAATCGACGCTCATCAACCTCATCACGCGCCGTCTCGACCCGACGGAGGGGGAGATTCGGTTCAACGGTGAGTCCATCCTCGGACTCAAACCTCACGACGTGGTCCAGCGGGGCGTCTCGAAATCGTTCCAGACCGCCTCAATCTTCCCCCAACTGCCGGTCATCGACAACGCCCGCATCGCAGCACTGGGCGCAGAACACGGCGCGTTTCGGCTGAATCTGCTCTCGCGACTCGACTCCTACGACGAGGTCGATGCCGTTGCGCGGGAGACGCTCCAAGACGTTGGGCTGTGGGCCGAACGCGAAACAGCGGCGGCTGACCTCCCGTACGGTGACAAACGCCGGCTCGAACTCGGTATCGCCCTCGCGGCTGAACCGGACCTGCTTCTCATGGATGAGCCGACTGCGGGGATGTCCCCCGAGGAAACCGCCGCGACGGTCGAACTCATCGAGAACGTGAAAGCCGAACGCGACCTCACCTTCCTGCTCGTCGAACACGACATGGAGATTGTGATGAACATCTCAGACCGGATTATCGTACTTGACCGCGGCAGCGTCATCGCACAGGGAACGCCCGAGGAAATACGCGAGAGCGAGCGCGTTCAGGATGCTTATCTCGGAGGTGCAGACCGATGAGCATGCTCTCAGTCGACGGTATCGACGCCTACTACGATGAGAGCCACATCCTCCGTGAACTCTCGATGGAAGTCGAAGAGGGTGAAATCTGCGCGCTGTTGGGTCGCAACGGAGCCGGCAAGACGACGACGCTCCGGTGTATCGCGGGGGCGACCCCGCCACAGGTGCGTCGTGGCTCGATTCGGTTCCGCGGCGAGGATATCACCGGCCAACCGGCTGAGGATGTCGCTCCACAAGGAATCTCACTCGTTCCCGAAGAGCGGCGTGTCTTCCCGAACCTCACCGTCGAGGAGAACCTCCATCTGCCGGAGGTGGCGCGCAACGTCTCCAACCGGTTCGGTCGCTCCGTCGCAACCACGGAGAGTGGCATGTCTCTCGATGACGTGTACGATGATTTCCCACGACTGGACGAGCGGCGCAATCAGACGGCCGGGACGCTGTCTGGCGGTGAACAGCAGATGCTCGCCATCGGGCGCGCGCTCCGGCAGCCAACACAGATGCTTCTGCTCGATGAGCCGTACGAGGGGCTTGCCCCCCAGATTATCGAGACTGTTGAGCGAGCCATCGAGCGAATCCGCGACTCCGGGCGCACGATTCTGCTGGTCGAGCAGAACGCCGTCGCCGCCACGGAGATTGCAGATAGTGCCTACGTCATCGACGCGGGTGAGGTCGTCTTCGACGGGACGGCCGACGAACTCGCGGCCGACGAGGAGACACGACAGCGGTATCTGGGGGTCTGAGATGGCCGACGACAGCGCACTGTTTACACGGCTCACCGATGCGGCCGTCCTCGTCGAACGGGACGACCGGGTCGAACTCACCGACGAGTTCGCCTCCACGCTCGGTATCGTCCGTGCCACGTACGGCGACTGCCCGACCGACAAGTTTCACGCGGCGGTCGCGGAGACGTTCGACCTCTCGACCAAGGCGGCCGCCGAACAGATTGATACCCACGACGTGACCCGCGAGGAGTTTTGCATCCTGAAGGCGGTCCAGCGGTTTCTCGACGGAGCCACGTCTGAGACGCTCCTTGTAAGCGTCGGCATGGTGGCTGCGGCCCGCGATTCACCGGTTCCGGGGTCGTTGCCGCTGTTGTCGAAGTCGCCCGACGATGTGCTTGCCGACCGCGATGCGGTTGTGTTTGTCTTCGCGCGCGACTGCCGACCCTGCACACGGCTGAAGGCAGAGTTCGAAACGGTGACAGACGCGATTCCCGACGCGGTGGCGACGTTCGGTGTCGACGGCGGGAACGCGCCGACCATCCGTGACCGCTACGACGTGACCGTCGCCCCGACGGCGCTGTTTCTCGTCGACGGTGAACTGGCGACACGCGTTGAAGGGGATGAATCGCCGGCGGCGTTCGAGGCGGCCGCGACGTCGGCATACCAGTGACTGGTCGGTTCCACTACCTTTTTGCGCGCAACACGCCACCTGTCGGTATGGAGAACAACGAGCGTGCCGACCCGGAGAATCCGACAGTCACCTTCCACACCACCCACGGCGACATCACCATCGAACTGTTCGCCGACCGCGCGCCGAAGACGGTCGAGAACTTCCTCGGGCTCGCCCGCGCAGACCCCGCGGCCGACGCGACGCCGGCCCCGGACACAAACACGTGGAAAGACCCGGAATCCGGCGAGGTACGAGGCGACTCGCTGTACGCGGGCGTTCCGTTCCACCGCATCATCGGGGGGTTCATGATCCAGGGCGGTGACCCGACCGGGACCGGCCGCGGCGGCCCCGGCTACCAGTTTGACGACGAGTTCCACGACGACCTGACCCACGACGGCCCGGGGCTGTTGTCGATGGCGAACTCCGGCCCGGACACCAACGGCTCGCAGTTCTTCATCACCCTGGACGCGCAGCCGCACCTCGACGGCAAGCACGCCGTCTTCGGGCAGGTCATCGACGGGATGGACGTGGTCGAGGAGCTCGGCTCGCTCCCCACTGACCGACAGGACCAGCCACAGGAAGACGCCGAAATCGAAGCCGTCACCGTCGAAGCGTAACGCCTCTCGTCTTCGTCCTTCTCACGCCCGCGAGCCGCGCGGCTCGAAAAGGGTTATCCGACCCCGCCCCCCACCATCAGGTATGAAGATCGACTTCCGGGTCATCGCGCTCCTGCTGTTGGTGCCGCTGTTGGACGCGATGCTGCTCGCCGTACTCGCGACCCGCCTCTCGCTGGTCGCTATCGTCGCGCTTGTCGTCCTGACGGCGCTCGTCGGCATGGTGCTCGTGCGCGCCGAGGGGAGACGCACGCTCGCCAACCTCCAACGGAAGCTCGCGACCGGTGAGATGCCGACCGACGAGGTCGTCGACGGCGCGCTCCTGTTGGTCGCCGGCGCGATGTTCCTCACGCCCGGGCTGGTCACCGACTTCGTCGCGCTGCTGTTGGCGCTGCCGCCGACCCGGTACCCGATTCGCGTCGTCGTGAAGAAGTACGTCGTCACGCCGTATCTCGACGCCAAGACCGGCGGCTTCGCTACCGGCAACGTCTACATGGGCGGGTTCCCGAACGACGGGGGCACGGGCACCGGTTCCGGTCCCGGAACTGGGTCGAAATCGACGGACGGAGACACGATTGACATGGACGGCGACGAGTACCGAAACGTCGATGACGACCGATAGCGTCTACCGAAACGAAACGGTTAAACAACCGACGACGATACGCTAAGATGCGCTGACCTGGGCCAATAGCTCAGCCAGGTATGAGCGCTCGGCTGATAACCGGGAGGCCCTCGGTTCAAATCCGAGTTGGCCCATCCAACTTCCGGGCGATTATCGTCCGACGCGAATCTCGGGCGTGGGCCTCCCCAGCCACCACAATTCTGGCGATACCAACTTCCGAGCAGCGGCTGTTCTACGCCGAGTTCAGGAGGACCACGAACGGCCGACCCCGCAGCCTGGCGATTACCGTCGCTCCATCTCCAGAGTGGGGCAGGGATTTATATTGGGTTCCTCCATGTCTTGGATTACCATGGCAGGAATACTCGGCTACGGTGCGTATATTCCGCTCTATCGTATCGAGCGGTCGCGTATCGCCGAGCAGTACGGCGACTACGCGGGTGACGGTGAAACCGCCGTCCCGGGCCACGATGAGGATACGACGACGATGGCTGTCGAGGCGGCGACGGACGCACTCACGCAAGCGTCGACTGACGGTGACCAGATCGATGCGGTGTTCGCGGCGACGACGAGTGACCCGTTCGTCGAGCGGGGGGTCGCCGCCCACGTTGCCCACGCGGTCGGAGCGGGGCGTGACACGCGCGTCGGCGATTTCCAGGGGAGCGCCCGCGCCGGAACGAACGCGCTCCTCGCGGCGCGGGACGCGCTTTCGACCGATGCCGACACCGTGTTAGTCGTCGGGAGCGATGCGCTCTCTGCGCCGGCCGGGTCGGCCGCCGAGCGGACCGCTGGCGCCGGCGCTGGCGCGCTGGTGTTTGGTGAGGGGGACGCGGTCGCAGCCCTGACCGACTCCGGTGTCGCGACGACGGGGTTCGTCGGTCGATTCGCGACGCACGAGGACGTGACCGACGGTGACGGACGATTCAACCGCGAGCGGTATCTCGACGCTGTCGAGATCGCAGTCGGTCACCTTGGTGACGACTCGTTCACCCACGCGGTGTTTCCAGCACACGATGGCGGGTGGGGGCGAAAGGCGAGCGACGCGCTCGGTCTCGATGCGACGCTCGTTTCGACGTTCCCCGAGGTCGGATACACGGCTGCCGCCGGTGTCTTTCTCGATACCGCCGCGGCGTTGGATACCGCGAAAGCCGGTGAGTCGGTGCTTCTCGCCGGCTACGGCCCGGGTGGCTGTGACGCGCTGCGTATCGAGCGACGAACGGCAGAAACACCAGAAATGACGACAGACGAGTACATTCAGAGCAGCGAGCAGCTCCCGTATGGAAAACACCGGCAGTTCCGGACGTGGGGTGGGAACTGATGTTCGAACCGCCGTACACACGGACGCGCGCCGCGAACGAGCGGCTTCGTGCACACGAGTGTGACGCCTGTGGCTGGGTCAGCTTTCCGGAGCAACCACAGTTCTGCAAGCGGTGTGGAGTCGATGCGTCGTGGTCCGAGACACGGCTTCACCCCCGCGGAACGGTCCGGTCGTACGTCGTCCAGCAGCGACTCCCCGAGGAGTTCGAGACTCCGCTCCCCCTCGCCGTGATGGATATGCCACAGGAAGAAAGCGGTGAGCCGGCGCGCGTCTACGGACTGTTCACCGAGACTGACCCCGCGGATATCGAAATCGGGATGGAGGCGGAGGGGGTGTTCCGCCGCGTCTTCGATGTGGCGGGACTGCCGATTCACTCCTTCAAGTTCACGCGTCCGCGAGGTGATCGCCTGTGAGCAGTGAGACCGACGTGGCAGTCGTCGGTGCTGGCATGATCGACTTCGGCGAGCTGTTCGAGCAGTCCATCGACGATATGTTGGCGGCGGCGTTTCGCGACTGTCTCGACGACGTGGATAAGGGAATGTCGCCGGCTGACGTGGACGCCGCGTGGTTCGGTACGATCGATATAGCGGATAACGCCTCGTCGGGGCTCGGATTGAGTCATCCGACGGGCCTGTTCGAGATGCCGGTCACTCGCGTCGAGAACGCCTGTGCGACCGGGAGCTCGGCGTTCCGGTCGGCCGTCGAGTCGGTTCGTGCGGGGAATACGGACGTTGCACTCGTCGCCGGTGCAGAGAAGATGCGCGACTCCGCCGCCGGGCTCATCGAAGGAGCCGCGCTCGATCAGGTGTGGCGTGGCCGTGGCGTGACGATGCCCGCCTTCTTCGGCCTGCGCGCGACCCGACACATGGAGGAGTACGGTACGACCCGCGAGCAAATTGCGAAAATCTCCGTGAAGAACCACGAGAACGGCGCGAAGTACCCCCACGCCCACTACCGGTTCACCTGTGATGTGGACGATGTGGTCGACAGCCCACAGGTGACATACCCGCTGAATCTGTACGACTGCTGTCCGGTGACGGACGGGGCGGCTGCTACCCTCGTCGTCAGCGAGGACGTGGTCGATGAGTTCACCGACGACCCGATTTGGGTCGCTGGAAGCGGGCTCTCTGTTGACTCATTCGAGCGTGGAAACGACGAGTCGCTCGTCGGCTTCCCGGCGACGGAACAGGCCGCCGGGCAGGCGTACGAACAGGCAGGAATCACGGCCGACGATATCGACGTGGCGGAGGTACACGACTGTTTCACCATCACGGAGCTGGTCACGTACGAAGATCTCGGCTTCTGTGAGAAGGGTGACGGCGGCGCGTTCATCGACTCCGGCGAGCCACTTCTCGACGGTGAGACGCCCGTGAATCCGTCAGGCGGCCTGCTCGCGAAAGGTCACCCAATCGGCGCAACGGGTGTCGCCCAGGTGAACGAAATCTATGAACAGCTCCGGGGTGAAGCCGGCGCAGTCCAGGCTGATAACGACCCCGAGTACGGACTCCAACACAACATCGGTATCGGGCGCAACGCGACCGGAAGCGTCTCCTGTGTGAATATCCTCTCAAGACAGCGCTAAAGCCCGTTTTCTTTCGCAATCGTATTGAGCTGAATCTCGTCGGTGCCCTCGACGACGCGGAGCACGCGAGCCCGGGCGAGCGCGTTCGCGAACTCGCTCCCCTCTGCGAGCCCGGTCGCACCGTGGGTCTGGAGCACGCTGTCTGCGGTCTCCCACAGCGCGTTCGTCGCAAACCACTTGAAAATCGACGTATCTTCGACGGCCCGTTCACCGGCATCGAGTCGCCGTGCACACCGCTTGCCGGCGGCGTCTGCGGCGTACGTGCGCGCCTTTCCCCGTGCCAGCGCGGCTGACACTTGCTGGAAGTCGCCGATCGGACGGCCGAACGCCTCCCGGTCGCGTGCGTACGAGAAGCCACTGTCGAGCAGTCGCTCCGCGGTGCCGACGGCTTCTGCCCCGAGTTCGAGCCGTCCCAATGAGAGAAACGCCATCGCCGACCGGAACGCGTTGCCAACCTCACCGAGGACGCGTGTCTCGGGAACGCGCACGTCGTCGAACGCGAGCTCTCCCTGCCAGCCACCGAGTCCGATGGCATTGTTCACGCCCGTCAGCTCGAACTCGTCGC
Source organism: Halosegnis rubeus (assembly GCF_009184545.1). Taxonomy (GTDB): domain Archaea; phylum Halobacteriota; class Halobacteria; order Halobacteriales; family Haloarculaceae; genus Halosegnis; species Halosegnis rubeus. The sequence goes on from NZ_QJOW01000002.1 coordinate 341,163, forward strand.
GCTCGACGATGAAGCAGGTGATGCCGTCATATCGGCCTTCCTCGGCAGGGCTGGTGCGTGCGAACACCTGTACGAAGTCGGCGAACGGAGCGTTCGTAATCCACTGCTTGTGGCCGTCGATGACCCACTCGTCACCCTCCTTGTGTGCGGTGGTCGCCATCCCCGGAGAGTCGGAGCCAGCCCCGGGCTCTGTCTGTGCGAATGCGGTCGACTGCTCGCCCGCGAGGACCGGCTCCACGTACTGGTCGTGTTGGTCATCGGTCGCATCGAGGAGGAGCGGCTTCGGCCCCTCGGGTCCAGCGAGTGCTCGCCCGGCCAGCGGACAGTCGTGGGCCGCAGCGGCCTTCTTAACGGCGTACCACGTCAGCTTCGAGACGCCACCGCCGACCGGTTCGGGCAGGTTCATCGCGTAGAAGCCGGCATCAGCAGCGCGCCGTCGCACCGTCTCCACGGCCTCGACAACCGTCTCATCGGGGCGTCCATCCTGTTCACGCCCTAATCGTGGGTCGGTGAGCCGATCGCCGAGGTCGGCCGCAATCGGGGCAATTTCTTCGTCGATGAACGATTCGAACGCGTCGAGAACGAGCCGCGTCTCCTCGTCGTACTCGGCCATCAGCTCTCACCCGGAGTGCGGTCTAGTGTCACATCCAGCCCCTCTCGGAGCTGCTTCTTGTCGAACTTCCCGGTGCTCGTGCGAGGAATCGCGTCGCGGATCTCGTAGGCGTCCGGCAGCCACCACGACGGCATCGACTCGGCCAGATGCGCTTCCAGCCCGTCGGGGTCCGGTGGCTCCCCACTCGGCACGACGACGGCGACGGGTCGCTCCCGCCACTGCTCGTGGCTGGTGGCGATGACACTCGCCTCGGCCACGGCGTCGTGTGCCATCAGTTCGTTCTCTAACTCGACGCTCGAGATCCATTCGCCGCCGGACTTGATGACGTCCTTGATGCGGTCGACGATATCGATGTAGCCACGCTCGTCCCACGTCGCGATGTCGCCGGTCTTGAGCCAGCCATCGTCGGTGAAGGACTCAGCAGTCGCCGTTGGGCGCTCGTGATATCGGTCGGCGACCCACGGCCCGCGGACCTGCAACTCGCCGCTGGATTCGCCGTCGCGGTCGACCGGCTCGCCCGTCTCGTCGCGGATGCGGACGGAGATTCCCGGCACCGGGAGACCGGCCTTCGCCCGCTTCGCGTACCGCTCCTCGGATGGGGCGTCTGCGTCCTCCTTCCGGAGCGTCGAGAGCGTGCCGAGTGGACTCAGCTCGGTCATTCCCCATCCCTGGACGATTGGGGCGTCGTACTGTTCGTCGTAGGTGCGAATGAGCGACTCTGGGGGTGCAGACCCGCCGACGACCAATCGGTCGATGTTGGACACGTCGATTTCCGGATTGGCATCGAGATACTCGGCCATCTCCAGCCAGATAGTCGGCACCGCAGCAGACATGCTCACGTCCTCCTCCGCGATGAGCTCGGCCACCGGTTCCGGCTCCGTGTGCGGGCCTGGTAGCACTTGCTTGGCTCCCGATAGCGTCGCGGCGTACGGCAATCCCCAGCCGTTCGCGTGGAACATCGGCACAATCGGCATCACGGTGTCGCGCTCGCTCACGCCGTTCGCATCGGTGTGGCCGCTCATCACGCTGTGGAGATAGACGCCCCGGTGGCTGTACTCGACGCCTTTCGGCTTACCGGTCGTTCCGGACGTGTAACACATCCCACACTCCTGCTCTTCGTCGATATCTGGCCACTCGTAGCTCGTCGGGTGGTCAGCGAGCAACGACTCGTAATCCGTCACGGGGTCAAGTGATGTCTCCGGCACCTCATCGGCCAGGACGACGTACTGTTCGACCGTCTTGAGGTCCTCAGCAACCGACTCCACCAGGTCGAGAAACGCCGGATCGACGAACATGACTCGGTCTGCGGCGTCGTTTACGATGTAGGTGAAGTGCTCTTCCGGAAGCCGCATGTTACACATGTGGATACTCCGGCCAGAGCAGGAGGGACCGAAGTAGAGCTCGTAGTGGCGGTAGTGGTTCCCCGCGACCGTCGCAATCCGGTCTTTAGGGCTGAGTCCCAACTCATCGAGCGCGTGTGCGAGCTGTGCAATCCGGTCACCGGCATCGGCGTAGCTATACCGGTGGCGGCTTCCGTCGGGGCGGGCAGTGACGATCTCCCGGTCGGGATACAGCGTCTCTGCCCGGTCGAGTATCCGATCTAGGGTCAGGTCAACGTCCATCATGGGCTATGTTATCATGCCTATACGCTATCTACATAAGCGTTCTCTCGTGTTAGAATGAAAATAGGTCGACGCCGCCCGTCACGCCGACGGCCTGCCCGGTCACGTACCGAGCCTGTTGGCTGGCGAGATACGCGACCATGAACGACACGTCCTCCTCCCGGCCGAGCTCCTTCATCGGTGTCGCCTGTCTGATGCGCTCGTACATCGGATTGACCGCCTCCAGCTCCTCCCCTGAGAGGTCAGCGAACTCGTCCACGACGATGTTCGGGACGATAACGTTCGAGGTGACGCCGTGTTGTGCCCCTTCGAGCGCGAGGGTCTTGCCCAGCCCGATGAGTGCAGCCTTCGTCGCCGAGTAGGAGGCCTGCCCAAACCCACCTTGCAGTCCGGCCATGCTCGACATGCTGATAACGCGTCCCCAGCCGCGCTCGCACATCGCCGGGAACACCTCCTTCGTGATGTTGTACGCGCCGGTCAGATTCACCGCGACGTCGCGGTCCCACACGTCGTCGTCGAACTCGCCGACTTGTGCGGCGGCATCGACGAACGCCGCGTTGTTCACGAGAATATCGACGCCGCCAGTCGCCTCCCGAACCGTCTCGACGGTTTCACGCACCGCCTCGCGGTCGGTGAGGTCACACTCGGCGGTAATCGCATCGCCACCGTTCGATTCGATTTCGTCAGCGACGGCCGCCGCCGCGTCGGCGTCGACGTCGAGCACCACCACCGCTGCTCCCTCGTCGGCGAGCACACGACAGTCCTCACTGCCGATTCGTCCCGCACCTCCCGTCACCAGCGCCGTCTTGTCAGCGAGTCCGAAATCCATCTCGTTTGTGGGTGCTACCGGTCCTTGTTAAATGTTCTCTTGTCCCAAGAACTTTTCAAGCCATTCCGACGTTCTGCGGTATGCAACTGCAAGACGTGCGCGTGCTCGACCTGACGCGGCTGCTTCCCGGCCCGTACGCGACCCAGCTACTCGCGGATCTCGGCGCGGATGTCATCAAAATCGAGGCTCCAGACCGCGGCGACTACGCCCGCGAGATGGAACCGACGACCGACGAGGGCGTCGGCCGGATTTTCGACGCCGTCAATCGAGGCAAACGAAGTATCAGTCTCGACCTGACGACGGAGGCAGACCGTGATCGCTTCGACTCGCTCGCTGCGACTGCAGATGTCGTCATCGAGGGGTTCCGTCCCGGGACAGCAGAGCGTCTCGGTATCGGCCACGAGCGACTCCGAGAACGCCATCCCGACCTCATCTACTGTTCTCTGTCCGGCTACGGTGGCACAGGCCCGCGTCGCGACTGGCCGGGCCACGACCTCAACTACATCGCGACGACCGGACTACTGGATATGACCCGCCGCGACACCGAGGAGTCGCCCCAGATTCCGGGCGTGCCGGTCGCAGATATGGCGGGTGGACTGGTCGCGACACTCTCAATTCTCGCCGGACTGCTGGCCCGGTCGCGTGGTGACGGCGGCTGTTACATCGACGCATCGTTGGCCGATGCCGCGATGTCGCTTACCGCACCGGTCGCAGCGCTCGCGTTCGACGGGGTCCCTCGTCCTGGAGCGACGCCACTCACCGGCGAGTTACCGTGGTATGATCTGTACGAGACTGCCGACGGCTACGTGACGCTCGCGGCGCTGGAGCCGCCGTTCTGGCAGGCGTTCTGTGAGACGGCTGGCTGTCCGGAGCTCATCGACGCCCACGGGACGACCGACCCGGCCGAGCGGAGTGCCGTCCGCGAGCGACTCACCGACCTGTTCCGTGAGCGAACGGCCGAGGAGTGGGAACAGCTGTGTGGGGAGACAGGGATGGTCGCGGCGGTTCAGTCACCCGCTGACGCCGTCGATGACGAGAGCTACCGCGAGCGTGGAATCGTCCACGACGGCCGCGTCGGCTTTCCGGCTCGAATCGACGGCGAGGTGCCGACCGCAGGCGAGTCGATTCCGGACTTGGGCGAAGACGACGACCTCGTTTAGTTATCGCCGACGACCGAGGAGACGGCGTTTGCGGCCTCGGTCGCGTCGAGCGGGAGCCGCAGCGTCGTGTCCCCGCCCGTGGAGATGACTTCGACGCGGATGTGGCTCTCCTGTGTGTTGAACGCCTCGTAGGCGATGTACGCTCCCGATGGAACGAGCAAGAGCGGGGCGAGCGCCACGATGAGCGCGAGTTCACTCTCGGTTGGCGTCCCGAGGAAGTTCTGGACGAGACTCCCGTACGCGAACAGCGCCCCCACGCCGGTGAACAGCGACCCGAGGGCAATCTTCCCCCACTCGGGTGCGGTCGCCGGATACGTTCGGACGCGCGCGCCGAGAATCTGCGGGCCGGTGAGCATTATAGACTCTACGTCGGTCGCATCCGTCCCCTCGATTTCGTGGTCGCGCGAGCGGACGATACGGCGGTCCGTCACGACCGTGACGGTGTTGTCGTCCGTGTACACCGCTCGCGGTTCCTCGCCGCGCGCGAGGTGTGGCTCGACGATTTCCCGGACCGACTGTCCACTCCCCATCGTTCACCCGGAGACGCGCCGCCGAGATAAATCGCCGGGTGTCAAAACCCTTCTCGGAGATACGTCGCAGTTTCCGGAAACACGGCCGCGAGCGTTTCGACCGTCTCGCGGTCGGTCTCGAGGTCGTCGGTCGCGGCGAGGGCGTCCGCGCCGCGATACCCGACCGCGAGCTGTGAGAACGCGCCAATCGACGCGACCGCGTCGCCGGTCGGGTCGTCGCCGACGCGGTCGACCGTCGCCTCCCCGCCGGCGACGGCGAGTCGGTAGCGACCGGCCACGGTTTCGAGCAACGGGTCCCGAATCCCGACTTCGACCGTCGCGTCGACGCCGTCGGGGTACGAGAGCGACTCGAGCGCCGCCGGCACGTCGACGAACCGAATCATCGGCCCGGTCGTCAGCTTCGGCGAGAGGTCGTCCGGGTCGTCCACCATCGCGTGCAGCGGGTTGTCGGTCCCCGTCTCGACGTGGACCTCTCCGACCTGCGAGTCGTGGTCGGTGAGGAAGCCGAGCAGGTGGCGGAACGCCTCGAGGTCGGCCGCGTCGTAGCTCCGAACGTAGAGGGTGCGGTCGCCCCAGTCGCCGTCGATGGTGTACGCGAGCCACGCCCGACGCTCGCCGTCGTCGTCCCGCCACCGGTAGACGTACGGGTTGGTGCCGAAGCTCCGGAGCTGGCGGGTCCGCCACCACGCCTCCGACCGGTCGAGCGAGAGGTCGTCCGTGCCGGTGGCGGCCTCGTGAATCGCATCGAGCGACTCCCACGCGTCGCGGTCGACCCGCTCCCATGTGCCGCCGGTCGTGGCCGCGGACCGCAGCGTCGACGGCTCCGTCTCCCACTCCAGCCTGCGGCTGGCGGTCGCCCAGCCGAACTGCGCGTAGAAGGCGTGTTTGAACGGCCACAGCACCGAGATGGATACTTCGTCGTCGCGGTACAACAGACAGAGCTTCCGGAGCATCGTCTCGACGTAGCCGTTGCGCCGATGTTCCGGCGGGGTCGCAACCGTCGAAAGCCCGCCCGCCGAGACGAGACTGTCGCGCACCCACAGCGAGAAGTCGTACGACGAGCAGATGGTGACCGGCTCGTCGTCGGCTGTCACCGACGCGTCGGGATACAGTCCGTAGCGGGTGTGCGGGGGGTTCGGGCGGTCGGACTCCTCGAGATCGGGGCCGGCGTTCGGCTGGAAGGCGTACTGGACGTACTGCCGGAACAGGTCGTCGGTGCCGTCCGGCAGTCGGTGGAGGTGCATACACGAAGGTTTCGACGGTGGCTGATAATCGCGTCGACCGCGTGGGAGGCCGTCACGGACCGGCGGATTCAGGTGGCCACGGCGGTAACTGGAGGTATGGCAGACAGTACGGACAGCCCCGACTGGCTCCCGCTCGCCGGCCTGTTCGCGGCGATTATCGCGATTGCCGGGCTGGGCAACTACGTCTTCGCGCAGCTGGGACTCGGGCGCGTGGGGTCGCTCATCTGGGTGCTCGGCTACGGCGGCGTAATCATCACGGCGTGGGCGCTGTGGTTCCGCGGGCAGACGTTCGACCCGCAGTAGCCGAACGCTCTTCTCGCTGTGTCCCGTGCGGTCGAACGTGGAGTCCGACAGTCCGTCCGTCATCGACCGCGTCGTCATCCACGCCGACGACATCGTCACGGCCCTAGAGGCGAACGTCCGGCGTGACGCCGGCGCAGTGTTACGCATCACGCCGCCCTTTTCGGGTCGCATCCGCGCGCGTCTCCACCTCGACGGCCAGGAGGCCGACTACGGCGACCCGCAGCCGATTCACGTTGACCCCGAACTGCTCGTGGCCGACGCGCCGGCGTTTCCGACGCCCGACGACACCGACGAACAGGTGCGTGAGACCGGCGACTACTCGGTGAAGCGTCACCGCGACGCCCACACCGAGGCCGTCGACGGCTGGCGGCGCACGGTCGCGACGAGCATCGTCGAGTCGACCACCATCGACACTGCCGACGGGAGCCACGAGGTCTCCGTCGTCACCCTCGGGTAGCAGAACGTTGAGGTGACCCTCGGCCGGACGGTCGGTATGGAGTACACCCAACTCGGCAACACGGGGACGGCGGTGACGGAGATTTCTTTCGGGACGTGGCGATTCGGCCGCGAGACCGACGACGGCTACGAGGTGGACAAACAGCAGGCGCACAAACTCCTTGACGCGTACGCCGACGCCGGCGGCAACTTCATCGACACCGCTGACGTCTACGGCGGCGGATTAAGCGAGGAGTGGATCGGCGACTGGCTCGCCGGCCGCGACCGCGAGGACTTCGTCATCGCCTCGAAGGTGTACTGGCCAACCCGCGAGGACGACCCGAACGGTCGCGGGCTCTCGCGCAAGCATATCCGCCGACAGATCGACGGGATTCTCGACCGGCTCGGTACGGAGTACGTCGACCTCCTCTACATCCACCGCTGGGACGACGCCACCCCGACCACGGAGCTGATGCGCACCCTCGATGGACTGGTGCGTGCGGGGAAGGTGAACCACCTCGGCACCTCGACGATGGAGCCGAACGCGTGGCGTATCGCGCAGGCGAACGAAATCGCAAAGCGTGAAGGGTACGAGCCGTTCACCGTCGCCCAGCCGCGCTACAGTCTCGTCACGAAGGAAGTAGAGTACGATTACACCGACGCGCTCGCCGAGTACGACGTCGGGATGTGTCCGTGGTCGCCACTCGGCGGCGGCTTCCTCTCCGGGAAGTACACGCGCGATGAGATTCCCGCGGGGACCCGCGGCGCGGAAAGCGACCGCTTCGAGGACCGGTATCTGACCGAGGAGAACTTCGACGTACTCGACGAGGTGCGGGCCGTCGCCGACGAGGAAGACGCCTCGCCGGTACAGGTGGCCATCGCGTGGCTGCTCGAGCAGCCGACGATGACCGCACCCATCATCGGAGCCCGAACCGTCGACCAGCTGGAGGAGAACCTCGGCGCGACCGACATGGACCTCTCCGAGCAACAGGTCGAGCGGCTGAGCGAGGCGAAGGACGCGCCGTCGCTGGTCTAACTCTCGTCGATTCGCGTGATGGCCGGCTCGACGGTCGGCTCGTCGTCCTCCTCGGTCACGCGGGTGTAGTAGCTGTTGTAGCGACTGAGCTTCCGGTAGAGGATGTAGCCGAAGACGCCGTCGTACACGAGGATGAAGAGCAGGAAGGTAATCCCGGGAAAGGAGACGTAGGTGACGATGCTGTTGTACGTCGCGTGGATACCTGCGGCGATGAGCAGCCCCTTCACGACGATGGGACCGGCATCCTCGGGGTTGAACTTCGCGAGCCCGAGATAGTAGCCGGCGAAGGCGGAGTAGATGACGTGGCCGGGACCGACGAACGCGCGGGCATAGGCCGTCTGGAAGCCAGCCTCGACGGTTCCCGGGCCGGTGAGCGCGTTCGCGCGGATGACCCCCTGCACGATGTACAGCGCGTTCTCGACGGTGGCGAAGCCGAGTCCGGCGACGGCTCCGTACACCGCACCGTCGATGACGGCGTTGAACGCCGAGCGGTCGAACGCGTACACGCGGATGGCGAGCCACTTGAAGAACTCCTCGCCGGGACCGACGACGAGGAAGAAAAAGAGCACCATTCCGAACTGAATCCCGTCGAAAAGCGGGCTGAGTGCCGTGTTCACTGTTGTGGCGAAAGAGGCAAACAGGATGGCGAGAATAAACGTGACCGCGAGTGGCCACCACGGCTCGCGCATCGTCTCGTCGTGGTACCAGACGAAGCCGGCCAACCCGAGCGCCGGCACCACGGAAAGCAGCGTCAGTCCGCCGATTGCAGGGTTCTGATACATCGCGTAGCCGATGACGCCCACCTGCGCGATGAGCAGAAGCAACGCGGTGAGGACGAACAGGCCCTTGCCTCCCCATCGCACGGCGGTGTGTATCTTGACTGCAAGTGCGTCGACCGGTCCTCGTTTGTCCCACTCGGCGATGTCATAGAGGTCCTCGTCGCCGAACTGTTCCCCGACGGGGTCGCCCGCGCTCGAATCTCCCATCTTGGCTTGCGACTCGCCGCCCGCGGGCAAAACAGTACGGGGCGTGTCACTCGAGGGCCGCGGCGACCGCCCGTCGCTTCACGAGTAGGAAGCCCGCGAGGATGACGCCGAAGCCGACGACGGTCCGCGTATCGATGACCTCCCCGAGAAAGAGGAAGCCGACGACCGCGGTCGCGACCGGCGCGGCGTAGGAGACGAGGTTGATTTCGACGGGACCGAGCCGCGCCAACAGGTCGAAGTAGATGAGGAAGCCGACCGCACTCGCGGCGACGGACAAGAACAACAGCGCGCCGACTGCCCGTGGTGTCACCGCCACGTCGGCCGCGGACTCCCCCACGGCGAGACTACCGAGGTGTAACAGTCCCGCGCCGATGACCATCGCCCACGCTTCGAGCGATGCGTCCGGGAGCGCAGCGTCGAGCCGCCGGTTCACGACCGAGCCGGCGGCGAACGCGAGCACGGCGAAGAAGACGGCGACGAGTCCGGGCGCGACCGTGAGCCGCCGTGGGTCCTCAACGGCGAGCACCCCGACGCCGACGAACCCCAACAGGAGGCCGGCGACACCCAGCGGTGTAAGCCGCTCACTCGGGAGGAGGACCCGGGAGAAGCCGGCCGTCAGGACCGGCGACAGCGAGACGACGATGGCGGCGGCAGCACTCGACACCGCCGGGTCGGTCTCGCCGACGAACAGCAAGGCGTGATACAGCGTGATGATGAGGACGGCCGTCGAGACAACGCTGGCCCACTCGCGGCGACCCTCGGGGACCAGTCGGTCGGTCGCCACGACGGCGTACGCGAGCATGATGACTCCGGCGATGTCGAACCGGAGCGCGGCAAACAGCACGGGCGTCTCGAAGAAGCCGGCCGGCGCGTCGGGCGTGCCGAGTCCGGCCTTGATAGCGACGAACGCCGACCCCCAGACGGCCGCCAACGTCGCGAACAAGAGGTGATTGCGGTGTCGCACGCCGACACTCGCCCCGGTCGAGGGGAGAAGCTTTCGGACCGGAGTTTCGTGTCAACATGTGGCATGAATGCCGTAGCTTTATCAGTACAGCTGTCCCACATATCACCATGGCCGCATACGGCCGGCCCGCACTCAGATCGCTGTTTGACGACAGCCCGACACCCCACATTGCGCACCCACCGCGCACCCACCATCGAGACTTCTACGTCGCCACCGACGGCTCCTACCGCAACTCCGGAGCCGGCGGCTTGGGCGTGCTCATCGAGACGGGTGACGGCGAGACGGTCGCGCGACTGGCTGTCGCGGACTCACCTCCGAACAACAATGTCGCGGAGTATCGCGCGCTCCATCTCGGACTCGACGTGTTGGCGGAGCGTGCACCGCCGTCGGCACGCGTCGGCGTCGTCCTCGACCACGACGACCTCGCGGCGAACGTGAACCGGGCGATGCTCGCCCTCGCGACCCCCGAGGCCGAGCCGCCACATCCGGTCCGACTCCCGACCGCGACGGGGAACCACTGGCGCGGGATTCTCGCGCGCATCGGCGGCTTCGACGGGCTTCGGGCCGCGCGGCTCGACTCCCGCGAGAACCCGGCCCACCCGCTCGCCAACGACCCGACCGGGTACAGCCACGTCAACCACGAACCCGACCGGTGTGTCGTCCCGTCGACGCTGGAGTCGACGGCCGACTCGACGGGCGAGCAGATTCCGCCGCCGTCGCGGGCGGACCGCCACGCCGACTAGAGGAGCGAGAGCTCGCCCGTCACCCGGTCCACGAGGTTCTCCTCGCCCGGCCCGACGGCGAGTGCCGTCACCGTCCCCGGTTCGAGTTGCGTGTGGCCGGCGTCGCTGATGACCGCGTTCGGTAAGCCTTCGCGTCGGGCCTGGTCGGCGAGTTCGTGAATCTCGCGCTCGCTCGAGACCTTCAGGACGATTTTCTTCTGACCGCCCTCCTTCCACTCGGACTGGCTCTTGGTGTGGGCGTTTTCGTAGGCCTTCAGCGAGGCGTGAGACGCCTGTGCGGCCAGCTTTCCGTTCCCCATGCCGATGTCGGTGCGGACGACGATTGCCTGTTTCATAGTCGTCGCTCGGGGGCGACGGGCATATGCCTTCAGACACGACCGCCCCATTTTTGCTCTTCTCGCCCGGCCACTCTCGTATGATACTTTCGGACGCCGATATCGAGCGGCGACTCGGCGACGACCTCGTCGTCGAACCGCTCGACGACCCCGACATCCAGATACAGCCGGCGAGCGTCGACCTCAGACTCGGCAACGAGTTTCTCGAGTTCCAACACGCCAACATCCCGTGTATCCACCCGAACGACGAGACGGAGACCGAGGAGTACACGAGAAAGACGACGGTCCCGGAAGGTGACGACTACATCCTCCATCCCGGCGATTTCGTTCTTGGGACGACCGTCGAGCGCGTCGAGATTCCGGCCGACCTGATTGCCCACGTCGAGGGTCGCTCCTCGCTCGGCCGGCTGGCAATCGTCGTCCACGCAACGGCCGGACTGTGTGACCCCGGCTACGAGGGCCAGATCACGCTCGAGCTGTCGAACCTCGGTCGCGCGCCCGTCGCACTCTCGCCGGGGATGCGCATCTCACAGCTCACGTTCACGGAACTCAAGAGCGAGGCCGACCGCCCGTACGGGAGCGAGCGGGGGTCAAAGTATCAGGGCCAGACCGGGCCGCAGGCGTCACGGATTCAGAGCGACAGGGAATTCGGTGGTGACCAGTAATGCGGTTCATCGAGGAGGTCGTCGTCGACGAGTTTCTGCCGACGTTCCGGGCGCTGTTGGCCGGAGACCTGCGCGACCGCGGGCTGACACAGAGCGAGGTGGCTGACCTACTTGGGATCTCACAGAGTGCGGTCTCGAAGTACGCCCACGGCGACGTGGACACGAACGACCGACTCGCCGGCGACGAGCGCGTTCAGGACCTCGTCGTACGATTGGGTGCGGGTCTCGCAAGCGGCGACGTGACGCCGGTACAGGCGCTCGTGGAGACGGAGGTACTCATCCGGCAACTCGAACGCGGCGACGTGCTCGCGCGACTCCACGAGGAGACGTTCCCGCCCCTCACGGAGTACGAGGGCGACTTCGCGGTCCACGACGCCGACTCCGAGGTGCGGACCGCAGAGCGCGTGCTCGCGTCCGTCCGTCGGGGCGTGCGGACTCTCGAAAACACGAGCGGCTTCGCGGGTCTCATCCCGGCGGTCGGCTCAAATCTCGTGGAGACGCTGCCCGACGCCACCGGCATCGAGGACGTAGCCGGCGTGCCGGGGCGGATTCTCGACGTGAAGGGGCGGGCGACCGTCCCCGGCGACCCGGAGTTCGGCGTCTCTGAACACGTCGCGACGGTGCTGCTCGCGGCGCGCGCCGGCGGGAGCGGCGCGCGCGCGGCGCTCAACATCCGCTACGACGACGAGATTGCGACGCGATTCGCCGAAGCCGGTCTCGCGACCGCGGAGTTCGACGCCGAGGCGTCGGTCGAGACGGCCGTGGCCGAGACCGTGACCGACGACGTGGACGTGGTGTTCCAGTCGGGCGGCTTCGGCATCGAGCCGGCGGCGTACCTGCTCGGGGCGGATGCCGGCGTGGTGGCGGAACTCGTTCGAGAGTTGTTGTAACGCGTGGCGTCGCTCGACTACTCCGGGGGGTCGGCTGGAATCGGCACCGTGGTCCGGTAGCCCAGACAGTCGGGACACTGGACGCGCTCGCGGTCGGGGGCCTCGAACTCGTGCCCGCAACCCTCACACCGATACTCCCGTCGGGCGACCGTGGAAGCGAATAGGTCGGTGAGTCCCACGCCTCCACGTTTCGAGGATCGGCGTGGTAAAACGGATGTCGAGATCCAGTGACTGAAAACGCCGGAGCCGGTACTCGTGGCGGTCGACCGACGGTACAGCGGGGAAAGTTGAAGCCCCGCGCCGTCGCCCATCTCGGTATGCAACCGACCGCGCGCGTCCGGAGGTGCGACCGCTCCCCGATTCGCGTGCTCTTCGACCTCGCGCAACGAACCGACGGCGACCTCGTCCGACTGGAGGTCGGCGAACCGGACTTCGACACGCCCGCTCACGTCAAGGAGGCCGCAGTCGCCGCTATCGAGCGCGGCGAGACGAACTACACCTCGAACGCGGGACTGCCGGCACTCCGGACCGCAATCGCCGACACGCTCGCCCGCGAGTACGGCCACTCCTACGGGGCCGGCGACGTGCTCGTCACGACGGGTGGGATGGAGGCGCTCCATCTGGCTTGTCTCTCCGTGCTCGAGCCCGGCGACGACCTCCTGATACCTTCGCCGGGCTGGCCGAACTACTGGACGCAGGCACAACTCGCCGACGCCACGCCCGTCGAGGTGCCGATGGCGTTCCCGTACGATCTCGACGCCGACCGCGTCATCGACCGGATGGGACCGGACACCGGGGCGGTGATGCTGTGTTCGCCGTCGAATCCGACGGGCCGGGTCTTCACAGACGAGACCGTCGCGGGGGTCATCGAGGCGGCCCGAGAACACGACGCGTACGTCATCGCCGACGAGGTGTACGCCGCGCTCACCTACGACCGCGACCCGACCGGGATGGCGACACTCGTCGACGACTCCGAGCACGTCATCACCATCGGCTCCTGCTCGAAGGCCTACGCTATGACCGGGTGGCGCGTCGGCTGGCTCGCTACCGAATCCAGCGTCGTGGACGAGACGACCAAGATTCGCGAATCCACGACCGCGAGCACGCCGACCCCTTCACAACACGCAGCCATCGCCGCGCTGGAAGGGCCACAGGCCCCCGTTCGAGAGATGCAGACCGCCTTCAGAGAGCGGCGCGACTACGTCACAGACCGACTCGCCGAGATGGACGGCGTCAAAGCGTCGCGCTCTCAGGGTGCCTTCTACGCCTTCCTCGACCCCGAGGGGTACGACGACAGCACGGCGCTCGCGAAGGCTCTCGTCACGGAGGCGGGCGTCGTGTTCGCCCCCGGCGCTGGATTCGGTGACGCCGGTGAGGGGAAACTCAGACTCTCGTACGCGAACTCGCTGGACCGACTGGAGACGGGGCTCGACCGACTCGACGCGTACCTCTAATCGTCGCTCTGGACGGCTGTTCCGTCCGCCTCGCCGACGCTGTCGACGCTGACGCCCTCCCAGTCGTGGTCCGAGTGGTAGCCTTCTCGCTCTTGTGCGCTGGCGGCGACACGAATGAACTCTGCCGACTCGCGTGCCGTCTCGATAGTGTGTCCACCACAGTAGGAAAGCCCCGAGCGAATCCCGCCACAGAACTCTGTCACCACGTCGGCCACCGGACCCTTGTAGGGGGTGAGCGCCTCGACGCCCTCGTCGGCGCGCACCTCGCTGTCCTTGTCCTCGCGGTCCTCGGCGGCGGCCGTCGTCGCCATCCCGCGCGACTGCTTGTACCGGGTTCCGTCGACCTCGACCACTGCGCCCGGGGCCTCCTCGGTCCCGGCGAAGAGACTCCCGAGCATGACCGTGTCCGCGCCGGCCATGAGGGCCTTCACGGCGTCCCCGGAGGTACGGATGCCACCGTCAGCACAGATGGTCACGCCCGCCTCGTCTGCGGCGTCGGCACAGTCGTCCACGGCGGTCAACTGCGGGACGCCGGCTCCGGCCACCTTCCGCGTCGTGCAGTGCGAGCCGGGACCGATACCGACCTTCACGCAGTCAGCGCCGGCGGCAGCGAGGTCACGGACGCCTTCGGGCGTGGCGACGTTCCCGGCGACGAGGTCCGTCTCGGGGAACGCCTCGGCGAGCGTCTCCACCACGTCCAGCGTGCGTTCGAGGTGACCGTGGGCCACGTCGACGACGAGCGCGTCGACGCCGGCCGCGACGACCGCCTCGCTCCGGGCGAGATAATCCTCGTTGATGCCGATGGCGACCGCGACCTGCTGGCCCGCCTCGTGGACCTCGCGCACCTGCCGGGCCTGTTCTTCGGCGGTGAGAAAGCGATGGAGCACGCCGAGTCCGCCCGCCTCCCCGAGTTCGGCCGCGAGGTCGGCTTCCGTGACGGTGTCCATCGCCGCGGAGACGAGCGGGTTCGACAGCTCGACGTTCGGCGTCAGCTGCGTCGAGAGGTCGGTGTCGCCGCGGCTGTCGACTGGTGAGCGTTGCGGCACGAGAAGCACGTCTCCGTAGCTCAGTCCGGTGCGTAGCGAATCCATTATCCTTCGGTCAGCAACGCTTGCTGCTTAATAAGTGACTCGACACGATGGTCGGGACGCGGGTCGCGGCTCTACTCCCCGCGTCGAATCGCGCGCTCTGCGGCCTCAAGTGCGGTCTCGGGGTCGAACGATTCCACAATCGCATGCAGTTCGGACTCGTCTGCGTCCTGTAGCTCGCGGGCGTGGCGCGTGATGTTCGGGACGGCGCGAATGATGTTGTCCACGACTGGGACGCTCGCGGCCTGTGCCGACCGCGAGAGCGGATTCAGGTCGATGACGACCTCGACTTTCCCCATCGCCGAGAGCGCCTGCGCACGGTCTCCGTCTTCGAGTGGGACGAGCACCACGTCCGCCGAGCCGATGCCGTCGGCGTCCACCTTCGCACGGGCGTGGTCGAGACCCGGAATCTCGCTGTCGGCGGTGAGTCCCTTCACGTCCTCGGCTCCGTGCTCGCTAAGATGGTCGGCGATGGTCTCCATCCGCTCGCGGGTGCGGTTGAACAGATTCACCTCGATGTCAGCGCCGGCCGCCTCCGCGAGGGCGATGACCTCACCGGGGACGAGCGCGGCGACGTTCCCGTTGACGGAGATGACGGGGTGGTCCGCGAGCAGGAAGTGGGCGGCCGCGGCGCGGGCCGCGTCGTCGGCACTCTCGATGGTCCGCTCGCCGAGCAGGTAGTCGTAGGCCTCGCCGCGGCCCTGCGCGATGAGCCCCTGTCGAGAGGTGATGCCGATGTCGACGCCGTGTTCGATGCGGTGGCGGGTGAGCAGCGACTCGTAGCGCGGGTGTGACTCCGGTATCTCGGTCTCGTCGTCCGGAGAGACGGGAATCTGTGGCTCGTCGCTCATACCACCTCTCGACGCGCCGGCTACAAATGTCACCGGATAGCCGCTCACTCGACGCGCAGGCCGGCTCCCGGCGGATGAATCCGACACACTGCGGGGTCGTACCCCGCATCGGACAGCCCGGTCCCGAGCGCGAACACCGTCTCGCCGAGCATCGCCATCGACGCCGTCTCGCCGACCGCGTCCACGTCGCGGAGAATTGCCCGGAGTTCGTCGGTGAGGAGACCTGCCTCCTCGGCGAAGCGCCGCGAGGCCGCGACGAAGGTCGCGAGCGTCGGCGTCTCTCGTACCGTTTCGAGTGCACGTTCCCCCGCCACAGACAGCGTCTCGGTGTCGCCGCCGAGCACGTCCGCCGTCGACAGCCCGCCCAAGGAGAGATACTCGACGCGCGACCCGCCCGGCACCCCGTCCATCGCGCCGTACCCCGGTGCGCCCGGTTCGAGCCGCAGCGGAATCCCGCCCCGCGCCTGCCCGACCACGTCACCGAGTCCGGTCCCGGACTCCACTTCCGCGCGGTGGGCCAGCGACACGAGGTCGTTCTCGGAGAGACCGGCCGCCGTGTGGGCGCTCACGACGTAGGCGGTGCCGAGCGCCATCGCGCCCGAGACCCCGAAGCCGGAGCCGAGCGGGAGCGGCGTCTCACACGCCACCCCGAGGTCGACGTCGAGTGCGTCCAACACTCGCTCGACGGGTTCGACGGAAATCGACTCGCCGTTGAGCGTCACGCCCGTGTCGTCGGTGACGGTCGTCTCGACGCCGTGTGAGAGTGCGACGCCGCCGCCCCGAGACCCGGCGCGAAGCGGCCGCTCGTCGGGATGCGTGGAGAAGAACCCGGTCACGTGACCGGGGACGAACGCCGTCGCGTGCATACTCCGGCGTCGGTGTGACTCGATTTAAAGAATCTGTTTTGGCGATTTCCCCTACGGCGAAAGTCGATGCCTGTCCGTGCGAGGCTCACTTCGTTCGCCTCGCTGGCTCTCAGGTCTTCGTCCTACGGACTCAGACGTTGGCGATCGCGCGGGAACAACACCGCCTCGCGGATGTTGTCCAACCCGAGCATCGTCATGATGAGTCGCTCGCCGCCGATTGCCCAGCCGGCGTGTGGCGGCATGCCGTACTTGAACATCTTGGTGTAGTACTCGAACTCGTCGGGGTTGAGTCCCTGCTTTCTGAACCCTTCGACGAGGCGGTCGAAGCGGTGTTCGCGCTGCCCGCCGGAGACGAGTTCCATGCGCGGGTGCATCATGTCGAAGCCAGTCGAGAGCGTCTCGTCGTCGTCGTGGTCTTTGATGTAGAACGGCTTGATTTCCGAGGGCCAGTCGGTGATGAAGTAGTGTTCGCCGACGTCCTGTCCGAGCGCGTGCTCGCCCTCGGTCGGGAGGTCGTCGCCCCACACGAGCTGCTCGTCGAGCTCGCCCGTCGCGTTGATGCGCTCGATTGCCTCCTCGTAGGTGAGCCGCGGGAACGCCTCCTCGGGCACCTCGAAGTCGTCGATGCCGAGCGTCTCCAGCTCGTCCGTGCAGTTCTCGGCGACGGCCTCGTAGGCCGCTTTCGTGACGGCTTCACACACGTCCATCGCCTCGGTGTGGTCGAAGAAGGCCGACTCGAAGTCGATGGAGGTGGCCTCGTTGAGGTGACGCGGCGTGTTGTGCTCTTCGGCGCGGAAGATTGGACCGATCTCGAAGACGCGCTCCAGCCCGGAGCCGACCATCAGCTGTTTGAACAGCTGTGGCGACTGGTTCATGAACGCCTCCTCGCCGAAGTACGTGATCGGGAACAGCTCCGTACCGCCTTCCGTCCCGGTGGCGACGATCTTCGGCGTCGTGATCTCCGTCGAGCCGAACGAGCGGAACTCCTCGCGCACCGCACGCAACACCTCCGAGCGAATCTCGAAGATGGCCTTCGACTCGTCGCGGCGCACGTCGAGCGTGCGGTTGTCGAGGCGGGTTGGGAGTTCGGCGTCGACCTTGCCGGACGGGTCGAGCGGTAGCTGTGTCTCGGCCTCGGCGATGACCTCGATGTCGGTCGGGACAATTTCGACGCCCGTCGGCGCGCGCGGCTCCTCTTTCACGTCGCCGACGATTTTGACGACCGACTCGCGGGCCACGTCGAGTCCGGTCTCTACGAGTTCGTCGTCCATCTCGTCTTTCTCGAGCTTGACCTGAATCTTCCCGCTCGTGTCGCGTACGATGAGGAAGGCGATGCCGCCGAGGTCGCGCAGTTCGTGTACCCAGCCGGCGACGGTGACAGTGTCGCCCGGCGCCGCGTCCGCCGTGTACGTCCGTTCGTCCATACGACCATTTCCTGCGGTCGCGACTTAAGCCCCGTCTTTCCGGGTCACTCGTCGTCGAACGTCGCGTCCACGAGCCGGGTGTAGCCGCGCCGGAGCCGCTCGCTCACCGCCTGCCCGGAGATGCCGAGCTTCTCGGCCAGCGCGGCCGTCGTCGTCTCTCGCGGCACCGCGAAGTAGCCGTTCCGGTATGCCACCGCGAGCGCCTCCCGCTGTTCGGTCGTCAGTCCGGGGGTAGGCCCGTGTGGCTCCTCCGCGTAGATGCGACGCACCTCCACCTGCACGCCCGCGTCGACCAGCCTCTCGTGGAATCGCGAAGTAGCCCCGCTCTCTCGCCAACGTCACCACCGCCTGCTGTTCTGGCGTGAGCCCGCTGTCGCCTTCGGCGTCCGACCTGTACTCGCGAAGCAGCCGGACCGTCACGCCGGCGTCGGCGAGCCACTCCCTGTACGAGGTGAAGATCTCGGCGTCGGGAAATCGGGTCCGCGCGTGCCACCACCCCTCCGCGTACTGGACGTGAAGCCGCTGTGCGTCGATGTCGACGAGCTTTGGGTAGGTCGTGTGTGCCTCGTCGGTCACCACGTAGCGGTAGAGCCGGCGGCCGTTCTTCTCCGTGAGACACTGTACGTCACGGACCGTCGGGTCATTCTCGGTTCCCGCCTCAAACGCCGTCGCCCCGTCCGTTACCCACGAGAAGTGTGCCGGCCGAGAGGGGTCTACGCCGACCGTCCGTTCGAGCACCAGTCGAATCGATCCCCGTGAGAACGTCTCTGTGAGGGGCAGTGCATCGGATTGAATGGCGTACCGAGCAATCACGCTCACAAGATACCTGTCGATATTACCGAATATAACTTCTGGTACCGTTCTCAGCGGATGAAATAACGCGCGCGAGGAGAAACATCCGCCGTTTCGGCCGGAGATGAGTTGCCCGTCAGGCCGTGTTGTCCGGGGTGCGTTCTTTGGCCGCGGCCTTCGCACCGTCGACCGTCTCGGCCACTACGTCTGCTCCCTCGTCGTGGATGAGGTCGCCGACGACGACCGTGTCGGCGTGGTGTCGCATCCGGTAGGCGTCGTCGTACGTTCCGATGCCACCGCCGTAGAAGAGCGTCGCCTCGTCCAGCGCGTCGTGGGCCGCACCGACGACGTCGGTGTCGCCGAACATCCCCGAGTACTCCACGTAGACGATATCCTGTCCGAGCATTCGCTCTGCGACGGTCGCGTACGCGGCCACGTCGTCGGCGTCCAGCTCGCAGTTCGCCTCGGTGTACGTCGCCACGGAGGCGTCTGGATTCATGATGATGTAGGCTTCGTTGAACGTCCGGTCCCAGTCGATGTGCTCGTCCGATTTCACCCAGTTGAGATGTGCGCCGGTCGTCCAGAAGGTGTCGCCGGCATTGAGCACGACCGGAACGAGAAAGCCGTCGGGAATCGGCTCGTGGACGACTGCGTCGGCGTGTGACGGCTCAATGTAACAGGCGACATCGTGTTCGGCACACGCCGCCAGACACGGGCGGAGATACTCGCGCATCTTCTCTGCCGTGATGTCGAGCGTGCCGCCGATTTCGATGGCGTCGGTGCCGGTCGCACACACGTCCGTGAACGTCTCGTCGGCGTACAGCGTCTTGTCGGGGTCGAGTTTCACGATGTGGTCCCAGTCGGTCCACGGAGCGGTCATACTCCCCGAAACCCGGCGCGGAGAGAAAACCTCTTCGGATACCCATCAGTTCAGGCTCACGCGTCCGAACTGGTATAACCGTGTGGCACCGAAAACGCGGGTATGGTGCGACAGACGCCGGAGGGGACCTCCGTCGGCGTGGACGACCCCTACGCGTTCGTTGACCGGTGTGAGTATCTCACCGACGACGGCCGCTGTCGCTACGCCGTCGAGCACGGCCACAACGACCCCGGCTTCGCCCGCGAGCGCCGGCGAGACGACCTTCGATGTCCCGCCGCCGACCCCCACGGCGAGTGGGAGTGGAGCGACTGTCCGAAGTTCCGGTCGCGCACGCACGGGGACGAGTGTATCAGGTGTGGGCTCTCTGCCCACCGGCAGGCCCACGACGACAGCCGTCCCCTGCTCGAAGAACACCACCTCGAATACCCCGACGACGACCGCCGCGAGCTGAGCCACGAGATCACCGTCTCGCTGTGTCGGTGGTGTCACGCGAAGGTGCATCAGTCGTGGGCGCGCGTGGACGACGACGCCAGCCCCGACGCCGAGGCGCTCGCCGCCCGCGAGCAGCGCCGCAGCGACGAGCAGTCGGAGGCGGGTTTCGCGACCGCAGCCGACCGCTACGACGACGAGTAGTATGCACGGAGATGGGTACTGACGGCGACAGCCGTCGTATTCCGCAGATATTTCACCACGGATGTGCTACCCGGCCCATGACCCGCATCGTCGTCGTGGACAACCACGGCCAGTTCACTCACCTCGAACACCGGACGCTTCGCGATTTGGGCGTCGACGTCGAACTCGTCGACAACGAGACGCCACTCGCCGAGACCGACGCCGACGGCTACGTCCTCTCGGGCGGCCCATCGATGGACCGTGTCGGCCGCGCCCCGGAGTACATCGACGCCGACGTACCCGTCCTCGGCATCTGTCTCGGCCATCAACTCATCGCGACCGAACTCGGCGGCGAGGTCAAGTCCGGCGAGTACGGGGGGTACGCCGACGTAGACGTGGCAATCGACGACGACACGGACCCGCTCGTCGGCTCGCTCGCCCCGGAGACGCGGGTGTGGGCCAGCCACGCCGACGAGGTGACGAAGGTGCCCGAGGGGTTCGAGCGAACCGCCTCCAGCGACGTGTGCAGCGTCGAGGCGATGGGCGACACCGACCGCGACCTCTACGGCGTCCAGTGGCACCCCGAAGTGGCCCACACCGAGCGCGGCGAGGAACTGTTCGAGAACTTCATCGCCCGCTGTTCGTGAACGTCTGACGCCGGTCTAACGATTTGGGAGTGTGAACCCCTCACACCCCACCACACTGTCAGTAGCGTTATCTGGCCCGAGCGACAAGCCGCGCCAATGACGGCATCGCAGGGAGACCTCGCCTCGCTGTCGCGGTTCATCTTCCGCGCCCCGAGCTGGTACTCCAGTCTCGCGTTCGCGCTCGCCGTCGCGGCACTGGCCGGTATCGCGGCCTTCGACTCCCGGTTCGTCCTCGAAGACGCGTGGGAAGGAATCTTCTACATCGGGATTCCGACCGTCGTCGCCAGTGCCGTGACGCCATACGTCGACCGGATGCTCGGCGGCAACCTCACGCCGAACCGCGCCTCCCTGCTCGCTCTCGTCTGTGAACTGCTCCTCGTCGGCGCGCTCGTCGCGGCGAGCGTGCTCGCCGTGGTCGTGACCGGTCTCGGACAGGACTTCGTCTTCGACACGCTGTTGGCGGCACTCGCGGGGATCTTCGCGCTCCGGCTGCTCGTGGCGATGGCCATCTCCCACCGGTCACCGCTGCGCGCGAGTATCCCCGCCAGCATCCAGACCGTCACCGCCGCACTCTTGCTGTTCGTCTACACCGGTGCGGCCCGTTATCTGGAGGGCGGCTCGCTCACGGAGTCGTTCCTCTCGCCGGCCACGCGCGCCAGCGAGGCCCCGACCGAACTCCAGCTGCTCGCCGTCGTTCCGTCCGACTTCCTCCTGCTCGGCGGGATGTGCGTGCTCTATGCGACCGCGGTGACGCTGTTCGTCGCCGTCATCGACCGGCCGTGGAAGCAGTCGATGGGCATCTCCGTGTTGGATTTCCTCCGCGGCTTCATCGGCCACATCGCCGAGGGGACCCGCGAGCTGGAGACGTTCTTCGAACGCATCGGCGACGAGGCGGTCGTCCCCGTCACGGTCCTCTCGTTTCGCACCGACGAGGGGGAGAAGGCCCGGTTCGTCCTCCCGATGATACACCCGGGGCCGATGGGAGAAATCGGCGGCGGAAATCTCCCCGAGCGCGTCTCCCGACAGGCCGAGGGCCTCGCGTTTCCGCCACACGCCACCGCCGGCCACGACTTCAATCTCGTCACCTCCCGCGAGGTCGACACCTTGCTCGATGCGACCGACCGCGCGATGGAGCGGCTGGAGTATCACGACTGCGCGACCGAGAGCGTCCGCACGACCGAGGGCGAAGCGACGCTGCTCGCACAGGCGTTCGGCGACGACGCGTTCATGACCGCCACCTACGCGCCGGGGTTCGCCGACGACGTGGAGTACGCCGTCGGGCTCTCCGCACAGGCGGAGGCCCGACAGGGCGGACTGGAGGACATCATGCTCGCTGACGCCCACAACTGCAACAACGGTCTCGACGGCGACGACCTCGGCCACGTCGTCCCCGGGTCGAAGCGCTCGTTCGACATGATTGAGGGCGCACGCGCGTCCGGCGACCGACTGGCGGACGCGACCCGCTACCCGGTCAAGCTCGGTACGGCGTGGGACCGCACGCGGTGGGAGCCACTCGACGGTATCGGTCCCCTCGGCGTCCGCGTCGCCGTCACCGAGGTGAACGGACAGGTGACGGCGTACGTGCTCGTTGACGGGAACAACATGGAGCCGGGGCTGCGCGATTCAATCGTCGAGACGCTCGAAATGCACGTCGACTTCGCCGAGGTGATGACGACAGACACCCACATCGTCAACACGGTCGAGGCGTCGAATCAGGTGGGCGAGCGAATGGACGGCGACGAGCTTCGGCTGCTCGCCGTCGAACTGCTCGAAGAAGCGCGAGAAGACCTCGAACCCGTGGAGGCGGGGATGGCGACCGAGCGGGCCGAGGTGACAGTGTTCGGGAACGACCGAACGGAGTCGCTTGCTGCCCACGCGAACGCAATGGTCCAGATGGGCGGAGCGCTGGCGGCGACGTTCATCCTCGCCGTCACGCTCATCTCGGCCGTGTTATTCTTCGTGACCTGACTCGAACAGCTCGTCGACGGCGTCGCGTGCGGCGCGTGCCGCCCCGTCGGCGACCTCTGCCGCGTGCTCTTCGGCGTCGAGGTACACGTCCACGTCGAGCACGCCGTCCTCGAATGTGACAGTCACGTCGAGGTCGCGGACGTCACTCTGCGCGTAGCGTGAGAAAATGAGTCCCTCCGCGGCGTCGGAGGCAGTTTCGACGACCTGTTCGTCGGTCGGCTCGGCGTCGCCCATTACGCGCCGCCCGGACCCTGGGGACCCTGCGGGCCGCCACCGCCCTGCTGGAGCATGTTCTGCAGTTCGGACTGGAGACCGTTGAACTGGTCTTCGACGCGCTCTTCCTGCTTTTCGAGCGTCTCGACGCGGATTTCGAGCGAGTCGACCTTCTCTTCGAGCGCCTCGTAGGCGTCGTCGTAGTCGGTCTCGACGAGCAGTTCGCCGACCTCGCGGTACATCTCCAGCCCGTCGTCGAGGTCTTCGAGCGTCTCCAGTGCGGTCTTGGACTCCTGCAGCGAGGTCTGGGCCTGCTCCTTCTGTGCGGCGACCTGCTGGGCCGTGTCCTGAAGATCCTGTAGCTCCTCGATTTTCTCCTGTGCTTCCGGCGGAAGGTTGCCCTGCATATTTCCGGCGACGGGCTTGCTGCCCAAAAACCCCCGCTTTCCGTCTTCCTCCGTTCAGCCGCCGATTCGGCCGCCTGCTGGCGACTCGCGTCACACCTCGGCGACCGACTCCGCCACCTCGACCAGCGAGAACCACGTGTTCATCCCGGCCCGGAGCGCGGTGAGGTCGTCGGCCGTGACGCGCACCTCGATGGACGCCTCGGACCGTGTCAGCGTCGCGTGCGTGCGGTCGCCTTCGATGTCGTCGAGTTCCTGTTCGACGCTCGCCGCGACGAGCCGCGCGGCTGTCGAGTCAGCGTAGTCGAAAACGAGTGTCGCCGCGTGTGGCCGGCTCAATTGACCTGGACGGTCTTGATGTCGCGGCTGCGCTCTTTCAGCAGGACGCGGTGACCGCAGTACGGACAGCGCACGCCGCCGTACTCGTCGAGGCTCACGTCGCGCTTACAGCGGGAACACTTGTACGTCATTTACTCCTCGTCGCCGAGTGCAGCACGCAGCGACCGTCGCACGGTGCGACCGGCCGGGGTCTCCGGTTGGTAGGAGCCGCCGGCGAACTTGTGGCCGCAGGCACCACACTGCCAGATGCCCGTGCCCTTGCGGTCGACGCGGTCCTCACCGCAGGAGGGGCAACTGTGGTCTGCGTTCATGTCCTCCTCGATCTCCGCGACGCGGCGACGAGCGACACGGCCGTAGCGTGCGCCAAAGCGGCCGGCGCTCCCGGTGATACTGTTGCTCATGTCGTATCGAACTGGTGTCGCGGGCATAAACCCTGCGAGACGCCCTTACTCCTGAAGCTCGGTCTCGCGCAGCGCGTGGTTGAGGTCCTCGCGGATGCGCTCGCCCAACTCGCGGCTGTCGGCCGTCGTGACAACGCGATTCTCCTGTACGGAAGAGCCGTCACGAATCAACAGCCGGACGTTGCCGGTGTCGTCGGCGCGGGTCGCCTTCGCCCGCACCCCGGAGTTCGAGCCGGCACCGCCCGCGTCGATTGGCCCCGGGATAATCTTCTTCACGTGCGGGTGGTCACCGACGGTCTGGATGGCCTCCATACCGTCGCGCTCCCCGATGAGCGTCGTGTGGCTCCCGCCCAACTTCTCGCGTGGGGGCGTGTTCACGACCTCCAGTGCCGGCTCGCCCTGTCGGTCGAGCACGTGCGCGACGGGGTCCTCGTCGGGGACGCGATAGAGGGTGTAGTGCAGTTCCGCGCGCACGGCGTCGAGGACCTCACGGTCCCCGGCCGCGTACACCTCCTCGGGCCGCTTCCGGTGGACCTCGTCGGCGACTCTGCCGGCGAAGTTCCGGAGTTCCCGCGGCTCCTGCTCGGGGTCGTCCTCGGGGAGCGTCGTCACGGTGCGCTCTGCGACAATCTCCTCGTCGAGCAGGCAGGTGACGGTCGCGCGGTCGCGGTCACAGCCGATGACGACGGTGTCGACGTTCGGCGTGCGGCAGGTGAGACAGAAGTCACCGGGGCGTTCCAGCGCCGTGCCACACTGCCGACAGTCCATACGGAAGGGAGACGACGCCGGCGGATAAACCGCCCGGAGCCGCGCTCAAGACTTCCGTAGCTCGGCGACGTATCCGCCGCCCTCGTCTCGCGCAACCACCTCGTGGAGGTCCCACGGCGACGGCCCGAGGACCTCGCGCATCTCGTCGGGCGAGACCGTCAACAGGTCGAACCACGGAGTGGCGGTCGTCTCGTAACGACTCCGCACCCGGAGCGCGCCCGGCAGTCGCCCGCGCCGCCGGTTCAGGTCGTGGTACTCGCGGTGGACGGCGTCGTCGGTGGCGTGTGGGTCGCGCGTGTCGGCCAGTATCCGGGCGTCGTCGGTCGTCACCCGCGCCAGCGCGTCGAGCACCCGCGGCGCGCGCTCGCCCGTCCCGACCAGCCCGAACGTGTTGCCGAACATGACGACCGTGTCGAATTCGCCCTCTAACTGCGCGGCGTCGGTCACGTCCAACTCTCTCGCGTCGACGCCCCGGTCGCGACTCACCCCGAGGGCTCCCGGCGACACGTCGATACCGACGACCTCGGTGTCGAGTGCCAGAGCGACCCGGCCCGCGCCACAGCCGACGTCGAGGACGCGGCCCTCGGCGCGCTCGATGGCGGTCTGCTCGCGTGGACTCCACTCCTCGCGCACGGCGAAGTAGCGCTCCGCCGGCGGCGCGACCGACACCAGTCCGTCGTCGCGTTCAAGTATCTCGCGCCCGGCCTCGCCGTCCACGTGGTCGCGGAGCAGTTGGCCGTAGGCGTCGTGTTCGGGGTCCATGCGCCGTCTACCGGGAGCCGGCGAAAAAGTCTGCTGACGCCGTGCGGGACTATCCCAGACGGTCGGGCGCGACCTTCAGATACTCGCGCAACAGCGTCGTCGCGTAGCTCCCCTTCGGCAGCTGAAACTGGAAGGTCAGCGGCTCCGTCACCGTGAGGTCCGTCGTCACGAGCACGGCACGCCGGGTCCCCTCGGAGTGGAACTCTCCGGGCAGGTCGAAGTCAGACCGCTCGATGCTCTCTTCCGCGAGTATCTCGCGTTCGATGTCGCCCGGTTCGCCGTCCGCGAGATCGGTCTCCGTGCCGATGAGCGGCGCGGTGACGAACGCCCGCCCGCGCTCGACGTGGCGATTGACGGTCCTCACGCGGTCGCCGTCGACGTGCTGGAGTCGGTCCATGTCCGGCACGGGAAGCGGGGCGTCGCGGTCGGCGAAGGCGACCACGTCCCCCGCGACTGCCCCGTCGAAGGGTAGCCCCCGCTCTAATCGCGCCGAGACGATGCGATTGAACAGATACGACTGCGCCGCATGAACGAGCAGCTGCTGGAGATTCGACGGGAACCGTTCGAGTGCGGCCCGGAAATCCTCGGGCGTGTCCCCGCCGGTCTCCGCGAGCCCCTGTAACAGCGACCGCTCGTAGTGGAGTCGGCCGGGGAGCAGTTCCGTCAGCTCGCCCCAGTCGTCGCCCCATCGGTCGTCGACCGAACGCCGCGCTTTCGCGCTCGTCTCGGGGTCCGTTTCGCTCGTGAACGTGACGTACGTCCGGACGGCTTCCTCCCACTCGCCGCGGAGAATCGCGAGCCCGACCCGGTGGGTGACGGGGCGCGCGCTCCCGAACCGCTGTGGCCCGAAGTAGTTCGGGACGCCCACGCGTTCGTCGTCGCCGGCGAACGTCCGGAGTTCCGCGGTGATGTCGGCGGCGCGTTCGGGGTGGGTTGGCTCCGCGACCGAAATCTCGAACTCGTTGCCCGCGAGGTCGCCGAAGAGGACGGGCCGGCCCACCCGTCCGAGCGGCTCGATGTCAGCGCCGTCGAGTTCGGGGAGGTCGCGTTCGTCCTCCAGTCGGACGGAAAACAGCTGTGTCGTCACCGCGTACTTGTCCTTCGTGCCGGCCCACGAGACGCGCTCGCGGGAGACGCCGACTTTCGACGCCAGCGCGCCCGCGAAGGCGTTGGTGTCCCACTCGCGAAGGGTCGCCCGGAAGACGACGTGCGCGTACGAGCCGGGGTCGGCGTCGAGCGGCTCCGGCTCCACGGCTTCGAGCTCGCGCACCCGAAAGGCGTCGGCCGAGTCTCGGAGGTGGCCGCCGGTGCCGTCCGTGTCGCTGACGTACCACTCGACGCCCGTCGGACGCTCGTGGCGGTGGGCCTGTTTCACTTTCTCGGTGTTCGGGTGGTGGTGGTTTGGACGTGTCGCTTGCCCGATTCCGGATACGTCGGTAATTCTGGCTTGGAACCTCTGGTCGTCTCACTTGCTGACTGCTCTGAATACATCGGTAACGAGAACAGGCGGAAAGTCCCGGACGTATCGTTCGCTGATTTCGCTGTTGTGAACGGCTTGAAAGCCCCGGGCGTGTCGCGGTCTTTCCGTGACATCTCTCGTTCGCTTCGCTCACGTCGAGAGGGGCCACGGAACAGACCAAACACGCGCGACACGCCCGTCTGGGCACGACGCTGCGCGTCGTGCTGACCCTGAAGTCTGCCACGGCAGACTTCAGGACCCCTTTCTATCCACCCGAACCGCCCACGAGCCTCCCCAGCCGATTCGCTCTTTTCAGTCGCTCATCCACTGTCAGAGCACGCGCTGACAAGCCGTCGCTCGGTGCCCTCGCGACGACCTCGCGCTGACTCGCGCGCACGAGGCGCGCTCGGACCACGCCACCGCACCATGTCACTCGATTGATCAACTGTCGCGGTGGCCTGACGCACCGGCGAAGCCGTGTGCGTCGTGAGGAAGGGTTGGGAGAGTGGCCGACGGCCACGGGCCAGCGACCGCTGCGGTCGCGGTGCTGTTTCCCCGATGCCAAGAATCGAGAGTGGTCGCGGTGCTGTCGAAACCATACCAAACAGCGTCAGCAGTATCGAAAACAGACCACTCCAACCCGACCACGACACGCGCGAGCGTACACGCGAGAGCACGCGCACAGGCGCGCTTGCTGTCGATTTTGGCCGTCGAAGCGTTTATTTCGCCTGTCGGCCCTAACTTCGATAATGGAACTCATCGTCACCGAAAAAGACAACGCCGCCCGGCGTATCGCAGAGATTCTCTCAGAGGGCGGCCACGGTGTCGAACGCACGAACGGGGTCAACATCTACCGGTGGGGCGACACGCGCTGCATCGGGCTGTCGGGCCACGTCGTCGGCGTCGACTTCCCGCCGGAGTACAGCGACTGGCGCAACGTTCAGCCCGTCGAACTCTCCGAGGCGTCGGTCGTCAAGACGCCGACGAAAGAGAACATCGTCGCCGCGCTCAAATCCCTCGCCCGCGACGCCGACGAGGCCGTCATCGCCACCGACTACGACCGCGAGGGGGAACTCATCGGCAAGGAGGCGTACGAACTCATCGAGGAGGAGACGGACGTCCCAATCAAGCGCGTCCGATTTTCGTCCATTACGGAGCGCGAGGTTCGAGACGCCTTCGCCAACCCCGACGACCTCGATTTCGACCTCGCTGCCGCGGGCGAGGCGCGCCAGATCATCGACCTGATGTGGGGGGCCGCGCTGACGCGGTTCCTCTCGCTGACCGCCGGCCAGCTCGGCAACGACTTCATCTCCGTCGGTCGCGTCCAGTCTCCAACGCTGAAGCTCATCGTCGACCGGGAACGCGAGATTCAGGCGTTCGACCCCGACGACTACTGGGTGATCTACGGCGACCTCGCGAAAGACGACGAGGCGTTCGAAGCGCAGTACTTCTACGAGGGCGAGGACGGCACTGAAAACGAGCGCGTCTGGAACGAGGCCGACGCCGACGACGCCTACGAGGACCTGCGGGAAGCGACGAGCGCGAGCGTCGAGTCCGTGCGCAGACGCACCCGGACGGACGACCCGCCGGCCCCGTTCAACACGACGCAGTTCATTCGCGCGGCCGGCTCGCTCGGCTACTCCGCCCAGCGCGCGATGTCCATCGCCGAGGAGCTGTACACCGCCGGCTGGATTACCTACCCGCGCACGGACAACACCGTCTACCCCGAGGACTTGGACCCCGAGGAACTGCTCGAGACGTTCGCCGACACGGGCGCGTTCGGCGAGGACGCCGCCAGCCTGCTCGAACAGGACGACATCGAGCCGACCGAAGGCGACGAGGAGACGACCGACCACCCGCCGATTCATCCGACCGGCGAGATTCCCGGCCGACAGGACCTCGGCGAGGACGAGTGGGAGGTGTTCGAACTCGTCGTCCGGCGGTTTCTCGCGACCTGTGCGGAGCCGGCGACGTGGGCGCACCTGCGCGTCGTCG
Organism: Halosegnis rubeus; assembly: GCF_009184545.1. GTDB lineage: Archaea > Halobacteriota > Halobacteria > Halobacteriales > Haloarculaceae > Halosegnis > Halosegnis rubeus. The sequence continues at coordinate 370,441 of NZ_QJOW01000002.1, forward strand.
CAACGGCAAACGGCCGCTCGCTGAAGGCCAACGGGAAGCGCCTCGTCGAGGCCGGCTACCACGCGGTCTACCCGTACTCCTCGGCCAGCGAGAACTTCGTCCCCGAAGTCGAGGAAGGCGACGACCTCGACCTCTCGGGCGTGCGGCTCGAAGCCAAAGAGACACAGCCGCCCCGCCGTCGCGGCCAGTCGCGGCTCATCGAGACCATGGAGCAGATGGGTATCGGGACGAAGGCGACCCGCCACGAGACCATCCAGAAGCTGTACGACCGCGGCTACATCGAGAACGACCCGCCGCGCCCGACTGGACTGGCGATGGCGGTCGTGGAGGCCGCAGAGCAGTTCGCCGACCACGTCACCGACGAGGCGATGACGGCCCGACTGGAGGCAGACATGGACGCCATCGCGGCCGGCGAGAAGTCGCTAGACGAGGTGACAGACGAGTCGCGCGAGATGCTCCAGCGGGTATTCGAGGACCTCCACGAGCACCGCGAGGAAATCGGCGACTTCCTGCGCACGTCGCTGAAGGCGGACAAGACGCTTGGTCCCTGCCCCGAGTGTGGCGACGACCTGCTCGTGCGCCGGTCGCGCCGGGGGTCGTACTTCGTCGGCTGTGACGGGTATCCGGACTGCGAGTACACCCTTCCGCTCCCGAGCCAGGGCGAGCCGACCGTCACCGACGAGGTGTGTGCAGAACACGGGCTCGGTCACGTGAAGATGCTCGCCGGCCGGTCGACGTTCACCCACGGCTGTCCGTTGTGTAAGGCCGACGAGGCCGACCAGACCGAAGACAGAGTCATCGGGACTTGTCCGGAGTGTGGAGCCGAGGACGGCGGCGAACTCGCAATCAAGCAGCTCCGGTCGGGGTCGCGGCTCGTCGGCTGTACGCGCTATCCCGACTGCGACTACTCGCTGCCGCTTCCGCGGCGGGGCGACATCGAGGTGACGGACGACCGGTGTGGCGAGCACGACCTCCCCGAACTCCTCGTGCGCGACGACGAGGACGACGACGAGCCGTGGGAGCTGGGCTGTCCCATCTGTAACTACGCGGAGTATCAGGAGCGACAGGCCGCAAGCGCGATCGAGGACCTCGACGGGGTCGGCGCGAAGACGGCAGAAAAACTCGCCGCCGCGGGTATCGAGAGCCTCTCGGACCTCTCTTCGGCCGACCCCGAGACCGTCGCCGGCGACGTACAAGGCGTCTCTGCCGACCGCCTGCGCGACTGGCAAGCCGAGGTCACAGACACCGAAGCCGCCGACTAGAACTCGACTGCGGCCGGGTCGCCGGGGTCGTGTGCGCCATCGAGGTCGGCGAACGCCTCGCGGACCCGCTCGTAGGTGTCGTCGACGGCTTCGACGATGACCTTGGTGTCCGCGAGCACGGGCATGAAGTTCGTGTCGCCGCCCCACCGGGGGAGCACGTGGGCGTGGACGTGGTCGGTGATGGAGCCGCCGGCGGGACCACCGAGGTTCATTCCGGTGTTGAACGCCTCGGGACCGAGGGCGGCATCGAGCGCGTCGAACGTCTGCTGTTTGAGCGTCGCAATCGCGAGCAGCGTCTCCTCGTCGAGGTCGCGGTACTCCCCGGTGTGGTGGTAGGGAATGACCATCGCGTGGCCCGGGTTGTACGGGTAGTTGTTGAGAATGACGAACGCGTGGTCGTTGCGCGCGAGGATGCGGGAGTCGCGGTCGTCGTCGCGGTCGGGCAACACGCAGAACGGACACCCGTCGATGTCGGTCTCCTCGCGCTCGATCCAGTCGATGCGCCACGGGGCGAACAGTTGGTCCATACCCGACGTGTGCGCCCCGCGGGTAAAATAGCCGCCCGCTGTCGCGTCGACCGAAGCAAAGTCAACACTCCCCGGCTCGTTTTCGCTACGATGCGCGATGCGACCGAAGACGAGGAAATCGAGCGAGCGCTTCAGTATCTGGTCCACGCCTTCGAGAGCTCGGGCGACAACCCGAAGCCGGTGATTCTCCACAGCACGCGCGTGGGGATGGACCTCTACGAGCGGGGGTACGAGGAGTCTGTCGTCGTCGCCGGCTTCCTCCATGACCTCATCGAGGATACGGACGTGACCGCCGACGAGATTCGGTCGTGGTTCGGCACGGCAGTCGCCGATATCGTGGAAGCGGCCAGCTTTGACCCGAGCATCGACGAGTATCTCGAACGCCACTACGACATCTACGACAGCTGCTTTGCGGTGGGGCGGCCCGCGGTCCTCGTCAAGGCCGCAGACATTCTCGACAACAGCGACTACTACGGGCTGGCAGACTCGGACGAACTGGCACAGCAGCTCCTCGCGAAGATGGCGTACTTCATCGAGGAATCGGAGCCGTACATCGGCGAGACGGACCTCTATCGAGACCTCACGGAGAAGCGTCCCGCCGTACGAGAACGAATCAACGGGTGAGCGCTCAGTCCATCCTCGCACTCGAAAAGCGGCTCGGACGCAAAATAAGCTCCTCCAGTCCGGGTAACTGCTTCACGTTGTAGACGACCTTCGCGGACTCGGTGACGGGCGCGGAGAGACACGACAGCCGGATGCCGCGGTCGAGCCACTCCTCGGTGAGGATGTGGCCCGCGGGGGTGGGCATCTCTCCTTCGACGAGCGCGACGGCGCAGTTCGAGCAGGCTCCGCCGCGACAGGAGTACGGCCAGGCGAAGCCGCGGTTCTCGGCAGCTTCGAGTAAGGTCTCGTTTTGCTGGACGAGCAGGCGGCCGTAGTCATCGGGGGCCAAGTCGGCGTCGCTGGCCTTCTCGAAGAGGTCGTCGTCGGTGAGTTCCCAGCCGTGGTCGTCGAACACCTCGTAGTTGAGATACTCGACGCGGCTCTTGTCGAGCGTCGAGTCGATGTCGGCCGGCTCCTCATCGTCCGGGCTGGTGCGCCGGCGTGCCCCGCGTCGCTCGCCGGGACCGGTGGGCTCGGCGTCGTCGCCGTCCTCGTCCGTCGTGGCAGGTGTATCGGGTTCCTCGGCCGTCGCGGGGAGGTCGTCGGCCTGAATCGTCTCGTACGCGGCACGCACCCGGCGGAACTCCTCCATATCGCCGCCGTGGTCGGGGTGTGCGCTCTTGATGCGCTCGCGGTAGGCGGTCTCGACGGTCGCCTCGCCGGCGTCCGACTCGACGCCAAGCACCTCGTACGGATTCTCCACACCACTCGTACGGTTCGGGGGTGTAAATCCCCTCGGCCTCCGACAATCTGCGCGCTAGCTCGTCGTCACCTCACACCCGTCCTCGGTGACGATAATCGTGTGTTCACGCTGGGCGACGAGACACCCCTCATCCTCCTGTAGGACGGGGTAGCCGTGGACCACGTCCTGCCGTTCGAGCCGGCGGAGGGCCATCTTCGCACGCGACGTGTCGAGCCACCGACGCGCGAACGGGAGCGTTTTGAACTCCTCGACAATCTGTTCGAGCGCCTGTCGCGCCTGTCGGTTGCGGACCGACGCCTCCTGCTCGAGCGAGTAGATCTCCTCCTGTTGGCCCTGTGTGACCTTTCCGCCGCCGTCGGTGGCGAACGGTTCGATGGCGACGGTGTCGCCCACTTCGAGCTCGGTCCCGCTATCGACCGCGCGATTCGGGATGTTCGGCGCGGTGTGTTGGTCCCAGTGGCCGAGCCCGTGGCCCGTCAGGTTCACGACGGGATTGTAGCCGTAGCCGTCGATGACCGACTCGATTTCCGCGCCGACCTCCCCGGTGTGGACGCCCGGTTCCACGAGGTCGAGGGCTGCATCGAGCGCCTGCTCTGCGGCCTCGACCAACTTGGTCTCGCCGGTAAAATCGACGGTGACGGCGGTGTCGGCCAGCCAGCCGTCGATGTGGACGCCGATGTCGAGTTTCACCATCTCCTCGCCGATGGTGCGGTCGTCGTCGGGCGCGGCGGCCCCGTGGGCGGCCTCGTGGTCGACGCTGACGTTCACCGGGAAGGCGGGCTTTGCGTCGACGCCCTTCTGTTCGCCGAGCTCGCGGATGCGGTCTTCGGCCCACTCTGAGATTTCGAGGTAGCCGGTGCCGATTTCCGTTCGCTCGGCGGCCTCATCCCGCACCTGGCCGAGAATCTCGCCGGCCTGTCGGTGTTTCTCGTACTTCGCCGCGTCGAGGTCGATATCGCTCATACCTCGACTCGGAGTGGACTCCTCAAGGGGCTTTCCGTCCGGCGCGACGGCCGTGCGATTGCTGTGCTGGTGTGGTGCGGTCGTGGTGTGTCGCTGTGCTGTTGTGGTCGCTGTCGAGGTTGCGGTCAGTTCAGTGTACGCCGACCAGTGGGAGGCGTTTCGCTGCGGCGAGCAGAGCGAGCCGCAGGACCGAGGGCCGACTACCGCTGGCCTCCGGCCAGCGACTGGAGGCCCGACGTGTCTTTTTCATGAACGTTTTTGCCGGCGGGTCGCAGACCCGCCGTGGAAAAAGGTTCAGAAGATGTTCGCCTGCTGGTACACCGAAATCCCGTCGTCGGTAATCTCGTACGGCTTCGTCTCGCGCGAGTGGTTCGCGTTTCGTATCTTCTGAATCTCGACGGCCAGTCGGGTCTCCTGAAACTCCGAGCGGACGTACTGGAGGACGAACACCGCGTCGGTCAGGTACTCGATGATGCCGTGGCGAGAGACGTACGGGTTGTCCTCGCTCCCCTCGGAGGTGAGCATCGTCGTCACGCCGGCCTTCTTGAGCGACTTGGTGAAATCGAACACCTCGGTCCGCCGTTTCGCCTGGTCGTCGTACATCATCTCCAGCAGGGACACGGAGTCGAGCACCAGCCGTTCGGCCCCGAAATCGTCGATGAGCCGGGGCAGGTCATTTCGGATGGAGGACAGCGAATTCGCCATCTCGATGGGGTCGAAATCGACGATAGCGAGATCGTCGTCCGCGGCGTACTGCTCGAAGCCCCAGCCCTTCTCGCTGGCGGCGGCGATGACGGCGTCGCGGGTCTCCTCCAGCGTGATGTACACCGCCTTCTCCCCTTTCTCCAGCCCGCGATTGGCGAACTGGAGCCCGAACGTCGTCTTCCCGGTCCCGGCAGACCCCATGACGACCATGAGCGAGCGGGCGGGCACGCCGCCCTGAATCATCTGGTCGAGCCCGGTGACACCGATGTCGATGCGGGGGATCTCGGACTCGAACTCCTCGTCGAACTCCGTGCCGCCCGTCGCCTCCAGTGACTCTTCGGTGTCGTCGCCGTCGTCCTCGGCGAACGGGTCGTCCATCTCCTCGTCGCTCGGCATCTCCGGTGCGCCGAACTCCCCGCCGAAGAACTCCGAACTACCGAGCCCACCGGAGTCGTCGTCGGGCTCGGCGGAATCGTCGCTGCCCGTCGGCTCTGGGGTCGCCGGTTCGGCGTCCTGCTCCAGCGACTCATCGCCGGCGTCGGTGGCGAACTCGGCGTCCGATACGTCGTCGAAGCCGGCGGTCAACGAGCCGCCGTCAGCGTCGCTCGCTTCCTCGGGTTTGTCTGACGGCTCGGTCGACTCCTCGCCGTCCGAGTCGTCGGTCTCCCAGTCATGCCAGTCGAGTTCGTCCGACTCGTCGTCGCCCGAGTCGGACTCGAACCAGTCGTCCTCCTCGGCGTCTTCGCTCACGTTCCCCCCTCCTGTCCGCACATATCTCTCTGTTCCCGACGCAGAGAGATAAGTGTGGCCTCGGGGCCGTGACGCTTATCGGCGGGCCGGGCGAACCGCCGACGATGCACGTTGGTGTCGTCGCGCAACGCGGCAACGACCGAGCGGTCCGGCTCGCCGCCGACCTCGACAGTCTCCTCGATGCGACCGTCCGATTCGACACGGAGACGGCGAGCGCACTCGACCGGGACGGCGTCGAGCCATCGGCGATGTGCGAGTACGACCTCGTCGTCTCCATCGGCGGCGACGGGACCTTCCTCTACACCGCTCGGACCACCGACGGCGCGCCGATACTGGGCGTGAATCTCGGCGAAGTCGGCTTCCTCAACCCCCTCGCTCCCGAGGAAGCGCCGGCGGTCGTCGCAGAGACGGTCGCGGCGATTCGCGCTGGTGAGGCGAGCTACCGGGAACTGCGGCGGGTGCAGGCCGCCGGCGAGGGCATCGACCTGCCGCCGGCGCTCAACGAGGTGTCGGTGCTCGGCCCACAGCGCGGCCACGGCCACGGAGTCGACATCGAAGTGCGACTCGACGGGGAGACGTACTCCGAGGCACACGCCGACGGACTCATCGTCGCGACGCCGACGGGGTCGTCCGCGTACAACCTCTCTGAGGGCGGTCCGGTGGTCCACCCCCGGGCCGACGGGCTGGTCGTGACCGAGATGGCAGCCGACGGCGCGATGCCCCCGCTCGTTATCGACCCCAGCGACGAGATCTCCGTCCGGGTGTCGAACGCGGAGACGGCGTACGTCGTCGCCGACGGACGGTCCCGGGTGAAACTGGAACCGCCCGCGGAGCTGACGGTTCAGACGGCACGGACGCCCACTCGAACCGTCGGTCCGGCGCTGGATTTCTTCGCCGCCTTAGAGAAGCTGGAGTAGTCAGAAAACCCACAAACGAGTACGGGGGTAGAAACCCGTAAATGGGTCCCGTCCTTTGTTATCGCAATGAGTCAGCAACTGCCGGACGTGCAGGCGTCGAGTCCGGACGTAAGCGTCGGCCTCAATCGGGTCGGCGTCACTGGGGTGGAGAAGCTCGTGAAGATCGACCGCGAACAGGAACGACCCATTGTCCTGATGGCGGAGTTCGAGGCGTACGTCGACTTGCCGAAGTGGCGGAAGGGAATCGACATGTCCCGCAACATGGAAGTCGTCGACGAGATGCTGGAGGAGGCGCTCGACCAGCCGGCCTACCGGGTCGAGGACGTGTGTGGGGACGTGGCGGAGCGACTGCTCGAGAAACACGACTACACCTCCCGCGCGGAGGTCAACATGGAAGCCGAGTACGTTATCCGCGAGGAGACGCCGGCATCGGGCCGCCAGACCCAGGCGACCGCCGACATCATCGCCGGTGCGACGGCCGACGAGGACGGTACCCACGAGGAGATCGGCTGTCACGTCGTCGGGATGACGGTCTGTCCGTGCTCACAGGGGATGAGCGAGGTGCGCGCCCGCGAGACGCTCGACAGGATGGGCGTCGATGGCGAGGTCATCGAGCAGTTCCTCGATGAGGTGCCACAGCCGGGCCACAGCCAGCGCGGCCACGCTACCCTCACCGTCGAGACGCCGGGGACGCCCGACATCGAACTCCACGATCTCATCGACATCGCCCGGGACTCGATGTCGGCGCGCATCTACAACTACGCCAAGCGCCCCGACGAGGACCACATGACGTATGAGTCCCACGCGAACGCGAAGTTCGTCGAGGACTGCGTGCGCTCGCTCGCCGAGCTCTCGGTCGACCGGCTCGACCTCCCCGACGATACCGTCTTGACGATGGTGCAGTCGAACGACGAGTCTATCCACCAGCACAACGCCCACGCGGAGCGGGTCGCCGAGTTCGGCCAGCTTCGCGCGGAGCTGAACGGCGACGACTGACGAGACACACACGCAGTCTTTTTCACTCGCTCTCTCGTCGAATAAATTAGCACCTGCCACGAGACGAGTCGGGGCCGGCTGTCGCTGTCGTCGGAGCCGGCATCGGCGGCGCGTCGCTGGCGTGGTTTCTGCGCGAGCGGGCCGACGTAGCGCGCGCCGACGTGTACGAGGCGAGCGAACGCGTCGGCGGCCGGCTCCGTGCCGTCTCCGTCGGCGGTCGACGGTTCGAGGCCGGCGGGAAACACATCCACGAGCGGAACCGCTGTATCGACTCCTTCGTCGACCGCTTCGGCTTCCAGCGCCGGCCCGTGAGCCGCGGAGCCGAGCGCACCGGCGTCTGGGACGGGCGTCGGTTTCCGCTCACGACGGCAGGAACGGAGCCGGTGACGCTGTTTCGACTCCTCACTCGATACGGGCTCTCGCCACGCAGAGCGCGCGCCGAGGCGGTCGCCGATCGGTTCGACGCCATCTACGACCACGCCGAGACGGCCTTCGAGACGCCCGAACGCCTGTTCGAGGCGGTCGGCCTGGGCGAGGTGTGCACACAGTCCGGCCGCGAGTTTCTGATCGACCACGGTGTCGGCTCCCAGTTCGTCGACGAACTCGTCGCCGGGACGACCCGCACTATCTACGGACAGGACCCGACGCTGAACGCTCTCGCCTGTCTGGTCGCGCTGACGGGGATGGGCAGCGGGACCTACACGCTCGACGTGGCGAACGCCGACCTGTGCCGGCGACTGCTCGCCGACGCCGACGCTGCTGGAGTCGCTGTTCGCGTCCGTCGACGAAATGGAGGAAGTGAGTTGGCGGGCGTTCCCGCGATTAGACCCGGAGACGCCGACACCGCCGTTTCGACTCGCCGACGGGCTCTACTACGTGAACGCGATGGAGTCGGTGGCGTCGACGATGGAGACGCAAGCGATCGCGGGCCGGACGGTCGCGAATCTGGTCGCGCGCGACACCTAAATGGAGAGTGGGTCGGCCTCCGTCCACCGGGGTTCGAAGGTGTCGGCGAGCGAGCCGGCGAACTCGCGGTCCGTCAGGTCGATCACGCCGAAGGTCGCCGACCGGTCGAGCGGATGTGGCACCTCCACGACCGTCTCGACGGCGTCGACGAAAGTGAACGTCCCCGTGATGTCGTCGCTGGTCCGGACCTGAAACCGGTCGTGGTCGGAAAGCGACTCGCGGTAGCGCACGCCGATTGCCTCCGGTAGCGCCGGCACGAGATTCCGGCGGAGCAAGAGCCTGACGGTCGCGCCTCGGTCGAGCGCGGCGACGAGTTCATCGAGGACGGTCTCGCCGTAGCGGTCGATGTCGAACAGCTGTGGGGTCTGTGAGGAGAGACACATCACGATTTCCTCGCTCGCGGAGCCGAGCCGTTCGACGAGAAGCTCGGCCGTCTCCTCTGTCCCGACGGCTGCCGTCCAGAACGTCTCGTCGGGCGTGTCGGTGGTTTCGAGTTCGCCCTGTAGCTCGCCGACGATGGACTCGTACTGCTCGCGCTGGGCGGCGAGCTCCGACTTCTTGGCGTCGAGCAGGCGGTCGAGCGCAGTCTGTGGCTCGACGGGAGCGTACTTCTTGGGGCGGCTCGCGGTCTGTGACCGGACGAGACTCTGCTGGTCGAGGCTGTTCAACACGTCGTAGATGCGCCCCATCGGTACGTCGCTCGTCGCCGACAACTCCTTTGCCGTTGTCGGCCCGGCGTCGAGCAGCGACCGGTAGGCGCGCTCTTCGTAGTCGGAGAGGCCCAAATCCCGCAGGGTTGCCATTGTCCGGTATTCCCCTCCGAGGAGAAAAACACTCGCCTCGTTTACCTGCTTACTCGCCGAGGACGGACTCCGGACGCGTCTCGCTGGCTCGTTCCAGCAGTTCATCGGGCGTGACCGCCGGCTCCGAGCGCTCGCCGCCGCGCACGACCACGGCGTCAGACCGGCCGCTCGGGACGACCACCTTCTCGTGGTCGGCTACGCGCCACGCCGCGCGGTGGAGGTCGCTTCCCGCTTCGGGCGTCTCGATGACGAGCGGGTCGTAGACGTGACGGGCACAGACGGCACCGTACTCGGCTACGTCCGCGCCCATGCGCTCTGTTGCGCCGGCGAAGGCCTCGAGCGTCTCGCCGGCCGTCTCGCGGTACGACGCCTCGCCGGTCAGCACCGCGAGGTCGATGAGCGCGTTCGCCAACTCGATGTTCGCGTCGAGGGGACGCAGCGGGCGGTCGAGTAGTCCGATACCCGTCGCCGGGCCGTCGAGGAAGGCACCGTCGTCGGCCTGCCGGGCCCGAAGCGCGTCGGCGATTTCGCGTGCGGTGTCGAGATACGACGCCTCGCCGGTGGCCTGCGTGCCGGCGGTCAACCCGAGCAGGACGCGCGCCCCGTCGAGCAGGAGACCGGACTCGGCGTCCGGTCCGTCGAAGTGGGCGACGACGCCGTCCGAGACGAGGGTGTCGGTGACGTGCTCGATAGCGCGTTCGGCGTAGGTGCGGGCGCGCTCGTCGTCGGTGTAGCCGGCGAATCGGAACAGCGCGTTGGCGGCCAGCCCGTTCCGGTCGGCGTAGACCGTCTCGTCGACGGCCGGCGGGTCGGCCTCCTCGCGCTCGGCGGGACCGAGGGTGTAGTAGTCGCCGCCGGCCTGTGACCCGGCGAAGGCGTCGCCGGTCCAGAGGTCGGTCGTCAGATACTCGATGGTGCCGCGGGCGGTGTCGCGGTACGACTCCTCGCCGGTGTGGAGATAGCCGGTCGCGAAGGCTCGCACGAGCGCGGCGTTCTCGTCGGTGAGCTTCTCGCGGTGGATTTCGCCCGCCCAGTTTCGGTTGGTGGCGTAGCGGTAGAAGCCGCCGGCGTAGGTGTCGTACAGATGCGCTTGAATCGCCTGGAGGGTGCGACTCGCACGCTCGGTGTCGCGCTTGGCGGCGAACTCGACGGTGCGGGGGAGCGGGAACTTCGCGTCCGTGCCCCAGCCGCCGAACTCACCGTCGAACGCCTCGGCGACCTGCTCGACGAAGTGCGCCTCGATTTCGGCGGTCACCGCTCCGCGCGGCGGGTCGGGATTCTGGAGCGCGCGGGGAATGCGGCCGGCCTCGGTCCCTTTGGCGTCCCACGTCTCCCGGACGGTGTCGATTGCCTGCCGCAGCCCGTCGGCCGAGAGGTAGCCAGCGCCGGTGATAATCTCTCCTTCGGGGGTACAGAACACGGTGGAGGGGAACCCACCCATGTTGTACCGCTCGCGGGCGCGAGGCTGGCGGTCCACGTCCACGCGCACGGGGACGAAGCTCTCCTTCAGGTGGCCCGCGAGTCGCGGGTCGGCGTACGTCGTGCGGTCCATCTCGTCGCAGGCGACACACCACGACGCCGACAGCGAGAGCAACAGCGGCTTCGACTGCGCCCTGGCTTCGGCGAACGCTTCCTCGCCCCACTCGCGCCACTCCACGAGCGTCTCGTCTCTCATTACCGTCTCTCACGCGCCCACCGGCAAAGCGTCGGCGTTCCCGGCACGACGGCGAACACTTTTGTCCGTCCCCGTGTCCGTGGCGATATGTCACACGACGAACCGGCAGACCGGCGCGAGTCAGCACCCGACGCGGGCAGCGACATCCCGATTCGACCCCGACCGCTCGCCGTCATCCTCGCCGTCTTCGCCATCCTCGGAGTCGGTATCGGACTGACCGGCTATCTGATGATCGGCGCGCTCGGCGGCGGCGACAGCCAACTGTTCTCCGGGCTGTTCGTGCTCGTCGTCATCCTGTTTGCCGCGCTCGTCGGGCCGGTGGTCGCCGTCGCCGTCACGCTCCACGTCGACGAGTCGCTCGGGGACGCAATCGGTCCGGCAAGCGCGACGGCCGCGGTCGGGAACTTCGTCGGCTTTCTCGTGATGGGGCTGCTCGTCGTGCTCATCCTGAGCCTCCGGCTGTCAGGTGGTGGCGGCGGTGGCTCGCTCGACGTGGGTAGCTACGTCCCCACGCTAGTACAGGCCGGCTTCCCGTCGCTGCTCGTCGCAGTCGCGGTGACGGCGCTGACCCGTCGGACGTGAGCGGAGCACCCAAACCCCTCCCACCCGTACCCGAGGTATGGTTTCGGCCGTCGATATCGTCGGGTTGTTCATCATTCTCGGGGTGAACAGCGTCGTCGCGGCGCTGCTCACTCGGTTCTTCCGCGTCCAACTCAACACCCAGTGGGGACCAATCGTCTACTCCGTGCTGTTGACGCCGCTCGTGCTCGTCATCCTCGTGCTCGTGATGGGCGGCGCGGGCCTCGGACCGAATCTCGGGAGCGCGGCGACGGTGCTCGGACTCACCGTCTTGGTGCCCCTCGCGCTCGGGATGTCGTTCGACTACTTCTGGCAACCATCCCCCGACGAAGTGGAGGTGCCCGACAACCTGTGAGGGACGCGCCCAGACAGCCACAGACGCTCCGGCTCCCCGCGTCGCGACTCGCCGAACTGGAATCGTGGGCCGTCGAGGGAACCGGACGAGCGGCCGCGGCACGGGTCCGCGATTCAGCGGGCCGGCTCGCGCTCGTCAGAAACGAGTGGGCAGACGGGTGGTTTCTCCCCGGTGGTGGTGTCGAAGCCGGCGAGACGGCGCGCGCGGCCGCACGCAGGGAGGTGCGTGAGGAGACGGGACTGGACGCCGAGGTCGGCGAGCCGCTCGTGGTGCTCGACCAGCAGTACTGCGGTGAGGACGGAGACAAGTGGTTCACCGCCGAGTACGCCGTCTTCGATGCCCGTGCCGACGGGGAAATCACCGGCGCAGACGCGCTCGGCGTCCACGACGGGGAGATTCTCGACGCGCGGTGGTTCGAGTCGCTGCCCGAGCAGTTTCACGAGCGCGAGCTGCTCGCGCCGTATCTACAGGAGTGACTCCAGCACGTCCTCGGTCGCGTCGATGACAGCTTCTGGCGACCGGGTAGCGTCGATGCGGTGGAACCGCTGTGGGTCGCGGTCGATGAGTCGCTCGTAGTTTTCGTGTACGTCCGCGAGGAAGTCGGCGTGTTCGAGCTTGTTGGTCGCGCCGGCGCGCTCTGCGCCTGTCTCGGGGTCGATGTCGTAGTAAATCGTCGCGTCCGGCATCCGCGTGAACGCGGTGTGAATTCCGCGGATGTACTCCATCGGACGGGGAACCTCTCCGTTGAGGGCCGCGCCCTGATAGGCGATACGCGAGTCGACGTATCGGTCGGAGATGACGAGCTCGCCGGCATCCAGTGCCGGCTCGACGACCCGCGACAGGTGGTCTGCGTGGTCGGCGATGAACAGGAACAGCTCCGCCAGCGAGTCGGAGTCGGGCGAGGAGATGGAGCGGTCGACGGCGTCGCCGTACCACGAGGTGGTCGGCTCCCGCGTGGTACAGGCCTCGGGATGACTGTCGGAGAGGGCTTCGAGGACCGTCGTCTTCCCCGCGCCGTCGATTCCTTCGAGCGTGATGAGCATACCTGGTGGTCGTCGGCCCGACACATCAACACCGGGGAACCGCGTCGACGGGCGAGTCTTTAGGTTCCGTTCGCGCGTACGGGGGAGTATGCACGTACTGGTAACTGGTGGCACCGGCTTCGTCGGCTCGTATCTCTGTGACACCCTCGCGGCTCGCGGCCACGAGGTAACCGCGTTAGCACGCAATCCCCGCGAGGCCGACTTCGACGGCGACGTGGCGACGGTACAGGGTGACGTGACCGACTACGACTCCATCGAACCGCACTTCGAGGGCGTCGACTGCGTGGTGCAGTTGGTCGCGCTGTCGCCGTTGTTCAAGCCGGACGGCGGCGACGAGGTGCACTTTGAGGTGCACCTCCGCGGTACCGAAAACGCAGTCAAGGCCGCAGAAGCACACGACGTGTCGCGATTCGTCCAGCTGTCGGCTCTCGGCGCGGACCCCGACGGGCCGACTGCGTACATCCAGTCGAAGGGACAAGCCGAGGAGGTCATCAAGGGGTCGACCCGCGACTGGGTCATCTACCGACCGTCGGTCGTCTTCGGCGACGGCGGCGAGTTCGTCCCGTTCACGCGGAAGCTAGCGACGCCGTACCTGACGCCGCTGCCGGGTGCCGGCAAGACCCGCTTCCAGCCCATCTTCGTCGAGGAGTTAGTCGAGATGATCGCCGACGGCGTCGAAGGGACGATGACGGGGCCGAACGCCGAGGACGACGAAGACGAAGTCGTGCAGGCAATCGTCCGCGTCGGCGAGTCCGACGACGACCCCCACGCCGGTCGCACCTACGAGATCGGCGGTCCCGAGAAGCTGACGCTGGCGGAGGTTGCCGAGTTGGCGTGGGCGGCCAAGAACAAGCCCGTCTCCGTCCTGCCCGTGCCGATGGCGCTTGCCGGCATCGGGCTGTCGATGCTGGATTTGGTCCCGGGTGCACCGATGGGGTCTGACCAGTATCGGTCGCTGAAGTTCGACAACACGACACAGGACAACGACGTGGACACGTTCGGCTGGGAGGTCTCGGAGCTGACGACGCTCCAGTCGTATCTCGGCGTCTCCGACGCCGACCTCGAAGAATAATCGCCGGGTGTGACGGGTATGGCGGTGTCTGAAACCGTCTATCGACCCTCGCTCTCGGGCGAAAGCTTATCAAGTGCGCGAGTCCGGGTATAGCCAAGAGAATGAAACTCGCAATGATTGGCTTCGGGCAAGCCGGCGGAAAAGTACTCGACAAGTTCCTCGAGTACGACAAGCGCTCGGGCAGCGATATCGTCCGGGCGGCTGTGGCCGTCAACAGCGCGAAGGCCGACCTCATGGGACTCGAACACGTCCCGAAGGAAAACCGGGTTCTCATCGGACAGGCCCGAGTAAAAGGGCACGGCGTCGGGGCCGACAACGAACTCGGGGCCGAGATTGCCGAGGAGGACATCGACGAGGTACAGGGCGCTATCGACTCGATTCCCGTCCACGAGGTCGACGCGTTCCTCGTGCTCGCGGGTCTGGGCGGTGGAACCGGGTCGGGCGGTGCCCCGGTTCTCTCGAAGTATCTCCAGCGCATCTACACCGAACCTGTTTACGGTCTCGGCATCCTGCCGAGCCAGGACGAGGGAGGCATCTACACGCTCAACGCGGCCCGCTCGTTCCAGACGTTCGTCCGCGAGGTTGACAACCTCATGGTGTTCGACAACGACGCCTGGCGCAAGACGGGCCAGTCCGTCGAGAGCGGCTACGACGAAATCAACGAAGAGATCGTCAAGCGGTTCGGCATCCTATTCGGTGCGGGTGAAATCGAGCCGGGCGGTGAGGTCGCCGAGTCGGTCGTCGACTCCTCGGAGATTATCAACACGCTCTCTGGCGGCGGCGTCTCGACGGTCGGCTACGCCGCCGAGGAGGTCGAAAACCAGTCTTCCAGTGGACTGCTCTCACGCCTCAAAGGCGGCGGCGACGAGGACGACCTCGACGTCGCCAACACCACGAACCGCATCACGTCGCTCGTTCGGAAGGCTGCACTCGGGCGGCTCACGCTCCCGTGTGAAATCGACGGCACGGAGCGTGCGCTGCTCGTCATGTCCGGTCCGCCGAAGTACCTCAACCGAAAGGGCATAGAGCGGGGGCGGAAGTGGCTCGAGGAGCAGACCGGCTCGATGGAGGTGCGGGGCGGCGACTACCCCGTCTCGGAGTCGGGGTTCGTCGCGGGCGTCATCCTACTGTCGGGTGTGACTGACGTACCGCGCATCAAGCAGCTCCAGCAGGTCGCAATCGAGGCACAGGATAACATCGAGGAGATCAAAAACGAGAGCGAAGAGAACTTATACGGACTCGTCGAAGACGACGAAGATGAACTTGAGCCGCTATTCTAGCGCGGTCGTCGCCGCGCTGGTCGTCCTCTCTGTCGCCGTCGGCGCGGTGGCGGCGGTCGAGACTACCAGCGATGGCGTCCCACAGGAGACCGAGGTCGGCACCGAGGTGACGGCCACCTACACGTTCACGGAGCTGTACACCGACTACGAGTCGTGGACGCTCAACGGACAGACGAATCTCACGAGCGTCACGTGGACGGTGACGAAGTACAACCAAGCCGGCAACCAAATCGATCAGCAGTCGTACGACGGCAGCGAGTTCGACGCGAGCATCGACATCGACTCCGGCTCCGCGGAGACGAACAGCGTCACCGTCGAGGTACAGGGCACGACGCCCGCGGTCGAGACCTACCAGTTCGACCCCGCAGAGACGTACACGCTTGCGCAGTTCCGGCTCGTCCGCTCGGGCGGTACAAGCCAGGCGCTTTCCAGCAGCTCGGTCCACCACTTCACGCCCGACTCACAGGAGGCGCGTGAGGCGATCGAGACCGCACAGGAAACCATCGAGGGGACCGACGCCGGGAACGAAGCGCAGACGACTCTCGAAAACGCCATCGAGGCGTACAACAACGAAGAGTTCGGTTCTGCCGTGACGTTCGCGAACAACGCCGAACAGCAGGCCCAACAGGACCAGAGCACCGAGAACCGTAACCAGCTCATCCTCTACGGGGTGGCCGGACTCGTCGTAATCGGACTGCTCGTCGGTGGCGTCCTCTACTGGCGCTCCCAGCAGGACAGCTACGACAAGCTCGGATAGATGCGCGTGCTCGTCCCGTTCGGGGCGAGAGACCCGAAAAGCCGGCTCTCTTCGCTCTTCTCGCCCGCAGAGCGTCGTACTCTCGCTGAGACGATGCTCGCCGACGTGCTTGGGGCCCTCTCCGACCACGAACCGGTCGTCGTCGCGAACGCGCCGGTCGAGACGCCCGTTCCGACACAGATCGACCAACGGCCGCTCACGACGGCCGTGAACGCACGACTCGGCGATGAACCCACCGCGGTCGTGATGGCTGACCTGCCGCTCGTGCGCCGTGAGACGATCGCGCGACTGCTCAACACCGACGCGGACGTCGTCGTCGCACCCGGGCTCGGTGGCGGAACCAACGCGCTCGTCGTGCGCGACGGCGACTTCGAAACCGACTATCACGGCGTCTCGGTGCGCGACCACCGCGAGCGAGCGCGCGCCGTCGGCGCGACGGTTGCAACGGTCGATTCCTACCGGCTGGGCGTCGATATCGACGAGCCGGCGGACCTCGTCGAGGTGCTCCTGCACGGCGAGAGGGAGACGCCAGCGTGGCTTCGTGACCGCGGCGGTCGAGCCGAGACCACCGACGGACGGACGCAGTTCCGTCTGGACGGCCGGGACTGATACCACGTAGGGAGTAACCATTTTACCGTAGCACGCCGTACCTACAAGTGCGCGAGTCCCGCTCGCGCTGGTCGCGCTGATCCGGAACTGCCGGTCGAGGGCACCCTGACTGTCACTGGTTCGGTGCGTCCATTTCCTCGTTCCGCACGCATCCGCACACTTTTGCTCACAGAGGCGTCACCATCTGTCGTGATTTCCGGCCTCGACGAGTACGACGTGACGGTCGATATCGACCCGACCGCGGTCGAGTCGCTGCTCGCGACGACGCCGGATGACGTAGCGAGCGCGCCAGAACTCACCTTCGCGCGCAACGTGTTCCTCCCGCTAACGACGGCGTGTCGCTACACCTGCACGTACTGCACCTACTACGACGCGCCCGGACAGGCGACGCTGCTGTCGCTGGAAGAGGTACGCGACATCTGTGAACGCGGTGCCGGCGCCGGCTGTACCGAGGCGCTGTTCACCTTCGGCGACGACCCCGACGACCGCTACACCGAGATTCACGACCAGCTCGATGCGTGGGGGTACGACTCCATCCACGCGTATCTGCGCGCCGCCTGTGAGGTGGCACTCGATGCCGGCTTGCTCCCGCACGCGAACCCCGGCGACCAGACGTACGAGCAGATGGAGCTGGTCGCGGACCTGAACGCCTCGATGGGCGTGATGTTGGAGACGACGGCCGACGTACAGGCACACGGTGGCCCCCGTGCGAAGTCGCCGGGCCAGCGGCTCAACACGCTCCGTGTCGCCGGCGAACTGGGCGTGCCGTTCACGACCGGCATCCTCGTCGGCATCGGGGAGACGCGCCGCGACCGCGCGGAGAGTCTGCTCGCAATCCGTGACCTCCACGAGCAGTACGGCCACATTCAGGAGATAATCGTCCAGCCGGTGACGCCGAACGAGCGGTGGAGCGACCCCGCGCCCGCACTGGACATCATGCGCGAGACGACGGCGATGGCACGGGCGTGTCTCCCCGAGGCGGTGAGCATCCAGTCGCCGCCGAACCTCGCGCCGGTCGCGAAGCTCCTCGACTGCGGCATCGACGACCTCGGCGGCGTCTCGCCGGTGACCGACGACCACATCAACCCCGACTACGCGTGGCCGGCGCTGCGCGAACTCGAATCCGTGGCCGACGCCGGCGGTGTCCCACTCCGCGAGCGGCTCCCGGTGTACGAGCGATTCATCGACGACGGCTGGCTCTCCCCTCGCATCGAGTCAGAACTCGCCGCCGACACCGCCGCCGGCGACCGCTATCGAACCGTTCTCGGTAGCTAACAGGCGACCTGCTCTTCTCGCGCGGTCGGTCACACACCCGCCTCGGCGCGCGCGAGTCGACTCCGTTACATGCGCCGGCTGGTGCGTGATCGTATATAATCAGTCGTCGGCGTTTGCACCCGACGCCGCAGTCGTACTTCCGGTATCGAGTATCGGCGTTCCGTCGGCGCGTGGACCGAGCTTCGGCCCGTACGGTCCCGTCTCTGGAAGGCGTCGGCGCTGTTCGTAATCCGTCGACCGTTCGACGGGCGTGCGGCCGACCGCGCGAATCATCTCGACGTAGTCCGCGAACGAGCGGAATTCGCCGTGGTCGCCGCCGGCGCGTTTCGTGATCTCCTCGGAGAGAATCGTCCCCATGAAGTCGTCTGCGCCACACGAGAGCATCTTCAACCCCTGCGTGTCGCCGTACTTCACCCACGAAGACTGGATGTGGTCGATGTTGTCGAGGAAGAGCCGCGAGACCGCGATCATTAGCTCGTCTTCGCTGGTGGAGGCTCCTCCGTCGACGATGCCCCGCTCGTACAGGGGAGTCGTCTCGTGGACAAAAGAGAGCGGGACGAACTCGGTGATGTTGCCGGTTCGGTCCTGTAGGTCACGCACGCGCTTCAGGTGGAGGGCACGATGTGCTTCGTTCTCGATGTGGCCGTACATGATGGTGGCCGTCGTCGAGAGTCCGGCGTCGTCGGCTCCCTGCATCGCATCGAGCCACGCGCGCGTGTCCATCTTGCCCGGACAGAGCACCTCGCGCACCTCGTCGACGAGTATTTCGGCGGCGGTGCCGGGCGCGGAGGCGAGTCCCGCCTCCCTGAGCTCGGCGTAGGCGTCGGCGTAGGACCACTCGGTTCCGCGGACGGCGTGGTACACCTCCTCGGGCGTCATCGAGTGGAGGTGTGCGCCGCCGACGCTCATCGCCTCCATCTGCTCGACGTAGGTACCGGGGTCGGTGTCGTAGCGTTCCGGCGGCTTGTAGTTCACCTCGCTGTCGGGCTTCTCGTAGCTCCGGAGGATTTCGTGGTGCTCCTCGTTCAGCGCAAAGGCCGGATGGAGCCCGGAGACGGAAGTGACCTCGTAGACGCCGCGGTCGAGGGCGGCCTCGACGGCGGCGCGTGACTCTGCCGGCGTCTTGGTGAAGCCGGCGTGGTCGGCGTTCGAGTCGGTCTCGAAGTTCGCGGCGGTGTCCTTGAAGTTACAGAAGAGACAGCCGGTGTTGCAGGCGGTGGTGACGTTGTTGTTGAGGTTGGCGACGAAGGTGACCTCCTCGCCGACCATCTCGCGGCGACGATGGTCTGCGGCTTCGAGCACCTGTTCCTTCCGGCGCGGGTCGATACCCTCGGTAGCGGAGCCGGTGGTGAACAGTTCGATGGCGTCGTCGACGTTGAGTCGGTCGCCCGAACGCGCCTTCGCGAGCGCGTTCTCGAACGACTGTTCCGACGTGGGAAGGTGTTCGAAGTCGAACTCGTCGCCGCTGTCCATACTCGACCTGACGCGGCCGGGATTAAAACCGTGCCGGCCACGCGTCCGATGGACAAGGCCCATGTCCTGTGCCCACCGACCGCGGGTATGAGCGAAATCGACGTTGAGGCGGTCGAGTCGGTGACGCCGACGGTCGATGCCCCCGAATACGTCCTCTACGGCGGCAAAGGCGGCGTCGGCAAGACGACGATGGCCGCCGCGACGGCGCTCTCCTCGGCGCGTGAGGGAACCGCAACGCTGTGCGTCTCCACTGACCCGGCCCACTCCCTCTCGGATGCGCTGGGCCGTGAGGTACCCGCCACGCCGGGCCGTATCGACGACGAACATCCGCTGTACGGTGCAGAAATCGACCCCGACAATCTGGAGGGCGGTCCATTCGGCGGCGCGGGTGCGGACGGCGCTGGCGGCATGGGCGGGATGGGCGGACTCGGCGAACTGCTCGGCGGCGAGAACCCGATGCAGCCCGGCTCGATGCCGGGTGCCGACGAGGCCGCTGCGTTCCAACTCCTCTTGCAGTACATGGACGACGACCGCTTCGAGCGCGTGGTCGTCGATACCGCTCCCACGGGCCACACCCTCCGACTGCTCGAACTGCCGGACGTGATGGATTCGATGGTCGGCAAGCTGCTGTCGCTGCGCGAGCGTATGTCCGGGATGATGGGGTCCATCACGGGGATGTTCGGCGGCGACGGCCCGAGCGAGGCCGAGATGGAACAGGGGATGGACAGCCTGCGTGACCTCTCGGCGAAAGTCGAACGGCTCCGCGGCGTGCTCACTGACCCGGCGAAGACGGACTTCCGCGTCGTCATGATTCCCGAGTCGATGAGCGTCACCGAGTCGAAGCGGCTCGTCTCGCAGTTGGGCGAGTTCGACATCCCGGTCGGCACGGTCGTCGTGAACCGCGTGATGCAGCCACTCACGGACGTGGCCGACACCGACGCCGAGTGGTTCGTCGCACCGGACCTCAACAACTGCGAGTTCTGTCAGCGCCGTTGGGAGGTCCAGCGTGGCGCGCTCTCGGAGGCACAAGAACTGTTCCGCGGGCACGACGTGAAGCGGGTGCCGCTGTTCGCACAAGAGGTCCACGGCGAGGCCCCGCTTCGCGTCGTCGCGGCCTGTCTCGACTAATCCCGTCGCTTGACGACACGCCCGACCGTCACGCCCAGCCCGGCGACGAGAATCGACATCAGGACCGGGGCGACGGCACTCAGCGGGTCACCGGTCGTCTGGTAGTTGCCGACCGCAACTCCGAGCAAGACGACACAGACGAGCCCGTGAATCGCGTACGTCGCGGTGACTGCCGTGTTCATAGTTTTCTGAACAGCGCACTGGCGCGGTCACGGAGCCCGTCAGGGAGGAACCGACTCAACAACAGGGCCTTGGCGAATCCACCGACGGCGTACCGCGCCTTCGGGTTCGTGGAGACGCCGGCCTCCAGAACCGTCGCGGCCACTTCCTCGGGCGTGGCGGCGAACGGCGATTCCGACCCCGAGAGCAGCCCCGCGTCCTCCTGCATCTCGTACACCCACTCGTAGTCGTCGGTGCGCGCGAGCGCGTCGAGTTCCTGATCGACGCGGTCGCGGAACGGCGTCTCCACCGGTCCCGGCTCGACGAGCGTCACGTCGACGCCGAGCCCGGCGACCTCGTTGCGGAGCGTGTCGGAGTAGCCTTCGAGCGCGAACTTCGAGGCGGCGTACGCGCCGGCGCCCGGCGGGGCGACCCGGCCGGCGACCGACGAGACGTTGACGATAGTTCCCTCCTCGGCGGCGCGCATGTGCGGGAGCACGGCGCGCACGAGCCGGTGGGGACCGACGAGGTTCACGTCGAGTTGGTCGGTGAGCTGGTCGGTCGTCACGTCCTCCAGCGGGCCGTACTGGCCGTAGCCGGCGTTGTTGACGAGACAGTCGATGCGGCCGGTTTCCTCGATAACGCGGTCGACGACGCGCTCTACGTCCGCGTCGTCGGTCACGTCAAGCGCCGCGGTCTCGGCGTCGAGACCGGCGAGATCAGCGTCGTCGCGCGCGGTCGCGTAGACGGTCCAGCCCTCCTCGCTGAAGGCCTCGGCCGTCGCCCGCCCGATACCGGACGAACAACCCGTCACGAGTGCGGTGCGTTCCATACCGGTTTGTCTCTCGCCCCGATGTTAGGCGTTTGTATCTGTGTACTCGCGTTTGAGCTCGTCGGCGTAGGCGTCTGCACGGCGCGTCGGCTTCGGGAGCTTGTACTCGCCCCCGCACGCGGCGACGAACTCGACCGCGGTCTCGGCGCTCACGCGGTGACCCGGAGAGACGTAGAGCGGATTGATGCGCCCGGAGTCGAACTGCCGGCTCTGGTAGGCGTACCCGACCACCTCGTCCGTCGGCATCCGGTCGTCGCCGTCGATGGGGACGCGTTCGCCCTCGGGTAACTCATCGACCGACGCCCGCGGCTCCCCACACAGCAGACTCTTGGCGACACCGACGCTCGGGGTGTCGGTGATGACACCAACGTGGGTCGCAAGGCCGGCCTCGCGGTAGTGGATACGGCCCGAGCCGTCGAACAGAAACAGGTCCGGCTCACAGTCGAGTGTGTCGACCGCGGCGAGAATCGGCCCGCCCTCCCGGAATGCGAGCAAGCCTGGGATGTACGGTATCGACAGCCCTGTCACGGCGTGAGTGCGTTCGACGACCTCGCCGCCGCGTGAGACGATGACGGCCGAGACCGCTCGCTCGGGCTCCTCGTCGAGGAGAAACGCCTGGTCGACACCGGCGACGAGTGCGTCGCCTTCCGTTACGTCTCCCGGTGTGAGGTCGATAGCATCCACGAAGGTGGCTTCGGCTGCGATTTCGCGTTGAATCGATTCCATCTCCGCTCGCGAGCGTTCGGGGTCGGGCGTAAAGTCCATCAGAACCGCCGGCGACCGCCGCCGCCCATTCCGCCCATCCCGCCGCCTCCACCGCCGCCGAACTGGAACTGGTTCGGCAGCGACACCTCGTCCTCAATGCGCTTGCCGTACGCGAAGCCGATGACGAGCCCGAGCAGGTGGGCCATGTGGGCGATACCCCCGCCGAGCGTGCCGAACGCGCCGAACACCGAGATGACCGCGTAGCCGAGCGTCAGCCCCCAGATGGGCATCGGGATGAAGAAGAACAGCAACACCTTGATATCCGGGTTCAACACCGTGAGCAGCGCCATGACGGCCATGATGGCACCGCTGGCCCCGAGCACGCCGGTGAAGTCACCGGCAGCGAGTCCGAGCGCGATCTGGCCGAGCCCGGCGAGAATTCCCGACGCGAGAAACAGCGCGGTGAAGCGCTTCGAGCCGATGTACCGCTCGACGATGGGCCCGAAGAAGAACAGCGCGATGCCGTTGCCGAACAGGTGCGTGAAGCCACCGTGTGAGAACACCGACGTGAGCCACGTCCAGACGTACTCCGGGTGTTCTGCCGTCAGAACGAAGCTCGCACGCCACACCGGATGGCCCGGGTCGCCCGGGAACGCAGTCCCCGGCGCGCGAAAGCCGAGGGCCGGATAGACGATGTACTGGAACGCGAAGACGATGACCATAATCCCCAAGAAGAGATACGAGACGTTCCCCTTTAGATACGAGAGCGGACCGCCCCGCGAGGTGAGCGAATCGAACAGTCCGCTGCCGGCCCGTCCGGTCTGTTTGCTGTCCATCTCGGACTCGAAGACGCCCTCCGGGTCGTTCCACTCGTTCAAGCCGGGACAGGAGTGGTTCTCGGGAAGGCGGTGTTCCGCACAGAAGTCACCGCCACAGCGGCGACACTCGTAGGGCATATCGACATGCCGGCCGCACACGTCACATTCCGCCATTACCTCGGCTACGGGGGTGCCCCGCAAAGGGGTTTGGGTCGGCTCTCAGCCCCGGACCGACTTGACGGTCTCCGCGAGTCGCGCGAACAGCTGCCGGAGCGCGTTCCGCCGGTAGACGAACAGTACGAACGCAAACAGCATGTACGCGACCGCATAGCCCAACAGGAGTTCGCGACTCGTGAACGGAATCGCGAAGTCTCGGATGATGAGGAACTCTAACACGACCTGTGAGAGGAACAACACCAGCAGGACGACCGCCTCGCGGATGCTGATGTTGAAGTTGATGAGGATGGCCAGCGCGAACAGCGACTGGGCGGCCGTAATCCAGATTTCGGCCGATTGCTTCGCGTCGAACGGGAGATGTTCGTAGCCGCCCGACGCGATGGAGAAGACAACGACGAGCGTCCCGATGAGCAGCGTCCACTGGTTCAGCTTCGAGGAGATGAGCGCGTTGAAGCCGGCCGTCGAGCGCGCCTTGTTGACGAGATACGCGACGACGATGAGTTCCGGCGACTCCGAGGCGAGTGGCGCCACCCACTGAATCATGAAGAAGGACGGAATTCCGAACTGCTGGCCGAGCGACTCCAACCCGTGAGCGAACGGCTCGACCGCGGTGAAGATGAGAATCCCGGAGTAGGTAAACAGGGTGAGGACGACGGGTATCCGGACGTGTCGCGCCTTCGCCTGGAAGTACGCCGGCACGCCGACCTGGTGGTCGTCGTCGTCCACGTCACCCTTCAGGATGATGCCGATGTAGATGACGTACAGCCCGACGAGCACGGCCATATCGAGGATGTCGATACCGCCACCGAGCGGGACGAAGAAGGCCCATACGGTCGCGAAAAAGAGGAACGCGATTTCCGTAGAGATGCTCGGGTCGAGGTTCACGCGGTCCGCGAGGAATCCCTCACGCGACTCCACGGCGGGGTCCGCACTACGGCCCGCCCGGAAGAGCGTGAACATGGCGATGCCCGACCAGCCGAGCCCGATGAGGATGCGGTTTGCCCCGGTCATGTTCGCGACGGCGAGATTCGCGTTGTGACACGCCGACGCGAGGTCGTTGATCTCGTTTTCGATCTGTGTGGTGGTGAACTGTGCACACGCTTCGGCGGTCGCGCCGCCGCTGCCGGCCTGCCACGCGTACAGCGCGTCGACGGCGTACTCGGGGGCGACAGCGAGCACGGCGAGGACGGCAATCGCAAAGGCGCGGGGAACATCTTTCTCTGCTGTCTCTGCGCCCCACGCGAGGAGGAACGATGCACCGAGGACGGCGAGACCGGCGACGGCGACTACCGTCAGCTCCGAGAAGCCGTCGGCAGCGCCCGTGAGATCGGAGACGACCCACGGGAGCGTCAAGCCGACGGCGAGGAAGACCGGAATCAGCGGATGCCGGAATCGGTCGGTAAAGCCCATTTCGTAGATAGCCGGCAGGGGCGGACCTATCTCTTTTGCTCTCGGCCGACCATTTTATCGGCGGCGACCGAGGAAAAGCGGTATGCACGTCTTCGGACTGCTCGGCAACCCGGTCGAGCACTCGCTGTCGCCGCCCATGCACGAGGCCGCCTACGCCGAGCGCGACCTCGATGCCCGGTACGTCACCTTCGAGCCGACGAGCGAGACGCTCCCGCAGGCACTCGACGGGGCCGACGCGCTCGGCATTCGCGGGCTGAACGTCACCATCCCGTTCAAACAGCAGGCGTTCGATCTCGTGGAGCCGGACGACCTCGCGGCCCGCATCGGTGCGGTCAACACCATCGATTTCTCCGGCGAGGCGGCCACCGGCCACAACACCGACGCCGCCGGCGCGGTGCGCGCGTTCGAACACCACGACGTGGAGCTATCCGGGACGGCCGTCGTCGTCGGTGCCGGTGGTGCGGGTCGCGCTGTCGCCTTCGGTCTCGCCGACGCGGGGATGAACGTCGAAATCGCGAACCGGACCGTCGAGACGGCCTGTGAGTTGGCCGAAGAGATTCCGGGCGCGAGCGGTCACGGACTCCCAGACCTCCCGCGGCTCATCGAGGAGGCAAGCGCACTCGTCAACTGCACCAGCGTCGGGATGGACGACCGCGAGCAGACCATCGTGCCGGGCGACGCGCTCCACGCCGACCTCGCCGTCCTTGATGCGGTGTACACCCCACTCGACACGCGACTGCTCCGCGAGGCCGACGCGGCGGGCGCAACGACCGTCGACGGCGCGTGGATGCTCCTGTTTCAGGGGGTCGAGGCGTTCGAACGCTGGACCGGCGAGGACGCTCCGGTCGGGAGCATGAACCGCGCGCTCCGGGACCGGGTTTAAGTCAGGTGCGCGAGTACGTCCGGATATGGGTCTGTTGGACACGATTAAATCCGTACTGGGGCTCGGCTCTGCGCGCGACACGGAGCCACAGCCGGACGCGAGCAGCGAGCACGCCGTCAAATCGCCGGCGAGTGAGAAAGAAGACGACGAGGCCGTCGCTCACAGGGAGGGGTCGGCCGCGGTGACGGAGGAACCGCCCGAAGACCACGTGGCGGAGCCGGCCGAAGCGACCGAGGTCACCGACCACGCCGGCACCGAGACGTCCGCCGCAGAGCCGGCCGAGGCTGCCGGGCCGGTCCCCGAAGAGCCGACAGACGGAAGCCCGCACGTCGAATCTATCAACGGTATCGGCCCGGCGTACGCCAAGCGGCTGGAGGAGGCCGGCGTCGAGTCGGTCGCCGACCTCGCGGACGCCGACGCCGACTGGCTCGCCGACGAGACCGGCATCTCGGCGAAGCGACTGACCGACTGGATTGCTCGCGCCGGCGAGCAGTAGAACCGAAACCCCGTTACCGATCGCGGCGCTGTTTTCCACATGGTTCGGGTCGCCACCGACGAGACCACATTTCGGACGCTGGCAGCCGACGCGTCCCCCGGGGCGCGCATCCCCGTCGAGGCGCGCGTCGTGGCCGACCCCTTCGACGCTTATCGCCGCGTGCGCGGCGAGCACGGCGTCTTCTACGAGACCACCGGCGGACAGGACGGGTGGGGGTACTTCGCGACCGACCCCGAGACGGTCGTGGGCGTCGGGCCGGAGGCGTCTGCGTTCGACACGCTCCGCGAGGCGGCCGCCGACGAACGACTCGTCCGCGGTGACTGTCCTGTTCCGTACCCCTGTGGCTTGTTCGGCTGGCTCTCCTACGACGCGGTGCGGGAACTCGAGACGCTACCCGACGAGACGGTCGATGATCGCGGTCTTCCCCGCGTGCAGTTCGGTCACTTCGACAGCGTCGTGGCGTGGGAGGCTGCCGACGCGCGCGACGGCGACCCGACGCTCCGGGTGTGTGTCTGTCCCCGCGTCGACGGTGGTGTCGACCCCGAAGCCGTCTACGAGCAGGCGCGCGACCGGGCCGAAACGCTCGCGAGCGACCTGACGACGGGCGAGCCGTCGCTGCCTGCCCCACCGGTTGAAACCGGCTCCGTGGAGTTCGTCGGGGACGCCACGCGCGCCGAGTTCGCCGACCGGGTGCGCCGGGTGAAAGAGTTGATTCGCGCCGGCGACACCTTCCAGACGAACGTGAGCCAGCGGCTCACCGCGCCCGCGGCCGTCCATCCCGTGGCCGCGTACGACGCCCTCCGGCGGGTGAATCCGGCCCCCTACTCCGGGCTGGTGGAGCTTCCGGGCGTGGATTTGGTGAGCGCTTCGCCCGAACTCCTGCTCGATGTCGACGACGGACGACTGCTGACGGAGCCGATTGCCGGCACCCGTCCCCGGGGTAGCGACGACGAGACCGACGCCGCGCTCGAACGCGAACTCACCGAGGACGCGAAGGAGCGGGCCGAACACGCCATGCTCGTCGACCTCGAACGCAACGACCTCGGGAAGGTGTCGCAGTTCGGGAGCGTCGAAGTCGACGCGTACCGCCGGGTAGACCGCTACTCCGAGGTGATGCATCTCGTCTCGCTCGTGGCCGGCGAACTTCGCCCGGAGTTCGACACCGTCGATGCGATTGCGGCGGCGTTTCCCGGCGGGACCATCACCGGCGCGCCCAAGCCCCGGACGATGGAGATCATCGAGGAGGTGGAGGCGACGAAGCGGGGGCCGTACACGGGGTCGATGTTCGCGCTCGGCTTCGACGGGCGCGCCACCCTCAACATCGTCATCCGGACGCTCGTCCACACCGGCGACGAGTACCGCCTTCGGGTCGGTGCAGGTATCGTCCACGATTCGGACCCCGACGCCGAGTACGAGGAGACGCTGGACAAGGGCCGCGCGCTCATCACCGCCCTCGATACCGCGCTCGAAACACGGCTCTCCGTGGAGGGTGATGGCGATGTGTAGCTCCGAGTCTCATCCTCCTTTTGCGGTGGCGTGGTCCGAGCGCGTCCCGTGCGCGCGAGTCAGCGCGAGGGACGAGCGACCGCAGGGAGCGAGTCGGTTGGGGAGGCTCGTGGGCGGTGCGGTCCCTCGGCGGACTCGAAGGGCGAGCGCGCTCCGGGACGACGCGCACGAGCAAGCACCGCAGGTGGTCGCGCGACAGCGCGACCCCGAGGCGCGCAGCCGGCGCATCGACCGGAGCAAGCGCGAGGGATTCGGAAGGTGTGACGCCCGGGTCAGCGACTCCAGCACAAGCAGACGCGAGGGCTTCGGAGGGCGTGAACCCCACGAACGAATCTCGACAGATGGAGGAACTGAAGAATGAACCCCATCCTCGTCGTCGACAACTACGACTCGTTCGCGTACAATCTCGTCCAGTACGTCGGGGAAGCACTCCTCGCGCGAGGCTACACCAACGAGCAAGTGCGCGAGAAAATCGAGGTCAGGCGCAACGACGCCGTCACGACGAGCGACATCGAACGAATGGACCCGAGCGCAATCGTCGTTTCGCCGGGACCGGGCACGCCCGAACAGGCGGGCGTCTCGCTCCCGCTCTTTCGCGACCTCGCGTACCCGACCCTCGGGGTCTGTCTCGGGCATCAGGCGCTGTGTGCGGCAAACGGCGTCCCGGTCGGACAGGCCGACGAGGTGGTCCACGGGAAGCCGTCGGTCGTCAGCCACGACGGCCGGGGCGTCTTCGCCGCGCTCCCCGTCGAACTGCGCGTCGGCCGGTATCACTCGCTGGCGGTCGACCGCGAGGACCTGACCGACACGCTCGCCGAGACAGCGCGAACCGAGGACGAGCGCGGGGTCGTGATGGGGGTGCGCCACGCTGACCGTCCACACGTCGGCGTGCAGTTCCACCCCGAATCTATCCTCACCGAGCACGGGCGACAGATGGTCCGGAGCTTCCTCGAGGGCGCGGACTCAGGGTAGCGCGACGACCATCTCGTTGCGCCGGAGCGGCGGCAGGGTGTACGGTGCGTCGTAGCCCAGATAGAACGGCTCGCCGGCGACGAGCACGTCGTTGCGAGCGAGCGTCTCGAGCAGTTGCTCGCTCGCGGTCGTCTTCTCTCCGGCGGTCGCGCGCCCGGAGAAGGTGTACACGGCGAGGGTGCGTGCCGGCTCGGTCACGAGTCGCACGTCGTCGTCCGTCGGCCGCGGCGCGCTCTCTCCGTCGTACTCCGCGGGGAGATAGAAGGCCATCCGAACGCCCGACTCCTCGCGTTCGACCTCGACGGGTGCCGTCATCGGAAGTTCGGTGCTGGCCGACTCCTCGTCCGACTCGGCCACCGTCTCGTCGTCAACCTCGACGGGTGCCGTCATCGGAAGCTCCGTTGCACCCTCGTTCCCGCCGTCGATGTACCCGAACAGCCGGCGGAAGGCCCGTCGCTCGCTCTTTGCCGTCGTCTCGACGCGGACCGTCTCGGGATACTGTCGAAGCTCTACGTCCTCGATCTGTCCAAGCATCGTGTACGACGGCTCCGTTACGGAGCGACGGTCTCGCAGCGTCTTGACCGCGCTCGCCCCGATCGCGACTGCTCCCGCACCGAGTCCCCCAGCGACCGCGAGCTTCGTGTTGACCATGCGTTCACGAGGGCAGCGTCGTGGATAAGGATAGCTGCGCCAGGAAGCTTTTAGCCGTGTGCACTGTCACCACGCTCATGGATACCGACGACATCGGTGCCGAGACCGAGGCGGTCGACGACGTGTTCTTAGCCCAGATGGCGAGCGGCGAGAAGACCAGCGTCCAGCATTTCCGCATCGAAGCGGGCGCGACGGTCCCGAAACACGACCACCACCACGAGCAGGCCGGCTTCATCTATCAGGGCGAGGGCACGTTCATTCTCGAAGACGGCGAGGAGATCACGCTCGGTCCCGGCGACTCGTACGTGCTCGAGGGATACGAGGTCCACGGCGTCGAAAACCGCGGTGACGAGCCGTTCCTCGGCGTGGATATCTTCTCGCCGCCGCGGACGAATCCGGACTGGGGCGACGAGTAGCGCTCGTTTTTCAGATTCCCTTCTCCACGGCAGAGCCGCGGCTATCGAGTCTGAAAGAAGTAAAACGCGAGTTCTGGACTCTATGAGAGTCGCTCGATGTGCTCGATGATGCCGTCTGCGAACTCGGAGGTGGCGAGCTTCTCGCCGCCGTCGATCTGTCGCTCGATGTCGTACGTGACCTCGCCGGAGGAAATCTGGGCCTCGACGGCGTCACGGACGAGCAGTGCGGCGTCCTCCCAGCCCAGCTGTTCGAGCATGAGTCGACCGGAGAGAATCATCGCGCTCGGGTTCACCTTGTCTTGGCCGGCGTACTTCGGCGCGGAGCCGTGGACCGGCTCTGCGAGCACGCGACCCTCTCCGAGGTTCGCGCCCGGTGCGATGCCGAGCCCGCCGATCTGTGCGCCGGCGGCGTCGGAGAGGTAGTCGCCGTTCAGGTTCGGCATGGCGAGCACGTCGTACTGCTCCGTGCGGGTGAGCAGCTGCTGGAGCATGTTGTCGGCGATGCGGTCTTTGACGACGACGACGTCCTCGGGGGCCTCGCCGTCGTACTCCTCCCAGAGCGTGTCCTCGTCGATGGTCTGTTCAGGGTACTCCTCCTCGGCGAGTTCGTAGCCCCAGTCCCGGAACGCGCCCTCGGTGAACTTCATGATGTTCCCCTTGTGGATGAGGGTGACAGAGTCGCGGTTGTTCTCGATGGCGTACTCGATTGCGCGCCGGACGAGTCGCTTCGTCCCGAACTCGGTGATCGACTTGATGCCGATGCCAACCGGACCGTCGTGGATGGTGGAGTCGAAGCCCATCTCGCCTTCGACGAACTCCCTGACCTGCTGGACCTCGTCGGTGCCGGCCTCGAACTCGATGCCGGCGTAGACGTCCTCCGTGTTCTCACGGAAGTTGACCATGTCCATCTTCTCCGGCTCCTTGACGGGCGACGGGACGCCGTCGAGGTGGTAGGTCGGGCGGACGTTCGCGTAGAGGTCGAGCTTCTTGCGGAGCGCGACGTTCAGGCTGCGGAAGCCGGCACCGACCGGCGTCGTGAGCGGACCCTTGATCGAGACGCGGAACTGCTTCATCGCCTCGACGGTGTCGTCGGGAAGGTTCTCGCCGTACTTGTCACGGGCGGACTCGCCGGCGTAGACGCGCATCCAGTTGATTTCGCGACCGGTCGCCTCGGCAGCGGCGTTGAGTACCTTCTGTGCGGCCGGACCAACGTCCGTCCCGATTCCGTCCCCGTGGATAATCGGAATGATGGGGTCGTCCGGGACGACGAGCTCGTCGTTCTCGTCTACGTCGATGGTCGAGCCGTTCTCCGGTACATCAACCTGCTCGTACTCGTGTGACATTACACCGATTTCAAAGCCAGTACGGAAAGGCGTACCGTTATTCGTGCGAACCGATATGTACAATAATGATGATTGCACGCGTCGATTTCAGCGGCAAAACCAACAGACAGCGCCCGGTATCATCGTGTCAAGTTTTGGTACAGAGACGAGGTGTATCATGAACTATACTCTGTTTTCGGCGATACTCGCGAGGCGAGATGACTAAACGGATCGGCTCACAGGAGCGAGTATGAACATCATCGTCCACGGTGGCGCGGGGTCGCCACCCGAGGAACCGCCCGAGCGACAGGCCGTTCTCGACGAGGCCGCAGAAACCGGCGTCGCGACCGACTCCGTCACCGACGCGGTGTGTGCAGCCGTCTCCGTCCTCGAATCGGACCCGCGATTCAACGCTGGCGTCGGCGGGACGGTCCAGTCTGACGGCATCATCCGCACCGACGCGGGACTGATGACGGACGACCGCGAGGTCGGTGCCGTCTCGTCGATGCCGGGCGTCGAACACGCCCTCGACGCTGCCCGCGTCGTGAAAGAGGAGACGCCACACGTCCTCGTTTCGGGCGTCCACGCCGTCGACCTCGCCGACGAGTTCGGCGTCGAGACCGAGGTCGACCTCTGGACGGACCGCCGGCGCGAACAGTGGCAAGAACTCGACGCGCGGCCCGACCCGACGGACAAACGCGAACAGCTCGACTGGCTGCGCGAGCAGTTCGGAGGAAGTGATACCGTGGGCGCTGTCGCCCGCGACCAGGACCGTATCGCCGCGGCCACCTCGACGGGCGGTCGGTGGCTCGCGCTCGCGGGCCGGGTCGGCGACGTGCCGCAGGTCGGTTCGGGCTTTTACGCGACCCGTGCCGGTGGTGCGAGTGCGACCGGGGCGGGCGAGGACATCGCGCGCGTCACGCTCGCGCGGCGCGCGGTCGACCACCTGGAGATGGGCCGTACCGCGAGCGACGCGGCCGACCTCGCGATGGAGGAGTTCGCCGACCTCACCGGCTCGACGGCCGGTGTCATCGTCGCCGACAACAAAGGCGGGACCGGCGAGGCGTTCAACTCCGAGGC
Organism: Halosegnis rubeus; assembly: GCF_009184545.1. Classification (GTDB taxonomy): domain Archaea; phylum Halobacteriota; class Halobacteria; order Halobacteriales; family Haloarculaceae; genus Halosegnis; species Halosegnis rubeus. The sequence goes on from NZ_QJOW01000002.1 coordinate 402,369, forward strand.
GATGCAGACCGCCGTCACAGAGGAGTAGTCTGTAACGCTTCGTTCTGGTCGCCTTCCGCGTTCAGTAGAGACCGCCACCGAGAGGGACGTCTTTCGTGGGCGTGACGAGCACCGGATTCCCGTCCTCGCCCGGAACGCCGACGGTGAGGACCTCCGAGGTGTAGCCGGCGATGTTCACCGTCCCGAGGTCGGTCACGCACAGAACACGCGTCCCGGGAAGCTCGTCGATGTCGTGGTGATACAGCAGCTGAGCCGCCGACTGTGCCGTCTCCGTTCCGAGATCGACTTCGAGTTTCGCGAGCTTCGGCTTCCGGGCGTCTTCGAACGCCTCGGCCGACTCGATTTTCCCGACCACGACCTCGTTGTCGAGTGGACTCTCCATACCTTTCCCTCGCGAGTCGGTCACATAGCCCGTCGGGGAGCCGGCAAGACGGGCCGATTCTTCGCTCTTCTTGCGGCGGGCGAGCGTACTCCCGGTATGGCACTCGACACCGACGCCGCCGAACTGGTGACCGACGCCCCGTACGTGGCCCACGTCGCCACCACGACGGCCGACGAACCGCGGGTATCGCCCGTCTGGTATGCCTACGACCCCGAGCGGGGAGTGCTGGAGTTCCTGGGCAAGGGCCAGAAGGTGGCCGACCTCCGCGAGAATCCGAAGGTCGCGCTCTCGGTTCGCAACCCCGAGGAGCAGTGGCACGTCTCGATTCGCGGGACGGCCACCGTCATCGGGGACGTGGCCGAAATCAACGACGCGACCCGCCGCATCTTCCCCGAGTACCTCGACGGCGACGACCCCGAGGAGTGGGGTGTCTCGGGTCAGAAACTCACCTTCGACCCCGACGACGTGCTCGTGCGCGTCGAGGTGAGGACGCTGACGGCGCGCGACTCCCGATAACTACTCCTCGACGGCGTCCAGCCCGTCGCCCGTAATCCTGAACCGAGCCGTCTCGCCGGCGGGCTTCGACCGGTGTTTCTCGAGGGTTGCGCGGCGAATCCCGCCGCGGAACCGCTCGACTCGGAGGACGACCCCCGACCAGTGGGTGAGAGTATTTCCGCCGAGGGGTTTCACGCGGTCGGAGTCGCTGTCGGGGTCGGTGAACACCTGATTCGTCGCCACGACCGCGATGTCGTGTTTGCGCGCCAGCGAGAGCAGATGCGTAATCTGGCGGGCCACGGTCCGGAGCGTCTCCCCGCCGTCGTCGCGGTCGCGTTCGAGCCGGTAGAAGCCGGTCGCGGAATCGAGCACGATGAGATCGACCTGGTCGGCGAAGGCCTCGGCGTCGCGGACGGCCTCCTCCTGCTCCTGAAAATCGAGCGCGTCGGAGATGATGACCCGACCGGCGGTGTCCTCGACGGTCTGGCCGTCGCGGGCGTGGGCCGACGCGAGCTGCTCGAACCGGTCGAGTGAGACGCCTTCGGTGTCGATGTAGAGACTCTTCGCGCCCCCGGCAGCAACCTCGGCGGCGGCGGCGAGTGCGAGATTCGTCTTCCCGGCCGCGGGGGGACCGTACACCTGCGTGACGGCTCCGCGCTCGAACCCCCCGCCCAGCAGGTCGTCGATGCTCGCACACCCCGTCGGAATCGGCTCGCTCACACGCCTGCTTCGACGGCATCCCGGAAAAACACCCGCTTCCCGCGGCGCTTTTCATCGCGGGTCCCGTATCTCGGCTGTGCTCGTCGTCGCCACGACGGATTTCGAACTGTACCACGGGCTGGTGGGTGAACTCGACGCCCGCAACGTCACCTTCACCACCGTCGACCCCGCGACGGACGAGGTTCCGGAGTGTGAGGTCATCATCACGGGGAGCAACGACACCGTCCCCGACGTTGCTCCGATTGTCCGCGCGACGGCAGACGCCCCGCGCCGCGGGGTCGAGGAGGCGCTCGCTTTCCTCCGGGCCGACGACGGCCGCACGGTCGTCGGCATCGACCCCGGCGACCGGCCCGGCATCGCCGTTCTCGTCGGTGACACCGTCGTCGCCGCGTTCCACGTCCCGCTCGATCGCGTCGCCGAGACAATCACGCAGGAACTCGACGGCGTGGACGACCCCCTAATTCGGGTCGGCGACGGGTCGCGACTCCAGAGTGCACGCATCATCGACGCGCTCGAAGGCTACACCGTCGAACTCGTCGACGAGACGGGGACGACGCCCGCGCTCGGCACCGGCGCACGCGGAATGGATGACGTGCTCGCGGCCGTCAACATCGCCCGCATCGCCGGCGACGAGACCGAAGCGCGCGATATCGAACCCACGGCCGGCGAGATTCAACAGGTCAAGCGTCGCTCGCGCGAGCAGAGCGACAACGGCCGGACCATCGACGACAGTCTCGCTCGCCGCGTCGCGCGCGGTGACCTCACGCTCGAGGCCGCGCTCGCAGAACACGAACGAGACGGGACCTAGCGAATCTGCTCTTCGGCGCGGCGAATCACCTCACGCACCGACAGCCCCGTCGTCTCCGCGACGGCGTCGGCATCGTCGAACTCCGCGCTCACGTCGTACACCTGCCCGTCGGCGTCGCTTGCCACCTTCACGCTCACGCCGTAGGTCTCGCCGTCGACACCGAGTTCGGCCGTCTCGAACGCGCGGGTCGCGACCCACCGGTGGCCCGCGCCCGTCTCTCTGACGCCGAGGGTGCCGGTCTCCTCGGCGAGTCGCCGCGCCACCGCCTGCACGTCCGGCGGGCGCACGATGACCTTCACCAGATGGCCGGGGCGGCCTTTCTTCATCGTCACCGGGACGATGCTCACGTCGCGGGCGCCCGCCTCCTTCAGCGAGCGCTGGAGACTCCCCAGCAGTTCGGGGCTGGCGTCGTCGAGATTCGTCTCCAGCACGCGTATCTCGTCGCGAACGAGTCCCGAATGGGCTTCGCCGACGACTGCACGGACGACGTTCGGCCGGTCGGAAAGCGAGAGCGTCCCCGCACCGTACCCCGAATCCGTCACCGACATCGGCGGGAGCGACTCCGCGCCCTCGGCGAGTTCGGCTAAAATCGCCGCACCGGTCGGCGTCAACAGCTCCTCGTCGACCGGCCCGCCACGAAGCTCCCAGTCGGCCTCGCTCGCAATTTCGACGACGGCGGGGGCAGGCACTGGATAGGTGCCGTGTGCCATCGCCGTCTCGCCGCCGCCGGCGAAGACGGGCGTCGTCACGACCGCCTCGGGGTTGAGGTCCGCGACGAGGAGCGCGACGCCGACGATGTCGGCGATGGCGTCGTCGGCTCCGACCTCGTGGAATGCGGTCGAATCGAGGTCGGTGTCGTGGACCGTCGCCTCGGCCTCGCCCAGTCGCCGGAACGCCCCGAGCGCGATGGATTCGGCACGCTCGCCGAGCTGCAGCGACTCAACGATGTCGACCACCTCGGGATAGGTGCGGGTGACGCCGTGACCCTCGGCGTGGGTGTGGCCGTCGGGGCCGTGCGTGTGGCCGTCAGGACCGTGGCTGTGGTCGTGGCCGTCGTCGTCGTGTTCGTGCGTGTGGTCCTCATCGCCGTGTTCGTGTGTGTGACTATCTCCCTCGTCGTCGTGGCTGTGCCCGTGTCCACCAGCTTTGTCCAGCGACGGGGAGCCGTCGTCTCGGTTTCCCTCGTCGGTCAAGAGCACGTCGACGGTGGTGGCGGACACTCCGTGTTCGTCTCGGCGGTCGATACGGTACTCGACGGGGAGCGCGTCGGTGACGGGAGCGAGTGCGTCGGCGTCAGCACCGGCCGCGAGAAGGGCGGCCAGGAGCATATCGCCGGCCGCACCCGTTCGGCCGTCGAAGGCGAGCGTTCGCATACTCACAGACCGGCCGCGCCGGCGAAAAGCGGTTCGACCGTGAGCGACACAGCCAAGTCGCCCGCTCGTCAGGGTCAGATATGTCCCGTGCGGCCTCGCTGCGACGCGTCGGGCTCGTCATCCTCGTCGCGAATCTCGGACTATTCGCCGTCAAGGCGGTCGTCTGGCGGACGACCGGGAGCCTCGCCGTCGGCTCCGAAGCCGCAAACAGCCTCTCCGACAGCGCCTACTCCGCGGTCGTGCTCGCCGGCCTGTATCTCACCACCCAGCCGGCCGACGACGACCACCCGCACGGCCACGAGCGCATCGAGCCGTTCGTCTCGCTCGTCGTCGCCGGCGGTATCTTCCTCGCGGGCGGTGCCGTCGCGTACAACGCCATCACGACGCTGCTCTCCGGGTCGATTACCGTCTCACGCGGACCGGCAGCCGCCGTCGTGCTCGCCGTCGGTGCGCTCGCGAAGTTTGGTCTCTACCGGTACGTCCTCCGGGTCGCGAACCGGGAGCAGTCGCCCGCGCTGCGCGCGACCGCCCTCGACAACCGCAACGACATCCTCGCGGGTGGAGCCGCCCTCGCTGGCGTCCTCGGCGCGCAGGCCGGTCTCCCGCTGCTCGACCCCGTCGCCGCACTCGTCGTCAGCGTGGCAATCGGCTACACCGGCGTCGAGGTCGTCCGCGACAACCTCACCTATCTCGTCGGCGGCGCGCCGTCCGATGAACTCCGTGCCGAGATTCTCCGGCGCACGCTCGACCATCCCGACGTGGCCGGTGCACACGACGTGGTCGCTCACTACGTCGGTCCCGAGGTCGACGTGTCGCTCCACATCGAAATCGAAGGAGCGACGACGGTCCGGGAGGCCCACGACATCGAGACGGCCGTCGTCCAGTCGGTCCGTGCGATTCCGGAGGTGGACGACGTGTTCGTCCACGTCGACCCGAAGGAACTGGACGAGTGGAAACACGACAGCGAGGTGGACCGCCTCGCCGCCTTCGAGGAAGAGCAGTGACGCTCAGACTCTGACGCCCAGATACGCCGTCACGACGACGGTCTGATTGACGACTTCGCTCACCTTCAAATCGACAGCGGTCGAACAGAGCATGTACGCCTGCTCGCGGGTGAGGGCCGTCTCGTCGACGAGCAGGGCAATCATCTCACGGACCGCTTCGCGGGAAGCCTCGTTCACGTCCTCGCCGAGGCCGGCGACGGCACGCACGTCGGTCTCGCCGTCGGCGTGGCCGGCCGGCGCGAACGGCCCGCTCGTCTCTACCTGTGGGCTGTCCACGTCGCGGTCAGCTAGCCGGAGCCGAACCGTCACCGTGCCGGGTATCTCGACGGCGGTGATACACACCTCGCCGTCGCCCTGCGCGGCGTGGAGGTCACCGACGGAGAAGAGTCCGCCCGCCACTTCGACGGGGAGATACAGCGTCGACCCGGGGGTGAGATGCTTGATGTCGAGATTCCCACCCACGTCGCGGGGCGGAATCGTGGAGTGAGGTCCCGGCTCTGCGGGCGCGAGTCCGAGGTTCCCGGGGAACGGGTGGAGCGGCACCTCGATGCCGTGGAAGTAGCCCACGTCGCCGTCGAGGTCCCACGTGTGGACGGCGAAGTCGGGGAACTCCTCGGGGAGAAAGCCCGCACCCGGCGCGACGTAGGTCCAGCCGATTCCCTCGTGGTTCACGTCCAAGATTTCGACGGCGAGGGTGTCGCCCGGCTCGGCCCCCTCGATTTCGATTGGACCGGTCATCGGGTGGCCCGGTGCGTCGACGGCGCGTACGTCTTCGGGTGCGGCGTCCGGCGGGAGCTGCCCGTCGCCGGCGTCGACACACCCCACCGCTACTGTATCCCCCGAATCGACGGTCAACACGGGGTCGCGGTCGCGGTCGAAGTCGTAATGGACGTGCTCGTCCTCGCGTGAGAGCTCGTGGTCGGCCATACGTCCGGCTCCGATGCCCGGTGACAAAAATCAACCTCAGTCAGCTACTGCGAGGTCCTCGTCGGATTCGGAGGTCGCCACGGGGGTGGCGAACGCGTAGACGGACTGTGCGCCCGTCACCTCGACGGTGAGGAAGTCGCCGGGTTCGACGCCGTGGTCGCTCGCGTGCTGGACGATGAGCTGTCGGTAGGCCCCGTCGCGACACTTCACCGAGTCGCCGGTCCCCTCCTCGACGACGAGCACCTCGTGGCGCTCGCCCACCATCGACTGGTACGCCTCCCCGACCACGTCCATCTTCAGTTCGGACATCGCCTTCGAGCGGTCCTTCTTCGTCTGCCCTCCCAACCCCTTCATCTCGGCGGCGTCGGTTCCCGGCCGCTTCGAGAACCGCGTGACGTTGATCTTCTCCGGACGCACCTCGTCCAGTAGCTCCATCGACTGCTCGTGGTCGGCGTCCGTCTCGGTCGGGAAGCCGACGATGAAATCCGTCGACAGGGTCCAATGCGCCAGTCGGTCGTCGAACGTCTCCACGACCTCGCGGAACTTCTCGACGCGGTGCTGGCGGCGCATCTCTTCGAGCACGTCGTCGGACCCGGACTGGACAGGGAGGTGGATGAAGTTGTACAGCTTCTCGTTGTCGGCGAACACCTCGGCCAGTTCCTCGTGGATGCCGTGAACCCCGCCGGGGTTCGCCATCCCGAGTCGGACGCGGAAGTCGCCCTCGATGGCACAGATGCGGTCGAGCAGCTCCGGAAGTTTGCGTTCCCCCTCGTCCCAGCCGTAGACGCCCGTGTCCTGGCCGGTGACGCGAATCTCGCTCGCGCCGGCGTGGACCAGCGCGCGCGCCTTCTCGACGTTTTCGGCGACGGGCGGTGAGTCGATGCGTCCGGTCGCGAACTTCGTGATGCAGTACGAGCAGTTCGACATGCAGCCACGGGCAATCGGGAGAATCCCGATTTCGCCGTCGAGAATCGGCTCGGCGTCGGGGGTCGTCGTCGGACACTCCCCGTTGGTGACGGCCGTCGGCACCTCCTCCCAGTGGAGCACCTGTGCGTCGATGTCGGCGAACTCGCCCCCCTGTGCCAGCGCCATGCAGCCGGTGACGATGAGGTCCGCCACCTCGGATTCGAGTTCTTCGGCCCGGCGGAGCATGTTGCGCTCGGTCTTCTCGACGACGGTACAGGTGTTCAGGATGGCCACGTCAGCTTCCTCAAGGTCGGCGCGGTGGTGGCCCGCGTCGCGGAGCCGCCGCTCGATTTCGCGGCTCTCGCCGCGGTTCGAGGTACAGCCGTACGTCTCGATGTGATAGCGGGCCATTCGTACGCGTACAAACGGACGCGCGAGCAAAAACGCGACGCTTCGGTGACTCAGTCCTCGTACCCGTTGACGATCGCGACGCCCGAGGACGCGCCGAGACGCTCCGCGCCGGCGTCGAGCATCGCCAGCGCGTCCTCGTAGCTCCCGATGCCGCCGGAGGCCTTCACGGGGAGATACTCGGACAGCAGCTCCACGTCCGCGACGGTCGCGCCGCCGTCGGCGAAGCCGGTCGACGTTTTGACCATCTCAGCGCCGGCGTCACGAGCCGCCTCGCAGGCGCGGTGTTTCTCCGCCTCGCTCAGGAGCGCCGTCTCGATGATGACTTTCACCGGGATGGGGACGGTCGCGACGACGGCCTCCAGTTCCGCCTGGACGGCTTCGTCGTCGCCGGCGCGGAGTCTGCCGACGTTGATGACGATGTCGAGTTCGTCCGCGCCGGCCTCCCACGCGAGCTCGGCCTCGCGCTCTTTCGCCGCGGGCGCGTGCTGGCCGTGCGGGAAGCCGATGACCGTCGCGAGGGTCACCTCCGGGGCGTACTCGCTCGCCTCGGCGACGTAACACGGCGGGATGCACGCGTTCATCCCGTACTCTGCGGCCTCGTCGAGGACGGTCTCCACGTCGGCGAGCGTAGTCTCCGGGCCGAGGATGGTGTGGTCGATGCTGGCGGCGAGTGCCTCGCGGTTCATATTCGACACTCGAAAGCCGTGATAGAAAACGTCCCGGTCGCGCTACAGCAGGGTCACGATGCCGTAGACGAGGGTCGTCGTGACCGCGCCCCCGGCGATGCCGAGCACGGTGAACTTCAGCCCGGCCGCGCGGTCGGTCCGTCGCGCGTCGGGGTCGGCCACCTGCCTGCGCTCGTCGTCGAAGGCGTACTCGCCCGAGAGCGCGAGGCTCGCACAGAAGGCTTGGCGGGCCTGCAGCGCCATCTCGAAGCCGATAGCGAGTGGAACGAAGAGGCCGACGAGCAGCAGCGTCGGGAGCGAACTCACGAGCACGACGACCAGATACACTATGGCGACAGCAACGGCGACCGCTGCATAGCGCCGTCGCCGCCGTCGCTCGCTTCCGCCGATGTTACAGACGCCGGCTTCGTACTGCGAACTCCCTGACACAACTGTCGTTCTTGCTCGACGCTGATAACGGCCAGACCAGCGGCAAGTCCACAACGCTTTCACTCGCGGGGGTGACCCCACGAGTATGTCACCGCTGTTGCCCGCCGGCACGGCGCTCCCGCCGCTGCCGTATCTACTCGCCGTCCTCGTCGGTCTCGGAGCCGTCGGGCTCGGTCTCCGCCGGCGGCGGCCCACGGTTACGCCGGCAGTCGCCGGCGGGTTCGCACCCTGGATGGCGACCGGCGCGGCCGGCTACGCGCTGTACCAGGCCGAGGCCGTCCCCGACGCTGTCGCCCCGCTGTTCGGCAATCCGACCGTGTACGCGACGACGTTCGTGGTCGCCGGCGTGCTCTGGCTCGCCGTCGCCGACCGCCCCGCAGATGCGTGGTCGCTCACCGGCGTTCCGGGTGTGCTCGCGCTCGCCGGCAGCGTCTGTTTCGCGGTTCTCGTCGGTGTGGGGATTCGACACGCCCTCGCCACGGGGACCGTGACGCCCGCCGGCCCGGTGCGCGCGCTGGCGCTGTCGGTCGTGGTCACGGGTAGCGTCTGGCTCACCGTTCGCTCACGCGTCGGTGTTACTGGTCTCCCGGGCGTGCTCGCGCTGTTCGGCCACGTCCTCGACGGTCTCTCGACTGCACAGGGCATCGCGCTCGGCTTCGGCGAACAGACGCCGCTGTCGGCCGCGCTCATCGAGGCCGGCCACGGACTCCCGCCCGCAGCGGTGTTCGGCGAGGCGTGGCTGTTCGTCCTCGTGAAAGCCGTCGTCGCGACGCTCGTCCTGTTTGCCTTCCGGGGCTACGTCCGCGATGAACCGGGCGAGGGGTCGCTGTTCCTCGGTCTGGTGGCCGCCGTCGGCTTCGGACCCGGCGTCCACAATCTCGTCTTGTTCACCATCGCGTGAGCCGTCGGCCGGAACCGCGAGATTTTCACCGCGACCGGCGTGAGAGGGAGACATGTCTCGGGTCTGTTGTGTCGGCCACGTCAACTGGGACGTGACGCTCCGACTCGACGCGCTCCCCGACCCCGACGCCGAGGCGGTCGTCCGCGAGACGAGCCAGACTGGCGGCGGCTCCGCGGCCAACGTCGCCGTCGGTCTCGCCGGGCTCGACTGTGCGGTCACGCTCGTCGGGAGCGTCGGCGACGACGAACACGGGCTGCTCGCGCGCCGCGACCTCGACCGCGCCGGCGTCGACCTCTCCCGACTCCGCACCGTCGACGGCGAGACGACGACGAAGTACCTGCTCGTCGACGACACTGGGGAGGTGTCGGTGCTCGCGACGCCGGGCGTGAACGAGGCGCTCGGCCCCCACGACATCGACCCGGAGCCGATTCGCGCCGCCGACCACGTCCACGTGACGGCTCACCGACCCGACACCGTCGCCCGCGTGGCCGACATCGCGACCGACGCCGGAGTCCCGCTCTCTATCGACCCCGGGCGACGCGTTGAGTCCCGCGAGTACGGTCCCGTGCTTGAGGCCGCGGACCTGCTGTTCGTCAACGACCGCGAGGCCGATTGTCTCGACGCGCCCACCCCACCAGTGGTCGTCAGGAAGTGCGGAACCGACGGCGCGGTCGTGGAGACGCCCGAGTCGCGGTACGTCCACGACGGCTACCGCCCGCCGGCGGTCGATACCACGGGTGCGGGCGACGCCTTCGCGGCCGGCTACATCGCGAGTCGACTCCGCGACCGAGACCACCCCGAAGCGCTCGCGACGGCCAACGCGGCCGGCGCGCTCGCCACCGAATCGAAGGGGCCGAAGACGGACCTCGGGTGGGAGCGACTCGACGCGATTCAGACGGGCGAACGCGAGTGAGCGAATACGACGGAGAGAACGCGAGTGATTTTGTCGCTGGAGCGCACGTCTCTACCCGTGTTCACCTTCGACGTGTTCCTGCACAGTCCGGCGTTGACGACCTCGACGGTGTACGTGCTCGGGGCGGTCGCCGGCCTGCTCGCCGCAATCGTCTCGAACGTGCCGATGCACCGGCTCCCGGAGGGGTCGACCCCGCCGTTCGTCGCGGCCGGGGTCCTCACCGGGAGCGACCCCGAGGGAGTCGATCCGACGCTCGCCTCCGGGCTTCACTACGCGGCCGGCATCCTCGCGGGCGTGTTCTACACCGCCGTCGAGTACGGTATCGAGGGCCTCACGCCGCCGCCGGAGCTGTACGTCGGCGGGACACAGCTCCCGCTGTTGACGCATCTGCTCGCGCTGTTGGTGACGTTCGTCTTCCTCGTCGGTTTCTTCTCGTACGTCGTCCTGCCGCGATTCGACTCGCTGTCGGGCAGCTACCGTCAGATTCGCCGCGATTGGCTCGTCACGGCCACGACCTACGTGCTCGGACTGGGGGTCTTCGTCCCCGGATTCCTCCGGCTGCTCATCTGATAGTGAAGGCGGGTTCGGTGAGTGACTCGCTTTTGCACTCGGGACACCGCGACGGGCGATTGATCAGGTCGTTGAAGTCGTCGAAGCCGCAGTCGTTGCAGGTAGGGGGTGCAGCGAGCAGTTCCTCGTCCGTGCCGTCGAGGGACTTGGCGATGTGGTCGACGTGTGACAGCGCCGCATTCGTCGTAATCTCGAACTCGTTTGCGAGCGTGCCGGCCTCGGCCGACTGCTCGCGCAGGTGGTCGGCAATCCGCTCGCGGGTCGTTCGCTCGGCCATACGCGTGATACCGCCGGCCGGCGAATACGTCTTCTGCTCGCCGTCTCCGCCGGTCCGCAACGATTAACCGCCGGCCACCGGAACCGATGGTATGGCTGACGACGACGAGGAACCCGAGGAACCGGCTGTCGAACTTGGCGAGGGGCCGGACGTGGCCGGCGTCCCGCTCGCACAGGTCACCTCGCGACTCCACTTCGGTATCGAGGTGAGCGAAATCGTGCGCCGCGAGGGCGACACCGAGATTCGCACCCCCGACGGTCCCCGCGAACTCGGCGAGCTACTCGACGCGAGCGACGAGACCTACTTCCCGACCCGACAGGAGTTCGAGCAGGCGGTCCGTGCCGTCGCCGGGACCGGCCCGGTCGCGACCGAGTAACGCGACGCGTACGCTTTTGTCTCCGCGCCCGAACCCGTAGCTATGCTTCCGTTCGACCCCGCGACACTGGACCCCGAAGACATCGGCGAGCACCGCGCAGTCTTGGAGATGGACCACGACGAAGCCATCGAACACGTCCGTGGGGTGTTCACCGACGCCGGCTTCGGCGTGCCAGTCGAGTTTTCCCCGTCGGAGATGCTCAACGAGAAGGTCGACGCCGACCGCGACCCCTACTACGTGCTCGGGGCCTGCAATCCGACGATGGCCGACCGTGCGCTCGACGCCTCGGACAAGAAGCTGGGCGCGCTGTTCCCGTGTAACGTCGTCGTGTGGGAGGAGTCCCCCGGCCGGCAGGTCGTCTATCACGTCTCCATCATGAAGATTGCGCGCCTCTCGGGGGTCGCACCCGACGACGACGCGATGGCCGATATCGTCGCCGACACGGGCGAACTGGTGAGCGAGGCGTGGGCGAACCTCGACGCGGCTTAATGCTGCTCGTCAGGCTCGGACTCGAACGCTTCCAGCATCCGCCACGCCGCGACGGAGATAATCAGTAGCGGAAGCCCGAGCACGACGACGACGACATCGAGCGTGCTAAACGCCTGTGGCGGCGCGAGCATACTGACGGCTTGACGCATAGACGGATTTATCGCTTGTTCATCGACTGAAATCCGCGAGACTCGCCTGGACGCCCGCCACGAGCTCCGAGTTGCGCCGCAGCGTGTCGATGTCGACGGGCCACCGCGGCGTGAGTTCACGCACCGCGTCGTGGAGCGTCTCCGCCTCGCCGGCTTCGCCCTCTTCGAAGGCGTTTCTGACCGTCTCGCGCACCTGCCAGACGCCCGCCGGGCCCCAGTAGTCGGGGGTGACGTGGCGGACGACGAGCACCTTCGCCTGTCGGCCGCGGTCGGCGAGGTTCTCTAACGCGCCGAGCTTGGCGGCGTAGTAGGCTCCCGCCGTCTCGTTCGCATAGCTCGTCCGGCCCTCGAACCCCTCGTAGTCGCTGGTGACGTTGTAGCCGCGGCCCGCCGGGTTCCAGACGGAGCCGGGCGCTTTCAGCTCCACGAGTTCGAACTCGAAGTCGCCGGGCGCGAGAATCACCCAGAAGCGATTGCCCAGATACTCGTTGTACCACACCTCCGTCGCGTCGACGCTCGGCCGGTTGTGAATCTGCCCGCGCAGGAAGTTACAGATGGTGTCGTCGACGGCCGTAATCGACCAGCGCGTCGGTACGAGCTTCCGACTTTGCGTCTCGCCGAGCGCTCCCGCCGCGAGCACGTTCTCGATTTGGTACACGTCGAGACCACGGTTGTACAGGTAGGTCATCGCGCCCTCGGCCTTCCAGTCGTCGTCAGAGAGGGTGTACTCGACGGGCTTTGGAACGTGTGGATTCTCCGCGAGGTCGACGTACTCGGCCGTCGCGCGCGGCCCCGTCGGCGTCGAGATGTCGTCGACGGAGAGGTCCATGTCGACCTCGGGACGGCCGTCGAGTCCGAGTTCCACGTCGACGGGTCGGTCAGCGATGGCGACCTCTCGTTGGACGCCGGTGAAGCCGTCCCACTCGTCGGCGACGTGGACGTTCGTCCGTTTCGCGGAGTTGAGGAGATTCGTCCGCGACTGGAACACGTCGTCGATGGTGTAGCCCCGGCGATACCAGTGTGGCCCGGTCTCGAACTCGGCGGCGCGGTCGGGTTCGCTGACCGGCGCGAGCACGCCCGCTGACACGTCTGGATACGAGGCGCTCCCGACGAAGATGCCCGGTGCCGTCGACCCGAACAGGGCGTCGTCTTGGAGGGTTTCGTCGATCGACTGCTCGACGTCTTCGAGATACTCGGTTATCTCGTAGGATTTCTCCTTCGCGAGCTGGCGACGCCGCGCCTCCTCGTCCTCGCCGAGCCCGTCGATGTAGTCGTCGAGCTGCATTCGTCCGGTTGTTCTCTTTTCTCGGTCTTGAAGTGTTCGCCTGGTTCTGGACTAGCTTTCGATTGTTATGTTGCCCCTTCTGATTGCTCTGCTGGGGAGTGTCTGAAACTCTCAGATGTATGTCTCTCTGACTACTCTGTTACTTCCAACTTGAAAGCCCCGGACGTGTCGCTTGGTGACCGCAACTACGTTGGTGAGTACGGCTTGAAAGCCCCGGGCGTGTCGCGGTCGCTCCGTGACATATCGGTCGCTCACTGCGTTCGCTCCCGATTGTGGTCACGGAACCGACCACGCACGCGCGACACGCCCGCCCCTTTCAGTCCCCCCGAACCGCCCACACGCCTCCCCAGCCGACTCGTTCGTTTCACTCACTCGTCCCTCGCGACGACGGGCGCGCACGAGGCGCGCCGGCTCACGCCACCGCACCGCGTCGCTCGATTGAGCAACCGAGGCGGTGGCCTACCGCACCGCGCCTCTGGCGCGTGTGCGGTGTGGGGAAAGGTTGGTGCGGTGCGATTGCGGGGCTGTTGGGTGGGAATGAAAGGGGCCGTGCCGGTACGGGACGCCCGGCGACGCAAGCACTGGAGCGAGCGCAGTGAGCGAAGCGCGCAGCGAGACGCGCGACCGTAGCGGCGCGGGGGCTTTCGAGGTTGTATCGAAGCAGTAGACGACCCGAGCGAACACTTCCGAGACGATGTCGAAGACGCCGAGGAACTGTTCGAAACACAATCACCACCAAACAAACGAGAGGAAACGACTATACAACGCCGCCAGAACGGAGAGGTATGACGAGCGTCAAGGAGTTCCGGGTCGCGGAGGAGGCGACTTCGGCACGACTGGGCCGAGGCGCGTTCGTGTTCACCGACGACTACTCCGTCTTCGATTGGGGGAAGATGCCCGACGAGGTTCCACAGAAGGGCCGGAGCCTCTGTGCGATGGGGGCCGCGAACTTCGAGGCGCTCGAAGCCGAGGGCATCTCGACGCATTACCGTGGCGTCGTCACCGACGACGGCGACGAGCCGATTCCGCTCGCCGACGCCGAGGAACCGCCACGCGAGATGGCGATCGACCTGACGCAGGTACCCGACCTCCCGCACGAGGGCCGCGAGTACGACTACGACGCGTTCCACGCCGACGCCGGCCGGAACTACCTGATTCCGCTCGAAATCGTCTTCCGGAACACGGTGCCGGTCGGGTCGTCGCTCCGGTCGCGGAGCGAGCCACGCGAGCACGGACTCGACGTGGACTCGTGGCCCGACGAGTCGGTCGACCTCTCCGAAGCCGTCATCGAATTCTCGACCAAGTACGAGGAGTCAGACCGATATCTCACTCGTGAGGAAGCCGACGACATCGCAGGGGAAGCCGACATCGATGCCCTCGAAACCATTGCGCGCGAGGTGAACGACCTCGTGACGGGGAACGCCGCCCGCGCGGGACTCGTCCACGAGGACGGCAAAATCGAGTGCTGTTACTCCGACAGCGAGATTCTGGTGGCCGACGTGGTCGGAACGTTCGACGAGAATCGCTTCTCGTACGACGGCCAACAGCTCTCGAAGGAGGTCATCAGACAGTACCACAAGCGCGAGCAGGCGGCGTGGGTCGAGGCGGTGAGCGAGGCGAAGGAGCGCGCGAAGAAACAGGACGTAGCTGACTGGCGGGAACTGTGCGAGCACGAACCCGAGCCGCTTCCCGAGACCGTACTGGAGACGGCAAGCGAGATGTACCGTGCGGGCGCGAACGCGTATCTCGGCCGCGAGCTGTTCGACGCGCCACCGCTCTCAGAGGCGGTCGAGGCGGTACGCGACCTGGGTTAGAGCGGCTCGCCGTCGACCGGGACCGAGGGATTCCAGTCGCGCACCTTCTCGGGTAAGCCGAGCTGGTAGTCTCCGGTCTCGATACCGTCACGAAGCTCCACGCGACCCTGGTGGACGTAGACTGCGTCGTCCAGATGGAGCCGAACCGCTTCGAGAAGCGCTGAGGCTTCGAGCGGTTGCCCCCGTCGTTCGAGTTCGTCGACGGTGGCGTCGGCGGGCACGTCGAAGGCGCGCTGGGCGATGATGGGACCTTGATCGAGGTCGGTCGTGACGTAGTGGGCGGTGACGCCGCCGACGCGAACGCCCTCCTGTCGAGCCTGCTGGTAGGCACGCGCGCCGGGGAAGGAGGGGAGCAGGCTCGGGTGGATGTTGATGATGCGGTCCTCGTACCGGAAGACGACCTCCGGACCGATGATGCGCATGTATCGTGCGAGCACGATGAGGTCGGCGTCGTACTCTTCCAGGAGAGTGAGCAGTTCGTCCTCGTCGGGAGTTCCCTTCTCGTCGCCGATATCGTGAAACGGCACGTCGTAGTCGGCGGCGAGTCCGTCGAGTTCGCTGTGGTTCGAGATGAGGACGGAAATATCGGCGTCGAGAGTCCCTTCCTCGTGGGCCGCAAACAGGGCCTCGGGGGCGTGGGTCTCCTTCGTTGCGAGAACGGCGATGGTCTGTGTGTCGCGGTCGTCGGGGAACCGGATTCGGACTTCGTGACCGATTT
Organism: Halosegnis rubeus; assembly: GCF_009184545.1. Lineage (GTDB taxonomy): Archaea > Halobacteriota > Halobacteria > Halobacteriales > Haloarculaceae > Halosegnis > Halosegnis rubeus. The sequence continues at coordinate 418,002 of NZ_QJOW01000002.1, forward strand.
CCTCGCCCAGCTCGTCGAGCGCCTCGCGAAGCTCCGCCTGCGAGCAGGTCATCTCGCTCGTGTCGACGTGGAGAGTCATCCGGAACAGCCCCTCGCGGACGGCCTGGTCGAGGTCCTCGATGTTGATAGCGCGGTCGTACAGGAGGGTGGTGACGCGGGCGATGATACCCGTCGTGTCCTCGCCGATGACGGTTATCTGGGTGTACTCGCGGGTCATACCGGCCAACGTTCACCGGCGGGCAAAAGCCGCGCGCTCCGTGCAAGCATCGCTGTGCATCCCTGTGTACAGGCCACCGAACCCGGAACCGTTTTCATCCACGGATACGCACCCTCGCGTATGACAGCCTACACCGCGACGGTGACGGTCCGGCTCAAACACGGGGTGCTCGACCCCGAGGCCGACCAGACGCGCAAGGCGCTCGAACGGCTCGGCTTCGACCTCGACGGGCTTCGCAGTGCCGACCGCTTCGACATCGACCTCGACGCCGACGACGCGAGAAGCGCCCGCGAGCGCGCCGACGAGATGGCCGAACGCCTCCTCGCGAACCCCACCATCCACGACTACGACGTGGACGTGGTCGAGGCGGAATGACGGTCTCGATCTCTGTGACGGAGCCGGCCGCCCGCTACACGAGGTGGCGGCCGTGACCGTCTCTATCGTCCGCTTTGGCGGCTCGAACTGCGACCGCGACGCCGCGCTCGCACTCGGCTCGCTCGACATCGACGCCGAAATCGTCTGGCACGAGGACGGTCTGCCGGAGGCGACCGACGGCATCGTTATCCCCGGCGGATTCTCTTACGGCGATTATCTCCGTGCCGGCGCGATGGCCGCTCGCTCGCCCATCATGGACGAGGTGCGCGCCCTCGCTGAGGATGGTGTTCCCGTGCTCGGCGTGTGCAACGGCGCGCAAATCGGCTCCGAGTCCGGCCTGACACCCGGGGCGTTCACGACCAACCGGTCGGCGCGCTTCCAGTGTGAACACGTCCACCTGCGCGTCGAGAACGCCGACACGCCCTTTACCAGCGCCTTCACCGAGGGCGAGGTCATCTCGCTTCCCATCGCGCACGGCGAGGGGCGGTTCGAAATCGAGCCGCGAAAACTGGACGCCATTCGCAGCGACGACCGCGTGTTGTTCCGCTACTGTGAGGCCGACGGCACCGTCACCGACGTGGCGAATCCAAACGGCTCGACGGACAACGTCGCGGGCGTACTCGGCGAGCGCGAGACGGTCGCCGTGTTGATGCCCCATCCCGAGCGCGCCACGCTCGACGATATCGGCGCGTCGAACGGTGCCGGGACGGACGGTGCCGGCGTCCTGCGGGCTTTCGAGTAATCGACGCTCGCGGGCTTACTCGACGTAGCGGGCTGGCTTCTCTAGTCCGAACTCCTCGACGCTGTCGGCGACGATTCCCTTCGCCGTGTAGATGTCCGGCTTGTAGTAACACGGCTCCGTGACGCCGTGGTGCTCGCGGAGGTGCTCGCGCACCCGGTGTACGTCGTCGGTGTCGACGTAGTTCGGCGTGTACACCGTGAGCACGTACTCGTCGTACATCTCCAGCGCACCGAAGCCGAATCCCGTCATCGCCTTCACCGCCCAGAGGGTCTGGGATTCGACGCTCGCGACGACATCGGGCCACAGCGCGTCGATGCGGTCGGCCGACCCCATCACCTGCCACTTGCCGATGAACTTCTGTTCGTCGAGGGCGCCCCGGTCGATTCGCGCGACGGGCTCTTCGTCCGTCGGCGGGAGGTCGGCTTTCGTCGTCTCCTCGGGACGGAGTACGTCGTGGTCGTCGAAGCACGCGTCCGTTCCAGTGGCCGCGTCGGTGACCGCACTCGCCCGGAGCCAGTACGTCTCGTCTGTCATGATTGTGCTCGGTGACTGCATGGTTTCTGCTGGAGCGTTGACGGTAAGGGTGCTCGCCAAGCGTGGTGAAAGTGGTCTGGATTTGCCTGCATTCATGTGGTCTTCGCTGACCGCGTTCTCGTTACTTCCAGCCTGACAGCCCCGGACGTGTCGCTTGGTGACTGCTCTAATTCTGGCTGATTCGCTGATTTCGCTGTTACTTCTGGGTTGAAAGCCCCGGACGTGTCGCGGTCTTGCCGGTGGTTGCACCGCCGGCTGCTTGGGAGAGCGTCGCTCTCCCGCTGTCCCCGTAATATATCGGGGGCGAGCGTAGCGACCGACCGATAGTAGTCACGGAACCGACCAAACACGTGCGACACGCCCGTCTCTGCAAGACGCTGCGCGTCGTGCTGACCCTGAAGTCTGCCATGGCAGACTTCAGGACCCCTTTCGGTCCGCCCGATAGCACCGCCCACACGCCTCCCCAGCCGATTCGCTCCCTCCGGTCGCTCATCCACTGTCAGAGCACGCGCTGACAAGCCGTCGCTCGGTGCCCTCGCGACGACCTCGCGCTGACTCGCGCGCCGATGCGCGCTCGGACCACGCCACTGCACCGACTGAATAGGCAACCGTGGCGGTGGCCTACCGCACCGCGCCCGCGGCGCGTGTGCGGTCCGGGGGAGGGTTGGGGGAGCGGCCGGAGGCCGCGGGCCAGCGAGCGGGAGCGAAGCGACACGCGAGCGCGCGGTGCGGCCGGGGGGAGTGAAAAGGGCCGTGCCGGTACGGGACGCCCGCCGACGCAAGCACTGGAGCGAGCGCAGCGAGGGGAGCAACCGTAGCGGCGCGGGGGCTTTCGAGGTACTGTCGAGAGAGTCGGAAGCTCAAGCGGGGGATTTCAAGATAGTATCCAAAGGGTAGACGACTTAAGCGAGGACGTTCGGGTGGTGTCGAAGCAGATACACCGAGCAAGACGTACGGATTCATCTCTCACATCTCCCTAAACACCAGTCCATGACAACACATACCACTGGACGGCGCGGCAACAACATTGAAATACGCGAATCGCCGGAGACAGATAGTGAGCTACACCATCGGTCTCGTGGGGAAGCCGTCGGTCGGCAAATCCACGTTCTTCAACGCGGCGACGATGAACGACGTGCCAGAGGGCGCGTACCCGTTCACGACAATCGACCCGTCCGTGGGCGAGGCGTACGTGCGCGTTGACTGCGCGGCCCCCGAGTTCGACACCGAATGTACCCCGAGCGTCGGCTACTGTGATGAGGGAACGCGATTCGTCCCCGTCCGACTGCTCGACGTGGCCGGACTCGTCCCCGGCGCACACGAAGGGAAGGGGCTGGGCAATCAGTTCCTCACCGACCTGAACGAGGCCGACGCGCTTGTCCACGTCGTCGACTTCTCGGGGACGACCGACGCCGAGGGCGAACGCACGGAGGGCCACGACCCCCGCGAGGATATCGACTTCCTCGAGGACGAACTCGACCAGTGGTATCTGGAGATTCTCGGCAAGGGCCTCGACAAGTACGCCGACGCCTACGACAAGGAAAACACCGACGTAGAGGTCGTGCTCGCGGAACAGATGTCGGCGTTCCGCACCAACAAAGACGAGATCAAGAAGCTCATACTTCGGTGTGACCTCTCGCTCGAACCCGAGGCGTGGGACGACGAGGACACGTTCGAACTGGCCCGCGAGATTCGCAAGGAGACGAAGCCCATCCTCATCGCGGCCAACAAGATGGACACGCCGGAGGCACAGGCAAACTGGGCGGAGGTCACGACGGACGACGACTACGACCACCTCACCTTTGTCCCGACGAGCGCACACGCCGAGAAGGCACTCAAGAACGCCGCGGAGGGCGGCGTCGTCGACTACACGCCCGGCGACGCCGAGTTCGATATCGTCGGCGACATCTCCGACGAGCAGGAACAGGGGCTGGAGGCGATTGCCGACTTCACGAGCGAGTACGACGGCACCGGCGTCCAGGGTGCAATCGAGCGCGCGCTGTTCGACGTGCTCGGCGTCATGCCCGTCTTCCCGGGGAGCGCCAACGGGAAGGCCGACGAGGAGGGTGAGTTCCGCGACTGCTTCCTCCTTCCCCGCGGGTCGACCACCTCCGATTTCGCCTACCACATCCACTCCGACATCGGCGACGGGCTGCTCCACGGCATTGACTGCCGGACCGAGCGACAGGTCGGCGGCGACCACGTCCTCGACGAGCGCGACGTCATCGAACTGATCACGACGGCCTGATTCGGCAGACAGTTCAAGCGGATCCGGACCGTACTGGTGGTATGAGCGATGACGAGCTGCCGCTTCGAGAGACAGACCGAGCGATACCACCACAGTCGCCGGCAATCGCGCGACAGCTCGCAGCCACCGATCGCGAGTTGTGTCACTGTCTCAACTGTGGCCGACAGCTCGTCGCGATCAGACACGGCGATAGCTGTCTGTTTTGCGGGTCGAAGGCGGTCGTTATCGAGTAGCTACAGCGGGGTACCGGTGCCGTCGCCCTGACTCGCCGACGCGAGCAGTGAGTCGACTGGGTCGGTGTAGTCGAAGCCGGGGACGACACCCTCCATGTAGGTGCCTTCGACGTACTCGGCGAGCGCCTTCGCAACCGCGGGCGCGCGGTCGGCGTTTCCCCACGTGAATTCGAAGACGACGACCGCGTCGCCGAGCTCCTCGTGGACGTCGAGTCGGTCCAGCTCCAGATTATCGCGGATGGCATCGGGAGCATCCTCCATCCGGAGCGCGAGGGTGTCGAACCAGCCGGCCTCGAGATCCGGGCCGACCTCGCCGTCTACGACCGACGACAGCATCGGCGCGCGGACGACGACGGTGTACTCGTGTGCCCAGTTGTCGGTTTCGCTCGCCTTGACGCGGCTCTCGAAGGTGATAGTCGTCAGTTCGTACTCGTCGCCGTCGCGGTCGTAGGCATCGTGTGCGTCGAACGCGCGCTCGGCACTCTCGGGAATCGTCATCACGAGCGATTGGCGAGACAGGAACAAAAGTCGCACGTTGCCGTACTCCAGTGCATACGCCGAGCGAAGCGAGGCGTTTCACCGCGCCGACCGGCGGGAGGCGCGGCTACGGTTTTTATTGCAGGTTTTTGCCGCGAGCGGCTCCCACAGCGCGCCGAAGGCGCGCGAGGAAGCCCGAGTCGGCAAAAAAGTGCGGGGAGAGGGATTCGAACCCACGAACTCCTACGAGAGCGGATCTTAAGTCCGCCGCCTTTGGCCAGACTCAGCCATCCCCGCCTACCACTCTGTCGTCGCGCGCGTCGAAAAGCCGTTACGGTCGCCATTTAATACCGAAGACGTACCAGTCCCGTCGATGTAACGACGTAGCCCCGGGCCGCCACGGCGGGAGCGTGACCCACGGTCCGGGACAGCGGGGGGTCGCCTGTTCGCTACCAGTCGACGGAGAGCGTGCCGTCTCCCTCTGGGTCAGGGGCGATCTCCTTGTTCGTTCGGCGATCGATGACGTGGATGACGCCGCGGTCCTTCTTTGCCGGACACACCTCCGCGGCGCGGACGTTGTGGTCGAGGTCCTCCTCGCCGAAGAAGTAGGTGTTCGGCTTTGCAATCCCGGTGGAAAGCTCCATCTCCCAGTTGGTCGAGACCTCGGCACATTTCCCCGCGGCGATACACTTGTTGGCCTCGAAGACGAGTTTGTACGGTGCCTCGTCGACGGGCGGAGCGTCTGTCTCGCCGATTTCGCTCGGGTCAATCGTCTGGGCGTCGTCTGCCATACGGGTACGTGGAGCCGACGGGATTAGTCGGTGTCGGCTCCGGTGGCTGCGGCCTCAACCCGCCGGACCGCGTCGGGCTTGGCGATGATGTACAGTGTCTCTCCGGCCGCGAGCGTCCGCGTATCGGGGACGAGCGGCTCGGTCCCAGCCTGGCTGTGGACCGCGACGACCGTCACGTCGAGGGAACCGACCGCCTGACCGACGAGCGGCGACTCGGCCGCCAACGTGACCGTGGTGACCCTTCGGGGTCGCTCTTCCTGCCAGATCGTGCGCTGACGAGCGTCCCCTCGATGGCCGCCTCGCTCGTGTGGAGCGTGACGATATCACCCCGCGCCAGCCGGTCGGGACGAGCGCGTCGACGGAGACGGCTCGCTTGCCGGCGGGAATCCGTTTCGAGAGCGCTGACACGGGCGGCGCGGCGGCGACAGTCGCCTTCCCCTGCGCATCGATGGTGACCGCCGCGTCCGCGAGGTCGAACTCCGTTCGGAGTCGCTCTCTGAACCGCGCTTCCAACTCCTCCAGCCCGAGATCGGCGGGAAGCTTCCACGTCTCCGTCTTGATGCTGGCGCGGATATCGTCGGAAAGCGGCGGGTACGCTTCCATGTCGGCGATATCGCCGACAATTTCGAGCGCTACCTGTCCGCGCCCGCCGACGAACTCGACCACGTCGTTTGAGAGCGTCTGGGCCCGAAGCGCGGAGAGCGTAAATCGCCGCGGGAACGTTGCCCCCAGCGCGTCGCCCTTGGCGTGGGCGTACAGCGACAACATCAGAATGACGAGAATCGGGGTGATGATGACCGGACCCGTCGCTGACTGCGTGATGGTCTGGTCGGTGAGCGCGAGCAGTCCGCCGTTGACGCCAGCGAGCGCGAGCGACAATACGACGACACCGAAGCCGGGGATGCTCACGCCGGTGATGTACTTGAATCCGAAACCGAGACTAAACGCGACCAGCGTCGGCAACAGTCCGGTGAGGATACCGAGATAGACGCCTTGGAGTATCTCGGCGGGAAGCGCAGCCATACCCGCCACTCACGCGCGACCCAAATACAGCTATCGGACGGTTTATCCCGATTCCCGCGGTTCCAGCGGGTATGAGCGAGGGAGACGCATCGACGACACGACCGAAGCGGCTGGCACGCGTCCTCGGTGCCCAGGCTGCGCTGTGGCTCCCCGCACTCGTCGCCGTCCTCTCCGTCGTCACCGGCATCGTCAACATCGGTTCGATGAACGTCTCCGGACCGCTCGCACCGTACGTCTCGCCGACGGTCGAACAGACGGTCGGGTTCACCGGCGTGCTCACCGGCTTCCTGATGATGGCAGCCGCGTACGGGCTCCGAAACCAACTGCGTGTGGCGTGGATTCTCACGGTCATCCTGCTGCCCGTCACCGCTGTTCAGGGGCTGGCGCAGGCGAGTCAGTACTCCTATCCACTGGTCGTGGTTTCGCTCGTCTCCATTCCGACGGTGCTCGCGAATCATCGGCTGTTCGACCGGGAGTTCGACCTCTCGACGGCACAGCTCGCGTCGCTGCTCGCCGTCGTCGGCACGCAGGCGTACGGCACCATCGGCTCGTACGTGCTCCGCGAGGAGTTCACCGGCATCCAGTCGGTCACCGACGCCTTCTACTTCACGCTGGTCACTTCCTCAACGGTCGGCTACGGTGACGCCATCCCCGCTACCGCCTCCCCCGAAGCGCGGCTGTTCACGATGTCCGTCATCGTCCTCGGCGTCGCTAGCTTCGGTGTCGCACTCACCACCCTCGTCGGGCCGGCGATCGAGGCCCGCTTCACGAACGCACTCGGAATCATGAACGACTCTACACTCGACATCCTCGACAACCACATCATCGTGGTCGGGGTCTCAGACCTCACCGAACCGGTTATCGAAGAACTCGCCGCTGCCGCGACGCCCCCGCAGTTCGTCGTTATCACGCGCTCGTCCGAACGGGCACAGGAGTTTCGGGCCAAGGACATCGAAGTGGTCGTCGCCGACCCCTCCGACGAGGAGCCGCTCTCCCGGGTCGGTGTCGAGCGTGCCCGCGCGCTGGTGGCCGCCACCGACGACGACGCACAGGACGCGCTCGCGATACTCACAGCCCGCGAACTCAGCCCCGAACTGAACATCGTGGCGGCCGCCACCGAACGCGAGAACGCAAAGAAGCTCCGGCGAGCCGGTGCCGATACGGTCATCTCGCCGGCTGTCATCGGCGGGCATCTCCTCGTCCAAAGCGCGATGGAGACGGGCGACATGGAGTCGCTCGCCGCACAGATAATGGATGTGCCGGACGAAGACCAAATCGAGGTGGACGAAGATGGATAAACTCACCATCGGCGACCGGACCTTCGACCCCGACGATATCACCGACGCGCACATCTCCCACGGTCGCCGTGACTTCCGTCCGCTCGTCGCCGGAATGAGTCTCATCCTCCTCGCCGTGCTCGTCCCGACAGTCGGCGTCGCCGCTGGTGTCGACTTCTGGACGATAGCACCGGTCGGCGCCGGGCTGTTCGTGCTGTCGCCGGCCGCGTTCTATCTGTGGCTCCGGTCCTCGAAGGAAGTGCTCGTCGTCGTTGCCGACGACGAACTGTACCGGTTTGCCGTCGAGAACGTCGGCCAACACCGCGTGAACGAACTCACCGAGGAGTTCAGTAAATAAGCTCGTCGTCGGACTCGACCATGTAGAGAGTCCGACCCGCGATGTTGACGGCGTGGTCACCGACGCGTTCAAGATCGCGCACGGTGAGCAGGAACCGCGACACGTCGGCCATCAGCGCCTCGATCTCGGCATCGTCGCTGTCGGCTTCGATCTCCGTCTCGATGAGGTCGCGCACGACGACCGTGGAGGCGCGCTCACACAACTCGTCGATCTCGTCGTCGCGCTCTGCGACCTCGAACGTGCGGTCTGCGTCCTCGTCGTCGTACGCACCCATCGCGTCTTCCACCATCTCGATGACGGCATCGCCGATTGCCTGGATATCCACGTCCGGATAGCGGTCCTGCTCTGCGTCGAGGGTGTACTCCCCCAGATTTGTCGCGAGGTCACCGATGCGTTCGAGGTCGGTGATGATCTTGAACGATGCCGCGATGAATCGCAGGTCGCCGGCCACCGGCTGCTGGAGACTCAACAGGTCGATACAGTCGCTCTCTAAGTCGAGATACAGCTGATTGATCTCGCCGTCTCCTTCGATGACCTCCCACGCCAGCTCATCGTCCTTCTCTTCGAGCGCCGATAGCCCCGTGCGAAGTCGCTCGAGCACGAGCTCGCTCATGTACAGTACGTCCTCTTGAAGCTCGCCGAGCTTCGCCTGATACCCCTCTCGTGCCATATTCGTACGACTGCAGCGGAAGGAAAATACCTTTGGGTATGTCAATATATATGTTAGTATCTTGCGGCGGCTGCTGGTCTCAGGCGACCACGACGTCACGCCGCCACGCCGCAAACACGCGGACTCTACGTGAATCTGCACCGATGTGGATAAAAAGCGTTGCTCTGTGCTCTTGATATTTGACTATTCTACCGGGTATCTGTGAGTACTGCTAACTTTGACTATATAGTACGCACACGACTTATGGTTGTGCCCCGTGGACTCGTGGTATGGAGACACGGAAGGTGCAGGTGACGGGCGGATCGACGTACACGGTGAGTCTTCCCAAGGAGTGGGCGACGACCAACGGCATCAGTGGCGGGAGTGTCGTCGAGTTCCATCCCGAAGAGGGGTCGCTGTTGCTCACCCCTCGCAACGAGGAGGAACGCACCGAGGGAACCCTCGACATCACCGGGCTGACCGACGACCAACTGACGCGCGCGGTGATGATGATGTACGTGAGCGGCTTCGACGTCATCACCCTCGAAACGCCGCGTATCACCGCCGACCAGCGCCGGACGATCCGCCGGGCCGCACAGGGGCTGGTCGGGCTGGAGGTCATCGGTGAGACGAGCGAACACGTCCAGCTTCGGGACCTGTTGGACTCCTCGGAGCTGTCGATTCACAACGCCGTCACCCGGATGCGGCTCGTCGCGACGACGATGCTCTCTGACGCGGTCGACGCGCTCGTCGAGGACGACGCCGACCTCGCGACCGACGTGACACAGCGCGACGACGACGTGAACCGACTCTACTACATGGTGTCGCGCGTCTTCCGGTCGGTGCTGCGTGACCCGTCTGCGGCCGCCGAAATCGGCTTCGACCGCGAGACGACCTTCGATTACCACTCGTGTGCCCGCCAGCTCGAACGCGTGGCCGACCACGCCTCGAAGATCGCCGCCAACGCACAGACGCTCGACGCCCCGCCCGAAGACGTGGCGAGCGAACTCCAACAGCTCCACGAGGCCGCCGACACCGTCATCGAGCAGGCGATGGACGCCATGCTCGCCGACGACTCCGAGGAGGCGACCCGCATCGCGACCGAGGCCCACGAGGCCGTCACCGCCGTCGACGACCACGTCCGCGAGGCGGACACGCTCCTCCTCGATTTGGAGCCGCAGCAGGCGCAGCTGCTCGGACTCGTCGTTGACTCGCTGTCGCGGGCGGGCGACTACGGTGGCAACATCGCCGAGTCCGCACTCCAGAAGGCCGCGCCGAAGCCGTAGCTCACCGGCGCAAAAACAGGAGAACCGGAGTTACTCGACGAGAACGGCGTTGACCTGTCCGTCCTGTCCCGGGCGGGATGTGACGCGGGCGTCGCCCTCCGGCGTCTCGATGACGGCACCCTTCGTGATGATGTTCCGTCGGACGTAGTTCGGGTCGGCGTCGTTCTCGGCGACGTTCTCGATGGTGGTCGAGACGGTCTCGCCGTCGCCGGTCGCGACGGTCGCGGTGTCGCTCTCGATGGCACGGACCTTGGTGTTGCCGCCGCGCGTCTCGACGACCTTCAGCTTCTTGTCGCCGACGGTCGTCTCCGTCGGGGAGTTGCCGAGTTCGTGTTTTCGCTTCTTGTGGGTCGTGCGTCGCCGTCCGCCGGTTCGCTTCGTCGTGGAACGTCCGTGGCTCTTCATACCCGAATCTCGCCACTCGCAGACTTGAATCGTTCGACTCACACTCCGACAGCGACGGGAATAAAACGGCTCGCCATCTCTGGGCGGACATGAGCCTCCGTATCGCCGTCGCCGCCCCGTTCCTCGCGGCCGGTTCACGGTCGATGCCAGAGAGCAGTTTCGTCGTCGACTTGTCGCTTGACCGCGACTGGTTCTCGCCGGACCAGGCCAAGCGACTCGTCGATGTCGCCACCGGCGAGGGACTCCTCTCTCGCGAGGACGGCGAGCTACGCCCGACGTTCGACCCCGAGACCGTCGCCGTCCCCGACGGCTTCCACCCCGACGAGTCCATCCTCCAACAGCGGTCCGTCTTCGAGACCGTCCTCGACCGGTGTCTCGACCACGGCATCGAAAAACAGACCGCCGTCGCCGGCATCAACAAGCTCCAGGCGAATCTCGCGGTCACCATCGAGGCCGCGGCGGTCCTCTTTGCCCACAAGCGGGGTATCGACGTGCGGTCGGAGGCCGAGACCGCACTGGAGGAACTCTGATGGTCGAAGACCGCACCACGGACGGCACCCGCATCGCCGAACTGCTCTCCTCGGAGATTCACGGTCGGGAATCGGGGGCGCTCGGTTCGCTTTCCGTTACGGACGCCGACCGCGAGGTCGACCCGCGCGAGGACAGCGCGTACGTGTTCACGGTCTCGCGGGACGACGGGTCGGTCGCGACGGTCCACGTCCACCCGGACCGTATCCACCTCGAAGTCGCCACGACACCCGACCGCGTGGCCGAACTGGCCGGTGACCTCGGTCTGCGTGCCCGGCCGAAGGCCGTCGACCCGCCCCAGACGCTCGTCTTCATCGAGGACGGCGCAGAAGTCAAACGCGCGACCGACCTGCTCGCCGCGCTCGCGTAACGCCAACGGATTTACGCAAGTACGAGGAGAAAGCCCCGTGGTTTAGCGCGGGGATGAATCCGACACCTCTCCCACAAACCACGTCCGACGTGCTGAACGGATGTGTTAAGCAAGTAGTCACCGTACTACCAGTCAACCGAGGCGGCCGGCCCGCCCTGCTAATCGGACAGTATCGGGATTCTCCGATTCCACGCAAAAGCATCCCGTTCTGTTGTGGATTTCGGGATGCAGGCAGTAAACGTATCTCTAAATCCCATGCCGTCATAGGAGTACCGGCTGGTTGGCACAGCCAGTAGTTGTCTTTTGAGGCGACTACAAACCGTAAACATCCCAACCCAGCGGTGCGGTGCCGTGGGAATCCTCGTGCTTCAGCGCGGGGAGGATGTCAAGCGTGGTTCCTGTACGGATACGGTATGCTGTCACAAGCTACGCCCGAGTCGGCTGCCGACTCCGCCACGCGGACGGCCTTCGTCGAGTTTCTCGACGGACTGGTCGGCGCGATTCCTCACATCCTCTCGGGTCTCGTCTTCCTCGTCGGCTCGTATCTCGTTATCAAACCCGCGTTGACCGTCACCCGATTCGTCCTCAGTCGGCTGTTGCCCGCCGAGCAGAAACTCATCGTTGACCTCTCGGTCGCGGTCGTCGGCCTGTTTCTGTGGTTCGGGGCCGCACTCGCCCTGCTCAAAATCGTCGGCTTGGGCGATATCGCGGCCAGTCTCGGCACCGCGGCGGGGTTCATCGGCTTGGGGGTCGCCTTCGCGCTCAAGGAGATGATCGCCGACACGGTCGCGGGCGTGTATCTGCTTCGTGACTCGGATTTCAACCACGGCGATGCCGTCACCACCGCCTCCGTCACCGGCACCATCGTCGATATCGACCTGCGGAAGACGCGGATTCGGGCCGACAACGGCGACCTCGTCGTCGTCGCGAACCGCGACGTGGAAAAGAAGTGGACGAACCAGACCGCCTCGACGAAGCCGGCCGAGTGAGCCGCCACGCAACGCAACGTTGTAGTAGTCGCCTCGCGCGCTCTCGATATGGCGTTCTTCGACGAGTTGGCCGCGCGTATCGAGACGACAGACAGCGTCGTCTCCGTCGGTCTCGACCCCGACCCGGACCGGCTTCCCGACTTCCTCGACGGCGACCTCCCGCGGTGGGGGTTCAATCGTCGCGTCATCGACGCGACCCACGAGCACGCGGCGTGTTACAAACCCAACGCCGCCTTCTACGAGGACCCCGACGGCTGGCGTGCGCTCGAAGAGACTGTCGCGTACGCCCACGGGAAGGGCGTCCCCGTCCTACTCGACGCCAAGCGCGGCGACATCGGGAACACCGCGCGCCAGTACGCCGGCGTCCTCGATACCGTCGACGCGATTACGGTCAATCCGTATCTCGGTGAGGACTCGCTCCAGCCGTTCCTCTCCCGTCGGGATGCGGGCGTGTTCGTGCTCGCGCGCACGTCCAACCCGGGTGCGCGCGACTTCCAGAATCTCGAAGTCGGCAACGACAAGCGACTCTACGAGTACGTCGCTCAACGCGCCGCCGAGTGGAGCGACGGTAACGTCGGACTCGTCGTCGGCGCGACTGCACCAGAAGAACTCGAAGCGGTGCGCGAACTCGTCCCCGACCTGCCCTTCCTCGTGCCGGGGGTCGGCGCACAGGGCGGGGACGCCGAGGCCGCCGTCGAGCACGGACTCGCCGGCGGGGTCGGGCTGGTGAACTCCTCGCGCGGCATCATCTTCGCCGGCGAGGAGGCGGGCGAGGAGTCGGCGTACTTCGATGCGGCCGGTGACGCTGCACGCCGGCTCAAGCGCCGGCTCAACGAGTACCGCTAGTCGACGCGGTAGGTGTCGACGCCGTCGTCGAAGCCGTCGTCGTCGCGCTCTTCGACGGGGTCGTGTGGACGACGAAGCTCCGCGGCGCACTCGGTGCAGTAACCGGAGTCGCGGTCGTAGTGCTCGTCACAGACGAGCTTGCCACAGCGGTCACAGCCGAACGATGCGTCACCGGTCGTGCACAGCTCACAGCCACCGGAGATGCTCATACTGGCGTTACACCGTGTGCGGGCAAAAGTGTAGGGCGGGTGAGCCGGGCGAGTGACTTACCACACCCACGGCCGTATGGAGGGTGTGAATCGCTCGTCGCTCGTCGTCGGGCTCATGGGTGTCTTCGCCGGTATGACCGTCGTCATGGTCCTGCTCGCGTTGACGCTAGGGAGTCCGGTCGTCTTCATCTTCGCGACCCCGTTTGCCGCGGCGACGTATCTGTTCTACCAGCAGGCGTCGGGAAAGATGCGCGAGCGCATCGAACAGCAGGCGCGACAGGCCCGAATGGCGAACGAACAGCGCCGCCGACAGGGTGGGGGGACACAGCCCGGCGAACAGGGGCGGACGCGCGGGGAGACCGGTGGGTTCGGTGCCGGTCCGCGCTTTGGCGACGCCAACACCCGGTTCGGTCGCCAGTCCGGCGCGGGCGGCCGGACGCGACAGGGCCAACGCATCGACTCTTCGACGCCTTCCGGCCCCTCGCGCACCGAGGCGGCAGACATCCTCGGGGTCGCGCCCGACGCCGACGAACAGGCCATCAAGCGAGCCTACCGCGAGGCCGTAAAGGAGAAACACCCCGACCGCGGCGGCGACGAGGAGGAGTTCAAGGACGTGACCGAGGCGTACGACCGCTTGACGGAGTAGCTTTTGTTGCTCCCGGTGTGAGCGAACGCATGCGCCCCCTCGCTGTCGATATCGACGGGACTCTCACCAGAACACACGACGACGTGGGGCTTGACCCGCGGGTGTTCGACGCACTGCGCGCCTATCACGACCACGCGCCGGTCGTCATCGCCACGGGGAAGGCGTTCCCGTTTCCGACCGCACTGTGTCGATACCTGAACCTCCCCAACCGCGTCATCGCCGAGAACGGCGGTGTCACGCTGTGTGAGTCGGCCGGTATCACCCACAACGGCGACCCCGAGGCCGCGCGTGCCGTCGCCGACGCCTACCGCGCGGCCGGCTACGATCTCGGGTGGGGGACTCCCGACCTCACGAACTACTGGCGCGAGACGGAGGTGGCCGTCGCGCTCGAGCAACCGTTCGAACCCCTCCAATCGCTCGCGACCGAACACGGACTGGAGGTCGTCGACACGGGCTACGCCTACCACGTTAAGGCTCCGGACGTCGACAAGGGTACCGGCCTGGAGACGATAGCCGCGGACCTCGGCTACGAACCGAGTGAGTTTCTCGCTATCGGCGACAGCGAGAACGACGCCGAACTGTTCGACATCGCCGGCGAGTCGTACGCCGTCGCCAACGCCGACGACACCGCGAGGGCGGCCGCCGACACCGTCACCGAGGCGGGCTTTGCCGACGGCTTCTTGGAGGCACTGGACGAGGCCTCGGTCGATGCCGCTCCGTGACTCCCCGCTGCTCGCGCCGCTTTTGGCCGCGAGCATCTGGGGTGGGATGTACGTCGTCTCCAAGTGGGGGTTCGCCCAGATTCCGCCGCTGACGCTCGTGACGATGCGGGCAGTCCTCGGCGCGGCGGTCCTGCTCCCGCTCGTCTGGGTCGTGAAGCCGTCGCGTTCCTTCTCCCGGCGGGACTGGCGCGGCTTCGCCGGGCTGGCCGCCCTGCTGGCGGTGTCGCTCGCGGCCCAGTTTCTCGGGACCGACCTCACGACCGCGGCACAGGGGTCGCTCATCACCGTTCTGACACCCGTGTTCACCGTCGCGCTCGGGGTGGCGGTGCTTGGTGAATCCCTCGGCTCGCGGAAGGCCGTCGGCATCCTGCTCGCGACCGTCGGGACGGGGGTCGTCCTCGCTGGCCGGTACACGCTGGCGGACCTCGCCTCCGACGCGCTCGTCGGTCCCACGCTTCTTGTCGTCGCTGCCGCCACGTTCGCCGGCTACACGGCCTTCGGCAAGCGACTGATTCGGACCTACTCGGCGCTGGAGACGGCGACGTACGCGACTGCGCTTGCCGTCCCGCTGTTCGCGCTCGGTGCGCTCGCGGAGCTGACGCTCACGGACGCCTCGCTCGGCGCTATCGCGTGGTCGCCGGCGCTGGTCGCGGCGGTCGCGTACCTCGGCGTCGTCTCGACCGCGCTGGCGTGGTATCTGTGGTACAAGGGCATTGAGCGGGCGGCCGCCTCGACCACCGCGGTCGCGTTCTTCGCACAGCCGGTCGTCGGTATCGCGCTCGGTGGGCTACTCCTGAACGAGGCCATCGGGCCGGCACTCGTCGCAGGCGGGGTTGTCCTCGCGGTCGGCGTCGGGCTTGTTTCGACAGCCTGAGGCCCGAGGAAGGCTTTAGTCCCGGCGGACGCTACCAGTTATCAATGAGCGCGGACCGCGGCACGCTTGATTTCGCCCTCGAACACGGTGAACGCGAGGACGGAAGCGTGGAGTTCAAACAGCGACTCACCCGCGGCGTCCACCTCGCCGACGGCCGCATGGAGTCACTCGCCGCACAGCTTCGCCACCGCGTCCTCTCGGGCGACGGCGAGGCAACCTACGCCGTCGGCGTCACCGACGACGGCGGTATCGCGGGCATCGACCCCGACGCCTTCTCCGAGACGATGGACGTGCTCTCGGTCCTCGCCGAGGAGGCCGGCGCACACATCGACGACGTACAGACGTGGAGCGCCGGCGACGCCGACGACAGCGACACCGAGGGTCTCATCGGCGTCGCGACTCTCAAAGAAGGGGCTGTCTTCGACAGCGACGACGACCACATCGTCGTCGGGACGGCCGGCCACGTCGACCACGGGAAGTCGACGCTCGTCGGCTCGCTGGTCACCGGCGACCCCGACGACGGGCAGGGCGGTACGCGGTCGTTTCTCGACGTGCAGCCCCACGAGATGGAACGCGGGCTGTCTGCGGACCTCTCGTATGGCGTCTACGGCTTCGACGAGCAGGGGATGGCCGTCCGGATGGACAACCCCGACCGCAAGAGCGACCGCGCGGGCGTCGTCGAGGAGGCGGAACGGCTCGTCTCCTTCGTCGACACCGTGGGCCACGAGCCGTGGCTCCGAACTACGATTCGGGGGCTCGTGGGACAGAAGCTCGACTACGGACTACTCGTGGTCGCGGCCGACGACGGCCCGACCAAGACCACCCGCGAGCATCTCGGCATCCTGCTAGCCACCGACTTGCCGACGATGGTCGCGATTACGAAGACGGATATGGTGTCAGACGAGCGGGTCGCCGAGGTGGAACGCGAGGTGGAGCGACTGCTCCGCAACGCCGAGAAGACGCCGCTGTCGGTCGAGCGCCACGGCGTCGACGCCGCCGTCGAGGAGATCTCTCCGCAGGTCGTCCCGGTGGTCAAAACGAGCGCCGTCACGATGGACGGACTTCCCCTGCTCGATGAGCTCTTCGAGCGACTCCCGAAGACCGTCCAAACCGCCGGCGACTTCTCGATGTACATCGACCGGAGCTACTCGGTCACGGGCGTGGGGGCCGTCGCCTCCGGCACCGTCCGCTCCGGCACCGTCGAGGTCGGCGACAAACTCCTCCTCGGGCCGATGGCCGACGGCCAGTTTCGCGAGGTCGAAGCCAGAAGCATCGAGATGCACTACCACGAGGTCGAGGAGGCGCAGGCCGGCCGCATCGTCGGCATCGCACTCTCGAACGTGAAGGAAGAAGAAATCGAGCGCGGGATGGTGCTCGTCCCCCGCGAGAGCGCGCCGACGCCCGTCCGTGAGTTCGAGGCCGACGTGATGGTGCTCAACCATCCGACGCGCATCGACGACGGCTACGAGCCGGTCGTCCACCTCGAAACCGTGAGCGAGGCCGCCTCCATCCACCCGGAAGGCGGGCAACTACTCCCCGGGGATTCCGGCGAGGCGACGGTTCGATTCAAGTTCCGCCCGTATCTGGTCGAGGAAGGCCAACGGTTCGTCTTCCGCGAGGGGTCGAGCAAGGGCGTCGGCACCGTCACCAGCGTCGAGTGATGGAGCGGGGTCCGGTCTGGCTGTTTGCCGCCCTCGCCACGCTCGTGTTCTACGCGGCTGCGGCGGCGCTCGCGTGGGCTGCCCTCGCCGTGGTGTGGAGCCACCGGCCCGACCCCGTGGCGACCGTGCTCGTCGTCGCTGGCGTGACCATCGCCTTCGGCTACGGCTCCTATCGGTTCGGGACGCGCGCTATCGTGGAATCTCTCGGTGCAGAGCCGCTCGCTCCCCAATGCAGTCCCGAGCTTCACCGACGGGTCGCGCACCTCTCGAACCGACTCGACATCGAACCGCCGACGGTGTGTGTCGCCCGGATGGAGATGCCGAACGCGCTCGCGCTCGGGGGTCGACGCGACGGCGTGCTCGTCCTCGACGTGCGGCTCTTCCGGCTGCTCTCCGGGCCGGAGCTGGAGGGCATTCTCGCCCACGAACTCGCGCACCTCCGTGCCCGCGACGGACTCGTGGGGACACTCGGGGCGACGGCCACCTCGACGGTCGCCAGGCTGCTCGGACTCCTCCTGTTGCCGGCGGCCCTGCTCGCGGTCGGCGTCGCGCGGTCGCTCGCGCTCGCGCGCGGCGACTCGCCCGCGGAGATGGAGGCGACGACCGCGTGGGCACAGGCCGCGGTCGGCTCGCTCGCGGTTGTCTTGTTGTTCGGACTGACTGCCCTCTTGCGGGCGTACTCGCGCCGTCGCGAGCTCGCGGCCGATGATACCGCCGTGGAGCTGACTGGGAACCCGCGGGCGCTGGCCTCGGCGCTCGCGACGATTCGACGGGCGAGTACGCCCTCCGGCCCGCTCGCACAGCTGTACATCCACGGCGACGAGACGGGGACGCTCACCCGGCTGTTGGCGACGCATCCGCCGATGGACGAGCGTATCGAACGGCTCCGGCGGCGCGACTCAGACCCACGGCGGGGTCGTCAGGTCTGACATCGACGCGAGGGTGTGAGTCGGCGTCGGGTCGGGCGTCGTGCCGGCGTCGAGCCACGCCGAGTCGAGACCTGCCGCGTGTGCGCCGGCCACGTCAGAGGAGAGTGAGTTGCCGACGTGGACGGCCCGCGTCGGGTCGGCGTCGAGCGCATCGAGCGCCCGCTCGAACGGCTCGGGGTGCGGTTTCGCGCGCGCGTCGTAGCCGGCGTGGACAACCGTCTCGAAGGCGTCATCGAGTCCCAGGCCGCGGAGCTTGGCCTGCTGCATCTCGGGTGCGCCGTTCGTGACGACGCCGATACGGTGGTCGCGGACGATGGTCTCGACGGCGTCGTGCACGCCGCGAAGGGGTTCGACGTCGGAGTGGTCGCGGGCGGCAGCGAAGGCGCGTGCGACCGCGCGCCCGAGGTCGGGGTCGCGGCCGGCGTCGGCGGAGATGGCGGCGAAACACTCCTCGCGGAGGTGATCGATACCGTCCGTCGAATCGACGAACTCCGGGTAGCGGTCGTGGTAGTGGTCCTGTCCGAAGTAGGGGTCGACGCCCACGTCCGTGAACGCCTCAGCGAGCACCTCGTCGGCGTCGCGCCGGTAGCGACACAGCGTGTCGTCGACATCGAACAGGACGGCGTCGTACATGGTCGGGGGGTATCACCGAACGGTAATAACCGTTCTGTCAGGCTGCGCGGTAGCCGTCGCCCGCCCGTTCTGCGAATCCGAACAACACGGCCCACTCCAGCAGGCGCTCGACGCGGCGCGTCCACGTCCCCTCCCAGTCGTTGGTTCGCGCGCGCTCCCACGCGGGGACGCGCCCGCGAAGGCGATCGAACACCACCTCGGGCGAGAGCGGTTCCTCGGCGTCGGCGAGCACGGCGAGCAGTTCCGGGACGGCGTAGACGCGCTCGCGGAAGCGCTCCGGAAACTCGGCGGGGTCGTAGCCGTCACGGATACGGGCGTAGCCGCGTGGTCCCTCCTCCACGAGTTTGAGCGCGCGACAGAAGGTGAGCCACTCCTTCGCCTCGTCCTGTGAGGGCACGTCGGCGTCGGCCATCAGCCGCTGACAACAGGAGTCCTCCGGGTCGGGGACGATGGGCACGGCCTTCCACACCGTCTCGATGCGCGCCGGCGAGTCGGGCACCGGCGGAACGATTTTGAACCTCACAGCCCGAACGACTCCGCGAGCAGGGCCTCGTCGGCCCGGCCGTGGCTGTACGTCTCACCGCCCAACACGTCGACCGTCACCTGTGCGGGCGCGAACACGTCCGTCGGCACGTCGTAGAAGTCCCAGTCGGCTGCCTCGAAGATGTCGGCGAAGGGGCGGCCGTACTCGTCTGCCGCCGTCGACGGGAGCTCGTCGAAGCGGTCGAAGTCGCTGTCGACGGTGACGTGGACCTTACCGCCGTACGCGAGCGCGTCGTTCGTCCGTGCGATGGCGGCCTGATACCCGTCGGCGACGGGCGCGATCGGTGCACTGGCGTGGACTGTCATGATATCCAGCGGGTCGTAGCCGAGTTCGGCAAGCCGGAAGGCGACCATCTCGCCGGCACGGGCCGCGAGCGTCACGCTCCCCGTAATCGAGTCGGTGCGGAACGTCGGCAGGAAGACGGAGCCGGGGTCGGTGTTCGTCATGTCGGCGACGTGGTCGGCGACGGCCTCGTCGGGAAGAGTGTCAGACTCCAAACACAGCGTCGCGAAGTCGGAGGCGTCGGCGTAGCCGATACGCCGGAACTCGTCTTCCTCGGCGACGAGCGCGCGGGCCGGCCCGGAGCCGAGTCCCTCGAACTCGCCGACGGAGACCTCCCAGCCGGCCTTCTGTGAACAGAGCAGCGAGATTGCGGGGTGGTCGGTGTGGAGGGTGGTGTGGGGAATCGGGACACCGTCGACTTCCCCGGATTCGGTCTGGACCGTCGCCAGCCCGCCGGTCTGGAGTTCGGCGAGCAGTAAGCCGGCCTCGTAGCCGCCGGGGGTGTCGACCCCGAAATCGAGGACGGTCGCGCCGTTGTCAAGCGTCTCGGTCTCGATAGCGAGTTCGTCAGCGAAGTCGATGGCCTCGTCGACGAGTTCGAGGGCCATCCGATTGAGACTCTCCATACACCCTTCTGTGCGGGCGACAGGAAAGGAATGTCCGTTTCAGCCGAGACTCATCCCGCCGTCGAGTCTGAGTATCTCCCCGTGGACGTACTCGGTCTCCAACAGGAAGCGGACGCTCTCGGCGACGGTTTCAGGCGTGCAGGCGTACGCCGGCAGGTGGGTGTCCACGTTCTCGTGGCCGCGGAACGACTCGGCTTCGAGATACTCGACGATGGCGTCGTTCATGCTCGTATCGACCGGGCCGGGCGCGACCGCGTTCACCCGCACGTCGTCGGGACCGAGTTCGCGCGCGAGGGCGCGAGTCAACCCGTGGAGGCCGGCCTTCGAGGCGGCGTAGGCCGCATCGACCGTCCCTGCGGTCCCGCCGACCGAGGAGACGTAGACGAGCGCGCCGCCGTTCTCGCGTAGATGCGGCGTCGCGGCCCGACTCACGTAGAAGGCTCCATCGAGGTTGACGCCGAGCACGTCGCGCCACGCCTCGTCGGTCGTTTCTTCGACGCGGTTCGGCCGGACGATGCCGGCGTTCGAGACGACCGCGTCCAGCCCGCCGAGCGCGTCGGCGGTCTCGGCGACGAGTCGGTCTGCGTCGGCCGAATCGCGCATGTCACCGCCGACGGTCACGGCAGTCGCACCGCGGTCGCGAAACACCTCGACGGTTTCCTCGGCTGCCGTTTCGTTCTCGCCGTAGCCGACCGCCACGTCGTGGTCCGTTGCTAGTTCGATAGCTGTCGCTCGACCGACACCGCGACTTCCGCCCGTCACGAGCACGCACATATCAACTGGTTGTACCACCAGCAAATAACTGTGGCGACAGCGCTACTCGTCGGAGGCGCTTCGCGGCTCGCGGCCGAGCTCCTCGGCGACGCGGTCCACCTTCGACCCCGCCGTGGTGTCTGTGGTGCGTTTGTCGTCGATTTTGAGGAACGTACTGACGCGGTCGCCGTCGACGGCCTTGTGTGCGGCCGTGGCCGCGAGCATCAGCTCGTCGATATCGTCGGCCTCGATGACCGTCCCCATCGGGTTGGTCTCGTACTCAACGTCGAAGCCGTCGAGCGCGGCGACGGCCTTCGCCACCTCACTCGCCATGCTTCCCTCGATAACCGGAGCCACACTCAGCAGTGCAACGACTGTCATACACCCAGTTCGCGCCCCGCTGGCTCGTATCTTCTGGTGGGAGCCGGCCACGTCTCCTCGTCCGGTCCCCTCCGGCTATCACATTATCGACCTTGGCCGTGGCGCGACTGACTTCGCTACACCGCTGTGAGGACCAGTGACGGGGATGCTCGACCGCACTATATCTCGGTCCGGACCCTCGGTTTCGATGGGACCCGCAGTTCAGGCGAAATCGCGGTTCAGCGAGCCTCGTGGGCGTCGTCGGAGACCTTCGGCGGCTGGCGCTTGTGTGCCGTCACAGCCACCCAGTCGGCGACGCGTTCGGCCGTCGCCGAGTCGACACCCACGCGCTCGGCGACCGTCGCGGGTGATTCTCCGTCCTCCACCAGCCCGACGAGGACGGCGTCGAGCGTCGCGTGGTCGACGCCGAGTCGTTCGGCATCGGTCGGACTCGACTCGAAGCCGGCCGGTGACGACGCGGGCACGTTGAGTCGCTCGGCGATGGCCATCACCTCGCTCCGGTAGCACGCGCCGAAGGGGAGCAGGTCAGCGCCCAAGGTCCCGTGTTTGGTCACCGTCCCGAGCAGGCGGTCGGTGCGCGTGACTGCGCCGGCGACAAGCAGGTCGGTCGTGTTCGCGACGTAGTAGCGACACACCATCCGGAACCGCGCGAGCGCATTCTCGACCGCGACGGTGTCGTCGGCGGGGACGCCCGTCTCGTCCATCGCCTCGCGGAACGCCCCCAGTAGCGGCTGGAGCTGGACGCGCTGGGGAGTCAGACCGAGCCCCTGCGCGATGATTTCGGCGTCGCGGGCGGCGGCCTCGCTCGTCAGGAACGCCGGCATGACGAGCGCGGTCACGCTGTCGGGACCGAGCGCGTCGGTCGCGACCGCGGCGAGCGTCGCCGTCTCGACACTCCCGTCGAGGGCCAGCACCACACCCTCCGCGCTGGCTTCCGTCACGGTATCGAGGACGAGCTGCTCGGCCCGTTCGTGCAGCGTCGCCGGCGTTCGGTCGGTCGGCAGCGACGCTTCCATCTGAGTCATCGACGACCTGCGCCGACTGCGAGACGTTTGTCACGCGAACGAGCTAGCTTTTGGACGAGTATGCACATACTGAATGAAATCAACTGCAAACGGTTAACTGTTGATTGGGATGTCTCCAAGCGATGGAAGGTGATTATATGCGACTAAACGCCGACAAGACGAATGCGCTCCTTGCGTGATTCCCTCTCGCCGGTGCCGACTACCGAGTAACCCAGACAGCGGCTCGCGAGTCGCGTAGGCTCCGGCTGTGGTCCGGTGGTTGCGAAGTATCGCGAAGGCCCCGGTGGTCGGCCACTGCTCGCCGCTGGCGGTCTTCTGCGTCCACGTCGAGAATCCGTACCTTGTCGGCTAGTCTGTCGTCGACGGTCTCGCTACGAGTGTTCGGAACTCACCGCAGGCAACTGTCGTTACGAGTGGCTGAACTCCTGCAGAATCACCGTGCTGCCCAGTCCCTCTTTGCTGTACCTGACGCTGATTTGATACTCGGCTTCGACCCCGATAGTCAGGGTGTCTCCCGGAACGAATTGCGACCGCTGCGTCGCCTCGGCGACTGTCACGCCGTCGGTCGAGATGTCGGGGTTGGCACCCTCGGGATCCACTATCGTCCCGCGGAACGTCAGTCCCTTCGCGGTAAGCGGTCCACCACCACTGTGTCTAACCGTCAGTACACCGGTCTCGTCGCTGCTGGTCGGTGCCGAGTCGAACTCTGCGTCCATGAAGGCAGACGGCGGTCCCAGCGCCTCCCCATCGATGATGAGTCCACCGACGATGAAAATCTGTCCGATGTACCACTCTTCTCTGGCCTCGGACAATCGAAAGGAGACCTCTTCCGTCCGCGACTCTCCCTGGTGCGTGATCGTAAGATCTGTCTCGAGAATCACGTACGTCCGTTCGCGAGTAGTTCGCCGCAAATCCCCGCGCTCGAACGTGTACTCTCCGATGTTGTCCGCCGTGAACGCACCGGCAGCCCACGACCCCACGGATTCGTCCACTGCGTCGGGGTCGTTCTCGTTCACGCCGGTGATGAACTGGTCGACAACTGCTTTTTGCGGCTTCAACTGGGACGATTCTCCGCCCCCGTTGAGTCGGTTCAAACTCGCCGAGCAGCCGGCAAGCGCTACCATCGACAGACCCCCCGTGGTCGTCAGAAACTGTCGGCGTCGAGATGGCATGACGTGTACAAGTCGGGAGTGAGGCTTCAATCCACCGGCAGATGCGGGCCGTCGTCCGTTTCTGAAAAGAGGTGGGTGCTACAGCCAGTCGATGCCCTCGATTCCGCACTCGTCGGGGGCAATACCGTCCGGAATGGCGGACGCACTTACAGTGAGTCCCCCCGAGACTTGTCAGTACACTCTGTAAAAAGTATAAGTAGGGATGCACCGACCGCGATTTGAACGCGGGTTGTGACCATGGCAAGGTCACGTGATACCACTATCCCAAACGGCCGATTTTGCAGCACATATTGCTGCTTCCCCGGTTTTCTGCTACCTAATTACCGATAGCACTACATCTCACATAAACCCTCGTTAGCGAAACCACGTAACCGCGATGAAGATGTTACGTAGAACTACACAATACGTCTCTAACTGGTACACCGCTGTACTATTCCGGACGTAAGTCACGCCAGCGAAAATCCATCTGACCCCCGCTATCGAGTTCTACCCGATAGATTACTTCATCACGCGGGTCACCAGTCTCGGAATCTGCATCGTCATTCATCGCGAGAACTACTCTCCCACACTCCCCATGATATTTCTCGTGGTCGAGGTCACCCTTATCGGGAATGTCAATCCGTACACGGTCACCCTTCTCGAAGCGATTCACCATTCGTGAAAAGATAACCAACGGCGAATTGGCTTAGTCTTGTTCTACTCTGGTCCACTCACATCCGCACGCCTTGCAAGTGAACTGACGCTTCGTCACTGTCGGCTCTGACTTTGTGTGTACCCACACACTACCACTCCGCCCACACTTCGCACATGACTCGTTAGATGGGTGAGCAACCGGCATCAGTATCTTACGCTCGCTTGCGTAGTTCCTTGTGGAAGCTCCGTTCTGTCCGGTCTCCTTCCAGAACCTCAGCACCGTAGCGGTAGACCTCGATAAGCCCGCGGGCTATCTCTGGTGTCCATCCCTCAACCGCTGCTACTTGCTCCAGCCTGTCAGCCACCTCGCGAGCCTCATTTGCGGTATAGAGCGCGGACTCCCCGCGGCATGAAACCATCAGGCGCTCGCCCTCCAGTGCGGTAGTCAACCGGTGTTCTGTCACCTCCGCTCGTCCTTGTGCGAGTAGGGATTCAAACAGCGCCGGATGTGGTGGTTCGCCACGCTTCGCGGAAATCGCATTATCGACTCCGAGAAGGCCGCGGCGGACTCGGTGAGCCATCCGCGGTTCATCGTCTGCCAGCAGCGTAGCAATGAACTGATACACCCGCTGGCGAGGAATATCAGCTGAACTCTTCGTGGTCTCTTCCGTTACATCTGCCCGGTTTGGGACAACTGTGATATTGCCTTGCTCATCCAGCTCCACCTGCGGGAAGTCTGCCTCTGTGTGGTCGGCTGCCGCGTTCTCGGGGTGATTTTTTCTCCCGGCTACCTGTCCAAGATGGATGAGTACGCCATTTGCTCCTCTGAATGGCAGCGAACAGTAGGGGCACAAACGCGCCGAGTCTTCCGTCTCACGCTCTTCGGGGTAATCCATCGTTACCTCCCGCTCGCCGACTGTATCGAGGTTCTCGAAGTTGACCGAATCCGGTATCTCTCCTTGTGGACCGTGGCCGTTACCGGTCGTCTGACGAACGTGGAGATTGATGCCCCGAGCTAATGGAGTCGCATCACAGCCATCTACCGGACACCTCACAGTCCGCTCGTCGTTGCTGTGGTCCGTCATTGGTTCCTCGCAGTGAAGCAGTCAAAACACGGCAGCTCATCGCTCTCTGGACCCGGACACCATGCTTCGTCGTTCACGCAAGGCAGAGACGTTCCCTCTGTCTGCTTCGAGAACGCCGCCAGACCCCCTCCGGAACGTTTCAGTGGCGCGTGGGTTATCGCCTTCGTCATTACCCCCTCATCTGCGGTAGTCGGAACAGTACTCGCTGTCGTGACGGAAGATTCAGGTTCCGTCGATAGGTTAGCTTTCATTGGCGTTCTGCTATCCAGAAGGCCACTCGTCCGGTGTTGTCGCACCGGGCGTTTTCGCGTATCACGCCCCATAGGGTGAGCGCCCTTCTACCAATAACTACGAGGTTAATGGAGTAAAGTCTTTCCCAGTAACCACAAGGTCAGAGGAACTTTCACACCGCGCACAAAGAGCGGGTATGGGCCGCGAACGCGACGATTCTGGCAAATACACCAATGAGGTATCGCTTACCCGGGTTATCTCTGTATTTGAACGTGCCGAGATTCCCGTTTTAACGGCCAGCGAGGTCGCGGACAAGATTGACTGCTCACGGCCGACAGCATATAACAAACTTGAGACACTGGTCAAACAGGGAGAAATTCAAAAAAAGAAGGTCGGGGCACGAGCGGTCGTGTATATCCGAATGTGAGAGTAATCCACCAGCTGCTTGGCTTTCAAACCGGTTATTACACCAACTGGAACTTCCATCTGAATTATTAGTAACCCTCCGCGCGAAGATATGTCGAATTTGCCTGAATTTTGGGCTATTCTGTTCTGACGTAGTTGAATCAAATTTTGGCGTTGTTACCACTGTTATTCTCGTCCTAAATCGTGCAATATATAAGCGAGCGTAATCATAGTGTAGTAGAGGCAGTTCTCAGATAGTCAACTTCTGGGAGCTACCGCTGTTCTGGCAATCATAGCATATGTATTGCCAGCCTCGGCTATGCCTCTCAATAATTAGTAGTGGAAAATAACACCTGCACAAGCGATAGCAACGGACAGAATACGAACCAAGAAGTGACGAACAGTGGACCAACGACGGAAGAGATTCGTAACTCTCTGAAGTCAATTATTCACGAAACCATGCAGAACGGCGGAAACGCCGTAATTGAGGCACCGACATCCTCTGGAAAGACGTACACCGTTAGTACAACCAACTGGCGGGACCATCCTGAGATTGCTGGTGAACAGCCCGTTATCATGCTATCTGGAAGCAAGAAAGCCCGAGACAGTGCATTTGAACAGGGTAAAAGCTCATCTGCTGCCACAAAACGGCTGAGAGGACGTGAAGATACGTGTCCGCTTGCTTGGGGCGAGTATGACGAAGGAGAAAACAAAGTAATCGCTCCCGAGGGTATGGCCCCCTCTGCTTGGTTTGATGAGATGTGTAACACACGTGGCCATACATTCTCATTCGCGCACGGAGTATTTGAGAGAGCATATGACGGAGACCTACCCTGCTCTGAAGACGGAAAGTGTGCCTCTGCGGAACAGTGGGATGCCATCTCTCAGAAAGACGGAGAGGCTCATGATTACGATGTTCTCCATGCAACCCACATGTTCGCTCGGGTTCCCCAGCTGATTGTTGATTCTAACGTCGTCATTGACGAGTCTCCCGACTATTCAGTGAACCTCCCAAAGGGTCGGCTACGGGAGTCAGTTACCAGCTACTTGGGTGAAATTGATGCGGACGTGAGCAGATGGGCAGATACAGTAACGCTACTCCGTCAAGGAGCACTACCTGAGGGATTCGCTGAGTCATTGGAAGACCCCGGTCGTGAGTGGTTCCGCGACGATTCAAATGCCCATGCACTCACGCCGGGAATCACCCGAGCGATAGCGACCGCCGAAGAGCGTTGTCACAACCTGTGGGTTGGTGAGAGTGAATACTCGTATCCAGAACTAATACCGAACCGGGATACACCAGACAACAACATCACAATCAGAATTGTATTTGATGAGAACAACGAAGTCCGGCTGCTGCAAGCGATTCCCGACTTCGAGAAGGCGCGGAGTATCATCGGGCTTGACGCATTTCCGACTATGCCACTGTGGGAGGGAAATGTCCTGAAATCGCTTACATCGAAACAGGTGGTTGGTGATGAAGCCAAGCATCAGTGGCGTCGAAATACCCGCGAGCTACGAATCGTCCAAATTGGTGATAACAAGAATACGTGGACAAGAAACGGATTCAATGAAGCGAAGGTGCGTGCTCTTGTTGAGGAACTACGCTGGCAGCACGGCGATGACTTTCAGACCGGAATCACTTCGAAACGGTTCGAACCGCAATTACAAGAGATACTGACTGATGCCGATATAACAACCCCACAGACGCTTCACCTCGGTAATGAGAAGTCACTGAATGACTTCGACTCCGAAGGGGTTGGATTGGTTGCAGGATGTATCAGCCCCAGTAGTGACCATATCAAAACGTGGTTAGCACTTCTTGACGGTGATGCAGCTCCGAAGCGAGAGTGCTTCAGCGATTATCAGGGGCAAGAGTGGCTTGGGCCGGGTTCATCAGTAGCCATGGAATTGCTAAACGATGTCCAACTCAACCACGTATTGCAGTCCTGTGGACGGTATGCCCGTTCTCCAGAGAAGGACGACAGCGGCGCTACTGTCTATGTTCTATCCAATGTCCTTCCAGCTGAATGGACTGACAAGAGCGTAGATGACGTTACTGTGCTTGGAAAGAAACAAAGAGATATTCTCGAATATCTGCGTCTCAACGAGAAAGTAGCTCCCTCCAGTATCGAGCAACAGCTCGACGTTACCAGAAAATACGTACATGATACTTTGAATAAATACACAGACTATCCGTGGTTCAAAATGGAAGAGACAGAGGGTCACAATGAGCCGAACTTGTACTCTACCGAACGGTGTCCGTCAGGGATTTTGGATATATCAGATACCCAAGGTGTGAACTGACCTCTACTAATGTTAATATTACAGCCAATTCACACCCCCCCAACAACTTAGCCGAACGTTAGCCTCGATAACCCCGCCGGTTCTATTCGAAGATTGGTAATGAGAATAGACTGCAACTGCCGGGTGTCGCTCCTCGCTCGCTCCCTCCGGTCGCTCGCTGCGGTGCGATACCGGGCCAACAACCTTCTCGCAGAGACCTATTCGCCGGCCTTCTCGCGGAGACCTTTGGTCATGTAGACAAGCGGCTCACTAATTCAATGTCTGCCTGCAATGCTTGGTCCTATACGTCTTGTTGCGAGAAGACCAGCCGCGTACTGTTCGAGTCAAGCCACTCAGAGTGTTCCGCGTAGTCCGGGTCGTACTCTGCAACGAGCGACCAAAACGAATCGTTATGACTTGACTCCTGAAGATGAGCCAATTCGTGAATCACGATGTAGTCTACTATCTCTGGCGGAGCCATCATCAGCCGCCAATTGAATCCAAGCGTGCCTGTCGTGGAACAGGAACCGAACTTGGTTCGCTGGTTCCGTATCTCAATTTGTTCGTACTCTACGCCCATCCGGTCAGCAAAGTGCTTCGCTCGCTGCTCAAACACTTCACGTGCTTTGCGTTGATAGAGTGTCTCAAGAGCACGTTTGACTGAGGTCTCCTCAACATGGTGGCGGGCCAACCGTAGGGTGTCCGTAGTAACGTCTGATGACGAACGACGTTCTACCACGACCTCGCGCTCGGAGCCGAGATACGGGAACATCGCGCCCTCTTCGTGCTTCCGGTCTGGAACCTGCTCACGGTACGTATCGTACTTCTCTTTCTTCTCTATGACCCATACCGCGTTCTGTTTGAGCAGCTCCTCAGGATGCTCTTCTGCTGTCTGTGGGACAACGACCGTGACGCCGTGAATATCCACGTCAATGCGCGGTTCAGTCGCGTCAACACTCCGTCGGAGGTCGTACTCGATGGACTGGCCCAGTAGCTCTACAGTCCGGCGTTTGGTCTCAGCCATTATTCTGGATGAGATAGTTCCGTACGTCGTCAACGAATCCGTCATCATCTTGGATGAGGTGGCCGAGGTCGTGCTCTACGACTAACACATCCAGCAAGATTCGTTCAATCTCCGCGATGGTCTGCTGGTTTGTCTTCCAGCCAGAGTACCCTCGGTCAACGCGGTCACGGAACTGTGTGACAACCGCCTCTGCGACTCTCTCCGCCTGCTCATCGGACTCTATCGCCTCGGCTGTCTCCTCGGTCAAGTGCGTGTAGATGGCGAACTCGGCGGCTTCCATTCCCTCGTTATCGGCTTCTCTCTCAACGTTCAACACCTCTTTCTCAATCGATTTGAGTGCTTCAACCGCTTCGGGGTCGCCAATCTCATCGCCCTGCCACCGTTCCACTATATCAGTCACCCGCTCACTTAGCCGCTTGTACCGGGGATTCTGATTCTCGCGTGGATGGAGATGCTCGCGGGTTGCGTGCGCTATCTGTGAAGCCTTGACGCCGGGGTTATCGAGGCCTTCAGCGTCTTCGAGAATCTCCTCGCCAAGCTTGTAGGTCGGGAAGTCACGCTTAATCTCCGAAATATCAACATGCTTGTTGATTATCTCCCGCGTCTTCTCGCGCATCTCCTTCTCGGGGTCGTCGTCGCCTGAGGTCGTACGCTTGAACGCGACGTGAATCCGGCTCAGCCACTTGTAGTCTCGTTCGATACCCTCACTTACGAGTCGCCCATCGGGTGCGACGGCTTCGTAGAGATTCTGAAGCCGGCGGAAGTTCTGCTTGAACTCGCGGCGTTCCGGGTGCGTGCTGACGCGTTCAATGGCCTCGGAGGTCGCTTCTTGCGTGTCAGTCTTCGGAATCCCATCGAAAATGCCCATTACCCGCTCAACCTGCTCAACGAGGTCATTGTAGAGTTCGTCTTTGTCGCGGGCGGCGTAGGCTTTCGTCTCGGCGTCGTAGTCAAGCGCCTCGTCGATGTTCTCGAAGACGCCTTGGAAGTCCACAATCTCGCCATTCTCTTTCCCTGCAGCAGGCCGGTTCGTCCGGGCGATAGCCTGCATTAGATTGTGATTTTTGAGATTGCGGTCAAGATACATCGTCTTGAGTATCGGCGCGTCGAAGCCTGTGAGGAGCATATTGTGGACGACGAGGAGTTTCGGGTTCCCCTGCTCTTTGAACGCCTTGACGATACTGTCACGCTCCTCAGAGTCCGTATGGAACTGCTTGATGAGGTCGGAATCGTCCTTGGTCGAAGTATAGAGAACCTCTATCTCCTCAGCTCCCCGTCGCTCGGCTAATCGTTCTCCGTACATCGCTGCCGACCGCCGGCTCGGAGTGACAACCATGCCCTTCCACCCGTTCGGGGAAACGTGTTCGTCGTAGTGTGCGTCGATTTCCTCGGCGGCCTTCTCGACACGTGGCTCCAGCTCGGCAAGCGTCGTCGCAGTCACGCTCTCGCGGATAGCATCGCGTTTCTCGTCCGTACTCATCCCTCGAAACTCCTGCTCAAACTCCTCATCAAGCCCTGCTTCGTCAATGTCCCACTCCATCTCATGTCGGAGCGTGAAGTACACAGGGAGGATTAGGCCGTCGTCAATCCCCTGCTTGACCGAGTACCGGTGAAGGTAGTCCTCACCCTCTGGAGAGAACTCGCGGAAGGTGTTCTTGTCCTTCTCGCGTTCTCCCTCGCGGACAGGTGTGCCGGTGAACCCGAAGTGGTAGCAGTTCGGAAGTGCGGCTTCGAGTCGGCTCCCGAGGTCAGCCTCCATGAAGCGGTGCGCCTCGTCACTCATCACGACGACCTCATCATTCCCTTGTACGTCGGGGTCAACATCCTCGAACTTCTGGATGGTCGTGAGGACAAGCTGGCTGCTTCCCTCCTCGATGAGCTGCTGGAGGTGGTCAATGCTCTCGGCCTCCGTCCACTGCTCCAGCGAGAGATTCGCCAGCTGGTCGCGCATCTGACTGTTGAGCTTGTCCGTATCAACGATGATGAACACCTGCGGATTCCGGGCAACGTTGGGCCTCGAAAGTAGATTCTCGGCGGCATACAACATTGTGAACGACTTGCCCGACCCCTGTGTGTGCCAGATGAGTCCGCGCTTGTGGTCGGCGGTTCTCACGCGGTCAAGGATGCGATTCACGGCGTAATACTGCATGTAACGCGGGATGATTTTCGCGTCACCACCCGCACGCCGCTCGTAGAATACGAAGTGCTTCAGCAGGTCAAGAATCGAACCGGGGTTACACAGCGCCCGGATTGCCTGCCGCATCTCGTTCTCGTCGGCAAACTCGTCAGGGGCGTCATTCCATGGCTCATAGAACTCCGTGGGTGCGCCAACAGCACCGTAGCGAAGTTCCATCGTATCCGCGGCGACGTTGAACAGGCCGGGCACGAACAGCCGAGACACATCCTCCTCGTAGTCCTTCAGGTCGCGGACCGCATCGTGCCAGTCGTTGTCCTGTGCGAGACTTTTCAGCTCCATCGTCACGAGCGGAATCCCGTTCACGAACAGCGTCACGTCCGGGCGGATGGTCGTCTCGCGGGCGACGGAGAACTGATTCACCGCGTGGAAGCGGTTACTCTCGGGGTTCTCGTAGTCGATGAGGTCAACGTAGATGGTGTCGGCGGTTCCGTCGGAACGTTGGACGCTGAACGATTTGCCTTTCGTGAGCAATCGGTGGAAGGCTTGATTCCCGTCCATCAGGTTCTCGGTATCGAGGTCGCGACGAAGCGAGGAGATGAATTTATCAACGTTGTCCTCGGTCACGGCCTCGTTGAGGGCGACGACCTGCTCCGCGAGCAGTTTCCAGTAGATGACCGCGTGGCTGTCGCGCTCGTAGGCGTCATCGAGAACGTTCGCACCGCGTCCGCCGTCCTGTCCGTGTGTCTCCCACCCGACGCCGTCGAGCCACGAGAGAATAGAGCGTTCGACGCCGGCTTCCGACGGGAGACTAACCATACTGGGCGATGTCGTCAGGCACCTCTATGGTAGTGTCGGTCGTTCGGACTGTTCCCGAGAGGAGGTCCTGCATGAGACCGCGCTTGAGACGTTTCAACCCCGTCAAATATTCGATATTCGAATGTCTAGCTTCATCGTAAATCGAGAGCGTGTCAACAATTTCCTGTTGCTCCTCAAGTGGCGGATTGAATATCGCGAAAGATTCGAAACTGCTCTTATTCACGATTGGGGTTGCTGTTTGTCCAGCCTGAGATTTGATGAAATCAGAGAGGACTTGCAGATGGTAATACAGGAATTCCGGAAGATAGGACTCATCTTCAATAACAACAGAGTTGATTTGCTGGTTAGTCGCCACTTCGCATCCCGAAATTGCAACTTTACCCATATCACTCCCAATACAGTCCATCATTACCGACCCCTCCGGTATGGGTTTAGCCTCGTTTCGGCCTGCTTCAGATAACGTCCTGCTGGATTCAATCACGTACTTACCCTGAGATAGAGTTGCAGGGGTGACGAATGGTAGAGTTCCTCCAAAGTTACTCTCATTATCCGTGGATGGTGTGTCTCCTGTGACAACCTTCCCAATTGAGGATATTTCTGTTGTCTCCCAAGTTATTGGTATTTGGAACTGCTTCGGCCCAAGCCGTTCCGTTTTCGTTTCTATGTCGGGTTTTTTTCTCTGTTTCTCTTTCCCGAATAGCGAACGGAGCAAGCCCTGTTGGACAGTATGCATCTGCTCAACAGTCTCCTCAGTCTTCTCAATCGCCCGGTCAACCGTGTAGAGTACGGTGGCGATTTTGCGCTGTTCGGGGAGTGGTGGGGAGGGAACAGTAACATTCCCTATAGTTGATTGGTTTAGGAGAGGTTGGGCCGTTTTGGTCGCGAGAGAACTCAATTCTTTATTTGACAAGAAGTAATAAAGGAAGTCCGTGTTACACTTGTCGGTCACGCTGGCTTGAATCGCGTTATCGGAAACCCACGCAGGTTCTTGGACTCGTTCAACCTCACCAACTGCCCCGACACGACCGAATATTAGCCCCCCGTCGAAATTCGATTCCGAGTAAGAGCCGATAGGCCCGTTTGAACCATAGACAAGAAACTGTTGTTCCCCAATTTCTGCGTGGTTCGTTGCTTTCCCATTACGCAACGCACACAATTCATTAACGTTCTTCGTGTCCCAATCTACCGGGAGTTGCCCTGCCGCAGTTTCAACGAACTCCCCATCTACCTCTGATTCGTCTTCAACAAACTCGTCCAGCGTAGCCTCCTCACTCATAGTTCAACGCCTCCATATGCTCGTTCATCGTCGCTTCAATCTCATCTCGCTCGGCCTGCAACTCGCGGAGTTTCGCCAGTTCTTCCTCCACGTCAATCTCCTCCTCCGGCTCCGTCGTATCGACGTACAGCGCGATATTCAGATTATAGTCATTCTCACGAATCTCGTCCAGCGCCACCGTCCGACTCACGCGTTCTTCGGTCGTCCACTCAGTAAAGTTCTCAACGATGTGGTCAACTCCCGCGTCAAGAAGCTCATTCTGATTCGATAGCTCCTGATAGAAATCCTCGTCTGCGGCGTGAATGAACTGCACCTCGTCCTCACGCTCGGCTGGCTTGTCCGTGTTCAGCACGAGGATACCGGACGGAATCGAAACGTTCTGGAAGAGATTCTCGGGGAGGCCGACAATCGCCTCCACCATATCGTTCTCCAGCATTGGCTTCCGATACCGCCCCTCGTGCTTACGGAACAGCACGCCGTGAGGGATGACAATCGCAGCCTTTCCGCCCGCGCCGTCCGTATCAGGCCGCTTCAGTTGCTTGGCCATGTGCATGATGAACGCGTAGTCACCACGGTCGGCACGCGGCAGTTTCTCGTGCCAGTCGAACCGGCCATACGGGTCGTCCTGCAGGCCGTCCTTGTCCCAGTTGGCCGAGAACGGGAAGTTCGCCAGCACACGGTCGTAGCGCGTGAGTTCGTTCGCGTCGTCGTCAGTGAACGCCGGACTTGACAGGGAATCCTCGCGCCGTACCTCCCCGTTGAAGCCGTGGATGGAGAGGTTCATTTTCGCGATGGCGGCGATATCAGGGTTCACCTCTTGGCCGGTGAAGGTGAGTTTCGTCGGGTCGCCACCCTGCTCGTCGCGGTAGTAGCGCGCGGCCTCGATGAGCATCCCACCGGAGCCAACCGTCGGGTCGTGGAACGTCATGCCGTCCTCGAAGGAATCGACCAGCCGCACGCAGAGATTGACAAGCTCCGGGGGCGTGAAGAACTGCCCGCCCTCCTTGCCTTCCTCCTCGGCGAAGTGGCTGACCAAGTCCATGTACGCCTCGCCGAGCACGTCCGGCGGGATGCTGTCGCGGTCAAGGTCGTGCGTGGAGAGATGTTCAACGAGCTTCCCGAGTCGGTCGTCGTCAAGCGCGTCGGCGGCGATATAATCCGCCCGGAAAACACCCTGTAGTTCGGGGTTCTCCTCTACCAGAGCCTCAAACGCATCGTTGAGGGTTTGGTCGATATTGTCGCTCGTCGCTCGAAGGTCGTCCCACAGATAGCCCTCGGGGACGATAGGTACGTCATAGAGATTGTTTCGACGTGCGAAGTCCTCACCGTACTCCTCAAGATTCTCGGCATACTGCTTCTCGAACTCGTCGGAGATGGACTTGTAATAGACGAGCGGGAGAATATACTCCTTGTAGTCCGTCGGGTCAACGGCGTCCCGAATTATATCGGCGCACTTGAACAGATGCGTTTCGAGGTCGTTCAAAGAGAGAGGCATATTGGTAGTGTTCTGTGGAGACATCAAATGTCCTGCGATGGGGGTGGGGGAGACGCGATGGGCCGGACCCACCGCTTAGGAGTAAGAAAGCGGGCGTTCTCGGAACATACGTCGCAAGGCGAAAAAGCGGTGTATGGAAGCCCTACAGCTGTCCCTCACAACACTCCGTCAATGAGATGATTCAGATTCTCTCGTTCCTCCTCGGGCATCGCTTCGACTCCGCGTGCAGCTTGTGTCTCGCTTAATTCGGGAAGGTCTGCCGCAAGTCGCTCCATCTCTCCTCTATCGGCTGTTTTGGGTGAGCCGTTGCTCTCTCCACAGGAGCTTCCCCCGGTATGCCCGTGGAGGGCCTGCTTCGATGAGAATGACTGCCCACACGAATCACAAACATGCGTCTCGGCGTCTTGCTCTGTAGTCGTTTCACCACTACTCGTGTCTGTGTCCAAGTACTCCGAAAGTGTCTCTTTGACCGATTCGATACGTTCTCTGAGTTCGTCTCGCTCTGCCCGTAGCTGCCGATTTTCTTGCTTGAGTCTACGCACTTCTCTCTCAAGCTCTGCGTCTCCAGATTGACCTGATTCGCTATCGTCCCAAACCGCCGGCAGCTCGTACTCTGCTGGAATCCAGATAGGGTCGTCCCCGTCTCGCTGTTGAATACCCAACTCTTGCATTTCTGTTTGGGGTATCTTCCGGGTGTCCCCACGTGGAGCGTCAAACTCGTCTTTGTACTCGGGAAGGCTCCCCGGCAGCTCCCGACATTTCTCTTTGAATTCCTCCTTCTTATTGTAGAAGTGAATGTAGTGGCGGGCAAGCGGAGAACTGTCTTCTTCTTGTTTCGTCGTTCTGCGCTGTTTAGCACAGGTCCGACGTACCGGACACAATCTACGTACAGCCAGTAGGCCTCATACAATTCCTTCCGACTCTGGAACGTGGAACTGTCTTCTGTCGTGGTTTCATCAGCTGGTAGGTCAATTCCCATATGTGGCTCCCCCAAAGCTCTGAGCAGTATGTTAACACCCATCGGACAGTTGAAATAACTTTGGACGAAAGCACCGCGGTAAACACTGGAATACGAACTATCTCCTTGGGGCTTCTACGCTACCACTTGGAGTTCACTTTCCCAAGTCGCCCCTCAGCTCCCGAGTGAGCATATCCGAGCGTCGTCTCCACCTTCTTATGTCGTAACTGCTCGCGTGCGTCCTGAATATTTTCCTCGTCAGCCCACACAGTCGCTACGCCGTGTCGAATCGAGTACCACGTTAATTCACGTCCAGCAGGCTGAATCTCTGCCGACTCGATAAGCTTCTCAAGTAGGTAGTTCAGCGGACTTGAGCCGTACACGTTGCCCTTGTCGTTTAGCCACAGCGCGTTCGTCCCTTCGTACTTCTCGTACGTTGAACGCTCTCCGAGCCACTTCCGGAGTGTGCGGAGGCTCTTGTCTGATAGAACGCATCTCCAGTTCTCTACGTTCTTACTCGACTCCTCCTTTGGAATGTCAAGCGTGGCGTTATCGAGATTCACCCAGTCAACAGTCGCTCGTCCGACCTCAACTGGACGAAGGCCACAATCCAGCGCGACCGAGACAAGTGACGGTATCTTGAATGAGTTTGCACGCTGGAACGCTTCAGGTCCAATCTGTTCTTTCGGAGTTTCAAACCGCTGTGCAAGGACGCGCTTCAGTGCGTCTCGTTCAGCCGGCGTACACGAGTGGTAGTGCTTGACTGCTCCGTGCTTGAGCGCGGCCTCATACAGCGCCCGAAACTCGTCTTTCTTGAAGTAGTCTCGGTTGGTGACGTTTGGCTCGTTGAGATTTAGACGACACTCCCACTCGATGCTCCTCCGTCGTTCGTGGTTGTAAAACTGGAATACACGTTTGATGACCTTGACGAAGGTGTTGAGATTCGCGTCTCCGTACTCGCTGTACCGGCCAAGCTCCTTCATGAGTTGGTCGGCGTCTTCGGGTGTCAGCTCTGTCGTGTATCCGCGTTCGTTCCAGAGCCACCGCATAATCTGGTCTGTTTTGTAGCTTGTATTCCGGACTGTACGGTCGGAGTATCCTCGGAGACGGTCGGGGTCTTTCCCCTCGGTCAGGAGCCATTCGAGTAGCTCCCGTTTCCAACTGTCATAATCTGTCTGCGCGCGGGCGTGCTGGTCTGCGAGAGAATCAATCGTCTCCTCGGCAACAATGGGAAAATCAAATGTCGCCTCTGCCGCTTCTCCAGCAAAGTTCATTCTGCGCCCCTCGCGCGGTCGTTTCGATGCTGCTGACTATGCGTTTCGTGTAGTGCTATCGGGTGAATCATATGTGCCTTCTTTCGTTGTTGAAGGCAGCGGAAAATGGGGAAAACGGCCGCGTTGGGGTCTCATGCACCGACCGCGATTTGAACGCGGGTTGTGACCATGGCAAGGTCACGTGATACCACTACACTATCGGTGCGCGTCTGCGTTTCAAGCGAGAACGGTGATGAGTAAAAGGCTTCCGAAACGGGGGAGGGCGGGGCGGTCGACACGCCGTACCGTGTGACGGCGACACACGTTGAAACGCCTGTGAACGGCCGACAGCCGGCGCGCAAAGCGGGCCACTTTTATGTCCGGGTTCGGTATCGTTGTCACAGTCTAGTGAGCAGACACGGAAGCGATTCGGCATGACACGCACCGTACTCGTGCCGTCGTCTCTGACCCGAGAGGCCGAGGACAAACGCGAGGCGACTCGCAAACTCGGTTACGTCGCACGCGCGGCGGTCATCTTTCGGGTGGACCGTCTCGTCGTCTACCCCGATTCGTCGGGCGACGACGGGCGGTTCGGCGACGGGTTCGTCGATACCGTCTTACGGTACGCGGCCACGCCCCCGGACCTCCGAAAGGAGCTGTGGGGGAGGCGTGACGAACTGGCGTACGTCGGCGTCCTGCCGCCGCTCCGCGTCGCTTCACAGACCGGCTCCGAATCCGACGATTCGGGGTCGTTAAGACAGGGAATCGTGACCGAGGTCGGATCTGACGACCGCGTTCGGGTCAATTGCGGCATGCAACACCCGGTCTCGCTGCCCGTGCCGCCGGCGATGGCGACACCACGGGAGGGAGAACGCGTCACAGTCAGGGTTACTTCGCGACGACCGGTGCGCGCACGACTGCTTGATATCCCACCGTCGGGGTATCAGGTGGAACGCGCGGACCTGCAAACCGTGCTCGCTCGTCCCGACGCCGGCGTTCGTATCGCCGCGTCGCGACACGGCGAGCCGGTCTCTCCGCGACTGCTCGAGGATATCGAGCCCGCGCGTGGAGACAGTACCGTCGTCTTCGGTGCCCCCAAGCGGGGGCTGCCGAAGATACTCGGTGTGGAACCGAGCGACGTAACCGACGGGTCGGGCGACGGGCCCGGCTCTGATTGCGACACAGACGAACCGCTCTCGCGGTTCGACCTCTGGCTCAACACGGTCCCGAATCAAGCCAGCAAGGTCGTGCGAACTGAGGAAGCGATGTTCGCCTCCCTTGCTGTCCTCACAATGGAGTGAGACCAGAATGCCACAACCAAACAGACCACGAAAAGGCTCGATGGGCTTCGGCCCGCGCGTCCGCGCCGCCAGCGAGGTGCCGCGGTTCAATAGCTGGCCCGACGACGACGGGCAGCCGGGACTCCAGGGCTTCGCCGGATACAAGGCTGGCATGTCCCACGTCGTGGCCATCAACGACGAACCGAATTCCCCGCGCGAGGGGATGGAGGAGACGGTCCCTGTCACCGTCGTTGAGACGCCACCGATGCGCGCCGCTGCGCTTCGAGTCTACGAGGAAACGAACTACGGGCTGCAGCCGCTCACCGAGGCGTGGAGCAACGAGCTTCACGAGGACCTCGACCGAGCGCTCTCGGCCCCGGACGAACAGAGCACCGACACCGACGCGATTCACGATGCGCTCGAAGCGGGCGACATCGATGACGTTCGCGTCGTCACGCACACCACGCCGGGCGTGCTCGGCGGTGTGCCGAAGAACAAGCCCGACGTGATGGAGACTCGCGTCGGCGGTGGCTCCATCGCCGACCGCGTCGAGTTCGCACTCGACCTCGTTGAGGACGGCGGTGAACACGCCGCGACGGACGTGTTCCGCGCCGGCGAGTACACCGACGTTGCGGGCATCACGAAGGGGAAGGGGACGCAGGGCCCCGTCAAGCGATGGGGCGTCCAGAAGCGAAAGGGCAAACACGCACGCCAGGGATGGCGCCGACGCATCGGCAACCTCGGTCCGTGGAACCCATCGCGCGTCCGTTCGACGGTCCCGCAGCTGGGCCAGACGGGCTACCACCAGCGCACGGAGCTGAACAAGCGGCTCATCGCGCTCGGTGACGAGGACGTGACCCCCGACGGCGGCTTCGTCAACTACGGCGAGGTCGACGGTGACTACGCGCTCGTGAAAGGCTCCCTGCCGGGTCCGAACAAGCGTCTGCTCCGTCTTCGCCCCGCCGTGCGACCGAACGACCAGCCGCGTCTCGACCCCGAGGTGCGCTACGTCTCTACGGCGTCTAACCAAGGACAATGAACGCGACAGTACGTAATCTCGACGGCTCGGACGCTGGCGAGGTCGAGCTGCCGGAGGTCTTCGAGACCCACTACCGGCCGGACCTCATCAAGCGCGCCGTTCAGGCCGCACAGGCGAATCGACAACAGGACTACGGCGCAGACGAGTTCGCCGGGCTCCGAACGCCCGCGGAGTCGCAAGGCTCCGGTCGCGGCATGGCCCACGTCCCTCGACAGGACGGACAGGGTCGCCGCGTCCCGCAGGCGGTCAAGGGCCGTCCGGCACACCCGCCGAAGGCCGAGAAGGACCGCGGACTCGACATCAACACGAAGGAGCGAAAGCTCGCCGTCCGGTCGGCCATCGCGGCTACCACGGACGCCGAGCGCGTCGCGGAGCGCGGTCACGACTTCGACGACGACCTCGGGCTGCCACTCGTCGTGAGCGACGAGTTCGAGGACCTACTCAAGACGCAGGAAGTCGTCTCCTTCCTCGAAGCCGTCGGCGCACACGCCGACATCGAGCGCGCCGACGACGGCAAGAAAGTGCGCGCCGGACGCGGGACGACCCGTGGCCGCAAGCACAAGGAGCCATCGTCGGTCCTGTTCGTGACGAGCGAAGAACCGTCGAAGGCCGCACGCAACCTCGCGGGCGCGACGGTCGCCACCGCGGCGAACGTCTCCGCAGAGGACCTCGCGCCCGGGACGCACCCGGGGCGACTGACCGTGTGGACCGAGTCGGCCCTCGAGGAGGTGGCCGACCGATGACGATCAAGTACCCGCTCGTGACGGAGAAGGCCATGAACGACATGGACTTCAACAACACGCTCCAGTTCATCGTCGACACGGACGCCGCAAAGCCGGATGTCCGCGAAGCGGTCGAGAGCCGCTTCGAGGTCGACGTGACGAGCGTCAACACGCAGGTAACGCCGCAAGGGACGAAGAAGGCCGTCGTCACCCTCTCTGAGGAGGACGACGCGCAGGAAGTCGCTTCGCGCATCGGGGTGTTCTAAATGGGACGACGAATCCAAGGACAACGACGCGGTCGTGGTGGCCCGACGTTCCGAGCGCCGTCACACCGCTACAAGGCGAATCTGTCGCACCGCACGGTCGAAGACGGTGACGTGGTCAGCGGGACCGTCGTCGACATCGAACACGACCCGGCTCGCTCGGCCCCGCTCGCGGCGGTCGAGTTCGAGGACGGCGACCAGCGTCTGGTCCTCGCGTCCGAGGGCGTGGCCGTCGGTGACACCCTACAGGTGGGTGTCTCCGCGGAGATCGCGGTCGGGAACACGCTCCCGCTCGCCGAGATTCCGGAGGGCGTCCCCATCTGTAACGTCGAGCGACAGCCCGGCGACGGTGGGAAGTTCGCACGCGCATCCGGCGTGAACGCGACGCTGATGACACATGACCGCAACGTGACGGTCGTCCAGCTCCCGTCCGGTGAGGTCCGCCGTCTCAGCCCCGAGGCACGCGCCACCATCGGCGCGGTCGCGGGCGGCGGTCGAACGGAGAAGCCGTTCGTCAAGGCCGGCAACAAGCACCACAAGATGCGCGCACGCGGCACGAAGTGGCCGAACGTGCGTGGGGTCGCGATGAACGCCGTCGACCACCCGTTCGGTGGCGGTGGCCGCCAGCACCCCGGCAAGCCGAAGTCCGTCTCGCGTAACGCGCCACCGGGCCGCAAGGTCGGTGACATCGCGTCGCGCTCCACGGGCCGCGGCGGCAAGGGAGGTAACTAACAATGAGTACAGAGTACCAGACCGGCCGCGAGGGTGAGTTCACCTACCGCGGTCACACGCTCGACGAACTCCAGTCGATGGAGCTCGACGAGGTTGCTGAACTGTTCCCCGCACGTCTGCGGCGAAGTATCACCCGTGGTCTCACCGAGCAACAGCAGAAGCTGCTCGATGACGCACGCGAGAGCGGCGAGGAGGAGACGGCCAACAACCCGCTCCGCACGCACCTGCGCAACATGCCGGTGGTCCCGTCGTTCGTCGGACTCACCTTCGCCGTCTACGACGGCCACGAGTTCGAGCGCGTCCGTGTCGAGCCGGAGATGCTGGGCCATTATCTCGGTGAGTTCGTGCTAACGCGCAACTCCGTCGAACACGGGCAGGCCGGTATTGGGGCGACTCGGTCCTCGAAGTTCGTCCCGCTCAAATAATGGGAATCAGCTACAGCATCGACGTAGACTCGGACACGACGGCGAAAGCCATGCTCCGAGAGCGTCATATGAGCCACAAGCACAGCAAGGCCATCGCCCGGGAAATCAAGGGGATGACCGTCGGCGAGGCGTCCGAGTATCTCGACGCCGTCATCGCCGGTGAGCGGTCGGTTCCCTTCAAGTCCCACAACAGCGGTGTCGCACACCGGTCCGACATCGACGGCTGGGACGCTGGGCGCTTCCCGGAGAAGGCCAGCAAAGCGTTCCTCGATCTGCTCGAGAACGTGTCGAACAACGCAGACCACCAGGGCTTCGACGGCGAGTCGATGGAGATCATCCACGTCGCCGCCCACAAGGTCGGTGAGTCGCCGGGCCGCAAGCCCCGCGCGATGGGCCGCGCGTCCGCGTGGAACACACCGCAGGTCGACGTCGAAATCGTCACCGAGGAGGTATCCGAATAATGGCAGACGAACACCAGTTCATCGAGCAGGGGCTCGAACGAACCCAGATCGACGAGTTCCTCGCCGACGAGTTGGCGCGAGCCGGCTACGGCGGTATGGAGCTCGCACAGACGCCGATGGGGACCCAGATCGTCCTCAAAGCC
Source organism: Halosegnis rubeus (assembly GCF_009184545.1). GTDB lineage: Archaea > Halobacteriota > Halobacteria > Halobacteriales > Haloarculaceae > Halosegnis > Halosegnis rubeus. The sequence goes on from NZ_QJOW01000002.1 coordinate 460,471, forward strand.
GAGAAGCCAGGGATGGTCATCGGCAAGGGCGGGAAGAACATCCGGAAGCTCACCACCGAGATCGAAGAGCGGTTCGACATGGACGACCCCCAGATCGACGTTCAGGAGGTCGACGAGCCGGATCTCAACGCGCAGATCGTCGCCGACCGATTGGCGAACGCGCTCGAACGCGGCTGGTACTTCCGGAAGGCCGGCCACACCACCATCGACCGCATCATGGACGCCGGCGCACGCGGCGCCGAGATCATCCTGAGCGGGAAGGTCACGGGTGCACGCTCGCGCGTGGAGAAGTTCAACCGTGGCTACGTGAAGCACAACGGTGAGCCGGCAGAGGAGATCGTCGACTCCGGCGTCGGAACGGCCGTGATGAAGCTCGGCACTATCGGGGTGCAGGTGAAGATCATCCCGCCGAACACCCAGCTTCCCGACGACTTCACCATCACCGAAGATGCCGACGTGGAGTCGTTCATCGAAGAGGCGGAAGGCGACGTGGACGAGCTGCTCGCGGAGGCCGACGAGGCGATCGAGGGTGACCTCGACGAGGAGTCGGCAGCCGACGAGACAGAGGTCGAGGGAGACGCCCTCGACCTCGCCGAAGAGGAGCTCGTCGACGAGGATATCGAGTCCGAGGAGGGCGCTGCACCCTCTGCCCCGTCCGACGACGACATCGAGTCCGAAATCGACGACCTCGAAGCAGAGGTCGAAGACCTCGACGAGGAGACCGAGGCGGAAGCCGAGGAGCTGCTCGACGAGATGGACGAGGAGTCCGAGGAGGGTGACGAATAATGGCCATCCTGCACGTCGAGGAGATCCGCGACATGACGCCCGCAGAGCGCGAGGCGGAAATCGAAGAGCTTCGGACGGAACTGCTGAACGCGAAGGCAGTGCAGGCCGCCGGTGGCGCCCCGGACAATCCGGGTCGCACGAAGGAGCTGCGCCGCACCATCGCCCAGATCAAGACGATCCAGGCGGAAGAAGGCGACAACGAGGAATAACGAAATGAACGCCCAAACCCTGCCACGACACGAACTCGCGGGTCTCCACGCGGAGGTCATCGAGTCGTCGAACGCCGACCTCGTCGGCATCGAGGGAGACATCGTCGATGAGACGATGCACACCCTGCTCGTGGCTGGCGACGGGACGAAACAGGTTCCGAAGGCGGCGGCGACGTTCCGTGTCACTCTTGAGGATGAGACGGTCATCATCGAGGGCGAACGGCTCGTTGCTCGTCCCGCCCGGCGAACCGAACTGACAACACCACACACATGGCGCTAGGACTGAACGTACCGGAACCGGAGGCCGGCTGCTCTGACCCGAACTGTCCGTTCCACGGCACGCTGAGCGTGCGCGGACAGACGGTTGAGGGCGAAGTCGCCTCCACCGACATGGACAAAACCGTCGTCGTCGAGCGAGAGTACGACGTCAGAGTGCCGAAATACGACCGTCTCATGAAGCGACGGTCCCGTATCTCGGCACACCACCCTGACTGTCTCGACATCTCGGTCGGCGACACGGTTCGTATCGCAGAGACCCGCCCACTATCGAAGACGAAGTCGCACGTCGTCGTCGCGACGGATACGGAGGGTGAGAACTAATGGAAGCGCTCAACGCAGACGTGACGCAGGGCCTCGAGAAAGGCTCGCTCATCACCTGTGCGGACAACACGGGTGCACGACAGCTGAAGGTGACCTCGGTGTCGGGGTATTCGGGAACGAAGAACCGACACCCGAAGGCCGGTCTCGGTGACAAGATCACCGTCTCGGTCACGAAGGGAACCCCGGAGATGCGACGGCAGGTGCTCGAAGCGGTCGTCATCCGACAGCGGAAATCCATCCGCCGTCCGGACGGCACCCGACTGAAGTTCGAGGACAACGCCGCCGTCATCGTCGATGAGAACGAGGACCCGCGCGGGACGGAGCTGAAAGGCCCAATCGCGCGTGAGGTCGCCGAACGATTCGGCGCAATCGCCAGCACGGCGACGATGATAGTATGACACGACAGCCAGAGAAACAACGAAGCAGACAGCGACGTGCCCCGCTTCACGAGAAGCAAAAGCAGGTCCGTGCACACCTCTCGGAGGACCTCCGCGAGGAGTACGACCAGCGAAGCGTTCGCGTGAACGCGGGCGACACCGTCGAGGTCCAGCGCGGCGACTACGCCGGTGAGGAGGGCGAGGTCGTCAACGTCGACCTCCGCTCCACCGATATCCACGTCGAGGACGTGACCCAAGAGACGGCCGACGGCGAAGAAGTGCCACGGCCGCTCGACGCGTCCAACCTCGTCGTGACGGAGCTCGACCTCGAAGACGACCGGCGCGAAGCGCGCCTGGAGGACAACGAATGACGCGACACCAGAAACGACTCTCGGTACCGAACTCGTGGCCCGTCGAGCGCAAGGAGCAGACCTACACGGTGAAGGCGGGCGCGGGCCCGCACGGCGAAGAGGGGGTTCCCCTCCTCATCGTTCTGCGCGACGTGCTCGGCTACGTCGACTCGAAGAAGGAGGCGCGCTACGCCCTCGAACAGGATTCCATCCTCGTGAACGGGAAAGCACTGAGTGACGAACAGCGCCCGATTGGCATGTTCGACATTCTCGCCTTCGTGGAACGCGAGGAGTACTACCGCGTGTTCCCCGACGAGGGTGGGCGGCTCGCGCTCACCGAAATCGACGCCGACGCCGCGGACTCGCGGCTCGGCAAGGTCGTGAAGAAACAGCAGGTCGCCGGCGGCGACACGCAGCTCACGCTCCACGACGGAACGACGCTGCTCGCCGACGACGATACCATCACGCAAAACGACTCGATCGTCGTCTCGAACGACGACAAGTCGGTCGTCGCGCACTTCTCGTACGAGGAGGGCGCGCTCGTCACGGCCGTCGACGGCGAACACGCCGGCGAAATCGGCACCGTCGACGAGATTCAGGTGACGAACGGCTCCTCACAGAACAACGTCCTCGTCGACCAGGACGACGGTCGCTTCGAGACGGTCGAAGGTTACGTCGTCGTCATCGACGAGAACTTCACGGGTGATGATGCATGAGCGTGAGTGACCTCCACGAGATGCGAACGCCGCAGGTGGAGAAGGTCGTCGTCCACATGGGCGTCGGTCGCGGTGGCCGCGAACTGGCGAACGCCGAGGACATCCTCGCCGAAATCGCCAGCCAGACGCCGGTCCGCACGACCGCAAAGCGCACCATCCAGGAGTTCAACGTCCGCGAGGGCGACCCCATCGGCGCGAAGGTGACCCTCCGCGGTGACCTCGCCGAGGAGTTCCTCGCGACGGCGCTCTCGCTTGCAGATATCGATGCGTCGCAGTTCGACGAGACGGGCAACTTCTCGTTTGGCGTCGAGGAACACACGGCGTTCCCGAGCCAGGAGTACGACCCCGAAATCGGTATCTACGGGCTGGACGTGACGGTCAACCTCGTGCGACCGGGCTACCGTGTCCACAAGCGCGACAAGGCCAGTACACAGATTCCGGGGAGCCACCGACTCACCCCCGAGGACGCAGTCGCGTACCTCGAAGCTGAGTACGACGTCGAGGTGAACGAATGAGCGAAACTGAAACAGAGGAGTCTGTCCCGACCGGACAGACCGAAGAGTGTCAGCGGTGTGGTCGCAAGCAGGGGCTTGTCGGCAAGTACGATATCTGGCTGTGCCGACAGTGCTTCCGCGAGATCGCACGCGACATGGGCTTCGAGAAGTACAGCTAAACCATGACAGCAAACGATCCACTGGCCGCCGCGCTTTCGGGCATCGACAACGCGGAAGGCGTCGGCCATCTCGACCACACAGTAGAGCCCGCCTCGAACGAAATCGGCTCCGTGCTCGAAGTGCTCGCAGACCGCGGGTACGTCGACACCTTCCAGTTCGTTGACGACGGGAAGGCCGGCCGGTTCGAGGTCGAACTGAAAGGCTCCATCAACGCCTGTGGCGCGGTGAAGCCGCGCTACTCCGTGACCGCGGACGACTACGAGAAGTGGGAAAAACGGTTCCTCCCCGCTCGCGACTACGGGACGCTCGTCGTCACGACGAGCCACGGCGTGATGAGCCACTACGAGGCCCGCGAACAGGGCATCGGCGGACAGGTGATTGCATATGTCTACTGAACGCACCATCGCCGTGCCGGACGACGTGACCGCGAGCATCGATCATCTCGACGTGATCGTCGAGGGACCGAACGGCTCCGTCACGCGCCGGCTCTGGTATCCGAACATCAGCGTCGACATCGAAGACGGCGACGTCGTCATCGCGTCCGAAGAGTCGGACGCCAAGACGAACGCCACCGTCGGCACGTTCGAGAGCCACGTCCGGAACATGGTTCAGGGCGTTACCGACGGCTGGGAGTACGAGATGGAGGTCTTCTACTCTCACTTCCCGATGCAGGTCTCCGTGCAGGACGAGACCGTCGTCATCGAGAACTTCATCGGCGAGCGAGAGCCGCGGCGTGTCCCCATCCACGGTGACACGCAGGTCTCCGTCGACGGTGAGGAGCTCACCATCTCCGGGCCCAGCATCGAGGACGTCGGTCAGACGGCCGCCGATATCGAACAGCGAACACGCGTCTCTGGGAAGGACACCCGCGTCTTCCAGGACGGCGTGTACATCACCAGCGAACCGGAACGAGGTAACGCCTGATGGCAGACGACGAACCACAAGAGCTGACAGACATCTCCGGTGTCGGCAACGCGAAGGCCGCGGCCCTCGAGGGCGCGGGCTTCGAGACTGTCGAGGACGTGCGACGCGCCTCGCAGTCCGAGCTTGCCGACGTCGACGGTATCGGAAACGCCCTCGCGGCCCGAATCAAGGCCGACGTCGGCGGTCTCGAAGTCGAAGAGGAGACCGAGGCGGAGGTCGAAGACGAGAGCGACTCCGAGCCGGACGAAGAGGAACGGACCGTCGAGACGGAACTCGTCGCACGCGGGCACGCGGACAAGACGCCCGAGCTCGACGAGGAGACCGAACGACTGCTCGGCGAGCGGAGCCGCGTCTCCACGCCGCAGTTCAACCGACAGGACTACCACAAGAAAAAGCGCACCCCGACCTCGTGGCGCAAGCCCCGCGGCGCGCTGTCGAAGCAGCGCCGTGGAATCAAGGGGAAGGGACAGAAGGTCGAAGCCGGCTTCCGCTCGCCGGTCGAGGCGCGCGGACTGCACCCGTCGGGCTTCGAGGAGGTCCACGTCCACAACGTGGACGACCTCGAGGGCGTCGACGGCGACACGCAGGCCGTCCGCATCGGCTCGACGGTCGGCGGTCGCAAGCGCGAGAACATCGAGGACGTGGCGGAAGAACGCGAAATCCGCGTTCTCAACCCGACCTACGAGGAGGTGGAAGTGAATGAGTGACCTTACCGCACAGAAGCGACTCGCCGCCGACATCCTTGATGTCGGCAAGAACCGCATCTGGCTCGACCCCGGGCGACAGGAGGACCTCGCCGACGCGATTACCCGCGAGGATGTCCGTGACCTCATCGACGAGGGAGCGATTCGCGCAGAGGACGCCAAGTCCAACTCGCGCGGTCGTGCCCGCGAGCGCGCGGCAAAGCGCGCGTACGGGCACAAGAAGGGAGCCGGCTCCCGCAAAGGGAAGGCCGGCGGTCGACAGAACAAGAAGGAGGCGTGGCAGTCGAAGATCCGCGCCCAGCGTTCCACACTCAAACAGCTCCGCGAGGACGGCGACATCGACCGTTCCACCTACCGCGACGTCTACGACATGGCGTCCGGTGGTGAGTTCGACTCCGTCGCCGACCTCGAACGATACATCGAGAACAACTACTAACAATGGCAACCGGACCACGATACAAAGTGCCGATGCGGCGTCGCCGCGAGGCACGAACGAATTACCATCAGAGGTTGCGCCTGCTGAAATCCGGGAAACCCCGGCTGGTCGCTCGCAAGAGCAACCAGCACACCACGGCGCAGCTGGTTACGCGAGGACAGAACGGTGACGAAACGGTCGTCGAGGCGAGTTCCGAGGACCTCGACGAGTACGGCTGGGAGGCACCCACCGGCAATCTGCCGGCGGCGTACCTCACCGGGCTCCTGCTCGGTACGCGCGCCGTCGAGGCGGGCGTCGAGGAGGCGGTGCTCGATATCGGCCTCAACACGGCGACGCCCGGTAACAAGGTGTTCGCGGTGCAGGAGGGCGCGATCGACGCCGGACTGGAGATTCCCCACAACGACGACGTGTTCGCCGAGTGGGACCGCACGCGCGGTACCCACATCGCCGACTACGCCGAGCAGGAGGGCGGTCTCTACAGCGGCGACTTCGACGCCACCGAACTGCCCGAGCACTTCGACGAACTCCGTGAGGAACTACTAGAATGAGCGATAGAGGCTGGGAGCCGCGAACGCGGCTCGGAAACAAGGTCGTAGAGGGCGAGATCACCGACATGCGGGCGGCCCTGAACAGCGGACTCCCGCTGAAGGAGCCCGAGATCGTCGACCAGCTCCTCCCGGGGATGGACGACGAGGTGCTCGATATCAACATGGTCCAGCGAATGACCGACTCCGGCCGCCGGGTGAAGTTCCGGTGTGTCGTCGTCGTGGGGAACCGCGACGGCTTCGTCGGCTACGCCGAGGGCCGCGACGAGCAGGTCGGCGGCGCAATCCAGAAGGCCATCGAGGTGGCCAAGCTGAACGTCATCGACGTGTCGCGCGGCTGCGGGTCGTGGGAGTGTGGCTGTGGGCGTCCCCACACCGTCGCGCTGCGCACGACCGGCAAGGCCGGTTCCGTCGAGGTCGAACTCCGTCCCGCACCGCGCGGGCTCGGACTCGCGGGCGGTGAGACCGTCCGCCACGTGCTCGACCTCGCCGGTATCGAGGACATCTGGACCCGCTCGTCCGGGAACACCCGGACGACGGTCAACTTCGCGAAGGCGACGTTCAACGCCCTTCGCGCGACCAGCGAGGCCCGCGTCCCACAGCGAGCCTTCGAGAAGCGTGAGGTGATCGAGTAATGGAAGCAATCGTGCAAATCCGCGGCGAGGTGAACCAGAGCCACGCAGTTCGAGACACGCTCTCGATGCTGAACCTGCACAAGGTGAACCACCTGACGTTCGTCCCCGAGACGGACACTTACCGCGGCATGATTACCAAGGTGAACGACTGGGTCGCACACGGGACCCCGTCCGAGGACACGGTCGCCCTGCTCATCGCGAAGCGCGCCGAGCCTGCAGAAGGCGACGCCGACATCGACGATGACTGGGTCGAAGCGAACACGGAGTACGACGATATCGACGCGCTCGCGTCGGCCCTCTTCGAGGAGGAGACGACGCTCAAAGAGCAGGGGCTTTCCCCGACGCTCCGACTCCACCCGCCACGCGGCGGTCACGACGGCATCAAACACCCCGGCAAGGAAGGTGGAATGCTCGGTAAACAGGAGACCGAGGCGCTCGATTCACTCCTGGAGGCGATGCGATAATGACGAGTAAGAAACGACGACAGCGTGGTTCGCGCACGCACGGCGGCGGCTCGCACAAGAAGCGACGCGGCGCAGGCCACCGCGGCGGTCGCGGTCGCGCCGGTCGCAAGAAACACGAGAAGAACCTGTATCCCCCGCGACAGAAGCACGGCTTCAAGCGGCCCCAGAAGACGGACCGTGTCGTCGAGACCATCAACCTCCGCGAACTGGACGAGGATATCGTGCTGCTCGCAGAGGACGGTGTCGCAGAGGAGACCGACGACGGCTACGCCGTCGACGCCCGCGAGGTCGTCGAAGGGCGCAACGACATCGACCGCGTGAAGGTGCTCGGCGGCGGGCAGTGTCACACGGCACTCACCGTCACCGCTGACGCCTTCTCGGACGACGCCGAGACCGCCCTCGACGCCGCGGGCGGTGAGGCCGTCCTGACGGAACTCGGCGAGGAACTGCTCGAAGAAGCCGAGGAAGCCGACGACGACGAGCAAGGAGAGTAAGATGGGCTGGAAGGAGACCGCAGAACCGCTGCTCACGCGAATGCCCGGCGTCACCCGGCCAGAGGGCCACGTGCCGTTCCGCCGGAAGCTCGGCTGGACAGCAGGCGTACTCGTCTTGTATTTCTTCCTGACGAACGTCTACGTCTACGGCCTCGCGGGACAGGGTTCAGACGCGTTCGGTCAGTTCCGCTCCATCCTCGCGGGTGGACAGGGAACCATCCTGCAGTTGGGTATCGGCCCGATCGTCACGGCATCCATCGTCCTGCAGCTGCTTGGCGGTGCGAACCTGCTCGGGCTGGACACGAACGACCCGCGCGACCAGGTGTTGTATCAGGGCCTCCAGAAGCTGCTGGTGGTCGTGATGATCTGTCTGACCGGGCTGCCGATGGTGTTCGCCGGCAACTTCCTGCCGGCCAGCGACGCCGTCGCGAACAGTCTCAACATCGGCACCGGCGGCGTCAAGTGGCTGATGTTCGCCCAGATCTTCGTCGGCGGTCTCCTCATCCTGTTCATGGACGAGGTCATCTCGAAGTGGGGCGTCGGCTCCGGTGTCGGGCTGTTCATCATCGCCGGCATCAGCCAGCGACTCGTCGGTGGCTTCTTCGGCGTTCCCGACATCACCGGCCAGAGCGGCTTCCTCTTCGGCTGGTATCAGATAATCTTCACCAACGCGAACCTCGGGTCGGTACTCGGCGGCGCTGGACTACAGGGACTCCTCCTCGAACAGGGGCAGCTGCTATTCCTGTTCACGACGGTGTTCATCTTCGTCGTTGTCGTCTACGCCGAGTCCGTCCGCGTCGAGATTCCGCTCTCGCACGCGCGAGTCAAGGGCGCACGCGGTCGCTTCCCGGTGAAGCTCATCTACGCGTCCGTCCTGCCGATGATTCTCGTCCGCGCGCTCCAGACGAACCTGCAGTTCCTCGGTCGCATCATCCACTCTCAGATGGGAGACGGAATGCCGGCCTGGCTCGGGGACTTCAACTCCAACGGCCAGGCGATTGATGGGTTCTTCTACTACGTCGCGCCCATCTACAACTACAAGGACTGGATGTTCTTCATCACCGACCTGCCGGTTGAGCTGTGGCAGGTGTTCCTGCGTATCAGTATCGACCTGACGTTCATGGTCATCGGCGGCGCGATATTCGCCATCTTCTGGGTGGAGACCACCGGCATGGGGCCGGAGGCGACCGCCCAACAGATTCAGAACTCGGGGATGCAGATTCCCGGCTTCCGGCAGTCGCCTGGCGTCATCGAGAAGGTGCTCGAGCGCTACATCCCGCAGGTCACCGTCATCGGCGGTGCGCTCGTCGGCGCACTCGCCGTGATGGCAAACATGCTCGGGACCATCGGTAACGTCTCCGGCACGGGACTGCTGCTCACCGTCTCCATCACGTACAAGCTGTACGAGGAGATCGCCGAAGAGCAGATGATGGAGATGCACCCGATGATGCGCCAGATGTTCGGCGGCGGCTCCTGACCCTCAGACGCTCTTTCCGATTCGGCCGTCACTGACCGCGCTGTCTCCTCCCCGGTTCGGAGCCTGAAACGCCACCCACTGTTTTAGTAGCCGTCGCTGTCTCCTCACGCGAGTATGGCACGCGACACCGAGTGGCCCGACACGACGAACCGGTGGCCCGTCGGGCCACTCTCGTTCGTCGCCATCGCGACTGGGACTATCGGACTCGGCGTTTCGCTGTCTGCGGGTAGTCCAGTCGCGACGGCATGTAGCCTCGCTGTGCTCGCCGCTGGTACTACGGCCGCAGTGCTCGACAGCACTGAGTCACCGTCATAAAAACCGGTCGCGTGTCCAGCGGCCGTCCCGCGACCGCCGGCGTCCAGCCCACATCGAGGTGCGAGCCGCAACGACCGCCGCACTCGCGGGGTGTGGGCCGTGACGACGTGGTCGGACTGTCTCTGACACAGCCGTCGATTCGCCGTCCGGCTATCTCGCTGAACTATCGGATACGTCTTAATACTGCGGGGCGGCTCCCTCGCGACGACTACAGAAGCGTCGGGGAGATCAGTGGGTGATACTCACGTCGAGCGCGTCCATCTGCTCCTGATACCGGTTGCGAATCGTCACGACGGTCACGTCTGCCACGTCGGCGACTGCACGCTGTGTCAGCTTCGGGCCGACGATACGCGAGGCGGCATACAGCGCGGCGGCCGCGTACCCGGACGGTGACTTGCCGGAGTGGAGTCCAAGCTCCGTCGTCTTCTCGACGATTCGGGCCGCTTCCTGTTGGACCTCGTCGCTGGTCTCGAGCTTGCTCGCGAGCTGTGGGAGATACGACTTGGGGTCGACCGGCTCTAACGCCAGCTCCAATTCCTGTGAGATGTACCGGTAGGTCCGGCCGATTTCCCGCCGTTCGACGCGTGAGACTTCCGTGATGTCGTCGAGCGAGCGGGGAATCGATTCCTGTCGGCACGCGGCGTGCAGCGACGCCGTCGCCACGCCTTCGATGGACCGGCCACGGATGAGGTCGCGGTCGAGCGCCTGCCGGTAGATGACCGAGGCGACCTCGCGAATCGACCGCGGGACGCCGAGGGCGCTCGCCATGCGGTCGATTTCGCTCAGCGCGAACTGGAGATTCCGCTCGCCGCTCTCCTGGGTTCGGATTCGCTCTTGCCACGTTCGGAGCCGCTGCATCTGGCTGCGCTTCTCCTGTGAGAGCGTGTGGCCCGAGGCGTCTTTGTTCTGCCAGTCGATGTTCGTGGTCAGCCCCTTGTCGTGCATCGTGCGCGTCGTCGGCGCGCCGACGCGGGACTTCTGTTGTTGCTCTTGATGGGAGAACGCGCGCCACTCCGGTCCGTGGTCGATGTTGTCCTCGTCGACGATGAGACCAGTCTCTTCGTCCATCAACTCGCCGTTGGCCGTACGAACGAGGTTCTCCGGGTCGACGTCGTCCGTCTGTGCGTCTGTTCTGTCCTGCCCTTTTGAGATTCGTGTCATTGGGCCCGGTCGAGACTGAGGGGTGGTAGCGACGACACACAGCGGTCGTAGTCGACTCGGACCCTGACCCCGAGCCGGAACGCCGCGTGTCGTATCGACGCGTCGGGGGGGACAACTCGACACGACGCCTGACTGTCCGACTGTACCTAACGTAGTTAGCCCACACTCTTATATAATTTGTCTGTGGTCCCGACAAATCCGGTGGTCTCCCGTTCTCGGATGAAAATCCACTTACCGCGGGCGGGCGAGTGGGAAGTAATGAGAGGTCCGGACAGATGCGCGTAATCGTCGTCGGAGCGGGGGAGGTCGGTTCCAGTATCGCTGCCGATCTGTCCAGCGACCACGAGGTCACGGTCGTCGATATCGACGGTGGACAGGTCGAGTCGATCAGCTACGGCGAAGACGTGCTCGGGGTCGAGGGCGACGGGAGCGACGTCGAGACGCTCGAGGAAGCGGGCATCGAGGAGACGGACATGCTCATCGCCTCGACGAACGATGACCGGACGAACATCGTCACCTGTGGGACGGCGAGCGTCTTCGACGACGTGTTCACTATCGCCCGCGTGAAGAGCCCGCAGTACCTCCGTACGTGGGAGCGCGGCTCCCGCGTCTTCGGCGCGGATTTCATGGTGTGTACCGATCTGCTCGCCGCCGAGACCATCACCGGGGTCATCGGGCTCGCCACCGCACAAGACGTCGACACCTTTGCCGACGGTGCCGTCCAGATGGCCGAGTTCGAGATTCCGGCCGAAAGCCCCGTCGCGGGCCAAACCGTCGAGGAGGCAGACCGGTTCGACTCGCTCACCTTCGCGGCGATTCTCCGTGGCGATTCCATCATCATCCCGCGGGGAGAGACACGCATCGAGGCCGACGACGACGTCATCGTCATCGGGAGTCCGGAGTCGACCCGCGCGTTCAGCGCCGCCATCGCGCCCGAACAGTCGGGCCCGAAAGACATCGTCATCGTCGGCGGAAGCGAGGTCGGCTACCAGACGGCGAAGCTGCTCGAGGCTCGCGGCTTCTCGCCGCGCTTTGTGGAACACGACCCAGACCGCGCGCGCTGGCTCGCTGAGAAGCTTCCGAAGACGACCGTGATGCAAAACGACGCGACCGACCGCGAGTTCCTCGACCGTGAGCACGTCGGGACCGCCGACGTACTCATCTCGACGCTGGAGAACGACCAACAGAACCTCCTCGCGTGTCTCCTCGCCGAACAGCTCGGTGTCGACCGCACCATCGCGGTCGTCGACACCGTCCAGTTTGCGGACATCTTCGAAGCCGTCGGAGTCGACGTGGCGGTCTCTCCACGCGAAGCGACGGCGGGTGAGATCACTCGGTTCACCCGCGGTCGTCGTGCCGAGAACGTTGCACTCATCGAAGGAAACCGCGCGGAGGTGCTCGAGTTCGAAGTCGACGAAGACAGCGATGCGGTCGGGTGCACGATCCGTGCACTCGCCGGTGAGCTCCCCGATGATGTTGTCTTCGGTGCAATCACGCGCGAAGAGACCCTCATCACGCCTCGGGGCGACACGATGCTTGCGGCCGGCGACCACGTCGTCGTGTTTGCCAGCGCGAGCGCCATCGACGCCGTCACCGGCGTCTTGTGAGAGACGATGGATTCTTGCTCTCGCCGCAAGTTTGACTCGCCGTGTCACTCCTGAGTCTCGGCTCCGGTGGGGGCATCCGCGTCGAGTGGCGGACGAGTGTCGCCCTGACCGGTCGGGTTCTCAAGTACCTCGCCGTCCCGCTGTGTGTCCCCCTCGTCGTCGCTCTCCTCTACGGCGACGACATCCTCACGTTCGCCGTCGCCGTCGTCGCGACTTTCCTCCTCGGATTTGCCCTCGAACAGCTCGACCCCGACCCCGATCTCGGGGCGCGCGAGGCGCTGCTCATGGTCGCGCTCACGTGGCTGGCCGTCGCCGTCGTCGGCACCCTCCCGTATCTCATCGCCGGGATGGGAACCGATAGCACGCTCGCCCAGCCGGTGAACGCGCTGTTCGAGTCGATGTCCGGCTTCACGACGACCGGGGCGACCGTCATGGGGAACATCTCCTTCGAGCAACACTCTCACGCGCTGTTGCTGTGGCGACAGCTCACCCAGTGGCTCGGCGGGATGGGTATCGTCGTGCTCGCTATCGCCATCCTCCCTGAGCTCTCCGTCGGCGGTGCCCAGCTGATGGACGCCGAGGCCCCTGGTCCCGGCATCGAGAAGCTCACGCCCCGTATCGCTGAGACCGCCCGCGTCCTCTGGCTCGTCTACGCCGGCATTACCGCCCTCGAAATCGTCCTACTCTTCGTCTTTCACCTCGTCGGGCTTGCGCCCGCGATGGACAACCTCGTGGCCGGCACCGACCACGCCGCGGCCGCCTACAACGCCGTCGCCCACGGGCTGACGACCATGCCGACCGGCGGGTTCTCGCCAGAGGCGCGGTCTATCGAGGCGTTCTCCGCGGCAGTCCAGTGGCTCATCATCCCGTTCATGTTCGCAGCGGGTGTGAATTTCGCGTTGACGTGGCGGCTCCTCTCCGGTGAGCCGCGCGCACTACTGGACGATATCGAGTTCCGCGCCTACTCGGGTATCGTTGGGGTGTTCTCGGTAGTGCTTGCGACCCTGCTGTTCACCGGTGGTGCGGACGTTGGGCCGGGTGCCCTCGACTTCTACTCCGGCATCGCCGGCGATATCGAGGCGTCGCTGCGCCACGCCGTCTTCCAGACGCTCGCGATGGTGACGACGACCGGCTACGCGAGCATCGACTTCAACGCGTGGTCACAGCCGCTGAAGTATCTCCTCTTGTTTGCGATGTTCATCGGCGGCTCGGCCGGCTCGACCGGTGGGGGTATCAAGATCGTCCGATGGATTGTCATCATCAAGAGCGTCAAACGAGAGCTGTTCACATCCATCCATCCCGAGGCTGTTTCGCCCGTCCGGCTCGGCGGGAACGCAATCGACGAGCGCGCGGTCCGTGGCATTCAGGCGTTCACCCTCGTCTACATGCTCTGTTTCGGCTTCGGCGCGGCGCTGTTAATGCTTGATGCGGCGCGCGTCGGCCTGGATTTGAGCGCATTCGAGGGGATCGCCGCTGCCGCCTCCACCGTCGGTAACGTCGGACCGGGCTTCGGTCGGCTCGGACCGATGGGGTTCTACGAGTTCTTCCCGGTACCTTCGAAACTACTCATGACGTTTCTCATGTGGATCGGGCGATTAGAGATTATCCCCGTGCTCGTGTTGCTCACCTCCTCCTACTGGCGGTCGTAACGGTCGGTGCTGAGGATTTTAGTCGTCGGACACATAGGGGTAGTATGGGAATCCTCTCGCGAGCGTCGTACGTCATCCGGTCGAAGCTCAACACGCTCATCTCGAGCGCGGAAGACCCCAGCGAACAGCTCGATTACTCCTACGAGCAGATGCGCGACGAGCTGCAGGACGTGAAACAGGGTATCGCCGACCTGACGACACAGAAAAAACGACTCGAAATCCAGAAGCGCCGACTCGAAGAGAACGTCGAGAAACACAACGAGCAGGCGCGTGAGGCCGTCCGCCAGGACCGCGAGGACCTCGCGCGGCGCGCACTGGAGAAAAAGAAGAGCAAGATGAGCCAAATCGAGGACCTGGAGACGCAGATCGCCGACCTCCAACAGACGCAGGACAATCTCGTCTCAAAGAAGGACGAGCTTCAACAGCAGATCGAGCAGTTCAAGACCGAAAAGGAGACGATGAAGGCGCGCTACGAGGCCGCGGAGGCCAGCACGCGCGTCTCGGAGGCGATGACCGGCGCGGGCGACGAGATGGAAGACGTGTCTCGCTCCATCGAGCGAGCGCGCGAACAGACCCAGGACATGGAGGCTCGCGCAGAGGCGATGGACGAACTCGAAGGCTCCGGCGCGCTGGAGAACGCGATGGACGACCGCTCGGACATCGAGAAGGAACTCGACAGCGGGCGTGCGGACGCCGAAATCGAGTCCGAACTCGATACGCTCCGCCAGCAGGAGGGCGTGGAGACGGAAAGCGAGTCGACGGCCGAGACGACGGACGCCGAAGACGACACGCTGGAGGACCTCGACGCGACGGAATCGTCGGACCCTGACGTGGAGACCGAACTCGCTGAGCTTCAGGACGACGAATCGAACTAGGCGGGCTTTTTTCTCGGCGGCTGGAGTCGCGGTATAGACGAGGAGAACCGACCGGACGACACGCTTCGCGAATGTGCAGACGAGGGGAAGTGGCGACTGTGGCTGGTGATGAACGCCGACCGTCGGGTCGTCGCCGTCGTCCTGCTGTTGTCGGTGTTTCTGACGCTGCTCGTCGCCGGTGGAGCGTATCCGGGCGCGGAGGTGACGCTCCGCGAGACCGACTCCGTCGACACGATGTTTCAAGGGCTGCTCACGGCCACTATCACCGGTGTGACGCTCGTGTTGACGCTGAACCAGCTCGTCTTGTCACAGGAGCTGGGTGCTGTCGGCGACCAGCGCGACCGGATGGACGGTGCCGTCACCTTCCACCGCGACGCCGCCGACGTGCTCGATACCACCGTCGCGCCCGCCCAGCCCGCGCAGTTTCTCGGCTCGTTCGTCCGCATGGCCGGCGAACAGGCCGAAGCGCTCCGCGAGAACGCGCCCGACGGCGAGGCGGGCGAAGCAATCGAGTCGCTCACCGAGAGCATCATCGGCAACGCGGACTCCGTCGCCGAGGACTTAGACGGGGCCTCCTTCGGTGAGTTCGACGTGGTGTCGGGGGCACTGGACTTCAACTACTCGTGGAAGGTGTACGAGACGCAGCGTATCGACGCCGAGTTCGGCGACCAACTCGACTCGCTGCGGCGCACGCTGACGCTGTTCGGTCCCGCGCGTGAACACTTCAAGACGCTCTACTTCCAGTGGGAACTCACGGCGCTGTCGCGGACGATTCTCACGGCCGCGATTCCAGCCCTCGTCGTCTCGCTGTTCATAGTGGCGTACTTCAACGTCGCGACCTTCGAGGCTACCGTGTTCGGCTTCGACGGGCTGGTATTCGTCTTCGCGCTCGGCGCGACGATCGGACTTGTCCCCTTCGCCATCCTGCTGTCGTACGTGCTCCGCATCGCGACGGTGACGAAACACACCCTCTCGATTGGCCCGTTCATCCTCCGGGGCACCGACGACTGACGCCGGGCCACCCCGCTTTTTCGCGCCCGCTTCCGAACGGACTCACGTGACCGCGGCCTCGAACGGGACGGCCCGAACCGACGGACAGACGCGGCTGCGCCGCTGGCTCCTGCTCGCCGGGAACCGGTGGGCAGTCGCCGGCCTACTCGCCGTCTGTCTGTTTGCCTTCTTACTCCTCGTCGGCACGCTCGACCCCTCGCCGCTCGGTGCGGTGATGTCCGGCTCCGACCCCGTCGAGACGATGTTCGAGGGTCTCACCACCGGTATCATCACCGGCGTGACGCTCGTCGTCACCATCGACCAGCTCGTCCTGTCCCAGCAGCTCGGGACGCTTGACGACCCCGAGGCGTAACCTATCCTTCGGTCTCGTCGTCGCTCAGCCGGTCGTAGAGATACGCTCCGCCGGCGGCACCGCCGACTGCGGCGGTCGCACCGAATCCGGGCTGGCTCCCGCTCGTCTCGGTCCCGCTCGTCTCGGTCTCGGTTTCCGTCGGCGTGGCCGTGGCCGTCGCCGCGAGCACAGTCTCGGCGTCGACGCTGGCTTTCAGCTGGTGGTAGCTGTAGCCGCTCGACGGCGGTAGCTCGACGAGGCCGCCCTCGTCGTTCGTGTAGCCGTAGTGCTCTTCGTCCGGGTCGAAGCCGCCGACGAGCCGCAGGGTCGGGTCGTCCATGGAGGCGAGCTCGGTGAGTTCCGCCGCGTCGAACGTCGCGGTCACCATGCCGTCGCTCGCGCTCGCGCTCTCGGGAGTGACCGACTCGCCAGTGCGCGGGACGACGCGGTAGGTGTCGAGCGTGAAGCCCTCAGACGCCTCGGTCGGGAGCGAGGCGGTCAGCGTAATCGTCTCGCCGTCGCCCTCGACGGTCGCGGGGTCGACCGTCTCGTCGACGCGAATCATACGGTGTCCGCGGGTCGGTGAGATGGTGTCGCGGCCTTCGAGCTGGTCGATCATGAACGGCCCTTGGAACTGCCCGGAACTGAGGATGCGTTCGCCCTCGCCGATGACGCTGCGGCCGGCCACGTAGTCGTTCGTGGAGACGAGATACGTCTCCGACTCGTCGAGCGGCTCGCCGCCGACGAAGACGTTCTCGACGTTCGTCTCGCCGTCGTGGCCCCACCACTCGTAGCTGATGCCCGACACCTGAATCGCGGGCTGTGAGCCGAAGTCGCCCGGCATCGGCCGGACCGACCCCTCGATGTACTCGCGGAGCTTCGCGCCCGACAGCTCGTACACCTCGATTTCGTTCGGGAACGGGAGGATGTCCATCACGTTGATGCCCGTAATTGCCCCCGGTCCGTACATCGTGTTCGACCGGATGCCGCCGGCGTTCTGGACCGCCACGTCGATTCCCGGTTCGAAGTCACCCACCTCGCGCATCAGGTCCGTGATGAGGTTGCCGAGACCGGTCTCGACGGCGTAGTTGTCGTACGTCGCGTTCAGCTCCACCTCGCTCTCGACGATGGGCTGGCCGAGCTGCTCTTCGAGTTCCGCGGTGTACGCTTGCGCCATGCTCGCGAGCTCCTCGTCGCCCGCAATCTCCTGTACGTCACGCGGGACGTGGTTCTCGCTGTCGCCGCCCGGCGGGCTGTCGCCGTCCCCGAGCGCCGCGGAGTTGTAGAAGTCGAGCCGCTCCCACTCGCTCAACTCGCCCGTCTCGAGGTCGAAGGTGAGCCGACCGAGGTGGCCGAACTCGTCGCCGAACTCCGCGACTGTCGTCCCGTTGAACGTCTTGGGTGCGTCGAAGACGACACCGGAGTGTGAGCCGACGATGGCGTCGAGTCCGTCGACGTTGTTGGCGACGCGCTCCTGTGCGCCCGTCGAGATGTGACTCGCACAGATGATGAAGTCCACGTCGCCCTCGAGTGCGGCGACGGCCTCGCGGGCGGCCGCCACGTTGTCGAGCACCTGCCAGTCGTCCGGGTAGGAGGTAATGGTGTGGAAGCTCTCGGTGCCGAGCCCGAAGACGCCGACCGTCGCGCTGCCGGTCTCGAACGTCGTCCACCGCTGAGTGCCCGGCACCGGCTCGCCGTCGGGGGTGAGCAGATTCGCGATGACCCACGGGAACTCCGAGGTCTGGAACCGCTCTTGGGCGACCTCGATGCCGAAGTCGAACTCGTGGTTGCCAGCGCCGACGGCCGCAGGCTGCATGTAGTTGAGCGCCTCAATCATGTGGCTTCCCTCGTACTCCAGGCCGAGCAGCGAGGGCGCGAGGTCGTCGCCGTTGCCGATGAAGGCGGCGTTGTCGTACTCGCTTCGCAGTTGGTCCGCGACCGCGAAGTACCGTTGAAGATTCAGCTCTGCGTCACCCGCGTCCTCGAAGCGCCCGTGGAAGTGGGTGTCGTGGATGAGCGTCACCGTGTTCGACGGCTGGGTCGCGCTCGCGACACCGCCCGTCGCGCTCGCGGCCGCAAGCCCCCCCGCGGCGGCCAGCAGGCTACGGCGATTCAGTGTGTAGTCGGTTCCGTCGGCGTCTGGCGTCTCTGCCATGTACACGGACGTGGCAGTATTCGGAAGTTAAACGTTATCAAATATTCACACTCGTGCTATATTCCCAAACAAAGGGGTATCGAGCGTGTTACTCCCCGATGAAGTCCGGCTCGATGGTCCGCGACTCGATTTCGGTCTCGAGGTGGGCGGCAAAGTCGTCGGTCGCCACGTCGTCGCGCTCGTTCTCGAAGCGGTCGCGCACCGAGACAGTGCCGGCCTCGGCCTCGTCGCCCCCGACGATGAGCATGTACGGCACGCGGTCGTCGTGGGCGGCGCGAATCTTCCGGCCGATGGTCCAGTCGTGGTCGTCCACTTCGACGCGGTGGTCGCCGAGTTCGTTCTTCACGCGGTGGGCGTAGCCGAGCTGGTCCTCCGAGATGGGGAGAATCCGGACCTGCTCGGGTGCGAGCCACGTCGGGAAGTTCCCCTTGAAGTGCTCGATTAACACGCCCATGAACCGCTCGAAGGAGCCGAGCAGCGCCCGGTGCACCATCACCGGGTGGTGTTCGTCGTTGTCCTCGCCGACGTACGTCAAGTCGAGTTCGCGGGGGATGTTGAAATCGAGCTGGATGGTGCCGACGGTCCACTCGCGCCCGATGGCGTCGTGCACGTCGATACCGATTTTCGGCCCGTAGAAGGCGGCCTCGCCGTCCTCGATGTCGTAGTCGAGACTCTCCGTCTCCATCGCGGCCTTCAGCGCGTCCGTCGCGTTGTTCCACACGTCCTCGCTGCCGACGGCTCCCTCGCCGCGGGTCTCCAGCTTGTAGCTGATGTCGAAGCCGAAGTCGCCGTAGATGGTCTGAACGATGCGGAGCGCGTCGCGAATTTCGCCTTCGATTTGGTCCGTGCGGATGAACGCGTGGCCGTCGTCCTGCGTGAACCCACGCACGCGGAGCAGCCCCGACAGCTCGCCCGACTGTTCGTTGCGGTAGCAGGTGCCGAACTCCGAGAGCCGAATCGGGAGGTCACGATAGGAGTGGGTGGTGTCGTCGTAGATGTGCGCGTGGTTCGCGCAGTTCATCGGCTTCAGGCCGTACTCGGTGTCGTCCTGCTCCCAGTTGAACATCTCGCCGTTCTCGGTGAAGTTCTCGTAGTGGCCCGTCGGCTTCCACAGCTCCGCTTTGTTGAGTTCGGGCGTCCACACCTCCTCGTAGCCGAGTTCGTCGTTTTTGCCGCGGATGTACTCCTCGAGCTCGCGGCGAATCGCCATCCCCGGGGGGTGGAAGTGGACACAGCCGGGCGAGTGGTCCGGAATCGAAAACAGGTCCATCTCCGAGCCGATCTTCCGGTGGTCGCGCTCTTCGGCTTCCTCGCGCATCTGGATGAACTCCTCCAAGTCGGCTTCCGACTCGAAGGCCGTCCCGTGGACCCGCGTGAGGGTGTCGTTGTCCTCGTCGCCCCGCCAGTACGACGAGGAGACGTTGAGCAGCTTCACCGCGCCGATTTCGCCCGTCGACTCGATGTGTGGTCCCTGACAGAGGTCCTCCCAGTCGTCCTGCACGTAGAAGGAGACCGTCTCTTCGCCCGCGGCCTCCTCGGTGAGAATCTCGCGTTTGTACTCGTTGTCCTCGAAGGTCGCGAGCGCGTCCTCGCGAGAGCGCTCGACGCGCTCGATGTCGTAGTCGGCCTCGATGATCTCCTCCATCTCGGCTTCGATTTCCTCCAGGCCGTCCTCGTCGAGGTCGACGTTCGTCACGTCGTAGTAGAAGCCGTCGTCGGTCGGCGGCCCGATGGTGAGTTTCGCCTCGGGATGGAGCCGCTGGAGGGCCTGCGCGAAGACGTGGGCCGCCGAGTGGCGCAACACCTGTCGATACTCGTCGCTCTGGTCGGTGACGATGACGAGTCGGTCGCCGTCTTCGACCTCGTCGTGTCTGTCGGCGAGGTCACCGTTGATGACACCCGCCACCGTGTCGGCCCCGAGTCCGGGGCCGATCTCGTATGCTACGTCCTCGACACTCGACCCCTCGGGCACCGTCAGCTCGGAGCCGTCGGGAAGCGTGACCGTCACGTCGCTCATGTGTTCGTGAAGCCGGACGCGCCGTATAAGCGTTTAGAGACGCTCGCCCGCTCACAGCCGTTGTCTTACCCGGCGACCGACCGTCGTTGAGCCGTTCGACGCGCGCAACCCGCCCGCGGCGACTCTACGCCCTTCGCAGTCGACTGCTCACTCGTAGCCGATCTCTGGTCGCAACTCCGAGTTCGACTTCGCGAACGTCCCCGACCCGCGGGCAACCTGGTTGCCGTCGTCGTCGTACGCGACCGCCTCGCCGATGAGTTGACGCGGATTCTCGTTGACGACCCGCCCCTCGGCGCGAATCTCGCCCTCCGAGACGGGCCGCGTCAGGTGGATGTTGAAGTTGGTCGTCAACACGAACACGTCCTCGATGAGTGAGTTCACGGCGAAGAAGGCCGCGTCGTCGAGCAGCTTGAAGTAGACCGAGCCGTGGACGCCGCCGGCGGCGTGGAACTGCTTTTCCTGTACCGGGACGGTCACGGTCGCTTCTCCCTCGCTAATCGAAATATCGGCGTCGTAGTCTTCGCTGGTCGGCGAGGAGAGATACATCCGTTCGAGCTTCTCGTAGTGGCCCATACGGGTGACACCGACGACCGGTAAAAATCAGTTCCGGCGCGCGCCTGTGCCGACGACGCCAGTCGGGTCCAGCGACGGGACCGGCGGGCCGGCGAACGGGTCGGCCCCCTCGGCGAGCAGGAGCGAGCCGTCGAGGTCGGCGTAATCGAGCAGCGGAGAGAGCTGGACGCCCGCCGCGATAGCAGCGTTCGACTCGATCATGCAGCCGAGCATCGTCTCCAGTCCGTGTGCGCGGGCGGCGTGGAGCGTCTCGACGGCCGGACGAATCCCCCCGCATTTCATCAGCTTCACGTTCGCGATATCGGCGATACCGGCGACTGCGGGCACATCCGAGGGGTCGACGAGCGACTCGTCGGCGGCAATCGGAACCGGGGACTGCTCGGTCACCCGTCTCATCCCCTCTGGGTTCTCGGCCGGGACCGGCTGTTCGACGAACTCGACGAGTCCGTCCAGTTCGCGACACAGCCGAACCGCCTGCTTGGGCGTCCACGCCTCGTTCGCGTCGACTCGGAGCCGCACGTCTGGAGCCGCCTCGCGGAGCGTCTCGACGATTTCGCGGTCGCGGTCCGTGCCGAGCTTCAGCTTCAACACGTCGTGGCCGGCGTCGCTCGCTGCCTCGGCCTTCCGTGCCATCTCTGCTGTCGACGCGAGTCCGACCGTGAACGAGGAGGTCGGCGTCGAACTCGGGTCGAGCCCGAGATGCCGGTACAGAGGCAGGTCGTGTCGCTTCGCGGCGAGGTCGTGCATCGCGATGTCGACTGCCGCCTTCGCCGCTGGATTGTCCCGGACGGCTCGGTCCATCGCCGCGTGTGCGGCGTCGATGTCGTGTGGGTCCCCTGGCAGTACGTCGAACAGCCGGGGCAACACCGCCTCGACCGTGGCAGCCGTCTCGCCGTAGTGGGTCGACGGTGCGGCCGCACCGACGCCCGTCTCTCCCTCGTGGGTGAGTTCGACGACGACGTTCTCGCTTTCCGTCTGGACGCCACGGGCGATTTCGAACGGCTCGGCAAGCGCCATCGAGACGCGCTCGAAGCTGGCGTTCACAGCACGGCCTCCAGAAGTTCGCCCACGCCGTCGCGAATCGGGTCCGTCACGGGGGCGGTGAGCTGTGACTGGTATCGCGTCTTCGCGTCGCTCGCCTCCGTCTCGTCGAGGTGGGCGGTGTTGAGTGCGCCGGCGACGACCTCCGTGGGTGCGACCGACTCCGCGAGCGACTCGTACAGTTCGGCGACGTAGCCAGGGTTCGGTATCTCGAAGTCCTCGTAGCCGTGAATCGCCTCCCGGCCGGCCTCGTGGCACAACACGAGCGAGTCGGGCATCGACCCGTGGAGGATGCCGAGCGTCACCGGCGAGTACGCCGGATGGATGATACTACCTTGCCCCTCCACGAAGAGGTAGTCGTGGTCGCTGCGCTCGCGCACCATGCGCTCGACCGCGCCGGCGGTGAAATCACTCACCGTTCGGTCGACGGGAATTCCCCAGCCCTCGATGACGATACCGGTCTGTCCAGTGGGGATGAAGCCGGCGTCGACGCCGCGGTCGAGGGCCGCCTCGTACAGCTCCCGCGTGGTCGTCATCTTTCCCGTCGAGCAGTCCGTGCCGACGGTCGTGATTATCTCGGCGTCGAGGTCGCGAGCGACACCCTCCGCGACGGTCAAATCCTCTGGCGGGCGGCGCACGTCCCGCAGCTCCACGTCGTGTTCGCCGGCGAGGCGGGCGAACTCCGGGTCGTCGGCGAGGAAGTAATGTAGTCCGGACACCACGTCAGCGCCGGACTCGATGGCGTGAGTCACGTCACCGCGCCACGTCTCGTCGAAGCTGCCGCCGATGGGCGCGATACCGATGACGAGCGCATCGAAGTCGGGAGATTCGGAGCTGTTGGCGACGATTGGCGCGTCTGTCACGTCCGGGAGATAATCCGTGACGCGGGCGTCCGGGTCGTCGGCTGCGATGTCGCGGTCGAGCACGGCGACCACCTCGGCGTCGGCGTACCGGAGGATACCGGTAGCCGTCTTCGCGCCGTCGGGAAAGCCGCCGTGTGCGAGTACCGCAATCCGTCGTGTCATGCGGTTACAGACCGGAGCGGCGGACAAAAATCCCGCTATCGCTCACAGCGCGAACAGCCGCGTGCTCCAGAAGTCACGGACGGCGCTGTCGAGTGCCGCCTCCGGGTCGCCCGTCGCGTCGACGCTCGCAGTCGCGTCGGCGTCGAACTCGCCCAACAGCGTCGACTCGCCGGCGACGTAGAGCCGATCGGCGTCGGCGTCGGCAATCGCGTCGCGACACCGGCTGACGTGGTCGCGAATCTGTCCGTCGCGGATGCGCTCGAACCGGCCCTGTGAGAAGCCGCCCTTCGAGTGGTCGGATTTCACGTCCGTCGTGAAGCCGGTCAGCGAGACGCGCTCGCTGGCTTCGTACACGCCGAGCGCGAACACGTCAGCGCGAACGAGCGCGAACGCGAACTGACCGGTCGGCCGGAACCACGACTCGTCCACGTCGAACGAATCGGCCCACGCGACGCGCTCGTCGGGGACGAGTGCCGGCCGAAGCGCGACGCTCACGAGGTCGGCGTCGTCGGCGTAGACGACACACGGAGCGGCGCGCGCGACGAGCGTCGCGCGGTCGCCGAACTGCGCGCGAACCTGCTCGGGCAGGTCGTGTTCGTTCGTCACGACGGCGGTGAATGCGCCTTCCGGTCCCGTCTCGAGGCTCTGGAGCCGCGCGAGTACATCGTCGCGGCGGTCGCCGGTGAGCGTCTCCGTCCGGCGAAACTCCCGTTCGTCGTCGTCGCGCTCCTCGACGCGCCCCTCGAGGTCGGCGATGCGGTCGCGCAGGCGATTCAGTTCGCGCTCTGCCTCCTGTTTGGCGGCGACGGCGTCGCTGCGGCGTTCGCTTTCGGCGTCGCGCTCGCGTTCGAGGTGGTGGACCTGCTCTTCGAGTTCCTCGATGCGTTCTTTCAGCTTCGTGCGGCCGAGCAGGTCATCAAGCATACTCGACGTTTGCCCGCTCTGGGTCAAAATCCTGGTGGGAGACCACGAGACTTACGCCACCCGACGCGGGAGTACGGCCGTGGGACTGTACGACCGGTATCTCTCGGCGCGGCTCAGACTCGCGGACGCGCCGCTGCCCGAGCAGATCGCGCTCGTCATCACGGAACGGGACCTGCTGGAGCCCGGCGCGTACGACACGCTCACCGACCTGTTCACGTGGGCGTTCGACTACGGGGCTGCCCGCGTCACCGTCTCGGTCAGCGTGCTCGACGCCGACGCGATTCCGACCCTCCGCACGTCACTCGAATCGCTCGACACGCCCCGCGAGATGGCGATTCGCGGCCCAGACGACGACACGCCGGCCGACACGCCCGTGCAGGTCGCAATCGGTCTCGGCGGTCGCGAGGAGTTCGCAACGGCGGTTCGGGGTGTTGCGGAGGCCGTCGAAGCCGGCGACCTCGCGCCCGAAGATATCGACGAGGGGACCATCGAGGACCGACTGCTGTTTCCCGAGGCCCCCGACCTGCTCATCAAGACCGGGGCCGAACGGCTCTCTGATTTCATGATTTGGCAGTCGGTGTACTCGGAGCTTTACTTCACCGACGTGAACTGGCGTGATTTCCGGAAACGGGAGTATCTGCGTGCGCTCCGAGAGTATCAGGACCGCCAGCGGAGGTTCGGGCGCTAGCCCGAACCCTGCCAGATGCGGGTGCGAATCTGGCTCTGGTTTGGCCGGTAGCTCGCCCCGGCGTGTTGCTCATCTCCGTTGGAGTCGACGGATGCGTGCGACGATTTTCCGACGCTGCCGGTCGCGCTGGGCCTAGCGCTCTTGCGTCTCTGTTTCCACGACGTGTCGGTCGGGGACGGCAAAATCTGGCTCTCGACCGATGGTCAGGAGACGTTCAGTGAGCGTCAGCTCTTCGGCTGCCGGACTCGGCTTTGTTATCGTCTGATACTCGACGGAGACGCCCTCGGATTCGCTGGCGATGCGGACTGCCGTCAGCTGGTACGACGGATAGAAGACCGGTGGCAGAAGACCGATTATCCCATCACGTCGGTGGAGTCGCTTGAGCCACGTACCGGTGTTGACCAGCAGCCCTCCATCGACCTCCCGAATCGACGGTCGGTGGGTGTGACCATAGCAAAACACCGTCGTCTCCGGTTGTTCGGCGAAGACCTCGCGGGCGGCCTCCTCGTACGGCGTCTCAGTGTCAACAGTCAGTGCGGTCTCGAAAACGCCAAACCGACTGATGGTCTTGCGAACGTCCCTGCGGAGGAAGTACAACGGAACACCGACTAGTAGCAGAAGGCCGGTAACTGCCACGTTAACGACGAACAGGGACCAAATCGCAGTCCCGGTCCATCCGAACTGTCCGAGAAATTCGCTGGCCTGTGTAACTGGCATCGACCAGACGCCCGTCAAATCAAGGGCGGCGAGCACTGCCAAGACGGCACTCACATTAAACAGCAGCAGAAACGGCACGAGCGAGTACCGAATGAGTGGGTTCATCTCGCGATAGAAGTACTTCGAGAACAGCCAGATCGGCATTCGCTCGGTGGGCGTGACCGTCTGGACATCCCGCAGCCAGTTGTACTTCCCGCGGTCGGAAAGTTGGCCGGCACGGCTGGTGATAAGCGTATTGTAGAAATATCCGAGCGGCGTCGCGTGCGGATTCCCCCAGTCATCAATCTGATTGTTGGGGTCCTGCTGGTGACCGTGCTCGAAGTGAATCGCCTGCGTGCCGACGCGCCGCGAAATCGACTCGTCTTGGACGAGGTCGACGTTGTACTCACCGAACCGTTCGACGTACTCATCGTACGCAGCCAGTTCGTGATCGTGGTTGCCCGGAATCAGCGTAATCTGGACGTTCGTTCCCGTCCGACGGAACTGCTCGAACAACGTCGGATACGTCTCCTCCAGTGTGTCGAACTTCTCGATTCCGTCGACAGTCGTGAACTCCCACAGCCCGAACGCGTCGCCGTTAATCACCAGCTCGGCGTTCTCATCGGTGTCCTCTAGCCGTCGTAAAAACCCCAGCAGCTCCTCGCGAAATTCGATCTCCTCCAGCTGTTCGTCGCCGCCGATGTGGAGGTCGCTGATGACGTAATAGACCCGATCATCGGCCACATCACTCATTCGTTGAATAACCGCGTCCGAGACTGAAATTGTTTCCGTCCGTCCGGACAGACCGGAGCGTCGCCGAGTCGCCCCCGAGCAGTGTGACGTGTACGCACCGAGATTCTGCGGTACGTGCACCCGACGCTGAGCGACCGACGGACCCGACGCGGCGGGCGATGGACGCTGTCAGTCGGCGGTCGGCTCTACGTCTGTGTCAACGTCGAGCTCTGGGTCCTCTTGGTCTCCGACCCGGAGGACCCGGTTCGCTTCCCGAAGCTCGCTGTCGCGCAGCGACTCCACGAGCGTCCGGGCGCGCTGCGTTCGCGTCGTCCGCCACGAGGCCTCCCGAGACTCGTAGGTGCGAATCGCGCGCAGGAAGTCGATGCGGCGAAACTCCGGCCAGAACGGGGTACAGAAGAAGACGGCCGCCTCGTTGCCGTTGGCGTGCCACGGCAGGAAGTTCGAGGTGCGCTCGTCGCCGCCCGTCCGGATGATGAGGTCCACGTCGCGGGTCGGCTGGGTGGTGAGCCGTCGGTTGAGCTCCGCGGCGTCGATGTCCTCGGTCGCAAGCGCGCCCGCCTGCACGTCGCGTGCGACCTCGCGGGCGGCTCCGAGCAGTTCCGCGCGGCCGCCGTACGCGAGGGCGATGTTCAACTGCAGGCCGTCGTAGCTGGCGGTGCGGTCGTGGGCGTACCGGACGGCTTCACGCACCCGCGGCGGCAGTTCCTCCATCTCGCCGATGGCGCGAATCCGCACCTCGTCGGCGTGAATCTCGTCGCTGTCGGCGAACTCGTACAGCTTCGTCTCGATGAGGTCAAACAGCGATTCGAGTTCCTCGTCCGGTCGCTCGAAGTTCTCCGTCGAGAACGCGTACAGGGTGAGTTCCTCGACCCCGAGGTCGCGACACCACCGGAGCACGGACTCGGTCGTCTCGGCGCCCGCGTGGTGGCCTTGCGTCTCGTCGTCGCCCTGCTCGCGGGCGTAGCGGCGGTTGCCGTCTTGGATGACGGCGACGTGACTCGGCGTCGCCTCGATACCGTGTGCTAGGAGCCGCTCGTACAGCGAGGTCGCGACGCGACGCAGCGGCGTCGTCATTGGATTTACTCTACCGCGTACCGGTATCAGTCTTGTGACCCCCCGTCGGCGAGTGTAGCCGGTGGGTTTTTACCTACGTCCACTCTTCGTCAAGACGCAATGGCGACAGGAACTGTTGATTTCTTCAACGACACTGGCGGTTACGGCTTTATTGACACCGAGGACGCAGACGAGGACGTGTTCTTCCACATGGAAGACGTCGGCGGTCCGGACCTCGAAGAGGGACAGGAAGTGGAGTTCGACATCGAGCAGGCCGAGAAGGGCCCGCGCGCGACGAACGTCACCCGACTGTAACTCGGTAGTGTCACGGTAGCGGTTTCAGACTGCGGCGGCGTGTTTCTACGGCGTCGATACAACGCTTTCCAGCCACCGCACCGTCTCTCGCGTATCGGTGGCTGTTTAGTGGCGACGCTCCTGATTCGTGTATGAGCGACGTGACCGACCGCGACCTCTATCAGCGAGCGAAGGCCCTGCTCGAACCCGGCGACATCGAGTTGAACGGTCTCATCGTCCACACCGACCTCACCGGCGAGGAGGAGCCGACCCTCCACCAACTCACCCTGGATGTGGGCGAGACCATCACAGAGCACGCGGGCCTTGACCCCGCCGACACGTACGTCTACTCGGGCAACGACGACCCCGACTTCGGCGTCAATCAGCACCAGGGGCGCACCCTCGACGGCGACGAGTTCGTCTGGGAGTGTCAACAGCTGATGCGCGAGCAACACTACGAGGTCGTCTTCTACTACGAGGCCAGCGCCGACCAGGACGGCATCATCTCCGACCTCGACGACGACGGGCGCGACGTGACGAGCGTCCCCGGCGAGTAGCCGACGGCGAGGGGCTTATGACCCGGTAGCCCCGAGTTGTGGCAATGACTCGCGGCCCCGTCGATTACGAGTTCGACCGTCTCGACCGCGCAATCGTGAACGCCTTCCAGGGCGGCTTCCCGGTCGTCGAAGATCCCTTCGAGCTGGCCGCCGGCGCGCTCCGTGAGCGTGGCGTCGACATCGGCGCGGCCGACCTCCACGCCCGTCTCACTGAGATGGTGGACGCCGGCGCGCTCTCGCGGTACGGCGCGCTCGTCAACGCCGAGGAGATCGGCGGTGCGGCCTCACTCGTCGCGCTCCATGCTCCGGAAGACCGCTACGATGAGATTGCCGAACAGGTGAACGACTTCCGCGAAGTCGCCCACAACTACGAGCGCGAACACCCGCATCTGAACATGTGGTTCGTCGTCTCCGTCGCCGACAGCGACGGCGTGGCGACTGTGCTCGACCGCATCGAGGAGGCGACCGGGCAGGAGACGTACGATATGCCGAAGCTGCGCGAGTTCCACGTCGGCGCGAAGTTCCTGCTCGACGGACCGATACCCGACGGCGACGTTGACCTCTCGCATCTCGGCCCGTCGGTGACGCCGACGGACCGCCGGTCGCTTTCCCCCGACGAGTACGACCTCGTGATGGCGATTCAGGGCGGCTTCCCGACGACGCGGACGCCCTACGCAGACATCGCGGCCGAACTCGACAAATCCGTCTCGTGGGTTCTCGAGACGATCAAACGGTTCAACGAGGAAGGGAAGGTGCGCCGGGTCGGCGTCATCCCGAACCACTACGCGCTCGGCTACACGGAAAATGGGATGACAGTCTGGAACGTCCCCGACGACCTCGTTGACGAGGTCGGGCCGGCGGTCGCCGAACTGGAGTTCGTCACCCACTGTTACCGTCGCCCGCGCCACGAAGGCGTGTGGCCGTACAACTTCTTCGCGATGACACACGGGCGCGACGAGGCGGAAAGCGAGCGCCGCATCCAGCAGGTGCGCGACGTGATGGCACAGTACTGGGACGTGGACGACGACGAGTGGGACTCGCTGTTCTCGACGCGCATCCTGAAGAAGACCGGTATCCGGCTGGACGAGCGGGCGAAAGCGAACACAGTCGAGACAGAGGAGACGGCGTGATTCCGCTGTTGCACGACTTCGCCGGTGAGACGGTGCTCGTCTTCGGCGGCGGTGGCGTCGGCGCGCGCAAGGCCAGACGCTTCACCCGGGAGGCGAGAGTCGTCGTCGTCGCGCCCGACTTTGCAGACACCGACTTCGGCGGCGCGGAGTTCGTCCGCGAGGCTCCCGCACCCGAAGACGTGGCAGAGTGGCTCGATCGGACGGAGCCGGCACTCGTCGTCGCGGCGACCGACGACACAGCGCTGAACGCCCGCATCGAGGCCGACGCACGCGAACGGAACGTCCTCGTCAATCGGACCGACACCCACGGTGAGCGCGACCCCGGGAGCGTGGTCGTCCCAGCGACCGTGCGCGACGGCGACGTGGTCGTCTCGATTTCGACGGGTGGGAGCGCACCGGCGCTCTCGAAACACCTGCGCGAGCAGATTGAGGCGGACATCGAGCACGCGGGCGAGATGGCGGCGCTCGTGGGCGAGATCCGCGGCGAGCTACAGGCTGACGGCGTCGACCCATCGCGCCGCCGGGATGCGGTTCGGGCGGTGGTGCGAGACGATGGGGTTTGGAAGCATTTAGGTACAGGAGGAACTAACGCACGGCAACGAGCCGACCGCGTCGTTCGTGACACAGTAGGTGACAATACATGACTGACTCCGCTCTCATCTCCGGTGTTAGCATCTCTCACACCAGCGCCTCCGTCGACGATATCGAGACCGTCTGTTCGCTGAGCGAGCGCGAGGCCGTCGAACACCTCGCCGCCCAGCAGGACGTGAAAGAGGCGTTCGTCCTCCAGACGTGTAACCGCGCCGAGGCGTACGTCGTGACCGAGGAGGAAGCCCGCGGCCGCGAGGTGCTTGCCGACTACGCCGCCGCCGCCCCGGATGAGGTCGCCCGCGACCTCGACCACGAGGAATCGCTCGAACAGCTGCTTCGGGTCGCGTGTGGGCTCGAATCGCTCATCGTCGGGGAAGACCAGATTCTCGGCCAGCTCCGCAGCGCCTACGACACTGCCAGAACCGCCGGTGCCGTCGGCCCGGTGCTCGACGACGGCCTCCTGAAGGCGCTCCACGTCGGCGAGCGCGCCCGCACCGAGACGGCGATCAACGACGGCGTTGTCTCGCTCGGCTCCGCCGCCGCGCGCCTCGCCGGCACGGAGTGTGCCCTCGCGAACGCGACCGCGCTCGTCGTCGGAGCCGGCGAGATGGGGACGCTCGCCGCCCAGTCGTTCACCGACTCCGCGGCCGAGGTCGTCATCGCGAACCGGACGCGAGAGCGTGCCGACCACGTCGCCGAGACGCTCGACGGGAACGTCTCGGCCGTCGGACTGGGCGCGCTCCCCGTCGCCGTCACCGAGGCCGACGTGATCGTCACCGCGACCGGCTCCTCGACGCCAGTACTCGACGGCGAGACGCTGCTCAACGCCGGCGAGACGTTCATCATCGACATCGCCCAGCCGCGTGACGTGGCCCCGAGTGCAGCCGGGGTCACCGGCGTCGACGTGCGCGACCTCGACGACCTGCGGTCGCTGACCGACGCCACACTCGCCTCCCGGCAGGCAGCCGCCCGCGAGGTGGAAGAGATTATCCAGACGGAACTCGACCACCTGCTCGCCCAGTACAAGCGCAAGCGGGCCGACGAGGTCATCTCCGCGATGTACGAGGGCGCAGAGCGCATGAAAGAGCGCGAACTCTCGACGGCGCTTTCGAAGCTGGAGGAAGACGGACTGACCGACGACCAGCGTGCCACCATCGAGGCGATGGCCGACACTCTCGTCTCACAACTGCTCGCTGCGCCGACACAGAGTCTCCGTGCGGCCGCAGAGGAGGACGACTGGACTACCATCCACACCGCCCTCCAGCTGTTCGATCCGACCGGCGGCGCGCCGAGTCAGCTCTCCGACGCCAAGCCAGACGAGATACCCGACGCGGTCCGCCAGCAGATGCCTCCCGCGGTGTTGGAGAAACTCGGCGCGACCGACGACTGATGTGGCCGCCGGCGAGCCACGACGCCCTTCTCGACCACGCGCGTTCCTACGCCGACAGCGTCCCGCTTGCCGTCGACACCGACGGTCTCGACTGGGAGGTGTCGACGCGCGCCAAGCGGCGGGCCGGCGTGTGTCGGTACGACGGCGACGGGATTACGATTCGGCTGGCGTGGCGGGCGGCCGAGCGGTTCGACCGCGCGCAGTTCGAGCGCGTGATTCGCCACGAACTCATTCACGCGTGGGAGTACCAGACGGCCGGCGAGGCGGGCCACGGCGCGCGCTTTCGCGAGCAGGCGAGTCGACTCGGCGTGAGCGTCACCTGTCCGACGTTCGCGACGCCGCGACTCCGGCTCGAGTGTACGAACTGCGCGTGGACGGCCGACAGACACCGCGCCTCGGCGGTCGTGACCAGTCCCGACGCTCGCCGCTGTGGGGACTGTGGCGCACGCTACGAGGTGGAACATCTCGCCTCCAGCGAGCGGTGGCGGACCGCGGCCGGCTACCGCGGTGCACGCGAGCGCATCGATGTCTGGTGACTCAGAAGCCGCGGTGGTACTGGCGCGGCACGGGCGGTTCGACGCCCAACTCCTCGGCCGCATGGAGCGGGAAGTTCGGGTTGTACAGACTCTGGCGCGCTTGTAGGACGAGATCGGCGCGTTCGTTGCGCACGAGCGCGTCGGCACCCTCCGCGCTGTTGATTGCGCCGACGGCACCGACGACACAGTCCGTGTCGACGAGCGCCTCGCGCACCTCTTCGGCGTACGGCACCTGATAATGCGGGCCGGTGTGTGGAATCTTCTGGTCCGGGTGATTCGCCCCGCCGGAGATATCGAGCATGTCGGCACCGTCCTCGGCGAGGAGGGGGGCGAGCCGCGCCGTGTCCTCGACGGTCCAGTTCTCCTCGCCCATCCAGTCGGTCGCGGAGAGCCGGACGAAGACGGGCTTGTCGTCGGGCCACACCTCCCGCACCGCACGGGTCACCTCGCGGACGAGTCGCGTGCGTCCCTCGAAGTCGCCGCCGTACTTGTCGTCGCGCGTGTTCGTGAGCGGCGAGTAGAACTCGTGTAACAGGTAGCCGTGGGCGGCGTGGACCTCGGCGGCCTCGAAGCCGGCGTCGAGAGCGTGTTCGGCCCCCTCGCGGAACGACTCGACGACGCCCTCGACCTCTTCGGTCGTGAGCTTGTGCGTGTCGAGCGGCTGCTCGTAGGGGTACGGCTCCTCGGTCGGGCCAACGGGCGTCCAGCCGTCCTCGTTCGCGACGGTGACGCGGTCCTCGCGGTCGCCCGGGCGATAGGTCGACGCCTTCCGACCCGCGTGGGCAAGTTGGATGGCCGGCACCGCGCCGTGTTTCTTCATGAACGCGGTGGTGTCCGCGAGCGCGTCGGCGTGTTCTGCCGACCAGATACCCAAGTCCTGTGGAGAGATGCGCCCGCGCGGCTCGACGGCGGTCGCCTCGCTGATGATGAGTCCCGCGCCGCCGGTCGCGCGCGAGCCGAGGTGGACCGTGTGCCAGTCGGTCGCCAGCCCGTCCATGTCGTCACAGGAGTACTGGCACATCGGGGAGACGGCGATGCGGTTGCGGAGCGTCGTGTCACGGAGTTCGAGTTCGTCGAAGAGATGCGACATACAGACGGTTCACGGGGGACGGAGAAAAGCCGGCCGGGTTCGGTCGATACTGCCGGCGGCGCAAACGGACCACTCTTTGTCCACCGTCGAGAGACGCGCGTATGGGAAAACAGCCGCACCTGCTCGTCGAGGAAGGAGACGTGAACGACATCGCGCTCGTCCCCGGCGACCCGGGCCGCGTCGAGCGCATCGCCACACAGTGTGAAAACGTCGAGACCGTCGCCGAAAACCGCGAGTACAAACTCGTCAATGCGACCTACGAGGGTCGCGAGCTTACCATCTGCTCGACCGGTATCGGCTGTCCGTCTGCGGCCATCGCCGTCGAGGAGCTGGCGCGGGTCGGCGTCGAGACGTTCATCCGCGTCGGCACCATCGGCGCGCTCCAGTCGGATATCGAGGTCGGTGACATGATCGTCGCGACCGGCGCAGCGAAGGAGGAAGGCACCTCCAAGCGCTACGAGTCGGAGACCTACCCCGCCGTCCCGGACTACCAGACGCTGACGGCGCTCGTCCAGTCGGCCGAAGCCAACGACGAGGAGATTCACGTCGGTCCCATCGTCTCGGACGACGCCTTCTACAACGAGTCCGACGAGTACGTCGCCGACTGGAACGAGGCGAATCTGCTCGCCATCGAGATGGAGGCCGCGACTGTGTTCTCGCTCGCACGCCGCCGCGGGCTCGCCGCCGGCGCAATCTGTACCGTCGACGGCAACCTCGTCGCCGGCACCCAGAAGGGAGCCGACTCCGACGAGGAGCTGCCGGAGAAGGCGAAGAACAACGTCGAGCGCGCCATCGCCATCGCCCTCGACGCAGCGAGCGACCTGTGAACTACCCCACCCTGCTCGCGCTGACGCGCTCGCTGAGGGTGGGGCTTCCTGCTTCCACGACGCGCTTTGCAGGAACAACCGCAGTTCCCACAGGGAGCGCAGTCTCCACAGGCGTTGATTCGGAGTAACCCACTCCTAGTTCGGTGAGTCCGCGAGAAAGAATGTTCCACGCTGCGTTTGCGTCTCTGTCTGCCTCGAAGCTACAGGCAGGACAGGAGTGTTCACGCACCCACAGCGGTTTGTCGGTTTCGACACCACACTGAGCGCACTCTTTGGTAGTTCCTTCAGGTCCAACTTCGACGAAGTGCGTGCCTTCACGCTCACACTTCGTTTCGAGCATATCGGTGAAGGTATTCCACGCCGCTGACGCCGTATTGCGGCTGTTTCGCTGTGATTCGAGCATCCCTTTCACGTCAAGGTCTTCGACGGCCACCAGTTCGTACTCCCGAGCGTAGTAGTTCGAAAGTTTGTGCAGGAAGTCACGCCGCTTGCGCTTGATGTCGAGATGGCACTCAGCGACACGCCGACGTTGCTTCTGCCAGTTGTTCGACTCGTATGCTTTCTGGGAGAGCTTCTGTTGCTCTCGTTCGAGCCTGTCGCGTTCTTCTGAGAGGGCGAGTGATTCGACCGCTGTGCCGTCTGTATCGTGGGCATACTTCAGAATACCCACGTCGATGCCAACCATGTCGTCAGTGTCAATATCCGCCAGCGGTGGCTTGGCTGGCGGTTCTGTGTCCATCTCAATACCGAAGATAGCGAACCACTCGCCGGGTTTCTCTTTTTTCAGTGTGACTTCTTTGATTGTCGCATCCTCGGGTAGCGGTCGGTGGAGTTCGATGGGGATGTCTGCGAGTTTCGACAGCGACAACACGGTCTGCCCACCCTTCTTGTCGAGTTCGAAGCCAGACTGGTTGTAGGTGAAACTGCGAAACTCGCGTGGTGACTTCCACCGGAGTTCACCAACCTTGTAGCCCTGCTCTTTGAGTTGTCCGAGGCGTTTGATATTCTTGGCAATCCGCATGACAGTGGGCTGAAGCACCTTTGAGTACACATCGGTAAGTGCGTCCCACCAGTCTTTGAGATCGGGAAGCTCGTCACGGATTTTACGGACACGCTGTTTGACGG
Organism: Halosegnis rubeus; assembly: GCF_009184545.1. Lineage (GTDB taxonomy): Archaea > Halobacteriota > Halobacteria > Halobacteriales > Haloarculaceae > Halosegnis > Halosegnis rubeus. The sequence continues at coordinate 495,279 of NZ_QJOW01000002.1, forward strand.
TGCCCTCGTCTTCTGGAATCTGGTTGAAACGATACAGGGTGTGGTTGTAGAGCTGTCTACAGGTATCGCGGTGGTAGTCCAGCGTCTCACGCTGGCTTTCGGTCGGCGTGAGGCGATACCTGTAGTTGTAGTTCATGGGCTATGAGTCGCGTTCTTCGATTAGCTCGTCTAGTTTCTCTTGAACGAACGAGGAGAGATTCAGGTGGTTCTCCTGAATCCATTCTTCTTGGTCTTCACGGATGGTGATTGTCTTCCGTTTCACCGTATGAATACTATATGCTTAATGCATAATATATGCTTGGATTACGTGGACCTGTGGGACTGCAAAAATCATGTGTCGGAAAATGATGACGGCGGTGTATCCCCTTCCTACTGCGCTACTCGGCCTTCGGCCTGCGTTGCTCCTTGAGGAAGGGGGCTTACCGCCTGCATTCAGCTAAAACGAGACTGCCAGCCGTTACGTTTCGTCGGCGTGCATCGCCGCCAGCACGTCGACCTCCTCGATCTTCGGCTCGCCCGCGAGCAGGTCGTCCTCGTCGGCCATCAGCGCGGCCGCGATCTCACCTTCGAGGTGAGCCTGTCGGCCCTCCTGGTCCGGGAACGTATCGAAGATGCCGAACCTCGACTCGTCGAAGCGGAGCGCGAACCACGTCGTCATCCCCGGCTCCTCGCGTGCCATCGCGAGCGCGTCGGTCAGGAAGCCCGCGAGCGCTTCCTCGCTCCCGTCGTTCGCCTCGAACCGTGCAAGGAGTGCATACTCGGAGTCCTCCATTGCACTCACAGAAACGGGCGAACGGGGTATAAACACTGACCGATCATATGCTACAGCCGACGCCGAGAGCGTTTAGTCTGCGGCAGCCGTCGGTACCAGCGATGGGTATCCGCGACCGCGTGCGCCGACTGCTCGACAGAGTACGCCGGGTCGAGCGGCGCGAACTCGCGGAGTTCACCGCGTGGCTGGAGACGACGACCAATTTCGTTCACCTGACGGGACTGGTCGCCGTTCCTGTTCTCATCGTCCTCGTGACGGCAGCCTCAAACAGCGTCAACCTGCTTCCGTTCGTGTTGTTTCCGCCGCTCGCCTCGGGGACGTTCACGCTCTTTTCCGACCCGGAGGGGCAGTACGCGGACCCGTGGCGGTTCACGCTCGGCTTGACCGTCGGCGCGCTGTGTGGCTCACTCGCGGTCGTGGCCGCCATCGCGACCGGTCTCACAACCCCCGGGGCGCGGGAGATCCTCTCGGTCGTCTCGCCGTTGGCCGCCGGCTTCGCGGTCTTTCTCACCGCCGCGGTCACGTGGGCGTTCGACATCGAGGAGCCGTCGGCGTTTTCGACAGCGCTGCTCGCGCTGTTGATACCGACGGCCGCCAGCGCTCCCTACCGCCCGCTCGCGTTGTACGTGATCTTCACCGCCGCCGCCAGCGGGACCGTCGCCGGCGCGTTCGTCTTCTGGCGCGACACCGTCTACGAGCGACGGGCCGACATCCTCTATCGCTCGACCGAGAGCGCGAACCGCGTCCTCGTCCCGAGTCTCGGCGACGAGACGACCGTCACCGCGATGCTTGCGGGTCGTATCGCCGGCGAGACGGGTACCGTCGTGTTGGCCGACGTGGTCGACTCGGAGACGGTGGCCGCCGCCGAGCGCGACCTCCTCCAGGACTCCGCCCCGAGTGCCGCGGCCGCGCCCGACGACGCGGCTACTCGACAGGACGCGGTCTCGGTCGGACTCGATACGCCCGAGACGGACGAGCGCGACCCCGCTGCCGTCGCCGCTCCGAGCGCCGCACGCCTCGAAGGTCTCGCCGAGCGCGTCACCGCTACGACCGGCGCACAGTGTGAACAGGTCGTCGCGACCGGCGACGTGCCCGCGGAGGTCATCGACGCAACGGCGCTCGAACTCGACTGTGACCTCATCGCGACGGCCTACGAGGGAACCGACGGCCAGCTCTCGCCGTTTATTACGTCTCTGTTTCGCGGCTCCGTCGACGTGCTCGCACACGAACCGGTCGACCGCCACCGCAGCGAGTGGTCGACGGTGCTCGTCCCGGTCCGGCGCGCGAGCGACGTAGCCCACGAGATGCTCGCCTTCGCCGGCCGGCTCGCCGGGCCGGGCGGCGTGACGCTGGCGACCTGTATCGGCCCGGAGGGCGACCGCCGGCGCGCGGAGTCGATGCTCGCGAACCTGGCAGAGACGTGCGAGTTCGACGTAGAGACCCGCGTCTCCAGACTGGAAGTGGAGCCGTTCATCGAACGTACGGCTCCGCGGTTCGACCTCGTGTTGATGGGTGCCTCACGCGACCGGTCGACGGCTTCCCGTATCGTCTCGCCGCCGACCTTCGAGCGCGTCGGCGAACTGGAGACGGATATGGCCGTCGTAGACAGAAACGTGCGCTACTAGACGCCGCGACCCTGCAGCTTCTCGTCTTCGTCGAGTAAGGCGTTTGCCTGTCCGCTCATGCCCTTCCCCGGCGACTTCGCGATCTCCTTCAGCGTCTCGGGGTCGTCGTAGTTGTTGACCGCCGCGACGATTGCCTCGCCCATCGCCTCTGGGTTCTCTGCGCCGAAGATGCCCGAGCCGACGAAGATGCCGTCACAGCCGTGGTGCATCATGAGTGCCGCGTCGGCGGGGGTGGCGATGCCGCCCGCGGCGAAGTTGACGACCGGGAGCCGGCCGCGGTCTGCGGTCTCGTGGACGAGGTGACGCGGGGCCTCGTGTTCGCGCGCCCACTCGTCGCGCTCCTCGTAGTTCATCCCCGACAGCTTCCGGATGGCGCGTTGGATGTTGCGCTGGTGGGTGACGGCCTGGTTCACGTCGCCGGTGCCGGCCTCGCCCTTCGTGCGAATCATGGCCGCGCCCTCGTCGATGCGCCGGAGCGCCTCGCCGAGATTGCGCGCGCCACAGACGAACGGCGCGGTAAAGTCGCGCTTGTCGATGTGATAGCGGTCGTCGGCCTGCGTGAGCACTTCAGACTCATCGAGCATGTCCGCGCCCGCGGCCTCGAGAATCTGCGCCTCGGCGGTGTGGCCGATACGGCACTTCCCCATCGTCGGAATCGAGACCTCATCGATGACCTCCTCGAGCTTTCCGGGGTCGGCCATCCGTGCAACGCCGCCGCGCTTGCGGATGTCGGCCGGCACGGATTCGAGATGCATCACGGCGACCGCGCCCGCGTCCTCGGCGATGCGGGCCTGCTCGCGGCTCACCACGTCCATGATGACGCCGCCTTTCTGCATCTTCGCGAACCCGCGTTTCACGAGGTCCGTCCCGCGTCGGAGCTCTTCGATATCGGTCTCTGACATACCCAACAGTAGGGGTCTCACTCACTTAATCCGTGCCCTTCCACCGACGACAGGTGCGTTTTCGCCGTGCTTTTCTCCCGGTCGCTCGACCCACCGCGTATGACCGGCTCGCTCGGCGACCGACTGAACGCCCTCGCGGCCCGCACGCCGGGCGGCGACATCGACCCGCCCGAGCGCGACCTCCCGTGGTATCTCGCCCCCTTGCCCGACTGGCTCGCCGCCTTCGGTCTCCGCCTCGCGTGGCCCATCGCCATCGTCAATCTGCTCGGCGTCGTCGCCGGCTTTTATTATTACATCCCGCAGTTCCAGCGCACCGTTCTCGCGGCGTGGCCCGTCGTCCCCGACTCGCCCGTCGCCACCCTCTTTATCGCCCTCTCGCTCATCGCGTGGCGACTCGAGTACGACGTACCGTGGCTCCACGCGCTGGCTTTCTTCGGCTGTCTCAAGCTCGGCGCGTGGGCTCCGTTCGTCCAGCTCGTCATCGAAGGGCAGGGTTCGACCCCGCTGTGGCTGTATCAGTTCCTCATCTGGAGCCACGCCGGCATGGTCGTACAGGGGTTTCTGATTCCCCAGTACGCTGACTTTCCGATTTGGGCCGTCGCCGTCGCGTTCGCGTGGTACGGGTTCAACGACATCGTCGACTACTTCGTTCCAATCGTCGGCGAGCCTCACCACACCGTATTGAACGCCGAGTACGTCGGCGGTGAGATTGTCCACGACGTTGCCGCACACGACCTGGCTGCTGGCTTCGCCGTTCTGTTGACGATGCTCGCGATCTTCCTGTCGCTGTCTGTTCGGGTGTGGCTCGTTCGTTCTGGCTCTGTCTCTGAGTCAAGACAAGTCGAATAAAAAGACAGATTCAGAATCGCTATCGGACAATCACGACAGCGTTCTCCGTCTCGATGAACTCACCCTCGCCGGCGAAGGTTCGCTCTTCTTCGACCTCGAACAGCTTCGAGTCCAGCACTTCATCCGCGACGTGCAGCTGGCCGTTCGAGACGGCGTACTCGCCGGTCTCGATGGCCGAATCAATCGCACCGACCTTGCTCCCGAACTCGGGGCCGACCTTCGAGTAGTCGAGGTCGATGCCCGCGACTTCCGTCGAGATGGCCGGTGCCTCGTCGAGTCGCTCCAGCGTCTCGACGTGCATGACCCCCGAGATAGCGTCCTCGAATCCCTCGATGTCGCCGTAGACGGCAACGTCACCGAGGGTGGCGTTGAGCGCGAGCCCGTTGTCGGTCTTGTAGCCGCGCAGCGCCGAGATGACTTCGAGCGCCGTCTCGCCGGCCGCGCGGTTCGACTCGTACCCTTCGGGTTCGGGCCACGCGAGCGTGTGGACGGAGTCGTCGCCGTACAGCGTGGTGTGCAGTTCCTCGGTGACGTGCGGGACGAACGGCGCGAACAGCTTCAGGAAACGCCGGTGGGCGACACGCAGGGTGTACGGCGTCGAGTCGGCCTCGGACTGTTTCGCGATTTCGAGATAATCGTCACAGAACGTGTGCCAGAAGAACGCGCGCAGTTCATCGCGCGCCTTCGCGTACTCGTGGGCCTCGAAGTACGCCGTGACGGTCTCGATCACGTCGTCCAGCGAGGCGAGCAGCCACTCGTCCATCGCGGCGAACTCGTCGGGTTCGGCGGGCTCGGTGTCGGCGAGCGAGTCGACGAGCTTCGAGGCGTTCCACAGCTTCTGGAGCAGCTTCTCGCCCTGTCGCATCGAGTTCTCGTTGAACGGGAAGTCCTCGCCGACGGAGGTCGAGGCGGCCCAGTAGCGGATGGCGTCGATTGGGTACTCGTCCATGACCTCGCGGGGGTCGATGCCGTTCCCCTTCGATTTGGACATCTTCCGGCGGTCGCGGTCGAGGACGTGGCCGTTGATGAGCACCGACTCGAACGGCACCTCGCCCGTGTGCTCGTAACACTTGACGACCGTGTGGAACAGCCAGAAGCTGATGATGTCGTGGCCCTGCGGGCGGAGGTCGAACTGGTAGAGTTCGGGGTTCTCGAACGTGAACCCGTCCTCCTCGCTCCAGTCCCAGCCGGCGTTGATGAGGGGGGTCAGGCTGCTCGTCGCCCACGTGTCGAACACGTCTTCCTCGGGTTCGAAGGAGTCGTGGCCACAGTCGGGACACTCGACGACGGGTGGCTCATCCGACAGTGGGTCGACGGGGAGGTCGGCCTTCTCCGGGAAGATCGTCTCGTCACACGACTCGCAGTACCAGACCGGAATCGGAATTCCGGAGTCGCGCTGGCGAGAGATACACCAGTCCCACTCCAGCCCCTCGACCCAGTGTTTGTACCGGGTGAACATCTTCTCGGGGTACCAGTCCATCTCGCGGCCGGCTTCCAGATACTCGTCCGTCTTATCGAGCATCTCGACGTACCACTGGTCCGTGACGCGGTACTCGATGTCCGTCTCACACCGCTCGTGGACCTGCACGTCGTGGACGATGGCCTCGCGGGAGACGAGATGGCCGGCGGAGTCGAGGTCCTCGACGATGGTCTCGCGGGCCTCGTGGGTGGACATGCCGGCGTAGTCGCCGGCCTCCTCGGTCATCGTCCCCGACTCGTCGATGGCGACCCGGAGGTCGAGGTCGTGGGCCTGATACCACTCGATGTCGTTCTGGTCGCCGAAGGTACAACACATCACGACGCCGGTGCCCTTCTCCATGTCGACGCGCTCGTCTTCCAGAATCTGGACCTCGTGGCCGAACAGCGGGACGCGCGCGGTCGCCCCCGGCAGGTCGTCGGTGCGGTCGTCGTCCGGGTGAACGAACATGGCGACACACGCCGGAATCAGCTCCGGACGCGTCGTCGCAATCGTCACCTCGTCGCGTGGACCGTCGACAATCTCGAAGGTGATATCGTTGAAGTGGGCGTCGCGTTCCGCGTCCTCGGTCTCGACCTGTGAGATCGCCGTCTCGCAGTCGGGACACCAGATTGCCGGCCCGCGCTGCTTGTACTCGCGACCCTGCTCGTACAAGTCGAGGAACGAGAGCTGTGAGAGCCGCTGGACGCGCGGCTCGATGGTCTTGTACGTGTTCGACCAGTCGATGGAGATGCCCAACTCCTGAATCTCCTCGGTGAAGCTGGCCTCGTACTCCTGACAGACTTCGCGACACAGCTCCTGGAACTCCCGCCGCTCGTAGTCCTGGTGGCGGATGTCGAGTTCGCGCTCGGTGAGCCGCTCGCTCGCGATGCCGTTGTCGTCGTAGCCGAACGGGAAGAACGCGTCACCGTCGGCCATCCGGTGGTAGCGGGCGGCGAAGTCCTGTGCGATGTGGCTGTACAGGTGGCCCATGTGGAGGCTGCCCGACACCGTCGGCGGCGGCGTGTCGATGCTGTATGCGGTGTTGGGGTCAGTGTTCGATTCGTCGTACTCGTAGGTGCCGTCGTTGACCCAGTGGCCGCGCCACTTGGACTCGACGGCCTCGGGGTCGTAGCTCCCCTCGATATCGTCCGTGCTCATGTGTCGTGATACTGTGTGGTGTGTTTAGACTGTTCGGAAACGGTGCGCGCGCGGAGAGAGAATAGTGGTGGCCCTACGCGGGGCCTACGAACACAGTCGGCCGAACAATACGCATACCTACACGTCGCCCGGCGACGGTTTAGGCGTTCTGGCAACGTGCGGGAGAAAGCCACGTCAACAAATACCACGCGAGCCAGATCATCAAGCCGGCCACGTCCAACACGCCGGTATGCACCTCGTCGACGCGATCGAAGACCACCTCGACGCGCTCGACGACGTTCCCGACGACGGCTTTCGCGCCCTCCTCGATGATGATGCCGTCTCCAACTACCTCATCGCCCACGACGGGGAGACGATAGGGCCCCTCACCCTGCGTGAGGGTGAACACCCCTCGCGCGAACAGACCCGGTATCTCCGCATCGAGAACCTCGCCATCGACGAGGAACACCGCGGTCAGGGCCACGGCACGGCGACCGTCGAGCGCGTGCGCGACATCGCCCGCGAGCGAGACTGCGACCAACTGAAGGTGAGTTGTGAGTGGCACAACGACGGCGCACGACGGTTCTACCGTCGGGTCGGCCTGCGACCGAAGCAGGTACAGTTCGCCCAGCCGGTAGGCGGGGACGACTGACGGCGACCATTTACGTCTCCCACCCCTACGTCGGGTATGCTACAGATTCGCGGCGTTGCGGGCGGAACGGGGGTGACGGGCACGCTGTATGAACCCAGCGAGGAGCCGCCCTCCTACCGGGGTGCGCCGGACCCCGACGCGCCGTACGTCTGGGTGTGTGACTCCTTTTATCAGGTTGCCACCGGCGGACAGGCACAGACCATCGCCGGCGAGGAGATCCGCGTCGCCTTCGAGTCCCCAACGCCGCGCGGCTTCGAGGAGCGCGACCGCGCGATCACCGCCGCAACGGAGCATCTCCGCACGCAGTTCGCTCGCCTCGGCGTCCCCGAGGAGGAGGTCTCGGTTGAGGTGCTCGAACCGACCGAAGCCTGATTACTCGACGAACGGCCCCCAGCGGTCGTCGTTGTAGTCGGCGTCGATTTCCGAATCGAACGCCTGTTCTAACGCTCGCCGGAGCGCCGCCGTTTCGCGTGCGCTAATCTTCGCCAGCGAATCGGCCTTCCCGACGACGGCCGGCGGTCCCTGCTCGCTCGCGACGCCTTTCAGAATCTGGCGGATGAGCCGGTCGCGGCGGTCGGCGTCGTCGGTGAAGTAGCGGGGCGCTTCCACCCGGTAGACGGTGTCCGTCCGCGGATCGTACACCATCGTGAACGTCACCTCGTACGCCTCGTTGTCGTAGGCGTGTTCGACGCCGGGTACGTCCGGGGAGACGAGCGCGCGGTCCGTGCTCCCGCGGGAGATGAACCAGTTCGTGTAGGTGAGTTCCTCCGTCTCGCGCACCCACTCGCCGTCGTCCATCTCCCCCTGTTCGAGCAGCTGTGAGAAGAAGGCGGCGTCGTTGAGCCACGGGGAGTTTCCCTCTTTCTCGCGGATGGCGCGGGTGATGAGCCGGCTCGCCGGGTTCTTCACGAAGCCGAGCATCGGGATGTCGCGCTCGATGAACCGCTCTACGAGGTCGATGTACAGCTGGAGCACCTCGCGCGGGCGCTCGTCGCTCGCGAGCAGCTCCGCGAGTTCGGGGTCGCGCTGGAGCCACGTCAACAGCCCCTTCGGGTAGATTGGCCCGTCCATCACGAGCAGGTCGGTGACGGTATCGGCGTTCTCGGTGGCGTGGGTCGCCTCGGCCATGTACAAGGCGAGTTCGTGGACGACGGCGGTTTTGGCGTGGTCCGTCGTCGGGACGTGGAGGAGCCGCTGGCGGACGTAGCCGCCGTCGTCCACCTGCCAGTCGCCGCCGACGTTCCCCACCGTCACGTCGTTGGAGTGGACGGCGACGACGTTGGTGCGGCCACGATGCAGTTCGAGGTCCGAGGGGACGCGGCTCATCGCTGCGTGGGCCACGTCCGCGACTAACCCGTTTTTGAACGTAGTCGGATTGATAGTGCCGGAGTCGAGTCCGTGGCGCGGATGGTACTCGTCGGCCTCGAGCGCGATGTCAGTGGCGTCGACGCGGTAGCGCCGCTGCTCGCCGAGCGGCTCGACCACCTCACGGCCGTCCGAGACGAGCGGGTCGAGCCACTCCGCCCAGACCGTCTCGCCGAACTCGCGGTGTTGTGACTCGTCGACGCTGCGGGAGACGCCACTCGCCAACCGCGAGATGGCCTTGAAGTGGACGGGGTCGAGCGTCATTCTTTGTCGAAGTCGGGTCGCCGCCGGTAAAAAGTGACTCGGCGCACCGGTCGTGGGTAGATTTTTGACGCACGGGTGACACGCCCGTCCGACGGCAGACGAGCCAGCCGAAACGGGGTCCAGTACCGGCGACGAGAGTACAGACACCACTATCGGTCGCGAGGACGAGCCTGCATCGCCCGCAACCGACGGGCGCGACTCGCCGCCGACGAACCGGCGCGTCGTCGAGGCGGTCGGACTCTACGCCGCCACCGGTCTCGGCTTCATCCTGACGTTCTTCTTCCTCAATCAGTTCGTCGGGAGTGGAACGACGAACGCGGTCGCTGGCCAACTGTTCGGCGGGGCGGGAGCACTCATCGGGTTCGCACTCGCCGTCGTGTTGTCGCCGCTCGTCGCCGTCCTCGTCGGGCGGGGTATCGCTCTCGACAACGGGTCGCGTTCGGCCGGCGATGCCGCACTCGCGTCGGTCGTCGGCTTCCTCGTGATGGTTTTTGCAGGGCTGGCCGCCGCGAGCGCGCTCGGTGGCACCGTAAGCGACACCGGAACGAGCGTCATCGGTGCCGGACCGCTGGTCGGTTTTACAGTCGGTATCGGGCTGACGGCTGCCGGCGCTGCAGCAGTCACGCGTGCCGACACCACGGCCGTCCCTGTGGCCGACGGTAACGCGCTCCGTGGCGCTGCCGTCACCGGTACTGCGACGTTTCTCGTCTTCGGTCTCGGCTACACCCTCTCCGTCTTCCTCGCGAGCGCACTCGGTCCCGGCGGGCAGGCTCCATCGGCCCAGTCGCTCGGCTTCGGCGGCGGCCTGTTCAACGGCGTGGCCGTCGCGCTCGTGTTCGCGCTCCTGTTGTCGCCGATCGTGGCGGTACTCGTCGGGCGCATCGTCGGCGACCGCGCGGTCGAACCGACGGGCGGTGCGGCTGCGGGTGGACTCGCCTCTGCCGTCGGCATCGTCGGACTGTTGGTCGTCGTCCTCGTCGCGCTCGTCGTCTTCTCGCCCGCCGCCGACACCGGCGGCGGCGTCGGGAGTGCGCTTCCGCTCGGCTCGCTGGTCGGCTTCGTCGTCGGCGTCGGACTGACGGGTGCCGGCAGCGGCTACGTCGCGGCCCGATAACGAACCCTACTTACGCCCGCCCGCGAATCCTCGCGCATGCACGCGGCACTCGTTATCCTTGACGGCTGGGGGCTAAACGACGACCCCGACGCGCGCGATGCCGTCCGCGCGGCCGACACGCCGACCGTGGACTGGCTCACCGAGCGGGGTGTTGCCGGCCGGCTCGAGACCCACGGCCGTCGGGTCGGACTCCCCGACGGGCAGATGGGAAACAGCGAGGTCGGACACCTCAACATCGGTGCGGGCCGGGTCGTCCTCCAGGACTCGACGCGTATCAGCGAGGAGAGCGACGCCGGCCTGCTCGGCGAGAACGACGCCATCGCCGACGCCTTCGCTCACGCCCGCACGAACGACGCACAGGTCCACTTCATGGGACTCGTCTCCGACGGCGGCGTCCACTCGTATCAACACCACCTCCACGCGCTCGTCGCGGCCGCGGCCGACGCCGGCGTCGATGCAGTCTCCCACGCCTTCACCGACGGACGCGATACCGGCCCGAAATCGGGGGCCGGCTTCCTCGCCGAACTCGAATCGGCCGTCGAGGAACACGACACCGGTGACGTGGCGACCGTCACCGGTCGCTACTACGCGATGGACCGCGACGAGAACTGGGAGCGAACGGCGCGGGCGTTCGACGCCATCGTGAACCGAGCGGCTCCACACAGCGCCGACGCTGCCGTCGACGCCGCCGAGGCGAGCTACGACCGCGGCGACACCGACGAGTTCGTCGAGCCGACGCTCGTCGACGGCGGCGACGCCCTCGACCCAGAAGATGTGGTCGTCTTCTTCAACTTCCGGGCCGACCGCGCCCGCCAGCTGACGCGGATGCTCGCGAACCTCCGGCCCACGTGGGACGTGGACGTGGCCCCCCCGGAGCCGTACCTCGTCACGATGACCGAGTACGACGCCACCTTCGACGTGCCCGTGGCGTTCCCGCCGAATCAGCCTGAACAGACCCTCGGGGAGACGCTCGCCGACGCCGGATTCACCCAGCTCCGGATGGCCGAGTCGGAGAAGTCTCCCCACGTCACCTACTTCCTGAACGGGGGGCGAGAGGTCGAGTTCGCGGGCGAGTCGCGCCACATCGTCCCCTCGCCAGACGTGGCGACGTACGACCACCAGCCCGAGATGTCGGCCCCGGAACTCACCGACGCCGCCGTCGACCACATCGAGAGCGAGGTTCCGGACGTGTTGCTACTCAACTACGCGAACGCAGACATGGTCGGGCACACGGGGGATTTCGACGCCGCGGTCGCGGCGGTCGAAGCTGTCGACGCCAATCTCGCTCAGCTCGCGTCGGCCGTCCACGACGCCGGCGGCCACCTGTTCGTCACCGCGGACCACGGCAACGCAGACGACATGGGTACCGAAGAGTCGCCCCACACCGCCCACACGACGAATCCAGTCCCCTTCGTCTCCGTCCCCGCATCCGGCACATCCGACGCGACGGTCCGAGAGGGGGGTGCACTCTGTGATATCGCACCGACCCTGCTGGATGTCATTGGCGTCTCGGTCCCCGAGGCGATGACCGGCGAGGTGTTACTGGAGTGAGCGCCCGAATCGAGATTCGCCCCGCGACGACCGACGACGTGACCGCCCTCGTCCCGCTGTACCGGACCGCGTACCAGACGACGGCCGACCTCGGCTACCCGACCGGGATGACCGACGTGGATCCAGAGTACGTCCGGTCGTGGTTCGATCCCGAGGAGCCGTCCGCGGAGTTCGTCGCCGAGCGCGACGGCGACATCGTGGGAGCAGTTCGCGTCCTCGAAAGCGAGGACCACCCGTTCGCCGAACGGCTCGCCGTCGCGCCCGACGCGCAGGACCGCGGTATCGGCACCCGCCTGTTCGAGCGCGTGGAGGCGTACGCCCGCGAGCAGGGGTACGACCGGCTTCAGTTGGGAACCTACACCGGCCACCCGTTCCTCGTCGACTTCTACGAGGCGCGCGGCTACGAGCGGTACACCGTCTGGGAGAACGACGACGCTGACCACGACTATGTCGGCTACGAGAAGCCGCTTTAGCCTGTCCGGAACGAGAGGTCCAGCTGGTCGGCCGAGTGGGTGAGCGCCCCCATCGAAATCACGTCGACGCCAGTCTCCGCGTAGGCCGGCACGTCCTCGTGGGTGATACCGCCCGAAGCCTCGACCTGCGCCGCTCCGTCGAGTAAGTCGACGGCGTTTGCCGTCTCTGCCGGACTCATGTTGTCGAGCAGGACGATATCGGCTCCGGCGTCTGCGGCGCGGGTCGCGTCGGCCGGCGTCTCGACCTCACACTCCACCTTCGTCGCGAAGGAGACGCGGTCGACACACCTGGAGACGGCCTCCGCCATCCCGAGTTCTGCGACGTGGTTCTCCTTGACGAGCACCATGTGCGAGAGGGTGAGCCGGTGGGTGTCACCGCCGCCGGCGGCGACGGCGCGCTTCTCGATTCCCCGGAGTCCGGGCGTCGTCTTCCGGGTCGCGGCAACGGCAACCTCTTCGCGCACCTCTCTCGCGGCGTCGACGGCCCGCCGGGTCGTCGTCGCGATCCCGGAGGCGTGGCCGACGAGGTTCGCCGCCACGCGCTCGCCGCGGAGGAGGTCACTCGCTGTCCCCGCGACCGCGAGCAGCTCGTCGCCGGCCGAGACGCGCGTCCCGTCCTCCACGCGCTCGGTCACCGACACGTCGAGATACTCGAAGACGGCCGCCGCCGCGTCGAGTCCGGCCGCGACTCCGTCTTGTTTGGCGACGAGTCGACCCGTCGTCTCGCCGGGCACATCGTTGGTCACGTCGTGGTGGCCGATATCCTCTCGGAGCCACGCCTCGATTTGGGACTGCTCAATCAGCATACTGCACCTCTGTGTCCGCGAGGTAATGACACCCGCGGGACTCGTCGTTCTCGCTCGCCGCGCGCACGACGAGCAGCGCGGTCACAGTCGCGTTCCGGAGTTCGTACAGGTCTCGGCTCGTCCGCGTCCGAGTGTAGGCGTCGACCTCGCCTTTCAGCCGGCGAATGCTCGTCGCGGCCCGCCGGAGTCCGTCGCTCGTGCGCTCGATGCCGACGTGTTCGGTCATCGTGCGCCGGAGGCGGTCGCCCTTCTCGGTCGCGAACCGGGCCGGCAGGTCGGGGTCGCCGTCCCGGGGCTCGCTCACCTCGACGCGTTCAGGGGTCGTTCCGACCGCCTCGCGGCCGGCGCGGCGACCGACCACCAATCCTTCGAGCAGGGAGGTCGAGGCCAGCCGGTTCGCGCCGTGGACGCCCGTGCGGGCACACTCACCGGCAGCGAACAGCCGGTCGAGCGAGGTCTGCCCGTCCATGTCGGTCGCCAGCCCGCCACAACAGAAGTGTTCGGCGGGCGCGACGGGAATGCCGTCTGCGGGGTCGACGCCCCGGTCGCGACACCGATTCGCGAGCCCGGGGAACGACGACTCGAACGCCACCTCGGACACGTCGAGTCGGACCTCACCCGTCTCCGCGCGCTCCGTCGCGACAGCGCGAGCCACCACGTCACGCGGAGCCAGCGAGCCGTCGGGGTGCACGTCGGGCATGAACCGCTCGCCGTCGCCGTTCCGGAGGACGCCCCCCTCGCCGCGGACCGCCTCGCTCAGGAGGAAGGTGCCGGTCTCGCCACCGTCGTCCGCGAACGCGGTCGGGTGGAACTGGACGTACTCCATGTCGGCCACGTCGGCACCGGCGAGTGCGCCCATCGCGATGCCGTCGCCGGTCGCCGCGTCGGGGTTCGTCGTCCGGTCGTAGGCCCCGCCGATGCCCCCGGTCGCGAGCACCGTTCCGCCGGCGAAGTGCGCGGAGACGCTGCCGTCGTGTTCGAGTAACGCCCCGTGGACCCGACCCTCGTGGGTCACCAACTCGAGTGCGGCCGTGTCCTCGCGCACGGTCACGTCCGTCTCGTCGTGGAGGTGTGCGAGGAATCGGGGGAGAATCGCCGCGCCGGTCGCCGCGTCGACGTGGAGGACGCGCGATTCGCTGTGAGCGGCCTCCCGGCCGTAGTCGAATCCGTCCCCGTCAGCATCAAACGACACCCCGAGGGTGTCGACGAGCACGTCCTCAACCGCGGGCCGCGCCTCCGCGACGAGCGTCTCGACGGCCGCCGGGTCACAGGCTCCCGCGCCGGCCGCGATGATGTCCTCGCGGAACGCGTCCGGGTCCGAGCGCGTGACCGCCACGCCGCCCTGTGCCCAGTAGCTGTTCGTCTCCTCCGGTCGGGTGGCCTTCGTTGCGAGCACCACGTCGCCGCCAGCGCGGTCGGCCGCGAGCGCCGCCGCACAGCCCGAAATTCCGCCACCGACCACGAGCGTCTCTGATTCACCCGTTTTCATAGCTCTAACATCCGGTCGAGGGCGACCTCGGCCAGTTCGGCCTCGCGCGCGGCCACCTCGATGCGGTTTCGCTCGGTCCCGTCGACCAGCTCCTCCAACAGCCACGTGAGGTAGTTCGAGTCGATCTGTCGCATCGCGTTACAGTCCATACAGGCGTCACCGCACAACGGCACGACCTCGACGTCCTCGTGCCAGCGGTCGAGGTGGTTCGCGAGGTGGATTTCGGTACCGATGGCCCACCGGTCGCCGGGGTCGGCGTCCGCGACCGTCTCGCAGATGGTGGCAGTCGAGCCGACCACGTCGGCGGCGGCCGCGACCTCGCGGCGACACTCGGGGTGGACGACCACGTTCACGTCCTCGTAGCGCTCGCGCACCTCGGTGACGTGGTGTTCGCGGAATCGCTCGTGGACCTGACAGTAGCCGTCCCACAGAATCACGTCGGCGTCGGCCGCCTGCGCGGCGTCTGCACCCCCTTCGGCCCACGGGTCCCACTCGGCGACGGCGTCGGCCATCCCCAGCTCGTGGGCGGTGTTCTCGCCGAGATGCTTGTCGGGCAGGAACAACACCGTGTCCCCGCGCTCGAAGGCCCACTCGAAGGCGTCGGCCGCGTTCGAGGACGTACACACCAGCCCACCCTGCTCGGCACAAAACGCCTTCAGGTCGGCGTAGCTGTTCATGTACGTGACCGGGACGACGTCGGCGTCGGGTGCGGCGGCGGTGAGTTGGTCCCACGCCGCATCCACTTGGAGGGCCTCGGCCATCCCCGCCATCGGACAGGACGCCTCCATCGACGGGAGGAGGACGGACTGGTCGGCGTCGGTGATGATGTCCGCCGACTCGGCCATGAACGTCACGCCACAGAAGATGACGTGGCTCGCGTCGGACTCCGCGGCGCGTTTCGAGAGTTCGTAGGAGTCGCCCACGAAGTCGGCGTGCTCGACGATTTCCCGCCGCTGGTAGTTGTGGCCGAGGATGAGCACGTCGTCGCCCAGCCGTTCGGTCGCCGCCTCGATTCGCTCCGTCCGTTCAGCCTCCGTTAGCTCCCGGTAGGCCGGCGGTAGCTGCTCTAGGTTGTCGTACTTGAACAGACTCAGGTCGGTCTCGAAGTCTGCGGTCTCCATTCGCGCCATCTGTGTGTACTCTCTCATTTGTACCACTCTGTGAAAAGATTTCGTCTTCAATATGGATTAGTGGGTGATAAAGTAGCCACTCTCTGCTCTGTGAGTGGCTGTCGCTCTCCAACCGAAAAAAACGGCAAAGTATCGTCGCGTTACGCCTCGTAGACGGTGTCGCCGTCCACGAGCGTCCGGGCCACGCCGATGTCGGCCACCGCGTCTCCAGCGACTTCCCACGGCGACTCGTCGAGCACGACGATATCGGCCCGCTTTCCAACGTCGAGGGTGCCCAACTCCGCCTCGCGGCCGGCGGCGTAGGCCCCCCCGTAGGTGTACGCGCGCAGCGCCTCGGTGACGGTGAGCCGCTGGCTCGGCTCGGGTGCGGTGACGGCCTGCTCGATACCGAACAGTGGGTCGAGCGGCATGCAGTCCGACCCGAACGCGAGCGGAACGCCGGCATCGAGAAGCTCGCGGAACGGCATCACCTCGCGTCGGCGGTCGCCGAGTCGTGATTCGTACAACCCACCGTCGCGCGCCCACTTCAGGAAGTTCGGCTGGACGGAGGCGACGGCGCCCGTCTCGGCGAACCGCGCGACGAGGTCCTCGGTCAGGAGTTCGGCGTGTTCGATGTGGTGGCGGTGTTCGCTGGCGTCGTGAGCAGCGAGCGCGTCCAGCGATTCGGCGACGGCGGCGTCACCGATGGCGTGGGCCGTGAACTGGAGGTCGGCCTCAGCCGCGGCCGCGACCATCTCGTCCAGTTCCTCGGGGTCGACGACCCACTGCCCGTCCGTCTCCTCGTCGTCGCTGTACGGCTCGCGGAGCTTGGCCGTGCGCCCGCCGAAGCTCCCGTCGGTGAACGTCTTGATTGCGCCCGTCTGGACCATCTCGCTCCCGTGGCCCGAGCGCAACCCCGCCTCCACGACGGCGTCCGTGTGGTTCTCCCAGTAGTTGAGCCGGACCCGGAGCGTGAGTTCATCGCGCGCGTCGAAATCGCGGAAGACGCGGGGCTTGTAGCTCCGGCGACACATGTCGTGGACACCGGTGACGCCGAGTGCGTTCGCGCGCTCCTGTGCGGCCCGGAGCAGGTCCTCGGTCTCTTCGACGCCGGGGTCGAACGCCGAAAAGAGCGCGCCGACCGCCTCCTCGACGAGCACGCCCGTCGGCTCGCCGCCCTCGGTCTGTACGTCCTCGTCCGGCATCTCGTCACGATACGCGGCGAGCGCGGCGTCGTTGACGGAGGCCGTGTGCATATCCTCGCGGAAGGCGACGACCGGCCGGTCGTCGGCCACGGGATTCAGGTCGGCGGTCGTGAGATACCGGCTCTCGTCCCACGTCGACTCGTCGTAACCGTAGCCGAGCACCGGGCCGTCCGTCTCACTCGCGCGCTCGCGGAGCCGGTCGACGGCTTCCCCGGGCGAGGACACGTCTCGGAGGTCGGCGTGGACGAGGTGGCGACCGACCATCTCCAGGTGGGTGTGGGCGTCGACGAAGCCGGGGAGGACCACGCCGCCCTCGCAGTCGATGACCGCCGTCTGTGCGCCTTCGAGGAACTCGATTTCGTAGCTGTCGGCGAGCCGGACGACGCGGCCGTCGCGAATCGCGACCGCACCGTACGTCTCGTCGGGGTCGCCGAGCGTGTGCACCTCGGCGTCGGTGAGGATGGTGTCGGCTGGCGCTGTCATACTCGTCGGTCGGCGGGCGCGTCGGTAAGCGTTCGGGGATAGACCGGATGCAAAACGGTTTGACCCGTCGCTTCGACCCACCCGTATGACCGAGACACCTGACCCCGAGACCCTCGCCCAGCGCGTGCAGGACGGCGAGCTTCGCCTGCACGAACTCGACGACGAGGTCGACGCCGTCACCGCCGCCGCGGCCCGCCGCCGGCTCCTCGCCGACGAGACGGAAGCCGACCTGACGACTGTCGCCGACTACGCCTTCGACGCCGAGCAGGCGACCGAGACCGCTGTGGAAAACCTCATCGGCGGCGCACAGGTCCCGATGGGGATGGTCGGTCCCATCCAGATCAACGACGGCGACGACGACGGCGCGGTGTCGGGCGAGAAATACCTCCCGCTCGCGACGACCGAGGGGGCGCTGCTTGCCTCCGTCAACCGCGGCTGTGCGGCGATGCGAAACGACGGCGGCGCGACGGCGCGCGTCCTCCAGAACGCGATGACGCGCGCGCCGGTGTTCCGTGTCGCCGACGTGGGCGAGGCCGCCGAGGTCGCCGCGTGGGTGCGCGAGAACTTCGACGTGCTGGCCGAGACGGCCGAATCGACCACGAGCCACGGCGAGCTCACGAGCGCGACCCCGCACGTCGTCGGCGACAGCGTCTTCGTCCGGTTCGCCTACGACACGAAGGACGCGATGGGGATGAACATGGCCACCATCGCGACCCAGGAGGCCGCAGACCACATCGAGACCGAGACGCCCGCGGAACTCGTCGCGCTCTCGGGAAACCTCTGTTCCGACAAGAAACCAGCTGCCGTCAACGCCGTCAACGGGCGTGGACGCACCGTCAGCGCCGACGTGACCCTCTCGCGGGAGACCGTCGCTGACGTGTTGAAGACGACACCCGACGCTATCGCCGAGGCGAACACGCGCAAGAATCTCGTCGGGTCGGCGAAGGCCGGCTCGCTCGGCTTCAACGCCCACGCCGCAAACACCATCGCCGCCGCGTTCCTCGCCACCGGACAGGACATCGCGCAGGTGGTCGAGGGGAGCAACGCCATCACGACCGTCGACGTGCGCGACGGCGGCGACACGCTGTACGCCTCGCTGTCTATCGCCTCCCTCGAGGTCGGGACCGTCGGCGGCGGGACGAAGCTTCCGACGCAGGCCGAATCCCTCGACGTGGTCGGGGTGCGCGGCGGCGGCGACCCCGCTGGCTCCAACGCTGACGCGCTCGCGGAAGTGATTACGACCGCCGCACTCGGTGGTGAACTCTCTCTCCTCGGCGCGCTCGCCTCCTCACATCTCGCCAGCGCCCACGAGGAACTGGGTCGGTAACTCCCTGATTGGGTTTGACAGTATACCGCCACGCAACTGCTTGGCCTCTTTATCCTGTTGGCGTACCTGACCAATCCAATCGCTCTCGGTCAGTAAGTCACGACTTCGAGCCCCTCCACGTCGCGAAAATCGCTATCGTTGGAGATGACTGGCTCACCGAGAAGAAGACCGTGAGCCGCAACGACTGAATCTGCGCCGTCGAGCTGTGAGCGTGTGTCCGAGTTCATTTGCGTCCCGTTCAGCTCTCCCGCACGCTTGGCGACCTCCGGGGTCATCTCGAGCGACGAGTGCGACCGGAGCAGTCGCTCGTAGAGCCGACGGAGCGCGGTAGCATCCGACTCGAAGGCGATGTTTCCAAGCCCGGTGTACGCTTCCCAGACGACCGCCGTCGGCACACGAACCGGGACGGCGGTGTCGCTGAGTTCCGCCGCCTTCTCTCGTGCGGCGGCGTTCTGGTCGGCTAACGCACCGAGATACTGCGTGTCGACAATCACGGTTCCTCCCCCGGTGGCGTGGCGTCAACCGCGCCGTCCGTGGCTTCTTCGACGCTGAAATCAAGGTCGAGTTCGGCGGCGTCATCCGCGAACTGCGACAACGAGTAGCCGTCAAGCAGCCGCTTGAGCGTCTCGTTGAGCGTCTCGCCGTCTCGCCGCTCCGATTTGATGTAGGCGTGGAGGTCCTCATCCACCCGGAGATGTTTGGTTCCCATACAGAATCGTTAACGACGTTAACAGATGAATCTGTTCCCGGTCGTGCCTCTTGCGTAGACCGTGACGACACGTCGGTGTACACTGATTTTCGCCCCCTATGCCGTCGCGTGCAATCGAGGAGCTACGACCCCGTGACTACTCCAGCTTCCGCGACTCCGCCGCCAGAAAGAGCACGCCGCCGATGATAACCGCAAGCCCCGCCCACAGCAGGAGGAGACTCCCGAAGCCCGCGGCGAAAAAGAGCCCGCCGAAGCCGACCGCGCCGATGGCGTGGGCGACGCCGCGAAGCCAGTACCCCCGTCGAAGATACGCCGGCGCGCCGACCGCGAAGCCGAGCGAGAGCACACCGGACGAGAGCACGAACGTCGGGATGCGCGTCCCGAACACCCCGATGACCCGCACCGACGGCTGGATGAGCAGGAGCACGCCGGCGACGCCGACGATCGTCCCGACCACGATAGAGACGGGGTCCAGTTCCGAGAGAGCCGGCCAGCCGACCGACTCGCCGTCGCTGCCGGGGTCGTCCCACTCGGGGTCAGGCTCCCAGCCGTCGTTCGAATCGCTCCTCGAATCGCTCACAGGCTGCGGTACTCACCCCCTGACTCCGTCACCTCGCCGGCACGCTCCAGCTTCTCGAGGGCCCGCTCGACGTAGTCGCGACTCGCGCCGTGTTCGGCCGCGAACTCGGCAACCGCGTCCGTCGTCGGCCGGTCCAACTCGTCGAGTGCGGTCTCGACGGCCTCGCGCTTGGAGAGCGAGCGACCGGACTCGACGGTGCCGGCCTCGGCGACGGCCGCGCTGTCGACGCCGACCGCGTCGAGGTAGTCGGCGTCGTCTATCCCGGCGTCGGCGGCCTCCTCACCCATCGACGCGAAGTCATCGAGGTCGGAATCGTCACCGGCCTGTCGCTGTTTCATCACCGAGCGGACGTTCTTCGCCGATTCGGCCGTATCGGTCTCGGCGAACTTCTTGAGCTTCGAGAACTGCCGGCGGGTGCCACACCGGCGACACCGCGTGGTGTCGGGTCGCCCCTCCACGACCCACAGCTCATCGCAGTTCGAACAGCCGACGACCGAGAACATACACGGACTGAGGGTGGCGTCACCTTCACTCGCTCGGTCCGACAGACCGAGGTAGCTCCCGGTCGTGACGCGGACATGGAGTATCACGTCGACGGCGACCTCGTCGCTCGCGAGGACGCCACTGTCAGCGTCGAGGACCGAGGGTTCCGCTACGGCGACGCTGCCTTCGAGACCTGCCGCGCGTACGGCGGCGAGGTGTTCGCGTGGAGTGACCACCGCGACCGACTGGCTGCCACCTGCGAGACGCTCGGCATGGCCGAGGCCGTTCCCGCCGACCTGACTGAGCGCGTGGCGGAGACGCTCGCGGCGAACGACCTCGCTGACGCCTACGTCCGGGTGTCGGTGACTCGCGGCGTCCAGTCGGGGAAGCTCACGCCCAAGCCGGCGACCGACCCGACCGTCGTGGTCGTCGTCAAACCGCTCCCGCGGGGCGGACTGGCGGGTGAACGCGTCTGGGACGACCCGGCGACGGTCCAGACGGTGACGACCCGCCGCGTTCCGTCGAACGCGGTTCCGGCCGACGCGAAGACCCACAACTACCTGAACGGAATCATGGCGCGGCTCGAACTCAGACGCGCCACGACCGAGGACCACCAGCCCGACGAGGCGCTCGTGCGCGACCAGGCCGGTCGCGTGCAGGAGGGGACGACGAGCAACCTCTTTTTCGTGAGCGACGGCGTGTTGAAGACACCCGAACGTGGGGAACTGCTCCCCGGTATCACCCGCGAGCACGTCCTCGATATCGCCCGCGGCGAGTCGTTTCCGGTCGAGACCGGCGAGTACGACCTCGATGACGTGCGCGAGGCCGACGAGGCCTTCCTGACGAACTCGACGTGGGAACTGCGGCCAGTCGAGTCGGTCGACGGCATCGCCATCGGCACCGGGCCGATTACGACGCTGTGTCAGCGACTCTACGACGAGCGGGTCGACGTGCGCTGTTACTGAACGCGTTGCCGCTACCCGAACGACTCTCGGGCGTGGTCCCGTCATTTGGGTATGTCCGACCGCGACCACGCTGCCCGCGCGATTCGACTGCTGGGTACGGAACGGTGGCCCGATATCGTGGACGGCTACACCCTCGGAGCGTACGGGACGATGGCCGGCTACGAGGGGTTCGAGCGCACCCTAACCGACGACCGAACGAGCGCCGGCGACGGACTCCGGTATCTCCTGCTCGCTGGGGCCGCGGCCCGCATCGCCGGCGACGACACCACCGCCCACAACCGCGCGCTCCAGGCCCGACTCGTCGCGACGGATTACCGACGCGACGCCGACCCGCTCGCCGCGGCCGCCTGCGAAGAGTGGATTGGCCACTGCCAGGTAATCGCCGGCAACGACGCGAAGGCGAGTGCGGCGTACGACCGCGCGGGAAACGCCTACGCCGAGGCAGGTGTCGTTGACCCTGCCGGCGCGACGACGGAGCCACTCCTGCAGGCCGGGACCGACCTGCTCACCCAACTGTCGCGCCCCGACGACGACGCGTGGGACGATATCCACGGTGACGGCTCCGACGCGCTCGCCCGTCGGGTTCGGTTCGCCCGCGCTCGCCTGCCGGGGTATCTCGACGCCCGCGAACAGGAGGGGCACCTCCATGCGCCTCGCGGGTCGACGGAGTACGGCAACGACAGCTACGAGTGTCCCGACTGTGGCGCGAACGACATCAACCACGTCGTGGACGCGGTGTTGTGTCTGCGGTGTGATGCGGTCATCGAGTCGTAATCACGTCTCGGAACACTCCGCTAACGCCGACAGCGTTCCCGCAGCTCGGAGGTCCTCGATACTGCAGTACCACGCGCCCCGAACCCCGTTCCGGTCGTTCTCGACGGGCGAGTTGAGCGGGACAAGCTCACCCAACTGGAAGACGACGACCACGCGCTCGTCGGAAAACGGGTCGATGAGCGTCTCCCAGTCTTCGTCGGTCACCGGCCCGGACTCGCCGCGGGTCTGTTCGACGCGTGCCTCGACGGGTGCGTAGTGGGTAATCTCGGAGACGGGTGCGGTCCGGTAGAAGGCCATGTACTCGAACTCGCGGCGGGTGCGGTCGTACGAGCGCGGAGAGGGGTAGATACCGTCCCGACACCGCCCGAACGTCGCCTGTCGGGTCGCGACGACACAACAGCGCGCGTCCGGGTCGGCGTCGTCCTCGGGCGCGTCGTCGGCGAACTGGTCTAAGTCCATGCCCGGGATACGCGCCGACGCCACAAAACCGCCCGCAGGGTCAGTCGTCGCTCCCGACCGGCTCTTCGAGCGGCGGCTCGGTCTCCGGCTCGCCGCCGAACAGCGGACTCTGTGTCCCGGGTGCGAACGTGTTCAAGAGCAGCGCCGACAGCCCCGTCATGATGACGGCCTGACTGAAGAACGTACTCGCCCACTGCGGGAGCTGTGCGAAGGCCGCACTCGGAGCCGTCGCGACGCCCAACCCGAGCCCGAGCGAGACGCCCATGACGGTCATGTTCCGGCGGTTCATCTCACAGTGGATGGTGATGAGCCGCGCCCCGCTCGCGGCCACCATCCCGGCCATCAGCAGGACTGCACCGCCGAAGACGGCGCTCGGAATCGTCGTCACGACCGCACCGACCTTCGGCGAGAGACCCAAGACGGCAAGCAGGATGCCGGTGACGGTGACGACGTACCGGCTCAACACGCCCGTGAAGTTCACGATGCCGACGTTCTGTGAGAAGGAGGTGATGGGGTAGGCACCGAACGCCGCGCCGACCGACGAGAACAGCCCGTCGGTGAACAGTCCGCCGCGGAACTCCTCGTTGGTCGGGTTGCGTCCCTCGGCGCTCGTCACGCCGGACATGTCACCGACCGTCTCCATCGCGGAGACGAGAAACAGGAACGCGAAGGTCGCAATCGGGACGGGGCGAAACTCGGGGACACCGAACCGACCCGGCTGTGGAAGTGCGAGCCACGCGGCCTGGCCGACGGCGTCGAAGCTCACTAGTTCCAGCCCGGAGCCGAGGGTGAGTGCGATGGCGGCGACGTAGCCGACGACGATGGCCGCGAGCGTACTCAGGATGCGCGCCAGCCCGTCGGTCGCGAGGTTGAGGACGACCGCGACCACGAGCACGAGTGCGGCGAGCCCGAGGTTGTAGAGCGTCCCGAACTGCGGGCCGTCGACGGGTGCGCCGCCGGCCGCGTACTCGAAGCCAATTGGAACGAGATACAGCCCGATGATGAGCACGACCAGCCCGGTGACAAGCGGCGGGAAGTACGCCTCGATGCGCTTGAACTGCCAGCCGATGAGCCACTCGACGAGGACGCCGGTGACGAGGATGGAGCCGAACACCGTCGCCAGCCCGTAGTTGTTGCCGATGGCAATGGCCGCGCCGACGAAGGTGAAACTCGACCCCATCACGACGGGGAGTCGCGCCCCAACAACGCCGGCCCCGTACGACTGGACGACCGTCGCGATACCGGAAAAGAGCAACACCATCTGCACCGTGTAGGTGAGGTCGCTCGCGGAGAGTCCGACCGCGCCCCCGACGACGTACGCGACGGCCGTCGCGGGCACAATCATCACCGCGAGATGCTGGAGACCGAGCAACACCGCCTTCAGCGGCGGCGGCTGCTCGTCGATGCCGTACTCGATGTCCATCTCCGACTCTGACATACCGGTCGGTACACACCTCAGTGTAAAGTTGTTCCGCATCGGCGCACAGAACGCGGTTCGAGACGATGGGAGTATGCACACTAATGCATCACCCTCTCACGAACGTGGGTTACTCAGTCGTGAATCGTGACTTCGCCGTCGGCGACCGTGATGTCGAGGAGCGATTTCACGTCGTACCCCGTCTCGTCGAGCGCGTTGGCACCGACCTTCCGGAGCGCGACGACGATATCGGCGATATCGGCCCCGATGTCGTCGAGTGCGCCACAGATAGCTGCGAGGGTCCCGCCCGTCGAGAGCAGGTCGTCGACTATGAGGACGCTGTCGCCCGGTTCCACGTCGTTGATGAACATCTCCGAAGAGGAGTAGCCGGTCTGTTGGTGGAGCGCGACCTCACCCTCGAGTCCGTATTCGCGTTTGCGAATAACGACGAGCGGCACGTCCGTCTGGAGAGAAAGGGCCGTGGCGATGTGGATGCCCATCGCCTCGGGGGCGACGATCTTGTCCACCTCCAGGTCGGCCCGCCGGACCATCCCGACCACGACCTCACGCAGGAGTGCGGGGTCGAGCACCGGAACCCCGTTCGAGATGGGGTGGACGAGATACTCGTAGCCGTCCTTGTCGATGATGGGCGCGTCGTGCAGTGAGTCGCGGAGTCGCTCCATGTCGTCAGTTCCGACAATCGGGCAAAAAGTGGTTCGTTCTACCGGGAGTCGTACTCCTGGTAGATGACGTGGCCACACGCCTTGCAGTGGGAGGCGTCGGGGTCGTGATACGAGAGCCCACACTGCGGGCAGGTCACGTCCTCCTTCTGTGCGGTGGTCCACTCGCGGACGATGCGGCCGGCCTGCCACGGGACGACGAGCACGCCGGCCAGAATACTCGTGACCGTCACCCATCGACCGAGCGGGGTAACGGGGACGATATCGCCGAATCCGACCGTCGTCAGCGTGACGACGACGTAGTAGAACGCGTCTCCGAACGTCTCGACGGCGGGGTTCGGGCCGTGTTCGGCGGCGTAGAACAGCCCCGCCGAGATGAAGAAGATGGTCAACACGGTGAGGAGAAGTCGCAGCCCCCGGAGCGTCTCCTCCTCGATGCGCCCGAAGAAGAACACCTCGTCGTCGGTGAACCGGTAGAATCGGAGGACGCGGGCGACACGCAGCGCGCGCAACAGCCCGACTTCCAAGGCCCCGACGCCGAGTCCCGGGACGAGTAGGACGGCCAGCGCCGGCAGAATCGACACGCCGTCGATAACAGTGTAGGGGTCAAACAGCTCGGCGACGCGGTCCGAGGCGCTGTAGATACGGAGCACGTACTCGGCCGCGAGCACGACGCTCACGAGCACCTCGAAGCGCAACAGCGCCATCTCGGTCCGCGGAGCCAGCGGGTAGGTGTCGACGACGAGCACCAGCACGAACAGCAGATTCAACACGAGCAGCCCGACGTCGACGGCCTTCCCCGCCGGCGTCTCGTGGTCGAGCAGGTAGAACTCGACCTGTTCGCGGCGAGAGTCGGGGGCACTCGAGGTGGTCATACCAGCGAGTCGTCGCGTGTGCACAAAGTCCCCCACGCCGGGCGCTCAGTAGACGGCGTCGACGATGGCGTCGTCGAGGTCGTCGAACGCGGCCAGATACGCGCGCCGCTCCTCGCGGAGGTCGGCAAGCCGGTCGGTCGCGTCCGAGAGATTCGCGCTCGCGTCGAACTGCTCGATGTCGACGCCGGCGAGGTCGGCGGGAACCGACAGGCCGGTGTCCCCGTCCTCGCGCCACGAGACCGACCCGCGGGCGAGTTCGCGCAAGATAGTTACCGACTCCGTGACGCCGATGTCGCGCTCGCCGACGCGGCCGGTGTTGAGCAGGTAACACTCCACGTCGAGCGACTCGATGAGGTCGCGAAAGCGGTTGCCCTCCTCCCCCTCGGAGCCGACGATGAATGGGTTGGTGCCGACGACGCGAATCGCCTCGCCCGCGGCGTCCGGGTCGCCCGCCGAGGTTTGAATCGACTCACCGAGCATGAACGCCGCGGCGGCCGACGCCGAATTCAGCTTCGTTACCGGCGGCATCGCCGGGTTCCGCGTGATGAAAAACACCTGATTCACCTCCTCGAGGTCGATCTCCTCGCCGGCAGAGGCGAGTCGCTCCCGGAAGACGGCGGCCCGCCCGTTCGTGGTGTACCGGTCGCTGTCGAAGTCGACGGTGCCGTCCTCGCTCACGTCGACGTTCTCCAACACCGCAGAGTTGTGGGTGACGGCGTCGTAGACGGCCTCCTGCTCGTCGCGGTCCAGTCCGATGGTCTTGACGTACAGGCCGTTTCCCTCGCTGCCGGCGACGGTGCCGTCGGGGAGGAGCGCACACACGTCGTCCTGTAACATCGTCGCGGACTCCGCGCCCGAAAGCCCGAGCCCGTGGGCTGTCAGCGTCGACTTTCCAGTCGCGGATAGCCCCAAGAACAGCTGGCCGACATCGCGGGTGTCACCGTCGTCCTTGAGGGTGACGCGCTTGCTGCCCGCGTGGAGGCCGAGACCGCCGGCGGCCTTCGTCCGCTGCATGAACAGTCGGAGGAAGGATTTCTTCGCCTCGCCGGTGTAGTCGCTTCCGAGGACGGTCGTGAGTCCCTCGTCGACGAGCGTGCGGATGGCGAGCGTGCCGTGGTCGGGGAGCTGGACCGTACAGAAATCCGGCTCGTCGAACTCTCCGCGCTCGAACAGCCGCGTGAGCGCGAGGGCGATGCGCGCCTGTTCGGCGGGGACGAAGTAGCGCGCGTTGTATGTGTGGTCGGGGTGGCGACCCACCTGCAAATCGAGACAGACGAACTCGCGGTCGGTCTCGCGAACGCCCTCGAGTGCCGTCTGGACGTGGGTGTAATCCTCGGCGTCGAAGTCGCTGTCCGTGTCGTTGCGGGTGAACTCAGACTGTCGCGAACGCTGCTCGCTCACGTAGGCAGGTGCGCCGAACTCCGTCTCTGTCTCCAGGTGGGCGGAAAGCGAGCGGAGCGTCGCCTCGCTTGGGTTGTGGTGGACGCGGTCCGTCGAGTCGGGCGCAGGGAGAGTGGTATCGAGCGAGTTGAACGTCGCTCCACGTTCTGACATCGTACATGTAAAATCGCGAATCAGCGGGTAAAAGCTTCCCACATGGCTCGGTCCGGCAACGATTGCCGGCCACAGCTACATGAACATCCGGTCGTCGTATGGTCGGTCGGTCCCCTCGTCTCGCAGGGTCGCCATCCGCTCTGCGAGCGCCTCGTAGTACTGTCGCTGTGCCGCCGAGCGGTTCTCGAGTTCGGTCGTCTCGACGCCGACGCCGTAGGCCGTGTCGGCCGCCTCCACGAGCCGGATTGCCGCGTCGATATCCGGTCCCGGCGGATGTGCCGGCGTGACGAGTGCACCGACGGCCGGCTCCGGGTCGTCGAGTCCCGCCGTGAGCAGTTCCCCGAGTAGGCCATCGAAGTAGCCGGCCGACAGCGGCTCGAACGGGCGGTCGGCCACCGCCCCCTCGCGGAACGACTCGGTGCCGACGTACGAGACGGCGTGGTCCTCCTCGGCGTGCGGGTAGGACGCGCCGAAGACGGCCGCAACCGTCTCGATATCGGTCTCGTTCGCCCACGCGAGCAGCTCCTCGCTCACCAACTCGGAGACACACGGCGGGAGCGACAGCTCACAGACGCAGACGGTCACGTCCGTCCCGACGTTGTAGAGGCGAATCGGTCGGCGAGGAACCCCGTCGGTGAAGGGCGTGATATCGGGGAGGTGTCGCGTCGCGAGGTGACCGATTTGGGTCGCATCGGCCTGCGCGGTGATGTAATCGACGGCGGTGAGACCGGCTACGCCGACGTCTGCGATGCCGACGAGCAGCGTATCTCGTCGCTGCGTTCGTATTCTTCACCGGCTCGGCCGCATTCTGGGCACCGCTTCCCCTGTTTCTCACCGAGCGCGCCTTCGGCTCCAGTCAGGTGTTTTTCCTCTATCTGCTCTCGGCTGTCGTCTCCGCGCTGTTGTACGGCTGGGTCGGCCGTGTTCGGCTCGACCTCCGGCGACTGCAGGCGGGTGGACTCCTCGTCCGTGGGCTGGCGTTCCCGGCCGTCGCGCTGCTTGTCGGCGTGGCGAGCCAGTCGGTCGCCGTCGCCGTCGCCGCTGTCGGGTTCACCGTCATCGGTGCGACGTTGGCCGTCATCGCCGTTACCGGCCCCGCGCTCGTCACCAGACACGCGCCGCCGGCGATTCGCAGCGAGACGCTCGGTGTCTACACTGCCCTCGGCGCGGTCGGTGGCGGCGTCGGGAGTGCGCTCGGCGGGTGGGTCGCGACAACCGGCTACGAGATCGCGTTCGCGCTCGCGGGCGGGCTGTTGCTGGCGAGCGGGCTGTTCGTCGCCACGCTGCGAGGACTCTCGCGGCGGTAGCCGTCAGGTCCCCCGGTCGACGAACAGGGCGTAGAAGATGGCCGCGAAGCCGAGGGCGGTGAAGGCGCTCTCGACGAGGAGCGCGAGGTCGCGGCTGACGGGGGCAAACCAATCTAAAATTCCGGCCGTGAACGCGCCCATGGTGATGATACCGAAGCCGAGCGCGAGTGCTGCAAGCGGCTCCGCGTCCGTCCTGCGATACGCCTGCACGCTGTAGTAGGTGATGACGAGTCCGAGCGCCAGCGTGACTGTCTTCAGTGCTGCAATTGCGTATGGGTGTGTCATGTCGAATCTCTAATCTCTGTCCACAGACGCGCAACGCGCTCGTCTGGTCCTTCTTCGGGGCGGTCGACCTCGATATCGAGGTGGCGGTCGTTGTCAAGCAGGACGTGGACGGCCTCGAAATCGAGGACGTATCGGGTCGTGTGGTGGCCGTCCGACCGGACCTCGGTTCGCTCATCGACCAGTCCGGCGTCCGTGAGGATGTCCAGTTTCCGATAGACGGTCGACCGGGCGATATCCGACGCCTCGGCGAGTTCGTCCGCCGTGTGTGGGGTGTCGAGTTCCCCGATGAGCTCACGACAGGCCTCGTCGTCCAGCGCAGCCAACACCGCGGCCGGGTCGACCGACTCCTCGAACGGGTTGCTCACGGCTGTCCCCCGTTGAGATAGCGCGTCAACAGTCGTTTCTCGGCGCGTCGGAGAATCTCGCTACACGTCGACTTCGAGAGGTCGGCCTGCTCGGCGACCGTGGCGAGTGAACAACCGCGGGGTACCTCGTAGTAGCCGCTGTCGACGGCCGTCCGGACGACGGTGCGCTGTCGGGGCGTGAGCAGGGGCTCGCCGTCGTCGCCGGGCCGCATCTCCGCCACCGTGAACTCGAGACCCCGTTCGGAGAGCTCGTCCGCGAGGTCGGCGAGCGCCGACCGTGTCGCGGTTAGCTCCCACTCGATGGTGCCGTCCGCGACGGTGAACGGATACTCCGGGGGTGCGCCGGCGGCCGCCGCGGCGGCCAGCGGGCCGGCGTCTGCGACGGTGAGTCGACACACTGCGGTGTCGCCGTGGCGGTCGAGGATGTCGAGCGAGCGGACCCCGTCCGCCTCCGAGATGGCCGCGATGACGGGAGCGAGCGAGGGTGCTGTCACCTCCGCGACGAGCGTCGCCGGCTCACCGATACTCGCCGTTCTGACCCGGATGTGCGCGTCAGGATGGCTCCGCGTGACTCGCCCGGCCCACGAGCCGTCCGGTGTCGTGACGGTGAGTCGTGCACGTGCCATCCCTGTCAGTGGTCGGGGTCGCCCGACTCATTACCTTGCCGAAGTTCCGAATCGAGCGTTTATATACTATTGCCCGAACGTGTTCGCTCGCGTCTCCGGGACTGGGACTCACCGCGGGGGGCTACTTGTGACCCCCGACAAGGCGTATCTGTATGACCCCGAAGATTGGCGCACCCGGCGACGGTATCACGCGGCGAGAGTTCGTGGCGGCGACAGGCACGACCGGCGCGGTCGCGGCGGCCGGCTGTATGACGACGACCGACCCGACGGTCGAGGAACGGGGAAACACGGCGTCGACGCTGTCGCAGTCGCTGCCGACGACCAGTCCACCCGAGGTCGTCGATCTGAACGAGCAGGGGAACTCGGTGACGCTGAAGACGGTGCGTGCGGCCCACCGCGCCCACCCCGGCGAGTCGATGGGTGGCCCGGTGAATCTCCCGATGGTGTGGGCGTGGCAGGCCGACGACGGCGACCCTTCGGTCCCAGGTCCCATCCTGCGTATCGACGAGGGGTCGGAGTTCGAGGTGACGCTCGACAACTCCGAGGCGGGGATGCCCCACACCTTCCACCTCCACGGCATCCACAAGACGTGGGAAAACGACGGCGTCCCGACGACGACGGGCATCACCGTCGGCCCGGGCGAGACACACACCTACGAGTTCACGGCGAACGTCCCCGGCACCCACATCTACCACTGTCACTACCAGACGCCGCGTCACATGGAGATGGGGATGTACGGCACGCTCCGCGTCGACCCGCAGGGGTACGAGCCCGCCGACAAGGAGTACTTCATGACCGTCAAGGAGTGGGACTCGCGGCTCTCCCGCCAGCTCGCCGGACAGGACGCCACCTACGACATCACGAACCGCCGCCCCGACGTGTTCACCATCAACGGGAAGTGTGCGCCCCGAACGCTCAATCCGGAAGACGGCAGTCCCATCGTCGTCTCCTCGGGTGACACCGTCCGGCTCCACTGGGTCAACGCCGGCTTCCGATCTCACCCGTTACACATGCACAACCATCGGTTCGAGGTGGTGGAACGGGACGGCTCACAGATTCCCGACGCGGCACGCTACAAGCGCGACGTGCAGTCCGTTTCGCCGGCGGAACGCTATACCGTCGAGTTCGAGGCCGACGCCGACCCCGGCATCTATCTGATGCACTGTCACAAGGTCGACCACGTGCGCAACGGGTCGAGCTATCCCGGCGGAATGTTGACCGGTATCGTCTACGAGGAGGCGATGGACACGGACATCTTCGCCGACCTGATGGACCACGCCGGCTACGAGGGGTGAGACCGATGCCAACACGACGAACGTTCATGCTGGGCGCGGCCGGCGCGGGGGCGACCCTCGCCGCCGGCCCGGTCACAGCACAGGAGGGCACCGACCTGACCGACTGGTTCGCGGACACCGACGGGGCCGGCTCCGTCACCGACCGGACGGGCAGCGACACGGTGACCGTCACCGTCGGCGCAGACGCCAACGGCGGAGCGTTCGGTTACGGACCGCCGGTCGTCCGAATCGACCCCGGCGCGACGATTCGGTGGGAGTGGACCGGCGGCGGCGGAAGCCACAACGTCATCGCCTCCGACGGGAGCTTCGAGTCCTCGATGCAGGGCGAGCAGGGTGCGACGTTCGAACACACCTTCGAGTCGGCCGGCGTCACCCGCTACTACTGTACGCCCCACAAGGCAGTGGGAATGCGCGGGGCCGTCGTCACCGGCGACGCGAACGTGTCGCTGCCCGGAAGCAGCACCGCGACCCCAACCCCGTCGGCAAACGAGACCGACACGGGCGAACAGGACGCGCCCGACGCCCGCTCGTTTGACGGCTGGCTCGCGAACACGGACAACTACACCGGCGTCGTCGACAAGCGCGGCAGCGAGGAGGTGACCGTCACGGTCGGCGCGGAGGGCAACGGCGGTCAGCTCGCGTTCGACCCGCCGGCGATTCACGTCTCGCCGGGCACCACCATCCGCTGGGTGTGGGACGGTCCGAACCAGTACGACGTGGTCGACCCTGAACTCGGCTACGAGTCGGCCACGACCTCGGCGGCCGGCTACGAGTACGCCGTCGAGTTCGGCGGCGACGGGCTCTCCACCTACGAGTGCGAGGAGTACGGCGACCAAGGGATGCGCGGGGTGGTCGTCGTCGGCAACGGCCCACAGCAGTCGCTCAGCTGGCAGGGCGTCGGCGTCGCCGGCGCGGTCGGGACGCTCCTGTCGGTCCCGCTCGCGCTCGCTGTCCGTCTCCATCATAAAACGAGCACGCGCTCGGGGAAGAGCCACGGGCCGAAGAAGTAGCGAGTCGCCCGGGTTCGGTCACGTTTTCGCTATCGACGTGTGAGTGTTGCACACAGCGGTAGCTGTAAGCGGTCTCGCACCACAAACTACGGTATGAGCGACGACCCAGACTCCCGTTCGATTTCGACCGACTCGCTGCACGCCGGACAGGAACCCGACGCCGCGACCGGTGCGCGGGCACCGCCGCTGTACCAGACCACCTCCTACGTCTTCGATGACGCCGAGGACGCGGCCGCGCAGTTCGCGCTCGAGAAGCCGGGCTACATCTACTCGCGGCTGATGAATCCGACCGTCGAGACGCTGCAGGAGCGATTGGCCACCCTCGAAGGCGGCGTCGGGGCGGCCGCCACCGGCTCCGGAATGGCTGCATTCGACCTCACGACCTTCCTGCTGGCCGAGGCGGGCGACAACAT
Organism: Halosegnis rubeus; assembly: GCF_009184545.1. Lineage (GTDB taxonomy): Archaea > Halobacteriota > Halobacteria > Halobacteriales > Haloarculaceae > Halosegnis > Halosegnis rubeus. The sequence continues at coordinate 527,658 of NZ_QJOW01000002.1, forward strand.
CGTCAGTTCGAACTCGCTGTACGGCGGCACCTACACCTATCTGACCCACAGCGTCGAGCGACGTGGCGTGACGACCCGGTTCGTGGACACACTCGATTACGAGGGGTACGAGGCGGCTATCGACGAGGATACGGCCTACGTCCACCTCGAAACCATCGGCAACCCCGCCCTCGACACGCCGGATATCGAGCGCGTCGCGGATATCGCGCACGACCACGGTGTTCCGCTATTCGTGGACAACACGTTCGCGACGCCGGCGCTGTGTCGCCCGCTCGAACACGGGGCCGACCTCGTCTGGGAGTCCACGACGAAGTGGCTCCACGGCTCGGGCACGACCGTCGGGGGCGTCGTCGTTGACGGCGGCTCATTCCCGTGGGCCGACTACCCTGAGAAGTACTCCGAAATCGCCAGCGAAAACCCCGCCTACCACGGCGTGAACTTCGCCGAGACGTTCGGCGACGCGGCGTTCACCTACGCCGCCATCGCCCGGGGGCTGCGCGACCTCGGCAATCAGCAGTCACCCTTCGACGCGTGGCAGACCATCCAGGGCATCGAGACGCTCCCGCTGCGGATGGAGCGCCACTGCGAGAACGCGATGCTCGTCGCCGAGCAGCTCGATGCCCACCCCGACGTCGAGTGGGTCAACTACCCCGGACTCGAATCCCACCCGACCCACGAGAACGCCAGCAAGTACCTCGAGGGCGGCTACGGCGGGATGATCACCTTCGGTCTCGCGGGCGGCTACGAGGCGGCCCGGAAGACCGTCGAGTCCACCGAACTGGCGAGCCTGCTCGCCAACGTCGGGGACGCGAAGACGCTCATCATCCACCCCGCAAGCACGACCCACCAACAGCTCACCGACGAGGAGCAGGAATCCTCGGGCGTCACCGACGAACTCGTCCGGCTCTCCGTCGGCATCGAGGACCCGGCGAAAATCATCGCCGACCTCGAAGCGGCAATCGAAGCCGCGACGTAAGCCGGTCGCACGACGGCCCGGTCGCTCCCGTCTCGACTCTCGGGCCGTGAACTCCTGTCTCGGAAGTGAGACGCCCGGTCTCGTGGGTCGCGGGCGGGTCGAAAGGTCCGGTTCACAACACGCTCGATGCGAGAACGCGCCGGCGAGACGGTCGACGCCTTCGCTCGACTCGATACCCATCCGTCGGACGGACTCACGCACACACCGCACGTCGGCACCGGTCGTTTAGTATTGGGCTGTGCAACGGGTGAGTGATGCCCTCCATCGTCGATGGTCGAATCACGCTTCGAGGCGGTATCGACGCCGTATTCGGTCCGGTCGTCTCTCGCCGGACCTACGCGAACCTGGCTTACCTCTTTGTGTCGTTTCCGCTCACGATGCTGTACTGGTCGCTGTTCGGCTTCGGCATGATTTTTGGGACGCTCCTCTCGGTAGCGCTTGTGGGAATCGCCATCCTGGCGCTGATGCTCGCTGTCGTGCGGGCGCTCGCGGCGCTGGAACGGCAGTTGGTGAACGCGCTCCTTGCCGTCTCACTGGAGACTCCGGATGATGTCACGAATCGGAGCGGGGTCGGCGGCCGCCTCCGGGGATCCGTCGATGCGGCGAGCACCTGGCGGGGGTTCGGCTTTCTGCTGTTGAAGATCTTTCTCGGGATAATCGGCGTCATGCTCGCCTACGGGGTGGTGCAGGGCGTGACGCTCATCTCGGCAGTGGTGCGTCGTCCGTTCGACGTCAGCTTCGGCGAGGTGAACGGTGAGCCCGTCACCTGGACGGTCGAGACGCTCCCCGAGACCGCTCTGGCAGTGGGAGTCGGTACGATTCTCGTCCTGCTCACGTTGCATCTGGCCAACGGCTTCGGGTACGTCGCCGAACGGATGGCGCTGGCACTGTTGGGAGAGCCAACGGAGGAGTCGACTGCCGACTGAGTTCCTGTCCGGGCTGTCATCCACCCCGTGACTCCGGCGGTAATACGTTGCTGGGGAGCCGACAGGGTCGACACGGCGCTATCTCGTCTCGGGGAGTACGCGATTCTCTGACGTTCGCTCATCTCGCTTCCGAACCGCACGAGAGAGAACTGGCCTCGGCACTCATAGGGTTCGTCACTGCCGGCTGCCTACACCGGCTCGGCCCGGTCGCTCGTCATCGGCCACTCGTCGCTACGCCACCGGAGAGAAAAAGCGCTCGGACAGAACTATGTCGGCGCGCACCGCACGGGAGGTATGGACGAGTCGGCACGCCGCACGCTGTTGGCCCGCGACTACGACGACCGCGTCGGCCTGCTCGCGCCCGACGGCCACCTGCGCGAGGGGTACGAGCCGACGGCGAGCGACGCGACGCTTCGGGACCTGTACGCCGACATGAAGCTCGGCCGCCACTTCGACGACCGGATGGTGAGTCTCCAGCGACAGGGCCGGATGGGGACCTACTCGCCGATGGCCGGCCAGGAGGGGTCCGGCTTCGGGTCGATGTACGCACTCGACGAGGACGACTGGGTGTCGTATCAGTACCGCGAACACGCCGCGCCGCTGGTGCGTGGATTCCCGCCCGAGTATCTGCACTACTGGGCCGGCCACGAGTCGGGCAACGCCGCGCTCGCGGACGACCGCATCTTCCCGCTCAACATCTGCATCGCCGACCACATCCCCCACGTCACGGGAATCGGGATGGCCGCCAAGCTACAGGGTAACGACGACGAGGTCGTCGTCTGTCACTTCGGCGACGGCGCAACGTCGGAGGGTGATTTCCACGAGGGGCTGAACTTCGCCGGCGTCTACGACACGCCGACGGTGTTCATCTGTCACAACAACCAGTGGGCCATCTCGGTGCCGCGCGAGGAACAGACCGCCGCCGACACCATCGCCCAGAAGGCCGAGGCGTACGGCTTCGACGGCGTGCAGGTCGACGGGATGGACCCGCTCGCCGTCTACGAGGTGACGCTTGCAGCCCGCGAGAAGGCGACCGACCCGGACGCCCAGTCGCGCCCGACGCTCATCGAGACGGTCGAGTACCGCTACGGTGCCCACACGACCGCCGACGACCCGACGGCCTACCGCGAGGACGCGGAAGTCGACCAGTGGAAGCGCGTGGACCCGATCGACCGGCTCGAACTGTATCTCCGCCGGCAGGGCGTGCTCGATGACAATGCCGTCGCCGCAATCGAGCAGGCGAACGAAGACCGGATGGCCGCGGCCGTCGACCAGCTCTCAGAGGTCGAGACCGACCCCGACGAGATGTTCGCCGACGCGTTCGCGGAGCCGACCCCGCGCATGGTCGAACAGCGGGAGTACCTTCGCGACCTGCGCGAGCGCCACGGCGACGACCAGCTCACGCGCGACGAGTAAGCGGTCTACTCGGCTAGCCGCTCGCGAGCGGCCGCGACGAGCAGGGGCAGGAAGACGGTCGCGTCACCGACGACGGTCGCGTTGCGGGCACCTTTCTCCAGTTTCCCCCACGAACGGGCTTCGTCCAGCGTCGCGCCCGACAGCCCGCCCGTGCTGGAGGGGTCGGTCGTAACCTGGACTGCGAGGTCGTAGGCGTTCGGCGTGACGAGCATCGTCTGGAGGGTGAAGTTTTTCGGAACGCCGCCGCCGACGAGCAGACAGCCGGCGCGGTCGGCATCGTACGCGAGGTCGGTCAGCGCCGTCATATCCGAGAGGGCGTCGAGCGAGAAGTCGGAGGTCTGTGAGTACATCCACGCCTGCAGTCCGAGCACCGAGTCTGCGACCGCCGGACAGTAAATCGGTACGTCGGACTCGTAGGCTGCGGCCGCGACGCCGGGTCCCTCCTCGATGTCGTCGCGCTCGTTGACGGCCGCGTTCGCCTTGCCGAGTTCGCGGGTGAACCGCTCGATGCCGACCGTCCTCTCGGCTTCGAGCGGCGGGAACACCTCCTCGCGGAGGTGGGTCTCGAACAGCGAGAAGTGCTCCTGTGGGAGATACACGTTGTACACGCGGTCGACCTCCTCGTCGCGGAGGGTCTCGTCGTGTTCGCGTTCGGTGCGTTCTTCGTGTTCGGCGCGGCCGTGGTGGTGTTTGCCGCCGATGGCCTCGATGGCGTCGTGGGTGAGATTCGCGCCCGTCGTGACGAGCGCGTCGACGTGGCCGTCGCGAATCAGGTCGGCGACGACGCGGCGCATCCCGGTCGGGACCATCGCGCCCGCGAGCGACATGAAGACGGTGCAGTCGTCGTCGGCCAGCATCTCCGTGTAGATGTCGGCGGCCTCGTGAACGTCGGCGGCCCCGATGCCAGCCTCGCCGTACCCTTCGACGAGGTCGCCGACGGTCATCTCCTCCCAGACGTGCGTGTGGCCGAGCGGGTCGTGGCTGAACTCCTCGCGGTCGGGTTCCTCCCACTCGTTGCTCTCGTCGCTCATACCCGCGCTTCACCGGGGAGCGGTTTCAACCGCGCGGTCCACAGTCCGACTCGACCCGCACGGCGAGTCGGTCCGTGGTCCGCGCCACTCAGCACGGCACGTCGGTCCGTGCTCCCACGCGGCCAAACAATCGGGGCGAGTGCGGCCAGTTTCTTCAGAGTTTTACGCAGGGGTCGAGAATCCAGCCCATGAGCAAGCCACGCGTGCTGTTACTCGGTGCTCCCGGTGCTGGCAAAGGAACCCAGAGTTCACGAATCAGCGACGAGTTCGGCGTCGACCACATCACGACCGGCGACGCCCTGCGCGCCAACAAGGGGATGGACATCTCCGAGTTGGGATTCGAGTTCGACACGCCCGGCGGTTTCATGGACGCCGGCGAACTCGTCCCCGACGAGGTCGTCAACGAGATCGTCGTCACGGCACTCGGTAACGCCGACGGCTTCGTCCTCGACGGCTACCCGCGCAACATCGAGCAGGCGGAGTTCCTCGACGAGCGGACGGAGCTCGACGCCGTCATCCGACTCGCCGTCAGCGAGGAGGAACTGGTCGACCGGCTCACCGGTCGCCGGGTCTGCCCGGAGTGTGGCGAGACCTACCACGTCGAGTTCGACCAGCCCGAGGAGTCGGGCGTCTGTGACGAGTGCGGTGCAGACCTCACCCAGCGCGAGGACGACACGGAGGAGACGGTCCGCGAGCGGCTCCGCGTCTTCGCCGAGAACACCGAACCGGTCATCGACCACTACGCCGGGACCGACGCCTACGCCGAAATCGACGGCGAAGGCACTCCCGACGAGGTGTGGGAGGACGTGCGGGGCGCTATCGAGCAGCGAGCGTAGTCGCGCGACCGACTCGCACGCCGGCCGGACAACCGCACCCTCAAATACCCCCGCCAGCGACGTACGGCCATGCAACACAACGACGGCGGATTCGACGACGAGGCACCCGGCGACGACGTGCTCCAGGTCATCGAGCAGAGCGACGGCGTGACTGCCCGCGGTATCGCCGGCGCGATCGGAATCGGCACCGAAGAAGCGAAGGAGCGACTCCGCCGGCTCCAGGACGCCGGCGAAGTCGAACAGGACGCCGACGGGACATGGGTCGTGCCCGAAATCGCCGGCGCAGACGACCCCTACGCGTTCTGAGCCGGAGACGAACAGCCAGACCCTTTTTGCCGCCCGTCGACACGGAGATATGGAACTTCACGACGACCTCGGCGGCCAAGTCGCGCTCGTCACCGGCGCGAACAGGGGTATCGGCGCACAAATCGCTCGAAATCTGAACGACCTCGGCGCGACCGTGTACGCCGGCGCGCGGTCGATGAACGCCGAGGTGCCGGACGGCTGCGAGAAGGTCTTACTCGACGTGACACAGGAGGGCGATATCGACGCCATCGCCGACGGCGTCTTCTCAGAGGTGGGGCGGCTCGACATCCTCGTCAACAACGCCGGTATCGGTGAGTTCGGGGACGACAGAGCGGAGCGAAGCTCCGCGGGCCGGTCACCCGGACAGCGTCCGGGTGACGACATTGTCGCGGAGCCGCCCTCGCGCATCGACCGGACGCTCGGGACGAATCTCCGCGGCCCGATGCTCGTGTGTAAACACCTCGTCCCGCTGCTCGTCCAGCAGGACGGCGGTCGCGTCGTCAACGTCTCCTCGGGGATGGGACAGCTGTCCGAGATGGACGGTGGCTCGCCGGCCTACCGCGTCTCGAAGGCCGGGCTGAACGGGCTGACGACGTATCTCCACGGCGAGTACAACGAACAGGGACTGATGGCGAACGCCGTCTGTCCGGGCTGGGTCCGGACGGATCTCGGCGGCGAGGAAGCGGAACGGTCGGTGGAGAAGGGCGCGGAGACGCCGACGTGGCTGTGTCGGTTCACGCCCGGTAACCCGTCGGGGGACTTCTGGCGCGACAAGGAGCGAATCGACTGGTAATCAGACGGCGTGCTCGCGATTCTCCGAGGTGCCGACGAGCAGCGTGCCAACGATGATACACACCGCGCCCGCGATACCGAGGAGAATCTTCAGCAGTTCCGTACCGAACGCGCCGAAGCTCATCAGTGCGATGAGGATGACGCCGAGCGCGACGATGACGGCACCGCCGAACAGCTTCTGATTTTCCGACAGCGCGCTATCGACGGCGACGAGACGGTCGAACATACCCGTCTATTAGCGGCCGTCTACTAAACTCCCTCCGTTCGCTTCGACCCCGACAGCTTTACTGGTGGTCGTGCTATCTCCTCACATGACGCGAACGAATCCGGCGACGGAGGAGTCGCTTTCCTCGGTCGCGAGCCACGACGGCGACGACGTAGAGACGGCGCTTGCGACCGCGAGTGAGACGTTCTGGATGTGGCGCGACACCGACCTCCGCGAGCGCCGTCGACTGCTCGAGACCACGGCCGAGGTACTGTGCGACCGGACCGACGAGTTTGCGCGGCTGGCGACCAAGGAGATGGGCAAACCGATCGACGGTGCACGCGCCGAAATCGAGAAGTGCGCGTGGGTGTGTGACCACTACGCCGAGCGCGCCCCCGAGTATCTGGCCGACGAGCCGGTCGGCACGGAGCCGGAGACGGAGTCGTTCGTCGCCACCGAGCCGCTCGGCCCCGTCCTCGCCGTGATGCCGTGGAACTACCCCTTCTGGCAGGTGTTTCGGTTCGTCGCGCCGAACCTCGTCGCCGGCAACGTCGGACTGCTCAAACACGCCTCGAACGTGCCCGAGTGCGCCCTCGCCGTCGAGTCGATACTCCGGGAGGCCGGCTTCCCCGAGGGCGTGTTCCAGACGCTCGTCGTCGGCTCCGACCGCGTCGACTCCATGATACGAGACGACCGAATCCGGGCGGTAACGCTCACCGGCTCGGAGCCGGCCGGTCGAGCCGTCGGGCAGACTGCGGGCAAGGAGCTGAAGCCCTCCGTGCTCGAACTCGGCGGCTCGGACCCGTACGTCGTGCTCGACGACGCCGACATCGAGGCGGCCGCGGCCGTCGGCGCACGCGCCCGGACGCTCAACTCCGGGCAGTCGTGTATCGCGGCGAAGCGCTTCATCGTCCACGCCGACGCGTACGACGCCTTCCTCGATGCCTTCGTCACGGAGATGGAGGCGCTGACGGTCGGTGACCCGTCCGACCCCGACACCGATATCGGGCCACAGGCGCGGGCGGACCTCGTGGACGACCTCCACGAGCAGGTGACGGCGAGCGTCGAGGCCGGCGCGAGCGTCGAGACCGGGGGCGAACCGCTGGACCGGACCGGCTATTTCTACCCGCCGACGGTCGTGACCGACGTCCCGCCGGATGCACCCCTCGCCAGCGAGGAGGTGTTCGGGCCCGCGGCCGCCGTCTTCCGCGTCGAGAGCGAGGCCGAGGCGGTCGCGCTCGCCAACGACTCCGAGCTGGGACTCGCGGGGAGCGTCTGGACCGAGGACCGAGAGCGTGGGCAGGCAGTTGCGCGCCGCATCGAGTCGGGCGCGGTGTTCGTGAACGAACTCGCGAAGTCGGACCCGCGGCTCCCCTTCGGCGGTATCAAGAACTCCGGCTACGGCCGCGAGCTCGCCGAACAGGGGCTGAAGGCGTTTTGCAACGAGAAGACCGTCTGGGTGCAGGACACGGCGGACCAGCCCTGAGACCGCGCCGGGGGATTTTTGTCTCGGACGGGTGTGCCGCGAGTATGCCAACCACCTACGATGACCTTCACGTCGGCTGGTCTGCGACCTACGGCCCGGCGGAGGTAGAGCGGGACTCGATGATCGCCTTCGCCGAACAGTTCGATCCACAGCCGATGCACCTCGACGCCGACGCCGCCCGCGCGAAGGGGTACGACGACGTGTTCGCGAGCGGACTCTACACCATCGGCACTGCGACCCGGCTGTTCGTGGAGCACTTCCTCAACGACTCGACCAACCTCGCGGGCCTCGGCATCGAGAATCTCCGGTGGCACGCGCCCGTCTATCCGGGCGATGAACTGTACGCCAGCCACGAGGTGACCGGGATGCGCGTCTCCGAGTCGGACGACTCGCGAGGCATCGTGACGCGTGACATCGAGATACAGCGGGGCGACGACACCGTCGTCTGCTCGTGGACGGTGTCGATCCTGATGGGGCGTTAAGGCCGCGTCGTCGCCCAGACGCCGAGCACGCCGAGTCCGAGCGCCGGAATCAACGGTAGCACGAGGAAGGCGTCACGGTAGCCGAGTCCGAGCGACTTCGTGAAGTTGCCCGCCTCGGGGATGTACAACAGCATGCCGGGAACGACGATGAGCGAGACGAACAGCCAGCCGACGAGAATCCAGCCGCGAAGCCCGAACTCGCGGTCGCGGTCAGTCGGCTTGACGCCGTGGCTGTCCTCGCCCGGGGCGTGGACGTATCCGTCGTCATCGTCGCTCATAGCTCGCTGTCGGGGACGACGACGACCTTCCCGAACCCTTCCCGCGCTTCGAGCATCTCGTGGGCGCGGGCGGCCTCGCTCATCGGGAGCACGTCGCGAATCTGTGGCTCGAAGGTGCCGTCCCACACCAACTCGAGGACGGCGTCGATGTCGGCGTTGGCTCCCATCGTCGAGCCGAGGATGTCGTACTGCTGCCAGAACAGGTCGGCGACGTTCACCTCCACCTTCGGGCCGCCGGTCGCGCCGCAGGTGACGATGCGGCCGGCTTTCGCCAGCGAGCTCATCGAGGCGTCCCACGTCGCGCCGCCGATGTGGTCGACCACCACGTCGACGCCGCGGCCGTCGGTCCGTTCGTTGACGAACTCGTCGAACGGTTCTTCCTCGTAGTTGACGACGTGGTCGGCACCCAGCTCCCGGGCCGCGTCGAGCTTCGCTGCCGTCGAACCGGTGGCGAACACCTCGCAGCCGGCGTGGTCGGCAATCTGGACCGCGGCGTGTCCGACACCGCCCGACGCGCCGAGGACGAGCACCGACTCCCCGGCCTCGATTTCGGCGCGGGAGTGGAGCATCCGCCACGCGGTCTGGAAGACGAGCGGCGCGGCCGCGGCCGTCTCGAAGTCGACGTGGTCGGGGACGTGGACGAGATTCTCCTCGGGGAGCGTCGTCTGCTCGGAGTGGACGCCCGTGGAGTGTTCGCCGATGATCGTGTACTCGACACACTGGGAGTGTTCGCCGGCGCGGCAGTGTTCACACTCGCCGCAGTACGAGCCGGAGGCGACGGCGACGTGGTCGCCCGTCTCGAACCGAGTGACGCCCTCGCCGACGGCGGCGACGACGCCGGCCGCATCGGAGCCTGGGATGTGCGGGAACTCGCCCGGGGAGGGCATCCCCTTGCGCGTCCAGATGTCGAGGTGATTGAGCGCGCCCGCCTTCACGTCCACGAGCACCTCACTGCGACCCGGCTCGGGGTCGGGTAGCTCGCCGTACTGGAGAACGTCGGTGTCACCGTGCTCCTCGTAGAAGATACCGTTCATAGCCGGGTGTTAGCCCCGATACACAAAGACGTGCCGAAGGTCGCGGTCGCATGCAAAAGGCCCATGCTCGCACGGGCGAACCCTCGCGTGTGACCCGCCGGACGACACGCTGGACGTATCTCGGACTCGCCCTGTTCGTCTGCGGGCTATTGCTTGCAGGTAGCGGCGCGGCCGCCCAACTCGACGCCCGCCAGTGTGCCAACGCGGCCTACATCCAGATCACCGACACCGACCGCATCGACGACTCGCTTGACGGCTACGACCGCGTCACGTTCGCGGACCTCAGCGACGAGAACCAGACGCTGTTCACCGCCGTCCGCGAGGCCGGCGGGAGTGCACTCACCGGCGGACAGCTCCCGACCGCGGTCGTCACTCGCGGCGACGAGTCGTATCTCGTCCTCACCGGCACCGAGCGGGAGCCGTGTGACCCGTGGGACCGCGAGCAGGTCATCGCACCCATCGTCGCCGGCACGCTTCTCGCCGGCGTGGGCGTCCCGCTCGTTCGAGGACGCGAACACGAGGCCTAACTGCGAGGCCTCCCCACGACCGGTATGACCGAGGGGAACGCAGACGAGCACGACGACCACGGCCACGAACACGAGGAGGGGCACGGGCACCACCACGACGATATCGAGACGCTCGGCGTGAGCGTCGTCACCATCTCCTCGACGCGGTCGCTCGACGACGACCCCTCCGGCGACGCCATCGTGAGTGCCTGTACCGACGCCGGCCACGATGTCGTTCACCGCGAACTCGTCCCCGACGACCACGACCGGATACAGTCCATCGTCGGCCAGCTGTCGAAGCGTGACGACACCGACATCGTCGTCACGACGGGCGGCACGGGCGTCTCTCCCGACGACGTGACCGTCGAGGCGGTCGACCGGCTGTTCGCCAAGCGGCTCCCTGGCTTCGGCGAACTGTTCCGCCGGCTCTCGTACGACGAGGTCGGCACGCGCGTCGTCGGCACCCGCGCGACCGCCGGCGTCGTCGAGGGCGTCCCCGTATTCTGTCTCCCCGGCTCGACGGACGCTGTTCGACTCGGCGTCGAGGAGGTCGTGCTCCCCGAGACACCCCACCTCGCCGGACTGGCCAGACACGAGGACGAAGCGGACGAAGAAACCGAATCCGGGGACGAAGACGCGAAGTAACACCGCACCGAACCGAGGGTATGACCGACAGCGAGACGGTACTCGTTCCCGGCGCGCGCGACGTGCGCGCCACCCTCGACTCTCCCGACGCCGACGCCTGCGTCGTCGCCTGTCCGCCCCATCCACAGATGGGCGGGAAACGGACCGACACCCGGCTCGAAGCCGTGAGCGACGACCTCGCGCCCAACGTGGCGACCCTCCGATTTGATTACGGCGCGTGGACCGAGGGCGAGGGGGAACTGACCGACGCCCGCAACGCCGTGGCGTGGGCACGCGAGCAGTACGACCGGGTCGCGCTGTTCGGCTACTCGTTCGGGGGCTGTATCGCCCTGCTCGCGGCTGCCCGCGAGGAGGTACACGGAGTTGCTGCGCTCGCGCCCGCCTCGCGGCTCTCCGCCGACCTCGACGCCGTCACAGCCGTCGACGCCATCGACTGTCCGGGCTACGTGCTCTACGGCGAGCGCGACACGACCGCCGAGTGGAAGCCCGTGGTCGAGCGGGCCCGCGCGGTCGGCTTCACCGTCGAGTCGCTGGGTGCAGACCACCACTTCGTCGGACAGTCACAGAAGGTCGCACGGCGGTGTGGTGGCTTCCTGCGCGACGCGCTTGACGCCTGACTACTGCGCGACGGTCGCGACGAGCGTCTCCAGTTCGGCTTTTCGGAACGGGCGCTCTCGGTCGCGGTCGGCGTCGAGACCCTCGACGCTTTCGGCGATGGCGGCATGCATCTCGCCTTTCGGCGGGAGCGGCTTCTCGACCGGCGAACCGACAGCGCCGGCGACGGCCGCCAGCGCCTCCTTCGTGAACGCGGTGGACTCGCGGCGCTCGTAGCGGTCGACCGCGACCCGAACGTCGTTCCGTAGGTCGTCGACGGTTGGCATACCCGGATGTCACACCCCGTGACCTATACCCTGTGGGTCCGTCGGTCGCCGCGACCGACGTGGAGCAGTCGCGCGCGCCCGGCCCCGAGACCGACGACCAGTCCCGCGAGGTGCGCGACGAACGCGGAGTTCGGCCCGCTCATCGCGACGGCGAGTCCGAGCCCGACCGCCAACAGCCCGGCCGGGACGACCCAGTTCGGAGCGCTCGCGTCTACGCCGTCGAGCAGTCGCATCGAGAGCGGATTTCCGGCGACGAGATAGCCAAGCAGCCCGAAGATTGCGCCCGACGCGCCGAGCACGCCGACGGCTCCCGTCACGGGAGCCAGAAGTATCTGTGCGAGTCCCGACACCGCACCCGTCGCGACGAAGAACGCGTGGTACCGGAGCCGGGTCGTCGTGCGCTCGACGGCCAAGCCGACGAAGACCAAGACGAGCGCGTTCGACAGGAGATGTCCCGGTCCGGCGTGGCTGTAGGTGCTCGTGACGAGGGTCCATGGCGTCACCGGGAACGCGGGCGTGAGTGCAAACAGTGGCGCGAATCCGACGACCGAGAGCGGAAACTGGACGAGGAAGACGACGGCGAGAGCGAGCAGCGTCTCGACGGTCGGCGACCGCCCGCCGCGTGCCGTCGTTCGTGGAACCGTGCCCATACGCTCGGTTAGGGGGCACGGACAGTGAATCTTCACCTCACAAAAGCGGCGTCGGCGGTATCCGGCTTATCGCGAGCCGAACAGCCGGTCGCGCAGCGAGCGGTCGTGTGCCGTCTCCGTCAGGAGCACGGTGCAGTCGAGGTCGTCGATGACATCCATCGTGAGCGAGTCGGAGACGAGCCGCGAGAGCAGCCCCTGTTCGGTCGCACCGATGGACAACAGGGTGGCGTCCCGCGCGGCCCGTTCGATGGCCGCCTCCACGTCGCCGGTCTCGACTCTGAGCGTGGCGTCCGGAAGCCCGTTGGCCTCGGCCCACTCATCGAGGAACTCGCGCCCCTCGGTCTCGTCGTCGGCGACGTGCAACAGCGTCACCTCCGAGTCGTAGGCGTCCCGGAGGATGCGGGCGACGGCCGCCGACAGTTCGGAGTCGGGACCACCGGCCGTCGGGACGAGCACCCGCGACGGGTCGAAGCCGCGGTCTTTCATGACGATGAAGTCACACGGGAGCTTCTGCATCACCTCGTCGTAGGCCGACTCGATGCGGCCCGGCGAGCCGTGGCTGTTCCCGCCCCAGCCCATGACGACGGTGTCGGCCTCGTGGGTCGTCGCGGCGTCGAACACCTCCTCGAAGCCGCGGTGGGAGATGACGGTGTGCGTCTCGATTGGCACCTCGAACTCCTCGGCGTCGAGCCGCGCCTGTTCGAGGACGCCGGCGGTGTCACCGTCGAACTCGCCGAGGTGCTCCTTGGCGTACTGGAGGTCGGTTTGGTCGGGGACGGTGACGATGTGGACGGCGTGGAGCGTGCCGCCGTGGTGTTTCGCGATGGCTCCCCCAAGCTTGATGAGGTCGCGTTCGGTGTTCGGATTCGCGAGCGGTACCATCACGCGGTAGTCGTTGGCGTCGGGTTCGACGGAGGCCGCCGCGGAGACGGCCGCGTCGGGAAGCTCATCGGAACGCGAGCGAATCCAGTCACCGAGCACGCCGCTTCTGGTCGTTCGCGACCGGGCGTAGAACAGATACCACAGCCCGGCGAAGACGACGAACCCGGCCCCGATGGCGATGACTCGCGGGTCGATGAAGTAGATTAGCGCCAGCGAGACGATTGCACCGACGATGGGCGTGAACGGATACAGCGGCACCGTGTAGCTGGGTTCGTACTCAGGCACGTCGGCTTCCCGCATCACGATGAGCGCCACGTTCAGGAGGGCGTAGATGACGAGATGGAGCACACTGCTGAGTGTCGAGAGCGTCTCCACGTTCGCCAGCAGGATGAAGACGAGAATCAGCCCGCCGGTCATGGCGATGGACTTGTACGGAGTGCCGTAGCGGTCGTGAATCTCGTTGAGATCGGGCGTGATGATGCGGTCGCGACCCATCGCGAAGTTAATCCGCGAAGACGCGAGGATGGAGGCGTTCGCCGATGAGGCCGTCGCCAGCAGGCCGCCGATGAGCAGCGCCGTTCCCAGCGGCCAGAAGATGAGCCGTCCCACCTCGACGACGGCAATCTGTTGTTCAGACAGCGCCGCGATGAACCCCGGCTCGACGGCCGCACTCATCACGATGAGCACGAGCGCGTAGATGACGGTCACGATGAGCACACTCCCGATAATTGCACGCGGGAGGTTCTTGCCCGGCTCTTTGATCTCCTCGGCGACGCTCGTAATCTGGACGAAGCCGAGATACGAGACGAAGATGAGACCAGTGGTCGCGAACATCGGCCCGTAACCGGTCGCCTCCGGCAGATTCGCCGCGTTCGCCTGCGTCGTTCCGAGGATGGTAAACGCCGCCAGGATGACGACGAGAATCCCGACGATGACGTTCTGGAGTTTGCCGGTTTCCTTTGCGCCCACGTAGTTGACGAAAGTGAACAGCGCCGCACCGAACAGTCCGATAATCTTCACCCACGCGATGGAGACGAGACCGAGTTCAAGACTCCCGGTGACGCCGATGATGTTCTGGATGTAGCGGCCGAACCCGACCATGTAGAAGGCCGAGGCGAACGCGAGCCCGAGCCAGTTCGACCAGCCGGCGATAGAGCCGAAGAAGGGACCGAGCGCGCGATTCACGTAGTAGTAGGCACCGCCGGATTTTGGCATTGCCGTCCCCAGCTCCGAGGCCGAAAAGGCGGTGAAGAGTGCGATAACGCCGCCAAGCACGAAGGAGACGACGGCGAATGAGCCGGCGTCGGTAATCGCCTGTCGCGGCAGCACGAAGATACCCGCACCGATCATTGTCCCGACGCCGATTGTGAGCGCGGCGAAGGGGCCGAGGTCCTTAGCGAGCTCCTCCTCGCTCACTGGTCGCCCCCGGGCAGTACGACGACTGGTCGGTCCGTCTCGTCGAGTAGCCTGCGGGTCACGCTCCCGGAGAGGAGTCGCTCGAACCAGCCGCCACCGCGGGGCGTGAACGCGAGCGCGTCGGCCCCCACCTCGGCGGCCGCGGCCAGCAACCCGTCGGCGATGTTGGTGTCGTAGACGATGTCCGTCTCGACGGACTCACCGTACGTCTCCTCGAACCGCTCGAACGCCTCGGCGGCGGCCTCCTCGCGCTGCTTGACGCCCGCCTTGTCCGGTGCGCCGCCGGCCTTCTCGACGACGTGGACCACGGTGACGCGGTCGGTCTCGAGATGGTCGGCCAGCGCCTCGGCGGTCGATTCGGCGTCGGTGTCGGAGGCAACCGGGACGAGGACGTGTTCGAACTGTCCCTTAGCCATGGAACGGTCCCTCCGGTGGCGTTCGCTGGTGTGTGTGTCCGGTCATACTGCTAGCGACCAGCCGATACTGTATAAGCGTTCACACCACGGCGGGCAGTTCTGCCGGTGGTCTCTGCCGCCGGGGTCGGTGGATTCACAACGGTTTTGACGTGGCCCCGACGACGGTCAGTATGCCGACGGAACTCACCGAGTACGACCCGAGCATGGGTCGGAAGTTCATTTTCGTTACAGGGGGTGTCATGTCCGGACTGGGGAAGGGAATTACCGCCGCCAGCACCGGCCGACTGCTCGCGAACGCCGGGTTCGACGTGACCGCCGTGAAGATCGACCCGTATCTCAACGTCGACGCGGGGACGATGAACCCCTACCAGCACGGCGAGGTGTACGTCCTGAAGGACGGCGGCGAGGTCGACCTCGATCTGGGGAACTACGAGCGGTTCCTCGATATCGACATGACCTTCGACCACAACATCACGACGGGCAAGACCTACCAACACGTCATCGAGAAGGAGCGCGCCGGCGATTATCTCGGCAAGACGGTCCAGATTATCCCCCACATCACCGACGACATCAAGCGCCGGATTCGGGAGGCAGCCGAGGGATCGGACGTGTGTATCATCGAGGTCGGCGGCACGGTCGGCGACATCGAGGGGATGCCGTATCTGGAGGCGCTCCGGCAGTTCGCCCACGAGGAGGACGACGGCGACATTCTCTTTACCCACGTCACGCTCGTCCCGTACTCACAGAACGGCGAGCAGAAGACGAAGCCGACCCAACACTCGGTGAAGGAACTGCGCTCTATCGGTCTCCAGCCGGACATCCTCGTCGGGCGCGCCGACGACGAACTCGAACCACACACGAAAGAGAAGATTGCGCTCTTTTGTGACGTGCCGACGGACGCCGTCTTCTCGAACCCCGACGTGCCCGACGTGTATCAGGTCCCGCTCGTCGTGGAAGACGAGGGACTCGACCAGTACGTGATGGAGCGGCTCGACCTCGCCAAGGAGGCGCTGCCCGAGTCGGCGCGTGAAAACGAGTGGCGCGAACTCGTCACCCAGGAGACAACCGGTGAGGTGGACATCGCGCTTGTCGGGAAGTACGACCTCGAGGACGCCTACCTGTCCGTCCACGAGGCGCTGAAACACGCCGGTCTCGACCAGGGCGTCGACGTGAACGTGTTGTGGGTCGACGCCGAGGAGATGACCGACGACCACCGCGACCGACTCGAACGCGCCGACGGTCTCGTCGTCCCCGGCGGCTTCGGGGCCAGGGGGACCGGCGGGAAGATCGAGGCCGTCCGCTACGCCCGCGAGCACGACGTTCCCTTCCTCGGGCTGTGTCTCGGCTTCCAGATGGCCGTCATCGAGTTCGCGCGCAACGTCTGCGGGCTGGACCGCGCCGACTCGACGGAGTTCGAAGCGGAGACCCCTCACCCGGTCATCGCCATCCTCCCCGAGCAGTACGAAGTCGAGGACATGGGCGGGACGATGCGGCTCGGTGCCCACGAGACCCAGATTCAGGAGGGGACGCTCGCCGCTGACCTCTACGGCAGCGACTCCTGTACGGAGCGCCACCGCCACCGCTACGAGGTGAACCCAGAGTACATCGACGAACTCGAAAGCGCCGGAATAACGTTCTCCGGGCGCGCAGGCAATCGCATGGAGATACTCGAACTCGACGACCACCCGTACTTCGTCGGCACGCAGTTCCACCCCGAGTTCCGCTCGCGCCCCGGGCGCGCATCGCCGCCGTTCGTCGGTCTGCTCGATGCCGTGCTCGGAGGTGACGACTGATGGTCGACGTCGAGTCGTTCATCCCCGAGGCGAAAGCCGAGATTCAGGAGGCAGTCGGCGACGAGGAGGCCATCATCGCCCTCTCCGGCGGCGTCGACTCTTCGGTCGCCGCCGCGCTCACCCACGAGGCGATCGGCAATCACCTGACCGCCGTCTACGTCGACACCGGCCTGATGAGAAAAGGTGAGACCGAAGAGATTCGCGAGACGTTCGCGTTCATGGACGGGCTTCGCGTCGTCGACGCGCGCGACCGCTTCCTCACCGCCCTCGAGGGCGTCACCGACCCCGAGGAGAAGCGCCACGTCATCGGCGAGCAGTTCATCCGCGAGTTCGAGCGCGAGGCACAGGCGGCCGACGCCCGCTATCTCGTGCAGGGGACAATCTATCCCGACCGCATCGAGTCGGAAGGGAACATCAAGTCCCACCACAACGTCGGCGGGCTGCCCGAGGTCGTCGACTTCGACGGCATCGTCGAGCCGTGTCGCGACCTCTACAAGGACGAGGTGCGCGAGGTCGCCCGCGCCCTCGAGTTGGAGGAGATCATCTCCGAGCGGATGCCGTTCCCGGGACCGGGTCTCGCCGTCCGCATCGTCGGGGAAGTGACCGCGGAGAAGGTGGAGGTCGCCCGCGAATCGTGTCACGTCGTCGAGGAGGAGACGGAAGCACACGAGCCGTGGCAGGCGTTCGCGGCCGTAATCGGGAAGGCGACGGGCGTGAAGGGCGACAACCGCGTCCACGGCTGGGTCGTCGCCGTCCGTTCCGTGGAGTCGCGCGACGGGATGACCGCCCGCGCACAGGAACTCGACTGGCAGACACTCCAGCGCATCCAGTCGCGCATCACCGGCTCGCTCGACAACGTCTCGCGGGTCGTCTACGACGTGACTCACAAGCCGCCTGCGACGATCGAGTACGAGTAGGACAGAACAAGCTTATCCCCGTCAGCGCGAACGCTCGTGTATGACCCGCGCTGTTATCGCCGGCAACGACGTGTCAAGTCTCGGTGAGGCCCTCACGACCGAGGGCGTCGACGTGACGACCGCCGCCGGCACCGCAAACCGCGACGCGCTCGAAGCCGCCGGCATCGCCGAGGCGGACGTACTCGTCATCACCGAGATGCGACTGGCCACCTCGATTCCCGTCGCGAAGGAACTGAACCCCGACGTTCGGGTCGTCGTCTACGCCGAAGGCTCGCTCCCCGACTTTGCGCGCGGACAGGCCGGCCACATCCTCGACCCGAAGCTGATGGACCCGAGCTTCGTCGCGGAAGAGGTCGCCGCGGCCTGATCACTCGACTCGTTCGACCGCCGGCTTACAACACTCCGCCAGCAGCGCTTCGGGCGTCTGCTCGCCCGATTGGACGCGCGACTCGTAGCCGAGCATGAACTCCTCGGCCACCGCCAAGGCACCGCTGCGGTCGGCGATACCGGTCCGAATCGGATCGGTGCCCTCGAAGTTCGTCTTCCCGCCGTGGACGACGCCGACGCGCCACTGTTCGCTGCGGTCGTGGACGTTTTGCGTCTCCGGGAGCACGTGGACGGCAATCGGCTCCTCGCAGTCGTACTCGAACAGCGTCGGGTCCCGCGGGTTGTACTTCTCGATGATCTCCGGCGGCTGTTCGACTTCGCTCCAGCCGGTCGGGGAAGGATGACCCCGACTCATGCCCGAATGTAAGAGTGGCGGCCGCAAAAACGCAGGGATAGGGCGGTCGAATCGGCTACAGGCGGGCGATTCGCTCGCCAAGCTCGGCGAGTCGAACCGCACCGTTGCGGACGAACGGGACGCCGTGGCCCATCGCCAACACCTCGACTGCCGGTTCCGCGTCGGCCAGATACTCGATGGAGTCGCGGACGCGCTCGGTGTCGTAGCTCATCGGCTTGGGGGAGGGACCGAGGTCGCCGTCGCTCTCGCGCACGAGGTCGCCGACGAACGCGACCGACAGCGTCTCGCTCACGTACGCGACGTGGCCGGGCGTGTGTCCCGGCGTGTAGTAGACGGTGAAGGAGCCGACGGTGTCGCCGTCCGCGACGCCGGTCACCTCACCCGCTGGCGGGGTGGTGACGGTTCCGGTGACGCGCTGGAGTGCGCCCTTCAGATTCCCGAGCGGCGGTTTCTCGTCGCCGATGAAGAAGCCGCGGTCGCTCGCCCCGATGTAGATCTCCGCGTCCAAACCGAGCGCGGCGAGTGCGCCGACGTGGTCCACGTCGTAGTGGGTGATGAGCACGCGCTCGATATCCGTGAGCGCGTAGCCGGCCTCCGCCACCGCGGCCCGAATCGTCTGCTCGTCGCGGGGCGTCCCCGCATCGATGAGCGTCAGCGTGCCGTCGTCGTCGGCCAGATACGCGTTGACGCCGCTGCACTCGATCTGCCAGACTCCCTCCCGGAGTTGTTTCATCACACCGACGCTACGTCACGCGCGGAGTTAAGTCACCCCGGAAGGTAGCCGCGGACGAAGCCCTTGAGCGCACGGCCACGCGAGGGCTGGCGAACCGTCTCCACCTCCGCGGGCGTGAGTTCGAAGTCGAACACGTCGAAGTTCGCCTCGATGTGCTCACGGCTCGTCGCCTTCGGCACGGTCGCGACCCCTTGCTGGAGGAGCCATCGGAGCGCTACCTGCACCGCCGACTTGTCGTAGCGCGACCCGACCTCGGCGAGTACGGGGTCATCGAGGACGGCACCGTGGCCGAGCGGCGAGTACGCCGTCAACAGCACGTCGTGGATGGCACAGTAATCCTGCATCCCGCTCTGTGGCCAGTAGGGGCTGAACTGCACCTGATTCGTGAAGATTGGCTCCGTCGCGTGCCTGCGGGCGCGGTCGAGGCGGTCGATGTTGAAGTTGGAGACGCCGACGTGTCGCACCTTCCCGTCGGCGACGAGATCACACATCGCGTCGAGCGTCTCCTCGACGGGCGTGCGCTGGGCCGGATTGTGGATGAGCAGCAAGTCAAGCTCCGACAGTCCGAGCCGGGCGATTGACTCCTCTGTCGTTCGCAACACGTCCTCGTAGTCGCGGTTACCGACGTTGAGCTTCGTCGTGACGAACACGTCGTCGCTGTCCACGTCGCTGTCTGCGAGCGCGTCGCCGACCTGCCGCTCGTTCCCGTACGCCTGTGCGGTGTCGAGATGGCGATATCCGACGTCGAGGGCGTCCCTGACGGCCGTATAGCAGGTCTCGCCGGTGAGTCGCCACGTGCCGAAGCCGAGTGCCGGCACCTCCGTTCCGTTGACCGTGAGTGTCGTCTGGTCCATACGCCGAATACGGGAGGCAAGCGAATAGACCTGTGGGCGGAGACGCGTGGCTGCAACATCTGTTCGGGCGTGCATCCTTATCCCTGTCCAACGCAAGCGGCTACTATGAGCCAGCAGGAGCCGCCAGAGCAGACTCCCGACATCCCCGAGAAGGACGCCAACCTCCGGTCGCGTGAAGTGACTGAAGGAGCCGAACGAGCCCCACACCGCGCGATGTTCCGCGCGATGGGGTTCGACGACGACGACCTCGCCAGCCCGATGGTCGGGATTGCCAACCCCGCGGCCGACATCACGCCGTGTAACGTCCACCTCGACGACGTGGCGACGGCCGCCCTCGACGGCGTGGACGCCAACGGTGGGATGCCAATCGAGTTCGGCACCATCACCATCTCCGACGCCATCTCGATGGGAACCGAGGGGATGAAGGCCTCGCTCATCTCCCGAGAGGTCATCGCCGACTCCGTCGAACTCGTCTCCTTCGGCGAGCGCATGGACGCACTCGTCACCGTCGCCGGCTGTGACAAGAACCTCCCCGGGATGATGATGGCTGCCATCCGGACGGACCTCCCCTCGGTCTTTCTCTACGGCGGGTCCATCATGCCCGGTAACCACGAGGGCCGCGAGATAACCGTCCAGAACGTCTTCGAGGGCGTCGGCGCGGTCGCCTCCGGAGAGATGACGGAAGACGAACTCGTGGAGATGGAACACGACGCCTGTCCCGGTGCCGGCTCCTGTGGCGGGATGTTCACCGCCAACACGATGGCGTCCATCTCCGAGGCGCTCGGACTCGCACCCCTCGGCTCCGCCTCCCCGCCCGCCGAAGCGCCAGAACGCTACCAGACCGCAGAGCGCGCGGGCGAACTCGTCTTGGAGTGTGTCGAGACCGACCGCAGACCCTCTGACATCCTCACGAAGGCGAGCTTCGAGAACGCCATCGCCCTCCAGGTCGCCGTCGGCGGCTCTACCAACGCCGTGCTCCACCTGCTCGCGCTCGCCGCCGAGGCCGGCATCGATCTCTCCATCGAGGAGTTTGACGAGATATCCAAGCGTACCCCGAAAATCGCGAACCTCCAGCCCGGCGGGACCCGCGTCATGAACGACCTCCACGAGGTCGGCGGGATTCCGGTCGTCGTCCGCCGGCTCGTCGAGGGCGGCTACATGGACGGCGACGCCGCGACCGTCACCGGCAACACCATCGCCGAGGAGCTGGCCGAACTCGAAGCCAGCGGCCACCTTCCCGCCGACGAGGACATCGACGAGGCGTTCCTCGCACCGGTGGACGACCCGTTCCACGAGGAGGGTGCCATCAAGATTCTCACCGGCAACCTCGCGCCCGACGGCGCAGTGTTGAAAGTAACCGGCGAGGACAAGTGGTACCACGAGGGACCGGTCCGCGTCTTCGAGAACGAGGAGGACGCGATGGCGTACGTCCAAGAGAGTCACATCGAATCGGGCGACGTGCTCGCCATCCGGAACGAAGGGCCGCAGGGCGGTCCCGGGATGCGTGAGATGCTCGGCGTGACGGCCGCGGTCGTCGGGGCCGGCCACGAAGACGACGTGGCCCTGCTCACCGACGGACGCTTCTCCGGAGCGACCCGTGGGCCGATGATTGGGCACGTCGCCCCCGAGGCGTACGTCGGTGGGCCGATTGGCGCGCTCGAAGACGGTGACGTGGTCCGTATCGACGTTGACGAGCGCACGATGGAGGTCGACCTCTCTGATGATGAGTTAGAAGCGCGCCTCGACGAGCGCGACCAGCCCGAACTGAACTACACGACCGGCGTGCTCGCGAAGTACGGTCAGACGTTCGGCTCTGCGGCCAACGGCGCGGTGACGAATCCGGGCGCGAAACGGTAACGAAACCACTGACTTTCACTCGCGTTCGCTGGAGAGTGGTAGCTATCGGCACGTGAGCGCGTTCCAAAGAAGGGCCGCGCGTGTTGTTACTCGCGGCGCGCGAGGAAGGCAGCGCCGGCGAGTGCGACC
This sequence comes from Halosegnis rubeus, assembly GCF_009184545.1. Lineage (GTDB taxonomy): Archaea > Halobacteriota > Halobacteria > Halobacteriales > Haloarculaceae > Halosegnis > Halosegnis rubeus. Next base: position 549,847 of record NZ_QJOW01000002.1, read on the forward strand.
AGTGCGACGGCGACACCGAAGCCGGGCTGTGAGCCTTCACTGGTGTCGGTGCCGCTCGACCGGTCGATATCCAGGTAATCGTAGGCGTTCTCAACGTCGACGCTCGGGAACGTGCGGTCGTACTCGCCCGCGAGGTTCACCTCGGTGTCCTCGCCGACCGGTTCGAGCCCGCGCACGTCCTCCTCGGTCGCGTCGGCGCTGACGGCACCCGAGAGCCGCATGTAGACGTTCGCGCTCTCGGAGCCGTTCTGCTCACCCACGATGCTGGACGGGAGCGACTCCGCGCCCGACAGCTGCTGGTACACCGAGGCGAGCTGTTGCATGTTGCGGAACGACGCACCCGCTTCCATCTGGACCTGCCCGTCGCTGACGGAGATGTCGGTGCGTGCACGCTGGAAGCCGGCGTCCTCGAACGCCTGTGCGAGCCGGCTCACGTCGGAGCCGTTCTCCGTCGTGCTCGTGACGGAGCTGAGCACGTTCGAGACGAGTTCGTCCTGCTGGACGGTCACGGAGCCGTCGGCGGCGATCTCGTCACCATCGAGCCCGGCCTGCAGGCTCACCTCGCTGTTGGCAAGTTCGACGCCGCGATCGGCGAGCGCCTGCCGGTAGGCCTCCCAGTTTTCGGTCTCGTAGCCGGCGTTCAGCGTCACGTCCGTGCCGCTGTCGGCCTGTGAGACGGAGCCGTCGAGGGTGAACGTCTGGACCATGCCGGACTCCTGTTGTGCGTCGAGCGTCTGCTGGATCCGGTCGAAGCTTGCGTTGTAGGAGGCGGGCAGCGAGGTGCCGGCCGGCATCGACGCCGACTGAAGTACCGTGTAGTAGGCGCGGAGCGCGCCGTCGTAGTTCTCAACGTCGGCGGTGTAGCTGTACTCGTTCGTTCCGTCGCTGGTACTCGTCGAGAAGCCGGCTTCGTTAATCTGCATCTCGGCGATCTGCTCACCGACGGTCTCGGCTTCCGACTGTGTCAGGTCGTACTGCTCGGACGAGGCGAGCGTCGTGGCGACCTGCTCGGAGAGCCCGTCGTCGATGCCGCTGTACTCGACGGTGAACTCCATGTCGAGCATCCCGTCGGCGAAGGAGTCGGTCGCGTTCGAGAAGGAGTACGACTCGAGGGTCACGGACGCTTCACCGCCCAGCTGGGTCGCCAGCGAGCCGTACTGTTGGGTGATCGTCCGTTCGGCCGCACTGCGGGTGTTCCAGTTGTCGACCGCGTAGGAGTACACCGGCCGGTCCTGGGCTGCATCGAGCGTGTAGCCGCTGTCGTCTTCCGTCACCGTGAACGACTGGCTCTGTTCCGTGCCGGAACCGAAGCCGGTGGAGAAAGAGACCTGGCCGTCGGCGGTGACCCGGTCCGGACCGACACGCAGTTCATTCTGGAGGTCGGTCGATTCGACGAGCCCGGCGACGCCGGCGCTCTCGTCGATGCCGGCATCGAGCGAGACGTCGGCGTTCGACTCCGTGTCACTCTGGACGAGGTTCGCGTCCAGCGAGAACGACGACAGCGCGTCCGGCGACGGCGTCGCCAGCGAGCCGTTCATCGCGACGCGGTCCGGGTCGAGCACCGTCGTGAACTCGCCGGTCGTCTCGGACGCGCTCGTCATGTTCTGGACGAACAAGGCGTGTGCGACGCCTTCGCCCACGTTGAGTCCGAAGTTCGTGGTCTCGACGGTCCCGTCGGTCGGGGACTCGGTCTCTTGTTCGTACACGAGGACGACGTCGCCGTCGTCGGTCACGTACGCACTATCCGCCTCGGGCGGTGTCGGCCACTCGGGACCGTCTTCCTGTGTCTCCTGTGCACCGGCGACACCGGCCATCGGCGTCGCGATGAGGAGGGTGGCGAAGACAACCGCGAGGAGTCGGCTACGCACAGCCGACCACCCCACGGCGGGTCGGGCGGGCCGAATTCAGGACGACAGTAGGTGTGTCCACACGCGCAGGTGTACGCGATTCGTTATAAAGTATGTCACTCTGACAGCTCTCCGTCTCCGTCTCCGGAATCGTCGGTAGCCACCAGCTAACTATATACTCACAGTGCCCCTAGTTCTGTAGCATGTCTCAACAGTCGCTCTCGACACCCCACGTGTCGCTCCTCCGCGAGATACGCGCGAACCCCGCGGGCTGTTCCGCCGCCGACATCCACGTCGCCGCCGCGAACAACGACATCAACGACCCCGACGCCGTCGTCGACGCACTCGTCGATTCCGGACTCGTCCACCGGCTCGGAAACGAGCCGCGGACGTGGTACGTCGTCTCCCCGACCGGTCGCGCGCTCACCTGAACCGGCCGCCGGACAAGCGCTTTTGTCCGCGCAGGGTAAGCACAACCGTGAAGCTCTCTCTCGTCGACCTCTCGCCGGTCCCCCGCGACGGAACGGCGACCGACGCATTCGCTAACACCGTCGAGACCGCACAACGCGCCGAGGCTCTCGGATTCGAGCGCGTCTGGGTCGCAGAACACCACGGTCGCGGTGCGTCGCTCGCCGGCACCACGCCGGAGGTGTTGCTCGGTCGCCTCGCGGGCGCGACCGATTCGATTCGGCTCGGCTCCGGGGCCGTTCTCCTCAACCACTACAGCCCGTACAAGGTGGCCGAGGTGTTCGCCACGCTCGATGCCCTCGCTCCCGGCCGTATCGACGCCGGACTCGGTCGGGCGAACGGCTCGCCCGCGGTCGACCGCGCACTCCAGACGAGCCGCCGCGTCCAGAATCCGAACGAGGACCACACCGAGAAGATCGAGGCCGTGGTCTCACATCTGTCCGACCAGTTTCCCGACGACCACCCGTACAGCGACATCGAGCTCCCGCGTTCGGCGTCGGGTACGCCAGCGCCGTGGGTACTCGGCTCCAGTCCGTCCAGCGGTGAAATCGCCGGCAAGCTCGGACTTCCGTACTGCTTTGCCGGCTTCATCCGACCGGGGTTCGGCGAGCGTGCCTGCCAAACCTACCGCGACAGCTTCGAGCCGTCCGACTCACCCATCGGCGTCGATTCGCCGACGGTGATGGTCGCGCTCAACGCCATCGCCGGTGACACCGACGAGGAAGCAGCCCGCTACCGCGCTGTCGCCGAGGCGTCGTACCAACGGATGCAGCGCGGTGATGTCGGCGCTCGCCCGACGGTAAAGGAAGCCATCGACGAACTCGGCAGCGTCCCAGAGCCGACTCCGACGACTCTCGATGGCGGGGAGTTTCCGCGGGCAATCTCCGGTAGCCCGGAGACGCTCGCGGGGCTGTTCGGCCAGCTCACCGACCGGCTCGGTGCCGAGGAGGTGATGCTCCAGCAGATTGCCCCCGACCACGAGACGAAGCTCCGGTCGCACGAACTCATAGCCGAGGCGGTCGGCGTCGGGTCGCGGCTGGCAAAACAGTGAGCCTTCGACCGTGCAGTCGCTCGCGAGGAATCGAAGTGGGACCGCCGAGAATTGAACTCGGGTCCAACGGACCCCATCCGCAGAGGATACCACTACCCCACGGTCCCAAGCATCCCAAGGAAACACGGGTTCGCCGTTAAGCGTGTCGTTTTGCGTCCCCGCGGAGTTATGTGGCGATCGTGAGTCGTGGGGGTGTGATACCGCTCCAAACCGGTCTCGACGCCGACATACAGACGTTCATCGAAACCACCCTCGTTCCGAACGCCGTCGAGTTCGCGACGAACGCAGCGACGTTCCTACTCACGGTCGCAATTGTCTACTACGCCGGCAAGGCGACGCTTCTCCCGCTCACCGAGGAACCCTCCGAGCGCGAGGGGCCGGCGAGACGCTCGTGAAGCCAGCTCGAAAGCTGACGCTCGTGGGGGTCGGCTTGCTCGCAGTCACGGTCGGCTTTGCCGTCGCCGGGTTCGGAAATCTCCTCTCGTCGATCGCGACTGTCGTCGCGGCGTTGACCCTCGCAATCGGCTTCGCCTCACAAGATCTCATTGGGAACCTCGTCGCCGGCGCGTTCCTCATCGGTGATCCCAAGGTGAACTACCCCACCCTACTCAGCCACTGTTGTGGCTTCGTTGAGGGTGGGGCTTCCTGTTTCGATGACGCGCTTTGCAGACACCGAAGTGGTGTCCGTAGGGAGCGCAGTCTCCACAGGCGTGGAT
>NZ_QJOW01000003.1:0-77382 GCF_009184545.1 Halosegnis rubeus
GTGGGCCTGCAATAGAACAGTGTACGAACAGGTGATGACGGCGCTGTATCCCCGCCCTACTGCGCTACTCGGGCTTTGCCCTGCGTTGCTCCTTGAGGACGGGGGCTTAGCGCCTGTATTCTGCTAAAACCGGCCGGGCGCTCTCACCCGGAGAGACGACCGAGGGAGTCGAGGACCGGCGTGGCCAGCGGCTACTGGCTCACCTCGACGAACTGCGAGAGAACGGCGTCTTCGGCGTTGCGGAGCCGATACTGGAGGGTAGAGCGTGGCACGTCGAGTTCCTCGCTGAGCTTGCCGACGGTCGTCTCGCGGGGGCGCTCGTAGTAGCCCGCGTCGGCCGCGGCTTCGAGCACGCCCCGCGCGTCGGGCGAGAGGTCGGCCTCGGCCTGTGAGATGGGGTCCCAGCGGCCGGCCTCGGTGAGGTGTGAGACTTCGAGCGAGAGACCCTCGCGGAGTTCGGTCTCGATGGCGTCGTACAGTTCGCCGACGGGCTGGTCTTCGGGGTAGAGCACCTTCCAGCGGTACTCGCCGCCCGAGCGGCTGGCCTCGAAGATGGCCCCCTCGCCGACGTGGTCGGTGACGATATAGGGCACGGAGTGACAGTCCTGAATCTCGCGCCGGTAGGTGTAGACGGTCAGACTCGTCGCCTCGCGGTCGAGGACGTGGTACTCGCGGTAGGTGTCACAGGCGTGGTCGTCGAGACACTCGTTACAGCGGTCGTGGTCGATGAAAATCTCCTCGGCAGCGCTGATTGCCGTCGCCGGCCCCCGGAGGTGGTCGACCCGCCACATCGCGTCGGTCGTGGTCGTACACTCGGAGGTGCGGGCGGTCAGTCCCGGATGGTCGTGGAACACGTCCATCAGCGAATCGGCTCCCGGCCCGTAGTGAACGACGAATTCGAACTCGCGCATACGCGGAGGGACGCGCTCCAGTGATAAGACAGTTGGTATCTGCCAACTTCCGCTCAGGTGCCTTCGACGAGTCGCTCCAACTGCTCGGGGGGGACGGCACCGCGTGCGCCGTAGCCGTCGTACGCGAACGTGGGCACGCCGGTCACGCCCTGCTGGCTGGCTTCCTCGAACATCCCGCGAACGCGCTCGCGGAGGTCGTCGTCGTCGACGGCCTCGCGCACGAGGTCCGGGTCGACGCCCGCCGCCTCGGCAACGTCGGCGAGCACGTCTGCGTCGCCGATGTCGCGGCCCTCGGTCCACAGCGCCTCGAAGATTCCCCAGTCGAACGTGAGCCACGTCTCGTAGTCGTACTCGTCGTGGACTCGGACGGAGGCCATCTGGGCGGGCAGGGAGTCCACGTCGCGGGAGAGTTCGAGGTCCATCTCCACGTCGTACTCCTCCTGCAAGCGGCGGACGTTCTCCTTCGCCTGCTCGAAGTACTCCTCGTCTTTGCCGTCGTCGACGGAGTGGTCGATGCTCCCGTCGGGGTTGCGCTTCTGTGAGCGCAAGTCGAACGGGTGCCAGTCGATTTCCAGCGGCTCCTCGCGCGTCTCCTGATACTGATCGAGCGAGTGGCGACCCAGATAACAGAAGGGACAGACGTAATCGGAGAAGACGGTGATCTGCTCGCGGCTAGCTGTGTCACTCATACGTAGAGGAGGGTATCAAGCGGGAAAATCACATCGCCATCGGAACCGAGCCGAGGGATTCAGGCCTCGACGCCGATGTCAACGTCCGTGTGCTCGTCGAGGAAGTCGAGCACGTCGCTCGCACCCTGGAATCCCTCCGACCGGCGAGCCACGAGCTCGCCGTCACGGAACAGGAGGAGTGTCGGCACCGACCGGATGTCGAAGCGGTCGACCAGCCCGATATCCTCGCCCGGGTTCACCATTCCGACGGCGATGTCGCTGGCGCGGGCGACGTTGCCGAGGACGGGCTCCATCGCCTGACACAGCGCACACCCCTTGGTGTAGGCTTCGACGAGCGCGAGGTCGTGGGATGCGAGGAAGGCGTCGAGAGCATGCTCGTCGGCAAGTTGTTCCGGCTTGGCGGCGTCGTTCATACCACTCGTAGGTCGCGGCGGCTCAAGTATCGCTCGCCCGGAGCCGAACGGCATTTGCACGCCGACGCGCTTGCGGAGGTATGGAGACGGACGCGCTCGGCGCGCCGGCGAAGATGGCCGACCGGCGCGAGGAACTCACGCCGATGTTGTCGCAGTATCTCGACTTATGCGAGCAGTACCCCGACTCGCTCGTCTTGTTTCAGGTCGGAGACTTCTACGAGACGTTCTGTGAGGCCGCCGAGTTGACGGCGCGCCTGCTAGAGATTACGCTGACGAAACGCGAGGATTCGACGGGCCGGTATCCGATGGCCGGTATCCCCATCGACAACGCCGAAAGCTACATCGAGACCTTACTCGATGCGGGCTACCGGGTCGCCGTCGCCGACCAGGTGCAGGAGCCGTCGGAGACGGCCGGCATCGTCGACCGGGCCGTGACTCGTATCGTCACCCCCGGCACGCTCACCGAGGACGCCTTCCTCGATGAGTCGAACACCTTCGTCGCCGGACTCGCAGACGGGGAGGGCGACGAGCGCGGACTGGCCGTGCTCGACGTGTCGACGGGGGACTTCTACGCGACCGGCGGCGACACGCGGTCGGTACGCGACGAAATCGACCGCTTCGCCCCGGAGGAGGCGGTCATCGCGCCGGGGCTCGACGCCGACGCCTTCGACGGGGAGACGATGGTGTCGCCGTTCCGACCGGACGCCTTCGGCCTCGATTCCGCGCGCGACCGGGTCGCCGCCTACTTCGGCGACCCCGACACCGTGCTCGCGACCGACGCCGAGATTCGGGCCTGTGGTGCGCTGCTCGCGTACGCGGAACACACCCGCGCGGGCGAGGCCGACCGGCTCGACTACCTGAACCGCCTGACCCGGTACGACCCGCGTGAGCACCTGCTGCTCGATGCGGTCGCGCTGCGGTCGCTCGAGCTGTTCGAGCGCCGCGGCGTCGGCGGCCAGACCGACGCGACGCTGTTCGATACCGTCGACGAGACGGCGAGCGCGCTCGGCGCGCGTGAACTCACCGACCGCCTCCGGCGGCCGCTGCTCGACACCGACGAAATTGCCGCGCGCCACGACGCCGTGGGCGAACTTCGCGGCGACGTGCGCACCCGCGAGCGGCTCCACGAGAAACTCCGGGACGTGTACGACATCGAGCGGCTGGTCTCGCGCGTCTCGCGCGGGCGGGCGAACGCCCGCGACCTCCGGTCGCTCAAGTCGACGCTCGACGTGGTACCGGCGATTCGCGACGCGCTGGCGGGAAGCGAGAGCCAACGGCTCACCGCCCTCCACGACCGACTCGACCCCTGTCGGGACGTGCGCAATGAAATCGACACCGCGCTCGTCGCCGAGCCGCCAATCGAACTCACCGAAGGGGGACTCATCGCCGAGGGGTACGATCCGGACCTCGATTCCCTGCGCGCGACCGAACGGGAGGGAAAAAACTGGATCGACGAGCTGGAGACAACCGAGCGCGAGCACACCGGCATCGACTCGCTGAAGGTCGGCTACAATCAGGTCCACGGCTACTACATCGAGGTGACGAATCCGAATCTGGACGCCGTCCCCGACGACTACCAGCGCCGCCAGACGCTGAAGAACTCCGAGCGGTTCGTCACGCCGGAACTGAAGGAGCGCGAATCCGAGATCGTCACGGCAGAACAGCGGGCCGACGAACTGGAGTACGACCTCTTTACCGACCTGCGAAGCTCCATCGCGGCCGAAACCGAGCGCATCCAGTCGGTCGCCGACGCGCTCGCCGCCCTCGATGCGCTCCAGTCGTTCGCGACGGTCGCGGCCGAGCGTGACTACTGCCGGCCGGAGTTGGGCGGCGACGCAGTGGAAGTCGAGGGGGGTCGCCATCCGGTGGTCGAGCGGACTCAGCAGTCGTTCGTGCCGAATCCGACGACGCTCTCCCGGGGCGATATCGCCATCATCACCGGGCCGAACATGGCCGGCAAGTCGACGTACATGCGGCAGGTGGCACTCGCGGTCGTGTTGGCGCAGGCCGGCGGGTTCGTGCCGGCGGCGTCGGCACGGCTTCCAGTCGTGGACCGGCTGTTCACCCGAGTGGGTGCGAGCGACGACATCGCCGGCGGGCGCTCCACGTTCATGGTCGAGATGACCGAACTCGCGACGATCCTCGACGCGGTGACCGAGCGGTCGCTCGTCCTCCTCGACGAGGTGGGTCGTGGTACCTCGACGGCCGACGGACTGGCACTCGCACAGGCCGTCGTCGAGCAGCTCCACGACGTGGTCGGGGCGACCACGCTGTTCGCGACCCACCACCACGCCCTGACGGAGACGGCAGACCGGCTCCCGCGCGCGAGGAACTATCACTTCGCCGCCGACGGGAGCGGGGGGACTGTTTCCTTCTCTCACGAGCTGAAGCCCGGCGCGGCGAGTGGCTCGTACGGTATCGAGGTCGCACGCAGCGCCGGCGTTCCAGACCCCGTCGTCTCGCGGGCACACGAGCTGCTGGACCGGGAGACCGACGAGCAGGCGGGAGAGTCGAGCGAGGAGACAGAACTACCCGACGGCGCCGTCGGGCGGCTCCACGGGGTCGACATCGCACAGACGACGCCACTGGAGGCGCTGGAGCTGCTATCCGAGCTCAAATCACAGCTGGAGTAGCGCGTCGACGAGCAGGAAGCCGCCGTAGCTGACCCCGAGCGCGAGCGCGAGCGAGCCGAGCCACGCGAGCACCGTGTACACCATCTTCTGTCGGGAGACGCCCGCACCGCCGGCAGCGTAGCCCGAGCCGATAATCGCCGAGACGATAATCTCGTTGAACGAGACGGGGACGCCGAAGAAGACGGCCGACTGCGCGATGGCAAAAGAGGGGATGAGCGCGGCGATCGACCGGCGCGACCCGAGACTGGAGTAGTCCTGTGAGAGCGCCTTGATCATGCGGGGCGCGCCGGTCCACGAGCCGGCGAGCAGGCCGAGCCCGCCAGCGAACAGCAGGACGGGCAGCGCGATGTCGATGTTCCCCTGTTCGAGCAGCGGGATGAGCGGCCCGAGCGCGAGACCGACCTGCGAACCGCCGGCCGAGAAGGCGACCAGCCCGCCGAGCGCGAGCAGGAAGTGCCGCTGTCCGGCCGCCTCGTCGCGGGTCAAATCGAGCCGGAGCAGGCCGGCGAAGAAGCCGGCGAACGCGAGCGTCGCGAGGACGGTTCCGGCGAGGACAGTGGTTCCGGTCGCGGCCTCACCGACGACCGCGCGAGTGGCTGCGCTCGCGATACTGCGTCCGGTGTTTCCGGGACCGAGGATGACGAACTCGATGTTGGCGAGCAGGATACCGACGAGGAAGGCGAGTGCGGGGACAGCAACCGACTCGGGGACCCGCTCGTTTCGGAGTAGCTTCGCCGTCACAAAGGCGATTCCGCCGCCGATGAACGGCGTGAGCAGCCACAGCGACGCGATTTCGACGTACTTCGGCCACGCAGGACCGAGCCCGAGCGCGAGTCCGGAGCCGACGACGGCACCGGTGACCGTAAACGCCGTCGCAATCGGGTAGCCGGCGAAGACGCCGACGGCGACGAGCGCGGCCGCCGTCGCGAGCGCGACGATTGCGGCCGTCGGAGAGAGACTCCCGCCGACGACGAGTTCGGAGCCGACGGCTTCGGTGACGTTCGCCCCCTGGAGAAATGCGCCCGCCAGCCCGAGGAGACCGACGACGAAGCCGGCCCGCATCACGCTGATGGCGTTCGCACCGACGGCTGGCGCGAACGGCGTCGAGCCGGACGAACCGGCTCCGATAGCCCATGCCATGAACAGTGAGGCGAGAGCGGCGACGGCCAGCGTGATGATAGCGACCATTATGTGAGAGAGTAGCGTATGCTGTTTATAATCCTGTCAGACGGACCGCTGACGGAAAACGGGTGCAGAATTAGCCGCGGACCGGCATGTACGCCAGTCCGACGATGAGCAGCGACGCGATGGCCGTGATGTAGATGACGCCCCACAGCCCGTTTTGTCGCTCGTGGTAGTAGTCCTGTCGGCCAAGCCCGGTCTGGTACGCGCTCCAGTCGGAGTCGGAGGGTGCGAGAATCACGCGCAGGTCCTCCTCGCTGTGGCCCCTGAAGTGGGCGAAGTAGCTGTTGTCGTCGGCGAGCGTGACGTTGCCACCTTCGGCGAGTTCCCGCTCTGTCGACTCGGAGATGGTCCACGAGAGGGTGGCCACGTCGCTCGTGACCTCACTCATCGTGGTCGTGGTGTTTTCGTACTCGACGGTGTCGCCCTGTTCGAACGTCTCGGCCGCCGGCTCGGGGAGATACTCCGAGAGCGGGACGTTGGTGTCGTTCGAGCGGTAGGTGATGTACTCGAGGCCGTCCTGCATGACGGTCTGGTTGTAGACCGCGCTGTCGGCTTCAAGCAGCGCCGTCGTGTCGAACGTCTGGGTCAGGGTCGCGGTCGGTGGGCTGGCGTCGGCGTCGAGCGTAACGGTGTAGTCGGTGCCGTCGTAGGTGACGGTGGAGCCGTTTTCCCACTCGGCTGTCTGTTCGACTCCGGTCGCGGTGTAGCTCAGACTCCCCACCGGAGCCATCCCCCCACCGCCCCCGTGGCCGCCACCACTGGCTTCTTCCATCGACAGCAGGACGGTGTACTGGGTGCCGCCGCGGGTGAAGGTCGAGCCGTTCTCGTACAGTTCGCCGTTCGGAAGGGTCGTGTCAATCTCTGCCTGTTCCTGGCCGGGTGCCGTAATCTCCGGCTGGTCGGCCAGCGCGTGCACCGAGAACGCGCTCGCTCCCAGCAGCGCGAAGAAGACGAGATATATCGCCGCGACTCGCCGTTGCATAGGTGTGCTACTGAACGGCCGCGTATAGGCGTTACTTTTCACACGTCGACGGATGGCACAACACTCACCCGCTTGCCCCGTGTGCCCTCGACATGGACCAACGGATTCACGACCACGCCGAGACGCTGGTCGACTGGAGTGCACGCATCGAATCGGGCGACGACGTCGTCCTCAGCGTCGCTGAGGGTGCCCACGACCTCGGCGTCGCCGTCGCCGGCGCGCTCGGTGAACGGGGCGCGAACGTCCACACGACCTACGGCTCCAGCGAGCTGTCGCGGGCGTATCTCGACGCCCACGACGGTGAGTTCGACGCCGACCCCGCCCACGAACTCGCGCTGTATGAGAACGCCGACGCCGTGCTCAGACTCGGCGGCGGGAACAACACGGCGGAGACCGCCGACGTGGATTCGGAGACACAGCGGGCCTACGCCGAGTCCCGCGAGGCGATTCGTGAGGCTCGCTCCGACATCGACTGGATGTCGACCGTCCACCCGACGCGGTCGCTCGCCCAGCAGGCAGGGATGTCGATTGCCGACTACCGGGAGTTCGTCTACGACGCCGTGCTCCGCGACTGGCAGTCGCTCGCCGACGAGATGGCACAGATGAAGGACGTACTCGACGCCGGCAGTGAGGTCCACATCGAAAATGAGGGGACCGACCTCACGATGCGAATCGACGGACGTACCGCCGTCAACTCCTGTGCCAGCGTCGCGTACGACTCGCACAATCTCCCCTCCGGCGAGGTGTTTACGGCCCCGTACGCGACCGAAGGGCACGTCACGTTCGACATCCCGATGACCGTGCGAGGCAAGCCGATTCGCGACGCGCGATTTGAGTTCTCGGACGGCGAAGTGACCAGTATCGACGCCGCGCAGGGCGAGAGCGTGCTCTGGGACATCGTCGAGACCGACGAAGGGTCCCGTCGGCTCGGCGAGTTGGGAATCGGGATGAACCGCGGCATCGACCGCATCACCGACAACATCCTCTTCGACGAGAAGATGGGCGGCACCGTCCACCTCGCGCTCGGGCGCGCCTACGACTCGAACCATCCCGAGGGCGAGTCCGGCAACGACTCCGCGGTCCACGTCGACCTCATCACGGACATGCGTGGGGAGTCGCGGCTCTCGGTCGACGGCGAGACCGTCCAGGCGGACGGTCGGTTCCGGTGGGAGTGAGGCTGAACTAGTATTCAGTATTATAAGCGAAACGCTCGTAGCTGTTCGCATGAGCGTGAAACTGACCGCCGCACGCGCCGCCCTCCACGAGGCGCTCAACGCCGACGACGGCCGTGAGACGCGCCGATACGTCGAGGAGAGTATCGAACACATTCACGCGCTGGAGAGAGAACTCGCCCGCGAGGAGAGACGGCGACAGCACCGCGAGGAACGCGCCTAGTGCCACCACTCGCTCCGGCGCACGTCCGGGTCCGACGACCGCAGCGGTTCGGGGAGACCATCGCCGCGTAGCCCGAAGCCGCGGGCCGTCCAGTAGCCGACGTGCCAGCCGCGCGCCTCGGTGTCGAGCCCGGCGACCGTTATCGACAGCCGCGAGTACGTCTCCAACGCGTCGTCGCCGTCGGGGTCCAGCCCGCGCAGCGAGCCACACGAACCGTCACCGTCGCTACAGGGGTCGCTGTCGGTGAGTCGGATCGTGACGTTCGCCTGTTCGGGGTCCGAGACGCGCGTGAAGGTGACGTTCTCCGGAATCGTGCCCTCGGCACCGTCGGCGACGTAGCCGAGCACGGCCTCGATCTGTCGCCGGGTGGCGTCGCGCTCACTCGGGGCGACCCCGTCGTAGTCGACGGCGTACGTGAGGTCCGGCGAGGCCCACGGGAGCGCGCGCTCGGTTGCGTCCGGCTGCGAAAGCGTGTACAGCTTCGCCTGCGCGCTCATCACGTCGCGCGGCTCGCCGTCGTGGCTCAAGCCGAGCGTGTGGCCGAGTTCGTGCTGGAGCAGGAGCACGGTCGAGGCGTCGTCGTAATCCGTCTCGATGCGGACGTTCGCCGGCCGGTTCACCGGGCCGTCGGTGACATACGGCGCACAGCCGGCGGTGAGTTGGGTGCCGTCGTGGCCGCAGCTGTCGATGGTCTCGACGAACCGCACGCGCACGTCGGGGTCGGTCGCGTTCGCTCGGAGTTCATACTCGATTGGGTAGCCGGCGTACTCCTCGCTGCGCTGTTCCCAGTAGGCGAGGGCGTCCTGCACGAGCCGGGCGTAGTCGCGGTCGGTGCCGACCTCGTCGGCGAGCGCGACGGTCAGCGTCTGCTCGCGGTAGGGGTTGTCCGGGTCGCCGGTCCACGACGGTGTCGCCGTGCCGCTGTCGACCGGAGCGGGGAGCGACCCGCCACAGCCGGCCAGCAGGACGACGAGTGCGAGCGAGGCGAGCGCGAGACCACGGCGCATACGTTTCGTTCGCAGGGTCGAGCCATACGGCTTGTGGCTACGGTTTCGACGCCCTTTTGCCCGCGAGCGGAGAAGACGAAGCAAGCACATCGGTTCGGCGGGCTTCCGATGGGCACCTGCTACGGCAGGCCGGAATGTGACACGACGGACGTGTTGAACCACGAACGCCCGCGGAGAACTATGGCACGAAGCTTCTACTCACACATCGCGGAGGCATGGCAGACCCCGAAGGAGGGGAAACTCGCAGAGCTGCAGTGGCAGCGCCAACAGGAGTGGCGCAAGCAGGGCGCAATCGAGCGCATCGACCACCCCACCCGACTCGACCGCGCACGCTCGCTCGGCTACAAGGCCAAGCAGGGCGTCGTCGTCGCCCGCGTCGCCGTTCGCAAGGGCAGCGCGCGCAAACAGCGTTTCAAGGCCGGTCGCCGGTCGAAGCGACAGGGTGTCAACAAGATCACGCGCCGCAAGTCCATCCAGCGCATCGGCGAGGAGCGCGTCTCGCGGAAGTTCCGCAATCTGCGCGTCCTCAACAGCTACTGGGTCGGCGAGGACGGCTCGCGCAAGTGGTTCGAAGTCATCCTGCTCGACCCCGAGCACGGTGCGATTCAGAACGACGACGACCTGAACTGGATCTGCGACGACAGCCAGCAGGGGCGCGTCTTCCGTGGCAAGACCAGCGCCGGCTCGCAGGGACGCGGACTCCGCACGCGCGGAAAGGGTACCGAGCAGACCCGCCCGTCCGTCTCTTCGAACCAGCGACAGGGCAAGTAGACGAACGACTGCAGGCGGTCGCTGAAATAAAAGCGGGTGGCGGTTACTCGTCGTCCGCCAGCAGCTCTTTGATTTCTTCGAGGCGGAAGTAGGAGGCTAACGCGAGAATCGTAACGGGCCAAAAGCCCACGAACTGCCCGCGCTGTTTGTCACCCTGCACGTAGTAGAAGTACAGCGCCAGCATAACCGAGCCGATAGACGCCAGCACCACCGGCCCGAAGCTGTTGTCATCGATACCGTCCGTGAGTTCGTTTGATGTGCTCACGCATATCTATTGGTTCCAACCAACATATTATTTCGGTCCAGCAACATCTGTGTGTCACCCACACCTGTCCGTACGCGACAGCCATGTGAATAGAGAGCAAACCACTTGCCCGAGGCGTGCATACACTCACACATGAGCGAGGATACGAAGATGGTTATTGCAGGGGTGCTGTTGAGCCTGATTGCTGCGGCAGAGGTGTTTCCAATCTGGCAACGGCTCCGTCGGAAGGGGTCGTGAGCGGGGACGCTTCTGCTCAGACAGCAGTTTAACATGACCCGAGCCGAGGGGCGCAGAATACTCGCCCCCCGAGAGATTCCCAGCGCGTTCACGAATCCACACATAGTTCCGAGGCGTGACTCGAAACGTGAGGAGTTTGGGGAGCTGCCGAGAAGCGAAGTCCCCACTCGGAAAATCGCGGATACACTTTTCCCCCAGCCACGCCCACACGGCCTATGGGCGACGATTCGACAATCGACCGCATCGACACGGGGAAGAAGCGACAGACGGTGTCGCGGCTCGGACGCATCCTGTTCGGACTGGGTATCGCGCTACAGGCGTCGGAGGACTTCCGCGACATGGAGGACAACGTCGAATACGCCGACTCCGCGGACGTGCCGTTCCCCGAACTCGCCGCGCCGCTCGGCTCGGGGACGGCCCTGCTCGGCGGGCTCGGCATCGCGGCGTGGAAGCTGCCGAAGGTGGCGACGGGAGCGGTGGTGGCGTTTCTCGCCGTCGTGACGCCGACGATGCACGACTTCTGGAACAAGGAGGACGCGAGCGGCGAGCGGCTCGCCTTCTTCGGGAATCTGGCGATGTTCGGTGCGGCAGTCGCGTTCCTGCGGGAGGCCTACCGATAGAGTTCGGCGTCGAGATACGCGTCAAGGACGGCGCGGACGCGGCGGGCGATCGACGGGTCGGTCGTCACGCCCCACAACATCCCACCGGAGGCGAGCGCGACGAGCACCACCGCGGTGTCGTCGGGGTCGACGGGGTGGAACGCGCCCGCCTCGACGCCGGCGTCGATGACCGCGGCGATGCGGTCGTGGATAGCGGCGTGGAGGTCGGACAGCGAGTCGGCGTACGCGTCGTCGTGGGCGGCGCGCGCGAGCAGCTCGAGCAGCGCGACCCGAAAGGCGCGCCGGTCGGGGTCGATGTCGCGGGGGAGAATCCCGTCGAGCAGGCTGTCGAGCGTCTCGCGGGGGTCGTCGTCACCGTCGATATCGAAGTCGGCGCGGAACTCCTCGACCAGATACGAGAGGAACTCGCGGAGGATGGCGTCTTTGTCGTCGTAGTGGTAGTAGAGCAGCGACTTGCTCTTCGGAAACTCGTCGGCGATGGCCTGGATAGTGAGGCCGGCGTAGCCGTGGTCGACAAGCGCGGCGTACGTGGCGGCCATCGCCTCCTGTTCGGTTTCGCTGCGCTCGCTCATACACAGGAGCACACGACCGGAGCAAAAGCAGCTTCGGTCCGAAGTTAAGTGGGAAGCCGCGGCCACCCCCGGTATGGCCGACCGAACGCTCGTCGCGTACGAACGCGCCGACGGCTACGACGCCCACTACGCCCACGACCGCCCCGACCCCGACCAACTCACGCCGGCGACCCCCTTCGGCGGACCGACCGACCGCGACCTCGACCGCCTGCAGGCGCGGCTCGACCCGCTCGGCATCGACCTCACCGACGCCGGCGACCGGACCGCCGTCTCCCCGCTCCCGGAATCCACCGGTCTGACGTGGCGAGAGGTCGTCGCGGGACTCGATTACCAGACGTACACCTGGTGTTATCGCATCGATCGTGAGTGGACCGTCGAGCAGTATCTCGTCTGTCATCTCGGACTCGGCGCGCGCGGCGGGAAAGAGCGCGACCCGGTCGGCGACGGGGTTATCCTGCCGGTCGCGGACCACGAGCGCGAGTACGCTCACGGCTGGTTCGAGGGGACGAAGGCCGCGACCGCCGATATGGTCGGGTGTGGCGTGTTCGGCGAAGAGCGCGCCCGCGAGTACATGGACGGCCGGGTGCGCTCCTTCGCCGGAGAGCGGGACTGTTATCCCCGAGTCGGAGCGGTTTAGCGACCGCCGACCCAGCCGTCAGTATGGACCGCGACGCGAGCGAGACACGCAACGAGGTGCAGGCCGGACTCGACGCCGGGGAGATGGTGACGGTGTTCGGTCGGTGTCGCGTCGACTACGACGGCCGGGCGAGTTCGGAGCTCGGACCGGGCGACCGGCTGCTCGTGTTGAAGCCCGACGGCACCGCGCTCGTCCACACCGACGAGGGGCACCAGCCGGTGAACTGGCAGCCCCCCGGCTGCGACCACGAGAGCCGACTCACGGACGGTGAGCTCCACATCCACAGCACGCGCACGACCCCCGAGGAGACGCTGGACATGTACTTCGCGTCGGTCGCCGCGGTGAACCGATACGCCGTCACCGACGACTCGGAGCTGTCGGTGTCGGGGACGGAGGCAGACCTGCGTGAACGCGTCCTCGAGTCGCCCTCGCTCGTGGAGTCGGGCTTCGAGCCGCGGGCGACGGAACGGGGGACCGCCGCCGGCGCGGTCGACATCTACGGCGTCGACGGGGACGGGAACGCGGTCGTCGTAGAGTTGAAGCGGCGGCGGGTCGGTCCCGACGCAGTCGGGCAGTTAGACCGGTACGTCACGGCACTCCGACGGGAGAGCCACGACGGAACGACGGTACGAGGAATCCTGGTCGCGCCGTCGGTGACCGAGCAGGCGAGTGAACTGCTCGCCGAACAGGGGTTGGAGTTCGTCGCGCTGGAGCCGCCCGAGTAGCTTACTCGTTTTCGGGGTCGGCCGCCAGTCCATCTTCCTCGGCGTCGGCGAGGCGGGTGACGCGCGCTTTCATGATGCGGGTGTTCTCGACGGCTTCGACCCGAATCTCGACGTTGTCGAACTCGATGGTCTCGCCCTCCTCGACGAGTCGGCCCGCGCGATTGAAGATGAAGCCGGCGATAGTCTCGAACTCCTGGCCTTCGGGGAGTTCGATGTCGAGCCGGTCGTTCACGTCCTCGATGTTCACCTCGCCGCGCACGATGGCGGTGTCGTCGTCGACGAACTCGATCGGCTCGTCCTCCTCGCCTTCGAGAATCTCGCCGACGATCTCCTCGGTGAGGTCCTCCATCGTGAGCAGCCCCTCGGTCGTCCCGAACTCGTCGATGACGACGACGAGCGGCATCCGGTTGTGCCGCATCTCTTTCAGCAGTTCGTCGACGTTCTTCGATTCGGGGACGTGGAGCGTCGGCTCGATGACCTGCTCCAAGTCGAGGTCCTCGTTCTCGCCGTAATCGAGGTCGCGGACGAGGTCGCGGATGTGGACGACGCCGACGACGTTGTCGAGGCTGCCCTCGTAGACCGGAAGCCGGGCGTGGCCCGACTGGATACAGGTCTCGATGGCCTCCTCGGCGGCGGCGTCGACGGGAACGGCCGTCATGTCGAGTCGCGGCGTCATCACCTCCTTGGCGATGGTGTTGTTGAATCGGAAGACGCGCTGGAACATCTCGCGTTCGTCCTCCTCGATGACCCCCTCGCGTTCGCCCGTCTCGATGATGTCGCGAATCTCCTCGCGGGTGACGTACGACGTTTCGATGGCCGACCGCCCGCCGGTGATCTTGTTGACCAGCCGGGTCAGGTGATCGAAGATGATGATGAGCGGGTAGAGGACGTACTCGGCGATCTTGAGCGGGCGAGCCACCCGCAGCGACCACGACTCCGTGTTCTCGACGGCGTAGCTCTTGGGTGCGGACTCGCCGAACAGCAGGACGATAGCCGTGATGCCGAAGGTGGCGACGGCGACCGCCTGCCCCTGTGAGAGATACAGCGCGAACACACCGGTCGCGATAGAGGACATCGCGATGTTGACGATGTTGTTGCCGACGAGAATCGTAATCAGGAGCCGGTGGGGGTCGTCGCGAAGCTGCTTGAGCGTGTCAGCGCCGGGGGTGCCCTCCTCGGCCAGCGTTTCGATGCGGTGGCTCGCGAGTGAAAACAGCGCAATCTCCGAGGAGGAGAAGAACGCCGAGAAGACGATGAGTACGCAGATGACGGCGATGCCGAACGCGAAGAACGCCTCTTTCGAGACCGTCGTGACGTACAAGTCGATTTGGCCCGACTGCAGGAGAACGCCGAGTTCCGGTGGTATGCCCATTTGAGACGACACGAGGTTACCGGGGGAGGGGATTAAGCCTTGTCTCCCGTTTCCCCGGGCGGTATGCTTACAGAGCCGTCAGTCGTACCCCGGCGTATGTCAGCACCGATAACGCTGTACCGGCTGCAGGGCTGTCCGTTCTGTGAGCGGGTCGTCCGCGCGCTGCAGGATCACGGCGTCGAGTACGACTCCCGGTTCGTCGAGGCGCGCCACTCCCGGCGAAACGCCGTCCAGCGCATCTCGGGGTCGCGAACTGTCCCAGCCATCGTCGACGAGAACACCGGCGTCACGATGTCCGAGTCGGCCAACATCGTCGAGTACGTCGAGCGGACGTACGGCCACACCGAGAGCGAACAGGTACGGGCCGACGGGGGGGACGCGTAGATGGAATTGGAGTTCGACGTCGTCGAGTTCGAGGAGACGGACCACGTCGCCGCGGGCGACACCGCCCCCGACTTCACCCGCCCGCTTGTCAACCACGAGTACTGGGAGGACGCCTCCCTGTCTGAACTCGCCGCTGACGACCCCGTCCTGCTCGTCTTCCACCCGATGGACGGCGACTTCCCGGCGACGTACATCTGGCAGGAGATTCGCGACCGCGAGTGGAGCGACTACGACGTCAAGCTCGTCGGACTCTCCATCTCGACGCCGTACGAGCACAAGACGTTCATGCGCGACTGGAAGGAGTTCGAGCAGTTCCAGTTCTTCTCGGACCCGGCAAACGGCGTGGCACAGGAGTACGACATCGTGAACGACCTCGACGGCATGGCGGGCATCGAAGAGCCGCGGCCGGCGGTGTATCTGCTCGATTCGGACCTGACGGTCGAGTGGGCGTGGGTCGCCGAGGAATGGCCCGACTTCCCGCCGTACGACGCCATCGAGAGCGAACTCGACGACCTGTAGGTGAGCGACGTCGACCGCGCGGCCGACGCCATCCGTGCCGGCAAGCTCGTCGTCTACCCGACAGAGACCGTGTACGGACTCGCAGCCGACGCCACCGATTCCGCGGCCGTCGAGCGCGTGTTCTCGGCGAAGCAACGTGCCCCGGACAAACCCGTCTCCGTCGCCGTCCCGTCGGTCACAGCCCTTGTAGACCTGCTCCCGCTGACCGATCGCGAGCGACGGTTCGCGGGCGAGTTCCTCCCCGGTCCCGTGACGGTCGTCGTGGACAGGGGTGACCTACCGGCGACACTCACCGGCGGCGGTGGCCGGGTCGGCGTGCGCGTTCCGGAACATCCGCTCGCGCGCGACCTGCTCGACCGCGTCGCGCCGATCACGGCGACGAGCGCGAACGTCTCCGGACGCGAGAGCGCCCGCACCGTCGCCGACCTCGATGCGGAGATTCGCGAGGCAGCGAGCGTCGTGCTCGACGGCGGGAAAACCCCGGGCGGGGAGCCGTCCACCGTCGTTGACGTGGGCCGCGAGACGGTCCACCGGGCTGGACCACTCGTGGACGATATCGAGGCGTGGCTCGCCTCACAGTAGCGACCGGAGCGACCGCGTCTTCGTCCCGCACCGCGACCGGTACTCGCAGGCGTCACACTTCGCGTCGTTCTCGATGCGCGAGGGCGGCCCGTCGATGCTGCTGGCACGAGCCAGCGCCTCCCGGTAGCGCGCCTTCTTGCGCGTCGTGAGTTCGACCGTCCGGACCCGGCCGTAGGTCGGATACTCGACGTACGCGCGCTCGATCGATTCGCCCAGCTCCCACGCGAGCGCCTTCGCCGCCGCGACAGCGCGCACGCTCTGTGGTGCCCAGACGCCCTCCTCAGGCGGCTCGCCGGCCGAGACGAGCGAGACTGTCGGCACCGAATCGTCGACCTTGTGGGCGATGCCGCGGGCGTCTTTCCCCTCCAGCAGCACCTCCGTCCGGTCCGGCTCCGCGAGTAGCTCCCACGCGTCGTGTTCGCGCAGACAGCCGAGGTTCGCCCGGTACTGGGTCGGCGTGACGGCAATCGGCTCGCTCGCGAGGTCGCTGTCCGGGTCGGCGAGTTCGGAATACCGGAAGGCGAGTCGCCGCTTCGCCCGGACGGTCTCGGGGATCTCGAACTCGTCGTCGCGACGGCGGTAGTAGAGCTTGCGCGGGCAGTACGCGGCGGCGGCGAGGTCGGCGAACGTGGACACGCGGGGAGTGTGGCGGCTTCGATAATAATCTGTGAGTCTTTTTCAAGCCGGGGGGCCGAGTCGTCGTATGGACGATATCGCGTTCGGAACCGACGGCTGGCGCGCCACGCTCGACGTGTTCACCGACGAGCGGGTGCGTATCGTCGGGCAGGCGGTCGCCGACACCATAGACGGCGGCCCGCTCGTCGTCGGCTACGACGCTCGCCCCACCTCGCGGGGCTTCGCCGAGTCGCTCGCCGACGTGTTGACAGCGAACGGTATCGACTGCGTGCTCCCCGAGCGCGACACCCCGACGCCGGTCGTCGCGTGGGCCGCACGCGACGGAGAGTTCGCCAGCGCGTTGATGGTAACGGCCAGTCACAACCCACCCGAGTACAACGGCGTGAAACTCATCGGTGAGACCGGTGCACCCGCGTTACCGGAACGGACCGAGGCCGTCGCCACGAATCTCCGTGAGCCAATCGCGAGCGACGAACGGGACAACGGGTCGGGTGCAGTGACGGAACGTGACCTACTAGGGCCGTATCTCGACCACGCGCTCGGACTCGTCGACGCCGACCTCTCGGGGCTGACGGTGGCGTACGACGCGATGTACGGCTCCGGGCGCGGCGTCACCGACCGGCTGCTGGAGGCGGCCGGCGCGGAGGTGGTTCGGCTCCACTGCGAGACGGACCCCGAGTTCGGCGGCACGCCGCCCGAGCCGACCGGCCCGCGGTTAGGAAAGCTGATACGCACGGTCGAGACGGGCGAGGCCGACATCGGCGTGGCGAACGACGGCGACGCCGACCGACTCGGCGTCGTCACGCCCGAGCGCGGCTACCTCGACCCGAACCGCTACTTCGCGGCGATCGCCGACGACCTGCTCGGGTCCGATCCCGGCGACGTGGTCCGGACCGTGAGCACGACCTTCCTCTTGGACCGCGTGGCGCAGGCACACGGCCACTCCGCCCACGAGACGGCAGTCGGGTTCAAATGGGTCGCGCAGGCGATGACTGACCACGACGCCCGCGTCGGCGGCGAGGAGTCGGGCGGGTTCGGTCTCCGTGGCCACCTTCCCAACAAGGACGGCGTGTTGTTCGCACTCCTAACCGCGGCCGCAGAGCGCGACGAGCGGTTCGACGCCAGGGTCGACCGGCTGCTCGCGACCCACGGCGAAGTGGTGCAGGACCGCGTGAGCGTCGACTGTCCCGACGACCGGAAAGACGCCGTGCTCGCGGCCTTGGAAGGCGAGATTCCCGACGAGGTGGTCGGCGCGGCGGTGGAGCGTGTCGTCACCGTCGACGGGTTCAAACTCCTGTTGTCGGACGGCTCGTGGCTGCTCGTCCGACCGAGCGGGACGGAACCGAAGTTACGCGTCTACGCGGAATCGTCGTCCTCGCGCCGGGTGAAGGCGATTCTCGCGGCCGGCGAGTCACTCGTGGAGCCGCTCGTCTGAGCGGACGCCACGGAGCCGCCCGTTTCCGGTCGGCGAGATGTCGAACTCGAGCGTCTCGTAGAAGGGACGGACGCGCTCGTCGAAGCTAGCGACGACGGGGTCCCACCGCTCGGTTGCCTCCTCGACGAGTTCGGTGCCGATACCCTGCCCGCGGCGGCGCGGGCGAACGGCAATCGCGTGGAGTTCCCCTCGGTCGCCCCGGCCGCCGTCGACCTCGACTGCCGCGCCGCCGAGGATGCGGTCCGACTCAGTCGCAACGAGCACCTCCATCGTCGGGAGGTCCGGCACCTGCAACATCGCCACGTCGAAGATGGAGCGGACGGTCTGGTACTCGCCGCTCGTCGCTCCACGGACGTTCATACCGGAAGGAGGGACGCGAGCCGTGTTAACCCCAGCGACCGCCTTTGATGAGCCGAAGCACCCGGACGCGGTCTGTCTCGACCGGCGCGTCCTCGGGGACGGGGGTCCCGTCGACGAGCACCGTCGCCTCGTGCATCGAGTAGCCCAGCCGTTCGATGAGGTCCCCGTAGGTCGCCTCGCTCCCGACGGTGACGGTCTCGGTCGCTTCACCGACCACCTCACAGGTCACCTCCATCTCACTCACCCGCTCGGAGTTGGTGTTCGTAGTAGGCGAGCGGGTGTGAGAAGTCGCCGCAGGCGTCCGGCTCGCAGTCGCCGTTCGCCTCCATCGTCGCACACGAAGGCGGGGAGAACTGCGAACCGTTCTCGCCGGCGAGCCGTTCATACTGGTAGCGGTGTCGCTCCTCGTCGTCGCCGACGACAGCTGCGATTTCGGCGTAGCTCGCGCCCGTCGCGGCGAGGAACGTCAACACCGCGTACCGGCCCGTCACGCTAATCTCGTCCTCGCGGGCCTCCTCGACCAATCTGTCGATACACGGCGGGAACGCCGCGGGTTCGAACTCGTCCACGTCGCCCGTCGACTCGACCGGCGCGAGCGCGTGCTGGAGCGTCTCGACCTCCGGGGCGAGCGCGTCGGCGATGGAGTCGGGCACAGAGAGGGGAAGCCCGTCGGCCACGCGCTCGCGCACGGCCTCTCGCAGGAGTCCGTACAGTTCGCGCCGCGAGACGATGACCGTCCCGTCGGCGAGCGCGCGGGTCGCCAGCCGCCACCGCCGACCGTCCAGCGGCGCGGCCAGTTCGAGATACGTCGTCACGCCCACCTCGAAGCGGCCGTCGCCGACGGCGGTCACGTCGCCGCCAACGTCGAAGTCAGCGAGCAGGGAGGGGAGGGTGAGCGCGTCGTCGCTCGTCGATTTGAGCCGCGTGTCGGCGTCGAAGTCGTCGGTGAATCGCTCGTACGCGAGCGTCGCCTCGGCGGTGGCGTACTTCTCGACGGCACCGCGCACGTCGAGCAGAGAGACGAGCACGCGCGCGACCGGGTACGAGAGCAGTTCCGCGCGCACGCTCCAGCGGCTCTCGGGCGCGACGGTCCCCTCGACGAGCGCGCGCTCGACGCGCTCGACGCCGCGCTCGACGGCGGGACCACCCTCCTGTACGACGGTCGCTAAGTCCACGTCTGCGGTCTCCACGGCCTCGCGGGAGGCATCGAGGAACGGGTAGCGGGCGTGGAGTCGTTGCACAGGCCGAGTTGTCGGGGGCTGTGGATAAGTACGACGGTCGCACAGAAGGCTGTGTGAGCCACCCACAGCGGATGGAAAGCTTAAGGCCCGAACGCCGCCCACTTCGGCCAACGAGGATTCTATGAGCGACGCCGAACACGGCTACGACCACACGACGGTCGAACGACGCTGGCAGGACCGCTGGGACGACGAGAACGTCTACCGGACGCCCGACGACGCCGAGGACCCGATGTACGTTCTCGGGATGTATCCGTACCCGTCGGGAAAACTCCACATGGGCCACGTCCGAAACTACACGATTACGGACGCGTACGCCCGCTACCGCCGGATGTGTGGCGACGACGTGCTTCACCCGATGGGGTGGGATTCGTTCGGGCTGCCCGCGGAAAACGCCGCCAAGGAGCGCGACACGAATCCCCATGACTGGACGATGGACTGTATCGACACCATGCGCGACCAGATGCGGTCGATGGGCTTTGGCTACGACTGGGAGCGGGAAATCACGACCTGCACCCCCGACTACTACCAGTGGAACCAGTGGCTGTTCACCCGCTTCCACGAGGAAGGGCTGGTCGACCGCCACGAGTCCGAGGTGAACTGGTGTCCCTCCTGTGAGACGGTGCTCGCCGACGAACAGGTGGAAGGCGACGCGGAGCTCTGCTGGCGGTGTGACACCCCGGTCGAGCAGCGCGAGCTCGACCAGTGGTTCCTCGCCATCACGGAGTACGCCGACGAACTGCTCGACGCCATCGACGACCTGGAGGGGTGGCCCGACTCCGTCCGGCAGATGCAGCGCAACTGGATCGGTCGACAGGAGGGGACACAACTCCCGTTCGAGGTTCGTGAGCCACAGCGCGGCGAGGAGTACGGCGAAGTGGAGGCGTTCACGACCCGTGCGGACACCGCCTACGGCGCGACATTCTTCGCACTCGCCCCCGGTCACGAGATCGCACAGGCCGTCGCCGGGCGCGACGACGACGTGGCCCACTTCATCGCGGAAGAGGCCGACCCCGAGGGGGAGGAGCCGAACGGCGTCGCCACCGACCTGACGGCGACGAATCCGGTGACGGGCGAGGAGCTTCCCGTCTACGTCGCCGACTTCGTCCTCTCGGACGTGGGGACGGGTGCCCTGATGGGCGTGCCCGGCCACGACGAGCGCGACCACGAGTTCGCGACGAAGCTCGGTATCGACATCCTCCCGGTCATCGCCCCGAGCGAGGACGAAGTTCCGGACGTGTCCGAGTCGGCGTATACCGAAGACGGAGTCGTCGTCAACAGCGGCGACTACTCCGGGGTGGACTCCGAGGCCGCACGCCAACAGATTACCGCCGACACCGCGGGCGCAGAAGCGACGACCCAGTACCGACTGCGCGACTGGGGAATCTCCCGCCAGCGCTACTGGGGGACGCCGATTCCGGTCGTCCACTGTGACGGCTGCGGCCCGGTGATGGTCCCCGACGGGGACCTCCCGGTCGAACTGCCGGAGTTCATCAACACGACCGGAAATCCGTTGGACGCCGCCGAGGAGTGGAAAGAGACGACCTGTCCCGACTGTGGCGGCGAGGCCACCCGCGAGACGGACACGATGGACACCTTCGTCGACTCCTCGTGGTACTTCCTGCGGTACGTCTCACCCGACCTCGCTGAGGCACCGTTCGACCGCGAGCGAGCCAACGAGTGGATGCCCGTCGACCAGTACGTCGGCGGCGACGAACACGCCGTGATGCATCTGCTCTACGCTCGCTTCTTCACGAAGGTGTTGGCCGACACCGAAGGACTCGACCACCGCGAGCCGTTCGAGAACCTGCTCGCACAGGGGATGGTCCAACTCGACGGCTCGAAGATGTCGAAGTCGAAGGGGAACACCGTCTCGCCCCAGCGCATCGTCGACGAGTACGGGGCCGACACCGCCCGCTTGTTCATCATGGAGGCGGCCCAGCCGGCCCGCGACTTCGACTGGAGCGAACAGGGCGTCAGGTCGACGCGGGCGTTCCTCGACCGCCTCCACGAGCAGGTCACCGACCTGACAGAGGGTGATTACGCCGGCGAGCGCGACACGACCGCCGAGTACGTCGCGAGCGAGATCGACGCCGCGGTCGCCATCGCCGCCGACGAGTACGACGACCTCAGATTCAACGTCGCAGTCCGGGAGGCACAGGACCTCTCTCGCACCCTGCGCGGCTACGTCGAGTACGTCGACGACCCGCACGCCGAGACGGTCGGGCGGGGGCTGCACGCCGTCGTCTCTCTGCTCGCACCCGTCGCACCCCACCTCGCGGAGGAGCTGTGGGAGACGCTCGGGCACGACGAGTTCCTCGTGAACGCCGCGTGGCCGGACGGCGGGGACGCAGAAGACGCAGCCGCCCGCCGAACCCTCGTGGAGAACACCCGCGAGGACGTGCGCGACATCATCGACGTGGCGGGCATCGAGGACCCACAGCGCATCGACGTTGTCGTCACGCCCGAGTGGAAGTACGACGCGCTCGGAATCGCCATCGAGTCGGACGCGCCGAACGTCATCTCCGAGCTGATGTCCGAACCGTCCATCCGCGAGCAGGGGGACGCCGCCGCCAGCTACGGACAGGACCTCCAGGAGAACCGTGAGGCGCTGACCCGACCGCTCACCCCCGAGACGGAGTACGAGACGCTCCAGCGGGCCGCGTGGCTCATCGAACGCGAGTTCGACGCCGAGGTGCGCGTGCTCACCGCCGAAGAGGCCGACGACGACAGCCACGCCGAACCCGGTCGGCCGGCCATCGACATCGAGGAGTAACGTTTTGCTCGCGGGGCGAGCTCGCCCACCGTGGGCACCTTCGCCACTAAGGTACAGGAACGGCTCCGCGACGCGCTCGCCGCCCGTCTCGGGGGCGAGTGGGAGACGGAGGCGTCCATCGCCGGCACACCCGTCGACGTGTTGGGTCGCGAGCCGACGGTCGCCGTCGAGGTGGAGTGGCGACGCGCCGATCCGGTCAACAACACCGCGAAGCTGTTTCGCCACCTCGCCGAGGGCACGCTCGACGACGAAGTGGTCGTCGTCCAACTGTTCAGCCGCTACTACGACCTCCAGTCGGGCGGTGTGAGTTCGAAACGGCAAAACGCCGAGTTCGTCGGCGAGGTCGCGACGGATGCCCTTGCCGGGTTCGAGTACACTCCCCTGACACTCGACATCGACCCACCGAAGCGCGGCGGCGACCGTCCCGACGGGTGGCAGGCGGCGGTCGATACCATCGCAGACGCGATACCCGAACGCTGAGTCCGAGTCGGCGGGAGACCGGAACGCGACAACCACGACCACCGCGTCGACACGGAACCCCTTTGTCTGACGCCTCCTGTCTCCCGGTAGTGGCACCGACACAGGCCGTCGCCGACGCCGTTCCCGACTTTGCCGACGCCTTCGGCTTCGAGACGTTCAATCGAATGCAGTCGGAGACGCTTCCCGCAATCTTAGAGCGCGACGACAACGTCGTCGTCTCCGCCCCGACCGCGAGCGGGAAGACCGCCCTCGCCGAACTCGCGATCTGCAAGACGCTCGCCGCCGGCGGGACCGCCCTCTTTTTAGCCCCGCTGCGTGCGCTCACCAACGAGAAGGAAAGCGAGTGGGAGCGGTTCGAGGAGATGGGATACTCCGTCTACGTCGTCACTGGCGAACGCGACCTGAACACGCGCCGCGCCGAGCGCGCCGACATCCTCGTGATGACGCCCGAGAAGACCGACTCCGCGACCAGAAAACACGACTCGGCGCGCTACTCGTTCATCACGGACGTTGACTGCTGTGTCATCGACGAGGTGCATCTGCTCGACTCCGACAAGCGCGGTGCCGTCCTCGAAGTCACCATCTCGCGGCTCCGCCGGCTCTGTGAGCCGCGTATCGTCGCGCTGTCAGCGACGATGCCGAACGTCGAGGACATCGCCGACTGGCTCGACGCGCCCGACGCCTGCACGTTCCAGTTCGGCGACGACTACCGGCCCGTCCCGCTGCACGCCAGCGTCGAGACGTACGCGACGGGCGAGAACGCCTTCCAGAACAAGTACCGCCGGCTGTATCGCGCGCTCGATCTGGCACAGCCCCACATCGAAGAGGACGGCCAGTCGCTCGTCTTCGTCGCCTCCAGACAGGACACGGTTCGGGCGGCGAAGAAGGCCCGCGACGTGCTCGCCGAACGCGACATCGACATCGGGGCGCGCGGCGACTACGACCTGCACACCGACGCACAGGACCTCCGCAACGACACCCTCCGCCAGTCGGTCGTCGACGGCGTGGCCTTCCACCACGCCGGCCTCTCGCGAGAGGACAAGAACGCCGTCGAGGCGTGGTTCAAAGAGGGGAAGATTCAGCTGCTCTTTTCCACCTCGACGCTCGCGTGGGGGGTTAACCTCCCCGCCCGATGTGTCGTCATCCGGGACACGAAGCTCCACGACCCGCTCGAGGGCGAGGTAGACATGAGCCCGCTCGACGTGCTTCAGATGCTCGGACGGGCCGGCAGACCCGGCTACGACGACAAGGGGTACGCTCACGTCGTCTGTGAGGGGCGCGACGCCGAGAAGTATCGCCGGCTCCTCCGGGAAGGAAAAGAAATCGAGTCGCGACTCGCCGCCGAACTCGATTCGCATCTCAACGCCGAAATCGCGCTGGGGACGATTCGCGACCTCGACGACGTGATGGAGTGGCTCCAGACGACGTTCTACTACGTGCGCGCCCAGTCCGCGCCCGACCAGTACCGCTTCGGGGGAAAGCTCCGCGAGCGCGTCCGCGAGACGCTGCAGGACCTCGTCGCCTCGGGGTTCGTGGAGACGGACGACGAACTCCGGGTCGAGGGGACCCCGCTCGGACGGCTCGCCTCGAAGTTCTATCTCCGGCTCGACACCGCAGAAGGGTTCAAGACGCTCGCCGACCGCGCAGCCGAGGAGACCCTCTCGGATGCCGACGTGTTGGAGGCGGTCGCGACCGCCGGCGAGTTCGACAGCGTGAGCGCGCGCCGGGACGAGCGCGACGCGGTCCGGGCCGTCCTCGGACCGGACGGCGACGACCTCGACCCCGGCAACCGGAAGGTGCTCGCCATCCTGCGCGCCTCGATGGACGGGAATACGCCCTCGGAGCTGCGCTCTGACGCGTGGGTCATCCGCCAGAACGCGCTCCGGATGGTGGCCGCCCTCCGAGAGTTCCTCGACCGCTTCGCCGGTCCGTACGCCGCGAACGTGGCCTGCCGGGTCGAGGCGCGCGTCGAGAACGGGATTTCGGCCGACGCCGTCGGGCTGACGGCTATCGACGGCATCGGGAAGGGGAGGGGCGTCAAGCTCGCGAAGGAGGGCCTCCAGACGCCCGCCGACGTGCTTGCTGCCGGCGTCGATGGCCTCGTCGATGCGGGGCTTTCGGAAGGGCTCGCCGAGCGCGTCATCGAGCAGGCGCGTGACCTCCCGGTCGTCGAAGTCGAGTGGAGCGAGTTCCCCGACCGTATCGCCCACGGCACGAGCGAGATGCACGACGTGACGGTCAAGAACACGGGCGGCGGCGCACGCGGCGAGGTGCGCGTCACCGTCAACGGCGTCGAGATGTCCAGCGAGTCGCGGTATCTGGGCGAGGCGACGGTGCCGGTCGGCGTGTTCGGGGCCGACGCCGACGAGCTCACCTTCCGCGTGGAGGTGGCGTTTGCCGAGCTTCCGCTGTTGCCCGAAAGCGAGACGCGGACGGTCGCCGTCGAGTGATCAGTTGAACGAGCGGACGGTCATCGAGAGCGTGTCCAAATCGAGGATGGGCGCGAAGCCGGCGTCGGGGTCGATGTTGACGGATTTCTGGAAGTCGGTCTGTGCCTGCCAGCAGCCCGAGTTGACCGCGATGACGCGGCGATACTTCCCCCAGCCGAGCTTGTGGACGTGGCCGGTGTGGAACACGTCGGGCACCTCCTCCATCACGAGGTAATCCTCCTCCTCGGGGGCGACGCGGGTCTTGCCGCCGAACTGCGGGGCGACGTGGCGCTTCTTCAGGAGTTGGTACATCGCCTTGTGGGGTTCGTCGTAGCTGGCCTTCTCCTCGGGGAGTTCGGCGATAACCTCGTCAAGTGAGACGCCGTGGTACATCAGAATCTTGACCCCCTCCACGTCCACGAGCGCGGGGTTGCCGTGGATGCGGGCGTCGTGGGCAGACATGATGTCGCGCAGTTCTTCGTCAAAACCGGGCTGTGGTTCGGCGAGCCTGACGGCGTCGTGGTTGCCCGGAATCAGCAGAATCTCCATGTCGCCGGGCACCTCCTTCAGGTGCTCACAGAACTGCTCGTACTGGTCGTAGATGTCGACGATCGACAGCTCCTCGTCCTGGTTCGGGTAGACGCCGACCCCCTCGACCATGTCGCCGGCGATGAGGAGATACTCGACGTGTTCGGCCTCGTCGGTGTGGAGCCATTGTGCGAATCGGTGCCACGCGTCCTCGAGGAACTCGTCGGAGCCGACGTGGATATCCGAGATGAGCGCGGCCTGCACGTGGCGGTCTGCGGTGTTCGGGCTGTAGGTCCGGGGCACCTCGGGGAAGTGGATGGCGTCGACGAACATGATGGAGCCGTCGTCGCTCAACCCCCCTTCGACGGCGATGACCTCATCGAGGAGGAGTTCGTCGACGAGGTCAGCAATCGGACGGTCCTTCATGACGAGACACGGGAAGACGCCGTTGGTGTCTTCCAGTTCGATGAGCCAGTGGCCGCTCGCGGTCGACCGGATGTCGTTGACCATCCCGACGAGCCCGGCCTCGCCACCCCCCTGTGAGCTCTGGAGTGAGGTGGTCGGGCGATGCTGGACTCGACCGCGGAGCTGGCCGGCGAGCTTCTCGTAGCGGTCGCGGAACACGGTGACGAAGTCGTCGTACTCGCCGGTGCCCGTCGACTGGCCCGTGATGTCCTGTGCGACCGAAATCGATTGTTTCGACTGGTCGCGAGAGACGCTGTTAGACCCCCTCGTTTCGACTGGAACGTCCCCACCGTCGGTGCTCGATTCCGCGGGGTTGGTTCCAGTTGAAACAGAGGGGTCGTGTGGGTCGGTGTCGTGGGGCGCATCTTCGCTCTCGCTCGGACCGGCCGGACGTTCCGTGGCGCGTCGGTCCGCGAGGGCGGCATTCACGTGGTCGGCGGTGAGAACGAGTTCGTCGTCGGGCGTCGCTTCAACTGCGAGTACGAGCGCCTGCTCGGGGTCGTCGGTGCCGGCAAGCAGGGTGACGGCCTCGCGAGAGGCGTTGTAGCCGTGGCTCGCGAGGAGACTGGCAATACGGGCGGGCGACGCCATCGGCATGGCCCGAGGGAGGCGGCTGAGCGAGAAAAGCGTGCCGAAACCCAGAACGTTGAAGCGACTCGCGTCGCCACTAGAGACAATGAGCGACGAGTCGGAACCGGAGGGACTGCGCGAGTGGTTCCACTGGTTCCGGACGACGGACCACGGAGCCGTCGTCTACGTGCGGGAGATGGGGATGAGCATCGCCGCGGTGTTGCTCGTGGGACTGCTGTTGTTCGCCGTCAGCGGCGTCTGGCCCCCGATGGTCGCCGTCGAGTCCGGCAGCATGGAGCCGAACATGAACGTCGGTGACCTAGTCTTCGTGATGGACGAAGAGCGGTTCGCGGCCGACGCCGCCTACGCCGGCACGGGCGTCGTCACCTACAAAGACGGCCGCGAGGTCGGCTACAGCAAGTTCTCCGACTACGGTGATGTCATCATCTTCAGGGCCGACAACGGGTCCGGGACGCCCATCATCCACCGGGCTCGCTTCTGGGTCGAGGAGGGGGAAAACTGGTACGACCGAACGAATCCCGACCACATCGGCGGGGCCGACAACTGCGGGGACCTCCGGAACTGTCCGGCTCCCCACGCCGGCTTCATCACGAAGGGCGACAACAACCCACAGTACGACCAGCTCGGCCCGCTGACCGAGCCGGTGAAGCCGTCGTGGATCGTCGGCAGCGCCGAGTTCGGCATCCCGAAGCTCGGCTACGTGAAGCTGTGTGCCATCGAACTCCAGACGCCCGGCAGACAGCCGAAGTGTCCGGTCGGGTGAGCTAACAGACCGGCTTCGGGTTGACGCCCATCGACTCCAGCTGGTCGGTGTAGGTCTCGTAGGCCGTCTGAATCGTCTCGCGTGCGGCTTCGAGCGCGCGCTCCCAGTCGTCGTCGGACGCACACAGCGCGGCCAGGTGGTCCGTCGCACCGGCCAACTGCTCGTCGAGGTCACCGCCGAGCGCGCGGAACGTGCTCGCAGTCTGGGGGTCGGCCTGCCCGACGAAGAATCCCGTCACCTGCTCTTTGGACTTCTCGGCGACGAGTGCGCGACCGACGAACGCGCCGAGACGCTCGATACTATCGGTACGGGCGCGCAGTCCCTCGTGCATGGCAGTCACGTCGGTCTCGACCGCGTCGGTCCCGAGTTCGGCGAGCACCTGCTCGTAGTGGTCCCGCTCCTCGTTGGCGACGGACGCGAAGAACTCGCCCGCAGCGTCGTCGTCGGTCCACGCCCCGAACGTCTCGCTCGCGGTGCGTTCCGCGGCGGCCGCAGCTTCGAGGACGGTCTCGGGGTCCATCTCGCCGGCGGTGTCGGCGTACAGCGACTTCGACGATCCGAGCCGCGAGAGAGCGGTGTCGTTGTCCGTCCGGACGGTCTCGGTGAACTCCTCGGCGTTCATACTCACTCGTCGTGAGCGGGCGGCTTGTAGTTGGCGTCCCGGCGAACTTTTCTCGCTCGCCCACCGAGCGGGGGTATGACACTCGCCGACGCCACCGCCGCGAAACTCGACGCGGCGAGCGCCGACCTCGCGACCCGTGACAGCGTGCTCGTCGCCTTCTCCGGCGGCGTCGACTCCGCCGTCGTCGCCGCCATCGCTCACGACGCCCTGGGCGAGGACGCCGTCGCCTGTACCGCGAAATCCGAGACGCTCCCCGAGGCGGAACTCGATGACGCGTTCGCCGTCGCCGAGGAGATCGGCATCCGCCACGAGACGACGAGCTTCTCGGAGCTTGACGACCCGGCCTTCGTCGAGAACGACGGCGACCGCTGTTACCACTGCCGGACGATGCGGCTCGGCGAACTGTTCGACACCGCACGCCGACTCGGCATCGAGACGGTGTGTGACGGCACGAACGCCGACGACCCCGGCGAGGGCCACCGCCCCGGACTGCGCGCCGTCGAGGAGTTGGACGCCTACTCCCCGCTGCTCGAACACGACATCACGAAAGCGGAAGTGCGCGCCATCGCCGACCACTTCGACCTCTCGGTCGCGGACAAGCCGTCGATGGCGTGTCTCTCCTCCCGGATTCCGACCGGGCTGGCCGTCACCGAGGAGCGGCTCTCGCGGGTGGAGCAGGCGGAGGAACTCCTCCGGACGTGGGGCTTCGAGCAGTTCCGCGTGCGCGACCACGACGGGCTGGCGCGCATCGAGGTCGACGAAGAGGAACTGCCGCGCGCGCTCGACCCCGATTTCGTCCGCGCCGCCCGCGAGCACCTGCTCGAGTGTGGCTTCGACCACGTCACCCTCGATTTGGAGGGGTACGCGACGGGGTCGGTGTCACCGGCGGGCGAGGAAGCGGACGAACAGACCGACCGGACGAACGTGCTGTCGGCGGAGTACCCGACCAGCTAGCGCCACGGGGTGTGGTTTTCGGTGACGCTCTCGATGGTCTCGTCCACGTCGAAGACGTTGATACCGCAGTTGTCCTGCTCGTGGGCTAACATCGCCTCGGGCACGTCCATCTCCTTCGCGTAGCCGTGGAGCAGGTGGATGGGACCGCCGTGGGTGACAAGGAGGACGGTGTCGTGCTCGCGGTCGGCGATGCGCTCGATACCGTCGGTGACCCGGTCGTACATGTGCACGAGGCTCTCGCCGGATTCCGGCACCTCGCGTGCGGCCTCGGCGGCCGCCTTTCCGAGTGCGAACCGGGGGTACTTCTCGAAGACGGTGTCGTAGGTGAGCCCCTGATACATCCCCACGTCGCGTTCACGGAAGGCTGAGTCGTACTCGACGTTCGTCGCGGGGAGCATCGTCGCGACCCGTTCGGTCGTCTCGCGGGTGCGTTCGAGGTCGGAGGCGTAGACGGCGTCGAACTCGTACTCGCCGGCGAGATGACGGCCGGCGGCAGTGGCCTGCTCGCGGCCGGTCTCGTTGAGCGGGACCGGTGCCCACCCCTGCATTCGGCCCTCGTCGTTCCACGCGGTTTCGCCGTGTCGCAAGACTACGATACGCATACCTCACCCGGGCGTGGCGTCGCCTTCAGCGTTCGCCTCGCGGGCCGAAAGGGCCACCTTCATGCCGCCGACTGCCCAACTCGGGGTATGGAATCGCCGCTGTGGACCGACGAGTTCGCTCCCGAGATCAGCGACCTGCCACAGCCGGACGCTCGCGACTACTTCGAGACGGCCGTCGACGAGCCGCTGAACCTCGTCGTCCACGGCCCGCCGGGGGTCGGGAAGACCGCCGCCGTCCGTGCACTTGCGGCGGCCGCCCACGAGGACCCCGACAACGACCTCGTGGAGCTGAACGTCGCCGACTTCTTCGACCGAACAAAAAAGGAGATCAAAAACGACGAGCGGTTCGCCTCCTTCCTGCGCGGAAACTCCCGCATGTCGAAACGCGACATGATAAACCACGTCCTGAAGGAGTCGGCGAGCTACCAGCCGGTCTCCGGCCGGTACAAGACCGTTCTGTTGGACAACGCCGAGGCCATCCGCGAGGACTTCCAGCAGGCGCTCCGGCGAGTGATGGAGCGCTACGCCGAGAACACGCAGTTCGTCATCGCGACCCGCCAGCCGTCGAAGCTGATTCCGCCGATTCGCTCGCGGTGTTTCTCCGTGTCGATGCGCGCGCCCGGCCACGACGCGATGGTCGAGACCGTCGAGCGGGTCGTCTCCCTCGCCGGCGTGGAGTACGACGACGACGGCTTGGAGTATCTGGCCGGCTACGGCGACGGCAACGTCCGGGAGGCCGTGCTCGGGGCACAGACGACCGCCGAAGCCGAAGGCGAGGTGACGATGACCGCCGCCTACGAGACGCTCGGCGACATCGGCCACGACGACGTGGTGGAGACGATGCTCGAGGCTGCCGAGCAGAGCAACTTCGAGGACGCGCGCTCGGAGTTGGACACGCTCATCTACGACGAGGGGTACGACGGCGACGAGATTCTCTCGGACGTGTTGGGAGTGGCGCGGTCCCGCTACGACGGTCGTCGACTGGCGAAGCTGTACCGTATCGCGGGCGAGGTGGATTTCGACCTGACGGAGTCGACGAGCGACCGGGTGCAGTTGGGCCATCTGCTCGCGGAGATCGGGCGACCGGCGGACGAGTAGCGCGGCCCGTTCGCGGGCGCGTCGCACGCGCGAGCGGGCATGAGAGAGTTTTTATCACGCCGTTTCGTAGCCGGCGACAAGATGTTCAAGGCTATTGTGAGCGCTGACACGCTCGGAGACGCGTTAGACTCCGTGAGCGTGCTGGTCGACGAGTGTAAGATTCGACTCGAAGAGGAGGGGCTCACGATTCGCGCCGTCGACCCTGCGAACGTCGGCATGGTCGATTTAACGCTCGATGCTGCCGCCTTCGAGTCCTACGAGACCGACGGGGGCGTCATCGGCGTCAACCTCTCGCGACTGGAGGAGTTCGTCGGCATGGCCGACGCCGGGCAGTTGGTCCAACTCGAACTCGACGAGGAGACCCGCAAACTCCACGTCCAGATCGAGGGACTCGAGGGGACGCTCGCGCTCATCGACCCCGACTCCATCCGCCAGGAGCCGGACTTACCGGACCTCGACCTGCCGGCGAACGTCGTCGTCGAAGGAGCCGATATCGCCCGCGCCGTCAAGGCCGCCGACATGGTCTCCGACCACATCGCGCTCGGCGTCGACGCCGACGAGGAACTGTTCTACGTCGACGCGGAGGGTGACACCGACGACGTGCACCTCGAACTCACCCGCGAGGACCTCATCGACCTGACCGCCGGCGACGCCCGCTCGCTCTTCTCGCTCGATTACCTGCAGGACATGAACAAGGCGATTCCCTCCGACGCCGAGGTAACGATGGAGCTGGGCGAGGAGTTCCCCGTCAAGCTCCACTTCGATATCGCCGAAGGTGAAGGTAGTGTAACATTTATGCTAGCGCCACGCATCCAGAGCGACTAATTACCCCAAGCGGCGGTCGATAACTGCCTTCGCCTCTCTGCCTGCCTGTTTCCACCCGTAGCCCCGCTCGTAGACGTGCCGCTTCGAGTCGACCAGCTCCTCGGGACTCGCCTCCTCGAAGCCGCCGCGTGCCCACGTGCCCGACTCCTCTAGCCACGTGAGCATCTGCTCGCGGGTCTCCTGCCACGAGAGCCCCACCATCTCGTAGAAGGCGACGAGCGCGAAGACGGCGTTGTCGTGTGCGCCGTGGACGGACCCCTTCTCGTAGATAGTCTTCAGCGGCTCCATCGTCGGGTGGGTGACGCGCTCTTTGTACGCTTCTGCGGTGAGCAGCTCCAGCGGCTCGTCGTCGTCGCCGTCGACGCGCTGGTCGGCACGGAGTCGGGAGAGACCGGCGGCGTGAAGCCCGCCCCACTCCTCGATGTTGGCTCGGAGGTCGGCCTGCGTGTGCGGTTCAGTCGAGAGTCGCGAGAGGATATCGACGTAGGCGGCTTCGATGTCGGTCCAGCGGACGCCGTCGAAGTCACAGTCGACGTCGTGGAGGTTCGTACGGGTGCGACAGCCCGGACACGGGTACTCGAAGCGCGGCATGGCTCACCTCCCGGCGTCGCGAACTAAGACGTATCGCTGTTCAGCCGGCGAGCATCGACTCGCGCCGGCGGACGAGTCGCGTGGCGAGATAGACGAACGGCGTGTCGACGACCGCGATGAGGAGTTTGAGCAGATACTGCCCGACGGCGAGACTCAACACGACCGAATTCGGGAGGTCCGGGCCGATGCCGGCGTACTGCGGGAGCAGATAAAAGGCGATACCGACGAACAGCACGGTATCGATGGCCTGTGAGCTGGCCGTCGAGGCGACGTTGCGGAGCCACAGCTTCTCTTTGCCCGTGCGTTCGCGAATCGCGTGGAACACGTACACGTCCCAGTTTTGCGAGACGAGATACGCGACCAGCGAGCCGAGGACGATGTTCGTCGACGCGCCGAGCACGGTTGCGAACATCTCGGGGTCGATACTCGACCCGGCGGCCGGCGCGGCGATGGTCGAGTAGACCAACGCGAGCATGACGAAGTTCATCGCGAACGCGACGTTGACGAGCCGGCGAGCCGACCGCTTGCCGTACAGTTCGGTGAAGCAGTCGGAGGCGAAGAACGTCACCGCGTACGCGAGCGCCGCACCCGGGAGGACGAGCGAGGAGTCGACGATCGGGAGCGAAAACGGGATGCCGAACGCGAGCACCTTCGCCGCCGTCAGCTGTGAGGTGACGAGCGCGGTGACGAACAAGGCGGCGAGAATCGTCGCGCCGAGTGGAATCGGTCGGTCACTCATCGTCGTCCAGTCGGCCGTGGCGAGCGTCGATGTCGTCGAGGATGTCGAGGTTCTTGCGAATCGACGCGCGGATCGCGTCCGACCGGTTCACGTACTTCCCCTCGGAGCCGACGTGGTCGTCGAGGTCAGCGAGCAGTTCCCCCGGAATCTCGACGCTGATTTTGGGCATACGGGAGGGTAGGCGCATCCGAAATAATAGTTCGTTCGTCTTGTAATCCTCTTTGAGTGTTATCTCATCGTCGCTCGGCGAAGGCGAACCGCGGCTTCACGTCGTCGACGCGCACGTCGACCTCCTCGCCGGTCGCGGCGTCGGGGATGAAAACGGTGAACCCCTCAACCTTCGCGATGCCGTCCCCCTCGCTTCCCTCGTCGACGATATCGACCGTCAGCTCGTCGCCCTCTCGCACCGGGGCAGTGAGTCTCCCCTTCGCGACGAGATACAGCTCTGAGGAGGAGTCGCGCGAGGCGTCCGGGTGGACGGCGCGCACATACTCGAACTCACTCTCCATGTCCTCGCGCAACGGAGCCACGTCCTGTCCCTCAAAAATCTTGACCGCGAGGTCGCCGCCGGCACCGAGTAGTTCCAGCGCCGTCTCGAAGGCCATCCGGGCGAGGTGTGCAGACCGCGCGGCGTCGAGGTGGTACTCGCCGGTCATGTTCGGTGCCATGTCGGAGACGACCGCGTCGGCCTCGCCGACCCGCTCGATGATGCGCTCGCGGGTGTCGTCGTCGGTCATGTCGCCACGGAGCGTCTCGACGCCGTCGATATCCTCGATGCGCTGGAGGTCGACCGCGATGACGGTGCCCTGTTCGCCGACGCGCTCGCTGGCGACCTGCGACCAGCCGCCGGGGGCCGCACCCAAATCGACGACGGTGTTGCCCGGCCCGAACAAGCCGGCCGTCTCGTCCAGTTGCTTCAGCTTGTACGCGGAGCGAGCGCGATACCCCTCCTGTTTCGCGCGGTTGTAGTACTCGTCTTTTCCAGTCATGCTCTCACCGCTGGCGAATCGCTCATACAGGAGATACACGCGCCAACGCGGAAAGATACGTCGGAGCCTACCGCAACACGAGGATGTGGCGGTCCAAGCTCCCGTGAACGGGCCGAACGAATCGGGACTCGACGGTCCAGCCGGCCTCGCGGGCGGCGTCGTCCCACTCGCGGTCACAGACGAGAACGCCCCGGTCTGTAACGCGGTGGGTCTCGGCGAGCGCGTCTTCGACGAGCGCAGACAGCGACTGATTGGCAATCTTCGACTGGCGGCCGTACGGCGCATCGAAGACCGCGCAGTCGGCGGCCTCGTTACGCAGGGGGAGCCGGGTCGCGTCGCCCCGAACCACGTCGTACCGACCGGGCGACGGCAGCCCGGCGACGCCGTCACCGTCGAGGAAGTGCGCGAGGTTGTCGCGTGCGCCGTGGCTCATCTTCCACTGGGCGTCGTTGCCGAGCACGTCCGCCCCGACGAGTCCCGCCTCGACGAGTCCGCCACCGGTGCCACACATCGGGTCAAGCACCGTGCGACCGGGGCGTGCGCCGGCGATATTGGCGACCGCCCGCGCCAACAGCGGGTCCATACTGCCGGGCTGAAAGAAAGGCTTGTCCGTCGGGCGACGGCTGCCGAAGTCGCGGACGGATTCGGTTTCCAGCCACGCGAGCGCGGCCGTCTCGCCCGCGAAGAGCGCTCGGAGCTCGTGGTCGGGGGAGTCGAGATCGACCGGAAATCCGCGGTCGGTGAGCGCACCGCCGAGGTCGCGTTCGGCCTGCTGGGTCGACACGTCGGCCGTCGCCTGTACGTCTCTGGCGCGGACAGCGACCGTACCGGTGCGGTCGATGGACGCGGCTTCGAGCAGCGCGACGGCGGCGTCGATTCCCCCCTCGGCCGTACCGACGAGTTCGTCCGCGGCGTGGGTGTACGCGAGCCCGCGGACTCGGTCGGTGATACCGCGGGCCGTCGCGAGTCCGGGAGCCAGCGGCTGCACGTCCGAGCAGGCGCTCGCTGCCTCCCGGGCCGCGAAGGCGTCGTCTTCCCCACCGAGTTCGAGGAGATACACACCAAAGGTCGCAACGGCGAGCGCAAGAAGCCGACGATAGCGCGCGGTCTCATACGTACCTTTTTGAGGCGGAGAACCGACACAGGAGTTAAATGGACGACCCCAAAGCGACCATCAATATCGAGAACGTGGTGGCATCGACCGGTATCGCCCAGGAACTCGATCTACAGAGCGTCGCGATGGACCTCGAGGGGGCAGACTACGACCCCGAGCAGTTCCCGGGACTCGTCTACCGAACGCAGAATCCGAAGTCCGCCGCGCTCATCTTTCGCTCTGGGAAGGTCGTCTGCACCGGCGCGAAATCGACCGCCGACGTGCACGAGGCGCTTCATCTCGTCTTCGATGAACTGCGTGCGCTCGACATCCCCATCGAAGACGACCCGGAGATTACGGTCCAGAACATCGTCACCTCCGCCGACCTCGGCGAGGACCTGAATCTGAACGCCATCGCCATCGGGCTCGGGCTCGAGAACATCGAGTACGAACCCGAGCAGTTTCCGGGGCTCGTCTACCGGCTGGACGACCCGGACGTGGTCGCGCTGTTGTTCGGCTCCGGCAAGCTCGTCATCACGGGCGGCAAGAAGCCAGAAGACGCCGAAGTAGCCGTCGACACCATCGTCGAGCAGCTCGACGAACTCGGGCTGCTCGCGTAACGGATAAACAGCGACGCCCCATAGACCGGGGCGATGGTTGTTCCCCTGCAAAGCATCGCCGGCGGCGGACTGCTGGCGCTCGTCGTGACGTTTCTCCTGACCGCGGCGTTTTACGCCTTCACGCTCCATCTCGCTGCCACCTTCTTCATCGGTGACGTGCCCTCACAGCGGGCCGCCTACGCCGCCCCGGTGCCGGCGCTCGTCTCGATTCTGCTCGGCGAGTACGGCCAGTCGGGGGTGTTCGGTATCGGCCCGGACCTGCTCGTCGGCGTCGCGCTCGTAGTCGCGCTGCTTGCCGACCTCGCGGCCGTCAGCGTCGCCTACCGGCTGAAGCTCCGGTCTGCGGTGCCGGTCGTCGTGCTCCACTTCGCGTTCGCGGCCGTCCTCGGCATCGCGCTCGGGAATCTGCTCGGCGTCGGACTGCTGTTTTGATCACTCGTGGCCGGTCCACTGTGCGAGCAGGAGCGTCCCCTCGAAGAGGACGATCATCGTCACGGCGACGAAGATGGGACCGAGTCCCGTCGGGTCGCCGGTAAAGAGGAACGCCAGCGCCGCGAACAGCCCCCAGAAGATGAGTCGGCGGCTCTGGAGCCACGTCCGGGTGACGAGTCCCATCATCAGCGCCAGCATGATGAACAGCGGAATCTGGAACACGATGGCGAACGCACCGAGCATCAGGACGATGAGGTCGAACGTCTCCGTCAGCCCGAATGCGAGCGTCGTCGCGCCCTCGGAGTAGCCGACGAAGTAATCAAAGAGGATGGGGATGACGAGGTGGTGGGCAAACAGCATGCCGGCGGCAGCGAGCACCAGACTCGTCGGCACGCTCGCCAGGTAGTAGCGCCGTTCGCGGGGATACAGCCCCGGTCGCATGAACAGATACGTCTCGTAGACAAACAGCGGGAGCGCGACGACGAAGCCGGCGAGCGTCGCGACTTTCAGCCTCGCCAACACGACTGCGAGTGGGTGATACACCCGGGCACAGGCGGTTTGTGGATCGACGTTCGTCGCGCCGACCTGTGCCACCTGCCGGCAGATCTCTTCGGTCCCGGGCAGATAGTTGAACCACAGGAAGTTGATGAGATACGTCGCGAACGGGAAGACGACGCCGGAGACGGCCGCCATCACGACGATGACCACGCCGAGCCGCTTTACCATCTCCTCGATGTGGTCGGCAAGCGGCATCTCCTGGTCGTCGGGTGCACCCTCGAACTCCTCGGGTTCGCTCACCGGGCCGGGCTGTGCGACCTCTGCGGAGTCGCCGACGGAGCCGCTCACGCCGGGTGAGCCGTCGTCGAACGACGCGTCGCCACGGTCGCCGATGTCATCGGTCTCGTCGGGGCCGTCCTCATCATCGTCGGCGTCCCGTTCGAGCGAGTCGCGTTCCACTGCCGGCGTGGTGTCGACTTCGTAGCCGTCGAACGGGTCGTCCGCCATCGTCGTCGGCGAAGTGTTCGGGTCGTCGCCAGCGTCGCCGTCGTCGTCGGCCGGCGTCTCAACCGGATCAGCCGTCGGCGTGTCGGGGTCGTCTTCTGGGTCGAGCGGTTCATCCGAGTCGGTCGCTCCGGCTGTCGTGTCGTCGGAATCAGGCGTGTTGCCGGTCTGTGGCGCGTCGTCGGCGTCGGAATCGGAGCCGTCACCCGTCTCGTCGTCGAGCCGACGAACCGCGGGCTCTGGAGGGGTAGTGTCGTCGTCCGACTCCTCAGGCATTAGCGTGCGTTCCGCGTCGCCCAGTTGTAAGCCTTCTTCTCGACGCTCGGCCGAGGCTGAAAGGTTGATAACCCGGCGGTACCCAACGACGTACGTGTCTGGAATCGTCGATAATGATGTCACCCGCGGGCTCCAGAGCGGTCGCGAGACGCTCGGTTCCATGCTGTCGGCCGCACAGAGCCATCTCCAGAAGGTGTTCATCGTCTTCGTGGTCGGACTCATCGCGACGATTCTGTTCTTGCGCAACTACGGCTGGGACCGGATGAAGGCGGACCTGTTGGCCGAGGCTCCGGAGGCGACCATCGTCGCGGTCACGCCGTTCGACGTGATTCTGTTGCAGGTGAAGATCGGGCTGGTGGTGGGCCTGCTCCTGTCGATTCCGTTCCTCATCTACTACTCGCGCAGCGCGCTCAAAGGGCGAGGCTACTGGCCGACGGGCGTGCCGCGGTGGAAGATCGCCGTCGTCGTCGCCGGAGGCGTCCTCCTCCTGCTTGCCGGCGCGGCCTACGGCTATCTGCTCTTCTTCCCGGTCGTGTTCGACTTTCTCGCGGCAAACGCCGCCGCGGCCGACATCTCGCCGACCTACTCCATCGTGAAGTGGGTCCAGTTCGTCTTCCTGCTCTCGCTTTCGTTCGGTCTCGCGGCCCAACTCCCGCTTGCGATGTCGGGGATGGCGCTGTCGGGCGTCGTTCCCTACGAGACGTTCCGCGACTACTGGAAACACGCCATCGTCGTGTTGTACGCCGCAGGAGCGATATTCACGCCGCCGGACCCGCTCACGCAGCTGATGTGGGCGACCCCGTTGGTCGTGTTGTACGCGTTCTCCCTTGGTCTCACGCGGTTCCTCGTCACGGCACAGGCCGCCGGACGACAGGTCGGCCTGAAGCCGACGGCCCGGCGGAACTGGAACGTGCTCGCGGGCGTCGGCTTCCTCACCGGCGCGGTCGCGTTTCTGCTCGGGCGGGCGGCGTTCGACGGCCAGCTCAACGGCGTGATGCGGACGCTGGAGTCGCTCCCGTACTTCGGTCCCTCCTTCGCCGAGCGGTTCCCGCAGACGCTGACGACGGATACGCTGTTCGGGGTCGACACGCTGGTCGTCGTGGCGGCCGTGGCCGCGTTGCTCGCGGTTGTCGCAGCCTTCGCCGTCACGGTCGTGTTGATGTTCCGCGCGCTGGACGCGGTCGCCGACCGCTCGCCCCGCGTCGCGAGCACCGGCGACCCGGCCGAACTCGACCTCTCGGAACTCGACGCCGCCGGCATCCGCGCCGCACCGCCGGAACCGTTCGAAGCCCTCACCGAAGACGAGGCGCTCGCGCTCGCGAGCGGCGCACTCGACGACGGCGACGACGCCAAGGCGCAGGCGATTCTCGACCGCTACGACGAGATTGCAGAGCAGGAAGAGTCGGACGCCGACGACGAGATTGCGGCCGGCACCACAGACGAACCGGCCCCGACCGAGCCAGTCGAGGACGAAGAAGGCGGCGGTAACGTCGTCACCGAGACGGGCGCGGGGATGTTGTCGGCGTTCACGGCCGACGACGTGGACGAAGACGACATCGGCGGCTACTACCACGATATCGCCTTCATCGCCTCCTCGCTGCGGTCGAAGGCGTTCATCCTCGTCGGGACGTTCATGATCGTGTTGGCGGCGATGTTCTCGTGGCTCTACACCGGCGGTATCGGCTGGCT
This sequence comes from Halosegnis rubeus, assembly GCF_009184545.1. GTDB lineage: Archaea > Halobacteriota > Halobacteria > Halobacteriales > Haloarculaceae > Halosegnis > Halosegnis rubeus. Next base: position 39,133 of record NZ_QJOW01000003.1, read on the forward strand.
GAAGGCCAGCTTCCTCGGGCGGCTCGCGGAGGGGTTCTCGGCCGAACAGGTCGACACCGTCGCGCTCCACCCGGTCGAGGCGCTCATCTTCGAAATCAAGCTCTCGATTGTGGTCGGTGCGGTCGCGACGCTACCGATACTGCTGTACTTCGCGTGGCCGGCGCTCAAGGAGCGCGGCTTCGCCAGCGGCGACCGTCGGGTCCTGTTCGTGTGGGGCGGCAGCGTCTTCGCCACCCTGTCTGCCGGCACAGTCGTCGGCTTCCTGTTTGTCGCGCCGCGCATCATCTCGTGGCTCGCGAACGACGCGCTCACGGCGTCGATGGTCATCGCCTACCGCATCAACAACTTCGGCTGGATGGTCTTTTTCACCACCGTCGGGGTCGGCCTGCTCTTCTGTATCCCAGTGACGATGTGGCTGTTCCACGCTGGCGGGCTGGTCAACTACCAGCAGATGCGCGACCGGTGGCGCGTCGTCACCCTCGCCGTCCTCACCATCGTCGCGTTCGCCTCCCCACAGGGCGTCTTCATGATGTTCCTGCTCGGGATTCCGGTCGTCGGGATGTACTTCCTCGGGCTGGCGGTGTTACACGTGGTGACGCTTGGTGGCCGGCGTGGAGGGTCCGGTGGTCGGCCTCGTGCTGCTGACTGACCCGCCCGTTTTTTTCCATTCCCCCGGTGAGTACGGATATGGACCGACAGGATGCGGTCATCGCGCTGGTAGCGGTGCTCGCGTTCATCGCCGGGACGCTCGCCTTCGACCCTGTTAGTGGTGCGGCGCTCGCGCTGTTTCTCGGGTTCGTCTTCGGTGCGCTCGTTCGTGGTCTCGATATGCGATGGACGTAGGAGGCGTGTTCTGACGGAATTTAGTTTGAAATCGACAGCAATGCGCTGTTTGCTCTGACTTCGACAGCACCGCGACCACGCTCGTCGCTTGGCTTCGGGGAAACAGCACCGCAACCATACCAACCTTTCCCCACGACGCACACGCTCGCACGGCGAGCGGTGCGTCAGGCCACCGCCTCGGTTGCTTACTCAAGCGACGTAGTGGCGTGGTCCGAGCGCGCCCTGTGCGCGCGAGTCAGCGCGAGGGACGAGCGAGCGTAGCGAGGGAGTCGGCTGGGGAGGCTCGTGGGCGGTGCTGTCGGGTGGACTGAAAGGGGTCCTGAAGTCGGCCATAGCAGACTTCAGGGTCAGCAAGACGCGCAGCGTCTTGCTCAGACGGGCGTGTCGCGTTCACATGGTCGGCTCCGTGACCACTATCGGGAGCGAACGCAGTGAGCGACCGATATGTCACGGGGACAGAGGGAGAGCGAAGCGCTCCCAAGCAGCCGGCGGTGAAGCCGCCGGCAAGACCGCGACACCCCCGGGACTTTCGGGCCGTTCACAACAGAGCAGTCAGCGGGCGACACACCCAGAGAGTTCAAGCCGTACACAACAGCACTACGAGAGCAACCGAGATAGCCAAAACCACCAACCGACACATCCAGCAGTTCCCGACCATCCGAGACAAGAAAACAAACCGAGTATCCAACTCCACCGAGGGGACAGCACGTTTTTGCTGACAGAGGCAAACGAACAGACATGAGTCGCTCGCGTGACCGGCCCCGAAAGCCGGAGTGGCTGAAGATGCGTCCCCCCTCTGGCGACCGCTTTACCGACATCAAGTCGACGCTGCGCGAGCACGACCTCCACACCGTCTGTGAGGAGGCGTCGTGTCCGAACCTCGGCGACTGCTGGTCCGGGCGCAACGGCCCGGGGACGGCGACGTTCATGCTGATGGGCGACCGCTGTTCGCGAGGCTGTAACTTCTGTGACGTACAGACCGGCGGCATGGAGTCGCTCGACGCCGAGGAACCGGCGAACGTCGCGAGCGCCGTCGCCGAAATCGGGCTCGATTACGTCGTCTTGACGAGCGTGGACCGCGACGACCTCGCCGACGGCGGTGCGGGCCACTTCGCGGAGACGATTCGGGAAATCAAACGCCGCGACGAGTCGATTCTCGTGGAGGCGCTCATCCCCGACTTCCAGGGGGACGAACGCGCAGTCCAGGAGGTCATCGACGCCGGACCGGACGTGTTGGCCCACAACATCGAGACGGTCGACCGCCTCCAGTGGCCGGTACGGGACCGCCGGGCGGGCTACCAGCAGTCGCTCGACGTGCTCGCACAGATTGCCGACTCCGACTGTTACGCGAAAACCTCCATTATGCTCGGGGTCGGCGAGTACGACCACGAGGTGTACCAGACGCTGTCCGACCTCCGCGAGGTCGGGGTCGACATCGTCACGCTCGGGCAGTATCTCCAGCCGTCGACGCGCCATCTGGAGGTGTTCGAGTACGTCCACCCCGACAAGTTCGACACGTGGCAGACCGTCGCCGAAGAGCGGTTCGAGTTCCGCTACTGTGCCTCGGGTCCGATGGTACGCTCCTCGTTCAAGGCGGGTGAGTTCTTCGTGGAGGCGGTCGCCCGCGAGGGGTTGTCGCCGGCGGAGGCGCGCGAACAGGCCCACGCCCGGGGGGACTGAGACGCCATCACGTACCACGCCTCCGCGAGAGAGCCGACAAACACATGAAAATGCCGAACGCGGAGGCGATATTTTTGACCGTTCGTCGTATCTCGTGGCAATAGTCACGGCCTACGAAAGGTATTTACGAAACTACTTTGTCCGGTGGCTCTGACACCACGAGTATGATAGACCGGGTGGTACGGCGGTGAGCGTACTCGATACGGACCCACGCGAGCAGGTGCAGGTGCTCGCGGAGGGCGGGTCGGTGGTCGAGGGAGCGACCGTCCCCGACCTCTCCGAGGAGGAGTTCGTGGAGATGTACCGGACGATGAAGCTGGCCCGCCACTTCGACCAGCGTGCCGTCAGCCTCCAGCGACAGGGCCGGATGGGAACGTACCCGCCCCTAGCGGGGCAGGAGGCCGCACAGGTCGGCTCCGCGATGGCGCTCGACGAGCAGGATTGGCTCATCCCGTCCTACCGCGAGCACGCTGCGTCCTACGTCCACGGGCTGACGCTCGAAGGGACGCTTCGCTACTGGATGGGCGACGAGCGAGGCAACAAGCTGGACGATCTGAACATCTTCCCCGTCGCCGTGCCAATCGCCTCACAGGTCCCCCACGCCGCCGGCTTGGGGATGGCTGCCAACTACAACGACACCGACGAGGTGTTCATGTGTTACTTCGGCGACGGCGCAACGTCGGAGGGTGACTTCCACGAGGGACTGAACTTCGGCGGCGTCTTCGACACGCCGACCGTCTTCTTCTGTAACAACAATCAGTGGGCGATTTCCGTCCCGCGAGAGAAGCAGACCGCCTCCGAGACCATCGCGCAGAAGGCAATCGCCTACGGGATAGACGGCGTGCAAGTCGACGGGATGGACCCGCTTGCCGTCTACAAGGTAGCGAAGGCGGCCGTCGACCGCGCGCGCAACGGCGAGGGGGACAAACTCCGTCCGACCCTCATCGAGGCGGTACAGTACCGGTACGGCGCCCACACGACCGCCGACGACCCGTCCGTCTACCGACAGGACGACGAGGTCGAGGAGTGGAAGGCAAAAGACCCGATTCCGCGCATGGAGACGTTCCTGCGCGACCGCGGTGTCCTCGACGACGAGCGCGTCGCCGAAATCACCGAGTCCATCGAGGACGAGGTGGCAGCGGCGATCGAGACCGCGGAGGGGTTCACGCGACCGACGACGGACAGCATGTTCGAGCACGTCTACGCCGACATGCCGGAGCGACTCCGCGAGCAGAAGGCGTATCTCGACCGGCTCCAGTCGAAGCACGGTGACGAGGAACTACTGGAATGAGCGACACACAGAATCTCACACTCGTACAGGCGGTTCGCGACGGACTGAAAGGCGAACTGGAACGCGACGACGACGTGGTCGTCTTCGGCGAAGACGTCGGCAAGAACGGCGGCGTCTTCCGCGCCACGCAGGGACTTCACGACGAGTTCGGCGAGGACCGCGTCTTCGACACGCCGCTTGCGGAATCAGGCATCGTCGGCACCGCAATCGGGATGGCGGCCTACGGGATGAAGCCCGTGCCCGAGATGCAGTTTTCCGGCTTCGCCTACCCTGCCTTCGACCAGATCGTCTCACACGCCGCGCGGCTCCGCACGCGCTCGCGAAGTCGCTTCTCGGTGCCGATGACACTCCGGATGCCCTACGGTGGCGGCATCCGCGCACCCGAACACCACTCCGAGTCGAAGGAGGCCTTCTACACCCACGAGGCCGGGCTGAAGGTCGTCGTTCCCTCGACCCCCCGAGACACGAAGGGGCTGCTCGCGGCCTCTATCCGCGACCCCGACCCGGTCGTGTTCATGGAGCCGAAGCTCATCTACCGGGCCTTCCGCGAGGAGGTGCCCGACGAGACCTACACCGTCGAACTCGGCGAGGCGAAGACCCGCCGCGAAGGGTCGGACGTGTCCGTGTTCACGTGGGGAGCCATGACCCGGCCGTCGCTCGAAGCCGCGGAGCAACTCGAGGGCGACATCGATGTGGAGGTCGTCGACCTCCGCACGCTGTCGCCGATGGACTGGGACGCCATCGTTGAGTCGTTCAAGAAGACGGGTCGCGCGGTCGTCGTCCACGAAGCCCCGAAGACCGGCGGGCTGGGCGCTGAGATCACAGCCACGATTCAGGAGGAGGCACTCGGCTACCAGAGGGCACCCGTGACGCGGGTCACCGGCTTCGATACGCCCTTCCCGCTGTATGCGCTGGAGGATTACTACATGCCAGAAGCCGCGCGCATCGAGGACGGAATCAGGGAGGCGGTAGAGTTCTGATGGTCCGCGAGTTCGAGTTGCCCGACGTGGGCGAGGGACTGGCCGAGGCCGAAGTCGTCTCGTGGCTCGTCTCCGTCGGCGACGCGGTGACGGAAGACCAGCCGGTCGCCGAGGTCGAGACCGACAAGGCGGTCGTGGAGGTGCCGTCGCCGGTCAACGGCACTGTGAAGGAAATACTCGCCGAGGAAGGCGAGATGGTCCCCGTCGGGAACGTCATCATCACGTTCGCCACCGAAGAGGACGAGACCGCGAGCGAGGAGAGCGGAGACACGGAATCGGACGAGAGCGAAGCCGAATCGGCAATCTCGGCCGTCTCCGAAGTCGGCGACGAAGACGAAGATGCGGAGGCCGGGGGCACGGCCGCGAAGGGCGGCCGCGTGTTCGCCTCGCCGAGCGCGCGCCGACTCGCCCGCGAACTCGACGTGGACATCGCGGCCGTCGAGGGGAGCGGTCCCGGCGGGCGCGTCTCCGACGCCGACGTGCGGGCACACGCAGCGAGCGACGACGAGGAGGAAGCAGTCGAGTCGGCGGTCGAACCCGCGACCGCGAAGGTCGGGGAGGACGACGAGGAGGAGCCAGCGCCGACCGGCGACGTAGCGCGCGCAGGGCGCGACCAGACGCTGGCCGCGCCGGCGACCCGACGGCTGGCCGAGGAGGAGAGCGTCAATCTCGACGACGTGCCGACCGACGAGACGCGCGACGGCGAGGCGTTCGTCCGGCCAGAACAGGTGCGTGAGTTCGCCGAGACGCAGCGGGCCGCACAGGCCGCCGACACCGAAGCGGTGCAGGCGGGCCAGGAGGCCGGCGCGGTCTCGACCACGCCCGAACAGGTCGACCAGCGCGAGACGCGCGAACCGTACACCGGGATTCGCCGCACCATCGGCGAGCAGATGGAGACCTCGAAGTACACCGCGCCACACGTCACCCACCACGACGAGGTGGACGTGACGAAGCTGGTGGAGACGCGCGCGCGGCTGAAAGAGGAGGCCGAAGCTCGGGGCCAGAAGCTCTCGTACATGCCGTTCGTGCTGAAGGCCGTCGTCGCCGGACTGCGCGAGTATCCGGTGCTCAACAGCCAGCTAGACGAGGAGGCAGACGAAATCGTCACGAAACACTACTACAACATCGGCGTCGCGGCCGCGACGGACGCCGGTCTGATGGTGCCCGTGGTCGATGCGGTCGACCAGAAGGGGCTGCTCCAGCTGTCCGAGGAGATGAACGAGCTGGTCGCGGCGGCGCGTGACCGCTCCATCGCCCGCGAAGATATGCAGGGCGGCACGTTCTCGATTACGAACTTCGGAGCCATCGGCGGCGAGTACGCCACGCCCATCATCAACTATCCCGAGACCGCAATCCTCGGATTGGGCGCTATCAAGGAGAAGCCGCGCGTGGTGGACGGCGAGGTCGTTCCCCGCCACGTGTTGACCCTCTCTCTTAGCATCGACCACCGCGTCATCGACGGGGCCGAGGCGGCCGCGTTCACGAACACGGTGAAAGAACACCTGCAGAACCCCGAACTCTTGTTACTCTAATGGTCGTCGGAGACATCGCAACTGGCACTGAGGTACTGGTCATCGGCGCGGGACCGGGCGGCTACGTCGCCGCCATCCGCGCCGCACAGCTCGGTCTCGACACGACGCTCGTCGAGAAGGACGCCTACGGCGGCGTCTGTCTGAATCGGGGCTGTATCCCGTCGAAGGCACTCATCACCGGGGCGGACACCGCCCACGGCGCCGCGTCGGCAGAGCGGATGGGCATCCACGCCGATCCCGCCGTCGACATGGCCGCGCTGTCGAGTTGGAAAGACGACGTGGTCGACCAGCTGACCGGCGGCGTCGAGAAGCTGTGTAAGGCGAACGGCGTCAACCTCATCGAGGGGACGGCGGAGTTCGACGGGGAAGGGTCGGTCCGCGTGATGCACGGGGGCGACGGCCAAGGTTCAGAAACCATCGAGTACGAACACGCCATCGTCGCCACCGGCTCGCGACCCATCCAGATTCCCGGCTTCGAGTACGACGAGGAGCACGTCCTCTCCTCGACGGGCGCGTTGAACCTGACGAGCGTCCCCGAGGACCTGCTCGTCGTGGGGGCCGGCTACATCGGAATGGAGCTGTCCACGACGTACGCGAAGCTCGGGACGAACGTTGAGGTCATCGAGATGCTCGACAGCGCCTTGCCCGTCTACGAGGACGACGTGGCACGGGTCGTCCGAAAGCGGGCCGAGGAGTTGGGCGTCGGCTTCAACTTCGGCGAGGGCGCGAGCGAGTGGGAGGAAACCGTCGACGGCGGCGTCCGGCTCACCACCGAGACCGACGACGGCGAACAGTCGACCTACGAGGCCGACCACATCCTCGTGGCCGTGGGTCGCCAACCCGTCACCGACACGCTCGGTCTCGACGCAATCGGGCTTGAACCGACCGAGGCGGGGTTCCTCGAGAGCGACGAGTTCGGCGAGACCGACGTGGAGAACGTCTACGCCGTCGGCGACGTGGCCGGCGAGCCGATGTTAGCGCACAAGGCCTCTGCCGAGGGGGAGGTCGTCGCCGAGCACATCGCCGGCGAGCCGTCCGCGATGGATTTCCAGTCGATTCCGGGCGCGGTGTTCACCGACCCCGAAATCGGGACCGTCGGGATGACCGAGACGGAGGCCGAGGAGGCCGGCTTTGAGCCGGTCGTCGGCCAGATGCCGATGAACGCCTCCGGGCGCGCGCTCACGATGGATGAACCCGACGGGTTCGCCCGCATCGTCGCCGACGCGGAGACGGAGTTCGTGCTCGGTGCCCAAATCGTCGCGCCGGAGGCCTCCGAACTCATCGGCGAGGTCGGCCTGGCAATCGAGATGGGCGCAACTCTGGAGGACCTCGCGTCGACCGTCCACACGCACCCGACGCTGTCGGAGGCCGTGATGGAGGCCGCGATGAACGCCCAGGGGCACGCGGTTCACACGCTGAACCGATAGCTACCGGCAGTCGTCGTCGCAGTTGCCGTCCGGCTGTTCGCCGGGACTCACGCCGACGGGCTGTTCACTCTCGCCGAGCGACTGCTGTGCGTGGGCTGGCTGCTGGCTGGCGTGGTGTCGGTACCGTGGGTTGTGGCTCTGGTTCTCGTAGCCGTGCCCTTCGTGCTCGTGACCGTGGCCGCGTGGACCGTCGCAATCGGTGTGGTTGCCGTGACCGTGGTGGGCCTGTCCGGTCGGCTGGGCCTGTGTCTCTGCTGGCGCGGGGAGCGGAACGCCGGTCGCGACCCCCGCGAGCAGGAGGAAACCGACGAGGACGATGGCGAGTTGTCGCATCACAATTGGATAACAGCGACCGTCGGATGGGTAGTGTGGCGAACATCTTCGGTCGTTGTGGCCGTCGACACCCTGATACGGGCGTGTCGCGAGACGGGTGTATGAACGCACTCACGCTCGGCCCGGAGGGGACCTACTCGCACCGCGCGACGCAGTCGGTCGCCGACGACATCGACTTCGCCGAGTCGGTGACGGCCATCGTCGAGGGAGTCGCGACGGGCGCGTACGACCGCGGTGTCGTCCCCATCGAGAACAGCATCGAGGGCAGCGTCACGGAGTCGCTCGACGCCTTGGCCGACCAGCGGGTCGCCGTCGTGCGCGAGGTCGTCACGCCGATTCGACACTCGCTGCTCGCACAGACCGAGACGTTCGAGACGGTGGCGAGCCACCAGCAGGCGCTCGCGCAGTGTCGCGAGTATCTGAATCGAGAGTATCCCGACGTGGTGACCGAGCCGGTAGCCTCCACTGCCCGCGGGGTCGAGCGCGCCCGCGAGGACAGCAGCGTCGCCGGAATCGGTCACCCGGCGAACGCGGGCGACGACCTCCGCGTGCTCGAGAGCGACATCCAAGACCGGAGTTCGAACGCGACGCGCTTTCTCGTCGTCGCGCCCGAATCCGAGCGCAGCGAGGCCGGCGGGAAGACCTCCTTCGTCGTCTATCCGAACACGAACCACCCGGGGCTGTTGCTCGACCTGCTGGAGCCGTTCGCCGAGCGCGACATCAACCTCTCGCGAGTGGAATCGCGGCCCTCGGGCGAGCGACTCGGCGATTACGTCTTCCATATCGACATCGAAGCCGGACTCTACGAGGGGCGCACGAAAGGTGCGGTCGCTGAGCTAGAGGAGATCGCAGACGAGGGGTGGGTGCGCGTGCTCGGGAGCTACGACACCGAGCACGTCGTCTGAGCGACACACAGCAGACACCCGTCTGACAGCAGTTTCACCCTGCTCCCGTCCCGCGATTTCACTTCCGCTCTGGATGGCGGGAGTTTATATACCGACACGCCGTACAAACGGCTGCACACGCTCCTTCCCTTCTGTCGAAACCGATAGGACCCCGGGCGGGGTAGCCGTAGGTATGCTCGACGTTGCAGATGTACTCGAAGCGCGCCAGCGGGTGATGGAAGTCGCCCGCCGCACCTCGCTCGACTACTCGCATACCTTCTCGAAGACGACCGGAGCAGACGTGTATCTCAAGCTCGAAAACCTCCAGCGAACCGGCTCGTTCAAGATCCGGGGGGCGACGAACAAGCTCGCACACCTCGACGACGACGAGCGCGAGGCCGGCGTCGTCACCGCGAGCGCCGGCAACCACGCACAGGGCGTCGCGCTGGCGGCAGATCGGGCGGGCATCGATGCGAAGATCGTCATGCCGGAGTACGCCCCCGTCTCGAAGGTGGAGGCGACTCGCTCGTACGGCGCGGAGGTCATCCTCCACGGCATCGACTACGACGCCGCACAGGAGAAGGCCCACGAGCTGGAGGAGCTGGAGGGCCGCACCTACGTCCACGCGTTCGACGACTACGACGTGATGGCCGGACAGGGGACGCTGGGTCTCGAAATCGTCGAAGACCAGCCCGACGTGGAGACGGTCGTCGTTCCCATCGGCGGCGGCGGCCTCATCTCCGGGGTGGCGACGGCGGTGAAGGCGAACGACCCCGAGACGCGCGTCGTCGGCGTCCAAGCCGAGGGAGCCTCGGCGATGGCCCAGTCGCTGGAGAAGGGCGAGCGCGTCGAGACCGAAGCCGTCGACACCATCGCCGACGGCATCGCCGTCGGCCAGCCCGGCTCGCTCACCTTCGAGGTCGTGAAAGAGCGCGTCGACGAGATCGTCACCGTCAACGACGCCGCCATCGCCCGCACGCTCGTCGACCTGCTCGAACGGTCGAAGACGCTCGTGGAGGGGGCCGGCGCGATTGCGCTCACCGCGGTCGTGGAGGAGGCCTTCGACTACGAGGCGGGGGAAGTCATCGTCCCGGCGCTGTGTGGGGGAAACATCGACCTGAACGTCCTGCGCAACGTCATTACGCGCGGACTGGTTGAGGACGGCCGCTACCTCAAGTTGAAGACCACGCTGGAGGACCGCCCCGGCGCGCTCGAACGGCTCATCGGCATCATCGCCGACGCGCGCGCAAACATCTTCGGTATCGAACACGAGCGCACCTCCCTGGAGATGAGCGTCGGCGCGACGGAGGTGGAGTTGGACCTCGAAACGCGAGGTCACGACCACGTCGCCGAGCTCATCGCCGCACTCGAAGCCGAGGGCTACGACGTGGAGATTCTGGTATAAAAAACCGAGCAGCGGCTGTTTACTCTGCGGAGCCGGTCTCGATGGGCGCGCCGACGAGGTTACCCCACTCGGTCCACGAGCCGTCGTAGTTGACAGTGTCGTCGTAGCCGAGCAGTTCATGCAGTGCGAACCACGCGACCGACGAGCGCTCGCCGATACGGCAGTAGGCGACGGTCGTCCCCTCGCCGTCGATGCCCTCCTCGGCGTAGAGCGTCTCCAGCTCGTCGAAGTTCTTGAACGTCCCGTCGTCGTTCGTCACGGCCGCCCACGAGATGTTGCGGGCACCGGGGACGTGGCCGCCGCGCTGGGCGGTCTCCTGCAGGCCCGGGGGCGCGAGAATCTCGCCGGAGAACTCCTCGGGCGAGCGAACGTCGACGAGCGGAATCTCGCGCTCGATGGCGTTCTCCACGTCGTCGCGGTAGGCGCGGATGGACTCGCGCGGCCCGGAGGCGGTGTACTCCTGTGCGGAGTAGCTCGGGGCCTCGTCGGTGGTCGGGTAGTCGCTTTCCACCCAGTACTCGCGGCCGCCGTCGAGCAGCTTCACGTCGTCGTGGCCCCAGTACTTGAACTGCCAGTAGGAGTAGGCGGCAAACCAGTTGGAGTTGTCACCGTAGAGGACGACCGTCGTGTCCTCGGTGATGCCGTGGCTGCCGAGCAGATTCTCGAACTCGGACTTGTCGAGGATGTCGCGGGTCTGCTGGTCCTGCAGTTGGGTCTCCCAGTTGAAGCCGACCGCGCCCGGCGCGTGGGCCTCGTCGTACGCCTCGGTGTCCACGTCGACCTCGACCAGCCGATGGTCGGGGTCGTCGCTCTGGAACTCATCGAGGTGCCCCTCCACCCAGTCGGCGGAGACGATCACGTCGTTTGCATAATCAGTCATAACTCACCCTATCAACGACCGCCCCCTTCATAGATACCCTCCATTCGGACAGTTCGGCCACCACTCTCGTTTTCCAGATATTTTTGCCGCTACAATCGTGTCAACTGCTCGCACGGAATCGGTTCAAAACGCCGCCAAAAGCGCCCGAGAGCCGTATCGAGTGATTCTATAGGTATTTGTTGCCGGTATCGTGGAGTCGCCGGCCGCGAGCGATGGCGTCGGGTTCAAGCGGGCGGGCGACGACCGACACGTATGGACACAGTCGTGTCGCCGGCGTGGCTCGCCGACGAGGCGGTCGTCGTAGACGTACGAGACGCGTGGGAGTTCGACGGTATCGGCCACGTCCCGGGCGCGGTTAACATACCGTTCGACAGCTTCCGAGGCGACGACGGCGAGGCCGGCAAACTGCCGGGGGCAGCGGTGTTCGCCGCGCTCGTCGAGGAGGCCGGCATCGGCAACGAGGATGCGATTGTCGCGTACGACGACCACCACGGCGTCTTCGCGGCCCGGTTTCTCGTGACGGCGGAGCTGTACGGCCACGACCCCGAGAGGCTCGCCTTACTCGACGGGGACTTCACCGCGTGGCAACGGGAGTACGAGACGACGAGCGAGGAGACGGCCCGAACGCCGACCGACTACGAGGCACAGTTCGACACCCGCGGCCCGCTCATCGAGATGCACGAGGTGCGTGAGGCAATCGAGGCGGGCGCGACGCTCGTGGACACGCGCGAACAGGACGAATACGACGAGGGCCACATCGAGGGGGCCGTCCGGCTGAACTGGCGGGCGTTCGTCGACGACGAGACGCGGGGACTCAAGCCAGAGTCGGAGCTACGGGAGATTCTGTCCGACCGCGGTGTCGACCCCGAAGACCACATCGTACTCTACTGTAACACCGCACGCCGGGTCAGCCACACCTACACCGTGTTGCGCCACCTCGGTTACGAACGGCTCTCCTTCTACGAGGGGTCGCTGACGGAGTGGGAACGCGAGGGCGGCGAGCTAATCAGAACGTAGATTGCTGGCTGTCCTCGTGAACGGACGCGAGCGCGACGGCCTCGACGACGAGTGCGACGATGAGCGGTCCGGCGATGAAGCCGATGACGCCGAGCGAGAGAATGCCGCCGACGAAGCCGACGAAGTAGAGCGTCACGGGGAGGTCCGCGGCGTAGCTGGCGAGCCGCGGCCGAATCACCATATCCGGGACCAGCCCGATGAGGACGCCGCCGACGACGGCGACGAGGACGGCGCGTCCGATGTTTCCGGCGAGGATGTCGGCGACTGCGAGCACGCCGAGGAGGACTCCTGGCCCGAGGATGGGGATGAACTGAAGTCCGCCGGCGATGAGCGCGAGCGTGAACGGCGCTGGGTAGCCGAGCGGGAGGAACGTGATGAGCGCGACGAGGAACGTCCCGGCGGCGGTCGCCGCCTGTAGGATGTAGATGCCGTACAGCGTGTCGCGCATGCGGAGGTGGAACCGCTCGACGATGTCGTGATACCGTCGCGGGACGACCGTGAAGACGGTCTGTGAGACCGCACCCGGCCGCAGGAGCAACCCGTAGACGATGAGACTGAACAGGAGGAGTTTCAACCCGAGGACGGGCGCGGCGCTGGCGGCGCTGACCGCTATCTCGCGGACGACACCGGCGAGCGGCTCAACGAACGTGGCGCGTTCGAGCGTGTAACTGAAGGTGGCAAACTGGACGGTGAACTCGGAGGGGAACTCGGTGATGAGCGCGATGACGGCGTCGCGACGCCGGTACAGCGAGAACGCCGCCAGCCCGAGTCCGGTGAGGACGATTCCGAAGGCCCCGACCGCGAGCGCCGCCGCCGACCACCGCCGCGAGAGCCCGCGTCGGCGCAGATACTCCCGCATCGGGTGTAACACGTACGCGACCGTGATCGCGAAGAAGGCCGTCGTGATGACGGCCCGCAGGAGAAAACCCGCGAGAACGAGCAGTCCGACGAGGATGCCAGCGAGGACGTAGCGGTTGTTCCGGCGGGGCACGGCTGTGACTCTCCGCCCCGCGGAGTAACCTTTTGCCCCGGCAGCGAGCCGCGTCGTTTAAGACCACGGAGTGGAACCACTGGGTAATGACAGACGAGCGCGTGAGCCGGCGGGCGTATCTAGCGACTGCCGGCACGGGAATTGCGATGTTGGCCGGCTGTTCCAGCGGCGGAGACGGAGCCGCACCCGAAGGCGAGACGGCGACGGACACGCCGGTCGTGACGGGGACGCCGACGGCGACGCCGGAGTCGCTGTCGGGGACGCTAACCGTCGCGACCTACTCCTCGTGGGTGGAAGACGAGGGCGCGGCCGGCCCGTGGCTGAAACAGACGTTCGAGGAACGGTACCCCGACGTGACGGTCGAGTACGTGACACCGGACGGCGAGGTGAGCCACTACGTTCAGCGCAAACAGCAGGGCGCGCCAATCGACGCCGACATGTACGTCGGCTTGAACGTCGACCAGCTGATTACGGCAGACAGCAACCTCGACACCGACTTATTCGACACGCCACAGCTGTCGAACGGGCGCAACGTCAAGGACGGTCTCCGGTTCGACCCACAGGGCCGAGCCGTCCCGTACGACACGGGGTACATCTCGGTCGTCTTCGACGAGTCGGAAGTCCCACGCCCGGAGACGTTCACCGACCTGACGGAGTCGGAGTGGGAAGACGGCCTGCTCGCACAGAACGCCCAGACGGCCGCGACGGGCCGGGCGTTCCTACTGTGGACCATCAAGGAGTTCGGCACCGACGGCTATCTGGACTACTGGCGCGACCTGCAGGCGAACGGCGTCACCATCCTCGATAGCTGGACCGAGTCGTACAGCAACGCCTACATGAACGGCGAGCGGCCGATGGTCGTCTCCTACTCGACCGACCAGGTGTTCGCCAACCGCTACGACTACGACATGACGCGCCACCAGGTCGCCGCGCTCAACGGACAGGGGTACGCCAACCCCGAGGGGATGGCTCGCTTCGCCGGCAGCGACAACTCCGACCTCGCGGCCGTGTTCATGGACTTCATGCTGACCGCCGAGGCACAGGGCGAAATCGCCGTCCGGAACGTCCAGTTCCCGGCGATTCCCGAGTCAGAGGCGGCGCTCACCGAGGAGTTCCAGACGTACGCGAAGGTACCCGACCAGCCGGTGACGTTCACCTACGACGAACTCCAGGGCAGCGTCGAGGATTGGGTCGAAGACTGGGCGCGAGAGATTGCCCAGTAACCGGGTCGCCGCCCCGCTCGCCGGCGTCGCGACGGCCGCGCTGTTGGTGGTGATGTTCTACTACCCCGTCGGGTCGGTGTTGGCGGAGGCGGTCACCGACGGCGGCGTCACCCTCGCGCCGATTCGGGGCGTGCTCGCCGACGACTTCTACACCGGCGCGCTCGCGGACGCGATTCGGTCGCCCGCGTCGATACCCGCGGGACTCGCAGGCTGGCTCCTTGCGAGCGCGAGCGACATCGCGAGCGCGCTCGCCGGTCTCGTGGGCACGCTCGTCTCACCGTTCGAGACTGGACTCCGGAGCTGGCCCGGAGCAGTCCTCGCCGGCGTCGGTGGCGTGCTCGGCGCGCTCGCCGGGGTCGTTCCGGGGTTCGGCTTGTTCGGGTTCACGGCGTGGCAGGCGCTGCTCTCGACGGTCGCGAGTCTCGCGCTCGGCCTGCCAGGGGCGTACGTGCTCGCGCGCTTCGAGTTCCCCGGCCGCCGGACGCTGGAGTCGCTGACGGCCGTCCCGTTCGTGCTCCCCTCCATCATGGTCGCAGTCGGGTTCGTCGCCGCGTTCGGCGTCAACGGCCCCCTCAACCGCGCGCTCGCCGCGCTCGGTCTCCCGACCGTCGAACTGCTGTTCTCGCTCGAAATCATCATCATCGCCCACGCCTTCTACAACGCGCCGCTGGTGACGCGTATCGTCGCGGCCGCGTGGGAGAGCGTCGACGCGCGGGCCGTCGAGACCGCGCGCTCGCTGGGTGCCTCGCCGGCCCGGGCGTTCCGCGACGTGGTCGTCCCGCAACTGCTGCCGGCGGTGGCGACGGGCGCGCTGCTCACCTTCATCTTCACCTTCATGTCGTTTCCCATCGTGCTCGCGCTCGGCGGCCTGGAGTACGCGACCGTCGAGGTGTGGCTCTACAACCGCGTCGGCCAACTCGACATCCAGGAAGCCGCGGTGCTCGCGGTGCTCGAGACCGTCGTCTCGCTCGGACTCACCTACGCGTATCTCCGGTACGAGGCCGCGACGAGCCGTGGCGACCGCGTCAGTTCGCCGCTGGACCGCGACCCCCTCGTCCGGTTCGACGCGAAGCGGGTCGCGCTCGCCGGCTACGGCGTCGTCGTCGCGGGCGTCTTCCTCCTGCCCATCGTGAGCATGCTCGCCGCCAGCGTCACCAGCCCCGAGGGGCTGACGCTGCGCTACTATCGGTTCCTGCTCGAACGGGGCGCGGAGGCGACGAGCGCGCAGGTGAGTCCCACTCTCGCGGTGCGCAACAGCCTGTTGTTTGGGGCCGGCACCCTGCTCCTCGCGGTCCCGATGGGCGTGCTGTTGGCGCTGGCCTCGACCCGGGAGGGTCGACTGGCCCGCGCGGTCGGCGTGCTCTCGATGGCTCCCTTCGCCGTCTCCGGAGTCGTCGTCGGACTGGGCCTGCTCCAGACGCTCGTCTTCGGGACGACGGTGCTCGGCCACCGCATCGTCGTCGGGGGACCGCTCGCCATCGTCGCGGCCCACGCCGTCGGCGCGTACCCGTTCGTCGTCAGGAACGTCGCCCCCCTGCTCGCGGGGTTAGACCGTCGGCTCGTGGAATCGGCGCGCGCGCTCGGCGCGACGCGAAACCGTGCGCTACTCGATATCGAACTCCCGCTGGTCGCGCCGGGCATCGCGGCGGGCGCGGCGTTCGCGTTCGCCATCTCCATCGGCGAGTTCGACTCGACGGTGCTGCTGGCGTCGGCGAGCGGATCGGACACGAGTCTCTACACCATGCCCGTCGCCGTCGAGCGGTTCCTCGGCAAACAGACGCTCGGCCGTCCGACCGCGATGGGGTCTGTGTTGCTCGCGGTGACGGCCGGTGCCTTCATCGTTATCGACCGCGTCGGAGGCCGATACCGTGAGTAGTCTCTCGCTTTCGGGCGTCTCGAAGCGCTACGGCGACGCAGTCGCCCTCTCGGACGTGAGCCTGACCGTCGAGGACGGCGAGTTCTTCACCCTCGTCGGTCCCTCGGGGTGTGGGAAGACCACGACCCTCCGGACGATTGCCGGCTTCGAGACCCCAACTGAGGGGACCGTCGCCTTCGGCGGCGAGGCGATGGGTACCACCCCGCCCGAGGAGCGCAGCGTCGGCGTCGTCTTCCAGCAGTACGCCCTCTTTCCCCACTTGAGCGTGGGCGAGAACATCGCCTACGGCCTGCAATTTACCGACCACCCAGACCCCGACGCGCGGGTCGGGGAACTGCTCGACCTCGTGGGACTCGACGGCTTCCGCGACCGCGAGCCGGGCGAGCTGTCCGGAGGTCAACAACAACGGGTCGCGCTCGCTCGCGCGCTCGCCCCCGAACCCGACGTGCTTCTGCTCGATGAACCGATGAGCGCGCTGGACGCGCGGCTCCGCCAGCGCCTCCGCAGAGAGGTGCGGGCCATCCAGCGCGACCTCGGCGTGACGACCGTCTACGTCACCCACGACCAGGCCGAGGCGCTCGCCGTCTCCGACCGCGTCGCCGTCTTTTCCGACGGGAAACTCGAGCAGGTCGGGACGCCACAGGCGGTGTACCGAAATCCGGAGACCCGGTTCGTCGCGGAGTTCGTCGGCGAGAACAACGTCTTCGAGGGGGAGATACGCGACGGTGAGTTCTCGATTGGCGACGAGCGGGTCCCCGTCGACGCCCCCGACGGTCCGGCGACGGTGTGTCTGCGCCCGGACTCGCTCTCGGTCGGCGCGGGCGAGTACGCGCTCACCGGGACGGTGACGGACGCGGAGTTCCTCGGCTCGTCGGTGCGGGTCGCGCTGGCGTGGGAAAACAGGGAACTGACGGTCCAGACCGAGACGGTGCCCGCGGTCGGCGACCGGCTGACGGTCGCCTTCGACCACACGGACCTCGTGGTCGTCGGCTGATTACTCGACGAGTCGCTCGATTTCGGTGACGAGGATGTCGCTCGCGCCGGCCGCCTTCAGACTCGTGATGGTCTCGAACACCTCGCGCTCGTTGACGACGACGTGGACGGCGACCATCTCGTCGCCGTTGTCGCGGTCGTCCTGGATGTCCATGACCGTCGGCCCGCCCATCCCGGGAATCACGCCCTCAACGTCGGTTAGCTTCTTGCGCGGGACGTTCATCATGAGATAGCGCTTCCCGTCGGCGGTGAGCACGGATTCGAGCGCCGTCGCGACCTGCTGGACCTTCGGGTCCTCGGCGACGGTCTCGGTCGCAAAGAGGTGGACCGACGACTGGAGCACCTCGTCCACGATGGCCAGGCGGTTCATCCGGAGGGTCGTCCCGGTGGAGGTGATGTCGATGATGGCGTCGGCGATCTCGACGTGCGGGGTGAGCTCCGTCGCGCCCGACACCTCGACGATTTCGGGGGAGACGGGCTTGTCCGCGAAGTAGTCGCGGGCGATGTTGGGGAACTCGGTTGCGACCGTCCCGTTGGCGAGGGCGTCGACGCTCTCGATGTCGCCGTCTTCGGGCGCTGCGAGGACAAGTCGGCAGCGACCGAAGTCCAGATCGAGCAGGTCGACGAGGTCGACGTTCGACTCCTTCACCTGGTCGAGACCGGTGATGCCGAGCGCGGCGGCTCCGTCGTCGACGTACTCGGGGATGTCGGCGGCGCGAGCGAACAGCACGGACACGTCGGGGTCGACGGTATCGGCGTAGAGCTTGCGGTCCGCACCGCCCTCGATGTGGAGCCCGGCGCGTTCCAGCA
Organism: Halosegnis rubeus; assembly: GCF_009184545.1. Lineage (GTDB taxonomy): Archaea > Halobacteriota > Halobacteria > Halobacteriales > Haloarculaceae > Halosegnis > Halosegnis rubeus. The sequence goes on from NZ_QJOW01000003.1 coordinate 57,298, forward strand.
GTTCGACGGCTGGGTCGTGAAGACGGCCCTTGTTGGGCACGGCGATTCGCATACCCACCGTTCAGCCCCCCTCCCTCTTCCGCTTGTCGCCACGCGACGAGCGGAACCGTGAGCTTTGAGCGGCCGCCGCGAGTACCCCGGGTATGACACTCCTCGTGACCGGTGGGCGCATCCTCCGACCGGACCACACCGTCGAGCGCGCGGACGTTCGTATCGACACCGACGGCGACATCGACGCAATCGGCGATCTCGAACGGACCGAGCGCGACCAACCCCTCGACGCCGAAGGTGGACTCGTCACGCCCGGATTCGTCAACGCCCACGGCCACGCCGCGATGACCCTACTCCGTGGATACGCCGACGACAAGCCGCTCGACGCGTGGCTCCAAGAGGACATCTGGCCGACCGAAGCCGAACTCGGTCCCGAGGATATCGCCGCCGGCGCGCGGCTCGCGGCCGTCGAGATGATTCGCTCGGGCACGACCGCGTTCGCGGACATGTACTTCCACGTCCCCGAGTTGGTCGACGTTATCGACGAGGCCGGCCTGCGTGCACGCGTCGGCCACGGCGTCGTCACCGTCGGGAAAGACGAGGCTGCCGCCGAGGCCGACGTGCAGGAAGCCCTCGACATCGCCGCCGAGTACGACGGAGCCGCGGACGGTCGGGTTCGGACTGCCGTGATGCCACACGCCACACACACCGTCGACACCGACTCGCTCGAACGGCTCGTCGCCGGCGCACAGGAGCGCGGCGTCCCCCTCCATTTCCACTTCAACGAGACCGAGTCGTACCTCGACCCCGACGGGACCGGGGAACGACCCGGCGCGTACGCCGACCGACTCGACCTGCTCGGGGACTCGGCGTGGGCCGCCCACGGCGTTCACCTGACCGATGAGGAAATCGACCGGCTCGCCGACACCGGGACCGCTGTCGTTCACTGTCCGGCTTCGAACATGAAACTCGCCTCCGGGCTTGCACCGGTCGAACGGCTGCGCGAGGCGGGCGTGACGGTCGCGCTCGGTACCGACGGCGCGGCCTCGAACAACGACCTCGACATGTTCGGCGAGATGCGCGACGCCGCGATGGTCGGGAAGCTGGCCGCGGACGACGCGAGTGCCGTTCCCGCGAGCGCGGTCGTCGAGATGGCGACGCAGGCGGGAGCAGACGCACTCGGCCTTCCCGGGGGGAAAATTGCGGAGGGCGAGCCGGCGGATCTCGCCGTCGTCGACCTCTCGGGTGCCCATCTGACGCCGGAACACGACCTCGTGAGCCACCTCGCGTACGCGGCCCGCGGCAGCGACGTGCGCCACACAGTCTGTGACGGCAAGGTGTTGCTGCGCGACGGCGAGCTACTGACGCTCGACCCCGCGACCGCGAAACGCGAGGCCGAAGAACGTGCACGGGAGGCCGTCGAGCGGGCGTCGTGAGCCGCTTCGGTAGCGTTTAGGCCGCCGCAGTGATACGCAGCGTATGAGCACACCGACGACGGAGTACGACTCCATCCGGGCGCGTCTCGACGACCCCGAGACGGCAATCGAAGACGGCCACCGGAAAATCGAGTGGGCGCGAGAACACATGCCTATCCTCCATGAACTCCGCGGGGAGTTCGAGCGCGACCAGCCGCTTTCCGGCGAGACGGTCGGCATGGCGATGCACGTCGAGGCGAAGACGGCCGCCCTGACCGAACTGCTCGCCGCCGGCGGCGCGGAGGTAGCTATCACCGGCTGCAATCCGCTCTCGACGCACGACGACGTGAGCGCGGCCCTCGACTCGCAGGAGGGAATCACGTCTTACGCCGAGCGCGGCGTCGACGACGACGCCTACTACGCAGCTATCGAGGCCGTCATCGGCCACGAGCCGACCATCACCGTCGACGACGGGATGGACATGATCGCGGCTATCCACCAGGACTACCCGGACCTCATCGACACCATCGTCGGCGGCTGTGAGGAGACGACGACGGGCGTCCACCGGCTGCGCGCGATGGACGAGGACGGTGAGCTTCGCTACCCCGTCTTCGCCGTCAACGACACGCCGATGAAACGCCAGTTCGACAACGTCCACGGGACGGGCGAGGCGTCGCTCGCGAACATCGCCATGACGACGAACCTCTCGTACGCCGGCAAGACGGTCGTCGTCGCCGGCTACGGCGACTGCGGCCGCGGCGTCGCCAAGAAGGCGAAGGGCCAGAACGCCCACGTCATCGTCACGGAGGTCGACCCGCGGCGCGCGCTCGAAGCCCACATGGAGGGGTACGAGGTCACGAACATGACCGACGCCGCCGCCAGGGGCGACGTGTTCATCACCACGACCGGCAACCGCGATATCATCACCGACGACCACTTCCCGGAGATGAAAGACGGGGTCGTGCTCGCGAACGCCGGCCACTTCGACGTGGAGGTCAACCTCGACCAGCTCGAGGAGTTAGCCGTCGAGACGCGTGAGGCTCGCGAGGGCGTACAGGCCTACGAACTCGCCGACGGCCGCCGCATCAACGTGCTCGCGGAGGGGCGACTCGTCAACCTCGCCAGCCCGGTCGCGCTCGGCCACCCGGTCGAGATTATGGACCAGAGCTTCGGCATCCAGGCCGTCGCCGTGCGCGAGCTCGTGGAGAACGGCGAGAGCTACGAGGCCGGCGTCCACGACGTGCCCGACGCACTCGACCGCGAGGTCGCGGAGACGAAGCTCGAAGCGGAAGACATCACGCTCGACACGCTCACCGACGAGCAGCGCGAGTACATGGGGTCGTGGGACCACGGAACCTGACGGCTACGAACTGACCGGTTCGCCGGATCCGAACGTCGCACCGTTCACGAGGACGAACACGACCGCCAGTGACTTCCTCCCCACCCTACTCGCTCACCGCTGACGCGGTTCGCTTCTTGAGGGTGGGGCTTCCTGCTTCCACGACGCGCTTTGCAGACACCGAATCGGTGTCCGTAGGGAGCGCAGTCTCCACAGGCGTTGATTCGGGACAGCCCGTCCCTACTTGTTCGAGACCGCGAGAACGGATGTTCCACGACGCATTCGCGTCTCTGTCTGCCTCAAACCCACACGACGGACACGAATGCTCGCGTACCCACAACGGTTTATCCGTCTCGACGCCACATGACGCGCACTCTTTGGTCGTGCCTCGGGGGTCCACGGCGACGAAGTGCGTTCCTTCCCGCTCGCACTTGTATTCGAGCATTCGCAGGAACGTCCCCCATGAGGCTCCGGCGCGGTTCCGAGAGTTGCCCGGAAGTTCGACCAGTCCCTTCGCGTCCAAGTCCTCGACCGCCACGAGGTCGTACTCGCGGGCGTAGTACGCCGAGAGTTTGTGCAAGAAGTCTCGACGCTTGCGCTTCAGGTCAGCGTGGCGTCGAGCGACCGTCTTGCGCTGTTCCTCCCAATTGTTCGAGCCGTGTTCCTTCCGTGAGAGGTTTGCTTGAGCGCGTTCCAACCGTTCGCGTTCGTCGGAAAGGTCAGGCGACTCGACGGCAGTCCCGTCACTGTCGTGGACGTATTTTAGGATACCCACGTCGATACCAACAGCGTCAGTCACCTCGTCGGGCTTCTCGGGCGGGTCGTCGGGAGTTTCAACGCCAAGGATGGCGGACCACTTACCGGTGGGTTCGCGTTTGACCGTGACGGTCTTGATAGTGGCGCCTTCGGGGAGGTCGCGGTGGAACGTGATGGGGATGTCACCAATCTTCGAGAGCCACAGTCGGGTCCGGCCACTCGTGTTTTTGAGTTTGAAGCCAGACTGACTATATGTGAACGATTGATACTCGCCCGGTGCTTTCCACTTCAACTCCCCGACGCTGTAGCCGTTCTGCTTCCGGCCTTTGAGCGTCGATAGGTTGTCGTACAACCGCTGGACGACTTTCTGCAAAACCTTCGAGTGAACGTCTCGCAGGTCGGCCCACCAGTCTTTCAGGTCCGGCAGACGCTTCTGCTCGGAGTACGACGACGTATCATCGTGTCTATTGAGACGGTGGAGGAAATGGTTGTAGACCTGCCTACAGGTATCGACAGTCCACGCTAATCGCTCGCGGAGGTCGTCAGACGGGTTTAGCCGATACCTGTAGTTGTAGTTCATCTATTCGTCGTCGGGGTCAGAAGTACGGACGACTTTCACGTCCGCGCCACGCCAGTGTTTCGGGACGTAGACGTGAGCGCCGTTGCCGGTGGCTTTTACCTCGCCGTCCACGACTTCGTGGCCGTTGATTGTGAACTGGTCCATGTACGATGTAGATACATTGTCGGGACTGATAAACGTGCAGGTGGGCCTGTGAGCCGGTCGTTGCAGAGTGTATGTGAGACGATGACGGCGCTGTATCCCCGCCCTACTGCGCTACTCGGTCGCTTCGCTCCCTGCGTTGCTCCTTGAGGACGGGGCCTTAGCGCCTGATTTTAGGTAAATCCCGCCGAGTATCGAGGCGGGAAGCACGAGCAGTCCGTAGACAGTCGCCAACACACCGAGAATTGCGAGCGGGAGCGTCCCGACGCCGAAGGCGGGACGCGTCGTTGTCGTACTCATTAGGAAGGTGACGGCACCTGGGCCGATAACGGTTGTGTGCTGCGAGATAGCGCGCGCCGACAGGTGTTTTAAGCCGCTCCGTCGCCGGATTCCGGTATGGTCAACGTGAACGCGAAGGGCGACCGCCGCGAGCGCGAACTCGTCAATCTGCTCGACGAGAACGGCTTTGCGGTGATGCGTGCGCCCGCGTCCGGTGCCGCCACCGACCGGGAGCTTCCCGACGTGCTGGCCGGCGACGCCGAGTCCTTCTACGCCATCGAGGCGAAGTCCTCCGGAGGCGACCCCATCTACCTCACCGGCGAGGAAGTGGAGGCGCTCGTCTACTTCTCGCGCAACTTCGGCGCGAAACCTCGCATCGCCGTCCGCTTCGACCGCGAGGACTGGTACTTCTTTCATCCCGGCGACCTCCACGTCACCGACGGCGGAAACTACCGCGTCAAGAAAGAGACCGCCCTCGCGGACGGGACGGACTTCGCCGAGCTGGTCGGCGACTCACAGAAGGTCACGCTCGATGAGGTGGCAGTCGAGACGCCCGACGACGAGCAGTTGGACGTGCTCCGGGCGGTCGAATCGGGCGCGCTCTCCGCGGAGGACGCGGTGGAGATGCTGTAGCTTCCACCCGAAATAGGGGGGTCACGCCCGGTTCGAAGGGCTTTTGCGGCGACCGACGGAGTTCGGAGTATGGAACTCGACCGGGAGACAGTCGTCGAGGCGGGCGTCTCGACGGTGGCCGTCGCACTGTTCGTCGCCGCGCTCGTCGGGGTCGGCAGCGCGAACGGCCGCGCGGATCTTACGGCCGTCGGCGGAAAGGGCATGCTCGCAGTGCTGTTCGGCTTCATCCTCCTGATGACCGTCATCGGCGTCTTCCTCAACCGCCGGTAGTCTCGGGGAGTTTAAACCGTCCGGCGCGGACGATTTCGTATGAGCGAGGCCGACGCCGACGAACCGGCCAGCGCCCGCGGGCGCGAGGTCTGGATCGAGAAGTACCGCCCGGAGACCCTCGCGGATATCAAGGGCCACGAGAACATCACCGAACGCCTCCAGAGCTACATCGACCGCGACGACCTGCCCCACCTCATGTTTGCGGGGCCGGCCGGCACCGGGAAGTGTGTCACCGGAGAGACACCGGTGTTAACGAACCACGGAGTCAAACGGATGGAATCAATCGCCGGGGACGTCGATGGGTTCGGAGACGTACCACCAGATACCGAAGTCGCGACCTTCACCGAGGGCGGGAACTTCGAGTACACCAACCCGTCTGCCGTCTTTGGAAAACAGACCACAGACCTACGTCGAATCGAGACACGCGACGGCGGCGAGATGACCGTCACCCCAGAACACAAGCTACTGGTCGCGTCGGCGGACGGACTCGAATGGATTCGCGCAGCGGAACTGTCCGCTGGTGACCGAATCGCGCGCCCACTCGACGCGCCGATGCCAAACTCCGGTACGGAACTGAACTGGCTCACGGCGATGGACGGTGACCGAACACTCGTCCACGTTACCACCTCATTCGCGAGAGAAAACGGGATACCGGATGCAGAGCAGTACACTGGAAACCGGAAGCGAGTTGCAACAGGAATCAGTCGCGGTGACACCGTTTCGGAGTTGGCCGAGGAGACCGGACTTGCAAAAAAGACGGTCCAGCAGTACCGTCGTGAGACAGTGTCGGTAGACCAGCCAAACACAGTGTGTTCGCTCTCGTATCTTCGCGGACTGGACGTGGGCCGCGAGCGTCTTGAGCAGGCTATCACCGGGATACAGTACGAAAGCGAGAACGGCCAGCGCTCTGACATCATTGAGCCGGCGTGGAAACTGACCCCAGCGCTCGCTCGATTCGTCGGGCTGGCAGTGAGTGAAGCGCGAATCGAGGGGGCACGGGTGAAGTTCTACAACACCGACGAGAACCTACTTACCGCGTTCGAGAACGCTGCCGAGTCGGTGTTTGGGATGGTACCAGAAGCCGGGAAACAGCGGGACGTTCCGTACCGAGAGCTTCGGAACCGAGCGCTGACACATCTACTGGAATCCTGTTTCGCGCCGTTCCACACCGGAGACGAACAGGGAGACGCGATAGGCACGACACTCGTCCGTGCACCGACCGAGAGTCGGCGAGCGTTCCTCCAAGCGATGTTCGACGCCGAAGCACACGTTTCTCCGATCGGAGAAATTGAGCTGACACAAAAAAGCGAGCGCACGGTTACGTTGCTCTCGTATCTGCTCGCCGGAGAAGGTATCCCGAGTCGGCGAACCACTGCTAAAAAAACCGCCTCAAACGGAACAGGAATAGAACGTGAGTATCATACACTGTACGTCTCAGGAGTTCCACATCTTCAGCGGTTTGAAGAGAAGATTGGATTCAGGATAGAGGAGAAGGCCGAACAGTTAGCGGAAAACGCGGCGCGAACGTCGAATCCGAACCACGACACGATACCGGCACAGCACGCGGTCGATACCCTGTGTAACCGACTCAATCTGGACAAGAAGGACCACATCTCACCGGAGACCAATCCAGAGACGCCAGGACGAGAGCGATATCTCGACGGCGTCGATACACTGCTTGGCGCGGCCACGGAGCGGCTGGACACTGCACAGGCAGCACTTGAGCGATTGGCAGCACTCCGCACCGACATACAGGCCGCTGTCGGAACACCAACGCAGTGGGTTCGTGAACGAGGCAAACTGAAACCGCTTGAGACAAGACGGGAAGTATCCGCCGACACTGGAGTCCGAAGCGATCGGCTGCTGGAGTATGCTGACGGGCGGCGGACCCCGAACGCAGACCGGGCGGTAGAACTGCTCAGCCGAGTTGATGGAACCGAATCACGGGAGCTCGAGCAGATTCGAAGCGAGCTTGACGGCATCATCCACACACTGGGCATCTCGTACGAGCAAGTGACGAACGGGACGGAGATGCGTGGAAACGGAATCAACAGTCTCCTCAGCGAAGGTAACGACCTCTCGTCGCTAACTCGGTTCGAAACTGTGAGCGAGCGGCTCAAGACCCTCGCCACGGAGATGTGTTCACGAGAGACGGTTGCCGCGCTCGGTTCACTCCACCGGCTCACAGCAGGGACACTGTATTTCGATACAGTAGGAGAGGTCGAAGCCGTCTCCGAGCCGCAACGAGTGTACGACCTCACAGTTCCCGAGACGCGCAACTACGTCGCAGGGAACGTACCGACGGTGATGCACAACACGACTGCAGCGACGGCTATCGCGCGTGAACTCTACGGCGACGACTGGCGCGAGAACTTCCTCGAGCTCAACGCCTCCGACCAGCGCGGTATCGACGTGGTCCGCGACCGCATCAAGAGCTTCGCGCGCTCCTCCTTCGGCGGCTACGACTACCGCGTCATCTTCCTTGACGAGGCGGACGCGCTCACCTCCGACGCCCAGTCGGCACTTCGCCGGACGATGGAGCAGTTCTCCAACAACACCCGCTTCATCCTCTCGTGTAACTACTCCTCACAGATTATCGACCCCATCCAGTCGCGGTGTGCCGTGTTCCGGTTCTCGCCGCTGGCCGACGAGGCCGTCGCCGCGCAGGTCCACGAAATCGCCGAGGCGGAAGGCATCGAAATCACCGAGGCGGGCGTCGACGCGCTCGTGTACGCCGCCGACGGAGACATGCGCAAGGCCATCAACGGCCTGCAGGCCGCCGCCGTCATGGACGACACCGTCGACGAGGAGGGCGTCTACGCCATCACCTCGACAGCCCGCCCGGAGGAAATCGAGGAGATGGTCGAACTCGCGCTCGGCGGGGATTTCCCGCAGGCGCGGGCGAAACTCGACACGCTGCTCACCGAGGTGGGCATCGCCGGGGGCGACATCATCGACCAGCTCCACCGGTCGGTGTGGGAGTTCGATTTGCCGGACCGCGCGACCGTCCAGCTGATGGACGAGATCGGCGAGGTGGATTACCGCATCACCGCGGGGGCAAACGAGCAGGTGCAACTGGAGGCGCTGTTAGCTTCCCTCGCACTGGACGAGGAGTAACGGACAGCATCCGCTCGCGGAGCGAGCGGTTCACCGAGCCGACCAGCGGGAGGCTCGGCTGTGGCTTTTAGAGCAGATTTTGCCAGTGAGGGTGAGCGGAGCGAGCCCGAGCGGGCAAAAGGTGCAGGTGCAACTGGAGGCGCTGCTCGCGTCGCTCGCGCTGGACGAAGAGTAGTACAGAAATCGGCTTCGTGGTGTGCACACGAAGCCGGCGGGAGCGTGTGACGAGTACTCCCGTTAGTGGATACGTGACCCGGCTACAAGAGTCTCCGGTAACACCGGGTAATCGAGTCACGAGGGCTGTACGGTCCGAAACCGGCGGGTGTGAACCTTCGGAATGCTTTTGCACAGTCGCCCGCTCGTGACGCTAATGAGCGATCTCACTGCGGAATACGAACTCGACTACTTCTACGAGAACGGGTTCACGCGGTCGGAGTGTACGTCCTGTGGCGTCCACTTCTGGAGTCGCGACGAGGAGCGTGAGACCTGCGGCGAGCCGCCCTGCGAGCAGTACGACTTCATCGGCGATCCCGGCTTCAACGAGAGCTACACGCTCGAGGAGATGCGCGAGGCCTACCTCTCCTTCTTCGAGGAGCACGGCCACGAGCGCATCGAGCCGTATCCGGTCGCGGCGAACCGCTGGCGTGACGACGTACTCCTGACGCAGGCGTCGATTTACGACTTCCAGCCGCTCGTCACCAGCGGGAAGACGCCGCCCCCGGCGAACCCGCTCACCATCTCACAGCCCTGCATCCGGATGCAGGACATCGACAACGTCGGCAAGACGGGTCGCCACACGATGGCCTTCGAGATGATGGCCCACCACGCGTTCAATGCGAAGGAGGAGGCCGGCGACCAGTACGCCTACGAGGGTGAGGTGTACTGGAAGAGCGAGACGGTCGCCTACTGCGACGAGCTGTTCGAGTCAATGGGCGCGAATCTGGATGAGATCACGTATATCGAGGACCCGTGGGTCGGCGGCGGCAACGCCGGTCCCGCAATCGAGGTCATCTACAAGGGTGCCGAGCTGGCGACGCTCGTCTTCATGAAGTACGAGCAGGACCCCGACGGCGAGTACGAGCTCAAGGACGGCAACACGTACTCGGAGATGGACACCTACATCGTCGACACCGGCTACGGGTTAGAGCGGTGGACCTGGATGAGTCAGGGGACGCCGACGGTTTATGAGGCCATCTACCCCGAGAGCATCGACTTCCTGAAGCAGAACGCCGGCATCGACCTCTCCGAAGACGAGCAGGCGTTGGTCCAGCGCGCTGCCACGCTCGCGGGCGGGATGGACATCGACGAGGCCGAGGACATGGAGACGGCTCGCGGTGACATCGCCGCGGAACTGGGCGTGGAGCGCGCGCGCCTCGAAGCACTGATGGAGCCGCTGGAGACCATCTACGCGATTGCCGACCACGCCCGCACGCTGGCGTATATGTTCGGCGACGGCATCGTCCCGTCGAACGTCGGGACGGGCTATCTCGCCCGGATGGTGCTGCGCCGGATGAAGCGACTCACCGACACCGTCGGCGTCGACGCACCCCTCGACGAACTCGTGGATATGCAGGCTGAGCGGCTCGGCTACGAGAACCGCGACACCGTCCGCGATATCGTCCGCACGGAGGTCGAGAAGTACCGCGAGACGCTCGACCGCGGGAGCCGACAGGTCCAGCGACTCGCCGAAGAGTACGCGGAACGCGGCGAGCCGATTCCCCTCGACCGGGTCATCGAGCTGTACGACTCTCACGGCATCCAGCCGGACATGGTCGAAGAGATCGCCGAAGAGACCGGGGCAGACGTAGAGATTCCAGACGACTTCTACTCGCAGGTGGCCGACCGCCACGGCGGCGAGACCGACGAGGAGGACATCGACGAGAAAGAGACCGAGCGCGTCGCCGACCTGCCGGACACGGACAAACTGTTCTACGAGGACCCCGAGCGAGCCTCATTCGAGGCGGTCGTGCTCGACGTACTCGACCGCGGGGAGGGGTACGACGTGGTGTTAGACCAGACGATGTTCTACCCCGAAGGCGGCGGTCAGCCGGCCGACACGGGGACGCTCGCGACCGACGACACCACCGTCGAGGTGGAAGACGTACAGGAGGAGTCCGGCATCGTGCTCCACCGCACCGACGAGGACCCCGGCAAGGGAGAGTTCGTGCGGGGTCACGTCGACATGACGCGCCGGAAGCGACTGATGGCCCACCACACCGCGACTCACATCATCGGCCACGCCACCCGGACGGTACTGGGCGGGCATATCCGACAGGCGGGCGCACAGAAGGGGACCGACTCCTCGCGGCTCGACGTGGCCCACTACGACCGCATCTCGCGTGCGGAAATCAAGCGCATCGAGCGAGTCGCCAACGACTACGTGCGCGACAACATCCCCGTGACCGACGAGTGGATCCACCGCAACGACGCCCAATCCGAGCACGGGTTCGACCTCTTCCAGGGCGGGATTCCGCCGGGTGAGGAGATTCGACTCGTCCACGTGGACGACGACGTGCAGGCGTGTGCCGGCACCCACGTTGCCCGGACCGGTGATATCGGTCTCATCAAGGTACTCACGACCGAGCGCGTCCAGGACGGTGTCGAGCGCATCCAGTTCGCGGCCGGCGACGCCGCGGTCGAGGCGACACAGGCGACCGAAGACGCCCTCTACGAGGCGGCCGACACCCTCGACGTGGAGCCGAGTGCCGTCCCCGAGACGGCGGAACGGTTCTTCACCGAGTGGAAACAGCGGGGCAAGCAGATCGACGAGCTGAAAGAACAGCTCGCGGAGGTGCGGGCCGCCGGCGGCGGTGACGCCGAGACGGTCGAGGTGGGCGACACCGAGGCGGTCGTCCGGCGCATCGACGGCGATATCGACGAGCTGCGGACGACGGCGAACGCGCTCGTCGCGGACGGGAAGATCGCCGTCGTCGGCTCCGGACAGGAAAGCGTGACTTTCGTTGTCGGCATCCCCGAGGGCGTCCCGGTCAACGCCGGCGCGCTGGTGAGTGAACTCGCGGGCAGAGTCGGCGGTGGCGGCGGCGGCCCGCCAGACTTCGCGCAGGGTGGCGGCCCGGATGTCGACGCGCTTGACGACGCGCTCGACGCCGTCCCCGAGCTGCTCGAACAGCAGTTGGACGCGTAGCCGTGCCCCGGGCGCGACACGACGGTATCGAACTCTACTACGAACAGGTCGGCAGCGGCGACACCGTCGTCTTCCTCCCCGAGGCCGGACTGGGCGCGTGGTCGTGGGGGTGGCAACACGACGCCGTCGCCGGCCCGTTCGAGTCGCTCGTCGTCGACCCGCGCGGGACCGGCCGCTCCGACGCGGCCGACGACTACGGCGTCGAGACCCTCGCCGCCGACCTCGAAGCCGTGCTCCGCGACGCCAACGTGCGCAGCGCCCACCTCGTCGGGCACGGACTCGGCGGTGCGGTCGCGGTGGCCTACGCCCGCGAGTACAATCGCGCGCGGAGTCTCGCGCTCGTGACGACGCCCGCCGCCGGCGACGTGGTCGACACGGACGCGCTCGGACGGCTCTTTTCCGACGAGTGGCCCTCAGTCGCCTTCTCCGAGTCGTACGTCGGGGTCGCGCCCCGCGACGAAATCGAGGGGTGGCGGCGGCTGGACGACGCTGACGCCGACGCGCGCGAGCAGCTGTTCGCCGCCTACCGCGCGTTCGACCCCGGCGCGCTGTACGAAATTACCGTCCCGACGCTCGTGCTCGGGGCGCTCGATTCGCCCGTGATTCCCGAACCCGCCTGTGAGACGCTCGCACAGGGGCTTCCACGCGGCGAGTACGAGCAGGTGGAGGGGCGACACCTCGCTCACCTCGAACACAGTCGCGCGGTGAACGACCGACTGCTGCAGTTTCTAGAGGAGTAGCAGGGAAACCGACTTTCGGACGGGGCACGAACGGACGGTATGACTCGGCCACGAATTGCACTGCTCAACACCGCCCACACCACACAGGACACCAGCCGGAACTTCCGGCGGGAACTCGACGCCGACCTCGTGGAATTCCGACTCACTGAGGGTGACCGGCCCGAGGGATTCGACTACGATGGGTTCGTCGTCACCGGCTCCCGGTCGGCCGCATACGACGACGACGAGTGGATACGGGTGGCGAAGGCGTGGTGTCGCGAAGCCATCGACCGCGGACTCCCCGGTTTGGGTATCTGTTTCGGCCACCAGCTGCTCGCGGACGTGCTCGGTGGGCGCATCGAGTCGATGGGCGAGTACGAACTCGGCTACCAGACGGTCACCCGTGTCGCCGACGACCCCGTACTGGAGGGGTTAGGCGATTCGTTCCTCGTCTTCACGACCCACTCGGATGCCGTCGTCGAGCTGCCCGAGAGTGCGACGCTCATCTTAGAGAATGACTACGGGATTCACGGCTTCCGCGACGACAACGCCGTCGGGATTCAGGCACACCCGGAGTACGACGCCGACTCCGCGCGGATGGTGACGGAGGGGAAATCGCTCCCCGACGAGCGAATCCAGTCCGTGCTCGACGAGATTACGGAGGAGAACTACCGGCGCGCCTGCCGGTCGAAGCAAGTGTTCGATAATTTCCTCGCGACCGTCAGGGAGCGACGGCGGGCTTCGGCGTAGTCGAAATCGCCGCGTTGTGGGGAAAGGAGTGTTTTTACCCCTCGGATTCTCATTCTCCTCCATGCTCGATTATGTCGATTTAGAGGCCGACCTCGACGCGGAGGAGCGACTCATCCGCGACACCGCCCGCGAGTTCGTCGAGGAGAAGGTCCGTCCCGACATCGGTGACCACTGGATAGAAGGGACCTTCCCGACGGAGCTCATCGAGGAGATGGGCGAACTCGGCTTCTACGCGCCGAACCTCGACGGCTACGACCTGCCGAACGTCTCCGAGACGGCCTACGGCATCCTGATGCAGGAGTTGGAAGCCTGCGACTCCGGGCTTCGCTCGATGGCGTCCGTGCAGGGCGCGCTCGTCATGTATCCGATTCACTCCTACGGGAGCGAGGCCCAGAAGGACAAGTGGCTGGAGGCGATGGGTCGGGGCGAGAAAATCGGCTGTTTTGGCCTGACGGAACCGAATCACGGCTCGAACGCCTCGGCGATGGAAACCCACGCCGAGGCCGACGGCGACGGCTACGTGCTCAACGGGACGAAGACATGGATTACGAACTCGCCGCTTGCGGACGTGGCGGTCGTCTGGGCGAAAGACCACACCAGCGAGGATAATCCGGTGCGTGGCTTCCTCGTCGAGACGGATCGCGACGGCGTCGAGACGCCGAAAATCGACGAGAAGCTCTCTCTGCGCGCGTCCATCACGGGCCAGATCGAACTCTCGAACGTCCACGTCCCCGAGGAGAACGTCCTGCCGGGCGTCGAGGGGATGAAGGGCCCGCTCTCGTGTCTCACGCAGGCGCGCTTCGGTATCGCGTGGGGCGCAGTCGGCGCGGCGCGCAACTGCTTCGAGACCGCCCGCGAGTACGCCACCGACCGCGACCAGTTCGGCAAGCCAATCGGCTCCTTCCAGCTCCAACAGGAGAAGCTCGCCGAGATGGCGACCCAGATTACCACCTCGCAGCTGCTCGTCCACCGGCTCACCGAGCTGAAAGAGCGCGGCGACCTCCGACCCGAGCAGGTGTCGATGGCGAAGCGCAACAACGTCCGGATGGCGCGCGACCAGTCGCGCATCGCCCGCGAGATGCTCGGCGGCAACGGCATCACGGCCGACTACTCGCCGATGCGCCACATGGCGAATCTCGAAACCGTCTACACCTACGAGGGGACCCACGACATCCACTCGCTCATCGTCGGTCACGACCTGACCGGGATTCCGGCGTTCCAGTAGGCGAACAGGTGGCCCGTGGCCGGCGGCGACGGGCGGGCCACGCTCCCGCCGTGACCCGTCGCCGCGACAGTTACGTCACGTGCGGATTGCTTCGTTCTCGTATTTGAACGTACGCCGGCGCGTTTGCGTGGAATTAAGCCGGCGGGTGCAAATTTTGCGCCATGGAGACGCTACTGCTCGACCCCGACGACGTGTCGGCGGGCGCACACACCTCGGAGCTTATCGTGGCCGTAGAGGAGGCGTTCGCCGCCTACGAGCGCGGCGACATCAAGATGCCCGCGAAGTCGTACATCGACCTGCCGGAGTACAACGGCGACTTCCGGTCGATGCCGGCGTACATGAAAGCCGACGACTGGGACGCCGCCGGCATCAAGTGGGTGAACGTCCACCCGGACAATCCGGACGACCACGACCTGCCGACCGTGCTCGGAACGATGATCTACTCGGACCCGACGAACGCCGTCCCGCTCGCCATCATGGACGGGACGACGCTGACGCGCAAGCGCACGGGTGCAGCCGCCGCCGTCGCGACCGACCATCTGGCCGTCGCCGACGCCTCGACGCTGGGTATCATCGGCGCTGGCGTCCAGTCGTACACGCAACTGGAGGCCATCAGCGAGGTGCGCGACATCGAGACGGTCGTCGTCTCGGACCTGCGCGAAGAGGCAATCGAGCGGTTCATCGACCGCTTCGGCGACGAGTTCGACGTGCGCGAGGGGTCGCCCGCGGAGGCCGCCGGCTGCGACATCCTCTCGACAGTAACGCCCGTCGAGCACCCAATCGTCCCCGACGAGGCCGTCGGCGAGCACACCCACATCAACGCGATGGGGGCCGACGCGCCCGGCAAGCACGAAATCGAGGACGCCCTCTTACAGCGAGCGACGCTCGTCATCGACGACTACGAGCAGTGTACCCACTCGGGAGAGATCAACGTGCCATGGTCGCAAGGACTGCTCACCGACGAGGATATCTACGGTGAACTCGGTGCCATCGTGACCGACGCCCTCCCGGCCCGCGGTGAGGAGGGTGGCCCGACGGGTGTCACCGTCTTCGACTCGACCGGACTCGCGATTCAGGACGTGGCTGCGGCCCACGTCGTCTACGAGCAGGCGACCGACCGCGACATCGGCACGCCGTTCCAGCTGGTCGACACGCGCGTCTAAGCGAGCAGTTCCTTCATCGGCGGCAGGTCCCACCCTCTCGATACGGCGAGCAGTCGCGTGCCAACCGTGACAGCCACACAGGCGACGGTCGCGCCCCGGAGGCCGAGACCCGTCACGGCGACGTAGCTCATCCCTCCGAGCACGGCGGGGATCGCGTAGATGTCTTCGAGCAGGACGAACGGCGAGCGGTCGAGTAACAGGTCTGTCAACGCGCCGCCGCCGACAGCGTTGATAGTTGCGATCGCGACGACGCCGAACGCCGACAGCCCGGCGTCGGTGGCGACGATGCTCCCCGTGGCGGCGAACGCACCCAAGCCGGCAGCGTCGGCAAACTGCGTCGCCGGATGTCTGTCCGGGTCGCTGATGACGAGGGCGAGACCGACAGCGAGCACGACACCGAGCAGTCCGTAGCTGAGGTTCGACGCCGTCTGCACCGAAAGCGGGATTCGGTCGACGAGGATGTCCCGCGTCGTCCCGCCGCCGAAGGCCGTGACCAGCCCGACGACCACGACGCCGAAGGGATCGAAGCCGGCGCGAATCCCTTTCATCGCGCCGACGAGCGCAAACGCCACCAGCCCGACCGCGTTGACGACGGCGAACGCGGAGTCGACCACCATCTCACTCACCCCAGAACTGCTCCAGTCCGAACGGGAGCATATCCGGCGAGACGGGCTGGAACTCCTCGCGCTCGGGCCCGAGATACGCCCGCACCGAATCCCACGAGTCGCGTGCGTAGCGAGCGTCGAGGAGGACGCGCACGCCAACCTCCTCGGGACCGCGAATCACCCGCCCGATTGCCTGTCGCGCTTTTCTGACCGCCGGCACCGTCAGGGCCGTTTCGAAGCCGTCACCGAACTCGCGGTCGTAGGCCGTCCGGACCGCGCGCGTCCGGGGTGACGCCGTGTTTACGATCGGGACACCACAGACGACGGCGGCTGCGAGTCGGTCCCCGCGATAATCGACGCCCTCGGTCAACGTTCCACGCAGCGAGGTGACGAGCACCTTCCCGTCGCCGCGGAAGAACTCGGCTTTGAGCCGTTCGGTGGCGTCGTCGCCGCTGGACTCGTCGATGAGCACCTCCTTGTTCAGCGAGTCGAGGACGCCGGCGGCCCACTCGGCCTCGGCGTAGGAGGGCATCCCGACGAGGACGTTGCCCGGAGATTGGGCCACCTCCCGGAGCGCGTTCGCGTAGATACGTCTGGTGTCGTTTTCTGACTCCGCTCCCGCGTCCACCGACGCGGTCGCCGGCGGATAGCCGCGGTTGTCGTGGGTGAACTTCGGCACGTCGACGGCGAAGGAGGCGCGATTCTCCTCGGGGAAGGCGAGTTCGTACTCCCGCTGTTCGACGGGGCGGCCGTCGGATTCGAGGTCAGCGAGACCAGACACCTCCTCGAACACGTCGAGCGGAGCGAGGGTCGCACTCATCAGGACGCCGCCGCCGAAATCGCCGAGTCGCTCGGCGATGGCGTCGCCGGGGACGCAGTTGTGGACGGCGAGCGCGGCGTTGTAGACGCCCCGCCAGCCGTTGGTCGCGTCGGCGTCGGCGTAGCTGCGTTCGAGTTCAATCTCCCGGAAGTGGTCTGTGTGGTCGTTGCGATACCACGCGCCGAGCACCCGACCCGTACCCGGAGCGGCGCGGCGGGCGTCCTCGTCTTCGGCCTCGTCGAGGATGCGCCCGACGACCGCACCGACCGTCTCGGCGCGCGACCAGACGGCGTCGGTGTAGCCTTCCGACTCGGCCCATTCGGTGATGGCGTCCACGCCGGGCTGTTCGGGGTCGCGCAGGGGAATCTCCTCGTCGGGGAGGTCCGTCGGGTCGGCGCGCCAGCCCCGGTGTTCGGCGTCGAGGTGTGACTCGATGCGGTCGGCGATTTCCTCGCGGAGGTCACGGATGAACTCACGCAGCGTCGCGAGTTCGTCGACGGAGACATCGCTCTCTTCGAGTTCGGCACGGATGAGGTCACGCGCCTCCGACAGGCCGGCGGTCGTGCGCTCGCCTCGCTGGCCGTCGAGGGTGAGCGGCTGGAGGACGCGCGCGAGTTCGCTCTCGGCGTCGCGCAGGGTGGCGTCGCCGACGCGCTCGGAGACCAAATCCCGGACCCTGGGTTCGAGCATGTGCGCCTCGTCACAGACGACGAACGTCGAGTCGTCGAGCAGTGCGCCGGTGAACGAGCCGACGGTCGTCGGGTCGAAGGCGTGGTAGTAGTTGCCGATGACGACCTCGGCGTGGCCTAAAATCGCGCCCATCATCGAGTGCGGGCAGGTGCCGTGGCTCGCGGAGAGACGCACGAGGTCGTCGCGCTCGATGAGTCCCTCGTCGGTGAAGTCGAACGGGACGGCTTCGGCGGGGTCACCTTCCTCGGGGAGGTCGTCGAGATACTGGGCGTAGAAGGGACAGTACTCCACTCCGCCGTCCGTCTCGACCGTGTCGGGCGGGTACGGCGTCGGCTCGCCGAGCACCTCCATGAACTGCGCGGTCGCGTCGCTGCCGGAGTCAGCGAGACCGACCTGCTGGCTCCGGGCGCGACCGGCGAGCGAACCGGCGGTCGTCTCGTCGGTCAGCCCGCGCGTGCGGTCGCGCAACCCCTCACACCGGTCGTATACGTTCGCGTCGTCGATTCCCGCGCGGGATTCGATGTTGTACGGGCACACGTCCGCCTTGCCGACGAGCGTCATCGCGGTGACGGGGTCGTAGTCGGCGGGAAGATTCTCGTTGAGCGTCTGGAGGTCAGTCTCGAACTGCCGCAACTGCTGTTTGACGCTCGTGAGGACGACGACGCGCTCGTAGTCGGAGTCGGGGTCGCGGGTGAGGTGAATGCCGGCGGTGAGCGCGAGCATCGTCTTGCCGGTGCCGCACGCGCCCTCCAAGCTCAAGAAGCCGGATTGCCGTGCGACGCTGACGGCGGCGTCGATCCCGTCCTCCTGTTCGGGGTACGGCTCGTCGTGGCCGAAGATGTCCCGCCAGTCGTCGCGTGTCACTGTCGCTTCGTCTGTTCGGGCCACGGATGTGTAGTGGTCACGGCTTCGGACAAAAACCTCCTCACCGTCGCCACGGCGACTCGATGTCGATATCCAACTCCTCGAGGACGGGGCGCATCTCCTCGCGCTTCTCCTGGTGGTCTTCCAGGAACTCGGCCATCAGCTCGGCGGCCTGCTCCTTGCAGCCGCCACAGAGCCGCTCGCCGCCGACACACTCCTCGTACACCTCGGTCGCAAACTCGTCGTCCTCGCCGGCGAGCAAGTAGGTGTACAACTCGTAGACGGGACACTCGTCTGCCTTCCCGCCGAGTTCGCGCTGCTCTTTGGCGCTGGTGCGTCCGCCCGTCGTCGCGGACTTCACCTTGTCGTAGCCGTCCTCCGGATCGTCGAGCAGGCTGATGTGGGAGGCCGGAATCGAAGAGGACATCTTCCCGCCGGTCAGTCCGGTCATGAACCGATTGTAGATGGAGGAAGGAGCAATGAAGCCGTAGCCGCCGTGGCCCAGTTCCACCTCGCGGGCGAGCTCCTCGGCGGCGTCGGCGTCGAGATCGAACGTGTCGACGTGGCCCTCGAAGACGCGTTTCTCCCCGTCGATGGCATCGATGAGCGCCTCGAACGCCTCGTCGGTAGCGTTGCGATCGAGGAACCGGACGCGGGGGCGAATCGGCTCCTTGCCCGCGTTGTCGAGTTTGGGCAGGACGCTCGTGCCGGCCTCGTCGGCGTGGTGTTCACGCAGGTAGTCGGCGGCGTCCTCACACCGGATATCGTCGTCGTCGATGGCGTCGTACGCCGCGCGGATGAGGACACGCTCTGCGGGGTCGGCCTCGAAACTGGCGTACGCCTCCGTCACCCCGAAGTAGCGGGTCCGGTCCGCGAGGTCGCGGGCAAATCGCATGTGCGGATCTTGGTCCGGTCCGACTGGGATGACGGTCGGCTTCGGTTCGTCGAGTTGCGGATAGAGGATATCGGCCATCTGGGTGACGACCGACTGCATGTGTGAGATGTTGGTCTCCCCGTCGAAGCCATACAGCGCCTGCATCTCCGAGAAGTTCGCCTCCGCGCCCAGCTCGAAGGCGAGGTTCTGGAGCCGTTCGTTGCCCGATTGGCGGTAGATTTCTCCTTCCTCGGGGTCGAAACCGAGCGCGAGCAGCGAGAGCAGATACTCCTCGGTGTGGCGGTCGATCTCTGCCCACGAGAGACCGCGGGCGGAGTTCGCCTCCAGGTCGGCCACAAGCGCGTAGGCGTCGCCGCCCTGCTGTTGATGATAGACGATCTCCTCGATCATCAGCTTGTGACCGATGTGCGGGTCCCCGGTGGGCATCCAGCCCGAGAGGACGGCGAAGGGGTCGTCGTTGGCCATCGCGTCGGCGATTGGCCCGTAGTCGCGGTGGCCGAAGACGACGCCTCGGCGCATCAGATAGTGGGGGTTCGGCACCTGCGGGAGCACGTCGTCGAACGCCTCGATGCCGAACTGCTCGAACAGCTTCCGGTAGTCGTCGACGCTCGCCGACCCCCACGGGTCGAGGGTCACGTCGTCGGCCCCGGCCGCGCTCCCGCCGTCGGCCATCGCCCGGCCGGTCTCG
>NZ_QJOW01000003.1:77480-384399 GCF_009184545.1 Halosegnis rubeus
CGTGGTCGCTTCCCGACCACTCACTCTCGTCGGACGGAGTCCGACCAACCTCGTGGTCGCTTCCCGACCACTCACTCTCGTCGGACGGAGTCCGACCAACCTCGTGGTCGCTTCCCGACCACTCACTCTCGTCGGACGGAGTCCGACCAACCTCGTGGTCGCTTCCCGACCACTCACTCCCGTCCGATAGCACGTTCTCGCGGGACGGAAGCGACTCACCCTCGTCGTGGTCGTCGTTCATACATCGACCTCGGCGGTTCGGACAAAAAGCGGTTCGTTCGCGTGCACTCGTTCACACGCGGGGACAAAAGCTAAGCGTGAGGCGTGAGAAATAGTAAGTAAGGAGTAAATTCTTTATCCCCAACACTTTTTTGCCCCCGTAGTCTGTACGTCGAGAAGCCGTCGGAGAGCGACGGTGGCGTCGGTACGTGGCGAATCAGCGTTGAGCAACCGGCAGCAGCACTCACATGACAGGAAATATATCCACTCTGACAGTATCGGACCCGGCGGCGTACGCGCGACAGACAGGATTGACCTCCTCCCGCGCCTAAAGTCGCGGGAATCCCACCATGGGATTTCAGGCCGAGCGCGACCCTAAGGTTTCAAGACGCATACGTTCCAAGCGTCTCTTGCTGGGTGTCAGCATCGGCTTGGCTGTCTTGTGGGACGGTCAAACGTCCCCCATCCTCAGCCGAGTCATCGCCACTCGTGTGTTCTCTTGAGTGGCTCTCTCCGCTGAGGTAGCGGTCTGCAATATTGAGCGCGGCGTTAACGTCTGCTTGGTACTCCGAAACCCAACATCCCGAGTTGGAACACTTGAACGTCGCCTGCTTCGGACGGTAGCCCTGTTCTCCGCAACAGTGACACGTCTTCGAGGTGTACGCGGGATTCACCGTCTCCACACGAATCCCTTTCTCAGCCGCCTTGTAGCGAATCTGGGCGTGCATCTTGGTGAATCCCCATCCGTGGAGGCGGCGGTTCATGAACGCGCCGTAGTCCATGTTCTCACGGATGTGCGTCAAGTCTTCCAGAACCAGTACGGGGTTCTCGAATTGGTCGGCGTAGGCCACGACCTCCGATGTGACCGTGTGGAGGATGTGGTCGATGTGTCGCCACAACTCGTCGCCGTAGGACTCTGCGATACGTTCGCTTCCGCGTTTCTGAAGGCGTCGAGTCACCGTGAAATACGTCTCACGGAGTTGCCGGACTCGCTTACCTTCGTCGTTCCAGAGGTTGGGTGCAGTCGGGGAGCCGCGCTCGTCACGGTGACACACCGTTAACAAAGAGGCTTCCCCGATGTCTACCCCAATCGGCGTTTCCGCCGAACTGGTTTCTCGTTCCGCCACATCTCGCGTAGCGACGATGTGGAAGTACCACTCACCGTTGCGGTTGAACAGCCGACACTCTCCCAGTTCCGCGTCTCCGGCGTGCAACGCTTCCAGCCACTCTCGTTGTTCGGGATTCGGCTGTGCGGGCAACCAGAGGTTGTAATCGTCGTGGTGCGGGATTTTGACGTACCACTCGATGGCGTTCTGCGGCTTGTGGTCGAGCTTCGGGCCTTCGTTCGTGAACCGAACAGGGTGGTCGTCGTGAAGCTCTTTCGCGTCGTAGCTTCCGCCACAGAGTTGTGGGACGTACTTCTTGAGCGCGTTCTTCGCGTAGCCGCTCAGGTCGTAGTTGACCACTACGTCGTTGGCCGCTGACTGTGTGGTGCAGTTGGCGTTGAACGCGGCTTCGAGCGCGTCTTGGTACGCCTGTTTCGTCTCACAGAGTTTGCGGTGCTTGTGGGCGTTCGGCTCCACAAGCTTGAGTTCCAGCGTCTCGGTGAGTTCGGTCACTGTTCGTCCTCCTCGTGACGCTGGATGTACTTCTCGACAGTCTCGCTCGAAACGTGTCCCGCTGTTCCTGCGTAGTAGCCACGTGCCCACTTGATTTTCTCTCCGTCGTGGTCGGCGTGTCGGTGGTTGTATTTCCGCGAACTGATGCCTTTGAACCAGTTGGCGAGAAGTGACGGGGCGTGTTTCGGCGGGCTACTGACGAACAGGTGGATGTGGTCGGGTTGGACGGTTAGGTCGATAATCTCCAACCCTTTCTCGTCGGCTATTTCGTGGAGGATGTCTCGCACACGGGTTGCAACGTCACCGGCGAGTACCGATTCACGGTACTTCGGTATCCACACTATGTGGTAGTTGAGGTTGTACGTTGCGTGCCGTGTGGTCTTCATCCGTACTACACACTATGCCTCTATGGTGTCTTAAAACTATTGTACACGGTGGGAAATCCAGCCGTGCTATCGTCGGTGGAGATGTACGCTATTGTCCGCTTGACCCGCGCCTGAAGACGCGGGTATGCGCTCGCACTATGTATCAAGATAGAGACGGATCGATTCGGCCATCCGGATCCGGACCACTGCGAACAGGGGACGGCAGGCCGGGCAGCCGACGACCGCGGGGTGTTCATCGACGGATGACCGATGGAACCCTCGACTGGGAGGCGTACTGGACGGACACGACGGAAGGAGAGCGCGAGGAGGCGAGTCCGAGCGCCCACCACGCCGCCGAGACGCTGTGTGCATTCATCGAGGAAGCCGCACCGCCCGGCCCGATTGCCGACGTGGGCTGTGGTGGCGGCGCGACGGCGTTTGCGGTCGCGGAACAGTTTCCCGACCGCGAGGTGGTCGGCTTCGACACTGCCGAATCCGTGCTCGCAGACAATCGCATCCGGGCCGACGAGGCGGGACTGGAGAATCTTCGCTTCGAGCAGGTGACGCTCCCCACGTTCGACCCCGAAAGGGAGTTCGCAGTCGTCTTCTCGTACTTTACGCTCCAGTACGTTCGAGCCGTTGAATCGGCGCTTGAGACGCTGTATGGGGCCGTCAGAGCCGACGGGTCCCTACTGTTTAATTACATGAATCGCGCGGCACAGGAGTTCTGTCAGGTGGCTGCCGAGGACCCATACGCGCACGCGGACCGGCCGTTCGTCTTCGACCCCAACCGGTATCGCGAGCGATTCGCCGCTCTCCTCGACGGCGACAGCGTGCTCTCGCGGGAGCAGATCTACGAGACGTTGGGCGTGTGGCCGAGAGAGGTGTCCACGATCGTCGATGCGCTGGAGGTGCAGTGGGCGTGGCACCACGCGCCGCTGGTGTACGTACCGAAAGCTACGGCGTGAGCCGCTGGACGGCGAGCCACTCTACCTCGCCGTTGGGGTCCACGTCGGGACCGTGGCTGGTGCCGTCGGTGAACGCGAACACCATCTCCTTGCGGACGCCGTGGGCGAGTCGCACGTCGAGCGAGAGATCACGCGGGGCGAAGGTGTGGCCGTCCGGGAGCACGCGGACGAGTCGCTCGGAGTGGCCGAGGTCGTCGACTGAAGACACGTGGGCGTAGGTGCGGAAGTCCGCGCCGAACTTGAAGCCGGTCTTGGGGACGATACCACGGGCGCGGAGGACGGTGTAGACGGTGAGCCGGCGGTCGAACCGGTCGCCTTCCGTCTCGCGGCCGAGTTCGAGGACGGCCTCGCGCCCGCCCGGGACCGAGAGGACGCCCTGTTCGGCCAGATACGCCCCCTCGATGAGCGAGAGCTGGATAGCGGTGCGGTCGTCGTCCAGCGGTTGGCCGTAAAATCCCCGCGCGTAGAGCCACTCCGGCGGCTCCCAGACGGCGACGCGGTCGTCAAGGAGGGCGGCGTCGGTGCCGTGTTCGGTGTGGTCGGTCGCCGTGCCGGACACCTCCGGCACGCTCGTCTCCAGATACGTCAGTTCGGACTCTTCGTCGACGACGGCAAGCACCACGTCGCCGAGGTCGGCCGCGGGGACGGTCTCGCGCTCGGCGACGACGCGGACGCGGTACTCGACGGCGTCGTCCCACGGGCCCTTTCCGCGCGGGTAGACGACGAAATCGATGCCGTCGGTGTCGTCGACCCACTCGTCGCGTGCGGGCGTGAGATAGAAGCCGCGGTCGCGGAGGTCCTTGTAGACGAGAAAGCGAGAGGCGAGTCCGCCCTCGGTCTCGAAGAACTCCCGGAAGCCCATCCCCTCGACGGAGTCCAGGTCACCCCGGAACAGGAGGTGGGCGGCCTCGACGTGAGAGAGGTGGAGTTCACCGTCGACAGGGTGGCCGTAGCCGCGAGCGTCGTAGAACTGCTCGCGGCCGGCGTGACCGACCTGTACCGTCTCGCCCTCGACGTGTGCTTGCATACCTGGCCCACAGACGTGCCCCATCAAAAACCTACGGAGACGCGCATGCGGCGTCGAGACAGCGACCGTCGACGGTCGGCAGTCCACACGCACAGACGCCGTCACACACCTCGTTCGGGAGCGGAACCGACACGTCACACTCGGGGTAGCCGTCACAGCCGAGCAGGAGACCGCCCGCACGGACGACCCGCATGTCCCGCCCGCAGTCGGGACAGTCGAACCGTCGGTCGAGTTCGGTCTCTATCGCGGCGTCGAGCGGTTCACACCCGCGGTCGACACACACTTCGACGGTGACGCCACGCGTCACTTCGATGCGCGGCAGGCCACAGTCACAGGTGTCATCGAGGACGGTCGCACCTGCGGGCAGGGCGTGTTCGTGGTCGCAGTCAGTACACGCGACCGTCCCCGAGCGCTCGACCAGCGCGCCGGTGCAGTCGGGACACGGACCGGCGGCTTCCCCGGCTGGCGAGACCAGAATCCGCACGTCGACGCTGGTCTCGTGGAAGGTGACGCGCAGGCGGTCGTCCCCGTCGCGAGCCTCGACCGTCGGCGGAGAGCCGACCGCCATCGAGGCGTCCGGACGGGTGAGCCACGCGACCGGGCGGTAGCCCGCGGCGTCGTGGACGAGAACGGTGTCGTCGGGCTTGCGGAGACAGACGACGCGACCGCGTTTCTCGTAAGCCCGGTCCCCGTCGAACGTGGTCGTACAGTCGCCAGCCAACAGGTGAGCGTGCATGGGTCGTGTGGCGCGGCTTCCTATATCAACCGTCGCAGACGAGCCGCTCCTTCTGGCGTCGCGAGAGCTGCTTGATTTCGTGCTCGCGGGACATGGCCGCGCCCTTGGTGTCGAACTGCTCGGTGTACCGAAGCTCGACCGGCGTGCGCCCGCGGGTGTACTTGCTTCCTTTCCCGGCGTCGTGTTCCGCGACGCGCCGTTGTACGTCGGTCGTGTAGCCGGTGTAGAAGCTACCGTCGGCACACTCGATGACGTAGACGTAGTGTGGTGTCGTCACTGGCGAGTCCTAAGAGGGCACCCCCGTTAGTTTGGGGGCAGTACGACGCCGTCAGAATTGTGACTGAAACGCACGTTCCTGTGAGACCTCGGCGATGCCTGCGTTCGCCGAGCAGTTGGGACAGGCGCGGAGCGCGCCGTTGTCGTCGGTGAAGACGCGGGCGAATCGCTCCGAGACGTGCGCGTCACAGTGGTCACACGTTGGCATGGTCACCCGACGCGGAGGAATCCGCATCGGTATTAACGCTGTGGGGTCGCGCACTGATATACCCTCGCTCGCCGGGTTTCGAACTGACTGTTCAGTCGCTTCGTGCCCGGTCTACTGTACGCGCGATGAGTCCGGCCTGTGCTCCGGCGACGAACCCCGCGTCAATGTTGACGACCGACAGCGGCGTGCACGACTGCAACATCCCGTCGAGAGCCGCCTCCCCCTCACCAGCGTGGCCGTACCCGTTCGAGACGGGGAGCGCGATGACCGGGGCGTCGACGAGTCCCGCGACGACCGTCGGGAGTGCGCCCTCCCTGCCGGCGGCGACGACGAGCACGTCCGGCTCGCGGATGCGGTCGAGCTGGTCGAACAGCCGGTGGATGCCGGCGACGCCGACGTCGTCGACACGCTCGATAGCCGCCCCCATCTCGCCGGCGACGACGGCGGTCTCGCCGGCGGGAACTGCGTCCGACGTGCCCGCAGTGACGACTCCGACCGTCGCGTCGAGCGCCGGCGGGTCGTAGTCGAGCGCGCGGACGACAACGGTTCGGGCGCGGGCGTCGTGGTCGACGGTCGCGCCGGAAAACTCGCCGCTCACGGCGCGGTCGATAGCGTCAGCGGTCTCATCGTCGAGTCGAGTGACGAGCGCGCGGCCGGTCGCGTCGACGGCATCGAGCGCGAGCGCGACGATTTCGGCGGTCGTCTTTCCGTCAGCCAGGATACCTTCGGGGATACCGGTGCGGCTGGTTCGGGCGGCGTCGAAGCGACCGCCGTCGCCGGTAGCGTAGCCGCGCAGTTGGCTCTCTGCGGCCGCGGGCGAGCAGTCACCCGCCGCCACGCGTTCGAGGAGTTCGCGCATAGCCGTCGTTCGAGACGGGGGGTTACGGACCTGTCGCCGTCGTCGGGGGATTCTGCCTGGTTCTACAGCGGAAAACGGGGGTATGACGGCCCCTACTGCCAACGAATCAGGAAAGTATATAAGTCGGCTCGAAGTACGCCGTGGTGTAATGGCAGACCTAATCGTCAAGGCCGCAGTGAAGGACGAACTCGATGAGATGAACGTCGCCTCCGACTTCTACGAGGCACTCGACGCGGAAGTCGAGGAGCTGCTCGAGGACGCAGCGCGACGCGCCGACGCGAACGACCGGAAGACGGTCCAGCCGCGCGACCTCTAAGTCGGACTCGAACTCCCCGCTTTCTTTCGACGCTACTCCGACAGCGGCGGCACTCGCCGCTCTACCCCGTCGGCGCGTCCGACGAGCACCGCGTCGGCGAGTCCGACGAACAGGCCGTGCTCAACGACGCCCGGAATCGCCGACAGCGTCGGAGCCAGCGACTCGGGGTCGATTTCCTCGAACGCGCAGTCGAAGACGAGGTTCCCGTTGTCCGTGACGACGGGCCCGTCCTTGCGCTCGGCGGCCCGGAGCGTCGGCTCACCGCCGACCTCGCGAATCGCCGCCGCGACCGGCGCGCGCGCGTCGGGCAGCAGTTCGACCGGCACCGGCCCGGCGAGCGCGTCGGTCAGCTTCGAGTCGTCGGCGACGACGAGGAAGCGGTCGGCCGCGCTCGCGACGTACTTCTCGCGGGCGTGGGCCGCGCCGCCCCCCTTCATGAGGTCGAAGCCCGCCACCTCGTCGGCCCCGTCGATAGCCACGTCGGGGGTCGCCTCGTCCAGCGTCGTCAGCGGAATCCCGACCTCGCGGGCGAGGTCCCGCGACTGGAACGAGGTCGGCACGCCCCGGATGTCAAGCCCCGAGTCGACCGACCGACCGAGGGCGCGAATCGCATGGGCGGCGGTGCTTCCGGTGCCGAGCCCGACGATTTCGCCGTCGGTCACGCGGTCGGCGGCCGCCTCGCCGGCCCGTCGTTTCGCCTCGTCCGAGCCACCCGTCCGTTTCATGTCGAGTCGTCCATCCGCATCCGTGGAAAAGCCTCGGATGGGTTCTGTCGACGCTGTTACAAAACCGCGCGTCAGGAACTACTCTTGGCCTTCGCGCCCGTCTGCTCGCACATGACACGGACACTCCTGCTCGCGGGCGTGGGGGAGCGAATCGGGACCGGGGTCGCGCGGCGGTTCGACGCAGCCGGCTGGCAGGTGGCGCTCGTCTCGCGGTCCGGAGCCGACGGACTCGCGAACGACCTCGATTCGGCCGTCTCGATTCGGGCCGACATCACCGACGAGGACGAGGTAGACCGGGCGGTCGCGGAGACGCGGAAGGCGCTCGGGAGCGTC
Source organism: Halosegnis rubeus (assembly GCF_009184545.1). Classification (GTDB taxonomy): domain Archaea; phylum Halobacteriota; class Halobacteria; order Halobacteriales; family Haloarculaceae; genus Halosegnis; species Halosegnis rubeus. The sequence continues at coordinate 85,132 of NZ_QJOW01000003.1, forward strand.
GACTGTCTCGTCTGTAACGCCAGCGGCGGGGCCGGCAACCCGATCGATTCGGCCGACGCCGCGACGCTCGAACGGCTGTGGCGGGTCCGGACGCTCGGCACCTTCCACCTCGTACAGGCGTGTCTGGACGACCTGCGCGACGGCGGGACGGTGCTCGTCTCCGGCACCACCTACGCGAGCGAACCGGCCCCCGAACAGGTGGAGTGGGCCAGTGCCGCGCCCGCCACCCGCGGGCTGGCTCGGACACTTGACGCCGCAGTCGAGGGGGTGCAGGTGACCTACGTCGAGATTGCGACGGCGGTGCGACCCCCAGACAGCGATTTCCCGGGCGCGGTCGGGAGCGACGACCTCGCGGACCGGTATCTCGAACTCGCGGAGGCGTCGGGTGCGGTTCCGACTCGGGTACGGCTGGACACCCAGTAGTTTTGTCGCGGGCCACGAAGCGAGACCATGTTCGGAACGAGCGGGATTCGCGGGCCGGTCGGGGAGACGATGACGGCGGGGGTTGCACTCGACGTGGGGCGCGCGCTCGGTGCACACCTCGGGGCGCGCGACGCATCCCGTCGCGTCGTCGTGGGTCGCGATTCCCGAGAGTCGGGCACGCTCCTCCTCGATGCGCTCGCCGCGGGGCTGTGCGAGACGGGCGTGGACGTGCTCGATACCGGCGTCGCGGCGACCCCGACGGTCGCGCGGGCCGTCGACCCGATGGACGCCGGTGCGGGTGTCGTCATCACCGCGAGTCACAACCCCGCACCCGACAACGGCATCAAGCTGTGGCAGCCGTCGGGACAGGCGTTCGACGCCGACCGCAGGGGGGACATCGAACGACGGATCACTGCGAGCGACTGGGAGCTCGAAGCGTGGGACGGTCTCGGATCGCGAACGGCGGTCGAAGCGACGACGGCCCACCGCGAGCGACTGGTCGAAGCGACCGGGCCCGTCGCCGAGCAGGTGGTCGTCGACCTCGGGAACGGGGCCGGAGGCGTCACCGTCGACGCCCTCACCGACCTCGGCTGTGCGGTCGAGACGCTGAACGCACAACCGGACGGCTCCTTCCCGGGGCGGCCCTCGGAGCCGACGGCAGAAAACTGCGAATCGCTCGCCACCCTCGTCCGGCAGTCGGACGCGACGGTCGGGATTGCCCACGACGGCGACGCCGACCGGCTGCGCGCCGTGGCCGGCGACGGGACCTACCTCTCGGGGGACGTGACGCTGGCGCTGTTTGCGGCCGACGCGGCGACGACCGGCGACCGGGTCGCCGTGCCCGTCGACACGAGTCTCGCCGTCAAGAAGTATCTCGCAGAACGGGGCGTCGGTGTCGAGCGCACGCCCGTCGGAGACACCTACGTCGCGGCGGCGGCGACGGCCCCGGACGTGGCCTTCGGCGGCGAGCCGTCGGGCGCGTGGATTTGGCCGGAAAAAACCCTGTGTCCCGACGGGCCGTACGCGGCCTGTCGGCTGGTCGCGCTGGCGAACGAGCGTTCGCTCACCGAGCGCGCGAGCGAAATACCGACCTACCCAATCGAGCGGGGAAGCGTCGCGGTCGAGGCGAAGACGGCGGTAATGGAGCGAGTGCGCGAGCGACTGCTCGCAGACTACGATGAGTCGCGCGTCTCGACGCTCGACGGAGTGCGCGTCGAGACGACGGACGGGTGGTTCCTGCTCCGGGCGAGCGGGACCCAGCCGCTGGTCCGGGTGACGGCCGAGGCCCACGAGAAGCAGCGGGCCGCGGCGCTGTTCGCTGAAGCGAGCGAGTACGTGGAGACCGCAAGAGAGCGTTAGGTTCGCCGGGTCGAGCGGGCCTGCCGCACGTCTGCGCCGTCGCGAATCTTGTCCTCACACTGTGGACAGACGCGCGGAGCGTCGACGCCGTTCGGTGTGAACACACGAGCGTACGCTGCCGTCACGAACGAACTGCAGTTCTGGCATTCCGGCATGTGTGTAAACGAACAGCACAGTTCATAATAACGGTACTGTGTGAATTTGTACCACGATTTGAGGGCGGCGGAGCGACGTTCCCGGTTGGTTCCCCGTGTTTTACCGCCGATAACACAACGTTCATGACTCGGGAGTCCCGTTTTCGTGTATGAACGCGTCTGTGGTGGGGAGACTCACAGACCAAGCGACGTTCACGGCGGCGGCGCGAGACTCCGCGACTCCGGAGTGGGTACGTGACCACTGGGAGACGTTCGAGGCGAGCATGACCGGCGAGCGTGACGGCTCGCCGTTCCCGTGTTTCTTCGGCGCAGAGTCGGTCCGACAGGGCGACCCGCTGTACACGGCTGTCGATTCGATGTCCGACCCCGACGCGCTCCGACAGTTGGGAGCGACGCTGCTGGAGTATCTCGACACGTGGGAGAGTCACAGCGACCGGGCCTCGCTCGTCGCCGTGTTCCGCCCGCCTACGGAGCCGTGGACCGAACGCGAGTACCACGAGGCGCTGTGGAACATCCTCCAGTTTCTCCACGTCCACGACCCCGAGCCGTGGCCGGCGGAGATTCCGACCGACACCGACCACCCGAAGTGGGAGTTCTCCTTCGGGGGCGAACCGATGTTTCCGACCTGTCGCGCGCCCTTCTACGAGGAGCGCCAGAGCCGCTACAGCCCGGTCGGACTGGAAATCACGTTCCAGCCGCGCGCGCTGTTCGAGAAGCTGAACGTGACCGCAGACCACCCGACCGGCGAGCAGGCGCGTGAACTCATCCAGCGCCGGCTCGAAGAGTACGACGGCGTCGCTCCCCACCGGTTCCTCGGCGACTGGGGCGTCGAGGGCGACCGCGAGTGGCACCAGTATATGCTCCCGGAAGACGAGTCGCTCGCGCCCGATTCCCCGCCGATTCACATCGCGCGCGACCATCCGAAGGGAGAGCCGATCGAGCGCCCGGAGCGGGAGCTGCTCGCATGAGCGTCCTGTTGCTCGTGGATTTCCAGACCGGCTTCGACGAGCCGCGGTGGGGGGAGCGAAACAACCCCGACGCCGAGGCGCGCGCTCGCGAATTGCTGACCGCGTGGCGCGAGCGCGGCGACTCCGTCGTCCACGCTCGCCACGACTCGACGGAACCGGACTCACCCCTTCGGGCGGATGATCCCGGCTTCGCGTGGAAGGAGGGGCTCGAACCCGAGGGCGAGCACGTCGTCACCAAGCAGGCCAACAGCGCGTTCATCGGGACCGGGCTGGCCGAGTGGCTCCGCGAGCAGGGCGAAGACTCCATCGTCATCGGGGGGTTGACGACCGACCACTGCGTCTCCACGACGGCCCGGATGGGGGAGAATCTCGGCTTCGACGTGCGGGTCGTGCGCGACGCGACCGCGACCCACGAGCGAAGTCTCGACGGCGAGCGGTTCGGCCCCGAGACGGTCCACCGGACCGCACTCGCACAGCTATCGGGGGAGTTCGCGGACATCGTGACGACAGACTCGTTACTCTAGCCGTTCCAGCACGGCCTCGGCGTCGTAAGACAAGGACAGTTCTCGCGAGCGACCGCGCCCCTCCACCTCGGCGTACTCGGCGTCGATGAGCCCGAGCTGGTCGAGTTTGTTGATAATCTCGGAGTAGCGGGTGTAGCCGAGGTCGGTGGTGTCGTGGAAGGGGTCGTACACGTCGCCGGCCCGCTTGCCGTCGTGTTCCGCGAGCGTGCGCAAGAAGGCCTGTTCGGACTCAGATAGCCCGCGCAGATGTCGCGAGAGGTGGACGTGTTTCGCCTTCTCGTACGCTTTCTCCACGTCCTCGACGCTCACCTCGGTGGAGCCGCGCATCTCGGCGTTGAGCCCGGCCCGCCGAAGCAGGTCGATGCCCACCCGGAGGTCGCCCCCGGAGTCGGCGGTGCGTTCCGCGACGGCGTCGAGAATCCGTGGGCCGACCGCCCCTTCCACGAAGCCGCGCTCGACGCGCTCGCGCAGGATGTCGACGATTTCGCGCTCGCCGTAGGTGTTGAAGTACACCTCCTCGGGTCGGAAGACCGACTGGACGCGCCCGTCGAGGTCGGCGATCACGTCCAAATCGAGGTCAGACGAGACGACGATCACGCCGATTTTCGCACCCGACTGCGCCTCGTGGGCGCGCAACAGCGAATAGAGCGTCTCCGAGGCCTCGTTCTCGTAGAAGAGATAGTTCACGTCGTCTAACGCGACGACGAGCACCTCGTCGTCCTCGACCAGTCGCTCGGTAATCTGGCCGAACAGCTTCTTGAAGGAGATACCCGAGGTCGGCGGCTCGTAGTCGAACAGGCCCTCGAAGATCCGCGAGAAGACGGAGTAGCGGGTGGCATCCACCTGGCAGTTGACGCGGACCGTCTGCACGTCAGAGACGCCGGCGAGTTCGTCGAACAGCTTCTGGACGGCGGTCGTCTTCCCCGTGCCCGGCGGGCCGCGCGCGAGGACGTTCAGGGGGCGCGAGCCGCGGACGGCGGGCCGGAGCGCGTACTTCAGCGTCTCCATCTGCTCGCCGCGGTGTTGGAACGTCTCCGGGACGTACTCGAAATCGAAGACCGTCTCGTCGCGGAACACCGACTCGTCCCACCCGAGCATATCCCCGCTCATTCTACTTTCACCTCGCTACCCGGACATGATAAAGCTGTGGGCGGAGCGAGGAATCAGGGATACGTCTGGACTTCCTCAACGACACGCGTAACGTAGTCGTCAGTAACTCGACCCTGCCACGCGACGAGGTCCTCGACTCGTGGTGAGTGAATCGCCCACGGAGAGACGAAAGAGTTCCGTGGAACACCACCTGTCACCCACACGTCGTCTGAGAGTGGAACGGACGGTTCGTACTGCTTGGTCGTGACGGCGAGCGCGATGAACTGCTCCTCATCGAATGGGTGGGTATCGGTGTTGATGATGAGCCACGGGCGCTGTCGCTCGGTACCGAGTTTGAACGGGTCCGTACTCCGGACGATATCCCCGTGTTTCGGGTGCATCAGTCGTCGCTCCGCTCGCTTGGATGGGCGTCCTCGGGCGAGGTTTCGTCCCACGCATCGGGGTCGATACCGCCGTCCTCGGCGTTCAGCCGCGCGGTGGCGGTGGCGAGGTTGTAGGCACTTTGGACCCGGTCGCTGTCGTCCGTGATGGCCCAGTAGTTACCGCGGTGGCGCACGAGCATCCGGTCTTTCAGTCGGGAGAGCGCCGTCCCGACGGTGTTCGGGTCGGCGTCGAGTTCCGTCGCAATCTCGCCGCGCGTGAACGCCTTGTCTGCGTGGCTGTGGAGGAACGCGACCACCTGCGCCGGCACGCTCTGCTCGCTCGGCAGCTCGCCCGACTCGAACTCGTCGATACTTACTGGCATCGTCCGTAGTTGGTATGCTGGCGTAATGAGTGTACTGACGTACTGTTGTGCTTGTCCACCGTGCGACCCAACACCCACAAGACGTATGATATCTTCTCAACACGGTGTAGTGTGAATAGAAGACAGGTCCTCGCGTCGGGGGGACTGCTGTTGCTCGGGGGCTGTCAGCAGATTACCGGCTGTGCCAGCAAGAACGTCGGTGAGATTCGGTGTCGGGACGCCACCCTCACGACAGACCAGCGGGACCAGACGATTCCGGTCGTCTACGGTGAGCGCACGCCAGCAGAACAGGAGATTCTCGACGTGGCTATCCCAGAGCCGAGATACCGGACGTGTAAACCGTTTTCAGAGGCTTTTGAATCGCTCAGCGGGTCGCTGGTGAACAACTACTCCGAACAAACTGAGGGTCGCGTTCCAGAGCCACTTCGGTGGCCCTACGTCAAGAGGGGTAATCAATATTATCAGACATTCTACAGAGAGGGAGATATACTAGTGGGCAACGTATGAAGTTCCTCAAAGCAGTGCTACTCGAACTTGTCCAGTAGGTCGTCGTAGAACATCTCACCCGAATCCTCCGCTAATTTCTCGACAATCAGCTCCGGGGTCGAGCGCGCGAGTTTGTTCTTGACCGGGGAGCGATTCACGCGGAGCTCTCCGTCTTCCAAGCCGACGGCCTCGATACCGTCGACCTGCACGTCGAACGCGCAGGCGTCGCGGATCTCGCCCGCGAGGTGTGAGACGAAAACGGCAGTCGAATCCGACTCGTGGAGGGCTTCGAGGATGCCGGCGATGATGAGCGCGCTCGCACCGGGTTCGGTGATGGATTCGAGTTCGTCCACGAGGACCAGTCGGGTCGCGTCGCCGGTCGCGAGGTCGCCGAACTCCCGGAGCGTGGACTCGAAGGCTCCGGCGTCGAGGGTTCCCTGCGACTTGGCCTGATAGTGGAGCGTCTCGAACTGTTCGATTCGCACCTCGTCGGCGGGGACGGGCATCCCCATGTGCGCGAGCACGGCCACGAGCCCGACCAAATCGAGCGTCGAGGTCTTCCCGCCGGAGTTGACACCCGAGAGGAGTGCGACCCCACCGACGGCGTACTCGACCGGCTCGACATCCTCGAAGGCCACATCGAGCAGGGGCGACCGGCCGCCCTCGATGGCGATGCCAGAGCCGCCGATTTCGGGAACGGTGCAGTCGTATCGGTCGGCGAAGCGAGCGACGGCGAGCTCCACGTCGAGTTCGAGCGCGGCGTCCACGAGGTCAGCCGCCGGCTCGCGGAGGTCGGCCAGCTGCTCGGCGAGTTCCTGTTTGAGCCGGGTGGCGCGGCGGTCGCGCTCGGCGGTGAGCTCCTCGCGAAGCTTGCTCACGACGCGCTCGTCGTGCTCGACGGGGAAGGTGGGGTCGTCCGGGAAGGCAGTGCGGGCGCGGGCGGCGTGGTCAGAGAGCGACAGCGTCTCGATTAGTTGGTCGCGGGCGGCTTCGATGGCGTCGCTGTACTCGTCGGCGAGTTCGCGGTCGAGTAAGGAATCGACGCCGGCACCGCGTTCCACGAGCGAGAGCAGGTCACCGCCCTCGATGGTCACGTCGCGCTCTTCGATGGCCTCGCGGAGGCGGTCGTTGGCGACGTTTTCGGCCATCGAGACGGCGGCGTCGAGGTCATCGACGGCGACGGAGAGCCGGTCGAGTTCGTCGTCGTCGGCGACGGTCCCCTCCTCGGTGAGTCTGGAAAGCGCGTCCTCGACGGTGTCGGTGTCGAGGGGCGCATCTATGCCGGCGGCGTCGTGGACGCGGGCCGCGGCACGGACGGAGTCGCGGTTGCGGGCGAAGAAGGCGAGCGCGCGCTCGGGGACGACAGAGACGGGGTCGTCGAACGCCTGGGGTTCGACGCGCACGTCACCCTCTACCTCGATGCCGGCGAATGACTCGTCGAGCGCAATGACGGTGGCGTACCCGCGTGCGAGTTCGGCCACGTCGCGAGCGTCGTCCACGAGTTCGACGGAGAGTTCGGGGAAAGCGTCGCTCGCTTGCGAGTAGGTCTCGGCGTCGCTGGTGGCGAGACAGCGGTCGCGTACGCGAACGTCACGCGGCTCTGCGAGCGGAGTCACGTCGGCGAGGGCGTCGGCTACCGCCGGGGTAGGGTCGCGGGCGAGCGCGCGGTCGGTGAACTCGCGCGTCTCGGCGAGGCGGCTCTCGCTCGCAGATGGGTAGAACGTCTCCAGTCGCTTGGCGGCGTAGTCGGTGACGGTCTCGGCCTGCAACAGGTCGAGGGCGTCGTCGTAGAGTTCGCGGGCGCGGTCGGTGGCCAGGAAGTCGTCGGTGTCGTCGTGGCGAGCACGGATGGCCCCTCGGGCGATGCGGGCGGCCTGGCCCTCCGATACCTGTGGTGCGCGGGCGATAGCGGCTACGTCACCGCGTTCGAGAGCGGCTTCGGGGTCGTCGAGTTCACGGAGCCGCGCGGCGGTCTTTGCTCCGACTCCGGGAACCGATTCCAACTCCATTGACGGGTGTGACGGCCCCCGTGAGAAAAACCCTTAGTCCTCGTCGGCATCCCTGCCGGGACCACAGCAAGCCGGTCGACCCGGCCGTCAGCGACGGACCACGTCGTAGCGTATCGTCACGAGCGGAACGCCACAGAACCGGATATACTGACGGGCGACGGCGGCAGCCTCGCCGGCGGTCGGCTGGACCCGGAACCACTGGTCTGCCGGGAGGGACATCGCCCCGACCGGCGTGGTGAGATACAGCCCCCCGTCGGGACAGTCGGTCGTGAGTTCGATGCCCGCGTCGTCGTTGTCGACGGCGAGCACCGTCGAGAGATTCGCGCTGGGGAGCGGAACCGCGATGTCGACGCGGCGTTTCCCCTCGTGTTCGTAGCTGGCGTAGAGTGCCGTGAAGACGCCGGTGCCGTCCGGCTCGGTTCGAATCCAGAGTCGCGGGTCGTCGCGGGGGTCGCGGCTCGCGGCCGGTTCGGCGAGTCGCGCGAGGTCACTCTCGACCCGTTTCGGTTCCTCGCCCGGACCGGGAAGATTCAGCTGTTCGACCCGGCTCGTCAGTCGAGAGGCGGCTCGTGCGCCGAGTCGGAACGGCCGGTGCCACGTGGCGTCGACCGTCATCTCGAACTCGCTCGTCTGCTCGTACAGCGCGCGCACGTCGCGGTCGACGCGGTCGGGGTCGAATGATTCGCTTTCGTACGCGTCGAGGGAGTCCATCTCGCCGACGACGGACGCCCCGCGGAGGTCGCGGCGGTCGGCCCAGTCGCCGCCGATACGACCGTCGCCGAGAATCGGGCTGAGGGGGACCTCGCGTGCACGGCGGCGGGTGCGGGCGACGATCCCGGTCACCGCGGCGAGGACCACGCCGGCGAGGATACGTCGAAGGCGGGACACGCCGGAACTACGTCTCCACCGGAGTTAAGAACGGTCCACGCCTGCCCCGAAATATGAAGCATATCGTCCACACCGACGAAGCGCCGGAGGCGGTCGGCGCGTACAGTCAGGCGACGACGAACGGCGACCTCGTCTTCACCGCCGGCCAGATTCCGCTCACCCCCGACGGTGAGCTTCGCGACGAGGCGTCCGTGACCGAGCAGACCGAACTCGCGCTCGCGAATCTGAAGGCCGTGTTGGCGGAGGCTGGCGCAGCGCCGACAGACGTGTTGAAGACGACGGTGTTTCTCGCGGATATCGACAACTTCGACGAGATGAACGCGGCGTACGCGGAGTTTTTCGATTCGGAGCCGCCGGCGCGGTCGGCGGTGCAGGCGGGGGCGCTCCCGAAGGGCGTCGCCGTCGAAATCGAAGCCGTCGCCAGCATCGAGTGATGGAGCCGGTCGTCCGCGAGAGCGCGCTGTGGGGTGTCACGAGCGGGCTACTCTTCGTCGTACTCGCGTTCGGCTACCGACTGGCGACCGACACAGACCTCTCGGTGTTGTTGGCGCTCGTCGTCGGACTCCTCGTCGGAGCCGTCACTGCCGGGCTGTCGTATCTCGTGGACAGACGCCTCGCGTAACCGTCTCGAAACGCTTTACACGACGAACGGGATAGGTACGAACCGAGCCAGGATGGCCGAGTGGTAAGGCGCACGCCTGGAAAGCGTGTTCCATTATGGATCCAGGGTTCAAATCCCTGTCCTGGCGTTTTTACTGAAATCACACGGACGGTGGCGAGCACACGGGATTTGAATCAAGGAGGGCGCGCGCAACGCAGTGAGCACGTCCGACTGTGGTTCAAATCCCTGTCCTGGCGTTTTAGCGACGGACTACGTCGAGAGCGACGCAGTGGTGACCCCGGGTCGCGAAGGATTGTGCGACGATAGTGGATATATAAACGAGCGGTTCAGTGTGGTAGCAAGCGAGTTACGTTACACCATACCACAGTGAAGAGTGGTGATAGATTCGGGCGTCTGCAGTCGATTTTTCCGGACGATTCAACACGCTCATCTCGCGTTGCGAGATAGCGACTCCACCACATTTATATAGAACCGTGAGCAAATCATGACCGACATGAGCCAACAGCGAATGCAGGGCCAGCCGATGGTAATTCTCGGTGAGGACTCCCAGCGGATGAAAGACGAGGATGCGCAGGGACACAACATCTCGGCGGCACGCGCCGTCGCCGAGGCCGTGCGTTCGACCCTCGGGCCGAAGGGGATGGACAAGATGCTCGTCTCCTCGATGGGCGACGTGACCGTCACGAACGACGGCGTCACCATCCTCCAGGAGATGGACATCGACAACCCGACGGCCTCCATGATCGTCGAGGTCGCCGAGACGCAGGAGAACGAGGCCGGTGACGGTACGACGACCGCCGTCGCGGTCGCGGGTGAACTCCTCAAGAACGCCGAGGACCTCCTCGAGCAGGATATCCACCCGACGGCGATCATCAAGGGCTTCCACCTCGCGAGCGAGCAGGCACGCGAGGAGATCGACAACCTCGCGGAGTCCGTCGACCCGACCGACACCGAGCGACTCCGGAAGGTCGCCGAGACCTCGATGACGGGCAAGGGTGCAGAACTCAACAAGGAGCTGCTCAGCCAGCTCATCGTCGACGCCGTCGAGAGCGTCACGGTCGAGGCCGACGACGGCAGTCACGTCGTCGACCTCGAGTACATCAACATCGAGACGCAGACCGGCCGCTCCGCCGGCGAGTCCGAACTCCTCAACGGCGCAGTCATCGACAAGGACCCGGTCCAGGAATCGATGCCGACGAGCCTGACGGACGCGAAGGTGCTGCTCACGAACTCGCCCATCGAGCTGGACGAGACGGACGTGGACGCCGAGCTCCAGCTCGACTCCCCCGACCAGCTCCAGTCGTTCCTCGACAGCGAGGAAGAACAGCTCCGCGCGAAGGTCGACGCCATCGCCGACACCGGCGCGGACGTCGTCTTCTGTCAGAAGGGTATCGACGACATGGCCCAGCATTATCTCGCCAAGCGCGGCATCCTCGCCGTGCGCCGGGTCAAGAAGTCCGACATCGCCTTCCTGAAGGAGGTCACCGGTGCGAGCGTCGTCTCCGACATCGAGAACGCCACCGCCGACGCGCTCGGTACCGCCGACATCTCGCGTGACGACGAGGACGAACTGTTCTACGTCGAGGGCGAGGACAGCCACGGCGTGACGCTCCTGCTTCGCGGCTCCACGGAGCACGTCGTCGACGAACTCGAGCGCGGTATCGGCGACGCGCTCGACGTGGTCGCGACGACCGTCTCCGACGGCCGCGTGCTGGCCGGCGGCGGCGCGGCAGAAGTCGAGGTCGCCTCCCGGCTCCGCGACTACGCCGACTCCGTCGAGGGTCGCGAACAGCTCGCCGTCGAGGCGTTCGCCGACTCGCTCGAGCTCATCCCGCGCGTGCTCGCCGACAACTCCGGGCTCGACTCCATCGACACGCTCGTCGACCTGCGTGCGGCCCACGCCGACGGCGAGGTCCACGCCGGACTGGACGTGTTCACCGGCGACGTGGTGAACACCTACGACGCCGGCGTCGTCGAGCCAGCCCACGCCAAGGAGCAGGCGATTTCGTCCGCCACCGAGGCCGCGAACCTCGTGCTCAAAATTGACGACATCATCTCCGCCGGCGACCTCTCCACCGAGGGCGAGGAGGACGAAGGCGGTGCACCCGGCGGTATGGGTGGCGGCATGGGCGGTATGGGTGGCATGGGCGGCATGATGTAACTCCACTTTTTACACTTCCTTCACGCGCTTGCAGCGCGCTCAGTCTCTGCTCACGGGCGTATTGCGCCCGTTCGCACGGCCTGCGGGAACTACGTTCCCGCATCGATGCAAAAACTGGTTGAAAATATGCGCGGGCGGCTCCAGTCGCGCGCCTACGGCGCGCGGTAGTCGCCGCCCGCTACGGCTCACGCCTCCGGCGTTCGCCGCGCAGTTTCTTTCGACGCTGACCGCACAGCAGCCGCAACGGCACAGCCACAGCAACGGCACAGCGACCGCGTAGCTACAGCACAGTCAGTCACCGCACACCAACCGCGACGACAGACTCCTACTCGGGAGCCTCGTACTCCTCGGCGAGCAGGCCGTAGCGGAGCACGTCGATGCGCTCGCCGTCGACGAACGCTTCCTTCCGGCGGCGACCCTCCTGCACGAAGCCGACGGACTCCATCACCCCCGCCGAGGCGTCGTTCGTCGCGTACACGTCACCCGTGAGCTTCGCGACTCGACGCTCGCCGAACGCGTACTGCGCGAGCAGATGCAGCGCCTCGCTCGTGTACCCGTTCCCCCAGTGCTCGGGGTCGAGGTAGTAGCTGATGTTCGCGGTACCCCACGTGCCGGGGTCGTCGATGCCGATTGTGCCGACCGGCTCGCCGTCGAGTCCGATGAGCAGCGTCGTGCCCTCGTCGTCGCTCGTAATCCACTCCTCTTCGTCGTGGAGGGCAATCGGGGTCGTCATTCCGAGGTCCTGTCGAATCGCCGGCTGATTCACCAGCTGTTGGATGGTCTCGGCGTCTGACTCCTCGATGACGTGGAGGTCGATGCGGTCACCCTCGATGAACACGGGACCGGGCATACCCTCGCTGGGACGCGGGCCGCAAAGAAGCTACTTCGAGTGTGATACGCGAACGCACACTTCCACCCGAAACGGTGGCGTTTTCGATATATAGCCGACCCCTGTTCAGTTGCGGCGTACGGGGGTCTCCTGTCTGGCGAACTTCCCCCAGAGCGCGCGGCGGTCGGCCGCCTCGCGGTACAGCCGTTCGCGCAGGCGGTTGTAGTCGCTGAACTGCCGGAGGAAATCGAGTGTATCGTCGGATTTCGGCGGGGCGAGGTCGCTCCGCTCGAACGCCTGTTCGATGGCCTCGCCGAAGGAGTACACCTGCTCGTCCGTGATGAGGTGTGCTCCCTCCCGCCAGTCTTCGGGGAGTCGCTCACGCTGCTCGTCGTCGAGGTCGGAAAAGCCGATGACGGCGAGCTCGGAGTGGTCGATGAGCCGCTGGGCACACCACGTACAGAAGCCGCACTCGTCGTCGTACACGAACGTCGCTGACTCCGTCATGGCTCGAAGTACGCGGGCGATAGCCTTCCGTGTTTCCCGACTCAGTCCCAGTACTCGACGGCGTCGCCGCGCCGGTAGAAGCCCGACACCGACCGCTCGCCGTCACCGCCCGGCGGCGAGCCGGCCATCACGCCGAGACCGTCCACCTCGGGGTACACGAGCACGTCCGGCTCGTGCATCGTCGAGACGGCGAGATACCGCAGCGGCTCGTCCCCGTCGTTCACGATCTGGTGCGCGCCCGACGCGTCGGCCGGACAGGCGACGTACTCCCCCGGTTCGAGCGCCACGTCCTCGGCCTCCTCACCCCGCCGGAGAGTCCCCTCGCCAGCGAGCACGTAGAACGCCTCCTCGTTTCCGGTGTGGTAGTGCAGCGACCACGGTCGCTCGCCGGGGTCGAGTTCGTACAGCGAGCAGCCGAGGTCCTCACCATCGCTCGCTGCAGCCAGTTTCTTCCGCTGGAACGCCGTCTCCTCGCCCTCCTGGTCGGTCCACTCGATGTCGGCTTCGTTGACCATGCGACAGAGAATGGCAGACAGCTACTAAATCATCGTGAGCGGTCGCGGTGGCTGTGCTGTCGCTGTGCAGTTAGCGCAAAAAGTGGGGTTACATGAAGTCGCTGATGCTCCCCTGTTTGTTTTTGTCGTTCTCGAAGATGGATTCCAGCGACCGCTCGAGAATCTTCAGCCGCTGTTTAGTGTACTCACGGCAGCCGAACTCGTCGGCAACGCGGATTGCCACGTCCATGTACTTGTTGACGGACCCCTCGTGTACCGTGAGGTTCACGCGTCCGCCACACTCCCGACAGTCGCCGGTCAGGGGCATCCGGCGGTACTTCTCGCCGCAGTCGAGACACCGCGTCTCCTGCCGGCTGAAGGCGCGCAGATTCCCGATGAGGTCCGGCAGGAAGTGGTACTCGATGACCCGCTCTGCCACGTCCGTCTCGTCGACGGCGCGGAGCTTGCGCGCCAATTCGAGTTGGGCGTCCATCTTGTCCATCATGCTCCCAAGCGTCTTGTACGCCGAGAGGTCCGGCCCGAGCGCGATATCCGTCGTGTCGTGAGTGTGGTCGAAGCCGCTGTACTCCCTGGACGTGCCGAGGGTGTCTTCTGCGATTTGGATATCAACGTCCTCGGGGTCGGCCTGCTCGCGGGTCGCCTCGTAGAACTCCCGGGGGTACCGGTCCACGATGTCCATGTTGTGCGCCTCGTCGTCGATTTCCGAGGGGTCGATACGGGAGGACATCACCAGCGGCGCGTCCATCTGGCCACCGCGCTGGTCGGGGAGATACTCCTTCGAGAAGTTCAGGAGACCGTCCATCAGGAGCATTACACAGTCTTCGTCGCCGTCACACTGCTTCGTCGAGAGGTCGTTCGCGACGAGCGAGTGTGTTTCCTCAACGGTGAGACAGTAGGTGTGGTCGGTGTCTGCAGATTCGTGAGACACAGACGCCACATCTTCAACGAGATACTCGCCGGTCCCGTCGGTGAAGACGCGACGGCTGCGGTGGTCAATCGACTCGATTTGAGCGTCGAGAGTCTGTTGTTTTCGCGAGAGGTGGAATCCGACCGTCTCAGCAAACGCGACGGCGTCCTCAGAAGAGACGCTGAGGACGTACGAACGCGCCGACATCGAATCGTCGTTGCTCTCGTACGAATCAGGGAACTGCTCTCGGAGCGATACCGGGTCTGTAATACTGACCGACGCGGCGATACCGAGTCGGGTCAGTAGAGCGAGTAAATCCTCCTTGAGTTCTCGGCTCACCGTCGTTGCGCGTACCTCGATTGCGTTCGTGCTCGCAGTTCCGTCACCGCTGAAGTAGCCGCGAAGGTAGCCACTCACCACCTCAGCTGGACTGTCGAAAAGACACTGTGGAACACACTTCGTCTCCGCGGACGTTTCGGCGTCGATAACAGTATCGAAGAAGGTGCGGAGCAAACGCCCGGAAACCGTGACTTTCGCATCGTTTTCACGGTAGGGGTCGACACCGAACTCTTCGCGGAACACCTGAGCGAAGAAGTTCCGCGCTTCCGATTCGGTGCCGCAAATCGTGGTCTGGTGAATCGTTCCTTTTTCCGTCTCCTGTGTGCGGGTGAACCCTTCCGCCGCGTAGTATCCGAGCAGCGTTGCGACCTGCTCGTTCAGTTCGATGTGCCGGTCGATACTCGTCCGGTCGTGTTTCAGTCCCAACTCCACGCCGTCGGGAATCGAATCAAGCAGTGTGTCGGTGTCCTCAACGATGTCGAGTAGGACGGACACAGGGATACTCTCTCGGTAGAGGTAGTTGCTCAGTCGCTTCTTCGTCATCCCAAGGTGGTCTGCGGTGCTCTGTAGGGGGTAGAACGCACCGTCCCAATCGTCGGCAAGTCGTGTCTCAAATAAATCGTAGTAGAACTCCTTGTCCAGTCCCTGAATCATCAGCCGGTCGACCGGCACGCTCTCAGCGTCGATGAACTCACGAAGCAGGTCGAACGTTCGCTGTGTGTCGGCGAACTCGACTGAATCGAGGGAGGATGGCTTGAGAACTGAGTCGGCTTCATCGATATCCATAGCTCGCTTGTCCGTGAGTTCACCGTCTTCGAAGACGTGCATCTCGTGGTCGGAGGTGACTGTCATCTCTCGCCCGCTTCGTGTCTCAATCCGGACCATGTGTTCCGGTGCATCGTGTTTCGAGACAGCGTCGACTCGCTGCAGAGTCGTGCCGTCATCGGTCACAGACGGAACGAACACATCGCCGTCGAGTTCCTGAACGAGCGTCCCGAAATCGTCCTCGCGGACGGTCGCGGGGTCGAGCCGAGATTCGACGAACTCCTCGATACGACCGTGGTGCCACTCGTCACTCTCGTCGCGGTACCACAACTTCGTCTCGGGGTGGAAGCAGTTGCGGCGCTTCGCGGCGTGGAAGTACGGATGCGCGTAGCCGACGGCCGCGGAGGTGAAGCCGATGACGCGGCCGACGACCGCCGCCGAGGTGTGGGGAGCCATCCCGAACACGAGTTCGCCCACCAGCTCCTCGCGGTCGTCGAGTTCGTAGAAGGGGTCCAGCCCGTAGTAGCGTTCGAGCAGGTCGTCGACGTAGTCGGCGGTGCGGAGCATGTGTTCGGCCGCGCCGTCGGGGAGGACGATATCCTGCACCTGTAGCTCGACCAGCTGGTCGTCGTGGCGCAGGGGTTCGCCGTCGATGTCCGTCTCGTAGCCCAACTCGCGCAGTTGGTCGACGGTCACGTCGAGTTCCGCCGCCCGGACGGAGGTGACGGGGAGGTCGGTCATGTCGTAGCGGACGGTTCCGTCCTTGAACGCGGAGACTTCGTTTTTCGCGCGGAGGACACCCTTTTCGAGCGGCTCGGGAATCTTGTGCGTCGAGGTGAGCCCCTTCACGCCTTTGAGGATGTCGTAGGAGCCGGCGCGTTCACCGACCGCCTCGTGAGCGTCGCGAAGCTCCTGGTTCAAATCGAGGTTGCGGTACTCGGTAGAACGGGCGAGCGTCTCACACCGGTGACACTCGGCCCGACCTGACTCGTCGGGTTCCACGTCGCGCTCGCAGTCGGGACAGACGTAGTGTGGCTCCGTCCACGCGCCGCAGTCGCGACAGCGACCGCGGAAGGTGCTGGTGTCGCAGTCCGGACACCGCCGGCGCGCGACCTCCACGTCGACCTCGCCGGGGGAGGCGGCCGACACGTCGCGCTGTTTGGCCGCGCCGGTCACGTCACGCTGGCTTCCCCCCGCCTCGCCGATGGGGAAGAGGGTGTGGACCGCCGGCGACATCTCGCGCTGTTCGGACTTCTCTGGGCGGCCCATCCGGTTGCCGATGCGGGTGGGCGCTCGCTCCTGCAGGTCGAACGGCGCGACCTCGGTTGCGGCGCGGTGGGCGTTCTCGCCGTCGGCCCACTCGCGCGCCTCGCGAGAAAGGGTCTCCCACGTCCGGTCGAGGTCGTCGGTCAGCCCGAGCGAGCGGACGAACGGGACGGCATCGGGGACCGAGACGGTTTCATCACCCTGAGTGTGCTCGATCACGAGCGTTTCGAGTGCGTCGGTGACCGCCTCGGTGTTCGGCAGGACGAGCGTCTGTGTGGCCGACGGCTCGCTCGGGGCTTCAAGCAGGCCGCCGTCGGTCTCGGCGAAGCGTCCCGACTCCGCGACTGTCGCCGCAAGCGACTCGAACGCCTCGACGGAGAGGTCGTGCCAGAGGTAGGTGTAGCTGGGGTGCAGCGGGGCGTCGTACTCGTCGGCCCACGCGAGCGCTTGCTCGGCATCGGGGTGTTCGAGGCCGACGGCGGGATCGTCAGCGAGCGCCTGTACGTCCGCGCCCGCGGCCGCGAGGTCCTGTTGCCACCACTCGGCGACGTAGGAGGCCGGGACGAGCGGATGGTTGTTCTCCACGAACTCGCCGTAGTTGACGAGATACTCGCCCAAATCGAGGATCTCGACGACGCCGTTGTGCACCTCCTTCGCCTCCGCCGGGTCGTCGATACGCCGCACGTCGCCGTTGGCGAGTTTGACCGTCGGTCCCTCAATGGAATCGACCGGAATGACGCCGCCCGCCTTCCCCGGGCGTTCGGTCTTGATTTGGGTGCCGGTCGCGAGGAAGTCGTCGACGATATGCATCGTCGCGGGGTGGACGCCGGCGGTCGCGAAGCCGTGGTTTCGCGCGCGACCGTAGCGGAGTCGGAACCCACCGCTCTCTGAGGGGTGTCCGAACACCGGCCGCCCGGCGATGAGGTCGCGCAGGAACTTCTGTGACGGTTCGGCTCGCGGCGGGCCGGTCGGTCCGGTCGGCTCGGTCTGGTCGCCACCGGTTTCATCATCGTACTGTTCGTCGTCGGCCTCGGCGTCCGCGTCGTCCCCCTCAGTTTCGTCTGGACTCGCCTCCTCCGTGTCCTCGTAGTAGGTGCCGTCGATGAGGTCCTGTAGCCACGGCCAGTCGATTTCCTCGAGCTGGCGGGTATACCGTTGAATCTTCGGTGCCTTGAGCGCGATCCCCTCGGCGAGGACGAGACACATCCCGCCGCGGGCAGAGTTGGTGTCGACGCGTTCGAGGTCGCGAAAGCCCGACACTTCCTCATCGCCCGTGGGTTCCCCGTCCAGCATCACGGGCATGTGATCAGCGATGAACTTCGTCTCCTTGTCTTTGGGCGTGTACTGGAGCCCGGTCTCCTTGTCGTACAGCGCGATCTCCTCGGCGTAGCGTTCCGTCTCGTCGGTGCGGGCGTTGTACTCCTCGATGCCCAGCAGGGCGCGCGCGTAGTCACCTACGAGGACGGACAGCGCCTGTGCCGTCCCGCCCGCGGAGCGAATCGGGCCGGCGTAGTAGATGTTGATGAACTCCGTGCCGTCGTCGTTCTCAAGCAGTTCGACCCGGTCGATTCCCTCGATTGGAGCCGCGACGACACCCTCGGTGAGGAGCGCGACGGCTGTCCGGACTGCTCCCTCCACCTTTCCGGCCCGGGAGTCGTAGTCGCCGACCGTTCCCTCCACGAAGTCGGTCACGAGTTCGAGAGCGGCCTCCTCACGTGACATCTCGCCTTCGAGTTCGCGCACGCGCTCGGCGACACCTTCGATGCCGAGGATGTTTTCGACGCGGTCGGCCATGTCCTTCGCGACCGGAATCTCCACCTCTGGCTTTGGGTCCTCGCCGCGCGTCTTTGCCTCCTCGGCCACGTCGAAGGCGGCATCGAGCTGTCTTTCGAGCTGTGCGAAGTACGCCTCGTCGTCCATCTACAGTGGCCAGAGGTCGAGGTCGGTCGTCTCGTCGTGCTCGCGCACGAGGTCGGCGTCGAACGCCCGGACGTACAGCTCCCCGGCGAAGACCGTCCCGCTGTTCAGGTGGCCGGCGACCGTCGTGGCGTCCTCGCGTGAACAGACCGCGTGCGTGTGGGCGAACGGCTCGCCGTCAAGCGTCGAGATGTTGCCGACGCAGGCGGCCACCTCAAGCGGCTCGTCGAAGTACTCGGGGTAGTACTCCTGCTCGTCTTGGTCGTAGAAGTAGAACTCGACGTCCTGTACCGCGCCCAGTCCCACGAAGAAAGCCGCACCGATGTCCTCCTCGGCGGCGAACGTCTCGATCTGTGCGCGCCAGTCGCCGCCGTGGTCAAGCCCCGCGACGAACTCGCGTGTCCCTTCGAGTTCGCGGTAATCCATGTCCACAGCGAACACTCCTGCAGACTAAAGCCTACCGTGAGAATCGATAGTTCCACTCGAAACGGAGGGGTCTGCAGCGAGGCCGGAGTTCGGGAGCCGACGAACGGTGGCCGGAACAATTTAGCCTCCTCGCTAGAACGGCCAGCCATGACAGGAGAGCGGCTGTACGACCGGCTGGGCGGGCGCGAGGGAATCGCCGACGTGGTCGACGATTTCTACGCGCAACTGGTCGGCGACGACGAGCTCGGCGAGTTCTTCGCCGACGCGGATATCAAGCGACTCCGCGAGACCCAGACCGACTTCCTCTGTGAGGCGGCCGGTGGTCCGGAGACGTACGACGGACCCTCGGTTCGGGACGCACATCTCCACGTGCCGTTTGCTCCCGCACACATCGACCGCGCGGTCGAACTGCTGTATCGGAGTCTCGAGGAACACGGCGTCCCGGACGAGGACGCCGACGCGGTAGTGGAAGCCGTGACAGCGTATCAGGAGGAGCTGCTGGCGCGTCCCGACGACGAGTAAGTCCCCCGTCAGTTGTCGAAGCGCGCCTGGACGAACGGCTGTGCGTCCTCGACCTCACCGATGCGCGAGTCAGACAGCAGGACGGCCTCCGTCTCTTCGATCGGAACCGACAGCGAGATTTCCTTCGTGCGGCCGTATCGGCCCTTCGAGACGACGACCGCGTTGACGATGCCGAGCATGTCGAGTTCGGAGATGAGGTCGGTGACGCGGCGTTGGGTGAGCACGTCGGCGTCGATCTCCTCACACAGTCGCTTGTAGATGTTGAACACCTCGCCGGTGTTGATGTTGTGGACGCCGTTCTTCTCTAACAGGACGGTCGCGTACAAGACGAGTTTCGACTGCATCGGCAGCGTGCGGACCACCTCGACCACGCGGTCGAGTTCGATTTTCTCCTGTGCCTTGCGGACGTGCTCTTCGTGGACCTTCTCGGTGCGGTCGCGCTCGGCGAGTTCGCCGGCAGTTCGCAGGAGGTCGAGCGCGCGCCGCGCGTCACCGTGCTCTTGGGCGGCGAAGGCCGCACACAAGGGAATCACGTCGTCGCCCAGCGAGTCCGGCTTGAACGCGACCTCCGAACGCTGTTGGAGGATGTCGCGCAGTTGGGTGGCGTCGTAGGGCGGAAAGACGATTTCCTCCTCGCCGAGGGAAGATTTCACGCGAGGGTCGAGAAACTCGGTGAACTTCAGGTCGTTCGAGATTCCCATGATGGAAACGCGGGAGTTGTCGAGCTGTGAGTTCATCCGCGAGAGATTATACAGGGTGTCGTCACCGGATTTCTCGACCAGCTTGTCGATCTCGTCGAGCATGATGACGACCACGCGCTCGTGGTAGTCGACGGCGTCGAAGAACGTCTGATACACTCGGTCGGTTGGCCAGCCGGTCATCGGGGCCGGCTCGAACTCCTCGTAGTCGGCCTCCAGTTTCTCGATTCGAGCGTCGAGCTCGTCGACGCTCGCGAACGGTCCCTCCGACACGTCGAGGTCGTCGGCGAGCACGGTCTCGACCGACGGACCGTCGTCGATGTCGTCGGTCGAGTCCTCGTCGGTACGGGCGGCCACCGCACGCTCACGGAGGTCCCGCAGCGCCGATAGCTTCTCTTCGACGAGTCGTTCGTTCTCGTCGATGAACTTGTTCGCGAGCTGCGTGAGCACGCGGTACTGGGTGTCGGTCACCTCACAGTTGATGTACTGCACTTCACAGGGCACCTCGTACTTCTTCGAGGTGGTCTCCAGTTCCTCGGAGACGAACTTCGCGCTCGCAGTCTTGCCCGTTCCGGTCTTCCCGTAGATGAGGATATTAGAGGGAGTGTCCCCGCGGAGAGCCGTGACGAGGATGGTCGCCATGTTGTTAATCTGCTCCTCGCGGTGGGGAAGCTTGTGTGGGGTGTAGGACGGACGGAGTACTTCCTTGTTCTCGAAGATGGGTTCACCTTCGAGCAGGTCGTCGAAGAGACCACGCGACGCCTCGTCCGGCTCGTCGGCCTGCTCGTCGAGGACGATGTCGTCGAGGTCGATGTCCGCGGTGTCGATAGAATCGTGTCCGCCGGCCGCGTCGTCGCTGCCGTCGAGATCGAACTCCCCCGTCGTTTCGTCTGTGGAAGCCGACTCTGTGGCGGGCGGTTCGTCGTCCTCGGCGTCCGGAGTGTCGTCTGTCATAGTTGGGTCGTGACCCCGCTGTTTCGGGTGGAGTGCCGACGCGCGTGTACTGATACCTCCGTTGGGCCGGGCAAGGCCGGCTGTGTCGAGGGTGCGTGCTATCGGCAGGGGCCAGTGAGTGCAAACGAACTGGTGGTGGTACGACTATTAAGTATTACGGAGACAGGGTCGGAGAATGGGGAGTACAGTGTCGAACACCAACGTTGCGAGTGGAACGTCGACCCCAGTAACGCTCTTCGGCGGGCAGCAGAACCACGACGGTCGACAGAACAGCCCCCGAGGGTGTCGATTTCGACTCGAACAGCCGACGTTGTCCGCTTGGTCTTCGTCCGTCAAGCAGCTGGCAACAGTGGGAGTCGTCGAGTTACTAGAGGTGAAACGGCGCTTGCTAGGTGTCCCTAGGGATACTAGTAGTCACGTAACACAGGGAGTGATACTAGGGGCCTACCGTCGTCTCGTCTACCGATTCTAGGAATGGTGAAGTCAGAAGGGCCGAACCCCCACCCCACTGTTTCAGGTGGAACGGCAATCACACCCGGGGGTGGGGGTCAGAACACGTCGAACTAGGCCTAGATAAGCCGGTATCTTTAATATAGATACCGAATAACCAAACCCGTACTAGACAAAGCGGTCTGTGGAGTGGGGTTGTGGTGGTTTAGTCGTGTGAATCGCCTATTTTTCGAGGTAGAAGCTATCTATCGCCGATATCCTATTCTATCGGTATTCGCGGGTGGGGTGAGGTGTTAGCGGGTTCCAGTCGAAACAAAGGGGTGGGGGTTGCACGATACCCCATCTACAGCCTGAACCCGACCGCGGTCACCGACAGTTCGGTCACTACGCGACGCCACACTATGCGACATCATCTCATGGTTTCGCTCTTTCATCGTGTATCACCGCGAGTCTGTCTGCCAGTCGACTGACGTGCGACAGCCGAACGTCTGACACGTGCCGAAGAAGACAAACCACTGTCGGTCGCCGACGAGTCTCCCCAGCCGCGTCCGGGCGACCGCCTCGGGTCGAGTCGGCTAGCGTGCGCGCCCGCGGGTACAATCAAAAGGAGACACAAGAGAACAAAAGAGGCGACACAAGGGAAGAAAAGACAACACAAGGGGAGCGACCCCACGACCGGGGCGAATCGAGGGGAGCGACCGCGACAAAACGTGACGGAGTCGAACAGGAGACGACGCCCACAGGCAACACCGAGGTTCCGGTTGATTCGACATGGTCGCGGCCGACAGACCACCGGCAGACGGCGGCTCGGGACCTGTTGTCTGACACAAGCTTAAGTGCGCGTAGCGAAGTGATACGCACAGAGCGGCCCACGTCACACGGGCTGTCGGAGGAACGGATGGGACTACTCACCAATATCAAGTCAAGCATCTCCACGGTGACGTCGAGTCTGTTCGCGGGGTCGGAGCCGAAGCGAATCGGTATCTATGGCCCGCCGAACGCAGGCAAGACGACACTTGCGAACCGTATCGCCCGCGACTGGACCGGCGACGCCATCGGTCCTGAGAGTCACGTACCACACGAGACACGCCGCGCCCGCCGCAAGGAGGACGTCGAAATCAAACGCGACGGCCGCACCGTCTCCATCGACATCGTCGACACGCCGGGTGTCACGACGAAGATCGACTACGAGGAGTTCCTCGAACACGACATCGAGAAGGAAGACGCGGTCCGGCGGTCTCGCGAGGCCACGGAGGGCGTCGCCGAGGCGATGCACTGGCTGCGAGAGGACGTCGACGGCGTCATCTACGTGCTCGACGCCACGACCGACCCGTTCACGCAGGTGAACACGATGCTCATCGGCATCATCGAGAGTCAGGACCTCCCCGTTCTCATCCTCGCCAACAAGACGGACCTTGAGGACGCGTCGGTCAAACGCATCCGGGACGCGTTCCCGCAACACGAGACGATTCCCCTCTCGGCGCTCGAAGGTGACAACATGGACGAAGTGTACGACAAAATCGCGGAGTACTTTGGATAATGCCCGAATCACAACGCTCCGACGACGGCGTCCAAATCGACATGATCAGCGCCGAGCGGATGGACGGGCTCCGCACGATGGAGAAGATTCGGCTCATCCTCGACAGCGTCCACGAGGGTAACATCGTCATCCTGGAGAAGGGGCTCGACCCCGACGAGGAGTCGAAGCTAATCGAGGTGACGATGTCCGAAATCTCGCCCGACGGCTTCACCGGCATCGAAATCGAGACAATCCCGACCGGCGAAGAGACCGGTCTATTCGGGAAGCTGATGGGCAAATCCTCAAAGGGGAAGCTGACCGTCATCGGGCCGGCAAACCGCATCGAGACGCTGCACAAAGA
Organism: Halosegnis rubeus; assembly: GCF_009184545.1. Taxonomy (GTDB): domain Archaea; phylum Halobacteriota; class Halobacteria; order Halobacteriales; family Haloarculaceae; genus Halosegnis; species Halosegnis rubeus. The sequence continues at coordinate 108,557 of NZ_QJOW01000003.1, forward strand.
CGAGAACCTCATCAGCACTCTCATCCACGACCAGTAGATGCCCCACCAGTGCACCGCCTGTGGCTACACGTTCGCCGACGGGTCGAAGGAGATGCTCGGCGGCTGTCCCGAGTGTGGCGGCAACAAGTTCCAGTTCCAACCCGACGGCGAGGGGTTCGACGACCCCGAGGAGTCGGACAGCCCGCCCGAATCGGCCGACCCCGGCGGTGCCGCCTCTACGGTCGGACGCGCCGCGACCAAGGTCCGGGATCTCGTCTCCGGCGAGGAGGCTCCCGACGAGCGCAACGAGCGCAACGACCCCGACGACTCCGTCGACGCCACCTCTGGCGACGAGCAGACGGACCCGCTGTCGGCCGACTCGCCGAGCGACACGACGCCACCGAGCGCATCGGTCTCCGCGACGACGGACGACTCCACCCGAAACGAGGGGGAATCGACCTCGGGGACCGGGACAGAGACCGCCGACAGTGATATGCCGAGTGCCGACGCTCCGTGGCCCGACTCCTCCGATGCGGCCGACCCAATCCGACGCGGTGGGCTCAACGAGGACGGTTCGGCCATTACCGACGATGACACCCGAGACGGTTCGGACGCGACGCCATCTGCGACCGACACACCCACAGCCGGCGAGCAGCCCGACGGTGCGGACGACGGCCCGACCGCCGACGCGTCGACTGCTGACGAGTCTGAGACGGACGCCGACATCATCGACGCCGACGCCGACAGAGAGTTCGACAGCGAGGACCGCGCGCAGGCGAGTGCCCGGTCGGATGTCGTCTCCGACGAGGAGCTCCCTGACACCGACGAGACAGCAGACGCTGAAGAGACAGCGTCTCCCGAACAGCCGACCGACTTCGACGAGCAGTCGGACGATACCGACGGATTGGTCGACGGCGACGACCGTCCCCGACCGTCCGACGGCCGGGTCGTCTCCGAACCGAGCGAGGACGAGACGGATATGGCAGAGCTTCGCGAACAGCTCAACGACCAGTTCGAGTCCATCAAGATCGTCGAACCCGGCCAGTACGAACTGAATCTGATGGAGCTGTACGACCGCGACGAGTACATCATCGCGCTGCGCGAGAACGGTCGGTACGTCATCCAGATGCCCGAAGAGTGGCTCGGCGACCGCGACATCGGCGAGTAGCCCTCGAGTCCTCCTATCGACCGTCGCGTGTGGGAACTGAAGACTTAACCACTCGCACGCAGAGTCTCGATACAATGAGTGATGCTACGAAGGTCGTCCTCGGTACCGTCGGCGTCGCCGCGCTCGCCTCGCTCGCGGTCATCGCCGTCCTCGTCGCCTGAGGATTCCGATGTTCACCGACCGCGACCTCGACTCGGCGCTCGCTGCCGTCCGTGAGCAACACGCACCTAGAGCCGTCGTGCTCGACGCCGAACAGGACTTCGAGACGCTTGATCCGGCCGTCGCAGAGCAGTTGGGATTGCGCGCGGACGAACTCGAGTTGTTCGAGTACGACCCGCGGTGGGTACCCGACGACGCTCCCGACGCGTTACACGAGCTCGCGAGCGACGCGTTCACCGTCGGTGCACCCGGCGACGGCGGCGTGACGTGGACCCGCCAGACTGACCCGCCATTCGTGTTCGTCAAACCGCGGACGACCGGCTCGCCCGACGCGTTCGTCGACTTTCTCATCGGGACGGCCCTCGTCGAAATCGGCACGGGCGTCCCAGAACAGTTCCTCGGTTTCTTCGGCGCGCGGTATCTGGAGTTCGCCGAGCGGTCGCCGCTGTCGCCGGTCGACACCTACCAGCTCGCGGCCGCGCTGTACGAGGCGTACAAGGGTGTCCACACACGGGGTATCTTCGCCGGCTGGGCCGACGACCACCCTGACCTCTACGCGCAGTGGGTCGACGCCGGCGAGCGGCTGCAGCCGCGACTCGACAGTCTCTCGTCGGAGCTCGCGCGCAACCAGACGAGCTTCGCGGCCGCGGCCGAACTCGCGTGTGCGGCAGTCAAACACGCCGGTGAGGACGGTATCGAGCTTCCGGCCCCGTTCAGCGCGCTCGCGACGGAGGCGTACGCCGACCACGGGAGCGAGTACGCACTCCAGTGGGCGACGCGAACGTTCGACGCGCTCGGCGTCGGGGACTAAAATTCAACGGTGACGGTACCGTCCTCGCTCAGTTCGATGACGGCCTCGAAGAGGTCGCGGTAGCCGGCGACCACGTCGGCGTCGTGGACCTCCTCCGCGAGGTGGAACAACCCAACGGCGTCGTACTCTCCCAGCAAGTCGAGAATCGCCTCCACTGCCTCGCGAGCGTTGTCCTCGTCGGCGTAGTAGGCGAGTTCCGTGATGGAGTCGAAGGAGACGCGGAGCTTCCCCTCGTGGTTCTGGAGGAACCACTCTACCTTCTGAACGAGCGCGTCGGTGTCGTCGGGCGCGGAGATGTAGTGGACGCTCTCGGACGTGCGTCGTGAGTAGCCACGCTCTACGGAGAGGGTGTCGAGGATGTCTGTCGTGTCGCGGTCCACCTCGTAGTAGTCGAGTTTCTGTGCGACCTCACGCGCGGTGGTTCTGGTGGAGACGACGAGCCGGTGGTCCGTGTCGGTCTTCAGGAAGTCGGTGTCGATACGGTCCGTCTCACCCGTCGACGGGTGGACGAGCAGGATGCCAGTGCCACCGGGAATCGTCTCAGGTGTGTTCTCGATAGCGAGGTCGTACTCCATACCCTCCGTGGGAGTGGCTCCGTCTTAAATCTCGAAGGTCCGGCGGAACCGTTTTCTCTCGGCGACCGTAGCTACGCGCGTGAACGAACAGCGACAGCAAGCGCTCGCGGTGTGGTCGATGCTGGTCGTCGCCTTCCTGGTCGTCGGTGGCCTCCTCACCACACAGGGTGCGTTCGAACCGGCGTTCGTCGCCCTCTACTGGAGTCCGATCGCCGGAGCAACGCTCGTCGGGATTCTCCCGCGCCCGTGGGAGGCGCTGACGGCCTGAGTCAGAAGACCGTATCCGCCGTCGCCGCGCCGACGACGGAGAAGATCGCGCCGATAGCGATGGCGCGCGCGCCGGTCGCCAGCCGGTCGCCTGCCTCGACGCCGAACTCGGCGAAGAACGTCTCCGGTGCACCGACCACCAGCGCCAGGACGGCGACGGAACCGAAGGAGACGAACATGAGCGAGACGAATCGGATGGGGACGCCGGCCACCTCTCGTTCGCGGTCCGGGTCGCGGTCGCTGTCGGCCTTGTACAGCGCGCCGTAGCCGATGGCGAAGACGAGAAACACCGCGAGGACACCTTGAACTGCACTCATCTCGCTGGCGAGTTGCCACACCTCCGCGGTGACGACGAACGGGCCGGCGAGCAGGAAGCCGCCGACCACCTGTTGGGCGATATCGGTGAGTCGGAATCGGCGACGTGAACTGACCATACCGTGAGTCACCGTCGCCCGGATAAAATCCAGCGCTCCCCCGAACACACGGCTGAAGTGGACCGGCCCCCTCGCGCCGGTATGAGCGTCAGCGACGAATTCGATGCGTGGGCGGCTGACGGCCGCGACAAAGGGATGGAAGAACGCCACTGGCACACCGCGAAACACGTCCTCTCGCGGATGCCCGTCGAAGCCGGCGACACCGTCCTCGACTTGGGGACGGGTAGCGGCTACCCCCTGCGCGCGCTTGCGGACACGAAGGATATCGGGCGTGGATACGGACTCGACGGTGCCCCGGAGATGGCACGCAACGCCCGCGAGTACACCCGCGAGGCCGGCCACGACAACATCGGCTTCGTCGTCGGCGAGTTCGGCTCGCTCCCCTTCGAGGAGAACAGCATCGACCACGTCGTCACGATGGAGGCGTTCTACTACAGCAGCGACCCACACGAGACCCTGCGAGAAGTCGCCCGCGTGCTCCGGCCGGGCGGTACCCTCCACTGTGCGGTGAACTACTACGAGGAGAACGTCCACAGCCACGAGTGGCAGGAGAACATCGCTATCGACATGACGCGGTGGGACGCCGGTGAGTACCGCAGTGCGTTCCGCGAGGCCGGACTCGCTGTCGCAACGCAGGACAACATCGCCGACGGGGAAATCGAGATTCCGCCCGCCGCCCACTTCCCGACCGACGACTGGGAGTCGCGAGAGGCGATGGTCGAACGGTATCGCACCTACGGCACCCTGCTCACTGTCGGCGTCGCCTGACTCGCTCCCCGACCGGCTTCTCTACGCGTCCGGCAGTTTCTCGCCCGCCTCAATCGGCACGTCGAGCCAGTTTTCCTCCGGCGGGAGCGGGCACGCGAACGCGTCGTTGTACGCACAGAACGGGTGGTACGCGAGGTTAAAATCCAAGACGACGGTGTCCGCGGCCGTCACCTCGCCGTCGACCTCGAACTCCATGTACCGGCCCGCACCGTAGGTCTGTTGTCCCGTCGTCTTGTCGCGGAACGGAACGAACAGCGAGTCGCCGCCCTGAGTTACGCCGCTGTACGCGACGAGCGTTCGCTCCTCGTCGGCGAGTTCGAAGGCGAGCAGCGCGACGCGCTCGTACTCCTGTTCGGTCTCGACGGTCGTCTCCATCGTGATGGTGTCGTCGCTGTCGATGGGGTCGATGCTCGCCTCGACGCGGTAGGCCGGGTCCGGGTCGAAGTAAGACAGCCCGTCGAAGGCGTCGCGTTGGTCGGCCGGAATCGGGGACTGACGCTCCGTCGCGAAGAAATCGTCTTTGTGGTCGCGGTGCCCCTCGAGTTCGGCTCGCCACTGCTGTTCGTCGAAGTTCGTGCTCATGGATTCGGGTTTGGTTCGTGGACTGAAGGCTGTTGTGACCTGTTTGAATGCCTCGGAGGTGTCGTCTGATGATTGCTGTGTTACTTCCAGCCTGAAAGCCCCGGGCGTGTCGCGGTCTTGCCGGCGGTGAAACCGCCGGCTACCTGGGAGAGCGTCGCTCTCCCGCTGTCCCCGTGATATATCGGTCGCTCACTGCGTTCGCTCCCGATAGTGGTCACGGAGCCGACCGAACACGGGCGACACGCTCGTCTGTGCAAGACGCTGCGCGTCTTGCTGACCCTGAAGTCTGTCGTGACAGACTTCAGGACCCATTTCAGTCCACCCGACAGCACAGCCCACGAGCCTCTCCAGCCGACTCGCTCACGTTCGTTCGCTCGTCCACTGTCAGAGCACGCGCTGACAAACCGTCGCTCGGTGCCCTCGCGACGACCTCGCGACGACGGGCGCGAACGAGGCGCGCCGGCCCGCGCCACTGCACAAGCAACCGTCGCGGTGGCCTACCGCACCGCTCGCCGTGCGAGCGTGTGCGGTCCGGGGGAGGGTTGGCGCGGTGCGGTCGCGGTGCGGTTTCCCCGAGGCCAAGCAATGAGAGTAGTGTCGGTGCTGTCGATGCCACATCAAACAGCATATACCCTCGAACCCAACTCGAATCACAATCCAGCCCACACAGTCGGAACCGCTAACTGACGCAGGGTCACAGACACGAACAATCAGATGCAGCTACCCGACGCCGCGGTCGCCCTGCTCGAATCAGCGAGCGCGACCGACGCCAAATCAATCGAACAGCTCGCCACCGCCACCGACGAGAAGCCCGAGACGCTCACCGGAGCCGCCTTCGATCTCGAAGCCGACAGTCTCGTCGCCCTCGAAGAACGGGTCGAGGTGTCACTCGAACTCACCGACGAGGGGAAACGGTACCGCGAGGACGGACTCCCGGAGGTTCGACTCTACCGCGCCGCGGCCGACGCCGGCGCAGCCGACGACTCCGTCCCGATGGGACAGGTCATCGGTGTCTCGGAGCTCGAAGGGCCGGAAGTCGACATCGCCCTGACGAACTTCGCGCGCAAGGGACTCGGCTTCATCGACTCGGGCGAGCTGTCGGTGAACGCCGACGCTGACCCCGACTCCGACGCCGAGCGCGCGGCGCTCGATGCTATCGCGGACGGCGACGCCGACGGCCTCGACGACGACACCGTCGACCGCCTCGTCGAGCGCGGGCTCGTGGAACAGCGCGAGCAGACCCACCGGTTCGTCACGCTCACCGACGACGGCGTGACGGCGCTGATGGAAGGCGTCGAGACCGCAGCGACCGTCGGCCAGCTCACGCCCGAACTGCTCACCTCCGGCGAGTGGGAAGACGTGGAGTTCGCCGAGTACAACGTCGAGGCCGACGCCGAACCCGTCACCGGCGGGAAGACGCACATCCTCCGGCAAACGGCAGAGTCCGTGAAGGACACCCTCGTCGGGATGGGGTTCCAGGAGATGCAGGGACCACACGCCGACGCCGACTTCTGGATCAACGACGCGCTGTTCATGCCACAGGACCATCCCGCCCGCACCCACTGGGACCGGTTCACCCTCGACACCGACCTGATGACGGACTTACCGGACGACCTCGTCGGTCGCGTGGAGGACGCCCACCGGAACGGCGTCGGGCCCGACGGCGAGGGATACCACTCGCCGTGGTCGCGTGAATTCGCCGAGGAGGTCGCGCTCCGGGGCCACACCACATCGCTGTCGATGCGGTATCTCTCGGGCGAGGAGATCGGCGACCTCGAACCGCCACAGCGGTTTTTCTCCGTCGAGAAGGTGTATCGCAACGACACGCTCGACGCGACGCATCTGCTGGAGTTCTTCCAAATCGAGGGGTGGGTGATGGCCGAAGACCTCTCGGTGCGTGACCTGATGGGTACCTTCGAGGAGTTCTATGCCCAGTTCGGAATCACGGACATCGAGTTCAAGCCCCACTACAATCCGTACACGGAGCCGAGCTTCGAGCTGTTCGGGACCCATCCGACGACGGGCAAAATCGTCGAAATCGGAAACTCGGGCATCTTCCGCGAGGAGGTGCTCTCCCCGCTCGGCGTCGAGTGTGACGTGATGGCGTGGGGACTCGCGCTCGAACGCCTCCTGATGCTCATGTACGGCTTCGAGGATATCCGCGACGTGCACGGGACCCTGTGTGACCTCGACCTGCTGCGGAACGTGGAGGTGCTCGCGTAATGCCCGTCGTCGAAATCGACCCCGACGAGCTTCGGGAACTTGCGGGCCACGACAAGCCGGACGAGGAACTGAAAGCGGACCTGTTCGGACTCGGATTGGAGTTCGAAGGCGAGACCGAAGATGGGACGTTCCAGCTGGAGTTCGCCCCTGACCGACTCGACCGCCTCTCTGTCGAAGGAGTCGCGCGGTCGCTGCGATATCAGTACGGGGACGTACGCGGCGTCTACGTTCCCTCGACGAACGACGCCGAGTGGCGCGTCGAGGTGGAGGACGTGCCCGAGGAACGACCGTACGTGACTGCCGCGGTCGTCCGCGGCGTCGACATGACGGAGGGAAAACTGGAGTCGCTCATCCAACTGCAGGAGAAGCTCCACGCGACGATGGGTCGCAAGCGCGCGAAGGGCGCAATCGGTGTGCACGACCTCGCGATGGTGAAAGGCGGAGCCTTCGACGGCGACGACCGTGGGAAGACCATCACCTACACGGGTATCGATCCCGACGGCGACAGCTTCGTCCCGCTCGATGCCGACACGGAGATGACGCCCGCAGACGTGCTTGAGGACCACCCCGTCGGCGAGAAGTTCGCCGACCTCGTTGCCGACTACGAGACGTATCCCGCGATTTATGACGATATCGGCCTGTTCTCGTTCCCGCCGGTCATCAACGGGAAGCGGACGGAGGTCGACGAGGGGTCCCGCGACCTGCTCGTCGAGATGACGGGGACCGACCAGTGGACAATCGACCGGATGCTCGCCATCGTCTGTTACGCGCTCGATGCCCGCGGCGGTCGCATCGAAGAGGTCGACATCGCCTACCCGGACCGGGAGACGGTGCGCCCGGACCTCGAAACGCGGACGAAGTCGGTCGCACACGACTGCATCGAGTCGACACTGGGTATCGACCTCGAGGTGGAGGAGACCATCGACCTGTTCGAGCGGTCGGGACTCGGCGTCGAGCACGACGACGGAAGCTACGAGGTGGAGATACCGCCCTACCGGACGGACGTGCTCCACCCGATGGACCTCGTGGACGACGTGGGTCGCGCATACGGATTCAACGACCTCGAACCGCGGTATCCCGACGTGTCGACGGTCGGCGGCCGCCACGACCGCTCGAAGTTAGAGCGCGCCGCCCGCGAGACGCTCGTTGGACTCGGCTTCGAGGACCTGTTGAACTTCCACATGATCTCCGAGCGGGAGAACTACGAGCGGATGGGCATCGACCCTGAAAGCGACACGTTCGGTAGTGGGACCCCGGTCCGAATCGAGGGACCGTACAGCGAGGACTACACCATGCTCCGGACGTGGGCCCTTCCGTCGCTCGCGATGGTCTTGGAGAACAACACCCACCGGGCGTATCCGCAGGACATCGCCGAGGTCGGCTTTGCGGCCGCGCGCGACGACGCGGAGTCCGGCGGCGTCACGGAACGGCGCACGGTCGCGGGCGCGCTCGCACGCCCGGACTCGTCGTACGAGGATGTGAAAGCACGGCTCCAAACAATCGCCCGTAACTTCGGTGCCGAGTTGGAGACGCCGGCGACGACACACCCCTCGTTCATCGACGGGCGCGCGGCGTCGGTCGTCATCGACGAGGAGACGGTCGGGGTCGTGGGTGAACTCCACCCACGCGTGCTCGTCGAACACGACCTCGAAGTACCGGTCGCGGCCTTCGAGTTCGACCTCGCGGCGCTCCGTTAAGCGAGGTCAGCGCCGACCGCGTCCTCGACGGAACCGAAGCCGTCGCGCTCCAACAGGTCGAGCAGTCCCCGGTTGATGTCACGCGCGACGGTCGGTCCCTCGTAGACGAGGGCGGTGTACAGTTGGACTACGCTCGCGCCCGCGCGTATTTTGTCGTAGGCACCGTCGGCGTCGGCGACGCCGCCGACACCGACGATGGGTACGTCGGTCCGCTCCGCGACGAACCGTATCATCTCGGTCGCTTCCGCCTCGATTGGTGCACCGGAAAGTCCTCCCTCCTGTACCGACTTCGGCGATTCGAGCGAGGCCGGCCGGCGGACGCTCGTGTTCGTCGCGACAACACCGTCCAGGCCGAGTTCGTTCACCACGTCGAGTGCCGATTCGATGGCCTCCGGACCGAGGTCGGGGGAGAGTTTCAACAAGAGGGGAGATGCCCCAGCGTCCTGAAGCGTCGAGAGAATCCGTTCGAGCGGCTCGCGGTCCTGCAGCTCGCGCAGTCCGGGCGTGTTCGGTGAGGAGACGTTCACGACGAAGTAGTCCCCGCCCGCGCGCGTGCGCTCGAAGGAGTAGCGATAATCGTCGGCTGCCTCCGCCAGGGGCGTGGACTTCGACTTTCCGATGTTGACGCCGACAGGAATCTCCACGTCAGTGTCGGCGAGTCGCGGGCCGATGGTGTCCGCGCCGTGGTTGTTGAACCCCATGCGGTTGACGACCGCGCGGTCCTCGCGGAGCCGAAACATCCGCGGTCTGGGGTTGCCGGGTTGGCGTTCGGCGGTGACGCCGCCGACCTCGACGTGGCCGAAGCCGAGCGTGGCGAGTGCAGGTGGAATTTCGGCGTTCTTGTCGAAGCCCGCTGCGACGCCCACCGGGTTCGGGAACGTCTGGTCGAACGCCTCGACTTCGAGTCGCGGGTCCGTGACGGTGAGGCGGTCCGCGACGGGGTCGACGAACCGCGTCTCCTGCCCGTATTCGAGTACAGCGTGACCCAGTCGATGGGCCGTCTCCGCCGGAAGCGCGAACAGCGCCGGCTTCACGAGGTCGTAGAGGTTCACAGATGTATGCGAGAGACGGAGCGCGAAAGGCGATGCGGTCGTTAAAACTCGTGTTCGACGTCGTCGGTGTCCGCCTTCTGGATGATTATCTTCCCGTCGCGAACCCGGATGAACACCTCGTCCCCGATGTCCAGTCCGGCGACGGCGAGCTCGTCTTCGTGGAGATTCACGTGGACGTTGTGGTACTCGCCGTTCTCGTCTTTGGCGCCACTCGGAGAGAGCTTCTTCTTGCGAACCATCGCGGTGTTGGCTGTGATTCTCGCCACGAGACACATAAGTGTACCGTGGTACCTTACCGCCGACACCGCTCGTGTCTTCATCCGGCCCGCTGCGCCGGACTCCACCACTGGAATCGGGTGACAGCACCCGATTCCGGGGATACGCTTAAGATACACCCTGTTCACATCTCACGTGGAGGTAACAACTATGCCAGACGACAAGCGGAACTTCGCATTGCGCGAGTCGAGCGGCGAGGAAAGTAGTGTCTTCTCCGGTCGCACTCCGCGGCAGGCTGCCCTCAAGGCTGCCCGACGGCTCACACCGGCGAGTAGCGAGGAGGCAGCCGACCGCACGGAACTGCGGCTGCGCGAGAAGGGGACGACCAAGGTACACATCTACGAGGGCTGGGCGTGGGAGGAGAACGCTCCCGACGACAAACCCGACTGGATGCCCGACGACATCACGGAGGCGAACGTCTCCAAGCAGGGTATCGAACATCTCGACGAGATCTAGTGCGGCTCTCTTTCTCCGTGGAACCACGACACGTATAAACGAATCCACGCGTACGGACGCGTGCGCGGCACTTATCGGGCCCGACCGACCGTGCGAGCGTGGGATGAGGATCCGACCTCCAGCCGTGCGACACTCTACACGCCGAGCTGCGGCTATCTTGCCCTGTTGTACACACATCGAGGGGCGTGAAACCGCATGACGTGGCGGGGTCGAGACGACGGGGTTAAGTGTACAACTCTCATCAGATGAAATGTGAACGACGTGGCGCAGGCCGCCGAGGTCTGCTCCGCTCGCCGACCACCGTCTCGGTGGTCCGCGGCCCGACTCCGTCAGGCTGCGAAGACGAGTTCGATTCGACGCCCTTATACCTAACAGGCGATTCGGATTGGATACGAGGTCGGCCCGCCTTCGGCGGAAAACGACCAACAACAATCCGACGCCCTTATGTGTGATCGGGTGCTCGGATTGGATACGCTCGCACCCATCTCTGATGGGCTGTGACAGCACGCATCCAATCCGACGCCCTTATACGTAATAGGGCGCTCGGAAGGAATGCACACGACGTGACTGGGTCGGCCTTCGACGGCCGGCTCGTCTCGGGGCGATGTACTTCACAGGGTTTATACCCTCTCCCGAAGTACAGTTAGTTCCCGAAGGAAATGAGGATTCGACCCCTGCGGTCCGCCGTACACGATCGAATCTGATGTTAGCCCTGATGGTTCGGTGACACCCGGTATGGTGTCGCCGACCGATCCCACATATACAGATAGCGATCTATGCACATTCGTCAGAATGTGTTCCCGCCTAACCCTCCCCGCCAGGGGAGACATTCCGGTTGATCCTGCCGGAGGCTATTGCTATCGGTGTCCGATTTAGCCATGCGAGTTGTACGTCTAACGTAGCAGACTGCTCAGTAACACGTGGCCGATCTACCCTATGGACTGGGATAACCACGGGAAACTGTGGCTAATCCCTGATAGCGCTCCCGAGCTTGAATGCTGGGAGCGTCAAATGCTCCGGCGCCATAGGATGAGGCTGCGGCCGATTAGGTAGACGGTGAGGTAACGGCTCACCGTGCCAATAATCGGTACGGGTCATGAGAGTGAGAACCCGGAGACGGAATCTGAGACAAGATTCCGGGCCCTACGGGGCGCAGCAGGCGCGAAACCTTTACACTGCACGCCAGTGCGATAGGGGGACACCGAGTGCGTAGGCATAGAGCCTACGCTTTTGTGTACCGTAAGGTGGTACACGAATAAGGGCTGGGCAAGACCGGTGCCAGCCGCCGCGGTAACACCGGCAGCCCGAGTGATGGCCGATATTATTGGGCCTAAAGCGTCCGTAGCTGGCCGCGTAGGTCCGTCGGGAAATCTACTGGCTTAACCAGTAGGCGTCCGGCGGAAACCTCGTGGCTTGGGACCGGAAGACCTGAGGGGTACGTCTGGGGTAGGAGTGAAATCCCGTAATCCTGGACGGACCACCGGTGGCGAAAGCGCCTCAGGAAGACGGATCCGACAGTGAGGGACGAAAGCTAGGGTCTCGAACCGGATTAGATACCCGGGTAGTCCTAGCCGTAAACGATGCTCGTTAGGTGTGGCGCAGGCTACGAGCCTGCGCTGTGCCGTAGGGAAGCCGAGAAACGAGCCGCCTGGGAAGTACGTCCGCAAGGATGAAACTTAAAGGAATTGGCGGGGGAGCACTACAACCGGAGGAGCCTGCGGTTTAATTGGACTCAACGCCGGACATCTCACCAGCTCCGACAGCAGTAATGACAGTCAGGTTGACGACCTTACTCGACGCTGCTGAGAGGAGGTGCATGGCCGCCGTCAGCTCGTACCGTGAGGCGTCCTGTTAAGTCAGGCAACGAGCGAGACCCGCACCTCTAGTTGCCAGCAGCATCTTGCGATGGCTGGGTACACTAGGGGGACTGCCGTCGCTAAGACGGAGGAAGGAACGGGCAACGGTAGGTCAGTATGCCCCGAATGAGCTGGGCAACACGCGGGCTACAATGGTCAAGACAATGGGATGCGACGCCGAGAGGCGAAGCTAATCTCCTAAACTTGGTCGTAGTTCGGATTGCGGACTGAAACCCGTCCGCATGAAGCTGGATTCGGTAGTAATCGCGTGTCAGAAGCGCGCGGTGAATACGTCCCTGCTCCTTGCACACACCGCCCGTCAAATCACCCGAGTGGGGTCCGGATGAGGCTGTCATGCGACAGTCGAATCTGGGCTCCGCAAGGGGGATTAAGTCGTAACAAGGTAGCCGTAGGGGAATCTGCGGCTGGATCACCTCCTAAAGACCGGGACCAGAGCTTTGCTCTGGCCCACCTTCGTGGGTTCGGTCGGCGACGCCGACCGGGCACCTTGGAACCATCAGGGCTACGATTGCGACTGTCCGCTACGTTCGTTAGCGGGCCGTCGCGGTTGAGTTGGGCCCATAGCTCAGTGGTAGAGTGCCTCCTTTGCAAGGAGGATGCCCGGGGTTCGAATCCCCGTGGGTCCATGTACAAGACGAATCGTGCCCCTTATATGGGTCACCGTATTCGTCCGATGTACGACCGATGCACCACTCCGTGAAAGCGCGGGTGGGAAGGGTAGATGCACGCACTGGGGTTGCACCCAGGCGCTGCGTATGATACCGTGTGTACGTGCAATCCAGGCGCTCACTGGACCCGTTCACTGTGCTCAGTGATCGTGGCTACTGTGCCGCCTGGTGGATGGCTCGGCTCAAGCGCTGATGAAGGACGTGCCAAGCTGCGATAAGCCATGGGGAGCCGCACGGAGGCGAAGAACCATGGATTTCCGAATAGGAATCCTCTCGCAATTGCTTCGCGCAATGGGGAACGCTCCGAATTGAAACATCTCAGTAGGAGCAGGAAGAGAAAACGAATGTGACGTCGTTAGTAACGGTGAGTAAACGCGACACAGTCCAAACCGAAGGCTTCGGCCAATGTGGTGTTCGGACTGACTTTCAGCAATTGACGCTCGACGAGAAGTCTCTTGGAACAGAGCTCGATACAGGGTGATAGACCCGTATCGTCGTGTGGTAAATTGTGTGTCAGTACCAGAGTACCGGGGGTTGGAAATCCCTCGGGATTACGGCAGGCATCGACTGCCAAGACTAAGTACAACTTGAGACCGATAGCGAACAAGTAGTGTGAACGAACGCTGAAAAGCACCCCGAGAAGGGAGGTGCAATAGGGCCTGAAATCAGGTGGCGATTGAGCGACGGGGCATACAAGGCCTCTCAGGAAACGACCCGGGTGCGAACCCGCAGTAGGAACCGAGAGGAGCCGATGTTCCGTCGTGCGTTTTGAAAAACGAACCAGGGAGTGTATCTGTTTGACGAGTCTAACCGGAGAATCCGGGCAGGCGTAGGGAAACCGACAAGGCCGCAGCATTGCCAGGGCCGCCGTGTTCAAGCGCGGGGAGTCAAACGGATACGACCCGAAACCAGATGATCTACGCGCGGGCAGGACGAAGCGTGGCGAAAGCTACGTGGAGGTCCGTTAGGGTTGGTGTCCTACAATACCCTCCCGTGACCTGTGTGTAGGGGTGAAAGGCCCATCGAATCTGGAAACAGCTGGTTCCAACCGAAAAATGTCGAAGCATTACCTCTGTTGAGGTAGTTCGTGGGGTAGAGCGACCGATTGGAAGCGCGGACTCCGAGAGGAGTCTGCCTTCCTGTCGAACTCCGAACTCACGGACGCCGTTGACGCAGGGAGTTCGCCGTGCGGGGTAAGCCTGTACGGCGTGAGGGAGACAACCCAGAGTCGGGTTAAGGTCCCCAAGTGTGGATTAAGTGCGATTGAAGATGGTCCCGAGCCCTAGACAGCCGGGAGGTGAGCTTAGAAGCAGCTACCCTCTAAGAAAAGCGTAACAGCTTACCGGCCGAGGTTTGGGGCGTCTAAAATGATCGGGGCTCAAATCCACCACCGAGACCTGACCGCATCCGTTATAGGATGCTCGTGTAGGTTGGCACTCCGATTGGGCGGAAGCTCGGACTAGAGTTCGAGTGGACCGATCGGTGAAGAAAATCCTGGTCATAGTAGCAGCGATAGTCGGGTGAGAATCTCGACGGCCAAATGAGCAAGGGTTCCTCAGCAATGTTTCTCAGCTGAGGGTTAGCCGGTCCTAAGTCACTTCGTAATTCGAGAGTGACAAAAGGGAAGTTGGTTAATATTCCAACGCCTCTATACAATAGAAGTCGACGCCTTGGGGTCAACCGAGCCGCGCTTTCGCGCGGTCGAACTGTCCAACTCCGTGGAAGCCGTAATGGCACGAAGCGGAAGAACGGCAGGACAGCGTAAGTCGGTCCAACCTAGGGCCCGTGAAAAGACGAGTATAGAGTCCGTACCAAGATCCGACACAGGTGCTCATGCCGGCGAAAGGCAAGGCCTGTCGGGAACAACCGACGTTAGGGAATTCGGCAAGTTAGTCCCGTAAGTTCGCGATAAGGGATGCCTGCTTAGGAAATAAGCAGGCCACAGTGACTCGGACGCTCCGACTGTCTAGTAACAACATAGGTGACCGCAAATCCGAAAGGACTCGTACGGTCACTGAATCCTGCCCAGTGCAGGTATCTGAACACCCCGTACAAGGGGACGAAGGACCTGTCAACGGCGGGGGTAACTATGACCCTCTTAAGGTAGCGTAGTACCTTGTCGCTTCAGTAGCGACTTGCATGAATGGATCAACGAGAGCGTCACTGTCCCAACGTTGGGCCCGGTGAACTGTACGTTCCAGTGCGGAGTCTGGAGACCCCCAGGGGGAAGCGAAGACCCTATGGAGCTTTACTGCAGGCTGTCGCTGAGACATGGTCGCTGATGTGCAGCATAGGTAGGAGGCATTACAGAGGTACCCGCGCCAGCGGGCCACCCAGCCATCAATGAAATACTACCCGTCAGTGACTGTGACTCTCACTCCGGGAGGAGGACACCGGTAGCCGGGCAGTTTGACTGGGGCGGTACGCGCTCGAAATGATATCGAGCGCGCCCCAAGTCCATCTCATTCGGGTCGGGAACCCGAAGAAGAGTGCAAGAGCAAAAGATGGATTGACAGTGTTCTTCCTAACGAGGAACGCTGACACGAAAGTGTGGTCTAGCGAACCCATGAGCCTGCCCGATGCGGGCCATGGACGACAGAAAAGCTACCCTAGGGATAACAGAGTCGTCACGCGCAAGAGCACATATCGACCGCGTGGCTTGCTACCTCGATGTCGGTTCCCTCCATCCTGCCCGTGCAGAAGCGGGCAAGGGTGAGGTTGTTCGCCTATTAAAGGAGGTCGTGAGCTGGGTTTAGACCGTCGTGAGACAGGTCGGCTGCTATCTACTGGGGGTGTTTCGGAGCCTGACGGGAACGTTCGTATAGTACGAGAGGAACTACGAATGGTGACCACTGGTGTACCGGTTGTCCGAGAGGGCACTGCCGGGCAGCTACGTCACACGGGGTAAGAGCTGAACGCATCTAAGCTCGAAACCCACCTGGAAAAGAGGCTCCGCTGAGGTCGCTCGTAGAAGACGAGATCGATAGACTTGGGGTGTACGCACCGAGGCAACGAGGTGTTCAGCCCGCGAGTACTAATGACCGAAGCCACTCAATCATCGCACTGAGACCCGTGAACGGGTCCAGGCGTTTACTGGATTGCACGCACACATTTGGTTAGCTACCCACCGACGATGGTCTTCATCGTGGTTCGATTCCACGAGTCGGCATTAAGGCGGCCATAGCGGCGGGGTCACTCCCGTACCCATCCCGAACACGGAAGATAAGCCCGCCAGCGTTCCGGCGAGTACTGGAGTACGCGAGTCTCTGGGAAATCCGGTTCGCCGCCTGCCATTCATCCAAAGCCCACCAGCACTGTGCTGGTGGGCTTTTTTCATTTATTGTGTGGCGATGCCACACACCTACGCGGCGAGCCGCCGGCTTGCCGGACCGCTATACTTAACCACGGCAGTACGCTACGACCATCTGCGCCAAGGTGGCAGAGTGGCCTTACGCGGTCGCCTGCAGAGCGACTACACGCCGGTTCGAATCCGGCCCTTGGCTCTCACACGATACCCAAAGCCCAAGACGACATTGTCTTGGCATGTCCCTCTTTTTCCATCGGAATATCAGGAATACGACAATCCTATTCGAGTGGGTTGTCCAGCCGGATTCGCTCGTGTTGTCGTATCTTTACTGAGAAAGTCACCGTTATCGCCGCTCTTCGAGAGCGTTGAGCGCACGTCGGAACTGCTCCTCGTTGATCCGCGGTTCGGACATCGCCTGTGCTTCGAGTGCGCCTGCGTATTGTTCGAATTCGCCCTCGCTTGGGTCGGCCGCGAGCACGCAGTCGACGTACCCATCGAGCGCAGACTGTAAGTCCTTGGCGTAGTGATCGTATGCGGCGTCGATGCGGCCGTGGTTGTCGTCGATTCCCTCGAACAGCGCACGGTAGACGGTCACAGCCGCCCAGTAGCGCTCGCGCTCACGGTACTGCTCGGCTGATTCGAAGAAGTGAGAAAAGTCAATGGCTCCCGTGACGACTGGATAGTCCTCGGTGTGCTGGTCGAACAACTCCTCGATCCTCTCGCGGTACGCTTCAACCGACTTGTGGTCGTCGCCGAACCGTGCGAGAAACTGCTCACGCAGGTCCGGGTTTTCGGCAAGTGTATCGCGCACGAACGCGCGTAGGTCGCCGGACGAGACATCTTCAATAACCCTTTCGACGTGTTCGCTCTCGTCTTGGGGCGGATTAGCGACAACGTCCAGTAGCACCGCGACGACGTGCTTGCACTCGCCCGTTCCTTGGTAAGGACACGTACACCGCGCATCGACGGTGTTCTCGCCCAGTTCGACGGTCACGTCGTACAGACTCGATCCCCGAACCGCAGCTGTGACCACGTCGCCAAACCGTTCGATTCGCTGAATGCGTCCTTCATCCCGGTAGTTCCGCCCGCGCTCGAACACCGTGTCGGTACAGGTCTCCCGGATGTTCACGTTCTCGGGGTCCATGATTGTAGAACGCTTCTTTAACCCGTTTTACCAGTCTGCAGCCCTATTTGTCTAGTAGTTCGGTGACGCTCTCAACGGGGGCGTAGTAGCCGCGTTCGTCCCGCCAAACCTCCAGGCATTCGTCCGCAGTTTCGCTGTCGATACGCTCGCGTTTGATGCCGAGGACGAGGAGGCCTATCGATCCAGTGACTGGAACATCCAGTTCTGTCGAAAGACGGCGTGCTGCGAGGTCATCGGTGGCGATAGTCCCATTGTGTTCAACGGCTCCCTGCAACGCTTCTGTTTCTCCTGGATCAAGTCGCTCATGGAGGCTCACCCTTCCTATTTCGGGTGGAACGTCACTGACTGCCAGTCCGTTGTCGAACGCCTCGACGGCGCTGGTCAGATACTCGTGACCGTGTCTGAATCCCCGTTCAATCTCGTCACGGACTGCGGGTACTACAATCGGAGCTTCGAGTAGGTGAACGAGAAATTCGACCGAGGTCGTGCTGGCGAAATTACTGATGACAGTTGCGTCGAGGAAAACCGGTTGCGGGTAGCCGTCCGGCATCTATTCGTCGAGGTCGAGTGCAACGTCGATCTCGCGCTGTAACTGGTCGTCAGTTCGTGGCCCGTAGAGCGACGTGAAGCCAGCGTCTTCCAGCACTTCTTCGAACTCCCACCGGGACAGTCCGGCCGCTTCGGCAGCACGTCCGAGCGAGAGGTCGCCGAGAACGTACCGACCCACCGCGGTCGCAAGTTCGTCGGAGGACTCGCTACTGGAAGAGGTCATCGTACGTAGTTATCGGATCCACGGAGCTAATAATCTATCGTGGGACGGGGCACTCGTCGACTCACCGGGTTGCCATCCACATAGTAATCTAGGACAAAAATATTGATTCATCCGCTATCTGGGGCGATCTGACGATAATTCACTTGATGTGATTGTTTATTATAGTTAAAATACTGGCTTAATTCGGGCCCTTGACTTTCACCCTTTTCGCTGATGTCCAACGCGACCAGCTACGGCCACAATCGCGCTTCACGTCGGTAAGTGACAACGCTGGGACCGACGGGTCAAAGCGTGTGCCGCCCGCAGCGATCGTATGCAACTCGACTTCCTCGGCGGCGCGCGGGAGGTCGGTCGGAGCGCCGTGCTCGTCGATGAGACGCTATTGCTTGATTACGGAGCGAAGCCGACGACTCCACCGTCGTGGCCGCTCAACTGCGACCCAGAAGCGGTTGTCGTCTCGCACGGACACCTCGACCACGTCGGCGGTGTACCGGCGCTGCTCTCCGGGGAGGACCCCCCGTCGGTCCACTGGACACCGCCGACGCACGAACTGGCACGACTGCTCGCACGTGATACGCTCAAACTCCACGGCGGGACGCCGCGGTGTCCATTTACCGAGAACGACGCTGCGCGACTCGGTGAGTGTTCGGTCGAGCACGGCTACACGGAATCATTCACCGTTGCAGGGTACGAGATTACCTTCTACAACGCGGGCCATATCCCTGGGAGTGCACACGTCCTCGTCGACGACGGCGAGACACGACTCCTGTACACGGCTGATTTCCACACGGACGACCAGCGACTCGTCTCTGGGACCACTGCACGCCCAGACGCCGACGCGGTGATTTGTGAATCGACGTACTCCGACGTGGACCACGACCCGCGTGCATCCGTCGAACGACAGTTCGCCCAGTCGCTTAGTGAGACAACGGTCCGCGGTGGTACGGTCGTCGTCCCGGCGTTCGCTATCGGTCGAACACAGGAAGTGCTGCTCGTGTGTAACGCACACGAGCTCGATGCCTACGTCGACGGGATGGGTGTCGAGGTGCTGGAGATGCTCACTCGTCATCCGGCGTACGTCCGAGACGTAGACGCGCTTCGCGGTGCGCGAACCAACGCCCGAGTGGTGACAGGCCGTGACGGACAGCGCCGCCGTATCGCGGACGAACAGACGGTTATCGTCACGACCAGCGGGATGCTCAACGGTGGGCCGGCGATGACGTACGTGCCCGCAGTCGCGGACTCACCGCTGAACCTGGTCGCGTTCTCGGGGTATCAGGTCGAGGGAACGCCCGGTCGTGAGCTGTTAGAACGGGGGAGTGCCCACATCGACGGGCGACAGCTCCGTGCGTCTGCCCGACGGGAGTTCTTCGACTTCTCGGCACACGCCGACTACGACGGGCTTCGCTCGTTCCTCTCAAGCTACGAGGGTAGCACTGTCCTCGTGAATCACGGCGACCGGTGTGTGGCCTTCGCGGAGGAACTGCGCGGTGACGGTTACGACGCGCGCGCGCCTGACCTCGGCGCGACGATACGGGTGAAGTAACCTACTGCTGTGCGTCTTCGACGGCGTCGGCCTCGGATTCGAGGGCCGCAGCGAGGGTGCGCGCCTGTTCGGGGTTGAGCCGGAGGCGGTCGGCGTGGGTGTCGAGCGTCTCCAGCGTGGTGTTGTCGAGTTCGAGTGCGAACTCCACGTGGTCGGGGTTCCTCCGGGGTGAGGTGACGTTCACCGTGGCGTACGCTTCTTCCTCGAAGTTGTGGCCCTCGGCTTCGGCGTCCACGAGATCGAGCGTGGTGTACGCGTTGACGCGCATGATTCGGTCTGCCATACGCTCCGTTGGTGGGTGTCGGGCGTAAGCGTGGCGTCTCTCAGTATCGTCTTTGCGGCTCCGTTGGTGAATCACGCGCCGGCTCCGGCATCGACTCCGTGACAGACCTGATTGCTTGGCCCGGGGACGGCACCGCGACTGGCGGCGGCTCAGGCCACTGTCTTGCTTGCTCGTATGGACGCCGTCAAGCAGCCGTTGACAGCGTCGCGACTGTGGAAGTGGCAAACGAGAGCGAAGAGAACGTCGGAGAGGGTCCTCAGTCGTCCGAGGGCAGCGGTTCGCCCTGTCCGTTCGTCGGAGCGGGGCTGGAGCCCATGTCGTCGTCTTCGGCGTACGGGTACCACGTCATCTTCGTGTTGTGCATGTACGGGTCCGTGTAGCTCGTCTCTTCAGGCTCGACGAGTCCGTTCAGTGCCTCCTCGTCGTGGCGTGCGATGAACGCGCGGAAGCTCTCGCCGTCCTCGCGGGCCTCCGCGAAGAACTCGACGAGGTTCCGGATGTAGCCCGGCACCTCGTCTGCGGCGACGCGCATCTCGACCCAATCGGCGAACTGCGGATTCTCGCCGAGTCCACCGCCGAGTCCGATATCGAACGCCTCGACCGGCTCGCCGTCCTTGCGAGTCTTCATTCCGCGAAGCGAGATGTCGGCGATCTGCGGCTGGGCACAGGAGGCGGTACAGCCCGACAGGTGGGTGTGGAAGTTGGTCATCCCCTCGGGCACGTCGATGTTGTCCTGCATCCAGCGGCCGTAGCGGACCATCCGGTTTTTCGTCTCGACGATGGACAGCGAGCAGTACTCCGTTCCGGTGCAGGCGATGGAGCCACGCATGAAGACGCCCGGCTCGGGGGAGTGGTACTCCAGTAAGTCCTCCTCGAGGAACCCGTCGATGCGGTCGGAGTCAACGTCGGTGACGATGATGTTCTGTCGCTGGGTGAGTCGCACCTCGCCGGAGCCGTACTCGTCGGCGAGGTGGGCGAGTTCTCGTGTCTCCTCCGCGGACATCCGGCCGACCAGCACGGAGAGTCCGACGTAGTAGTTCCCGTCCGGCTGCTCGTGGACGCCGACGTGGTCGGCGTGGCCTTCACCGTCGTCGTGGTTGTGGCCGGCGTTGTAGGTGTACTCGTCGCGGAGGTCCTCGCCCGCCGTCCGGAGTTCGCCGTCGACGAACTCCTCTTCGAGGACGCGGCGGAACTTCTCGGCTCCCCACTCGTCGACGAGGAACTTGATACGGGCGTTGAAACGGTCGTCGCGGTCGCCGTGCTCGCGGAACAGCGCGGAACACGACGCGGCGATGTCGGGTGCCTCCTCCGGCGTGACGAACACGTCGATGGAGCGGGCGAGTCGCGGCTCCTTCCGAGAGAGACCGCCGCCGACGCGGATGTTGAATCCCTTTGTCTCCTCGCCGTCGATGATCTTCACCGCCGGCTCGAAGGCGAGATCGTTGATGTCCCCCTGGCCACACCCCTCAGAACAGCCCGTGACGGAGACCTTCCACTTGCGCGGGAGGTTGGCGTAGTCGTCGTTGCCCTTGAACGTCTCGTTGAGTTCCTCGGCGACGGGCCACGCGTCGATGAACTCGTTTTTGTCCTTGCCGGCGACGGGACAGCCAACGATGTTCCGCCAGGAGTCGCCACACGCCTGCTGGGTAGAGAGACCGACCGATTCGAGCCGGTCCCAGATCTCCGGAATGTCCTCCAGTTTGATCCAGTGGAGCTGGATGGACTGGCGGGTCGTCCAGTCACAGACCGCGCCGCCGAACTCCGGATTGTCCGCGGGACCGCGCGCGAACTCGTCGGCAACGTCCGCGACGACCTCCAGCTGCCCGGGTTCGAGCACGCCGTTTGGCGTGCCGATTCGCATCATGAAGTAGCTCTCTTGGCCCTTCCGCTGGTGGTACAACCCCCACCATTTGAAGCGCTCGAACCACGCGTCGTGTTCGTCGTCCGGAATCGATTCCCAACCTTCCTCGGCGAACTCGTAGATACGCTCGCGAACCTCGTTCCCGTAGGCCTCGTCTTTCCAACCCTCGACTTTCGTCGGCATAATATTGCCATGTCCCTCACGCCTATAGATGCCATGCGCTCCGTCAAGGCTCCCCTCTGCTCCAGTAAACCGGCAATAATTAGCTATTCTTTCGCGGCAAGTCGCCGGCGTCTGTCGGGGACGTGCACGCTGCTCGGTACGACTGACCGGAACGCTCCGGTGTCGGGATCAGCGCGGCCGAGTTCGAGCCAGTCGGTGACGCCGTCGGTACCACAGCCGATACACTGGCCGGCGATACGGGCCTCAACGCGGCCACAGGCGACGCTCACCTCGACGAACCCCTCCGCGAGGAAATCGGTCGGGTCGCAGTCACAGATGTCGCTCCGGGCGAGCTGCCAGAGGTCAGAGACGTTCACCTCGCGGCTGTCGTTGACGCTGACCCACGCGCCGTCGTCGAGCTGGTGGATTGAGGTGACCATACCCACCAGAACACCCCGACGGGCGTAAACACGACGCTCGCGACGCCCCGGTGACGCCGGATACGGACCCATCCGTCTGCAGTATCCGTGTTTTGGTGCCGATTACCCGACACAGAAACAAGCAACAATCTCCGCGACCCGGCAGCACAGGAGAGTGTTATGTTCGTGGTTGTGCTTATAATGTGGTAGTGCCTTCTACTACACAGTGAGTCGTTCAATGAGTATCAGTGGTGAGCGTCATGAGTAAGACAGACGAGGAGAGCCGCGCCGACCGCTACGAGGATGTCGACACGAGCCACCTCGACAACGTCGAGGACGGCTGTGGCTGTACCGAAATCTGGGAGCACACGAGCGAGCGAGAGGAGCCGGAGGAGCCCGACACCGACCCCGACGACGAGTGACCACCCTCCGCTCGCAGGCGGGCTTTTTGATACTGGCCCCGCTACCCGTGAGTGAATGACACCGGATGAGGGCCCTTCGACCGAGACCGGTCCGGCGAGCCGTGCGTCTCCGGTCGGCGAGCCGGTCATCCGCCGGAACGTCACGGACGACGCCGCGCGATTCGACCCCACAGACGCCGAGAGTCTCGCGGAGGCCGCCGACGTGGTGCGCCGCTTCGCCGAGAACACCGCCGGCGGCACCGACAACGTCTACATGCTCCGAGGTGCGGCGGCGTGTGCCGCGCTCGTCCGCGGCGAAGGCTCGTACAAGGCCGCCGCAGAACGGGCCGGCGGGGAGGCAACCGTCTCGTTCATCCGCAAGTGGGCGCGCGTCCACGACCTCCCGCGGTCGGTGCGCCGATACGTCGCGCTCGGACAGATCGCCCCGACAGCGGCCAAACACATCGCCCGGCTCTCCGGCGAGGCGCGCTTTCTCTTGGCGTGGGCCGTCCTCGACCACGAGCTGACAGTGCGTGAAGTGCGCACCGCCGCCTCGGCCGTCAACGACGGCGCGACGGTCGAAGCCGCACTCGCCGATGTCGGCGTCGAACTCGGCCGAATCGAGCTGTCACTCCCCCCCGACCTGTACCGGCGGCTCCGCCGGACGGCGGCGCTGTCTGACCGCGACCCCGACGACGTGGTCGCGGAGGCGGTGTCGGCGTACTTCGAGTGACTGCGCGCATCGAAACTATTTACCCCGAGATTACCCTACCGTGCGGTAGGGCCGATAGCTCAGCCCGGCAGAGCGTCTGGCTTTTAACCAGACGGCCATGGGTTCAAATCCCATTCGGCCCGCTTTCTCACTTCGAGCCGGTAGCTTATCCCCCAAGCCGAACAATCCACACCAGATGAGTACCGCGCCGGTTCCCGAACTCGCGGAGACTGCCACGGCCTGTGCCGACCGACTCCACGCCGCCGACAGCGTGTTGGTCGCCTCCCACATCGACGCCGACGGACTGACGAGCGCCGCCGTCGCTGACGCCGCCCTCGAGCGTGCGGGCATCGAACACGAACAGGTGTTCTTCGAACAGCTGGACGCCGAGCATATCGACCGGCTCGCGACCGCCAACCACGACACCGTCCTGTTCACCGACTTCGGCTCCGGGCAGTTGGACGATATCGTCCCTCACGAGGAAGCTGGCGCGTTCACTCCGGTCATCGCCGACCACCACCAGCCCGCCGACGCCGAAACCGAGTTTCACCTGAATCCCCTGCTCGTCGGGCTGAATGGTGCGCGCGAACTCTCGGGTGCGGGCGCGGCGTACGTACTCGCCCGGGCGCTCGAACGCGACGGCGTCGACAACCGCGACCTCGCCGCGACGGCGGTCGTCGGAGCGGTCGGCGACATGCAGGACTCCGACGGCGAACTCCACGGCGCGAACGCCGCCCTCGTCGAGGAGGGCGTCGCCGCCGGCGCGCTCGCCGAGGCGAAGGACCTCGCCGTCTACGGCAAGCAGACCCGTCCGCTCCCCAAGCTGCTTGAGTACGCCACCGACACCTACGTCCCCGGCATCTCGAACTCCTACTCGGGCGCGGTCGAGTTCCTTGACGGCCTCGACGTTGCGTGTCGCGACGGCGACGAGGAGTGGAAGCGGTGGGTCGACCTGACGGACGACGAGCGCCAGAGCGTCGCAAGTGCGCTCGTCCGTCACGCCGTCTCTCGCGGCGTCCCGGCCTCGAAAATCGAGCGACTCGTCGCCACCACCTACACCCTGACCGACGAACCCGAAGGGACGGAACTCCGAGACGCCTCCGAGTTCTCGACCCTGCTCAACGCGACCGCGCGCTACGACCGCGCCGACGTGGGTCTCGCCGTCTGTCTCGGCGACCGCACCGGCGCGCTGGAGACGGCTCGGCAACTGCTTCGCACCCATCGCCGGAACCTCTCGGAGGGGCTTACGTGGGTGAAAGACAACGGCGTCACCGACGCCGGAAACCTCCAGTGGTTCGACGCCGGCGAGGAGATTCGCGCCACCATCGTCGGTATCGTCGCCGGGATGTCGATGGGCGTCGACGGCGTGGACCGCTCGAAGCCGGTCATCGCCTTCGCCCGCGAGAGCGAGACGGAGACGAAAGTCTCCTCCCGCGGGACGAGCGCGCTCGTCCGGCAGGGGCTCGACCTGTCGGTCGTGATGGGCGAGGCGGGCGAGGCGGTCGGCGGCGGTGGCGGCGGCCACGACGTCGCTGCCGGCGCAACCATCCCTGCCGGTGAGGAAGAACGGTTCATCGAACACGCCGACGAAATCGTCGGTGACCAGCTCGGATAGCACGGCGAAAGTGGTTCGATTCGAGATAAATCGCCCGACTCGCGTCGGATTCGACAGGAAGCCGGGGGGTCGAACCGGCGGCGGAACGAGCCGGCGGGGGCGAACGAACAATCCGGCCGCTTTTGTGCTGAGCGAGCAAGTGTGAGTAAATGAGTCTCGACGCGGCCACCTTCGAGGAGCAGAAGTACGTCGACTTCTTCCCGAAGCTCCAGCAGGCGTACAAGAGCGCGTTCAACACGATGAACGAGCAGTACGACTCCACCCACGTCCACGCCATCGACCAGGCCATCCTCAACGAGTCCGAACCGGTCTTCGAAGACGGCCAGTTCCGTATTGAACTCCCCGACGACCCCGAGGCCCGGATCGACGGCGTCGTCGACATCGGTGACGACCGGCTGGCGGAACTGCTTGATGCGTACACCGACACCATCGAGACGGAGCTGTGTCGGCTCTTCGAGGTCGAGCAGCCCTAGCACACGCAGGGACAAGGCCTAAGCGTGGTCACAAACAAGAGAGTGTATGAGCACGGAGTCTGCCGACGGCGACGACCTGAACGACCGTATCACGAACTTCCTGCGCCGCAACTTCCCGCAAATTCAGATGCACGGCGGGAGCGCGGCCATCCAGAATATCGACCGCGAGGAAGGCTCGGTGACCATCCAACTGGGCGGTGCCTGTTCCGGCTGTGGCATCTCCCCGATGACGATTCAGGCCATCAAGTCCCGGATGACCAAGGAGATCCCCGAGATTTCGACGGTTCACGCCGAGACGGGAGCGGCCTCCGGTGCCGGCGACGGCATGGGCGGTGGCAACGTCTCCCCGTCGTTCCCCGGTGAGAGCTCGTCGTCCGAGGACGACGAAGGCCCGCAGGCTCCCTTCTAACGCCGATTTCTTCGTGTTTTCACCCGTCGTGAGCCACAGCAGTGGAGCTAACTCGCTGCCCGACGGAGGGCACGCGTGACCCGACGCAGTGACCGACTCGCGCTCGCGGCGGTCGTCTTCACCGTGCTGTTCTCGCAGGTGCTGTTGTACCCGGGCGTGCCGCAGTTGGTCGAGTCTCTCGGCGGGAGCGGCGAACTCGACGCGAGCACGCCGTTTCTCGCCGCGGAGTTCGCGGGTTTCGTCCTCTTTGCCGGCGTCTGGGGGGCGCTGTCTGACCGGGCCGGCGAGCGCGGCCGATTCATCTCTGCTGGCGCGGCCGGCGGCGCGCTCGCGTACGGCGCGCTCGCGGCCGCCCCGCCGATCCCGTTCTGGCTCGTCCTCGTCGTGCGGTTCGTCGGCGGGGCCTTCACCATCGGCGCGTTCTCGCTCGCCATTGCGACACTGATGGATTTCGGCGGCGGCAACGGTCGTAACATGGGCGCGGCCGGTATCGCTATCGGGCTTGGAACGGGACTGGGAGCACCTCTCGGCGGCCAGCTCTACCGACTCGGTCCCCGCGTCCCGCTCGCGGTCGGTGGCGGGCTGTTGGTCGTTGTCGCGCTCGCTGGCCTTCGGCTCCGCGAGCAAGCGACCGCGGGCGGCGGCACGGGAAGCCGACTGCTCGCCGTCGCTCGCTCGCTCGCCGACGAACCGACGCTCGCAGTCCCCTTCGCGTTTGGCTTCGCCGACCGGTTCACCGCGGGCTTTTTCGCCCTCGTCGGCGTCGACTACTTCCAGACGGAGTTCGGGCTGGACCCGGCCGCGACGGGGGCGCTGTTGGGTTGTTTCTTCCTCCCGTTTGCCCTCCTCCAGTACCCGTTTGGCGTCCTCTCGGACCGCATCGGACGGGTCGGCCCCATCGCCGCCGGGTCGTTCGCCTACGGGGTCGTCATCGTCGCCGTCTCGCTCGCGCCCTCCGTGACTGTCGTCGCCGGAACGATGATACTGGTCGGGGCGTTCGGCGCGCTGTGTGCGCCGGCGACGCTCGCGCTCGTCAACGATATCGCGCCCGCAGACGAGCGCGGGACGGCCACGGGCGGGTTCAACATCGTCGGCTCGCTCGGCTTCCTCGCCGGGAGCGTCGTCGGCGGCGGGCTGGCGACCCAGTTCGACTACACCACCGCGTTTCGGGTGGCGGGCGGCGCGGAGATACTGCTCGCGCTCGCGTTGCTCCCGTTCCTGCTTCGACTCGAAACGGGGGGATCGGATACGTTCGACCGGTAGGGAGTTTCGTCGGTATCACAACGACCTTGCCCTTCCGTGGTGAGACCGAGGTATGACGAAAAAACAGGAGTACACCGACGACTACCCCGACAAGCGGCTCTATCTCCCCGGTCCGACGGAAGTGCGCGAGGACGTCATCGAGGAGATGGCACAGCCGATGTTCGGACACCGGATGGACCGGATGACCGACCTCTACACCACCATCGTCGAGGACACGAAGACGTTCCTCGACACCGACGACGACGTTATCGTCCTCTCGGCGTCGGGCACGGAGTTCTGGGAGGCGACCACGCTGAACCTCGTGGACGACCGCGCGCTTGCGCTCACCTGCGGCAGCTTCAGCGAGCGACAGGCCAACGTCGCCGAACGGCTCGGCAAGGACGTTGACCGACTCGAGCACGAGTGGGGCGAGGCCGTCAAGCCCGACGAGGTGCGCGAGGCCCTCGAAGCAGACGAGGAAGGCTACGACGCCGTCCTCGCCGTGATGAACGAGACCTCGACGGGCGTGCGCAACCCGATCGAGGAGATCGGCGACGTGGTGAAAGAGTATCCGGACACCTTCTTCGTCGTCGACGCGATCTCCTGTCTCGGCGGCGACTACATCGACATCGAGGGTCACGGTATCGACGCCATCTTCACCTCCACGCAGAAGGCGTTCGGCATGCCCCCGGGCCTTGCGGTCTGTACCGTAAGCGAGGCGGCCTACGAGCACGAGGTCGACTCCGATTCGGCCTCGTGGTACGGCGGCTTCCAGCGCTGTCTCGACTACTACGACCGGAAGGGTCAGACCCACTCGACGCCCGCCATCCCGCTCATGCTCGCGTACCGCAAGCAGATGCAGCACATGCTCGCGGAGGGCCACGCCGCCCGCGACGACCGCCACCGCCAGATGGCCGAGTACACTCGCGAGTGGGCAAAGGAACACTTCGACACCTTCGCCGAGGAGGGGTACGAGTCACAGACGGTCACCTGTATCGAGAACACGCAGGGTATCGACGTGGCCGCCACCATCGAGCAGGTGAGCGAGGAGTACGACTTCGTCTTCTCGAACGGCTACGGCGACATCGGCGAGGAGACGTTCCGTATCGGCCACATGGGCGAGCACACGCTGGAGACAATCAAGGAACTCACCGACGCCATCGAGGACGTGGCCGACCTCTAAACACGACAGAAGACACATACCTCCCGGTAGTAATTTCTTGCTGTGGACATCTCTCGCCGCACCACACTCGCTGCACTCACCGCTGGAGTCACAACCGGAATCGCCGGCTGTAACTCGCTCACCTTCGGCGGCAAACAGGAGTACACGCCCGTCGTGCTGGAGAACAACCACGACACGCCACATATGATGGCGTTCAACATTCAGAAACTACTAGTAGGCGCTATTGTATCGAAGACCGGTAGACTGCGTCTGATCGGTCGTTGTAGCCTTCCGATTTCTTATAGGAAATATGAGGTCTGCTGAATAGAACGCGCGTATGTAGCACTCATCTTGTGATTGAGTCCACCCGTCTGTAATAAGGTCTCGATGGCCCCCCACGCCTTCGACGCCTAGATCGGAGAGTTCAGCGTGCCGAAGTACACCTGCCATGCGAGGACGGACTTGGCCACGAGACTCAACAAAACGTACGTTTTCTCCCCGAAGAGGTAGTCCTTCCACCAGGACACTTCCAGATACTGCAACGCCATGTTCACCGCAAAGAGGTTGAAGAAGACAAAGATCGAAATATAAATGTAGATGACAAACTCTGGGAACTCTCCGCCGCTGGCTGTTACTGTGCCGATGAACGTGATTGCGATGACGATCCAGGGTACGATACCGGCGATGACACCAACCCAGTACGGCGTCCAGTCGGTTTCCTCGGTCGATTCGTTGCGTTGTTCCATCAGCAGTCCGGCGAGGTTCATTACTGCAACGAGTCCAAACAGCGCCACGAGCGTCCCGAGGTCCCAGATGCCGGCTAGCATAGCGATGACGACGATCATCAGCGAGGCGCTCACGGAGTATTCGTACCAGCGGTAGGGATTCATCCCCCTGTCGAGATACTCGACGTACCGTTCGTACAACACGGTCGCAATAGCGGCGTGCGCGAACGCGGAGATGAAGAGAAAGCCCGCCACGAGCAGGGGAAGGTTTGCATCGACAAATGAGACGGTCTCCGGGAAGATTGCCTCTGTTTCGGCGTTGAAACCGTATCTCGTACGTGTGATCGGCCACAGAACTTGGTCGGCCAGGATGACCATCGCCAGCCCTTGTAGAAAGTGTAGGACAGCCATGACGGCGTTCCATAGTCGGAGTCGGGTGCCCCGCGCAGACGTCACCTGATTAGAATCGGTCGCTGTCGTACTTGACGTAGACATTATATCATGTTAAACACACACGGTAGTTACCTTTTCGGGTACTACCAGAAGGCGTTCGATGTCGCCAAAGCGGTGATGTCGTCGTCGCTCGGCCAACAGCTCCGAGATGGTCCGCGAGAACTGGTCGTAGACTACGTCCTGAATATGGAGTCGCTGTTCGAGCAGTACTCACAGGTCGTCATTGAGCGCGAGCTCTCGTATATCAAGTCCTACGACCATCTCGGCAACCTCGATGAGGTAACTCCCGTTCGGTCACCGTCCGTAAATCCGTTTGAGGGTGAGGGGCAGATCTACCACGAACCAGACCACGCGCTACAGGAGGGCGACGAGACCCTTGCTGTGCTAGACTCGAAGCACTATGCGGAAGGACACGACCCGGTCAAGGAGTCATCGTCTCGGTCACGGCTTTTTAGCTACGCCTATCTTCTTCACGCTGACCGGCTCGCATTCCTGTGTCCGCTGTTGGAACCGCGTCGTCGTCGCATCACCCAGACGGGCGCGGAACTACAGATTGTATCCCCGGAGCCAGACTTCACGCTGTATGAATACGACAAGGTGGTACACGACTATCTCTACGATGTTCTCGGCCAGAAGTCTCCGGAACTCGAAGCGTTCCGTGCAGTGGCAGAGAACCGGCTTTGTCTCGATGGTGTCGAAGAAACAAATCTGTCTGAAGCGCAGTCGATGAGTGGTCCGTTCACGTTCAAGGATGTCCAGAACTTCTCGGTAGTGTTCACATAAGCTGATTCCATGCGAAGCTGAACGATCTGATCCAGTCGTCAGTGGTTTCTGCTTTGGCGCTGCTGAAACAGGTTGAGAAACAGAGGGTTCGACGTTTTATCTCTCTGAAGACACGTTCGACAGCATTCCGATTTCCGTGTTTCTCGTATCTGAAATCGAAGCCGTGGCGCTGACACGCGTCTTGTAACGAGTGAGATCCATCGACGAGAAACACGGCGTCGGAGACGTCGTGTTTCTCGGAGAGTTCCGTCAGAAACGAATGAGCGAGAACCTTCGTTGTGGTCGGTTCAAGCTTTGTATGGAGCAATTTGTTTATTTCAGGATCGACAGCGTCGTACAGCCAATACTGCTCGTCATTGAGTTGGATCACCGCTCGTCAACCGCAATGTGATTCGGACATCGGCCAGATTCGGGCTGTAGATCGGCCTTGTGAACCCAATTATGAACGGTAGATCGAGCACGATTGACACCGAATATCTCAAGAATAGACACAGTATTCGAAAGCGACAATCCAGCAAGATGCAGCTGAATACTAAGCTTCATCAATAATCGCGGTGTCGCTTCTCGTTCAACAAACGCTAAGTCAATCTCATCCAAACAACCGCTGAGGCTAGCGTTTTCGGGCATGGATCACTCAGAAAACGCTACGCCTCACCTTTCAATCCTTATCTGAACACCGCCGGAATCTGGTGCTCGAAGGTCTCATACGCGTCTTCAATAACGAGGTTGTAGCGTCCGGGTATCTGTCCGGGGCCTGCCATTATGCACACAACGATACTGAGGGTCAAAAAGGGGTGCGTTAGCCTTGCCGGATTTTCTCACGAGAGGGCTACGTTTCCCAAAAGGCACGCTGTCGTTCTTCAACCTCAGAAAGAACCATGGAGAGAACATCCCGCCAGTCCTCCGGGTGTGATGCGTCGTCACCAGGAGTTAGTGCGTCCGGTCCCGGGTGGACATGGTCACGAGTATTGTGTCCGGATGGATGCCGATCCCATCGATAATCGAAGTCTCCGGTCTCGTGTTCCTCGTGGTAATGGAGCGAGAAATCCCCGTTTTCGAACCAGACCACCTCCAAACGAGCGGAGCGGACTCGGTTTGGGTAGAACCGTTGGTCATACACGCACACCAAACGTTCGGGAGCGAACGCTGGCTGCTCATCTATTCGAATAAAACGGTCGTCGGTTGCGAATCGCTCTTGGATGACATCAAGGTGGTCAAAATCAATCGGTGCACCGGAAAGCGAACGGGCCTCGTCGTCTGACCCGCCCGTCATACGGCGGACTGTAGATCCGCAGCGTCACCGGACTCGGTAGTGAGAGCGCGTTCGAGAAGCGTCACCCGATGACGAGCCGTTTTCCAGGCCGTGAGATGCTCCCAGACATCTTCAATGGATTGGCCGGTCTCTGCCGCATAGCGTGAAATCGAGATGTCGTCGGGAGACGCACCGTCGAATTCATTCTCAAGAGACTCCAGACGCTTCGATTCCGTCTTCAGAAAGTCCAAGAGCTCCTCGGTAGCATACTCCTGTCGAAGCGTTTGGACGCGCCGCCAGTTCAGGTACTCCTGGTTACGTTCGTAGGTGGCTGGTGAGTCCGTGACTTGGGTCACGATACCCATCCGTTCGAACCAGTCCAAGTACTCACGTGCAGCATCCACACCGTGGCCCGCTAAATCGGCCACTTCGCTTGCCGTCGCCGGACTATCGATTCCAAGGACCGCATCGAAGAAGTCGTCCCGGGTTCGCTCACCACGGACTAGTTCCTCCGGAGGAGTCAACGCATCGAAGTCTGGTGCCTCAGAACGCTCGTCGGTATCTGCTTTCAGTTCAGAGCCCGGTTCTTCCATACTAGCCGTCTCGGGCTGAACGGGAATAAATCTTCTCTAGGCGTAATAATCCGTCCACCTCCGAAAGGCATCGTCAGCTAACTTGGTCTACGAATGTATAAAGAAGGTCAGTTACCGTATTTCAAATAGGAATCTCAGTTGCAAGCGATTCGTCAGTTGGAGACCAAGTGTGTTTATTCCGCTCAGCGAGGCCGACGTTCTTGAGACGGCTTAGAATCGAACCCACCTTGTTTCGCTCTTGTTCGTTTGAATTCGGATTTTTGAATGGTGAATCAGGTAATTCGCTCACATCTCCGTGAATGACACGACGCACAGCGCCACCGGTATTTTGACGGAGGGCTCTCAGAACGAACTGTTCCTCCTCTGTCAGCGCCGTACGCCCGGGAATTCGAGGGTTCAAATCGATTCAGTATGAACGGGTCTGATGATGTACCGCACATTGTCGTCACTGAAGCCGGCGATATCGCGGTCGAAACGCGGATGACGGAGTGACGTACAAGCACCTAGAGAAGTCGCTCTTTACTCTAGATATCTAACAGAGGCTGAATGGACGACCTGCTGGATGACATCGACGAAGATGCAACGGCAGCCTTAGAGGCCGCCGAGAATCCGGAGACCCGGTATCATCTCCGCGAGATACGCCAGCGACTCGTACAAGTGTACGAACAGCAGGCACAGGCTGGAGCCGAGACGCCACAGTCTGCGTCGCCCCAGTCGCCCGACTGACGCCCGCGACGCGACCGATTTTTGCCGTCCGCTGGCTTAACACGAACAATGACCGAGCAGACGGATTTCTCTACCTTCGGCGACGACGGGGACGACTCGGACGACCAAGCCGACCCGACGGACACCACCGTCCCCGACGACGCGCCGGAGAATCCGTACATCGCCCCCGAGGAACCGACGTTCGCGCCCGCCGACTCCCTCTCCGAGGAGGAAGCACGCGAGCAGGCCGACGCACTCCGGGAGGCGATTCGCTACCACGACCACCGCTACTACGTGGAGGCCGACCCAGTCATCGGCGACCGCGTCTACGACACGCTGTTCGACCGGCTCCAGACGCTCGAGGCCGCCTTCGATATCGACGCGAGCGACTCGCCCACTCGACGCGTCGGCGGCGAACCGGTCGACTCCTTCGACACCGTCGAACACGTCGCCCCCATGTTGTCCATCGACTCATCGGGCGAGGAAAGCGAGGTCAGGGAGTTCGCCGACCGGGCCGAACGCGAGGCCGGTCCCCAGCGGTTCGTCTGTGAACCGAAGTTCGACGGCGTCTCCATCGAGGTCGTCTACGAGGACGGCGTCTACGAGCGGGCCGTCACCCGCGGCGACGGCGAGGAGGGCGACGACGTGACCAGAAACGTCCGGACGGTCGCGTCGATTCCCGAGCGACTGCACGGTGAGTACCCGGACTTCCTCGCCGTGCGCGGGGAACTGTACATGCCCCGCGAGGCGTTCACGGCGTACAACCGCGAGCGGATGGAACGGGGCGACGACGCCTTCGCCAACCCGCGCAACGCGACCGCCGGGACGATTCGCCAGCAGGACCCGGCCGTCGTCGCCGAGCGTCCCCTCGACTGCTTCTTCTTCGAGACGCTTGCGGGTGCGGCGTTCGACACCGCATGGGAGCGTCACACCACGCTCCCGGAGTGGGGACTTCCGGTCAACGACGAGGCGCGACGGGTCGACGATATCGACGGAGCAATCGAGTACAGGGATGCGCTGCTGGACCGGCGTGACGACCTCGATTACGAGATCGACGGTACGGTCCTCAAGGTGGACGACCGCGACGCCTGCGAGCAGTTGGGGACGACCGCGCGCGCCCCGCGGTGGGCCTTCGCCTACAAGTTCCCCGCGCGCTCGGAGGAGACGACGGTCCGGGACATCGCCGTGCAGGTGGGCCGGACGGGCCGGCTCACTCCCGTCGCCCTGCTCGACCCCGTAGAGGTCGGCGGCGTGATGGTGTCGCGTGCTTCCCTCCACAACCCCGACCAGATTGCCGAGCTCGGTGTCGGCGTCGACGACGTGGTGAAACTCAAGCGCGCCGGCGACGTGATTCCGTACGTCGACGCCGTCGTCGAGGCGAAAAGCGAGGGGTACTACGAGTTTCCTGACCACTGTCCGGTGTGTGGCTCTGCGGTCGAACGCGACGGTCCTCTCGCCTTCTGTACCGGCGGACTGGCGTGTGACGCTCAACTCCAGCGCGCGGTCGAACACTACGCCAGCCGCGACGCCCTCGATATCGAGGGGCTGGGCGAGAAATCCGTCGGCCAACTGATGGACGCCGGACTCATCGGCTCCCTGCCGGACCTCTACACGCTGGACCGCGAAGCCGTCACACAGCTGGAGGGGTGGGGTAAGACGAGCGCCGACAATCTCGTCTCGGCAATCGAGGCGAGCCGCGAGCCGGACCTCGACAGCTTCCTCGTCGCTATCGGCGTCCCCGAGGTCGGGCCGACGGTCGCACGCGACCTGGCGCGCGCGTTCGGGAGCTTCGACGCCGTGCGCGCGGCCCCACGCGACGAACTGGAAGCCATCGACGGTATCGGTGAGGTTGTCGCGGGCGAGATTCGAGAGTTCTTCGACTCCGAACAGAACGAGCGAGTCATCGAGGGGTTGCTCGACCACGTCGACCCGGAAGAGATGGACGTGGAGACGGGCGACGCGCTGGAGGGGCTGACCTTCGTGTTCACGGGGTCGCTCTCGGGGATGACCCGCGGCGACGCACAGGCGTTAGTCGAGCAGTACGGCGCGAACGCCACCTCGTCGGTGTCGAGCAAGACCGACTACCTCGTCGCGGGCGACAGCCCCGGCAAGAGCAAGACCGACGACGCCGAGGCCAACGACGTGCCGATTCTCGACGAGGAGGCCTTCCGCGAGCTACTGGCCGACAACGGTATCGAGTACGAGCCCTGAGTGTCCGCGAGCGAGAGACGAGCGAGCGGTTTACGAGTCGGCCGACGGGAGGCGCGACTGCGATTTTGGAATAAAAGCGCGCTTACGAGCGGTCGATGTCGAGCTCTTCTTGGAGGTCCTCCAGCCATCCCTCGTCGTTGAGTTCCTCCAGCCGGTCGCGGAAGTGGGACTCACAGAGTCCGACCTTGAGCTGGTCCTTCTCGACCGCGACGGCGGCGTCTGCATCGCAGTAGTGACACTGCATACACCAACGTACGCGGCCGGTCGTGAAAACGGCTACGGGTGTGGCAGTTCTGTTGCGGCGAGGAATCGGTCGTACGCCGTCGGCGTCATCCCCGAGACGCCGAGCGTGTGGTCGTGTGCGTCACTCCCCCCCGTCGAGAGCAGGTCGAACGTCCCGATAGCCTCGGCCAACAGATCGGGCTCGGGGTCGATATCGTCGGCGTAGGGGTACCAGCGCTCGACGGCGTCGAGGTGTTCACACAGTTCGAGTGCGGCGTGGGGGTCGTCGTAGCGGAACGGGTGGGCGAGTCCGACGAGCGCGCAGGCGTCCTCGAGCAGTTCGCGGCCGGTCTCGAAGTCGGGCACGTCGCGGGCGACGAAACACGGCCCGTCGTCGCCGATGTACCGGTCGAACACGTCGTTCACCGAGAGGTCGGTCACCTCGGTGACGGCCCGCGCGATGTTCGGCCGGCCCAGCCCGGGATGCGCCTCGATGTCGAGTTCGACGCCGAGCTCGGCTTCCAGGTTCTCGATAATCTGTCGGCCCCGCTGGACGCGGTCGGTCTGTAGGCGTTCGGTCTCGCGTTCGAGGTCCATCGTCGGCTCGACGCCGTAGCCGAGCAAGTCGACGCGCTGGCCATCGGCCTCGACGCGGAGTTCGATGCCGTGAATCAGCCGAACGCCGTCGCGATACTCCCACGGGGTGTCGAGGCCCGGATGGAGGCGGTCGTGGTCGGTGATGGCGACGGCGTCGAGATTCGCGGCCTTCGCCGCGACAGGTACGTCCGCTAGCGCCATCTCACCGTCGGAGTTCGTCGTGTGGGAGTGGAGGTCGGCGACGAGAGGCTCGTCGGTCATACGACACGTACGGCCACCACCATCATACCAGTTCGGCCTTAGTGGTCCTTAATCAATTATCAGTGTGAAACCGTGACCATACACAACGTTCATTAACGTTCTCGGTCGTTCATGTGGTATGCGATGCATGGCCGATGTCGACGCGAACTTGGACGCACACAGCTACCCGGCGACCGCGAGTGAACTCATCGAGGCGTACGGTGAGACGGAACTCGAACTCCAGAACGGCTCGGAGACCTTCGGCGAGGCGCTGGGTCGACTCGGCGAGACGACCTACGAGAGCGCCGACGACGCGAAGACCGCCGCGATGTCTGCCGTCTCGGAGGGTGCAATCGGTCGGAAGGGGTACTCGGACCGCGACGCCCCGACCGTCGGCGGCATGGGCCCGTCTCCGGTTAGCTTCTGAGCGTCAGATTCGGCCCTTTTCGGCATCTTTCTCACTGCCAGCGACATCCACGTTCAAATACGATTGCGACACAGTCTCGACGTGACGCAGGAGTCGCGGCGACGGGCCACGGCGGGAGTACGGCCCACCTGTCGCCGAGGGGCCGGGCCGTCTGTTAATCCAGCCACTCGATAGCTGCGTCCATCTCGAACGGAAGTTGCCCGACGCGGTACCCCTCGACGTGTCCGTCCGGGCGGGCCCGGAAGACGACGGTCGGCTCGTGGGCCACCTGCGGCTGTTCACCGGCAACGGCCGCCCACTCGTCGTCCCGGAACGACGAGCAGTCGACGAACAGCACCGCAGACGGGTGGGCCGCGAGCTGGTCGCGAGTCTTCGCGTCGGCGGTCTCGCGCACGGCAGCCACCGGTGTGTCAGCGCGGTCGCGTTTGGTCGGCGGGCGCGGTCGCGTCACTTCGACCAACTGCTCGCCCTCGACGAGGAAATCGAGCGCGTGCCCGCTGTCGAGGTCGATCTCCGGCTCGAAGGCGAGGTCGGCGTCGGCCAGCAACTTCGCGACGATGAACTCCCCCATCGTCGCGGCCATCCGGCCCACGTCCAGCCCCTCGCTCGTCCCGAGCTTCGAGGCCATCGTGTAGCGGTACTCGTCGAGCGCACCCGTCGAGAGGAGTCGCTCGAAGAAGGCGACTCCCTCTTGGGGCGTCGCGTCCGGGAAGCCGCCCGCGTGGTCGGCAAAGAAGCGCCGCGTCGTGTCCCGGCCGTCCTTCGAGAGGAAGACGGGGAGGAAAAACCACACGACGTGGTCGTAGCTCGCCAACAGCGGGTCGACGAGTTCGAACCGGGCGAGCAGCTCCCGCTGTGCCCACCGCGCGACGGGGTAGGGCACCTCGGTGAAGTCCTGCTTGTTCGTGCGCCACAGCACCTCCGGCGTCGTGGTGTTACCCATCCAGTAGGCGTGTGAGTTCCAGCAGAACAGCGCGAAGTCGCCGTTGTCCATCTCCAGTCGGCAGGCCTCGTAGCCAGCCGGCGGGTCGAACCACGGCGTCTCCAACCGTGCACCGAACGATTCCTCCAGCGGCGCGAGCAGTTGGTCGCGGACCCGCTGGTCGGACCACGACTCGTTCGACACACGGAAGCGAAGCGGCCCTGCCACATCTTCCCCTCGGTCTCTGCGGGTTTACTCTTGTCCCGCGGCTCGTGTGAACAATACCCATACATTTTAGTGGACACAATTGCAACGGTTGTTCATCCATGGGAATGGGAAACTTTGACGAGGCAGAACACGAGCGCCGCGAGGCGAAACACTCCAGCGTCGACGCGACGAGCGACGACACCCGCACCCAGTATCGCGGTAGCGTGAGCTACGACTCCGGTGAATCGACAGAAGCCCTGCTCGACCAGTTCGAGCAGATGAAATCTGATTAACCTCCCACTCCTCCCGGTCCATCGACTCCGATAGCGGCGGCCACGTCCCGACCGAGTCCTTTACCGCCCCCGCGACGAACCACCTGCCGTGAAACCCGCGCGGATGCTGTCGGAGTTCCCTGCCCCATCGTTCCGTGGCGCACAGGAGCAGGCACTCGAAGATATCCGCGACGCCTTCGACGCCGGCAACGATGTCGTCCTCGTGCGTGCCCCCACCGGCTCCGGCAAGTCACTGCTCGCGCGCGCCATCGCCGGCTGTGCGACGACGCCCGGCGAGACCGACCACATCGAGTCGTTCGGGGCCTACTACACCACGCCGCAGGTCTCCCAACTCGACGACGTTGCGAGCGACGACCTGCTCGACGACTTCTCTATCATCCGCGGCAAGGGGAACTACGACTGCATCCTCCCCGGCGAGACAGACACTCCCGTCACCGAAGCGCCGTGTGCCCGCGAGACCGGCTTCGACTGTCCCGTGAAACACCGGTGTCCGTACTTCTCGGACCGCGCTATCGCCTCGAACCGCAACATCGCCGCGATGACGCTCGCGTACTTCATGCAGACGGCC
Source organism: Halosegnis rubeus (assembly GCF_009184545.1). Classification (GTDB taxonomy): domain Archaea; phylum Halobacteriota; class Halobacteria; order Halobacteriales; family Haloarculaceae; genus Halosegnis; species Halosegnis rubeus. Next base: position 147,255 of record NZ_QJOW01000003.1, read on the forward strand.
GGCTCGGACGTGTTCGGCAAGCGCGACGTGGTCGTCATCGACGAGGCCCACGGGCTCGCGGAGTGGGCCGAGATGTACGCGACCATCGACCTCTCGCCCCACCGGGTCCCGGTCTGGGACAGCTGTGAACCCCCTGCCGTCGACGGGCTGACCGACGTGGAAGGATACGCCGAACGACTCCTCCGGGTCTGCGGTCGCCGACAGGAGGAGCTGCGCGCTGAAACCGAGCTCACCCGCCGGGAGGTGGCAGAACGCGACCGCCTCTCCGAGCTCGTCCGCGAGCTCCAGTGGTTCATCGAGGACGCGAGCGACCCCGAGTCCCTGACGACGTGGGTTATCGACCAGCCCGACGGGGCCGGCTCCGCCATCACGGTGAAGCCGATGGACCCCGCCCGCTATCTCCACCACACCGTCTGGGACCGGGGCAACAAGTTCGCGCTCTTATCGGCGACGATTCTCAACAAGGAGGCGTTCTGTGCGAGCGCGGGACTCGCCCCCGACAACGTCGCGCTCGTCGACGTGCCCCACACCTTCCCGCTGGAGCATCGCCCGCTGTACGACGTGACCTGCGGGAAGATGACCTACGACCACCGCGACGAGACGCTGCCCGAAATCGCCCGCACCATCGTCCGCCTGATGCAACGACACCCCGGCGAGAAGGGGTTAATCCACGCCCACAGCTACGCCATCGCCGACGAACTGGTCACGCTGCTCGACGAGATGGGCGTCGGCAGCCGCGTCCGCACCCACGACGCCGACAGCCGCGACCAAGCGCTCCTCGGCTGGAAGAGCGAGGACTCCAACGCCGTCTTCGTCTCGGTGAAGATGGAAGAGGCGCTGGATTTGAACGGGGATCTCTGTCGGTGGCAGGTGGTGTGTAAGGCTCCGTATCCGAACACGCGCGATTCGCGGGTAGCGCGGCGACTGGAGGACGACCAGTGGGCGTGGTACTTCCGGACGGCGCTCCGGACGGTAATTCAGGCGGCCGGCCGGGTCGTGCGCGCCCCCGACGACTACGGCGCGACGTATCTGGTCGACTCCTCGCTGCTCGACGTGTTCGACCGCGCTCGCGCAGACACGCCCGCGTGGTTCCGCGAGCAGGTCGACGCGATGGAGCGACCGCACTTGCCGGCGTTCGACCCCGGCGCGGCCAACGCCGGCGCGACCCCGACGCGCAACTACGGCTCCGGAGAGACGAACGAGTCCGACGACACCACACGGTCGCAGTCGCTGTCCGACCACCCGCTCGGTGACGTGTGGGGGACCGACTAGAAAACCGAGACGGCAGCTGCCGCGACCGAGGAGCCACCCATCAACAGCACCATGACGATGGCGATGATCTGGCTTCTGTCCATACACGACGAGACGCAGCGAGCCGAATAGATGTATCGGCTCCGTCGGACGCGGAGTTTAAACGCGAGAACGGCCCAGGTCGGGTATGAGCGATGCTCGCCAGTTTTGTCCCCGGTGTGGCGACCCGGTGGCCCGCCCCGACGACGCCGACCTCCCGGGCGGTGCCCGCGACTCCGACGCCCTCCTCTGTGACGACTGTTACTTCGAGGACTTCGAGTTGGTCGACGCTCCCGAACGCATCGAGGTGTTGGTTTGTTCACAGTGTGGCGCGGTCCAGCGAGGCAACCGCTGGGTGGACGTCGACGCCGACGACTACACCGACATCGCAATCGACGAGACCGCCGAGTCGCTTGGCGTCCATGTCGACGCTCGCGAGGTGACGTGGGGCGTCGAGCCCGAACAGGTCGACCAGAACACCATCCGGATGCACGCCACCTTCACCGGCTTCATCCGCGACACGCCACTGCAGGAAGAGGTAACCGTCCCCGTCTACATCGCCCGCGGGACCTGTGACCGCTGTGGGCGCATCGCCGGCGACTACTGGAACGCCCTCGTCCAGGTCCGGGGCACGAACCGGACCCCTACGACTGGGGAGATGGACCGCGCCGAGACCATCGCCCGCGAGTACATCGCCGAGCGGGAGGCGACGGGCGACCGCAACGCATTCATCACGAGCGCGAAGCGGGGCGACAGCGGGCTGAACATCAAAATCTCGGCCAACCAGATGGGCGAAGCAATCGCCCACCGCATCGTCCGTGAGTTCGGCGGCTCCGTGTCGGCCGCAGAAACTCTCACTACCGAGGACGGCGACGGCAACGAACTCTACCGGGTGACGTTCGTCGCCCGTCTCCCCGAGTTCACCCCCGGCGACGTGGTCGACTTCGATGACGGCGACGGCCCCGTACTCGTGACGAGCGCCCACGGAAATCTGAAGGGCGTCCGCGTCGAGACGGGCGAGCGCTACGAGGCGAGCCACGAGGAGGGTATCGCGCCCGACGGCCGCAAGCTCGGTGACCGCGCCGACGTCGAGGAGACGACCCTCGTCGCGGTGGAGGACGACCGCGCCGTCCAGGTGCTTGACCCCGAGACGTTCGAGTCGAAGACCGTCCCGCGGCCCGACTACATGGACACCGACGCGACCGAGGTGCCGGTGCTCCGGTCGCGGGCCGGGCTACACGTCCTGCCCGAGGAAGGAGCCGATGTCTGAACTGGCGGTCGTCGTCGCCCGCGAGCAGACCGAGTCGGTGCTCGATTCGCTCGCCGCCGCCGGACTCTACGACGACACGCGCTCGATTCAGCCGCACGGCGAGGGAGTCGCAATCCCAGTCACCGACGCCCCCGACGGCCACGAGACGGTCCGCGTGGACCTGCCGGCGCGCAACCGCGACCTCCGCGAGCTGCTCGCTAATCGTGGCTGGAGCGACGCCGACCTCGACCGCCTGCCGACCTCGTGGGCAGTCGTCGGCTCCTGTCTGCTCGTGCAGGGCGACGACTTCCCCGACCCGGCCGCCGTCGGCGACGCGCTCCTCGAACTCCACGGCGAGGCCGACACCGTCCTCGTCTCACACGGTATCGCGGGCAACCGGCGCGAACCCGACGTGGAGGTCATCGCCGGGACGGGCGACACCGAAGTCATCCACACCGAACACGGCACGAAGTACGCGCTCGACCTCACGCGGGTGATGTTCTCGCCCGGAAATCAGGCCGAGCGCGCCCGGATGGGTGAGGTCGTCGCCGCGGACGAACGCGTCTTCGATATGTTCGCCGGCATCGGCTACTTCACGCTCCCGATGGCCCGCGCCGGCGCGGACGTGACGGCCGCCGAAATCAACCCCGAAGCGTACCGGTATCTCGTGGAGAACGCCGTCCTCAACGGCGTCCAAGACAAGCTTTCGGCGTTTCGCGCCGACTGCCGGGACGTGGACGTTCTCGCCGACCGCGTCGTGATGGGCTACTACGACGCGCCCGACTACCTCGACACCGCGCTCGCCGCCCTCGATTCGGGCGTCGTCCACCTCCACGCGACCGCCCCGACGGACGACCCGTGGACGGAGCCGGTCGCCGCGCTCGAAGCCGCCGCAGGCGAGCGTCTCGTCGAGATACTCGACCGCCGGGTCGTCAAGAGTCACGCACCGGGCGTTGACCACGTTGTCGTCGACGCACGAATCGGGGAATCGGCCCGACGTCGAAGCGTTTAATCGCTGACCGCGAGTCGTTGTAGGCGAGCATGACCAAGGTCAGCATCATCGGTGCTGCGGGAACGGTCGGTGCCGCCGCCGGCTACAACATCGCACTGCGCGACATCGCGGACGAACTCGTCTTCGTCGACATCCCCGACATGGAGGAGAAGACCGTCGGGCAGGCGGCCGACACCAACCACGGCATCGCCTACGACTCCAACACCGTGGTCCGGCAGGGCGATTACTCGGCCACCGAGGGGTCGGACGTGGTCGTCATCACGGCCGGTATCCCGCGCAAGGAGGGCCAGACCCGCATCGACCTCGCGGGCGACAACGCGCCCATCATGGAGGACATCGGCTCGTCCATCGCGGAGTACAACGACGACTTCGTGTCGATTACCACCTCGAACCCGGTGGACCTGCTGAACCGCCACCTCTACGAGACGGGCGACCGCGACCGCCACAAGGTCATCGGCTTCGGCGGCCGCCTCGACTCAGCGCGGTTCCGCTACGTCCTCGCGGACCGCTTCGACGTCCCGGTCAAGAACGTCGAGGCGACGATTCTCGGTGAGCACGGCGACGCACAGGTCCCCGCCTTCTCGAAGGTTCGCGTCGACGGCCGCGACCCCGAGTTCGAGGGCGAGAAAGAGGAAATCCTCTCGGACCTTCAGGAGTCCGCGATGGACGTGATTTCACGGAAGGGTGCGACCCAGTGGGGGCCGGCGACTGGCGTGGCCCACATGGTCGAGGCCGTGTTGAACGACACCGGCGCAGTTCTGCCGGGGTCGCTCGCGCTCGACGGCGAGTACGGATACGAGGACACCGCCTTCGGCGTCCCGGTCAAACTCGGCGCTGACGGCATCGAGGAGGTCGTCGAGTGGGACCTCGACGAGTACGAGCAGAAGCTGATGGACGAGGCTGCCGAGAAGCTCTCCGACCAGTACGACAAAATCGCCTAACTCCAACGGTTGCTTCGACGGTCGTTCGGGTTTACTCGTCGCGGTCGTCCTCTTGGACGCTCGCGCCGACGAAGCCGGCCCACTCCTCGACGTGCCGGTTACGGTCTTCTGACTGTGACATATCCGCATATCCCACAGCATGGCATATAACGATTGTGCCGGTCAGACCACCCGCTCGTCGCCGTCGTAGATTCTGATGGCGTCGACCGGACACGACCGCGCGGCGAACTTCGCGTCCAACTCCGCCTCGCTCGGGAGCTCCTGCACTCGCACGTCTGCCCCCCAGTCGGCGTCGCTCGCCTCGCCGTCCGTCAGAACGGCCTTGCCGGCGTCGTTGTCCTCGACGAGCCCGTCCCACTCGGCGGTACACTGGAACATCCCGATACAGGTGTCGCGGTCGTACTCGATGCGCATACGCTTCGTGCGCGCGTGAGGACAAAGAGTATAGCGGCGGCGGGGCTCGTCGTGACAGGGGAGATGGTTTAAACCGAATCACGCGCTAGCGAGCACAATGGAAGTGTCCGACGTACCCGCGGTGCCGGAGTGGCTCCCCGGCCATCTCGACGCCGATGGGGTCGAGTCGCTGTATCCGCCACAGGCGGCGGCCGTCGAGGCCGGCGTCACGGAAGGCGAGTCGCTCGTCGCCTCGATTCCGACCGCCTCGGGGAAGACGCTCATCGCCACGCTCGCCATGCTCTCTGCGGTCAAGCGAGGCGGCAAGGCGCTGTACATCGTCCCCCTCCGCGCGCTCGCCTCCGAGAAGAAAGCAGAGTTCGAGCAGTTCGAACAGTACGGCGTCGACGTGGGCGTCTCCACGGGCAACTACGACTCCGACGGTGAGTGGCTCGCGAAGAAAGATATCATCGTCGCCACCTCCGAGAAGGTGGACTCGCTCGTGCGCAACGGCGCGCCGTGGCTCGCCCAACTCGACTGCGTGGTCTCCGACGAGGTCCACCTCGTCGACGACCCGACACGCGGGCCGACCCTCGAAGTCACCCTCGCGAAACTCCGCTCGCGAAATCCGGGTCTCCAGATTGTCGCGCTGTCCGCGACCATCGGGAACGCCGGCGAACTCGCCGACTGGCTCGATGCCGAACTCGTCGACTCCTCGTGGAGACCTATCGACCTCCGGAAGGGCGTCCACTTCGGGCAGGCGCTCCACTTCGACGACGGGACACAGGAGCAGCTCAGCGTCCAAGGCAACGAGAAGCCGACCGCCGCAATCGTCCGCGACACGCTTCGGGATACGGTTGAGGACGGCGAGACGGTCGAGGAGGGTGGCTCGACGCTCGTCTTCGTCAACTCCCGCCGGAACGCCGAGGCCGCGGCGCGGCGACTCGCCAACGTCGTGAGCCCGGAACTCGACGGCGACGAACTCGCCGCGCTGGCCGACGTGGCCGACGAGATTCGAGACGTGAGCGACACCGAGACGAGCGACGACCTCGCGGACGCGGTCGAGAAGGGGGCGGCCTTCCACCACGCCGGTCTCTCGCCGGGCCACCGCGAACTCGTGGAGGCTGCCTTCCGCGACCGACTCGTCAAGTGCGTCTGTGCGACCCCGACGCTCGCGGCCGGCGTCAACACCCCGTCGCGGCGTGTCGTCGTGCGCGACTGGCGGCGCTACTCCGGAGACGCCGGCGGGATGCAGCCGCTGTCGGTGCTGGAAGTCCACCAGATGATGGGCCGTGCCGGTCGACCGGGGATGGACCCCTACGGCGAGGCGCTGTTGCTCGCGAGCAGCCACGACGAACTCGACGAGCTGTTCGAGCGGTACGTGTGGGCCGACCCCGACCCGGTACAGTCGAAGCTGGCCGCCGAGCCGGCGATGCGAACTCACCTGCTCGCAACCGTCGCCTCCGGGTTCGCCGACTCGCGGGAGACGCTGTTGTCGTTCCTCGACGGGACGCTCTATGCGGCCCAGACCGACGAGCAGGGCCGACTCGAACGGGTCACCGACGACATGCTCGCGTATCTCGAACGCAACGACTTCATCGAGCGGACTCGGGAGGGCGATGCCGAACGACTGACGGCGACGAATCTGGGCCACACCGTCTCCCGGCTGTATCTCGACCCGATGAGCGCGGCGACCATCATCGACGGAATCGCCGACGCCGACGACCCCTCCGCGCTCGGTCTCTACCATCTCGTCTCGCGCACGCCGGACATGTACCAGCTGTATCTCCGGTCGGGCGAGCGCGAGCAGTACACGCAGATCGCGTACGACCACGAGACCGAACTGCTCGGGGCACAGCCCTCGGAGTTCGAGGAGTCGCGCTTCGAGGACTGGCTCGCCGCGCTCAAGACGGCGAGGCTGCTCGACGACTGGGCAAGCGAGACCGACGAGGACCGCATCACCGACCGCTACGGCGTCGGTCCTGGCGACATCCGCGGCAAGGTCGACACCGCCGAGTGGCTGCTGGGCGCGGCGGAGTCGCTGGCCGGCGAGCGCGGCTTCGGCAACGTGCAGGCGATTCGCGAAGCGAAAAAACGGGTCCAGTACGGGGTCCGCGAGGAGCTCATCGACCTCGCGGACGTGCGCAACGTCGGGCGAAAGCGCGCGCGGAGACTCTACGAGGCCGGTATCGAGGACCGCGACCAACTCCGGAACGCGGACAAGTCGGTCGTGCTCGCCGCGCTCCGTGGACGTGAACGCACCGCAGAGACGGTGCTCGAACACGCCGGCCACCCGAATCCGGAGATGGCCGGCGTGACCCCCGACCCAGACGCCGAACCGGTGGCTGCGACCGACGCGAGCAATTCGGGCGAGTCGGCCGACGAGAACGACCAGTCGAGTCTCGGTGACTTCTGATGGAACTGGTCGAGGGCGTCGCGACGGTCGGAGGAGAGCGGTTTCCGGACACGGACGCGTTCGTCGACCGACTCACGGATATCGGTGTGGAGTACGGGGTAACGGTCCAGGCGTTCGACGCCCGCTACATCGTCGGCGAACGGCACCTCGCGCGCGCGATGAGACTCGCAGACCGCGAACGCGACCGCGGCGACGCCATCGCTCGGAACCGCGCCGTCGAGATTCTGCTGTACGCGGCGGGTCGCCGCCAGATTCGCCGGGCACTCGACCTCGGCGTGAGCGAGGGCGAGACGCCCGCCGTCGTCCTCGTCGCGAGCGAGGGAGCGACCGGCAACGAGCCGGGGGCCAGTGAGGCGGTCACGCGACTGCTCGACGCTCAGCCGACGCTCGGCGACTACGACCCCGAACGGGTGCGAGCGTTCTTCGATATCGGAGCGGCAGAAGCAGAAGCGACGGACGCGACGCTTGCCGATCTCGTGTTAGAGCGGATCGCGCTGCTCGTCATCGAGTGATAGCCTCGATCGTTTAATTCTCCGGACAGCGAGCGTAGGTGTGGTGATTGCAAACGGGTGACACCCCCTCGGAGGAGCCGGAACACCGCCAGCACGAGCGCGCACAACAGGTCGGACAGATACTCGAAGCGACGGAGGCGGCGACGGCCGAACGGGCGTACCCGGCGAGCAGCGACGAGCTCGTCGCTGAGCACCGAGCGACGGAGTTCGACCTCGCAAACGAGACGGAGACGCTAGAGGACGCGTTCGACCGATTGGCCGACGAGTTTGCGTCGCCGGCAGAGGCGCGCGAGGCGCTCACCGCGGAGATAACGCGGGACGAACGGTTCGACGAGACGTCTACCGACGAGCCGGCTCAACAGTAGTCGGCGAGCGCAGGTGTGTCGTCGGTCGGCATCGAGAGCCACGCGTCGTCGCGGGACACGTCCGCAATGAGGTACGTGTCGCCGTCGACGGCAGCCATTACTTCGCCGTGTGCACCTGCACTCCCGGCAACCGCTGAGTCCGGAACCATGCTTGTTAGTAGTTAACACGAGTATATAAACTTGACGAAATGGGGGACGGTGGCACGCACCGGTGTTTTGTTCGATTCGAGAATACCTCGCGCGGAGGCTGGAATACCGGTGGATATCGGTGGGAACTGTGGACGCTCGGCGAGTCATTCTCGGCTCTGTGTCACAGAGTCGCACAATCGGGCGTGAGCGCACCAAACCGGGTGCAGCGTTGCTGTCGATGCTGTTGTCGGGAATATAGGCGTATGTACGTCACTTGCTGGCATTGCGGTAAGTTTAACCACATCCAATATGTACAATCGTTCGAAATGGCTGAAGACAGTGAATTCAAGCGCCGCCGGTTCCTGCAAGCGACCGGTGCTGCCGCCCTGACTGCAAGTGTTGCTGGTTGTTCGAGTGACGGTGGAGACGCCACGGCCACTGACTCCGGCGACGGCGGAGACGGTAGCGACGGCGGAGACGGTGGCGACGACGGAACGGCCACTCCCGAGTCCTTCGACGGCCTCGACGCCTACCCGTACTCGGCCAACGAGACCGATGTCCAGAGCGCAATCGAGGTAATGGAGGAGGCCGGCTACGGTCCCGACAACACCTTCGAGCTCGACTGGCTCCAGTACACGAGCCCGACCTGGCTGGAGATGGCGAACACCATCCGTTCGCGCCTCCAGCAGGCCCACATCGAGATGAACATCAGCGAGGCGTCCTTCTCGGAGCTGCTCAGCACGACCGAGCAGGGCGACCACGAGGCGTACACGCTCGGCTGGATTGCCGACTACCCGGCACCGCAGAACTTCCTCCAGCTCATCAACCCACAGAACACCGTGTACGACGCCGAGGGGACGACCCCGAACGGCGCACGCCTGTTCTGGTCCGAGGACGCGATGGTGGACTCGAGCGTCACCCAGTACATGGAGGACGGGTACTCCATGATTACGAGCAACCCGGGCACCTCCGACGAGGCACAGCAGGCCCGCGACGACGCCGTCCCAATGATGGAGGAGGCCCTCTGGGAGTCGGCCGCCCTCATCCCGCTGTACAGCAGCGTCACCGAGTCGATGTGGTACGACTACGTCGACTTCAACCCGGCGGGCGGCATGGGTCCGTCCCGCGCCAAGACGAACAACTCCGTCAACGCCATCGAGGGCCGCGACCGACTCAGCGGCACGTCGGCTACCCTCAGCACGCTCGACCCCGTCGCTTCCGGTGACACGGCGAGCGGTGCCAAGATCATGAACATGTTCGATGCACCGCTCAACTACTTCAACGGCGAGGCGCAGGTCAGCAACCTCCTTGTTGAAGATTACGAGCTGAGCGACGACCTCACCACGTACACGTTCACGCTGAAGGAAGGTGTGCAGTTCCACGAGGACTACGGCGAAGTCACGGCCGCGGACATGGTCTACTCGCTCCGTCGTCTCGCAGAGTCGTCCAACTCCTCGAACAGCTCCTTCCTCACCGGCGACCTCAACGTCGTCCGAGAGGAGAACGACAACGGCGAAGTCGTGCCGGAGTCGATGGCCATCGAGCAGACCGGCGACTACGAGTTCACGATGGAACTCGAAGAGCCGTTCGCGTTCGCGCTCGAAATCATGGCCTACTCGGCCTTCTCCGCCGTTCCGGAGGGTATCGTGGGCGACATCGAGGGCTACGAGGGCGAGATGGGATACGAAGAGTTCTCGCTCAACAACCCGATCGGCAGCGGTCCGTTCCAGTTCGTCGAGTGGAACTCGGGCAACGGTGGCAACTTCACCTACGACACCTTCGACGACTACCACGGCGAGCCGGCCTCCTTCGACGGTATCGACCTCCAGATCCTGACGGACACGAACGCCATCTTCAACCGCTTCATCAACGGGAACGCGGACACCGGTGGCGTCCCGACCTCCCAGTACGACCCCGATCTCGTCTCCATCGAGGAGACGCAGGGCGCACAGGAGCTCGGTACCTACGGTCCCGTCGAGGAGAACGACGTCACCTACCAGTACGCCCGCACGCCGACCATCAACACCTTCTACGTCGGCTTCAACCTCGAGGAGGTTCCCCAGCCGGTTCGTGAGGCGATGGCGTACGTCATCAACCGCGAGCAGTTCGTGCAAGAGGTCTTCCTCTCGCGCGGTTCCCCGTCTTACCACCTCACCCCGGCTCCGATTTACCCGGGCGGTGGCGAGACGTACCGCAGCCACTGGCAGGGTAACTAAACTCACCCTGTCCCCGTAGTATCGACATATTCAACCATTCGGAATACTCATCCACTCGCAAGCATTGCGTCTAACAGTCACACGATAACCACTCTCCAGATATGATACGAAACGAACGACACGCGTCTCCCGCAGGTCCCCGCGCTTCGCGTATACCGGTGGCGAGACATGTAGACCGGTCCCCCAACCAGACGGGCGGTGACACGACAGCATGAACAAGCTGGTGTATCTCGGGAAGCGAATCGCGCTCGCGATACCCGTCGTCCTGTTCGGGCTCACGATGGCGTTTCTCATTCTGTACGCCGGGCCTCTCGACCCGGTGTACAGTATCCTCGGCCGAAAGGCGAGTGAGGCAGACATCCAGCGATTGCTCGTCGACCTCGGTTATCGGTATCCTAACGGGCAGGAAGTGCCGCTGTGGGACCAGTACCGCATGGTGATGACCGACCTGTTCACGCTCAACTTCGGACAGTCGTGGGTCGTCCAGCGCGGTCGACCGATCATCGACCTCATCGGTGCACGCATGTCGGCGACTATCTGGCTCGGCTGGTGGTCGGTGGTTATCGCACTGTTCGTGGGGATTCCGGTCGGGCTGTTTGCCGGGCTCCGCGCGAACACGTTCAGCGATTACTTCGCGTCTGCCGGCGGAATTCTCTGGCGTGCGATGCCGAACTTCTGGCTCGCCGTCATCCTCTCCGGCCTGCTGTCTGCGGGTGGTGCGCTTTCATTCTACCGTGATTGGGGTGCCGACTATGGGCTCGCGACGAAGGTCGTCGGGACGCCACCGGAGGTGAACAACCTCTTCAACGTCATTCCATTATTCGACGGGATTCCCGTACTTGAGATGCTGTTCCTTCCGATTCCGGAACTGCAGAACATGGCCGTCGCGTTCAAGTGGATTCTCCCTGGCGCGCTCGTGTTGGGGTCGGCGTCGATGGGGAACGAGGTCCGTATCGCTCGGACCGCCGTTCTGGAAAGTATCAACTCGAAGTACGTCGAGACCGCACGCGCGAAGGGCGTCTCCGCACGCCGTATCGTGTTCAAGCACGTCGGCCGCAACGCGCTGATTCCGCTGTTGCCGATTATCATGGGCGAGTTCTACCTGCTCATCGGCGGGTCCGTTCTCGTCGAGGCTATCTTCGGTATCAATGGACTGGGGAGTCTCTATCTCAGAGCCATCTTCCAGACGGATATCCCCGTCATCATGACGCTCACGTTCATCTTCACCATCATCCTCGTGGTGTTCAACATCACGCAGGACCTGCTGTACACAATCGTCGACCCGCGTATCTCGCTCGACGACGTCGAGGGGTAACATATTCATGTCAGACACAAACACTCCGAACGACTCATACGACGGCGACCAGTCGTCGCTCACGTCGCGTCTGGCCGCGAATCCGCGGCCGGCGCTCCGCTGGGCGGCCGTCGCCGCCGTCCTGCTTGTCCTCGAGTTCGGTGCGTTTATCGGCGGCACGCTGACCGTCCTCCACGCGCTGGTACTCGGCGTTACCGGGCTCATCGCCGCGATGCTCGGTCTCACCATCTCGAAAGGCATCGAGACTAGCATCAACGAAGTCCAGGCGTCGATTCTCTCACAGATCGACAGCGTCCGGAGCACCGCAGAGGGAATTCCGACGCTGCTCAGCCGGGAGACGATTCCGAACCAGGGCCACAGGCTCGGTCCCGATGGCCCGTGGGCGGAGACGTTTATGGGACTCGAGCCGCGGCTCGCGTGGCTGCTCCGTGTCACGCTCATCGTCGTCTACGCATTCGTCGTCGCCTACTGGCTGTTCCGCGGCTGGGACATCTTCCGCATCTACTATCGACAGGCGGACTGGACGCCGACCGACGACATCATCAACCGACTCCGCAGCCACCGCTGGGGTGTGTTCGGTGTCCTCATCATCCTCCTGTTTCTCACGATGGCGCTGTTCGGTCCCGCGCTCGGGCCGACAACCGTCGAAGCGAACATCCAGTCGCCGTACGGACACTACGTCGAGTACTACTCCAACGAGACCGGCCAAGTCGAGAACGTAACCGTTGGGAACGCCAACTTCAACTCCAAGTCGAAGGGTGCCGGCACGAACGTGGGGCCGATGAGCTACGACAGCTTCGACCGGTTCCATCCGTTCGGGACACTCACCAACGGACGTGACCTCTTCACGTTCATGATGGGCGGTGCCCGGACAACGATTACGGTGGTCGGTATCGCTATCGGAATGAGTGCAGGCATCGCAGCCGCGTTGGGCATGATATCGGCCTTCTACAGCGGTACCGTAGACCTGGGCGTCCTCACAGTCGCTGACGGTATTACATCCGTTCCACAGCTGCTCTTGCTCATCATGGTGAGTGCAGTGTTCGCCGGCCACTGGATAACGAATGTACTCAACGGCGGGTTCTTACTCGCGATACTGTTCGGGCTAACCGGCTGGCCGGGGCTGTGGCGCGCCGTCCGTGGACCGGCCTTACAGGTCGCACAGGAGGAGTGGGTCGACGCCGCAGAGAGCTTCGGCCAACGGCCAGCGCTTATCATGTGGAAACACATGTTCCCGTACGTGGTCGGTTATCTACTCGTCTACGCGTCGATGTCGGCCGGTGGTATCATCATCGCGATGTCGGCGCTCTCGTTCCTCGGGAACGGACTCGGTGTGACCGCACCGACGCCAGCGTGGGGTCGCGCTATCGACCTCGGACAAAACTACGTCTCCACGCCGTCGTGGCACATCTCCCTAATTCCGGGCCTGATGATCGTCGCCCTCGTCACGGGTGCGAACGCCCTCGGCGACGGACTGCGTGACGCCATCGATCCGGAGACCGAGTCTGGGAGTGGTGAACAGACGGCTGCAGGAGGTGGTGCGTGATGGCGGAAGAACCGGTACTGTCCGTCTCCAACCTCCAGACGGTGTTCCACACCGACAAGGAGACCATCCGCGCCGTCGACGGTATCTCGTTTGACGTACACGAGGGTGAGACCGTCGGCATCGTCGGCGAATCCGGCTCCGGGAAGTCGGTCACCGCACGCTCCATCATGGGTATCGTCGAAAGCCCCGGCGAGGTTCTCCCCGGGTCGTCCATCAATTTCAACGGTCGGGAGCTAACGGAGCTGTCGGACACCGAGTACGAACAGCTCCGTGGTAGCGGCATCGGGATGGTGTTCCAGGACCCACAGCAGTCGCTGAATCCGGTCTACACCATCGGTAACCAGATTAGAGAGGCGCTGCGCATCAATCAGGGACTCCGTGGTGCAGAGGCGCGCGAGGAGGCGATTAACCTGCTTGAGGATGTCGCTATCCCCGACGCTGCCCGTCGGCTGGACGAGTATCCACACGAGTTCTCCGGCGGAATGCGCCAGCGGGCCGTCATCGCGATGATGCTCGCGTGTGATCCCGAGTTCCTCATCTGTGACGAGCCGACGACGGCACTCGACGTGACTATACAGGCTCAGATCCTTGAGCTCCTGGACGGGCTACAGGAAGAGCGGAACCTCTCGATTCTGTTTATCACTCACGACATGGGTGTCATCGCCGAAATCGCTGACCGCGTCAACGTGATGTACGCCGGCCAGATCATCGAGTCGGCCCCCGTCGAAGACCTGTTTGCGAACCCGAAACACCCCTACACCGAGGGACTGTTGGGAGCAATTCCGGGCGAACAGGCCGACGGCGAATCGCTGCGAACCATCGAGGGTGACGTGCCGACACCGAACGAGGAGGCGACGTACTGTCGGTTCGCGCCCCGGTGTCCAGAGGCGTTCGACGCGTGTGATGCGGTCGCGCCCGCACACGTCAGCGTCGGCGAGGACCCGGACCACACCGCGGCGTGTCTGTTGTACCCCGAAGAGCAGACCGAGGAGGAGCGGGTCAGCCACCACCGGTCGCTCGGAGCGAAGTCGCGTGAACGACCCGCAGGTGATGTGAATGAGTAACGCAATCGAGCGCAAGCAGACGGCAGCCAGCGGCGAGACGCTGGTCGACGTACAGGACCTGAAGAAGTACTACGGCGGCAACGGCTTCTTCGCACCGCCGCCGGTGAAGGCGGTCGATACGGTCAACTTCGAAATCAAGCGGGGCGAGACGTTCGGGCTTGTCGGCGAGTCCGGCTCCGGAAAGAGCACGCTCGGTCGCACGCTCGTTCGGCTCGAGCAGGCGACCGACGGGAGCGTCAGCTTCGACGGCACCGACATCACGGAGCTGTCCGGCTCCGAGTTGAAAAAGTGGCGCAGCAACGCCCAGATGGTGTTCCAGGACCCCGAGTCGAGTCTCAACGACCGGATGACCGTCGGCGAAATCATCCGCGAGCCGCTTGACGCCCACGGCTGGAAGACCAAGTCCGAACGGCGCGAGCGCGTCACCGAACTGCTCTCGGAGGTCGGGCTCCGCGAAGAACACTACTTCCGGTACCCACACCAGTTCTCGGGCGGCCAGCGCCAGCGTATCGGTATCGCCCGCGCGCTCGCGCTCGAACCCGAGTTCATCGTCCTCGACGAGCCGGTGTCCGCCCTCGACGTGAGCGTGCAGGCGAAGATCATCACGCTACTCGAGGATCTCCAGGAGGAGTTCGACCTCACCTACCTGTTCATCGCACACGATCTCTCCGTGGTCCGGCACATCTGCGACCGCGTCGCCGTGATGTATCTCGGCAAGATCATGGAAATCGGCGACACGGAAGAACTGTACGAGGATCCACAGAACCCGTACACGCAGGCGTTGCTGTCTGCGATTCCGCGCCCCGACCCGACGGTCACCATCGACCGTATCACCCTCCCCGGGACGCCGCCGAGTCCCCGCGACCCACCCCAGGGGTGTCAGTTCTCGACGCGGTGTCCGGCGAAGATTCGCCCCGAGGCGTACGCCGACGTGCCCGACGAGACCTGGGACGCCGTCGAACAGCTCCGCGAGGTCATCCGCGAGCGGTCGCGGATGTCGCTGTCCGCGACCGACCAGATGCGCAAGCGGCTCGGTCGGTTCTCGCGGTTCGACGACATCGACGAGACGGTCGAGGACCTCTTCGAGGAGCTGTCGGTTCCACAGGCCGTCCAAGACCACGTCCAGCACGCCGTCGAGCTGGTGAAGGATGGCGAACCGGAGGAGGCCCGCACGTATCTCCGCGACGAGTTCGGCGGCGTCTGTGACACGACGCGGCCGGACCACCATCAGGTGAGCGCCAGCGGGCGCGAGAGCTACTGTCACCGACACGACGCCGAGTACGACGACGTGACGGCGGTCCTCTCGAAGTACAGCGACGGTGCGTAATCGCTGGCTGCGTCTCGTCGAGTTCGCCGTCTGGGTCGCCGCCGTGACGGCTGTCGTCGTCGCCGTCGCCGCCGTACCGTCGTTTCTGCTCGGCACCGGCCTGTTGACGCTGAAGTACGTCCTGTTCGTGGTCGGCGTGTTGCTGTTCGGCTTCGGGAGCATCGCCATCCAGCCGAAGCGTCCGCGTCGTGACAGCGAACTCGTCACGACGGAGTCTGCAGACGAGTACGACTTCGAGGCGCGACTCCAGGACCTACCACCTCTCGCGGGTCGTCGGCTGCCGTTCAACGACCGTATCGGGCGCGACGCGAAGCTGTTCGCGGTCGGGCTGGCCGTGCTGGCGGTGTCGGCGCTGTTGGAGTACGGATTCGGCGTCGTCCGATAGACACGCACACCATTTATCCGTGCGGCTGTCCGTCTCCACGTATGGTCGAGACGAACCCCGACGAGAACCCGGACGCGCACGACCGCGCGGCCCGCGGGACCGACTCCGTCAAGGACGCATGGCAGCGAACTATCGAAGACACGCGAGCGATGGCGGCCGACCGCGAGGAGGCCGGCTACGAGACGCTCGTGGTGTTCGCCGACGACACGGCACCGGCAATTCCCGAACACGGCGACGACGATGACGACAGCTGGGGGTTCTCGTATCTCCTCCCGAAGAGCGACCGCGCCGAGTTCGCCGACTTCGTCGCCGACGCGGAGTTCGACGAGACCGGCGTGTATCAGGCGCGAGAACAGGGTGACGTGTTCATGGTCGTGGAGTGTATCGACATGGACGCGGAGCGCGTCCTCTTCATCGCCAGCGCCTACCAGATGCGTACCGCCGTCGATCTGGTTCGGACCGCGATGGACCGCGACGAGATGTACACCCACGTCCGCGACCTGAGCGGCGAAATCGTCGGCACTATTCACCACGACGACCCGTCGGGCTTCTTCCCGGACCCGGACGAGTACTACGCCTTCGAGCCAGAGCAGCTCAACCAGATGCCCGGCGGACTCCCGGGACAAGAGCCTGACGACGAGGCGGCTCCGGAAGCCGACGCCGAAGACGAGGACACGGCCAGCTCCGAGGACGACGCCTAATTCTGTCGTTCGGGCGGTGACGGTCCCCACGGAAGTGTAAGGTCTTAGTACCGCGCCCACGGCGTTCGGGGTATGAACGTCGCAGACGCCATGACGCCGCGTGAGTCGCTCGTGACCGCGGTCGTTCCGGGTTCGCGGACGGACGTGCTCGACCGACTCCAGGACGACGAGTTCTCGTCGATTCCCGTCGTGAACGAAGAGACCGGCGCGTTTCGCGGGCTCGTCTCCCGCGAACAGCTCATCGCCAACCCCGAAGAGGACCAGCTCGCCCTGCTCACTGAGGAGGTGCCGACGATCGGTCCGGATGCCGACCTGAGCGAAGCGGCTCGCATCCTGCGTGAGGGCGACCAGCGCCGGCTCCCCGTCGTCGAGGACGACGAACTGGTCGGCCTCATCACCATCACCGACCTCGTGCGCGCCGTCGCCGAGGGCGACGTGGCGGTCGACACGACCGCGGACCTGTTGATGGAGACGACCGTCAACGCCGTCTACCAGGCGACGCCGCTCACCATCGCCGAGCGCGAACTCGCCTTCGCCGAGGAGCCGTACGGCGTCGTCCTCGACCCGGAGGGGAAGCCGACGGGGATGCTCACCGAGGTCGACGTGCTCGACGTGGCCCGCATTGTCGAGGGTGAGGAGTCGACGGGCGACTCGATTGCCGACGACGACGACGACTGGAAGTGGGAGGGTATCAAGGCGGTCGGCTCGCGGTATCTCCCCACTCGAAACGTCAAGATTCCGGCCGAGCCGGTCGAGATGTTCATGACTGACTCGCTCATCACCGTCGGCCAATCCGAGCCGGTGACCGACATCGCACAGCTGTTCATCACCGAGGATATCGAGCAGGTGCCGGTCATGTCGGGCGACACGCTCGTCGGCATCGTCCGTGACGCCGACCTGCTGGAGGCGATTGCGTGAGCGAACTGGAGACCGTCGCCGAACTCGCCAAGCGCCGCGGCTTCTTCTTCCAGACCGCGGAGTCGTACGGCGGCGTCGGCGGCTTCTTCACCTACGGCCCGCAGGGTTCTGCGCTCAAGCGCAACGTCGAGGACAGATGGCGCGACCGCTTCGTCACCCGCGCCGGCAACATGGAGGTCTCTGCGCCGGACGTGATGCCCGAACCCGTCTTCGAGGCCTCGGGCCACCTCGACGGCTTCGACGACATGATCGTCGAGTGTCCCGAGTGTGACGCCTCACACCGTGCTGACCACCTCGTCGAGGACAACTCTGAGTACGAGGACGCCGAAGCGCTCGGCATCGAGCGTGTCGCCGACCTGCTGGGCGAACTCGATATCGCCTGTCCCGACTGTTGCACGCCGCTTGCCGGCGAATCGGTCGAGGAGTTCAACCTCATGTTCGGTACCGACATCGGGCCCGGCTCCTCACAGCCCGGTTACCTCCGTCCGGAGACGGCACAGGGTATCTTCACCGAGTTTCCCCGACTGAAGGAGTACGCTCGCGGGCAGCTCCCGTTCGGCGTCGCCCAAATCGGTGACGCCTACCGGAACGAAATCGCCCCCCGGCGCGGTCTCATCCGCGTTCGCGCGTTCACGCAGGCGGAACTCGAACAGTTCATCGACCCCGCCGAAGACGAACCGGATATCGAGTCCGTCGCCGACGTGGAACTGCCACTCTACTCCGCCACGGCACAGGAGGGCGACGGCAAACAGGAGACGTACACCGTCCGCGAGGCGGTCGAGGAGGGCGTCATCGAGTCGGAGTGGATCGCCTACTACCTCGGTCTCGCGCGCGACTGGTACGACGCAATCGGCATCGACATGGACCGCTTCCGCTACCGCCAGCACAAGGCGGGCGAGCGCGCCCACTACGCCGCCGACTGTTGGGACGCCGAGACGGAACTCGACGGCGAGTGGGTCGAGGTGACCGGCTTCGCGTATCGCAGCGACTACGACCTCACCAACCACGCCGAGGCGACCGGTGACACCTTCACCGTGTTCAAGCAGTACGACGAGCCGAAGACGGTCGAGCGCCCGAGCGTCGACCCCGACATGGCGACCCTCGGTCCCGAGTTCGGCGGGCAAGCCGGCGCGGTCGCCGACGCGCTTGACGCACTGGCCGCCGCGGGCCCGGACGCCTTCGACGGCGAGACCGTCGCGGTCGAAGTCGACGGCGAGTCGGTTGAGGTGGACGCCGACGTGGCGAACTTCGAGGTGGAGACCGTCACCGAGGCGGGCGAACACATCACGCCCCACGTCGTCGAGCCGTCCTTCGGTATCGGCCGGCTGTTCTACTCCGTGCTCGTCCACAGCTACGAGACCGACGAGGTCGACGGCGAAGAGCGGACGTATCTCTCCTTGCCGGCCGAACTCGCGCCGACGTTCGCGTGTGTCGTCCCGCTGGTCTCGAACGAGCCGGCCATAGTCGAGCAGGCCGAACGGGCGCGCGAGCAGTTGCGCGAGGCCGGCCTGGCCGTCGCCTACGACGAATCGGGCGCTATCGGTCGCCGCTACCGCCGACAGGACGAAATCGGCACCCCAGTCTGTGTCACCGTCGACCACGAGACCATCGAGAAAGAGCCGACGAGCGTCACCGTTCGCGACCGCGACACCACCGCACAGGCGCGTATCCCGGTCGAGGAACTGCAGGAGTGTCTGCTCGCGCTCCGTGCCGGTACCGACTTCGCCGACCTGCTCGAGCGCGACACCGTCACCCCACTGTAGATGACACACGAGGTCCAGCGGCGACTCATCCACGCCTCGGGCGGAGTGTTCCCGCTCGCGTACGTCGCTGACCTCTACCCGTATCGCGTCCTCCAGTACGGCTTCGCAGTCGGCGTCCTCGCCGTCGCCGTCCTCGAAACCCTTCGATTGTCGGGCGTCGTCAACTGGGCGCTGTTCGACCGGCTCACCCGCGAGTACGAACAGGAGAACGTCGCCGGCTACGCGCTGTACGTCGTCTCCATCGCCATCGTCCTGTGGCTGTTCTCCCCCGTGATTGCGATTCCCGCCTCCCTGATGTTGACCTTCGGCGACCCGATTTCCGGACTGCTCGGCTCCGGCGAACGTCGCCGCGTCAAGCAGTCGTTCGTCCTTCTCGTGATGTTCGGCGTCTGCAGCCTGCTCGCGCTCCCGTTCGTCGGGAGCTACGCCGCCGTCGCTGGGGCCGTCGCCGCCACCCTCGCGGACGGTGCGACGCCCACCGTTGCGGGCTACGTCATCGACGACAACCTCACGATTCCCCCTGCCGCAGCGGCCGCGATGCTCGCCGTCATGGGGCTGTAGGGACACAGCGCTTTTTCGTCCCGACGGTCTCTACTCCGGTATGAGCGACTTCGACCGCGAGGCCGAACGCGAGAAACTCCGCGAGAAGTACGAACAGGACAAGCAGAAACGCGAACAGTCCGAGCGCCTCTCCGAACTCCTGCTCAAAGGTGCGACGATGACGGACAAACACTGCGACGAGTGTGGCGACCCCATCTTCCGGTGGGACGGCCAGGAGTTCTGTCCCACCTGCCAGCAGGCCGGCGGGGCGGAAGCAACCTCACAAGACACGCAGCCACAGCCCCCCGACCAACCGCAACCCGACGCGAGCGAGGAACCGTCGGTTGAGGTCGAACCCGAGTCGGAGACCGAGCAAGCCGTGGAGCCGACGGAACCGGCGGAGCCACAGCCGCGACAGTCGACGGATTCACAGCCGCGACAGCCGACCGAACCACAGCCAAAACAGCCGACGGACCCGCAGCCCCGACAGCCGACACAGCAGTCCGAGCCGGTGACCCACGCGCCGCTGACGGACGCGGGCGACCTCGCGGCCGCACGCGCGTCGCTCGAACGCACCCTCGCGAGACTCTCGAAGCAGGCCGAACAGGCCGACACGCTCTCGGAGACGCGAAAATACCTCGCCGGCGCGAAAGAGGCCGCCGAGGCGCTCGACGCCGCAGAACAGATTTAACCCGCGTACTCGCTGCCGACGACCTCGCGCACCCGCTGTGCGGTGACGGGACCGACGCCTTCGACTTCCTGAAGCTCCTGCTCGCCTGCTGTCATCACTGCCTCGACGCTGCCGAATGATTCGAGCAGCGCGCGCGCCGTCACCGGTCCGACCTCCGCGACCGAACTGACGACGTACTCCTGTTGTTCGTCCAGCGTCTTGTTCGATTTCTCGCCGTGGACGCGCACCTCGCGGTCGCTTTCCTCCTGTTCGCGGCGAGCGATGACGTCGAGCAGGTTCGCCGTCCCCTGTTCGTCCTCGGTGAAGAGGACGCTCGCGCCGAAGTCGACGGCGAGCGAGGCCAGCGCCCCCCGAATCGCGTTCGGGTGGACGTTGCGCTTCCCGTAGAGGTTCTCCCCCTCGACGATGACGACCGGGCGCGCGTAGTTGCGGACCGCGTCGCCCACCTGCTCGAACATCGAGCGGTCCTCGCCGAGCAACGTGTCGAGGAAGTCGTCCACGCTCTTGCGCTCGACGACGACGCGGTCCGAGAGCACGTAGTCGCCGACGGCCAGCGTCTCCAGTCGCGTCTCGATGCCGTCGCGCTTCGAGAGGTCACGCGCGATGGTCGAATCGAGTTCGCGCTGGTCGGCGACGATTTCGACGCCCGACTCGTCGGTTCCGGCGACGGCGGCCACGCCGTCGTTCTCTTCGTCCTCGGCCGCCGACGCTTCTGATTCCTCCCGTTCGCCGGCAAACGAATCCAGTCCGGCCTGTCCGTCGCCCTCACCATCGTCTACTGGCGCGTCGGCCCCTTCGTCGTCGTCGCTGTCGTCCGTGGCTCCCTTCGCTGTCGTCGCTGAGTCCCCATCGCTCTCCTCGAAGCTCCCCAGTGACTCCTGGCTCAGTTCGGATTCGAGTTCGCTCGTCATCCCCTTCAGCGAGCGGAGTTCTTCTTCCATCTGCTTTTCCTCGTTTTGTGCCATCCAGAAGAACGCCTCGTCGCGGGTGTCGTTCGCGATCAAGACGACGACCTTCCCCTCCGACGCGCGGCCGGTCCGCCCCTTCCGCTGGATTGACCGCACGCCCTTCGGCACCGGCTCGTAGAACAAGACGAGGTCCACGTCCGGCACGTCCAACCCCTCCTCCGCGACGCTGGTGGAAACGAGCACCTCGAACTCGCCGGCCCGGAAGGCGTCGAGCGTCTCCTTCTGCTCTGTCTGTGTCATCCCGTCGGAGCCTTCCTTGTCGCCTTGGCCGACAAACCGCCGCGCGTCGAACGACTCGTTCAGGAACTCCGTCAGGGTCTCTGCCGTGTCGCGGCTCTCGGTGAAGACGATGGCGCGCGAGCCACCCTCCAAGCCGAACGTCTCGGCAAGCAGGATGCGCGTCTTCCGGAACTTCGGGTGAAGCCCGTCGAACTCCTCGGCGAGTCGCATCGCCTCTTTCACCTTCGGCTCGGAGACGAACCGCTGGCTCGCCTTCGAGGCTCCCGACGAGCGGGCCTGCTCGCGCTGGCGCTCGAAGTAGCGACGGAGGGACTCAACCGACTGCGTCTCGACGAGTTCGGTCGCCCGCCGGAGCTTCATCACCTCGGCGTGGGCCGACATCCCCTTGTAGCCCGACGAGTCGTCGTTGTTGATGAGCCGCTGGAGCTGTGCGCGCACCTTGTTCAGGTCGCGCTGGCTCATGTTCGGATCCGTCGAGTTCGTCACGCCCAACTCCTTCAGCTTCGCGAGCCGCTCTCTGATGACCTCGTTGAGCGCGTCCCGAATCGCGAGCACGTCGTCGGGCAAGTCGACGTGTTGCCAGTCCACTTCCGTCCGGTAGGTGTGTTTCTCCACGTCGGCGTCGGCGTCGGTCATCACCTCCACTTCTACCAGGCCGAGATTCTCACACACAGTCAGAATCTCCTCTTCGTCGCCGCCGGGGCTCGCGCTCATCCCGGTGACGAGCGGCTCTTCCGCGTCGGCGTGGTAGCGCTCGGCGATGTAGTTGTACGCGTAGTCGCCGGTGGCGCGGTGACACTCGTCGAAGGTGATGTGCGTCACGTCCGCGAGCGAGATGCGGTTGCCGACGAGGTCGTTCTCGACGACCTGTGGGGTAGCCATCACGATGCGGGCCGACTCCCACAGCTCGGCGCGGTCGTCGGGTCGCACGTCGCCGGTGAAGACGACGATGTCGTCGTCGGCCACCTCCAGCGCCTCGCGGTAGAAGTCGGCGTGCTGTTGGACGAGCGGCTTCGTCGGCGCGAGCATCAGCGAGGTGCCACCGTACTCCGCGAGCCGGTGGGCCGTAACGAGACAGGAGACGGTCGTCTTCCCGAGTCCGGTCGGGAGACAGACAAGCGTGTGGGTCTTCGACGCGGCGTCGGCCAACTGGGTCTGGTAGGCTCTGTCTTCGAGAAAGCCCTCGCTCACCAGTGGCCGGTCGAGATACTCTACGTCGGCGTCTGCGGCCGCCATTACCTGCGATTGTTCGTTCTCGTGAATAAGGGTTCGCGTAGCGCGGTGAATGTAAAACGGGTCAGTCGCTCTCGTCGATGACGCGCGACTCGAAGTCCTCGGGGAGCGACTCGAGGTCGCCGGCCTGCACGCTCCAGAGGTCGGCGTACAGTCCTCCCTCCGAGAGCAGCGTCCCGTGGTCGCCCCGCTCCGTCACTTCCCCGTCTTCCATGACGAGAATCTCGTCTGCTCCCTTCACCGTCGAGAGCCGGTGGGCGATGGCGAACGTCGTCCGGTCTGCAGACAGCGAGTCGAGTGACTTCTGGATGAGATACTCTGTCTCGGTGTCGACGGCGCTGGTCGCCTCATCGAGGACGAGCAGCTCTGGGTCATGTAAGACGACGCGTGCGATGGCGATTCGCTGGCGCTGGCCGCCAGAGAGCTTCACCCCTCGTTCGCCGACGCGGGTGTCGTAGCCGTCCGGGAACGACCGGATGAACTCGTCGGCTTCTGCGGCCCTCGCGGCCTCGCGCACCTGCCGGTCGCTCGCGTCGAAGTCGCCATACCGGATGTTGTCGGCGATGGTGCCGTCAAAGAGGAACGTCTCTTGGCCGACGTAGCCAACGTGACTCCGGAGCGATTCGAGGGTCACGTCACGGATGTCGTGGTCGTCGACCCGAACCTCGCCGTCGGTCACGTCGTACATCCGGAGTAGGAGCTTGAGCATCGTCGACTTCCCCGCACCAGTGGGGCCGACGAGCGCGACTGTCTCGCCCGGCTTCGCCTCGAAGCTCACGCCGTCGATGACGGTCTCGGAGTCGTCGTACGCGAACGTCACGTCGTCGTAGACGACGTTCCCCTCCGCGTCGGTGAGTTCGGTACCGTCTTCGGGGTCGTCGACCTCGACGGGGATGTCCATCAGCCCGAAGACGCGCTCTGAGGAGGCCTTCGCGTTCTCGTACTGGTCGATGATGTTCGATACCTCCGCCAGCGGGGTCGCGAACCGCTGTGACAAGAAGAGAAACGAGACGAACGTCCCGACCTGGAGCTGGCCGGTCGCACCCGGCGGCGCGCCGACGAACAGCCAGTAGCCCCCCACGAGGAACGTGAGCGAGAAGGAGACACCCGCGAGCAGTTCCATCCCCGGCCGGTAGAAGTACGAGAGCCGCAGCATCGACATCGTGTCCTCGAACAGCTGTTTCGATGAGCCGCGAACCCGCTCGGTCTCGTAAGATTCGCTCGCCGTCGTCTTCGTCAGCTCGATGCCCGCAATCGAGTTTTCGAGACGCGTGTTGAGCTTCCCCATCGAGGAGCGGCGGGCCGCATACAGCGGCTCGGCTCGCTTCATGAACCAGTAGGTAAACGCGGCCATGACGGGTGCGACGAGCAGCGTGACGACCGCGAGATACGGATTTTCGAGAAAGAGCACGATACCGATACCGAGCAGCATCGCGCCCAGCCGGACCGCGCCGGTGAGCGCGTTGTCCAGGAACATCTCCAGATTCTCCGTGTCGGAGGAGAGAATCGACATCGTCTCGCCGGTCTGTTTGTCGTCGAAGAAAGACATATCTAGCCGGCTCATCTTCTCGAAACAGTCCACCCGGACGGCGTGCATCACGCCGTGGGCGAACTCGTTTGCGGCGACGCCGTACACGTAGGTGAACACGCCCGTCAGGAGGAACGCCCCGCCGATGAACGCGACCGAGAGCCAGAACAGCGGCTCTTGGCCACTCGGCAACAGCGACCCCGGGACGAGCGGAAGCGAGTACGTCTGGCCGTTGAGTCGGTTCACGGCCGCGCCGAGCACGAGCGGCGGGGCGAGCGAGGCGAACTGTGCGAGCAGGTTGGCGATGACTCCGAGCGCGAACCAGCCGTATCTGGGTTCGCCGTAGGCCGCAAACAGCCGTCGCATCGGTTGGTCCACGTCCGCGCGGTAGCGGTCGAAGACGCTCTCGTCTGTCATTACCCAGTCTGTGAAACGACCCCGATTAGGGGTTGTGTTTCCACGACCACTCAAGTGCGAGCCACGCCACGACGTGGTATGGACGCGGCCGCCCTCGTTGACCGACTCGACCGCTTTGGCGGGAGCGACGCCGAGCGAAGAGCCGTCGCCAGACAGGCGCGCGACCTCGCCGACTCGGGTGCCTTCGCCAGCGACGCGGGGTACGAACTCACCCCCGCGGTCGTCATCGAACACCTCGTGGACGCGCCCGACGGCGGTCCCGCCGACCGCTGGAACTGGTGGCTCGGCTCGCTGGAGGCGGCCCACGGCGCATACCGTCGCTTCCAGGTCGAGCGCTGGCAGGAGCGGTGATCCGTCGACGAGTGGCTTTTTGCTGACACCGGTCGGACCTCCGGTATGGACATCGAGACGGTGCTCGCGCCGGTCGACGGGAGCGACGAGTCGCTGGCCGCCGCCGAGTACGGCCTCGCGATCGCGGACGCCTACGACGCCTCCGTCCACGCGCTGTACGTCCTCGGCGAGGAATCGACGGCCGGGCTGAAGGCCGGCGAAATCGAGGAACAGGAGGTCGCCGCCGCCTCTACCGCGTTCATCGACGAGATTCGCGCGCTCGCCGGCGACGTGCACGTCGAGCAGTCGACCACGCACGGCTTCTCGGCCTCGCGGCTCTCACAACACCCCGGCAGCGTCATCCTCGACGCCGCCGAAGAAATCGACGCCGACTTCCTCGTCGTCCCGCGGGAACCGCTCGTTGGCGACCCGACGGCCGTCATCGAGAAGGCCACCGAGTACGTCATCGCGTACGCCTCACAGCCCGTGTTGTCGGTGTAGCCGAACGCTTTTTCGACGGACGCACCTCCCCCACGTATGGACGAGTCGACAGCCGCGAACATCGAGTACGTCGTCGGCGAGGGTATCGTCGAGGGTATCACGGCAAACTGGGAGGCGCTGCTCGCGACCGCAGACGACGTCGCCGCCGGACTCGACCGCGATACCGTCGTCTGTGAGCCGACCGACGTGACCGTCGTCCCGGCGACCGACCGGTTCGGACTCACGGCGGTGGTCGACGACGACACGTTCGGCCGACTCGACGCGCTCGACCCCGACGCGTTCGAACCGACCCACGTCGCCCGCGCCGAGAGCGACGGTCTCGTGCTCTTGCTCGTCGTGTTCGAATCCGACGAGCAGGCCGTCGTCCTCCCGCTGTACTACGAGCGAACTGCAGACGCCGAGGGCGTGCTTCGCGACCACGACGGCGCGCTCCCGATTCGGGTCCGGAGTCTCACGGCGCTCGAACCGGTCTCGTTCGTGCTCGATTCACCCGAGTACGTCTTCCCCGAGACCCCCTTCGACGACTAGTCGTCTCCGACCTCCTGGACGTGGCCACACTCCGGGCAGGTCACCTCGTCGTGGCGCAGGCCGGCAGAGCGGTCGCGCACCTCGCGCATCACCTCCGAAATTCTGTCCTCGGCGTCCAGCTCCTCGTCGACGGTGAGTTCGACCCCTTCCACCTCGAGCAGGAACTTCGCCACCTCCGTCACCTCGTACATTAGATCGTCCAGCTCCTCGGCGGTGAAGAAGTCACACATCGCGCCGTAGAGGAACGTCGCGCCCGCCTTCTGTACCTTCTCCTCGAAGGAGGCCCGCGCTTGGTTCACGGCCTGCGGGGAGTAGGTGTCCGTCATGAACGGGACGAGTTCGGGCAGGTTCTCGCCGATTTTCGTCATCTCGACGCCCGTCTCCGTCCGGAAGTCCGCACACAGCCGCGCGATGGCCCACTCGCGGGCGGTGATGTAGGTGCGGTCGCGCAGGAACTCGTTGGCGCGGTCGTAGGTCGCGCCGTCGATCTTCGAGAAGCGGGCGTACTCCTGTACGTCCTCGGGCACGTCCGCCTCTTCCGGCTCCTCGCGTTCGTCTTCGACGCGTTCGACGGCCGGCGTCGGCTCCTCCTCGGGCGTCTCTGTCATGGCTGAAACTCCAGCACGGTGGCGAAAAAGCGTGTCGCCCGCCCCGGCGGCTACCGGAGCTCGCGTTCCAGCTCTCGGTCGACGGTCGCGTCGTCGTCGAGTTCCATCAGCCGTTCGAGTCGGTGTTCGAACTCCTCGTCGGTCAGTTCTCCGTCGGCGTACCGGCGCTTGAGCCGTTCGACCGGGTCGTCCGGTGTCTCGTCCGTGTCCTCCTCCTCGTCGTCGGTGAGGATGCCGATCAGCGGGAGGACGACGGCGAAGCCGACGACCCAGATGACCCAGAACCACGAGACGTTGGCAAACAGCGCAATCATACCGGCACCCAAGATGAGGAACACGGTCACGCCCGCGATATCCTCACGCGCGTTCGAGACGACTCCCATGTGTGGGACTCCGCCGCTCGGATAAAAAAGCCCGCGCTCGTCGCCGGGACTCTTTTATGACCCGCAGGCGTCACCGAGGGCATGAACGTCCTGCTTGGCATCGGCGGGAGCGAGGACTCCTTTCGCGCCCTTGATAAGACCATCGACCGGGCCCAGGAGGCGGGCGACTCGCTCACCGTCGCCATCCTCGAGAACCCCGACTCCGACCCCGACCCCGACGACCTCGCCGAGCGCGCACGTACGGCACTCGAAGACGCCGGACTCACCCCCGACGTGCACGTCCTCGAAGGCCACGCCGGCAGTCAGCTCGTCGACTTCGCCGAGCGCGAGGGCCACGAACTCATTGTCCTCGGCGGCGGTGAGACCAGCCCACTTGGGAAGGTCCAGCTCGGCTCTATCGCGGAGTTCGTCCTGTTGAACGCCACCGTCTCGGTCACCTTGGTCCGATGAGTCGCATCTACCCCGACGAAGTCGCCGGACCGTACGACCCGCCCCCGCGCTCGCTCACGGACAAGGCCGGCCGCGACATCGAGATTCGTCGCTTCGAGGACGACATGGAAGCGCTCGTCTCGATGTATCTCGACTTCGACCCGGAGGACCGCGCGCAGGGGATTCCCCCGACGACCGACGAGCAGATTCGCGAGTGGCTCGACACCATCGTCACCGAGGCGGGCGTCAACGTCATCGCGTGGCACGACGGCGACGCCGTCGGCCACGCCACGCTCGTCCCCGACTTCGATGACAACGAAGGGACGGAGGGCCTCGACGAGTTCGAACTCGCCATCTTCGTCCTCGCGGAGTACCAGGAGTCGGGCATCGGCTCACAGCTCATCACCGCCCTGCTCGGGGCCGGCCGCGCGGAGGAAATCGACCGGGTGTGGCTCACCGTCGAACGATGGAATCACGCCGCCGTCGCGCTGTACGAGAAGGTCGGCTTCGAGCCGTCCGACACCGGGAGCTTCGAGTTGGAGATGGGCGCGAAGCTACGCTGACCGGACGTTCTTTCCGACGCGCTCGCCGAACTCACCGTCCTCGTACACGACCGACCCGCGCACCAGCGTCAGCGACGGGAACACGCCGTCCATCCCCTCGAAGGGCGTCCACTCGCAGTTCGTGTGGAGGTCCCCACCGCGAATCTCTCGTGGTCCCGACTCCACGAGCACGAGGTCGGCGTCGTTGCCCTCAGCAACCGTTCCCTTCGTGTCGAGACCGAACACCTCCGCGGGGGTCGCCGCGGTGAGGTCGCGCACGCGCTCGTAGCTCAACTCGCCCCGGTCGGCTGCCGCTAGCAGGAGGGGAAGTGCCGTCTCGACGCCGGGTACGCCCGACGGGGCCGACCAGATGTCGGTGTCCTTCTCGGCGCGGGTGTGTGGCGCGTGGTCGGTGGCGATCATGTCGACGGCGCCGTCGGCGACGCGCTCGAAGACGGCCTCGCGGCGCTGCTCGCTCCGGAGCGGCGGGTTCATCCGGCCGTGCGTGCCCAACTCGGCGAGGTCATCGCGCGACAAGAAGAGGTGGTGTGGCGTCACCTCGCAGGTCATCCCGGTTTCGGCCGCGGTGTCGATACCTTCTGGCGTGGAGGTGTGGGCGACGTGAATCTGGGTGTCGTGCTCGCGGGCGGTCTCGCAGGCCCGCTCGACGGCGACGGCCTCGGCCTCGGCAGTCCGGTAGGCGCTCCACGCGTCGGCGTCGTCCCGGTCACGGACCGATTCGTCGAACAGGGTCGCGTCCTCGGCGTGGACCGTGACGCGGGTGTCGGTCTCGCCCGCGGCGACGAGCGCGTCCTCGAACAGGTCGGCGTCGATACCCATCTCGCCCGTCGAGTCGGCGAGGAACACCTCACCGAGCGCGAACAGCGGGCGTGCGAGCAGGGAGTCGGGGTCCCACGGCTCGGTGACGCCGCCGTTGATGCCGTAGTCGACGTACGACTCGGTCGCGAGAGTGGCTTTCCGGTCGAACGCCTCTCCGTCGACGGTCGGCGGGTCGGTGTTCGGCTGGTCGACGACGGTCGTCACGCCGCCGGCCGCGGCCGACTTCGACCCGCTCGTCCACGTCTCCTTGTGCGAGTACCCCGGCTCGCGGAAGTGGACGTGAGCGTCGATCATCCCCGGGAGCAGCCGCTTACCGGTGGCGTCGATGACACGCTCGTCGTCGGTCGGGGTGAGATCGCCGACGGCGGCGATGGTCTCGCCGTCGACCCGCACGTCACACACTCGGCCATCGGCGAGCGTCGCGTCCTGAAAGAGCATACTCCGACTCCGGCGTGCCGAGGATAAAAATGGGACTACCGCAGGTGCTCGACGGTCGCGTCGCGGTCGCCGACGAGCGCCGATTCGAGGGCGCGGGCCACCCGGTCGGGGTCGCCGTCTCCGCCCGCTCGCGTGACACTTCCGACGCTGCCGGGGTCGAACGCGACACCGAGCGCGTCGTACACCTCTGTAAGTACAGCGGCGATCTGCTCGTGGTCCCGAACGACGGCGATACCGGCGGTCTGTGCGACGCCCTTCGAGACGCGCTGTGCGAGACCGACGATCTTCCCGTCGGCCGACAGGGAGTGTTGCCCCGGACAGAAGGCGTCGGGTGGCTCTCCGCGTTCGGCCGTCACCCCCACCGTTTCGAGTGCGCGTTGCACGTCCGCGATCGCGGCGTCGTACCGGTCGTCCATCCCGACCCGGAGGTCGTCGAGCGGTTCGAGCCGGAGGAACGCGACCGTCGACCCCGTGTACGCGACCGCGCGCCCGCCGACATCGCGCTCGTGTGGCGGGTAGCAGTGGTCGCGCGCGGCGGCCCGCGCCTGCTCGTAGCCGTCTTCGCGGGTGTCGCGGCGACCGAACGCCAGTTGACGGTGTGGCCGCCACGCCCGCACCGCACCCTCGCCGTCGCTCGCCACGTCCGCTCGCAGCGCCGCCGTGACGGCTCGGTCGGCGTCGATGTCTGCTGCTCGCCCTCGGACGATTCGCATACCGCTCCGACGAGCGCGACGGCTAAAGGTGTCCCCTCCTTCACTCAGGTATGGTCACGCTCCCGGCGTCGGTGCTCTCCGGGTACGAGCGATTCTCCCGGTACAACTCGCCGTATCCGGCCCACGACCGCGGCTGTGCAATCGACCTCTATCCGGGCGAGAACGGTGGGCCTGCCCCGTCACCGGTCGCCGGAGAGGTCATCGACACCCGGACCGTCCGGTGTCCTCCACGGCCGTACGCCGTCGACACCGACCACCTGATTCTGGTCGACACCGGCGAGCACGTCGCCCGTATCCTCCACGTCGACCCGGCTGTCGGGGCGGGCGACGAGGTGGCCGTCGGTGACTCGCTCGGTCGGCTCGTCCGGTCGGGCTTCTTCGGCCGGTGGGTCGACGACCACGTCCACCTCGGTTTCCGCGCGCCCGACGCGAACCCGTACCGTGCGTCGGGGTCGCTCCCGCTCGCCGTCGACTGTGCGGTCAGCCCGCTCGCGTGGGACGGGACGGGCGAGATTGTCGAGGTCGGGGAGACGCACGTTCGGCTCGACACGCCCGTCGGTGGGGACGGATTCGCCGCGCTCGCCAGCGACGAGGGAATCCCGCTCGACGGCGGTCTCGCCCACTACACCGGTGCGGGAACGTTCGGGTTGTCGTCCGGGACGCTCTCGCTGCTCGGGACCGAGGTCGCGACCGAGAGCGACGACGGACTCGTGTGGCGGGACGTGGCGGTCACGGTTGACGGGGTGGACGCGACGGGGCTGTCGCTGTTCGCCACGCAAATCGAGTTCGGGGCGAAACTCGTCTTCCACGAGGGCCACGACTTCGTGGTCGGCGAGTCGGTTCGCGTGGCCATCGACGAGACGGCCGACCCGATACGGCTGGGGTAGCCGGCTTGTGGTGGCGACTCGTTGCGTCGATTCTGCCGTCGCGCGACGCGCGTGTCCGATGCCGTGGTCTCTTTGTCACGGGAGAAACTACCCCAAGACATGGACAACGAGGCAGTAGACGGGTTCGGCTCGCGCCGGTCGACCGTGTACGGCAGCGAGGGGATGGTCGCGACGAGCCAGCCGCTGGCGGCGACCGCCGGACTGGAGACGCTCGAAGCCGGCGGGAACGCCTTCGACGCGGCGGTCGCGACGGCGGCCGCGCTCAACGTCGTGGAGCCGACATCGACGGGGCTGGGCGGGGACGTGTTCGCGCTCTACCGGACGGCAGACGGCGAGGTCGGCGCGATGCGCTCGTGTGGCGGTGCACCGGCGAACGCGACCCGTCAGGAGGTCCGTGAGGCCGTGGCCGACGAGGACGAGGACCCGAGCGAGGCTGAGATGCCGATGCTCGGTCCACAGACCGTGACGGTCCCGGGGACGGCCCGCGGGTGGGAGGCGACGACCGAGCGGTTCGGCGAGCGCACCCTCGGCGAGAACCTCCAACACGCCATCCGGTACGCGACCGAGGGGTATCCGGTGTCGCCGGTCATCGCCGACGCGTGGAGCTACGCCGAGAATCTCTTCGACGACGAGAACGCCCGGGACGCCTACCTCGTGGACGGGGAGCGCGCACCGGAGGCGGGCGAGCACGTCACCCTCGACGCGCTCGGCACGACCCTCGAAACCATCGCCGAGGAGGGCGCAGACGCCGTCTACGAAGGCGAAATCGGCGAGCAAATCGTCGCGGAAGTACAGGAGGCGGGCGGCTTCCTCACGATGGACGACCTCGCCGACTTCGAGCCGGAGTTTCCCGACCCGGTGTCGACACACTACAACGGGACCGAGGTGTACGAACTGC
This sequence comes from Halosegnis rubeus, assembly GCF_009184545.1. GTDB lineage: Archaea > Halobacteriota > Halobacteria > Halobacteriales > Haloarculaceae > Halosegnis > Halosegnis rubeus. The sequence continues at coordinate 179,511 of NZ_QJOW01000003.1, forward strand.
CGCCGAACAATCAGGGGCTCATCGTGTTGGAGGCGCTCAACATCGCCAGCGAAATCGGTGCGAGCGAGGCCGAGGGCACCGAGCGCGTCCACCTGTTTGTGGAGGCGCTCAAACGGGCGTTCCACGACGGCCACCGCTACATCACCGACCCCGAGTACGAGGAGCTGCCGCCGCTCAACAGCACCGAGTGGGCCAGCGAGCGCGCGAGCGACATCGGGGAGACGGCCGGCGACGTGGAGTTCATGCAACAGACGGGCGAGGACGCCGACACCGTCCTGCTGTGTGTGGCCGACGGCGAGGGGAACGTGGTGTCGTACATCAACTCCCGGTTTGCCGGCTTTGGCTCCGGGCTGGTCGCCGGCGACACGGGGATTGCACTCCAGAATCGCGGGGCGTCCTTCTCGCTCGAGGACGACCACCCCAACCGGTTCGAACCGGGGAAGCGACCGTTCCACACCCTGATTCCGGGGCTCATCGACTTCGCGCCCGACGCCGACGCCGAGGACTGGGCGGCCTTCGGCGTGATGGGCGGGTTCATGCAGCCGCAGGGGCACCTCCAGACACTGGTAAGTCTCGTTGACGACGGGCTGACGCCACAACAGGCGCTCGACCGACCGCGCTGGCGCTACCGAGAGGACGGCCGGCTGGCTGTCGAGGCGCGGTTCCCGACCGAGACGCAAAACGGGCTGTTGCGTCGGGGTCACGACCTCGCGGTGCTCCCGCCGATTCAGTTCGGGGGTGCGCAGTTCGTGCGCCGAAACGACGACGGCGTCCTCTCGGGCGCGACGGAGCCACGAAAAGACGGGAACGCCGTCGGTCGCTGACCCGGGAAGGTCTATACATCTCCACGCTAAGTGAGGGTATGGAGTGGAAGACAGATTGGGGACTGCGGGCGCGCATGGGGTTCACCATGTTCCTCCTGTTCGCGCTGTATCTCGTATTCGCAGTCGTCATCACGACGTTCTTCAGCGGAAGCGCACAGCTCTTCTTGGGGCTGATGGTGGTGTTCATGGGCGCACAGTTCTTGTTCTCGGACAAGCTGGCGCTGTACTCGATGGGCGCACGCGAGGTCTCGGAAGACGAGTATCCACAGCTTCACGCGACCATCGGGCGACTCGCACAGCAGGCCGACCTCCCGAAGCCGAAGGTGGCCGTCGCCGACTCACGCGTTCCGAACGCGTTCGCGACCGGCCGGTCACAGTCCAACAGTGCGGTCTGTGTCACGACGGGCATCATGGACACCCTCTCCGACGAGGAGCTGGAGGGCGTCATCGCCCACGAACTCGCCCACGTCAAGAACCGCGACGTGATGGTGATGACCATCGCGTCGTTCCTCTCGACGATCGCCTTCCTCATCGTCCGGTGGGGATGGCTGTTCGCCGGCGGCAACCGCGAGGGCGGGAATCAGGCTCCCGTCTTCGTCGCCATCATCGCGTCGCTGGTCGTCTGGATTCTGTCGTTCCTGCTGATTCGGGCGCTCTCGCGCTACCGCGAGTTCGCGGCCGACCGCGGCGGGGCAGCCATCACGGGCAAGCCGTCGGCGCTCGCGTCTGCGCTGTTGAAAATCAGCGGAAAGATGGACAGCGTTCCGAACGACGACCTCCGCGAGCAGTCGGAGATGAACGCGTTCTTCATCATCCCCATCAAGGCCGGCACCATCGGCCGACTGTTCTCGACACACCCCTCGACGGAGAAGCGCGTCGACCGACTGCGTGAGCTCGAACGCGAGATGGAAACACAATAATGGGGCTGTTCGACTCGGTCAAACAGGCACTCGGCGTCGCCGCCGAGGCCGACGCGACCCGCGAGGGTGACCCCGAAGCGCTCTTTGGCCTCTCGACGGCCGCGGTGACGATGGAGGCGCAACTCGACTTCGCCCCCGCCGACGAGGCCGCGCTCTGCTTTTCGGGCGTGGACTCGACGGCGTTTACCGACGCGCGCGACGAGGTGGCGGCCGTCCTCGACGCCGGCGAGTCGGAGACGGGTACCGTCTTCGAGTTCCGAACCGACGCTCACGGCTACGACTGGGTCGTCCTCGCCGACACGGAGTTCGAGGACCTCGTGACGAGCGTCCACTTCGCCGCCGACACGATGCAAGAATCCGGCTTCGGCTCGCGGCTGCTCGCGGCTGCGTTCCCCTTCGAGCGCGACGGCACCGTCGCCTACTGGCTCTACTCCTTCCGTCGGGGGAGCTACTACCCGTTCGTCCCAACCGGCAACCGGAACCACGACTCCAGTACGGAGTTCAAACTCGAATCCGTCCTCGATTCGGAGCTCACAATCGAGGAGGACAAGGAGTACTGGTATCCGATGTGGCCCGAAGGCGACGCCCGCCCGTGGGGTCGTCCACTCGAACCCGGCGAGTAGACTCCTATCTAAACGTGCCCATTCGACGCGAGCGACCGCGCTTTCGTCGGGCGATTTCACTTTCAGTATGCTGTTAACGTGGGTTTATATCCCCGGACGCACAACCGATTGGTATGTCCGCAACACAGGACCTCGAAGACCTCCCGGGCGTCGGTCCGGCCACCGCCGATAAGCTTCAGGATACCGGCTACGACTCCTATCAGTCCATCGCCGTCGCCTCTCCGAGTGAGCTTTCGAACAAGGCCGACGTGGGCGAGTCGTCGGCCTCCGACATCATCAACGCCGCCCGCGAGGCAGCCGACATCGGCGGCTTCGAGACCGGAACGAGCGTGCTCGAACGCCGCGAGGAAATCGGCAAACTCCAGTGGCTCATCCCCGAGATCGACGAGATGCTCGGCGGCGGCGTCGAGACCCAGTCCATCACCGAGGTGTACGGCGAGTTCGGCTCCGGGAAGTCCCAGATTACCCACCAGCTCGCGGTGAACGTCCAGCTACAGGCCGAGAACGGCGGTCTCCACGGTCGCTGTATCTTCATCGACACCGAAGACACGTTCCGCCCCGAGCGCATCGACGAGATGGTTCGCGGACTCGACGACGACATCATCGACTCCGAACTCGACTACCGCGACATCGAGGGCAGCGCCGGCGACGACGAGGCCATGGAGGCGCTCGTGGACGACGTGCTCGCGAAGATTCACGTCGCGAAGGCGTTCAACTCCAACCACCAGATTCTCCTCGCCGAGAAATCGCTCGAAATCGCGAAGGAACACGAGGACGACGACTATCCCGTCCGACTGCTGTGTGTCGACTCGCTCACGGCCCACTTCCGTGCCGAGTACGTCGGTCGTGGTGAACTCGCGAACCGCCAGCAGAAACTGAACAAGCACCTCCACAGCCTCGACCGCGTCGGCAACCTCTACAACGCCGCCGTCCTCGTCACGAACCAGGTGCAGTCGAACCCGGACGCCTTCTTCGGCGACCCGACCAAGCCCATCGGGGGGAACATCCTCGGACACAAGTCAACGTTCCGGATGTACCTGAAGAAGTCGAAGGGCAACAAGCGCATCGTCAAGCTCGTCGACGCGCCGAATCTAGCCGACGGCGAGTCGGTGATGCGCGTCGAGAACGAGGGTGTAAAGCCCGAGTAGTGGCCCTCGACGCGTCGACGCGCGAACTGCTCCTGCTCGCGTTCGCCCGCCGCCGGGGCATCCTGGAGACCCTAACGACCGACGCGGGCACTCCCGAAGCAGTCGCCGAGGCGACGGACACCGACCCGTCGGTCGCCGAGGCGGTCACTACGGCACTCGCTGACCGCGGTTTCCTCGAACGAGTGGGCCGGGAGTACGAGCCGACGAACCGACTGCTCGGCTTCCTCACCAAGACGGACGTGCGCTCTATCGGGTCGCTCCCGGCGACGCTCGACGCGCTGGACGCGTGGACCGACCACGACACCGACCCTGAGCGTACCCGCGTGAACCGACTCGGCGAGCAGTGGGCACGCGACGAACACGCCGTTCGCGCGGCCGTCACCGCCGCGGTTCATGCCGCGCCGACGGCCGAGCGCGTCGTCTGTCTCCGCGACGGTCCCGGTCGCCACGCCAGCGAGTTCGCCACTCGCGGCTACGACGCGACGATTCTGGAATCCACAGCCCGCGGCGACACGGTCGCTCCGCTTCTTGCTCCGACCGAGGTACGACTCGAAATAGGGGGGTACGACACCATGCCACAGACCGACCTCGCCTTCGCGGTGGGAATGCTCGCGCGGTCGGACGACGACCGCGCTCGCCGGTGGCTCGCGGCCGCGGGCGAGGCTGCGCCGACCGTCGTCTGCATCGAACCGGTACGCGACCGGTCGCCAGAGGGTGCACTACTCGACGTGGAACACCACCTCCGGGATGGAGGTCGCGTCCGCCCCGAGTCTGCGCTGCGGTCGCTGTTTGCGGATGTCGGGCTCGACTGTTCGGTCACGGCGCTCCCGGGTACGGAAGGAGTCGCCCTCGTCGGGCGTCGGGTTCAATAGCATCGCCCTCCGATTTCGAGCTATGGACGCGGAGCTGCTGCGGGCAGATATGGTCGACAGCCTCGAACACGAGGCGAAAGCCGTCATCGCCAGCGACGCCGTCGCGAGCGCGATGCGGACGGTCCCCCGCGAGCCGTTCGTCCCCGACGACGTGCTCCCGTACGCCGACCGCGCGGCCGAGCAGTTCGGCACGCGCGTGCTCGCCCCCTCCGACGCCGCCCGACTGTTCGAGGCCGTCGCCCCGGAGCCGGGCGAGTTGGTGCTCGTCGTCGGCGTCGGCGTCGGCTACACGGCGGCCGTCCTCGCCGAGCTCGCCGGCGGTCGACACATCCACGCCATCGACATCGACCGCAGACTCGTCTATGAGGCGCGGTCGAACCTCCGGAAGGCGGGGTACGGGGAGGTGCTCGTGGACTGCGCCGACGGCGCGGACGGGCTTCCCGCCTATGCCCCCTACGATCACATCCTCGTCGAGGCGGCCGCCATTCGTCCCCCGAAGCGATTACTCGCGCAACTGTCCGAGTCGGGCCGTCTCGTTCTCCCGCTCGGAGGCGGCAATCAGACGCTCACGGTCCTCGACGGGGACGGCGAGCGCCGCGAACGGCTCGGCACGGTCGCGTTCGCCCCGATGCTCGTCGAAGGCGAGCAGGCGACCACGCTCGAACGCAATCGCACCTCTCGCGAGGAACACGAGCGCAGCCGACAGGCCGCAAACAAAAAGAACGGGTGGGAACAGGAGTGGATCGACTGGGACCGCTACTGACGCGCGTCCGACGCGGCTTTTTGTACATCGAGCCGCACGGGTGGGCTATGGAGGCGTCCGCGTGACCGACACCGAAATCGAGGTGACGGTCGCCGACCCCGATGACCCCCGTCCCTCTGTCGTCGGCGAGTCGCGGCTCGACGTAGCCGTCGACGGACAGCTGTATCCGACGGCCGAACTCGCCGACGGAGGGTATCTCGCGTGGTGGTTCGAGGCGGCCGACTCACCGGCACCGGACGCGAACGCCACGACCGAGTGGGTCGCCGCGCCGACCCGGTTTCTGGCCGCCGCGACGCTGCGTGAACTCTGGGCCGACCCCACCGTCTTCGACCGCATCGCCAACGGTTCCGTGTAGCGCGCACCGTCGCGCTTTTCTCCGCCACCGTCTCCAGGTGAGACGTGCCCGACGACGACCCCGAGGAGCGACTCGCCGACGCGCTCGAACGCGTGGCACACGGGGCCGTCGTCTCGATTCCGCTCACCCGCCAGTACGGGCTCGTGGGCGTCGTCGCGGCGTATCTGCTGATGCTCTCGCTCAACAACGTCCTCGAAGTGGCCGTGCTCTGGCGGCTCGAAGACCTCCAGCCGCTCACGGTCGCTCACCTCAAGCCTGTCGCCGCGGCCGTCCCGCTCGCCGCGGTGACGCTGGTCGGTCACCGGCTCGTTCCCGGGCTGGCCGGCGCGGTCGTGGCGACGCCCGTCGGGCTCGCCGTCTACGCGGGCGTCCTGTCGTGGCTCGGCTTTGCGCCCGCAGAGCGCCGGCTCGTCGGCGCGCTCGTCGACCGCTACCGGTCGGTCACTCCCGGATGACGAGCAGCGCGGTGTTCTCCCGGCGGTCGACGTACTCCGAGTTCGCCGGCGGCTTCACCTCGAAGGAGACGGTGCCGTCGGCCTGATTTTCGCCCAACGACGGGTCGATGTCGAGATTCGCCGTTCCGGACTCGTCGGTGGTCGCGGTCGCGACGCCGTCGAGCATCGCGGAGTCCCCCCGCGCAATGACCGTCGCCCCCGAGACCCGACTTCCGTCCGGCCCGACAACAGCGACCGACACGGTGTCCGTCTCGCCGAGCGTCGCGACCTCCGGCTCTGGCTGCACGTCAAGTTCGCTCACGCCGATAGCCGAGATGCCCGAAACCATGTTCATCATCACGGACAGCGACGCCACGCCCACTACCAGCGCGATGACCAGTCGAATCGGTAACCCCTCGATAGCCCGCTCGTCGTCGAGTGTGTCGAACACGGGGGCGGTGGCCCGTCATCGGTGATAAGTTATCGGCCCGAGATTGAAGTGAGAGACCGCGCCACGACCGACGTGACGACTATCGGCCGCACGGACGGCGACGGACCGCGGCTCCCGCTCGGGCGGTATCTCGCCCGGGACGGGAGCCACGGGGGAGACGTGGCCCTCGACTGTGCCCGACCACACGCGATGTGTCTGGTCGGAAAACGAGGCAGCGGGAAGTCGAACACGCTCGCGCTGCTCGCCGAGGGTCTCTGTGCCGTCGACGGGACCGTTCCGGTCGTCGTGGACCCGATGGGTGGCTTCGCCGGTCTCGACGCCCTCGGCGTCACGGTGTGTGAACCGCGCGTCTCCGCTGGGGCGATTCCGGCCCGCGAGTGGCCGCGACTCGTCGGACTCGACCCGAGGGAGCCGGCCGGAGCACTCGTCTGGACGGCCGCGAGTGAGCGTCCGACGCTCGCCGAGATGCGCGAGTACGTCGACAGCGAGGGGACCCGACCCACCCGTCGGGTCGCGGCGAACCACCTCGCCCGCGCGGCCTCGTGGGAGGTGTTCGCGCCCGAGGGCATACGCCGGCCGACGGAGCCGACCGTCCTCAACCTCGCCGGCGTCTCCGACCGAGCAGCGAACGCCGTCGTCCGCGCGGTCGCGACGGGGCTGTACGAGCGCCGGCTGTCGGGGGAGGGACCGTTGCCGTGGCTGCTCGTCGACGAGGCGCACGTCTTTCTCGACGGAGTCGCCGCGCCCGCGCTGGACACCCTACTCACCCGGGGACGCGCACCCGGCGTCTCGCTCGTGCTTGCGACCCAGCGGCCCGACGCGCTCCCCGAGACGGCCGTCTCGCAGGCCGACCTGCTGGCGACCCACCGACTCACCGGTCGTGCGGACACGGCGGCCGTCGCGGGCGCACGCGGCGACTACGTGGACGGTCCCGTCGAACCCCGGATTCCCGCAGGCGTCGGTGACCTGCTCGTTTTCGACGACGCCACCGAGCGCGCCCACAGCGTCCGGGTCAGCGAGCGCGCGACCAGCCACGGCGGAACGGCACCCACCCTCGGAACCGACGGATACGAGTAGTCCGCCCGCGCGACACCTGTATGGACTGGGACCCGACGCTCGCGCTCGTCGCCGTCGGCGGTGCGCTCGGTGCTGTCTGCCGGTGGGGCGTCAGCGTCGCGCTCGTCGGCCCCGCTTTTCCAGTCGGCACGCTCGCCGTGAACGTTCTCGGCGCGTTCTTGCTCGGTGTCCTCCTGTATGAGCGGCGGCTCCGGAACGTGATCCCCTTTCGCGTCCGACTGGTCGCAGGGACGGGATTCCTCTCGTCGTTCACGACCTACTCGACCTTCGCGGCCGAGACGGTCGCGCTCGCGCCGGCGCTCGCGGGGCTGAATCTCGCAGCGAACTACGCGCTCGGCTTCCTCGCCGTGCTCGCCGGCCGCCGCGTCGCGAGGTGGCTGTCGTGACGCTTACGCCGCTGTTCGTCGCGCTCGGCGGTGCACTCGGTGCCGTCTGCCGGCATCTGGTCGATACGCATATCGAGCGCGCACGGGTCGACACGCTCGTCGTGAACGTCCTCGGTAGTCTACTCCTCGGGTTCGTCCTCGCCGCGCCGCTGGGCGAATCGGCGGTCGCGCTCGCCGGGACCGGCTTCTGTGGCGCGTTCACGACGTTCTCGTCGTTCGCGTTCGAAACGGTCCGGCTCGCAGAAGATGGGTTCGTCCGGGCGGCGGCAGCGAACGCCGTCGGCACGTTCACGCTCGCCGTCGTCGGTGTCGTGGTCGGGGGATGGGGCGGGTCAGTCGTCTTCTAACTCCTGGAGCGCTCGCTCGAAGTCCTCGGTTGTGAACTCCGCGGTCGTCTCGTCGAGCTTTCCGCTTAGCTCCTCGATCTCCTCACACAGTTCCGCGTACGCGTCGCTCCCTTCCAGCTCGCGCTCGCTTTTTTGCGTCTCCAGTGCGGCGCGTTTCGAGACGAGCGCGTAGTACTCGCGCAGTTGAGCGTCGTACTCCGACCGGGAGAGCAACTGCTTGACGGCGTCGCGAAGCTCTTCGCGCCGAACCGGCTTCACGAGATAGTCGTCGAACCCCATCTCGATGATGTCGAAATCCGGCTCGACGGCGGTCACCATTGCGACGCGACAGCCGTATCCGGCCGCGCGGATGGCGCTCAAGACCTCGTCGCCGGAGGTGTCGGGCATCAGCCGATCGATGAGCGCGACGTCAACGTCCTCGTCGGCGGCTTCGATGCCGTCTTCGCCACTGTAGGCTGTCCGGACGTCGTAGCTGTCGGCCAGCCACGCGGCATACAGATCTGCGAGGTCGGGCTCGTCGTCGACGATCAGGACCGTCGGCTGACCGTCACTCACGACGACCCCCCGGGCTACGGTTCACAGTACCACATCAACACCGGGGATGTATGAGGTTTTGGGCGCGCTGTCGATTAATGAATGTATAGCTTGCTGATTCAAGCTTTATTTTCCAAACCGCAACACTGCGGAACACAGACCGCACGTGGACTCATCATAAACGCGCCAGAACTACACGAGGAGGTGGCGTCGTGGCGTGAACACTGTTTTACGCCTCTTGATACCACAGTGCGTGATGCTGGTGAGTCAGGGTCAATTGGTTCACCAGTACGAACCGACACCACAGCTACTCTCGGTGTAACCGTCCACAGAAAGCGCCCGAGGCGGGATTTGAACCCGCGTCACGACCGTGACAGGGTCGTATGATGGGCCACTACACCACCCGGGCCGACGCATTTCCTCGTAGCCCGGTGGTATGTATAAGACTTTCCAACCGACGGCGGGGTCGCGTGTGTGGTCACGCACTGCACGGACACAAGAGTCTTGTACCATCACGCACCTTCGGGACATATGGTCGCTCGGTCGGCGAGCGATAGCCGTCTCGCGCGCGTTCCGAAAGTGCTTTGTGCTGGTGGATAATACCACGCTGTAGTATCTCAGAACTTCTCCCAGCGGGCCTCAGCCACACATGGTAGATGTAAGCCAACACGACCTCGTCCCAGAGCACAGGGTCGTCTCCGATTCGGAGCTCGACGACGTGCTCGACGAGTACAATATCGACCGCACAGACTTACCGAAAATCAAACGCACCGACGCCGCAGTCCCCGACCAAGCCGAGGTCGGCGACGTGCTCGAAATCGTGCGCGACTCCCGGACGACGGACCAGGCCGTCGTCTACCGACTGGTGATTCAGTAACATGGACAGACAAAAACGCCGCGCCGTCTCAAGAGAGTACTTCTCCCGTGACCGTCTCGCCGAACACCACTTCCGCTCGTTCAACTCCTTCCTCGAACGCGGCATGCAGCGTGTCGTCGACGAGAAAGAGTCCATCGAGACGGACATCGGTGACAAGGAGGGCCAAGAGCCAGTCCGCGTCGACCTCGCCGACGTGCGCGTCGAGACGCCGCGCGTCCGTGAGGCCGACGGCTCCGAGGAACTGCTCTACCCGCAGGAGGCACGCCTCCGCAACATCACCTACTCCGCTCCGGTGTTCATGGAGATGGACATCGTCCGCGGCGGCGAAGAAGAGCCCGAACAGGTCGTCGATACCGCCGAGACCAAAATCGGTCGGATGCCGATTATGGTCGGCTCCTCGAAATGTAATATCCACGACTTCTCCGACGAGGAACTGATCGAAATCGGCGAAGACCCCGCCGACCCCGGCGGCTACTTCATCGTCAACGGCTCCGAGCGCGTGCTGATGACGAGCGAGGACCTCGCGCCGAACAAGATTCTCGCCGAGTACGACACGAAGTACGGCGACGAGATTCAGGTCGCGAAGACGTTCTCCCAACGGCGCGGCTACCGTGCCCTCGTCCTGTGTGAGCGGAATCGTGAGGGGCTGCTCGAAGTCTCGTTCCCCTCGGTGTCTGGGTCTATCGACTTCGTCACGCTCGTTCGCGCGCTCGGACTCGAATCCGACGAGGAGATCGTCCACCGCGTGAGCGACGACCCCGAGATCGTGAAGTTCATGCTGGAGAATCTGGAGGCCGCCGAGGTCGGTTCCACCAACGAGGCAATCGAGACGCTCGGCCAGCGCGTCGCCTCCGGGCAGGGCAAAAACTACCAGCTCAAGCGCGCCAACTACGTCATCGACCGTTACCTCCTCCCGCACCTCCACGAGGAGGGCATCGAAGACGAGGAGGTCCGGATGAACAAGGCCGTCTACCTCTGTCGGATGGCCGAGGCGTGTTTCGAACTCGCGCTCGGTCGACGCGAATCCGACGACAAGGACCACTACGCCAACAAGCGGCTGAAGGTGTCTGGCGACCTCATGAAGGACCTGTTCCGCACCGCGTTGAACAAGCTGGCACGCGACGTGAAGTATCAGCTCGAACGCGCGAACATGCGAAACCGGCAGCTCTCGGTGTCGACGGTCGTCCGCTCTGACGTGCTGACCGAGCGGCTCGAGCACCCGATTGCGACCGGGAACTGGGTGGGTGGCCGCTCCGGCGTCTCGCAGCTGGTGGACCGCACCGACTACATGGGCGTGCTCTCACACCTGCGCCGGCTCCGGTCGCCGCTGTCGCGCTCTCAACCCCACTTCGAGGCGCGTGACCTCCACGCGACCCAGTGGGGTCGCATCTGTCCCTCCGAGACGCCGGAGGGACCGAACTGTGGGCTCGTGAAGAACTTCGCGCAGGCGATGGAGCTGTCACAGAACGTCGAGGACGAACGAGAACTAAAGCGAGAACTCGCCTCCATGGGCGTAAACGGCATCCCCGGCATCGAGACCGTGGAGGCCCCCGCAGACGACTAACATGAGTAGCCAGAGAGAATCCAAGGTGTACGTCAACGGGTCGCTCATCGGGACCCACCCGCAGCCGCATGAACTCGCGAACAACGTCAGAGAGGCCCGCCGCCGCGGCGAGGTCTCCGAGATGGTCAACGTCTCTGTCAAGGAGGAGACGAACGAGGTCATCATCAACGCCGACGCCGGTCGTGCCCGACGACCGCTGTTCGTCGTCGAGAACGGTGAGCCGCTCGTCTCCGACGAGGAGCTCGAAGCCGTCGAGAACGGCGAACTCGGCTTCGACGACCTCGTCGACCGCGGCTACATCGAGTACATCGACGCCGAGGAGGAAGAGGACATCCTCGTCGCCGTCGAGGGCGATGAGGTCACCGACGACCACACCCACCTCGAAGTCGACCCGCAGCTCATCTTCGGCATCGGTGCCGGGATGATTCCGTATCCGGAACACAACGCCTCGCCCCGCATTACGATGGGGTCGGGGATGATCAAGCAGTCGCTCGGGCTGCCGTCGGCGAACTACCGCATCCGTCCGGACACCCGCCAGCACCTCCTGCATTACCCGCAGCTGTCGCTGGTCAAGACACAGACGACCGAGCAGATCGGCTACGACGACCGTCCCGCCGCACAGAACTTCGTCGTCGCGGTCATGTCCTATGAGGGGTTCAATATCGAGGACGCGCTCGTCCTCAACGGCGGCTCCGTGGACCGCGCGCTCGCCCGCTCGCACTTCTTCCGAACCTACGAGGGCGAAGAGCGCCGCTACCCCGGGGGACAGGAGGACCGCTTCGAGCGCCCCGACGAGGATGTCCGTGGCGCACGCGGCGAGGAGGCGTACACGCACCTCGACGACGACGGGCTCGTCAACCCCGAGACGCAGGTCGGCGAGAACGACGTGCTGCTCGGGAAGACCTCACCCCCGCGATTCCTCGAAGAGCCGGACGACATGGGCGGACTCTCGCCACAGAAGCGGCGCGAGACCTCCGTCACGATGCGGTCCGGCGAGTCCGGTGTCGTCGACACGGTGACCCTGATGGAAGGCGAGGACGGGTCGAAGCTCTCGAAGGTCAGCGTGCGCGACGAGCGTATCCCCGAACTCGGGGATAAGTTCGCGTCCCGCCACGGCCAGAAGGGCGTCGTCGGCCACATCGCCCCACAGGAGGACATGCCGTTCACGCAGGACGGCGTCGTGCCGGACCTCATCTTGAATCCGCACGCGCTGCCGTCGCGGATGACCGTCGGCCACATCCTCGAGATGATCGGCGGCAAGGTCGGCTCGCTGGAAGGCCGCCGTGTCGACGGCACCGCCTTCACCGGCGAGGACGAGGATGACCTCCGTAACACACTCGTCGAGGACGGCTTCAAGTCCAACGGGAAGGAGGTCATGTACTCCGGCGTGACGGGCGAGAAGATCGAGGCCGAGATTTTCGTCGGCGTCATCTTCTATCAGAAGCTCTACCACATGGTGTCGAACAAGATTCACGCCCGCTCGCGTGGGCCGGTGCAGGTGCTCACGCGACAGCCGACCGAGGGGCGCGCCCGCGAGGGTGGGCTTCGTGTCGGCGAGATGGAGCGGGACGTGCTCATCGGGCACGGCGCGGCGATGGCGCTGAAAGAGCGTCTGCTCGATGAGTCCGACCGCGAGTTCATCCACGTCTGCGGGAACTGTGGGATGAGCGCGGTCGAGAACGTCGAGCAACGGCGGGTCTACTGCCCGAACTGCGACGAGGAGACAGACGTTCACGAGGTCGAGATGAGCTACGCGTTCAAGCTCTTGCTCGATGAGATGAAGGCGCTGGGTATCGCGCCGCGAATCGAACTCACGGAGGCGGTCTAAATCATGAGCACAGGAGAAGCACCCAAACAGATTGGGTCACTCAGCTTCGGGCTGATGGACCCCGAGGAGTACCGCGAGATGTCGGCCACGAAGGTCATCACGGCCGACACCTACGACGACGACGGCTTCCCCATCGACATGGGGCTGATGGACCCGCGACTGGGGGTCATCGACCCCGGACTCGAGTGTAAGACCTGCGGACAACACTCGGGGTCGTGTAACGGCCACTTCGGCCACATCGAGCTGGCCGCGCCGGTCATCCACGTCGGCTTCCAGAAGCTCATCCGCCGACTCCTCCGCGGGACGTGTCGCGAGTGTTCGCGACTCCTCCTCACCGAGGACGAGGCCGACGAGTTCCGCGACCGACTCGACAAGACGCGGAGTCTCGGCGAGGACCTCGGTGACGTGACGAAGGCCGCGATCCGCCGCGCGCGAAAGGCGTCGAACTGCCCGCACTGTGGCGAAAAGCAGTACGACATCCAACACGAGAAGCCGACCACCTACTACGAGGTGCAGGACGTGTTGTCTGCGGAGTACTCCGAACGCATCGCCGCCGCGATGGAAGGCCGTCCGGTCGGCGACGAGGAGGAGGGCGAGGTCGACCGCGAGCCGATGGGACCGACGGACCTCGCAGAGGAGACGGGCATCGACACCTCCCGCATCCAGGACATCCTCTCCGGTGAGTTCCGCCCGACGAAGGAGGACCGCGAGGCGCTCGAGAAGGCGCTCGACGTGGACCTCACCGAGGAGGACATGAACAAGCTGATGCCCTCGGACATCCGCGACTGGTTCGAGGACATCCCGGATTACGACATCGAGACGCTCGGTATCGACGCCGAGAAGTCGCGTCCGGAGTGGATTATCCTGACCGTCCTGCCGGTGCCGCCGGTGACCGCACGGCCGTCGATTACGCTCGACAACGGCCAGCGCTCCGAGGACGACCTCACCCACAAGCTGGTGGACATCATCCGCATCAATCAGCGATTCATGGAGAATCGCGAGGCGGGTGCTCCACAGCTCATCATCGAGGACCTCTGGGAGCTACTCCAGTACCACGTCACGACGTTCATGGACAACGAGATTTCGGGGACGCCGCCGGCACGCCACCGGTCGGGTCGCCCGCTCAAGACCCTCTCCCAGCGGCTCAAGGGGAAGGAGGGCCGCTTCCGTGGCTCGCTTTCGGGCAAGCGCGTGAACTTCTCGGCCCGTACCGTCATCAGTCCGGACCCGACGCTCTCGCTCAACGAGGTCGGCGTGCCCGACCGAGTCGCGAGCGAGATGACCCAGACGATGAACGTGAACGCGCGCAATCTACAGGACGCGCGCCGCTACGTCGCCAACGGGCCGGAGACGCACCCCGGTGCGAACTACGTGCGCCGTCCGGACGGTCGCCGGCTGAAAGTGACGGAGAAGAACTGCGAGGAGCTGGCCGAGAAGGTCGACCCCGGATGGGAGGTGTCGCGACACCTCATCGACGGCGACATCGTCATCTTCAACCGACAGCCGTCGCTCCACCGGATGTCCATCATGGCCCACGAGGTCGTGGTGATGCCGTACAAGACGTTCCGGCTCAACACCGTCGTCTGTCCGCCGTACAACGCTGACTTCGACGGCGACGAGATGAACATGCACGCCCTCCAGAACGAGGAGGCACGTGCGGAAGCGCGCGTCCTCATGCGCGTTCAAGAGCAGATTCTCTCTCCGCGTTTCGGTGAGAACATCATCGGCGCGATTCAGGACCACATCTCCGGGATGTATCTGCTCACCCACGACAACCCGCGGTTCAACGAGACACAGGCGCTCGACCTGTTGCGTGCGACGAGCGTCGACGGGCTACCGGAGCCGGACGGCACCGACGAGGACGGTCTCGAGTACTGGACCGGTCGCTCCGTCTTCTCGGAGCTGCTGCCCGAGGACCTCAACATGGAGTTCGAGGGGACGCTCGGCGAGCCGGTCGTCATCGAGGACGGCCAGCTCGTGGAGGGGACCATCGCCGAGGACGAGGTTGGCGAGTTCGGCGGCGAAATCGTTGACACCATCACGAAGGTGTACGGCAACACCCGCTCGCGCGTGTTCATCAACGAGGTCGCGACGCTCGCGATGCGGTCGATTATGCACTTTGGCATCTCCGTCAGTATCGACGACGAGTCGGTCGACAGCGAGGCCGAAGACCGCATCCAGGAGGCGATCGACAACGCGTACGAACGGGTCCAGGAACTCATCGAGACGTACGAGGCGGGCGAACTCGAATCCCTGCCCGGCCGGACGACCGACGAGACGCTGGAGATGAAGATCATGCAGACGCTCGGGCGGGCACGCGACTCGGCGGGCGACATCGCCGACGAGCGACTCGACGAGGACAACCCGGCGGTCGTGATGGCCCGTTCGGGCGCGCGTGCGTCGATGTTGAACCTCACGCAGATGTCGGCCTGCGTCGGCCAGCAGGCAGTGCGTGGCGAACGAATTAATCGAGGGTACGAGGACCGCACCCTCAGCCACTACAAGAAGGACGACCTGTCGGCGGACGCCCACGGCTTCGTGGAGTCGTCGTACCGGCAGGGGCTCAACCCACAGGAGTTCTTCTTCCACGCGATGGGTGGCCGCGAGGGACTCGTGGACACGGCAGTCCGCACCTCGAAGTCCGGCTATCTCCAGCGCCGGCTCATCAACGCGCTCTCTGAACTGGAGTCGCAGTACGACGGCACGGTCCGGGACACCTCGGACACGGTCGTCCAGTTCGAGTTCGGCGAGGACGGCACCTCGACGACGCAGGTCGCCCACGACGAGGAGAACCCAATCGACGTGGACGACATCGCGGCCCGCGTGATGAACGCGGAGTTCACCGACGAGACGGAACGCGAGTCGTTCCTCAAAGGCGACACGCTCCAGACGAACCTCTCGGAGCACCAGGACACCTGGCGAACCGGCGCGAGCAGCCCGGAGGTGGAGTCCGATGACTGACGCCGAAGTCAAGACGGTCGTGCAGGAGACCGAACTCCCGAAGCGACTCCGCGAGGAGGTGTACGACGCGGTCGAGGAACACAACGCCAGCGTCGAGGAGGCACAAGACATCGCGACGGCCGTCGAGTCGCGGTATCTCGCCACTCGACTCGACCCGCTTGACCCCGTCGGCACCGTCTCGGCACAGTCCATCGGTGAGCCGGGGACGCAGATGACGATGAACACGTTCCACTACGCGGGCGTCGCAGAGATCGACGTGACCTCCGGGCTGCCACGGCTCATCGAGCTGGTGGATGCCCGGAAGACGCCGGACACGCCGGTGATGCACGTGTACCTCGACGAGGAGCACGCTCACGACCGCGAGAAGGCCCACGAGGTCGTCTGGAACATCGAAGCGACCCGGATTCTCGCGCTCGGTGACGTGTCGACGAACGTCGCGGACATGCTCGTGAGCGTCGACCTCAACGAGGAGACGCTGCGCGAGCGGTGGCCGACCTACGACAGCCTCGGCGAAATCGTCGACGAGGTCGCGGGCACCATCGAGTCGAACCTCGGCGTCGAGACGACGCGCCCGGAGCCGACGACCATCGAGTTCGGTCCCGACGAGCCGTCCTACCGCGAACTGCTCCAGCTGGTCGAGGAGCTTCGCGACATCGTGTTCAAGGGTATCGACGACGTGTCACGCGTCGTCATCCGGAAGGAAGAAGTCGAGTCCGGCGACGAGGAGTTCATCCTCCACACCGAGGGGTCGGCCTTCGGCAAGGCGCTGAAGATCGACGGCGTCGACAGCAGTCGGACGACGTGTAACAACATCCACGAGATTCACCGCAACCTCGGTATCGAGGCGGCGCGTGAGGCCATCATCAACGAGACGCGCGACACGCTCGAAGAACAGGGGCTGGACAACGTGAACATCCGCCACCTGATGCTCGTTGCCGACATCATGACGAACAACGGCGAAATCGAGTCCATCGGTCGCCACGGCATCTCCGGCAACAAAGACTCCGTGCTCGCCCGCGCAGCGTTCGAGGTGACGGTGAACCACCTGCTCGATGCGGCGATTCACGGCGAGGTCGACGACCTCGACGGCGTGACGGAGAACGTCATCGTCGGCAAGCCAATCAAACTCGGCACCGGTGACGTGGACCTGCGGATGGGCGGTAGCGCACCGACCAGCGCGGACGACTGAACGCGGCGCTGTTTCTGTCCTCTGCACGATACCGTTTTTGCCCGCGCGCTCCAACCCGGACTGTGATACGGCTCTCCGACGAGGCCCGCCAGCTTATCGGCTTCATCGAGACAGAGTCCGGGGCGACGGTCCGAGACTGTCTCGTCAACGACGAGCGGGTCGTGTTCGTCGTCGCGCCGGGCGAGATGGCCGATGCCATCGGCCCGCAGGGACAGACGGTCGCGCGCATCGAAGACCGCATCAACAAGCGGGTCGAACTCGTGGAGGACGCCGACGACCCCGGAACGTTCGTGGCGAACGCGCTCCGGCCCGCGGCCGTCTACGACGCGACCGTCCGCGACCGCGAGGGGGAGACCGTCGCATACCCGGAGGTGAACACCGCCGACTTCGGGGCTGCCATCGGGCGGGGCGGCCAGAACATCCAGACTGCGACGGACCTCGCGGACCGGCACTTCGACATCGATGCCATCGAACTCGTCCCCGAACCCGACTCCGTGCTGGAGACCGTCGCCGACGTGACGGGCGTCGAGCCGGCGGACGCGCTGTTCGATACGCGCGACGAGCGGCTCGTCGTGCTCGCGTCCACCGGCTCGCGAGAGGCGATTCGGGAGGCGCGCGGACAGTTGCGCGAGGCTCTGGGCTGGCCAGTCGTCGTCGTCACGTACGCGAGCGACCCGGCGACGCTCATCGAGCACGCGCTCGCGCCCGCCGACGTGGAGAACGTGACCGTCTCGGCGCTCGGGACGGCCTACGTCGAGGTGAGCGAGGACGACCGCGGGCTGGCTATCGGGTCGTCCGGCAAACGGATTCGCTTGGCGCGACTACTCGCGTCGGAGTACGCGGGACTCGACGACGTGGCTCTCACCTAACGGCGGGTAGACGCCCGCCTGCGACGGGATTCTCGACGCGACGAAAGACGATGCTTAAGTGGCTGGGTAGGGAAGTAGGCAGTACTATGGCGAACGGCAAGTACGCCGCGCGCAAGCTCAAGAAGGACCGTCAGCAGCGACGATGGTCCGACTCTGATTATGCGCGACGTGCCCGTGGGCTCGGACAGAAGTCCGACCCCCTCGAGGGTGCGCCGCAGGGGCGCGGCATCGTACTGGAGAAGGTCGGTATCGAAGCGAAACAGCCCAACTCGGCAATCCGGAAGTGCGTCCGAGTCCAGCTCATCAAGAACGGCAAGCAGGTCACCGCGTTCTGTCCCGGTGACGGTGCGATTTCGTTCATCGACGAGCACGACGAGGTCACCATCGCCGGTATCGGTGGGGCGAAAGGTCGTGCGATGGGCGACCTCTCGGGTGTCAACTACAAGGTCGAGAAGGTGAACGGCGTCGCGATGCTCGAACTCGTGCGCGGGAACCAGGAGAAGCCAGTCCGATGAGCGACGAGACCGAAGCGCCGGAGCCGGACGCCCCGGCTTCGACGGACGACGAGCGGGTCTCCGCACAGCTGTTTGGCGTCTGGAGTATCGACGACATCAGCTACGACGACGAGTCCACCCGTCGCTACATCAACGTCACCCCGATTGCACACACGCAGGGGCGACACTCCAACAAGCAGTTCAAGAAGTCCGAACTCTCCATCGTCGAGCGGCTCATCAATCGCTTGATGCAGACGGAAGAGAACACGGGCAAGAAACAGCAGGCCACCCGCATCGTGCGTGAGGCCTTCGAACTCGTCCACGAGCGCACCGACGAGAACCCGGTGCAGGTGCTCGTGACGGCAGTCGAGAACGCCGGTCCGCGCGAGGAGACCGTCCGCCTGAAGTACGGTGGCATCTCCGTCCCGCAGGCCGTCGACGTGGCCCCGCAGCGCCGCGTCGACCAGGCGCTGAAGTTCATCGCAGAGGGTGTACAGGGGTCGTCGTTCAAGACCACGACGCCGGCCGCAGAGGCACTCGCCTCCCAGCTGACCGGTGCCGCGAACTACGACGTCCAGACGTACGCCGTCAACCAGAAGGAAGAAAAAGAGCGCGTCGCGGCCGCCGCCCGATAATCTCTGTCGTCTTCTCTCCGCTTTCGCGAGCTTACAGCGGCTGGTGTGGGACGATTTCCGGTCCCGCCCGCACGGTCGCGTCGACGCCGAACACGTCCGCGAGCAGCTGCTCCGTGACGACCTCTTCGGGCGGGCCCCAGTCGTACGGTACCCCGTCGCGCCGCTGTCGGTCGGTGTCCCCGTCCCCGTGCTACTGCTGCAGCCAGCTAACAGCGCGGCACTCGCCGCCGTTCCGGTCAGGAATGTGCGTCGTCGCATACCCACGCCTCTCGTTTTGGCTCACCTAAACACATCGACCTTTCGGCCGGCCTAATTCGGCACGCACGTGAATTTATGCCACACCGCACGCCACTTCACTGGTATGGTGATGAGCGCCGCGGAGGCGATGGAGCAGTACGGACCGAGCGAGATAACGACAGACCGGATACTGACGGTCGAGGACCCCGCCTACACCGACGAGAATGTCGCCCTCGTCACGGGCGCGGCGAGCGGCATCGGACGTGCCATCTCGCTGTGTCTGGCCGGTAACGGGCTAACCGTCGCCGGCGTCGACGTGGACACGGACGGACTCGACGAGGTGACCGACCGCGCCGAGACGCTCGGTCTCCCCGGCGGTATCGAGCCGGTCGAGGCCGACCTCACCGAGGAGTCCGACATCGAGCGGGCGGTCGAACAGGCCGCCGACATCGGTGACCTCCGGTATCTCGCCAACGTCGCGGGACTCCAGACCATCGCGCCCATCGCTGAGTTCCCGACCGAGAAGTACGACCTGATGCACGACGTGATGCAGCGTGCGCCGCTCCTGTTGAGCAAGGCCGCCTGGCCTCACCTCGAGGAGTCCGGTGGCGTCATCGGCAACATGTGTTCCGTCCACGGCCACATCGTCACGGAAGACAAGGTGGCGTACAACACCGTGAAGTTCGCGCTCCGAGGACTGACACAATCAATCGCCGCCGAGGGCGACGGCGACATCCGTGGTTTTTCCGTCTCTACGGGGTTCGTGAAGACGCCGCTGGTCGCCAAACAGCTCCCCGACTCGGCCGAGTCGCGCGGTCTCTCCGTTCCCGAGACGGTCGAACAGGTCATCCTCGGAGCGAGTAAGGTGAAACGAATGATGGAGCCGTACGAGGTGGGAAATCTGTTCGTCCACGGCTTCTCGCACCACGCCAGCCACCTCAACGGCGACGACATGACTCACGACGGCGGGATGTCGACGACCTACTGACTCAACCACTCGGTGAACGTCCCCTCGATGAGCGTCCCCTCCTGCTCGTCGAGATACTCGGCTTGCATCCCCCACAGCGCCTCGGTGAACGGCTCGCCGGCGTCGAACCGCTCGTGGACCCGGGTGCGCTTCCAAGAGGCGGGGGTCACGCCGCGGTCGACGCGCTCGCGGAGCGGCCGGAGATACCGGTTCGCCTCTTCGGGACTGACGCCGCTGCGCTCTAACCCGGACCGCGCGAACTCGAACAGCTCCGCGTACAGCGTCTCCGTGTTCGTCGTCACCTCACCGTCGGCAGTCACCCACTCCATGTCGGCGTCGAGTCCGTCATCCGCGGCGGCATAGAAGTTCTCGCGGGCCGTCTCCCACGACTGGTCGTACACCGGATGTTCGAGCCGGCGCAGCGACTCCATCAGCCCGGCGAAGGCCGCGAGAAACGCAATCGAGTCGCGCACGGTCGGCTGGCTCGCGATTGGGCGGAACTCGATGCGTGCGTTCGCGCTCGTGCGCGAACTCCCCTCGATGACCGGCCGCACCCACCGCCAGTAGGACCCGTGTTTGTGCCGGTAGTGGGCAAAGCGGTCGTCGAAGCGTCCCCCTTCCGACTGGAGTTCGGGGACGACGGTCGTGTCGGCGGCCACCCGGTCGACGGCCTCCTCGATGGTGTCGAAATCGCGAGGGAACCGCACCTTCGGGTCGTTGTCGGGGTTGAGCACCGACTCGAAGACGTGGATGCGGCCGCTGTCCGGAGACTCCTCGATAACCCGCGCCGGCTCGTCGGTGTACAAATCCGGCGGGAAAAACGGCGAGTTCACGCCGAGGGCGAGCAGCGGGCCCGCGATACGCAGCGCGTACCGGAAGTACGAGTGGAGTTCCGACGCTTGTGGCACCTGATAGTGGGGCTGTATCGACGTGATGAGACTCTCGGGCATCACGGTCTGTGCGTCGAGTTCCACCCCCGGCGCGTCGAGCGCCATGTCGGCGCTGAACTCGGTGTTCGCCATCGCGTGATAGCGGACGGCGTCGCTCATGTTCGTGGCGAGCCGAATCCCGCCTTCCTCGATGGAGTCGGCGAGATACGACCCCGCGGTCTCGCCGACCGGCGGCTGGGTCCAGATGCCGTCCGAGACCAGTCGCAACCCTTCCGTCGTCGCGACATCCTGTGTGGCCGAGAGCCGCGCCTGCACCTCTGCTTCCTGTGCGCGCAGGCCGTATCCCGACAGCGGCTGTGGCGAGGTCGACATCTCGGCGTTGTGAAGCCCCAACTCCTTCTCGAAGCCCACGTACTCCAGCAGTCGTCGGGGGACGCGCGCGAGCGCCCCTGAGTCGTCGACGGCGTAGAACTCGTACTCGAAGCCGACGACGCCCTGCGCGTTGTCGAAGGTCCCCTCGTGGAGTTCGCGTTTCAGCTCCTCGATCTCGGCTTCGACACGCGCCGCGAACGTCTCGGAGTCGGTGTCGAGTATCTCTCGTACTTCCGTTGCGAGCTCCGAGCCTGACATACTGGGTCGGTCGGGCGCGGGGGATTTAGAACCCGTCGGCTGCGCCCGCAAGCAGCGCGGTGAGCCGGTCGCGGTGGAATTCGACGGCCGCCGTCCCCGTTCGTTCCGGGTAGCCCGGACGCGTCACCTCACCGTTGGAGTCGACGGCCGACCGGACCACCGCAGCGAGCCGGTAGACGCGTGGTACCGACGGGAGTGGTCGCTCGGCGGCGTAGCCGTCCCGAAACGCCGCCTGCAGCGGCTTCGCGTCGCCGTACCACGCACAGATGAGGTGGTCGGCCTTCGCAACCGACAGCGCCGGGTCCGCGGCCAGCGGTTCACCCCAGTCGAGCACGGCCGTCACGCCGGCGTCGTCGTCGTAGACGGCGTTCCCGGGTCGGAAATCCCACGGGTAGAGCCGCGCCGGCGGTCGCTCGGGAAGGTCGGCGTCGGCCAGTGTGGTCTCCACCGGCTCGCGAAGCTCCGCCAGCGACGACGGAAGCGCCGCCAGTCCCTCGGTGAGGTGGTCGTCGAACCACGCCCGCCAGTCGGCGTCGCTCGCACGTAGCTCCCCGTCGACGAGCGTCACGTCGCCGTAGCCGTCGAATCGGAACGTCTCGTGGCAGGCGGCGAGCCAGCGGCCGAACGAGCGAGCGACGGTCTCTCGTGTCGCGAGCGGTAACCCGGCGAACCGCTCGTGGAGGTCGTCGCCGGGCGCTCGCTCGACGACTGCGTAGCGCCCAGCTTCGTACCGTCCCTCCGCGAGAATCGCGGGCATCGGGACGGGCGTTCGCTCGCGGACCGCACGCGCTAGCGCCAACTCGGTCCGGAACGCCGCGGGTCGCGCGGACAGTTGGACCACCACCTCGCGGTCCTCGAGCGTCACAAGATGTGTCTGTTTGTGGTTTCCCCGCTGGACGGGGTTGACCCGCTGTACCGACTGGCCGGGAAGCGCTTCGGTCACGGCGTCGACCGCGTTCATATCCTCGAGGTAGGACTGTGGACGTATGGACTCGGCGCTCGCGGCACTCACGCTCCGAGCACGGCCGCCAGTTCGTCGACCGACCGGAGGGTGTGGGTCGGCCGGCGGTCGCCGGGACCGTCGCCGTCGGCATCGAGCCACGCGACCGGGAGGCCGGCGTCGAGCGCCCCGTCGACGTCGTGTTCCAGCGAGTTCCCCACGTAGAGGACGCGCTCGGGGGATACTCCGAGGGTGGCGACCGCGCGGTCGAACGGCTCACGGTGGGGTTTCCGCCGGTCGAGGTCGCCGGCGTACACGACCGGGTCGAACGCGCCGTCGAGTCCGAGCGCGGCGAGCTTCGTCGACTGTCGCGGTTCCGGTCCGTTCGTGAGCAGTCCGACGGAACCGTTCGCGCGCGCGGCCGCGAGCGCTCGCTCGGCCCCCGGGAGGAAGCTCACGTCCGTCCAGTCGAGCCGGTCGACGAACGCCTCGGACCACGCGCGAGCGTCGAGCTCGCAGTCGTGGTCGGCGGCGACGCGCGCGATTCCGTCTGCGAGCTGTTCGGTCTCGCCCTCGAACTCAGTAATCGCGCGCATCGCGGTCCACAGGTCGGCTGGCTCGCCGACCGGCTCGACGCCGAGGTCCTCGAAGGCACCGTGAAAGACTGGCTCGATGGCCTGCTCGTGGCGACAGAGCGTGCCGTCGAGGTCGAACAACACCGCGGCGTACCGTCCCATACACGCGGAAGGGACTGCGTCGATGCAAGAGTTTCGGGGACGGCAGACGACAGAACCCGAACGAATCCCCACGGGGCTTTTGTACCAGCGGCCGGTCTTACCATACAATGAGTGATTCGCCCGGCAATCACCCGTCGATTTCGGCGGCGACGCCGGCTACAGACGCCGACCGAGCGTGGACGTTTGAGGCCGTCCACTCCGTGTCTCGGACGTTCACGCTCACCATCGAACTCTTAGAAGAGCCTGTCGACGCCTGGGTCTGTACCGGTTATCTACTCTGCCGTATCGCCGACACCATCGAGGACGACCCGTCGATTTCACCCCGCGAGCGCGCTCGCCTGCTCGAGCTGTACGACGACGTGCTCGACCCCGACCACCCCGCGACCGTCGAGACGTTCCTCACCGAGGTCGAACCCCACCGACCCGAGGACCCCAACGCAGACTGGCAGGTCGTCGGCGACACCGAGCGCGTCTTTCGCGTCTTCGCCTCGCTTGACCCCGACGTGCAGGCCGCCATGCGCTCTGTCGTCCGCGAGATGGCCACCGGAATGGCCGACTTTCTGCGCGACCACGCCGACGAGGGGGGGCTTCGGCTCCGCACTGTCGACGAACTGGAGGAGTACTGTTGGTACGTCGCCGGCACCGTCGGCAAGCTGCTCTCGAACCTCTTTCGCGTCTACGGCGCGGAGGAGACCGACCCCGAGGACGCCCGTCAGTTCGCGCTTTTACTCCAGCTCGTCAACATCGCGAAGGACGTGCGCGACGACTACGAGACGGAAAACAATGTCTATCTACCGGGTGAACTGCTCGAAGCCGAAGGTATCGACCACGAGGCCGTCGCAGATCCGAGCGCGACCGACTCCGTCGCCCGCGTCGTCGCCCGCATCACCGACCGCGCTACGAACTACGCCGACGGCGCACGCCGGTATCTCCGCACCCTGCCCGAGGACGAAATCGGTATCCTCGCCGGGATGGGAATGCCGTATCTGCTCGCTATCGCCACCATCCGCGAGCTGAACGAGCGCGCTCACGAGGCCGTCACCACCATCGACGCGGTGAAGATGAGCCGCGAGGAGGTCGAACTCCTGTACGCCGAGATGGCGAGCGACGTGACCCACGAGAAAATCGACCGACTGGCCGAGACGGTCCGCGAGCGACCGTACACGGCCTCCGAGGACTGACGCGCGACTGCGGCCGCTGTCTGGCTTCTATCGAAGAGTGAAAACGAGGCGTCTACTCGTCGAGTCGTTTCGGCTGTGGTCCGTGGCGCGGCTGGAGCGGAATCAGTCGACGGTTGGTGGTCGGTGTCGGACGAGTCGTGGTGCGTGTTGCGGTTTGCGTTGTCATGCGGGATATGGTCAGGTCGGTCTGTGAGCGGTGCGCCGGGTCACGGAGCCTGCCGATATGCTACCATACCCTCACTGCGAGAGTATCTATAATAAATGTTCATGTTCTATTCCGGTCCTGCACGTCCGCGGCATCGTCAAGCGCCAGCCCAAGGGCGTCGTCACGGTCATCTCTCCGTGGAACTTCCCGCTGAATCTGTCGATGCGCGCCATCGCGCCCGCCGTCGCGCTCGGCAACACCGTCGTCGTGAAGCCGGCGACCAATACGCCGGTCGTCGGCGGCCTGCTCTTCGGCACGCTCGCCGAGGCCGCGGGCATCCCCGACGGCGCCATCAACGTCGTCACCGGCCGCGGCTCTGACGTCGGTGACGCCGTCGCCAGCCACTCCGAAAGCGACGCCGTCGCCTTCACCGGTTCCACGCCGGTCGGAAAACACGTCGCGGGTCTCGCGGCCGAGAACCTCGCGATTCAGGCGATGGAACTCGGCGGCAACAACGCCCACGTCGTCACCGAGAGCGCCGACCTCGATGCGGCCATCGACAGCGCCGTCTTCGGCACCTTCGTCCACCAAGGGCAGGTGTGTATCTCTATCAACCGCCACATCGTCCACGAGTCGGTGTACGACGAGTACGTGGAACGACTCACCGAGCGCGCCGAGTCGCTGCCCGCCGGCTCTGCCCACGACGACACCGTCGTCGGCCCTATCATCGACGAGAGCCAGCGCGACGAGATGCTGGAGTACGTCGAGGAGACGGTCGAGGCCGGCGCGACCCTCGAAACCGGCGGCTCCACGGTCAAACTCGACGGCGTCGACGACTCGCTCGTCGTCGAACCGACCGTCCTCTCGGACGTGACCAACGTCATGGCCGCCGCCTGCAACGAGCACTTCGGCCCCATCGCGCCGGTCATCCCGTTCGAGACCGTCGACGAGGCGGTCGACCTCGCCAACGCGACGGAGTACGGGCTGTCGGGGTCGGTCCACGGTGACCTCGATACCGCCCTCGATATCGCCGACCGCATGGATACCGGCCACGTCAACGACCAGCCAATCAACGACGAGGCACACGTCCCCTTCTCGGGCACCAACGCCTCCGGGATGGGCGGGTACAACAGCGAGACTATCATGAACGAACTCACCGAGACGAAGTGGATTTCGCTCCAGCGCGACGAGCGCGAGTACCCCTTCTAAACCGCCGGTCGCTCCAGGCTTTTGCTGCTGGCGGTATTAATACGAGTATGCCAGCTATCGGTGTCATCGGAGCCGGAGCCGCGAGCGCCGCCGCCACGTACGTCCTCGATACCGCCCTTCCCGAGGCGAGCGTGACCGTCCTCGAAAAGTCGGGGGGCGTCTGTGGCCGCGCGGCCACCCGCCGGCGCGGCGACTACGAGTACGTCTACGACTACGGCGCGAACTACGTGAAGGACGACGACGAACGCGTCACCGACCTGCTCACCGAGCAGCTCGATTCCGACGGGCTCGTCGACGCCAGTGAACCTATCTACGTCTTCGAGGACGACGGCGAGATACAGGAGGGTCGCGACGCCGACGACCACAAGTGGAGCTACGAGCGCGGCCTGACCCAAATCGCGAAGCGTCTCTTTGGTGAGACCGACGCCGACATCCACCGACGAACGCGCGTCGAGACCATCGAGCGCGACGGCGAGCAGTGGCGACTCCACGCCACCGACGGAGGTGGTGGCGACTCCGCGTCTGACGCCACCGCCGGCGACTCATGGGGTCCTTTCGACGCCCTGCTCGTGAACCCGCCCGCTCCCCAGACCGCCCAACTACTCCGCGATGCCGACTGGGACCACGACGTGCGCGAGACCCTCGCCGAGGCCTGCGAGGCCGTCCCCTATCGGAGTGTCTACACCACCGTCCTCGGCTACGAGTTCGACCTCGACGCTCCCTACTACGGACTTGTCAACGTCGACAAGAACCACGAGGTCGGCTGGCTCTCCCGCGAGGAGTGTAAGGCCGGCCACGTTCCCGACGGCCAGTCCGTCCTCGTCGTGCAGGCGAACCACCAGTGGTCACTCGACCACTACGACGACGACCCCGAATCCAACGTCGCCGCGCTGGCCGACCACGCCGCCGACATCGTCGGCGACGACCGCCTGCGCGACCCGGCGTGGTCGGACCACCAGGGCTGGCGGTACGCGCTCCCCGACGACGGCGTCGCGCACGGACCCGTCGACAGCGCCGAATCACACGGTCTCTACTGTCTCGGCGACTGGGTCGGCGGCGAAGCGCGGCTTCACGTCGCACTCAGAAACGGACTCGACACCGGCGAACGGCTCGCCTACTCGCTGTAGACTCGCTGCGTTCCCTACCTCGAATCCAGCAACTGCTGACGGTGTTGTCGTGGAAGAAGTAGTCCGTACTGGATTCGAACCAGTGTCGTTGCCCCCAGAAGGCAACAGGATTGGCCACTACCCTAACGGACTGTGCAACTACCGATAGCGCGTTAGGTCATATGAGGCTTGCGAAAGCCGCCGCTCTCGGTCACTCTGCGTCCTCGGAGGCGTAATGTTCTTTCCGATGGCAGTTCGCACAGAGCACGATACACTTGCGTATCTCCTCACGGATGGACGGTTTCGAAAACGCCCGATTCACCATCCGCGCGACCCCGTCTCGCTTCTCGACTCCTTCCGGATGGTGGAAGTCGAGACACGCCGGATGGGGTTCGCCACAGCGCTCACAGCGACAGTGCTCGCGTTTGTACTCCGTGAGCCACGCTCGAAGCTCACGCCGCCGTCGCTTCTTCTTTCCCTGCTGTCGGTCGCGGTTCTTCCGATACCACCGTTGGTGTGGCGACAGCTCTTCCCACACCTCGTCGTCGTCGAGTTCCACGTCGTCTGGCTTCGGCGCAGTCCGCGAGATGCCGGTCTGTCCGCCGGCCTCGACCGTCTCCAACCCGGCCTGCTCTTTTGCCTCGTTCCAGCCACCGACCACTCGCATGATTGTGGTCGACGCCGGCTGATGCCCCAGCTTCTCGTACTGAACCTTCGACGGCGATTCACCGAGGTCGGCTGCTGCCCGACGGAGTGCGTCCAGACACTCCTGTTCGGTCGTCATAGCTCGGGTCGCGCGTAATCCGTTATCAACGCTCGCTCCGATACTCGTCGTAGGCTGCCCACGAGGGGTCACTCCCCGGATGTTCGAGCCGCTCGCCGGACTCGAAGACGCCCTCGCCCGCCGACACCGTGCCGACGACCGCGGCTGGCGTCCCCTGTTCGTCGAGTCGCTCGACCGCGCGCTCGGCGTCGTCGGGGTCGATAGCGACCAACAGCGTCCCCGAGGAGGTGACCTGCAGAGGGTCGACGCCGATGGCGTCACAGACGGCCCGCACGCCGTCGGCGTAGGTGAACGCGTCGCGGTCGATGTCCACCCGGACGCCGGCGCTGTCGGCCATCTCGACGAGCCCGCCCTGCACCCCGCACTCGGTGGCGTCGTGCATCGCGTGGGTGTCGAACTCGGCGAGCGCGAGCGCGTCCTCGACGCAAGCCACGTCGTCGAGTCGGGCTTGGCCGGCGGCGACCGTCTCGGCGTCGAGACCCAACTGCTCGGGGAACATCGAGGCGAACAGGCCGGCGGTCTCGCTCGCTGGACCGGTCGTCACGAGCAGGGCGTCGCCGGGCTGTGCGCCGTCGGGTCGAATCACCTCCTCGTGGTCGCCGACGCCCAGGATGGTCGCCGCACCGACCCACGGGAACTGGACGCCGGCGTAGCGGGCGGTGTGGCCGGTGGCGACGCTCACGCCGAGTTCGCGGGCGCGGTCGTCCATCGCGCGCCACGCGTCGCCGAACTGCGCGTCGGTCATCTCCGGCGGGAGACTGAATCCGACGGCGAGATGGCTCGGCGAGATACCGGCGACAGCCACGTCCGCGAGACAGATATCGAGAGCGAACCGGCCGGCGCGCTCGAAGCCGAGTCCCGGCGGGAGCGACAGCGGGTCGGTCGCGACCACGAGCGCCTGCCCGCCGATGTCGAGCACGCCGAAATCCACGCCGGCCTGCGGACCGATGCGGACGTCCTCGCGGTCCGTGCCGAGATGCGGATAAATCGTCTCGCGGAAGAACTGGCCGCCGACCTTGCCGAGTTCGGGCATACGCCCGCTGACTCGCGCCACCGGCAAAGCCGTCCCGCTTGCTCTGCCGTTGGACAGGAGTGTCTAATCGCCACGGCTAAGTTGTGAAGCTGTACAGCTGTGTGCATGTACGTTGGCCGATTCGTCGTCGTCTCGCCGGAGGTTGCCGCCTACCGCGTCTCCTCGCGCTCGTTCCCAAATCGTCACGTGTACGAGCGCAACGGCGCGCTCGTCGTCGGGCCGACCGCCGACGCCCCCGAGACCGACAATCCGTATATCGCCTACAACTGCGTCCGGACGACCGACGACACCGCCGTCGTCGGCAACGGGAGCCACGTCGACCCAATCGCCGAGAAGCTCGCGCTCGGCTACCCGGCGCGTGACGCGCTCGTCACCGCGCTTCACGCTCTCGACTTCGAAAAGGACGACTACGACACGCCCCGCGTCGCCGGCACCGTCTCCGAGGCAGGCGCGTACATCGCCACCGTCCGCCGGGACGCCCTCCACGTGCAGGAGGTCACGGAGCCGACGCTCGTCGCCACCTACGAGCGGGACGCGCCCGCCGGCTACGACCTCGACGCGACCGAGCCCGCGGCCGCGGCCCGCGAACTGTACGACGCCGACTTCGAGCATAGGGTCTGTGCGGTGGCCGTCGCTCCTGTCGACGGTGGATTCGAGACGGCCTACGTAAACGAGTAGCCCCAGGTTGAAGCCGCCGGCGACAGAACCCTGCGTATGCTCGTCGGCGTCCTCTCTGATATCCACGGCAACAAGCCGGCCCTCGACGCGGTGCTCGATGATCTGCCCGCCGTCGACGCGTTGGTCTGTGCGGGCGACGTGGTCGGCTACAATCCGTGGCCCGGCTACTGTGTCGACACCCTCCGTGAACGAGACGCGCCGACGGTGCGAGGCAACCACGACCGCGCCGTCGTCACCGACACCAGCTTCGGGTTCAACTCTATGGCCGGCGCGGGCGTCCGGTACGCGCGCGAGCACCTCACGGACGCACAGTTCGCGTGGCTGGAGTCGCTGCCGACCGAACACAGGAGCTACGGCATCGACATCGTCCACGGACACCCCGACGACCCCGACCGCTACACCTACCCCGACATGTTCAGCGAGTCGCTGCTCGACGGGGACGCGCTCGTCATGGGCCACACCCACGTCCAACACCACGAGCGGTACGACTCCGGCGTCGTCCTGAACCCAGGCAGCGTGGGCCAACCCCGCGACGGTGACCCCGACGCGGCGTACGCACTACTCGACACGGACGACTGGACGGTCGAGGAGCGCCGCGTCGGCTACGACATCGAGCGCGTGGTCGAGCGAGTCACAGAGACCGACCTGCCCGCAGAAATCGGAATGCGGCTCCGGAAAGGCCGCTAGAAGTCGACGCCCTGCATCAACTCGAGCGCGCGCTCCTTGGCGTCCCAGTCGACGAAGATAGCCACGGAGGTCGCGGAGCTAATCACGTCGTGGACGGTGAAGCGCTCGTCTGCAAGCGGGGTGAGCGCCCGATAAATCATTCCCGGTTCGCTCGGGAGGTTCCCGCCAGTGACGCGGATGACGGCGATGCTGTCCTCGACGGTGACAGACGAGAGCGCTTCCTCGGCGACGACCGCCTCGTGGAGAATCGTCTCCGCCTCCTCGGCCTGTTCGGCGTCGACGTAGAAGGTGACCGAGTCCATGCCGGAGGCGACGGCGTCGATGTTTATCTCGGCCGCCGACAGCGGCGCGGAGAGTTCGTTCAGGATACCGGGACGGTTCCGAATCGCCCGTCCCGCGACGGTGATACAGGCGAGTTTCCCCTCTCGGAGGTCGATGAGGTTCTCGAACTGGCCTTCGATGTTGGTGCCGCCGGCCAGCAGGTCGCCGTGTTGGTAGTGGACGACGCGCACGTCCATCGCTTCGGTCTTGTACGCGAGCGCGGACGGCGCGACCACCTCGGCCCCGCGGAAGGAGAGGTTCCGGAGCTCGTCGACGCTGATTTTCCCCACGTTGCGCGCTCCCTCGACGACGGAGGGGTCACCGGTCATCACGCCCTCGACGTCGGTGACGATGACGACCTCGTCGGCGTTCATGTGTTTTCCGAGCATGACGGCGGTCGTATCCGAGCCGCCCCGCCCCAGCGTCGTCACGTTGCCGGCGTGGTCCTGTGCGAGAAAGCCCGTGATGACGGGGACGAACCCCTCTGCCGACATCGCCTCCGCGAGCGCGAGCGCCCGTCGGTTCGTCTCTTCGACGTCCACTTCGCCGTGGGCGTCGGTGATGATAGGCCAGTCCTCGCTGCCCGGTTCGAGAAACCGCGCGTCGATGTCGCGGGGGGTGAGCGCGGCCTTCAACATTCGGACGGAGGTTCGCTCGCCCATCGAGACGATTTCGGCGCGGTCGGCGTCATCGGTGTCGAACTCGATGGAGCCGAGCAGATAATCGGTGGTCGACCCCATTGCGCTGGCGACGACGGCCACGTCGTGGCCCGCTTCGACCGCGTCGGCAATCGAGTCGGCCGCCCGATTCACCCGTTCGCCGTTACCGAGCGAGGTGCCGCCGAACTTCGCTACAACCCGCATCTGCTCACCCGTGAGTCGTGTACGTGCATAGCAGAACTACCCTACCGTGGGGGATAATCCCTTTCATGCCACGAAAGATTGCCCTCACTCTGGCGCGTCGGTCGCTCCGTCGCCGTCGACTGTGTCGTCACCCGACTCCCCAGTTTGTTCGCCATCGGTCCGTTCGCCCACGCCGCTCGCTCCACTCGGTCGCTCGTCAGTCACCATCCCCGTTCCCGGTTCGAAGTCGTAGCTGTGCCACTCGGGGTCGACGGCCGCGCCGTTCAGCTTCCGAATTCGAACCTGCTTCACCAGCTGGTCGCCCGAAGGCTCTTCGTCCAACTTCAGTTCGGCGAGCCCGTCCATCACGTAGGTGAGGTCGTGGGGGAACGAGTCGCCCCTACCGCCGCCCCCGCCGAAGGCCGCGCCGGCGAAGATGGGGACGAATCGCCCCTTGCATACGTCAGCGCGCACGTCTTTCACGAAGTCGTACGCCTGGACCGGCTGGGTGAGCGTCCCCATCTCAGTCAGCGAGTCGATGACGACTAGCCCGTCGTCGATCATCTCGCGGCCTTCGAGCGCGTTGTCGAGTTTGTTCTCGATTTCGCGAATGTCGGTCGGGTCACGGACGGGCGTGGTCGCGGCCCGTGCAACCGTCGAGAGATAGCGATTCCACTCGCCCATCCGGTCGAACAGCCGGTCGCGGCCCTGTCCGTCCAGCCGGTAGGTGAAACAGTCGACGATGTGGAGTTGCCCCGACTCCAGATACGGCAGCACGTTCCACTCCATGGCGATGAACTGCTGGACGACCGCGCTGGGTGGCTCCTGGAACGAGGTGAAGACGACCGGCTCGCCCCGCTTGAGCGCGCGCCACACCAGCTCCGCGCCGAGCGCGCGGTCGCGCGTTCCCGCCTCGCTGGCGACGAGGACGAAGGCGTTGCGCGGAAAGCCGTTCGGCAGCGAGGCGTCGAGTCCCGACACCCCCGGCTGGATGCGACGGTGGCTGTCGGCCGCGACGAACGGCGTTCCCGTCTCGGACAGCCGCTCCCGACACGCCGTCGAACAGAACTGTTTGCCCCCGTGTTCGACGGGCGATTCGGGTATCGCCATCCGACAGAAGGCACACTCCCCCGAGTCGTCGCTCATGCGCGGCGGTATGTCACCCACCCACGAACCGGTTTCGGTCTCACGTCTCAAGTGGCTCGGCCTCGAAACGACGGTATGCACCTGCGTGACGCCGTGGAACGCGACGCCGATTGGATGGCAGAGCTGACGGGCCGCCCGACGGACGTGACTCGGAACCTCGTCCACGACCGGACCGTTCAGGTGGCGGTCGCCGACCACACAGCAGACCAAGATGAAGCCGGAGAGGACGAACCGGTCCGCGGCTTCGTCGCGTATGACGCGCGCCGCGAGACGGTCCACGTCACCCAGATACAGGGGACCGCCGAAGCCTGTCGTCGGCTGCTGGACGCGCCACTCGAGTTCGCTCGTCAAGAAGAGATGTCCGTCGAACTGCTACTAGCCGTGGACGACGAGCTACGCGAGGTCGTGAAGTCGAAAGGCTTCGAAGAAGCGGGCGAAGGCCCCCGATTCGAGGGGACGCGGACGATTCGGTACCGGCGTTAGTCGTCGGCCGGTGCGCTCGGGGTGCCGGCGTCGGTCGCGCTCGCGGAGACGCCGCCCGCGTCGATTGCCTCGACGACGAGTTCGGCGATGTCGACAATTTCGATGTCGTCCTCGAAGTCGCCGGTCTTGCGGCCGTCCTCGTACATCGTCATGCACATCGGACAGGCGACGACAAACTTCTCGACGGCGCTGCCGGCGTCGGTGTCTTCGAGCGCCTCGCGGAGCCGCTCTTCGCTCGGCTTCTCCTCTTCTTCCTGTTCGATCCACAAGCCGCCGCCGCCACCGCCACAGCAGTATGAGTTGTCGCGGTTGCGGGGCATCTCGTGGAGGTCGACGCCCGTCGCGCGGATGAGCGAGCGGGGAGCCTCGTACTCGTCGTTGTACCGGCCGAGGTGACACGGATCGTGGTAGGTGACGGTGTAGTCAAGTTCCGTCCCGTCGAGCCCGAGCGCGTTCTCCTCGATGAGTTCCTCGACCACCTGCGTCCAGTGGTACACGTCGATGTCGCCGTCGGGGTTCCACGGCTCTTCCACGTCGAAGGGCATCATCGGGTCGTCGGCGAACTCCTCGAAGTCGACCTCCGGATACTCGTTTTTGAACGTGTTGTACGAGTGGGGGTCGGTGGTGACGAGCGTGTCGAACTCACACTCGTCGAACGTCTCGACGTGGTGGCCCGCCAGCTCGACGTAGAGGAACTCCTCGCCGACCCGGCGGATGTCGTTGCCGTCGTACTTCTCGTCGTCGAACAGAATCCCGAAGCTCACGTCCGCAGCGTCGAAGATGCGGGCGAGCGAGTGGGCGATTTTCTTGTTGCGGTCGTCGTAGCTGGGGTAGTCGCCGACGTACCAGAGGTAGTCGACCTCCTGCTCGCGGGCGTCGGGAACCTCCACGTCCACGTCCTCGGTCCAGTCGCCGCGGGTGCGCTGGCTGTTGCCGAAGGTGTTGCCCTTCTGCATCACGTTCTGGAACACTTCCTGGAGGCTCGGCTGGATGTCACCCTGGTCGGTGAGCTGGCGATTCAGCTTGGTGAAGTGCTTGAGGTGCTCGATTTCGACCGGGCACGCGTCCATGCAGGCCATACAGGACATGCACGACTCCATCGATTCGCTGGCGATGACCTGGCCGCCGTCGGCGATGATGTCGGTCGTCTCGCCGCCGGCGTCGACGGACTCGCGGTACTGCTTCAGGTCGAGAATCACGTCACGCGGGTCCAAGTCGCGACCGGATGCCTTCGCCGGGCAGACGGACGAACAGCGGCCACACTTAGTACAGGCGTCCTGGTCGAGCATCTCCTTCCACGAGAAGGAGTCGACGGACTCCGCGCCCGAGTCGGCGTCGAGCGCCGCCGGCACGCCCGGAAGCCGTTTGCCCGCCTTCTCGTCTTTGACGACGATGTTGGCGAAGCTCGAAATCATGTGGAACGGCTTCATGAACGGGATGGAGGCGACGAAGACGAACGCGAGAATCGCGTGTGACCACCACATAATCGGGTAGGCCGCCTCCGCCATCCCCGGCGTCATCCCGCCGACGAACATCACGTCGGCGACGAAGTGGCCGACGAAAGAGACCTCTTCGTAGGAGGTGATCGCGAGCGAACCGGCCTCGACGGAGGCCGTTCCGAGCAGTCGAAGCCCCTCCTGCACGTAGCCGCCGACGCCGAGGAAGAACAGCGACCAGACGAGGAAGTCGTCCTCGCGGGAGGTGTGTTTCCCGTGGAGCCGGTCCGTCCGGGAGACGTAACGCCGCCACAGTGCGATGGAGACGCCGGCGACGAACAGCAGCCCCATCGCGTCCATCACGAGCGAGTATGAGAGATAGAAGTCACCGACGAAGAAGGACTGACGCTCCCCCGTGATGATCGCGGTGAGGTTCCGGAAAATGTCGATGTCGATGGCGATGATGGTGGTCCCGATGAGCAGCGTCATAAATCCCCAGAAGATGAACGCGTGCATCACCCCGCCCACGAGGTCGCGGTTGAACTGCTTTTCGTTGGACGCGACGGTCTTAGCGGCCGACGTGATTCGGCCCGGCAAGTCGTCGAGACGGTCGAACCAATCTTCCGAGCCACGGGTGTACCGAGCAAAGCGCTGGTACACACCGTAGAGGAAGACGATGATTGTCACCGCCGCCAGATAGTAGAAGACGGCTTCACCGACGTGTGAGATGCCCCAGAACGTCTCTCGGGTGACCTGTTCACCCGACTGGAGCAGCGGACTCTCTAACATGGTCGTGACACAGGCGACTGGTCGCTTAAATCTTCTCACAGCCGCAGACGCCGTCGTCTCCGTCCGTTTCGGTCAGATGACAGTCACCGCAAGCAATCCCGCCGCGAGCGCGAGCACGGGTGCGTCTCGGCGCGCGAACCGGAGCCGTGGCAGCGTCGGATTCCACGCCAAACACCGCGCCTGCACGGCGAGTTCGAACCTCTCGGCCCGCTGGAAGGCGCGGTTCAACCCGCCGACCGCGACCAGTCGCATCCGCTCGCGAATCGACCGTTCGGTCCCCAACCGGGCGGCCGACCCGTCCCGGAGTCGGGCGATGTCACGGCGCAAGAGCGGTAGAAACCGGAAGACGAAGCCGACGCCCACGCCGAGCAGCTGCCCCGGCTTTCCGGGAACCGTCCGCTGGATGGCGGCCCGCGACTCTCGGATGGGCGTCGTCCGAACGTACACTGCTGCGACGAGCAAGAGCAGGACGGTCCGGTAGGCGGCGAGTGCTGGTGGAATCGCCTGCTCTATCGAGAAGCCGACCGGCGAAATCGTCACGCCTTCGATGAGCGGTCCGCCGACGAGAAACGGGAGGACGAGCGCGAACTCGGCGAGCGCGGCCGTCGGCGAAGTGCGCGCGAGCGCGAGAATCACGCCC
Source organism: Halosegnis rubeus (assembly GCF_009184545.1). GTDB lineage: Archaea > Halobacteriota > Halobacteria > Halobacteriales > Haloarculaceae > Halosegnis > Halosegnis rubeus. The sequence goes on from NZ_QJOW01000003.1 coordinate 215,543, forward strand.
GCCAGCAGCGTGAGCGCGACCAGCCCGCGCGGGGTGGTGTGGGCGAGCGCGGCGACGGCGATGCCCACCTGTGCCGCCAGCTTCGCCCGCGGGTCGAGCCGGTGGACGAGTGTCGCGCCCGGTTCATACCGGACGCTCACGGCGGGCGTACGTCGAACTCGGCGAGGCGGTTGCGGGCCTGTTCCGGCGGGGCGTCGACAGCGATCGACCCGTCCGCGAGCACGAGTACGCGGTCGGCCGCGTCGACGTGGTCGCGCAGGTCGTGGGTGACGACGAGAACGCCCGCGTCCTCGCGTGCGAGCGCGCGCAGGCGGTCGAACGCCTCGCGACGGGCGGGCCAGTCGAGTCCGGCGAACGGCTCATCCAGTATCAGGTGGTCCGGCTCCATCGCGAGCGCGCCGGCGATGGCGACGCGCATCTGCTCACCGCCCGACAGCGCGTCCACGCGCTCATCCTCTCGGCCCCGCATGTTCACTGCGTCGAGCGCCTGGCCCACCCGGCGGTCGATTTCCCCGTGTGCGAGCCCGAGATTCTCCGGGCCGAAGGCCACGTCGGCACCGACGGTGGCCGCGACGAAGCCGTCTCGCGGGTCCTGAAATGTCATCCCGACGGCGGTGCGGGCGGCCACTGGGTCCTCGGTCGCTTCGGTTCCGTTGACGAGGACGCGTCCCTCGTCGGGCGAGAGCAGCGCGTTCAGATGCCTGACGAGCGTCGTCTTTCCGGAGCCGTTGGGTCCCGCCAGCACGACGTACTCACCGTCCGGGAGCGTCAGGTCGACGCCGTCAACGGCCGGCGTCTCGCCGTATCGGTGGACCAGCCCCTCGACGCGGATCACGTCGCCGACAGCTCGTCCGCGCGGACGATACCGACCGCGACGGTGGCCTTCACCGCCTCCGCGGGCAGGAAGGTCAGGGTGCCACCGACGACCGCGGCCTCGACGCTCAGGTTCCCGAGCACGACCAGGCCGGCAGCGCCGAGCGCGTAGATGATAACCGTCCCCGCGACCAGCGCGGCGATTAACTGCCACAGCGGCGCGTCGAGGTCGGCGTCGGTCTCGATTCCACCGTACGCGATTGCGCCGATTGCGATTGCCGCGAGCGGGTACGACCAGAGGAAGCCCGCCGTCGTGCCGACGAGGGGGCCGAAGCCGGCCGCGGCTCCCTCAAACACCGGGACGCCGACCGCACCGGCCGCGAGATACAGCGTCATCGAGACGCCGCCCCACACCGGTCCCAACAGCAGTCCCGACATGAAGACGCCCAGTACCTGTAGTGTGACGCTGGTCGGCGAGGCCGGATTCGGGAAGGTGACGTACGCGAACGCGCCCGTCAGCGCGGCCAACAGCGCCGCCCGGACCAGATTCCCGACGACCTCATCGCCGATGAGTTCTACCTGCTGTGTCTCCGTGCTCATTGCCACACGATTCTCGTAAACTTACTTTTGTGTAGTGGTTTACGAACCCGGCCCGCAATGATAAGTCGCTGCTGCACGTACATCTGGCGAATGGACGAGCAAACCGAAGCGCTCCGTGACATCTTCATGGAGGTCTCCGACGAGGGGACCGTCACGGAGTCACAGGAGGCAGACAGGGGCTCGCTCACCGGCGGTGACAACGCCGACCGCATCGCCGCGGTCATCGGACAGATGCGGGAGAAGTACGAGTTCGCGACCGACCTCGACACCGACGCGCTCGAGGCGATCGTCCGCGGCTACTTCGATGGCCGCACGGACAGCGACATCGCCGACGACCTCGGGGTGGCACGCGACACGGTCGCGCGTGCGCGGCTCGATTTACACCTGATTCGCGACCGCGACCGCGACGCGCCCTTCGACCTCGATTCCCTGCGCGCCCTCGCCGACGCTTCGACCGCCGAGGCGGCCGCCGAACTCGGCGTCTCCGACTCGACGGTGCGTCGGTACCGGCGCGTCCTTGACGCCGAAGCCGAGTCTCGACGCGTCTCCAAGCGGTTTTACTCCGCGTTCACCGACGCGATTCCCGACGCCGACCTCTCGGAGGCGATGACACAGGAGGCGGTCGAGGACGGACTCGACGACGCCACCGACGGGATGGAGACGAACGTCTCTTTTTAACCGATCGCGCACCACCGGCCCCATCGTCTGAACGTTGCGGTGGCGGGCCACGGCGGTTGTACGGTCCACCTGCTACCGACCGGTGGACCGTCTGTTCGCCCACTTCCGCGGTCGATAGACTCAACGCCGGCGGTACCGTCGACTCGGTATGGAGTGGTCTCGACTGCGGAGCGTCTGGAAGCGGACGCTCTCGCTGTCTGCGCCCATCGCGGCCGAGACCGTCGTCCGGACGGCGATGCGGACGACCGACGTGCTCGTCACGGCGCTGTTCTCGCCGGCAGCCGTCGTCGCCGTCACGCTCGGTGACCTCTACGCGCGGTTTCCGCTCCGCATTGGTCTCGGACTCGGCGGCGGCGCAATCGCTCTCTCCTCACAGGACACCGGCGCTGGCGAGACTGCCAGCCGCGACGAGGCCATCACGCAGGCGCTGCTCATCGGCTTCCTCGTCGGTCTGCCGTTTGCCGTTGGCGCGCTCCTGTTTGCAGAGCCCGCCATCCGGCTGTTCGACCCGAGCGCCGAGGCGGTTCGCCTCGGCGCGACGTACCTGGGAATCGTCCTCGTCACCGCCCCCGCGCGGCTCGTCACGCTGGTCGCCGCGCGCTCGCTCCAGGGAACCGGTGACACCCGTACGCCGATGTACGTCAACGTCTTCGCGAACCTCACTAACATCGCCGGCTCCGTCGTGCTCGGGCTCGGCCTGCTCGGTGCCCCCGAACTCCGAGTGGCCGGCGTTGGCTACGCGACCGCGACCGCCAACGTCACCGCCGCGACCCTGTTTCTCGGCGCGCTCGCGTCCGACCGCACCGCGCCAGCGTTCGTCCGCCCGCGGAGTCTCACCATCACGAAACAGCTGTTGCAGGTGTCCGTTCCCCGAACACTCGAGGGACTCATCTCGGAAGCCGCGCAGTTCCCGTTCAACGCCTTGCTCCTCTCGTTTCCGGCGGGCGACTCGGTCACCGCCGGCTTCCAGATTGCACGCCGACTCTACCAGCAGGTGACCGCGCCGATTTCGCGGAGTTTCAACGTCGCAGCGTCGGTCCTCGTCGGACAGGCGCTCGGAGAGAGTAACGCCGACCGCGCCCACTTCGACGGCCGGGCGGTCGCCGGTCTCAGCGTCGTCCTCGTCGGCCTGTTGGGACTCGCCTTGGCGCTCGCGGCCCCGGTCGCGGTCGGCGTCTTCACGAGTGACCCCGCCGTCGTCGAGTACGGCGTCGCCTTCGCCCGCGTCTACGGGCTCGCCGGCGTGGCACTTGCGGCCTTCTCGGCGCTGTCGGGTGGACTACAGGGAGCCAGCGAGACGCGCATCCCGCTTCTCGCCCGGACGACTGCTCGGTTTGGCCTGTTCGTCGGCCTCTCGTGGCTGCTCGCGCTCACGCTCGGCTACGGTCCCGTCGGCGTCTACGTCGGGATGGGGCTGTCGTATCTGTGGATGGCACTCGTCGTCTGGTGGGGCTTCGAGCGAACCGCGTGGGCACCGCGTGCCGCGAAAATGATGTCCGAACGTGCCGAAAGCGCCTAGCGCTCTTCGAGCGGGACGAACCCGCGATTTTTCTCGCCGGTGTAGCGAGCGCGTGGCCGGATGAGACGGTTTTCTGCCTGATACTCCAGCGTGTGGCCGACCCAGCCGCCGGTTCGTGCCATCGCGAAGATCGGCGTGAACATGTCGACCGGGATTCCGAGCTGGTAGTAGACGGTCCCCGAGTAGAAGTCGACGTTCGGCGCGATGCCCTTCGAGACGAGCCCCTGCTCCTCGAAGTGCTGTTCGATGGCGTCGGCCAGTTCATACCAGTTGGTCCCCTCGGCTGTCGCGTTCAGCTCCTCGGACTTCTTCTCTAAGATGACCGCACGCGGGTCCTTCACGCCGTAAACGCGGTGGCCCATGCCGGGGACGCGCCAGTCTTCTTGCTCGCCTTTCCGTTCGACGTACTCGACCGGGTCGGCACCGTCCTCGTCGATGTCGAGGAGCATCTCCATCACGTCCTGGTTCGCGCCGCCGTGGAGCGGACCCGAAAGCGCGCCGACGCCGCCGGTCACGGCCGAGTACATGTCGGCCATCGTGGAGCCGATGACCATTGACGTGAACGTGGAGGCGTTCAGCCCGTGGTCGGCGTGGAGCGTGAGCGCCTGGTCGAACGTCTCCTCTGCCACCTCGTCCGGCTCCTCGCCGGTGAGCATGTAGAGGAAGTTCGCGGCGTACCCCAGTTCGGGGTCGGGGTCGACCGGCTCCTCACCGCGTCGGTAGCGGTCGAACGCCGCCAACACGGTCGGAATCTTCGCGGTCAGCCGGCGACCCTTCCGGCGCGAGGCGGCCTGGTCTGCGGCCGGCACGTCGGCCTCGTCGTCCTCCGCGGAGAGATACGAGACGAGCGTCCGGAGCGCGGCCATCGGCTCCTCGTCGGCCGCTGCGAGTGCTTTTGCGGTTTCGAGTACAGCGTCCTCAACGCCGCGCTCCTCGGCGATGGAGTCCGCGAAGGCTGTGAGTTCGGACTTGGTCGGTAGCTCACCGTTCCAGAGCAGATACAGCACCTCCTCGAAGCTCGCTTCGGTCGCGAGATCTTCGATGGCGTAGCCGCAGTAGACCAGCTTTCCAGCGTCCCCGTCGATGAAGCTGAGTTCCGACTCTGCGACGAGCACACCTTCGAGCCCTTTCCTGAGTTCGTCTGACATACCTCGGATTCCAAGGGCGCTACAAAAAGGATTGTCGTTCAGGCACATCCATGATAATCTGGCACGGACGCTTTTATCACCTCCCGGCGAAGGCGAGGTATGCCACGGGAAGTCGAGTACGAACCGGTCAGCGTGAAGGAGCTACTGGCCGAGATGAAAGACACCGCCGAACTGCTCATCGACCTCTCGTACTCAGCCGTCCTCCTGCGGTCGGACGCCGTCGCCGAGGAGGTGCTCGAACTCGAATCCCGGATGGACGTGCTCCAGCTCCGCGCCCGGATGAGCCTGTTGATGGCCGCGCGCAGTCCGGACGACGTGGAGGCGCTCGCGCCCGTCCTCGGTATCGTCGGCGCGGCCGAGAAGGTGTCCGACGCCGCCGGCGACATCGCGAAGGTCGTCCTCGAAGACGTGGGGCTGCCCGAGGCGATGCGGGCCGCCCTCCCCGAGTCGGTGGAGACGCTCGTGCGCGCGGAAATCAGCCCGGATTCCCTGCTCGCCGGCCAGTCGCTCGGCGCGTCGAATCTGGAGACCGAGACGGGGGTCCGCGTCATCGCCGTCCGGCGAGCGGGTGACTGGCTCACCGACCCCGACGCCGAGACCGTCCTCCAAGGTGGCGACGTCGCTCTGCTCCGCGGGCCTGAACTCGGCGTCACGGGCGTCTACGAGAAGCTCTCCGGCGAGCAGTACGAACCGCCCGAACAGCCGACCGAGTCGTCTGCCGACCTCGAACGCGCGATGGACTCGGTCGTCCTGATGAAAGACGTGTCTGAACTCGCCGTCGATTTGGCGTACGGCGCCGTGTTATTCGACGACGACGGACTCGCCGAGGAGGTGCTCAACCTGGAAGCCGAGGTGGACGCCCTCCAGTCGCGGTTCGAGGCGTGGACGCTCCGGGCCGCCGCCGAGGTGGACGACCCCGTCTCCCTGCGCGGACTGGTGCAGCTCGCGGCAGCGACGGAGGTCATCTCCGACGCCGCACTCGAAATCAGCGAGGGCGTGCTCCGGGGGTTGGACAGCCACCTCGTCATCCGCGAGGCCGTGCTCGAATCCGACGAAATCATCGCCCGCTACGCGGTCGGCGAGGGAAGTCCCCTCGCGGGCCGAACCCTCGGTGACGTAGCCGTCAAGACCGAGACCGGGATGCGCGTCATCGCCGTCCGTCGCGGCGACGAGTCGCGTGCACCGACCGGCAAACAGACCGGCTGGGTCGTCTCTCCCGGCCCGGAGACGAAACTCGACGCCGGGGACGTGCTCATCGCGAAGGGGACCCGGACCGGCGCAGCACGGATGGTCGAACTGACCGAATAGCTACTCCGCGCGCGCGAGTCGAATCGCCGAGCCGAGCGTGAAGATGGCCGCAAGCAAGAGACCGAGTCCGACCGCGAGCACGAAGCCGAGGGCGAGATACGCCGCGTCGGGGCGCGGGCCGTCGGCTCCGACGATGGTGCCGTGGGTGAAGATGGCGGCGACGAGGATGCTGATAGCGAAGCCGATGGCTGCGTTCCGACGGACGTGGAGGGCGGTGATGAACCGCGCGACGCCCGGGCGGTCCGGGGCCTCCGGCTGGTCTGTCTCGCTCACACCACGCGTAGGTGTGTCGCCGGCAAAGCCGTTTTGCCGTCAGGTCGTGCGGAAGGCGCGGTCGCCCGCGTCGCCCAGCCCGGGAACGATGAAGCCGTCCTCGTCGAGCCGCTCGTCGATGGAGACGGTCAGCAGGTCTGTCTCCGGGAACGCCTCGTTGACGCGGACGAGCCCCGGCGGGGCGGCGACCGCAGAGAGCACGAGCGTGCGCTCGGGATTCGCGTCTTCGAGCACGTGGTCCAACACCGTCACCATCGTGGAGCCGGTCGCGAGCATCGGGTCGGCGATGATGACCGTGTCGTCTTCCGAGATGTCCGGCAGCTTCACGTAGTCGACAGTGATGGGGAATTCGCCGTCCTCGTCCATGCCTGCCTCCTCGTCGCGTCCCGCCGAGATGACGCCCTGCTTCGCGCGCGGGAACGCCTTCAACAGCCCCTCGACGAACGGGGTCGCGGCGCGTAGCACGTTGATGATGACCACGTCGTCGAGTCCCTTCACGCGCTCCCCGGTCGTCTCGGCAAGCGGCGTGGTGATGGAGACGAACTCCGTTTCCATCGCACCGTCGATGATCTCGTAGCCGCAGATGCGACCCAGCTTCACGAGTCCCTTGCGGAATCCGACCTGTTCGGTCTCGACGGAGCGGAGCCGCGAGAGCGTGTGTTTCGCGAGCGCGTGGCCGACGACGTAGGCGTCGTCGCGGTCCTCGATTGGCATACACGAAGGACCAACGCGCGTGCGGATAAATTTCTCCGTTCTACTGTCGCAGCACGACCAGATACGTCACCACGGTGATGACGGCGGTCGCGGCGACGAAGTTCCGGGTCGTCAGCTGTGCGATGTCTGCGAACTCCAACCCCCACAGGACGACGTAGCTGAACACGGCAGACAGGAGTACGTCAAGCACGAGCAACACGCGGATGTCCCCATCGCTGGCCATTGGTTGTCACTCTGGACCGATTCACTTAGCTCCCTCGCCCGACGCCACACTCATGAACTCCCCCAGCGTACGCCGGCTATGTGCGAGGTTTCCGTCAGCCGGTTCGTCCCCGCTACCCCCGAGGAGGTCGAACGGCTGCTCACGCCAGCCCGACTCATCGACGCCGAGGGGAGCTTCGCCGTCCGCGAGACGACCGAACGCGACGGCCAGACGGTCGTCACGGCCGGCCGCGCCGGACTCGAACTCACCTTCGTCTTCGAGTCGGGCGAGTGCCGGCTCAGCTACGAGCAGGTGCGCGGCCCGCTCGCCCAGCTTTCGACCACGCTCTCTTATGAGTCGGACGACGAGGGAACGACGCTCACGCTCGAGTCGACCGTCGCTACCGGCGGCCCCGGTATCGTTGACAGGGTCGCCGCGTGGAAGCGCAAGGGCGAGTTACAGCGCGCTATCGCGAGTCTCACGCGCGACCTCTGAGCCGCACCAGAGTATGTGGCTGTGTGTCTCACACACGGTATGGGACTGTCGAGCACGGCCAAGGAGGTCCTCAAGGCGTCCACCCAATCGCCTAACCGTGGAGAGTCGAGCGAGGAAGTCTCCGACGGCTCCTACTGGTGTTACGACTGCAGCGAGCGCATCCGCGACCTGGACCAGGAGGGCGAGGAGACGCCCGAGTGTCCGTCGTGTGGCGACGCCATGGAGTTCGAGCGGAGCGCCACGACGACGGGGTGTGCCTGTTAGAAGTCGTACGCCGCGTCCACCGGGAACCGATTTTCGTACTCGCCGCCGGCGTCGACGAGACACCTCTCGAACGACTCCCGTATCCGTGTTTCGTCCATCTCGCGCCCGATAACGACGAGTTCGGTCCGGCGGTCGCCGTGCTCGCCCCACGCGAGGTCCGGGTGCATCCGGCGTTGCATCTCCTGTCTCGTCTCCGACATCGCGGCCACCCACTGCTCGCCGGGGGCGAGTCGCGCCGACGGCCCGGCCTGACTGAACTGGTGGCGGGCCTCGTCGTTGCCGGCGATCCACACCTGTCCTTTCGACCGGACGACCGACTCCGGGAGCGAGCCGACGAACTCCTCGAACGCGTCTCCGTCGACGGGTCGCTCGGCCCGAATCACGAAGGAGTCGATGCCGTACTCCGACTGGGGTGAGTGGTCGTGGTCGGCGTGGTCGGCCGCCCGCTGCCACGCCGCCGTCTCGCTCGTCGTCTCGAGGTCGAACTGCCCGGTGTCGAGTATCTCGCCGGGGTCGACGGCCCCCTCCGTCGTTCGGACGATGTGTGCTTTGGGGTTCAGCGATTCGAGTAGCGTCTCCGTCTCACCGAGAGTCTGTTCGTCCACGAGGTCGCACTTGTTGAGGAGGATGACGTTCGCACATTCCACCTGTCCGACGAGCAAATCCGAGAGTGGCCGGCGCTCGGTCCTCCGGTCGGCCTGTCCGGTCCGGGTACGGCGCACGTCCTCGACTGACGCCGTCTCCTCGGAGTCGAGGGTCTCGCGGAACGTCTCGGCGTTGACCACTGTCGCGAGCGTGTCGAGGTCGTACGGAGCCGACGCCGCGCCGGTGGTGAACAGCCGGGCGACGGGTGCCGGCTCGGAGATGCCTGACGACTCAACGACGAGCGCCTCGAACTCGCGTTCGCGCGCCAGCCGGCTCACCTCGACCTCAAGGTCGTCGCGCAAATCACAGCAGATACAGCCGTTCGATAGCTCCGCCACCCCGTCTTCTCGATTCTCGACCAACTGCGCGTCGACGTTCACCTCGCCCATGTCGTTGACGAGGACGGCGATTTTTCTCCCGCCGGCGTTTTCGAGCAGGTGATTCAGCGTTGTCGTCTTGCCTGCGCCCAACGCACCGCTGAGTATCGTCACCGGTATCCCGTCCATGGGTGGCGTTCGACACGGGGCTACTTAGCGGCGGCGCGGGTCAGCGTTAAGTCGCCGTACGCGAGTCGTTGTGACATGGATATCGAGACGCGCATCAGGCAGTTCCGCGAGTGGCTCGAAGAGTGGGCCCGCGGACTCTACCACGGGATGGTGTCACATCCGGCGTACGAACTCATCGAGCAGGAGGCCGAAGACCAGGAGGACGCCTTCCTGCTCGCGTGTTTTCCCGACGCCTTCGGCATCCCGAGTCCCGTCTCCTACTACACGGCCGAGCTGCTCCCGTATCTCGCCGAGGAGTTCGCCCAGTGGGAACGCCGGATGTGGGACCGCGAGTCGGTGCTCGAACGCAAGGGCCAACAGTACCACTTCTGATGGCACGGTTCACATTCTTCGGCGGGAAAGGCGGCGTCGGTAAGACATCGATGTCGGCCGCCTTCGCACACAAGCGCGCTCGCGCGGGCGAAGACGTGCTCATCGTCTCCACCGACCCGGCTCACTCGACGGCCGACGTGTTCGACCAGTCCTTTGGCGACGAGCCGACCCCCGTCGACGGCTACGACTCGCTCGACGCCATCGAAATCGACCCCGAACAGGAGGTGACCGACCACCTGATGGAGACGAAACGCGCCCTCGGCGACCAGGTCAGCGCCGGCATCGTCAACGAGATCGACCGCCAGATCGAACTCGCCCACCAGACCCCCGGCGCACACGAGTCGGCGCTGTTCGACCGCTTCATCGAACTCATGCGCGACGTTGACCACGACCGCGTCGTCTTCGACACTTCGCCGACCGGCGGCACCCTCCGGCTCCTCTCGCTGCCGGAGTATCTCGGCAGTTGGATCGACCGCCTCGTCGAGAAGCGGGAGGCGAGTATCGACCTCTACGAGAAGGCCGCAATCGGGGGTCGAGAGCCGCGCCGCACCAGTCTGGGTGACCCGATTCTCGCCCGCCTGCGCGACCGGAAAGAGCGGTTCGAGTTCGCCCGCGAGACCCTGCGTGAAGACGCCTCCTTCGTCCTCGTCGCGAACCCCGACGCCCTCTCAGTGCGTGAAAGCGAGCGGGCCATCGAGAGTCTCCGCGAGCGCGACCTCCCCGTCGAGGGCATCATCGTGAACCGACTCACGCCCGCGCCCGACGATGACGAGACCGGCCGGGGCGCGCGGTTCCTCAGACAGCGCATCGAGACCGAACAGGAGCGACTCGCCGAACTCCGTGGGTTCGAACCGCCGATCATCGCCGAAATCGAGACCCGCGTCTCCGAGGTGAAGGGGTCGTTTCTCGAGGAGGTCGCGAGCGAACTCGAGTTCAAGCAGAGCGTATAGGCTTTCTGTTCGTCTGGAATATGTATCTCCCCCTACAAGCGGCTACCGTCGTGCGATTTTCGATGTGTCTGGTATTGTATCTCAAAGCCGAAGGTTTATGTAGTACATTTCCATGATATACGGTAGCCCATGGTACAAATTGCCGTACTGGTCGTTGCCAGTCTGATAACGTTCTCGGTGGGATATCTCGGCTACTCCAGATATCTCGCCCAGTTCGTCGAACTCGACGACGAACAGGAGACGCCAGCGCACAAATACGAGGACGGACAGGAGTACGTCCCCTCGAAGAAACCAGTTCTGTTGGGTCACCACTACTCCAGTATCGCCGGTGGTGCACCTATCGTCGGTCCGATTACGGCGGGTGCAGCCTTCGGCTGGCTGCCCGCTATTCTCTGGATTGCCATCGGGAACCCACTGCTCGGGGCCGCACACGACTTCATGTCGCTGTCATCGAGTGTGCGCCACGACGGCAAGTCGATTGGCTCCATCATCGGGGAGTACGTCGGCGACCGCGGGAAGGATATGCTCCTGTGGTTCGCGTTCCTGACCATCATCCTCGTCATCGCGGTGTTCGCGTTCGTGGTCGCTGTCGTGTTCAACGCGTTCCCGTCGGCGGCGACCGCGAGCTTCATTTACCTCGCGCTCGCCATCGTGTTCGGCGTCTACTTGTACCAGCTGAATCTTCCGTTCCTGCCCGGAGCCGTCGCGTTCGTCGCGATGGTGTTCGGTGGAGTGTGGGTGGGACTGCAGTACCCGATTGCGCTCGTCGGCACGGAGTCGACCGCCGCGGACACCATCGTCCTGCTCGGACAGGCCTCGGCGTGGGACTGGCTCCCGCTCGCGGGCAGTGGTGTCAACGTCGCAGCGTGGGTGCCGGTCATCGTCCTCTACGGCTTCGTCGCGAGCGTGCTCCCGGTGTGGGTGCTGCTCCAGCCGCGTGACTTCCTCACGTCGAGTCTCCTCTACACCGGTGTCGGGGGGATGCTGCTCGGTGCGATTCTCGCACCCATCCTCGGTTTCACGTCGGTCGACGTTTCGGTGCTCGGTAACACACAGACGATTACCTCACTCGAAACCAGCTACCCCGCGTTCCGTGGTCTGACGAGCTCGCTCGGGCCGATTTTCCCGTTCCTGTTCGTCACCATCGCCTGCGGAACCATCTCCGGGTTCCACGCGCTCGTCTCCTCGGGGACGACCGCGAAACAGCTGGACAATGAGTCGGACGCTCGCGACATCGGCTACGGTGCGATGTTGGGCGAGGGTCTGCTCGCGACGACCGCGGTCGGTGCCTTCGCCGTCATCGGCTTCACTAACTTCCCGTCCGGCGCGGCCGGCGCGCTCGCCAACTTCCCGGCCGGTGGTGCGGCAATGCTGTCGATGTTCGGTCTGCCGGTCGCGGCCGGCTCGGCGTTCATCGGACTGGTCTTCGTCAGCTTCCTGCTGACCTCGACTGACACTGCCGTCCGACTGGGCCGTTACATGATGGAAGAGATCGTCGAAGTGCCAGAGACGCGAACGCAGGAACTGGCGGTGAACCGGTACGTCACCTCCGGCGTGCTGCTTTGTCTTCCCGCGTACCTGCTCGTCGGCTCGGGCGCGTGGGAGAGCCTGTGGCCGCTGTTTGGCGCGGCGAACCAGACGCTCGCCGCGCTGGCGCTTCTGGCCGCGACGCTGTGGCTCGCCAACTGGGACGACTCCAAACAGCTCCTCTCGACCGGTCTCCCGATGGTGCTGATGATCGGCGTCACGATGACGGCGCTGCTCACCCTCGGACTGTACCGGAACCCACTGGCGACGCTGGACGCGATCCAGAACCTCGGAGCAACCGGGGAGAACGCGACGACGATCTTCGACGTCATCTCGTACGGGCTCCAGAGCGTCCTCTCGTTGGTGCTCGCTGGACTGGCGGCTTCGCTCGCCTACATGGGGTACAAGAACATTAGCCGAGTCCGCGACAGCTACACCGGCGCGCCTGCCGACGACTGACGACTCGCGCCGTTACTCTCGTTTTAACAGCCCGCGAATCCGCTCGATGAGCCGCGGCTCCGGGTCTGGGTCCGAGTCCGCCCACGGTGCGAACGCCCGCCACACGTCTGCCTCCTCGCTCGCGACGTACGACTCGACCTCGGGGGCGACGACGACCAGATTCACCTCGTAGTGACCGTTGTAGCCGTACCGCAACAGCGTCCGGTCGCGGTACTGGTGGACGAACTCCCGGACCGACTCGGACACCTCTGGTACGACGAACACGAAGGTGAAGTCTGTGCTCCGGTGTGTCTCGTCGACCGTAATCCAGTCGCCCGTCTCCGCGAGCTCGTGGCCCAACTCGATTGCCGACTCGATGTCGTCCATCGACACTGACTCGCGCCGGGTCGCAAACAGGTGTTCGTTGACGTTCTGGTTGGCGTAGTTAATCGACTCGTGGAGGAACTGCTTGCGGCTCTGGATGCGGAGCCGGCCGTACAGCTCGAACCGCTGACCGCCCGCCCGCTCACCGCGCTCGAGGTCGTAGTTGTAGACGAGCCGATTGGCAACGTCGTCGAGATACTCGTCGTCGAACGTCGGACGCTCTGGCCCCTCGCTCATGACTCGTCGGGGTCGTGCGGGTGAACGTCGTCGACGGCGGGAGCACCGACGACGAAGGCGGTCGTCGCCTCACCGTCCTCGGGGACGAAGGCGAACTGCGGGCTTTCCGGCTCACAGACGAACGCGTCGCCGGCGGGGACGGCGAACTCACCCTCGGACGTTTCGACGTGGAGCCGTCCCTCGACGACGTAGAACACCTCCTCCTGCTCGTCGTGGTAGTGGTACGCGAGGGGAATTTCCTCGCCGGGTTCGACCTCGTACACGTGTGCCGCCAGCCGTTCGAGTCCGGTGGCCCCGCTCACTGAGCGCTGTGTGGACGGCCGGTCGGGTTCGGGGTCGATATCGTCGACGGCGACGTGGTGGTATCCCATACGCTCGCTGTGTCGTGCATGGTCAAAACACCCACGACAAGACCTAACTAACTGGAGGCGAATCCCATCGGTATGGGTGGTAAGAAGGTGGAATCGTGTGGTCGGTGCGCGATGAGCACGACGAGTGACCTGCTCGATGACCCGACCGACCCGTACGAGGGTGGTATCGAGGTGGACGAGCAGGCGGCCCGGCGGGTGTCGCCGGCGGCGTGGCTCGAAGGCGTCAAGAACCGACTCGACGCGTGGGCGACCCGCGTCACCTACGGTCGGTAGCGCGAAAGGTTATTTTTCCGGACCCTGTAACACTGATAATGGAGGAGAGTGTCGCCGGCTTCAAGCAGCGCGGCTCGTGGGGCGATATCGTCGAACACGGCGAGCGCGTGACGCGTGCCCTGCGGGAGTTACTCGACGACGAGAACGACGCACTCAACGAGTGGAACGAGTGGCGACCGAAACAGCACGAACGGCTCGACGAGGACGTCAACGAGAAGACGGCAAAACAGGCGAGCGTCGGGGAGGGGGCCGGCGAGCGCGAGGGGGTCGAACCTGATGAGGACGTGAAAGCCGCCGGCGACAAGCTCGCTGACTCCTACGAGCGGCTCGACGAGCCGGACGACGCGCTCGACCGGTGGCGCGAGTCGGTCGGTCACCTCGCGCGGGCGGCCGATTCGGCCGGTCGGAAGGCGCTGCGCAAGGTGGAGGGGGCGGTGTACAAGAACGTCATGACTCAGATTGCGCCCTACTACTTCGACAACGACCTCGTGAGTGCGAACGTCATGCGACACGACACAGCCGACTACGCGCTCGAAATCAACATCAACGATGACGACCTGAAGATCCGCGTCTCGAACAAGCTGGCCGACTACGAGCAGTCGGTCGACCGCTGGCACGTCGACACGGAGAAGGTGACCGAGACCGCGGAGGCCGCCGAGGGCGTCGAGACGCCCGAAGAACAGGACACCGGCGACGAGGGCGTCACTCAGGGACAGTCACACCCCACGACCAACTGAGCGTCTGACCGCCGCCAACACGATTACTAACAGCCCGGCACAGCCAGCGAGCAACAGCCATCCCGCGGCGTAGCCGGCGGTGTCGGCGAGATAGCCGAACGCCGGCGGGAAGAGCAGACCGCCGACGTTGATGGCTGTCTGGCCACCGGCGCTCGCTGCACCGACTTCGTTTCGGGGAACGAGCGCGGTGAGACAGGAATAGTAGACGCCCGTCGAGCCGAGGATGGAGACGCCAAGCACCAACAGCGCCGCCAGCGCGACCGACTGTGGCACTGCACCGACTCCGAGAAGCGTGAACGCGCCCGTCGCGACGACCGCCTGTCCGCCGGTGACCGTCGCTGCAGCCCGTGCTCCGCCGCCCAGTCGGTCGGCCAGCGAACCGGCACCGAGCCGTCCCGCACTGCCGGCCGCCTGCACCGCCGCGAGGACGATGCCGGCCGCGACCGGCGAGAGACCGAGCAGCTCGTCGGCGTACAGGAGGGTGTAGCCGACGGTCGTGAAGATGGTCGCGCCGACGAACAGGCCGGCGAGGACGACGAGCACGTACGCGCGATTCTGTCCGAACGACTGCACGTCGGGGAGCGTCCACTCGCCGCTCCCGCTGGTTCCCTCATAGCCGACGGCGAAGACGAGCGCGTACCCTCCGGCGAGCACGGCAATCACACCGAAGCCCCATCGCCACGTCGCGACGGCGGCTACCCCGGCGACGAGCAGTGACGCTGCACCCGACCCGGCGGTCACGCCGACCTGCTTGAGACCCATCGCCGAACTTTCCTTCCCGGACGGCGCACTCGATAGAATCGCCCGGTTCGAGGCGGGCATTCCAGGCGCATACGAGACGCCCAAGAGGAAGGCGGCGGCGAACAACACGAGCGGCGTGGGCGCGAGTCCGATGAGCGCGACCGAGACCGCCAGCACGCCGACCGCGACCAGCATGACGCGGCGCTCGCCGAACCCGTCGACGGCCGCGCCGCTGGGGAAGAGATTCAGCGTGTAGCCGAGCGTCGCCACCGCGGTCAACACGCCGATGAGGGTGCGCGAAAGCCCGAACTCGCCGCGGAAGTAGGTGGTCGCGGAAAAGAGTGCGTAGTAACACAGCGAGACGGCCGCCTGCCAGCCGGCGACGACGGCGACGGTTCGCCAACTCCGAGTTGTCACTACGGCTGATTCACGACGGCGGGGTTAAAATCAAGCGACGGCGGCAGGCTACTCCTCGACTGCGTCCACCACGTCGCGTGCGAGCGCCTCGAAACTCGCCGTCGCCGGCACCACGTCCACGTCGAAGCCGGCCTCGCGGGCGGCCTCGCGGGTCGGCTCGCCGATACAGCCGACGACCGCCTCACCGAGGGCCGCACGGACGGTCTCGTGGCTCGCGGTTTCGGCGGCCGCATCGAGGAAGAACTCCACCGTGAGCGGCGAGGTGAAGGCGACGCCAGCGAGGTCGCCGTCGGCGGCCAACCGCGCGGAACGACCGCTCTCCTCGGGTCGGGTCAGCCGGTACAGCGTCGTTTCGTGGACGTACCCTCCGGCGTCGGTCAGCCCGTCGGGCAACACCTCGCTGCCGTGGTCGGAGCGCGCGATTTCGACCCGCTTGCCGTCCACCTCGTCGGCCAACTGCTCGACCAACCCGGCCGAGGAGAACTCCTCCGGGACGACATCGACCGCGTAGCCGGCTTCGCGCAAGGCGTCGGCGGTGGTCGAGCCGATTGCACACAGCGTCGTCTCGGCCTGCCAGTCGTGGTCAGAGAGGATGCCGACGCCCGTCGTGGAGGTGACGATCGTGTAGTCGGCGTCCGTGCGCGCGACCGCACCCGTCGGCTCCGTCGTCAACATCGGGTCCGCGACCGGCTCGACGCCAAGCTCTCCCAACAGCGCACTCGCCGTCTCGATTCGCTCTCCTGCCGGCCGGAACACCGCAACCTTTGGTTTCATATCGTAGTATGTGATTTATCGCTCGTACGGGCTGTCGAGAAACGCCCGGACTTTCTCGCGTGTCGCCGCCACGGGACCGATGACGGTCACCGCGGGGGGTTCGATTCCCGCCTCGTCGCGCACGCCGACGATGGTGTCGAGCGTCCCTACCACGACCCGCTGGTCGGGCCAGGTACCCTCCTCGACGAGCGCGACGGGCGTCTCGGAGTCCATCCCCGCCTCCCGCAACACCGCAGTGTAGTCGGGGAGTTTGCCGACGCCCATGTAGACGACGATGGTGCCGCCGGTCGCCGCCAGCGCCGGCCAGTCGACCGCCGACTCCTCCTTCGTCGGGTCCTCGTGGCCCGTGACGAAGGAGACACTGGAGGTGTGGTCGCGGTGCGTGACCGGGATTCCGGCGACGCCGGGACCGGCAACGCCCGCAGTCACGCCCGGCACGACCTCGAACTCGACGCCGTGGTCGGCGAGGTACTCCATCTCCTCTCCGCCTCTGCCGAAGACGAAGGGGTCACCGCCCTTCAGCCGGACGACGGTTTTCCCCTCCTTCGCGAGTTCGACCAGCCGCTCGTTCGTGTACTGCTGGGAGGTGCGTTCCCCGCCGGCGCGCTTCCCGACGTCTTCGGCGCGCTCCTCGTCGACGAGTTCGAGTGACGGGCCCGGAAGCTTGTCGTGCAATACTACGTCTGCCTCCTGAATCAGCCGGTACGCCTTCCGAGTGAGCAGTTCCGGGTCGCCGGGACCGCTCCCGACGAGATACACCTTACTCATGGTTCTCGCGGGCCGTCTCCACCAGTTCGTCTGCGCCGCGGTCGATGAGTTCCTCCGCCAGCCGAACGGCCCCGCGGCCGTGGGTCGCGATGGGGATGTCACGGCTCGTCTGTATCGACTCCTCGCCGTCGACCGAGAGCACCCGCGCCACCGTGTGGACGTACTGACCGCGAACGACGGCGTAGACGCCGATTGGCGCGATACAGCCGCCGTTTAGCTCGGCCAGAATCGTCCGCTCGACGGTCGTCTCTACCCGCGTCCGGGGGTGGTCGATACCGGTGAGCAGTTCGGCCATCTCGCCGTCGGGGGCGGTCACGGCAATCGCGCCCTGTCCAGCCGCGGGGACGAACCTCTCGGGGTCGAACCGCCCGAAGGCGACGTGGTGGAGCAGCCCGGAGCGTTCGAGTCCCGCCTCCGCCATCACCAGCGCGTCGTACTCGGTGTCCACGTCGCGTTCGAGCGCCCGCTGTTCGATCGGCGAGCGGTCTTCGAACCACTCGTCGACCGCGCCCTGACCCAGCTCGCCGTTCTCGACTTTCTCGACCCGGCGCTCGTGTTCACGCTGGAGCGAGGGTGCAAGCAGCTTCTCGATGCGCGTGTCGACGTTGCCGCGAATCGGCTCCACGTTCACGTCGTCCCGCTGTGCGTTCAGCTGTGCGGTTCGTCGCAGGCTTCCGGTTCCAATCGTCGCCCCGTCGGGCAGTTCATCGAAGCTCGCCCCGTCGGGCGTGACGAGCACGTCGCCCGCCGGTCCCCGTTCGAGGACGGCCCCGACGACGAGGTTCTCCGGGAACTCCGTCGGCATGTCCTTCATCGAGTGGACGGCCGCGTCGAGTTCGCCTGCGAGCACCTGTTCGTCGAGTGTGCGCACGAACGCGCCCGTCTTGCCGAGTCGGTGGAGCAGTTCGTCCTGAATCTGGTCTCCTTTGGTCTCCACCTCGACCAACTCGACCGACCGCCGTCGGTTCGAGAGCCGGTCTTTCACCGTCCCCGCCTGTCGTACCGCCAACTCGGAGCCGCGAGTGGCGAGCCGTATGTCCATACCCCGAGTGGGTGGCCGACGCTCAAACCCCCTTCGGCTCTCGGAGGATAAATCTCATGTCGCGATACCAAAATCCGCGACACTCCCACGCTGACAGGTGTGGTGCAGTGACGTATCGGCGGTCGGGGTCGCCGCCACGGGAGTGCTTTTTACGTTGTAGCACCTACTCGACTGTATGACACTTGAACTGTACGAACTAGAAGGCTGTCCGTACTGTGCGAAGGTAATCGACAAACTGGACGCACTCGACTTGGAGTACGAGTCACACATGGTTCCGCGCTCGCACGACGAGCGCACCGAGGTGAAGGGGGTTAGCGGCCAGACCGGCGTGCCCGTACTCGTCGACCCCGAACACGATGTCGAGGGGATGCCGGAGAGCGACGACATCGTCGCATATCTGGAGGAGACGTACGGCGCGAACGCCAGCGCCTGAGCCGACACGTCGCCGAGACCTCCACTCCGGTGGCCCCAAGAATTAACACGGAGTAGTCCTCCGGACGAATGCGAGCGGGACTCGTGAGGCGGCAGTCGCCTGAACTGGCCGTCTCCCAACTTCGCTTTCTTTGACGGGAACGTCCGCTCACGAGCCACGTCTGAGTTGTGGTCTCGGGTCGACCCTCCGCCGGTCGGTGCTTCCCTCAGAGACAGTCGCGGTATGCGTCGAGCGTCCGCTCGACGTCCTCCTCGGTGTGGGCGTAGGAGACGAAGTTCGCCTCGAACTGGTTCTGTGAGACGAGGACGCCCTCGTCGCGCATCGCCGGGCGGAACAGGCGGGCGTAGCGGTCCGTCTCCATCTGCTGTGCGTCGGTGCCGCGTTTCGGACACGCGCTGAACCGGGCACACTCGGGGTCCTGTCGACAGCCGTTCACACAGCAGTCGCTCTGTGGCGGGGCGTCGGCACGGGTAAAGGCGACTTTGAAGATTGAGCCGGTCCCGACGACGGTGTACTCGGGGGCGCGCTCTGTCAGAATTTCGGTCAACCCCTCTCGTAGCCGGCGACCGAGGTCGTCGATGTGCTCGTACACGTCGTTCTCGGCGGCGTACTTCAGTCCCTCCAGGCCGGCGGCCATCGCCGCCGGATGCCCGGAGAAGGTTCCAGCCTGGAACACCTCGCCCGACGGGGTGAACTGCTCGATGTACTCCGTCTTTCCGCCGATTGCGCCGACCGGGAAGCCGCCGCCGATAATCTTCCCGAACGTCGTGATGTCGGGGTCGATACCGAACTCCGACTGGGCACAGCCGAGTCCCCCAATGCGGAAGCCGGTGATGACCTCGTCCCAGATGAGGAGTGCGCCCGCGTCCTCACACAGCTGCGCGAGGGTCTCGTGATACCCGTTTTCGGGATAGGCGATGCCGGAGTTGGCCTGAATCGGCTCGACGAGGACGCCGGCGATCTCGTCGCCGTGTTCCTCGAACACCTGCTTTGCAGTCTCGGTGTCGTTGAACGGGACGGGAATCGTCTCCTGTGCGAACGACTGGGGAATGCCGTGCGTAGAGGGTTTCGGGTGCTCCGGACCGCCTTCGACGAGCGTGGACTCTTGTGCGCCGTGGTAGCCGCCCTGCATAATGACGATTTTGTTGCGCTCCGTGACCGCGCGCGCGAGCCGGACGGCCGAGACGGTCGCTTCGGTGCCGCTGTTGACGAAGCGGAGCATCTCGACGGACGGGACGTGACGGGTGACGAACTCCGCGTGCTCGACTTCGAGCTCGGTCGGCATCCCGAACACCGGCCCCTCGGAGACGCGACGCTGGACGGCGGCAGTCACCGGGTCGGGGAGGTCGTGGCCGTACAGCAGTGGACCGAGTCCCTGAATCCAGTCGATGTATCGGTTGCCGTCGGCGTCGATGACGTGGCCGCCGTCGCCCTTCTGGGCGAAGACGGGGTACGGCTGTGGGGCGGCGCGGACCGCGGAGTTGACGCCGCCGGGCAACACCGATAGCGCCCGGTCGTAGATGTCGCGTGACTCGTCGTACATACACGCAGGTTCGGCCGGGCGGCTGTTAGTAGTTTCTCGTCGCCTCCGACACGCTGATTACACGCGCACCTAACGTGGAGATAGATGCTCCCCTCGTCGTGGAAACGAGACTTCGCCAGCGGTCTCGTGGTCCTCGTGCCGGTGCTCGCGACCGTGTTCGTCATCACGTACTTGTACGACTTCCTGTTCGATATCATCACGCGAACCGGCATCCTCGACAACTACGAGACCATCCCCGCCGAGGCGTACGTCCCCCTGGCGCTGGCCTTCTTTCTCCTGTTCGTGCTCGCGGTCGGCTACCTGATGCGAACGACGGTCGGTGACATCATCGAGCGCGTGCTCGATGACGTGTTCAACGCGATTCCCGGGCTCCGTATCGTCTACAACGCCTCGAAGATGGCCGCCGAAACCGCCTTTTCCGGCACTGGCGACCTCCAGTCTCCCGTCAAACTCGAAGTGTGGGACGGGCTCCGGATGACTGCGTTCAAGACCGGAAAAACGACCGAAGACGGTCGCGACGTGCTCTTTTTGCCCACGTCGCCAAACATCACCACCGGCTTCGTCATCGAGGTCGAACCCCACGAGTACGACGAGACCGACGAGAGCGTCGAGGATGCGCTCACCCGCGTGTTGTCCGCTGGCTTCGGTGAGAACGAACCGGATATTCCCGATGAGATGCTGCGCGATTAAGAGAGGAGCGCCCGCACCGCAAACAGCGCGTTCTCCTTGCGCTCGCGCACGCGACGGTAGAAGTACGACAGCCATTTGTCGCCGAAGGGCACGTACTGGTAGCTCTCGTGTCCCGCACTCGCGATGTCCCGCTGTTCGTCCTCGCGGACGCCCATCAGCATCTGAATCTCGAAGCTGGTGCCGTACGCGTCGTGGAGCTCCTTCGCCCGCTCTATCATCTCGGGGTCGTGGCTCCCGACGGCGACGTGGTCTGCGTGTTCGAACAGGTACGCGAGGTCCTCGCGGTAGGCGCGGTTCACGTCGGCTTTGTCCGTGTAGGCGAGTCGCTTCGGCGGGTCGTAGGCCCCCTTCACGAGCCGGACGGTCACCGGCGTCTCGACGAGCCGTCGGAGATCATCGCGCGTCCGCTTCATGTTCGCCTGGACGCACAGCCCCATGTCGGGGTGGTCTCCGGCACAGTCAATGACGGCGTCGAGCGTCGCGTCGATGGTCGTGTGGTCTTCCATGTCGACCCAGACGAAGACGCCGGCCTCGGCGGCGGCGTCGACGATGCGCGCGAGGTTGTCGGCGAAGGTCTCGTCGCTGATGTCGAGTCCGACCTGACTCGGCTTTACAGAGATGCGCGCATCGAGACCTGCTGCCGCGATCTCCTCGACGAGTCGGATGTACGTCTCGGTGTCCTGTGTGGCATTCTCGGAGGCGTCGTAGTGTTCACCGAGGAGATTCAGTATCGCGCCGACGCCGTCGTCGTTGAGCGCACGCGTGTGGTCCAGCGCGGTCGAGATATCCTCGCCCGCGACGAACCGGTCTGCGATGGGCGGAAGCATACGTTACATACGACACCCCCAGTTAAGCCAGTATCCCTCCCATGGTCACCGGCGGACCACGGCGACTTTTATCGCTCCCCGCCGACCCGCCTGTATGCTCGCCGAGACCGTCGCCGTCGCCCTCTGGACGATGCTGCCCGCGTACATCCCGAACAACGCGGCCGTCCTGTTCGGGGGCGGTCCCCCCATCGACGGCGGCCGCACGTACGACGGCAAGCGCATCCTCGGTGACGGGAAGACGTGGCGCGGCACCGCCGCCGGCACCATCGCTGGTGTCGTCGTCGCTTTCGGCTTGAACGCCGTCGACGCCGCCGTCGCCGGCCTCGTTGGCTTCGACCTCCCAACGTTTCCGCTGCTCGCCGCTGTTGGTCTCGCCTTCGGCGCGATGCTCGGTGACATCCTCGCGTCGCTCGTCAAGCGCCGGAGCGGGCGCGCCCGCGGGGCGTCGTTCCCGGGACTCGACCAACTGGACTTCGTCGCCACCTCGCTGTTGCTCGCCTTCCTGCTCGCCCCCGCGTGGGCGAGTGACGTGTTCTCGCTCCCGGTCGTCCTCGCTATCGTCGTTGTGACGCCCGTGCTCCACCTGACAACGAACGGAATCGCGTATCTGTTGGGGCTGAAAAACGAGCCATATTAACGCGCACCTTTTTGCTGTTCGGGCTTCCTCGCGCGCCGGAGGCGCGCTGTGGGAGCCACTCACAGCAAAAATCTGCACCGCGAGACGCGGAGCGTCTCGCCTGCTGCTGAGAAACGCGGTGCGTTTCTCGCATCGCGGAAATCAGAGATTTCCGCAGACCTCGTTCGCTTCGCTCACGAGGACATCAAAAAACCGCAGCCGCGCCTCCGGCGCGGTGAAACGCCTCGCTTTGCTCGGCGTATGCCCTAGACTACCGGGCATCGAGTGCTCGATTCGGTCAGGACGTGACGGCTAGATACGTGAGCCCCAAGGCCAGCAGGGAGACCGCCGTCGTGACGACGGCAACGAGACTCCCGGCGTCGAGATAATCCGAGACGCCGACGCCGAGCGCGACCGACGTCCCGTCGAACAGCCACGACACTGTCTGAATCGTCCGTAGACATACGCCCCCTGTGGCTCGGATAATACAGAGCGTTCGCGTGGATTAGACGCTCAACAGGAACAGCGTCGCGCCCGCGAGCAAGCTCTCGAACGAGAGCGTGCCGATGGCCGACAACAGGAGGAACTTCCTGTCTCCGAGTTCGGCGAGTCCCGCCGGAATCGTGAGCATCCCGCGCGTGAACAACAGGGAGTTCGAGACGGGGACGACAATCGGTCCCCAGTTCTCGAACCACTGGTCGAAGCGCCCGAGCCGCTCGTCGCTGATTCGGACCCACCGAGATTCGAGCAGGCGTTCACGCCCGAGTCGTTTGGAGGCGGTAAAGAGGGCGAACTGGCCGGCCGTCGCGCCGACCACCGCGACCGTCAGCAGGACGAACACGTCGAGCGGGCTGCCGTCGGTGAGAAACACCGCCGCCGGGATGATTCCCTCGCTCGGGACGAAATACAGCAGCATCGCCCCTTCGAGGACGAAGACCCCGAGCACGATCGCCAGTCCGAAATCCGAGGAGAGGATGTCTCTGAGTACCGGCAACGCCTCCTCCAGACGCGCGGAGAGATACTCGACGACATCGACTTGGAGGGGAACCACAGCCACGGTTTCGGGGGTGACGGTAAATCCCTTTTCGTGTCGAACGACGCGGTTTTCACCCGCGACCACCGACTGTTGGTATGCATCCGACCGACCGGCCGCGCCGACTCCGCGCGGACGGCATTCGTGATATCGTCGCCGAAACCAGGCTCTCACCGTCGGATTTCGTCGTCCCCGTCTTCGTAGACGCGACGACCGACGAGCGCGTGCCAATCGAGTCGATGCCCGGCCACGAGCGCGTCCCAGTCCACGAGATCGTCGACCGCGTCGAAGAGATACTGGTGACCGGCATCGAGTCGGTCATGCTGTTTGGCATCCCCGAGTCGAAAGACGAGGTCGGCTCGCGCGCCGACGCCGACGACGGGGTCGTCCAGCGCGCGCTCCGCCGGCTTGACGCCGAGACCGACGCCTACGTCATCGCCGACCTCTGTCTGTGTGAGTACACCGACCACGGCCACTGTGGCATCCTCGAAGGCGATGCCGAACACGACGCCCACCTGACGGTGCGAAACGACGCTACCCTCGATCGGTACGCCTCCATCGCGCAGTCGTACGCCGACGCCGGCGCGGACATGATTGCTCCCTCCGGGATGATGGACGGGCAAATCGAGACGATTCGGTCGGCGCTGGACGCCGACGGCTACGCCGAGGTTCCCATCATGGCCTACGCCGCGAAGTACGAGTCCGCCTTCTACGGCCCCTTCCGCGATGCGGCCGACGGTGCGCCGGCCTTCGGCGACCGCCGTCACTACCAGATGGACCCCGCCAATTGCCGGGAGGCACACCGCGAGGTGAGCCTCGACGTACAACAGGGTGCCGACGCGCTGCTCGTGAAGCCCGCGCTCTCGTATCTGGATATCGTCGCCGACGTGCGCGAGAACTTCGACCGCCCCGTCGCCGCCTACAACGTCTCCGGCGAGTACGCCATGCTGCACGCCGCCGCCGAGAAGGGCTGGCTTGACATCGAGGAAGTCGCCCACGAATCTCTGGTTTCTATTAAGCGTGCCGGCGCGGACCTCATCGTCACCTACTTCGGGGAGACGGTCGCCGAACGGCTCTGAGTGTGGCAAGTATTGTCGCGCGCCGGGCGTAAATCGCCCCGATAGCGCCCACAGCGCGGTTGACGACCGTCCAGAACCGAGGCGGAATAGCTCCAGCTTTCCGGCCAGAAAACAACCTTATACACACTATACTGTACGTTATTTTGAGCATACGTCCTCTTATCGGACTCAAAACTTGTTTCTTCCAACCAAGAGATTATATACCTCTCTCCCATGCCACTCGGGTGTGTATAACATGACGAAACTGGTCGAAATGCGTTCGGACGTAAACGTTTGGGCAGCAAAACTGGAAGGTGGTAGCTGATGTCGGTAGCGCTTCCGCTTCAGGCCGGCATCGAAGCCATCTCGTCGGGCGTGAACTACGTGTGGATTCTCGTAGTGTGTTTCCTGATCTTCTTCATGCAGCCGGGGTTCGCGCTGCTCGAAGCGGGTCAGGTGCGTGCGAAGAACGTGGGCAACGTCCTGATGAAGAACATGACCGACTGGGTGGTCGGCGTGCTCGTATTCTTCATCTTCGGGGCGGCCTTCTCGGCGATGATTGGACAGCTGACCACGCCGGGGCTGGCATTCGACCCCGCAGGGGCGTTCGGCTACATCACCGACCCCGGCGCGGCCGGCTGGATTGACTGGTTCTTCGGCGCGGTGTTCGCCATGACCGCGGCGACGATTGTCTCCGGGGCCGTGGCAGAGCGCATGAACTTCACCGCCTACGTCTTCGTCGCCGTGGCGATGACGGCGGTCATCTACCCCGCGATGCCCGGCATCGCGTGGGGCGGCACGGGGCTGCTCTCGTCGAACGGCTTCATCGGTGACGCACTCGGCGTCGGCTACTTCGACTTCGCCGGGGCGACGGTGGTTCATATGTGCGGTGGGCTTGCCGGTCTCGTCGGCGCGAAGATGGTCGGTGCCCGCGCCGGCCGCTTCGACAGCAACGGCGACAGTCAGGCGATTCCGGGCCACTCGATGCTGCTCGCCGTGCTCGGGACGCTGTTCCTCGCCTTCGGCTGGTACGGCTTCAACGTCGGCACGCAGGCGACCGTCCTCACCGCGGAAGGTGAGTTCATGGGTGCCGCGCTCGGCCGCGTCGTCCTCAACACTACCCTCGGGATGGGTGCAGGCGGTGTCGCCGCGATGGTCGTCTCTGCCGCGTGGCAGGGGAAGCCGGACCCGCTGTGGACCGCAAACGGTCTGCTCGCCGGACTCGTCGCCGTGACCGGTGCCGTCCCCCACGTCACGTGGTGGGGCGGAATCCTGCTGGGTCTCATCGCCGGTGCGCTCGTGTTGCCGACCTTCCGCTGGGTCGTCGACTCGCTGAAGATCGACGACGTGTGTGGCGTGTTCGTCGTCCACGGTAGCTCCGGTGCCATCGGCACCATCCTCATCCCGGTCTTTGCCGCACCCGGCGTGTTGTCCGCCGGCGTCGGCACCCACCTCGCGATGCAGGTCATCGGTGTCGCCGTCATCGGCATCTGGACCGTGCTCGCGTCCATCGTGGTCTTCGGCATCGCCGACGCGCTGTTCGGACTGCGCGTCTCCGACGCCGAAGAGGAGGAAGGACTCGACAGCTCCGAACACGGTATCTCGGCGTACCCCGAGTTCGTCGGCGACAGCGGTGCCGGCAGCCGTAGTAGTGGCGCAGTCTCGGCCGACGGCGGCCGCGTGGAGACGGACGGCGGTGTTGCGACAGACGGAGGTGACAACGAATGAGTGACGAAATCAAACTCGTGATGGCGTACATTCGTCCGGACAAGCTGAGCGACGTGAAACAGGGACTCGCCGAGGTCGGCGCACCGTCCTTGACGGTGACGAACGTGTCGGGCCGCGGCTCACAGCCGGCGAAGACCGGCCAGTGGCGCGGCGAGGAGTACTCGGTCGACCTCCACCAGAAGGTCAAAATCGAGTGCGTCGTCGCCGATATCCCCGCAGACGAGGTGGCCGAGGCCATCTGTGCGGCGGCGAAGACCGACGAGAAGGGCGACGGCAAGGTGTTCGTCCTCCCGGTGGATGAGGCCTACCAGATTCGCACGGGGAAGACGGGGCCAGAGGCCGTCTAACCGTGTCGGAGCCGTCTCCCCGGTCCGAGACCGACCCGGTCGGCCGGGCCGCTATCGACGGGGCGAGACGGGCTGAACGCGCGGGCCACGTCGACGGATACGCCCCGCTCATCGACTTCGACGCGCTCGACGCTCGGACGGTCGCCGTCCGGCTGCAGGTCGCACCGACTGCCCTCGACGGCGTCGTCGAGATGCTCGCCGACCACGCGGTCACGGTCTTCGAGACCACCGGTCGGCTGAACGTCTTCGCCGTCTGTCGGTTCTCGACCGACGACCGCCGGGACGCGTTCCTCGCGACGCTGGCCGGCGACGACTGCGTGCGCGACGTACAGACGAACCCGGCGCTGCGGACGGTCGTCGAGGGGGACGCGACCAGCCTGCTGTAGTCGCGGCAACTTTTGACACGCGCACCGGTGTCAGCCGGCGAGCGCGACCGATTTTTGGTGCACACTTGTGCAAAAACACGAGCTCCGATGACCGGTTTCTGGCTACTCATCGATCTTAAACACGTAATGTTCTACCGTATTCTGGACGACCGTCCGCGAGTGGTCAAAAATCGTGCGGCTGTCTACTATACGCTTATGTAGCTCTCTTTCATCACGACCGGACGAGATGTACGAGACAATCGTTGCAGAATCGAGTTAAAAACGAATAATCACGAACCGCTCGAGGGAGGGGTATGACCGCGTGGCACAGGCGTCACTCGACCTCGGTGCAGTAGTCGACGCCGTCAACGCCGTCTGGGTGCTCACGGTCACCTTCCTCATCTTTTTCATGCACGCCGGCTTCGCGATGCTCGAAGCGGGCCAGGTCCGCTCGAAGAACGTCGCGAACCAGCTGACGAAGAACATGCTCACCTGGAGCGTCGGCGTCACCGTCTTCTTCCTGCTCGGCGTCACGGTCTCGAAGGTCGTCGCCGGCCTCACCGTCGGTCCGTCCTTCACCCTCTTTTCCGTGTTCGACGCATCCAACGCCGTCGCCGACGGCGGCGGCTGGGTGAACTGGCTCTTCGGTGCGGTGTTCGCCATGACGGCGGCGACGATCGTCTCTGGTGCCGTCGCCGGCCGCATGAAACTGCGCGCGTACGTCACCTACACCATCACCCTCGCGGCCATCATCTACCCCGTCGTCCTCGGGTTCACGTGGGGTGAAGGGTTCCTCTACCAGCTCGGCTTCACCGACTTCGCCGGCGGGATGATCGTCCACGGGGTGGGCGGGCTCGCCGGGCTGACCGCGGCGTACATCGTCGGGCCGCGGCTCGACCGCTACAACGCCGACGGCTCCGTGAACGTGATTCCGGGCCACTCGGTCAGCTTCGCCGTGCTCGGCACGCTCATCCTCGCCTTCGGCTGGTACGGGTTCAACATCGGCACGGCCGCGACTCCGCTTGCCGGTGACGGGACCGCGCTCGGCGCCTTCGCCGGTGTCGGCCGCGTCGCGCTCACCACCACTCTCGGGATGGCCGCCGGCGCGATGGGTGCCGGACTGGTCGCGCTGTACCGCACCGGCAAGGTCGACACGCTGTACGTCGCCAACGGCATGCTTGCCGGGCTGGTCGGTATCACTTCGAACACGGACATCATCGTCTGGCCGGCCGCGCTCCTCATCGGCGGACTGGCCGGCGCACAGCTACCGATCGTCTTCTCGTTCGTCGAGAAGCGGCTCAAAATCGACGACGTGTGTGCGGTCTTCCCGGTCCACGGGAGCGCGGGCGTACTCGGAACGCTGCTCGTCGCCGTCCCGGGAATGACGGTCTCGTCAGTGAGCATCGACCCCGTCGCGCAGGTGGTCGGCGTGCTCGTCATCGGTGGCTGGACCGTCCTCGCGACGGCGGGCGTCTTCGGCGCGTTCAAGCTACTCGGCGAGATTCGCGTCTCCCGCGAGCACGAACTCGAAGGCCTCGATATCTCCGAACACGGTGTCGACACCTACCCCGAGCTCGGCAAGCCGGAGACGGTCGCCGACGGTGGCTGGGTTGAGTCGAACGGCGTGGTCCGCCCCGACGGCGGCCGACCGAACGACGGCGGTATCAAGCTCGTGATGGGGTTCATCCGCCCGGACAAGCTGAGCGACGTGAAACAGGGACTCGCCGAGGTCGGCGCACCGTCCTTGACGGTGACGAACGTGTCGGGCCGCGGCTCGCAGCCGGCGAAGACGGGCCAGTGGCGCGGCGAGGAGTACACGGTCGACCTCCACCAGAAGGTGAAAGTGGAGTGTGTCGTCGCCGACATCCCCGCTGACGAGGTCGCGGCGGCGATTTCGGACGCCGCCCACACCGACGAGAAGGGCGACGGCAAGGTGTTCGTCCTCCCGGTGGATGAGGCCTACCAGATTCGCACGGGGAAGACCGGCACCGACGCGGTCTGAAGCCGGCGTTCTTTTCTCCCGGTGCTCGCATACTCGGGTATGACTGACGACCTCATCGCGGCGCTTCGGGACGCCGACGCCGTCCAGTACGGCGAGTTCGAGCTCTCACACGGCGGCACCTCCGAGTACTACGTCGACAAGTACCTCTTCGAGACGGACCCTCACTGTTTGCGACTCATCGCCGAGGCGTTCGGCGAGCGACTCGACGGCACTCGCCTCGCCGGTGTCGCGCTCGGTGCGGTCCCGCTCGTCGCCGCCACCAGCGTCGAGACCGACACGCCGTACGTCATCGTCCGGAAGAAGGCCAAGGAGTACGGCACCGGCAACCAGATCGAAGGTCGCTTCGAGGCGGGCGAGGAGGTCGTCGTCCTCGAAGACATCGCGACGACCGGCCAGTCCGCCGTCGATGCCGTCGAGGCGCTGCGCGATGCCGGCGCGGTCGTGAATCGCGTGCTTGTGGTTGTTGACCGTGAGGAGGGTGGCCGCGAGAACCTCGCCGAGCACGACGTGGAGATGGAGGCGCTCGTCACCGCGTCGGATTTGCTTGAGGACAGGTAGGCCGGCTTCGTTTCTGGCTGTCTTGCCACTGTACGGCTTTGTTCTGGTTCCGACAGCGCCGCTTCGTTTGCGCTGGCTTCCGACAGCACTGCAATCACTCTCGTTGCTTGGCCCCGGGGAAACCGCACCCGCACCGGGCGCTCGCGTGTCGCTTTTTGCTCCCGCTCGCTGGCCCGCGGTCTCCGACCGCTCTCCCAACCCTCCCCCGGACCGCACACGCTCGCACGGCGAGCGGTGCGGTAGGCCACCGCCACAGTTGCTTGTGCGGTGGCGTGCGGCTCGGCGCGCACGAGGCGCGCCGTCTCTCGTACGAGGTCGTCGCGAGGGAACCGAGCGACGGCGTGTCAGCGCGTGTGCTGACAGTGGATGAACGAGCGAAGCGAGTGAATCGGCTGGGGAGGCTCGTGGTGCTGTCGCTGTGCTGTGTCCGGGGCCAAGCAATCAGGGTGGTGTCGGTGCTGTTGGACTCAAACGAGCTAACACTCGAAAAACGTCCAGCCTCGCCAGAACAGCCGGTTCAGCTCTCAGGCTCCTCGACCCGCTCCTCACCGCTGAAGTGCGCCGAATTGTCCTTCGGCTCGTAGCCCAACGCCTCCTTCGCGCGCTCCAGCGAGTAGTACTTCCGGTCGTTGTCCGAAATCCCGTAGACGATTTCGTACTCGTACTCGGCTTCCAGCGCGCGCTGGTGGAGGTGGGCGCAGTCGCGGTGAGACAGCCACATCGCCTGCCCGCGCTCGTAGTCGATGGGCGGGTGGGCCTTCGTGAGGTTGCCGATGCGGATGTTACAGACGGCCACGCCGTGCTCGTCGTGGTAGTAGCGACCGAGGGTCTCGCCGGCGACCTTCGAGACGCCGTAGAAGTTTCCCGGCCGGGGAAGCTCCGTGCCGTTGAGCTTGAAATCGTCGTCCGTCCGGTAGAGGTCGGGTTTGCGCTCGGTCTCGAAGTGACCGACGGCGTGGTTCGAAGAGGCGTAGACGAGCTTCTCGACGCCGGCGTCGATGGCCGCGTCGTAGAGCACCTTCGTCCCGTGGATGTTGTTCTGGAGCACCGACTCCCACGGAGCGTCGCGTCGGGGGTCGCCCGCGAGGTGGACGACGGACTCGACACCGTCACAGGCTTCGGCCATCAGGTCGGCGTCGGTCACGTCGCCGACGAAGTAGTCGGCGTCCGGCTCCTCGGCTGGCTGGCTGTGGTACAACAGCGTCCAGTCGTACTCGTCGCCGAGACCGTCGAGGATGGCCCCGCCGACGCGCCCACCCGCGCCGGTCAACAGGACGGGGTCGTTCATACCCGAAGGTGGGGGGACCGAGACAAGAAACGTGCGGTTCGACCGCTCGCCCGCCGAGGATACCCTTATCGGTCCTCCGTCGAATCCACGGGTATGTCCACCACCGACGGTCCGAACGGTCTCGCCACGCTCACTGTCGAGGACGGCGTCGCGGAGCTTCGACTCGACAACCCCGACCGGAAAAACGTCTTCTCCCCCGGGCTTGGCGAGGATATCATGACTCACCTGCTCGCCGTCGAGGACGACGAGTCGGTCGCCGCGCTCGTCGTGACGGCCGCAGGGGACGTGTTCTGTGCCGGGCTCGACTTGGACGTGATGACGGGCGAAGACGAGGACGCTATCCACTCGTTGCTCGACCGACTCGACGCCGTCCGGCGGTGGCTGGCGTCGGCTCCCGTCCCGGTCATCGTCGGAGCGACGGGGGCCGCCCCCGGAGCCGGTGCCGTCCTCGTCGCCCACACCGACATCCGCGTGCTCGGCGAGGGGACGCGGCTCTGGTGGCCCGAGGTCCGGCTCGGCCTGCGCGCGTACCACGAGACGGTGAATCTCGCCGCCGCCGTCGGGCTTCCGAAGGCGACCGAGCTGATGTTGCTCGGCGAAGACGCGGCCCTCGACGCGCGAGAGGCCCGACGGCTCGGCTTCGCGAACCGCGTCGTCGATCCCGCGGACGTGGACGCCACGGTACGGGAGATGGCGGCGACGGTCGCCGAGCGCGATGCTGCCCACGGCCAGATTCGCGACTACGTTGAGGTGTTGCGCCACGCCCGCCGGGAACAGCTCTCGGGCAGCGAGCAGTTCGCCCGCGAGCGCGCCCCCTGATTCCGGGACGACCAAGACGCCCGCGCCCGTGTGTCGGGTATGGACGCCACCGACGCCGAGACCGCCTGCTTCGAAGCCGGTATCAAGTTCGGCACGCTGTACCACCAGTTCGCGGGCACCCCCGTCGCGCCCGACTCCACCGAGTCGCTCGAACGCGCGATGGAGGAGGCAATCGAGAACCAACCGTTCTGTGAGTCGGTCACCGTCGCCATCCACGAGTCGCGCGTGCGGGAGGCAATCGACCACGCCGAAGCCTACACCGAACTCACCGGCTCGCTGATGGACGTACGGGTGCGGATTCACTACGAGGGTATCGACGTGGAGACGGCGATGGCGATGGAGGACGGCTATCCCCGGATGCGGGTCGTCGACGTGTCGGACAACGACTAAGCCGCTTCACGTCGAGTCGCCGATATGTCACTCAGTATCTTCGACCGGCTGGACGACGCCGTCGCGGCGGCGCGATCGCTGCTGCTCCCGTTCGACACCGGCCGCTGGCTCCGGCTGACGGTGCTCGCACTGCTCGTCGGCGGCGGCGGTAGCTCCGTCGGCGGGAGCGCGGGCGCGACCGCCGGTAACATTCCCGGCTCGGCCGACGTTTCCGGACAGTTCCCCAACGCCGACGTTCTCGTGCTCGTCGCCGCAGTCGTCGGGATACTCCTCCTCGTCGGACTCATCGTCGGCTATCTGGCCTGCTGTTTCGAGTTCGCGCTCGTGGACGGACTCGCGACCCGAGAGGTGTCGATTCGGGCGAACGTACGCCGGTACGCCGGACAGGCCGCCCGACTGTTCGGATTCCGACTCGTCGTCTTTCTGCTCGCCGCCGCGGTCGTTCTCCTCCCGGTCGCCGCCGTGTTCGACTTCTCGCTCGATATTCAGCCGGATGCGTTCACCCTCTTCGGCGTGCTCGGTATCCTCGCGACGCTGCTCGTCGCGGCCGTCGTCGCCGGGACGGTGCACGTCCTGACGACGATGTTCGTCGTGCCGACGATGTACGCGACCGACCGTGGCGTGCTCGCCAGCTGGCGACACGTCTGGGGCGGACTCACCGACCACCCGTTCGAGACGGTCGGCTTCGTCCTGTTGTCGACGTTTCTGTCGGGGGCGGCGCTGGCGATGGTCGGGACCGTCGCCGGTATCGTCGGGCTCGTGGTCGTCGTCCCGGTCGCAGTCGTAAGCATCGCCGCGTTCGGCCTGCTCGGGCCGCTCGGACTGGTGGTCGTCGTCCCGGTCGTCCTGCTCGGTGTCCTCTCGCTCGCCGTCATCTCGGCTACACTCCGGGTGCCGGTCGTCGTCGGGATGCGCTACTACGCGCTGTTGGTGCTTGCCGACCTCACCGGCGTCGACCTGCTGGAAGCGACCCGCGAGGCGACCGACATCGCCGCGCCGCGGTAGATTCCACTTTCACTTTCGGGCGCGTTTATAAGGTAACGCGTGCCAACTGTGGCGTATGAGCCAATCCAGCTTCGACGACGAGGAACTGTTCGGTGAGGCGGCCACGGAGATGCGCGCCGAGGTGGAGGATGCACTGGCCGAGGCGTGGCGCGCGCTCCCCGACCCCGATGACGTGTGGGACGTGGACGCCGACAACACGCTCGGCGTGTTGAACGCACTGAAGGGTGCCCTCGACATCGGCGACGCCACGGAGCAGTTGCGCGAGGCCAAAAAGCAGTTCGTCATCGGCCAGCGCGCCGATGCCTTCGAGGACGCCGGCGACCTCGAAGCCGAAATCGAAGAGCTGGAATCCTTGCTCGGCGACATCGAGACGGCCCACGAGGAGGCGTCTGACCTCGCCTCGACCCTGCCGGGGCTTCGTGGCGCACTCGACGACGCCGTCGACGACGACAGCGAGTAGCTACCGGTCGACGACGGCCGCCATCACGTTCGCCAGCGCCGCCGCCGCCTCGTCGAGCAGTTCCTCACCCAGCGCCGCGCTCGCGTCGTTCGGGTCGCCGATGTTGCCCGACTCCGTGAACGCCTCGAAGTCGTACGCGATGTTCGTTCCGTCGACGAAGACGCCGAAGTTCTCACCCATCCCCTCGGCCGCCTCCTCGAATCGCTCCTCGCGCACCAGTTCGGGGTACAGATGCATCATGAGGGAGGTCTCGACCCCGCCACCGTGGCCGAGTGGCACGTCCGAAGCGACCACATCGAACCACGTGAACGGGACGGCGTAGCCGTCCTCGTCGCGGGTGACGCGCCCGCAGAGTTCACGCAGCGCGTCGGTGTTGCCCCCGTGGCCGTTGACGACGACCACGCGGTCGAAGGTGTCGGCCAGCGACCGGACGCTGTCGCCGACGTACGCGCGGAAGCTGTCTTCGGTCACCCACATCGTCCCGTCGAACGCCCGGTGTTCCTCCGCGACGCCGACCGGAATCGTCGGTCCGACGACCGCTTCACCGTCGTACGCCGCCGCGCCCGCCTCCGCGATGGCTGCCGCCGAGAGGTGATCGACCCCAAGCGGGGCGTGTGGCCCGTGCTGTTCGGTGCTCCCGACCGGAAGGAGGGCCACGTCGGCGTCGCTGTCTCTCGCGTCCGTCCACGACTGCTCGCTCAGCTTCATACCTCATCCCCGACCACTGCGAGCAAGAAGCCGACGGTTCGTTAAAACAGCTCGTCGGCGTGGATGGTGCCGTCCTCGTCGCTCCCGCGGACGGTCACCTCCTGTCCGAGTCGGACCTCCTCGCTCGTCACGACCGTCCGGGCCTCCTCGCCGTTGTCGAGCATGACGGGGTCGCCCGTCTGGACGACCGTGCCCGTGAACTCGACGGTGTCGCCGGCCGTCACAGCCGAGTCGTCGTCTGTGGTCGAGTCGGCATCTGCGCCCGACTCTGTGCTTGACGACGACCCGGATTCGGATTCGGCGTCGGAATCGCCGGCGAACGCACCCAGCCCCGTCTCGTCCGGTTCCTGTTCTTCCGTCTCGACGGCTCCCGACGCGGCGGTCGCACCGTCCTCGAGCAGGGAGACGGTCGACTGCCAGCCGGCGGAGGCTTCGAGGTCGTCCTGCCAGCCGTCCTGAATCTCTACGTCGGTACACGACACCTCGTCGCCGGGCGCGATATCGAGGTCGGCCTTGTCGCCCCAGAGCGCGACCCGGATGTCCCCCGTCTCATCCTGTACCCGGATGTTCCGCACCTGTCCCTCGCTGCCGTCGTCGCGGTCGAAGGTGCGTTTCGGGTCAGCAGAGCGAACGACGCCGGCGATGTCGACAGTCTCGTCCATCTCTACGTCGGCGATGTCGGTCGTCTCGGGGACGTACTGCACGTCGTCGTCGGTCTCCTCGACCGCGCCGCGGTCCCCGACGTGGAGTTCGAGCGAGCCGTCCCGTTCCCGGACGTAGCCGTCGATCACCTCGACGGTCGTGCCGGGTTCGAGCTCCTCGGCGCGGGTGGCCTGGTCGTCCCAGAGGGTGACGCGGACGCGACCCGTCTCGTCGCCGAGGGTGAGATTCGACACGCGGCCCTCGCTGCCGTCGTCGCGGTCGAAGGTGCGGACGGTATCAGTCGAGAGGACGCGTCCGAGCAGATTCACGTCCGACTGGCCGATGGTGAGCGCCTCGATGGCCGAATCGTCGCCCACGTCCACGTCGACGGTTGCTTCGGCGTCCCCCTCGACGCGGTCGGCACTCACTTCGAGACCGTTGTACCCTTCGTTCGGGCGGCCGCTGATGCGCAACACTTGGCCGGCTTCCAGTTCTTCCGCCGCGGCAGCTGCGTCCTCGTCCCACAGCGCGACGCGGACCCGACCCGTCTCGTCTGCGACCTCGATGTTACACACCTGTCCGTCCTCGCCCTCGTCGCGCTCGAAGGTGCGAACCTCGCCGATGGACAACACCTTCGCGAGGAACTTCACCTCCTCCATGCCGGGTTCGATGTCGGCGATACCCTCGACTTCCCCCTCGGTAAGTTCGTGTGCGAGCAGCATGGCAGCGGTTTCTTCGTCGGCGAGCCCGCCCATCTGCTCGACCTTCGCCTCCACCGCCTCCTCGAACTCTTCGAGAGAAACGTCCTCGGCATCGAGGTCCTCGTAGACCTCCTCGATGTCGCTCATAGTTACAGATTCCATGTGAGGGTCGCGATTAAGGATTGTCGTTGGCTGACGGTCACGCCGGGTGTGGCGCGGCCTCCCGTATCAACCTCCGGTCGGGGAATCGCAAGCCCTTTAGCCGAAACCGCGAATGGATAGATAAGTCCGGTTAGGGTAGTGGACTATCCTCTTGGCTTGCGGAGCCAGGGACCAGCGTTCAAATCGCTGACCGGACGTACCAATTCCTCCGCCCTACGGCGGTTTTCTCTGTCTCCGACGAACGGAGACACACAATGACGAAAGCCAAGAAAACAGGTTCGGGTGAATCGTCCCCGCGCCGTCACGGGATTACAGTCATCACTGAGCCAACGGAAGAAGAGCTTGCAGAACGCCAGATTTCGGACTATCGCGGTCATCGAGAGAAATTCATCAAGTGGGTACTAAACTTCGGGAAAGACCCAGAGCGCGGGGAGGGGTACGCCGAAGCGACAGCAGACATCCGTTGTGCGAGGGTCGATAAGTTCTACCGATGGGTGTGGGAGCAAGAAGATGGGTACACCACGCGCATCTCGCACGAGCACGCGGACACGTATTATCTGCCGTTGTGTAGCCGACCAGTCCGCCGGAAGGGGGTTCGTGAAGTGGCACCCCACGTGTTATCCTGCCGGTTTACCGTACCAAATCCTATAATCTATACTATGACAATCGGGGGACCATCACAAAGTTGTACCAGCCTATATAGAATACTTCGCAAGATTGATATCGTCTTCGGAGACAGAATCCAGTCGTGTTGAAATCAGTGGAGAATTCGTCTGCCCGATTGGGATATTATTCTTTCGTGTTTGGTCTACTCACTTTTGTCGGGTCACTATTCCCGCAATTTGAGATTCCGGTTTTCCTTTCGGTAATTGTGGTTATAGTAAGTTTCTCTTTCTTTATATTAAGTTTTAGCACGTCCAAGTGGCAAACTTATTCTCGGAAGTCAAAGAAGAGAATATTGTGGGGGCTATTTTTTCTCCCCTTTGTTCTATACATTCCAGTAAATCTGGGTTTATTATCTATCGGAATAGTTGAGCTAAAACTACACGACTTTGGGGCATATTATAATGCTGCAGTTCGCTGGCTACATAACGCACCACTTTACCAAACAACGCAGGAAATACCAGCATTAGACGCACAAATATCTGGAAGTATGCCATATCTCTACCCACCTATAGTCGTACTTATATTTGTCCCATTCACATTCTTACCACCTGTGATTTCTGGGGTTGTATGGGATTTGACTATTCTAACATTCCTCATTTGGTCCGTCTCTATGTTAATTTCTACATTTAATGTGACTATTAATCGAAGAAAGAAACTTCTTCTCTACTTCGCAGTTGCCTCTTTTGGTCCGACTATCACGTGGATGAAAGCTGGCCAAATATCTGGTCTATTGGCAGCTCTCTTGTGTTTATCCGGTGCTACACTCCGCTCAAACCGGCACGGGTTAAGTGGGGCTTTTACCACTCTCGGAGGTATTGTTAAACCGTTTTATGCAACGAGTGGTGCCCACCTTCTCCGGCACCGAAAAAGATTCCTTAGTGCCGTTGTATCAGGTGCAGCCATTCTCTTATTCGGATTGTTGGTATTCGGTGTTGACACCCACTTAGAATATCTTGATGTTCTGAGACAAGGAAAGGGATGGGAGACAGCGACCGGGCCAACTAACTGGAATGCTGGCCATTTTAATCCATTCTATATACTTGGTCCACTGAAGCACCTTCCGAGAATAATCATCGTTTTAGGAACTGCCGGATTAGCACTATATTCGAACAAAACAGAGATTCCTATTGAGTATATCTTCGCGTTAGGTGTTTCAATCGTCCCGTTAGCGGGACCTACGACGAATACTCTCGCTTTGAGTGCTAGTATTCCTGCGATATTGATGGTTGGTTTCTATGAGTTAGAACATAATGGAGAATTTCCTAAAATCCTCGCCATTAGCACATTACTCATACATATTCACCCATATACTGTTGAGTTTGTTAGTAAGTTTGGGCCTCAAATATATCCACCTCTCAAAATACTAACTCCAGTTATACCACTTCTCCAGCCCGCGCTCTATGGAATGGGACTACTGGTGGGCTATCTTGTGTATCGTTCGTGGAAGAATCCAGTTGTTTGACCTACAAGGGGCGGGATGCCTACTTCGACCACGACGGGGGGTTGTCAGTAGTGTCACGACAGTTTTTGAGAGACATCTATTCACTACCAGCACCGAACCTCTTATTCAACTAAATCAGTCAAGACCTGTGACAGTTGTGCCCCCCACCGGTACTCACATCGACCGTCTCGTCCGAGGCTTGCTGTATACCGAGTAGTCTACCATCGGTACAGTGGTACGTTCGGACGACCAGTAGGTGCGTATCTTCGTTCGCCAAGGAGGAACCCCAACTTACGACGAGGGGTGGATTCGGTCTTGGGTCAGGGGTAGAGAACTCACGGAATCGTCGTTGTCGGTCACACCATCGAGGCGGGTATTTATAAGCCGAAAGCACATACAATTGCAGTACGGAGACGGAGAAGCCCGCTATACGGAGAAACGACGGGTTGTCGTTGGAAGTGGAAGACCACTTCAGGAGACGGCTTGCGGAGCCAGGGACCAGCGTTCAAATCGCTGACCGGACGTACTTCTACACGCCGAGCCGCTGGACCCTGAGTTGGTGTGCGTCAGTTTCTCACAGTAGCGTCCGCTATCCGAACAGTGACCACATATCACGACTCTTGAGGGGTCGCTGTCGAGAGGCGCATATGGCACAGACCGCCATCGAGGCAGTGGACGACGCCCGCGAGATCCTCCGGCACGAGCGCCGACGTGTCGCCGACGAGCGCGAGGCGTTCGACCGCTTTGCCCGCCTGCTGGCCGGCGTCGAATCCGAGACGCCCACCGCGACGACCGGCTCGCGTACGCTCCTCGGCGACGGGGGCGTGTCGGCCGGGGCACGCGCCGTCCGCGACCACTACCAGTCGACCGTGATGTCGGTCCCCCACTACGACAGCGAGTACGGCGACAGCTACCGGGAGAGTCTCGCCATCGAGTTCGGTCCCGACGTGGCTGCCGCCCTCGAATCGGGCTTCGACGCCCGGACGAAACAGGCCGTCCACGCCGCTGCCCGCGACGCTCACGCCGACCGTGTGCGGTTCGTCGACGCCCTCGACGCCGAGGCGGCGGCCCTCACGGACTACCGTGAGACCTGTCTCGCCATCGCCGATGAGCGTCTCGCCGTCGCCGAGGAGGCGCACGGCTGCGAGGAGTACGGAACGCTCGACGCGCTCCGCACCCAGTGTCTCACTCTCGAAGCCGACTGTGATGACTTGGCCGGCGAGCGCCAACAGGCGGTTCGTGCCTGCCGTGCCGACCTCGGTCTCCCTGACGCCTACCCGAACCTCCAGGAGTACCTGTACGCGCCGCTAGAGACTGACTACCCCGTGCTCGCTGCTACGACCGATATCGCCGCCCAGCTGCGTGACTGCCGCCAGACGGTCGAGGAGCGACTCGCGCTCGCGAGCTAGCGACGACCGACGTTTTCAGGCTTCGGCCCGACAACTCCGTATGGACGTTTCGCTCGTCGACCGACTTCGCGCCGGGGTCGCAGTCTTCAACGCCGGCCACTACCACGCAGCCCACGACGCGTGGGAACCGCCCTACCGCGAGGCGACCGGCGACCGCCGCGACTACCTGCAGGGACTCATCCAGTTTGCCGCCGCCGCCCACCACGTCACGACCGGGAACCGCGAGGGAGCACAGGGACTCGCCGACAGCGCGCTCGAGTACCTCGACGGACAGGACGGCGACATCGACCTCGCGCCCGTCCGCGCGTGGCTCACTGCCTGTCGCGACGACTACGACCGAGTCGAAGGCACACGCCCGCCGGACCTCACCTACGCCGGGCAACGGCTCGACGTGCGCGACCTCCAGTACCCGGCAATTGCGGTGGCTGCTCCACTGGTCGCGGAGGCGACCGGCTACGACGCTGATCTGCTGGAAGCGGGGGCCGAGTTCGCGCTCGCCGACCTCCCCGGCGAGCCGAGCAGTCCCTTCGTCACGCTCGTGCTCGATTTCCTCCACGGGGAGCGACGGGGCGTCATCGTTCACCGACTCGACCAGCACGTCACCCGTAGACAGGCCCGCGAGGACGACGTGGCCGGGCTGTTCGACCCGTGAGCGAGTGTGTGGTCTGCGGGAGTTCTGTCTCCGTCAGCGACGCCTGCGTCCACTGTGGCACGCCGGTGTGTGAGACGCACCGCGACCCATCGGCCCACGAATGTCCCGGCGTCGAAAGCGACAGCGACCGGTGGTACACGAACCCCGACGTCGGCCGCGCCGACACCGAGTCGAGCGCGACGGGCGGAACCGACCGCTCGAACCCGCGGCGGGTGGCGGTCGGCGTCCTCGCCGTCGTCGCCGTCGCGCTCGCCGGGACCGCGGTCTTGGCTGCGACGACCGCCCCGCTCACCTTCGACGAGTCACGGGCCGAATCGCGCATCGTCGCCGAGACGAACGAGGTGCGAAGCGAGCGCGGACTGGAGCCGCTGGCCGGAGACGCCTCGCTCGCGCAGGTGGCACGAGCACACAGCGCGGACATGGCCAGACAGGACTACGTGGACCACGTCGCGCCCAACGGCTCGACGCCGGCAGACCGGCTCCAGCGGTTCGGAATCGAGTGTTACGCGGCGGAGAACATCTACTACACCGAGCAAGGAGGACTGCTCGTCACAGAGGGAACCTACGCCGAGCGAACGGTCGAAGAGTGGCTCGATTCGCCCGCCCACCGCGAGACGCTGCTCGACGCTGACGCCAGCCGCCAGGGTATCGGACTGGTGCGGGCGAACGGCCACATCTACGTGACTCAGCTAGTGTGTTAGGTTCGCCGGGCGATTCACCTTTGCCGCTCGCGAGTGAGTTTCACGCGTGGACACCTTCGATATCGGCGGCGACCTGACGGTGAACAGACTCGGCTTCGGTGCGATGCGGCTCTGCGGTGAGGATATCATCGGCCGGCCGGACGACGAGGCGAACGCCCGCGCGGTCGTCGAGCGCGCGCTCGAACTCGGCGTTGACTTCATCGACACGGCAGACTCCTACGGGCCGGGGACGAGCGAGCGCATCCTCCGAGAGGCGGGCGCACCCGAGGATGCCGTCGTCGCGACGAAGGCTGGACTCCTGCGGGAGTCGGGCGGCGACTGGATTCCCCACGGCGACCCAGACTATATTCGGAATCAGGTGCTCGTCTCCCGCGATCGACTCGGCGTCGACACCATCGACCTGTATCAGTTCCACCGGCCCGACCCGGACACCGACTTCGAGGCGTCCGTCGAGACGTTCGCGGAGCTGAAAGACGACGGCTTCATCGACCACGTCGGTCTCTCGAACGTGACCGTCGAGCAGTTAGAGACGGCCCGCGACATCGTCGACATCGCCACGGTGCAAAACCAGTACAACGTCGCCCACCGGCCCGACGAGGACGAGCGCGTCCTCGACGCCTGCGAGGAGTACGATATCGGCTTCATCCCGTGGTTCCCGCTCGCGGCGGGCGACCTCGACGAGGTCGACGGAATCGACGATATCGCCGACGCACACGGCGCCTCTCGGTATCAGGTGGCGCTGGCGTGGACGCTCCACCGCTCTGACGTGATGCTCCCGATTCCGGGCACGTCGAGCGTCGACCACCTCGAAGCCAACGTCGCGGCCGGCGACATCGGCCTCTCGGTCGACGAGATGGCGCGGCTCGGCTAGTCAGACACACGTCCGACTCGATTTTTTGTCCGGCGGGCCGTGAGTAGAGGGTATGACACGGTTCGTCGGGGGACGCTGGACGCGCGAGGGCTGGGTGGCGGTCGTCTTCGCCGACGGCTACGAGTCCACGACGGTGTACGCCGAAATCGGGCAACTGTGGGGTGATCTCGAAGAGACGGCAGAGCGCATCCTCGTCGACGTACCGATCGGGCTCATCGAGGAGGGTGACCCGACGCGTGAGCCGGATGAACTCACCAGACGCGTCGTCGGTCCACAGGCCGGTGAGGTCCGGACGCCGCCCGTTCGGGAGGCGACGCGCAAGCGACGGTATCCGGCCGCGACCCGGGTGATGGAGCGCAAGACCGGGCAGTCGCTCTCGGAGGCGGCCTTCGCCGCCAGCGAACCGATTGCCGCGGTCGATGAACTGCTGCAGGAGGTCCCCGAGACGCGTGCGGTGTTCGGCGAGTCACACCCGGAACTCTGTTTTCGCGCGTTCGCCGGCGAGCCGCTGGAGTACAACCGTCGCCACGCGGGCGGCTACGCGGAGCGGATGCGCGCGCTCGCGGAGTTCGACCACGACGCGCCGCCGACGGTGCAGTCGGCCGCGGAGGCCGTCGCCGGTCATCCGGTCAACATCGAGGCGGTGCTGGATGCGCTCGCGCTCGCGTACACCGCTCGACCCGGAAGCGAGCCGCTGCGGACGCTCCCGGCGGATCCGGAGACGGACGCAACGGGGTTGGAGCTGTGTCACTACTATCGCGGGACCGACCTGCTGGCGTGAGCCGCGGCTGGTCGGCGTAAAAAAACGAAGAAAGTCGTCAGTTTAGAGTCGGGTGACGTTCGTCGCGCGCGGGCCCTTCTCGGCCTGCTCGATGTCGAACTCCACTTCCTGTCCCTCTTCGAGGTCCGGACCGCCGACGTCCTCCATGTGGAAGAACACGTCCTCGTCTGCGTCCTCGGTGTCGATAAAGCCGTAGCCGCCGGTGTCGTTGAAGAAATCAACCTTACCTTGTGCCATACTCCAGTCTCTGTCTACCCACGTATAAGGCTGCGGATTCACGTCCCAGACTGTGTGAGGTATTCTCTTGTCCCTCCCTCCCGGAGTATCGGGCATGTTTCGTCGGCTCCGCGCTACCGCCCCCGCTGGTCTCGTCCCGCTCGCGTGGCTGTTCACCCTCGCGGCCGCCCGCGGGTGGATTTCGACCCGGACCGTCGCCATCGGTCTCGGCGTGATGGCGACGCTGCTCGCGCTGTTTGCCCTGCTGTCGGCTCGCGAGATGGCCCAGTCCCGCGTGCTCCGGGCGTGGCTCGCGGTGGTCGTCGGTGGCTTCTTCCTGACCGCCGTGGGACTGTACGCCGTCACGGCGACACAGCCACAAGTCGCCCGCCTCGCCGTCGCCGGGTGGATGCTCCTGCCCGCGATGGGGCTGGTCTTCACCGGCCGGTTCGACGCGGCATACGCGCGTGTACACACTCTCGGTGGCTTCCTCGCGGCCGCCGGTACGGTCGCCTTCCTCGCGGCCGCCGACATCGCCGCACTCGCCGGACTCACGTGGGAAGCAGTCTCCACCGGTGGAACTGTCCTCGTCGCCGTCGGACAGACGGCCGGGATTCTCGCCGCGACGCTCGGAGAGTCGTAATCCAGCGCCGTTCGACGGTGAGTGCGACTACTCTGCTCTCTCGCCCGCTTGGAGCAGTCGCCGCCGCAAGGTGGGCCTCTCCTCGTCGCCGTCGGCTGGTGTCATCGTGTCTCTCTGCATCCGCTGGTCAGTTGAGAGGCTCTTTGTCTCGATGTACAGCTCGTGCAACGCTCGGGGCGTCAGCCGGACTAGCACCTTTTCGCGGTCGTCCTTGTTGCGCCGTTCAGGAGTGAACGTCAGCACCCAGTCTTGGCCCTGCTCACCGTCACCGGCCGGCCCAAGCGAGATTGTCTGAGCCAGCTCGTCGGGAACGTAGTGCCACTTATTATCTCGAAACCGTGGGTAGTGTCCTTCCGGGCGGGGGTTCTCGGGATCGACGTCGTCTTCGCTCATGCGAGACCGGCCTCCTCGAAGGCATCGTTCACAACGTCAGGTGTCGGTGCATTCAGATACGGTTCGATGGCCTGGAACGAGTCCTAACC
This sequence comes from Halosegnis rubeus, assembly GCF_009184545.1. Taxonomy (GTDB): domain Archaea; phylum Halobacteriota; class Halobacteria; order Halobacteriales; family Haloarculaceae; genus Halosegnis; species Halosegnis rubeus. Next base: position 258,976 of record NZ_QJOW01000003.1, read on the forward strand.
ACCAACCTGCATCACGACGCGGGGATTCACCTGCTTCTCTACAAGGAGGCGCTGCGCAAACCGCCGGCGGAGGTCGTGGCTGGAGACGTACCGATAGTCGTCGTCCCCAGTTGCTTCCGCCGCACGCTCGGCAGTCCGCTTCACGACATCTCGGACGCCGCGCTCGGACAGTTCTACGAGCGGCTGATGCCGGTTCACTCATTGTACTCCGACCGGTATGTAGCCGAAAGGTAATGACGCACACCTGTAACAATACCGAATATGGGTAGTCCACCAGAGATAGATTGGCTCACCGCCATGAGGTTAGAACTTGAACGGTATCGTGAAGAACGCGCCGAAGATACCGTTACTCTACATGATATATACGATTTTTCTGAATCCCGGCTGGCAAAACAGTTCCCCGAGAACGACCATGTGAGAGCCAAAATCAGACAGTTGCTACAGCGATTGCGCGACCATGGTGAGGTGGAATTTCTTGATGACGAGGGGACTTACCAAATCAGAGAGATTCAATTGAAAAATTCTACAGGCTTGTCTCTCCCTGTCGAAACAGATGACACAGGGGCTGTAGACACCCACACTCTCGGGCTGTATCTCATTCCGGTGAACGACGATTGGCGAGAGAGGTTTGAGAACTCGGTCGAAGAGCCGCACGACTTACATCAGTATGAGAACGTACCCCCACAAGTAGAAGGATTAGACCGGCTCCGGATTTGGGGGACGACCGAAACCGACGGCGACAAGAAACAATCGGCAATCGACCAAATGAGTCCTGATGATTGTCTTCTCTTCTACCACGCTGGCGAGTTCTTCGCTGGTGGTACTGTTGGTCGTACATTCGAGAACTCCGATGTTGGGGAACTGTTATGGAACAATCCCGAGAGCCGATACCTCTTCACGGTTGAAAATTTCACGCATAGCGTTTCCCCGATTAAGATAGTATGGGATATGGTAGGCTACGAAAGTCGGCAAGTCGTTCAAGGATTCACCCGTGTTGCGGACGACCGTGTATCCAACATCCGCGAAGAGCATGGGTCGCTTGAATCCCTAATCCTCAAATCGGATAGCGGAGAGCCGTCACCGGAAGAGATTGAGGAAGAGAAATCCGAGTTGACACAAGCGGTTGAGTCGGAACCAGAACTAACCGAAGACGATACAGAGTTCGTTGAGACACGTCGAAAAGCACGTGACAGCGCGTTTCGAGAATTAGTCCGGGACGCCTACGACAACACCTGTGCCGTCTGTGGGAGTCAACGCGAGTCGCCTGACGGGAATCCCGAGGTAGAGGCGGCTCACATCTTCCCTCATTCAGAGGGCGGAAGCGACGACATTCGGAACGGCATTGCCCTGTGTAAGTTTCATCATTGGGCGTTCGATTCCGGGTGGCTGTCGTTCACCGACGACCACGAAATTATCGTAGCCGAGGCCACCGACAAGAACGGCTACCACGAACTCAAGCAACTTGAGGGGCGGTGGTTACGACTTCCGGAAAACGAAGAGGCACATCCCCATCCGATGTTTCTTGAGCAACATCGTGAAATTCAACAGTTCGACTGATAATGGGTGCGAATCAACCGCTTAACGTCGATTCCAGCCAAGGTCGTCATACCGACTCGCCGCCGCCCACAGCCGCGAGACGACCGCGAGAGAACAGTATGTTAGGATAGAGAGCGCACGGCCTTGTTCTCGAACTCGCTCAAGCTGTTAGAGAGCCTTCTACAAGTAGCGCCCCAATCCCCTCGATTAGTTAACGAGCGCTTGCACGCAGGCGTCACGCGTCTCTTATAGTTGTCGTGGTGAATGCTTTGCCTCAAGACTCGAAATTGGCACGCTGGGGGTGCTATACTCCGTAATTCTTCTCGGAATAGGGGAAGGACTGAAACGGCCACGGCACGCACAACGCAGTGAAGCGCCCGACGGTACAGGGGTGCGTGCTGTGGCCGGTTCAAATCTCGCGGGGAAACACGGTGATATAGGGTCGAATCCCTACGCCGTATTGCGAATCCAATCGGCGCCGAAAAGGAATGCCGCCTCCCCGATTTGAACGAAGGAAGACGGTCGCTCACTTCGTTCGCGCTGCGACTTCCAGGCTCAAATCGGCTCGGCGTTGCTTCTTCACTGCTCGCTACGCTCGCAGGTTCAGAATATGCCGCCTCCCCGATTTGAACGGGGGACAGCTCGATCTTCAGTCGAGTGCTCTCCCAGTCTGAGCTAAGGCGGCTCAACTCGAACGACACGACGGGCGTGAAAAAGCGTTTCCATCCGCGATAGAATCGCTGTGGGCAAGCCGGTCGACCGAGCAACCGAGGCGGTGGCCTACCGCGCCGCGCGCCCCAGCGCGCGTGTGCAGTCTGGGGAAGGGTTGGGAGAGCGGTCGAAGACCGCGGACCAGCGGGCGGGAGCGAAGCGATACGCGAGCGCGCGGTGCGGTTGCGGTGCTGTTCCCTAGACCAAGCAACGAGAGTGGTGCTGTCGCTGTTGAAATCAGAGCAAACAGTGTGGTGCTGTGTCCTGAGCCAAGTAACGAGAGTGGCGTTGTCGAAGACAACGGGGTCCGGGCGGAATGTGAACCACGGGAAGACGTGCTCGCTGCGCTGCGCGCGTCTTCCCTGCTTCAATTCCGTCCGGCGCTTCGCACACGCGGTGCTGGCTCCTCACTCCGTTCGTCGCAGTCACCGCGAGAACTCAGTGGGTCCGGGCGGAATTGAACCACCGATCTCCTCCTTGTAAGGGAGGCGTCATACCACTAGACCACGAACCCGCTATCTGACGGAAATCGACCCGCGCGAATAGGCCTTGCGTTCACCGGCGGCGGAACGCTTAGCCTCCTTCGTTCCCACCTCCGGATATGAATCGCCGACAGATTCTCCCCGCGCTCGGGCTCCTCCTCGCGCTGGCGGTCGTCGGCTATGCCGCCGGGCTGTTCACCCCGCTTCTGACGACCGGTGGCTACCAGCCCGTCGCCGGCCCGACAGCCACGCCGGCGGACGACTCGACGGCGACGAGCACCCCGTACGCGGACGGGTACGCGCGCACGCCGGTCACCGTCCGCGACGGCGAGACGAACGCCACGCTCGGGTCGGTCAGAGTGGCGGTCGCGGAGACGCGCGACCAAAAAATCACCGGGCTATCGAAAACAGCGTCACTCCCCGAAGACAGGGGGATGTTGTTCCCGTACAACGCTCCCGCTGACCGAACCTACGTCATGCGCGGGATGGACTTCGGTATCGACATCATCTACATCGACAGCGACGGGCGAATCACGACGATTCATCACGCGCCCGAACCGCCCGACGGCGAGGACGGCGAGCAGTACGAGTACCCCGGTTACGGCCAGTACGTCCTCGAAGTGAACTACGAGTGGACGACGCGCCACGACGTGGCGGAAGGCGACCGAGTCGACATCGGTGAGTGGTAACGCCTCTCTATCAGTTTGCTTACCGAATCTGACTTTGGCGAACGCTTTTGCGCGCGAGTAGCCACGAACGTACAATGGGAGTTTCTGCTGTCGAAGACGAAGACGACCCGTTCGAGGAACAACGGGAGAAGGCCGAGAATCCGATGCGGCGGCTCTTCTTGCAGTACGGTGCAGAGAAGAAGGTCGCGTTCGTGGTCGGTGTCTTCTCCAGTATCGTCGCCCGGGCGCTCGATCTCCTGCCGCCGATTCTGCTGGGCGTGGCCGTTGACGCCATCTTCGAGGCGCAGGGTGCGGGCGACCGAGAGTACTCGCTGTTTCTCGTCCCCGATGCGTGGATACCGGCGACGGAACAGGGACAACTCTACTTCACCGTCGGCATCATCGCCTTTGCGTTCTTCGGCGGTGCGGCCTTCCACTACTCGCGCAACTGGGGGTGGAACGCCTTCTCACAGCACATCCAACACCAGATTCGGACGGACACCTACGACAAGATGCAGCGGCTCAACATGGACTTCTTCGCCGACAAGCAGACCGGCGAGATGATGTCCATCCTCTCAAACGACGTGAATCGCCTGGAGCGATTCTTGAACGACGGGATGAACTCCGCGTTCCGGCTCGGGGTCATGGTCGTCGGTATCGCGATCATCCTGCTCGCGGTCAACTGGCAGCTCGCGATGATCACGCTCGTCATCGTCCCGCTCATCGGCGTGTTCACCTACTACTTCATTAAGACCATCCAGCCGAAGTACGCCGACGTGCGCTCGTCGGTCGGGAAGGTGAACTCCCGGCTGGAGAACAACCTCGGCGGCATTCAGGTAATCAAGACCTCCAACACGGAGACGTTCGAGTCCGACCGAGTCGAGGACGTGTCACAGGGGTATTTCGACGCCAACTGGGACGCGATTAGCACGCGGATCAAGTTCTTCCCCGGGCTGCGGATGCTCGCGGGCGTCGGCTTCGTGCTCACCTTCTTCATCGGCGGCCTGATGGTGATCGGTGACGGCGTCGGCCCGTTCACCAGCGACCTCCAGGCCGGTGAGTTCGTCACCTTCATCCTCCTCTCACAGCGGTTCATCTGGCCGATGGCCCAGTTCGGACAGATTATCAACATGTACCAGCGCGCGTACGCCTCCTCCGCGCGCATCTTCGGGCTGATGGACGAACCCTCCCGCATCGTCGAGGACCCCGACGCCGACGAACTCGTCGTCTCCGACGGCGAGGTCGTCTACGACGACGTGTCCTTCGGCTACGACGACACCGAGACGATCGTCGAGGACGTGAGCTTCGAGGTCGACGGCGGGGACACGCTCGCGCTCGTCGGCCCGACCGGTGCGGGGAAATCCACGGTTCTCAAGCTCCTACTCCGGATGTACGACGTTGACGAGGGGTCGATTACCATCGACGGGAAGGACCTGCGCGACGTGACGATTCCGAGTCTCCGCCGGCAGGTCGGCTACGTCAGCCAGGACACGTTCATGTTCTACGGCACGGTCGAGGAGAACATCTCCTACGGCACGTTCAACTCCGACCGCGAGTCCGTCGTCGAGGCCGCGAAGGCGGCCGAGGCTCACGAGTTCATCACGAACCTGCCGGAGGGGTACGACACCGAGGTCGGCGAACGGGGCGTAAAGCTCTCTGGCGGCCAGCGCCAGCGCATCTCTATCGCCCGCGCGATTCTCAAAGACCCCGAGATCCTCATCCTCGACGAGGCGACCTCCGACGTGGACACGGAGACGGAGATGCTCATCCAGCGGTCGGTCGACCGGCTGACTGCGGACCGGACGACGTTCTCCATCGCCCACCGGCTCTCGACGATTAAGGACGCGGACAAGATCATTGTGCTCGAAGACGGCCGAATCGTCGAGCGCGGGAGCCACGACGACCTCATCGCCGAGGACGGACTGTACGCGCACCTGTGGGGCGTGCAGGCGGGCGAAATCGACGAACTCCCGGACGAGTTCATCGAGCGCGCCCAACAGCGCGACGCCAACCGCATCGAGGCCGGGGAGTAACCCCGAAAAGCGGGATTTTAAGACACTCTCGCTCACTCTTGGATAGTATGAGCGTCGAGCTACCGTTCGCTCCGGTAGATACCATCATTCGTCGGAACGCGGGAGAGCTTCGCGTGAGCGCCGAGGCGGCCGCCGAACTGGCCGCCCGTATTCAGGAACGCGGCGCGGCGCTGGCGACGACTGCCGCAGAGCACGCCACCGCCGACGGGCGCAAGACCCTGATGGTCGAGGACTTCGCGTTCGAGGCGTCGTCGGACCCCGAACTCGAACTCCCCATCGCCCCCGTCGACCGCATCGCCCGACTCGATATCGACGACCGGTATCGCGTCTCGAAGGACGCCCGCGTCGCCCTCGCAGCCGAACTGGAGTCGTTTGCCGACACCGTCGCGGCGGCGGCCGCGGTGCTCACCCGCCACGCCGCACGCCGGACAGTCAAGGAGGCCGACGTGGCCACGTACTTCGAACTCCAGCCGTACTACGGATGAGATTCGGCTACCGCGAGGTGTGTCTCCGCCACGACACCGGCGCTCGTCACCCCGAGAGCGCAGACCGGCTCCGGGCCATCAAGCGCGGACTTTCGAAGGAGCACGGCGTCGCCTACGAGGAGGGACGCCTCGCCTCGGCCGAGGAGATTCTCGCCGTCCACGAGTCGAACTACGTCGACGAACTCGAACAGTTCTGTGCCGACGGCGGCGGCACGTGGGACGCCGACACCGTCGCGGTCGAGGCGAGTTGGGAGGCGGCCCGCGCCGCCGCCGGCCTCTCGCTGTGGGCAGGTGACGTTGCCCTCGACGGCGACGGCGGACGCGAGACGCCCTTCGCGGTCGGTCGCCCTCCCGGCCACCACGCCGAGGCCGACGACGCCATGGGATTTTGTCTCTTCAACAACGTCGCCGTCGCGGCCGCGGGCGCGCTCGAACGCGACGACGTGGACCGTGTCGCCGTCTTCGATTGGGACGTGCACCACGGCAACGGTACCCAACACATCTTCGAGGACGACCCCGACGTGTTCTACGTGTCGACCCACGAGCGCGGGCTGTTCCCCGGAACCGGCGACCTCCGCGAGACGGGCACCGGCGAGGGACAGGGGACGACGATGAACATCCCGTTCCCGGGCGGCTGTGGCGACGCGGAGTATCTCGCCGCGATCGATGAGGCCATCACGCCGGCGTTCGAGCAGTACGACCCGGACCTGCTGTTCGTCTCTGCGGGCTTTGACGCCCACCGGAAAGACCCCATCTCCCGCCAGCGCGTCTCTACCGAGGGATACGGGCTGCTCACCGACCGGATGATCGACCTCGCGGACCGGTGTGGTGCAGGGCTGGCGTTCGTCCTCGAAGGCGGCTACGGGCTGGAGGCGCTTTCGGAGTCGGTCCGGAAGGTGAACAGCGTCTTCGACGGCTACACGCCGGCCGAAAACGAGGAAGAAGTCGCCGCACGCGGTCGCTCGACAATCGACGACGTGCGAGAGGTTCACGACCTCTAGAGGGTCGCGGCGACGGATTCGACGGCGTCGACGCGGGCCGGGTCGAACGTCCACAGCCCGTCCCACTCGTTTTCATCCGTCTGGAGACATAAGAGCGCAGCCGGGGTGTCGGTGCCGGTGTGGACGACGAACCACGAATCGCGGTAGACCGGTGTCCTGCCGTCGTGGACCACGACCGTCCGCTGTGGTGGCTCTACGTCCAAGAGGTCACGGGACTGTTCGACCGGCGTAGCCATACGCCACTGTGTTGTCACCGACGTCAATGAGATCTCCCCCTACACGTGCGGATAGAAGTACTCCCGAAGCTCCGAGCCGAACTCCGCCGCGAGCGTAGCAACCTCTCCCGCCGCGAGGACGGTGTAGTCGTCATTGAGCGCACGCTCGATTGCCGGTCCGAGTGCGACCGAGAAGAGAGCGTCCTCGGCGAACGCCTCGGGCGTCCGGTAGTCGCGCTCGCGCTCGACGACGTACCGGTCCCCAGCGAGATACGGTCCGGTCTCCGGTCCGTCGGCGTAGGCGTCGTAGAACCCCTCGGCGTGGTCGCGTACCCCCACCGGCGGTCCCTCGTGGCGTTCGATTGCCGGCAGCTTCGCAATCTGACACTCGACGAGCAGCGCCGCGGTGTCGTCGGCGACACAGGTCGCACGCAGCGGGTCGAATCCCCGGCGTCGAAGCTCCGACTCCAGTCCCGACAGTGACTTCTCCAACTGTGGGTAGAGTTGGTCGTCGACGATGTCGGGGGCGTCGAACCGGACCACAACGGGGTGGGTGTCACGCTCCTCGACGACAGCGTGGACCGCCTCGGCGTCAATCGGGTCGACGCGCCGCGGTTCGAACAGCGATTCCCGCGGGTCGGCGAGCAGGTCGCGGCTGTAGTGGATGAGCCGTGCGAGGTTCTCGGGAGCGAGCGAAGCGGCGACGTTGCGGTCGGGGTCCGTCGGGTCGATGACGACGAGGCTGTCCTCGAAACTGCTGGTCGCGTGCGCTTCGGGGTCGAAGCTGACGGGTGGGTTCCAGTCCACCACAGCGCGCACGAGCGGGACGAACCCCCCGTGTTCTAAGACGAGCAGCTCCGCGAGATACCCCGCGAAGCCACGGGTCCGGAGGTCAGAGCCGTACGCGCCGATGCCCTTCAGGAACGCTTTCGTGACGCGGGCGTCCCCCCGGAGATCGTCGTCCAATCGATCCTCCAGATACTCCGTGTGGAACGGGGTCCGGTCGACGGCCGACTGGATGTCGCCCGCCGACTCGACGGCGAAACAGGGGACGCAGTCGACGGCGAACCCCTCGACCTCCCCCTTGACGTAGGGGTGCTCGGCGAACTCCTCGTGGCCGTCGGGGACGACGGCGTGGCCCACCTGCAGGCCGTAGCGTTCGAGGTCGACCCGCGAGAGCTTCGGCGGGAACCGGACGAACAGGTCGATGTCGCGGTCGCCGGCGAGCCACGTTTCGCGTGCGGTGGAGCCGACGAGTCGCACGTCGGCGTCGATTCCGAGGTCGGTGATAGCGTCGCGTGCACGCTCGCGGAGTCGGTCAGCGACGGCGTGGAGCCGCTCGCGTTCGTCGTCGGTTGGGGTCACGCGGTCGTGGATCCGCTCAACGACCGTCTCGACCGACGTGTCTGTCATATCCCGGCTTCGGCGGCGGTTGTGAAACCCGTGTCGGTGTCCGTTCCGAAGCGAAAGCCCTATCTTGCAAATCGCGCTACGTGAGAGTGAGCCGCCTTAGCTCAGTTGGTAGAGCACCACGCTGTTAACGTGGTTGTCCCAGGTTCGAGCCCTGGAGGTGGCGTCTCCGTCTGCTGATTCGGTACGCTGAAGTTCGCTGCCTGCCGACGACGAATAAGGGCCCTTAGCTTAGTCTGGTATAGCACTCCGCTCATAACGGAGCGGTCGTTGGTTCAAATCCGACAGGGCCCATCCAGTTTTTGCAGGGACGAACGCGACGACTGAACCGCTCGGCCGTCGGTTCGACGCGACTCCGTGTCCCAGTGTCTCGACCTTTCCTCGGGCCCCTTCAGAAACCCTGACACACTCTTTTTATGTACGATTCCTGCTAGCGCACTGGGCGTGAACGTCGCAGGTAACTCAGTTGACTGGACTGCTGGAGGTGCTGGAGCCGACAGCTCAGTCACGAGTGGATCACAGTTGATAGTTGACATCACTAGCGCAACCGATACCGCCAACGCAGAGATCTCTGAAAGCGAAGTTAGCTCCGACGACGAGGTCAGCGTCATCTGGGCACCGGACAACGGTGACACCTCTCAGACGCTCGCAACCAGCGAGACTCCCTAGTCCGGCAAACTGATCTGTCTTTGGAGTCTTTTTTGAACACCAACTAGCCATGCGTGTTGGTCCTCCTTCCGTCGGCGTGGACCCGGAAATACGCTTGTCCTGATGGATATTGAGACGATAGACGACGAACAGTGTTGACGACCGGGACGACTGCACATCTCACGACGCTGCCGGTTACCCTCGCGGTCGGACCGTTCGTGTTCGCGTCGCGGTGACGTGTCGCGATACCGCGCTCGCACCAGAGACAACCGCTTTATCAGGCTGGACACTGTACAATCGACAATGAGTGACGATAGTGGCGGGCGCAAGCCCCTACGGATGCCCGACGAGAATCAGCAGTTCGCCGTCGTGACGAACATGCTGGGCGGCGGGCGTGTCGAGGTTCGGTGTGCAGACGGGAAAGAACGGATGGGCCGTATCCCCGGCCGGATGCGCTTCCGGACGTGGATCAACGAGGGCGACGTGGTGCTCATCGAGCCGTGGGACTGGCAGGACGGCAAAGGCGACATCGAGTGGCGCTACGACGAGCAAGACGCCCAGCAACTCCGCGAAGAAGGCCACATCGAGTAACTACCGGGTGAAATCCTCGTCGTCGAACTCTTCGAGGACCCACTCTAGTTCTTCGATGGCGCGCAACAGCGCCACCTCCGTTTCGTCTTCCAACTGCGAGACTGGCGGGTCGTGGCGGTCGTACTCGGCTTCGAGCGCGGCGATTCGCTCGCGGATCGTCTCCTCTGTTCGCATACTCGCCCGTGTACACCGGGAGTATTCAGCGTACCGCTTGCTACTACGTCCCATCCCCCGAACCCAAGCAACTCGAACACGTACACCGGGTATGAGCGACATCCCAGAAACCGACGAAGAGTGGCGTGAACGACTCACCGAAGCGGAGTACGAGATTCTGCGCGAGGAGGGGACCGACCCGAAGTTCTCCGGCGAGTACATCGGTAAGGACGACGACGGAGCCTACCGATGTGCCGGCTGTGGCGCGCTGCTTTTCGACTCGGACACGAAGTTCGACGAGGACGGCTCTGGCTGGCCCTCATTTTATGATGCCGTTGAGGGCGCAATCGAGTTCCGCGAGGACGATTCGCTCGGGATGACCCGAACCGAGACGGTGTGTGCCGAGTGTGGCGGCCACCTCGGCCACGTGTTCGAGGACGGCCCGGAGCCGACGGGCAAACGCTACTGTATCAACTCCACGGCTATCGACTTCGACGACGAGTGAGCTACCACCGGCGGAGCGCGCCTGCGCCGTGCTGGCTTGCCAGCACGAGCACGAAGACAGCGACCGCAGCGAAGGCAGCACCGCCGCCGAGATAGAACACCCAGTCGATACCGACGTTGGTCTGGAGCCAGCCGCCGACGAACGGCGCGCCGATGGAGCCGGGCCGCCAGACGAACTCCCGAATCCCGAACGAAGACGCGACGCCGCCCCCTTCGGTGTTTTCGCCCTCGTCCGCGAACAGCGCCATGCTCGCCGGCTCGCGGAAGGCGTCAGCAATACCCAACAGTGCGTTACACGCGATGAGAGGGAGAAACGCCGGCGAGAGGTTGCCGAGTCCCGCGACCGCGGCCTCGACGCCGACCCACTTCACGGGAGCCGTCGCTGCCAGCCACTCCATCCCCGGAATGCCGGGCGGGAGCGCGAGCACGGACCCGACGCCGGGTGTAAACGGCACCGCGAGAGCGATGGCCCCGTAACCTGTGCCCCCGAGCGCGATGAACGCGGCCCGACCGAACCTGTCGGAGAGCCGGCCGGTGTACGGCTGAAACAGCATGTTCGCTCCGCGTTCGGCCGTAATGACGACCCCGACGGCGAAGGGCGCGTACGCCAGCCCGCCCTGTGCGACCTCGACACCGGCGTAGATGGGGACCCACGTCCGAACGAGCGTGACGGCGACCGCGTACTGGCCTCGGAACGTCGTCAGCGTCCGGAGCCGTTCGTTCACCGACAGCGAACTGAACGGGAACCCCTCGATACGGACGGGGTCGGGACGGACGAACAGGACGACGGCCACCATCGATACCACCAACAGCGCGACGAGTACCGCGTACACCGTCTGGAAGCCGTACACCTCATATAGTGCTCCGACCGACAGCGCCCCGACGATACCGGAGGCGAGTCGCGCCGCGTTCGCCTTCCCGATGTGGTTAGCGCGCCCTCCCGTCGGCGCGAGTTCGCCAACGAGTGACAGTGAGAGTAGCGACGCGCCCGTCGCGGCGAATCCCTGCATCGCCCGCGCGCCGACGAACTGCCACGAGCCGGAGACGAACGCGAAGGCCGTGTACGCGAGCGTCGCGATACCGATTGCGACGACGAGTGCCGTCCGTTTGTCGCCGGCGTCACCACCCCACGCGAACGGGACGATGGCGAGCGTCGAGGCGAGCGTGTATCCCGACGTGAACAGCCCGAGCAACAGCGCTGACGGGTCGTAGAGATTGATGTACGTCGGGAGGAGCGTGGTGAGGGCGGCCAGCCCGAAGCCGCCGGCGAACCGGACGAGATACAGACTCAGAAACTGGAGCCGGTCGTCGTTCACACCGACGGTTTTCCCGTCCGCCTCAAGCACGTTCCGATACGGCTCGCGTCCAGACCCCCTGTTTCGCGTCCATCCACGCCACCACGCCGACGTGGGGAAGCGTCAGCGCCGCGATCAAGACGAGATACAGCCCGACGAAGCCGGCGGCGGTCGTCGGTGGCTCCGGCACCAGCAGATAAAACACTCCGAGGAAGGCGAGCGAGACGGCTGTCAGAGGAGCGGCCTGGCGCGCAAACCGCCGGAGCGGCGTCCACAGGTCGCCGGTCGCGAACGCCTCGACGGACGGTTCGTCGGTCAGCGCGAGCCGGCCGACGTGTCTGAGTGCGTGCCACAGACAGAAGTAGAGACCGACGGCCAACAGCGGCGGGACCGTCAGGAAGAACGCACCGAGCAGCAGCGTCTCGCCGGCGTCCCGTCGCCACCCGTCGCCCACCCGTCGCCAGTAACCCAGGCCTAGGTGGACAGCAACGAGCGCGCCGTATCCCACGCCGACGGCGAGTCGGCTCTCCGGCGTGAATACGGGTGCGAGAAGCGATACGTCACCGGCGAAGGGCGCGATGAGTAGCTCGGCCACGCGCTCGTACTGAGCGGGGAACGCGACCAGCGGGACGAGCATCGGGAAGCCGCCACGAACGACCGCAGCGAGGGCACGCTGTGGGACCGAGTGCAGGTGTGCCGCCCCGGCGAAGGCGACGAGCGCGTGCATGTCCCCCTGCCCCCAGTGGGCGAGCGTCAGGACGATGAACGAGCCGAACCCGACCGCCGGCGCGAGAAACCACACCAGCGTGTAGCCGACGCCGAGAAGGAGATACACGCCCCCGACGACGAACGCGCCGCGTACCGTCGAGACGGCCGCCAGCCGCCCGGGAACGAGGTGGTCTATCGCGCCGTGTGGCAGTCCGACGAGGACGACGGAGACGACGAGCGGCACCAGCTGAATCGTCTGTGGCACTTGCGGGTCGAACGCGAACACGAGCGCGAGCAGGCCACAACACACCCACCCCGGCCACAGCGTCAGCCGGCGGACCGCCTCCTCGCCGCCGTCGGGTGGAAACAGGGTCATGGCGCGGTGTCGATGCCGAGTCGGTCAGTCACCCACAGCCAGAGGATAAGTCCCTGGACGACGAACAGGTTCGTGAAGAAGAAAAACAGCGCCTCCTCGACCGGGAGCCCGGCGAGCGTCACCCCCGTCGTGTACGTCGGCGACAGCTCCCAGATACCGAGCGTGATGGCGACCATGTCGGCCGCACACAGATACACTGTCGGGAGCCCGACACCGATACCGACCGTCTTCACGTGCTCGTACAGATACGGCCAGCCGAACGCCCACTGAATCGCGAGCACCGGGCCGGCCCACCCGAGCAGCGCGCCCAGATACGTCGTCTGGCCGCCGGCGAGATACAGCCAGATGCCGACGGCGCTAATCGCGACTCCGGCGAGTGCGCCCATCAGCCGGTTCGCCAGCGACACCGAAAGCGGCCGGTCGGTCGTCTCGACGAACTGATACAGCCACAGCGCCGTAATGAACGGCTGGACGAGGATGAAGAGGAGCTCCTCGACGGGGATGTTGACGAACCGCGCCAGGACGACCCCCTCGCCGTACGACCAGACGCCCTTCCCGATGAGGAGAATCTCCCACGGAATCGTGTACGTGAGCGCGATGGCGGCCAAAATGACGATACCGGCCCACTGGACCTGAGCGCGGGGAAGCCGGAGCCGGCGCACCCACACTGACAACAGGAGTATGAACAGGAACGGCGCCAGAAATACGACGTGAAACCCCAGATACGAGGGAACGGCCATACGGCTGGTCGTCGTGGAAGAAATAAAAAGACGGCTGTCCGCGGTGGCGCGTCAGTCGGCTGCCTGTGCGGACGTGGAAACGTCCTCCAGTGCGTCACGGCTGCGCAGCAGGACGAAGCCGAAGCCGACCTTCGCCGTCACGTCGAGGATGGCGAAGGCGATTGTCTCCTGTGTGAGCGACAGTGCGCCGATGGTCGATTCGGTGCCGAGCACCCAGACGACCGGGTACAGCGACCACAACACCAGAATCATCGTGCGGAGTCTCGAGAACGTCGCCGCGACGGCGCTGGACTGGCGTGCTGCCTGTCCGCTCAGCGTGCGGACGAGGAAGAACAGCACGGCAATCATGAAGGCAGTGCTGATTCCCCACCAGAGCATACGGTTCAGCGCGCTGGAGCGCGCGAGTGCACCTGCGAGACCCGTCAGAATCATCGCAACGTCGAGACCGACAAGCGTCGCGATGGTGTTGCGGTCTGCACCCGCGAGCAGTGCGATGTCGAGCAGGAGTAGCGGCGTGGTGAACAGCCAGTCAGCGTAGCGTGCCCAGTAGATGTCGAGCGTCTCACCACCCACCGGCACCTCGATCAGACCATAGCCCGTTGCCATACTGAAGTACGACACGGATGCGATGGCCGTGATGAAGATTGTGATGATGTAGAACTCCTGTTTTCGTTCGTTCTTTTCCCCCCAGCCCATCGCGATGAACGCGACAGTGCCGAGTGCCATGAGGGCCGTTCCGACCCACAAGATTAGCGACTGCGTATCCGTTGGTTGGACCATAATCCACTCGGCAGTAAGACCGGGCTGTACATAATAACCATCCAAAAAGGTTATATCCATCTACGAATTCGCTCTGCGAGGCACTGCTCAAACAAGGCCCGACGGCGGCATCTCCCTCCGGGGACGCGTTTAGGTGGTCGTCGCCCCGAGTCGAGGTATGCCGCTCTCGCTTGACGCCACCCAACTCGACCGCTACTCTAGACACATCATCATGGACGAGATCGGGCCCGCGGGGCAGTCGACGCTGCTCGACTCGCGGGTGCTGTGTGTCGGCGCGGGCGGACTCGGTTCCCCGATCATCCAGTATCTCGCCGCCGCGGGCGTCGGCACGCTCGGGATTGCCGACGACGACGTCGTGGAGCGGTCGAATCTCCAGCGCCAGATTATCCACGCCGACGCCGACGTTGGGGTCTCGAAGGCGGAATCCGCCCGCGGCTACGTCGAGCGACTCAACCCCGACGTGACCGTCGAACCCCACGAGGTGCGCGTCACCAGCGAGAACATCGAGTCGCTTATCGCTGACTACGACATCGTCGTCGACGGCTCCGACAACTTCGCGACGCGGTATCTCGTCAACGACGCCTGCACGCTCGCCGGCGTCCCCTTCACCCACGGCGCGATTCTCCGATTCGAGGGACAGGTGACCACTTTCGAGGGCGGAGACGGTCCCTGCTATCGGTGTCTGTTCCCCGAAGCCCCCGAACCCGGAACGGTCCCGAACTGTGCCGAGGTGGGTGTCCTCGGCGTGCTCCCGGGCGTCGTCGGCTCGATTCAGGCGACCGAGACGCTGAAGCTCGCACTCGAGTACGGTGAGACGCTCGACGGTCGCTTACTCTTTTATGACGCCAGCGACACCAGCTTCGACGAGGTGCCCATCCAGCGCCGGCCGGACTGTCCGGTCTGTGGCGGCCGTATCGACTCCGTCCGCGAGGTAGAGTACACCGACAGCTGTGCGATTCACTCCTCCGAGACGACTTCGTAGACACCGTGGAGGTCGGTCTCAGTCACGGTCACGTCGATATCGACACCCTCCTCGCGCGGCTCCTCGCTGATGAGCGTGATGGCCTCGATGGCCTCCCGTCGGAAGAACATCTTCACGCGCTCGAACCACGAGGGCGAGCCGCCCTTGCGACAGACGAGCAGATACCTTCCTCCCGCGCGCTCGGTCAGCTCCGGTTGTAGCTCGTACTCGTTGAACTCGTCGGGCGCGACGACGTGGATGACCTCCGCACGGATCGGGGCTGGCTCGCTCACACCCGCTGTATGGTCCCGAGCTAATTAGTCGAGTCGGACCGACTCGAACCGCTCTCCAGTCCAGCGGTACGCCCCGAGCGACGCGGCCGCCGGCGAGACGATGAGATACACGTAGCCGTCCCACGTCGCCAGTCGCTCGTCGGTCGCGCTCGGGACCGGTGGGTCACGCGGGTGTGAGTGATAGAAGCCGACGACCGTCTCCCCCCGCGTTTCCACTGCATCGAGAATCTCGGCCTGTTCCACGGGGTCGAGTTCGTATCGTCGCCGGGGATCGTCGGCGACGTTCTCCGCCTGCTCGACGCGCGTCACCGTCGCGGCGTCCGGCCCGGCCAACACGCCGGCCACCTCCTCGGGTCGTCCCTCGCGAGCGTGTGCAAAGAGTGCCCCACGAGCTTCGTCGGTGAGTCGCATCCGATGTTCAGAGCCGCTCGGCGGCGTCGCCGGCGGGTCGGTCGAACTCGTCGGGGTAGAGACACCAGGCCAGCGCCTCCAGCGACTCCACCAGCCGAGGACCGGGCCGATTCATCAGGCTGTGGCCGTCGACGGCGTAGACGCGGTCGTCTTGTACCGCGGCCAGGTCGCTCCAGCCGTCGCGCTCAGTCAAGTCGTCCAGGTTCTCGTGGGTCTGGTCCAACTCGAAGCCACACGGCGCGACGACGACGACCTCGGGGTCGTACTCGCGGACGGTGTCCCACTCCAGCGGGCGGGAGGCGGCCTCCGGCTCCTGTAACCCGAACTCGCTGCCGAGTCGCTCCACCATCCCCGGTATCCAGTGGCCGGCGACCATCACGGGGTCGGTCCAGTCGAAGACGGCGACGCGTTTCGGCTCGCGGTCGGGGACGCGGGACTCGATGGCCGCCACGCGCGACCGGAGTCGGTCGACGAGTTCGTGGGCGCGCTCCTCGCGACCGAGCGCCTCGCCCACCTGCTCGATGTCGCGATACAGGTCCGCGAGCGAGTGCGGGTCCGTCGTCAGCAGCTCACAGTCGAGCTCGTACTCCTCGATTGCCTCGCGCACGAGCACCTCGTCGACGGCGCACACGTCACAGATGCCCTGCGAGACGACGATATCCGGCGCGGCCTCCGCGAGCACGTCGCCGCGAATCTCGTAGACGCCGCCGGACTCGTCGGCCTCCTGCACCTGCGAGTCGATTTCGCCGGCCTCGGCCGTCGGGTCGACCCGCGCCCGGTTGGCGTTCGGCTTTCCGGCCGCTGCCGGCGGGTGGTCACACTCGTGTGAGGTGGCGACCGGCTCCGCTCCCAGCGCGTAGACGATCTCCGTCGCTGAGGGAAGCAGGGTCGCAACGTGTCGGTCGCTGCTGCTCATACCTCCCGTAGGTGGGCCGGCGTGTTCGATGTTCCGCTTACTGAACCGCGACTGCACTCCCCGTGATGACCGGCTCGTCGTCCTGGTTCGTCACCGTCACGGACGCCTCGATTCGCGTTTCGTCGTTCCCGTCCTCGATAGCGTCGATTTCGACGGTCGTGGTGAGGGTGTCGCCGGGCCACACCTGCGCGATGAACCGCGTGTCGAACTCGGCGAGCGCGTGGAGCCCGAACACCTCACGCACCAGCCCGGAGGCGACGCCCGCGGTGAACATTCCCTGTCCGAAGACGGAGTCGTAGCCGGCGTCGGTGACGAACGGCTCGTCGTAGTGGATGCGGTTGAAGTCGCCGCTCGCGCCGGCGTACTTCACGAAATCTGCCCGGTCGACGGGACCGGTGGTCTCGGTGAACGTGTCGCCGACGGCGTAGGCGGTGCTCATTCGTCTCCCTCCGAGATGGCCTGTCCCGTCTCTATCGAGGTGCCGGTCGCGGTGAGCACCAGCTCGCCCGCCTCGTCGGTGAAGGCGGTTTCGAGCACGGCGAAGGTCATCGTCCCGCCTCCTTCGCCTTCGCGCTGGTACACGTCCGTCAGGGTGGTGTCGCCGGTAAGCGTGTCACCGACGTACAGCGGACGTTCGTACTCGTAGGCCTGCTCGCCGTGGATGACGCGTGCGGGGTCGAAGCCGAGGTTGAACGCTTCGCCGTCGGGTACGTAGCGAGGGAACTCCGCGGTCCGGGTGAACGTCGGCGGCGCGGGAATCGCCTCGTAGCCGGCCTGCTTGGCGGCGGCTTCGTCCAGATAGATGTCGGCCGGGTCGTGAATGGCGCGGGCGAACTCCGCGACCTTTCCGCGTTCGATCCCGAGGTCGGTCGCAGTCCGGTGGGTGTCTCCGACCTGCGCTTTCAGCTCCGCGAGCGGTCTCGATGGCATACCCGATAGCTTCCGGCCGAGGACAAAAAACTACGCCCGTTAGCTCGGCTGCACGCCGAGTCCGAGCTTCGGCGTGTCGACTGTCATCGGCTTCACCGACAGAACGCCCCGGCCGCCGTGGCCGCACCCCTGAAGTAGTCGCCACGCCTACGCTCGCACAATGAGCGACGCCGAGACCGGGCCCCTGCGTCCGGACCGTCCCGACGCCGAGAAGCCGTTTCGGGTCGACGCCCCGTTCGACCCCGCCGGCGACCAGCCCGACGCAATCCGAAAGCTCGCCGACGGCTACGAGTCGGGCGCGACCGAGCAGACGCTGCTCGGTGTCACCGGCTCCGGGAAGACGAACACCGTCGCGTGGACCATCGAGGAACTCCAACAGCCGACGCTCGTCATCGCCCACAACAAGACCCTCGCCGCCCAACTGTACGAGGAGTTCCGCTCGCTGTTTCCGGACAACGCCGTCGAGTACTTCGTCTCCTACTACGACTACTACCAGCCCGAGGCGTACGTCGAGTCGACGAACACCTACATCGACAAGGAGCTCTCCATCAACGACGAAATCGACCGCCTGCGCCACTCGGCCACCCGGTCGCTGCTCACCCGCGATGACGTCATCGTCGTCGCCTCCGTCTCCGCCATCTACGGACTCGGTGACCCGGGCAACTACACCGAGCTGTCGCTGGAACTCGACCGCGGCCAGCGAATCGACCGCGACGAACTGCTCGCAGAGCTCGTCGACCTGAATTACGAGCGCAACGACGTGGACTTCCAACAGGGCACTTTCCGGGTGCGGGGTGACACGGTCGAAATCTTCCCGATGTACGGCCGCTACGCCGTCCGCGTGGAGTTTTGGGGCGACGAAATCGACCGGCTCACCAAGGTAGACACCGTCGCCGGCGAAGTCAAGAGCGAGGAGCCGGCCGTGATGATTCACCCCGCGGAACACTACTCCATCCCCGAGCAGACGCTGGAGGAGGCGACGAGCGAGATAGAGGAGCTGATGGAACAGCGCGTCAACTACTTCGAGCGACAGGGCGACTTGGTCGCGGCCCAGCGCATCGAGGAGCGCACCACCTTCGACCTCGAGATGCTCCGGGAGTCGGGCTACTGTTCGGGCATCGAGAACTACTCGCTGCACATGTCCGACCGCGAGAGCGGGGACCCGCCGTACACGCTTCTCGACTACTTCCCGGACGACTTCCTCACCGTCGTCGACGAGTCCCACCAGACGCTCCCCCAGATTAAGGGCCAGTTCGCGGGCGACAAGTCCCGGAAGGACTCGCTGGTCGAGAACGGCTTCCGGCTCCCGACCGCGTACGACAATCGACCGCTCACCTTCGAGGAGTTCACCGAGAAGACCGACCGCCGGCTCTACGTCTCCGCGACGCCCGGCGACTACGAGCGCGAGCACTCGAGCCAAATCGTCGAACAGATTGTCCGCCCGACCCACCTCGTCGACCCGCGAATCGAGGTGACCGAGGCGCAGGGACAGGTCGAGGACCTACTCGGCCGCATCGACGAGCGCATCGAGCGCGGCGAGCGTGCCCTCGTCACGACGCTCACCAAGCGCATGGCCGAGGACCTCACCGAGTATCTCGAAGAGGCCGGCGTCGACGTGGCGTACATGCACGACGAGACAGACACCCTCGAACGCCACGAGATCATCCGGGACCTCCGGCTCGGCAACATCGACGTGCTCGTCGGTATCAACCTCCTGCGCGAGGGACTCGACATCCCCGAGGTGAGCCTCGTCGCCATCCTCGACGCCGACCAGGAGGGGTTCTTGCGCTCGACGACGACGCTCGTCCAGACGATGGGTCGGGCGGCCAGAAACGAGAACGGGAAGGTCGTCCTGTACGCTGACTCGATGACCGACGCGATGCTCGATGCCATCGAGGAGACGGAGCGTCGCCGCCGGATTCAGGAGCGGTACAACGAGGAACACGGCTACACGCCGACGACGATCGACAAGGAGGTGGGTGAAACCTCACTCCCCGGCTCGAAGACCGATACCGGCGGCGCGGCGAATCTGGAGGCCGACACCACAGACGAGGCCGAACAGCTGGTCGAGTCGCTCGAAGCCCGGATGGACGACGCGGCGGCGAATCTGGAGTTCGAGCTCGCGGCCGACATCCGCGACCGAATCCGGCGACTCGAAGCCGAGTTCGACCTCGACGTGACCGACGACGGCGTCCCGACGCCCGACGACCTGTAGAACAAGCTAGCTTGTCTTACCACAAACAGCACAACTTTTTTGCCCTGCTCGCGGTAGGAGTCGGTACGGCCACCCCGACCCGACCGCCGCTTGGTACACGGTGGATGGGCTTCGTGTGGGTCGGCCGGGGCCGTCACTCAACATCGTGAGCCGTCGGCTCGCCGAGCCGTCGATTTCATACCGGTCGCTCCCCTCCTCCCGAGTGTGCCCGCCGATATCCGTCTCGCCGTCGCGACGAACGCCGAGACGCTCGCCCGTATCCGCCAGCCGCTCGCCAACCGCGACATCCACGCCGAACACGTCCCCGTCTCCGAGCGCACGCTCCCGCTCGACGGCTCGCTCGGCGAGTTCGACGCCGGCTTCGTCTTCCCCTCGCGGCTGATGGAGGGAGGTGTCGCCGACGCCATGCTCGACGTGCCGTGGGTGAACAGCCGCGAGGATATCCTCCGGTCGCGCAACAAGGCCGGCGCGCTCGCTCGCCTCTCGGCCGCCGACGTTCCCACTCCGAAGTCGGTGCTCGTCTCGAATCCCGTGAACGACGACGACCTCGAAGCCGTCTGGGCGCAGTTCGACGCGCCGGTCGTCGTGAAACCGAACTCCACGACTCGCGGGACGGGTATCGCGAAGGTGTCCGATTTCGACTCCCTGCTCGGCGTGACGGATTATCTCGACCTGGTGCACGACTACCGGGCGACGGGCGACCGCTCGTATCTGATTCAGGAGTATCTCCCCGACGCGCGCGACTACCGAGTCATGACCATCGACGGCGAGTACGTCGGCGCGGTCGAGCGCCGGCTGCCCGAGGATGCACTCGCCGAGGGTCAGTGGAAACACAACGTCCACCGCGGGGCGGAAGCGACGGGCGTGGACCTCGACCCCGAACTCCGCGAGCTGGCGGAACGCGCGGCTCGGGCGCTTGATATCGATTGGCTCGGCGTCGACGTTCTCGTCACCGAGGAGGGTGCGGTGGTCAACGAGACGAACGCGCGACCCACGGTGGATACGGCGACGAAGTACGAGTCCGACTTCTACGACCGGCTGGCGGCGCTGATTCGGCGGCTACTCCAGGCCGATGTCGGCGGAGGTGTCGAGCCGCTCTAAGCTCACGTCGAGCACGCCGTTGTTGAACGAAGCGCTCGCGGTGTGTTCGTCCACGCGCGCCGGAAGCTCGAGGCGTTCCTCGTACTCGCGGCGGGGGGTGGTGGCGGCGACGGTGAGCGTCTGGCCGTCACACCGGATGTTGATGTCGTCTTTCTCGATGCCGGGCAGGTCGCCGACGACCCGGACGGCGTCTCCCTCCTCGTGAACGGAGAAGTGGGCGTCAGCGCCGAAGCCGGCGTCGTTCGGCTGCGCGGAGATATCGACGTTTTCGCCCGTCATCTCCTCCATCATGCGCTCGATTTCGCTGAAGATGTCGTCGAATGGGTCGTCGCGGTCGTCTCGTCGCATACACACTGGTAGGTGAGTTCGGTGGAAAAGCCTTCTGTCCGTGTCAACGAGTGACAATCAGAAGCCGAGACCAATCGCGTCGTTCGTCCGCTGGATGGACGTTTCGGCGTCCGTCTCGCCGAGGACGGCACGCACCGCGTCGACGTTCTCCGGCACTACGTCCGACTCCTGGTGAATCGCCTGGAACAGATACAGGTCGTCGTCCTCGATGGAGATGGACTTCTCCCAGACCGCGTTCTCCCAGATATCCCCGCGGGGGCGGTCGCGGTCCATCGCGAACTCCTTGAGCTTGCCCGCGCCGTCGATGTCGTGTTCGGGCGGAATCAAGAACAGTCGGGATTCGTCGGCCAGCAGCTCACGCACCTCGTCGGCGGTCGGCACGTCCTCCAGTTGGACGTTCACCGAGTGGGTGTGCATCAGCGTCGCGGGCACCTTCATCCCGAGCGTGTCGATGCTCAACTCAGGGAAGATGGTGTTCACGTCCGGGCCATGGTGGGAGGGGAGCGTCACCGGGTCCGGCAGGGTGTCGTTGATGGGACCGCGACCGGTCTGGGCGGGGTCGCCCCCGCGGCGGACGAGCGTGACCCGTGCCTTCTCGACGTCGTACTCCTCTTGGAGGGGCGCGAGCAGTCGCGACAGCCCGGTCGTGTTACAGGAGACGACGCGGACGTGGTCGGCCCCCTCCACCTCGGCGAAGTTCGACCGGGCGTTGAAACTCGCGTCTACGAGGCCGGCGTCCTCACCGCCCTGATACAGCGCGGGCGTATCGTGCTCCTCGTACAGCGGTTTGTTCTCGGCCCCGATGCCCGACGGACAGGCGTCGACCACGATGTCCGAGCCGGCGACGAGGTCCCCGACCGGGCCGGCCACTTCGATGCCCGCCTCGGCGAACAGCTCCCGACGCTCGGGAATCGCGGCGTAGAGGTCGTAGCCGTTCGCGACGGCGGTCTCGGCCTCGTGGTTCGGGCGGGTCTTCGCGACGCCGACCAGTTCCATGTCCGGCTGGGCCGCGACCGCGTCCGCGACCCGCTTGCCAATCGTCCCGTAGCCGTTGACTCCGACCTGAATCATACGCGCTAATCACACCGGCGTCCCCTAACCGTTTCGAGGCCGCTCCGAAAGTGTTGAAGCCCGTGCGTGTCAATCGAAACCATGACCGACCGCTCCGCGCCCGCCAGAACCACAGTCGAGCAGTGTCTCGCCCTCCGGTCGGACGAGACGTGTCTCGTCGTCACTGACGACACGCGCGAACCAATCGGCCGTGCGCTGTACGAGGCCGCACGCGAGATTACGGACGACGCGAGTCTCGTCCGGTTCCCGCCACGCGACCAGCACGCCGAGGAGCCGCCCGAGCCGGTCGCCGCCGCGATGCGCGAGACCGACACCTTCCTCGCCCCGACGACGAAATCCCTCTCGCACACGCGTGCCCGCTCGGCCGCCTGCGAGGCCGGCGCGCGCGGCGCGACGCTTCCCGGCATCACCGACGAGGTGTTCACCGTCGGACTGGACGCCGACTACGAGGAGATCGCCGCCGAGTGTGCGGCGATGCTCGAACTCGTGGCCGACGCCGACGAGATTCGCGTCACCGCCGACAACGGCACCGACATCACCTTCCAGCCGGGCGAGCGCGAGTGGCACGAGGACACCGGTATCATCCACGAGCCGGGCAACTTCTCGAATCTCCCAGCCGGTGAGGTGTTCATCGCTCCCGAATCCGCCTCGGGAACCTACGTCGTCGACGGCACCATCAGCCCGCACGGCCTGCTCGATGAGGGGCACACCGTCGAGGTGACCGTCGAAGACGGCTACGTGACCGAGTTCTCCGACGACGAGGTGGCCGCGGAGTTCGAGCGCGCCAGCGAGGACGTGGGCCGTGACGCCTACAACCTCGCAGAACTGGGAATCGGGACGAACGTCGCCGTCACCGACCTCATCGGCTCCGTCCTCTTAGACGAGAAGGCGGCGGGGACAGTCCACATCGCCGTCGGCGACAACGCCTCCATCGGCGGCGACACCGACGCGCCGATTCACTCCGACGGCGTCATCCGAGACCCGACGGTCTACGTCGACGGTGAGGAGATTTCGCTCCCACAGCCGGAGTGAGCTACCGCCACTGGTCGAGCCAGACGATCTCGTTACGTAGTGCGTCACGACTGTACTGCTCGCGGACGCGGTTGAGCGCGGTCACTGCAGCCGACGGGCTGTCGCGAACCCAGTTCGCGTCGGTGTAGACGACGACGCCAGCGTGGTCGACCGATTCACCGGTCGGGCCACCGAAATCCTTCATGTCGTGCGTGATGAGAACTGCGTCCTCGGCTGTCGCGCGCCGAAGCAGCGTCGCGTCGTCGGTGGCTTCACCGAGCAGGTCGTTTGCGCGAAACACGGTGTAGCCGTTCGACCGAAGCGTCGAGACGAACACCCGAGGAACGTGCTCGTCGGTGACGAGATTCACTCGATGAGCTCGCCCGGCGGTGACAGACTCTTCGATTCAAGCGCCTCTTCGTCTGCTTCACGCCCTGCCCGAACTGTCTCCATCTCATCGGGGTGCTCGTAGTAGTAGGCCAACGCGGTGTACACGGCTGCCAGCGACAAGTCCAGCTGGTCGGCGACATCTGCCGGGTCGTGACCGCCGTCAACGACGAGTTCGTACACGTCGAGCACGGCGACGCGCGTTCCCTCAATCCGGGGTACCTCCCCGCGAACGTCAGCCGTTCGGATGATGTCGACCATACCGGCTTTCGGGCTCATTCGTACATAAACCTCGGTACGAGCCGCACAGCGACACACGACACCGCCAGCCAGAGTAGCCACGACGCGCCCCACGACGCGCTTTTAGGTTCGGACACGAACTACCGATAATGAGTCATGCACGCGTCGCGCTCGCCTGTCCGTCGTGTTCGCCGGACGAGCCGACCGCACACGAGGTACTGAAGGAGGCCGACCCCGCCACCGTCCGGTGTGGCGAGTGTGGCCACGTCCACAAAGAGTCGCTTCCAGAAGACGAGACCATCGAACGCCGGGTCGTCGTCTCGCAGTCGGGCGACTCCTTCTCCGCGCGCCACGGCGGCGACCCCGACGAGCAGTTCGAGGTGGGCCAGGAGTTCCTGCTTGACGCGCCCGAGGCACTGATGCAGGTGCGTGTCACCTCCATCGAGACCGACGAGGGGAGAGCCGAGGCGGCCGCCTTCGAGGACGTGGAGACGCTGTGGACCCGCGCGGTCGGCAACGTCACCGTGAACGTCACCGTCAACCCGAAGGACGGCAAGCGCGAGGAGACGCGCTCGGTCGCGCTTCAGGTGCCGGGCGACGAGCAGTTCATGATCGACGAGACGGTCGAGTACGGCGACGAGAAGTTCACCGTCACCAGCTTCGTCGTCCGCGACGGCATCGACCGATACGACCGCGAACAGTACCACTACACCGGCGACGCCGCGCTCGCGAAGGACCTCAAGCGAGTGTACGCCCGCGACGAGAAGACCACGGCGTGGTCCGCCTGGTAGGCCGACAATGGACGAGTTCGCGACGGCACGCGCCCGGCTTCGGGAACGGCTCGCCGCGCGCACCGACGCGAGCGACCGCGTGCTCGACGCCATCGAGCGCGTCCCGCGCCACGAGTTCGTCCCCGACCCGCGGGTGAACGAGGCCTACGCCGACCGCCCGCTCCCCATCGGCGACGACCAGACCATCTCCGCACCGCACATGGTGGCGGTGATGTGTGACCGCCTCGCCCCCGAGTCTGGCGACGCTGTCCTCGAAATCGGAACCGGCTGTGGCTATCACGCCGCGGTGATGACCGAACTGGGTGCGACCGTCTCCTCGGTCGAGTACCACGGCTCGCTCGCCGACGCGGCCAGCACGCGCCTCGACAGTCTCGGCTACGACGTACACGTCCGGCAGGGCGACGGCCGCGAGGGGTGGCCCGAACACGCACCCTACGATAGCGCGTATCTCACCTGCGCTGCGCCCGAGATTCCCGACGGGGTGCTCGACCAGACCCGACCCGGCGGGACGGTCGTGGCTCCGGTCGGCCGCGGGAGCCAGCGACTCCTCGCCGTGACGGTCGACGAGGGTGGTGGGATTCGCGACCGGACCGACCACGGGGGCGTCCGGTTCGTCCCCCTGCTCTAACGGGGTCGCGGGAGCGCGCGCTTCGACAGCGGCGGTACAAGCCAGTTCCCGCGGTTCGCGACGAAGATGTACTCCAAGATGCCGTTGTTGACGCGCTGGCGGATGACCGGCGTCGCCTCGGTGAGGTCGGTCCCGTTCATCGCCGCCCGCACGGCGTCGAAACTACTCATCTCGCGCTGGAGCGACGGGAAATGGAGCGAGGCGACGTTCTCGTCGGTCGACTCGAAGTGGCGACGCAGGAGCTTGACGCTCCCGTCGTCGTCGCGGTTGGCGCGGGCGGCCTTCTGTGCGTGGCCGACGCGTCCCGACTCCGTTGCCTGCTCGCGAATCGTGTCGAGCGTCTCGTCCACGCGGGAGTCGTCGCCCAGATTCTCGCCGATGCCCTCGACCCACTCCTCGTCGGCGTGTTCGGGCGAGAACATCTCCGCGACCCGCTCCTCGAAGTTCTGTTCGCCGTACCAGTCGTCCAGCCGTTGGCGGATGCGGGCGACGTGTTTCGTCGTCCCGTCGGCGAACGGTCCCGACTGGATGGTGACGCGGTCTTCGGTGGCCTGATTCTGCGCGAATCCGGTCTTGAATCCCATGAACAGCGGGCTGGCGTCCGGCACCGGCCCGTCGTCGGGAACTCCCTCCAGTTCGGACTGGCGGTCGGCTGGCATCCCGTTGCCGACGAAGCCGGTGCGTCGGTCCTCGTCGCTCGCGAGACTCGCAACGCCGGACAGGGAGGCGTCGAACTCGACGCCGTTTGCGCTCTCGCGGTTGCCCCGCAGCGCCTCCTCGGCCGCGATGACGGCGTCCGCGTGGTCGCTCGCGAGGTGGACGAGCACGTCCTGTTCGTCGAAGGTCGGCTGCTCGAACGGGGACAGCGAGTGTGGCGGCGGGCAGTCGATGCCCGCCGGCAGCGACTCGTCGTACCGGTCGAAGTACGCCGGCGAGTAGGCGGCCGACCAGACGACCCCCTCGTGGCTCCACTCGAAGGCGCGGTTCAGGGAGGCGAAGGCACGTTCGACCTGCCGTCTATCGGCATCGGTCGGCCGACCGTCGCGCTCCAGGGTCAGGTACAACAGTATCTGGTGGCGCGGCAGCTGCTCGTTGCCGTGCTCGTCGTGGCGCACTACCCCGTCCCACGCGAACTGCCGGTTCGGCAGCGTAGACAGGTCGTCGGTCCCGGTTGGCCGGTTGACGGTATCCTCGCCGAGCGCGTCGAGACAGGCCGAGAGACTCGCCGCGCCGCCGGCCGCGACGGCCGCCTTCAGCACCTGTCGGCGGCTCCGGCCGTCGGTCACAGCGACACCTCCATCGGGTCGAACCCGAGGAAGGCCGTCTCGTACCCCTCGTGGCGGGCGGTCTGTGGCGGAACGGTCGGCGTCACCGTCACTGAGTCGCCCGGTGAGTCGACGACGGTGCCGTAGTGGTATCCCAACTCCGAGTCGAGCGTCCGGGTGAGTTCACCGTCGAAGCTCCCCGTCGCCGCCTCGACGGTCATCGCGGGAAGCGTCATCTGGTTGTACGGTGTGCGCGGGGAGACATAGAGGTAGGTGCCAGCGGCGTCGATGCCCGCCGGCGGCGAGTCGAGCGTGCCGACGACGAACTCGGCGTCGCCGCTGGTCGCGGAGCCGCGGACGTCGGGCAGAGCGTCGCGGTCGGGTGCGGTCCCGGTCGGCATCATCTCCATGTTCGCTGGGTCGACCGCGGCGCGCTCGCCGGCGCGGTCCGGCGTTAGCTCTCGCGAGAGCCCGTCGCGGGCCGACTGGGAGTAGTCGAACTCGATGGTCGCGCTCGCTGGTTCCTCGAATCGGCCCTCGAACGCCCCCGTTCGGCGGGTGGACATTCCGCCCACCGAGACAGTCACTTCGTAGCTGCCGTCGCCCGCGAGACCGGCGTTCGCGCCGTAGTGGGTCCCCATCCGCTGTGATAGCATCGGATAGACGACCTCCTCGAAGACGATGTCGCCGTCGCGCCGGATGGTGAGCGACAGCCCCGTGTCGGGGAGCACCTGCATCGTCTCGCCGTCCCAGACGCTCGCCATGATGTGAACGTCGTCACCGGACCCGATACTGGTGCGCGTCGTGTCGCTTCCCGTCACGTTCCAGAACCGGTGCGGGTACGAGTACATCAGCCCGAACCGGTAGTCGCCGCCCTCTCCCATCCCGACCATGTCCATCCCTTCGACGTGTGTCGGATAGTAGACCGCGGCGGGACGGTCCCCGATGACCGGCGGATTGCCGGCCGGCTGGGTCGAGATGAGACTCGAACAGCCGGCAAGCGCCGCGGCTCCGAGCGTGCCACCGGCCTGCAGGAAGGTGCGTCGATTCATTACGCGAGGTAGACGCTCCCGTCAAAAACCGGTTCTGGTCCGACCGTCTAGTCGAGCAGGTCGTCCACGAGCCGGGTGAACCGGTCGACGAGCCGCTCGGGAATCGATGGGTCTGCGCGGTCGAGCAACGCGGCCGTCCGCTCCGGTTCCGGGACGACGAGCCGCCCGTCCTCGCTCGCGAGCAGACCGGCCTCGGCCAACCGGCCTCGGTGCCACGAGAGCGTGGAATCCGCGATACCGACACGGGCCGCGGTCTCGGTTGCGGTGAGGGGACCGTCATCGAGCAGGACGGCGACGATATCGGCGGCCGTCTCCCGCCGGAGGAGCGCGAGCGCTGCCCGCTCCCACGGGTCGTAGCCGGGCGGGTAGTAGTGGGTGCGGCCGAACTGCTCGTCGCCGACCACGTCCAGCCGACGGAGGTGATACTGCACCTGTCCGGGCGCGAGGTCGAGGTCGCGAACGAGCGCGTTGACGTGGATGCCGGGGTCGCTCCGGACGCGGGCGGCGATGCGGTCGCGCGTGCTCGTCACTCACCGACACCTCCACGACGGGCGGTGTAGACGGCCGCGACGACGAGCCCGACCATCACGGCGTCGAGCGCGTGTTCGAGGGTGTGGTGCGTCTGGTCTGGGAAGAGATCGAGCGCGAGCGCGACGCCCACGAGCGCCCGCGCGAGCACGGTCGCGAGCGCGAGCGTGACGAGCAGATACGGTACCGACCGGCGCTGGAGCAGCGCGGCCAGCGCCACGGCGACGACCAGCCCCGCCGCTACCGTGCCGACACCGAGCAGGAGCGAGAGCAGGACCGTCGCCATCCTCACTCCATCGGTCGCGAGTAAAAAAGAGGGTGTCGGCGGTCATCGGCGACCGACCCCCAAGAACAGAAGTGCGACAGCGACAACCCCGGCGAGGAGCCCGAAGCCGGGCTGGCTCCCCGTCGTCTCCGTCGGCCGCGGGGTGTCGGTCGCCGTCTCCGTCGCCGTCCCACTCGGCGTCGTCACCAGCGGCGGTGTCGGCGTCGCGCTCTCGCCGGTGACCGGCGGCGCGGCGATCGTCACGTTCGTCTCAATCGGGCGCTCGCCCGCGAGCATCGGCGACTCGCCCGCGGCGTCGTCGGCCAACAGCACGCGAGCGTCGGCCCGGGCCGTCGCGTTCACGGCGAGCGTCACCGATTCGTGGGTTCCAGCGTCGAGTGCCGTCGTTCCGAGCGTCCGGCCGGTCGTGGCGTTCTGGACGACCAGATTGCCTGTCTCGGGGAGTGTCACCCGGCGAACCGTCACCGTCCCCTCGGCGTCCGGACGCAGGGTCTCGCTGGCCGTGACAACCGCACGCGGCCCCTTCGCGACCGTCAGTCGTTCGGTGGCCGCCGAGCCGAACGATTCGACGACGGGGTCTTCGTCGGGGTCGAACTCGCCGTCGCCGTCGTCGCGCCGCAGTACGATATGCACTGGCTGTGTCTCCCACTTCGCCCACGCGGACTCGTCGATGGTGACGCCCACGTCGATCCGATACCGCTGGCTCCGTATCGATGTGACGCCGACGACCTCGCCCGGCTCGCCGCCGTCGTCGCGCTGAACCGTGAGGTAGCCGTCGTTCGACGCGAAGGACGATTCCACGATGACCGTCCCGTCGGGAGTCTGTTGCGTGCCCGCGGTGACGTGGTTCAGGTGTGCAGCGACCGGGAGCGGCGCGCTCGCGAGGACGAGCACGCAGACGAGTGTAACCGCGAGCAGCCGTCGGGTCACGCTCGCCACCTCCCGGCGACGAGTACAAGCGCGCCCACTGTCGTGAGGAGCCCGAATCCGGGCTGGCTCCCCACCGTCGTAGCAGTCGTCGGCCCGGCCGTTTCGGTCGCCGTCTCCGTCGGCTCACTCGGTGTCCTCACGAGGTTGGGCGTCGCCGTCGCGGTCGCCGCGGCCTGTCGACCGCCGCCGAGCCGCTCGACGGTGAACGTCGCGCCGACCGAGGCGTTGCCGGCGCGAATCGGTTCGCCGATACCGCCCGTCTCGTCTTCGCGGTAGAGGGTCGCGTCGAGTCTGGTCTCGCCCCGGTCGCTCCCGTCGAGTGCGACCGTGACGTGCTCGTGGCTCCCAGCCCCAATGGTCTCGGTGCCGACGCGCTCGCCGGTCTCGTGGTCCGTGACGACGAGATACCCCTCCGTCGGTGTGGCGAGGTGACGCACGTCGAGGGTGCCACGGCGGGTCTGCTGGAGGTAGTGCTGGTCGGCCGCGACGACCGCGCGCTCGCCCGCGGCGACGGTGATACTCGCAGCGACGGACGAGCCGAATGACTCGATGGCGGGGTCCTCGTCGGGTTCGAAGGTGCCGTCGCCGTCGTCGCTCCGGAGAACGAGGTGGACCGACTGTGGTTCCCACTCCGCCCACGCCGTCTCGTCGACGGTGACGTGCACGTTCGGCTGGAAGCTCCTGGCCGGCACCTCAGTCACGCCGATGCGCTCGCCCGGCTCGCCGTCGTCGTCGCGGTGAACCGTCAGATACCCATCGCTCGTCAGGTAGACGGAGTCGACGACGAGCGTGCCGTCGGGTGACACTTGCGTGCCGGCGGTGACGTGGTTGGCGTGGGCCGCGACCGGGAGCGGCACGCTCGCGAGCACGAGGACGACCGCGAGTGTGGCGACGACACGCCGCATTCAGACGGTCACCGTCACCGGCGGCATCTGTCTGAACGCCCGCTCGTACCCCTCGTGGCGGGCAGTCTGTGGCGGTACGTCCGTGGTGACTCGAAGCTGTTCGCCAGACTCGAACGGGGCGACGGTCGCGCCGTAGTGATAGCCGAGGTCGGGGTCGAGCGTCCGGGTGAGTTCGATTGTTCCGTCGCCGCGCTCGGCGGAAAGCGCCATCGCGGGCAACACCATCCCGTGATAGCGGGTACGCGCCGAGACGTAGAGGTAGGTGTCGTCGCCGTCGGCGCGGGCGGAACTCGTCCCGGTCGCGAGTATCGCGTCGTCGCTGTTTGGCGTCCCGAACACCGTGCCGGGAAGCGCGTCGACGGCCGGCGCGGTCGCCTGTGGCACTCCCTCCATCTGCATCGGTCGGAGCGCCCCGGGCTGGCCGGCCTGCTCGATCGACTCGGAGCGAACCGCATCGCGGTCGGTCTCCGTGAACGAGAAGTCGAGCTCTGCACTCGCCGGTTCGCGGAACCGGCCAGCGTAGCCGCCGGTGAGTTCGACGCCGTCCGGAACGCCGCCGACGGAGATACGCGCGGTGTACTGACCGTCGCTCGGTGTTTCTCCCGACTCGGCGAGCGAGAAGTTCCCGCCGTAGTGGTACCCCATCGTCTGGGACAACATCGGGTAGATGACCTCCTCCGAGACGAGGTCGCCGCCGCGCCGGATAGTGAGCGACAGTCCCGTCTCGGGGACGATACGGTCGGTGTCGCGGTCCCAGACGACCGCCATCGCGTGGATGTCTCCCGAGCGCGGGGTCCGCGACCGTTCGCGGCCGGTCATGTTCCAGAAGACGTGTGGCGAGGTGTACATGAACGCGACCCGGTACGAGCCGGCGTCCGCCGTCCCCTGCATCGACATCGACTCACGGAACGACTGGACGTAGATGCCGCCGGGCAGTTCCGCGTCCGTCCCGGTCGACGTGGGTGTGGCCGTTGCTGTCGACTCCGTGTTCGTGCTCGAACAGCCGGCGAGAACTGCTGTGCCCGCCGCTACGGTCTGGAGGAGCCGCCGGCGATTCATACCGTCACGTAGTTACCGCCGGCAAAAATGATTCTGGTCCAACGCGATGCCGTGACTACAGCTCGATGTCCTCCTCATAGAGCCGGTCGAAGTCGAGCTCTTCCTCTCGTGTCGAGGCCGCCCGCTCCATGTCCGCTCGACGACGCTGCTCGCGCTTGCTCCGACCTTTTCGTTCACGGCCGCGTTTGGTATCTCCCATTGCAACTGTGTCAACACTTCTCATGGTAATAAGTGTGTTGGCAATTACCACAGGTGAGCGTACCGTGGTCGATCCGCGTCTCGGTTCCTACTCGCTCTGGAGGCGTGCCCGGTCGTGGTCGGCGTGGAAGTCGAAGTCGGGACCCACGCCGATGAACTGGGTCGGGTTGATGTCGGTGTGAGTGGTGTAGTAGTGTTCCTTGATCTGGGCCATGTTCATCGTCTGCTCGATGCCCGGCGTCTGGTAGATGTCGCGCACGTACGGCCAGAGGTTGTCGTACTCGCGGATGAGCTGGACGTTACACTTGAAGTGGGTGTGATAGACGTTGTCGAACCGGACGAGCGTGGCGAACAGCCGGAGGTCCGCGAGCGTGAGCTGGTCGCCGACGAGATACCGCTGGTCGGCGAGTCGCTCGTCGTAGGCATCGAGCGCGTTGAACAGGTCCGCGACGGCGTTCTCGTACGCCTCTTGCGTGCCGGCAAAGCCAGCGCGGTAGACGCCGTTGTTGATAGGGTCGTAGATGTCGTCGACGACCTCGTCGATCTCCTCGCGCAGGTGCTCGGGGTAGAGGTCGGTGCCGTTCCCCTCGAAGGCGGTCGAGACGTGACGCATCACCTCGATGGACTCGTTGTTGACGATGGTTTCCTCCTCGCGGTCCCAGAGCACCGGAACGGTGACACGGCCGGTGTACTCCGGGTCCGCCGCGATGTACGTCTCGCCCAGATAGTCGTGGCCGTTGATCGAGTCGGTGGTGCAGTCGTCCTTCTGGGGGGTGAACTGCCAGCCTCGCTCGTCGCGGTACGGGTCGACGATGTCCATCGAGATGTCGTCTTCCAGTCCCATCAGCGAGCGGACCATCGCTGCCCCGTGTGCCCACGGGCACGCCCGTGAGATGTACAGGTGATAGCGTCCGGACTCGGCGGGAAACTGCTCGGTGCCGAGTTCGTCGCGGAACGTCGTCGGCGAGCGGTCGAACTCGCCGTCGTCGTCGCTGAACTCGTAGGTGTCCGTCTTCCACTCTCCGTCGACGTACATGTTGACCATACGCCGTATTCACGCGCGGGCCGTATAGGCGTGTGGCGACACGCGTGTCACCAGTCGACCGCGTCGTTACGCCACAACGCGGGGTTTCGAAGGCTTCAAATGCGTAGTCGGCGTTCTCTCCGATAATATGAGCGACAAGCCTGCCTCGATGTACCGTGACATCGACAAGCCGTCGTACACGCGACGCGAGTACATCACGGGCATCCCGGGTTCGAAGATCGCCCAGTACAAGATGGGCCGCACCGACAAGGACGAAGACGAGTACGAAGTCCAGATCAGCCTCGTCGTCGAGGAGGACGTCCAGATTCGCCACGGCTCGCTCGAGGCGTCTCGCCTCTCTGCGAACCGTCGCATGCTGAAGATTCTCGGCGAGGAGGGCGATTACAAGATGATTCTGCGCAAGTTCCCACACCAAGTCCTGCGCGAGAACAAGCAGGCGACGGGTGCGGGCGCAGACCGTGTCTCTGACGGGATGCGACAAGCGTTCGGCAAGATCGTCGGCACGGCCGCCCGCATCCAGAAGGGCGACCAGCTGTTCACCGCGTGGTGTCACCCGGAGGACGCCGACACGCTGAAAGACGCGTTCCGGCGCGCCTACAACAAGGTCACGCCGCCGTGCCGTATCAAGGTCGAGCGCGGCCAGGAACTGCTCGTCTCGTAAGCCGGCGACTTCTCTCCGTTTTCCTCTGGCCGGTGAGTCGCGACGCTCTGGCGGGGCTCCGACTGCTTTGTCTCTTTTCCGGGTGTGACCAGCCTCGGTGTCTCGGCTGTGTCACCTGGTGGGTTTAGCCCCGTAGCTGATGCCAACTCGAAAGCCGGACGCGTCGCTTGCTGGCTACCCTGTTACTTCTGGCTTGAAAGCCCTGGACGTGTCGCGGTCTTGCCGTGACATATCGGTCATTCGCGTTGCTTGACCAGGCAACCGAGGCGGTGGCCTACCGCACCGCGAACAGAGTGAGCGGGTGCGGTTCGGGGAAGGGTTGGGAGAGCGGCCGGAGGCCGCGGGCCAGCGAGCGGGAGCGAAGCGACATGCGAGCGCGCGGTGCGGATGCTGTATCCGGAGCCAAGCAACGAGAGTGGTCGCGGGACTGTCGGAGGTAAAATAAACACCGCGGTGCTGTTTTCCGAGACTAAGCAACGAGAGCGATGTTGTGCTGGTGAACGCATCTCAAACAGCACGAAACGGGACCGTCGAACGAGCACAAGCGACAACCACACTAACCGAAACGCTACACACGGCCGACACCTATGGCCGGTGAGTTCCAAGCGGGGGTATGCGAACGTTCGTCTCCGTCCCACTCGGCGAGCTCTCCGACGCGGTCGCGGACGCACAGACTCCACTCAACATGTCGGGCGTGGACCCGATCGACCCGACGCAGGCGCACGTCACGCTCAAATTTCTGGGCGAGACCGACGACCCCGACGCCGTCGTCGAGGCGGTAGAGCGCGCCGTCGCCGCTAGCGAGGTCACGCCTTTCGACTGCTACGTCGCCGGCTACGGCGTCTTCCCATCGCTTGAGTACATCTCGGTCATCTGGGCCGGCATCACCCAGGGAAGCCAGCAGCTCACCACGCTCCACGAGCACGTCGATCGGGAGACGACGGCCCTCGGCTTCGACGCCGAAGAGTACGATTTCACGCCGCACGCGACGCTCGCGCGGATGCGCGACGCGCGAAGCAAATCGGTGATTCAGGAGGTGGTCGCCGAACGCGACCCGGAGCTCGGAACGGCTCGAGTCGGCGGCGTCGAGCTCACGCAGTCGACGCGCACCGAAGCCGGGCCGGAGTACGAGACGGTCGCCGAGATTCCGCTGTGATTCGGCGCGCCTAAATCTATCGATAATCCGATAGGTACAGGAGTCTCGGGACCGTACCGTCGGCGTGGTCGCGTGGCAGGCGTTCGGACTAGTGTTCGTTGCCGGGCTCGTGACGGCGGTAGCCACGGGACTCGGCGCGCTCCCGTTCTTCCTCGTCGGGGAGGTGAGCCGCCGGCTCAACGTCGCACTCTGGGGTGTCGCGTCGGGCATCATGCTCACCGCGAGCGCGCTCGGGCTCGTTCCCGAGGGGCTGGCCCACGGTGAGGTCACGACGGTCGTGGTCGGACTGCTCGTGGGCGTCGCGCTCGTGGCTCTCGCCCACCGGCTGCTCGACGACCACGAGTTCGACCCCGGCGAGTACGAGACCGCCGACGTGCGCCAGCTCGCGCTCATTCTCGGCGTCCTGACCGTTCACTCCTTTCCGGAAGGAATCGCCATCGGCGTCTCCTTTGGGGCGCTGAATCTCGACGCCGGGGTCGTGCCGCCGCTGGCAGTCGCGATGACCGTCGCCATCTCCGTCCACAACATCCCCGAGGGCGTGGCTATCTCGATTCCGCTGCGTGAGATGGGCGTCTCACCGTGGCGGATGGTCGGCTGGTCGATTTTCTCGAGTCTGCCACAGCCGCTTGGTGCGGTGCTCGCGTTCGCGTTCGTCAGGGTCGCGGCCCCACTGCTTCCCGTGGGATTCGGCTTCGCCGCCGGGGCGATGGTGGCGCTCGTGGTCGTGGAGTTCGTGCCCGAGGCGCTGGAGACTGGAAAGCCGCTCGCGCGAAACGGCTACGATGTCTTCGCCGGCGGAACCGCACTCGGCGGGGCGGGAATGTGGCTCCTCTTGGTGGCCGTGTGACTCCGCAGAGAAAGGACAGGGATAAATGCCCGGGCGTCAAATCTTCGTGCACTATGGGTAAGAAGTCGAAGGCGCAAAAGAAGCGACTCGGGAAGCTGGAGCGACAGAACAGTCGCGTGCCGGCGTGGGTCATCATGAAGACCGACCAGGACACCGTCCGTAACCCGAAGCGACGCAACTGGCGGCGTAACGACACGGACGAATGAGCGCGAACGATTTCGAGGAGCGTGTCGTCACTGTTCCGCTCCGCGACGCGAAGGCGGAAGCGAAGACGGCTCGCGCCGACAAGGCGATGAGCATCGTCCGCGAGCACCTCGCAAAGAACTTCGCCGTCGACGAGGAGGACGTTCGACTCGACCCGTCCATCAACGAGAAGATCTGGGAGCGCGGTCGTGCAAAGCCCCCGTCGAAGCTCCGCGTTCGCGCGGCGCGATTCGACGAGGACGGCGAGACGGTCGTCGAAGCGGAGACCGCATAACGTGCTCCGGGCGGCTCTCTCTGGCTCGTCAGCCGTCGGCGTCTTCGCGCGCGCCACCGACGACGTTCTGCTGGTCCGCCCCGACACGGCCGAGTCACAACGCGAGCAACTGGGCGAAGAGCTCGACGTGCCGGTGTGTGCGACCACCGTCGCCGAGTCCGGCACCGTCGGCTCGCTCGCGACCGGCAACGAGAACGGACTGCTCGTCTCCAGCAACGTCACACAGAACGAACTCGACCGCATCGGCGAGGTCACGGACCTCCCGGTCCACGAACTCCCCGGGAACATCAACGCCGTTGGCAACGTCGTCCTGTGTAACGACGCCGGCGCGTACGTCCACCCGGACCTGACCCGCGAGGCGGTCAAGGCCGTCGAGACGGCCCTCGACGTGCCCGTCGAGCGTGGCACCGTCGCCGACGTCAACACCGTCTCGATGGCGGCGGTCGCGACCAACGACGGCGTGCTCTGTCACCCGAAGACGAGCGACGAGACGCTGGACTTCCTCGCGGACCACCTCGACGTGCCGGCCGACATCGGCACCATCAATTACGGCGGCGCGCTCGTCGGTTCGGGGCTCGTCGCCAACGAAGCCGGCTTCGTCTGCGGTGAGTCGACGACCGGTCCGGAGCTCGGCCGCATCGAGTCGGCGCTCGGATATCTGTAGTCGTCGCAGGTCGGAAGGTACTTCCCGCTCGCGCGGTCTTTTCCAGGTATGAGTGAATACACAGTGAGCGGTCGATTCGTCGCCCGCGACGGGTGGCAGGCGTTCGAGACGGCTATTGAGGCGGAAAACGAGTCGGTCGCGAAAGAGCGGACCTACGCGAACCTCGGCTCCCAGCACGGGCTCAATCGGACCCAGATCGAAATCGACGGGGTGGACGCATGAGCCTCGGTGGTGGCGGTGGCGGCGGCCAGATGCAGGAGATCCAACAGCAGATCGAGGCGATGAACGCCGAAGTCGAGTCCATCGAGGGCGAAATCCAGGAGCTGCGCGACGAGCAGTCCGACATCGACGAGGCCACGGAGGCCATCGACGTGCTTGAGGACGGCGACACGGTGCAGGTTCCACTCGGTGGCGACGCGTACGTCCGCGCCAGCATCGAGGACATGGACGAGATCATCGTCTCGCTCGGCGGCGGCTACGCGGCCGAACACGAGCAGGACGACGCCATCGACACGCTCGAACGCAAGCGCGACTCCATCGACGACCGCATCGAGGAGCTGCAGGAGGAAGTCTCCGAGGTCGAAGCCCAGATTCAGGACCTCGAACAGCAGGCCCAGCAGATGCAACAACAGCAGATGCAGCAGATGCAACAGCAGATGGGCGGGCTTGGCGGCGAGGAAGGCGGCGACGAGGAGTAAGCGATGTTCGACTCCCTGAAGGAGAAGCTCGGCAAGTTCAAAGACGACGTCGAGGAGGAAGCCGACGAGCCGGAGCCGGACGCGGAACCCGAAGACGCCGCCGTGGAGTCCGACGGCGATGCTGCCGACGCGCCGGCAGCCGACGCGTCCGAGGAACCGGACGACGCCGGCGACCCGGAAGTGAACCCGAAGGGAGATTCGCTCACCGAGCGGGCGAAGCTGTTCGCCTCCGGACAGGCGAAAATAACCGAAGCGGAGCTCGAAGAGCCGCTCGAACAGCTCGAGTTCGCGCTGCTCGAAGGCGACGTGGAGATGAGCGTCGCCCGCGACATCGTCGAGCAGCTGCGCGAGGAGCTGGTCGGGACGGCCCGCGCACAGGTGAAGACGGGCGAAATCGTCGTTGAGGAAGCCATCGGCAACGCCATGCTCGATGTCATCGACGTGGGCGGGATGGACTTCGACGAGGAGATTGCCGCCCACGAGATGCCGATCACCATCATCTTCACCGGCGTCAACGGCGTCGGGAAGACGACGACGATTGCAAAGCTCGGGAAGTACCTCGACGACCGCGGCTACGACGTGGTGTTGGCAAACGGCGACACCTACCGTGCCGGGGCGAACGAACAGCTCCAGGAGCACGCCGACACCCTCGATTTAAAGCTCATCAGCCACGAGCAGGGTGGTGACCCGGCGGCCGTCATCTACGACGCCGTCGAGTACGCCGAGGCCAACGAGGTCGACGTGGTGCTCGGCGACACGGCCGGTCGACTCCACACCGCCGACGACCTGATGGCGCAGTTGGAGAAGATCGACCGCGTTGTCGGGCCGGATATGACCATCTTCGCCGACGAGGCGGTCGCCGGACAGGACGCCACCCACCGCGCAAAGCAGTTCAACGACGCAGCAGAAATCGATGGTGTCGTCCTCACGAAGGCCGACGCCGACTCGCAGGGTGGTGCCGCAATCTCGATTGCCGAAGTGACTGGCAAACCAATCCTCTTTCTCGGCACCGGACAGGGGTACGACGACTTGGAGACGTTCGACCCCGAGGTCATCGTCGAGCGGCTGACGGAGTAGCTGCCGAACCTTTTTACCCGCCTGTGACGCCCGTTCGGGAGATACACCGCCGAACGCTACTCGCTACCAGTGGCGCTGTTCTCACGACGCTGTCGCTCGCTGGCTGTGCGAGTGACGACACCGACGACCCGGCGTTCACCGAGGGGGACCCACGAGGTTCCGACGCCCGAGGACGCGGCCCGCGTCCGCGTGTCCCTCTCGTTGTGGAGCGAGTCGGAGTCGTTCAATCTGCTTCGCCACGCCGTTGCGCGACTCGGCCCGGAGCCACCGGAGACGAAACAGGCGTTTCCGGACGCGGGACAGAACACTTCCGCCCTGCCTGATGGGCCGTACGACGGCCTTCGGGAGCCGCTGCACCTCGCCGAGGGGTGGCGCGAGTACAGCTTCGAGTGGAACGTTCCGGCAGACGTAGCCCAATTGTTCGTCTCTGCGGGCGTGAGCGTCGTCTGGGAGACGGACGCGACCCACTTCGTCGACGATGTGCGCGTCGAGTTCACCTCACGGTGGCGGCGTCACGCGTAGATGCCCTCGGCGCTCGGCGGCAAAAGACGCGTCGCGCGGCTCAGTTGTCGCCGTACTCGCGGCGGTAGCTCTTGAACTCCGTGCGGTGTGCTTCCTCGTCGGCGAGAATCTCGACCGCGAGGTCCTCGCTGACGGGGTCGTCTGCGGCTTCTGCGGCCTTGATGAGCGACCGATACGTCTGGATGGCGTCGTCTTCCGCCTTGATGACGCCGTCGATGACGGAGACCACGTCAGCCGGGTCCTCCGGCGGCTGGAGGCTATCCTGTCGGGCGACGAACTCACCGCTCGCCGGCGGGCGCGCGTCCAGCTGCTTGAGCCGTTCGCCGATCATCTGAGCGTGTTGAATCTCCTCTTGGGTCGCGTCCTGTCGCAGCCCCTCCTTCACCTCCTGTGCGCGGACACCGTCGAGGACGATGCTGTTCGTGAGATAGTTCATGATCGTCTCCATCTCGTCGCTGTACGCCTTTTGGAGTAGCTGGATTACTTCGTCTGACATAATTTTCGAGCGTCGGCGCGTGCCGACTGACAGTGAAACTTATCGCGCGGCCGGCAGATAACCCTACCGCCGCCCCGCCCCGACGGAAAAGGGTTTACCGTGTCGGTAATCTAGGTCACGCAAATGGTACTTGACGACTTGGGGAGTTCACTCCGCGGCAGCTTAGACCAGCTGCGCGGCAAATCCCGCCTCGACGAGGAGGACGTCGAGGACATCGTGAAGGAGATACAGCGGTCGCTCCTCCAGGCCGACGTGTCGGTCGACCTCGTGATGGACCTCTCGGAGGATATCCGCCAGCGCGCACTCGACGAGGAGCCGCCCGGCGGCACCTCCGCGCGCGACCACGTCCTCCGTATTGTCTACGAGGAGTTAGTCGACCTCGTCGGTGAGTCGACGGACCTCCCGCTCGAAGACCAGACCATCATGCTCGCCGGTCTCCAGGGGTCGGGGAAGACGACCACCGCCGCCAAGATGGCGTGGTGGTTCTCGAAGAAGGGGCTTCGCCCGGGCGTCATCCAGACGGACACGTTCCGTCCCGGCGCGTACGACCAGGCGAAACAGATGGCCGAGCGAGCCGAGG
This sequence comes from Halosegnis rubeus, assembly GCF_009184545.1. Taxonomy (GTDB): domain Archaea; phylum Halobacteriota; class Halobacteria; order Halobacteriales; family Haloarculaceae; genus Halosegnis; species Halosegnis rubeus. Next base: position 299,062 of record NZ_QJOW01000003.1, read on the forward strand.
TAGAGTTCTACGGCGAGCCGGACAACGACAATCCCGTCGAAATCGCCGAACACGGGATGGAAGAGCTGTCGGACGTGGACGTGCTCATCGTCGACACCGCTGGTCGCCATGCCCTCGAAGAGACGCTCATCGACGAACTCGAACAGATCGAGTCGGTCGTCGAGCCGGACCGGAATCTGCTCGTGCTCGATGCCGCAATCGGACAGGGCGCGAAAGAGCAGGCCGACCGCTTCGACGACGCAGTCGGCATCGACGGCGTGACCATCACCAAACTCGACGGGACTGCGAAGGGTGGTGGTGCTCTCGCGGCCGTCGACCGCACGGACTCCTCGATTGCGTTCCTCGGGACCGGCGAGGAGGTGCAGGACATCGAGCGGTTCGAGCCGGACGGGTTCATTTCGCGGCTGCTCGGGATGGGCGATCTCAAACAGCTCACCGAGCGCGTCGAGCGCGCGATGGAGGAGACTGGCCAGGACGAGGACGACTGGGACCCCGAGTCGATGATGGACGGGGAGTTCACCCTCCACGACATGCGCAAGCAGATGGAGGCGATGAACAACATGGGACCGCTCTCGCAGGTGATGGACATGATTCCGGGACTCGGCGGCGGGCTGAAAGACCAGCTTCCCGACGACGCCATGGACGTGACCCAAGAGCGGATGCGCGATTTCGAGGTCATCATGGACTCGATGACCGACGACGAACTCCAGAACCCCCGCTCCATCTCGAAGTCACAGATCGAGCGTATCGCCCGCGGCTCCGGCAAAGAGGAAGAGCAGATTCGGGAACTGCTCGAACAGCACAAGATGATGGACCGGATGATGGACCAGTTTTCCGGCATGGGCGACGGCGACATGCAGCGCATGATGAAACAGATGGGCGGTGGCGGCGGTGGCGGCGGCGGTCTCGGCGGCATGGGTCCCTTCGGCGACTGAACTCCGATTTTCTAACTCGTTTGCCGTTCGCTCGCCTCGACCGTTCTCTTGTTGTGAGCAGCTTGTAATCCCCGGACGTGGCGGGGTCTCGCCGGCGGGTACACCGCCGGCTGCCCGGGAGCGCGTCGCTTTCCCACTGTCTCCGTGACGTATCGGTCGCTCGCTGCGCTCGTTCCGGATAGTGGTCACGGAGCCGACCACGCGAGCGTGCAGTGCTGTCTCCGGAGCCGAGCAACGACAGTTACACCACCCAAACCGATTAGCGAGCAGCGAGCGAACACGAATCATGAACACTGCTCCGGTCCGTGAACATCTCCTCGGCGAGCGCCGCGAGTGGGTCCAGACCGCCATCGACTGCGCCGACGCGGTCGCGAGCGGCTGGGGCGGCGCGACGACGACCGACAGTGAGACCGTCGTGTCGCCGTATCGGACGACGCTCGACCGGGCGGGCGTACTCGCCAACGCGCCGGCGGTCTTACGCGAGTGTGTCGAAGCCGCGGGCGAACGGCTATCCGCCAACCCCGTCGCCGCTCCGCCGTACGTCGTCGTGACGAGCGAGGGACTGCTGCTCCGGGCGACGCTCGACGAGCGACTGCTCGTCCGCGTGCGGGTGTTCGGACTCGCGGACGGGACCTACGAGCGGGTGAACGAGTCTCCGGCCGAGACCGTGGCCGTCGAACTCGCCTAGAAGAAGGTCAGCTTCTCGCGGTCGTACAAGTCGAGTTCGCTCACCATTGACGGGGACTGGGTGGCGACGAACCGGACGGCCTCGGCGACCTCCGTCGGCTCGACCGCCTCGCCCGGCTCGAACTGCTCTTCGAACGGCGCGGCGTCGAACGCGTCGTCGTCAGTTTCGACGGCGAACTCCGTCCGAACGGCGGCGGGGTTGATAACGGTCACCGCCATGTCGCCGCCGACCTGCGCGGAGACGGATTTCGCGAAGCCGCGCGTCCACCACTTCGTCGCGGCGTACACCGGATTGAACGGCCGCGGATACTGGCCGGCGAAGCTCCCGATGAAGACGAGGGTCCCCGCCGACTCCCGGAGATGCGGAAGCGCGGCGCGGGTCGCGAAGAACATCCCGTCGCAGTTGACGCGCATCATCGTGTGGTAGTCCTCGCTCGAAAGCGATTCCACGTCGCTGCCCGCCGCGAGCCCGGCGTTGTTGACGAGGATGTCGAGTGAACCGAACCGCTCGACCGCCGTCTCGATGAGCGTCTCCACCTGCCCTTCGTCGGTCACGTCCGTCGGGACCACGGCAGCAGTCACGTCGTGGTCCGACTCGATATCGGTCGCGAGCGCGTCGAGTCGGTCCTCGCGGCGCGCGGCGAGGACGACGTTCGCACCCCCGTCAGCGAGTTCGCGTGCGGTCTCGGCACCGATTCCCGAGCTCGCGCCGGTCACGATTGCCGTCTTCCCGTCGATCGATTGGCCAATCTCCATGGCCGTGGCTCACGGCGGAGCTACGTCGCTCTTTCGGCTACAGCGAATCGATGTCGGCGAGGAGTTCGTCGGCGTGGTCCTCGGGGTCGACGCCCTCGTACGCGAGGACGACCGTGCCGTCGCGGACGACGTACGTGTTCCGGAACGTTCTCTTGACGGTGTCGCCGAAGACGTTCTTCTCGCCGTAGGAGTCGTACGCGCTCGCCACCGCGCCGTCGGGGTCCGAGAGCAACTCGACGGTCAGCGAGTGCTCCGCACGGAAGGCCGCGAGGTCCTCGACCGGGTTATCGCTGACACCGAACACGTCGATACCGCGCGACTCGTACTCGTTCCACGCGTCACGGAAAGAGCAGGCCTCGGTCGTACAGCCGGGCGTGTCTGCCCGCGGATAGAAGTAGACGACCACCGTCCCCTCAGTGGGGAGCGCGACCGACTCGCCCGCGTGATTGTCGAGTGCAAAGGCTGGTGCGTCGTCGCCGGGTTCGAGCATACTGGAGTGTCGGGTGTCGCCCCGAAGAACACTCTGGGTTCGGATACGCTTTTGCCGGCGAGCCGACACGGAAGAGGTATGAAGCGGTCCACCGCGGTCGGCGTCGCGCTCGCAGTCCTGCTCGCAGCGGTAGGGACCGCCGCGCTCGTCACCTACACCGCGGACGACTACCTCGACGGCCGGGAGCTGTCCGTCGAGCTGAACGCCACCGACACGGGGGAGCTGGTGACCGTCGGCCACGAGGGCGGTGACACCCTCGACGCGACCAACACCGGCGCGCTCCGGATTACCGTCACGAACACGACCGGCGACACCGACGCCGTCGTCGCCAGCCGCCGTATCGCGACGACGGACCCGACGTTCCCCTTCGCCGCAAGCAACACGACTAGCATCCACGCGCCGGACGCCGAGTCCGGAATGCGCGTGACAGTCGTCTGGGTCGCGCCGACCAACAGCGGCGGCGAACAGACCTTCCTCGAGACGGCGCTTTGAGTTTCCAGCGGTAGCAACACCTTTGCGCCCGGCTTCGGTTGTATGCGTATGCGACACGACGAACAAACAGTGTTCATCACGGGTGCGGGACAGGGTATCGGCGAAGCGGCGGCAAAGCGATTCGCGAACGAGGGGGCCTTCGTCGTCGTCACGGACGTGAACGACGAGACCGGCGAGGCGACCGCCGCCGACATCAACGACGAGACGCCCGGCGAGGCGACCTTCACGAGCCTCGACGTGACGAACCGCGAGGGGTTCGAGGCCGCCATCGACACGACCGCAGAGGAGTACGGTCTCGACGTGGTCGTCAACAACGCGGGCGTCGGCCACCCCCCCTCGAACGTCGAGGACACCGACCAGTCGACCTTCGATTTCGTCTTCGACGTGAACGTCCGCGGCGTCTGGAACGGCTGTCACGCCGCGCTCCCTCACCTGAAAGAACAGGGCTCTGGCAACATCGTCAACATCGGCTCGCTCGCCTCCTACTACGGGCTGCCGAAACAGAGCGTCTACTCGCTCACGAAGGGCGCGGTGTTGAACTTCACGCGCGCCGTCGCCGCCGAGGCCGGTCGGTCGGGCGTCCGGTGTAACGCCGTCTGTCCCGCCTTCACTAACACGGAACTAGGTAACCACTTCTTCGAGACCCGCGACGACCCCGAGAAGGCCAAGAAGCTGATGCTCCAGCGGTACCCGCTCGGGCGACTCGGCGAACCCGAAGAGATTGCCGACGCCATCTCTTTCCTCGCCAGCGACGAGGCCTCCTACATCACCGGCGAGGGGCTGCGCGTTGACGGCGGCTTCTCCACATCGTAACCAGTCACATATCCACAGTTTCATACCTTCCACCCCGTCAGCACAGGTATGACTGCGGAGGGAATCGTCGGCGAGTATCTCGACTTGCGCCGCGAGGCCGACGCCGACGTGTTGGCGATGCAGATGGGCGACTTCTACGAGTTCTTCGGCGAGGACGCCGAGTTCGTCGGCGAGGAACTCGACCTGAAGGTGTCTGAACGCTCCTCGGGCGGGGAGTCGTACGCGATGGCCGGCGTCCCGGTTGACGACCTGACGCCGTATCTGACGGCGCTCGTCGAGCGGGGCTACCGGGTCGCCGTCGCCGATCAACACGAAATCGAGGGCGGCCACGAGCGCCGCATCGACCGCGTCGTCACGCCCGGCACGCTCGTCGACCCGACGGGCGACGACGCACAGTACCTCGCGACGGTCGTGCGCGGCGACGACGGCCTCGGACTCGCTTTCCTCGACATCACGACCGGGCGCTTCCACGTCACTGCCACCGAGGGCGAGGACAGCGAGTCGCGCGCCCTGACCGAGCTGTACCGGTTCGCGCCGACGGAGATTCTCCCCGGGCCAGACCTCCGGGGCGACGACGACGTTCTCGACCGCATCCGCGAGCGGCTGGACGCGACGCTCACGGTGCACGCGACCGACGATTTCGCGCCCGGCCGAGCGAACCATCGACTGCGCGACCAGTTCGGCGACGCCGCCGACGCCATCGGACTCGACGGCGAGGCGGCCACGCAGGCGGCCGGCGCGGCGCTCGCGTACGTCGACGAGACAGGGACCGGCGTGCTCGCGTCGGTCACGCGACTCCGGACCTACACGCCCGACGACCACGTCACCCTCGACGCGACGACACAGCGCAACCTCGAACTCACGGAGCCGATGACCGAGCGGGGCGTCTCGCTGTTCGACACCCTCGACCACACCGAGACGAGCGCCGGCGGTCGCCTGCTGAAAGAGTGGCTCGGGCGGCCGATTCGCCGCCGGGGAGAACTCGAGGCCCGCCAGCAGGCTATCGGCGCGCTCGCCGCCGACGCGATGGGTCGAGACCGCCTGCGCGAGTCGCTGGCGGGCGCGTACGACCTCGAACGGCTGGCGTCCCGTGCCGTGTCCGGAAGTCTCGACGCCCCCGCCATGCTTCGGGTTCGCGACACCCTCGCGCTCCTCCCCGACCTCGTGGACGCGGTCGAGTCGAGTCCGCGACTGGCCGGTTCGGCCGTCGCCGACGTGCTCGACTCCCTCGACCGCGCGGCGGCCCGCTCGCTCCACGACGACCTCGCGGAGGCGATTACCGACGACCCGCCGTCCACGCTCACCGAGGGTGGGTTGATTCGTCCCGAATACGACGAGGAGCTGGCCGCGCTCGTCGAGCGCCACGAGACAGCCCTCGACTGGCTGGACTCGCTGGCCGCGCGCGAGCGCAAAGAACACGGGCTTGCACACGTCAGCGTCGGCCGCAACAAGACCGACGGCTACTACATTCAGGTCGGGAAATCGAGCGCCGACGACGTGCCCGACCACTACGAACCGGTGAAGACGCTGAAGAACTCACAGCGGTTCACCACGCCGGAGCTCCGCGAGACTGAACGCGACGTAGTGCAGTTGGAAGAACAGCGGGGCGAACTGGAGTACGAACTGTTCCGGGAGCTTCGCGAGCAGGTGGCCGCCGCCGCGCCGCTGTGTCAGGGGGTCGGCGAGACGTTGGCCGAACTCGACGTGTACGCCGCCCTCGCGACCCACGCCGCCGGCAACGACTGGGCCCGTCCCGAACTCACCGACGAGGACGTGCTCGCGGTCGAGGCGGGCCGCCATCCCGTCGTCGAGCAGTCAGTCGAGTTCGTCCCAAACGACCTCCACTTCGACCGCGACCGCCGGTTCCTGCTCGTCACCGGCCCGAACATGAGCGGGAAATCGACGTACATGCGACAGGCCGCGCTCGTCACCCTGCTCGCCCAGATCGGCTCGTTCGTCCCGGCCGACGCCGCGACCGTCGGACTCGTCGACGGAGTGTTCACGCGCGTCGGCGCGCTCGATGAACTCGCGCAGGGTCGCTCTACGTTCATGGTGGAGATGCAGGAGCTCTCGAACATCCTCCACTCCGCGAGCGACGACTCGCTGGTCATCCTCGACGAAGTGGGGCGGGGGACGGCTACCTACGACGGTATCTCCATCGCGTGGGCCGCGATGGAGTATCTCTCCTCGGCACAGCCGAACTCGCCGTCTCCGAAGGTGCTCTTTGCGACCCACTACCACGAACTCACGCGCCTGGCAGACCACATCGCCGGCGTGGAGAACGTTCACGTTGCGGCCGACGGGGAGGGCGACGACGTGACCTTCCTCCGGACGGTCGAACCGGGCGCGACCGACCGCTCGTACGGCATCCACGTCGCCAGCCTCGCCGGCGTTCCCGGACCGGTCGTGGACCGCGCCCGCGAGGTACTCGACCGCCTCCGCGAGGACAAGGCCATCGACGTACGCGGACGGGCCGCAGACGGGACGAGCGAGACCACGCAGGTCACTTTCGACCTCTCCTCCGGACAGTTCGAGGCCGGAGACGAGGACGGCGAGGCCCCGGCGCAGGCTCTCGACCCCGACGCCGAGGCTGTCCTCGATGCCCTGCGGGAGGTGGACGTAACCGAGACCTCGCCGGTGGAACTGCTCGGGCAGGTCCAGGAGTGGCAGTCGCGATTAGAGGAGTAGCGGGGTTCCTCTCCGGTTGCGACAGTCGCTTTGTGCGTGTCACCGTGCTGTCGGGTGTGTCTGACACAGCTACACTCGATGGAGCGGTCGCCCTCGTGACTGGCGCGTCCTCCGGAATCGGCGAGGCGACGGCGGAACTCCTCGCTGAGGCGGGGGCGAGCGTCGCCGTCGCCGCCCGGCGTGAGGCTGAACTCGAAGCCCTCGCCGAGCGCATCGAGGCCGACGGCGGCGACGTGCTCGTCGTCCCGACGGACGTGACCGACCGAGAGCAGGTCCAGGCGATGGTCGACGAGACGGTCGAGACGTTCGGTCGACTCGACATCCTCGTCAACAACGCCGGCGTCATGCTGCTCGAAGCGGCCCAGACCGCCGACCTCGACGACTGGCACCAGATGGTCGAGGTGAATCTGCTCGGGCTGATGACCGCCACCCACGCCGCCCTCTCCGTGATGGAAGACCAGCAGTCGGGCCACATCGTCAACATCTCGTCGGTCGCGGGCCGGAGCGCGTCCGCGACCGCGGGCGGCTACAACGCCACGAAGTTCGGCGTCAACGGCTTCACCGAGGGGTTACGCCAGGACCTCACCGACGACGGGATCCGTACCACTATCATCGAGCCGGGGCTGGTGGAGACGGAACTCGCAGACCACATCCCGGACGAAGAAATCAAGCAGGGCGCGCGGGCGTGGGCCGACTCAATCGAACCGCTCCAGAGCGTCGACATCGCGCGCTCGATTCGGTTCGCGGTCTCCCAGCCACAACACGTCAGCATCAACGAGATGCTGATTCGCCCGACCCAACAGGAGTAGCTTACTCGGCGAGCGCGCGCGTCTCGTCCAGCACTTCACGCGCGTGGCCTGCGGGGTCTGCCATCTCCGGGTCGTACGTCGCGACGACCTCCTCACCGTTGAGCACGAAGGTCAGCCGTTCGGTGTATCCCTCGCTCGTATCGAGACCGAACGCTTCTGCCACCGTTCCATCCGGGTCGGCGAGCAGTTCGAACTCCAAGCCGTGTTCCTCAGCGAAGTCGGCATGCGACTCCGTATCGTCCATTGAGACGCCGTAGACGGTGATTCCCGAGTCGCGATACTCCGGCAGGGCGTCTTGGAACTCGTTGGCTTCGATGGTACACCCGCCGGTGAAGTCTTTCGGATAGAAGTAGACGACCGTCGGCTCCTCGAAGGCGGGCGCCACGTCCTCGCCGTGTTGGTTCTTCGCACGAATCTCCGGTGCCGCGTCGCCGACTGTGAGCATACCACATTCCAGGGTGGAACCTATATATTGGTTCGGGTGTCCGAATCTCACTGCATCGTCTTGCCGCCGACGCCTGTATGATTTCCCCTCATTCATGTTCGTTTCCCCCGTGTCGAGCACCAGCGGCACACAACTCATCCTTACAACGGCCCGAAATTCAAAAAATTCATATACGGCGTCGGAGTTACGAACTGCTAAATTATATAGGAATATATATCATGGTGTGTTACACGGCAGCTAAATGAGGTAAACATAGCTGGTGGGAGGGATAATATAAACTGCTTTACTCAGTACTGAGGTAGCATTTGGTGATGACACGTGACCTGTCCAGCGGTGTGTCGCGGCGCAAGTTCCTGCTTACATCGAGTGCAGTCGGCGCGGCCGGCCTGGCGGGATGTACGCAGAACAACGACGGCGGGAGTTCCGGAGGCTCCGGCGGCTCTGGAGGGTCCGACGACTCTGACGACTCCGACTCGACGGCGACCGGGCAGCCGTTGTCTGGGACCATCAACATCGCCGGCTCTTCGACGGTGTTCCCACTGTCGACCGCCCTCGGTGAAATCTTCCAAGAAGACAACCCCGAAGTGAACATCAACGTTCAGTCGACCGGCTCGGGTGGTGGCTTCGCGAACTTCTTCTGTGTCGGCGATACGGACTTCAACAACGCATCTCGTCCGATTAAGCCCGAGGAAGAAGAGCAGTGTTCATCCAACGGCGTGGAGCCGGTCGAGCTGACCGTCGCGACAGACGCGCTGACCGTCATCGTCAACAACGACAACGACTGGGCGACGGAGCTGACCGTGGACCAGCTCGCGGACCTCTGGTCTGCAGAGACGCAACCCCAGCAGTGGAGCGACGTGAACAGCGACTGGCCCGACCAGGATATCGAGCTGTTCGGGCCGTCTGACGCGTCGGGCACGTACGACTACTTCATTGAGTCCGTCCTCGGTGAGGAGGGTCCAGGGCACCGCCAGGATTACTCCGGCACCGAACAGGACCGCACCATCGTGCAGGGCGTCGAAGGGTCGGAGTACGCGATCGGCTATCTCGGCTTCGCGTACTACACCGAGAACTCCGATCGCGTCCAGGCGGTGGCAATCGACGACGGCGACGGACCGGTCGAACCGTCGCTGGAGACCGCACGCACAGGCGAGTACACGCCGCTGTCGCGACCGCTGTTCACCTACCCGAAGGTGTCGGCGCTGTCAGAAGACCACATCGCAGAGTACGCTCGCTTCTTCGTCGAGAACACGACCAACCAGGACCTCGTCGCGGGAGATGTCGGCTACGTCCCGCTGACCGACGACCAGCAGGCCGAGCAGATGTCGACGCTCGAGGACGCTATCGAGCGCGCGAACGACTGAGCCGACGAACGAAGTGTTTTTCCACGTACGAGCAAGCCAACCTATATAGAAATGGGCACCGATGACATCTCGGCGGAGTTGACCCGCAACACGAAGAACGCCCCACCGGAGCTACTAACACGGGTGTTCTTTTTCATCTGTGCGGCCCTGTCCGTCGTTACGACCGCCAGCATCGTCGTCTTACTCGTGAGTGAGGCGGCCAAGTTCTTTTCGGTGACTGCACCCCTCGTCGGATTCGCCGGCGAGACGGTCTCGATGGTCGATTTCCTGACCGGGACGACCTGGCAGGTCGGCAGTGGTGAGTACGGTGTCCTCGCTCTCGTCTCGGCGACTATCCTCATCACAGTCGGTGCAGGTGTTATCTCGATTCCGCTCGGCGTCGCGACGGCGATTTACCTCAGCGAGTACGCCTCGACGCGGGCGAGAAGCATCCTGAAGCCGGCACTCGAGGTACTCGCGGGCATCCCGACGGTCGTGTATGGCTTCTTTGCACTCATCTACATCACTCCCGCTATCCAGACGCTGTTGCCCGACACGGGGACGTTTAATCTCGCCGCGGCGAGTACCGTCGTCGGTATCATGATTATCCCGATGGTAGCCTCCATCAGCGAGGACGCGATGTCGGCCGTTCCGGACGAACTCAAGCAGGCCGGCTACGGGATGGGCGCGACGAAGTTCGACGTGTCCACTGGCATCGTCGTCCCTGCCGCCTTATCGGGCATCTTCTCGTCGTTTATTCTCGCGCTCTCGCGGGCAATCGGGGAGACGATGGCAGTGACCGTCGCAGCGGGGTCACAAGCGAACTTCCTCCCGCCGTGGGACCCGACGTCGTATCTTGAGGGTGCACTTCCGATGACGGCTGCGATGATTCAGTTATTGCTCAGCGACATTACCGGCGGTGGGCTGGCGTATCGGAGTCTGTTCGCCATCGGACTCACGCTGTTTGTCCTCACACTCACGATGAATATCATCAGCGACGTTATCACACAACGGTATCGAGAGGAGTACTGAGATGGCAACCGAAGACCGCACCATCGACGGATTCGGGCAGGTCAGCCGGACAGTCGGAACGGTTTTCCGCTATCTCCTGTTGGCCGCGACGCTCATCGGCATCGTCGCTTTGGTCATCCTGTTGTTGTTCGTCGCCAACGACGCCATCCAGCCGTTGACTGCCGACCCAGGCTGGCACCTGACGTTCTTCGCAACGCTCGTCGTTCCGACGCTCGCCGTCGGCGGGTACCTCGCGAGCCGGAATCAGTCGGCGGCTGCCGTCGGCGTCGGCACTATCGGTCTCGCCGTCGTTACCACGATGTTCGCCGGTGGCCTGTCTCTCATCTTCGTCGATATCGTCGACTCCATCACGTGGGCCGCCGCCGTGCTCACGCTCGCTGTTCCGACGGCAGCTGTCGTCGCCATCGCTCGCGTCTCGAACCGGTCGCCGCTCGAACTGCTTGCGGTCGCCGTCATCCTGTACTACGTCTCGCTGTTCGGCGTGCCCGGCCCACTACGTAGCGTGGTCGGCACCGGTCAGCTACTCCCCGGTGTCGGCAGCGCCGTCGCGTCGATACCGGTTCTCCCGGTCGACTGGATGCTGCTGTTTGCGACGTTTACACTTCCCGTCGCTGTCGTCGTCCGCTACTACGCCCGCCAGCTCGTCGACGACCGGACCGCAACCGCAATCGTGGCGGTGGGGCTGGTCGCTGTCGCTATCGCGGCGACCGCTGCGCCGACTGCTGGCATCACCCCCGTTCCGGCGACCGTACTCGCATCGGTCGTACTGTTGCCGACAATGACGTACGTCACGACGACGGCGTTGTCGCGACCTCACGACAGAGTCGGACTCGCGCTCCCGGGGGCGGTCTTCGGTGGGTCGCTCCTGGGTGCGGTCGCCGTTCGTACACTCGGATACGCCGGACCACAGGCCTGGGTTGACTGGCAGTTCCTCACCAGTGCGCACAGCCGAAATGCAATCGACGCCGGACTGTATCCCGCGATCGGTGGCTCCATCCTGCTGATGCTTACTGTCGCCGTGCTCTCGTTCCCGCTCGGTGTCGGCGCGGCGATTTACCTCGAGGAGTACGCTCCGGACAACAAGCTAACCCGGCTCATCGACGTGAACATCTCCAATCTCGCGGGCGTCCCGTCCGTCGTGTACGGGCTGCTCGGACTGGGCGTGTTCGTGCGCTACTTTGGACAGCCGAGCGGGACGGTACTGGTCGGTGGCGCGACGCTCGCCCTGTTGATTCTCCCCATCGTCATCATCTCTTCTCGGGAGGCAATTCGGTCGGTCCCGAACGAGCTCCGGCAGGCGTCGTACGGAATGGGCGCGACCCGGTGGCAGACGGTGAAGAACGTCATCCTTCCCCGCTCGTTCTCGGGGGTCCTCACGGGGACGATTCTCGCACTCGGCCGTGCTATCGGCGAAACCGCGCCACTTATCATGATCGGCGCACCCGACGTGTTGTTCTCGCTCCCGGCGGACCTCTCGTCGAAAGTCTCGGCGATGCCACTGCAGGTGTTCGCGTGGTCGAGCCTGTACGCCACCCCAGAGTTCTACCAGCGTGCGGTCCCGGCAGGTGTGGTCGTGCTCGTGAGCGTCCTGCTCTCGATGAACTCCGTCGCAATCGTGCTGCGTAACAAGTTTGAGTAATCAGTATGAGTACACACCAATGAGCGGCGATGACGGACGAACCGACGGTGGCACTGTCGACCCGACGGACGACGACCTCGCCATCCAGACCGATGTGAGCGCGAGCGTCCAGTCGCGCGACCAGCGGGTCGCAAGCACCGAAACTGTCGTCAGGGCAGAGAACGTCAACGTGTTTTATAACGACGCGCAGGCGCTGAATGACATCTCCCTGGAGATTCCGGAAAACCGCGTTACCGCGATGATCGGTCCCTCGGGCTGTGGGAAATCAACCTTCCTCCGGTGTATCAACCGGATGAACGACCTCATCGCCGCCGCACGCGTCGAAGGAAACCTCTTCTTGCGGAACAAGAACGTCTACGACGACGACGTGGACCCGGTCGCGCTCCGCCGGCGCGTCGGCATGGTGTTCCAGACGCCGAACCCGTTCCCGAAGTCCATCTACGAGAACGTCGCCTACGGACTCGAAATCCAGGGCGTCGACGGAGACTACGACGAAATCGTCGAAGAGTCGCTGCGCCGCGCGGCGCTGTGGGACGAGGTGAAAGACCAGCTCCACGAGTCGGGGCTCGACCTCTCGGGTGGCCAACAGCAGCGACTCTGTATCGCTCGCGCCATCGCGCCCGACCCGGAAGTCATTCTGATGGACGAGCCGGCCTCCGCACTGGACCCCGTCGCAACTTCGAAGATCGAGGACCTCATCGCCGACCTCGCGGAGGAGTACACGGTCATCATCGTCACCCACAACATGCAGCAGGCGGCCCGCATCTCCGACAAGACGGCGGTGTTCCTCACCGGCGGCGAACTCGTGGAGTTCGGCGACACGGACGAGGTGTTCAAGAATCCGAGCTCCGACCGCGTCGAGGATTACATCACCGGCAAGTTCGGATGACCGACGACCGCGACCCCGAAGCGACGCTCGACGAGTGGAAGGCGTCGATGCAGGCCGACCACGAGGCGGAGATTCACAATCCCGACCTGAACGACGACCACCGCATCGAGTCGGTCGTCCAGGCGAGTGTCCGAATCGGCTTCCGCTACGAGGACGGCGACCTCGTCGAAACCGAGCGTGAACGCGTCGACCCGCCCGAACCTGAGCTGTTCTCCTGTGTCTGTGGCGTTCGCGGGATGACCCGCGAAGAGGCGGTGGCGCACATAGCGGCTACGCAGTAGCCTGCCACGCCCGAGCGCGGTCACAGACGAAGTCCGCGTAGCGCGCTCGTGCTCGTTCCCACAGCTTCGTGTTCTCGCGACACGCCTGTTCCAGTTCGGCGAGCTGGTCGCCGTCGTGCGTCGAGGCGAGACACATCGATTGAAACACCAGCGACTCGCTCGGCTCGTCGACATCCGTCTCCGGCTCCGTGAGCCGCGTGCGAATCCGCGACTCGTCCATTCCGAGGTGAATCGCCGACCTCGGGAGGCTGCGGCCCATCCTCGGTGTATCGCCCAGTCCGGTAATCATCCGAGCGTGAAGTCCAGCAATCGTTCCCGTCACCGGCGCGTCTGCCAGCAGCGATCGCGCCGCCGGGAGCAGTCCACGCTCATCCGCACCGAGCGCCAACACGACCCGGTCGTACCCGTCGCGCAGTGGATGCACGAAGTCCGCCAAGTGTAACACTGCACTGTGTGTTACCGCCGCGTCGGAGGTCGCGTTCGATGGCTCTTTCGCGGAGTGTTCGTACGCCTGCTTCACCCGACGCTCCCATGCTGTCGGCTCTAACTCTTTCCAGTGGCTCCCGTCGTAGTCCGGTGCGAGCAGCTGTGCAGTGTGCATCACGTCCCGGGCCTCCTCCTGCGTGCGAAGCCGCCCACTCTCGGAGTCGATACCGCAGTCGTGTGCGAACGCACGGAACCGCTCGGCGAGTCGTCTGACCTCGTCCAGCGAGTGGCCGCCGTGGTACGGTTCGAGGTCGGCGAGTACGAACTGAGTATCGACGCCGACCTGCTGTAGCTGTGCGACGGTGAGCAACTGTCCGAGCGTGCCCAGATGTGGTGGACCGGTCATCCCGACACCAGTCGTCACCAGCGTCCCCTCGTCTGCCAGCCCGCCCGTGACACCGTCTGCGGCGACGAATTTCCGTGCGAGCCACGACGCCGGTCGGTCACCGGCCCCGAACGTCACTCGCCTACACCCGTCCTCGCTCCGTAGCTGCTCGTAGTGGTCGGCCAGTCGAGCCATATCCGCAGTTCCACCGAACGATATATACGTTACCGTGAGCCTTGCTGTCGCATACCAAACTCGGGCGCGGGATTGATACCTGCGGGCCACACCCATCCCGTATGACCAACATCCGCCGGCTCGACGACGCGACGGTGGACCGTATCGCCGCCGGCGAGGTGGTCGAACGGCCCGCCTCCGTCGTCAAGGAGCTGGTCGAAAACAGCGTCGACGCCGGCGCTGGTCGCATCGACGTGACCGTCGCGGCCGGCGGCACCGAGCGCATCGAGGTGCGCGACGACGGCTCCGGGATGTCGCCCGACGATCTCGAACTCGCCGTCACGGAACACGCAACCTCGAAGATTCGCGACATCGACGACCTCGAAGGCGGGGTCGCGAGCCTCGGTTTCCGCGGCGAAGCGCTCCACGCCATCGGTGCCGTTTCGAAGCTCACCGTCCGGTCGCGCGAACCGGGCGCGAGCAAGGGTGCACAGCTCCGCGTCGAGGGGGGGAATGTCGTCCGGCAGGAGACCGTCGGCTGCCCGGAGGGGACGACCGTCGTGGTCGAGGACCTCTTTTACAACGTGCCCGCACGCCGGAAATACCTCAAGAGCGAGGCGACGGAGTTCAGCCACGTCAACAGCGTCGTCTCCGGCTACGCGCTCGCGAACGCCGACATCGCCGTCTCGCTCACCCACGGCGACCGCGAGACGTTCGCGACCGAGGGCCGGGGCGACCGACGCTCCGCGATTATGGCCGTCTACGGCCGCGACGTGGCCGCGAACATGGTTCCCGTCGACGGGACCGACGAGCCTGGCCCGCTCGCCGACGTGGGCGGGATGGTGTCGCACCCGGAGACGAACCGCGCCACCCGCGAGTACGTCAACGTCTTCGTCAACGGTCGGTGGGTGACGGCCACCGCCGTCCGGGACGCCGTCGTCGAGGCGTACGACCGCCAGCTCGCCGGCGACCGCTACCCCTTCGCCGTCATCGACCTCGACGTCGACCCGGCGACCGTCGACGTGAACGTCCACCCCCGGAAGCTGGAGGTTCGCTTCGCCGACGAGGACGGAATGACACGGCAGGTGCGCGGGGCCGTCGAATCGGCCCTGCTCGACGCGGGCCTGCTCCGAACGAGTGCGCCCCGCGGTCGGTCGAAGGCCGCACAGACCGAGATTTCACCCGGTGAACGCGACGGTCGCGACACCCCGGAGAGTGACACCACGGCGACGCGCTCTGTCGACGCTGACACGACGGGTTCCGAGTCGGAGGGTCGCGAGTCGAGCCCGAGCGATTCGGTAGCGAGCGAGCCCGCTTCATCGAGCGCGACCGACGACGCCGAAACGCCGGCCTGGCACGCCGAACCGACGGACGACAGCACAGAGTCACGCGAGCCGGCGCGCCGTCGGTTCCGCGAGCCGGCGACGCAGACGACGGTCGACGGGAGCGACCCCGCCCCGGAGTTCGACCGGCTCCCGTCGATGCACGTGCTCGGCCAGCTCCACGACACCTACGTCGTCGCGGAGACCGACGACGGACTCGTGCTCGTGGACCAACACGCCGCCGACGAGCGGGTGAACTTCGAGCGCCTGCGCGAGCGATTCGCCGGCGAGGTGGTGACACAGACGCTCGCGGAGCCGGTCGACCTCTCCCTGACGGCGAAGGAGGCTGCCCTCGCTGACCCGGCCAGCGAGGTGCTCGCACAGCTGGGGTTCACGACGACGCTCACGGGCGAGCGAACCCTCCGCGTCTCGACGGTGCCCGCGCCGCTGGCCGACGTTTCGGGTCCGGAACTCGTCCGTTCGCTGATCGACGACTTCGCCGACGGCGACCCCGAGCGCACCGTCGAGCGGGCCGTCGATGACCTGCTCGGGGACCTCGCCTGTTACCCCTCGATCAAGGGGAACACATCGCTCACGGAGGGGACGGTGACGGACCTGCTCGCCGCGCTCGACGACTGTGAGAACCCCTACGCCTGCCCGCACGGGCGACCGGTCGTCATCGAGGTGGGCCGTGAGGAGATCGAAAATCGGTTCGAGCGGGACTATCCGGGCCACAGCTAGACGGCCTGTACGAGCCAGCTACCGACTCACGCGCGTTCCTCGTCGCTCTCGTCATCGGTCGTCCGGAGGACGTAAAGCGCGAGCGTCAACACCAAAAGCAGGATGGCGAACGTGCCGGCGAACATCAGGTCGTCGGTGCCGATGACGTCGCCGGGCCGGAAGCTGATTATCTTCCGGGAGACGGCGATGAGCGCCGCGATGATGACGATACGGACCACGTCCCCCTCGCGGGTGTAGGCGACGACCGTCTGGTAGATTTCAACGATGATGAACAACAGTAGGGCAGTGTCGATGAAGTCGACGACGACTTGCGGGTCGGCGATTCCGGCCGGCGCTCCCGGCTGCACCGAGTCGTAGGTGGCCTCCGCGATACGGATGAGCAGGTCGCCGACCCCGATGATGAACAGCCCCATGAGGATATACGCGGTGGCGATTTCGGCCAGATGTATCCCCTTCTGTGACGGTTCGATGAGCCGGTCGTAATCCATACGTGGTTTCAGACTGCCACACTGATAGTTCCGGGGAAAAACCCAGTAATTACCCGTCCGAGGGATTCGTATGGGCGATATCGACGACCGGGTCACGGTCGAGACGGGCGTGTTCGCGGCCGCGCGGCAGTTTCTCGCGCTCGAACGTGACGTGCTCGTGCTCTCGCTCGCGATGTTTGCCTTCTCGCTCGGCTATCAGGGAACGAACCAGTACATGGCGGCGTACCTCTATGCGCTCGGTGCCGGCCCAGTCGTCGTCGGGCTGTTCGGCTCACTCGGCAATCTCATCTCGGCGGTCTACCCGTATCCGGGCGGTGTCGTCAGCGACCGTATCGGCTCGCGGCGCGCGCTCACGCTCTTTGGCCTGCTCTCTGCGGTCGGGTTCGGGCTGTGGGCGGTCGCCGGCGCGATCCCCCCGCTCGTGACCCCCGCGCTCGCGGTCGGTCCCGTCGGCGTCCCCTCGCTGACGATTCCCGTCCTGCTGTTCGTCGGGCTGTTTCTGGTCCAGTGTTGGAAGTCGTTCGGCCTAGGTGCGACCTTCGCCGTCGTCCGGCAGGCGAGCGGGCCCGGCGAGCTTGCGGCGGGCTTTGCGGCCCCCGAGACTCTGCGTCGGCTCGCCTTCCTCGTCGGCCCGTTACTCGTCGCCGCCGCGTTGTCCGTCTTCGAGTTCGAGCGCGGCTTCCGGGTCGTGCTCGCCGGCGCGGCCGCGTTCGCGCTCGTCGGCACGCTCGTCCAGCATCTCCTGTACGACGCGTCGGCCGACTCGCTGGGTGACTCGTTTGCCGGCGTCGGGACCGTCCTCGCCGACTTTCGCTCGCTCCCCTCGGAACTCCCGCCCTTGCTCGCGGCCGACACGCTCGTCCGATTCGCCAACGGGATGGTGTACGTCTTCTTCGTCGTCTACGTCGAAGCGGCACTCGCCGGCCCGGTCGCGATACCGCTGGTCGGGTCGCTGTCACCGGCGGCCTTCTTCGGTGTCTTGCTCGCCGTCGAGATGGCAGTCGCGGTCGTGAGCATGCTCCCCGTCTCGCGGCTGGCAGACCGCGCCGGGCTGAAATCGGCGGTCGGTCTCGGCTTCCTCGTGTACGCGTCGTTTCCGGCGCTGCTCGTGTTCGCGCCGACGGACGGACTCGTCATCGCCGGGACGCGGGTTCCGCCGGCGGCGCTGTTCGTCCTCCTGTTCGCCTTCTCCGGGCTTCGATTCGCCGGCCTGCCGGCACACAAGGCACTCATCGCGGGACCGACCGAGCGCGACGCCGCCGGTCGAACGACGGGGAGCTACTATCTCATCCGGAACACGCTCACGATACCGTCGGCGCTCGTCGGCGGCATCCTGTACGCGCGCTCGCCGACCGTCGCGTTCGCGACCGCGACGGCCGTCGGACTGGTCGGCGTCCTCGTCTTCGCGCGCTACGGCGAGCGGTTCAGCTCGTCTGCATGAGCCGCGTCTGTGGCATCTCGACGCCCGTCACCTCGATGCGCGTCCCACCGTCATCGCGCTCGCGCACCTTGACGTCCCAGCCGTGGGCCGCAGCGATGGAGGCGACGAGATACGTCTGGGGGGTGACTGCGGCCCTTGGCGGAGTGTTCATCGAGATAACAAATAATCGCCGACTACAGCTGGAGATACTGGGCGTGGCGGCTCCCGTCGAACTCCAAGACGTTCTCCTCGGCCACGTAACCCGCCTCGATTGCCACCTCGACCGTCCGTGTGCCGACGAGATTAGCCACCGTACACCGGGCGAGCGCCGCCGTCACCTCGCTCTCGTCGGCCGGTTCGCCGTCGTAGAAGTCGGGGTCGACGGTAATCGACACCTCCCCCGCCTCGAACGTTTCGCCGAGGTCGTCTGCGTCACAGACGGACACGAGCACGCCTTCTGGCGTCTCCCGCTCGACGAGCAGCATGCTCACCGCACCATCTCCTCCTCACGCTGCTGGCGCACTTCCTCTGCTTCGTCGACCAGCTCCTCGGCACGCTCTTCTTGCCCGGTCTTCTCGTAGGCGCGCGCGAGCTCTTCGAGCAGTTCCGGCGACCGGAAGCCGAGCCGCTGGGCGTTCTCGAAGGCGTTGACCGCCTCTTCGGCCAGCCCACGTTCGAGCAGAAAGAAGCCGCGGTTGTACCACGCCTGCGGGTTCCGCGAGTCGAGCTGGACGGCGTTTTCGGCGTGTTCGAGCGCTTGTTCCGTGCGGCCGTCCTCCCAGAGCGCGTACGCGAGATTCGTCTCTGCGGCCGCCGCGTGCTCCCCCTCGGCGTCGATGTACAGCGCCTCGCGGTAGGAGTCGATGGCCGCCTCCCACTCCTCGAGTTCAGCGTGGGCGGCTCCCTTGTTCACCCACGCTTCCTGTCGAACGGAGTCGTCGTCGGTGAACTGGGCCACGCGGTCGAAGGTGTCGACCGCCTGCTCGTACCGCTGGATTCCCATGTACGAGAGTCCAACGTCGATGAGTTCGTCCGCGTCGACGTCTTCGGCGACCGTCTGGCGACGGTCGAGCGTGTCCGCGATGACGCGTGAGTCGACCGGGTCCACCTGCCCGGGGTCGACGCTGAGTTCGGGCGGGTCGAGGTCGAACCCCTCGTAGGGGTCGTCGAATCCCTCACCTTCCGAGAACTGATGGTCGTCGTGCTCGTCGGTCATTGTCTTCGTTGGGGTGTTGAACGGCAAAAGGGCTACGTCCACTGTACGACGTTCCGAGATATGGGGACTATCTGTGTTGTTCGGACGGCTCTGATTTCGACTGCTCTGACTGCTCTGTTGTGAACAGCCGGAAAGTCCCGACCGAGTAAACGCGACACACCCGTCTGGGCACGACGCGCAGCGTCGTGCTGACCCTGAAGTCTGCCGTGGCAGCCTTCAGGACTCCGTTCAGTCCACCCGAACCGCCCACACGCCTCCCCAACCGATTCGCTCCCTACGGTCGCCCATCCGCTGTCAGCGCGAGCGCCGACACGCCGTCGCTCGGTGGTCTCGCGACGACCTCACGCTGGCTCGCGCGACAAGCGCGCTCGGGCCATGCCACCGCACCGCGTCGCTCGATTGAGCAACCGAGGCGGTGGCCTACCGCACCGCGCCTCTGGCGCGTGTGCGGTGTGGGGAAAGGTTGGTGCGGTCCATCGCGCCCTCGTGGCGCGACGCGACCGCTGCGGTCGCGGTGCGGTTTCCCCGATGCCAAGCTATCAGGGTGGTGCTGTCGAATTCAGGCCAAACAGCGCGGTGCTGGTCGGTATACTAATCCGACCCACCGTCACAATCGGGCCGAAATCGTCGCCGCGGTGGACGGGCCGACCCCCTTCACGTCTCCGAGTTCCGACTCACTCGCGGCGCGAACTCCCTCGACGCTTCCGAACCGACGGAGCAGCCGCTTCCGGAGTTCAGGGCCGACTCCCGGCAGATCATCGAGCGTGGTCGAGACCTCGTCGCGGACCTGCTGGTGGTAGGCGACGGCAAAGCGGTGGGCCTCATCGCGCACGCGCTGGAGGAGCCGCAGGTGGTCGGCGTCCGACGCCCAGTCGTAGGTGCGGTCGGGCGTGACGACGAGTTCTTCGTCCTTCGCGAGCCCGATAGCGGGCACCTCCCACCCCACGGCGTCGAGGGCCTCGCGCGCGGCGTCCAGTTGTCCCTCGCCGCCGTCGATGAGCAGGAGGTCCGGGTCGGGGCGGTCGTCGCGACCCTCGACGGCGCGTTCCGCGCGCCACCGGAGCAGTCGGCGCATGTTCGCGTAGTCGTCGTTCTCGTCGGTGAGCTTCTTGCGCCGGTAATCCGACTTCTCGGCGTCGCCGTCGAGGAAACACACGTCCGAGCCGACGACCGCCTTCCCCTGTGCGTGGCTCACGTCGAACCCTTCGATTCGGTCGGCGGCGTCGAGACCGAGCGCCTCGGCGAGTCGGGCACACTCGTCGCGGCGGCCGGTCTGTCGGCGCGCGTTCTTGAGCGCGAGGTCGACGAGCGTGGCCTCACGGCCCGCGCCCGGCACGCGAACGTCCGTGCCCTCGCGGTCCAGCCACGCGAGCACGTCCTCGTCGTCGGGGCGCTCGGGCAGGAGAACTGCGTCGGGGAGGTCTCGCTCGGCGAAGAACTGCGGGAGGAACGCCGACAGCAAGGGGGCGACCTCGCGCACCTCGCTGGCGGCGACGCGGTGGCGCTCGCGGTCCACCAGCTTGCCGCGCTCGCTGACGAGGCGCGCGACGGTGGCGTCGCTCCCTTCGATACTCACTCCGAGCACGGCGACCCGCTCTTCGGGCGCGTCGCTCTGTATCGCCGCCGCGCCGCCCTCGTGGAACGACTCCACGACGGAGAGTCGGTCGCGGAGATTCGCCGCGCGCTCGAACTCCTGTTCGCTCGCGGCCGTCTGCATCGCCTGCTCCATCGGCTCCGCGAGCACGCCCGTCTCCCCGTCCAGGAATCGACGGACCGAATCCACGTCGGTGAGATACGAGTCGGCGTCGATTTCATCCACGCAGGGGGCGGTACAGATACCGACCTCGTAGTCGAGACACGGGCGGTCGCGGCCGTCGAACTTGTAATCCGAGCAGCCGCGGACGCCGAACGTCTCGCGCAGCGCCTTCACGACGGTCTCGACCCGGCCCTTGTCCGTGTACGGACCGAAGACGGTCGCGGCGTCGTCGGGGTCGCGCGTCACCTCGATGCGGGGGTACTCGTGGTCCGTCAGTTGGACCAGTGGGTAGGATTTGTCGTCTTTCAGCCGGACGTTGTACTTCGGCTGGAACCGCTTGATGAGATTCGCCTCGAGCAAGAGCGCCTGCGTCTCCGTCTCCGTGACGGAGAAGTCGATGCGCTCTGCGCGCGCGACCATCCGGCGGATTCGCTCGCCCCGGGGGTCGGCGTAGGAGCGAACGCGGTCACGCAAGTCGACGGCCTTCCCGACGTACAAGACCGCGTCTCCGCGCTCGAACTGGTAGACGCCGGGCTTGTCGGGGAGGTCGCTCGCCCGCTCGCGCACGGCGTCGGTGTTCACAGCCGCCGTAGGGGGCTGGCGGCTTTCAGCGTGTCGCGACCGGTAGGGTGAACTGTCGGGGGGCGCGACCAAGAGTATGGTCCAGTGTTGGCTCGTCGAACGGGACTACGGCTCGCGGAATCTCATCACGCTCGTCTACGCGACCCCGGACGGCGAGCAGATCAACCGCAAGGAGGTGCCGATCACCGCGATTCGCAACGGTGCCGTGACGGTGACCGCCGCCACGGACGTGGACGAGACCGACCTCTCGGCCGCGGACGACCCCGAGCGCTACCGACAGGAGGTCGAGCGCGTCCGGAGCGACCACGACCCCGACGACGAGCTCTGACACCACGAGAGTGAATAGCTCACGGTTGAAAGAGACCGTAACCCCCATAGTTGCACAACGACGCATAGCTGCATGAACCGTGCAGAGAAGGCCGCCCTGCAGCTGCAGGCGGTCGACGTGTTGCGGACGCTGAAAGAGACCCGGACGTACGACGAACTCGCCGCCGAGACGGGACTTCCCGCGGGTGACCTGAATCGCTACGTCAACGGGCACGTCCTGCCGGGCGTCGAGCGCGCCGAAGCCGTCGTGGGGGGCGTCGGCCGCGACACGCTCGAAGCCGAGCTCGAAGCGCGCATCCGCCACGACGACGACGGCTACATCGACAACTCCCGCGTCGTCTTCGACCAGTCGCTGCTCGAACTCGTCGCGCCCGTGGCCGGCGAGAGCTTCGACTTCGAGACGCCGGACGTGGTCTTGACGGCCGCGACGGACGGGATTACGCTCGCGGCCGCGATGGCGGCGCACTTCGGCGCGACCGTCGCGTACGCGAAGAAATCGAAGGAAACCGCAGTCGAGGAGTTCATCGAATCGCGCCAGCGGCTCGATTCGGGTATCGAACTCACCTACTATCTCCCAGCCCGCGCTATCGATGCGGGCGACAGCGTCCTCGTCGTCGACGACCTCATCCGGTCGGGCGAGACGCAGGAACTCCTCCTCGACATCACCGAGCGCGCCGGCGCAGACGTGTCGGGCGTGTTCGCGCTCATCGCGGCCGGCGAGGAAGGTATCGACCGCGCCAAGACGCGCGTCGATGCGCCGGTTGGGGCGCTCACGACGCTGTGAGCCGGTGACGGCCGGTATTCTCGGCGGTTAAGCGTCGTCGCGCTGTCTGAGAACCTCGTCATGCGCTACCGCACGACTATCCATACTTGTGTATAATAACGCGAATAAGAAGAGAAATCTTAACACGACCCTGCCCGCAGTGCTGCCCACATGGGCATCCGCGAGACCCTCGGTGAGTACTTCGGGTTCGCCGAGCACGGAACGAACCTCGACAGGGAGATACGGGCGGGGATAACGACGTTCCTGACGATGTCGTACATCGTCGTGGTGAACCCCTCTATCATGACCGACCAGCCGGAGACGGAGTTCCTCGACGGCATCGCCATCCAGGGGCTCTCGGCGGGACAGATCGAGCAGAAACTCGCCGTCATCACCATCCTCTCGGCGTTCACGGCGACGCTCGTCATGGCGCTGTACGCGAACCGGCCATTCGCACAGGCCCCCGGCCTCGGGCTAAACGCCTTCTTCGCGTTCACCGTCGTCGGGTCGCTCGGCGTCCCATGGCAGACGGCGCTCGCGGCCGTCTTCGTGGAGGGCATCATCTTCGTCCTCCTGACGGTCGCCGGCGTCCGCAAGTACGTCATCGAGGCGTTCCCGGAGCCGGTGAAGTTCGCCGTCGGAGCCGGTATCGGCGCGTTCCTCGCCATCATCGGGTTGGAGGCGATGGGCATCGTCGTCAACGACCCGGCGACGTACATCACGCTCGGCGGGGTGGCGAGTGATCCCGTCGCCATCCTCTCCGTCGTCGGGCTGTTCTTCACCTTCGCGCTGTACGCCCGCGGCGTCCGCGGCTCAATCATCATCGGCATCCTCGCGACCACCCTGGCGGGCGTCGTCGTCACCTTCGCCGGTCTCGTCCAGCCCGGCGTCGTCGCCTCGCCCGCGATACAGCAGGGTGGCTTCGATGCGAGCGCGCTGACGAGTCCCGACTACGACATCCGGCCGCTCGCCGGCGCGTTCGTCTCGGGCCTCGTCGGCGACCCGGCCGCGAACCTCGACGCGTTCGCGTTCTCGCTCGTCGTGTTCACGTTCTTCTTCGTGGACTTCTTCGACACCGCGGGGACGCTCACGGGCGTCGGGCAGGCCGCAGGCTTCCTCGATGAGAACGGCGACCTCCCCGAGATAGAGAAACCTCTACTGTCGGACGGTATCGGCACCACCGTCGGCGCGATGCTCGGCACCTCGACGGTGACGACGTACATCGAGTCCGCGACCGGCGTCGAGGAGGGCGGCCGCACCGGGATGACGGCGCTCGTCGTCGCGCTGCTGTTCCTCGGGTCGCTCGTCCTCGTCCCGCTCGCGGCCTTCATCCCGCTGTACGCCAGCCACATCGCGCTGGTCGTCGTCGCGGTCATCATGCTCGGCAACCTCACCGACATCCAGTGGGACGACGTGACCCACGCCGCCCCGGCAGGGATGACCGTCCTCATCATGCCGTTCACGTACAACATCGGCTACGGCATCGCGGCGGGCATCATCACCTACCCCATCGTGAAGGCCGCAGCCGGCGAGTTCGAGGACATCCGGCCGCTGCAGGTCCTACTCGCCGCGCTGTTCGTCATCTACTTCATCGTCCGTACGGGCGGCGTCCTCTCGGCTATCGGCGGCTGAACGAACGACCGTGCCTGGCGACCGTCGTCACCGGGTAACTCGTCGGCTATCAGTAAGTTAATGCTGGCGTGGGTCCCGATTTTTGAGCATGACGACGCTCGGAACCGCGACGGCCGCCCCCGGTGAGCAGGCCACCGGTCGGCTCACCGTCGGCGAGGCTCGCGACGGCTCCGAGGTCGCGCTCCCGGTCTGTGTCATCAACGGCGAGCGCGACGGCAAGACGCTCTACGTGCAGGCGGTTTCTGACGGCGACGAGCTCAACGGGCTCGGGGTCGTCCAGCGGCTCGTCCCCCGGCTCGACCCCGCCGACATCGCCGGCGAGATTCTCATCGTCGGCATCGTGAACTGGTACGGCTTCCAGGTCGCCGAACACCGCAACCCAATCGACGACACGAAGACGAATCGGGCGTACCCCGGCAACGAGACGGGGACGACGTCCGAGCGCATCGCTCACGCCACCTTCTCGGCGGGCGTCGGTGCCGATCTCGCCGTCGACCTCCATCAGGGGTCGACCAGCCAGATGATCAACGAGGTGCGGGTGCGGTGTGGTCGCCGCCACCGGCTCCACCGCGAGTGTCTCGACCTCGCGAAGACGTTCGACTGCGGACACATCCTCGACCAGCGCGGCCCGAGCGGCCAGCTCGCCCGCGCGCTCCCCGACGAGGGCGTCCCGACCATCGATCCCGAACTCGGAGGCGCGGTCGGCTGGGACGAGGAGTCGATTCGCTACGGCGTGCGCGGGATGATGAACGTCCTCACCGACTACGGCTTCCTCGACGGAACGGTCGCGGAGTCGAAACAGACCCGCGCCAGCGGCTTCGACCAGTACGGCTCGCCCGCGGGCGGGCTCGTGGACCTCCATCCCGAACTCGGCGACGAGGTGGCCCGCGGCGACACGCTGTTCGAGATTACCGACGTGTTCGGCTCCGTCAAAGAGTCGGTTACGGCAGACAGCAGCGGCATCTTCTGGCGTGCACGCCGCCTCCCGCAGGTCGCACAAGGCGAGTACGTCTGCTCGGTCGGGACCGGCGTCGACTCGTACTGACCCTAACGCACAGCGTACCGACACCACCAAACCGCCGACAGCCCTGTCTCTCGTATGCTCGTCTGTTCCGTCTGTGGCGACCGCTACGACCGCTACGGCGCGGCGTGGCGGTGTGACTGCGGTGGGCCGCTCGATTTCGCCGACCAGCCGCTTCCCGATTCCGGACCCGATATCGACGCCACGCGCGGGCTGTGGACCTTCGGGTCGTTCCTCCCGACCGGTCCCGCGGTCTCGCTCGGGGAAGGGTTCACGCCCCTGACCGAGAGCACGGAGTGGAACTGTGCGTTCAAACTGGAGTACGTGTTTCCGACGGGGTCGTTCAAGGACCGGGGCGCGACGACGACGCTCTCGCTCGCGGCCGAACGGGGCGTCGACCGCGTCGTCGAGGACTCCTCCGGCAATGCGGGCGCGGCCATCGCTACCTACGCCGCCCGCGCGGGTATCGACGCGAGCATCTACGTCCCGGCGTCGGTGAAGGCCTCGAAGCTCCGGGCCATCGAGCGCGCCGGTGCAGAGGTCGTCCGGGTCGAGGGGTCCCGCGGCGACGTGACCGACGCCTGTGTCGAGGCCGTCGAGTCTGGCGCGGGCTGGTACGCGAGCCACGCGTGGAACCCAGCCTTCTTCGCCGGCACGGCCACGTTCGCGTACGAGGTCGCCGCCCAGCGTGGCTGGGAGGTTCCCGATGTCATCGTTACGCCGCTGGGCCACGGGACGCTCTTCCTCGGCGCGTACCGCGGCTTCCGCGCCTTGCAACGCGCCGGCTGGACCGACTCGATGCCCAGACTGCTCGGCGCACAGGCCGCCGGCTACGCCCCCATCGCCGACGAGCTTCACGGCCCGAGCGACGAGGAAAACGGCCTTGCCGACGGCATCCAGATTCGCGACCCCGCCCGCGAGACCCAGATTCACGAAGCAATCGAGGCGACCGACGGCGACGCTATCGCCCTCTCGAAATCGCGCGTGAGCGAGACGCTGGATTCGCTTCACGCCGCCGGCTTCTACACCGAGCCGACGTGTGCCGTCGCGCCGACGGCGCTTGAAGAGTACCGTGCGCGCGGCGTCGTTTCGCCCGACGACGACGTGGTCGTTCCCCTCACGGGGAGTGGGCTGAAGGGCTGAGACTGATTCTCGATTATTCTCTGGTGCTCCGTCCGTCCCCGGCAATACGACCACGCTCGTTGCTTGGCTCAGGAGAAACCGCACCGTGACACGGCCGTGGCTTTCAGGCCGGTAGTAACAGAGTAGCCAGCCTACGCAAAATCGGCTCCACACTACGACTCCGGATGCACGGGCGCATCGAATCCACCCCGAATCAGCGGTCGAGCGACGTGGCGTCTCGCGTGGGGTGGAACCTCGTACCAGCCGACCTCGATATCGCGCGCAATCTCTTGGTCCACCTTCCCGGAAGCCGTCGTCCCGCAGTCGCCGCGACACCGGTATCCCTGCCCGCGACCGGCAGACTCCATCCGGCGACCACACTCGGGACACTCCGGCGTCACGCGCTCCGTCTCCCGAAGCGAGCGCACGGCGACCTTCTCCAGTTTCACGGTTCCGTCGGTCACCTCGCCGCAGGCGGTCACGTCGTCGCCGACTCGAAGCGCGCGCACCCAGTCGCGAAATCGCCCGGTCGGGGCGAACGCGGCGGCATTGAGCCGCGCCTCGCCGTCGGCGAGTTCGAGGAAGACGTGGCCACCTTCCCGGGTGTCAGGTGCAGTCGAAACGGTGGCGTCGAGTCGGTAGCTTCGGCCGTCACGAGCCGTCTCAAGGGTCCCAGACGCGAGGTGCGCGTCGGTCCCCTGATTCGTCTCGAAGGTACACCGACGCTCGATAGCCTCGGAGTCGACCGCACGGGCACACTCGCGGGTGGCGTCGGGGTCGTCACCCCGAATCGCGTGGAGTACCGGTCCCGGAGTGTGGGGAACGGCGACGAGGTCTCCGGTCGTTCGGTCCACGGTGTCCCACACCGTCGGGTAGTGGGCGTCGGCCGCCGCGAACAGCGAGTCGGCGTCGACACGGCGGTCGGTCCCCCAGCGGTCGCGCTCGCGGTAGCTGATGATCTCGTAGCTGGTGTCGACTCCCGCGCGTTCCCAGGCGCGTTCGGCACCGACGGCCGCCAGCGCGCCGACGAGACCCTGTTCGGTCTCCCAGCCGGCGGTCTGGTAGCCGTAGCGTTCACAGATGTCGCGAGCCGCCTCTGGCGAGAGTATCTCGCGCATCGCGCGGTCGGTCCAGCCTGCGACCTCGGGCGGAACGTCCGCAGGTGAGCCAGACGCGACGACGACGCCGGGATTCGTCCGGTCGTCCGCGAGCTCGGCGTCTGACTCGACGAGTTCACGGGCAGCATCGAAGGCCGTCTCGGGGTCGCTGTCGGTGACGACGGCGAGGGCGGCGTTCCCGCGGGTCTTGTACGGGACGGCGGGGTTCAGCCGCACGAGGAGACACCGCCCGCCCACCCGTTCACGGAGGCGGGCGGCCGCGTAGGTCGTGCACATCCCACGCTCGCGGGAGTCGGTGTCGTCGATACCCACGACGGTCATACCAGCCCTCTTTCGCCGGCGAGTAAGGCGGTTTCGCTGTCAGAACGCCACAACCCTCTTATGTGGGGAACGGACTATACCCTCTGTATGTCACGGCAAGCACTGGTCGGAAACATCTCTGCGATGCTGTCGGACGCCGGGTTCGCCGTCAGCGACCGCATCGCCGTCCGACCCAAGAGCTTCGACCTCGCGGCACGACGTGGCGAGGACGTGCTTTTGATGAAGGTGCTCGCCAACGTCGACGCCTTCGATGCCGCGACGGGGATGGAGATGCGCCGACTCGGCCACTATCTCAACGCCACGCCGCTCGTCCTCGCGCTCCGCACCCGCGACGAGGACCTCAAGCCGGGCGTCGTCTACTTCCGTCACGGCGTCCCCGCCATCTCTCCCGACACTGCAGTCGACATGTTCGTCGAGGGAGTACCGCCGCTCATCTACGCCGCTCCCGGCGGGCTGTACGTCGATATCGACGGCGACGTGCTCCACGACGCCCGCGAGGAGCGCGACTGGTCGCTCGGACGGCTCGCCTCCGAACTCGGCGTCTCACGGCGCACCGTCTCGAAGTACGAGGACGGTATGAACGCCAGCGTCGAGGTCGCCGCCCAGCTGGAGGAGGTGTTCGACGAACCGCTCTCCTCGCCCGTCGACGTACTCGACGGCGCGGACGAACTCGCCGAGGAGGACACGAGCGAGCCGCCCGAACACGACCCCGACGACGATGCTATCGTCACCGTGCTCACCCGGGTCGGTTACGACGTGCACCCCACCGAGCGCGCCCCGTTCAAGACCGTCTCCGAGGACGAGGACCCGGCGGAGTCGCTGTTGACCGGCCACTCCTCGTTCACCCGGACGGCCAAGAAGCGCGCCGAGATCATGTCCTCGCTCGGGACTATCATCCGGATACAGTCCGTCTACGTCGTCGACGACCGCGCGGGCGGCCGCGAATCGGTCGACGACACCGCGCTCATCGAGCGTTCGGAACTCGAAGACGTGGAAGACACCGACGACCTCCGCGATCTGATACAGGGTCGGGTCGACCGCGAGGCCGAATCAGCCTAACCGTCGCAGTCGGTCGCGATTTTGCCACAGTTCGATTATCCCCCACACGAGCCCAAGCAGTAGCCCGACGACGCCGGCGAGGAACGTCCACCCGCTCGCCCACACCGGCTTCACCCACGGGACGACGTGGTCCCACGTCGAGGCCGGCCCGTCGAGACCGACCGAATCGAGGAACGCGCTCGGTCCGTTCTCGCCCGGAATCGGCGGGTCGTTCGCGCTCCCGGAGACGGCGTAGCTTCCGGTCGCGTTCAGGTCAGCGATGGTCGGTGAGCGCGCCGAGCCGCCGGTCCAGTTGCCGTCGTCCGTCGCACCTACTCGCTCGGCGTCGTACGGTCCCCACGTGACGTAGTACTCCCAGACGATTTCGCCGGTGGGCGTGATCTCGATGACGCGGTGGTTCAGCGAGTCGGTGACGAGCGTGTTTCCGTTCGGGAGCCGGTCGGCGTCGCGTGGCCAGTTCAGGCTCCCCTCGGTGCCGACGGTCCACGTCCGGTTCCAGCCGTCGCCCTCGCGCTCGTACTCGACGATGCGGTCGTTCTCGGAGTCGGCCACGAGCAGCGTAGGTGTCCCCTCCGCGTTCGTCAGGTAGTCGGGGTTGTGCTGCTCGTGGAGCGTGTCGTAGTCGCCGTCGCTACCGAGACGCATGTCGATATCGCCCGTCGACCGGTTCACGACGATCGCCTGGTCGAAGTTACGCGGCGAGAGCAGGAACTGGTCGTCGCCGATGTAATCCACGTCGTTGACGTGGGTCCAGTCCTCGTCGTAGCCCCCGTCGGTGGATTCGGGGTAGTGGTCGCGAAACCGCCACTCCCACGTGCGCTCGTCGGTCGTCCGGTTGTAGATGAACACCTTGTCGTCGGGGACGCCGTCGGTCGTCGCGCGCATGTTCGCGACGACGAGGTCGCCGTTCGGGAGCAGGTCGGCGTCGTGGGTGTCCTCGATGTCGAACCGCTCGGTCCAGACGCGTTCACGCGTGTCGGGGTCCAACTCGAAGATAATCGTCTGGCCGTTGCGGGCCGTGGTCGCGAGGAAGTTCCCGTTCGCGAGCGGGTCCACGTCGTAAAACCACGTCTCGCCGAACGTCTGCTCGCTGTACTGCCAGTCGACCGTGTCGTCGTCGATGGAGACGAGCCGCGCCTGCGTCTTCTCGCTGCCGCCACGGAAGTGAAACCCCTGAATCCCGACGACGGTCTGGCCCCGGTCGCCGGTGATGGTTCCGGGCTTCGCGTTCGTCGGGTCGTGGGTAGCGAACGCGCCGACACCGGGCGCGAGCAGCGCGACGACGAGCGCGGCGACGACGAGGCGGGCAGCTCGTCCGTTCATCTACCGCGAGAGTTGGTGTCGTTTCGTCCGCGCCTGTTTCGCGGCCTCGGGGTCCCCGTCCACGTCGGCGAGCGACTCGACCGCCTCCAGCGTCCGGACCGAGTCGTCGAGAAACGAGAGGATGTCCCCGGAGTAGGCGTACAGCATGTAATCGTCACCCATCACGTCGACGATGGCGTCGGGACCGAGCCCCTGTTCGCGGAGTTCGAGCAGATACCGGATGAACTTCTCTTCGGGGTGGCCACAGTGGGGGTTCGATTGGCAGTCGCAATCGAGGAAGTCGGTCGCGAAATCGAGGACGCGCTCCTGTGTCGTCTCGTTGAGCTGTGCGAGGTTCTCACCCTGAAACAGCAGGTCGAGCGTGGCTCCGGAGAACGCGCTCTTCGGGATGGACGTTTCCAGCTGGGAGGCGATCTGGCGGTGGTTTTTCAGATAGATTTTGTCCGTGATGGCCACAGTTGCCCGAACTCGGTGAGCCAGCGGCGAAAGCGTTCCGCTCTCCGAGACATCACCGCGAGGCCGGCGTTTATGCTGGTGACGACTAACGGCCACGTAATGGCAATCCACGACACTGTTCCGGCCGACGGAACAGACGCGTACGACTACACCGGCGGCGAGGTGGACCGCCCCGACCTCGTCGACGACCTCACCCCCCTCGTCGACGGCGACGTGCGATTCGACGACTACTCGCGACAGCTGTACGCCACCGACGCCAGCGCGTACGAACGGCTCCCAATCGGCGTCGTGCTCCCGCGCTCGACCGACGACGTGTCTGCCGTCGTGGAGTACTGCTTCGAACACGAAATTCCGGTGCTCCCGCGGGGCGGCGGTACCTCGCTCGCCGGCCAAACAGTGAACGAGGCAGTCGTCCTCGACTTCTCGCGGTACATGGACGAGGCGAGTATCGACCCCGAGACGGAGACCGCGACCGCCGAGGCAGGCATCACGCTCGGGAAACTCAACGAGGCCGCCGCGGAGCACGGACTCACCTTCGGCCCGGACCCGGCGTGGGGTGACAAGAGCGCGCTCGGTGGCGCTATCGGCAACAATTCCACCGGTGCCCACTCGCTCGTCTACGGGAAGACCGACTACTACATCGAAGAAGTCGAGACCGTGCTCGCGGACGGCACCGTCACGACGTTCGGCGAGGTGGAAATCGAGACGCTTCGCGAGGCGGGTGACCCGACGAGCGACGATATCCGCGAGCGGATCTACGCGTCCGTGCTGGAGATACTGGAGGAGGAGCGCGCCGAAATCGACCGCCGGTACCCGCGACTGAAGCGGAACGTCTCCGGCTACAACCTCGATGCCCTCGTCGAGGACGCACGGGGGACCCGCCCGCTCGCTGACGGCACCGGCACCGACCCCGACAGCGAGGCCGGCACGGTGAATCTCGCCCGCCTGCTCGCCGGGAGCGAGGGGACGCTCGCGGTCGTCACCGAGGCGACCGTCGCGCTCGAACCCGAACCCGAGACGAAGGCCGTCGCCCTGCTCACCTACGACTCTCTTCTCGACGCGATGGAGGATGTCGCGCCCATCCTCGACCACGGTCCGTGTGCCGTCGAAGTGATGGACGACGTGCTGCTCAAGCTGGCGCGCGATGCGCCGGAGTTCGAAGAGGTCGTCGGGCTACTTCCCGAAGACACCCATTCGGTCCTGCTCGTGGAGTTTTACGCTGACGACGCCGACCACGGCCGCCAGCAGGTGGCCGACCTCGTAGCCGACCGCGTCGGGAACGTCGAGACCGAGGTCACGGCAAACACCAACCGCGTGACGACGAACAAGCGCCGGTACGCCAGCCACGCGATGGAGGCTCACGACGCCGAGGCGCGCGCCACCTTCTGGAAGATGCGGAAAGCCGGGATGCCAATCCTGCTTTCGCGCACCAGCGACGCGAAACACATCTCATTCATCGAAGACTGCGCGATTCCGGTCGAGAACCTCCCAGCGTACGTCGAAGCGTTCCAGGACGTGCTCGACGACCACGGCACCAACGCCTCCTTCTACGCTCACGCGGGGCCGGGCGTGCTCCACGTCCGCCCGCTCGTCGACACCAAGACCGCCGAGGGCGTCGACCAACTGGAAGGGATTGCCGCCGACGTGACCGACCTCGTGGTCGAGTACGGCGGGAGCGTCTCCGGCGAGCACGGGGACGGTCGCGCCCGCACCCAGTGGAACCGGAAGCTGTACGGCGAGCGACTGTGGGGCGTCTTCCGGGATCTAAAGACCGCCTTCGACCCGAAGTGGCTCCTGAACCCGGGGAACATCTGTGGCGTGTTGCCCGACGAGGAGCCGTCCGGCACCGCAGTCGCTTCCCACGACATGACCGAGGACCTCCGATTCTCGCCGAGCTACGAGTTCGAGACCGGCTTCGACCCCGCCCTGGAGTGGGCAAACGAGAACGGGTTTCAGGGGATGGTGGAGCTGTGTCACGGCTGTGGCGGCTGTCGCGGGCCGCAGTCTACGACCGGTGGCGTGATGTGTCCGACTTACCGGGCCGCCGAAGAGGAGATTCAGTCGAC
Source organism: Halosegnis rubeus (assembly GCF_009184545.1). GTDB lineage: Archaea > Halobacteriota > Halobacteria > Halobacteriales > Haloarculaceae > Halosegnis > Halosegnis rubeus. The sequence goes on from NZ_QJOW01000003.1 coordinate 332,079, forward strand.
GCGCGGTCGGGCGAATCTACTCCGCTCGGCGATGAACGGCTCGCTCGACGAGGACGAACTCCTCGGCTCGGAGTTCGGCGCCGAGGTGATGGACCTCTGTGTCGGCTGTAAGGGGTGTGAGGTGGACTGTCCCTCTGGCGTCGACATGGCGAAGATGAAAGCCGAGGTGGAGCACGCGAGCCACGAGCGCGACGGCGCGAGCCTGCGCGACCGCATCTTCGCGAACATCGACTCGCTGTCCCGGCTCGGGAGCATGTTCGCGCCACTGTCGAATCTCGGGACGAAACTCCCCGGCGTACGCACGCTGATGGAGTCGCAACTCGGCATCGAGAGCGACCGCGAGCTTCCCACCTTCGAGCGAGAGTCCTTCGCGACGTGGCTCGCGAACCGCGGCTCGCGGGTCTCTGAACGCGAAGCCGACCGCACGGCCGTCATCTTTCCGGACACGTACACGAACTACAACCACCCTGAAGTCGGGAAGGCAGCTGTGCGCGTGCTCGAGGCCGCCAACGTCCGCGTCGAACTCGCCGACGTGCGCGACTCCGGCCGCCCGGCCTACTCGAAGGGGTTCATCGATACCGCCCGCGAGGAGATGGTCGAGAACGCCCGCACCATCGCCCCCGACGCCGAACACAAGGATGTCGTCCTCATCGAGCCCTCGGACGCCGTGATGTTCCAGTCGGACGCGCTCGACCTCGTCCCGTCGGACCACGAGGCGCGCGACCACGTCGAGTCCCTCGCCGACAACAGCTACGGGCTGTGTGAGTATCTCGACGCCTTCCGGCTCGACGAGAACGCCGACTGGGCCGGGAACGGGGGGTTTGCCTACCACGGCCACTGCCACCAGAAGGCGAAGAAGAAGGACCACCACGCTGTCGGCGTGCTCCGGCGGGCGGGCTACGGCGTCTCGCCCGTCGATTCGACCTGCTGTGGGATGGCCGGCTCCTTCGGCTACGAGACGGAACACTACTCGATGAGTCGGGAAATCGGCGAGCAGTTGGCCGAACAGGTCGCCGCCCAGCAGTGTAACCGCGTCGTTGCGCCGGGTGCCTCCTGTCGCTCGCAGCTGGAATCGTTCGACGAGGAGCCGGTCCACCCGGCCGTCGCGCTCGACGACGCCCTCCCCGAGTGAGGGGCGTTTCGTAAGGTATTCAAACGCCGCCACGAATCTGTAACTGCGTGTCCGGGCTGGGGTAGTGGTATCCTATCACCTTGTGGTGGTGATGACGTGGGTTCAATTCCCGCGCCTGGACTATGTCAAATTTCTTACATATCTTCGACGGCGAGTAGTTCTGTGCTCACATTCACTTTCACTCCGGTTGGCGAGCCTTAATTACAATCTAGAATATTTGTACCAATATGCCGGAATTCTGTCCAGAATGCGGTAGGGCGTTCGATTCGAGTCGCGGAATGCGCGTCCATCACGCACACCTCCATGGTGAGAAACTGCCGAATCGTGAGTGTGATTCGTGTGGTGATGATTTCTACAACGAACACGAACAGCGATACTGCTCTGATACCTGTCGAGAATCAGCCACGTCGATGGCCGGCGAGAACAACCCGAACTACTCCGACGCCAAAGCGCAGACGACCTGCGAGCGATGCGACGCGATCTTCGAGTACTACCCGTCAGCGAAGAAGGGCCGATTCTGCGGTGACTGTGTCGCAACGAACGAGTGGCAGGAGCCGCCGACGCTCACCGGCGAGTCGAATCCAAACTACACCGGCGGACCGGCGACCATCACCTGCGACGAGTGTGGCGAGCCGTTCGAACGGTATCCAGCGCAGGTGAACGAGACGGCGAATCTCTGTGGTGAGTCGTGTCGAGCCGACTGGCTCTCGGCGGCGTTCACGGGCGAGGGGCATCCGAACTGGCGGGGTGGTCCCACAGGTCCGTACGGTCCGGGGTGGCGCGAGGTTCGCAGGCTCGCGCTTGAACGGGACGGCTACGCCTGCGTGCTGTGTGGAACCGACGCCGAGGAACTGGGACAGAACCCCGACGTACACCATATCATCCCGGTACGGGCGTTTCTCGACGAGCCACGGCTCACAGTCGCGGATGCACACACGCTCGACAACGTCTGCTCGCTGTGTGTCGACTGCCACCGACTGGTCGAACACGGGGGCGTCGATTCCGGAGCCCTCAGGGCGGTAATTTAGTTCGTGCGGCCGAGCGCCGGGCGCGGACTGTCGGTTGACCGCGAGACAGCGCCGCCCTCCTTGATGACGTCGAGGGCGGTCATCAGGTCGGTGCGCGAGAGCAACCCGACCAGTTCGCCGTCCTCCATGACGAGCAAGCGACCGACGCCGGCCTCCTGCATCTGTTCGAGCGCGTCCATCGCGCTCGTGTCGGGACTGGCCGACTCGATGTCGCGGCTCATCACCTCCTCGACCTGGTAGGCGTCGCGTTCGACCTCCTTGACTGACTGGGCGTCGCCGAGGGTGACGACGCCGACGGGCCGACCGTTCTCGACGACTGGGTAGCCGGTGTGGCGTTCGGTGAACATCCGACCGAGCAGGTCGGCGACGGAGGTGTCCGGCGTCACGGTCTTGAGATCCTCGCCGGGTGTCATGATGTCCCGGACGGTGACGCCGTCGAAGGCCGCGGCCATGATGGTGCGTTGTGCCTCCGAGGAGGCACCGATGTAGATGAAGAAGGCGATGGCGACGAGGAACAGCCCGCCGCCGCTGAACAGCCCGAATAGGCCGAGCCCGATGGCGAACAGTTTGCCGACCTCTGCGGCGATTTGAGTCGCCTGCGCGTACGGGCGACTGCGCGCGAGCAGCGCACGGAGGACGCGGCCGCCGTCCATCGGGAAGCCGGGGAGCATGTTGAAGATAGCGAGCGCGACGTTGACGACGGCGAGATACGCGAGCAGGAAGCGCAGCGCCGCGATGACTGTACCGCCCGGCTGTACGGCGGTGAAGGCGACGTAGGAGACGACGCCGAGCAGAACGCTGACGATGGGACCGGCGACGGCGATGTTGAACTCCTGTTTCCAGTCTTCGGGCATCTCACTCAGCTGGGCGACGCCGCCGAACAGCCACAGCTTGATGGAGGAGATGGGGAAGCCGTAGCGCATCGCCACGAGCGAGTGGCCGAGTTCGTGGATGATGACGCCGACGAACAGGCCGACCGCGGCAAGCAGCCCGACGACGAGCGCGACGGTCGAGTCGCCGGTGAGCGCCGACACCTCGACGAGGTTCGTCGGCGCGAGCACGTCGTTGATGAGCGAGGCGTACTCGCCGAGCGTGGTCCCGATGAGATACGCAAACAGCGGGAGGATGAGAAGAAACGTCAAATCGAGCTCGATGGGGATACCGAACAGCCGCCCGATTCGGAAACTTCGCATACGCGACGTAGTAGCTCGGGTCACTTAATTACCGCCGCGGCCCGCCGACACCGTTTCCTCGCTCGCCCGCGACCGTCCGGTATGACAGACGGACACGTCGTTCGCGGCGCGGATATCGAGTACGAATCGGTCGACGCCGCCGAGGGGTTATCGAAGGGTGTCCTGCTCGGCCCGGACGTGACGCCGACCCTCTCGCTGCGGCGGTTCGAACTCGCCCCCGGCGCGACGGTGCCGGAACACACCAACGAGATCGAACACGAGCAGTACGTGCTGGCCGGGGAGTACGTCGTCGGAATCAAACCGGCCTCGGAGACGCCGCCGGGAGACGGTGAAACCGTCGAGGGCGAGGAGTACACCGTCTCCGCGGGCGATTCGGTCCACGTCCCGGCGGGGGCGGTCCACTGGTACCGCAACGAGGGTGACGAGCCGGGCGCGTTCATCTGCGCGGTGCCGAACGGCGACGACACCATCGAACTGCGGTAGAGTCGGAGACGTTTTGCCGCCCGGTGACCCAATTCCGGTGTGTCTCAGCAGGTCGCCGGCGTCGATACGCTCTTTTGTCACGAACGCCGCGACGGCGACTTCACCGTCGCCGTCGAGCGTGACGGCGAGCGGATGCTCCACGGCCGACTCGAACTGAAGGAGACGAGCGCCGGTCCGCGACCCGCCCGCCTGCGCGTCAAGGCCGGTAGCGACGAGGAGCCGCGCCCGCCAGACCAGTTCGTCGAAATCGCGCGCCGCGCGAAACGCATCCGCATCTCCCAACAGACGACTCGCGAGGGCCGTGACCGCCTGCGCGAGATGTTCGGCGGCTACCAGCTCGACGAGAAGGTGAAAGCCGTCCGGACCTGCCGCTACTGTGCGAACGACGGTCGCTACTCGCCGCTGACCGAAGACAGCGCCATCCGCGCCGACGACGAACACATCTGTCTCGACTGCGCGATGCGGGAACTCGACCGGGAGGCGAACTTCCGTGGCCTTCGGTCAGGCGCGCGCGACCGCCTCGAAGCCCTGCTGCTCGACGTACAGGATTTAGAACAGATTACGGACCTGCTCTCGGGGACCCTCGACCCCGACGTGACGCGGTTCGATACCGTCTCCGCGACGACCGACGAGGTCGAACTCGTCTCGACCGACTCGCTGTCGCTTCACCCGGGTATCCAGTCGAAGCTCGAATCGCGGTTCGATACCCTGCTTCCGGTCCAGAGTCTCGCCGTCGACCACGGCGCGACCGACGGGCAAGACCAGCTCATCGTCTCGGCGACGGCGACGGGGAAGACGCTCATCGGTGAGATGGCCGGTCTCGACCGCGTGCTCAACGGGCAGGGGAAGATGCTGTTTCTCGTCCCCCTCGTCGCGCTCGCGAACCAGAAACACGAGGACTTCAAAGACGAGTACGGCGACATCGCGAACATCTCCATCCGGGTCGGCTCCTCGCGCATCGCCGACGACGGCAACCAATTCGACCCGAACGCCGACATCATCGTCGGCACCTACGAGGGTATCGACCACGCGCTCCGCACCGGGAAGGACCTCGGCGACATCGGAACGGTCGTCATCGACGAGGTACACACGCTCGGAGAGGAGGGCCGCGGCCACCGCCTCGACGGGCTCATCTCCCGGCTGAAACACTACACCGAGTCGCGCAATCAGGGGACCCAGTGGGTGTATCTGTCGGCGACGGTCGGTAACCCCGAGGAGCTCGCCGGACAGCTGGAGGCGAATCTCGTCGAGTTCGAGGAGCGACCGATTCCCATCGAGCGCCACGTCACCTTCGCAGACGGCCAGGAGAAGCCCCGAATCGAGAACAAGCTCGTCCGTCGCGCCTTCGACCAGAAGTCCTCGAAGGGGTACCGCGGCCAGACGATTATCTTCACGAACTCGCGGCGGCGGTGTCACGAGATCGCCCGAAAGCTCGAGTACGACGCCGCGCCGTACCACGCGGGCCTCGACTACGGCCGCCGGAAGACGGTCGAACGGAAGTTCGGCGACCAGGACCTCGCGGCGGTCGTGACGACGGCGGCCCTCGCGGCGGGCGTCGACTTCCCGGCCTCGCAGGTCATCTTCGACTCGCTGGCGATGGGTATCGAGTGGCTCTCGGTCCAGGAGTTCGAGCAGATGCTCGGCCGGGCCGGCCGACCGGACTACCACGACGAGGGGACCGTCTACCTGCTCGTGGAGCCGGACGGCTCCTATCACGGCTCACAGGAGATGACCGAAGACGAGGTGGCGTTCAAACTCCTGAAAGGGGAAATGGAGTCGGTCCGGACGACGTACGACGAGTCCTCGGCGGTCGAGGAGACGCTGGCGAATCTCGTCGTCGCGGGAACGGAGGCCAAACGACTCAACGACCGGATGGTCGGCGAGATACCGACGAAACACGCCCTCGGGAAGCTGTTGGAGTTCGGCTTCATCGAGGGGTTAGAGCCGAGCCGACTCGGCTACGCGGTGTGTCGCCACTTCCTCGCGCCCGGCGAGGCGTTCGCGATGCTCGACGGCATCCGAAAGGGGAGCCATCCGTACGACATCGTCGCCGACCTCGAACTCGACGACGAGGAGTGACGAGCGGCACAACACTCTTTGCGGCTTCAGTCTCCCGTAGCGTATGAACGCGCAGCCGCTTCGACTGACCTGTCGTCGCCAGTCACGATGAGCGGGCGGACGACGACCGATGGTGGTGGCCGCGAACTCGGGCGGTCGATACTCACCGTCGCCTGTGTCGTTGCCGTCGTCCTCGCTGCCGGCCTCGCGCCGCTCCTGCTCGGGAGTGGACTCTCTGGCTCGGTGTTCGGGCGTGCACTGCCGATACCGACACCCGGCGGCGCACCGACGAGCGGGGCTGGTAGCAGTGGGGCGCAGTCGGCCGCCGGCGGTGCGGGAGGACTCGGCGCGCTGAATCCGACCGAGACGACCGGCATCGGTGGCTCGCTCGCCGGCGAGAACAGCTCGAACCCGTACCAAGAGTTGGGAACGGAGACGCACTTCACCGTCGAGAGCGACGCGAGCACCTACTGGCGAACCGGAGCGTACGACGAGTACACCGGCGACTCGTGGAGCCAGACTACCCCGCCGACGGCGTACGACCCGCCGATACAGCCGCCGGCGCTGCCGGGCGAGGAGATTCAGTACCGGGTCCGGCTCCGCCAGTCGGCACAGGCAGTGCCGACGGGCTGGCAGCCCCAGTCGGTCGAGTTCTCGGCACGAGACCCACAGCTACAGTCCCAGTCGCTCGCGCTCCGAGCGAGCCGGTCGCTCCAGCCGGGAACCGTCTACGCGGGCCGGTCTATCGTCCCCGAGCGCGACCCGTCCGTGCTCTTGGCCACCGACCGTGCGTACCCCGACGACGTTGTCGACCGCTACACCCAACTGCCCGATTCGACACAGAGCGAACTCGAACCCTTCGTCAACGGCCTGACCCCGGACACGGAGAACCCCTACGAGACGGCCGTCGCTATCGAGCAGTGGCTCGAAACCAACAAGGAGTACTCGCTGAACACGACCGCGCCGTCCGACGATATCGCCTCGCAGTTCATCCTCGAGATGGAACAGGGGTACTGTGAGTACTTCGCGACCGCGATGACGGCCGCGCTGCGTGCTGATGACATCCCGGCCCGCTACGTCGTCGGCTACACCAGCGGCGAGAAGACCGGCGAGACGAGCTACACCGTCCGCGGGATGAACGCCCACGCGTGGGTCGAGGTGTACTTCGAGGGAGTCGGCTGGGTGAAGTTCGACCCGACGCCGGGCGACGAGCGACTCGCCGCTGAAGCCGGCGAACTGTCGGGCGAGTACACCGTCGAGGAGTCGGGCAGTCCGGGCGAGGAAATCACGCGCAACGCCGACGAGCCGACGGGAACCGAGACGCCGATTCCCGTCACGACGACGGTGACCGAGTCGCCAGACGGGACCGCGGCGAGAACGCCGACCGAGACGGCCACGGAAACTCCGACGACGCCGACCTCCACGCCGACGACGCCGGCTACTTCGACGCCGACACCCACGCCGACACCCACGGACGGCCCTGAGTACAACGTGAGCCTGAATCGCAGTGCCGTCCCAGGTGCGACGGTCGAGGTCACGGTCGAGCGACTCGCGCCGGACGACCAGCAGTGGATATACGACACGTCGAGCGTTCCCGTTCCGGACACGACCGTCCTCTTCAACGGCGAGACGGTCGGCACGACCGACGCCGACGGGACGGTCGTCGCCACCATCCCGTACACGCGGGAGTTGACCATCACCATCCAGCCGCCCGCCAGACTCGCGGCCGACCGAGTACCGCCGCCAGGCGACCGCCAGTACGCCGTCGCGTCGCCCGTGACACAGCCGGACGGCGAGACGACAACCGTTCCGACGGAGGGCGAACTGAACATCACGCTCTCTGGACGAGTGCGCACGAACGCGACGGTGACGCTCGTGGCGACAATCGGCTCCGTCCCCGTTCGGGACGCGACCGTCGTGCGCGACGGGGAGCAGGTCGCGACGACCGACGACCGCGGCCGGACGAGTCTCCGACTCCCGACGACTCCCGGAAACGTCACCTACACCGTCTCTCGCGGTGAGTTCTCGAGTAACGCGACCCTCGATCTCGCGCCGCTGCGCGTCGACGTGTCGCCGTCGCTCCCGCTTGCGCTCCCGTTCTCGACGGCGACGGCCAACGTGACGCTCGCCGGGTCGGGCGTCGGTGGCGTCCCGGTCACCGTCGGCGACCGGACGGTCACGACCGGGCCGGACGGCTTCGCGACCGCGCGGCTCCCCCTCGCCGCGAGCGTGACGGTCACGGCCCGGCAGTTCGGGCAGTCGGTCTCGACGACCGTCGCGGGACTCTACCGGAATCTCGCCGTCGCGCTCGTTCCCCTCGCCCTGCTCGCCGGGGCACTCGTCGTCGCCCGCCGGCGCATCGACGCCTCCGCGCGTGACGTGCTCGCCCGCGGCTACCGGCTCGCGAGCCGCTTCGTCCACGGCGTCGTCGCTGTCGCCGTCGCAGCCGTGACTCGCGTGTACGCGTCGGTCCGGACGGTCATCACCGAACTCCGGGCGCTCATCGACCGCCAGGACCCGCCGCAGGTCGTGTTCCGACGACTCCTCGCCCGCCTCCGGGCGTGGGTGAGTCAACAGGAGACGCGACTCCAGCGGGTCGCGACACGCGAGACTCCCGTCGGTGCAGGCGGGGGAGCGCAGGCGACCGTCACCGACTCCCGTCGGACGCTCCGAGAGAACTGGGACCGGTTCGTTGCACGCACCTCGGTCCGGACGCCGAGCACTCGGACGCCGGGTGAGATTGCCGAACACGCGATTCACACCGACGGTCTCCCGCCCGACGCCGTCCGAACCCTCCGTGATGCCTTCAGAGGTGTCGAGTACGGCCGGCTCGACCCCGACGCCGAGCGCGCGGCTGTAACCGAGGCGCTCGACGCCGTCGAGACGCACCTCGCCGCCGATGACTCGGCTGAGGACGGAGGTGGCGCGTAGTGGCGCTCTCACGGCTCCAACAGCTGTTCGGCGGGCTGTTCGTGCTGCTTACCGTCGCCGTCGGCGCGGCGACGCTCGCACCGGAGGCGGCGCTTCAGTTCCCCCCGGCGAGACGGGCAATCGACGCGGCGGCCAACGTCGACCCGAAGCTGTTGGGCGTCGGCGTGAGCGTCGGTCTCGGTCTCGTGCTCGCCGCGATACTGTTGTTCACGTCCCCGCCGACCGACGAGGACCCGACCTTCGACCGGTACCGCGAGGCCCCGCCAGAAATCGCGACCGTCGAGCGACACGACCGCGTTGGAGCGGGGTTCGATACGACGCTCGACAGACTCGACGACGAGCCGGCCAGGCTGCGTGAACGGCTCCGCCCCGTCGCGGTCGACCACGTCCGGGCGGCGAGCGACGGCGACCCCGAACAGGCGGTCGCGACGGGTACGTGGACAGACAACCGTCCCGCAGCCGTCTTTCTCGGGAGCGACGTGTCCCCGACGCTGTTCGAGCGACTCCGCCGGTGGCTCGACCCCGAGACCGAGTACCGTCGGCGGGTCGAAGCGACCGTCGCCGCCATCGACGCGCTCCGGGAGGGTGAACCGTGACCCGCGCGCTCGCGCTCGGGGGGACCCTCTTTCTGCTCGCGGTCGGACTCCTACTCGCCGCGCCGACCGCTCTACTCGCCGCCGTCGTCCCGCTCGCGTATCTCCTCGCGGCCGAACTCAGCGCCGTTCCGCGGACCGACCTCCGGGTGACTCGGGCCGTGGAGCCGAGCAATCCCGCCCCCGGTGAGCGCGCCACGGTCACCGTCTCCGTCACGAACGAAGGGGACTCCCCGGTCGCGGACCTCCGCTTTGTCGACCCGGTGCCGGAGCCGCTGACGGTCGTCGACGGCTCTCCCCGCGGTGCGGTCACGCTCCGGCCGGATTCGACGGCCACAATCAGCTACGAGTTCATCGCCAAGCGCGGCCGCTACGAGTACGACCCCGTCGACATCCGAGTGCGGAGTTCGCTCGGCGACGACGAGGAGACGCTGCAGGTGACGGCTGCCGGCGCGACCGAACTCGTCTGTCGGGGCGTGACGGCTCCCCCGGAGTCGGACGTGACACAGCTCCGTGTCGGGACCCTCGGCACCGACGACTCCGGCAACGGACTGGAGTTTCGCTCCGTCCGCGAGTACCAGCACGGCGACCCCGTCAACCGCATCGACTGGCGACAGTACGCCAAGACCGGCGAGCTGGCGACCGTCGAGTACCGCGAGGAGCGGTCGCTGCGCGTCCTCCTGCTGCTCGACTGTCGCCCGCCGACACGACAGGTGCCGGAACCGGGCTACCCGACCGGAACCGAGACGGTCGCGTACGCCGGCCGACTGCTGTACGACGCGCTGACTGATGCCGGCCACACGGTCGGGGCGGCCGCGCTCGGACTCCCCGAATCGGTGCTCACGGCCGACTCGCGGGACGGAATCTCGTGGGCAGACGAGACGACGCCCCGCGACCCGACCGCCGTCTTCGAACAGGCAGAGCAGGCGAGCGACCACGCGGGGAGCGCGCGCCGGCTGACCGAGACCCACCAGAAGCGACTGCTCGCGCGCATCGAGCCGAACACGCACGTCATCGTCTGCTCGCCGCTCGCCGACGAGTGGCCCGTCGAGTTCGCGAGCCGGCTCAACGCTCACGGCCACCAGACGACCGTCATCACGCCCGAACACGCGAGCCGGGCGACGACGGGCGGGACCGTCGCCGCGCTCGAACGCGAGACGCGGCTCCAGACGCTCCGGCGTGCGGGTATCGAGACGGTGAACTGGAGCCGCGACCAGCCGCTCCGGGCGAGTCTCGACCAGTCGCTCCAGCAGGTGGTCGGCCGATGAGCGCCGACGACCTTCCCGACCGGGTGTGGGAGCCGCCGCGGCTCGCCCGCGCGCTCGTCGGCGTCGTCACGCTCGCGGCCGTCGTCTTCCTGCTCGGACGGCTCGGCGTCCGGCAGGTCGTGCCGACCGCCGTCGTCGGAGCCGCCTGCGGGGCCGCCGGGCTGTGGCTGCTCGCGCGCGACCGCTACCGGCCGGCTGCCGTCGCGCTCGGAACGCTCCTGTTCGTCCCCGTCGGCGCGGCGGTCGGCGCGACCGTCCTCCAGACCGCCCTCGCGGAGACGGGCAGCCTGCTGGCGACGCGGACGCTCGAACAGCTCACGCTCGCCGTGGTTCGGCTCGTGCTCGCGCTGTTGGTCGTCGCGGCCTGTACCGTCGCGCTGTTCGGTAGCTTCGCGACCGGCCGAACGCTCGAACCCGAGAACGTCTCCCACGGCTTCTGGACCGTCGCCAAGCTCGCGATTCCGGCGACCGCGTACGTGCTCGTCGTCGGCGGGGTGGCCGTGCTCTCCTCCCCGGCTGTGCCGCCGACGGTCGATCTCGTCCGGCTGCTCGGAACCGGCGTCGACGCGCTCGCGACGATACTGCTTTCGCCGCCCAGCCCGGCCGTCGTCGCGACCGGCGTGGAGGGGCTTGCGGCCGAGGTGGCCGTCGCCACGTTCGCCGTGCTCGCGCTCGGTGGGCTGTTCGGCGTCCGGAGTCTCCTCGCCCGGCTTCCCGTCGCGGAGCTCCTCGCGACCGCCGACGGAGTGGACGACGACCGTGCGAGCGAGCTCGTCGCGACCGTCGTCTCGACGCTCTCGACGGTCGGTCTGCTCGCGCTCATCCCGGTCGCTCTGGTCGCCATCGCCGACTTCGTCGTCTCGCCGGCCGTGGTCGTCTCCACGCTCGGGCCGACGCCCGCCCGATTCCTCTTCGACGTCGCCTCGACCAGCCTGCTCCGGTGGCTCGCCGTCGGCGCGATGGTCGGGGCGGTCGCGACCGCGCTCCTGCTCGCCCAGCTTCGCTGGCTCATTCGGCAGTCGACGGCCGAGACGGTCGTTCCGCTGCTCCCGTGGCTCGCCGGTATCGGGGCGCTCGCGGCGACCGTCGTTGCCGCTCCCGGGCTCGTGCCGTCGCTCATCGCTCGCATCGCCGGTCGGCTCGGCCAGTTCAGCGGGCAGTTCGAACAGCTCGCCGGAGGCATCGTCAGCTTCTACGGGCCCGGGACGCTGCTCGCGACGCTGTTTGTCGCGACGCTACTCGTCACCCTCACTCTGCTCGCCGGGCTGTCGCTGCTGCTCCGGCTCGGACTCCTCACTCGGGCACAGCCGGGTGCAGCACTCGCGGGCGCGGGGTTGTTCGTCGCCGCCGGGCTGGCGGCCGGTCGGTCCGCCTCGCTCGGCGTCGTCGCCGTCGTAGTGGCCGCCGCCCTGCTCGCGAGCGACCTCGGGCGCGACGGTCGCACGCTGGGGACCGAACTCGGGCGGTACGCCGACACGACGGGGGTCCAGACGGTCCGGGCGGGCTTCCTGACGGTGACGGGCGTCGGCGCGCTCGCCGCGGCGCTTGCCGTCCGGCGGTTCGCGCTCGACGGCTTCGTGACGAATCTGCCGGCAGCGCTCCCCCTGGTGGGAGCCGTCGGCTGCTGTGTCGCGTTAGTGCTCGTCCTCTGGCGGTAATCAGGTCGGGGGGACCTCGACGCGGTCGAGGACGCGCGCTACGATGTCGCTCGCCTCGACGCCCTCGACGCTCGCCTCGGTCGTCAACACGAGCCGGTGGGCGAACGTCGGCTGTGCGATGCGCTTGATGTCGTCCGGGACGACGTACTCGCGGCCGTCGAGCAGCGCCATCGCGCGGGCCGCCTCGAAGGCGCGCTGGATGCCGCGTGGCGAGACGCCCACCCGGACGTGCTTCTCCTCGCGGGTCGCCCGCGCCAGCGAGACGATGTAATCGCGAAGCGCACCCTCCATCTCGATTGACTCGACGGCCGTCTTCAGGCCGGCGACCGCCTGCTCGTCGAGGACGGTCGAGGCGCTCGGAGTCGAGGCGGTGCGCTCTGCCCGCATGTCGAGAATGGTCCGCTCGCCGTCGGCGTCGGGGTAGCCGACCGAGGTCTTGAACATGAAGCGGTCGCGCTGTGCCTCGGGCAGCCGGAAAGTCCCTTCCTGTTCGACGGGGTTCTGCGTCGCGATGACGAAGAAGGGGTCTGGCAGGTCGTACGTCTCGCGGTCGACCGTCACCTGTCCCTCGCCCATCGCCTCCAGCAGGGCGGCCTGTGTCTTCGGGGGCGCGCGATTGATCTCGTCGGCGAGGACGACGTTCGCGAAGATCGGTCCCTGCTGGAACGTGAACCCCGCGGTCGACTCGTCGTACACGGTCGAGCCGGTGATATCAGATGGGAGCAGGTCGGGGGTGAACTGGATGCGTCGGAAGGAAAGTCCGAGCGCCTCCGCGAAGCTCCGGGCGGTGAGGGTCTTTCCAGTGCCGGGAACGTCCTCCAGCAGGACGTGACCGCCGGCGACGACGCCGGCCATGATGGTTTCGAGGAACTCCTCGTCGGCGATGACGGCGGAGCCGACCTCCGTCAACACGTCACGGCTGCGCTGTGTGGCGGCGGCGATTTCCATGAGCGTACACCAGTCGGGAGCGAGAAAACTGTACCGACGAGTTCGCCGTAGACGGGCGACTTTTCGGCCCCCGTCGTGAGACACCGGTCGTGGCACTTCCACCGATAACGCCGGAGATGGGATTCGTCTTCGCGCTCATCCTCTTTGCGCTGGTCGCGTTCGCGACCGAGCCGGTCCCCATCGACATCACGGCGCTGTCGGTGTTCGTCGCGCTCCTGCTCGCGGAGCCGGTGTCGCTCGGGCTCGTCGACGCCGGCCTGCTCGACGCGCAGTTGCGCGTCATCGACACCACGGAGGGGCTGTCCGGCTTCGCCTCCTCCGCGACGATTACCGTGCTCGCGATGTTCATCCTCTCTGCGGGCGTCCAGAAGACCGGCGTCGTCCAGCTGCTCGGGGTGAAGCTGGCCGACCTGACAGATGGCTCCGAATCCAAGCAGCTGGGCGCGATTATCGGCACCGTGACGCCGCTGTCGGGGCTTATCAACAACACCGCGGCCGTCGCTATCCTCCTCCCGATGGTGACCGACCTCGCCCACGAGGGTGGCAACTCGCCGTCGAAGCTGCTGCTCCCGCTGTCGTACGCCTCGATGTTCGGCGGAACCCTCACGCTCATCGGCACCTCGACGAACGTGCTCGCCTCCGAACTCGCGGTTCCGTATCTCGGCGAGCCGTTCTCGATGTTCGAGTTCACCGCACTGGGTGTCGTCGTCGCCATCGCCGGCACCGTCTATCTGCTGACGGTCGGCCGGTGGCTCACGCCGGCGCGTATTCCCGCCGAGAACGACCTGACCGAGGAGTTCGAGCTTCGAGACTATCTGACCGAGGCCATCGTCCGGGAGGACTCCCCGCTCGTCGGCGAACAGATCGGCGAGACGCTGCGAGAGACGGAGTTCGACGTCGACGTCATCCAGCTGATTCGCAGCGACGAGGTGTTCTTAGAGCCGTTCGGCGCGAAGACGATTCAGGCCGGCGACGTGTTCGCGCTCCGGACGGACCGGGATACGCTCGTTGAACTGCTCGACGCCGAGGGGTTGGACCTCGCGGACGTGACCGTCGACGAGGCCGAGCTCGAACTCGCTGAGTCGACACAGAACCTCATCGAGGTGGTCGTCGCGCCCGGCTCCTTTCTCGTCGGCGAGTCGCTCACCTCGGCGAACTTCCGGACGCGGTACAACGCGACCGTCCTCGCCGTGAGACGGGGCGGTGACCTCGTCCGCAGGCGACTCGACAACGTCGGGTTCCGCGTCGGCGACACGCTGCTCGTGCAGGCGACCGGGGAATCGGTTGACCGGCTCGCGAACAACCCCGACTTCATCGTCGCGGGCGAGGTGGAGCGACCGGATTTTCGCGAGTCGAAGATTCCCGTCGCCGTCGCGCTCGTTCTCGGGGTCGTCGCGGTCGCGGCGCTCACGCCAATCCCCATCGTCGTCGCCGCGCTCGCTGGCGCGCTCGGGATGGTACTCACCGGCTGTCTCGACCCCGGAGAGGTGTACGACGCCATCCAGTGGGACGTGATTATTCTGCTCGCTGGCGTGATTCCGCTCGGTGTTGCGATGCAGAACACGGGCGGGGCCGACTTCATCGCCGAGGGCGTCGTGCTGGCGTCCGCTGGCCTGCCGCCGCTTGCGGTGCTCGGTCTGTTGTATCTCGTCACCGCGGTCCTGACGAACATCATCTCCAACAACGCCGCGGTCGTGTTGATGATTCCCGTGGCCGCGACGGTCGCGACGGAGGTCGGGGGCGACGTGTTCGCGTTCATCCTCGCGGTCACGTTCGCGGCCTCGACGGCGTTCATGACGCCCGTCGGCTACCAGACGAACCTGCTCGTCTACGGCCCGGGTGGCTACCGGTTCACCGACTATCTGCGCGTCGGAACGCCCCTCCAGCTGCTGTTCGCCGTCGTGACGACCCTCGGCATCGCCGGGCTGTACGGCGTGACCTGAGCCGGTGAAACGAAACCCTTTCACCGGTACTCGCGAAGAGACGGGTACAGGGATCGTGGGTTAGCTTGGTATACTCACAGCCTTGGGTGCTGTAGACCCCGGTTCAAATCCGGGCGATCCCATTCGATTTTGCGAGGAACGGACGTGACGAGCAAATCGTTCGTTCGACCGGATTTGTAACCCTGTCACGAGCGGAGCGAAGTGACTCCGGTTCAAATCCGGGCGATCCCACTTTCTGCGGGCGCTCGCGTTCGAGCGCCCGCTGTGTCGCGGTGAGACGGATTTGAATCAGGGAGTGAAGCAACGCGCAACGACCGTGGTTCGGAATCCGGGCGATCTCACTGTACTTCTCGCGGCGACCGTCTCGGACGCTACTGCTCCGACTTCATGATTCGTTCGTAGTGGACCTGTTCGCCGTCGACGACAGCGAGACCGAGTGTCGGCGTCCCCCACCGGAGGTGGTGTTCGGGAACGAGGGGGACGGGAACGGGCTGGTAGCCGCGTTCGCGCATCGCGGCGATGCTCGCAAAGCGGCCGACCTCGTCGTCGCCCTGGAGCACGCGAAAGGAGCCGTCACGGCGGGTGTAGCGGTACGGGAACACGGACGCGGGACCGGGGTTCGTGAGCGACGCGACGGAATCGAGGGTGACCGTGGACTGTCGGTTCACGTCGAGCACGAGTGAGGGGTCGTCGTCGCCGGGTGCCTCACGCCACGTGAGCACGCGGTCGGCGCGAGCGCGGGCGGACTCGCCGTAGCGGGCGGTCGGCTGGGTGGCACGGACCGCGGCGTAGCTGCCGTCGGCCAGTTGGATGCGGTCGGGGACGGGGTAGAACTGCCGGAAGCCGCCGCGCTCGTCGGCGACGAACCGGGGCGTCGAGAGGATATCGCCGACGGCCGTCGCCTCGTCGGCCGAAGTAACGTACAGGGTGGCGCGGTCGCTGCGGGCGGCGTCGGCCGCGCGTTCCACGAGCGTGGTCGGGTCCGAGCCGACCGGCTCGACGGCCACCGGCTCCGCGGCGAAGTCGAGCGGACCGCTCCCGCCGGTTGCGAGTGCAGTCGGTTCGCCGGCGTCGGCCGGCCGCTCGACCGTGTGGCCGCAGGCGCGCAGTTCCGCCAACACCTGTTCGAGCACGTATCGACTCGAGGAAGAAGAGAACAAAAAGCTACCGTGGCGGAAATGCGCACACGCTCTACCGCCGTCCGTCGGACGAGCACGAACAGCCGGTCGAGCGTGGCGTTTCCTCGCGACTCCGGGCGCGCGTTGGTCGCCGAGCCACTCCGACACGCCCCGGGAGGAACGTTCATACGCGAAGGCGAACAAGGGTCAGCAACTGATGGCCCGCGCAGAGAACGCTGAGATAATCGACCGGTTCGACGAGTTCTACCGGAGCTACTACCGGAACGAGATCGGCGAACTGGCACAAAAATACCCCAGCGAGCAGAAGTCGCTGTACGTCGACTGGAACGACCTCTACCGCTTCGACCCGGACATCGCCGACGACTTCATCGCACAGCCACAGCAGATGCGCGAGTACGCCGAGGAGGCGCTGCGGCTGTATGACCTCCCGGTCGACGTGAAACTCGGCTCCGCACACGTCCGGGTCCAGAACCTCTCCGACAAGACGGGCATCCGCGAGATTCGCGCCGACCACGTCGGCAACCTCGTCTCCGTGCAGGGTATCGTTCGGAAGGCGACCGACGTGCGCCCGAAGATGCAACAGGCCGCCTTCGAGTGTCAGCGATGCGGGACGATGACCCGCATCCCCCAGTCGGACGGCGACTTCCAGGAACCCCACGAGTGTCAGGGCTGTGAGCGACAGGGACCGTTCCAGATTAACTTCGACCAGTCGGAGTTCATCGACTCCCAGAAGATTCGCGTCCAGGAGTCTCCCGAGGGGCTGCGCGGCGGCGAGACGCCACAGGCCATCGACGTGAACATCGAAGACGACATCACCGGGCGCGTCACCGCTGGCGACCACGTCACCATCTCGGGGATTCTCCGGCTCGAACAGCAGGGGAACCAACAAGAGAAATCCGCTATCTTCGACTTCTACATGGAGGGGATGTCCGTCGCCATCGAGGACGAGCAGTTCGAGGAGATGGACATCTCCGAGGATGATAAAAAAGAGATTATCGAACTCTCCAACGACCCCGACATCTACGAGCAGATGGTCGGCTCGATGGCTCCCTCCATCTTCGGCTACCCCGACGAGAAGCTCGCCATCATCCTTCAACTGTTTTCGGGCGTGAAGAAGTCGCTCCCCGACGGCTCCCGGATTCGTGGAGATTTACACATGCTTCTAATAGGGGATCCTGGAACTGGAAAATCGCAACTTTTACAATACGTAAAGAAACTCGCGCCCAGAAGTGTCTACACTTCTGGGAAAGGTTCCAGCTCTGCCGGGTTGACGGCGGCGGCCGTGCGCGACGACTTCGGTGAGGGCCAGCAGTGGACGCTCGAGGCCGGCGCGCTCGTGCTCGCCGATCAAGGGATTGCGGCGGTTGACGAATTGGACAAAATGCGGCCCGAAGACCGTTCAGCTATGCACGAAGCACTGGAACAGCAGTCGTACCACCCGAGTACCGAAGTGCTGCTCGCCGACGGTCGCCGTGTCGAAATCGGCGAGTTCGTCGATTCGGAGATGGCGGCTCGCTCGGATGAGGTGATCGACGGCGTGGACTGTGAGATTCTGCCCGTCGACGACACGCGCGTCCACTCGGTCGATTTCGAGACGAACGACGTCCGAAAGGAGCCGCTCGACCGCGTGAGCCGCCACGAAGCTCCAGACGAGTTCGTGCGCGTGACGTTCTCGAACGGGCGCGACGTGCTCGTGACGCCGGAGCATCCGATGTTCGCTGACGTTGACGGCGAGGTTGGTACCGTCGAGGCGCGCAACATTGAGGAAGGGGCCTTCGTTCCAGCCCCGCGCAAACTCCCTAACTCGACTGCTAGCGTCGGACTTGACGAGGAACCACACCGCGGCACGGAACGCGACGTGTCACTTCCCGACGAACTAAACTGCGACCTCGCGGAGATTCTCGGCTTCCTCACCGCAGAGGGACACTCCTACGCCGGCTCAGCTCACGAAATCGGATTCTCGAATCAGGACGAGCGGCTGTTGGCCCGCATAGACGACCTGATGACCCGCGAGTTCGGCTTCCCGAGCACCGACACGACGAACGACGCGGGAACGGTGACGAAGCGGTGGGTATCCACGAAGCTGTACCGGTGGTTCGAGCAGAACTTCCCCGAGTTCATGCACACCGCCCGCGAGAAACGGATTCCGCCCCGCGTGCTGGGTGCCTCTGAGGAGCATATCCGTCGGTTCCTCGTCGGAGCGTTCGCCGGTGACGGTGGCGTCGAGAGCGAAGCGATGTCGTTCTCGACGGCCTCCGACGGACTGGCCGAGGATTACGCCGACGCCCTGGCGAAGGTCGGCGTTGCTTCCAGAATCCACCACGACATCGCCGAGAATGCACGGAAAGTGTACGTGATAGGTGACTCGACGGAGCGATTCGTTGACGCGGTGGTGGAGCCGGCGGACGACCGGTACGACGACGCCCGCGCGTTCGCCGACCGAAGCGAGGCGACGAGCCGCCACCACGACGTGCTCCCGACGAGTGCCGCCCGCGAGATTCGCGAGCTTCGAACGCTCGTGGGACTCGGGAAGACCGGCCAGTTTCGCTCGCATCTCGACGAGGGATTCGGTGTTCAAATCGAGACCGTCGACGAGCAGCTGTCGGCGGTGCGCGACTGCATCGAAACCGTCCGCGCGGCTGTCAGTGATGCGGACGACCTCGCTGCCGTCCGTGCTGCCGTTGGCTGGTCTGGACGCCAGCTTGGAGACCGAATCGACGAGACGACGAGTCGGATTCACTACGCCGAGGACGGCGGCTACGACGACGAAACCCGCGAGCAACTGACCGAACGCGCCCGAACCGCCGTGCTGGCGACGATGGACGAGGCCGAACGACGTGCTGACGTGCTCGAAGACCGGACCGATATCCGCTACTACCGCGTCACCGAGGTCGAAACCGTCCCCAACGAGGGCGAGTACGCGACCGACTGGGTGTACGACGTGACCGTCGAGCCGACGAACACGTTCGTGAGCCAGGGTGTCGTGCTCCACAACTCCATCTCCATCTCGAAGGCCGGCATCAACGCGACGCTCAAGTCGCGATGCTCGCTGCTCGGCGCGGCGAACCCGAAGTACGGCCGGTTCGACGAGTACGAGCCGATTCCCGAACAGATAGACCTCGAACCCGCTCTCGTCTCGCGATTCGACCTCATCTTCACGGTGACGGACAAGCCGAACCCGGAGAAGGACCGCGACCTCGCGGACCACATCATCAACACGAACTACGCGGGCGAGCTGTTCACCCACCGCGAGAGCGTGCCGACCTCGAACATCTCCGAGGAGGAAGTCGAGAGCATCACCGAGGACGTGGAGCCGGAGATCGATGCCGAGCTACTGCGGAAGTACATCGCCTACGCGAAACGGACCTGTTTCCCGACGATGACGGAGGAGGCGAAAGCCGAGATTCGGGACTTCTACGTCGACCTGCGCTCGAAGGGGGCAAACGAGGACGCGCCCGTGCCGGTGACGGCCCGAAAGCTGGAGGCGCTCGTTCGGCTGGCGGAGGCGTCGGCCCGCGTCCGGCTGTCCGACACCGTCGAGAAGCGGGACGCCGAGAAGGTGGTCGGCATCGTGCGCGACTCGCTGGAGGCAATCGGCGTCGACCCCGAGACGGGCGAGTTCGACGTGGACATGGTCGAGGCCGGCTCCTCGAAGAGCCAGCGCGACCGCATCAAGAACATCAAGGGCATCATCAACGAACTCGAAGAGGAGTACGAGGACGGCGCACCCATCGAGGAGGTGTACGAGCGGGCCGACGCCGTCGGGATGGAACGCGACAAGGCCGAACACGAGATCGAGAAGCTCCGGCGACAGGGTGACATCTACGAGCCGACGACCGACCACCTGCGGACGGTCTGATGGACCGCATCTCCACGCTGCGTAACATCGAGGACGCCCTCGCCGAGTTCGAGGACGGCGAGTGTGACCTCTCCGACCTCGAACGCCGGGTCCGTGGAGCCTTGCGCACCTACGCGACCGAGTTGGAGGGCGACCAGCGAGCCTACCGCGCGACGGGCGACGAGCCGGCCGACGGACGGGTGGTGCTTGCGCCCTCCGAGGGTGCGGCCCGCGAGCGACTCGCCGACCTGCTCTCCGGGGACCCCGACTTCGAGGTGAACGAGGTCTGAACTACCCGTCGAGCCGGCGGATCGTCGTGTCGAGGATGCCCTGTGCGAGTGGCTTCCCGGTTTTCGCGTGCCAGTAAGCCTCCGCCGTCGCTTCTCTGTCGGCCAGCGGGACCAACCGGGCGGTCGTTCCGTCGGACGCGACGCGCAGCCACACCATCGCTTGGGGGAACGAGCAGGTCGCCGGCGCGAGCAGTTCGGTCAGTCCGCCACGTTGCTCGATTGCAGGGACGTGCTGGTGGCCGGTAATCGCCAGTGGGATCCCAGTTTCGGAAAGCAACTCGCGGACGCGTGCCGCGTCGTTCGCGGCGAAGTTCGACCACGGCTCGCCGCCCGGATGCTCGGGGAGCGGCCCGAGGTTGTGGTGGGCGACGACGAGCGTCGGCGTTTCGGGTTCCTCTGCGAGCAGTGCTGCGAGCCGGCTCCGCTGTGTTGGGCCGACAGCGCCACTCCACGTGTCGCGGGTCGACACGTTCTCCGGTGCTGCGGTGTTGAGACAGACGACGCGAAGCCCACCGACTCGGAGCAGTACGGGATAGGCGGCGGCGTCCGGTCTCGTGGCATCGCCGCGATAGCGTCGGGCGAAGTCGGCGATGGGCGGCGTTTCGTGGCTATCGAAGGACTTCGCCACGTCGTGATTTCCCGGTACCGCGGTCCACGGGACCGACAGGTCGGCAAACAGGTCGTCCACGCGGTCGAACTCCGCGGGTCGGCCGTCGTTCGTCAGGTCGCCGACGAACGCGACGGCGTCGGCCTCGTTCGCCGTCTCGATTGCCGTCCGGAGCCGTGGCTCGCTCCGGTGGCGCAGCTTCCAGGTACCGTCTCCCTCGACCGCGAGGTGCGGGTCGGCGATGAGGGCGAGCGTAACCGGCGCATCGAGTCGCGGTCGGTCGAGGTCGGCGAGGACGGGGCCTCGGTCAGTCATGAGTCGAGCACGTGGACCCGTGATTCATCGAGCGAGAGCGACACCGTGGTGCCGGGTTCCGGAAGCTCGTCCAGCCGAAGCTCGATTGACTGTCCGTCGGCCAGTGTCGCCCGCCCGCGGACCGAATCACCGAGATACGTGCGTTCAGTGACGGTCGCCTCGAAGTCGTCGCCGTAGGTGAACGCCGCCGGTCGAACCGCAGCGGTCGCGGTCGCGTCCGTCACGGTCGGTGCCGGCACCCGTATGGCTCCGGCGTCGATGTAGTCGCCCCGGACCGGTCCCGACAGCAGCGTGGAGGTTCCGATGAAGTCGGCGACGAACTCGTTTGCGGGCGCTTCGTACAGCTCCGTCGGCGTCGCGACCTGCTCCAGCTTCCCGTCCGAGAGCACGGCGATGCGGTCGCACATCTCCATCGCCTCGGCCTGGTCGTGGGTGACGTACAGCGCCGTCACGTCGAGGTCGTCCAGCAGGGCCGATATCTCGCGTCTGAGCCGGCGTTTCAGCTTCGCGTCCAGTCCGGTCATCGGCTCGTCGAGCAGGAGTATCTCTGGCTCGATTGCGAGCGCGCGGGCGAGTCCGACCCGCTGTTGTTGGCCCCCGGAGAGGGTCGTCGGGTCGCGGTCGCCAAGCTCGCCGATACCGAGCATGTCGAGCGGGTCGTCGGCGCGCTCTCGCCGCTTTGCCTTCCCGACGCCGGCCATTCTGGGCCCGAAGGCCACGTTCTGACGGACGGTCATATTGTCGAAGAGGGCGTACGACTGGAAGACGAGCCCGACGTTGCGCTGCTCGGGCGGGACGTGGGTCACGTCCCGACCGCCGAAGGCGAGGGTTCCCTCCGTCGGAGTCTCGAATCCAGCGACCGTTCGCAGGGTGGTCGTCTTCCCACAGCCGGAGGGGCCGACGACGCCGGGCGTTTCACCCTCCGCGATGTCGAGCGAGAGCCCGTCGACGGCGGTGGTCTGGTCGTACTGTTTTCGAACGGAATTGAGTGTGACGTGTGTCATTCGTCTGTCTTGAGCGAGTCCGGAACCTGCTCCCAGCCGGCCGGCTTGTACGCTTGCGTGAATCCCTCGTTGCGGGCCCGGACGCCGTAGGTGTAGCCACCGTTGTAGCCCGAGTGGTTCATGTTGGCCGCGTTCGCGCGCATATGCTGGAGCGCTTCGCCCG
Source organism: Halosegnis rubeus (assembly GCF_009184545.1). GTDB lineage: Archaea > Halobacteriota > Halobacteria > Halobacteriales > Haloarculaceae > Halosegnis > Halosegnis rubeus. The sequence continues at coordinate 354,670 of NZ_QJOW01000003.1, forward strand.
ACGAGCGGTCGTTGTCGTTGACCGCCACTCCGTAGTTGCTCTCGAAGCTCTCCATGATACTGGGCCAGTTCATCCACCCCGACTGGACGCAGTAGAAGTAGAGCATATCCGGGAACGCATTCGCCGTCACTTCCGTCTCGTAGTCGTCGTGGCCGACGGTGTACGCCTGTTCGGTACTGCTACCGCCACCGATGCCGCCGGTGGCAGTGTCTCCCCCGGCGTCATCGTCTCCCCCGTCCGTGTTTTCCGAGCAGCCGGCCAGCCCGGCCGCAAGCGCCGCGCCCGTCCCCTGCAGCAACCGTCGCCGTGTCTGTCGTGACACCACGTGAGCAGGCCGAGGAGATGCACAAAAGGTTATATAATAGGTTACTGAACTGGTCTGTTCATCTCAATATCTACTGTGTGTCAACATTACGCACACTAGTAGTAAAATCCGCAACGAAATACCTAAATATTATCTCTCGAATCAGAGGTATGTTGTTCGTCGTCGCGTACTCGCGAGCGGCCAGACGCACACTCAGAAACCTCCGGCGTGAACACGAAGAGACCGTCGTCAGGGAGTTCGGCCGCGCCGCGCTGCTCGAACCGACCGGCCACGGCGCACTGCTCGCGTGTCGGCTGCGCGAGCGCTACCCGGACGCCGTCCGCGTCGAGCGCACTCGACCGTTCAACGAGTTCGCCGTCCCCGAAATTCACGAGGCGGCCGTCGCCTACGAGAACGAGGCCTCGAAGTACACTCCCTACGCGCGGTTCGCGAGCGGAACCGACCACCCCGACCCCGACACCCTGCGCGACCGCACCCTCGACGCTGGGCTGTGAGGTTTCGACTCACCGACCCGGACCGCGCCGGGCGCGCTATCGACTGTCGCGAGGCCGATATCGACCCGAGCCGCGTCCTCACAGCGGTGCGTGACCCGACCGACGACGGGGTCAGGTGTCGGCGCGCGACTCGCCTCCACGGGACGCTCGGCGCTGTCGGATTCGCCTCGTCTCCCTCGCGCCGACAGACGCTGGCCGCGGTCGCACGGTCGCGCGGCGTTCGCGTCCCCGAACAGGAAGCTCTCGCCGCGGCTCGTGACCGACTCGCGAGCCACGCGACCGAGCCGACGAATCTCGCTCCCGAACGCGAGGAGGTGGCGAGCGCGAACGACGCGGACCGCGCCGCGCTCCGCGAAGAGGTCGCACGGCTTCGGGGTGTCGTGGACGCCACCCGCGGCGGCGACGGGCCTATCGAGGAGACGCTCACCGAGTACCGCGAAACGGCGGCGCGACTCTCGGAGGTCGGAACGACCGCGACCGCGGCGAGCGAGCGACTCGCCCGCGAGCGCGAGCGCCTCTCGGAGCGGTACGACGCCCACCAGCGTCGGCTCGAACTCGAAGACGCGGTGGCGAATCGCGAACGCGACGTGCGACGTGCGCTCGCCGACCGGGCCGCGCCGCGGGTCGCCCGTGCCCGCGACGCGCTGGCCGAAACGACGCCGGTCGACCCCGAGAGCGACCGCGCGCTGCAACTGGCCGCCCTTCGCGCCGCCCGCCTGTCGGCCCCTGCCGTGGTGGCCGGCGGGTCCCTCGACGCGAGCGTCCTCGCCCGAGTAACGGACGCGAGCATCGTCCGCTGTCGAGATTTATGACTGATGGCGAACCACCCGCACCGTGTTGTCCCTCACGACGACCGCGACCCGCGAGCACGACCGGACCGTCGTCACCTGCCGGCTCACGAACACCGGCGACGCTCCGCGACTCGCTACGCTGTCGAGTCCACACGCCGCAGTAACGCCCTCTGAACACCCCGAAGGGACGCTTCGGGTGCGCGTCCCAGCGCGCGCGACGGTCGGGACCGGCTTCACGACCGCCGCGCCGCCGGACGCCGAGCCGTTGGCGACGCTCAATGGCGACGAGCCGGTCCCTGACTCGCCCGACCCGGCGCGACTGCTCGACTCGCTCGGGGGGTCACGGCCACCGCGTCGAGCACTCGTCGGGCCGGAGTCGCCGCCAGATTCGGTCGCGCCCGAGTGGCTGTCGTGATTCTGGCCGTCGCCGGTGGCGCGGGTGGCGTCGGCACTTCGACCGTCGCGCTCGCGCTCGCCGACGACCTCGGTGCGGTCTGTGTCGACGGCGACCTCGCGATGGCTGATTTGCCCGAGTCGCGGGGACCGGACCTCCACGACGTGTTGGCCGGCCGCGCCGACCCATTCGAGGCCGTCGACGAGACCGGGCCGGTCGCGCTCCTCGCCTGCGGCCGAACGCTCGCCGGCGCAGCGGCGTGTGACCACGACCGACTCGCCGACGCCCTGCGTGCGGTCGAGCGGGAGTACGGCTCCGTGGTCGTGGACTGTCCCGCTGGACTCGGTCGGGTGGTCGGGGAGCTGCTCGCCGCCGCCGACTCGGTAGTGCTCGTGGCGCGCGGAACTGGCGGGGCGCTCGCACACGCCGACCAGGTTCGGACGCTGGCGCGTGGACTCGACGCCGGGTTGGTCGCCGTCGCCGTCACTCGGGCGACAGAGACGAGCGACGTGCGCGAACAGTTCGGCGCGCCGGCGGTGGCGATCCCCGAGAGCGCGGTAGTCGAGCAGGCGACCCGCCACGGACTCCCGGTGACGACACACGCCACCGATTCCCCGCCGGCACGCGCGCTCGCTGACCTCGCGTCGGTCGTGCGTCGAACCCACACAGTTTAGTCGCGGTTGGCGAACAGTCGCACATGCGAGCCGACGAGATGGACCCGCAGGCCGCCGCCGCGGTCGAACGCCAGTCGCGGATTCCGATTCCCCACAACCGCTACGCGCTGAAGCTGTTTCGCGGCCTGATGCAGGGAGTGAGTCGACTGCGGAATCGGAACCTCCCCGATGTCGGCGCGACGGCCGACGCGACGATACCGGGTCCGGACGGCGACCTCGACGCCCGACTGTCTCTCCCCGAGGGCGACGGGCCGTTCCCGACGGTCGTCTTCTTCCACGGGGGCGGGTTCGTCTTCGGAACCGTCGAGACCCACGAGTGGCTCTGTCGGCACCTCGCGAACGACAGCGGCTGTGGCGTCCTCTCCGTGGAGTATCGACTCGCGCCGGAACACCCGTTCCCGGCGGCCGTCGAGGACGCTTACGCGGCCGTCGAGTGGGCGAGCGAGCACACCGACGCGCTCTCCGGGACCGGCTGCGTCGCCGTCGCGGGCGACAGCGCGGGCGGGAACCTCGCCGCCGTCGTCTCCCTAATGACGGCCAAACAGGACGGTCCCGACATCGCGTATCAGACGCTCCTGTATCCGGGCGTTGGCGTCGACCCGGACCAGCGGTCGGTGGCGGAAAACGAAGGTATCGTGCTCTCTCGCGCGGACATCGAGTGGTTCGGCGACTGCTACTACGGCAACGACATCCACCGGCGCAATCCGTACGCCGACCCAACGAACGCGGCCGACGTGTCCGGCGTCCCCCCGGCGACGGTCGTCACGGCCGGCTTCGACCCGCTCCGCGACGGCGGGAAGCGCTGCGCCGACCAGCTGGCCGCCGACGGCGTCGACACGCGACACGTGAACTACGACGACATGGTCCACGGCTTCCTGACGATGCGGGAGGTCGACACGGCCCGCGACGGGATTCGCGACGTGGCCGGTGACCTCGGGAACGCGCTCTACGACGGCTGAAACACACGCTCGTTTCAGCTCACTCTAACTCGCACAAATCGGTGTAGGTCCGACGGAGCGTCACCGGCGTCACGCCGGCGACTTCGGCGATTTCGGTCTGTGTGCGGTGAACATTCTGCTCCTGTGTCGCGGTGTAGAGACAGCCGGCGGCGACGCCCGCCGGATTGCGCCCCACCGAAATCTGCTCGTCGTGGGCGCGTTCGGCCAACTCGCGGGCGCGGCGCTCGACGCACGACTCGATGCCGAGTTCGGAGCCGAAGCGCGCGAGATACTCGCGGGGGTGGACTGGCCCGACCGGGAGACCGAGGTCGCGGTTCAGGGCGTCGTAGGCGACCCGTAGCTCGTCCGCGTCAGCCTTCGCCGTCTCGGCAACCTCATCGAGCGTGCGCGAAAGCCCGTTCACGCGGCAGGTCGCGTACACCGCGGCGGCGGCGAACCCCTCGAGCGAGCGCCCCTGAAACAGGTCTTCGGACTGGGCCGACTCGAACAGCGTACACGCTTGCTCGCGCATCGCCTCGCCCAGCGACAGCCCGCTCACCAGCTGGCGAATCTCCGTGAACCCGTACACCTGATTGCGCTCGCGTTTCGTCGCGATCTGTGCGCGCTTGTGCTGGCGGCGCATCCGCGCAACGCGGCGGCGCTTGCGCCCTTTGAGTCGCGTCGAGTGGCCGATCTCGGTCGAGAGCCCCTTGTCGTGGCGCGAGCGGGTCAGCGGTGCACCGGTTCGCTTCGGATTCGTGTCGTCGTCGGCAAAGGAGCGCCACTCCGGTCCGCGGTCGAGACTGTCCTCGCTCACGACCAATCCACACTCCGCGCAGATTCGCTCGGTGCCGTCTGTGGTTACCGTCCCTGTACACTCCGGACACGTCGTCGCCGTCGTGCTCATACTCGAACATGGGGCCGGAAGGGGGTTAAAAACGAAGCCGAGACGGATGAAAATACAGCGACGACGCCGGAACTACCCACCGGTGACCGGTGGGTAGTTCGCCGGATATCGGTCTCCGTCCGGGCAGGCGATGAGAGAACTGAAAACCCACGAGCAAACCGACTACGGCTGTGCGTCCCGCTCGACCTTCGGGAGCGTCAGCCGGAACACCGCCCCCTCGGGTTCGTTGTCGGTGACCCGAATCTCTCCGCCGTACCGTTCGACCAGCATGTTGACCAGATACAGCCCGATGCCGGTCCCGCTGCTGCCCAACCCTTTCTCGCCTTTGCCGAAGATTGTCTCCTTGTGTGCGTCGGCGACCCCGGGACCGTTGTCTGCAATGCTGACGACGACTTCCTCGGGCTGTTCGTCGACGGCGACGTACACTTCTGGCACCGGCTTGTCGTTGTGTTGGATGGCATTTTTGAGCAGATTCCGGAACACCGACGCCAGCATCTCGTCGGCCAGTACGGTCATCTCGTCGATTTTCCCGTCAACGAGGACGGCAGCGTCGGGGTAGGACGCCCGGACGTTGTCGATTTCCGCCGTTAGTAGCGGCCGCAGCCCCACCCGCTTTGGCTCTTCGGTCTCAGCGAACAACACGTTCGAGATGTCCGACGCGCTCTTGGTGAGTTCGACCGCGTGTTGTGCTCGTTCGCGGATGATTTCGACGTGTGATTCGTGCTCCTCGGGCACGTGCTCTGCGACCATCTCGGTGTATGCGGTCACCAACTGGAGGTCGTTTCGAATGTCGTGGCTGAGGACGCCGTTCAACACGTCGAGGGTGTCACGCTGGCGCTTGAGCCGCTCCTCGTACGCTCTCCGCTCGGAGATGTCCCGTGAGTACACGGAGAGGCCGTGTTCGTCGGCGAAGGCGCGTATCTCGACCCAGTAATCGAACGGCCCGGGGAGATACTGTTCGAACTCGGCCGGATTGCCGGTGTCCATCACCTCCCGATACCGAGCTTCGAGGTCGTCGGGAATCGCGTGGTCGAAGACCTCCCAGAGGTTCTCTCCGACTACCTCTTTTGACTCCCATCCGGTCCGGGCCGTCATCTGGTCGTTCCAGAACGTCACCTCCCAGTCGGTATCGACGGTGTACACTGCGTCGGTGGTTCGTTCGAGGAACCGGTACCGGTCTGAGATGTCGATGGCGGTGAACATCGCCCCAGTGACTTCGCCGTCGTCGTAGCGTGGTTCAGCCGCGGCCCGATAGCGATTTTGTCCCCACGGCTTGATGAAGGTGAACTCCCGTTCGACGCGGGACTCCGTGCCGATGGCGTCCTGCTTGATCTGCATCGTCGGTTTGGCCATCTCCTCCGAGAACAGTTCGGCGTCGGTCTTCCCGAGAATCTCCGACTCAGGCGGCTCTGGAGCCGAGTTGTGCACCCATGTGTGTCGGAGGTCGGTGTCGACGTAGGCACCGTTCATCCGTCCCGTCTCGAGCACCAGTTCAAGCAACTGACGCGTCTCCTCGTCGTCGCCCGGTAGTTCCGCCTCGTTCATTCCGGGAGTATTCTCACGCTCCGCACTTATCGGTTCACCAGAAACAGCCGATTACCCACCGTTTTCACGTGCTGGGTCGCGTCTCCATCACGGTTGGTGTCACCACCAACGCACACGCCCGACGTGTTGTCCCGACCGCGGGTACGGACGACCTGACCCTGATTTCCCGCCCCAGGGCCGACTCTGCCTCCCGTCTCCCGTCGATTCAACGCCCGTGGTGAACGACCGACTGCTCGATGTTTCGGCCCAGATACCGCTCAGCCTGTTCCAACAGCGCGGGGTTCGGATACGCCTCCGGCTGTGACTGTTGTATCTTCGCGACTGCGTACTCGAAGGAGGGATACACGCCCTCTGCGGTGAGCATCGTCGCCATGACGGTCACGCCCCGGGAGAGACCAGCCGAACAGTGGATGAGCAGCGACCCCTCCTCTCGGTAGCGCTCGCGCGCGAGTTCGACGGCCGCCTCGGACTGCTCGTACGAGATGGTCTGGTTATCCTGCAGCGGCTGATGGTCGGTCGTCAACGGCTGCGTGCTCTCACTGACCGTTAGCACGTGGTTGAACTCGCGGCCGTGACCTCCCTTCGCGGCGTGGACGTTGCCCAAGAACAGCTCCGGCTCGATTTCCGTGAGCGCCAGTCCCGCCCGTTCGTCCATATCGAGACGAGGGGTCTCATGCCCAAATGCTCGGCGGCAACCGTAGCCGTCTGTACGTACCCACCGCTGTGCGATAGCTTTTTTCCGGTAATAATGAGAAATAATTTAGTATCAACGCTCGATTGTGTGGGTATGAGTCTCGAAGACATCGCCGCCGGCGTGGCGGTGACGACCACCCAGTCCGAGCGCGGGGTCGCCGTCACTGACCGGACGGAGACGCCGCTGGTCGAGCGATTGGAGTCGGTCGCCGACGATCTGCCGTGTACGCCCGCAGCCGCTGCGACGCTCGTGGAGGCGTACGCCGACGGTGCGAGCGTCGGTGACGCCGCACGCGCCGCCAACGTCGCCTCCGTCACGGCGGCAAAGACTCTCCATCTGTTCGGCGAGGACACCTCGCCGCTCGGCCCGACCGGGCGAGACATCGTCCGCGATTGGCTCGACGCGAAGCTCTCGCGTACCGACGCCAAGGCCCTCACCCGGGCCGACGACGACGCGTTCGCGCTCGCGGTGTACGCTGAGACCCACGACACGCTGCCGGTCGCCGAAAGCGCCCTCGACGGTCTACTCGCCGTCGAGCACGCCGACCCGCTCTCGGACGCGCGCTCGGGGCTGACCGACCTCGGGTAGCTACCAGAGCAGTCCCTCGTTGGTCGGCTGGTCGACGGCGATACCGAAGCTGTGCTCGACGACCGCGGCCACCCCAGCGGTGAACGGCCCGCCCGCAGCGTCGGCGACCGGCGTCTCACCGGCGGGCGTCGCGTCGGTCGGCACGGTCACGTCGGCGACGGTCGATTCGTCCGTTCGGGTCGCGACGACGGCGTCCGCGCTCGCCCCGATGTCGGTCACGCGGTCGCGCATGCGCGACACCGTCTCGGTCCGGTCGCCCGGTGCGACGAGCGTCACGGCGTCGGCCGCGGTGACGGCGGCTATCGCCTCGTTCGACGCGACCGGCGGCACGTCCACGATGACGTACTCGGCGCGCTCGCGCGCCTCGTCCACCAGCCGTTCGAACGCCCGTGCCGCGTCCGGCGTCTTCGCCCGTGCCAGTCGCTCAAACGGCGCGCGTGCCGGCACGCAGACGACGGTGCCGTCGCCGGCCGTCTCCAGCTCGTACGCCGCCTCGCCGAGCGGTCGCTCTTCGGTCACCAGCGTCGTCACGTCCGTCGGAAGCCGCCCCGACAGATGCGTCGCCAGTCCCTGTGTCGCGAACGCGGCGTCGAGCACGACGACACCTGCACCCTCCGTCGAGAGCAGCGCCGCGCTTTCGAGGCAGAGTCGGGTGACTCCCGCCCCGCCTGCCGTTCCGACGAACGCAGCCACGTCTCCCATGTGTTCTTTTCTCTCCTCGAAAACTGAATATATTTACGACTCACTGCGCGGCCGTCGCCACGGGGGAACCGCGTTACGCGTTCGACTTGATCTCGCCCGCGATGGTGTCGAGGTCCTCCTCGCTCAGTTCCGGCGGGCTGCCGGCGACAGCGTGCACCGGTCGTCCGCCGTCGCCCTCGAATCGCGGGATGATGTGGCCGTGGACGTGGGGAATCTCCTGGCCGGCGGCGGGACCGTTGTTGAACGCGACGTTCGAGCCGTCCGCGCCGACGGTCCCCTCGACGACCGGGACGAGCCGGTGGAGCGTCTCGTACACCGCAGTCGCGGTCTCGTCGTCGAGGTCCTGTAGCTGTCTCGCGTGCGTCTTCGGGATGACGAGCGTGTGGCCCTCGGCCAACGGGTTCGCGTCGAGGAACGCGAGCGTCTCGTCGGTCTCGTAGACGGTGCGTGCGGGGATGTCGCCGTCGATGATCTGACAGAAGATGCAGTCGTCGCTCATACCGGCGGATGTCGCGGCTCGCTACTAAGCCTGCCGCCGACTGCAAGCGATAGCTTCTTTCGGGTCCTGTGTGTGGCCCACCCATGCCTCGTCGTCGCCGACTCCTGATGTGGTCACTGCTGGCAGCGGCGTTTTTGCTCGTCAACTTCCACCGGACGGCGACGGGCGTGTTGGCGTCGAGTCTCGCCGTCGCGTTCGACACCAGCGGCACCGAACTCGGCGTCCTCCACTCGTCGTTCTTCTACATCTACGCCGCGCTCCAGCTGCCGGCGGGCCTGCTCGTGGACCGGTACGGCTCCCGGCGGGCGGCGACGGTGAGTCTCGTCGTGATGACCGTCGGCGTCGGCTGGTTCGCGACCGCCGGCTCCTTTCCGGCGGCGTTTCTGGCCCGCGGACTCATCGGGCTCGGCGGGAGCACCATCTACATCGCGACGCTCGCCTTCCTCGCCTCGTGGTTCCGGCCCGACGCGTACGCGACGATGACCGGCCTGACGATTGCTGCCTCTGGAATCGGTGGCGTGCTCGCGACGACGCCGCTTGCGTACACCATCGACGCGGTGGGCTGGCGGTCGTCGATTCTCGCCGCGGGTGTCGTCGGCGGTCTGCTCGCGGGTGCGGTGTGGGCGGTCGTACGCGACAGCCCACCCTCCGAGGCGGTCGACCGCGACCCCCCGACGGCGAGTGCGGTGCTCGCGAACACCCGGACGGTGCTCGGCGAGGTGGAGACGTGGCTGATGGGCGCGCTGTTGTTCCTCGCCATCGGAATGAACTTCACCGTCCTCGGGCTGTGGGGCGTCCCGTTCGTCGCCGACGTGTACGAGGTGTCCGTCCAGACCGCCTCGCTGTTCGTCCTCGTGGGGAACGTCGGGACGATACTCGGCTCGCCCGTCTTCGGAGTGCTCTCCGACCGACTCGGTGCGCGCACGCCGCTGATGATTCTCGGGGGCGCGGCCGGCGTCGTGGTGTATCTCACCCTCGCGACGGTGCCGCCGCTCCCGGTCGTCGGGGTCGCGCTCTTTCTCGCGCTGTTCGCCAACGGCTCCGTGACGCTCGCGTTCACCGTCGCGAAGGAGCGACACGCGCCCGGCGTCAGCGGGACCGCGACGGGCGTCATCAACAGTCTCGGCTACTTCGGCGCGGCCGTCTTCCCGGCCGTGATGGGCGCAATCTTGGACGCCTACTGGACGGGCGAGACGGTCGGGGGCGCGCCCACCTACACCGTCGCCGGCTACCGGGTCGCGTTCCTTGTCGGCGCGGGCGCGGCGCTGCTCGCGATGCTCGTCGCCGTCGCCCTCCACTACCGAGTCAGCCGCGACCCTCGGGTCGCCTGACGGCCCGCCACGAACGCTTTACCGGTCGCGAACTCATTATCCGGTATGTCTGCCTCTCGGCTCGCTGCGGTCCGTATGAACGAGCGCGTCGTCGCGACCGTCGCCGTCCTGTCGTTGACCGTCGGCGCAATCGTGTTCGGGGAACTCGCATTTGTACTCGGTGACGTGGCGGCGGCGGCCGCCAATATTGAGCTCACGTCGCTCCGGACGACGCTGCTCTCGCTGGTCGCTCTCCAAGGTGTCGGCTTCATCGGCGGCGGGCTGGCGTATCTCTACTGGCGTGGCGCGCCGACCGTCCCGATTGCGTTCCCGTCGCTGAATCAGTGGGGACTCGTCCTCGTGGGCTGGGTCGGGATGCTCGCGGCGAACATCGTCACCGGTATCGCCACGCAACTGGCGAACATCCCGATGCCAAACAGCAGCGTCACAGACATCGCGCTCGGCAATCCGACGGTCATCATCGTCCTGTTCGTCGCCTCCTTCCTCATCATCGGTCCGGGTGAGGATTTCTTCTTCCGCGGCGTCGTGCAGGGGCGGCTCCGTGAGGTGTTCGGTCCGAAGGCTGCGATTGCGCTCGCGACCGTCATCTTCGGTCTCATCCACGCCACGAACTTCGTCGGCTCTCCGCCCGTCAGCATCGCCGCCACGGTCGGCCGGCTCATCGTCGTCTCGACGGTGCTCGGCGGGCTCTACGAGTACACCGACAACCTCGCCGTCCCGGTCGCGATTCACTCCGTCTACAACGCCACACTGTTCGGACTCTTGTACGTCGCTACCATCTACGGGGTCGAACCGGCGTTCGTGCTGGTGTAGGTTACAGAGATTCGAGGAGAAAGCCCACGACTTCAGTCGTGGGAGGATGTCAGAGCAGTTCCCGAAGCATACCGACGTACGACTCCCGCGTATGGTCGAGTCGCGACAGCCACACCGCCTGATAGCTCGGATGGAGCAACGGAATCACGGTTCCGTACGCCGTCTCCCGCGGTTCCAACACCGAATCGAGGAAGCCGTCGAGCGATTCGTCGGCGAGCGCGAACACCGACAGCGTCGCGTGTTTGCCTGTCGGCAAAATCACGTCGGGGCCGACCGAGCGGAGTTCACGCGCCAGCCACGACCGACAGTGCTCGCGCTCGTCGGCCGTCGGGTCGCGGTTCCCCTCGGGGTGACACTTGACCGCGTTCGTGTAGTAGGCCGGGTCGGCCCCCGCGTCTGCAATGAGCGCTCGCACCGCCCGCCCGGACGCGCGTGAGGTGTACGCTTTTCCCGTCAGATTCCCGCCCTGCCAGCGGTCGGCCTCGGGGTCGCCTGCCGCCGGCGCTTCACCCACGACTACGACCTCGGCGTCGGTCGGGCCGACGCCCCAGACGATGCGCTCGCGAGAGTCACACAGCGCCGGACACCGACGGCAGTCGTCGGCCAGTCGATTCGCCGGGCCGTCGGGGTACGACATCTCGCTCGGCTTCACGCCCTGCGTTTCGTGTGGAGGGCGCAAACCGTTCCCGGTTCGGCGACCCAGCGTTTCGTGTCCGACCCCGGCTCACCGATACCGCTCCCAGTCGTCGTTCACCAGCGCGACCAGCGCGGCGACGGCGATGAGGAAGCCGACGAGTCGCATCAGGTCTGGGAGCCCGCCCTGATGCAGGGCGACGCCCTGTTGAATCGAGGATAGTTGGAAGGCGATGACACCGAGCGCGAGCACGCCGGCGACGAGCCAGCGGCGAATCGACGCGAGCAGTTCGGCTTGGGAGGGCATACACGGAATTTGGGTGTGGAGAGCGAGAAGTAGCTACCGACTCAGCGGACGTGGTATTCTGTCGCTCTCAAAAAGACTATAACCGCGTACCGACCAGCGAGCGTATGACACTGGAAGAGACGCTCGCAGAGACGGCCCCGCTCGCGTTCGACGCGGTGCTCACGCTCGTGCTCACCGTCGTCGGACTGTCGGCGGAGTTGTCGGGACTCAACAGCCTCGGAGAGAGTACGGCGCTTGCACTCTGGTTCGCGGTGATGGGTGGGGTCACGCTGTACGGCGGGTTGGTTCTCGTCGGCCGCGACCGGCTGTTGCCGCGAGTGCGCGCGCTCTGACGGGGGCACCTGCGAGACCGATTCGTCTTTGTGGTCGCACCCGCCAGAGGTGGTATGGAACGATTCGCCCCGGTCTCCGAGCAGTACGACCCGGACGAGGTTGAGGAGTCGACCTTCGAGTACTGGGCGGAGACGGACGCCTACGAGCGAACCCGGAAACATCGCCGCGACGGTGAGGACTTCTTCTTCGTGGACGGGCCGCCGTACACCTCCGGTGCTGCCCACATGGGAACGACGTGGAACAAGACGCTGAAAGACGCCTACATCCGCTACAAACGAATGCAGGGGTACAACGTCACCGACCGCCCCGGCTACGACATGCACGGGCTTCCCATCGAGACGAAAGTCGAGAGCAAGCTCGGCTTCGAGAACAAGAAAGACATCGAGGAGTACGGGATGGAGGCGTTCATCGACGCCTGCCAGGAGTTCGCCGACGAGCAGCTCGAGGGACTCCAGGAGGACTTCAAGTCCTTCGGCGTCTGGATGGACTGGGACTCGCCGTACAAGACCGCCTCGACGGAGTACATGGAGGCGGTGTGGTGGGGGTTCCAGCAGGCCCACGAGCGCGGGCTGGTCGAGCGCGGCAAACGCTCCATCACGCAGTGTCCCCGGTGTGAGACGGCGATCGCGAAAAACGAGGTCGAGTACCATCAGGTCGAGGACCCCTCGATCTACGTGAACTTCCCCCTCGCGGAGCGCGAGGGGTCGCTCGTCGCGTGGACCACGACCCCGTGGACCGTGCCGGCGAACACCTTCATCGCCGTCGACGAGGACGTGACCTACGCGGCCGTCGAGGCGACGAAGGACGGCGAGACGGAGGTGCTGTACGTCGCCGAGGGCGTCGTCGAAGACGTTCTGAAGAAGGGTCGGTATCAGGAGTACGACGTGCTGGAGACGCTGCCGGGCGCGGAACTGCTCGGCTGGACGTACGACCACCCGCTCGCCGACGAGGTGGCGGAGTACCCCGACTTCGAGGGGAGCGGCGAGGTGTACCACGCCGACTACGTCGAGGTCGACCGCACGGGACTCGTCCACTCCGCGCCCGGTCACGGTCAGGAAGACTTCGAGCGCGGCGACGAACTCGGATTAGACGTGTACTGTCCGGTCGGCTCCGACGGCGTCTATGATTCGCGCGCCGGCGACTACGCCGGCCAGTTCGTCCGCGACGCCAACGACGATATCATCGCCGACCTCGACGCGAACGGCTACCTGCTCGCGAGCGAGACGTACACCCACGACTACGGACAGTGTTGGCGGTGTGACACGGACATCATCTTCCTCGCGACCGACCAGTGGTTCATCACCGTCACCGACGTGAAAGACGAGCTGCTCGACAACATCGACGACAGTCACTGGTACCCGCACGAGGCGCGAGAAGACCGGTTCAAGAACTTCGTCGAGGAATCGCCCGACTGGAACGTCTCCCGTCAGCGCTACTGGGGGACGCCCATCCCAATCTGGCTGCCCGAAGACTGGGACGGCGACATGGACGAGGCCGTCATCGTCGGCACGCGCGAGGAGCTGGCAGAGCGAGCCGACCAGGCGGTCGACCCCGCCGACATCGACCTCCACCGGCCAACCGTCGACGACATCACCATCACCGAAGACGGGACGACCTACGAGCGCGTTCCAGACGTGTTCGACGTGTGGATCGACTCGTCGGTCGCCTCGTGGGGGACGCTCGATTATCCGGGCAACAGCGAGGCGTTCGACCGGCTGTGGCCCGCCGACCTCATCATGGAGGCCCACGACCAGACGCGCGGGTGGTTCTGGTCGCAGCTGGGAATGGGTACTGCCGCTCTCGGTGAGGTACCGTACTCGGACGTGTTGATGCACGGCTACGCGAACATGCCCGACGGTCGCGGCATGTCGAAGTCGAAGAACATCACCGTCGAGCCGGGCGAGGTCATCGAGGAGTACGGCGCGGACCCGATGCGGCTGTTCCTCCTCTCGCGGAACCCGCAGGGCGAGGATATGCGCTTCTCGTGGGACGAGACCGAGAACATGCAGCGGGACCTGAACATCCTCTGGAACGTGTTCCGGTTCCCGCTCCCGTACATGCGGATGGACGAGTTCGACCCCGAGGCGGTCGAACTCGCCGACTGCGAACTGGAAGCAGTCGACGAGTGGCTGCTCTCGCGGCTCCAGACGACGGTCGAGGAGATGACCGCCGCGTGGGACAGCTACCGACAGGACGAGGCGCTCGACGTACTGTTGGAGTTCCTCGTGGAAGACGTGTCCCGGTTTTATATCCAGGTCGTCCGCGAGCGGATGTGGGCGGAAGCCGACTCCGACTCGAAGACCGCGGCGTACGCTACGTTCCACCACGTGCTCACGAAGACGGTGACGCTGTTCGCGCCGTTTGCGCCGCTCGTCGCCGAGCAGATCTACGGGACGCTCACCGGCGAGTCGGGTCACCCGACCGTCCACATGGAAGATTGGCCCGAGTTCGACGAGGCGTGGTACGAACCGCAGTTGGAGGCGGACATCGAGACCGTGCGCGCCGTGGAGGAGGCCGGCGCGAACGCCCGCCAACAGGCCGGCCGCAAGCTCCGCTGGCCCGCCACGCGAGTCGTCGTCGCGGCCGACGCCGACGGCGTCGCCGACAGCGTGGACCGCCAGCGCGCGCTCCTGCGCGAGCGGCTCAACGCCCGCGAAATCGAACTCGTCGAAGCGACCGAAGACTGGGACGAGCTCGCCTACGGTGCCCGCGCCGACATGTCGGTGCTCGGGCCGGCCTTCGGCGGCGACGCCGGCGAGGTGATGGACGCGCTCAACAGCGTCACCGTCGCCCGGAAAGATCTTGACGCGCTCGAGGCCGCGGTCGCCGAGGAACTCGGGCGCGAGGTCGAGTTGACACCGGAGATGGTCGAGTTCGTCACCGAGACGCCGGAAGGCATCGAGGGGACGGAGTTCCGCGTCGCCGGCGAGTCGGGCGGCGTCGTCTACGTCGACACCGAACTCACCGACGACATCGAGGCCGAGGGGTACGCCCGCGAGATCATCCGCCGTGTCCAGGAGGCCCGCAAGGACCTGGATCTCGATATCGACGCGGAGATCCATCTCGACATCGCGGTAGCGGACGACCGCATCGCCGACCTCGTGGTCGAGTACCACGACCTCGTGGCCGAGGAGACGCGCGCCACCCTCGCCGACGTGGACGAAGGCTTCCACGAGGCGTACGACATCGAGGGCGTCGAGGTGACCCTCGGCGTCACGCGAGCGAACTGACCCCCACATCCAAGCGTTCGGCGCGCGTTCGTGACGTATATCACGAGGCTCGCGGCTCGTCGTCGTCTTCGCGTTGCTGCTCGCCGTCGCCCCCGCAGTCGGTGCAGCAGTCGGTGCATCGCCCGCGGGCGACCGAACACGAGACGACACGATAACGCGGACGTTCACCGCCTCGCTGACGCCCGAGACGCCGGGCCAGGTCGAGATACGGATGGCGTTCGACCTCCCGCCGGACGTGTCGCAGGTGACGACCCGACTCCCTGACGGGACGACCGTGCGCGGGACGACCGGCTTCGAGCAGACGACGGACGGCTACCGCTCCACGACCGACTCACCGTCGATACGTTACGCGCTTCCCGTCAACCGGACGGGCACGCGCGGGCACGAGTACGCCGACACCGGCGTGTGGGCCATCGCGCCGACTCCCGGCGCGGGATTCTCCTACCAGTATCGCGGGAGCGCGCCGACCATCGAGACCAACTACGCAATCGACGGTCCCGGTGTCGTCGGCGAGACGATGCTGTATCTCGGCGAGCACACGACGTACGAGCGCACGACCGGCGAGACGCGATTCCGCCTCGTCGTGCCCGCCGCCAGCGAGACGCTCGCGAACCCCGAGACGATACTCGACACGCTGGGGGCTGGAGCCGATAATCTCGAACTCGGAGACGCTGCCGGCTCACACGTCGCCATCGCTGCGCCGACGAGCGTGCAGTGGGGACCGTCGGGGCTCGCTCGCGGTTCCGCCGACTTCTGGGTGCGCGCGGACCTCCCCGTCAACGCGGCGAACAACGTCTGGCTCCACGAGTACGTCCACACCCGCCAGCCGACGGACACCACCGCGGGGATGCGCTGGTCAATCGAGGGGGGCGCAGACTACTACGCCGCACTGGAGACGCTCCGACAGGACCGCATCGACTTTGCCGAGTTTCAGCAGTTCCTCGGCCGCGCGGCGAGATACGACGGGGCAGTCCTTGCGGAGCCGAACACGTGGTCAGACCTGTTTGTTCCGTACGTGAAAGGGCGGCTCGTCGCGGGCGAACTCGACCGACAGATTCGGGTCGCCTCCGACGGCTCCGCCACGCTCGCGACGGCGCTGAACAGCATCGACAGGCAGGTGTCGCTGTCGGCATTCTACGGCGCAATCGAATCGGCCGGCGACGCGACCGTCCGGGCGAACGCCGAACGGCTCATCGAGACGGCGTCGACGCCGCGAGCGTGGTCCGAATCCCAACATCGAGCGGCGTTCCAGCAGGGCGTCGAGACTCCGACTGCGACGGCTACAGCGACCCCGACGCCGCCGGCTACTGTGACAGCGACGCCGACCCAGACGCCGACCGAGACAGCGACTCGGACACGGACGCCGACGAGTACTGAGACCGCCACCGAGCCAGGGACGACGCGTTCGCCGGGCCAGCCCGGATTCGGTGGTGCAGTCGCTGTCGGCGCGGTCGTCGGCGCTGGTCTCCTCGCCCGCCGTCAGAAGTAGTCGGCCAGCGTGGGCGCGACGGAAACGGCACTCGCGGGCCGCTCGATGGTGTCGGTGCCCCAGACGCCGGCGACGCCGGCGTCGGCCAACTTCGAGCGCGCGTTCGCGGCAAACATCGGGTGGAGACAGGTGACGTACACCTCGCCCACGTTGCGCTCGTGGAGCTGGCCGACGGCCGCCGACATCGTGGAGCCGGTCGCGACGATATCGTCGACGAGCACGACCGTCCGACCCGCCGGCTCCGTCCCCGACGGCTCGACGGTCACGTCACCGGTGTCGTACGAACGCGTCTTCTCGAAGTAGTCAGTGCTCCCGTCGCCGTAGGCGTCACACACGGTTTCGGCCAGCCCGATTGCGCCCTCGTCCGGGGCGAGAAACAGCGGGTCGTCGAGGTCGGGTAGCGGCTCAGCGAGTCGGGGTGCGGCGTCGACAACGTCGAAGGGTACGTCGAAGAAGTCGCCGATAGCCGGCTCGTGTGGATTCACCGCGACGACGCGGTCCGTGCTCGCCGAGAGGGCGCGCGCGACCGCGCGCGCCGACACCGGCTCGCCGTCCCGGAACGACTTGTCCTGTCGCGCGTACCCCATGTACGGAAGAACGGTCACAACCTCGTCGAAAGCCTCCCGCGCGAGGTCCTGCAGTTGGAGCAGTTCGAGGTGTGCCTCGGCGGAAGTCGTTGCGGCGACGATGATAGCGAGGTCGCCGCCCGCCGCTGGCACCCGGAGCTTGAACTCCCCGTCGGCGAAATGTTCGGTCTCGACGACGGCGAGCGGTTCGTCCAGTTGGTCGGCGAGCGCGGCGGCGAGCGACTGTGAGGCCGACCCCGGCAGTATCATATCCGACCGTGCCGCCCGCTCGCTAACAAGTGTTGTTCTTCGACTCCCGTGTCTCGCTGTTTCGTTCGTTTGCTGCGACCGGTCCAGCGAGTGACAATATCTCGGAAGCTGCCTGAGCCGCCGTTACTCGGTTCGTGCGGTCGGGACGGCAAGCCGGTGCGCGCCGGGAAGCCCGAGGACGCGCGAGCGCCACCCGTCGCCGGCGTCCGCGAGGAAGGTCCCGTCGGTCGTGATGGCGTAGATACCGTCGGCGGTGAGTGCGGCGTCGGCCACCGCACCTGGGGCGTCGAGGTCGCGCCACTCGCCGTCGTCGTGGTCGAGCAAACTCCCCGAATCGGTGACGGCGAGCAGTCGGCTCTCGTACGTCGCGACCGCGCGGAAACTCCCCTCGCGAATCTGCTCCCAGTCGGGGCCCCGATACAGGCCGTCGGCTGTCGCGGCGTACTCGCCGGTCACGTCGCGCACCGAATCCAGTCCACGAGACTCGCCGCCGAAGCCGACGACGCCCGACTCGGTCGCGACGATACCGTCGCCGATGGCGGTCGCCCCCTCGATTTCTGCGAGGGTGGTCCACGCCTCGTCGTCGTAGCGCGCGAGTCGGCCGTCGCCGGCGGCCACGATACCATCGGCGAAGCCGACCACGTTCGCCCCCGCGAAGCCGAGCGCTTGGCTCCCGTCGTCGGTGAGCTGTCGGACCTCGTCGGTCGCAGCGACGACGCGGCCGTCGGCGGTCGCGACGTCCGTCGCCGACTCGCGCACAGCCAGTCCGAACTCCCCCACGAGGTCGCCCGAGACCGAGACGCGGGCAAGACCGGCATCGGTGGCGACGAAGGCGGGTCGGGCGGAGCCGCCGGCGTAGACGCGTTTCTCCTCCAGCGAGATGTCCTCGTCTGCGCTCATACTCGACCTGTCACCGCTGCCGACAAAGCCGTGTCTCTTCGGACCGATACCGACTTTGTCGCGCCCGCGAAAGCAGTCCCCATGAATGTCTTCGGGTCGAGTGGGGTTCGCGGCGTCGTCGGGGAAACCATCACGCCGGCGTTCGTCGGTCGCGTCGCCAAGGCCGCCGGCTCCACGCTCGGTGCCGAGACGGTCGCCGTTGCACGCGACACCCGCCGCACCGGGGGGATGCTCGCCGACGCCGCCGCCGGCGGACTGGCCGCCGTCGGCAGCGACGTACACCGACTCGGCGTCGCCCCCACGCCCGCTGCGCAGGCGTACGCCGAACGGGAGGGGGTTCCCGTCGTGATGATTACCGCGAGTCACAATCCACCCGCGTACAACGGCGTCAAGCTCATCGGCGGCGACGGCATCGAACTGTCGCGCGACGCGCTCGAGCGCATCGAGGATCGCCTGCTCTCGGACCGCTACGAGACGAAGCCGTGGAACGAGACGGGCGAGAGCGAGCGCGTCGAGAGCACTCGCCGCGCGTACGTCGACCAACTGCTCGCCGTCGCCGACCGCGAGCAGATAGCCGACGCCGACCTGACGGTCGCGCTCGACCCCGGTCACGGTGCCGGCGCGCTCACCTCTCCCGACTTCTTCCGCGAACTCGGCTGCCGGGTCGTCACGGTCAACGCCCAACCGGACGGCCACTTCCCCGGGCGCGACCCCGAACCGGTCGCTGAGAACCTGGATGACCTGGGTGCGCTCGTCCGGGCGACCGACGCCGATGTCGGAATCGCCCACGATGGTGACGCCGACCGCGCCATCTTCTATGATGAACACGGCGACTACATCGAAGGGGATGCCACGCTCGCCGCGCTCGCCGAGGCGCGACTCGACGCCGGCGACACCGCCGTCTCCGCGGTCAACGTCTCACAGCGGCTCGTCGACGTGACCAGTCGCGTGGACGCCGACCTCGAACTCACGCCTATCGGCTCGACGTACATCATCACCCGCATCCGCGAGCTCCAGAACGAGGGCGAACACGTCCCCGTCGCGGGCGAGGGGAACGGCGGGATTTTATTCCCGAACTACCGGCTCGCGCGCGACGGAGCCTACACCGCCGCCAGCTTCCTCGAACTGCTCGCCGACCAGTCGGCCAGCGAGGCGGTCGCGGACTACGGCGGCTACGTCAACGTCCGGCGCAACGTCGAGTACGACTCCGACGCCGAACGAGAGGCCCTGCTCGCGGCCGTCGAGAGCTACGCCGAGGCGGCCGACGCGGAGCCGACCACGACCGACGGCTACCGGCTCGACTACGGCGACGCGTGGGTGCTCGCGCGCCCTTCCGGAACGGAGCCGGTCGTCAGAATCTACGCCGAGGCGCGCGACCGCGACCGCGCAGAGTCGCTGGTCGGTGGCGTCCACGAGCGTCTGCGCGCCGCGCTCGAGTAGTCGACACGGCGGCTCCCGGCGAGGAAGGTTCGTGACGCGCCGACGGATTCACGGCTCGGGTGTCGCGTCGAGTGTCTCTTCGAGCGCCGCGCGCTCTGTCCGACACGCCTCCAACTGCGGTTCGACCTCGCCGGCTTGCAGGCGGTCGCGTTCCTCGTCGGTCAGCGTTTCGAGGGATTCAGCCGCCTCGCGGAGCCGTTCGTACTCGGTCTCGCTCGGAAGCGACCGTACCTCGCGCAACGCGGCCAGCGTCTCCTCGTCGGCAAACCGGTTGCAGACGGCGATGTACTCCTTGCACTCGTACTCCAGTTCGCCGGCCTCTGGCGGCGGGTACGCCACGGTCAGCGGCGAGGCGTCCAGATTCGCGAGATACGTCTGGTTCGTCGCCACGAACCGGTTCAAATCGCCCGGATTGTCGACGTAGTGGCCCAACTTCTCGGCGGAGTAGTCGGCGTACTCCAAGAGAGTCTTCACCGGCTCCTCGCCAACCGGGTCGGATTCGACGTACTCGCGCATCCGGGTCGGCGGGTCGCGAAACTCCACGAGCGGGTAGCTGTCGGCGCTCTCGATGACGCCGAACAGGTCACGAGCCGACGCCTCGCGCTTGAGTCGTTCGAAGTCGGCGAGGACGCCCTCGTTGTATCGTTCGATGGGGTCGCGCAACTGCTCGACGGGCGCACCGAGGTCTGCCTCGCCGAGTTCGAGCAGTCGCTCGGCCGTCTCGATTTCGTCGTCGAGCGCGTCGAGCCGGTCGCCGGCCTCGCGGCGCGTCTCGCGCAGCAGTTCCCCGGCCGCCTCCCACTCCACGAGCAGGTCGGCGTACTCGCGGGCGGGGTCGAGCGCCTCGCGGGCGTTCTCGAAGTCGCTCGCCGAGAGGCGGTTCACGTGGACGGCGTCGTCGGCCGCCTCGAACGCCTCGTAGGCCGGCATCGACTCGTCTAGCTCCTCGGTCGCCGAGGCGACGGCCTCCTGAAACTGGATGTACTCCTGGAAGCCGGAGCCGGTCGCTGACTCCTCGTTGTCCGCGAGCAACCGACGAAAGCGCCGGTACGCGCCGGTCGTCTGCCGGACGGCCGACTCTCCGCCCGCTTCCTCGACTGCCTCGCGCACGCGCTCGTACTCGTCTGCGGCCCGGCGGAGCGCGGCGCGCGCGCGTTCGGGGTCGGGGGCGTCGCTCATCCGTCGTCGTACACCTCGTCGGGGTCGAAGACACGCTCGCCGACCTCCGCTCCGTCGAGTGTACGGTGGAAACAGGACTCGAAGCCGGTGTGACAGGCTCCACCCTCCTGTTCGACCACGTACAACAGGGTGTCGGCGTCACAGTCGACGCGAATCTCTTCTATCGATTGGGTGTGGCCCGAACTCCCGCCCTTGTGCCAGAGTTCCTCTCGCGAGCGGGAGTAGTAGTGGGCGTCGCCCGTCTCGCGGGTGCGTTGAAGCGCTTCCTCGTTCACGTACGCGAGCATGAGGACGGTGCCGTCCTCGGCGGATTGGGCGACGGCGGGGACGAGCCCATCCTCGCCGAAATCGACCGTCACGGATTCGCTCATACCGCGAGTGGGTCAGCGCGCCGAATAGGTCTTTTCACCCGTGGCAACGTCTGACGAACGTTTATACGCGTGGAACAGGGAGTACCGACAACGATGGGCAACAAGAACAAGACCATCTCCTTCCGGGTCAACGAGGACGCGTTCGAGACCCTGCGTGAGATCGCCGAACAGCGCGACATCTCGCTGTCGGCGGTGTTTCGCGACTACGTCGAGACGCTCGTTGCCCACGACGGACAGGTAGAGGTCGTTCCCGAACACGAAATCGGCGACGCCGACGCCGACGAGGAGTCGTTCCCGCCGAAGGTCGAGGTGCCGAAGAGCTTCATCCGCGAACACGAGCGGCTGGAACTCGAAGCCGAACACTTGCGCGAACAGCTTGACGAGTACAAGCGGTACGTGACGAAGCTCTCCCAGCAGCTGGAAGATGACTCCGACGAGGAGGTCATCCAGCTGGAGGATCTAGACGGCGAACAGGAAGACGAACCGTCGTTCCGGCTCGGCTGAATTCTCCGACCTTCGATGGGTTGATATGCTCCACCCAAGTACCGATAGGTCCGGCGTCGTCCACGCCCGCCAGCGGCGCGAACCCCCCTCCTTCGAATGCAGATGTCGCCGACTGCGATCGCATCCGACCTCCACCGGAAGATTCGTCTGCCGTGCGTCAGACACGTCGCTGTCTGGCGATTTGTCGTCAGCGCTCCTCGATAGTGACGCGGCCACTCGTCGCGCTTCGGAGTCGGTCACGGAGGGCGAGGTTGTCGGCCACCGGCACCGACACCACGAACTGCACGTCCTCGCCGTAGTCGGCCTCGTACTCGACGCCCGCCGAGTCGAGGATGCCTTGGACGGTCCCGGAGTCGTCGTACGCGACCGTCGCGGCGAACTGTTCGTGCGGCTCGCGCTCCGTGGTGCCCGCCGCCTCGACTGCGTCTTTGACTGCCTGTCCGTAGGCGCTCACCAGGCCGCCGACCCCGAGGTTCGTCCCGCCGTAGTAGCGCGTCACGACGACGGCGACGTTCTCTAGCTCCTGTCCCTGTAAGACGTTCAGCGCCGGCTTGCCCGCGCTGCCGGAGGGTTCGCCGTCGTCGCTGCTGTACTCGCGAAACGGGTCGTCTCGGACCCGATAGGCGGGGACGTTGTGGGTCGCGTCGTCGTACTCACTCCGGACCTCCGCGATGAACGCCTCCGCGCTTTCGGCCGAGTCGACCGGCCGGACGTGACCGATGAACTCCGAGCCGCGGACCTCGAAGGAGGTCCGTGCCGCGCCCGCGACGGTGCGGTAGCTGTCCCGCTCGCCGTCCCCGCTCATTCGAGTTCGAGCTTCCGGACGAACTCCAGCGTCTGGAGGTCGGTCACCAGTTCGCCGGGGAGCGGTTCGTCGGTGACGACGTAGAGCTTCGGTTCGTCGGTGAACTCGGGGTCCTCGGAGATGGTCTGTCGGATGGAGATGTCGTGGTCGGCGATGGCGGTGGTGACGGCCGCGACGATGCCCGGCACCTCGGCGGTGTTCGGGTGGATGGTCAACACCGTCAACCCGAGCACCGGCGCGAGGTCCATCAGCGACGGAATCGCGGAGATGTTGCGGAAGACGCGTTCGAGTTCCGGGTCGTCGAGGATGGCGTCGGTCGTCGCGTCGACCACCCGGCGGTCGACGCCCACCTCTCGCGCCAGCCCGGTGTTGGGGATTTCGATGCCCCCCGAGACCACGCGCCCGTCGGCGTTGACGGAGAAGCCGCGTTCGAGCAGCAGTCGCACGACCGCCCGCTGGCCGGGCGAGTCGGCGAACTTCGCCATGATTTCGTCGAACATACCTGGGCGTTGTGGCCTCGGGGTTTGGCTGTTCCGCTCGTCTGGCTGTGGGTGGCTTTTTGACTTCTCTGGACGCTCTGGTGTTTACCCTCGGAAAGCTCCGGGCGTGTCGTCTGGTGATTGGTCTGTCGGGACCAATTCGAAAGCCCCGGGCGTGTCGCGGTCTTGCCGGCGGTTGTACCGCCGGCTGCCTGGGAGAGCGTCGCTCTCCCGCTGTCTCCGTGACATATCGGTCACTCGCTTCGCTCGTTCCCGATAGTGGTCACGGAACCGACCGGGTGAACGCGACACGCCCGCCCCTTCCAGCCCCACCCGACAACACCGCCCACACGCCTCCCCAGCCGACTCGTTCGTTTCACTCACTCGTCCACTGTCAGAGCAAGCTCTGACAAACCGTCGCTCGGTGCCCTCGCGACGACCTCGCGACGACGGGCGCGCACGAGGCGCGCCGGCTCACGCCACCGCACAGGCAACGGAGGCGATGGCCTACCGCACCGCGCCCGTGGCGCGTGTGCGGTCCGGGGAAGGGTTGGGAGAGCGGCCGGAGGCTGCGGGCCAGCGAGCGGGAGCGCAGCGACACGCGAGCGCGCGGTGCGGCCGCGGTGCGGTTTCCCCGATGCCAAGCAACGAGCGTGGTCGCGGTGCTGAAGCTGAATCTGCCAGTGGTGCTGTAGAAGCAAGCGTAGCTACAACATCCAGAATATCGACAACAGTCCGACACCCCACGCAGCAACGAATTAATACGAGGGCCAAACCCACGACGACCATGCGCGAGGTAGCCGGCTGTGACTTCTGTGGTGAACCGCCCACCGGGACGTTCGACGTACTCCCGGCAAAGTACGACCCCGACGGTGACGGGAAACGCATGGTCCTGTGTTCTCACTGTCGGGACGCCCTCGCCTCCATCCTCGACCCGCTGCTCGACGCGAAGACCGCCGCCGACGTGGAACCCGGCCGCGAGGACGTGACGACACGCACCGCCGAACCGTCCGACACCGCACTCGACGGCGACCCGGAGCCGACGGTCCCGGACGCCGAGGAAGGCGAGGAGACAGAAACGGAGGCAGTCGACGCCGAGACCAGCTGGGAAGAATCTGAGTCGGGAGCGTCGGACGCGACCGCCGAATCGACACGAACGGCCGTGCCGTCGGGCTACCGGAAGGTGGTCCGGTTCTTAGACGGGCGGGAACTCCCGATTCCGCGCGCCGACGCCGTCGAGATGGCCGCCGGAGCCTACGACCTCGCCGAGTCACAGGTCGAGGAGATTCTGGAGGAAGCAGACGCACGCGGGCGACTCCGGGTCGCAGACGACGAACTCCGGCGACCCTAGAGGGTCCCCTTCGTCGACGGCGTGTCCGTCCGGCGCTCGTCGTAGCGGGTGGCGTCGTCCAGCGCGCGTGCGACGGACTTGAACAGCGCCTCGGTCTCGTGGTGGGCGTTTCGCCCCTCGATGCCGGCGTGGAGGGTGACGTTCGCGTGCATGGCGAACGACTCCCAGAAGTGGCGGGCCATGTCGCTCGTGAACGCACCGATCTGTTCCTGTGAGAACTCGCCGTCCCACTCGAAGTAGGGGCGACCAGAGATGTCGAGCACAACGGAGCCGACGGCCTCATCGAGGGGAACGCGGCGGTCGGCGTAGCGGACGATGCCGCGCTTGTCACCGACGGCGTCGCCGAACGCCTCGCCGAGCGTGATTGCCACGTCCTCGACGGTGTGGTGGTCGTCGATATCCAAATCGCCGTCACACCGGACGGTCAGGTCGAACAGGCCGTGGGTGGCGAGGGCTCGGAGCATGTGGTCGAAGAAGCCGATGCCGGTGTCGATGGTGGCGTCGCCGTCGCCGTCGATAGCGACCGTCACCTCGATATCCGTCTCGCCGGTGGTGCGGGTGACCGCCGCCGTTCGCTCGCTCATACGCGACGTTCCGCGGGCGTCGGTATGACGGTTGTGGTGGACAGCGTCGGCGACTCTCACCGCCCTGCTGGCTAAGTGGATTGAGACACGGTGTGGTGGTATGTTACAGGCAGTCGTTCCTCGGGTGACGCGGCTGGCGGCGCGCACGACTCCCCGACTACTGGCGTCGTCCCCGTGACGGCTGCTGCGGCCAGCGGGCTCGTCTACGGCCTGCTTCGCGGGCGTCAGACCGACATCGCGTCTTCGAGCGTGAACTTTCCCTCGTAAAGCGCCGTCCCGACGACGACCGCCGCCGCGCCCACCTCGCGGAGCGTCCGGATGTCGTCGAGCGTCGCCACGCCGCCGGATGCGATGACCGGGATGTCGACCGCCTCGGTGACTGCCTCGATTGGCTCGCGGCGCACGCCAGTCAGTTGCCCCTCCACGTCTACGTCGGTGAAGAGTATCCCCGCCGCGCCTAACCCTTCGTAGCGACCGGCCGCCTCCGCGGGGTCGAGTCCCGTCTCCTCGGTCCAGCCGTCGACGACGACCTCGCCGTCCTTCGCGTCGAGGCTCACGATGACGCTGTCCGCGTACATCTCGGAGATGCGCGTGACGATGTCGGGGTCCTCGACGGCAGCGGTGCCGAGAATGACGCGGTCGACGCCCAGTGAGAGCAAGTCGCCGGCGTCCAAGGCGGTGCGAATCCCGCCGCCGACCTGCACCGGTACGTCGACTGCCTTGACGATGGCCTCGACCGCGTCGGCGTTGACGCGCTCACCCTCGAATGCTCCGTCGAGATCGACCAGGTGGAGACTCTCCGCGCCGGCGCCGACCCAGCGCTCGGCCGCCTCGACCGGGTCGCCGTACCGGGTGCCGGTGTCGCGTTCGCCACCGACCAGCTGGACCACCTCGCCGTCCTGCATGTCAACGGCGGGGACGACGGAGAAGGAATCGTACATATCCGGCGGTCGCTCGCTCGGGGGGTAAATCCGCCGGTTCGCTCGAACCCCGGAGATTAAACCCCGAGTTCGCGATACGATATGTATGCTATCGCCACTGCTTATTCTCGGCTTGGTCGTCGCGGCGTTCGTCGGTTTCAACATCGGTGGATCGTCGACGGGCGTCGCGTTCGGACCAGCGGTCGGCAGCGACATCATCGGAAAGGGCGGTGCGGCCGCGCTCATGACGGTCTTCGCCTTCGCCGGCGGCTGGTTTTCCGGTCGCAACGTCATCCAGACGATGGGCGGTGAAATCGTCCCGGCGAGCTACTTCACGCTGATCGCGAGTGTCGCTATCCTGCTGTTTGTCGGCTTGGCGCTGCTCATCTCGAATCTGTTCGGCGTCCCCGCCTCGACCTCGATGACCGCCGTCGGCGCAATCGCCGGGATGGGACTGGCAGAGCGGGCGCTCCAGTGGGCCGTGATGGGCCAGATCATGGTGTGGTGGCTCGTCGCTCCGCTGATCGGCTTCTGGGTGTGTACGATGATTGGCCGCTACTTCTACCCGTATCTGGACTCGTGGTTCGCACTGGAGGAAGCGACCGGGCTGAAGCGGATGATCACCCGGTTTCTCGTCGTCGCTATCGGCTGTTACATGGCTTACTCCGCGGGGGCCTCGAACGTCGCGAACGCGGTCGCTCCACTCGTCGCCGGCGGCACCGGCCAACTGACGGCGAGTCAGGGTGTCTTTCTCGCCGGGGGTGCAATCGCGGTCGGCGCGTTCACCATCGCCCGGCGAACCCTCGATACGGTCGGGACGGGGTTGACCGACCTGCCGCTGCTCGCCGCACTCATCGTCGAGACGGTGTCGGCGACGCTCATCACCTTCCTCTCCGAGCTGGGGATTCCAGCGTCGCTTGCCGTCTCTGCGACGATGTGTATCATCGGGCTTGGGTGGGGGCGTGCCACCCGGACGAGCCGGCTCGTCGACGTGGCGACGACGGCCATGGGCGGTAACACCACCGAGACGGTCCAGCCCGGCGTCGACTCGCTCAACACCGACGACGAGGAAATCCGACCAATCGGAGAAGAGGAAACCGAAGAGCTGTCGGCGAACGACCTGTTCGACCCGGCGGCGACGGGGCGGGTCATCACCCTCTGGCTGGCGACACCGACGCTCGCCGCGGTCGCGTCCTTCGTCGTGTTCGCGGTCGTCTTCCCGGTCGTGTTGGGCTGAGGGTCAGCGAAAAGGCGAGCTTTAACAATAGCCGGGTACAATATAACTGTTGATGCCAACTGTAGAATACCTCAACTACGAAGTGCTCGACGACCACGGCTGGTCGATGAACGACGACAACCTCTTCGAGGAAGCGGCTGACGCCGGTCTCGACGGGGAAGACTACGGCGAGCTTGAGGTGAACGAGGGCGAGTATATCCTCGAGGCGGCCGAGGCACAGGGCTACGACTGGCCCTTCTCGTGTCGCGCCGGTGCGTGTGCGAACTGCGCGTCGATCGCCGTCGAGGGCGACATCGATATGGACATGCAGCAGATCCTCTCGGACGAGGAGGTCGAAGAGAAGAACGTCCGACTCACCTGCATCGGCTCGCCCGCGACCGACGAGGTCAAAATCGTCTACAACGCGAAGCACCTCGATTACCTCCAGAACCGCGTCATCTAGATAACGGCGTATAACGCTCGTTAAACAGCCGCGGCCCCTTCGAGGGGTAGCGACAGTTCAGACCAGCCGTTTCCGGCCTGAAATCGCTCTCTCCGAACCGTTTTTGCTTGTAGCACCGACTGCGTTCAGAATCCGCGCTTTCCGCTTTCGTTCTGATCGCTTGCGGGACAGAATAGTCGTGTTGATAACACGTACCTCATACTGTCAGTCGGTGTGCTGACCTCCCGCCTTCTCTCGGACCCGTTCCGATGATTTTCGTTCAGCCACCTCCCTCAGACGACGCTGCGTTCGTGTTCTCGTTCGCCCCCACTGTCGCTGCACACGAACGGAAGCGACTCTCGGGACCAGCTAACCGGACAGGGTCTCAACGACGTCGTCAACTGTGAACAGTCTGAGATCGTCACGCTCCCCAGCCGCTTCCTCCACTGAGGATGCGAACCCGCTTCGGCTGAACAGTGCGTACTCGTAGTTCACGTCGCCGTCGGTCGGCGACCACTCGATTTCGGGTGCCTCCCGTTCGAGCTGGGCGAGAACGTCGTACCCTATCGGTTGTTGCTGGAACTTCGCTTCCCCGACCAGTAGCGTGTCGCCGTTGGTCGGGGCCACGATATCTATCTCGCGTCCGTCGGTGTCCCACCACCGACTCGGGGATTCCGTGAACGTGTACACGCCCCCGTACTCGTAGAGAACTGCTCGCTGGCAGAGTCGTTCGAACGACGAACTCACGAAGTCCGGAAGATGCGGTTCGACCAGTTCGTCGTACGCGTCCTCTCCGAACACTTCGTACCGAGACGAACGGCCGTGGACGAACCGGAACCAGAACGCGAACAGTTGGTCTCGGATTCGATACCGACTGTTTCGACTCCGGGACGGGTCAACCGTTACTGGGTGCTCCTGCTCGATTATCTGGAGTTCCCGTAGGCGAGAGAGGTAGTAACTCGCGCTGTTGGCGTTGATGCTCGCTGCCTGGATGATCTCGTTTCGCTTGTGGTTCCCCTCTGCCATCGCTTTCAGAACGGCAAAATAGCGGTCCACTTCGTCCAGCTCTCGGTACAGGACGTCCTCGGGCTCCTCGTGGAGGCTGCCATCACGGAGCAGCAGGGTCCCCGTGATGTTTCCTTGGAGTGACTGCGTGTCGTCCACAGCCCGGAGGTACTCCGGTGTCCCCCCGAACACGCCGTATGCGATAACCTGTTCGGCTGGCGCGTAGTTCGGGAAGAACTCCATGGCGGCAGCAAACGGTAGCGGGCCGATTTCGAGTTTCCCGTTCGGGCGTTTCGATATCCGACCGTACAGCGGTGAACTCCCGTCGAGTGCGATTTTGTGTATCATCCCGATTGCCGAGCCGGTCAACACGAAGGTCGCGGACGTATCAGCGACTTCGTGATCCCAGATTCGCTGAATGAGGGAGGGGAGCGCTTCGTTTTCGTCTACGAGATACGGGAACTCGTCGATGATTACGGTCGCATTCTGTTCAGCGAGGAACGTGAGAACGTTCTCCCAGTCTTTTCGAATCCGGTTTACCCCCGGGAACACCGTTGCGGCATCACCGATGAAGGAATCGAGCTGTTGCTCCGTCGTCCCGTGTGCAGCCTGATGGTACACCGCGTCGTCACGGTCTTCGATGGATTTGACGACG
This sequence comes from Halosegnis rubeus, assembly GCF_009184545.1. Taxonomy (GTDB): domain Archaea; phylum Halobacteriota; class Halobacteria; order Halobacteriales; family Haloarculaceae; genus Halosegnis; species Halosegnis rubeus. The sequence goes on from NZ_QJOW01000003.1 coordinate 384,044, forward strand.
AGGGCCGTCTTCCCCATCCGGCGACGTCCGTAGACGACGCCCAACGCCGCGGACCCACTCTCGTATAACTCGTGGAGTCTGTCGAGTTCCTGTTCCCGGTTTACGAATGTGGGCATGCCTCCACCTTCGACTCGCCAGCACATAAAACGTACAGTTAGCGTAGTCTGAACTATCGTAGTTCAAACTACGGTAGTTGAGGCAACAGCATCTCGAATACGCAAGTACGGTAGTGAACTACCCCACCCTACTCAGCCACTGTTGTGGCTTCGTTGAGGGTGGGGCTTCCTGTTTCGATGACGCGCTTTGCAGACACCGAAGTGGTGTCCGTAGGGAGCGCAGTCTCCACAGGCGTGGAT
>NZ_QJOW01000004.1 GCF_009184545.1 Halosegnis rubeus
TGCGGGTACTTATATGAACGGGTTTGTAACCCATGCGAACGCGCTCCTCCCCTCCCTACTCGCTCCCTTTGGTCGCTCCTTGAGGAAGGGGACTCCGCGCTACCGCTTCAGTTGAACGTCGCCGTGGGCCGCGTCGAGTTGGCACGGGAGACCGGCGAGTTGGACCACCTCGATGCCGTCGAACGGGCACACGAGCGAATGAACGCGCTCATCGATGACCTGCTCACGCTCGCGAGAGAGGGCGACCGGGTGAGCGACGTCGAAGCCGTCGACATCCGTGATATCGCGAGGGGGTGTTGGGCCAACGTCTCCACCGTGGACGCGACCCTCAACGTGCGGACCGAACGGTCTATTTCCGCCGACAGGAGTCGGCTACAACAGCTGCTGGAGAATCTGATGCGGAACGCGCTCGACCACGCCGGCGACGACGTGACCGTCACCGTCGGCGACATCGACGGTGGATTCTACGTCGAGGACGACGGTCCCGGGGTACCCCCGGACATACGCGAGTCGGTGTTCGACGCCGGCTACTCGACGGACCCGAGCGGGACTGGCTTCGGGCTGAGCATCGTCGAGCAGATCGTCAGCGGTCACGGCTGGGACATCACCGTGACCGACGGGACCGACGGCGGCGCGCGGTTCGAGATAACCGGCGTTGAGTTCGCGTGAGCAGGTCACTCATATCCGGTCGGGGAGCGTAATCGTGACGACGTTGCCATCGTCGTAGCCGAAGTCGATATCGGCACCCATGGCGGTAACGCTCCACGTCACGATCCAGAGACCGATGCTGCTGCCGTGTTCCAGTTGCGTCTCGTCGCCGGCGCGGATGGGGGCGAGTTCGGCCTCGTTGATGCGCTCGTTCCGGTCTGTGACGACACACTCCGCACGGCCGTCCTGGGTCTGGGAGACGCTGACCGAGGCGTACGGCTCGTCGCCGTGGTCGAGCCCGTTCTCGACGAGATTCGAGAGCGCGACTGTGAGCAGTCCGGGGTCGGCGCGTATCTGCGTTCCCGCCCGCACGTCGAGGTCGATGGTCGCCTCGGGGAAGCCGTCGAAGAGTTCCTCCCGGAGGTCGGCGAGGAGGTCGGCGGCGTCGACCTCGACGACGCGGAGGTCACGCCGCTTGATTCGGTCGAAGTCCTGTGCCTTCTCGGCGATAGAGAGGAGACTCTCGCTGGAGTCGATGATGGCTTCGGCGGGGAGTTCCAGCCGCTCGTCGTCGATTTCATCGCGGAGGAGGTTCGCGTGGCCCTTGATGACGGTCATCTCGTTGCGCATGTTGTGCCGGAGCACGCGATTGAGCACCGTGAGCTGTTGTTTCTGCTGGCGTTCTTCGGTTACGTCGTAGAGGACGACCAACCCCCCGACGACGGTGTCGTGGGTGTCTGTCAGCTCGGTGTACGACACGGCGAAGATGCGGCTTTCTGTTCCTCCCACGGTGATCTCGCCTGCCTCGCGCATCACGTCGAGGGGAGTGCCAACGAGCGTCTCGACCGGGGTGGGAAGCTGGCCGTCGTCGGTGACGCCAAACAGCGTCTCGGCGCGGTCGTTGAGGTTGACGACCTGCTGTTCGGTGTCGACCGCGAACAGCGGGTCTTCGAGGTCATCGAGGGCGCTGCGCTCTGCGGCCCGCTGTGTGGTCGGGTTCGTCTCAAACATGTGGGTGCCGACGAAGGCGTAGGTGTCGAGCAGCGAGTGGGGAAGCAAGAGAGCGGGCATGAGGTTCAACTCGGGATACGGGCCGATACGGAGCACCCACGTGACGATACCGATAGCCGGGAAGACCGTGCTCAACGCGATGGCGGCCGCCTCTCGTCGATAGAGCGCGCCGTACGCGAGCGTCGTCTCGACCAGCAAGAGGACGCCGACGGCGGCCGCGGCGAAGGTGACGGCCACGGCGAGATACCCACACGGCTGGATGGTGTAGAGGGCACCCGACAGCCCGAACGGCGAGAGGAGTTCAAACCCCTGCCAGAGCAGGCCGTGATACGGGTGGGTGAGCGCGAGCCCCGTCATCACGGTCGGAACGAGGAGTATCAGCCCGAAGCCGTAGGTGTGGACGAATCGCTCGCGGCCAGTGTACTCGAGCGCGAATCCCATGAACAGCGGTCCCATCCACGCGAGACCGGTCCACGTGAGGGCCTCGAGGTACGCACGCGCCGTCGGCTGTGAGACGAGCATCGCGACGGCGTACGAGAGCGTGACGAGGACCTGCGCGGTGAGCGTGGCGATGAACCAGTTCGCCCCGGCGCTCCCCCGGTGACGGTCGAGATACCAGACGAGACCGACGGTCCCGACTCCCGCCGCGAGCGTGGCGAAGACGAACACAGCGGCGACGAGTCCGAACACGACTAGCCGAAACACCGTCGATTAGCCCAATAACTGTTGGCCTTCCCGGCCCCAGTGCTGGGGTGTTTTATCTCGGTAGTCCCTCGAGTCAGTATGGCCGACGGTGGCGACCCCCCGCTGGACACGATGCCACTCGCTCCGCTCGTTCCGTCCGTCCCGGACGAGGAGACGGGGGCCGTCGTCTGGCACCGCGACGAACTCCGGACCGCGGACCACCCCGTACTCACCGCCGCAGCCCGCAACGCCGACACGCTCTTGCCGCTGTTCGTCTTCGACCCGCAGTTCTACGGCGACAGCGGGCTCGCCTGTGACGACCGACTTCGCTTTCTCCACGAGTCGCTTGCCGACCTCGACGAGCAGTACCGACACGCCACCGCGGGCGGGATGGGTCTCTCCTTTGCCCACGGCGACCCCGTCGAGGTGTTGGCTCGGTTTCACAACGCCGGCTGGGACGTGTTCGCCGCGCGGGGGCCGACAGGCCGGTACGGCCGCGACCGCGACGAGCGCGCCCGCGAGGCCGCCAACGTGCTGTTCGTCTCCGGTGACGGGCTCGTTCGCGGGACCGAGGACACGCGCGACGGCTGGGCCGACCACGTCGAGTCGTGGTTCACCGACGAGACGCTGACATGGGACCCCGAGGGCGTCGAACTCGATCACGTCCCCGCGGAACTCACTCCCGAGGATATCGAGGACGCGTACGGAATCACCTCGGTGAAGACGCGCGTCCCGACCGGGGGACGGGAGGCAGGTGTCGAGACCCTGCGAGCGTTCACCGACCGCATCGACCGTTACCCGGAGAGCATCTCCGCCCCCCTCGCGGCGCGTGAGGGGACCAGCGGTCTCTCCCCGTATCTCCGCTTCGGCTGTCTCTCCGTGCGCGAGGTGTACCAACACGTCGCCACGAACGCGACGGCCGACCGCGCCCGCGAGCTGTTCACCTCCCGGCTCTACTGGAATCGCCACTACAAGCAGAAGCTCGAAGACTGGCCCGGCTGGCTGGACGAGGCCGCAAACCCCGTGCTCGCGGGGTTCAACGCCGACCGCTACGACCCCGAGTACGTCACCGCCTGGAAGGAGGGGAAGACGGGGTATCCGATGGTCGATGCGGCGATGCGGTGTCTCCGCGAGACGGGTTGGCTGAACTTCCGGATGCGCGCGATGTGCGTCTCCGTCTACTTCCACATCCTCCAGCAGCCGTGGAAGCCGGGCGCGGACTGGTATCACCACCACCTCATCGACTCGGACTCGGCCATCAACTACACGCAGTGGCAGTCTCAGTGTGGGCTCGTCGGGAAGCCGACGCTCCGATTTTACAATCCGCGCAAACAGGTGCGCGACCACGACCCCGACGGGGAGTGGATTCGCCGCTGGGTCCCCGAACTCGTCGACCTCCCCGACGACCACCTCCCCCGGCCGGAACGCACCCCTATCCACGTGCAGGAGTCGTGTGGCGTGAAGATCGGCGAGACGTACCCGTACCCGCTGGTCGAGTACGAGGCCGCCAAAGAGGAGTTCTGGCAGCGATACGACGCAATCAAACCCGAGGCCGCGGCCAGACTCGGCGACGAGGAGATTGCACGGCGCGTCTCGCTTTCCGGTGGCGTGCCGGGCGCGAAACGCATCGCCGACGAACACGGCGACGGAGCCGCCGGACGCGACCGAGACGGCGACACGCCCCGAGACAGCCCCAGACAGACCGACCTGACGCGCTTCGAGTAATCAGGTCCGCGAGGGACGAAGTTCACGAGTAGAAGATAGAGGGTCGCCGCTCGCCGCCGTACTCGTCGTCAGGTAGGTGCGCGTCGAGGGCGTCACCCTCGCCGAGCAGGTGGTCGAACACGTCGACAGCAGAGCCACGCAAAAGCGGTTTGTTGTCGTTGCCGCAGTTGCGGTCGAAGGTGCAGGCCGGACAGCCGTTCGGTCGCCCGCAGCCGCAGTCGCGCAGGGAGTCGCGGGCGCGTTCGGCCAACGCCTCGAACTGCTCGTATATCGCTCGCGAGAAGCCCAGTCCCCCCTCTACGCCGTCGTAGATGAACCACCCCGAAGACACGTCGCCGTCGAGCGCGCGCGTCCGCTGTTCGATGACGCGCTCGGTGGCCGCGATAGTGTCCGTGCGCGTCGCTTCGTCATCGCGCGCCATGTGGGTGTCGAGCACGAGCGTCGAAAGCCCCCCGAGGTCGTTCTTGTCGACGAGCAGTTCGAGCGGCGCGGTCTTTATCATCGCGTGCTCCGCTGCGTGCAACCCTGCGACGTAGCCCAACTGCGGCGGATGGTCGCCTTCCATCCCGGTCTCGACGCCGAACTCGCGGTACTTGTGGACGAGCGCCGTCTCGATTCGGTCGGGAACCTCCAGCCAGCAGAGCTGCGTCTGCATCTCGACGGGCCGGCGACCGGTCGGGATGTTCTGCGCGAGCGTCTCTCCGTTGCCGACATGCACCTCGTCGTAGCTCCCGTGTTCAACGATGACGGTCCCCGTGCCGTAGTGGAGGGTGTAGCCGTTCACCTCGCGGCTGCGCTCGCTGTCCGCGTCGACGACGTTCACCGTCGTCCGGGTCTGGGTGTAGTAGTCCACGTCGACGGGAGTGAGTTCGACGAACGGCTGCGGGTGGTCGTCCACGACGCGGGTCACCTCGAACTGCTGGCCGTCGTGGAGCCGAACGGCACCCTCGTGGTAGTCGCGGAACGCCCGCGACTTCGCCACCGGCTCGATATCGAGGTCGTCGGCGAGTCCCCACTCCCGTGGGTTCGCGTCGTCGGCGAGTCGGACGTGGTACTTGTCGTCGCCGGTCCCGTAGATGCTCACGTCGGCCTGCGGGCGCGGAGAGCCGACGTAGTGGACCGCCGCGTCGAGATACCCCTCCAGCTCGCCCGCGCGCCGCAGCATCTCGACGGCTCGCTCCAGCCGGTCGCGCTCGGCGAAGCTGTCTGCGTCGTCTTCGGTCAGGGCCAACTCCTCGGCCGCACACCGCAGATGCTGGACGAAGACGGCGTCGTTGTCGGTGTCGACGACCGCATCCTCCACGTCGGATTCGAGCAGGTAGTCTGGGTTCGCGACGACGTACTGGTCGAGGGTGCGGTGGTCTGCGACCATGACGGCGAGCGAGCGACTGGCCCCCCGCCCCGCGCGGCCGATGCGCTGCCAGAAGGACTGGCGTTGCCCCGGATACCCCAACAGCACGGTCGCGTCCAGCCCGCCGATGTCGATACCGAGTTCGAGCGCCGAAGTCGTCGCCAGCCCGGTGAGCGTCCCAGTTTTGAACTCCGTCTCGCGGGCGTGGCGCGTCCGCTTTCCCATCCCCGCGTTGTACGGTTCGACCCGCGGGCGCGCACCGTAGCTCGCGGTGTTCCCGTCGTAAAACTCGTTCACGCGCTCGACGGCGAGTTCGGTCAGCTTCCGACTCGGACAAAACAGCAGCGTCTGAATCTGGCTGCCCGTGAGGTGAGCGAAGACGCGGGGAGCCTCGATGGAGGCGGGAACGCGCTCTGGGGCCGGCTGGTCTCCCCCCTCGTCGTCGGCTCCCTCGGGGAGCGCGTCGGTGTCGGTGTGTGCGTCCGCGGGAGTGTCCTCGCGCGACTCGTCCGGTCCCTGCTTGTTCCGCGGCGGGGGATTCCAGAGCACGAGGTCGCGTGTCCCCCGCGGAGAGCCGTCCTCGTCGACGACGGTCACGTCCTCGCCGACGAGATACGCAGAGTGTTCGCCGGGGTTGCCGACCGTCGCAGACGTGAGGGTGTACTGCGGGTCTCCGCCCCAGTAGGCGACGACGCGGCGGAGTCGCCGGAGAATCCACGCCGCGTGCATCCCCTGCACGCCGGTATGGGTGTGTGATTCGTCGATGGCGATCAGATCGAGAGCGCTGAACAGCCGGCTCCACTTGTCGTGGTGGTTGAGATAGACGCTCATCGCCTGGAAGTTGGTCAGTATCACGTCGGCCTCGGCACGGATGGTCCGGCGGTCGGCTTTGGGCGTATCGCCGTCGTAGATGCGAACCCGGATATCGAGACCAAGCGTCTCGTACAGCTCCTCGAGGTTGCGCTTCTGGTCCTTGGTGAGCGCCTTCATCGGGTAGAGCGCGAGCGCGGTCGAGGCGTCGTTCCCCTCGCTCGCGCGGGTCCCGTCGGAGTTGAGCACGCCGGCGTCGAGCAGGTTCCGCGCAATCTGGAGACCGTACACTGCGGTCTTGCCGGACGACGTGGAAGTGGCGACGGTGACGTTGTCGCCGTCGGCGAGGGAATCGAGCGCGGCGGCCTGATGCGAGTAGGGGTCGTACGGGAGCGCGTGCGCGAGCCGCGGCCGGAGCACAGCCGCCGCCGAGACGTGGCTCCCCTCGCGGGCCGGGAGTTCACGAACCGTCACGCGCTCGCGGTCGGGGGTGAGACTCGCGCGCGGGAACGAGTCCACCAGCTCGCGGCCGGTCATGCGTGGCTCGTCGGTCATACGGGGACGACGTGCGAGCCGGCTATCAATCGTTCGCCGTCAGAAGTCACCGAGTCCCGCCTGAGTGCCCCCGGAGTCGGTGGCGGTGTCGGTCGTCGCGCGGCGGTCGGCGTCGCGAATCGCGGCGTAGACGTGCCACAGGGCGCGACAGTCGTCTTCGCAGTAGCGCTCGTGGCGACCCCAGTCGACGGTGGCGGGGTCGCCGGTACGCATGAACTGCTGGTAGGCGGCGGCGGTCTGTGCCCCCGACAGCCCGGTCTCGGCTCCCTCGAAGCCGAGGGCTGCAGCCACGTCGTCCAGCTTGTTCGTCCGGCCCGGCAGGAGCGCGTTTCCGTCGCGCACGGCCCATTTGTAGAGGTCGTAGGTCCACACGTCGGCCCACGCCTCGGCGTAGTGGGGGGCGTGCTTGTCGATGAACCGCTCCAACTCGGGGTAGTCGAACCGGTAGCCGTTCCACGTGAGGACGGTCCGGTCGGCGTGTGTCGCGAGGAACCACTCGAGAAACGCCTCGATGATCGTCCCCGGCTCGTCGGGGTCCTCTCGTTCCACGAACGACCGGTAGCTGTCGTCGTGCGGGTCGTAGACGCCGACTTGCCAGATGATCGTCGGTGACAGTCCGTCTGTCTCGATATCGAGACAGAGTGGCGGCCGGTCGTCGCGCGTGACGGGGAGCGTCTCGTTCGTCAAACGGAGGGGGTCGCCGGTCGCGAGCACCTCGGCGTGGGCGTGCATCCGCTCGGCGTTCGCCCTCGAGACCCCGGACACGTCCACGAGGTTTCGGACAGGCGTCTCGCGCACGTCGGTCCGGGAATCCACCCCGCGGTCGTGGAGGCGGGTCGCCGTCGCCGCGCCGATGCCGGCGAGCGCGCGGAGACCGAACTGCGAAGTTCGCATCGGCGTCGCGGCCACGGTCCCGGCAGAGACACATCGGAGCGTGGCGAACGTCGGCGTCTCGCCGTGGCCGGGCGGAGGACCGCAGCCGTACACCGGAACCGTCGTCCCGTCGAGCGTCCAGTCGTGGTGGTATCCCGCCGGAAGTTCGCCGGCGAGTACGGTAATCGGCGCATCCGTCGCGCGCTGGAGTCGCGTCAGTTCGTCGCTCGCAGTGAGGGTCGCCGAGAGGCTCGTCGCGTCCGTCTCAACGTCGAGTCCCGGGACGACGAGGTGCGTTCGCTCGCTGGCGGGCCGTCGCTCACCCGCCTCGAAGGCGGCCGCGAGGTCGTCGAGGACGGCGGAGGACTGTACCGTGAGTACGTCGAGTTCGGGCGCGGCGTCGGGGGCGACTGCAGCGAGTGCGTCGTCCACGCGGGCGTGCCGGACGACCGAGTCGCCGTCGCTTCCCAACTGCGGGTGGACGACGGGAACGGAGAGCGAATCGCGGACGGTCGCGTAGGCGCGCGGCTCGGGCGTCGGGTCGGAGAGCCAGACGCCGTCGGGGTCGCCGTAGGCGACGGCGTCGGCGAGCGCCGGCGCGGCGAGCTCACGCACCGCTCGTGCCGGCAGCGACAACAGCGTCAGGGGCTCCTCGCTCACGGGCGTCGCTACGCGAGTCGGGCGAAAAGAGCTTCCGGCGTGAACTCAGTAGCCGGCTCTCCGTGGACGGTCTCGCCGTCGGCGTTCCGTGAATCAGGTCCCGGACGTACAGCTCTCGGTCAACACCGAACCGGCGGTCGTAGCACCATTCGTTCAGTTCGTCGTACCACACCGCCGTCGCGCAGCGACCCCTCGGGGGTCGGCTCCCAAGCGTTTAGCAGGTGTCGCCCGAAGCCGGGGCGTGAGTCGACTCGTCGCGACAGTCACGTTCGGTCGGCGGCCGGCCATCGGATCCGGCATCGAGCCGGTCGCGGTCGCGCACGGCTACGCCGAGCCGATGGCGCGGTTCCTCGGCTACAACCTCACCGACGACGGGACCCTCGACCGCGTCCCGGGTGCGTACGCGCCCGTGCTCGGCGACCGACCCTCGGTCGTGACGGACCTGTTGCTCGCGCTCGCGCCAGAGCTGTCGAGCATCGCAGACCGCATCGGGACGCTCGACACCAAATCGCGCGTGAACTACGGCGTCGACTTCCGCGAGAAGGCGTTCGACTCCGCTGTCGGCTGGGGGTCGGACGGCTACGGCCGCCACTTCGAAGCGCGCTCGCAGTTGGAGTCACATCCCATCGACGGGGCCGTCGCGGTCGCCTGCTACGGCAGCGGCGAACTGTGTCGAGCAATCGAGGCGAACCTTGACCGACTAGACGTCGACGCGCTCCGCGGGTAACCTCACGTCGACGGCGGCGAGTTCGCGGTCGAGATACGCCGCCGTGAGGTCGAGAACTGCGGCGTCGTCATCGACGTGTAACACACCGATTCTGTCGGTCACACAAGAAGGACGGAACTGACAGATAAACCCGTGTCGCCTGTCTGTGCCAACGACCGCGCCGGCGTGCAGACGCTTAAGTTCGCGAGGCACCCAGACGGCGCTAATGGCGGGCGGAACGCTCCCGGTCCGTGACGGTCGCGAGCAGTCGCGCGACCGGGTTGTCTGTCACGTCGACATGGACTGTTTTTACGCGGCGTGTGAACGGCTTCGCGAACCGGCACTCGCCGGTGAACCCCTCGTCGTCGGGATGGGGTACGAGACCGGTGCGGATGTCGGGGCGGTCGCGACGGCCTCCTACGAGGCGCGGGCGTTCGGCGTCGAGAGCGCGATGCCGATCTCAGAGGCACTGGAGCGGTTGCCTCGCAAGCGAACCGCCGCCCGCGAGGACGACCTCGACGTGTCCGAAGCGGGCTTCTACCGCTCCGTCGACATGGCGTACTACGAATCCGTCAGCGAGGCCGTCGACGAGGTCGTAGAGCGCGCGGTCGCCGACGCCGACCCGGAAGGCGTCGTCCGGTCGGTCTCTATCGACGAGGCGTATCTCGACGTGTCGGCCGTCGGCTGGGAGCGCGCACGGGAGTTCGCCGCCGACCTCCGGGCAGACGTCGAAGCCGAGGTCGGCGTGACGGCCAGCGTCGGCGTCGCACCGAACATGTCGGCCGCGAAGGTGGCTTCCGACGCCGACAAACCCGACGGACTAGTGGTCGTCCCGCCCGACGAGGTTCGGGCGTTTCTCGCCGACAGACCGGTTGGTGAGCTACACGGCGTCGGGCCGGTGACGGCCGACCGGCTCGCCGAGATGGGCATCGAGACGGCCGCCGACCTCGCGAGCGCCGACCCCGATGACCTCGAATCGACGTTCGGCTCGCGGGGGCGACAGATACACCGCCACGCCCGCGGTATCGACCGCCGCGAGGTCGAACCCGTCGGGAAGCCCAAGTCCATCTCCTCGGAGAAGGCGCTGTCCGTCACGGACGACGGCACGACGAAACGTGAAGTCCTCAAGCGGCTGGCGGGTGAGGTGACGGAACGCGCCAGCGGGAAGGGGGCACTCTACAAGACCATCGGCGTGAAGGTGGTCCGCCCGCCCTTCGACGTGAACACCCGTGCGCGGTCGCTCTCCGGCCCTGTCGACGACCCCGGCCTCGTGGAAGAGATCGCCCTCGACCTGTTGGGTGAGTTCAGCGACGACCGGGTGCGGAAGCTCGGGGTGCGCGTCTCGAATCTGGACTTCGCCGAGACCGACCAAGCCTCCCTCGACAGTTGGGACTCGGGTAGCGGGCAGTCCGGCGAAACGGGGTCGAGTCGGGCCGGCCGGCGGACACGCGACCGTCGTGGACGCGGGCAAACTACGTTCGGCGACTTCGACGAGTGACCGGTGGCACTTTGTGACTCGTGGCGCGATGCTGAGTATGAACAAGCTCGCCTCAACCGGCGACGGCCGGTGGCAGTTGGCGCGCCACGCGCACATCGTCGTCTACGAGGCCGACGACGGCGGACAACTGCTCACCGTTTACGACTGCGGAGCGAGTCAGGCCCCGCCGCGTGCGAAGCTCGTCGGCCACCTCGCCGGCGTCGAGGCCGACCACGAGCGCACGCCACAGCCGACGGGTAGTATCGTCTCCTTGCGCGAGCCAGCCGAACTCCTCAGCGAGGAGGACGGCTACGTTGTTCGCGCCTGATATGCCGCGCGTCTGACGCGGCTTTATTCGAGTCGGAACGCACGTTCCGGTAATGAGTACGGAGACCATCACCGTCGGCGAGGTGAGCGCCGGCGACGCGGCGGGCCAGTCGGTCGAGCTGCCCATCGTCGATATCCTCACGGGCCGGGGGTTCATCACCGGCAAGTCCGGCTCCGGCAAGTCGAACTCCGCGTCCGTCATCGCGGAGAAGCTGCTCGACCGGGGCTACTCGCTGATGTGCGTCGACATCGACGGCGAGTACTACGGGCTGAAAGAGGAGTACGAGATTCTCCACGTCGGGGCCGACGACGAGTGTGACCTGCAGGTGTCGGTCGAACACGCCGAGAAGCTGGCCTCACTCGCGCTCGAACAGGGGGTTCCCATCATCCTCGACGTGTCCAGCTTCCTCGACGAGCGAGACGCCCGCGAACTGCTGAAAGAGGTCGCCAAACAGCTGTTCGCGAAGGAGAAAAAGCAGAAACAGCCGTTCTTGATGCTCATCGAGGAGATTCACGAGTACATCCCCGAGGGCGGCGGAATGGACGAGTGTGGCCGCATGCTCGTGAAGGTGGGAAAGCGCGGGCGGAAACACGGGCTCGGCGTGGTCGGCATCTCACAGCGACCCGCTGACGTGAAGAAGGACTTCATCACGCAGTGTGACTGGCTGCTCTGGCACCGGCTCACCTGGTCGAACGACACCAAGGTCGCAGGGAGAATTCTCGGGAGCGAGTACCGCGGGCACGTCGAGGAATTGGGCGACGGCGAGTGTTTCATGATGAGCGACTTCGAGGAGTCGCTCCGGCAGGTCCAGATGGAGCGCAAACAGACGTTCGACGCCGGCGCGACGCCCGGACTTGACGACTTCGAGCGCCCGGAGCTCAAGTCCGTCTCCGACGACCTGATGGGCGAACTCGAGACCATCTCGGAGAACGAACAACAGCGCGAATCCCGGGTTCAGGAACTCGAGCTCGAACTCAAGGACAAGAAGGAGCGCATCAAGCAACTGGAAGCGGAACTGGAGGAGGCGAAAGACCTCTCCGCGATGGCCGAACGGTTCTCGCGGGCGATGTTGGAACACGCCTCCGGGCGGGCGTTCCGGACCGACATCACCGGCCGGCAGTCGGAGTTGAACGAGCACGACGAATCCGGCGGCACGGTCGTCACGAGCGGCGACGAGACGAGCCGGGGGCGCGAAGCCGAAGCCGGGAGTCGGGCCGCAAGCGACGGCTTCGACCACCTCTGGTCGACTGACTCCGGTGCGAGCCGGATGGCCGAGAAGGCCGGCCACTCGGAGCGGAATGCGACCGGGGACGAGGCGGATGTGGCGGACCCGCCCACCGGCGGGCCGACCGGCCCTGAGGAAACCGATACCGGTGGCGTCGCCGACCCCACGGACGGAGCGAGCGACGACGACGGTGACACGCCGGCTCCGGATGACATCGACGCGCCGGGTGACGTAGAGCCGTCCTTTGCCGGCGACACGGAGCGGTTGGTCGTCGCGGACCTCCGTGAGACGGTCGAGTCGCTTGACCCCATCGCGCGGGAGATGTTGGCCGTCTACCGGACGGAGCCGAAGCTGTCACCCCTCGACGCCCACGTCCGGGCCGGCGGCGACGGCGACCGCACGGCCGCGTACCGGCGCAACGGCGAACTGCGGGCGGGCGACCTCGTGGAACACGCCGGCCGCGGCGGCTACCGGTCGCGGCTGCGCGCCGAGATTCAGACGCGCCACGACGGTCGCCTCGGCGACGAGGCGCTCGAGACTGCCGTCTCGCGAGTGACTGAGCTGTTACCCGCGGTCGGGGACGGTTCGACGGAGCAGTCGGCAGACGGAACCGACAGAGAGTCACGCGAGCCAGCGGAGTCGGACACAGAGCCGACAGCCACGGACGCCGAGATCATCACGGAGTCGCCGCTCGCGAACGCGGCGAAACCAGAGGTCGACGTAGCGGACGAGGAATCGGAGCCCCACGAACGGACCCAGACGGAGATTCTATAACCCGGCGACGAGCTTTTCGAGGGCGGCCCGGGGGTCGTCTGCCTTGGCGACCCCGGATGCGAGTAACACACCCCGAGCGCCGAGGCTGCGGGCGGCGAGTACGTCGTCTCCCGTCGAGATGCCGGCTCCACAGAACACGTTGACCGACGGGTCCACGTCGCCGGCGGCGGCGACCGCACCCTCGACGATTTCGGGGTCGGCCGAGGCGACCGAGACGCCGGTGCCGATGAGCTCCGGCGGCTCGACGGCGACGGCATCCGGGCCGAGGGCGGTGACGGCGGCGATCTGTTCGGGGTTGTTCGCACAGACGACAGTTTCGAGGCCGGCGTTGTGGGCGGTCTCGACGCTCGCGTCGATGTCAGCGAGTCGGAGTCGGCGCTCGGAGTGGTTCAGCAGGGTGCCGTCGGCGTACTGTGCGACGGCGTCGGCGAGCGTCGACCCGGTGTGGCTCCCGTGACCGTTCGGAGAGACGTGTTGCGCGAACGTCTCGACGCCGGTCTCGGCGACGGCGGCGAGGTCGACGGCCTGCGGTGCGACGGCGATGCGAGCGTCGGTGTCTGTGGCCACGTCGGCGGCGGCCTCCGCGATGGCGACGGAGTCACAGTCGTACGCCTTCAGATTGACGAGAATGAACATACTCCCAGAGCGAGGGGCCGCCGCAAATAGTTGTTCGTTCGCGGCTCAGACGCGCTCGCCGTCGGCAGGAATGGTGACGTTCTCGACACCCTCGGCGTCGAGATGCTCGCGCAGCTCCACACGCGTACAGAGGCAGTGGTTGATAGCCTCCATGTGGACGGCGACGACCTCGCCGTCGGTGACCTCGGCGACGGCGGCGACACCTTCACGCGACATCGTAATCGGGTTGCCCTCGACGAACTGCGCTTCACCGGTGTTGACCACGACGGTGTCCGGGTCGTGTTGGGTGATTACGTCGCCGACGGGACCGTACCAGACGGTGTCACCGGCGACGTAGGTGGTCTCCGTGCCGTCGAACAGGAAGCCGGTGACGGGCCCCATCTGTTCTGCGAGGTCGCCCGTCCCGTGGCGGGCTGGCGTGGCGGCGATAGTAATGTCATCGAACTCGACGAGTCCCGAGACCGGGCGTACGTCGTCGAAGCTCGCTTCGAGGTCGCCGCTGTCCTCGGGCTGGCAGAACACCGGGACGCCGTCGATGCGGTCGCGGGCCGTGTCGTCGACGTGGTCCTCGTGGAGGTGGGTGACGACGACGGCGTCGACGCCGTCGAGGTCGACCGACGGGAGGGGAGCAGTCGGGTTCCGGTCGTCGGTCGATGTATTCTGAATCGGCGGGCGCGCGGCTTCGGGGTCGAGCATCGGGTCGACCAGAAAGCGCGTTCCGTCGATGTCGAGTTCGAGCGTGGCGTGGCGGACGAGTCTAAGCTCCATCAGTCCTTCCGCTTGACAACGTCACCGAGCGTGTACGACCCGGAGGAGGAGCCGCCTTCGAACTCGTAGTCGTCGTCGCCGCCGTCACCCTCCGTGAGCGAGATACCGAGTTCGGGCTCCAACTTCTCTCGTATCTCGTCGGTCGGCATGATATCGGCTCGTTCGAGCTTCCGGATGACGCTCGCCTTCTCGTTGAGCTTGTTCGCGAGGTCCTCCTGTGAGAGATTGAGGGACTCCCGGGCGTTCCGGATGCGGTCGTCGTAGTCCGTCGCGATCTGGTCCATCGTGTCGAACATGTCGCGGCGACGGCTCTGGCTGCTGGAGCCGCCCGACCCCGTCGAACTCGACGACGAAGACGAGGAGGACGACGAAGACGAGGTGGAGTACTTGCTCGACGCCGACGAGGAGGTCTGCTGGCGCACCTCCGTGCCGAACTCGGTGCAGTCGCTGCACACGTCGAGTTCGGCGCCTTCTACCTTCACCGTCGTCGGATTTGCGACCTCACTGCCGCACATCTCACACTGTACCATACTGTCGGATTCGACAGCGGCGTCAATAAAGCACACGCCGTCGGCTTCCGGTCGGCTACTCGTCGGTCTCCACGCGGGTCAGCGCGTGCTCGAAGCCGTCGTCGGTCAACACCACCTCGTCGGTGTGTTCGTTCGCCTCCTCTGGGGTGCGGCCGTCGGCGACTGCCCGGATTGCGTACATCGACGCCTCGCGCACGAGCGAGGCGAGTTCTGCGCCCGAAAAGCCCTCCGTGCTCGTCGCCAGCGCCGCCAGGTCCACGTCGTCGGCCAGCGGCTTGTCGTCGGTGTGAACACCCAGGATTGCGCGCCGTGATTCCTCGTCGGGATTGGGGACCTCGATGTGCGTCTCCAGTCGGCCGGGCCGGAGGAGTGCCTCGTCCAGCGCGCCCTGTCGGTTCGTCGCCGCGAGTACTGCGAGCCGCGGGTTCGAGGCGGCGTTGTCCATCTCCGTGAGCAGTTGGGAGACGACGCGCTCTGTCACCTCCGAGTCGCCGCCCCCGCGCATCCCGGCGAGCGCGTCGATCTCATCGAGGAACACGATGGAGGGGGCAGCCTGTCGCGCCCGGTCGAACACCTCGCGGACGGCTTTCTCCGACTCGCCGACGTAGCGGTCGAGCAGCTCCGGGCCGGCCACCCGGAGGAAGTTGACGCCCGTCTCGCCGGCGAGTGCACGGGCGAGGAGCGTCTTGCCCGTGCCCGGTGGGCCGTACAACAGGACGCCGGATGCCGGCTCGGTGTCCGCCGCCTCGAACAGCGGAGCGTACTGGACGGGCCACTCGACGGCCTCCCGAAGTGTGGTCTTTGTCTCTTCGAGCCCGCCCACGTCGGCGAAGTCAACGGTCGGCGTCTCGGCGACGTATTCGCGCATCGCCGAGGGGTCGACGGACGCCATCGCGTCGTCGAAGTCGCCGCGCGTCACCCGCAGTTCGTCGCGGTTCTCGCGGTCGCGGAGGGCAGCCATCGCCGCCTCCTGCGTGAGCGTCTTCACGTCCGCGCCGACGAAGCCGTGGGTCCGGGCCGCGAGTCGGTCGAGGTTCACGTCGTCGGCGAGCGCCATGGCCCGCGTGTGCACGTCGAGAATCTCGCGGCGACCGGTCTCGTCGGGAGCGCCGATCTCGATCTCACGGTCGAATCGGCCGCCGCGTCTGAGCGCGGGGTCGATGGCGTCGACGCGGTTCGTCGCGCCGATGACGATGACCTGCCCGCGGGATTCGAGCCCGTCGAGGAGGGTGAGCAGTTGCGCGACCAGCCGATTCTCCATGTCGCTTTCCTCGTCTCGCTCCCCGCCGATGGCGTCGAGTTCGTCGATGAAGATGATGGCGGGCTGATTGTCGGCGGCCTCCTCGAACATCGTCCGGAGTCGTTCTTCGCTGTCGCCCTTGTACTTCGAGACAATCTCCGGGCCGTTGATGACGCGGAAGCTGGCGTTCACCTCATTGGCGACGGCGCGGGCGATGAGGGTCTTTCCCGTGCCCGGCGGGCCGTGCAGGAGCACGCCCCTCGGCGGGTCGACGCCGATCTCGCGGAACAGTTCCGGCTCCGAAAGCGGGAGTTCGACCATCTCCCGGACCAAATCGAGTTCCTCGTCTAGCCCGCCGATGTCCTCGTAGGCGACGCCGGAGGCGGTCGTCGTCGAGGCGTCCGTCGGCTCCTCGGTGACGGGGATGTCGGTATCGGTCGAGCCGGTCGGCGTCTCCGACTCCGACTCGTCGCCCTGTACCGACAGTGTCGTCGTCTCGGTCACCATCACGACGCCGTCGGGGTCGGTTGCGGTGACGCGCGCCTCGATGTCGGCGGCGTTGAGGTGAACCGTATCCCCCGCACGCAGCGGCCGGTCCAACAGCGACCGCTTCAGTAGCGATTCAGCGTTGCCCGGAACCGAACCGCGCACGTCGAGGGTGACACGGGTCGCGTCGCTGACAGTGACGCGGCGAACGGTCACTTCGTCGCCGACGGTGACCCCGGCGTTGGCGCGGGTGTCGGCGTCGATTCGCACTACGTCGTTTTCCGTGCCTGGCCACACCTTCGCGACGGCCTGTCGGTCACCCTCGATGACGACCGTATCCCCCGAGAGCACGCCGAGTCGCGACCGCGCTGGTTCGGGGAGTCGGGCGACGCCGCGGCCGGCTTCGCGCTTCTTGGCGGCGGCCACCGGGAGCCGTACCGTCTCGTCAGTCATACGTGTGAGAGGTCTGGCGCGAGTTTCAATCCCCCGGTCACGACGACAGGCGGTCGCGGTGTTCGCGGGCGAGTCGCTCGGCGTGGTCGCGGTGTTGTGCCGTCTCCCAGCGGACCTGCTCGTGGTCACCGTAGGTGAGTGTCTCTTTCAGCACGTCGCGAATCATCCCCGCCTCGACGGTCTCGATTTCGCCCCCGGTGCCGAACTCGATGACGCCGTAGCGGTCGGGTGCACTCGCGACAGTCGCGCGCGTCAGGTCCGACCACGCCTTGCGCAGGGGCATCACTCTGCACCGACGATTTCGTAGCTCTCCTCGCCGAGTTCGTCCTCGGCGAAGACGAAGACGCGCCCCCGTGCTGTCTCTGGGTCGGCGGTGATCTCGGTGCGGTAGCCGGCGTTCGTCGCCTCCACGCCGGGGAAGATGGATTCGGTCTCGTCGCGGTCGATGATGACCCGACCCACGCCCGTCGAGCGCAGGATGTCGTCGTCGGTGGCGCGGTCGTTCACGTACAGCATGACGCCCTCCTCCTCGGAGGGGTCGGTGACGAGGACGTGCACGTCTTTGCCCGGTGCGGTCGTGACGGTCTCTTCTGCCTTCGTCGGGACGCCGTGGTAGAAGACGCTCCGGCCGTCGGCGTACGTCACCTCGACGCCCTCCGGCTCCAGCGAGATGTCGATGAGTTCGGGGGCGATGTCGCTGCGGAAGCTCATACCCGACGTTCGGCAGGCCGGCGGAAAAACCGTCGTGTTCGTTGTTCCGACCGTCACGGCTTTACTCGTGCCCGGACTCTCAGGGACAATGCGAGCCACCGCACGGGCACCCGCAGCGGGGACGGTCCTCAACGCGCTCGCCACCGGGCACGGCAGCGCGTTCGCCATCGACGAGTACGTCCACGCGACGGTCGACCTCGACGACGCGGGCGAGGTAACCGGCGAGGTGGCCGATTTTCCCGACGCCGACACGACGCTCATCGAGGCGTGCGTCGAGATGGTCGCGCGCGAGCACGACCGCGACGTGGGCGGAACGGTCCGCACGCAGACGGCGATTCCGATGGCCGGCGGGCTGAAGTCCTCCTCGGCGGCGGCGAACGCGACGGTTCTTGCGACGCTCGACGCGCTCGGCGTGGAGATGAACAGAGAAGACGCCTGTCGACTGGGCGTGCAGGCGGCCCGGGAGGCCGGTGTCACCATCACGGGCGCGTTCGACGACGCCAGCGCGTCGATGCTCGGGGGCGTCACCGTGACGGACAACACGAGCGACGAACTGTTGGCACGCGAGGAGCCGGAGTGGCACGTCGTTGTGTTCACCCCCGATGAGCGGGCCTACTCCGCTGACGCCGACGTGGCGCGGTGTGAGCGCATCGCCGGCACCGCGCAGGTAGTCGAGGAGCTGGCGCTCGATTCTCGCTACGGCGAGGCGATGACGGTCAACGGCTTCGCCTACTGTGGCGCGCTGAACTTCGACACCGAGCCGATGCTCGATGCGCTGCCGGACGTGCGGGGCGTCTCGCTGTCGGGGACTGGACCGAGCTACGTCGCGGTCGGGACGCGCGAACAGATGGAGCAGACCCAGACGGCTTGGGCGGAATACGAGGGAACAACATGGCTGACGACAACACAACGGGCGGGAGCACAGCTGACATGAACGTCGAAGAGATGGAGTTAGACGAACTGCGCGAGGAAATCCGGAGTATCGACCACGAAATCGTCCAGCTCATCGCCCAACGCACCTACGTCGCGGAGTCGATTGCCGCGGTCAAGCGGGAACACGACATCCCGACGACAGACGAGACACAGGAGCAGGCGGTGATGGACCGTGCCGGCGAGAACGCAGAGCAGTTCGACGTGGATTCGAATCTCGTGAAGGCGGTGTTCCGGCTACTCATCGAGTTGAACAAGGTCGAGCAGCGAGAGAGCCGATAGCTCGAAATTCGATAATACAAGCCGTATTGAGTCTGTTTTGACCTCGAAATATTCTTCTGGTAGCTGCTCTTTCGATTCAGGCTGGGTGAAAAACACCATGTCCGGTTTCGGTGGCTCCGAAGGGTGTGGTAGTGAGGTGGGGGCAAGCGTCTTGCCCCTGCACTCACAATGTACACATATGAGTTCCGAGTCCAAGAAGAAACGCGTCCAGTTCCGTGCACCGAGGGGGCTGGTAGACCGGGCCGACGCGCTCGCAGCGGTGTTCGAGACGGATCGGACGGACATCCTCATCTCCGCGCTTCGGGACTACCTGCGGGACGCCGCGCACTCCGACGATGTGAAACAGGAGATCGCGGAGGCCTTCTACGACGACGAGATCACGTTCGAGGAACTGAAAGACCTCGTCGGGCACGAGGAGGCCGCCAACTTTCGACTGCTGAAAGAGCAACTGACCGATGAATTCGTGGACGAGGTCGCGGAAGAGCTGGCCGACTCGTAGATGGTTCTGATAGTCGCCGACACGTCGGCTCTCGTAAGCCTCGGGACGGTGGCGGGCACCTCACCGAATCCACTCGACCTTCTTCTCGATTCGCACACCGTGGTTGTCCCAGAGCAGGTCGTCGACGAACTCACCGAAACGGCGTCCTACGACGACGTATCCGGTGAGGCAGCACAGGCGGTTCTCGATCGTCGCTCTGCGTTCGAGACCCGTTCCATCGAACTGGACGAGACGTTCCCGCTGGATGACGGCGAGAACGCAGCGGTCACGCTAGCGAACGATATCGACGCCGTGCAACTGCTCTGTGACGAGTTCAATCGACTTGCGCTCGTCCACGCCTCGCTGGCCGAGACCCGCCTCGTCACGACGCCCATCCTCCTCACCGCCCTGGTTCGCAACGACGCGATCTTGCCGGACGCTGCCGACGAGTTCCTGGCTGAGATGAGTGACGCTCGCAGTTGGTCGTCGAACTCCTACGTCGAGCGGGCGCAGTCCACGCTTCGACAGCAAACCGATAACGAGCAACCCGAGCCGAAGTGATCGACTCGTCAGACACTCGCTAGCCGATCGGAACGACTCTCCGTAGAGCAAGGGCACCTCATTTAAATATGTCACCGATACAGGCCCTTTGTATCTTGAATTCTGTCGTATCGGACGTGTTATTAGACAATATGCAAGGGAATCGTATGGATTTTATCGAGTTGAACAAAGTGGGGCAGCGGGAGAGCCGGTGAGCGTGAAAATAGCTGTTTGAGGGCTCCTAGACGCGTATTAGCGAGTTGGTGAGTCGATTCGTGACGCTGCCTTGCGGATTTTGGACTCAATTAGCAGTCGGAAGATTCAATCACGTCTTTGACCCCTGAACTGGTGACGCACCCAGTGGGTCGCTCCCTACCGAACAAGCAATCACACCTCCCATACTGTCCGAAGGGATTTACATCAGTCAGTCCTATCCGGATTCATGTGAAGCTATGCGACTCCGCCGGACTGGGCAGACTCCGGTGACGAGGGTGACGGCGTGACGGCTAAACTCGGAGACGTACTCTTGGGACGGCTGGCGGACGTCGATATCGACTCCGTCGAAGCGGTTCGAGACGTGCGCGAGCGCTGATGAAAGTTCTGGTTGATACGAACGTCTTCGTCGCCAGTTTAACTGACGAACCCGCCAGAGGAGACGTTGCGACGGAGTTTCTGAATCAGGATCACGACTTCTGTACGTCCATCCTGAATCTCATGGAAATTCGGTCGGTGATGACGAAAAAGAAGCGAGTCGAACAGGGCAGAGTCGAGGACGTACTCTCCGACATCTACACCCGGGTCGATATTTACGCACCGGAAATCAGCGACCAGATTTCCGCGTACAGTCTGCAACAGGACACGCTGCTGTACACGCTCGATTGCGTCCTCCTCGCGCTGGCCGACGACCTCAACGCAACGCTCGCTACGTTCGACGGCGAGCTAAGATATGGTTGGTTCGGCAGTACTACAGGAACTGTATGTTATAGCTGAGCTCTCAGAAGCGACTCCAAGCTCTTCAATTCCACCAACCAACTCACTACGTTTCATCTGCGGTGTATAGATTTCCCATGTCTCTTCTCCTGAGGAGGTGTTCAAAAAAACAGAGATTGCGTTCGGAAATGCCTCTCGCACTGTGGATTCTGCGGGTTCATTAGGTATCTGTATCCAGTTCTGAACATCACAAACAGGGCCACCATTCCAAGACACATTCATAATCCCGCGAGTCTCGAGATCAGCTTCTTGGGCTGATTCTTCGATAGTATTCACATCTTCGGTTGAAATAAAAGCCGTATTCTGTGGACTTGCGGAAGCGACCAAAATCCGAGGAATGTCGGTTTTAAACGCATTTCGGATCTCTGTAGGAGAGCTTCCACCGGAAAAGTGAGTGATTGTTCCAAGCCAAGGATTTGCGGCGGCGACCGGATTCTCCGGTGTGCCTTCGCCACTACCTCCCGAATTGTTTGGTGATTCGCCGTTACTACCTGAGCTACTACACCCTGCTAATCCACTGACTACAGCTATCCCAGCATTAGCCAGTAGTCGTCGCCGCTTGAACATAGGGTGGAGTTGAGACGTAAATGTAAAAAATTCTGTTGTAGTATTTTCTACAGTATACATACCCTTCGTCTTGTACAGCGATCCGGTGGTCTGGAACAAATAGGAGCCTCTACGGTCAATACGCAGCTCTCATCGGCCGGCTGTTTCAGCGTAATTCAAGCTGGAGCCTCCGGCCTCAAGCAGCGACCGAAGCGTCAAGAACGCCATCGTTCGCTCAGATGACCCCGCACGAGTCGATATTGAGGTCGAAACAACAACTGATGATATCCCGCAGCCCCGAATCGCAGACAATGATCCCGGAATCCCAGAGCAAGAGCGTGACATATTGACCGAATCGAGCGAAACACAACTCGAGCACGGACTTGGTGTCGGACTCTGGTTCGTCAATTGGGCAGTAAGCCATCTACCTATATGACTTGTCCCACGGATTCTTACCGAGGGAACAAGTGGTAGACTGCAAACCCTAATATCCCAACTGCAGTCGGGATTCCTCCGCCTTCAGGCGGAGGAGAATATCAATCAGGTGCTACTCCAATTCTGATAGGTCTACTTCTTCCCAGTCGCCATCTCTGGTCGATTGCTGAATTTCGGGTTCAAAATCTTTTATTTCTTCCACAGTCATGGTAGTCGAAGTACCAGCATCATTCGGATCAAAGGTCTTGAACAACATACGGCCAGCTATCTGTTCTTCCAATTCAGACATGAGTACTTCAGACTTCGCTGCTACCTTAGCCACCACTTCTCCATCCACAGCGATACCAACAATCGGCTCATATTCAGAGGCTTCTTCTGGCTCTGACACACTGATAGATGAACGGAATATAATATTAGTCTTTTTCGCTATTTTACTGATTCATCGCCCTGCGACACAAAATGCCCGACTGCGTCGGTATGTCATCCGTTCTCGCACACAATATTTCCGAATCGCGACCGTTGTGTGCCGTATGCGACTGTTATGAGTCAGAAGAGCGACGAGGGACCCATCGCGCGGTTCCTCACGAAAATCGACCCCGTGCCATTCGTCGGTGGGTTGGTGGTGACACTCGCGTTCGTGGCACTCGCCGGTCTCCGGACGAGTCTCGTGCAGACGGGTATCAATCGGGCGTTTACCGTCGTCGGGCAGAATCTCGCGTGGCTGTATCTCGGGAGCGTCCTGCTGTTGGTCGCTATCGGCGCGTACCTGATGGTCAGTCCGTACGGGAACATCAAACTCGGGGACGGCGACCCAGAGTACGGACAGTTCTCGTATCTCGCGATGTTCTTCTCCGCCGGACTCTCCGCCGGCGTCGTTTTCTTCGGCCCGTCGGAGTCGATTACGCACTTCCAGACGGTGCCGCCGCTGTTCGCCGAGACGGCACCACAGACCGACGCGGCAATGATTCCGGCCCTCGCGTACAGCCTCTTCCACTACGGGCTGTCGGCGTGGGGCGCGTATCTCGCCGTCGGGATTCCCGTCGCGTACTACGTCTACAATCGGGGCGCACCGTTCCGCGTGTCGACGGCGCTGATTCCCATACTCGGACGTGAGAATCTGGACGGCGTCGTCGGGCGGACGGTCGACACGCTGGCGGTCATCGCTACGCTTGGGGGTATCGCGACCGGGCTCGGCTTCATCGCCACGCAGCTGCTCACCGGGGTGACGTACCTCACCGGCGTCGAGTTCGGCAGCGTCGAGACGCTCCTTGCCGTCGTCGGCATCACGACGGTGTTCACGATTTCGCTGCTGGCCGGCGTCGACCGCGGGATTCGCCGGCTATCGGATTTCAATCTCGCGTTGATGACGGGACTGTTGTCGGTGACGTTCCTCCTCGGTCCGACGCTCGAGATTCTCAACCTCGGGACGGCGGCGGTCGGGACCTACCTCTCGGAGTTCTTCGCGATGAGCCTCTTCACCGGGAACGGTGTCGAGGGCGGCGCGTCGTGGAGTTCCTACTGGACGGTGTTCTACTGGGCATGGTATCTCGCGTGGGCACCGTTCGTCGGGCTGTTTCTCGCGCGCATCTCCCGCGGCCGGACGATTCGACAGGTGTTGTTCACGGGCTTCGTGAGCATGTCCGCCGTCTCCATCGTCTGGTTCACCGTCATCGGCGGCACGTCGATGCTGCTCCAGCAGGCCGGCGCGGCCGACATCATCGGCGCGATTTCCGAGTACGGCAACGGAGTCGCCGGCTACGCGCTCTTCGGTGCGCTTCCTCTTGGTGCAGTTTGGAGCGTCGGCTTCTTCGTGCTCGTGGTGACGTTCTTCGCCACCTCGGCCGACTCGTCGACGCTGGCCGTGGCGATGTTGACCACCGGCGGCGAGGCGTCGCCGAGCCGCGTCAACCGACTCTTTTGGGGTCTCCTGCAGGGAATCATCGCCTCGATTCTCGTCGTCCTGGGCGGCGCGGACGCGCTCCGCTCGTCGGTCATCATCACGGGCGCACCGTTCGCGTTCGTCTGTGTGGCCGCCTTCGGCAGCTTCCTCTGGCGGCTCTCCTCGCGGTACGGCGCGGCGGTGTTCACCCAGGAAAAATCGGGGCCACAGCCGACCGAGCGGCCGGCCGACGACGACTGACGGTTAGTCGCCGCGCAGCGAGGCGAGCGTCTCGGCGACGTTCTCGACGGCGTGTTCCTTCTTCGCCGGATACGCCTCCACCTTCGCGCGAAGGGTAATCCCGTCGCCCTGTACGACGTCACCGCGGAACGCGGCCTGCTTGTCCAGCGTCAGGAAGAAGGTGCAGTCCTCGTCGACGCGGTGGTCGAGTTCCTCGATGACGGTGTCGATGTCGTCCAGTTCCGTGAGTTTCGACAGGACGTGGCGCATCTCGTCGGCCCGCTCCAGTCGGATGGAGACGACGAGAATGCGGTCGCCGTTGAACCCTTCCGTCTCGGCGTAGTCCAGTTCCAACGCCTCACCGTCGTCGCCGTCGGGGACGAACGTTCCGAGCGCGTCCGCGACGCGTTTCCTGTCTTCCGTGACGTAACAGAACGCCCGGAGGTCGACGTAGTGGAACGGGACCGACGCCACGTTACTCCTCGTCGTCCTCGTCGTACGTCTCCTCGGCGGCGGTCAGGGAGTCGGCCGCGATGCCGGCCTCCTGGCCGTCCTCGAAGGAGATGACGTACTGTTCGTCGCCGAACATCGTCTCGGAGACGCTCTGGACGATGCCGACCTCGCCGTCGTGTTCGCTGTGCTCGTCGTGCAGCACGACCTCGTCGTCCTCTTCGAAGCTCATACCTGCGATTCCAGCGAACGAGCAAAAAGCGCGTCGTTTCGTCGGATTACCACTCAACGCCCTCCTGCGTCTGCGCGTCCTGTCGCCGGAGCGCGGCCCGCGCGTTCGAGGCGTCGTAGCCGAACAACACGCCCTCGCTGTACGCCTCTGCCACCTCGACGGCGTGCAGGAGGTTGTCGATATCCACGTCGACCGCGTACAGCTCGACCGACATCGGCGTGTCGAGCCGGTCGCGAAAGCCCGAGGCGATGGTCTCGAGCCAGTAGGTGGTCCCGTAGTGAGTGTCGTACAGCGGGACCACGAACTCGTCGACGAGCGGTTCGAGCGCGTCCAAATCCAGCCCCGCCCGCTCGTAGAGGTGGTCGCCGTACGGGTCCGGATACAGCGTGAAGTACGTCCGACCGGGAATCCGGTCGGTCGCCGCCGCCACGAACTCGGTGATGACTTCCGCGCGCCACTCGTAGCGGTCCTCGACGGTCGTCTCCTCGGGCGGTGGTCCTTCCCCCGCCTCGTGGCGTGTCTCCACCCACTCCTCGAATCGGGCGTTACACCGGTCGCAGTAGCAGTACTCCTGTCGCGGGAACCCCACGTCGTCGAGTCGCACGTCGCCGTTCACCTCGGCACAATCCTCGATGATTTCGAGCAGACCCTCGCGGTACCCCCCGTGGGTGGGACAGACGTACGCCCAGTCGAAGAACTGGCGGTCGCGGGTCGCCTCCTGGCCCTCTGGGTTGACGGGCACGAGCTCGTCGTTCTCGCTCCCGGCCGCGTTGTCGCCGAAACAGGAAATCATGCTGACCGCGTCTTCGAGCGGCTCATTCGACCGCCCGGACACGTCTTTCACCTCGAAGAAGTTCCGCTCGAACTCCGGATACTCGATGTCTTCCGGATTCCGCGTGACGACCCCGTACATGCTCCGCGGTAGCCGACGCTCGGGGGTAAGTCGTTCGAAAGAAGGGGTTGTTGTTACCGACGCGCGACGAGCGCGACGATAGCGACCAGTGCGACGACGGCGACGAGTAGTTTCTTCGACATCAATCGAAATGTCGTAGTCTGAGATGAAATCTTTTCTGGTCTATGTGCTCTCGATGAGCGACGCCACGTCGTCGCGCACGATGGTGTCGCAGTAGCGACACCGAACGCCGTCATCGAGTACGTCGAACACCGAATCGACCGGCTCGTCACCGGTCGTGATACAGTTCACGTTCGGACACGAGAGGACGCCGACGACCTCCGTGGGCCGTGAGACGCGTGACTTCTCGGACACCTCGTAGCCGCGGATGATGTTGATACTCGCCTGCGGGGCGATGAGCGAGAGCACATCCACCTCGTCGGCGCTCAACTCCCGGTCTTCGACCTTGACGATGTCCTTCCGGCCGAGCCGGTCGGATGGGACGTTCATACCGATGGAGACCTCCTCGCCGCCGGAGCCGTCGATACCGAGGACGGCGAGCACGTGGAGCGCGGTCCCGCCGGGGATGTGGTCGATGACGGTGCCGTCTTGAATCTTGGAGACGCGGAGTTCGGTGTCTGTCATAGCATGGAATCGAGTAGCGCCATCCGGACTGGGACGCCGCTGTGGGCCTGTTCGAAGTAGCGGGCGTGGTCGGTGTCGTCGATATCCGGCGCGATTTCGTCGACGCGCGGCAGCGGGTGCATCACCGTCAGGTCGTCGCGCGCGTCGGCGAGCGTCTCGGCGTCGATGCGGTACTCGCCGGCGACGGCACGGTACTCGCTCTCGTCGGGGAAGCGCTCCCGCTGGATGCGTGTCACGTACAACACGTCTAACTCCTCGAGTACGGCGTCGAGGTCGGTGTGTTCTTTCACGACAGCGCCCGACTCGTGGAGGTCGAATCGGACGTTCCGGGGAAGCCGGAGGGACTCGGGGCTGATAAAGTGCATCCGCGCGTCGAAGTTCGTCAACGCGCCGGCCAGTGAATGAACCGTACGGCCGTACTTCAGGTCGCCCATCACGCCGACCGTCAGGTCATCGAGGCCAGCGTTTTCTCGGATGGTGTAGAGGTCGAGCAAGGTCTGGGAGGGGTGTTGGCCGGCACCGTCGCCGGCGTTGACGACGGGGACGTCGACGAACTCGGCGGCGAGTCGGGCGGCTCCCTCGCTCGGGTGCCGGAGGACGATGCCGTCGGCGTACCCCTCGACGACGCGCATCGTGTCGGCGAGCGATTCGCCTTTCTTGACCGACGACGACTCGACGGTCCCCATGTCGACGGTGTCGCCGCCGAGCCGTTTGATGGCGGTTTCGAAGCTCATTTTCGTTCGGGTACTCGGCTCGAAGAAACAGAGCGCCAACAGCGCATCGGGGTGCGCGTCGGCGAAGGCGGTCGGGTCGGCGTCGAACTCGGCGGCCCGGTCGAGCACCGATTCGATGTCCGCCCGCGAGAGCTGTTTCGCGCCGATGAGGTGGTCGTGGCGCACTATGTGTCTCCGCGACTGCGAGCACTACCAAGCTTTCGACCCGCGGCCCCTTCCGACCGCCCGGTGGCTGGGCGCGGTCGATGTTCTTCAGTGATGAGGGCCCACGCCCGGTGTGCTCGCAGTCGCTGGCGGAAAGGGCGGTGTCGGACGGACGACGACCACCCTGGGGCTTGCCGCTGCCGCCGCTCGGGTCGGCTACGCACCGGTCGTGGTCGACGCGAACCGCGACTGTCCGGACCTCGCGCGCCGGGCCACTGTCGACCCTGCTGGCGTCGAGACACTCGCCGCCGGTGGTCCACTCTCGGAGGCCGGCGAAACTACTGACGGCGTCGCTATCATCGGTGCGAGCTACGAGACTCCGGCGACCGACTACGAAGCCGCACTCCAACGGCTGGTCGAAAGCTCGCGCCCGGTGTTCATCGACTGTCCCGCGGGAGCCGGTCCCGACGCGACGCGACCCCTCTGGTTCGCCAGCCGAACCGTCCTCGCGACGACGGCAACCGAGCGGGCCGTTCGTGCAGCCGAAAAGACGAATGCGATAGCGCGTCGGCTCGACGCCCCACCGATTGCGACGGTCGTGACGCGAGCCGAGAAGCCGGGACCGGCGGTGAATCTCCGGCCCGCGCTGACGGCGACAGTTCCGACCGTCGACCGGCCGGCGTGGCGACGGGCCGGCCGGGCCTACGACCGGGTGTGGCGACAGCTCGTTTAGCGTCGCCGACGTACGTCGTTGCTCGTTCGCACGTCGATGCTCGTCTTGTTCGTGGTGCGAATCCAGTCGAGATACGACTGCATCCGGTCGGCCTCACGCAGCTTCTGTGCTGTGTGGTACTCCTCGATGAGTTCCTCGTTCGTGAACAGCGCGTGGAGCTGGTCGTGACACGGGGAACAAATCAGCGCGACCGGCGACTCCCTGCGGTGTTCGGGGACGAGGTGGTGTCGCTCCATCGGCAGCGCGTCGCCGTAGCGACCACACAGCGCACACGGCTCCGGCTCGTTGGACATGCCTGTACGGAGGCGGCGAGGAAAGTAAAATCGCGCGTCGAAGCGTTACTCTTCGATCTCTGCGGCGAGTTCGTCGGCGTCGATGTCGGCGTCTTCGAGCGCCTCCTCGATGTCAGCACCTTCTGCGCCGCCACCCATACCGCCCATGCCACCCATCATGCCACCCATGCCCATGCCGGAGCCGTCGATGACCTCCTCGATGATGATGCGGTCGATGCCGGTCTGGTCGATGACCTGCTGGCCGATCTGCTGTTTCTGGAACATCCACTGCTGGTTCATGGCCAGTTGCGGCGTGGACTCGATGTACAGCGTCGTCTTCTCGACCGTCTCGGTGACGGTTTCCGGCTCGCCGTCCTCGTCGTCCGGCTCTTCGACGGTCGTCTCCTCGACTTCCTCCTCTTCGAGCCGCATCTCGAGGTCCACGTCTAGGAACATGCTGAACAGGCCCTCTGCCTGTTCGAGCGTGTCCTCAACCTCTTCGAGAAGCTCGTACTCGTACTCGACGGACTCACCGGCCAGCGGGTGATTGAAGTCGACGCGTGCGCGGCCGCCGACGATCGTTTCGAGATACCCCTGATCGCCGTCGATTTGGACCTGCGCGCCCGGGCGCATGGAGTCTTCCGGAATCTTGTCCGCGGAGACGGTGCGGACCTCGCTCTCGTCGTACTCGCCGAAGGCGTTCTCGGCGCTGACGGTGACAGAGCCGGAGTCGCCTGCCTCCTTCCCCACGATGTCCTCCTCGACGGTCGGGAAGAGGTGCTGTTCGCCGAGCGCGATGACGCGCGGCTCGAACTCGCCTTGGTCGGCGACGCCCTCCTCCTCTGCGACTTCCTCGTCGGTCGTGTCGACGAGCTGGCCGCCCTCGGTGGTGCGAGCGGTGTAAGCGATGCGGACGAAGTCGCCGTCCTGCAGTCCGGTCGTCTCCGTCTCTTCGGTCTCGTCGGCTTCCTCACTCATACCACACGAAACTCACGTCGCACCCTTAACAATCACGTTTCGCCCGCCGGCGCGTTTTTGCGTCTCGCCCGCTCAAACCGCCTTATGTACGAGGTCGAACTCAAACTCCGTGCCGACCACGACCCCCTCCGCGAGCGACTCGACGCCCGCGCGACCCGCGACCGGTCCGTCACCCAAACCGACACCTACTACGACGCACCTCACCGCGACTTCGCCGAGACCGACGAGGCCGTCCGGGTCCGCGTCGAACGCGAAGCCGAGGAGTCAGTCGCCAAGCTCACCTACAAGGGACCGCTCCTCGATTCGGAGTCGAAGACGCGCGAGGAGCACGAGACCCTCGTCGCGGACGAGGATGCGACGCGAGGAATCCTCGACGGACTCGGCTTCGAGCCGGCCGCTACCGTCGAGAAGCACCGGGTCTTCTACACCCTCGACGGCTACACCGTCACCCTCGATTCCGTCACCGACCTCGGCGAGTTCGTCGAAATCGAGACGGAAGTCGAGACCGAAGCCGAGATTCCGGCCGCCCGCGACCGCGCTCGTGCCCTCCTCTCCGAGCTCGGAGCGGACCCGGACGAAGGTATCCAAACCTCGTATCTCGGGCTGTTGCTCTCGAAATCAGATACGTCACAGTAATTTTCCGTGCCTGCGGTGTTTCCGTAAGTTATAGAACCGCCCGCGAGGTATCGGAGGCAATGACAGACCGCAATATTCGCGTCGAGCCGGTCGCCGGCCGCGCGGTGGAAGACCAGGAGACGGAAATCGTCGAACGCAAGGGGCTCGGCCACCCGGACTCCATCTCCGACGGCATCGCAGAACACGTCTCACAGGCACTCGCTCGCGCGTATCTCGACCGCGTCGGCAAGGTGCTCCACTACAACACCGACGAGACGCAACTGGTCGCCGGCACCTCAGCGCCCGCCTACGGGGGCGGTGAAGTCCTCGAGCCAATCTACCTGCTCATCACCGGCCGCGCCACCAAGGAGTACGCCGAGTACGAGAACGGCCAGGTCGTCCGCCACCACACCATCCCGACCGAGACCATCGCGCTCCGTGCCGCCCGCGACTACTTCGCCGAGAACTTCCCGGAGATCGACTTCGGCACCGAGGTCATCGTCGACGTGAAACTCGGCGAAGGCTCGGGCGACCTCCAGGAGGTCTTCGGCGAGGAGGGCAAACAGATACCGAAGGCAAACGACACCTCATTCGGTGTTGGGCACGCCCCGCTGACGGAAACCGAACAGATTGTGCTCAACGCCGAGCGCGAACTCAACGGGAGCTTCGGCGAGCGCCACCCCGCCATCGGACAGGACGTGAAGGTGATGGGCAAACGCGAGGACGACGAAATCGACGTGACGCTGGCCGTCGCGATGATCGACAGCTTCGTCGACTCGCTGGAGGCGTACAAGGAGCACGTCGCCGCCGTCCGCGAGTTCGTCACCGACCTCGCCGGCGAGTACACCGACCGCGACGTGACCGTCCACGTCAACACCGCCGACGACTACGACCACAACTCCGTCTTCCTCACCACCACCGGCACCTCCGCCGAGCAGGGCGACGACGGCTCCGTCGGCCGCGGCAACCGCGCAAACGGTCTCATCACCCCGAACCGGTCGATGTCGATGGAGGCCACCTCCGGAAAGAACCCCGTCAACCACATCGGGAAGATCTACAATCTGCTCGCCACCCAGATTGCCGAGGCCGTCGTCGCTGAGGTCGACGGGCTGCGCGAGATTCGGATTCGGCTCCTCTCGCAGATCGGCAAGCCGATCGACGACCCGCACGTCGCCGACGCTTCGCTCGTCACGGAAGACGGCGTCGAGATTGCCGACGTGGAGGAGGAAGTCGAGGCGGTCGTCGACCGCGAACTCGCCGACGTGTCGAGTATCACTCAACGCGTCATCGACGGCGAACTCTCTACCTTCTGAACCCACCTTTTTGCTGTTCGGGCTTCCTCGCGCGCCTCCGGCGCGCTGCGGGGAGCCACTCACAGCAAAAATCTGGGTCAAAAAGCCGCAGCCGTGGCTCGCTTCGCTCGCCACGGGGAAACGCCTCACTTCGTTCGGCGTACACCTGGACAAGTGAACGAAACCGCTTTGCCGTCGCCTCCGTTGCTCGAAGTATGACCCGCGTGTGTCTCGTCGGCGACCCGGAGGTGAATCTCCGCTACGAACTCGTCTCCCGCGAGACCGCACGCAACGCGCTCGCGACCTACTCGCTCGCAGAACCGTACCAGAACACCGTCGCCGTCGAAACCGTCAGTCTCGGCGCGGCGGTCTCGCTGCTCAACGACCTGAACTGGTATCTCGTCCGGTTTGCCGACGCCGCGCTCGTGCTCGAACCCTCAGTCAGCGACGAGGAGTGGCTCTCGCGTGACCTCGCGCGACAGGTCCGCGACGACGAGATTCCCCCCGACGAGACCGACCGATATCTGAAGGTGTACGGTATCGAGGACGGCGAACTCGTCGAACCGATGTTCGTCGCCCGCACCGGCCACGAACTCCCCGACTACGACCTCCAAGACGTGGACGAGACTCTCCGCGTCCGGGTGACCGAATCCGAGTTCGGTGCGTAACACCTGAGTTGTAGACGGGAAAACACGACCAGATATGGTCTCCCTCCAGTCGTATCTCGACCGCGCGAGAGCCGGCCTCGATGGGGTCTGGTGGCTCGCTGTCGTCCCGTTCGCCGTCGCCCTCCTCTCGACGGAGAAATTCACCCAACTCGGCAACGCCGACTTCCACGTCGGCGTCTCCGTCTCGTTCCCGTTTCCCGTCACGGGCGGGTGGGCATTCCTGAGTCTCCCCGACACTACCACCGGGGTCGGAACGGACGGCGTCCAGACGGCCGTCACGCAGTTCGGAGCCGTCGCCCTCGGGTTCGCGCTCGTCTCGCTGCCGGCGACCGCCCTGTTCGTCAATTTCGGCCTTTCGGGTTCCGTCGGTGGGTTGGCCGTGCTCGCGCCGGTCGGTCTCGTCTTCGACACCGCCACGATGGCGTTTGTCCACGACGCGTTCGACCTGTCGTCTGCGGAACAACGCGAATCCTTTTCGGCCTCCGACGACTCCACGACCTATGAGTAGCTACGAGAGACAGTCGAGCAACAGCTTCCTCCTCGCGGCGCGCGAGTGGCAGGCAATCGGCGGCGCGACCGGGCTGATGATTCTGAACGTCATCCTGATGTACGCCGTCGCGTTCACCCCGCTTGCCGGCATCAATCGCATCGTCTTCGCGGTGCCGATCGTCGGTTCACTCGTCTACGGTGCCGTCATCACCGTCGGCGAACTGCTCGCCGAACGCGGCTTCAAGAACAACACGACCCCCCTCACACTGGTGGGGGTCGTCCTGCTAGAGGTCGGGTTCGGGCTGTTCGGCGGCGGAATACTCTCATTTCTCGCTCCCGACGTGCGACTCCTCGCGCTCGGTGTCGCGGGCGTCGTCACGGCTGTCATGACTGCCGGCATCGGCACCTACGTCTACGCCCGCTCGGACACTGACTTCGACCACTACGGCAAAATCGCGACGGGCGCGTTCCTCGTCGGCTTGGTCGCTATCCTCGCCGGGTCGTTCATCTCCATCGTGTTGCTGGTCGGCTTCGTTGCCATCTTCCTTGGGTTTCTCTTTCGGTTCGGCTACGAGATGTGGGAGATTCGAGAGAATCGCGGGCTGAACACGGCGATGCAGGCTATCGGTCTCTACGTCGCCGTCGCCGGTGTCTTCGTCCACATCCTCCAGCTCGTCGTCCGCGCGCTTGCTCGCCGCTAATCGAACATCCCGGTCGACATGTACCGTTCGCCGGAGTCCCAGTACACCGTGACGACGAGCGGCGCGTCGGCGGGCAGTTCACGCTCGGGAGCCTCCGGATTCCCGTCGAGGAGATTCGTCCGTGTGTCCGGTCCCGGCACGTCGGCGTCGGTCGCGAGCCGCTCGGCAACGCGCTTGGCGGCGAGGTTCGACGCCGCTGACGACTGGCCGACGAGCAGTCCCTCCTCGCGGGCGAGTCGGCGCGCCTCCTCCTCGGCGGCGTCAAGCGAGACCGTCTCCACGCCGTCCAGCAAGTCACGGTCCAGATTCGGCGAGACGAACCCCGGTCCCATCCCCTGGAAGGAGTCGCCGACTGGCTCGCGTCCGGAGAGAACTGCGCTGTCCTCGGGTTCGACCGCGACGATATCCATCTCCGGGTGCTCCTCGCGGAGTCGCCGCCCGATACCCGAGATTGTCCCACCCGTGCCGACCCCGGCAACGAGCGCGTCGATGTCTCTCCCCTCGACCTGCTCGAGAATCTCCTTGCCCGTCGTCTCGTAGTGCGCGCGCGGATTCGCCTCGTTCTCGAACTGCCGGAGCTGGACGGCGTCTTCCGTCTCCTCCAGTTCGTCGGCGTGGTCCTTCGCGTCGGAAATATCCCCCTCTACAAGGTCGAGGCGTGCGCCGTACGCCCGCATAATCTGCTGGCGCTCCGGCGATTTCGACCCCGGCATCACGATGATGGCGTTGTAGCCGCGCGCTGCGGCGACCATCGCGATACCGATGCCCGTGTTCCCCGAGGTGGGTTCGACGATGGTGTCGCCCGGTTCGATTTCGCCGGCTCGCTCAGCGGCCTCAATCATCGCGAGTGCGGGCCGGTCCTTCGCGCTCCCGCCCGGATTGCGCGACTCTACCTTCGCGGCGACGATGCTGCCAGGGGGTGACTCCACCTGCACGAGCGGGGAGCCGACCGTGCCGAGTACGCTCCGATTCATTGGCCGACGTTCGCCAGCGACGGATAAGGGGGCTACGGTCTCCCGGGTCGCCGCCCGTTATATAGTACCGTCAGCCGTACAATCGGTGTGGAGTACGACGAGATTCGCTACGAGACGGACGACGGTATCACAACCATCACCATCGACCGGCCGGAGGTGTACAACGCCTTCACCCGGACGACCGTGCTCGAACTCAACGACGCGGTTCGGCAGGCGGGGAACGACGAGGACACCTACGCCGTCGTCCTGACGGGGGCGGGCGACGGCTTCTGTGCCGGCGCGGACACGACCGAGATGCCCGACTGGGACGACCAGTCGCCCGAGGAGTACGGCGCGTATCTCTGGCTCATCCAGCAGTTGGTCGCGAAGCTCCGGGGCCTGTCGACGCCCTCTATCGCGGCCGTGAACGGGCCGGCCGTCGGGGCGGGCTGTGACTTCGCGCTCGCGTGTGACCTCCGGGTCGTCGGCGACGAGTCGCTCCTCCGCGAGGGGTTCGTCAACATCGGTCTCATTCCGGGGGACGGCGGGGCGTGGCTGTTACCCCGGCTCGTCGGCGAAGCGAAAGCCCGCGAGTATCTCCTCACCGGCCGCGATATCACCCCCGAGGCGGCCGTCGATATCGGCCTCGCCGTCGAATCCAGCCCCGACCCGCTCGACGCGGCGACCGGCCTCGCGCGCGAAATCGCCAACAAGCCGGCGACGGCCGTCCGTCGGACGAACGACCTCGTGGATCCGACCCGTTCCTTCGAGGAGTACTGTCAGCTCGCGAGCGAGTACCAGTGGGAGTGTGTCACCGACCCGGAACACGCCGAGGCGGTCACGGCGTTCAACGAGGGCCGCGAGCCTGACTTCGACCGCTAACGCTCAGAGACCTTCGGCACGCCGTCTCCTTTCAACGCCCTCGCGATGGTGTTCAGCTGCATCTCGTCGGTGCCGGCCGCGATGCGGCGACCCCGCGCCAGCCGGTAGAGATACTCCAGCGGGTGGCCCTGCTGGTAGGCGCGCGCGCCGACGATTTGGACCGCCTCGCTGATGACTTCCTCGGCGACCTGTGAGGCGTGGAGCTTCGCGACCGAGGTCTTGAGCCGCGAGGGTGCACTCTCGTGGCCATCTGCGCTCGCGGCCGTGTTGTAGACGACGCCGGCGGCCGTCTCCAACTCACGATACATCTCGGCGAGCTTCCACTCGATGCCCTGAAACTCGTCGAGCGACTGGCCGAACTGCTCGCGCTCGTCCGCGTACGCGAGCGCCCGCTCCAGTGCGGCCGCGGCCCACCCGATAGCGAGCGTCGAACTGCCGAGTCGCTCCCAGTTCAGCGACACCAACTGCTGTTTGAAGCCGTCCTCCCCTCGGGTGAGGACGTGGTCTGTCGGTATCTCCACGTCGTCGATGCTGAACTGCGTCTGGCTGTACCCAGCCATGTTCCGGTACTCCTCGACAACCTCGATGCCGGGGTCGTCAAGCGGGAGCACGACCGAGCCGAGACCCTCCGGGAACCCGACCCACGTGACGGCCACGTCCGAGAAGGGGACGCCGCCGACCCACATCTTCTCGCCGTTACAGACGAGCCGGCCGTCTTCCTCCTCGACGGTCGTCGTCATGTTCCCCACGTCGGAGCCGGCGTCGGGTTCGGAGATGGCGATGGAGATGTGGTCCTCGCCGGCGGTCACGCCCGGCAGGTACGCCTCCTTCACCGACTCGCTCCCGAACAGGTCGATGGCGCGGGGACCGACCATCGACTGGGTGTACACAAACCAGCCGGTGTCCGGGCAGGCGCGGCTCACTGCCTCGGTCAACACCACCGACGCGAGGTCGGACATCCCCTCGCCGCCGTACGCCTCGTCGATGGAGGGACAGTACAGCCCCTCGTCGGCGAGCAACCGGAGGTTCTCCCAGGGAATCTCCCCCTGCCACGTGTACGCGTCGGCTTCGAACGCCGTCGCGACCTCCTCGACGCGCTCGGCGTACGCCCGCAGTTCCGGCGATAATGCCTGCATGTCCCCAGATTGGAGTGCCAGACGGTTAATTCGTGGCGTCGGCTCTGTCCACGACGGCGGGTGTCTCCCCCGACACGACAACTGATAAATCGCCCCGGACCCTCCCTCCGGTATGCAACTCGAGACTATGCGGCCGAACCCGACGTGGGACGCGGCCTCGTATGAAAGCGCCGTCGAGACATTCGCGCAGTTGGACGACCCGACCATCCACGTCTGGGGCGGCGACTGGTGTAAGGACTGCCGGTCGCAGCTCCCGGACTTCGGTGCCGCGCTCGAGGCCGCCGGCATCCCCGACGAGCAGATTCACCATCACCCCGTCGAGAAGAACGACGACGGCTCGAAGTCGGGCGAGCTGGTGGAGGAGTACGGTATCGAGCTGATTCCGACGGTCGTCGTCGAACTCGACGGCGAGGAGCGCGCCCGCTTCGTCGAAGAGGAGAACGCCCCTATCGTCGTCTACCTCGCAGAACAGTTCGCCTAAGCCGACGCGAACAGCGGCGCGGGGTGGTCGTCGTCTTCGGTTATCACGCCCGACAGCACGACCTCGTCACCGATAGCGACGCGCTCGCTGTCCCCGTCGATGCGTACCATCACCTTCGCGTCGCCGAGTTCGACGACCGTGACCTGGTAGCCGCGCTCCTCGAACCCTTCGGGCGGCACCTGAATTGTCGTCTCCGAGTGGACGACTCCCTCGGTCGGAAGCGACACGCGGGTCAGTTCGCGGTTCCCGCAGTGGGGACACGCGCCCGTCGGCACGCCGTTCGTGTGGCCGCACTCCTCGCAGGCGAGTCCGAGCAGTTCGCCGTCGCGGACCGCCGCCGCCCACTCGTCGTACGTCAGGCTCATGCACGACCCTCCAGGACGCTGACGACGGTCGTGGCAGCGTCCCCGCCGAGGTTGTGCGCGACGCCGACGTTCGCGTCGGGGATCTGACGCTCCCCGACCGTACCGCGAATCTGCTCGGTCAACTCGACGATTTGGGCCGTCCCGGTCGCACCGATGGGGTGGCCCTTCGCCTTCAGCCCGCCGGACGGATTGATCGGTCGGTCGCCGTCCAGCGCGGTGCGGCCCTCGGTCGCGTAGGTCCCGCCCTCGCCGTCGGGGGCGAAGCCGATAGCCTCGCTGGCGAGAATCTCAGCGCCGGTGAAGCAGTCGTGTACCTCCGCGAAGTCGGCGTCGTCGGCCGCGATGTCGGCCTGCGCGTACGCCTCACTCGCGGCGTCGCGGGCGGCCTGTGTCGCGGACAGGTCAGCCTTGTCGGCAATCGGGACCACGTCTGTCGCGTGGCCGACGCCGGTCACGTCAACGGGCGCGTCGAAGGAGTCGGCGAGGTCGTCACTCACGACGACCACAGCGCTCGCGCCGTCGGAGAAGGGACAACAGTCCATCAGCCGGAACGGGTCGGCGACGACCGGTCCCTCGAGCACCTCGTCGACGGTCGTCTCCTTCCCGAAGTGCGCGCGCGGATTCAGCCGCCCGTTCGCGTGGTTCTTCACGGCGACCGCGGCGAGGTCCTCTTCGGTCGTCCCGTGCTCGTGCATGTGGCGTTTCGTCAGGAGGGCGAAGACGCTCGGGAACGTCAGTCCGGTCGGCTGCTCGTACTGGCGGTGGGAGGCGGACGCGAAGATGCGCGTCATCGCCGGGGTGTCCTTGCCCGTCTCAGGGGTACACCGCTCGACGCCGCCGACGAGGACGATATCGTGGACGCCGGCATCGACCGCCTGCACGGCGTTTTTGAACGCGTTGGCCGAGGTGGCACAGGCGTCCTCGAACCGCTGGACTTCGAGACCGGCCGCACCGATGTGGCTGGCGACGCGCGGGCCGAGATGCGTCTCGTTTTCGGCCTGCCCGCTCATCGCGTTCCCGAAGTAGAGCGCGTCGAGGTCGTCGGTCGTCACGCCCGCGTCGTCGAGCGCGCCGAAGGCTGCCTCGCCGAACAGTTCTTGTAGTGGTGTGTCGTGGACGCCGAACTTGGTCATGCCGGCCCCGACGACTGCTGCGCGAGTCATACCGCTGTTCGTGTGTGAGCGCTAATCAAGGGACCGCTTGTCGGCGGCTACTTCCGGAACTCCCGGTTTGGGGGGTCGCGCCGTTGTCTCCCGCCGGAGCCGGGAATCGCGAGCCAGATGAGCGGCGCGCCGACGACCACACCGGCGAGGGTGGCGACGACGACCGCAACCGGCGACGCTTCCGCCTGTACCGCGATGAGTCCCGCAGAGAGCGCGACAATCGCCGTCAGTCCCGCCTTCACGCGGAACGCGAAGGAGTCGCGCTCTTCGGAGCTGATGGGACCGACCATCAGTTCTGCCCCCGAACGCGTCCCCGCCGCTCCGTACGCATCTCCATACTCCCGGATGCAGTGGCACCGAGTTACCCCTTCCGGTTCGGGCGTCGCACGCGACAACAGACGTTTTATCCACTTCACCCCGAAACTGCGAGCATGAACGCCCGCGACCGCACGGACCTGATTACGCGGTACACCGAAGAGACCGTCACCGAAGAGGAGATCGAGACGCTGCTCGAGGAGCGCGAGGACCCCCACGCGTACATCGGCTACGCCCCGACCGGCGAGATGCACATCGGCCACTTCACGACGATGCGCAAGCTCGCAGACTTCGTCGCCGCCGGACTCGAGGTGACCGTCCTCGTCGCCGACCTCCACGCCCACCTCGACGACGAGAAGTCGCCCTTCGAGCTACTGGAGGCTCGGTCGACCTACTACGAGGAGGCCATCCGCGGGATGATCGAGGCGGCCGGCGGCGACCCGGACGACGTGGAGTTCGTCCGCGGCACCGACTACCAGCTTGAGGAGCCGTACACGCTCGAACTCTACCGGCTCATCGCCGACACCACTATCTCGCGGGCGAAACGGGCAGGCAGCGAGGTCGTCCGCCAGTCCGACAACCCCAAACTCGGCGGCTTGGTTTACACGCTGATGCAGAGTCTCGACGTGCTGGCGCTCGATGCCGACATCGCCTACGGCGGTATCGACCAGCGGGGTATCTACATGCTCTCCCGTGAGCTGTTCGACGACGACGAGAAGCCGGCCTGCGTGTTCGCACCGCTACTCTCGGGGTTGACCGGCGGGAAGATGTCCGCCTCCGACGCCACCTCGAAGGTGAATCTCACCGACTCCCCCGATCAGGTCGACGAGAAGATACAGGGAGCATACTGCCCGCAAGGCGAAGTCGAGGACAACGGCGTTCTCGAATACCTCGAATACCTCGTCTTCCCGGTGTTCGACGAGCGCGGTGAGGTCCTCACGGTCGAACGCCCCGAGGAGTACGGCGGTAACCTCGTCTACGAGACGTACGACGAACTGGAGACCGACTACGTCTCCGGCGAGCTCCATCCCGCCGATTTAAAACCCGGCGCGGCGGCGGCCATCTCGGAGGTGATCGACCCGGTTCGCGAGCGGCTCACGAGCCAGCCGGACCTGCTGGCGGACGCATACCCGGACACCTACGATTGACATCCTCCCCTCCCTGAAGAGCGAGGATCCCCACGTTGGGATATTGTGGTTTACGACGTGACCTGTTCTTGAGGCGCGAATGCGCTGCTCTATTGAAAATGGAAGACAGCAACGGGATCACGCCGTAATGAGTTTAGGAAAACGAGGTCGAGAAGACGGTAATGGGAGTCGCCTTGCTCGACCTCGTTGAGACAGCACTACGTGTAGCTAAACAAGCGTTGGGGAAGCGAGCGGGCAAGCCCGTCTCGGGCGGGCTTGCCCGCGAGACCCACATCGTCGCACACTGTATTCGGAAGGAAGAAGACCACAGCTACGCCGAACTCGTAGATCGGCTCAGTCTCATGCCGGACGTGTGTGAGCGTCTCGGGATCAGCTCGGATGCTCCACCTGATCCAACCACGTTCTACCACTCGTTTGATCGGTATGCGATGTATGTCTGGCGGGCGTTGCTGCGCGTTTCAGCGCAGCAACACCCGCAATCCGGCCACGTTGCCCTCGACAGCACGTTCTTCGAGCGATCTAACGCTTCCCAGTATTATTGTCAGCGGAAAGGACGGACAGTAAAGACGGTCAAGGCGACGACATTGACCGATACAGAGTCGCTGGCGGTGTTGGACGTTCACTGCTGTATCAAGCATGAGCACGATACGAAGGCTGGCCCGCGGGTCGTCCGCCGGAACGCGGACGACCTGCGGGCCGTCGCTGCCGATAACGGATTTCAAGATTGGCACACCGAATGCGAGATCGCAGCATTAGATGTGGACTACCTCATTCAGTACCGTGGATCGACCCCGAAGGCAGCAGCAAACAACGCGCTGATCCGGGCAAAAGGCTATACACAGCGGTGGATGTCGGAAACATCCTACTCAACGGTCAAGCGAACGCAGGACTCCGCCCTGCGTTCGCAATTCTGGTACCGACAGTTCCGTGAGATCATCCTCTCGTTCGCCCTCAACAACCTCAAGAAGCTCACCAAAACACTATGATCCCGCTCCCGTACCGCATTTTCAATAGAGCAGAATGCGCCAGTTTCCTTGTCAAACAAGAACGTCGATGGCTGTGCCAACCAGCCGTTACTCCTATTCACCGACAGATTCGGTGAACTCGGAGATACTTTTTGTCGAAGTATGGAATATCCAGATGTGACATCGAACGGTGGATTGCGTAGGAGTTGTCGGATTCATCCCCGCCCTGAAGGGCGGGGCTTTCTCCCCGGTTCTCCGTAATCGCGGCTACTCTCCGCCGTCGGCGCGTGGCAGTTCCAATTCGAACTCTGCCCCACCCAACTCGCTCTCGTTGACGCGCAGCTCCCCCCGTACGTACTGATTATCTCCTCACACAGGTAGAGTCCGAGCCCGGTTCCTTCGCTTTCCTCTCCCTTCTCTCCCTTCTCAAGCACGCGCGAGCGCATTCCTTCGGGGATGCCCGGCCCGTTGTCGGCGATGCGGACGACCACGCTGTCTGTCGTCGTCTCGGCGGTGACCCGGACGAGTGGCTCGTCGGCGTCGTTGTGCTCAACGGCGTTCGTCAACAGATTATGGAACAGCTCGGAGATGAGGTCGTCGGCCAACACCTCGGCGGGGGGGAAGACGCCGTCGATTTCGAAGACGGCTGCGGGGTGGGCGTCGCGGGCGTCTTCGACGGCGTCGGTCAGCTCTTCGTCGAGTGGCGTCGCGAACAGTTCGTGTTCGTTCCCCTCGATGACGGCCTTCATGAACGAGCGCATCGTGTTGATGAGGTCGGTCATCGAGTCGACGCGGTCGATAATCGTCTCGACCCGCTCGCGCTGGTCGTCGGTAACGCTCGACTCGAGGAACTGGCCTTGCATCCGGACGACGTTCATGCCGTTGAGGAAGTCGTGACGGAGAATGCGGTTGAGAAACTCCATGCGCTCACGCTCCTCCCGAATAGTCCGTTCGCGTTGGAGCCGTCGCAGGGTCTCGCGCAGATGCGTCGTCAACAGCTCGCCGGCCCGGATCTGGCTCTCGTCGAAGCTCTCCCCACGCTTGCTCGCCTGCAACAGCCCCTGTCCGCCAACTGGAATCGTCAGTATCTCCTCGTCACCTCGCCATGTCACCGACGACCCGCCGTCGCGCGCGACGAGCGGCTGCTTGTCGAGCGTGAGCTTATCGGCTGCAGTCTGGTCGAGCAACCCGTCTGTTCCGTGGGTTCGCACCGGCTCGCCGTGGATGTAGAGAACGGCGCGCTCGAAGTGGAGCGACTGTTCGGCGGCGCTCACCGCGAGGTCGAACGCCTCGTCCGTGTCGGGGGCGTTCGCCATCTCCGAGGCCGACTGGTGGAGCTGTTCGATACGGC
This sequence comes from Halosegnis rubeus, assembly GCF_009184545.1. Lineage (GTDB taxonomy): Archaea > Halobacteriota > Halobacteria > Halobacteriales > Haloarculaceae > Halosegnis > Halosegnis rubeus. Next base: position 41,576 of record NZ_QJOW01000004.1, read on the forward strand.
TGCGAGCGACCCGCTCGCGGGCGAGCTGTTTCTGCTCGGTCACGTCCGTCAACACGAGAAACAGCTCTGCGGTGTTGTCGCCGGTCTCGTCGTACGGCGTCACCTGTGCGATGAAGTCGCGCTGTTCGCCGCGGTCGTCGAGGGTCACCTCGACTTCGAACGGTTCGCCCGCGGTGATGTATTCGATGAACGCGGTGCGTGACTCCATCCCGGCCGCCTGAATCACCTCCTCGAAGACGACCGTCGCGTCGTCGAAGTTATCATCGAAGACGGCGTTCGTCGAGAGCGAGACGACCCGCTCTGGCGAGACGCGGAGTGTTGCCACGTCGTCTGCAGTGTTCTCGAACAGTGCCGCCGTCCGGCTCTGTTCTCTGTCCGCACGCTGTTTCCCCTGCTCTCGGCGCACGTCGAAGATGCCGACGCCGAAGGCGACGACGCTCCCCAGCAGAATCGCGTCCAGCGCGATGACGATCGGCTTGTACTCTCCCTGGAGTCCGACCTGGATGCCGAGTATCCACGTGAACACGAAGCCGAAGCCGGCGGCGATCCCCCACGTCCAGACGATCATCCGGCGGACGTAGCGGAACTGCCAGTCTCGGGAGGCGACCCAGAAGCCGCCGGCGACCAGCAGGAGCGCGAGGAGCAGTCCGATCGAGTTCTCGATCATCGTGGAGTAGATTGGTTTGCCCCCGACGGTGATATCCTCGTACATATCGAGAACGGGGACGGTGATGAGCCCGGCACCCAGCGCACAGATCGAAAGCCCCGCGAGCACACGCTTGGGTCGGCCGGAGAGGTCCATGGTCGAACGTCACTGGAATCGGTCAAAAGCGTTGGTGGTGGGTGCTCTCCTGGACACAGACTGCGGCACGTCCCGGTCTTCGCGCTCTCTGGGGCTCCAACTGATTCTCGCGGTGAGCTAAACGCGTGAGCCGTGGCGCTTACGCCTCCTGGCTCCGGTTGAGAAACCGCGCCACCGGTTTGTCGACGCGTCGGCCGCCGTCTATCAACACGTCGTGTCCCCAGCCGTCGAGTCGTTCGTATCGACCCCCAAGCGCGTCTGCGGTGGTCGCGAACCGCCTCGCTGTGAAGAAGGGGTCGGCTGTTCCCCCGACGATGAGGCTCGGTACCGATAGCTCCCCCAGCCACGCCGTCGCGTCGAACCCGGTTGCGATTGCAAGTGAGCGTCGAAACGCCTCGGTCGGGTGGTCGGGGAGTCGTGTAAAAGCGCGAATTGCGGGTGCGGCGACCCGATTTCTCCAACCGTCGGTGACGGTGTTGAGACCGGCGCGATACACCTTCCGCCACTGCCCGCTGTGCGCCCACTCGCTCCACTTTTTCAGTGACTCTCGGCCGTGTCTGGAGAGCCGTGCCGCGGCCAGCGCCAGCGTGACCGACCGAACGCGGTCGTCTTGGCGTGCGAGCGCGAGCGTCAGAAACCCTCCCATCGAGACGCCGAGCACGTCGGCCGGGCCGATTTCGTCCAGTACGCTCCGGTAGCCGTCAGCCATCGCCGATGCCGTCGCGGCCTCGCTCTCGACCGGTCGCGAAACGTAATAGACCGTCCGCGGAGCGCCGGCGGCTACACACGCCGTCGCCTGCCGGTAGCAGTAGCCCGCCAGCACGCCGTCGAACCACAACTGGTCGCCGGCGGGAAACAGCGGGTCGTTCACGCCGGGGACGACGAGCAGTGGTGGCCCCGTTCCGTAGCGCACGTACGGATGTCCGGCGACCGTCCCGCGTCGAGGAAACAGACTCATCGTCTACCGTCTCGTGTGGCAGATGCAAAAGCTGTCTCTCCGGCGGGGGGCGTGACACAATTCTTATTCGCCGGTGACGGCTACCCGGGGTATGAACGAGGAGCGGGTCCGTGACATCCTGCGTGGAGTCGAGGACCCAGCGCTGGGCGACGATATCGTCTCGTTGGGACTTGTCAACAGCATTGAACTCGACGGCGACGCGGTGACCGTCGACCTCGCGCTCGGGGCACCCTACTCGCCCGTCGAGACCGATATCGCGAACGAGGTGCGGGAACTGCTCGAGACCGAAGGGCTCGACGTGGAACTTGCAGCCAACGTCGACCGCGGAATCGATCCCGACGAGGAGGTCCTTCCGGGCGTGGAGAACATCATCGCGGTCTCGTCCGGCAAGGGCGGTGTCGGAAAGTCGACGGTGGCCGTCAACCTCGCGGCCGGGCTCGCCGATATGGGCGCGAGCGTCGGGCTGTTCGACGCTGATGTGTACGGGCCGAACGTCCCACGGATGGTCGAGAGCGACGAGCGTCCCCAGGCAACGCCAGACGAGACCATCGTGCCGCCAGAGCGGTTCGGCATGAAGCTGATGAGCATGGCCTTCCTCGTCGGCGAGGAGGACCCCGTCATCTGGCGAGGGCCGATGATCCACAAGCTCATCACGCAACTCGTCGAGGACGTGGAGTGGGGGCGACTCGACTACATGATCGTCGACCTTCCGCCGGGGACGGGCGATACGCAGCTCACGCTGCTTCAGTCGGTCCCGATTTCGGGGTCAGTCATCGTGACGACGCCACAGGAGGTCGCACTCGACGACGCGCGCAAGGGCCTGCGTATGTTCGGCAAACACGACACTCCCGTGCTCGGCATCGTCGAGAACATGTCCGGGTTCAAATGTCCCGACTGCGGGAACGTCCACGACATCTTCGGCTCCGGCGGCGGTCAGCGATTCGCCGACGAGAACGAACTGCCGTTCCTCGGCGAACTTCCCCTCGATCCCGACGTACGCGAGGGTGGCGACACGGGACAGCCGGTCGTGCTGGACGACGACAGCGACACGGGCGAGGCGTTCCGCGAGTTCGTCCGCGAGACGGCCGATATGCAGGGAATTGTCCACCGCCAGCGCACCGCGAACCGATGAGCCACTCCGACGAGTACCGCGAACTCCTGCGTGAAGTCGCCGAGGACGTGCGTGGAGATAGCTCCGAGTCAGAGCAGCTCGCGGCCATCCTCTATCGCGTCTCGGACCTCTACGACGAGGAGGAAGACACCGACCCACAGGACGTGTACCGGAACGTGAAGACCATCTTCGAGATCAAAGACCGAGGGACGCTGGCACGCGATTGACTCGGGAGTGTCTGTCGTAGCGAACAGGCGACGCAACTGCGTTCCGAACCGGCGCGTCACACGGTTTTGCCGCCGCGGTTGCCCGCGCTCCCGCCGTGACCGGTCCGGGCGGCTCGTCAGGTCATATCGGCCGTGGTCCCGGCTTCGGATTTGAACCTTCACGCTCCGTGGCCTCTCGTGGCACACCGGCGTTCGGTTCGTGATGCTTAAGTAGGCAAGCCGAGTTCCTACAGACGCACTCGATGTAGGGGCGGATGCCCCGAGTCGGGCGGACTCGATCCGTCGGGCGAAGATACACGACCGCGTGTTGCGGTAGCCAAGTGGCCCAAGGCGCTGGGTTGCTAACTCAGTGGCGTAATGCCCCCGGGGTTCGAATCCCCGCCGCAACGCTCACCCACCCCGATAATCATAGATATGAGCGCGGAAGAACCAGACACAGACGCCGAGGAAGACGAGGACATTCAGTACTTCGTCCGCATCGGCCAGACCGACCTCGACGGGACGAAGACCGTCGAGCGGTCGCTGATGGAGTTGAACGGAATCGGCCAGCGAACGGCCCGCATTGTCGCAGCGAAGGCAGACGTCGACCGCGACTCGGTCTTCGGCTCCCTCGACGAGAGCGTCATCGAACGCGTCGTCGAGACCGTCGAGAATCTCGCCGACGAGATTCCAGAGTGGATGGTCAACCACCAGGACCACTACTTCACCGGCGAGTCCACCCACGAGTTCGGCAACGACCTCGAGATGACGCGTCGACGCGACATCAACCGCATGAAGATGATCGACTCCTATCGTGGCGTCCGACACAAGCGCGGTCAGAAGGTCCGCGGACAGCGCACCAAGTCCACCGGCCGTACCGAGGGAACCATTGGTGTGAACGTCGAGGCCATCAAGGAGCAGCAGGCTGAGGAAGCCGCCGAGGGGGATGAAGAGTAATGCCTCTTGGCTCAAACACGAAGTTCTACGAGACGCCGAATCACCCGTACCAGGGCGAGCGCATCGACGACGAGGCGCGCACCCTCGAAACCTACGGGCTGAAGAACAAAGAAGAGCTGTGGCGGGCACAGTCCGAGCTCCGTAGCTACCGACAGGAGGCGCGTGACCTGCTCGGGGACGCGCAGGGCGACGCCGAAGTCGCCGCCGAGGCGGGCGCGGAGTTCCTCGCTCGGCTCAAGCGCTACAGCATTCTCGACGAGAACGAGAGTCTCGACGACGTGCTGTCGCTCGATCTGACGGACGTACTCGAACGACGGCTCCAGACGCTCGTGTACCGCTCTGGACTGGCCAACACGCCGAATCAGGCGCGCCAGTTCATCAACCACGGCCACATCACGCTCGACGGCGCACGCGTTACCACGCCGTCGATGAAAATTGAAGCCGGCGCATCGGACAACCTCGAGTACGAGGAGCGGAGTCCGCTCGCAGACGACCTGCACCCCGAGCGTGCAGGAGGTGATCAAGAATGAGTGACGAGAAATGGGGCGTCGCACACGTGTACGCCTCGTTCAACAATACGATTATCACGGTAACGGACGTGACCGGCGCGGAGACCATCGTGAAGTCCTCCGGCGGAACGGTCGTGAAACAAAATCGTGACGAGGCGTCGCCGTACGCGGCCATGCAGATGGCCGAGGCGGTCGCCGACGACATCCAAGAGGCCGGCATCACCGGCCTGCACGTCCGCGTGCGCGGTCCGGGTGGGAACCTCAACAAGTCTCCCGGTCCCGGCGCGCAGGCGACGATTCGTGCGCTCGCACGCGCAGGACTCGAAATCGGTCGCATCGAGGACGTAACTCCGATTCCGCACGACGGAACGCGCGCACCGAAGAACGCAGGGTTCTGAGATGAGCGAGGAGTACGCCGTAGAGTTCATCGAGCGGGGCGACGACGAGGCGCGGTTCCTCGTGCGCAATCTCGAACCGGCGTTCGCCAACGGTATTCGCCGTGCGATGGTGGCGGACGTGCCGACGCTCTCGATCGACGAAGTGCGGGTCGTCGAGAACTCGTCGGTGATGTTCGACGAGCAGATCGCCCACCGACTCGGGATGGTCCCGCTGACCACGCCCCCGGGCGAGTTCGACGAGGACGATGTCGTCACGCTCGCCATCGACGTCGAGGGGCCGGACACGGCCTACTCGGGCGATCTCGTGTCGAGCGACGGGCTCGTCGAGCCCGCTACCGACGGCATCCCCATCATCGAACTGAAGGAGGACCAGCGGCTCGAAGTTGAAGCCGACGCCGTCCTCGATACCGGGAAGTCCCACGCCAAACACCAGGGCGGCGTGGCCGTCGGCTACCGACATCTCCAGCGCGTGGAGGTCGTCGGTGACCGCGGCGAGTTCGAGGACGAGGAGCCACAGGTCGTGCGCGGCGTCATCGAGGAGGATGGTGAACTCATCCCCGCCGAGGCGTTCGACAACGACCTCACGAACCGCTACGACGGCGAGGAAATCGAGGTCCACGACGTGCCGAACGCGTTCGTCTTCGAGGTGGAGACGGACGGGTCGATGAGCGTCGACGACCTCGTGACCGAGGCGGTCGGCACCCTCCGCGCTCGCGCGGACGAACTGGAATCCGCAGTCCAACTGTAAGATGACCACACACGCCCACACCCCGGTCGCGCCCGCTGGCTCTGTCAGCGACGGCGACACCGAAGGGGTTACGTACGGGCGTGTGGTACGGTCGTCTGCCTGCAGGGATAGCCAAGTCAGGCCAAAGGCGCAGCGTTCAGGGCGCTGTCGTGTAGACGTTCGCAGGTTCAAATCCTGCTCCCTGCATCCATTTTCCTACCAGATGGAGAGTGATACCGAATGAGTAAGACAAATCCGAGACTTGATAGTCTCATCGCCGACCTCAAATCGACCGCCCGCAACGGCGGTGGAGACGTGTGGGCAGACCTCGCCGAACGGCTCGAGAAGCCCCGGCGCACCCACGCGGAGGTCAACCTCGGTCGTATCGAGCGGTACGCCCGCGAGGACGAGACGGTACTCGTGCCGGGCAAGGTGCTCGGCTCCGGTGCGCTCCGCAAGGACGTTACCGTCGCCGCCGTCGACTTCTCCGGTTCCGCCGAGACGAAGATCGAGGCCGCTGGTGAGACCCAGACACTTGAGGAAGCGCTCGAGAACAACCCAGACGGCAACGACGTTCGGGTGATTCGATGAACACAGCAGAGTTCGATGCAGATCTCGTCGTCGACGCCCGCGACTGCATCGTCGGTCGCGTCGCGTCCAACGTCGCACAGCAGGCCCTTGACGGTGACCGCGTGGCTATCGTCAACGCCGAACGCGCCGTCATCACGGGCAACGAGGAGGCCACGATGGACGTGTACCGCAAGCGCGTGGAGGTCGGCTCCGACAGCGGTCCCTACTACCCGAAGCGCCCGGACCGCATCTTCAAGCGAGCCGTGCGCGGCATGCTCCCGTACAAGACGACGAACGGGCGCGAGGCGTTCGAGAACGTCCGCGTCTACGTCGGGAATCCGCACGACGAGGAGGGTGAGGTGCTCGAGGGCACGTCGCTCGACCGACTGTCGAACATCAAATTCACCTCGCTCGCCGAGGTGTCCGAGGAACTTGGTGCAAACGTCACATGGTAACGAACACATCCGGCAAGAAGAAGACCGCCGTCGCCCGGGCGACCGTCAGCGACGGCACTGGTAAGGTACGCATCAACAGCCAGCCGGTCGAGTTGATCGAACCGGAGCAGTCCCGGCTGAAGATGCTCGAACCGTTCCGCATCGCGGAGGCAGACCTCCGCGAGGAGATCGACATCGACGTCGAAATCAGCGGCGGTGGCTTCGCCGGGCAGGCAGACGCCGCCCGGACGGCCATCGCACGCGGGCTGGTCCAGCACAACAACGACGCCGAGCTCCGCGACGCGTACCTCTCGTTCGACCGGTCGCTCTTGGTCAACGACGTGCGACAGTCCGAATCGAAGAAGTGGGGCGGTCCCGGTGCGCGGGCTCGCTACCAGAAGTCCTACCGCTAGGTGATTCACACATGATGGTTCCAGTTCGGTGTTTCACGTGCGGAAAGGTCGTCGGTGAGCACTGGGAGGAGTTCAAAGAGCGCTCCCGCGAGGGCGACGAGGACCCCAAACAGGTGCTTGACGAGCTTGGCGTGGACCGCGCCTGTTGTCGACGCATGCTCGTCTCGCACAAGGACCTCGTCGACATCGTTGCCCCATACCAATGAAAACCGACAACCGATACGAGAAGGCCCGACTCCTCGGGGCACGCGCCCTGCAGGTAAGCTACGGTGCGCCCGTGCTCGTGGACACGAACCAGACCGAGCCGATCCTCATCGCGGCCGAGGAGTACGACGCCGGTGTGCTTCCGTTCACCGTACGGCGAGGTGACGAGACGTGACGCTCATCACCGAGGTGCGATTGCGAGAGATACTCGACTCGCGGGGAAATCCGACGGTCGAAGCCGAGGTCCGGACCGAGTCCGGCGGCTTCGGCCGCGCGGCGGCTCCCTCCGGAGCCTCGACCGGCGAGTACGAGGCCGTCGAACTCCCGCCCGAGGAGGCGATCGCGAACGCTCGCGAACGCGCCGTCCCGCGCATCGAGGGACAGGTGTACGCCGGCGACCAGCGGACGGTCGACCGGACGCTCCACGGCGCGGACGGTACGGACGACTTCTCCGGCATCGGAGCCAACGTCGCCGTCGCCGTCTCGATGGCCGCAGCGAAGGCGGGGGCCGACATGCTCGGCGCGCCGCTGTACCAGCACCTCGGTGGTGCGTTCCGTGGCGACGGCTTCCCGACGCCGCTTGGTAACGTCGTCGGTGGCGGTGAACACGCCGCCGACGCGACAGATATCCAGGAGTTCCTCGCCGCGCCCGTCGGCGCACCGAGCGTGACGGATGCGGTGTTCGCGAACGCGGCCGTCCACGGGGCGGTCGCCGACCTGCTCGCCGAGCGTGACATCCCCGCCGCGAAGGGGGACGAGGGAGCGTGGGCCCCGTCGGTCACCGACGAGGAGGCGTTCGCCATCGTCTCGGCCGCCATCGAGTCCGTGGAAGACGAGGTCGGCTTCGAGATTCGCATGGGACTTGACGTGGCCGCGAGCGAACTGTTCGACGGCGAGCAGTACGTCTACGCCGACACGACGCGCACGCCCGACGAGCAGATCGAGTACGTCGCCGAGTTGGCGAGCGACTACGATCTCGCGTACATCGAGGATCCGCTGGACGAGGACGACTACGAAGGCTTTGCCGAACTGACCGGCCGTGTGTCCGACGAGACGCTCGTCTGTGGCGATGACCTGTTCGTCACCAACACGGAGCGTCTCGCGACGGGGATCGAGACCGGTGCGGCCAACTCGATTCTCATCAAGCCAAATCAGATTGGCACGCTCTCTGACGCGTTCGACGCGATCGAACTCGCGAGAGAGAACGGTTACGACGCCGTCGTCTCCCACCGGAGCGGAGAGACGGAGGACACGACGATTGCACACCTCGCCGTCGCGACCGACGCCCCGTTCATCAAGACGGGCGCGGTCGGCGGCGAGCGAACCGCCAAGCTGAACGAACTAATCCGAATCGAGGCAAACGCATGAGCGACAACGACGAAGGTCTCGAAGCGGCCGAATCCGAGGTCGAGGAGGAGCCCACCGGCGAGACCGGTGCCGTTCCGTCCGAGGACCCGGAGCCGGTCGCCGAGACTGATGACACAGACGAATCGAGCGACGAGACACCGATGCTGGACGAGGACGTCATGCCGGACGACGAGGCGGACCTCCTCATCCCCGTCGAGGACTACCTGGCTGCCGGTGCCCACATCGGGACCCAGCAGAAGACCAAGTCGATGGAGCGGTTCATCCACCGGGTCCGCACGGACGGGCTGTACGTGCTCGACGTGTCCCAGACCGACAGCCGCATCCGAACCGCGGCGTCGTTCCTCTCGAACTACGAGCCGGAGCAGATTCTGGTCGCCTCTTCGCGCCAGTACGGTCGCTTCCCGGCCGAGAAGTTCGCCGAGGCCGTGGGCGCACGCGCCCGCACCGGTCGCTTCATCCCCGGCACCCTGACCAACCCCGACTACGACGGCTACATCGAGCCGGACGTCGTCGTGGTGACCGACCCAATCGGTGACGCCCAGGCAGTGAAGGAGGCCATCACCGTCGGTATCCCGGTCATCGCGATGTGCGACTCCAACAACACGACCTCGAACGTCGACCTCGTCGTCCCGACGAACAACAAGGGTCGAAAGGCGCTGTCTGTCGTCTACTGGCTGCTCGCCAACGAGACGCTCGACAAGCGCGGCGCGGAGCCGACGTACGCCCTCGAAGACTTCGAGACCGAACTGTAAGGCCGATTTTCTACTTTCTCGCGCCCGACAGCGGTAGCTCTCGCAGATACGCGTACAGCAGCTCGTCGGGGAGCGTCGCGTGCCACGCCGCTCCATCCGTCGGCGTCCCCGTCGCTCGCGCCGAGAAGACGGCAAACGGCTGTGGAACCGGCTCGCGGTCGGTCCAGTCGCTGAGATACCGGACGTGGATGTGGGACAAGCCGGTGAGTGAGACGTTCAGCCCGTACTCTCGGACGGCGGTCTCAGCACACTCGACGTACTCCTGTCCCGGACGGCAGGTGGCTGCCGGCTCGGCCCACCCCTCGTCGGTGTCGACGAGGAGGACGCGGCCGTCGGGGTCGCGGACCCACGCGCCCGCCCCACCCGGGCCGTCGAAGGCAGCCGCGCGTTCACGCAGGCGGTCGTACACGTCTGGCTCGACCTCGCGGTGTTCACCGACCACCTCGACGCTGCCGTACTCGGCGGCGAGTTCCGAGAGGGTGCGGTCGAGGTGCCGGCGGGCATCGAGGACGGACACGGTCGTCGTTGTCGCGGCGGCGGCTTAGTCCTGTTCCAGGCGCGCATCGAACACACTTAACCCGAGCGCGGAGTCACGACGAGACATGACAACATCGAGTGCTCCCGGCAAGGTGTATCTGTTCGGGGAGCACGCCGTCGTCTACGGGGAGCCGGCGGTGCCGTGTGCCGTCGGGCGGCGGGCACGGGTCACCGTCGAGGAGCGCGACGACGACCGCATCCGCGTCGAGGCCGAGGACCTCTCGCTGGACGGGTTCACGGTCACCTACGGCGACGACCCGGGCGACGCCGACGTGAACGTCCCCGGTGACCTCGTCGCGGCCGCGACGGGCTACGTCGACGGCGCGGTCGCACAGGCACGCGACGCCGCGGACGCCCCCGACGCCGGCTTCTCGGTCACCATCGAGTCGGACATCCCGCTCGGTGCGGGGCTCGGGTCGTCGGCCGCCGTCGCCGTCGCCGGTATCGACGCCGCGACGCGGGAACTCGGCGTGGAACTCACGCCGACCGAACTTGCGGACCGTGCCTACCAGGTGGAACACGAAGTGCAGGAGGGACAGGCCTCACGGGCCGACACGTTCTGCTCGGCGATGGGTGGGGTCGTCCGCGTCGAGGGCGACGACTGCAAGCGGCTACCGGACCCGCCGGACCTTCCGTTCGTCGTCGGCTACGACGGGGGTGCCGGCAACACCGGCGAACTCGTCGCCGGGGTGCGTGACCTCCGCGAGCGGTACGACTTCGCCGCCGACGCCGTCGAGTCCATCGGCGACCTCGTGCGCGAGGGCGAGCGCGCCCTCCGCGGGAACGACGTGACCAGACTCGGCGAACTGATGGACTTCAACCACGGGCTGCTCTCCGCGCTCGGCGTCTCCGCGCGGTCGCTGGACGCGATGGTGTGGGCCGCCCGTGGCGCGGGGGCGACTGGCGCGAAGCTGACGGGTGCCGGCGGCGGCGGCTGTGTCGTCGCCCTCGATGAGAGCGACGCCACACGGACTGCCCTCGAGTACACGACCGCCTGCGAGACGGCGTTCCGTGCCGAGCTCGACACGGAGGGCGTTCGCCGTGAGTAGCCCGACGATTCTCAAGCTCGGCGGGAGCGTCATCACCGACAAGGACGCTCCCGAGACGGTCGCAACGAATCGACTCGCCCGACTCGCGGCCGACATCGCCGGGGCCGACGGTCCGCTCGTCGTCGTCCACGGCGGCGGGAGCTTCGGCCACCACCACGCCAGCGAACACGGCGTCTCCCGGACGAACGGGAGCCGCGACGCGCAGGCGGCCCGCGATATCACGAACGCAATGCGTACGCTCAACGACGCCGTGGTCGCGGCGCTCGCCGACGCCGGCGTGGCGGCCGTCCCGGTCCACCCGTTCTCGATGGCCGCACGAGACGCCGACAGCGACCTCACGCTCCCAGCCGGGAGCGTCGAGACGATGCTCGGTTCGGGTTTCGTGCCCGTGCTTCACGGCGACGTGGTCGTCCACGCCGGCGAGGGCGTGACCATCCTTTCGGGCGATGAAATCGTCGTCTCGCTGGCCGAGTCGCTGGGGGCCGACCGCGTCGGACTCTGCTCTGCCGTGCCGGGCGTGCTCGACGACGACGAGAATGTGATTTCCACTATCGAGGCGTTCGACGACGTGGCTCATGTCCTCGGCGGGAGCGACTCGACGGACGTGACCGGCGGGATGGCGGCGAAGGTGCGGGAACTGCTCGCGCTCGACTCGCCGGCGTACATCTTCGACGCCGACGGCGTCGGGCCGTTCCTCGCTGGCGAGCGACCGGGGACGCGTATCGGGTAAGCGAGTGTCAAGATTCAACTGAGTGCCACGACCACTCCTGATATGCACGACGGTGACCCGCGGTGAATCCGCTCCTCCTGGCTCTTGGCGTACTCGGTGTCGGCATCGGCGGCTCCCTCTGTTACTCGGGCTGGAAGACGCGCGCGACGCGCAACCTCATCGCGTCGACCGAGACGACAGAGATTCTCCAGCTCACTCCCGGACCGGCCGAGGTTGTGGGGCAAAGCGAGGCGACCGACGACGGACTGTTTCCCGCCCCGTTCACCGACGACGAGGTCGTTGCGGCGTCGTGGGAAATCGAGGAGTGGGAGGAGTCGGGGAAACACTCCTCGTGGCGCAGTGAGGGGTCGGGGTCGTACGCGACGGAGTTTTATCTCGACGACGGAACGGACCGCGTGCTCGTCCGCCCGGAGGGTGCAGACCTGGAGTTCGACCCCGCCGGTCGGTGGGAGCAAGAAATCGGCGTCGACGAACCGTTGCCGGACCCGATACAGGCGTTTCTCGCGATGGATTCGACGCCCGGCGACCCGCAAGAGGCGCTCATCAAGGCGCTCGACTTCGGCCAGCAGGTCGGCGACAGACGCTACACTCAAAACACCATCGCCGCGGGCGACCAAGTGTACGTGCTCGGGACGGCGACCCGCGTCGGGGCACACTCGTTCGGGGCGAACGACTTCGAGATCGTCGCGAGCGCGGACGACGGCCACCGCGACGCCGAGCGATTCATCGTCTCGAACCGCTCTGAGTCCGACCTCATCGACGCACAGGCCTCGTCGGCGCGGTGGCGACTGATCGGCGGTCTCTTCGTGACGCTGCTCGGAGTCGGGTTGCTCGCGGCCGGCGTCGCCGCCTGATTACGGCCGACGACCCACGACACTTTTACGTCTGGCCACGGGAGTGACAGGTAACCGAGACGCGGTCGCCCCGGACCAAGCGGGCGACCGGCTTCGACAGCCGTGGACGGCTGGCTTTCGGGCCACCGTTCCGGTCGGCTGTCACCCGCGCGTGCCGTATCGGACGACAGTTGCGGGTACTCGCCGGTCGCACTCGTGGCGGCCCCTCGGACGTAACCTATGGAAATCGACATCGCAACAATCGGCGGCTACGAGGAAGTGGGCCGGCAGATGACTGCCGTCCGCGCTGGCGACGACATCGTCATCTTCGACATGGGACTGAACCTGTCGAAGGTCCTCATCCACGACAACGTAGAGACGGAACGAATGCACAGCCTCGACCTCATCGACATGGGGGCGATTCCCGACGACCGCGTGATGAGCGACCTCGAGGGGGACGTGCAGGCCATCGTGCCGACGCACGGCCACCTCGATCACATCGGGGCAATCTCGAAGCTCGCCCACCGGTACGACGCCCCCATCGTCGCCTCCCCGTACACCATCGAACTGGTGAAACAGCAGATCGAGGGCGAACAGAAGTTCGGCGTCGACAACGACCTCCAGAAGATGGAGGCGGGCGAAATGCTCGAAATCGGTGACTCCGGCAACGTCCAACTGGAGTTCGTCAACGTCACTCACTCCATCATCGACGCCATCAACCCGGTCGTCCACACCCCCGAGGGCGCTATCGTCTACGGGCTGGACAAGCGGATGGACCACACCCCGGTTATCGGCGATCCGATCGATATGGACCGCTTCCGCGAAATCGGTCGCGAGGGCAACGGCGTGCTCGCGTACATCGAGGACTGTACCAACGCCGGTCGCAAGGGCCGCACGCCCTCGGAGTCGACCGCCCGCGGTCACCTGAAAGATGTGATGGGGTCCATCGAGGACTACGACGGCGGTATCGTCGCCACCACGTTCTCCTCACACATCGCGCGCGTCTCCTCGCTCGTCGAGTTCGCGAAGGACATGGGCCGACAGCCGGTCCTGCTCGGGCGCTCGATGGAGAAGTACTCCGGGACGGCAGAGCGGCTCGGCTTCGTCGACTTCCCCGACGACGTGGGGATGTACGGCCACCGCAAGTCCGTCGACCGGACGTTCAAACGAATCATGAACGAGGGGAAAGAGAACTTCCTCCCAATCGTGACGGGCCACCAGGGCGAGCCGCGTGCAATGCTCACCCGGATGGGTCGCGGCGAGACGCCGTACCAGCTCGACGAGGGGGACAAGGTGCTGTTTTCGGCACGCGTCATCCCGGAGCCGACCAACGAGGGGCAGCGCTACCAGTCCGAGAAGCTGCTCGGCATGCAGGGTGCCCGCATCTACGATGACATCCACGTCTCGGGCCACCTCCGCGAGGAGGGCCACTACCAGATGCTCGACGCGCTCGAACCGCAGAACGTCATCCCGGCCCACCAAGACATGAAGGGCTTCGCGCCGTACGTGGACCTCGCGGCGAAGAAGGGGTACACGCTCGGGCGTGACCTCCACGTGACGCGCAACGGCAACATCATCAACCTGGTCGAATGAGCTGCAAAGAGCGCGTCCGCGCGGCTGTCGAAGCCCGTCGCGAGGAGGTGAACGACGCGATTGACGAACAGCTACCGCTGGCGCGACCCGAGCGGCTGTACGAGGCCTCCCGGTATCTTCTCACCGCCGGTGGGAAGCGCCTGCGACCGACACTGCTGTTGCTCGTCGCGGAGGCGCTCACCGACACCGACCCACAGACGCAGCCGTACCGGTCGTTCCCGGACCTCACCGACGAGCCGGTCGACCTGATGAGCGGTGCCGTCTCCATCGAGGTCATCCAGTCGTTCACGCTCATCCACGACGACATCATGGACGACGACGACCTCCGTCGCGGGGTCCCGTCGGTCCACCGCGAGTACGACGTTGGCACGGCCATCCTCGCCGGGGACACGCTCTACTCGAAGGCGTTCGAGTACATGCTGGAGACCGGCGCGCCGGCCGACCGACAGGTTCGGGCGCTCGACGAACTCGCCACCACCTGCACGGAAATCTGTGAGGGGCAGGCGTTCGACGTAGAGTTCGAGGGTCGCGGCGACGTGACCACCGACGAGTACATGGAGATGGTTGAGCTGAAGACCGCCGTTCTGTACGCTGCTGCGGCCGCGATTCCGGCCATCCTGTTGGGTGCGGACGACGAGACCGTCGACGCGCTTCACCAGTACGGCATCGACATCGGACGGGCGTTCCAGATTCACGACGACGTGCTCGACTTGACGACGCCGTCGGAGAAGTTGGGTAAACAGCGCGGTTCCGACCTCGTCGAGGGCAAACGGACCGCCATCACGCTCCACGCCCGCGAGCAGGGCGTCGATATCGAGAGTCTGGTCGACACCGACGACCCCGAAGCCGTCACCGAAGCGACCATCGACGAGGCCGTCGCGGAACTCGAATCCGCCGGCTCGATTCAGTTCGCCAGCGACCTCGCCGAGGAACACGTCGAGAACGGGAAACAGCGACTCCAGCGGCTCCCCGACAACGAGGCGCGGTCGCTGCTCGAGGATATCGCGGACTTCCTCATTACCCGAGAGTACTGACGGCGAACCCACGCCCTTTTCGCGCCCGCGGGTCAGGTACCGATAATGGACGAGGACCTCCGCGAGCGAGTCGAACGCGAGGCCGAGCGGGCCGCGCTGTTCAACGCGCTCAAACACGGTAGCGACGCACAGGTCGGGGCCATCATGGGTCCGCTGATGGGTGAGAACCCGGACTTCCGCGAGCACGGCGACCGGATTCCGGGCGTCATCGCGCCGGTCATCGAACGCGTGAACGGGCTGGACGAGTCGGCAAAGCGCGACCGCCTCGAGGAACTCGACCCTGAGGCGGTCGAAGAACTCGACGCCGAGGAGGAAGAAGACGAACACGACCTTCCGGACCTCTCGAACACCGACGACGGCGTGAAGATGCGCGCCGCGCCGAACCCGAACGGACCGTGGCACATCGGTCACGCACGGATGCCCGCCGTCATCGGTACCTACGCCGAGCGCTACGACGGTGAGTTCATCGTCCGCTTTGACGACACCGACCCGGAGACGAAGCGCCCGGACCTCGATGCCTACGACGCCATCCTCGAGGATATCGAGTATCTCGGTTTCGAGCCGAGCGAGGTGTACCGCGCCAGCGACCGCCTCGATATCTACTACGAGCACGCCCGCGAGCTCATCGACGCCGGCGGTGCATACACCTGTACCTGCCCGCAGGGTGACTTTTCCGAGCTGAAGAACAGCGGCGAGGCCTGTCCGCACCGCGAGAAAGACGCCGAGACGGTCCACGAGGAGTTCGACGCGATGGTCGACGGCGAGTACGATTCGGGCGACGTCGTCTTGCGCGTGCGCACCGATATCGACCACAAGAATCCCGCACTGCGCGACTTCGTCGCCTTCCGGATGATAGATACGCCACACCCGCGTGAGGAAGCAGCCGACTACCGGTGTTGGCCCATGCTCGATTTCCAGTCGGGAATCGACGACCACCTGACGGGCGTCACGCACATCATCCGGGGTATCGACCTGCAGGACTCGGCGAAGAAACAGCGATTCGTCTACGACTACTTCGGCTGGGAGTACCCCGAGGTGGTCCACTGGGGCCACGTCCAGGTGGACGCCTACGACGTGAAACTCTCCACCTCGACGCTGAAAGAGAAGATCGGGGCCGGTGAGTACGACGGCTGGGACGACCCCCGGGTGCCGACAATCAAGTCGCTGCGTCGGCGAGGGATTCGCGGGCAGGCCATCGTCGACGCGATGGTGGAACTCGGCACCTCCACCTCCGACGTGGACCTCCCGATATCGAACATCTACGCGCACAACCGCGAACTGGTGGACGACGAGACGGACCGCGCCTTCGCCGTCCGCGAGGGCGTCCGCTTCGAGGTCGCCGGCGGTCCCGGCTCCGCGCACCCGCCAGTCCACCCCGACCACGAGGACAGAGGCGAGCGCGACATCCCGGTCGGGGATTCGGTCATGCTCGAACCCGACGACGTGCCCGAAGTCGGGGAACGCGTCTGGCTCAAGGGCTTCGGACCGTTCGGGCGCGAGGGCGACACGCTGGTGTACACCGACGAGTCCATCGATATCGTGCGCGAGAAGGACGTGCCCGTCGTCCACTGGGTGCCGACCGACGGCTCCGTCTCGGTTCGGATGCGGACGATGGACGGTGACGTGGCCTGCTTCGCGGAGCCAGGCATCGAATCGTACGACGAAGGCGACCTCCTCCAGTTCGAGCGCATCGGCTTCGTCCGCATCGACGAACAGACCGACCGCGAGACGGTCGTCTACTTCACCCACGAGTAACGCCTCAGTAGTCGATTATTTTACCTCGGGCGTAGTGGCTACCCGTATGCGAGTGAGCCACCCGTGACCGACGCGTATCTCGTCGGCGCAGGACAGTCGGACTACGGCAGCTTCCCGGACGAATCGTACCGGTCGTTGTTCGCGACGGCCTACGAGAGCACCCTCGATTCCGTTCCCGAGGGCATCGACCCCGACCGCATCGACGAGGCGTTCGTCGGCACGCTTGGCGTCGGCGGCCGGCAGCTCGGTCTCTCGGGACCGGCAGTCACCGAACACGTCGGTCTCCATGGCGTCCCGACCACGCGCGTCGAGAACGCGTGTGCCGCCTCGGGGTACGCCGTCCGACAGGCCGTCCAGGCCGTCAAGTCGGGGATGGCAGACGTGGTGTTGGCCGGCGGCGTTGAAATCATGACCGACGCCTCCGGCGACGCCGTGCGCTACTGGCTCGGGGTCTCCGGCGAAACCGAGTGGGAGCGGCTCTCCGGGACGACCTTCTCGGGCGTGTACGCGCAGATGGCTTCCGCCCACATGCGCGAGCACGGCACGACGAAAGAACAGCTCTCACACGTCGCCGTCAAGAACCACGCCAACGGCGCGAAGAACCCACACGCACAGCTCGGCTTCGAGTGCACGCTGGAGGACGCGATGAACGCCCCGACCGTCGCGGACCCGCTCACGCTCTATCACTGCTGTCCGACGACCGACGGCGCGGCGACGGCGCTCATCGTCAGCGAGGACGTGGTCGACGAGTTCACCGGCGACCCGATCCGCGTCGCCGGCGTCGGTGCCTCCTCCGACCGCGTCGGCCTGTTCCAGCGCGACACCTACTCCGGGGTGCCGGCCTCGAAGCGGGCCGCGGACGAGGCCTACGAGATGGCCGACCGCTCCGTAGACGACCTCGATTTCGCCGAGGTGCACGACTGCTTCGCCATCGCTGAGCTGATGGCCTACGAGGACATCGGGCTCTGTGAGCGCGGCGAGGCCGGCGAGTACATCGAGTCGGGCGCAACCAAGATGGACGGTGAGATGCCGGTCAACACCTCGGGTGGACTCAAGTCGAAGGGCCACCCCATCGGCGCGACCGGTGCCGGACAGGTGGTCGAGGCGTACAAACAGCTCTCCGGGCAGGCGGGCGACCGCCAACTCGACGACCCCGCGGTCGGACTCACCCACAACGTCGGCGGTTCGGGCGGTGCGGCCGTCGTCCACGTCTTCGAGCGGGAACAGGAGGTGGAACAATGAGCTACGGTCTCACCGCCGTCGGCGCGTACGCGCCCGCCTACCGCATTGCAGCCGAGGAGTTCGAGGACGCATGGGACTCCTTCCACGCGCCCGGCGTCGAGACGACCGCCGTCCCCGACGCCGACGAGGACGCGCTGACGATGGGCTGGGAGGCCGCGACCCGCGCGCTCGACGCCGGTGGCTCCGACTCCGAATCGGTCGACTGGCTCGCGTTCGCGAGCACGACCCCACCGCTCGAAGAGGAGGATTTGACCGCACGCCTCGGCTCTCTGCTCGGCGTGTCGACTGACGCCACGCGGCGTGTCTTCACCGGCAGCACGCGTGCCGGCACGCAGGCGCTCGATTCGGCGCTCACCGCCCAACCGGACTGCGGACTCGTCGTCGTATCCGACTGTCCACAGGGCGAACCGCACGACGCCCGCGAGCACGCCGCCGGTGCCGGCGCCGCTGCGTTCCTCGTCGGCCCGGACGCGCCCGTCGTGGTCGCCGATTCGGCGACTCACACCGAGGCGTACCCCGGGACGCGGTTCCGCGAGCGCGGCAGCGACGCCGTCGATAGCATCGACGCCGGCACGTACGACCGGAACGCCTTCGCGCGTCCGCTCGATGCGGCCGTTGACGGCGTCGAGACCGGCGACCTCGACGCGGCGGCCGTCCAGATGCCAGACGGCAAACAGCCCTACCGCGCGGCCGGCGCGATGGGCGTCGACACCGAAACGATTCACGCCGCGGAGACGGTCTCCACGCTCGGTGATACGGGCGCGGCCTCAGTCCCACTCGGCGTGGCGACGGCCTTCGACGAGGGAGCGGCGCGCGTCCTCGCGGCCTCGTGGGGGTCGGGTGCAGGAGCCGACGCGCTCGTCTTCGAGCGCGACGGCGACCTCCCGACCGCCATCTCGCTCGACGCGGGCGAGTCGGTCAGCTACGCCGCCTACCTCCGACTGCGCGGCGAGATTACGGCAGAAGAGCCGGACGGCGGCGGCGCGTACGTCTCCGTGCCGACGTGGCACCGCTCGCTCCCGCAGCGACACCGCCTCGTCGCCGGCCGGTGTCCCGACTGTGGAACTTACACCTTCCCACCGGAAGGTGCCTGTCGCGGCTGTGGTACGCTCGTCGAGTTCGAGGCGGTCGCGCTGGCCGGGACGGGAACCGTTGAGGCGAAGACCGAAATCGGCTCCGGCGGTGCACCGCCGGAGTTCGAGGCGCTCCAATCCAAGTCCGGAGCCTTCGGCGTCGCCATCGTCGCGTTCGACACGCCCGACGACGAGACGGCGAGCAGCCCGGCGATGGTCGTCGGCGACGCGGCCGTGGGCGACGAGGTCGAAACCGTTCAGCGAAAAATCTACGCGCAGGAGGGCGTCACCCGCTACGGGTTCAAGATCCAGACGACGTAGGCGGAACGACTTTTCACCCCTCGCCGTGACGGGCCGGTATGCACGTCGCTGTACTCGGTGCCGGAACGATGGGCCGTGACATCGCACACGTCTGTGCCGTCGCCGGCCACGAGGTAACACTGCGAGATGTGGACGAGTCCGTGCTCGGAGAGGCACGCGACCACGTCGCGAGCAACCTTGACGGGAGTGTCGAGCGCGAGAAGCTCACGAAGGTCGAACGTGACGCTGCGCTCGACCGGCTCACGACAACGACCGACCTCGATGCGCTCGCCGGCGCGGAGTTGGCCGTCGAGGCCGTCCCCGAGGACATCGACCTGAAACACGCCGTCCTCTCTGAGGTCGACCCGGTGCTCGACGACGACGCGCTCGTCGGGACGAACACCTCTTCGCTGTCCGTGACGAGCGTGATGGACTGTCTCGACGACCCGAGTCGCGGAGTCGGACTCCACTTTTTCAATCCCGCGTACATCATGGGGCTGGTCGAGGTCGTCCTCGGTGAGCGGACGAGCGAGGGGGCCCGTGAGCAGGCGGAGTCGTTCGTCGCCGACGTCGGCAAGGAGGCCGTCACCGTCACCGACACGCCGGGGTTCGCCTCCTCGCGGCTGGGCGTCGCGCTCGGCTGTGAGGCGATGCGGATGGTCGAATCCGGCGTCGCGGACCCCGCCGACATCGACGCCGCGATGGAGTTGGGGTACCGGCATCCGATGGGACCGCTCGAACTCACTGACGTGGTCGGTCTCGACGTTCGGCTCGACATTTTGGAGTATCTCCGCGAGGAGTTGGGCGAACGGTTCAAGCCGCCGCAGGTGCTCAAACGGAAGGTCCGTGCCGGAAAGCTCGGGAAGAAACGCGGGGAAGGGTTCTACGTCTGGGAGGACGGCGAACCGGTTAAGTAGATGAGCGACTCGGATTCCGACCACGCCGACATCATCGACGAGCTGGAAGAGCTTCACGACAGAGTCGACGCGGAGACCCGCGAACACGTCGACGAGCTGATGGAGCAAGTGACGGAACTCCAGTCTCGCGGTCGAGGGAACGTCATCGTGGGCTTCGACCGGACCGACCTCTCCGAGGCGGCCATCGGTTCGCTCGTGTTCGGAATTCCGATGTTCGTGGAGGGGGGAACCAACGAGGTCGGGGGCTATCTCGCAACCAGACCGCTTCAGCTCCTTGCGACGATTGCCGTCGCCGTCGCCATCGTCTACGGTATCGTCTACGTCGCCGACTTTCAGGACGTGCGAGTCCACCGGCCCTTCCTCGGCATCGTGCCGCGACGGATGGTCGGTATCTGTGGCGTGACATTCCTCGTCGCGCCGCTGGGGCTGACGGGATGGGGGCGAATCGAGTGGGAGACACCGCTGCTCGCGGTCGCGACGACGACCGTCGCGTTCGTCCCGATGTCCATCGGCGCGACACTGGGTGACATCCTGCCCGGCTCATAATCGGCCCTTTTGACAAAGGTTAAACCGCGCGCACACCGACGCGTGAGTATGAGCGAAACCGAGCAGAAGCGCGCACGCAAGTGCGTCTCCTGTGGAATCAACATCTCCGGCACAGCGGCCGCCCGGTTCGACTGCCCGGACTGCGGCTGTGAGATTTTCCGCTGTGCGACGTGTCGCAAACAGAGCAACCTGTACGAGTGCCCGGACTGCGGGTTCACGGGGCCGTAACGATGGGACAGGTCGCTGTCAAGATGAAGGTCATGCCGCAAAACCCCGACGTTGACCTCGATGCGCTCCAGGACCGACTCGAGCAGTCGCTCCCGGAGGGTGCAAAGATCAACGGCTTCCAGCGCGAAGACGTCGCCTTTGGTCTCGTCGCGCTCTTGCCGACCGTCATCGTTCCCGACGACGCCGGCGGCAGCGGTGCCGTCGAGGAGGCGTTCTCGACCGTCGAGGGCGTCGAGTCGCTCGAAGTCGAGTCGCAGGGTCGACTGTAGGTTCGTTCGCTGCGGTTTTCGGTCACTTCGCCCGTGAGCGGCGCGGCCGGGCCGGAACGCACGTTTTATAACGCTGACCGAGTTACCGTGGGGTACGACAATGCCAAGTTCCAACGGACCCCTCCACGGTACGCGGAACAAACTCAAGAACAAGCCTCGAGACCGCGGCACCTCCCCGCCACAGCGCTCGGTCGAGGAGTACGAGACCGGCGAGAAGGTCCATCTCAAGATCGACCCGTCGGTCCACAAGGGCCGCTTCCACCCGCGCTTCGACGGTCAGACCGGCGAAATCGAGGGGTCGCAGGGCCGCGCGTACAAGGTGCTCATCACCGACGGCGGCAAGGAGAAGACGCTCATCTCGAACCCGGCACATCTCCGCCGGCAGGAGTAACCCGATGACCATCTTCAAGGAGATCGTCGACGAGGAGTATCTCACCACCAGCGAGGTGAAGGAGGAACTCGAAGTCATCGAGGAGGAGCGGTCCGGCGAGGACAGTCCCGAGATGCCCTACGAGCTGGCGCGTGCAATCGAACACGCCAACCGGTTCGGTGATCTCTCGGCGGAGGATTCGCGTGCGCTCGTCGCAGACCTACTGGAGTTGGAGAAGGTGTCTGAAGCGACCGCCTACAAAATCGCCGACCTCCTTCCCGAGGACCGTGCGGAACTGCGGTCCATCTACGCACAGGAGCGCTACTCGCTGTCCGGCGACGAACTCGACGACGTGCTCAACGTCGTCTCGCAGTACGCCTGAGGCCGGCGGATTTTAAATACACTGTTGCCATACAAATCACTATGAGTAACGCCGACAGCAAACCGTCCGGCGACCGCATCGACGTGATTACGCTGGACGTGCTTCCGAACGGTCTCCCTTCGGACAATCGCCCGCGATCACAGGCGACGCCGATCGCGTACGGACTCGACACCGACGCGTTCCGGCTGTACGAGCTGACGCTGACGGACGAGGCCCACGTGCTCGTCGGTAACACACTCACGCTCGCGCCGGCCGCCGAACAGAGCGAGGACGTGAAGCGCAGCCGGCGGATCGAGTACGCCGACCTCTCGGGGACTGCCCAGTCGGAACTGGAGTACGCCATCGAGGACCTCATCGACGAAGAGGAACGCCGGTTCGTCGACTACTACAACGAGGCACAGCCCATCACGATTCGGCTCCACCAGCTGAACCTGTTCCCGGGAATCGGGAAGAAGCTCCGCAACGACATCCTCGACGAGCGAAAGCGCGAGCCGTTTGAGTCGTTCGAGGAGGTGTCCGACCGTGTCTCCGGGCTTCACGACCCAAAACAGACCATCATCGACCGCATCCTCGAAGAGCTTCGCGAGGACGACCTGAAGTACCGCATCTTCGCCGCCGAGTGAGGCGACTCGTGAAGGCTTTTCTCCGCCGCCTGCAAACCACGGGTAGTGACCGACCCTGAGTATCGTGACCCGGACGCTCTCATCCGCCGGGCAAAGCGGGGCGACCCGGAGTTCGACCAGCACTTCCTCGTCGACGACCGGGTGCTCGACCGGATTCCAACGCATCTCCCCGCCGACGCCGACACCAGTCACCTCCTCGAAATCGGTGGCGGTACGGGCGCGTTGACCGACCGCCTGCTCGTCGCCGGCGAACGCGTCACCGTCGTGGAGCGTGACCCCGACCTCGCGGATTTTCTCCGGCGAGAGTTCGCCGACGCCGTCGACGAGGGCCGGCTGACCGTCGTCGAGGGGGACGCCCTCGACGTGTCGCTGCCCGACTTCTCGGCCTGCGTCTCCAATCTCCCCTACGGCGTCTCCTCCGAAATCGCCTTCCGACTGCTCCCCGAGAAGCGACCGCTCGTCTTGATGTTTCAGTACGAGTTCGCCGCGCGGATGGCCGCCGACGCGGGGACCGACGAGTACGGCCGGCTCTCCGTCACTGCGGGCCACTACGCCGACGTGGAGCTGGTCGAGACCGTCCCGAAGGAGGCGTTCGACCCACAGCCTCGCGTCGAGAGCGCGCTCGTCCGGTGTACGCCACGCGACCCCGAGTACGAGGTGCCGGACGACGAGTTCTTCCTGGATTTCGTGACGGCCTGTTTTACGCAGCGCCGGAAGACGATGCGCAACGCCGTCCGAAACACGACCCACATCTCCGGGCTGGCAGACGGTGATGCCGTCGTCGCTGCCGCCGAGGAGTCGCTGCTCTCGAAGCGAGCCGGCAACGTGACCCCGGCCGAGTTCGCCGAACTCGCCGCAGTCGCGTGGGAGGTCGGTCGGTGATGGCGGGTCAGTCGACGGCAACTCCGACGCCGAGGACGCCGCCAGAGCCGTCGGCGTTCGCGCTCAACCTCGCAGATATGCTCGCGCCCACGCGTCCGATGCAGTATCTCGTCAGCGCCCTCGCGCTCGTCGGTTTCCTGCTGGGAACGTATCTCGTCTATCGGGCCGGCCCGCTGTTGAAGCGCCGGCTCACCGACGACGGTGCCGAGGGGCTACAGGTGGCCGTTGCGACGCTGTTAAGCATCTGTTCTGCCGGCGTGCTCGTCGTGGTCTGGCGGCGGACGCCGGCGGTCAGGCTCGCGCTCGATAGCATCAGTCCCTCGCCGGTCGCCGGGGTTCGACTGTTCATCGTCCTCGTCGCGTTGAGCATCACCTACACTGCGACGCGGGTCGCGAAGCGATTTGTCCGGGTCGGCGAGAGCCGCAACGCCATCACGTCACACCAACGGGAAGTGCTCCACCATCTCGTCCAGATTCTCCTGTTCATCCCGGCGTTCCTGTTTTCGCTCACGCTGTACGGGATTCCGGCACAGAACCTGCTCTTGTCGGCGAGCGCGCTCGGTGTGGTGCTCGGGCTGGCGGCCCGCCAGACACTCGGGGCTGTACTCGCCGGCTTCGTCCTCCTCTTCGCGCGTCCCTTCAAGATGGGAGATTGGGTCGAAATCGACGACAACGAGGGTCTCGTCACCGACATCTCCATCGTCAACACGCGGCTCCAGACGTTCGACGACGAGATGGTGATGATTCCAAACGACCAGATTACCGACTCGGCGATTACGAACCGGTCGCGCAACGAACGACTCCGCGTCCAGGCGGACGTGGGGGTCGACTACGACACCGACGTACCCGAGGCCTGCCGGATCGCGACCGAGGCGATGGACGGTATCGAGATGTTGATGGACGGTCCCGAACCGGAGGTCGTCGTCAAGGAGTTTGGCGACAGCGCCGTCACCCTGAACCTCCGATTTTGGATTTCCGACCCGACGATACAGAAGAAGTGGGCGGCCCAAAACGCCGTGATGGAGGCCGTCAAACAGGCCTTCGAGGCACACGACGTCGCGATTCCGTTCCCACAGCGCGTGCTCTCGGAGCGTGAACAGACCGACGGGCTTGACGTGCGCGCTGTCGACACGGACGCGTCGGCGGACGGAGACGCCCCCGACGAGACAGGTGACGCCGGTGAGTGACCTCGCCGACCAGCGCGGGATGGAGACGGCGGTGTACCAGCCCGCGGAGGACTCGAAATTGCTCGCGGACGTGGCCGTCGAGTCCGTCGACGGCTCCGACCGCGTGCTCGATGTGGGAACGGGGTCGGGTTACGTCGCCGGGCGAATTGCCAGCGCAACCGCGGCGAGTGTCGTTGCGAGCGACGTGAATCCCCACGCCTGCCGCCAGGCGCGCGACAACGCCCGCGAGGAGACTATCCCGCTTGACGTGGTTCGGGGCGACTGCACGCGTCCGTTCGACGCCGAGACCTTCGACGCCGTGACATTCAATCCGCCGTATCTCCCGCGCGACGAGGCGGCCGAACGCGACGACTGGATGGAACGCGCCCTGACGGGGGGTGAGACCGGCCGTGAGGTCATCGAGTCGTTCCTCGACGACGTGGCCCGCGTGCTCACCTCGGACGGCGTGGTCTTTCTCCTCGTCTCGACGCTGACCGACATCGAGGCGGTAGCGGGCTATGCGGCCGACCGCAGCCTCGCCGCCGAGACGGCCCGCGAGGAGTCGTTCCCGTTCGAGCGACTCGCCGTGTTGAGAATTACTGAAGAGCATTAGAACGCTTCGGAAATATTAAGCCTCGGTATGTCTACGTGTTCGTAATGACGGAACTAGTCGCGACGACGCCGGGGCTGTTTCCCCTCCCCGACTGGGCGAAAGACCGGCTTTCGGACCTGAAGGGCCACCAGAAGTCCGACCTCATCGCCGGCGACGAGACGGGCGAGTTGGCCGAGACCTACGACGACGTGCGAACGGAACTCGTCGAGACACAGATCGATGCCGGGCTCGACCGCGTCACCGAGGGCCAGGGCCGGTGGGACGACATGCTCGCCCACCCGCTGACGGTCCACGACAGCGTGGAGACCCGCGGTATCGTCCGCTACTACGACAACAACAACTTCTACCGCGAGCCGGTGGTCGCCGGCGACCTCACGCCCGGCGGCGACGTGGCACAGGAACTGGAGGCGGCCGCCACGCAGACCGACGACCTACAGGCCGTGCTCCCGGGACCGTACACGCTCGCCGAACTCGCGACGAACGAACACTACGCCGACCGGTCGGCGTTTCTGAACGCGGTCGCGGAGTTCCTCGCCGGTGAGGTGGCAGAGTTTCCGGCCCACGAGACGCTGTTCTTACTCGAACCCTCACTCGTGGAAGACGCGCCCGAGGACGGTTTCGACGCGCTCGCGAGCGAGGCAATCGACGCCGTGGCCGAGGCGACTGACGCCGAAGTCGTCGTCCACCCCTTCTACGGTGCCCTCGACGAGAAGGTGTACGCCCACCTGATGGACGCCGACGTTGACGCCATCGGCTTCGACCTCGTCGCGAACCACGAACAGAACGTCTACAACGTCCAGGAGTACGGGACGAAAGACTCGGTCGCGCTCGGCGTCGTCGACGGTCAGAACACGCTCGTCGAGGACCCCGAGACCGTGCGCGAGCGGTTCGAGTGGTTCGATTCCCAGATTCCGGCCCAAGAGTTCGATACCGTCTACCTGACGAGCAACACCGAACTGTTCTATCTGCCAGTCAACAAGGCCGAAGCGAAGGCGGAGACGCTTGCAAACGCCGCAGACCTCGAAGAGGTGACACAATGAGCGACAACCGAGCGCAGTTTAGACCGCCGAACCACCCGACGGATAGCTTCCTCCTCACCACGGTCGTCGGCTCGTACCCGAAGCCGAAGTGGCTGAACCGTGCCGAGGAGCTGACTGACGACGAGGAGTACGACTTCGACGAGACCCACCTCGGCGAGGCCCACGACGACGCCTGCCGGCTCATCACCAACGAGCACGAGCGCGCCGGTCTCGACGCCGTCGTCGACGGCGAGATGCGCCGCAACGAGATGGTCGAGTTCTTCGCCCACCGCATCGATGGATACGAGTTCAACGGCCCGGTCAAGGTGTGGGGACACAACTACTTCGACAAGCCGTCGGTCGCAGAGGAGGTCGAGTACGACGAGCCGTGGCTGGTCGACGAGTTCGAGTTCACGACTGGGGTCACCGACCGCCCGGTAAAGGTCCCAATCACCGGCCCGTACACGCTCGCGAACTGGGCGTTCAACGAGGCCTACGAGAGCGAGGAGGAGCTCGCGTACGACCTCGCCGACCTCGTGAACGAGGAGATCGAGCGGCTCGTCGACGCCGGCGCACGCTACATCCAGATCGACGAGCCGGCGCTCGCGACCACGCCCGACGACCACGCCATCGTCGGCGAGTGTCTCGAACACATCGTCGCTGGTATCCCGGACGACGTTCGCATCGGGCTTCACGTCTGTTACGGTGACTACTCGCGCATCTACCCCGAGATGCTGGAGTACCCCGTCGACGAGTACGACCTCGAACTCGCGAACGGCAACTACGAGCAGCTAGACGTGTTCACCGCCGACGAGTTCACGAAAGACCTCGCGCTCGGCGTCGTGGACGCCCACGTCGCCGAGGTGGAGTCCGTCGCCGAAATCAAGGAGAACATCAAGAGGGGCTTCGAGGTCGTCCCGCCACAGCGGCTCACCGTCAGCCCCGACTGCGGGCTGAAGCTCCTCCCCCGTGAGGTCGCTTATGCGAAGATGGAGAACATGGTCCAGGCTGCCCGCGAAGTCGAGGCCGAACTTGACGCCGGCAAAATCGACGTCGGCTACGCCGGTACGCAGGCCCCCGCAGACGACTGACGCTTACTCGTCCCGAACTGCGGCGACGAACAGTGTCTCCGGCCGGTCTGTGGCCAACTCCATCTCGAAGCCGGCCCCGGCGAGCGCACGTGTGACGGTATCGAGGTCGTATCGCTCGGTCAGCGGCGGCCCCGCCTCGCCCTCCCCGCCGGCGGACCAGTCGGCGACAACGAGCCGTCCCCCCGGACGAATCGTCCGCGCGAGTTCGGCGAGCGCGTCGTCACTCGCGAACTCGTGGTAGGTCATCGTCGAGACGGCGGCATCGAGCGCGTCGTCTGCGAACGGAAGCGTCGCCACGTCCGATTCGACCAGCTCAACGTTGTCGGGCAGCGACTTCTCCCGGTAGTAGTCGTGCATCGCCGGCTGGATGTCGACCCCGTAGACGTGACCGGCGCGGGCCGCCACGTCGTCGGTGTAGAAGCCGGTGCCGCTGCCGAGGTCGGCGACCGTCTCGGTCCCGTCGAGCGCGAGCGCCCAGAGCAGCTCTTCGCGGGAGACGTACCGGTAGCGACGGCCGGCGTCTTCGAGGGTGGCGGCTCTTTCGGCGTCGAACGTGTGGTGGCCCATATCACACCCCTCCACTCGCGGACGGAAGTAGCCCGCGGTTCATACGAGCAGCTGTACGTCGGCGTCGGCCATGCGTGACAGCGCCGTCGCCGCGCCCACGCCCACGGTGACGCCATCGTGGAAGCGCTCCTCGTCGTGGCCCATCAGGTCGATGGTCATCTGACACGCCTGGAGTTCGACGCCCATCTCGAGTGAGGTGTCGAGCAGCTCCTCGACGGTCGCCACGTCGTTGTCGGCGATCTTCCGCTCCATCATCGCCGTGGCGAGCCGGTCCATCCCGGGGAGGGCGGCGACGGCGTTCGGCATCGGCATGCTCGGATTGCCCACCGCGCTCAACTGGAGGTCACTGGAGTGGTCCTCGTGGAGGATATCCAATCCCCAGAAGGTGTGGAAGACGGTCACGTCCCAGTCGAAGGCCGCGGCCGTCGAGGCGAGAATCAGTGGTGGATACGCCATGTCGAGAGTGCCCTGCGTGGCGACGATGACCATCGACCGCTCGCCTTCGGTCCCCTCGTCGGCTTCCAGTTCCTCGATGCGGGCCTCCAGTTGTGCGATTCGCTCGCTCGCCTCGCTCGACGTGGTGCTCATTCGACGCGCACCCGGTGGACGTACACCGTCTCGCCGTCGTCTTCGGTCTCTGTCTGGTCGACGAGCGTGACGCCGGGCGTGCCCGCGGCCCAGCCGTCGATGTCGCTCACGCTCCCCGAATCGGTCGCGAGTACTTCGAGTACCTCCCCGGCGTCGAGGTCATCGATAGACTGTTTCGTCTTGACGACCGGCATCGGGCAGGCTTCGCCTTTCACGTCGACTGTCTCCGTCGGAGTGTCCGTCATGGTTTGCAATCGAACTGCAATCAGGTACGGTGCGACAAGAGCCTTTCGTCCACCGTGCAATCTACCTTGCTCGTGAGAGTATTGGTGACTCGATTTGTATCCAGTGTGTGACGGCATTTGCGCCGAAATGTCTTTTTGGCTCCTATATCAGGTACGCGGTGGCCAACGTTCAGTTGCAAGACGAGTGCAATACTAACGCAATCCTTTTGACGGCGAATCCACGAATGGGAGTATGAGCAAACCGATGTTTCCGGAGACGGACGCGGAAATCGACCCGACGACGCCGGCCGAGTTGAAGACTCGTCTCGACGCCGGTGAGTCCGTGACTCTCCTCGATACGCGGGCGGAATCAGAGTATGAAACGTGGCACATCGACGGGCCGACCGTGCGGACGGTGAACGTCCCGTACTTCGAGTTCCTCGACGGCTTCGAGGCCGACCTCGTGGCTGACGTGTCGACCGACGAGCCGGTGGTCGTCGTCTGTGCGAAGGGGAAATCCAGCGAGTTCGTCGCGGAGCTACTCGCCGACGCGGGGTATGACACCTCGCACCTCGAAGACGGGATGCGCGGCTGGGCGCGGCTCTACGAGCACACCGACCTCGAACTGCCGTCGGGGTCGCTCGTGCGCCAGTACCGCCGGCCCTCTTCGGGCTGTCTCGCGTACATGGTCGTGAGCGACGGCGAGGCCGCCGTCGTCGACCCGCTGCGCGCGTTCACCGACCGCTACGTCGCGGACGCACGCGACCTCGGCGTGAACATCGAGTACGTGCTCGACACGCACATCCACGCCGACCACGTGAGCGGGCTGCGTGACCTCGCCGACGCGACCGGAGCCGAGATGATTCTCCCCGCTGCTGCTGTGGCCCGTGGCGTCGTTGATGGCGATGAGATGCGTCCAGTCGAGGGTGGCGACTCACTCGCGGTGGGGACGGCGACCATCGCCGTGCGTCCGACGCCGGGCCACACCTCCGGGATGACGACCTACCGCGTCGACGACCACCTCGCGCTCACCGGCGACACCCTGTTTCTCGACAGCGTCGCCCGTCCCGACCTCGAAGACGGCGACGACGGTGCCCGAGCCGCGGCCGAGCAGCTGTACGACACCCTCCACGACCGCCTGCTCACGCTTCCCAACGACACGCTGATCGGCCCGGCCCACTTCGGCGATGCCGAGACCGCCCGCGATGACGGTGCTCACCTCGCCACGCTCGGCAGTGTGGTCGACCGGCTTCCGCTGCTCAGCGTGGATAAAGAGGTCTTCGTCGACCGCGTGCTCGCGAACATGCCGCCACGCCCCGCGAACTACGAGGAGATCATCGCGGCCAACCTCGGACAGACGACCCCAAGCGCCGCAGACGCGTTCACGATGGAACTCGGCCCGAACAACTGCGCGGCGGGTGAGTGAGATGCTGTTTCCGAACGGCTGGCTCCCGTATCTGGTCGGCGGCGTCCTCATCGGTCTCGGGACGGCGATTATCTACCTGACGACGGCCATCCCAGCCGGCGCGAGCACGTTCCTCGAATCCACGCTCTCGTACGCCTCCGACCGACCGCGATTTCAAAAGTATCGCGGCTCCCGGGACTGGCGTGTCGTCTTCTCCGTCGCCATCGTGCTCGGCGCGGCCGCCTACGCCTTCACCTTCGGTGACGGGCCGTGGACGACGGACGTGCAGCCGTGGCGACTCGCCGCTGGTGGGCTTCTCGTCGGCGTCGGCACCCGGCTCGGGAAGGGGTGTACCTCGGGACACGGGGTCTGCGGTATCGGTTCCGGGTCGCGCACCTCGCTCGTCGGCGTCGCCACGTTCGTCGCCGTCGCAATCGGGACCGCACAACTGGTAGCAGCACTGGGGGTGTCGCCGTGAGCGACCACGACCAGCACCCGCTGTTTCTGCCGGCGGTGTTCGTCGGCGGGCTCGTTTTCGGTGTCGGGCTTGCCGTCAGCAGGATGGCCCGCCCGGAGGTCGTGCTCGATTTCCTCCAGTTCGAGGACTTCGGGCTCCTGCTCGTTATGGGCGGTGCGGCGACCGTGACGGCCGCGACCGTGACACTCGCGGTCAAATCCGGAGGAACGGCCCCGCTCACCGGTCGTCCTTACGGCCGTCGGCTGAAGGAGTTCGATTCGAACGTCCTGCTCGGCGGCGGTGTCTTCGGGATCGGCTGGGGACTGTCGGGTATCTGTCCTGGCGCGGCCTACGCGAGCCTCGGCGTCGGCAATCTCCCGATTCTGTGGGCCATCGCCGGGATGTTCGCCGGCGCGTACCTGCAGGGGTGGCTCCGCGACGCCGTGCGGGCAGCGGACGCGACGGAGGTGGGTGCATGACGCCGCACACAAGCGTTTTCGCCGTCGCTCTCGGAGGGGTCAGATAATGCCGGACTCGATGGCCGCGATGCTGGAACAGGACCTAGAGTGTGAGTCGCTGCTCGACTGCTTCCACGGGCTGAACGACTTGGACCGGCGCGTCTTCCGGCTGCTCGTCGAGTCCGACGACCCGCTCACGGTCGATGAACTCGCGGAAGAGATCGACCGCGAGCGGACGACCGCCTACCGGTCGCTCCAGCGGCTGCTCGATGCCGGTATCGTCGAGAAGAACCGAGAGAGCTTCGAGTCGGGCAGCTACTACGACGTGTTCTCGCCCGTCGCTCCGGACGAGATTGCAGACGACATGCAGCGGCTGCTCAACGACTGGTACGCTACGGTGGGACAGCTCATCGCCGAGTTCCGCGACAAGTACGAGACGCAGGCGACCGAGCCGACGGAGCCGACGCCCCCGGATCCAGAATGAGCGACCCGACCGACCCAACCGACTCACCCGACCCCGGTGTCGGTCGCGGTCTGCTCGAGGAAGAGATGGGTCCCTCGGGCGCGATGGCCCACCTCTATCGCGGCGAAGTCCACCGCATGAAGCTGTGGCGTGAACGGCTCGACCGAACGACGAACTGGACCGTTCTGCTGTTGGCCGCGATTCTGACGTGGGCGTTCACCAACGAGTCGAACCCGCACTACGTGCTGCTCATCGGAAACCTCGCCGTCGGGCTGTTTCTGGTCATCGAGGCCCGCCGGTACCGCGCGTACGACATGTGGCGCTCGCGAGTCCGAACGCTCCAGCGAAACGTCTGGGCGCTCGGCTTGGACCCGATGCGGGAGCCGACCGACGGCTGGCGGGAGCGACTCGCTGAAGACTACCATCAGCCGACGCTGAAGATATCGGCCGAAGAGGCCATCGCTCACCGTCTCCGTCGGGTTTATCTCCCGCTGTTCGCCATCCTCAACGGCGCGTGGGTCGTTCGCGTGACCGCATTCAGCTCACTGCCGTGGCCGGAAAGCGCGGCTATCGGTATGGTGTCTGGTGCCGTCGTCACCGTGGCTGTCGCCGCTGCGTTCGCCTGTGGACTCGCCGTTGCGCTCCGACCGCGGACATGGCGCGCACGCGACGAGCTCCGGCGAGAGAATCTCCGCAGTCCCCACGAGTGAGCCGACGCTAGCTGGCGAAAAATCACACATCAAGACAAAAACACGAGCACAATATGAGTGATGTCGAGAGCTTCATTCGATTCTGTGAGAGCGAGTTCGGGACGGCGGTCATGGACCGCGAAACTGGCGCATTCGCGCCTCAAGAACAGGTCACGTCGTGAACCACAATATCCCAACGTGGGAATCCTCGCCCTTCAGGACGGGGAGGATGTCAATCGGTGTAGGTTTCGATAAGTGTTCGGAGTTGGTCTTCGCCTTGGAGACCGACAATTTCCTCGACCTGCTCACCGTCGGCAAACAGGACAAGGGTGGGAACCCCTCGAACGCCGTAAGCAGCAGCGAGCTGCTGGTTTGCATCGACATCAACTTTCGCGACGGTAGCACCCGTGTCGGCGGCTAACTTCTTGACAATCGGCTCGAGCATCTGACACGGCCCACACCAGTCAGCGTAGAAGTCAGTAAGGACTACTTCATGTTCCGCGATAACCTCGTCAAGTTCGGACTTGCCACTAATGTGGAGTGGTTCATTCGCGGCCGATGCGCCTGTCTCTGCACTTGTTTCTGTCGCCATCACTGGTTAGTATGCACTGGTCTAAATTAAGACTTGTGTGTAGAGTACACAATACTACCCACATTCAACCGAGTCAGTCAGATTCCTCGGGTATCTCTGAATCGAGAGTGAGATGCAAGAGCCCGCGCGCCTTGAAAGACAGCGATTAGCTCTCGGCGGCAGGGACTGCCGTTTCAGACTGCTCATACTTCGTTTCAAACTCCTGGATAAGCTGTCCCATCTTCGCGTACCAGTCGTTGAGCAGTCGTTGCATGTCGTCTGCGATCTCTGACGGGTCCGTCGGCGAGTAGACGTGATAGTATCCGCCTTGGTCGTAGTTGATCTGGTCCTTCTGAATGAAGCCCGTTTGCAACAGCCGCTGAACTGCGCGATAGGCGGTCGAACGCTCCCGTTCGACAGCGTCTGCGATTTCATCAACGGTTAGTGCTTCGCCGGATCCGACGAGTGCCCGGAAGCAGTCTTTATCAAGCTCTTTCAGTCCGTGGAAACACTCGAGGAGTCCTTCACACTCCATGTCTCGACGGAGTTGTTCAGACATTGAATCTGGCATTGGTATCACCGCACAGTACGTCTTACACGAATAAAAGACTTGTGCGCAGACTGCACACATTCGCGCACAAAGCCTCAGTGAAAAATAGCTGCCGCGAGGTTTATCATTAGTCTGCCGCGGTAGGCGTCGGGGCTTCTTCTGAACGAAGCGCCTGAATCGAACTGACAACGACGGCTCCGGCGACTAGTGTGGCAGCACCAAGGATCATAACCAGCGAGACGGTCTGCAGGACTGGTATATCCATGACGTTCCCAATCTTTCGGACGGCAACGGCGAGTGCTCCCAAGAGCAACATCACTCCAAAGTAAACCTTGATCTCGTCTTCGTTGACAAGGCTCGTTGCTCCTGCACCAAGCCGCGCACCTAGCGCACTCCCTGCGAGTAGCGGCACAACAATCGAGAGATTAACTGCTCCGTCCATTGCATAGAGGAAGCTCCCGATACCGCCTGAGAAAACAATCTCGAACAGGTCTGTACCGACTGCAATTGGGACGGGAACCCCGATGAGGTAAAAGAGGGCTGGCATCCGGATGAAGCCACCTCCGACACCGAGGAATCCGGAAAGGAGTCCGGTTACGAATGCAACACCGAGAATCATCCATAAAGAAACGGTAATGTCGCCCCGAAGATTCATCATCGGGGGGACTCGATAGGACTGAATTTTCTTTGCGATATCTGGAATATCCTCTGCGTCGGCTTCAGCGTCGGCATCGTGACTGATGCCACCACTACCATCCCCCTTGGTCGCCTGATAGGTGATGAAGGCACCAATCCCGCCCAATAACCCGACGTAGATGATGCTCACAACAGTATCAGCGAGGCCCATCCCTTGGAGGAAATGGAGACCGATTTTGCCTACTTCAATACCGGCAGTGGTTCCAGCAATCATGAGCACGCCGAGCTTGTAGTCCACCTGCCCGAGATCTCGGTGTTTGAGTGTTGCAATGACAGACGTTGCAAACACGAATGCAAGTCCGGATGCAACGGCGACATCGGTCTTATACCCCATCACCATCAGCGCAGGAGTCACTAAGAATGAGCCGCCCATGCCGAAGAAGCCGAATAACAGCCCAATGAGGACGCCAAAGCCTACAAACAGGCCAAGCAGCCATGCCGGGCTTCCGAGTAATTCAATCATTCTTGACGACTCACGGCATTGATGATAGCCTTGCCAAAGACGCGCTCGAGTAGGCCATAGCCCAGATACAGGACGATTGCCTCTATCAATACAGCTCCGACGACGAGCATAGCGCCGTCAATGCCACTGGCATTTTCAAGTCCGAACATTCGCCACCACCGTTCGTAGTATTGTGTAGTTCATGGTTTGCTACTCATCTCTGCCTAACCGATTGCATGATATAACAGTTTTGGAAGATATACACAATACTATCGGGTGTGGGAAGCAGTAAGTTATATCAAACTCACAGTCACTCTCTTAGGCAAAGTATCCCCCAAGGGTTCTGATACTGCCTCTGTGGAATCACTGGTAAAATCCAGAGGATGGTAACGGTGAATATCTAATTAACTGAGGATAATGAATTGTCCTATCAATGATATATTGCTGGATTATCGAAGTCAAAGCCTGCGTACATCATTCGTTGTGTGTCCCGTCTCGATGGGAGAGATACATTTTCCATACGCAATTCCGTGCGTTTGGTTATGGCAGTTCATAACAATCAACAAGCCAGCATCGATGGCGTGGAACTTCCTGATGTGGTGCCTCTTGAGCTGTCGAATCTAACACGGCAGAGTTGGGAGCTAGGGAAGCGTACCGTCGAAGCTGAGACGACAACGACCCTCAGTAAATGGGAGTCTCAGCATGGTCAGTGGCAACTGTCAATCTCCGAGGTTACAACGGAAACTGCGATTCTGTCTCTCCGGACTCCTGCGGGTCGAGAGCGATTTTATGCAGCAATTCAATCAGAGGTCCAGTCTGCTCTCGACACTCTCAACACAAGTCCTTCTTGGAGCAAAATTAGATGAATTGATTCGGGTCGTGAAACACAGGGTTGCGTTTGAGCACGCGATGAGTTCACAGCAGGACCATTCCAGCGAGATATGCGAGGGTGAATGACAGAGCGAACGACCCTGCCCACGCACCTACTGTCATGAGGATTTTTCGTGCATCTATAGCTGCTCGACCCCCAACCGCTGCGCCACTGCCGATAATGGCACTGACGACGATCTCGTTGAACGATACCGGGACACCCAACAAGACTGCAAGTTGGGCGATGAGGAACGACGGCACCAGTGCAGATATCGACCGACGGGGCCCAAGCGACGAGTAATCTTGTGCAAGCGATTTAATCATCCGAGGTGCCCCCGTCCATGAGCCGATAAGCATCCCGAGCCCCCCGCCGACAAGGACGACAGACGTCGACACCATTCCAATCTCATCAAGCAACGGTAACAGCGGCCCAACAGCAAGCCCGACCTGACTGCCACCGGCAGAGAATGCGACGAGGGCTCCAAGACTCAGTAAGACATGTCGCAGGCCACTGGATTTGTCGTGACGGATATCTAACCAGGTAAGACTCGCAATCACGAGTGAGACAATCGCTGTGATTCCAGCGACTGACCCAAGCCCCTCCATCGCTAATCTCCGCTGTATAACCCCGCTAATCGTCCCCGGTGTAGCTCCGACACCAAGGAAGCTGAACTGAATATTCACGAGCACAGCTCCAACGAGAGCGACGAGGATCGGGATGCTATAGCGTTCTGGAACCGTTTCGCGGGGAAGTAAACTTGCAATAACGAATGCGACTCCTCCGCCGACAAGTGGTGTAAGAGCCCAGACGGCAGCAATTTGTTGATACTTTACCCACACGGGGGTACCCCCAAGGGCTAGTCCGACACCAATCACTGCGCCCGTCACAGTGAATGCTGTCGCAATCGGGTATCCAGTCAGGATTCCGATAGCCATCAGTCCAGCTCCCAACACCAGTACAAGAATCACACCAGCTATGGGGAGACTGACTCCACCGATGAGACCACTGCCAACTGCCTCTGAGATACTCCCCCCTTGAATAACGGCTCCGGCAAAGCCGAAGATTCCAACAAGAAACGCCGCCCGCATCGTTGAGATTGCATTCGCGCCAACGGCAGGTGCAAACGGGGTTGCACCGCTTGATCCAGCACCGATGACCCAAGCCATGAACAGGCTAGCGAGTGCTGCAGCAACGAAGAGGGAAATAAGAGCGAAATCCATTAGATCGGGAATTAATCCGCGTTAACTGCGGTGGAGTCCCGTTCTGCACGGCTACTCCGCCAGTAGCCTTGGGCATACGCGCCGAGGAACATCCCTGCTAGTGCCCAGAGGATGGTGATGTTTCCAACACCGAGACTAGCATAGGCGGCACCGGGACAGATTCCTGAGAGTCCCCACCCGACGCCGAAGATTGCACCACCAATGAGCACGTTACGGTCAAACGGCTTCAAGCGCCGCTCGTAGCGGTTTCCGGTGAGTGGTGCGGTTTCTCGGATGCGCGGCAGCAGGGCGAACGCGATGCCGGAGACGATTGCCGCTCCGAACATCACGAATGGGAGTCCCAGGTCCTCGAACAGGAGGAAGTTCACCACGACCTCTGGTCGTGCCATATGGCTGAACCCGAGTCCGAATCCGAACACTAAGCCGCCAACAAAAATCAGCGGCTTGAACAGCGGATGTCGGTTACTCATGGGCTCACCCCTAGGGCTGCAACGACCTGTGCAGTACCAATAGCTACCGTCAGGAACGTCAATACACCCACTAACGATGTCTTCGATGCCGATCCAACCCCGCAGACGCCGTGACCTGACGTACATCCCTTCCCAACGCGGGTACCGATACCCACGAGGATGCCGCCAAGGAAGAGGCGCCACGGCTGGATATCAGTCGTCCAGAGTGTGACGCCAGCGACCTCGTACAGCTGGCCGGTCGTTCCGGGTTCATACAGCGGGCTTGTGATGAGACCGGACTGGAACGTCGCGGCAAACGCGAGCGCTCCAAGGATGATGCCTGCAGTGAAGAGTACTCGCCAGTCTCTTGAGGCGACATACTGTTGGAACCGCGATTGATCGGATACATACGATAACGTCGACTCTAAGAATGTACTCGCTCCGGCTGGAATTCCCGTTCCAACATAGATGAGAACGGTCCCAAGTCCAACGAGAAGGCCGCCGACGGCGTAGCGACTAATCCCATTTGGGAAGAAGTCGGCGGCTGCTTGGAGCAGTACTGGATCAGGGACCATTGGCGTCGTTAGTCACCCGCGAGGGAGTCCTGGCTGGCTGCGCAGTTGTTCGGCCCGAGCTCAAGAGTGAATGCCTCCTCGTCGTCGACAGCATTCTGGTCGAGATTTGTCGCGATGATGTCCTCGTAGTTGGCCGGCCGCGGCGGCATGTCCGAGAGGATGAGGTTGACGAATTCGTCTTCGTCCATCGTGAGCGCATCCATCTCCCCGACGAGTTCGCCGATGGGCGCGGTGTACGTGCCGTCGTCGGCCGGCTCGGCGGCGTCGCTGAAATGTGCGCCACCGATGAGCGTGTCGTCGGGCAGTGACAGCACGCGCTCCTGCAGCGACTCGTAGAGCATTCGTGCGGCGTCAGGCGCCCCGTCGTCACCCTCTTCCAGGTCAGGGCGGGCGACGCTCTCGATGAACAGCCCGTCGCCCGTCGCGAGCAAGCTCTCATCTAGGAGGTACGACGTCATCCCAGTCGTGTGGCCAGGTGTGGCGACCGTCTCGATGGCCGCGTCGCCAATCTGGAACGTGTCGCCGTCCACGGCCTGCGTCAGTTCGTTCGCGTACGTGACGCCGCGGTCGACGGCAGCCTCGGGGATGACGCCCTCGACGCCCTCGTCGTCAATGTCGCGCACACCCGAGATGTGGTCAGCGTGGACGTGCGTGTCGAACGCATACTTGAGGTCGATATTGAGCTCATCAGCGTCATCAAGGTAGCGATCGGTGAAGGCGCGCAACGGGTCGATGATGGCAGCTTCATCGTCATCGTATAGGAGATATCCGAGACATCCCGAAGATGGGCGCTGGTACTGGATGAGGGTCCCTTCCCCATCGTATCGTTCGACCTCGACGGCCTCGTAGATACTGGCCCAGCCATTCATGCCGTCTTCGAGATGATCGACATCGTATCCGAGTTCTACGAGCGTGCCCGCGACGTATTCGCTGGCACCACCCTTGGCACAAAGCACCGTCAGCTCGCGGTCATCCGGTATCTGGTCGAGCACCTCGGTGTCGATGTCGTCCTCGAGGAACTCGAAGTAGGGGATGTTGATTGACGTGACGTTGTCGCCGCTAATCCGCCACTCATCGTAATCCGATTGCATACGCGCGTCGAGGAGCGTGATGTCCTCGCCGGCGTCGATGCGGTCTTTGAGCGATTCTGGGTCGACTGATTCGACCTCGACATCCGGAGTCGGGAAGTCGTCTGCGTTCATCTTGTGCGGTCATTTCTATCGGTGGGATACAGAAAAGCGTTTGCATAGCAATTCAACTATTAAACAATACTACACTTGCTCAACCCACTGCTCAAATTCATAAAGTGGCTTTAGATGGTTGTATGAGGCGTATAGACTACTTATTCCGTTAGCACAGAAGTCCATGTAGTGCACAATAATCGATATGCTTTTACTCCCAAAGCCAATATTGTGTGGTAGCTCCAATACAGACTAACGGAGCAGATAACCAATGAGTGTAGAATTCGACATTGCGGAGACGCTTGATGTGAAAGGTGAATCGTGCCCGATGCCAGTAGTGAAGACCAAATCAACGATTGATGGTCTCACTCAGGGAGAGGTACTTGAGGTCCTGGCGACGGATTCGGGGAGTATGAGCGATATTGACGGCTGGGCGGATGGTACCGATGGCGTCGAGCTCATCGAACAGCAAGAAGGAGACAGCGTGTACAAACACTACGTGCGCAAGACCGAGTAATAATGAGTACGGACACCCCTGACGCGCCGACTGGCGACGTGCCATCGCGTGCGGAGCTGGCCGCACGTGTTGACGAACTCGAGACCGCTCTCGCTGACGCTACCGATGAGGAAGGGCAAAAGAAGATGAGCATCATCGCCACGAAGGGAACGCTCGATATGGCGTATCCCCCGCTCATTCTCGCCAGCACTGCGGCCGCCTTCGGGTACGAGGTGACGGTTTTCCACACCTTCTGGGGGCTAGATATCCTCCATGAAGAGCGTTCGAAGAACCTCAAGCTCAGCTCTGTCGGGAATCCCAACATGCCTGTTCCGAACGCGGTTGCCGCGCTGCCGGGGATGGACCGGGTCACCACCAAAATGATGGAGCGGAAGATCGACGACAATGACACCGCAACCATTGAGGAACTCATCGAGACGAGCCTCGATATGGGTGTGGAGTTCCAAGCCTGCCAGATGACCATCGACCTCATGGACTACGATGAGGAGAACTTCTATGATGGTGTGACCACCGGAGTTGGTGCAGCAACCGCACTCCAAGATATGGCCGATGCAGATATCCAGCTGCTCGTCTAAGCAGTAGATCTCTGATTTCTCCCATCGTTGGCGTTCTGGAGCCGTACCGTCTATGCTGTCGGTTTCACAAATCAAGAGCTGGATGCATTGCTTACCGATCTGGCTCAGTCACCAATCGGCCACTGGTGTCGGCAGGGTCGTATCTTCAGAATTTGTAGGTCTCGAAGCGCACTCAGGGGGGAGTATGGTCCAAGTGCCATCTCGGTGCGGTGTCACAACCTTCCTCTGACGTTACCCGAACTGCGTCTGCACCTGTTCGCTCACATTTACCGGAGTTAACCATTTTGCCAGTGTGTCTATCCTATATGAAAGTGTATACCTGTGTTCAAGAAAGAGCGAGAATATCTCAACGCGGGTACACGGACATCCTCAGTCCCACTCCGTCTCCAGTTCGTGTATCAAATCCGCAATCTCGGTAGACGTATTCACCGCATGGACTGATGCACGGATTGCGTTCGGTGAGGGTAACGACCGAACAACAATACCCCTCGAACTGAGCCGATTTACTGTCCGTTCTGGGGCCTCAACTTCGATTGTCACAAGTCCAGACTCTGGGTCGGTCGGGCTGTGGAGCTGTTCGTCAGGCACTCCATCAACCAACTGCTTGGACAGCAGCTGAATCCGGTCTGCAATGCGGTGGACGCCGACCTCATCAATTACATCAATTGCTTCGGCCAGCGCAACATGTGAAGCCGGATTGGCTGACCCGACTTCGAACCGACGAGCGCCCGGAGAGAATTCATACGGGTCTGAACTTGGTGTTTCAACGCCCCGGTAACCGATACTTGAGGGTTTCAGTTTTTCTGCAGCTTGGTGGTCGACATACAGTACCCCACCACCCCACAGCCCTAGGAGCCATTTGTGACCGGCAGCTGCGACTGCATCAGCCCCCCATTCGTTGACATCCATCGGAAGCTGCCCTGGCACTTGTACAGCATCAACGAGGACGAATGTGCCAGCATCATGGGCAATCTCGACGAGTTCTGTGACCGGTAATTGAGTCCCATGAGTCCAGGTGACTGCACTAAAACAGACTAACTTTGCATTACTGACTGCATCGGTGAACGTATCGGCATCAAGCCGTCCGTGGTCGGTTTCGATTACTTCGACATCGACACCCTGTTGAGCTAACCGCTGCCATGGAAGGGTCACCGCTGGGTGTTCAAGATCAGTCCGGACGACCGTGTCTCCCGGCTCCCAGTCGATCGCGTTTGCGATTGCGTTGATTCCAGCAGAGGTACTCTCGGTCAGCGCAACCTCACTCTGTTGGGCACCGATGAACGCGGCAGTTCGCTCGCGCACTTGATCATACGTCTCAAACGCAATCTCGTATGGATCTCTCCGACTGTTCGTGTCGTATTCGTGCGTTTGTATGAACTCATTGGCTGCATCGACAACATACTGTGGACTCGGCCCATGTGCGCCGAAGTTCAGGTACGTATCTTTCTGCAGCGCAGGAATATCCGCACGGAGTTCTTCTGGGTCCATGGTTGGGAGTCTGCTTATGCAGTATACTGTTTAATCAGGTCCGTGAGCGACTCCTTGCGTTGGCTACCACGAAGTCGCTTCACCGGGTTCCCTGAGACGAACAGGACGAACGTGGGTGTACTTTGGGCACCAAACTCAATCGCGGTCTCGAGATTCGTTTCGATATCCACTTTCACGACTGCCGCATCAGTTTCGCGTGATAGGTCCGCAAGGACTGGCTCCATCTGTGTACACGACCCGCACCATTCGGTGTAGAACTCGACGAGGGCGACATCTTCCTCACCGACAATAGTGGTTAACTCACCGCTTTCAAGTGAGCGAACAGTACTTGCTCCGGTTGACTGTGCTTCCATCAGTAGCACATACGCACCGCTCAGTTAATAGTCTTGTGTATATTATACAATACAGTGAACCATGAAGGAGCTCGC
The DNA here is from genome assembly GCF_009184545.1 of Halosegnis rubeus. Lineage (GTDB taxonomy): Archaea > Halobacteriota > Halobacteria > Halobacteriales > Haloarculaceae > Halosegnis > Halosegnis rubeus. The sequence continues at coordinate 83,651 of NZ_QJOW01000004.1, forward strand.
CCGGACAAAGGAGACGTAGAACTGCCACCAGTTTGCCTGGGGCCCCTATCGTCCCATACCAGTCTGAATAGTCAATTACAGAACAGCGACAAGCGTGAGAAGGCTAATCTTGAGGAATCGAATCTTCGTCAGTCGGGTATTCACATCGGTGAAGTAGTTGTCTTGTGACGGAATACCAGTCGTTCAACAGCGTCTGCATATCCTGTGCAATCTCGGCTGGCTCTCGGAGTTCGTACTCATAATGATAGCCGTTGTTGTCTTTCACCCTCTGTTGAACCACGATATCTCGCTCTACGAGCCGCGACAGAGATCTGTGTGCCGTTGACCGGTTACATCCAAGTTGGGTCGATATATCCTCGGTGGTGTTCGGTTCTGATGCTTGGTGTATTAATTGAAATACGGCTTTGTCTCGGTCGTTGAGGCCGTAGATACAATCTAGTAACTCGGGAGTGTGTAATTCGGTGCTTAGTCCTTCACTGACTGATGTGATGGTCATTAACGGATATATTGGGCCAACGGCAATGAAGGTTATTCTGTAAAATCGCAATACTGTGGCAGTCATGATCTCCAATATATTTTGAAACGGCCGATATACGTCTTAGAGGCGAATTCTCTCGAAAGAGATTTGTATTGTACATCCACTATACTACATAGATGTCAGTTCCGATTAACCCCGAAAACATTGATCCAGAAGATATCGGCGAGGCCCGTGCTACACTCAACATGAGCCATGAAGACGCGATTGAGCACGTCCGTCGTGTATTTACAGATACCGGGTTCGGTGTCCCGGTCGAATTTTCACCCTCTGAGATGCTCAACGAGAAGATCGACGCGGGCCGCGATCCGTACTACGTACTTGGTGCCTGTAATCCATCAGTTGCCGACCGCGCGCTCGAAGCCACTGATAACAAACTCGGAGCGCTCATGGCTTGTAACGTCGTCATATGGGAAGAAGACCCGGGTACACAGATCGTATACCACACCTCGATTATGCGTATTGCCCGGCTAATTGGGATGGCGCCGGATAATGAAGAGATGGCAGATATCATCGCCGACACGGGTGAGCTCGTCGACGAAGCATTCGAAAATCTGTAACACGGGAGAACCGCTGTCGTCTCAGTCTGGTGAGGCTATCACAAGAAATGTATCTGAACGCATCGCCTGGAAAGAAACGTCGAATCCCGCGGCGTTGAGTTTCGTAGTTGTCTCGTCGATATTATATCGCTCATCAACTGGTGGTCCGGCATTTCCTGGTCCGTCAGCTGCCCAGTCGAATATAACCAGCTTTCCGTCCAATACGAGCACACGTCTTAGCTCTTCCAGAGCGGCTTCACTCGCAAACTCATGGTACGTCATCGTTGACAACGCCGCATTCAGCTCATCAGTCTCGAATGGCAACTCCTCAATCCCAGAGCGGACGAGGTCAACATTCTCGGGGACTCCCTTCTCTCGATAGAATTCATGCATCTCCTCCTGGATATCGACGGCATAGACATGGCCAGACACTGGCGCAATCACATCGGTGAAGAACCCAGTCCCACTTCCTAGATCCGCGACTGTCGTCTCTGATGACGGCTCAAGCGCCCACAACAGTTCCTCTTCTGAAATACGTCGATACCGTTTCGATGCATCCTCAAGCTCCGCTGCTCCATCTGCATCAAATGTATGATGTCCCACGTGCACAATAATGGGCGTGTCGTGATATACTTGACGAGCCAGCCTTCACCACGTAATACCGCCAATAACCAGATTTGCTACGAATCCGATTGAGAACAACATCGGTGCAGTCAGCCTAATCTTTCCATTCCACATCGTTGCAATCCAATTGAATAGCTTGACGGCTGTTGGTATCGCAATCGCGAGGGTAATCGCCATGAAACTCGCCCGAATGCGGGGGTCAACGCCGGAGGAGAACATGTGGTGGGCCCACACGCCGAAGGAGAGTACACCGATTGCCAGTGTCGAATAAATAACGAATTTATATCCGAAGAGCTCTCTCCCCGGGAACTTCGGAATAATCCATGAGACAAGCCCCATCGCTGGGAGAATAAGGATGTACACCTCGGGGTGTCCCCAAAACCAGAACAGGTACGCCACCACCACAACAAGGGCGACTCCCATCAGTACTGTCCCAGCCAATTGTTCGCCTGCCATGGATTTCGTTCATACAGGGGTAGGGATATTCCCACGGTTGGTGTAGAACAAGTCTACATCTTTCTGTGAATCTAGCCGTTGTAATCGTGCGGTATTTGAACAACAGTACCTAGAGGGAAAGTCGCTTAGTGGCCTTTTGTGTGTTCTGTACGTCTTGAATATTGTTGAAAGTTTGCAAACCAACAGAACAATTTAAGATGCCAGACCTCGTGGCATAGTGTATGGAAACAAACGTCGGCTCAGTAGATCAGAGCGTACGTACTGCCCTCGGAGCATTTGCAGGTGGTCTCTCTTTAGCTGTCCTCGCTGGACAGGTAGGACTCCCGATGATTGCTGCTCCAGTGCTTGGCGTTGTCGCACTCGTCGCACTGTTTACAGCAGCGACCAAGTCCTGTGGTGTTTACTCAGTACTTGGTGTCAGCACTTGTCCGAGAGACGCACGATAGACCGTCAGTGAACTACCCTACTCACTCACCGCTGACGCGGTTCGCTCCTTGAGGGTAGGGCTTCCTGATTCCACGACGCGCTTTGCAGACACGGAGGTGTCCACAGGGAGTGCAGTCCCCACAGGCGTTGATTCGGAATGTCCCACCCCTACATCGTTGAGGCCGCGAGAACGGATGTTCCACACCGCGTTTGCGTCCCTGTCCGCCTCAAACCCGCAGCCATGCCTCGAATGAGTATTAGATATATGGAATGAACATACCAGTAGTGAGGTTTGCAGGCACAACGTCTATTTCTGTTCGTGGGTCCACTTGGCTTAGATGAGTCTGTACAAGAGACTGAAGCAGGGGATTCAAAACATAGGGGCACAGTCACCTCATCAGCGGATGTCACGGGCGCTCATCAAGACGCTCCTATATCGGACACTCATGGTGGTCATCACTATCTCTGTCGCGTTCTTCTTTACTGGAATACCGGTGATGCCCTCAGTATCGGCCTTGTTTCAAACGTCATCAAGACAGGGACCTACATGGGTACGAGCGGCTGTGGGATAGAGTCTCGTGGGGGGTAGCGACTACTGATCGATAGGCAAGTCTACTGAGCAGTTGGTCCAGAATCTATGATAGACACAGGGTTCTCCCGAGGTCAAGAGTCAATCTACTACCTGAACGTCCAGCTGTTGGGCTATTGTGATCGCGGTGGACTCCGTTCGACCGTACTCGTGGATGTATCCCCTGAGCGCCTCAACCAGCAAGCTGAGCCAGAACGTCGTCGTGAACGCAGTATACCCGAAATCGCTACCCAAATCGGTGCCACTATTGGCAGCCAGAGCAACTCCGACAGCGGCCCGGCGGACCCGACAGCCAACTGTTGAAGCGGCAATACGACCACCACGTCGAGTAGGGCGCTCGCGGGGTACATCAAGACCATCGCCGTGAGCCCGGCTGGAACGCCGCGCCACACGCGAAGTCGCGGGACTCGCCAGACGACGAATCCAGCGAGGAATCCCTCAGGAACCGTCCCGGCCATTCCGATCACCTGCCCGAGCAGCGGTCCATCGTACGCCTCGTACCCCGAGGGTATAATCGTCGAGATACCGACGAGTTGTGTCACTGTAATAAACGCAGTCTTGGTGAGTACTGCGACAGTTGCCATCGCATAGTCGGCGCCCGCATCCCGTCGGTGTGGGTACGGAAGGTGAGCAGCGTCGGCGCGATTCACGCGACGCTCCGTCGACGGCTGGACGACCTCCTCGACGAAGAGGCGGAAACTGAGGGCCTCTCCGACGAAGCATGAGCCTACCTCGATGGCGAGGATCTAGATGAGGACGACAAGCAACACGCGGAAGACGAGATCGCTGGCCTGACCGTCACCAGTACCGACGAACAGCTCCAAGAGGAGATCGATACGCTCCGCGACCTCGTCTCGCTGGCGGAGGATTTGCCGGTCGACTCCAAGGCTCAAAAGGTCAGGCGCTTCATCTCCCAACTACTTGAGGAGCAACCGGACGAGAAGCTCCTGTTGTTCACGGAGTACCGAGACACACTCGACTACCTCCTCGAGTACGTACAGGATGAGCCGTGGACCGACGAGATTCTCGTGATTCACGGCGACGTGGACAAGGATGAACGGACGCGGATCGAAGACGAGTTCAATCGTGGTCAATCGCGACTCCTGTTCGCGACCGATGCAGCGAGTGAGGGGATCGACCTCCAGCACAGCTGCCACACCATGGCCAACTACGAACTCCCGTGGAATCCGAACCGGCTCGAACAGCGGATCGGACGCATCCATCGCTACGGACAGGAGGAGGAGGTCAAGCTCTGGAACTTCCTCTTCGACGACACCCGCGAGAGCGAGATATTCGAGATGCTTCAAACCAAGGTCGAGGAGATCCGTTCCCAGCTCGGAAACACGGCGGACGTGCTCGGCATCCTCGACGACATCGACGTGGACTCACTCATCATGGAGTCCATCGAGAACGACGAACCGCCGAGTGCGACCAAAGAGGAACTCGAGGAGATGATCGAGGAGCGTCAGCGAACGCTTGAGGAGTGGTACGAGCGGAGCCTCGTCGATACGAGTACGTTCGACGCGGAGAGCCGCCGGCAGATTCAGGAGGTCGTCGACGAGTCAGAGGACGTCTACGGAAGCGAGGGCGACATTCGCGGGTTCTTCGAACGAGCAGTCGAAGCCTTCGGAGGCGAATTCGAGAACCGCGGCACCAACCTCTATCAAGCCGAGTTGCCTGATGGGATCAATTCGCCCGGCCAAGACGCGACGTTCGGCCCGTTCACGTTTGATCGCGACTTCGCGATGGATCACGAGGACATCACCTACCTCGCTCCCGATACGGACGTTTTGCAACGACTTATGGCACGCGTGTTGGAGGACGAGCGTGGAGAGGTCGGACTCAAACTGCTTCCGTTCGTCGACACGCCGGGGATCACCTACAACTATCGCGTGGCGTTCGAGGACGGCACTGGCGATGTGATTCGAGAGGAGACCATCCCCGTCTTCGTGGATGCTGCGCAGGAGGACGCTCAGCAGGCGCTTGGTGAGCGTGTCGTCGAGGGCGACTCCGTAGCAGCAAAGCCCGACATCGACGACCTTCGGACGGTTCTCGACGCTCAATCCGGCTTACGGGCGGCTGCCGATCGGTATGTGAGCGTGCGAGTTAACGAGATCAAGAACCATCTTCAGGAGAAGCGTTACGAGGAGACCGCTCGGGAGCTGGAGAATCTCGAGGAATACGCACAGGCTGAACGAGAACGGATTGAGTCCTTCATCGAGGAGTACGAGCGCAAAGCCGACGCCGGCTCGGATATGGACATCGCGATCCGGGGCCAACAGGAGCGTCTCGAACAGCTTGAGCATAGAATCGAAACGCGTCGCGAAGAACTCCGGCGTCGAGAGCAGATCATCTCCCTTGCGCCCGAGGTCGAGAACTACTCCCTCACGCTACCCCTCTAGTCTGTTGTGGATTTCGGGATGCAGGCAGTAAACGTATCTCTGAATCCCATGTCGGCATAGGAGTAACGGCTGGTTGGCACAGCCAGTAGCCGTCTTTCGAGGCCGCTACAAAGCATAAATATCCCAACCCAGCGGTGCGGTGCCGTGGGAATCTTCGCCCTTCAGGGCGGAGAGGATGTCAAGTGGTCAACTCTCCAGTATGCTCCCGCGCAAAGCAATCAAACACGAGCTTTGCACCGCCGATAACAACGGGGCCGATAAACAGACCGACAGCCCCGAATACGGCGATTCCACCGAAGATACCAACAACAACCACAGTGGAATTGAGTGCGCCGCTCCGACCGATCAGCGCTGGCCGGAGGTACGTATCTGAGACAGTGACGAGTAGACCATACGCCACTATCGCCGCGCTGGCGACCGGCCGCCCAACTCCGAGGAGATACACTGCGGCCGGAAGCCAGACTCCGAACGCTCCGACAAGCGGGAGCAGTGTCAGTACGAACGTGGCGACAGTGAGAAAAATCACGAGCGGGAGGCCAGCGAGTGCTAGTCCGATGCCGAGCAGTCCCGCCTGAATAGCTGCTACAAGAACATTTCCCACGACCGAGGCCCACATAAGTTCATCCAGTCCTTCGCGGAGTTCTTGTAAAATCTCCTCGTTGATCGGTATGACCCACTGGACCCACTCTATCAGATCTTCCCCATCGCGCAACAAGGCGAAGAGAACGAACAATGTGATACTCAGTCCGATAAGCAACCCTGGCACACCGCCGACAAACCCGATCGCCTCTGAGGTGATCTCTTGAATCCCCGCCGCGATCCGTTCCTGATTCGACTCATACGCACCAACGAGATTGAGAGAGTACCTCGAACCTTCGAGTAATTCTTCAATCGATGCGATATCAAGTTGTCCGCTCCTGATTGCGCTCACAACACTGAGTGACTGTTGGACGGCAACCGTGAGGAGGTAGAGAAGTGGAATAAGTATAACAAGAAGCGTAGCCACGACGACTGCGAACGCCGCAACTGTAGGTCTAGCGTACCGCTCGGCCTGTTGCTGGAGGGGAAACAGAACATATGCCAGAACTCCACCGAGTAAGACGAACTGGAGATACGGCAGAAAAATCATAAGCGCGAGGACACCGCTCAATAGCGTGAGTACCGTCAGTCCGGGTTGCCTGCGGACCCACGCAGGCGGGTCGGGTCGGCCTCCCATATCCAGAGATTCAGCAGCCTCTTATATAATTCCACAGGCGTGGTGGTGAGACTTCAGAAACACGAGGGTCGGGGATGATGGTTCTAATTTTGCAGAGCAATCGAACGCCCGAACCAGCGGTACATCTCGCCAGAGGCCTCTTGAGGTGAGTAGACTCCGCGGGCGATTATCCCTTCTTCGCCCAGCGTTCCGATGTTCAGAACGTGTGCGGGCGGCACTCGATGACGGCGTGTTCCATCCGACGCTGCTTGACGAGGAGACGGCTGGCTGTTCTCACTGTGAATTTGCACACGTGTGTGATGTTCGGCATCATCACCGACAGGCGCGGCTCGAGGGGCTTGGCGATGCACCGGCGTACGGGCCGGCAAAAAAAACTCCCCGTGAACCTCCTTGGAGTCAAGCCTTGAGGCTTCCCGTGGGTTAGTCGTGAGCGACAGTTGTGTTTCGCATTGGCCCACCACAGTCAGGGCACTCATCTTCAGGTTCCGGGCTTTCAACACCAGCTCCACACTCTTGACACACATACAACGTCGACTCGGCGGGGTCAGGATCAGATTCTACCATTATCAATTATTATATATGGAGACATATAAGCTACGGGGTCAAAATCGCGAGGCTTTTTGCTCGACTCTTACCCATTCTTTGCCACGCTGGACGGATGCCGACACAGTGGCTGCCCACCAACTCGCCCACAGGAACTTCCTTTGCCATCTTGCAACCACACACCGAGCCTGTCATACAATAGTTCTCAACACGTATGATTCATACTTTTTAGTTTGAATAAAATCGTTGAATAGCGAGACAACGGTCTTAATCGTAAATTTCGGGCTGTATAATCATCAGGTAGAGGGCGTGAGACGTATTCTATGACACGCTGGTGAATAAAGCTAAACCTGTGTGTCAGACGCTTGAGGAACTGGCGAGCACCGCAGCCCGGACTCGGTTACAATCACGATGTTTTGTCCGGAGACAGGATATTCAGACAAACGCGTATAAAATAGCGCTATTCGAAGGACTGCCACGCGACGACGAAAACACACAATCGCCACTTCTATCGAAACTCGCCTCACTTGAGATTCGAACGATCGCTGGGATGCGGTATGCTCGTGCGAAAACAGCCCGACTGACACTCCTCTATGGAGAGAGCCCGTGGCGGATTATCGCGCTGAGTCTTGGATTTATCCTTGCCGTTGCACTCATTTACCCGCTGAACGAGTGGTTGCGACCGGCTGATGGCGTGCCAATCACGTATACTCAGATCGCCCAAGACCCGTCTCTCTTCCTCGAATCACTCTATTTCAGCACACTCACATTCACGACGCTGGGGATGGGGGGGTACGAACCGCTCGGATGGGGACAAGTAATTGCGACGCTCAATACCACCTTCGGAGCGATCTTGGTTGCGCTACTTGTCTTCGTCTTCGGTCGCCGCGCTGCGAGGTGATACTCTGTTGCGAGCGTGAGCGTCATCTGCGCTGGTACGCTTGTCTCACGGTGAGTCCTGGCGGATGAATGAGACTTCAACAGAGCCAGAACGTTTCTTGTTGGTGAATGGCGCGCTCAGCCGTGTTGTGTGATGTCGCGTAGGTCGAACACGTGTACGTCATCGCGTTCGGAGACCGCTTCTTGTACGGATTGTGTAACGCCGCTACGCGTGAACAATGCGTATTCCATATTGGTGTCGCCAGTATCTGGAGTCCAGCGGATTTCCGCAGAATGGTCTTCGAGTGAGGTGAGCGCACTGTAGTCAAGGGGTGCGTTCGTGAACTTACATTCCCCCGCGACCATGGTTCTATCTGTGGTAAATCCGACGACGTCAACCTCATGCTCTTTGTACCACCAGCGGCCGATATCGAGGAACGTCTCCTCGGGAAACAGATTCGGCAGCACATCCTGACAGAGCTTCTCGAATTCTTGGCTCACGAAGTCAGGGAGTTCTGGTTCGATAACCGCCTCGTAGGCGTCTTCACCCAAACGTTCGTATCGGTCTTCGTTGCCGTAGACGAAGCGGAACCAGAAGCGAAACAGGGGATCAAGGATTCGATAGCGTCCGCGGCGTGATTCCGCTTTCTCTTCGGTTAGTGGAACCTCACGCTCGATGAGCCGGAGGCGTTCTAACTTCTGGGTGTACGTCGAAATCTGCTTTCCATCAATCCCCACTGCTTGCGCAATCTCGTTCGATGTCGTCTTCCCTGCAGCGATCGTGGTAAGGATCGCAAAGTACCGATTCGGGTCTGTGAGTTCAGTTCGGAGGACGTACTCTGGTTCATTGTGGAGATACCCCTTCTGAGAGAGTACTTCCTCAGTGAGAACAGCTCCGAGATCCTGATCAAGATTGACACCGTCAAGATAGTACGGGACACCGCCGAAAATGCCCCACGTGAAAATCTGCTCTTCAGGCGAGTAGTCGTCCGGAAGGAACGCCTGTGCGGCTGCGAAATCGAGTGGTCGGAGGTCAAGTTTCTCGGTAAATCGCCCGTACAACGGGCTGTTTCCAAGCAGAGTCGCTTCTTCCATCATGCTAATCGAGGATCCAACCAGAATGAGCGTACCCGAGGTGTTCTGGAAGCGTCGGTCCCACAGCCGCTGAATAACCGACGGGAGGCTTTCCTCAGCATCGATGAGGTAGGGGAATTCGTCAAGGACCACAATCCCATCGTGGTCGCCGAGATACCCCAAGAGGGACTCCCAGTTCTGTTTAATATCCGTAATCCCAGGAAACGTGTCGGCCGCAACATTGACGAACTCGTCAAGTTGTATCTGTGAAGTGGTCTCCGTGGCTTGGTAGACGACGGCGTCGTCCCGGTCGGAAAGCGAGTGCTGGACGAGCTGTGTCTTCCCGAGTCGTCGCCGACCGAAAATAACGGCCATCTCGGCGTCGTTGGATTCGTAACATCCACGCAGCCGTGAGAGTTCTTGCTCCCGATCCACGAAGCGTTCCATGTCTCTACTCTTTCCCCTTGGAGAATAATACTTCCGAATAGCCTATTTCAAAATAGGCTAACTCAGGATTGGCTATTTGCCAATTCCTTCTCCTGATATACCCGGATGGGTTGAGAAACAGCCGGCTCTGTTGAAACCCTTAGAACATGACCGGTATGGGGCTGTCTGCGTTCAGTACAGCGAGCGCATTTATCAGTGCAGGCTGTGTACGTTCTCGTGTATGCCTGAAGAAGTCCTGTTCAAATCAGAGAGCAACCAGAGTCGAGAAGAGATCGCATCGTACTTCCGGAAAGTCGCGGACAACCTCGAAAGCGGAGACCCCATCAACCTGAAAGCAGGGTCCGAGTCTGTAACACTGAATCCCCCTGTCCGACCGACCTTCGAGGTCAAAGCTGAACGCGAAGGTCCGGCTGGCAACATGACTGAACGCAGTATCGAGTTCGAACTCGAATGGGACGAGAACGACGGTGGGGAGGGCAGCAACAGTGGTCAGTTAGAAATCGAGTAGTCACCCCGCAGAGATCTACATGCGAGTCATTACGCGAATTTCGCGCACGCTGCAACACGATATCGACACCGTCATCGATGGATAGGGCAAGAGTCGATCGTTGATATCCTCCCCGCCCTGAAGAGCGAGGCTCTCTCCTCGCACCTCCGACAATTCGTCTACAGCTACGACCCAGGTCCATCATCTGCGACCCCGCTTGAACTCACAGTAGTACGATACTCGCCGCTCTGTCGCCGAACGCAGGTGTCGTCTGTAGCCCACCGGAGTACATATGGTGGCAACGGCTTTGTGACTGTTCGCCGTACTAATCGGTAGTGACATGTACGATTCGATTCTGCTCCCCGTTGACGGCAGCGAACACGCAACCAAAATCGTCCATCACGCGGCCAAGCTCGCGCAGCGGACTGGGGCGACGATTCAGGTGCTGTTCGTCGCCGATACGACTCAGGACAGCGTTACTGTTGTCGACGGAACCGTCGTTGACGCACTGGAACAGGACGGACAGACGATTGTCGCGGACGTCGCGGAGACGCTCGAGAGCTTAGGTGTTGAGCATGGTACCGATGTCGTTCAGGGTAACCCAGCGCCGACAATCGCCGACTACGCCGAGCGATACGACTACGACCTGATCGTCTTGCCCACCCACGGACGGACCGGCATCTCACGCTATCTCCTCGGGAGTGTCACGGAGAAAGTGGTACGCTTGTCCGACGTCCCCGTTCTGACCGCTCGTATGCAATCCGATGAGCAGTTGACGTTCCCATACGAGACTATTCTTATCCCGACCGATGGGAGTCCAGCTTCGACCGCTGCCGTCAGGCATGGCTTGGCGCTCGCGGCGACGCTTGACGCCACTGTCCACGTCCTTTCTGTCGTGGATGATACGTCGCTGGGTCCTGGCGTTCGCTCTGCATTCTCTGCGGACGAGCTTGAACGCCAGGCAACTGAGGCTGTTGAACGCGTGGTCACGGAAGCTGATGATTACGATCTGGCGCACGTCCAAACGGACGTTGAACATGGGCCACCTGCGGAGGTAATCAGCGAGTATGTTGAAACGAGTGATATCAACGCCGTCGTGATGGGGTCTAGTGGCCGCCGTGGCGTCGATCGAATTCTCCTTGGGAGTGTCGCTGAAAAGACGGTCCGATCAGCACCTGTTCCGGTCATCACCGCCCACGAGCAGTCATAAAATGTCTCAGCTGAGAAGGCTGTCTAGATACACTATCTAAAAAATCTTGGTGGTAAGTTTAGCTGGAATCACTTGACCCCGGTGAGTTCACCCTCTCACGGTGGCAATCAGTTGGAGAAGTCCTCATCAGTAGCATCTAATCGCTCACGGCGACGCCTATACTCCTCCTCGTCAATTTCGTCCCTGGCATAGCGGTTCTGGAGCGTTTTTCTGGCTGAGTCGTCGGTAGTCGATTGAGGAGATTTTTGCTTCCCAAGCCAGTAGAGCCCGCCACCGAGAACGCCCAGCATTCCGAGTACGCCACCAACAGCTTGTAGCCCTCCAACTCCACCTCCGTTGCGGCCACTCATCATTCCAGAACCACCTCGTCCCATCATTCCACCACCAGTATCCCCGCTTCCATCGCTGCTTGAGCCGTAGGCGACTGTACCCTGGTCAACAATCGCCTCACTCGATGGGACCTCTCCATCCGGGATTGAACCCTCCTCTGCCGGTCCGCCAGGACTGCCAACCACGGTCCGTCCGACCATCCCAATCGACTTGTGCGGGATGCAGTAGTAATCATACGTCCCTGGCGTTTCGAACGTATATTCGAAAACTCGTGATTGTGAGTCCCATGATGATGGCCCACGCTGCCGTCCAGAGGAACCCGACACCGATGCGGAGGGATTCGAGAACGCCGTCAAGTAACGCTACCTGCATACGTGTATGATCGGAGGGATCATCTATTGCGGTTGTGTTTAGAATATGGTCTCTTTGAGGACGACAATTCTGTGGAATCGTAATTCTTTGATCATACACTATTTGCTAGAGTGAAAAATAACCCCCGCAAACCCCCTCAGGAGCCGTAATATCCGACTTCGAATTCGCAAGGAGAATCGGATTAAATCATGCTGACGTATCGTAGGCTAATGGAATCAGTACAGATCAGAGATATTCCAACGATGAGGAATACCACTACTCGTAAGAATAATATTCACCAGCCTGCTCGTCTACTCGGTCTGATCGCTGGAACATCCACTTTCTGATTCACCAATGGGTGTCGATTTGCTGATCCACGATGCGCTCGTTCTCATAGTCGACGAACGGAACCGGCTGTATAAGCGCGGAACGGTACTCGTTACCGACGGCTGTATCGAAGATGTACGAACCTCACGTGGGGGAGATTCCGAGATAGATGCGTCCACCATTATCGACGGGAACGGGAAACTAGTGATGCCGGGGTTGGTCAACGCACACACGCACCTGGAAATGACACCACTCATCGGTGCGTTTAGCGAGCTCAACCTGACAGAGATGCTTGGGAGTGGGACGGCCTTGTTCAACAGACTAGGGAACGGCGACTTCACGGGGATTCCCACGGCACCGCACCGCTGGGTTGGGATGTTTACGCTTTGTAGTCGCCCCAAAAGACAACTACTGGCTGTGCCAACCAGCCGGTACTCCTATCCCGGCATGGGATTCAGAGATACTTCTTGGCCGCAACCCTCGGTCTGACGGCAGAAAGGGGTGCTTTCTGTGTGGAACCGGGGGAATCCCGATACTGTCCGATTAGCAGGGCGGGCAGGCCGCCTCGGTTGACTGGTAGTACCGTGACTGCTTGCTTAAAACATCTGTTCAGCACGTCGGACGTGGTTTGTGGGAGAGGTGTCGGATTCATCCCCGCGCTAAACCACGGGGCTTTCTCCTCGTACTTCGGTAAAATTGACTACTCTTCCGTCGATGCCACACCTCGTGTGCGAAATGAATTCATCACCGGCGTCAAGGACTCTTCGAGTTAGTTACCCTCGAAGAAATCCCCTATCTGCGCATTAACGACAGACCGGATCAAATCCTCGTCGTGTTCCACTTTTTCGAGCCGATATCGGCTTGAAGCGTCTCAGCGACTACTTCTGGATCGCCAACGAAGGTGTACTCCTTGTGGACACCACTTCCGTAGCCGCGCTTCCGTTTCTCCGACGTCACGAAGTTGTAGGTCTCTGCCTCACTCATATACCGTAAGTAGGAGTCCCGAGACTTTTCGTCGGCATCGAGCAGGTCAGAGAGGTACTGATATACGCGGTATGCAACCGTGCTAGGAACAGCGTTCAGGTTTCGCTTGGAGTGGACAGGGATGATTGCAGTAGCGTACAGCGAGAGCTTCTTTTGCGTCGAGAGCCCTTGCATCTGCGTTAATGTCCGGTCTCGTTCGGCCTCTTTCTGGGCGTCACGAACGTGCTCTTCACGGATCGTGTCTTCGCCGGCTCGGTCCGCTATCTCACCGGCTTTCCTGAACAGATCAATCAGAAATAGGCCTGGATTGGGAGCGGTTCGAGGAGAATCTGGATGATGTGGAATTGGAGGCCGGTGAGCGTGGTGAGTTTCCGTTCACGCTTATGTAGATCCAAGGGAAGCCGCTTCCGAAGAATAGCCGTGTCCGGTACTCGGAGTTCAATACACAGTTCACGTTCAAAGGGATAGAGGGGCAGGAGCCTCAGGAACTGCAGGGCTTCGTAGATGAACACGGGTCTGTGGCGACTCCGGAAGTGATGGAGGTGTACGAAGTGCAGCGGAAGGAGACTGTTCAGCGTCTCCAGGCCCTGGATAGTGTTTCGTCATTCGAGGTCGGCGGCGAACAGTTCTGGACTTTCTGACGTTCTGAAGCAAATTATCTGATGGCTGCTTGGTGGATTTGGAATTGTAGACGTTGGCGATGACAGCCCGGAGTCTTCTTGTTCGACCGCGAGAGCGGACGGTTCCCACCGAGAGAACAGGTAGATTGCAAACGTTAATATCCCAATTCAGCGGTGTGATGCCGTGGGATTCCTCCGCCTTCAGGCGGAGGCGGATGTCAAGATGAGTTTCGGCTGATTGTTTCGTTCTGCTGGTATGATTCAATAGCCGAGTAGTCCATCAGTAACTGTTAAGACTGTCAGTCCTGTACGTCCACACAGACCATGTCTGCTGACAAACGTCTCCCAGTGACTGAAGAGACCCGGAAGGAACTCCACGAGCTGAAGGAGCCTGGCCAGACCTACGACGAGCTTCTCCAGGAGCTGGCTCAGCAGCGCCGGCGGCAGGATCTGGAGCAGCGCTTCCAGGAGTTGGAGGACGCGGACAACGACGAGTTGACGCCGCTCTCGGATGTCTGAGTACGACGTCCTGCTCGGTGACGACCCCCGCGAATTCCTCGATGTCGCCGACGAGAAGACCGAGCGGGTCTGCACGGAGAAACTCGGGTACCTAGCGGAAAGTCCGTACCCGGGCCGTGGTCGTGGGGACAAAGAAAAGCTCCCCATCGATGGCCGGCGCGACCGGTACCGGCTGCACGTCTCTCGGACCTACACGGCTATCTACACCGTCTTGGAGGACGAGAACGAGGTGCGCGTGCTGGAGATTGTCTCCATCGATCAGGCGCACAAGCGGTACGGATTTTAGATAACAGGTAGTCGACTCTGTTGAAATCCTATTGATCAGACACTATCTGCGGTGAAATTGACCAGTACAATGTCGGGGAGACAACCACGGCCTATGTCGTGCAAGGCTCGCCCTCGAAATCATATCTTAAGATAAAGTAGCCCTCTACTACTTATATTCGGCATCTTAGGCCTATTCCTGATCGGAAGACCAGTCTTGTGGGATTGAAGCGGAACGGTTCGACCATTCTGGGTGATTCTCGCCGATTGTTACAGACGAACCCTTGTGGGATTGAAGCCGATATTCTCGAAGAGGGGCCGCCTGGGAGCGGTGAGTTACAGGCGAACCCTTGTGGGATTGAAGCCCGTGCTCGCGTGCCCACTTGACGACCGGCCGGGTTACAGACGAACCCTTGTGGGATTGAAGCCGTAAGCCGATGACGGCCGCCGAGCGACGTGTCGCGTTACAGACGAACCCTTGTGGGATTGAAGCACCCCCTCGCCGGTGAACATCCGAACGGCGTCGCGGTGCGGGTTACAGACGAACCCTTGTGGGATTGAAGCAGAAATGGATATTACACACCTAACCCGTGGCCCAGTTACAGACGAACCCTTGTGGGATTGAAGCGCTGCGTCGGTCAGCGTCATGTAGCTGTGAACTGTTACAGACGAACCCTTGTGGGATTGAAGCGCTGTCGTTGTGACAGTCGCGGCTCTCGCGGCTGTTACAGACGAACCCTTGTGGGGTTGAAACAGGATCGACTTGGCAGACAACCAGATACGTACCGACAAAATCGCTCCCGCGCGTCCCACCGACGGCCGGGAGTAATCCACCAAATCGCCAAACAGCGTTCAGACACCCTCGATGCCACCCATTGACCGTAGCTGATTTTCACTCAGCGCCTCGTGGAACTGGCTAACGACGACACAAGCCTCCGTCGCTTCTGCCCCCCTCTCCCTCTCTCAGCCCCCGCTCGATCATGACATGGCTCCAAGACGGAGCAGTGCCTGCGAGAAACGAACCAGCCACAGCGGTGAGGAGGAAGCCAAGGTTGAGAACCCTGGCATAAATCAACAACACCCATGCCGTTTGGCTCTGGCTCAGTAAGGCACTGACACTCCCGTCGATTGCCACGGCATCGGCGTCGAAGTCGGTCGCAAGTCGGGCAAACAACGTCCAATCACTCGGCCCCACCCGGCTGAGACAGGCGATCATCAATGCCACCGCTGTGGCCAGCGTCGCCAAAGCGACGGCATAGCCGGCACCGATAGCCGGTCAGTGTCGCACACGGACTGAAGGACCGCGCGGTGATCGGATCCGTCACGACGGACTGGGTCGCTGGGCCACAGGGTTGCGGACCTTTATTCTCTATTGGACCGCAGTGTTGGACGATGACTGAAGAGACCGACACCGTCTACATCGCTGCACAGATACAGGTCGAGGACTGGGAGACCTACCAAGAGGAATACATACCGAAGACGTTCGAGCGCATCACCGCCAACGGGGGCGAGGTCCTAGTCGCCACCGAGGAGGCCGAAGCGCTCGAGGGCGAGTGGGACGGCAACTGGACCGTCCTCATCGAGTTCCCAAACGAGACGGCGGCTCACGAGTTCATGCAGGACGAGGAGTATGTCGAGGTGATGAGCGCGCGCCACGAGGCCAGCGCGTGGAGCGACATCGCGATGCTCCCGAAGTTCTCGGGTTGATACTGCCAAACGTTCACTAACGGAAGTCACGAACTCATATCTATGACAACAATTGAAATTGACGATACAATTTACGATGCACTGCGACTGCCCGAACAGGAGCGGTCGCAGCGGCTCACTCAGGAACTCGCTCAAGCAGGACAAGCACTACTTCACCCGAGCAGAGTACGACACCGAAGGGAAAAACGGTCCGTCAGAGACGTCGATGTGGGCACGTCGGAAACCTTCAGAGCGCGAGACGCACTTCTATCACACGCTGACAGATGCCATCATCACAGAGTGTGTCGAACGCGGTGTTGGGACGCTCGCAGTGAGCTGGCCCGAAGATGTGCGTGAGTCCGATTGGGGCAAGACTGGCAACAAGAAACGCCATACGTGGGCGTTCGACCGCATCTCCCAGTACCTCGAATACAACGGCGAGACGCGCGGTGTCGAGGTGCTGAAGGAGAACGAGTGGAATACATCAGAGACCTGCTCACGGTGTGGTGACGACACGAGGTCGAACCGTGTCGAACGTGGGCTGTACGTCTGCTTGTCGTGCGAGTTGGTAGCCAACGCGGATTGTAATGGGGCGGAGAATATGCGGCAAAAGATAACTCCGAGTCCGCACGGCGCAGATAGGAGTACCGGCTGTGTGGCACAGCCATCGACACACCTGTTCGACTGCGAGAGTGGGACGTTCACCACGAGAGAACAGGCCGTGTCGTAGACAGGCAAATATCCCACCTGCGGGACGGGAAGCCTCGCCGTTTACGGCGAGGAGGATGTCACCAGTCGTAGCCAACAGTTTCGCAGCGAAACGGCACTATTTTTCGCGTGCGAACTAATCACACGCACGTGACAGAATTGCTAATTCTCGTGGGTTTGCTGGTGGCGGTATTCGTCGGGTACAATGTCGGTGGGTCATCAACCGGTGTTGCCTTCGGTCCGGCAGTCGGCAGCCGGGCCGTCAGAAAAGTCACCGCCGGAGCCCTGTTTACCGTGTTCGCATTCCTCGGAGCGTGGACGATTGGGCGGAAGGTCATCACGACGATGAGTACCGGAATCGTCGATGCAGCAGCCTTTACGCCCGCAGCGAGCGTTGGCGTTCTCTTTTTTACCGGGCTCGCACTCCTGATCTCGAACCTCTACGGTGTCCCGGCGTCAACCTCGATGACAGCCGTCGCAGCAATCGTCGGACTCGGATTGGCAACGGGGACGCTCAACACTTCCCTGATGCTTACCATCCTGTCGGCATGGATCGTTGCCCCACTGGTCGCCGTCTTCACAGGTGCGTTGATCGGCAGATATCTGTATCCGCACCTCGACGCCAAATTCGAATTTGGTCGCCTTACGAACCCGTTGATCGCAATCGATACTCAGGAGAGGCTCCCATGGCTATCGGTCAACGATACCGTCTCGCCTCGGGATCTGATTGGGTCAGCACTTGTGGTGGTAATTGCCTGCTATATGGCGTTCAGTGCCGGAGCCTCGAACGCGGCGAACGCAGTCGCCCCGCTTGTCGGTAACGGTTCCCTCGATCCCAACCCGGCGATTCTCCTCGCAGTCGGGGCCATCAGCGTGGGCGGCTTTACGATTGCCCGACGGACGCTGGCGACCGTTGGCAACGATATTACTAAGATGCCGATTCTGGCAGCGCTTATTATTTCGACCGTGGGGGCGACGATTATCACCATCCTCTCGTGGCTCGGAATTCCGGCCAGTCTCGCCGTGAGTACAACCAGTTGTATCATTGGGCTCGGGTGGGGCCGTGCAAGCCGAGCGCGGACGCTCGCAGAAATAGTCACACGGTCCCCGGCTGATGCATCCGCTCCACAGTTTACGACTGGTGCACTCAAAGTTCACCCAGTTGAAGGAAAAAAGGAGGTCGCTGCGGGCCCGACTGTGGGCGAACTCGCTGAAGGCGAGACTCCACACCCGGACAGGCAGCACGCATCCAGGGATGGTGTGTCTAGTGCCGGCGAGAGAGATCCAAAAGAATTGTCCGCCGAAGGGCTGTTTCACCGCGCAGCGGCAGCTCGCGTCGTGACACTCTGGGTGATTACGCCGATACTGTCGCTCGTGGGGTCTTATGCTTTGTTTTCACTCCTCGGCTAAGAGAACACCTTCTCCACCTACGGAACGGGAAGCCCCGCCGTTCACGGCGGAGGATGTCACCCGTGCATCAATTGGAGCACCTCGTCAACGACGTCCGGTTCGACAGCCACCACGTATTGGCTTCCCGGTGTCAACGTCGTCTCCGGCTTCAAAATCTGGCTGCCGTCCTCACCCGAAATAACCAACGTTCCCGCCGGGAAGGACACCTCGGCGAGCGTCCTCCCGGCCGCTGGTGCACCCTTAGGAACGCGGATCTCAAGGATCTCGATGTTTCCGGTGACAGCTGCCAAGGTCTGAACTTCCCTCCCTGTGGTCTGGTTTGCTACGACCCGTGCGCCTGCTTCTTCGGGGTAGACGACGGCATCCACGAACCGATCGTATGCCCCGTCAGTCTCCCGATCGACACGAGCGACCGTTCGGATGCCATCCGCGAGCTGCGTGGCGAGCAGACAGACCGCGAGGTTCAATCCCGTCAATTCCGTCAGCGCGGCAATGGTATCTACATACTTGATACCGGCTTGTTCGAGAATATCCGGATCGGACGCGTCAGCTTGGATCACGGTTGCGATCCACGCATCGGCGATCTCCGTAATCCGGTCCTTGTCCTCTTCGATGATCGTCACGTTTTCGTCTCGGGCAGCGAGCAGTTCGGCCGCCTGAAAGCCGATACGACCGCCACCGGC
The DNA here is from genome assembly GCF_009184545.1 of Halosegnis rubeus. GTDB lineage: Archaea > Halobacteriota > Halobacteria > Halobacteriales > Haloarculaceae > Halosegnis > Halosegnis rubeus. The sequence continues at coordinate 102,960 of NZ_QJOW01000004.1, forward strand.
GATGATGATGTCTCGTGTCATGTTAGTCCTCTTCCGCTCCGCCCGCGGCAGGCTGATCGGTAGTCGACTCGGTCCCTTCCCCGGTAGTGGCTCGTGCCCTGTACTTGTTGAGCAACACGTACATCACCACGCCAGCAGCTAACCACCCGGCACTGAGCAGCAGCGCGAGCATATCCGTCTGGATGAGGAACCCGATCAGCACGACAGCGAGTATTCCGTTCAGGGCGATCGCTAATATCGGTGGGATCGGGTAGTAGGGAATCTTGTAGGGACGGTTCATGTTCGGTCGCTCCCGGCGGAGTCTGATCACTGCAACGTTGACGATGATGAACGACAGCAGGAAGAACAGGCTCGACATGTTGCCAGCGCTCTGGGTCGGAAGGACGACCGACCCGAGCATGACGACCGCGCTCAGCAGCACTGCGACGAACGGCGTCCCGAACCGGTGGTGGATCTGACCGATCGACTGGAGCAACTGCCCCTCTCGGCCCATCGAGAAGGCGACCCGCGAGGAGGCGATCACCACCGCGTTCAACGCGGTGATCGTTGAGAAGACGGCCCCGAAGACGATGAGCGCGCCACCGTTCTGGATGACGGGTAGCCCCGTCGGCATGAACGAGGTCGCCGCCGCCGCGATACCGGCCTCGCCGGCAGCGGCCAGTTCCTCGGCACCCAGCGTGCCGATCGCAACCGTCACGACCAACAGATACACGACGACGGTCGCGGCTAAGCTGGCGAAGATCGCTTTGGGAATGTTCTCGCGGGGGTTTTCGACCTCTTCGGTGACAGTCGTGATGAGGTCGTATCCCTCGAACGCGATGAACGTCAGGCCCATCGCGGGGAGGATGCTGAACGCTCCGGATCCCTCGGGAAATAGCGGGTCGAAGTTTTGGAACGTGAAACTGGTTTCGCCGCCGCCGCCGGCCGAGAGGAACCCGAACGCGACGAACGCTACGAGGATCGAGACCTTGATAATCGTGAACACCGTTTCGGCGCTTCCGCTCGCGGCGGTCGACGCCGCGTTCAACGCCACGAGCCCGGCGACTGCAACGAACGCGAGGACGAACTTCGCCGGCACACCGACTCCGAGCAGCGGAAGGATCACCGCGCCGACCTGGTCCGGTGGTGCTACTACACCATACACGTGGAGCAGTTCGAGGAAGTTCGGTGCGAACCCGAGCGCGTACAGCGCGCCGGCGATCATATACGCGAACCAGAGCATCCAGCCCATGATGAACGAGCCGAAGTCGTCGAAGATCTCCCGTACGAACGCGTAGCCACCACCGCTTTTCGGGATCGCGGACGCCAGTTCCGCGTATGAGAGCCCGGTGAACGCGGTCACGACCCCGTTCAGCATGAAGACGAGCAGCGCGGCCGGTCCGGAGATATCGGCCGCAAGGCCCGTCAATACGAAGATCCCTGCGCCGATCATCGCGCCCATCCCGATCATCGTCGCATCCAGCAGCCCCAACTCGGCTTCCGGCTCCCGCTGATCGTGGCCGCTCATGTCTTCTCTGTCTGATATGTTTGGATAAGAACGGTCATGCCGTGGCTTTGTCAAGTATCACAACTGTTTCTATATTAATCTGGTTCTGGTGGATCGATTGATACTGTTTCTGAGCATCGAACAGTATTCGTGCCCCAGTAGTGTGGAACCAGCAAAGAGACGACTCTGGTAACGGGTCAGATCGCGGAGCGGATCACCGCTGCACCAGAGCGTGGCGGTCACCTCGGGAATTGCCACCGAGCCGGTCCGAACGAGCGTAACTTACAACTAGTTGTGTACGAAACCCAGACAAGTGAGCGCTGACCTACGAGTCGTGATCGTCGGAGGTCAACACGTCGGCTATCACGCTGCGCGACACCTGTCCGAGCGCGGCCACGACGTCGTCATCGTCGAAAAGGACCGCGACCGGGTGGAGTTCCTGAGTGACCAATACGACGCGACCGTCATCCAAGGGGACGGTGGCCGCCAGTCGATCTTGCGGCAGACCGGTCTTGAGCGGAGTGACGTCATCGCAGCACTAACCGGGTACGGCGCGATGACGAACATCGGAATCTGTACGATGGCGGCGGATCTCGAACCCGATATCGGGACCGTCGCGCGGATCGATCACGGCGATAGAGACGAGTATACCGGACTCGTGGACCGCGTGGTCTATCCGGAGGAGTTGGCCGCGCACGCAGCGACCAACGAAATCATGCACGTCGCCGGCAGCGGCGTCCAGACGATAGAACAGCTCACGGGAGACCTCACGCTGCTTGAACTCACCGTGACGGCAGACGCTCCGGTTGCCGAGCGTGAACTCCGCGACGTCAGCTTCCCACGAGGGGCCGTCGTCGTCGGCGGACGTGATAGCAATCAACTTCCGGGCCCGGAGATGGTGCTGGAACCCGGATTCCGATACTTGGTTGCCGTCAGGACGAGCGTCAGCGATGAGGTGGTCCGGCTGTTCAGGGGGTGACTCCGAGCTGTCCGTGTAGTTTCGCCCGGAGATGATCGCTCTTCATTCATTTGCATCTCCGGAACAACCACCGCTACTGCGTTCGGTCGGTACACGACAGGTGACATCCTCCCCGTCGTAAACGACGGGGCTTCCACACGGTGGCTCTGTTGAAATTCACAGAGATTTACATGTTCGCCGCATAATTCCACGAGATGAAACCCCTTCCGAAGTCGCAAATTCTCCGGTTTACTGAGAAGGCGATCAATCTGGCACGCCGAGCGGTCTCTCGATACTCTTCAGAGTTCTCCAAACACCGCTACACACTTCCGCAGCACGTTGTTCTGCTCTGTCTCAAAGTGCGGAAGAACACGACCTATCGTGGTCTACTTGACCAACTGATCGAGATGCCACACATTCGTCGCGTCCTCGGATTAGCTGAACTTCCCGCACCATCAACGCTCTGTAAGGCGTTCAACCGGCTTGATATGGCTGTGTGGCGTATTATATTGACTCTCTCAGCGACGCTACTTCCGACGAGCGGAGTTGTTGGAGTTGATGCGTCAGGGTTCGACCGCAGTCACGCTTCGAAACACTACACAAAGCGGGCAGAACTGACGATTCAGCAGCTCAAAGTGACGCTGCTGGTCGATACGAAAGTGAACGCAATCCTCGATCAGCGTGTCATAGAATACGTCTCACGCCCTCTACCTGATGATTATACAGCCCGAAATTTGCGATTAAGACCGTTGTCTCGCTATTCAACGATTTTTATTCGTTACCGACCTCCTCGCACTGGGCCATACGCACGTGCGGGGTGCCGAATCCGTCGACGGGAGCCTCGTCGTCAACTCTGGAAGTGTCGGACAGCCCCGCGACGGGGACCCCGGAGCTGCCTACGCGGTCGTCGACATGGACGACCTGTCAGCCGATCTTCGGCGGGTCGAGTACGACATCGACGCCGTTCGAGAGCGTGTCCGTGCAGCCGGATTACCCGACGAGACCTGGGAGCGTCTTGAGGATGGGCGGTAGGTGACGACAGGGACGCGGCGCTCGGGTTCACGGGTAAGCGACTAGCCGGGGACGTTCAGGCATGTGCGGCCGTACCCCACCGCCGTTGACGAGGGGCGTCTCACGAACCGCTTCGGTGCACCCGACAACGGCGCCGAGATCACGGAGCGGTCTGACTGTCGCCCGCCCAAGCTCGAGCGATGGGGGCGGGAGCATGACCGCGTGTTCCGGAAGCGGTTCCGGAAGTGTTCTAGGTGCTCCCCATCCTGCGGTTTCTGAAGTTTCGGAAGTGGTCGGAACTCGCCAGACGGCACTCATCCCCCGGACGGTCGGAGAAGCGGACATGGCGTCGAAAGCCAATGCCGACGGAGGAATTGTTGTCTACCGAACCGTCCAGCGGTCGCCGGGCCTGATGGGGCGGACGGTCGGCCCGTTGTTCTCGACGATGGCGGAAGCGAAGGCCGTCGCAGAGGATTTTGCGGCAAACGGATTGAACGCGGAGCCGACGACGTGGGTCGACGCCGACGACGGTCGTGGGACCGTGGAAATGGTGCCGGCGTCGACACGTTACTTCCCATCTCGGAAGCGGACCGCCTGGGCGCGTGATCGGCTCCTATATCGATGACCACGGGATCGGCCTGGTCGTGATGGGTACTCATGGGCGTACCGGGACCGAACGCTACCTCCTCGGGAGCGTTACGGAAGCAGTCCTCCGGAAGGTCACAGTCCCTGTCTGCTGTGTCCCGATGAGTGAGCTGTAGTGCTGTTCGGGGAGTCGCTTACCGCGTTTCCAGTTCGAGATCGAGGGGGTCTACGATCTCCCCCATCACTGCTTCTAACGCGTCCGTCGCGGTAATCAGGCCCACCACCTCGGTGCCGTCCGCTTCGACGACGAGTGCGAGCTCCTGGTTCTCCTCCTGAAACTGGTCGACGGCGTCGCTGATAGAGGTCCCACCAGTGATCGTCATCGGTGCAGCGGCAACGTTCTCGAACGTAATCTCTCCGTCCTGAAGAGCGTCGAGACGATCGACAACCGCAGGAACGTAGACGATTCCTCGGAAGTCGCTCGGCGCGTCACCGATCAGTGGGAACCGAGTGTGAGGGCTACTCCCGATACGGTCGAGGTTCTCATCGACAGAGGCGGTAGAACTGAGGAAGACAACGTCGTCGACCACAGTCATCACCTCGTTCACGGGCTGTTCACCGGCTTTGAGGGCGTTAATTACCTCGGTTTTGCGCTCCTCAGTGAGACCCCCTCGTTCGAGCAACGACCCGAGCCGGTGGCGAAGGTCAGCCCGTGATTCAACCCGGTCAGATTCGGTCTCGAGCCAAGCACCGGTCATTTCCACGCCGAACAACCGCAGCGTCCATTTGGCGACGTAATCCCCGAGGACGATGACGGGAAAGAGCAGCTTCGCAAACCAGTACAACGGCGTCGCGCCGTAGCGAGCCACGAACTTGGTTCTCTCGACGCCAAGGTACGTCGGTGTCTGTTCGCCGTGGGTCAGATGCAGCAGGTTAATGATGACGAACGAGATGATCCCGGCGGCGCCGATTGAGGCGAGCAACGTGTTCTCGAAGAACGGTTCGAAAATAGACGCGAGTGCCGGTTCCGCCACGATTCCGACGGCGATACTCGTCGCGGATATGCCCACCTGACAGCTCGTGAGATAGATTTCCAGGTCCTGTGTCATCTCCCAGGCACGTTCGAGCGCTGGGACGTCGAACTCGGACTTGGGGTACTGGCGCACGCGTGTGAGCGCGAACTCAATGGCGACGAAAAACCCGTTCGCGAGAATAAGCAAAACACCGCTCAGTAGGCGGAGCGTTAGTTCGAGACCATTCATTTCGTAGGGCTATTCCCCGTGGTATCAAGAATGTCGTCATCTCGCTCACCGGTACGAGCTGAGCCTCGTCACCCGGTCTACTTGTCGGCAAACTCCCCAACGAGGTCGTCTTCGTCCTCGTCGAAATTATACAGTTCTACTGCGTCGCGGGGGCTGAGGGGTTACAGCCCGTCGTCGTTTTGTCGTGCCATTGGTCTGAGCACGGGCGGGTTCGCGGGCCAAGCGCGACGCGCTGCCGTCGGCCTCAGACGGTGGAAGCGGAGCGCAGGGGGCGGAGGCTGCGGAGCCCCCGAGCACCGAACCGCGAAACCGACCGGAGCGTTGGCCGTAACCGCGTTCTCGTGCTCGAAGCGAACGAGAGTATGCGAGACGAACGGAGTGAGTCTCGCAGCGATTCGAATTCGCGCCATTGAGATATCCTCTCGTGCGTTGTGTAGCGATCAGCCGACCTAGTCACTACCCGAGCGATCCCTCCATCTCGAGTTCGATGAGCCGGTTCATTTCGACCGCGTACTCGATGGGCAGTTCCTCCGTGAGCGGCTCGATGAAGCCAGCGACAATCATCTGCTTTGCGTCGTCGTCGTCCAGTCCGCGCGACTGGAGGTAGAAGACATCCTCGTCGCCGATCTTCCCGACCGTCGCTTCGTGGGCGACGTCGACCTTGCTCTCCTGAATCTCCATGTAGGGCATCGTGTCCGACGTACTCTCGTTGTCGAACATCAGCGCGTCACACTCCACCGACGTGGAGGAGTTCTCGGCGCCGTCTGCGATGTGGACGAGCCCGCGGTAGTTCGTCCGGCCGCCGTCCTTCGAGATGGACTTGGACTCGATAGTCGACTTCGTGTCAGGCGCGTTGTGGTACACCTTCGCGCCGGTGTCGATGTTCTGTCCTTCGCCAGCCATGGCGATGGTGATGTGGTTGTCCGTCGCGCCCGGTCCCTTGAGAATCGTCGACGGGTACAGCATCGTCGCCTTCGACCCCATCGATCCGGACACCCACTCCATGGTGGCGTCTTTCTCCGCGATGGCGCGTTTGGTGTTCAGGTTGTAGGTGTTCTTCGACCAGTTCTGGACCGTCGAGTACTGAACGTGCGCGTTCTCCTTGACGAACACCTCGACGCCGCCGCTGTGGAGATTGAACGCCGAGTACTTCGGCGCGGAACAGCCCTCGATGTAGTGCACTTCGGAGTTCTCCTCGGCGACGATGAGCGTGTGTTCGAACTGGCCCATCCCCTCGGAGTTCATCCGGAAGTACGCCTGGACGGGCATGTCGACGTTCGTGTCCTCGGGGACGTAGACGAACGAGCCGCCCGACCAGATCGCGCCGTGGAGCGCGGCGAACTTGTTGTCGCTGGGCGGGACGGCCTTCGTCATGAAGTACTCCTTGACGATGTCTTCATGTTCTTGGACGGCCTTGTCCATGTCACAGAAGATGACGCCCTTGTCCTCCCAGCGCTCCTGCATGTTCTGGTAGACAATTTCGGACTCGTACTGGGCGCCGACGCCCGAGAGAGCGTTTTTCTCGGCTTCCGGGATGCCGAGCTTGTCGAAGGTATCCTGAATCTCCTCGGGGAGGTCTTCCCAGTTCTCGGCGCCGCCGCGCGTCTCGATGTCCGGGCGAATGTACGGGACGATCTCGTCGATGTCGACCTCGCTCAGGTCAGGCTGACCGGGCCAGTCGGTTGGCATCGGCATCTGCTGGAACTGCTTCAAGGCTCGCAGCCGGCGCTGAAGCATCCACTCGGGCTCGTCTTTGTCGTCCGAGATCAGGCGGATAGTCTCCTCGGTGAGCCCTTTCTCAGCCTCGAAGGCCGACTTCTCTTGCTTCTTGAATTCGAAGCGAGCTTCGGTATCGGTGTCCTGAAGATGGTCTTGTTCTGAACTCATGAAGTTAGCTTGAGACTCTGGATACATAACTTTGATCTATAACTATCTTTGATTGCAGTCTAAGCAAATAACCTCTTGGAACTTTACTCTAAAGATCGAGATAAGTAATATATTTTTGCGATATAAAAACTTACTATCACACAGGCTCAAACGCGGTATATGGTATCATTATCCACTGCTCGTCAGTCCAGTGAGCAATCTGACAGCCAACCTCTACTCAGAGCCGGTTTACCCGGCTCGTATACTACTTTTGTGAGTTGCCGGGTGTGGGATATCCGCTTGCCCCGCCGGCAGCGACCCCCCCGCTCTATTATCAGGGGAACCGAACATGACTGATTCATTTACTCCGCCAAGGGTTCGTCAAGAAAGCTCTCCAGAAGAACACGGCGAGACGGACGAGAAAGAACAGAATGACCTGTCGGGCAAAACGTGTCCGGAGTGCAGTGGACGTATCGTCCACGACGAGGCACAGGCCGAAACCCACTGTGAAGACTGTGGTTGCGTAGTTGAATCAGATCAGATTGACCGCGGACCTGAATGGCGTGCGTTCGATTCGCGCGAAAAGAATGACAGGTCACGGGTTGGAGCTCCTCAAACCCAGCAATTACACGATCGTGGCTTATCGACGGTTATCGACTGGCGAGACGAAGACGCGTATGGACGGTCGCTTTCGTCTCGTCAGCGAAAGAAAATGCGACGTCTCCGGAAATGGGACGAGCGGTTCCGGACGAAAAACGCTGGAGAACGGAATCTAAAGCATGCGCTGGGAGAGATTAATCGGATGGCCTCCGCGCTTGGATGTCCCGATCCTATCAGGGAAACGACGGGTGTGTTGTATCGGCAGGCACTGGAAAAGGACATGCTCCGGGGCCGGTCGATCGAGGGAATGGCGACAGCAGCCCTCTACGCCGGGTCACGCCTGGAGAATGCACCCCGGACACTCGATGAAGTTGCTGCCGTGAGTCGGGTGGATAAAATCGAGATCGAGCGCACCTATCGCTATCTGGCAGATGAACTGGAACTCGAAATGGTCCCGACAGATCCTGAAGCATACATTGCTCGGTTCGCTTCCGAGCTGGGATGTCCCGACGAAACGGAGCGCCGAAGTCGCGAACTGACTCAAGCCGCGGTCGAGGCGGGCGTTCACAGTGGGCGAAACCCCGTCGGGATTGCTGCATCAGCGCTGTATGCAGCTGCCAAGCTGACAGATCAGGACGTCATTCAAAACGATCTGGCCGAAATCGCTAACGTGAGTAAGGTCACGATTCGGAACCGGTACACGGAAATTCTCGAAGCGGCAGACAAAGTGTCGAACGGGTGACCAGATCTAACCCGAAAGCAGTTCTCTTTTGCTGATTATAGGCGCTAAGCCCCCGTCCTCAAGGAGCGAACGAAGTGAGCGAGTAGGGCGGGGATACAGCGCCGTCATCGTTTTAGTTTCACTGCACGGCATGGCCTTACTACCTCTGCGGTCGATGCTGGTAGTACGATGCTCACCACGCTTCCGGCGGTGTTCCAGCGCGAGAAGAAGCGCGCACCCTCGGTTGTGGCTGAGTGTCCATCTGGTAGGAGTGGGACACTCCGAACTACTCATAAAGGGAAGCCGCCTGCGGAGTCTAGAGCCGCTGTGTCCACGTCGGATACAAGCTCCGACGCAGAAACAGGAAGCCCTGTCCTCAACAAGCGAGGGGTAGCCCCGAGCGCGGGAGGTCAGGGTAGTTCACACAAGGTCTGTTGCCCATGCATCGAGAAGTTCGGTCGCAACTACTGAGCACAGCGTGTACGACAGAAGCGCGTTGTATCTAACATACGAGTCTTATCAAGACCTGAACGGGAATGCGTGCAGACGGAGAGGCTTTTGACCATGGGTCACCCTCTATCACTATGCCCGCACGAAATGTCCTAGGCGAAGAACTTGCCACCTGTAGCACTGATCCGAAGACAGGCTTCGCCCGCGATGGCTGCTGTGGGACCCATCCCAACGATCGAGGGAGACACGAGCTTTGTGCGGTCATGACCGACGAATTCCTATCGTTCAGTAAAGAACAGGGCAACGACCTTGTGACGCCGCGCCCGGAGTTGGAGTTTCCTGGGCTCAACGCCGGTGATCGCTGGTGTCTCTGTCTTGGACGGTGGATCGAGGCGCTTGAAACCACGCAAGCCAAACGTCTCCCGGAGACGACCGTCCCACCCGTAGTTCTCGAAGCAACCAATGAGGCAGTGTTGGATTCCGTGGACCTGGAGACGCTCGAAAGCCACTCCTACGACGCGTGAGGGTCCAACGGACATGAGATTGTGCGATTATACACGACAACTTCGACTGCTTCGGTTTTTCTCCCCACTGGTGTGAAGGCGTCGAATACGGATGATATCTTGTCGTTTCGCTCTCAATTTTCTGCCTGTTTCCTCTGAGAGCACGGCTTGACATCCTCCCCGCGCTAAAGCGCGAGGATTCCCGACCGCGTTGGGATATAATGACAGTTGCTGCCGACAACTTATCTCAATCGACATCCAAGATCGGCTAATGCTCACCATTGATCTTGACGAGTTCATGATTGAGATTCAGGACGGGACAATCAAGCACGTCGGTTCGTCCACAACGAGTGTAGACGCGAAACTCTATGACGTGACCGAGGCCGAGGCACGACAGTTTGGCGATCAGATTAAGTTCGCGTTTGAAGACGGTGAGGGTAATATGATTGAGGTCGCACTCAACGGACCAGAGGTGCAGTCGATTGTTGGGGACCTCAATGAGATGGAGTAGTAAGGGCGGGGCGACCGGTCCGGACGAGTGGTAGCGCGGAAACCATTGCCGGTCATCCGTCTTCGGTTAACACTCACACCGTGCTTGTGTGCCGGCAACGAGTCTCTCTTGTAAGATCAGCCGTCGAATTATTTTTCTCCTGTAACGGCTGTTCGCTGAAGAGTGCGTATTCCTCATTGGCAGTGAGATGGAACTCTGGGGGGTATATACAACTAGAGCTTGGGGAGCCACACGATGGCGACTGAGGCGACCTTCACACCACCCACCGATCACTTCCTCTCGAAGCGGAATTTATTTCCTGGCGACTGCCAGTTACTGCTAAATGTTGACCAATGTTCTTCAATGTTAGAGCGCGTCTCCGATATCTCGATCAGTTGGTCAAGCAGCCCACGATAGGTCGTGTTCTTCCGCACTTTGAGACACAGCAGAACAACGTGCTGCGGAAGTGTGTAGCGGTGTTTAGAGAACTTCGAGGAGTATCGAGAGACCGCTCGGCGTGCCAGATGGATCGCCTTCTCAGTAAACCGGAGAATTTGCGACTTCGGGAGGGGCTTCATCTCGTCGAATTACGCGATGAACATGTAACTCTCTGTGAATTTCAACAGAGCCAAACAGACCGGAACCCGATGGGCACACGAAAATGTTCAACGGGTCGGTCGCAAGCAGACAGGCCGATTCGAACAGATGCTTCACACGATGTCGAACGAACTGGTAGAGGAAGCTCTTGAGAACGACTGTACGCATATTGTGTTCGAGCAACTCAAAGGCATCCGCGAACGCCTACCGCACGCGAAAGCGGTTCACCAGTGGGAATTTCATCGTTTCCCAATACCGGCGTTGAGGAGGATTCGAGACTCCACTCGCCGCCCCGCCAGTCGTGAATTAGTGCGCCGTACCGCGGGTAGTAATGTGCGCCCACATCTCGAACGCGGTCGGGCCATGCGGCCCGGATCAGAACCTCCCCGACCGGTTCGCGACCGAAGCTGATCGCCTGTATTCCGGTCGTCTCGACTGTCGTCGTGAACTCGACCGTCTCGGTTTCGCCGGCACCAACGGCGAGTCGCTCGGTTGTGAGCCGCCGTCCTCCGATCACCAGTGGCACCTCCATCTCGATGGACGAGGCCGCCGTATTCTCGATCTGCGCGGTCACCCGGGGTGTTTCTCCTGCGGTAAGTGTCGACTCCGCGAGCGTAAGCTCGTTGAACACTAGTCCACCGGCGGACGTGGTGGCTTCCTCCTCAGTCGGAGTGTCCTCACCGCCATCTCCTCGGCTTACACATCCCGCGAGGGCGCTACTCCCAAGCATCGATGCCGTGTATAGCAGCGAGCGACGCGAGATATTTTCAGTCACGTATCACGTTCGCGCGACCGGATAAAATAGCTACCGCCGAACTCAAGCCTCCGCTTCGTCCTTCTCTGCGCCACCGCGCTGCTGCTTCTTCTTTTTTATCAGTCCGAGCAGCCCGACGAGTACCGTGGCGAGCCCCTGTACCCGGACCGCCTTCACGTACCACTCCTTCGGCTCCAGGTCCTCGGGGTTCTCATACCCCGCAAGCAGCACCTTGCCGGCGACGGCGAGGACGCGCCGCGGCAGCAGTATCTGAACGATGCCAGACAGTATCGTGAGTAGCTCTTTGCCCATATCTGATAGTTGGCGCTGCTGACATGAAAAGCTGTGGCTCGCGCCCCGACGCCGAAAGAGAAGAGAAGTCGCCGACTCAGTGGTCTTCATCCTCGTAGACCCACGCTGCCGTGTCGAGCGTGTAGTCGACGAGTTCGTCCTCATCGAAGAACAGGTCGATCTCTCGTTCGTTGGCCCCTTCGTCCTCGTGGTCGGAGCCGTGGATGACGTTGTGGCCGAGGTCGAGACCGAAGTCACCGCGGATGGTGCCCGGCGCGGAGTCGGCCGGGTCGGTCTCGCCCATCATGTTGCGAACCTGTCGGGTCGCGTCAGCACCCTCCCAGACCATCGCGAAGACGGGCCCGGAGGTGATGAACTCGACGAGACCGTCGAAGAACGGCTTGTCCTCATGTTCGCCGTAGTGTTCGTGGGCGAGTTTCTCGTCAATCTGCATGAACTTCCCACCGACCATCTTCAGCCCGCGGTCCTCGAACCGCGAGACGATGTCGCCGATGAGCCCGCGCTGGACGCCGTCGGGCTTGACCATCACGAACGTCCGCTCGTCGTGGTGGCTCACGCGTGACACCTCGTGTCACGCGTGAGGGTGTCAGCCGCAGCCCGCGAGCGAAGCGAGCCGGAACGTCTGACTGAACTCATTCCTCGTCGCCCTCCTCGTCTGTGTCAGCCGACTCCTCAGCCTCCGAATCGTCCGAATCGTCCGATTCCTCGGCGTCTTCGGTGTCGGCTTCCTCGATCTCCTCAGCCTCTTCGGCCTCGGTGTCTTCAGACTCTTCGACCGGTTCCGGCTCCGGCTCGGTCGTCTGCGGGCCGGACTGGCGCTGGCCGGATTCGGTCCACTCGAGATCGCGGGCTTCGCGCCCGAGGTCGACGTTCTTCTCGCACTTCGCCGAGCAGAAGTGGTGTGTGCTACCGTCGTTGAGCACGAGCATCGTCCCCGTGCCGGGTTCGATGTCCGCGCCACAGAAATCACATTCTCGCGTTCGTGGCATTACTGACCTCCGATGGAGTCCGCCTCTCGGGCGGTTTCGCGCAGTTGCACCACATCACCGACGCGGACGGGACCGAGACAGTTCCGCGTGATGATGCGGCCCTGATTCTCGCCCTCCTTGATGCGGCATTTTACCTGCATCGCCTCGCCGTGCATCCCGGTCTTTCCGACGACCTCGATGACTTCGGCGGACGTGGCGTCGCTCTCAGTCTCTTCTGCCGACATAAGCTTAGTTCAGCTCCTCGACCTTCGAGGCGATATCCTCGACGTCGTTGACGGCCTCGCCCGCGTCCGTGATGGCGGCGGCGGCGGAGCCGACCGACAGCCCGGCCGCGTGTCCGAGGTCGTCCTGTGTCTCGACGAAGATGTGTGGGATGTCACGCTCGCCCGCGATCTCGGGGAGGTGCATCACGACCTCCTCCGGAGAGACATCCTCTGCGACAAAGACGAGCTCGGCGTTGCCGCGCTCGACTGACTTCGTCGTTTCATTCGTTCCCTTCTTCACCGCGCCTGTGTCCCGTGCGACCTCGAGCGCCGCGAGGGCGTCGTCTTCGAGGTCTGCAGGAACGTCGTAGTCTACGTATACTGGCATGTGTGTGGTCACCTCCGACACGTCAGCTCGCACCCCCCCGCCTCGACCCGAGTGGGTCTACGGCACAGTTTCCCGTACCGCGTTAATCCTTGGCTAGGGGCATCACAACTGCGTGTCGGCTGTAGCCTGTCATACCGAACGCGAGCATAAAAGGGTGTCCGAACGCGGCCGGGCGTGGGCCGCTGTCGCACGGCCGTTCGTCAGATATCTGCGTACTCCGCGTCGCCAACCTTCACGACCTGCTTGCCGATGTTGACGCCCTCGAACAGCCCGAGGAACGCGTCGGGCGCGTTCTCGAAGCCCTCGACCACGTTCTCGCGGTAGCCGACCTCGCCGGTCGCGACCCACTCGCCCAACTGCTGGAGCGCCTCGCCCCACTGCTCTGGACCGTAGTCCCGCACGAGCACGCCCTCAACCTTCGCGCGCGTCTCGATGAGCTTCGCGAGCTTTCGCGGGCCGGTCGGCACCTCAGTTGCGTTGTACAGTGCGATCTGGCCACAGACGACGACGCGGGCGCGGACGTTCAGCAGGTCCCACACCGCGTCGGTCACCTCGCCGCCGACGTTGTCGAAGTAGACGTCGACGCCGTCGGTCTCCTCGCGCAGGCGCTCGTGGACGTTTTCGGTCTTGTAGTTGATCGCCGCGTCGAAGCCGATCTCCTCGGTGAGCCACTCCAGCTTCTCGTCAGCGCCGGCGATGCCGACCACGTCACACCCACCGAGTTTGGCGACCTGTCCGACGACGCTGCCGACCGCGCCCGCGGCCGCGCTGACGACGACCGTGTCGCCCGGCTGTGGCGAGCCGACGTCGAGAATCCCCCAGTAGCCCGTCACGCCCGGCATCCCGAGCACGCCGAGGGCCGTCGAGACCGGAGCCGCGCCCGTCCGCGCGGGACGGAGACTGTCACCGTCGAGGACGGCGTGTTCGGCCCACAGCCCCTCCTCGGCCTGCACCACGTCGCCCTGCTCGAACTCCGAGTGTGCCGACTCAACGACCTCGCCGACGACCGCAGCGCGCATCGGGTCGCCGACCTCCCACGGGTCGGCGTAGCTCTCGGCGTCTCGCATCCGACCGCGCATATACGGGTCCACGGACTGATACAGCGTGTGGACGAGTACTTCACCCGGCTCCGGGTCGTCGAGTTCTGCGCTCTGTAGCTCGAAGTTCTCCATCGTCGGTTCCCCCGTCGGCCGCGAGGCCAGCGTCCACTGTCGTGTCTCCATGCCTCCGTCTCCACGCGGCGACCCCTTGACCGTTCCGCACCCGGAGACCGAAAGCGGCTTTCGGCTCGACCGCCCGCTCACGGGCATGGACGCGACCGTACGCGCGCTACGCGAGGAGGCTCGACGGACGAACGAGCGACGGGCACTCCTCGTCCACGGGTCGCGTGTGAACTGCTACGCTGCGGCGCGACGGACTCTCGACAGCGCCGACATCGCTGGCACCGACACCACCTGTCTCAGCGACGGCGACATCTGTCCGGCCGAGCATCTGCGCATCGACCACTCCGATGACCTGCTCGGGCGCACCCGCGAGGCCGTCGTCGCGGACTGTCACGATAGCTGCCGACCGAACGCTCTCGGCCGCGCCGTCGGTGCCGTCGACGGTGGCGGTCTCCTGCTCGTGCTCGCCCCGCCGCTCGACGAGTGGCCGACGACCCACGACCAGTTCACCGAACGACTCGCCGTTCCCCCGTTCGAACGGACGGAAGTCACGGGCCGGTTTCGCGAGCGACTCGCCGCGACGATGCGTGTCCACCGCGGTATCGCCGTCTACGACGCCGACGCCGAGACGTGGGAGGCGGACGGGCGCACGCATCCGGCTCCGCGCCGTCCCGCTCCTGCTCCCACGGTTCCCGACGACTACGACTTCCCGACCGCGGTGTATGAAGCGTGTCTCACGACCGACCAGCGCGATGCCGTCCACGCGTTGGAGACGCTGCGCGGCCCGGACGGTGCCGTCGTCGTCGAGGCCGACCGCGGGCGCGGGAAATCCGCCGCTGCCGGACTCGCTGCTGCCGCTCTCGTCGCCGAGGGACGGGACGTGCTCGTCACCGCACCGGGCTACCGGAACGCCGCCGAGGTGTTCGACCGCGCCGAAGTCACCCTCGACGCACTCGGTGAACCCTTCGACCGCCCCGCGGAACACCCAATCGTCGCGACCGACGGGCGAATCCGGTACGCGCCGCCGCCGGAGGCTGTCGATGACGAGACGGCCGACGTGGTTCTGGTGGACGAAGCCGCCGCCGTCCCCGTCCGTCTCCTGAAGTCCCTCGTCGAGACGGGAGCCCCTATCGCCTTCACGACGACCGTCCACGGCTACGAGGGGGCCGGCCGCGGCTTCGACGTGCGCTTTCGCGACTGGCTCCGCGACGCCGACCGCACGGTTCTGGAGCCGACGCTCGCCGACCCGATTCGGTACGCTCCCTGCGACCCAATCGAGGTGTGGGCGTTCCGGGCGCTGTGTTTCGGCGCTCGCCCGCCGGCCGAGCCGCTCATCGCCGACGCGGCTCCGGACACGACCGAGTACGTCCAGACGCACCCCGACACCCTGCTCGACGACGAACACCTGTTGCGCGAAACGTTCGGTCTGCTCGTGGCGGCCCACTACCGGACGGAGCCGGACGACCTCGCGCGGCTGCTCGACGGACCGAACCTCACCGTTCGCGCGCTCCGCCACGATGGTCACGTCGTCGCCGTCGCGCTGCTGGGGTGGGAGGGCGGTCTCTCGCCCGCTCGCTGTGAGCGGATGTACGAGGGCGAGCGGGTCGCCGGCAACATGCTTCCCGACCTGCTCACCTCACAGCTTCGTGACCCCGAGGCCGGACTCCCGCGCGGGCTTCGCGTCGTCCGCATCGCCGTCCACGAACACGCCCGCGACCGAGGTCTCGGCACCGAACTCCTCGATTCGATCCGCGAGGAGTTCTCGACCGCCGGGACGAGCGCACCACACGCCGGTGACACCGACGCGCAACGACCGCTCGCCGTCCGTCACGAGCAGGCCGGCGGCGCGTTCGACTATCTCGGCGTCGGTTTCGGCGCGACCCCGCCGCTGCTCCGATTCTGGCGGGCGGCCGGCTACCGGACGGTCCATCTGTCCACGACGCGCAACGACCGCTCCGGCGAGCACTCGACGCTGCTTGTCCACCCGCTGACTGACGACGGCGAAGACCTGCTGGCGCGCAACGACCGGTGGTTCCGCCGACGCATCGGCTCGGTGCTCGCCGACGGTCTCGCCGACTGCGAGCCGGCCATCGTCGCCGGAACGCTTCGGGCTGTCGACGGCGAGTTCGGACTCGACCTCACGGAACGAGAGTGGCGGACGGTCGCCTCGGCCGCCTACGGGCCGGGCCACTACGACTTCGCCCCACGGCCGTTCCAGGCGCTCGCGCTCCGGGGACTCGCCGACGGGGTCGCGACCGGTGAGGACGCCACGCTGCTCGTCGCGAAGGCGCTCCAGTGTCGCTCGTGGGAGCAGGTCGCCGCAGACCTCGAGTACGTCTCCACCCGGCAGTGTGCGCTCGCGTTCGGCGAGGCGGTCGAGACGCTACTCGATGTCTACGGTACCGAGACGGTCGTCCGTGAACGCGCCCGGTATCAGGCGTAGAGGCGGCTCGTCTGCGAACTCGAATCGCACCCCGCCCGACGCACTCTCGGTGATTGACGGCTCCCAGCCGTGGGCTTCGGCCGCGGCTTTCACGATAGCGAGCCCGAACCCCGTCCCGCTGTCGGAGGTGGTGAAGCCGTCGTCGAACACTTGCTCGCGGTCCTCGGCCGGGATGCCCGGCCGTTGTCACCGACGTAGAATCTCTCCTCGCCGTCCAGCGGGCCGACGCGCAGCTCCGTCGCGTTCCCGTGCTCGATGGCGTTGCGAAAGAGGTTCTCGAACAGCCGTTGGAGCTGGTCGCCGTCGCCTTCGACGGTGACGGAGTCGGCCGTGAGCGTCGCCGATTCGGCCTCGGTGACGTCCCACGCGCTCCGTGCGAGCGCGGCGAGATCGACCGCCGTCGGGTCGGTCACCTCACCACCCTGTCGCGTCACCGCCAGGACGTCGTCGATAATCTCGTCTATGCGTTCGAGCGAGTTGACGACGCGCTCGTAGGCCTCCTCGTCACCCTCCTCGTATGCCATCTGCATGTAGCCCGTCGCCACCGACAGCGGGGACCGGAGGTCGTGGCTCACGACCGACGCGAACCGTTCGAGTCGCTCGTTCTCGCGGCCCAGTTCGGCGGCGGCCTGTTCGCCGAGATTCAAAACAGTATTTCCGCGCTCAAAGGCGGTTCTCGCGGCCTGGGTCCACGTCAATCGCGTCGACCGGACACACGTCGACACACAGCATACAGTCGATACACTGCGACTCGTTTGCGGGGTCGGCTTTGCGTTCTGATTCGGGGTGTCCCGGCGTGTCGACCCACTCGAACACGTCGACTGGACAGTCCTCGAGACATGCGCCGTCCTCCAGACAGATATCGAAGTCGACGGCGACATGGGTGCCGTGGATACCCAGCTCTTCGGGTTCCTCGACGGGTCCCCACACGCGGTGTCCGTCGTGTTCCTCGACCACCTCTCGCGACTGCTCGAACTGCGGGTCGATTGCCATACAGGTGGTTCGCCCGGCGACCACTTAACCTCGGGCACCTCCAATCAGCGCGTATAGCCCTTTTGTCAGCGGGCGAATCCGGATATTCGAAAGAGTATATGAAGGCCCCCCTCCTATGGGGACAGTATGGAAGGATTCACTTCAGGTAAGGGTACCTCCGAGAGTACCCCCGAGGAATTCAAGACCGGCACGACAACGGTCGGCATCGTCGCCGACGGGGGAGTCGTGCTCGCCACCGACCGCCGGGCGAGTCTCGGCGGCCGGTTCGTCTCGAACAAGAACGCCGACAAAATCATCGAGATTCACCCGTCGGCCGCCATCACGATCTCCGGCAGCGTCGGCGCGGGTCAGAGCTTCGCCGACCAACTGCAGGCCCAGACCAGCCTGTACGAGACGCGCCGCGGGACGGAGATGAGTATGGAGGCCCTCTCGACTACGGCGTCGAACGCCATCCGCGGGATGCGCGTCGTCCCGCTGTTGGGCGGCGTCGACGAGTCGGGCGGTCACCTCTACTCGCTCGACCCGGCTGGCGGTCTCATGGAAGACACGTACGGCGCGACCGGCTCCGGGATGCAGATGGCCTACGGCGTGCTCGAAGGCAAGTACGAGGACGGCATGAGCATGGACGAGGCCGAGGAGGCTGCGCTGAAGGCCGTGAAGGCAGCGAGTGCACGCGACACCGCGTCCGGCAACGGCGCGCTCGTCGCGCGCATCACGAGTGAGGGTATCGAGCGCGAGGAACTCTCTGCGGAGGAACTCTAAGTATGCAAGGAAACTCACAACAGCAGGCGTACGACCGCGGGACGAACATCTTCAGCCCTGACGGGCGACTGTATCAGGTCGAGTACGCGCGTGAAGCGATCAAGCGCGGCTCGCCGAGCATCGGCATTCGCTACCGGAACGAGGACGACGCGGGCGTCGTCTTCGTCGCCAGCGGCCGACTCCGCTCGTCGCTGCAGGTCCCCGACAGCATCGAAAAAATCCACAAGGTCGACGACCACGTCGGCGTCGCGAGCGCCGGCCACGTCGCCGACGCGCGCCAGCTCGTCGACGTCGCGCGCCGACAGGCGCAGGTCGAGCGGCTCCGATTCGGCGAGGACGCCGGCATCGAGGCGCTGACGAAGGAGATCACCGGCTACATCCAGGAGTACACGCAGGCCGGCGGCGCGCGCCCGTTCGGCGCGGCCCTCCTCGTCGGCGGTATCGACGAGGACGGTAGTCCCCACCTGTTCGAGACGGATCCCTCGGGCACCCCGTACGAGTGGGAAGCCGTTGCCATCGGGGGCGACTCCGAGAAGATTCAGGGGTACCTCGAAGCCGAGTACGAAGCCGACACCGACGCCGACGGCGCGCTCGAACTCGCGCTCCACGCGCTCGAAGACGCCAGCGAGGGCGGTCTCGAATCCGAGGGAATGAGCGCTTCCATCGTCAGCACCGACGGGTTCCGCTCCGTGTCGGACGCTAAACTCCACGAGATGATCGACGGATACGACCTCACCCCCGACGCGGAAAGCGAGGAAGACGACGAGGAGTAACGACGGCGAAGCTAAGTAGCTCCCACCACTTTCTGCGTCCGTGTTGTCGGACGACTTCGACCGCGAGGTGTCCGGGCTCCGCGTCTCGCTCACCGACCGGTGTAACTTCGATTGCGTCTACTGTCACAACGAGGGACTGGGCGACACCCGCGGTCCCCTCGACCCGAGCGACGCAGAGATGCGCACCGATACCGTCGTCCAGACGCTCGAAGTCGCCGCCGAGTTCGGCATCGACTCGGTGAAGTTCACCGGCGGCGAGCCGATGCTCCGGCGCGACCTGGAAGAGGTCGTCCGTCGAACGCCCGACTCGATGACCACCTCGCTTACGACCAACGGGACGTTCTTGCCCGGCCGAGCCGACGCCCTCCGCGAGGCCGGCCTCTCTCGTGTCAATATCTCACAGGACACGCTCGACCCCGACGCTTTCCGCGAACTCACGCAGTCGGGAGCCTACGAGTCCGTCATCGACGGCGTCGACGCCGCGCTCGATGCCGGACTCGTGCCCGTGAAGCTGAACATGGTCGTCTTCGAGCAGACCGCCGGCTACGTCCCGGAGATGGTCGACCGCGTGGCGAACACCGACGGGCTTCGGCTCCAACTCATCGAGTACATGCCCGAAATCGCGGGCCACCCCGAGTGGGCCATCGACATCGACCGAGTCCACGACTGGCTCGACGAGCAGGCCGCACGCGTCGAACACCGCGAGATGCACGACCGCCGGCGCTACCACATCGACGGCGACAGCGACGAAGGGCTCGTCGAAATCGTCGACCCCGTCGGGAACCACGACTTCTGTGCCAACTGCCACCGGGTGCGCGTCACTCACGACGGCCATCTGAAGGGGTGTCTCAACCGCCACGACGACCACCGACCACTCGGCGAGACGAAAGCCGAGATGCGCGAGACGTTCCGCGAGACGGTTGCCAATCGCGTCCCCTACTACGGCGAGTATCTCGTCGAGGAGGACGGCGAGTGGACCGTGAACGAGGCGTATCTCGACGGCGCGGCGGACTGACTACGGCTCGGCGCGCTTTTCGTCCACGCCCAACTCTTCGAGCGCATCGAGGACGATGCGCGCCTCCACGAGGTCGCGTTCGCTGACGTTGCTGTCGGGGTACTCGGCGACGTGTGCTTCGGCCTGCTCGCGCTTGCGACGCTCCAGTGGCGTCTGGTTCGGTTCATCGCGCACGTCGTTGAGCAGCGCCTCGAAGTCCTCGCGAAACACCATCGACGCGCGGGCGGCGTTACACCGTCCGAGGGGGAGCATACCCATCTCGAGTGTGAGTTCGCGGACGACCTCCCAGTCGCTCTCACAGAAGTGTAAGGAGACCTCGCCTTCGATGTCGCGCCACGCGATCGGACCGCTGTTCTTCAGCAGTTGGACGGCCCGCGGGAAGATGTCGATACGGTGGGCCGTCTCCGGATCGTCACAGAGACAGCAGGGCTGTTCCGTCTGCCCGGTGTACATATCCGGGTTTGGGACGCCGGAGTCATAACCCTCGCGGCGAACCCCACACAGTATTTTCAGGCTCGCGACCGATCTCTCGGATATGCCACCACAGCGAGCGTACACTGGCGAACTCGCACCGTCGACACTCATCGCCGCGGGCGCTGCACTCATCGTCTTCCCCGAGCCGGCGACGACGACGCTCGGCTTCGGCGTCCTGCTGTTGGGGCTCAGCTGGTGGGTGTACGAGTGGAACTAACCCAACTCCGGTAGCCCGTCGATCGCCTCACCGAGGTGGTCGCGAACCGTCGCCATCGCGGCCTTCGTCTGTTCGTCGGCGTTTTCGAGCGGAAGCTGTTCGAGGTAGCCGTCGGCGAGGCGCGCGTACACGGACGCCTCGTCCATGTAGGTTAAGCCGAGCTGGTTCGCCCAGATGTGACCCGGCCGGTTCTGTCGGGCGTGCCACGCGAGCGACTTGCCGAGTTCCTCCTCGATAGCAGCGACCGACAGCGACGACAGCCGGGCACGCGCCTCCAGCCACGTGTCGAGCCCGTCTCCCCAAAAGGTTCGAAACCGCTCCGGGTCGTGAGGGGCCTCGATGCGGTAGTTGTCGGGGTCGTATGTCGTCAGGGCGGCCTGCGTCTGGGCGGCGGCGTGTTCGGGGTCGTCGCTCGCGGCGATGACGCGAATCACCTTCGTCCCGAGTTCGTCGCCGCCCCAGAAGCTGTGTGACCAGTGTTCGATGTTGCCTTCGAGTTCGAGCGCGTCGAACACCGGGGCGACGTGGTCGGTAAGCGCCTCGCGTTTCGCCTCGCGAAGCGGCTTGTCGATGAACCGGGGCCACGCCAGCGCGAAGGCGAGATACTCCATACCCCGACTCTACTCGCGACAGCTCTTAACGAACCGGGTCGACCGACAGCGTTTTTCACAGCCGGAGCCACCTCCGGCCGTGAACATTCGCGGTCCCGTCGTCGCCTGCGAGGAGCCACGCACAGTCGAGACCTCCGGCGGGACCAGCGAGCTCGCCGAGGTGGAAATTCGCCCCGGTCAGGGCGCACGCGACCCGGTCACGGTCACGCTGTGGGGGAAGTGGACGGAGACGGCCGCCGTGCTCGACGTCGGGATGGACCTGCTCGTCGTCGACCCCGACGAACGCGAGTATCAGGGGGAGACGCAGTACGCGACCGGCCGTGACACCTTCGTCGTCGTGAACCCGGAGTTCCTCGTGGACGTGACCGACGTGCGCTCGTGGGTCCAGTGTCCGCGGATGTACTATCTGAACAAGCTGTCCGCGACCCCGCTGGCATATCCGGTCGTGCGCGGGACGGTCGTCCACGAGGTCTTCGGCGACCTGTTGCGCGGCCACGACCTCGAAGACTCCATCGAAGAGCGCGTCGCCGAGGCCGGTCTCGACATCGGCCTGCTCGGCGAGGAACGCGACGCCGTGGCCGAGGAGGTCCGACAGAACGCCGGCGCAATCGAGGGGTGGCTCGCGCAAGGCACATTGACCGAAGAAGACGAGTGGCGCTCCGAACAGACGCTGCTCTCGGAGACGTTCGGCATCAAAGGACGGGCCGACGCGGTTCGCCGCGGGATGCCCGTCGAACTCAAGACCGGCAAGAATCTCAAGCGCGACCCCAGATTCCACGATAAGGTACAGGCGGCTTGTTATGCACTCGTCCTCGGGGAACACGAAGCCCGCCGGGAGGGAACGAGCATCGGCGCGGCGGCCCCCGATACGGGCACGCTCCTCTACACCAAGAACAACGCACTCGACCGAACAGAAGAAAACGGCGACCTCTCGCCGGCAAAGGAGTTCTCACTCGGCGTCGGCCTCCTGAAGTACGTCGTCCGCCAGCGCAACGAGATCGCCGCGATGGAACACGACTTCGACGTACCGACCGGCTACGAGGCCGACGCCGTCTGTGAGTACTGCTTCGAGCAGGACACCTGCATGGTCGTCTCCGGCCGACTGGACCAGGAGTCGAAGGCCGGGCAAATCGGGACGCCCGTGCCCGAACACGAGCGCGAGTACTTCGACCGCTTCTACCGCGCTCTCGAAGCAGAGCGCCGCGAGGTCCACGCCGAGTACCGGAAGCTGTGGGAACAGACGGCGACCGAACGGGCCGACGACGACCGCGCGCTCGTCGACCTCGACCCGGTCGACCGGACGGAACGCCCCGACGGCTCGTGGGAGCTTCGGGCGCGCCACAGCTCGGATGCGGTGTCGAAACTGCGTGAAGGCGACATCGCGCTCGCGAGCGACGGCCACCCGACCCGGGGGACAGCCGAACTGGCCCGAATCCAGCGGTTGGACGACGAGGTCGTCGTCACGGCCGACGAACCCTTCGACCTCCGACGGCTCGACGTGTACCCCTCGGAACTGAACGTTGCCCGTCAACTCGCGGCCCTCCACGACGCGATTCTGAAGGGCGACCCCGACGAGAAGGACGTGCTGTTCGGGCAGCGCGACCCGACCTTCTCGGGCCCGGAGCGAACCTACATCGACAACAACGACGCACAGGACGCGGCCGTCAACAAGGCCGTGCGCGCCGACGACTTCGCGCTCGTCCACGGTCCGCCCGGAACGGGAAAGACCTACACGCTCGCCCGGACGGTGCGTGCACTCGTCGCCGACGGCCAGCGCGTCCTCCTGGGCGCCTTCACGAACCGGGCGGTCGACAACGCCCTCGAAGCGCTCCGCGAGCAGGGGTTCGAGTCGTTCGTCCGCGTTGGAACCGAGTCGGGCGTCCGCGCCGACATGCAGGACAGCCGACTCACGACGACCGGCGACCCCGAGCAGGTGACCGGGACGCTCGCCGACGCGCAGGTGGTCGCCGCGACGACCGCCTCCTGCGGGAGTCGCGCCGTCCGCGAACAGAAGTTCGACGTGGCGGTCGTCGACGAAGCCGGCCAGCTTACGGAACCGGGGACGCTCGCCGCCGTCAACCGCGCCGACCGGTTCGTACTCGTCGGGGACCACCAGCAGTTACCGCCGGTCGCTAGAGCGGAGAACGACCTCCAGACCTCGCTGTTCGAGCGGCTCATCGAACAGGCCCCCGACGCCGGCGTCCTGCTCGACCGCCAGTACCGGATGGCACAACGGATTCAGTGGTTCTCCTCACGGGAGTTCTACGACGGACAACTGCGCCCGGCGACCCCCGAGGTGGCCGGGCAGACGCTCGCCGACATCGGCGTCGACACCGACGACCTGCCGCCAGAGCTACGCTCACAGGTGGCGTTCGTCGACCCCGACGGCGAGCAGACGGGGAACACGAATCGCACCGAGGCCGACCGCGTCGCCGACATCGTGGAGTCGTACGTCGCGACGGGGGTTCCGCGCTCTGAAATCGGCGTCATCGCGCCGTTCCGGGCGCAGGTCGCCGAACTGTCGAAGCGGCTCCCCGACACCACCGTCGATACCGTCGACCGGTTTCAGGGATCTGCAAAGGAGGTCATCGTCATCTCCTTCGTCGCCACGGGCGGCTTCGACGGTCCCATCTTCGAGGACGCCCGGCGGATGAACGTTGCCCTGACGCGGGCCAAGAAGGCGCTCGCGCTCGTCGGCGACCCCGAGACGCTGGCGAGCGAGCCGTTCTACCACCGGCTGCTGGACTGGGCGAGCGCGTAACGTACCGCCTGCCAAACAGTTAATCCGAGTGAGACGTAACTCCGGCGTGAACCGCGTGGACATGGGGACGGGTCGACGGCTGTTGCTGTTGGCGCTCGCCGTCGTCTCGATTACCGCGACGACGTGGGGGTGGCAACTGCTCTACGCGAACCCGAACGTCAGCCTGCTCAACGCCATCTCGGTCATCATCGTCCCGGCGACAGTCGGGGCCATCGCCGCCTACTACGGCATCAGGGGTTAGTCGTGAACCGTCGCGTCGTCGCCGATTTCCTCCAGCACGCGCGCGTGGAACTCCTGTAGCACCGCCGACTCGTCTTCGGCCAACACCACGTCGCTGGCCATCAGCGTCGCCAGCCCGAACGCCCGCGGCGACGGCGAGTCGACCGTCTGAGTCTCCACCCGGAGATTACCCTCGGACACCGACGCGAGCACGTCCTCCAGCGCAGCGACGTTCAGTTTGTCCTCCAGAATCTCGCGGTACGTCTCCTCCATGACGGCAAAGCCATCGAGGTCCTGAGCGAACGACAGCAGCATCTCCGAAGATACCTGCTGTTGGGCGGCCGTTTTCTCGTGGCCCTTGTACCGTTTCAGAATCATGAGCGACCGGGTGGCGTTGATGCGGAAGTAGCGCTTGAGCAGGTCCGAGCCGTCGAGACTCGCCCGCAAGTCGCCGCGTATCTCCGACGGGTCGATACCCTCGATGACGCGCTGGAGGTTCACCTTCCGGTTCAGCGGGAGCGTGAGTGTGAAGCCGTTGTCAGCGACCGCGAGTTGGACGTTCGCGTTGGTCTGTTGTGCGACGTGGTACGCGCACAGTCGCGAGAGCCCGTCGTTGAACCGCCGTCCGTACGCCGAGTGGACGTGGTAGTGGCGGCGATACTCGTCGCGGTCTAACGCCACCTCGACCGCCAGCCGGTCGTGTGTCGAGACCGACGCCGCTCCCGCGTAGCGGAGCTGTTCGTCGTACATTCGGGCCAGCGCGCGGACGGTGTTTTCATCCATCGGAAGGTCGCGGAGCCACGCCCGCACGGCGGGCGGGCCACCGTCTTGGAGCGTGGCGACCATCTCCCGCTGGAAGTCGAGAATCTCGCGACCGAGGTCATATGAGAGGGGGAGCCGCTCGGAGTACCACGACGGGACCGTCGCGGTCTTGTTCGTCGGATCGACGTACGCCTTCGTGCCCCGGCGGTAGCTGTACTGGTAGTTCGACCCGCCGAGCACGAACACGTCGCCCTTCTCCAGCGTGTCGAGGTACTCCTCGTCGAGCTGGCCGACCCACTCGTCGGAGCCGCGCACGTACACGTCAATGTCGAAGGAGTCGGGGATGGTTCCGAGGTTCGTCATGTAGATGACGCGGGCCAGCCGGCCGCGCTTGCCGATGAGTTCTTCGCCCACGTCGTACTCCTCGTAGTGGTGGTCGCCGTTCGGCGGGTCGTTGGTGTCGCGCCAAATCTTCGGATAGACGTTCTTCTCCTCCAGCCCGTCGTAGTCGCCGGTCATATACGCGAACAGCGATTCGAACTCCGCGTCGCCGTACTCCCGGTACGGGTACGCAGACCGGAGAATCTCTCGCACCTCGGTCTCGGGCCGTACTTGATTAATCGCCATCCCGTAGACGTGTTGCGTCGCCACGTCGTGTGCGCCCTCGGGGAGGAACACCCTGTCCACGAACCCCTCCTCGGCTTTCTTCAGCATGACGGCACACTCCACGAGCTCGTCGCGGTCGAGCGCGTAGACGCGCCCCTTGACCGTCTCGCCGAGCTGGTGGCCGGCCCGGCCGACGCGCTGGAGCAGCGACGCGACCGATTTCGGCGAGCCGACCTGCACCACGAGGTCGATGTGGGGCATGTCGATACCGAGTTCCAGCGACGTGGACGTGGTCACCACGTCGATGCTTCCTTGCTTCAGTCGTCCCTCAATCTCCTGTCGTCGCTCCTTCGAGAGCGAGCCGTGGTGACAGCCGGAATCCGACTCGTCGAAGCCGTGGTGCTCTCGCAGATTCGAGAGGACGCGCTCTGCTCCAGACCGGGTGTTCGTGAACACGAGCGTGTTCTCGTGGTCGGCGATGAGCCCGGCGAGGTCGTCGTAGAAGCGCTCGCTCACCACCGCCGGCGGCGTGTCGATGAGGTCGTCGGTCGGACACGCCAGCTCCATGTCGAACTCGCGGACGAACCGGGCGTCCACGATGTCGAACTCGCGGGGGTCACCGTCCTCGTAGCCGACGAGGAACTCCCCGACCGCATCGAGCGGTTCGACCGTCGCCGAACAGCCAATGCGCGTCGGCGAGGTGGCACACATCGCTTCCAGCCGTTCGAGCGATACCGACAGGTGGGTTCCCCGCTTGTTCTCCGCCAGCGAGTGAATCTCGTCGACGACGACGTACTCGACGCTCTCCAGCTTCTTCTTGAACTTCGGAGAGTTCAGCAGGATAGCGAGCGTCTCCGGAGTCGTGTTGAGGATGTGTGGCGTCTCCTTCAACATCTTCTGACGCTCTGAATCCGAGGTATCGCCGTGTCGAATCGCCTGTCGCACGTCGACGTTCTCTGGACACCGCTCGGAAATCCCCGCAAGCGGCTCGGCGAGGTTCCGATGGATGTCGTTGGCGAGTGACTTCAGCGGCGAGACGTACAGACAGTAGACGGCGTTGTCCAACTCGTCCGTGCGGGCGCGGCCGACGAGGTCGTCGATGATTGCGGTGAAGGAGGCGAGCGTCTTGCCAGAGCCGGTCGGCGCACAGACGAGGGCGTTCTGTTCGTCGTCGATGAGCGGAATCGCCCCCTTCTGTGGTGGCGTGAAGAAGCCGCCGTTCTCCGGGACAAACTCGCCGAACTGGTCGAGCCACCACTCCTGGGTCTCGGGTTCGAGTCGGTCGAGCACGTCGCCGTCGTCGATGTCGACGCGCTCGGGGTCGAACTCGATGTCCTCGCGCGTGGCGAGCCGCTCGCGCACACTCATACTCACTGGTAGGACTGGCACCCTGAAGTCCGTTGTGCCCGCCGAAGGCCAACGCACAAGACGCCACCTCCACACCTTCGGGTATGCGCGTCACGTTTCTCGGCACCGGCAGCGCCATGCCGACGGGCGAGCGGAACCAGACTGGCCTCCTGCTCGAAGCCGGCGGCGACCGACTGCTCGTAGACTGTGGCAGCGGCGTCCTCGGTGCGCTCGCTGACACCTCCGGCGGCTACGAATCCACGGATACCGTCCTGCTCACTCACCACCACCTCGACCACGTCTCCGACCTGCTCGCCCTGCTGAAGGCCCGCTGGCTCGTCGGCGAGGAACACCTCACCGTCGTCGGTCCGGCCGGCACCGAATCGCTCCTCGGTGACCTGCTCGACGCCCACGAGTATCTCCGCGGTCGCGTCGACCTCACGGTCCGCGATATCGACCCCGGGGCGACGACGGTCGCCGGCTTCGACATCGAGGCGACTGAGACCGTCCACTCGATGGACTGTCTCGCCTATCGGTTCGCCCACGACTCGGTAGACGGGGAGTTCTGCTTTTCGGGCGATTCGGAGGCGACCGAACCTGTCGCCGACCTCGCCGACGGCGCGGCCGTGTTAGCTCACGACTGCTCGTTTCCCGACGACATCGACGTGTCGAACCACCCGACGCCGACCGCCCTCGGTGAACTGCTCGCCGGCCGGGACATCGAGGAGGTGTATCTCACCCACCTGTACCCGCACACCGACGGCAGACACCGGGAGATGACCGACGCCGTGCGCGCGAACTTCGACGGGACGGTCCGGATGGCTCGCGACGGGTTGACGGTCGAGATTTAATTAAGAAGCCGCTCCACCGACCGCGTGACCTGACGACTGGCCGCCGGGAGACGAGGGCGTGGTACGAGCAATCCCGGCGTCGCGGCCGCTCGTCTGTTCGCTTAGTCGAGTCGGTATCGCAACAGCGCCGCGACCCCGCCGAGATTCTGGAGTTGGCGACCCGGGTCGAAGTCGCTGGAGAAGACGGTCACGTCCCCGCCCTTCTGCTCGACGCTCCGGATGAGTTCGTTCGCGTCCACGTCCCACTCTCCCTCGCCGGCGCGCTCCTTCCGGAGTCGGCTGTCGAGGATGAGTAGCTTCTCGACCGCGCCGAACTCGGCGGCCTGCATCGTCTCGTCGATGCCGTAGGTCGCCTTCGCGCCCTCGCCGATGCGCTGGGTGAGTTCGTCGATGAGGTCCGCCTCCTCGGCGATGCGCGTCTCGGCTTGGACCTCCTCGACAGCGCCGCGCTTGAGCACCTCGTGGACGCCACGGCCACCCGCGGCGGAGGTGTCGACCGTCGTGGTACGCTCCGTGAGCGACGGGTACTCCTCGCTGAAATAGTCGAGTGCGTCCTGCTTCGTGAACCCCGGGCCGGCGAGAATGATCGCCTCGGCGTCCGTGCGCCGGAGGACGGCCCCGAGTTCGTCGAACAACTCCTCTCGCGGGCGAGCGTACTCCCCCTTTCCGGTCGGTTTGGTGATAGCAGCACGCTCCTCGACGCCGTACTGCTCGACGGTGTGGACGTACGCTTCCCCCTCCTCGACGGTCGCGATGGCGACATCGGGATTTTCCGTCGCCTCGACGGCCTCCTGGAGTCGTTCGAGCTGGTCGGTCTGCCACTGCTTTTCGATTTCCAGTTCGGTGCGCTCCTCGACGTTGAGCGTGTGGTGGAAGCCGAGCTGGTCCTCTCGCGAGCAGTCGGCGATTTCCCCGCCGACGCGCAGTCGGTTCGCAAACTTCGCGAACTCCACGTCGTCGACGGCGAGTTCGACCCACATGTGTTCGCGCTCGCCGCCGGAGTCTCGGAGCTGGTCGTCGTTGCGCTGGATGCGTCGTGTCGTGTCGCCGCCGACCCGGTCGCCCGGTTCGATGACGTAGGTGAGATGCCACAGGTCATCGAGACTCTCGGGGACGACCGTGATTCGCTCGCGGTCGCCCTCGCGCTGTTGGCGGTCGGCAATACGCATACCTCGACTGCGGGAGCCGGAGAGAAAGGCCCTGTTATTTGGCCTGCAGTCCACGCGCGTTCGCGTAGCCGCGGCCGAACAGATAGAAGAACACCGCCTGCGCGTAAAACTGAACGAAGACGGCAAGCAGGAGGAACAGCCCTAGCGTGAATACGGTCAACACGGTGTTCATGATACCGATGAGGACGACGGCGGCGATACCGAGTAGTCCGGCGACGAGATACTCGACTGAAAACGCCACGCCGAAGACATCGGAGAGCGCGAACGCGTCCGCGATGTCGCCGCTACGGGCCATGTTCGCCAGCGCGGCCGGAAAGACGTACGTCGCGAGCAGAACCGTCACGAGACTCGCGAAGACGAACAGCGCACCGACCACACCGATGCCGGTGGCGACGCCGGCGACTGCACGCTCCTGTGCGAGGATTGCGCCGACGCCGATGACGATGCCGCCGATGAGGGTGAACACCAGCGGGACGAGAAAGTAGACGAAACTGACGACGACGGCCTTCAGCCCGTCCACGCTGAGTTCGACCCACTCACCGAACACCGGCGGCGTCTCGTCGCCGTCAATCCCCGCCTTCACGACGCGAAGATAGTAGCCGAACAGGGGGAGCAAGGGCAACACGAACGGCGAGAGCAGCACCAACACGCCGCCGATGAGGAGACTGCGGGCGCTGTCGTCGCCAGCGAATGGAAATCTGAGTGCGTCCTCGAACATACGTCCCCGTGGCTCGCAGAGGGTATGAACGTTGCCGCGTTACTCGCGGATTCGCGACCCGCCCGGCGGACAGAACTCCTGAATTCGGTCGGGCGAGGCCACCTTCCGGAGGAACGACTTGTCGGCAAAGCGACCCTTGAACTCCCGGTACAGCAGCTTCGCGATGTCGTTTTGGGCGTACTGGCCCGGTTCGAGTTTGACGTACGTCTCCACGTCGTCCTCGACGGCGCGTTCCGGGCCGCCGAGGACGCGCGTTTCGGGTTCACACTGGATACCGACCGCACAGTCGACGCTGGTCGACTCGAAGTAGGTCCGGTCGCCCCGAATCGTGAACCCGCCCTTTTCGAGATACTCACCGGACTCCGGAGTCTTCGACACCTGACTCGGCTCAACCATGTACACGTCGCCGTCGAACTTGCCGTCCTTCCAGACCGACGAGTGGGTGACGGCAAACCGGGCGGCCTCCTCCTTCGAGGCGTCGGGCAGGTCGATATCCTTCGACGGCTCGGAGGGACCGGTGGCTTTCAACACGGTGACCGGTCCGCCGTGGGCCTGCGCGTGGAAGAAGCGGTCGCCGCTTTCCATGTACTTCTTGACGATTTCCTCGTTCTGGTCGGCGTTGCGTCCCCCGATGACGAGGAAGCCG
The DNA here is from genome assembly GCF_009184545.1 of Halosegnis rubeus. Lineage (GTDB taxonomy): Archaea > Halobacteriota > Halobacteria > Halobacteriales > Haloarculaceae > Halosegnis > Halosegnis rubeus. The sequence continues at coordinate 133,665 of NZ_QJOW01000004.1, forward strand.
TCGCTGGTGTGGAACCACCGGAACCGCTCGTACCACTGCTCGTCGTAGCGAACCGGAATATCCTGTTTCGCGAGCCAGTCGGTCTCGCCCGTCCGCTCCTCGTCTGCGGGTTCGGTCTCCGCGTCGTCGGCCGTCCACTCGTCGCGGCGCTGTTTGGCGTCTTCAAGGTCCTCGCGCGTATCCTCGATGGCAGCGAGCGCGCCCTCTTTTTTCCCCTCGATGCGCTTTGCCTCCTGGTACAGCCGGTCTGCGTTCTTCTCGACGCCGTCCTCCGGCACGAGGTCGATGTGCGTCCCGTCGAGTTCGACGGTCACCTCACCGGCCTCCGGTGTAACTCCGACGACGCGCTCGGCCCGTTCGTTGCCGGCCTCGGCCGCCTCGGCGAACGTCGCTTCGAGGTCGTCCCACGGGACGCCGGACTCGCGTGCCTCGCGCACCGTCGTCAGTATCTCGTCCACGAGGTCGTAGTTACCGTACAGCCGTTCGGCGCGTTCCCGCACCTCGTTGGCCTCCTGTTCGAACCCCTCGATAGCGCCATTCTGCTGTTCGATGATGCGTTCGAACTTCGCGATTTCTTCCTCGAACCCCGGCCGGGAGCTGCCGGGCGTCGGCTCCTCGCGGTCGAGTTCGAAGAAGTAGTCGTCGAGTGCGCCGGTGAACCGGTCGTAGCTGTCACAGTCCATTCGCCCGTGTTCGTCCATCGGGACGGGGGTCACGTCGACCGGCCGGGTGCGTTCGCCGTCGTCGCTCTCCCAGTAGACGCGCGGGTCGAACTGACCGTCCTGAATCGACTCGCGCAGCCGTTCGAGTGCACCGAACACCTCGGCGAGGGTCTCGTCGCCCGCCTCGTCGATGTCGAGTTCCTTCTCGACGCCGGCGCGTGAACAGAGTTCCTCGGCCCACAACCCCCCGAGATTGTGTTGGGTGGCGAGCGTCCGTACAACGTCGGTGTCGGAGTCGCGCATCTTGGCGTCGAAGGCTTCTCGCGAGCAGGTCATCGGGTTGAACCGTGAAGCGGGAAAGCCGTAGACGGAGCCGGGGGCGACGGTTCGGGACTTGAGCCGAACCGTGTCCAGACAGTCGATGACCTCGCGGTCTTTGTTCATCACGACGATGTTGCCGTCGCCGAACAGCTCCGCGAGCACGAGGGTGTTCGCGTCCTCGCGGGCGAACTCGAAGACGAGGATTCGGTCGAACTCGTACTGGCGCACGTCGACGAGGTCAGCCCCCGAAAGCCGGTTGCGCAGCATCATCGCGAAGTTCGGCGGCCGACCGGGTGCGTCGGGGACGTTGTCCGGGTCGGCGATGTGGGCGCGCTTGGGGTCGCCGGCCTCGATGATGAGCTCGACGCGGCCGCGGTCGAAGTCCCGCATCTTGACTCGGAGGAGGTCGTCGTCGTAGAGATACGCCTTGTCGACCTTCGCGCCCTCATAGTCGCGAAGCTCGGTCGCGAGCGCACGGATATCCACGCTCGACATGGCTCGCTTCTGGTCCATAGCCACCATTCTCGGGTCGGGAGGAAACCGTTGTCGCCTTGGGGCCACACTGTTTTGTCGGCGGCGTGTGACCACTCCCCATGCCGACAGAGATTCTCGACGGCGTCTACGACATCACCTGTACCGAGGTCGACGGCGCACCGGGACGCATCCGTGCGTATCTGACCGACGGGGGCACACTCGTCGACACCGGGCTTCCGGACTCGACGACCGCACTTCTGGACGGTATCGACGCCACCGGTATCGACCTCGAGCGCGTCGTCATCACCCACATGCACCCCGACCACACCGGCGGCATCGACGCCGTGCTCGGCAGCTACGACGCCGACCTCTATCTCCCAGTCGGAGCCGACCCAGAGGAGACCCCGCCCGTCGACCACTTCTACGGTGACGGGGACACCGTCGGTCCGTTCGAAGCCGTCCACGTGCCGGGCCACGTCGGCCACCAGCACGCGCTGATTGCGACGGACGACGACTACGCGATTCTCGCCGATGCAGTGTCGGGCGCAGACCAGCGCGGTCTGGCCGGCGGATTCCACCTTCCGCCAGAGAAGTTCACGCAGGACCTCGGGCAGGCAGAGCGGTCGCTGGAAAAGCTGCGTGCCTACGAGTTCGACGCCGGTCTCGTCTTTCACGGCTCGAGCGTGCTCTCGGAGGCGTCGGCCACACTCGACCGGTACGTCCTGCCCGCGGAGTAGCTACCAGAACTCGTCGGTCACGGCCCGGAGGTGATCGCCCGCGCCCGTGAGAACGGGCTCGCCGTGGGCTGCGAGTCCGCGCTCGAACTCGTGGTCGCGGGCGAAGGCGTACGCGCTCTCGCGGACGGCACGCATCTCGTAGGAATCCAGCCAGAACGGCGTCGTGAACTCACCGTCCGTGGCCCACACGAGGTCGCCGAGGAAAGCCGCGTCCAGTCCCTCGTGGGTGTAGACGGTGTGGCCGGGGTTGTGCCCCGGGGTGTGGTGGGCGGTGAAGTTGCCGACCGTCTCTCCGTCGGCTATCGGCCGGAGGTCGTGGCCGGCGAGCGGGAACAGCCGTCGCGCGATGCGGTGGAACAGCCCCTTGTGGTGAACGAGATTCGGATCCCACGCACCGGTGACGAGGTCGACGTCGCGTTCACCCATGTACATCGGCACGCCGTGGTCGCGCAGCGCGCGCGCCCCGCCGACGTGATCGATGTCGTAGTGCGTGAAGAGTACGCGGTCGATATCGGCTCGCTCGTATCCGGCGCGGTCGAGCTCCGTCGCGAGCGACGGATAGTTTATCGGCAGCCCGGCGTCGATGAGCGTCACCGCCTCGCCGTCGTCCACCAGATAACAGTTCGTCGCGAAGGGGGGAACGAGTCCCAAATCGAGCAGCCACAACCCATCAGCGAGCCGGCGTGCCATACCTACAACTCGGCGCGCGAGCGTATATCTGTGTTCCCGTCAGCAAGCCGCGACAGCGAGGTACAGCGTTCCGTCGACGACCCGCGCGTCGACGCCGACGCGCTTGGCCGCGCCCCCGAGCCGTGGCTCGTCGTCCGTCGCTCGGTCGGCGATGCGCGAACCGAGGTCCATGTCGGCGCTGGCGTCGGGAACGCGGTAGCCGGTGAGTATCGGCTCGGCGCAGTCGTAGCCCGCCTCGCTGAATGCCGCGCTCGCACCCTGTGGCTGTCCGTCACCGGCCGCTCGTTCGGTGCGCGTCGCCGCGATGCGCGTCAGCTCACCGTCCTCGGCGAGCGGGTCGAGACCGGCGGCCGTCCGCTGGTCGTTCACCTCGGCGACGAGACTCGACTCCACGACCGCCGGGTCGGGCGGAGTCGGGCCGCCGATGTCGGCTGCCGGACCGATGCCCGCGGTACCGAGCAGGAAGACGACGACGATAGCACCGATGAGCACACCGCCGAACGCCTGTGAGCGCGAGAACCCGAACAGCCCGCTGTCGCCGGGTTCGTCGTAGCCAGCGACGTGTTCGTCCACGTCGAAGTCGGCGGCGTCGACGCGGACGCGCTCTAACACCTCGTGGCCACACCGGTCACACGGCGGGGTGTGGCGGGGATGTTCGTTGCCACACTCCTCACACCGCCACTCGATGTAGCTTCCCTCGTCGCGGGGCTGTGGCTCGCCAAGCGGTTCGAAGCCGGTGAACCCGCAGTCGGGACAGGTGGTGGTGTGTTCCGGGACGCGGGTCCCGCAGGTCGTACACTCCTTCGTCACCTGCACGACCGCCCGCTCGAATGAGGTGGAGCCACACTCACAGGTCCCGCCGTTCGTGTCGCTGGGGCGGCCACACTCGGTGCAGTACCACTCCATACCGACTATTCGCCCGCGCCGGCATCAACGCACCGACCTCAGTGGAGTCGCTCGGCGTACGCCTCGTCCCATCGGTCGGCTTCGGGGGTGTCGCCGTCGAGTTCGATGCGCCAGCCGTCGAGTCTGTCGGGGCCAGACAGCGCCGCCGTCATCGTCTCACGCACGTCGCGCACGTCGACGCCGTAGAAGTCGCCGGGCACATCCTGCAGATAATCGAGCGCGGTCTCGAACAGCGACCGCATACCGGCGTCGTTCTCGAAGTCGTAGTGTTTGTACGCGCCGGCGGCGACCTGCACCATCCCGTGGAGGAACTTCGATTCCGTCGAGCCGCGCCCGTAGTTGTACCACTCGTCCTCGAAGCAATCGTGGGCCTCGTGGTACTGGCCGGCGTTGAACAGCCGAACTCCGTGTGCGGTCGCGCGCCGAAGCGTGTCGTGTTCCCACCGACCCGTGTCGGGGAGAAAGCCCGTCGGCTGGCCGCGAATCGGCGGCGGTACGTCCGGGTCGGTGGTGTGGTCGTCCACGGTTAGCCCTCACCGTGCAGGGTCGTAACTCCGTCGGCGGTCGCAATCGTTTTGACATACGCCGACCGATTCGGGGATGCGTGCGGGGGTAGCAAAGCCTGGAAAACGCGGCGGACTCAAGTTCCGCTCCTGTAGAGGTCCAGGGGTTCAAATCCCCTCCCCCGCATGACTGCACGCCTCGCGTGCAGGAATGCACGAGGGGATTTGAATCAGGGAGGTCGCGTCAGCGTCCGACCGTGGTTGCAACGCGAGTTGCAAGCCGATGACGGCTCCGCCGGCATCGTGGTTCAAATCCCCTCCCCCGCACTGCCTCGGCAGTGCAGGAAGACGACTCTCGGAGTGGTCTTCCCCCGCATCATCCTACGTTCACGCTCAAAAGAGCAATCAGTCGCTACAGGTCGCGAGCGATATCCGAGAGCTTGCCGACACGCTCGGCGTTCGAGGTAATCTCGTCGGCGTTGAGATACGTCGAGAGGTCGGTCTCGCGGACGTGCTCACGGAGGGTCTCGACGGCGCGTTCGCTCACCTCGACAGCGCGGAGATACTCGGCCGTCCGGTAACAGTCCTCGGCTGTGGCGTCTCTGCCGCCGTCTGCGCCGCTGAGTCCCCACGCCGCGTCCCGAGCGTCCTGTCCCTCCGGAACCGACGCGCCTCCGGCGAGCACGAGCGCCTTCACGACGGTGAAGGGGACGAGGTCGGCCTTCTCGTACTCGAGGTCGTCAACGAGCAGGGACTTCCCGCGGTCAGAGAGCACGAGGTCGCGGCGCGTCCCGTTGATGGACGCGTTCAGCTTCAGCTCGCCGCGGTCCTCGACGAGGTGGGGTAGTTGGGCCATACCGAGGCTACGTCCACAGCGGGGAGTAGATTACGACTCGACGCGCTCGACCGCGGTGACCTCGCCGACCGGCTCCCAGCCGTCGTCGGTCTCGCGGGCCGCAACGAGCGGGTCCTCGTCGCCGTCGGAGACGAACCGATAGCGCGTACCGTCGCTTTCCCCCTCTGCTTGGAACGCCTCTTGAAAGAACTCCGCCGAGGAGATCTCCATCCGGCGAGTCGTCTCGTCGGCGAACGTGAGCACCATCGGGCGGGGTGTGATGTTGTGGATGCGCTTTGCGAGCGTGTGCATACCCGACCCTTCGTGTCGGTACACAAATCGGTGACCCTTTGCGCGCCGGTGTGCGTGGGAGACCATGAGCGAGAACGGAACACGGAGAGCGGACCTCGCCGAACGGGCCGCCCGTGCCGGCGGTGCCGTCGCGGAAGGATTCTTCCGCCGGGACGTGCCCGTCGAGACGAAGACGAACCAGACGGACGTAGTGACCCGCGCCGACCGCGACGCCCAACAGCAGGTCATCGCAGCCATCTCCACGGAGTACCCCGAGGAGGCGGTCGTCGGCGAGGAGGACGACGAACTGAAGACGGTGCCGGAGTCGGGTGTGGCGTGGGTCGTCGACCCCATCGACGGAACGAGCAACTTCGTGCGCGACATTCCCCTGTGGGTGACGAGCGTGGCTGCCGTCGAGGACGGCACACCTGTCGCCGCCGCGAACGTCCTCCCCGTACTCGGCGACGTGTACACCAGCGACGGTGACGGCGCGGCGATGAACGGCGAGCCAATCGAGGTCAGCGACCGCACCGACCCCGAGGCGATGGCCGTCTCGCCGACGGTGTGGTGGCCCCACGACCGCCGGGACGAGTACGCCGCCGCCTGCCGGGAGACGGCAGAGCGGTTCGGCGACTGCCGCCGCTACGGGAGCGCACAGGCCGCGCTCTCGATGGTCGCCGCGGGCCAACTCGACGGCGCGTTCACCAACACGACGACGAACCCGTGGGACACCGTCGCCGGCGTCTTCCTCGTCGAACAGGCGGGCGGCACCGTGACCGACGTACACGGCGACCCGTGGCGACACGACTCCCGCGGGCTGGTCGCCTCGAACGGGCACGCCCACGAGGAACTGCTCGACGCGACACAGGCTGTGGAGGCGGTCCGAACCGGGCGACCGGAATCCTGAAACCTTCCCGCCCCGCTTCGCCGGTATGGATTCGCCCCGCTCGTGGTCGCGTGCGCAGGCGTGGCTCGCGACGTTCACGACTGCCCTGCTCGCGTTCGGGTTCGGCGTGCTGCTCGCGCCCGAACTCGTCTGGGACCGCTTCCTCTGGCACTACTTCTGGGGTCCGGTGTACGCCGACGCCAACAACGCCGTCTGTGTCGTTATGGATGGCGGCACGACCGAGCTGCTCTACTCGACCGTCGCCTGTCAGGACGCGTCCGGTATCGTCGCGGAGCCGGGGTACACGCTCGTCAGCGAGGCGGGGTACGCGATTTCGCTCGTCTTCTTCCTCGTCGGCGTACTCACGCTGCTCCACCGGCTCGAAATCGGCGACACGAAACAGCTGTTTTTCGCGCTCGTCCCGTTCATGTTCTTCGGCGGGGCACTGCGCGTCATCGAGGACGCCAACGACTCCATTCCGGAGGGCGCGGCCCAGATTCTCGCCTACCCGTGGAACACGCTCATCATCTCGCCGATTATCTACTTCACCGTCTTCTTCATCACGCTCGCGACCGTCGTCGCCAGCGTCCTCGCCGAACGGCGCGGCGACGTCGAGCGCTACGGCCGGCCGCTGTTCGCGACCGGCTGGGTGCTCGTCCTGCTTTCTGTCGGCTACCTCCTCTATTTCGTCCCGACGCGGCTCACCGGGGCCGTCGACGGCGCGGGCTTTTATCCGCAGGTGACGGGCGTCACTGTCGCCCTCGCCGTCGTCTTCGCTGTCGGCATCTATCGGCTCGCACAGCGGTACAAGCCGGGCATCAACGCCGGCACGGGCTACATCGGGCTGGTCGTCGTCTTCGGTCACGCCATCGACGGGGTGGCGAACGTCATCGCCGCAGACTGGACGGACGAACTCGGCGTCGTCGACAGCGCGGGCAACGCGCTCGAATACGGCGCGAAACACCCGTTCAACGACATCATTGTCGGGGTAGTGGACACCGTTCAGCCGGCTGGACTCGACTCCATCATCGGGCTTTCGTGGGGCTTCCTCCTCGTGAAGTTAGTCGCCGCGACGGCCGTCATCTGGGTGTTCGACGACACTATCTTCGAGGACGAACCGCGCTACGCCATTCTCCTGCTCGTCGCGATTCTCGCGGTCGGGCTCGGACCCGGGACGCGCGACATGCTCCGGGTCACGTTCGGTATCTAGGGGTACGGGTGGTGGTCGCGGTCGAGTCGCGGCTCGAAGCCCAACTCGCTCGGAACGCGCTCTGCTCGCTCCCCGAAGTAGGCTTCGTCGGTGAACAGCGGCTGTGCCGTCGGGACGAGTACGCGCACGGCCTCGAAGCCCTGTCGTGCTAAGTCACGCGGCGTGAGCCGTGCGGCGTACGGGTCCAGTCCCGCGTCGACGGCTCGCGAGACGAGCGCGTCGAGTTCTGCTTTGCCGGCCAGCGACTCGTCCGGGCCGACCGAGTCCGCCGGAATCGTCGTCTCGGGTGCGACGAACTCGCGTGCCGCCGGCGGGAACTCAGCGTACGAGCCGATAGCTCCCGGCTGGGCCGTTGTCTCCTGTTTCCCCATCCCGCGGAGTTCGAGCCAGTTTTGGAGTGCTTCCTCCAGCGCGTCGGCCGCGGCGGCGTCGGCATCTAGGGCGGCGCTCATCCCGGCGGCAAAGCGGGGCCACTCGCCGGACTCTCGGTGGAGACACGCGACGACGACCGGCACGTCCACGTCCTGTGTGACGAGCAGCGCCGTCGCCGACAGCGACTCCGAGCGCGCGCGCTTTTCGATATCGCGGTACCGGTCGTCGTCGACGGCCAGCCCGAGCGGCTCGAACGTCGAGTACCACGCTAACATCGCGGCGTCGCGCTCGACGACTTCGTACAGCCCCGAGAGCAGCGCTTCGACGCCACCGTTCCCGAGCCCCAGTCCGGTCGTGATGGAGGGCCGGTAGCGCGTCTCCGGCGGCGGAAACTGGACGAACTCGGCCGGGAGCTTGACGCGTGCCCCGGTCTCGACGTGCTCGCCGGGGTACCAGCGAACCGACCGCTCGGGGTCGGCGTCGGTGAAGGACGGCGACCCGACGAACGCTGATGGCGCGACTCCGTCGGGAGTTTCGGCAGGCGACCCACGCTCGAACTCGGTCTCGCGGTAGACCCCGGCGGCGTAGCGTTCTAACCCCTCACCGAGTGCCTTCATATACGCACGGTTCCAGTCGGTCGTGACGCCCGCGGCCTGCCGGTTCGCTTGCATGTCTGAAAAGCCGGTCGTGTCCGCGAGCGTCGCGAGATAGTAGGGTGCGGGGAACGACTCGGCCTCGCCGACCTCATGGACGATACCGACCCGCGAGTCGATCGTCTGCTCTGCGGCCGCGAGCGCGCCGTCGAGGTCGCGGGGCGCGTGGTCGCGGTCGAGGTCGTGGTCGCGCGGGCCGGCACAGTCACACCCTGGTACCGGAAGGATACGCCGGGTCGCGTACGGGAGTTCGATGACGCCACCCAGTGCGGCCGACTCCTCGCCGTTCGCCAGCCGGACGAGCTCGCGCCCGGCGAGCGTGCCGGCGAGGCGCGCGTCCGCGTCACTCGTCTGTGCGCGCTCTGCGTCGCCACCGTTGGCTGAGACGCGCGCGCGGAGGCAGTCGAAACAGCCCTGCCCGGGAGCGAACCCGGAGACAGCGGCGTCCACGCCGTCGATTGCGTGGCCGCCGACCCCGCCGAGTTCGACCGCCAGCCACGGTGTTCCCGTCTCGCGTGCGGTCTCGTTGGCCGTCTCGAAGCCCGTCGCGCCGGCCGGGCCGACGGCGACGGCGAAGTCGACCTCGCCGAGCGCCCGTGGGTCGATGTCGGTCACCGAGTCGACCGCGCCGGCGATCGTCTGTCGGACGGCGGTGGCGGCGTGGCCACTGCCGACGAGTCCTACGTGCATACTCCGACTCGCGGTCGCCGCGAGAAAAACCCCGGCTATCTGGTTAGCTCGCGAGAACGGACTTCGCGACGGAGGCGAGTTCTGCGGCCGACACCTCTTTGAGTCGGTCGTCGGCGAGTTTCAGTCGGAGCCGCGGGCGGCCCACGTCGATGGGCACCTTCTCGGTGTCGATGAGCCCGCGTTCTTCGAGGTCGGTCTTGGTGCGTGAGAAGGTGGCCTTCGACGCGACGCCCGTGTCCTCGCCCCACTTCGAGATGTCGTACAGGAGCTGTTCGTTCTTGGCGGCCACGAGCAGCGCGACGGTCACCTCACTCAGGTCGCTCTCGTCCCCACGCGCGGTTTCCATCGCGGCGAGTGCGTCCTCGAAGTCCTCGGCGGTCTGCTCGCCGAGGCTCCCGGCCAGCGTCTCGCTGACGTGACTGGTCCCGGGTGTCCGGAGGTCGAACGCCTCTGCTTCCTCGAACGCGGCGGCGTACTGGTCGTACGTGGCGTCGACGAACGACTCCTCTGTCGTCGTGAGTCCGGCGACCCGTGACGCGCCGGCGACGAGGGCCGTCGTGAACGTCTCAGCCACGACAACGATGTTTGTCGGCTCACCGTAGACAGACAGTGTGAGCCGACCGTCGTCTTCGTAGTCGGCGGCCCGGCTCGCGAGCTTGAAGTCGCGAGAAAGCTCCTTGAGCCGCGACTCGGCGGCCAGTACGTTCACACGTATCGTCACCGTGTCGAGCACGTCGAGTAGCGCCTCGAGTGTATCGGTCGTCGGATTGACGAGGAACACCTCGTCGCTGGCCCCCCCGAGGACCTCCCCCAGAACGCCGTCGACGGTATCCCCGAATACATTTGTCTCGATAGACATTAGAAATCGTTACGTATCTTCGTGATATAAAGTTGCTGGGTCGACCGCGTATTGCGGTATGACACTCCGTGGCGTCGGTTCCTGCCGGTCCAATCCACCTGCTAGTCGGTGAGACCAACAGAGGGCAGCGATGAATGTGGCTGGTAACACCGGGTAGTCAGAAATCACCGAACGTCGGGTCGATGAAACTTAGCTTGGACGCGACGAGACGCCGACCCGTGACTGGACAATTGTTTGGCTACGTGCGTAGCCGAAGCAATGTCTCTCGCTTCCCGGATTGCCGGAGACGGGTACATTCTTACGGGTCGGGTCGAAGCGATAGCCATGAGCCAGGAGTCTGCCCGCGAGCCGCGGCCGGAGACGGTCCGCGACATCGACCCTGAGATCGCCGACGCGCTCGGCGAGGAGAAACAGCGCCAGCGCGACACCCTCGCGATGATCGCGAGCGAAAACCACGTCTCCGAGGCGGTCATGGAGGCACAGGGTTCCGCGTTCACGAACAAGTACGCCGAGGGCTATCCCGGCGCGCGCTACTACGCCGGCTGTGGTCCCTCCGATACCGTCGAGGAACTCGCCATCGAGCGCGCCGAGGAGCTGTGGGGTGCAGACCATGTCAACGTCCAACCCCACTCCGGCACGCAGGCGAACATGGGCGTCTACACCGCGGTCCTCGAACCGGGCGATAAGATTCTCTCACTGGAACTCGACCACGGTGGCCACCTCAGCCACGGCCACCCGGCCAACTTCACGGGGAAGACCTACGAGGTCGAACAGTACGAGGTCGACCCCGACACCGGCTACATCGACTACGAGGGTCTGCGCGAGACGGCTGAGTCGTTCGACCCCGACATCATCGTCTCGGGCTACTCCGCGTATCCCCGCGAGGTCGAGTTCGAGCGCGTGCAGGAGGCCGCTGAGGCCGTCGACGCCTACCACCTCGCCGACATCGCCCACATCACCGGACTCGTCGCGGCGGGCGTCCACCAGTCGCCCGTCGGCGTCGCCGACTTCGTCACCGGCTCGACGCACAAGACCATCCGCGCCGGCCGCGGTGGCATCATCATGTGCGACGAGGAGTACGCCGACGACATCGACGCGGCCGTCTTCCCCGGCGCGCAGGGCGGTCCCCTGATGCACAACGTCGCGGGCAAGGCCGTCGGTTTCAAAGAAGCGCTCCAGCCCGGCTTCGAGCAGTACGCCAAGCAGGTCGTCGAGAATGCCCGCGCCCTCGCGGACCACCTCGACGAGCGCGGGCTCGAAATCGTCTCCGGCGGCACGGACACGCATCTCGTGCTCGTGGACCTGCGACCCTCCCACCCGGACACGACGGGCGGCGAGGCCGAGGAAGCGCTCGAATCAATCGGGTTGGTGCTCAACGCGAACACCGTCCCCGGCGAGACGCGCTCGCCGTTCAATCCCTCTGGCATCCGCGCCGGCACGCCCGCGCTCACGACGCGCGGCTTCGGCGAGGCCGAGATGGTCCGTGTCGCCAACATCATCGCCGACGTGGTCGACGCGCCGAACGACGAGGACGTGCTCGCCGCCGCAAGCGACGAGGTCGACGAACTGACCGACTCCCACCCGCTGTACGAGTAGCTACCCCGTTTCGAGGACGAGCACCGCCGTCGCGACACACCACGCGACGCCGGGGACGAGATGGGCCGCGCCGCCGAGACTCCCGAGCGTCCACGCGACGCCTGTTCCTGTCGCAATCGCGAGCAATCCACCGAGCGCGAGCCACCGCTTCCGTGCGAGTGCAAGGAAAGGTGCGACCGCCGCGAGCGGTGTCGCCGCGGCGTGAGTCGCAATACCGACGACCGACCCGCGTGCGACGGTCGCGGCGACACCGGTCGCGAGGACGGCCACGACCGACACCCCGACGAGCAGACGGCCTCGGTCCATACTCAGATGTAGGGTCGATTCGCGGGTAAGAATTGTGCCGAAGGGGACACGATAGCGCGTGTTGGCGTCGCGAGCAAGCGGAGAAGATAGCATTATCTTGTATATTTCTTCACCTTGGTCGGGTCGTGTGGACACGAATGCGGGAGTTTGATACCGGTGGGACCCGGACCGTCGAGCATGACCGAAGTCATCGACGGCAACGCCGTCGCCGCGGAGATTCGCGAGGACCTCTCGGACGCCATTTCGACGCTCGAGCAGGCGGGAACGGTGCCGGGACTCGCGACGGTGTTGATGAGCGACGACCCCGCGAGCGAGACGTACGTGTCGATGAAACAGCGCGACTGCGAGGAGGTCGGAATCAACGGCATCCATGTGGAACTCGACAACGACGCGCCCGCCGATGAACTGTACGAGACCATCGCCGACCTGAACGCCGACGACGAGGTACACGGGATTCTCGTCCAGAGTCCGCTCGTCGAGCAGGTGAACGAGCGCGAGGCGTTTCGCGCCGTCGCCCCGGAGAAGGACGTTGACTGCTTCCACCCCGAGAACGTCGGGCGGATGGTCGCCGGTCCGTCACACGCCCGGTTCAAGCCGTGTACGCCCCACGGCATTCTCAAACTGCTCGACCACTACGACGTGGAGACGGAGGGTGCAGAGGCCGTCGTCGTCGGTCGGTCGAACATCGTCGGCAAGCCGATGGCGAATCTGCTCGCACAGAACGACGCCACCGGCAACGCGACCGTGACGGTGTGTCACTCCCGGACCGAGGACCTGGAGGCCCACACGAAGAACGCCGACATCGTCGTCGCGGCGGTCGGGGTCCCGGAGTTCATCGACGGTACGATGCTGAAGGAGGGTGCCACGGTCATCGACGTGGGTATCAACCGCGTCGACGCCGAGACGGAGAAGGGGTACAAACTCGTCGGCGACGTGGAGTTCGCCAGCGCCCGCGAGGTGGCCGACACAATCACCCCCGTGCCGGGCGGGGTCGGCCCGATGACCCGTGCGATGCTCCTGTGGAACACCGTGAAGGCCGCGAGCGAGCAGACCGGCGTCGACGTAGACCTGCCGTAGTGGACCCCGACAACCTCATCGCGCGCTACGACGGCGTCCGTGCCCGGCCGGACAAGCGCGAGACGCTCGCGCCCGACCGCTGGGAGTCGGCCCGCACCCGCGAGCAGAACGAGACCTCGTGGGGAGTCGGTGCGCTCGTCGAGACCGACGCGGGCGTCCTGCTCGCCCGGCAGGGCGACAAGTGGTTCCTCCCCGGCGGAATGCACGAGCACGGCGAAACGCACGCCGAGGGCGCGGCCCGAGAAGTGCGAGAGGAGACGGGCGTAACTGTCGAAATAACAGATCTGCTTGCCATCACCGAACAGACGTTCGTTCACGCCGAGGACGGCCGCGAGTTCGCGTTCCGGTTCGCTACTTTCCGCGGTGAGCCGACCGACACGACGCTCGCCACGAACCCGGGTATCGACGGGGAGACAATCGACGACGTGGCGTGGCGCGAGACGCTTCCGGACAACACCTTCGACCGCGAGCTCGTCACCCGCCTGCGGGACTGAAGTTCATACGCGAAGCCGCACCACCAGCCGTATGCGATAGGAACGTGCCGACAGCGCGCCGGGGCGGGTGCGTGACCGACCGCTGTCGGAGCCGACTCGTGGTCGCCTGTTCGCTACACTCCTTCCGCGAGCGACAGCGCTCCCTCTAGTTCGACCGGTCCCTCGGCGGCGAGTCTGTCGAGCAGGGTCTCGACGCGCTCGTCGGTCGCCTCTCCGCCGACACGGCTGAGGAGCTTGCGAGCCGCGCCCCGTCCCGTCCCAGCGCCGAAGACGAGTCGGCGCTGTCCGCCGAACGTCGCGGGGTCGAATGGCTCGAACGTCGACGGGTCGGTGAGCATGGCGTCCGTGTGAATCCCTGACTCGTGGGTGGTCACCTCGCGTCCAAGCACGGGCTTGCGGGCGTCGACCGACTCACCCAGCGCGTCGAGCACCGACTCCGCGGTCGGGATCAGCTGCTCGGTCTGTACCTCGGGGTCGCCACCTTCCTGCACGATTGCCGTGACGACCTCCTCGGTCGCGGGGTTGCCGGCACGTTCACCGAGCGACGCTACCGACACGTCGATGCGGTCGACGCCGGTCTGTGCGGCGACGAGCGCGTTCGCCGTCGCACAGCCGAGGTCGTCGTGGAAGTGGACGCCGGCCCGCGAGAGGTCCACGCCGAGGTCCGCGAGTGTCCGGAGGTAGCCGGCCACGTAGGAAGGCGTCCGTGCACCGACGGTATCGGCGACGACAATTGGACAGTCGAATCGCTCGAACGCCGACGCGACCGCGCGTTCGTCGGTTCGGAAGCCGTCCATCAGGGTCAGATGCGGCTGTGCGCCGCCTTCACGGATCTGTGTGATTCGCTCGCCGGCGGTCTCGTACATCGCCTCCCGGGACGTGCCGACGACGTGCTCTAACTGCTTGTCCGAGACCGGAACGAACAGTTCGACCACGTCCGCGCCCGTCTCCAGCGCCGCGGTCACGTCCGACTCGACGCCACGGGCGATGGCAACCACCTCGGCGTCGAGCCGGTTCGTCAGCGTCGCCGTTACCTCCCGTTCCGTTTCGTCGACGGCCGGAAACCCAGCCTGCACGAACGACAGGTCAAGTCGGTCGAGCGCCTCGCCCGCGGCGACACGCTGGTCGACCGTGTACCCGCGGTCGGAAAGCTGGACCGCCTCCCGGAGCGTCACGTCACAGAGTCTCATATCACGCCTTCCTCGCGCAGCGACGTATAGGTGTCCTCGTCGAGCGCCAGTTCGCCGAGATACACCTCGTCGTTGTGCTCACCGTGGCTCGGGCCGAGCCGGTCGATTTCCCGCGTCTCGCCCGAGAACTTCGGAACGATACCGTGCGTTTCGACCGGCCCGAGGTCGGCATCGTCGACGGTGACGACGGCGTCGCGCGCGTCGTACTGCGCGTCGGCGCGGATGTCGGAGATGTCGTAGATTTCGGAGGCGACGGCGTCCGCGTCGGTGAGCGACTCGACCGCCTCCGTCGCGGTTCGCTCCTGCATCCACGCCTCGATGTAGTCGTCGAGTTCGGCGGCGTGTTCGACGCGCTTGCGATTCGTCGCAAAACGGTCTTGCTCGACGAGTTCCGGGTGGCCGATACACTCGGCGACCCGCTCGAATATCGCCTGTGAGGAGGCCGACAACGCGACGTAACCGTCGCTGGCCTCGTAGACGTTGCGCGGCGCGGCGTTCGGGTGCCGGTTGCCGGTGCGTTCGTCTACTTCGTCCAGCCGGTCGTACTTCTCGGGGACGCTCGGGAACATCCGGAACAGCGACTCCATGAGCGACACGTCCACGACCCGGCCCGTCCCCCCGGTCAGGGTGTCGAACACGCCGAACAGCGCGCCCATCGTAGCGTACTGGCCCGCAGCGAGGTCGGCAAGCGAGATGGGCGGAAGAAGCGGTTCGCTGTCGGGAAACCCGTTGACGTGCGCGAAACCGGACATCGCTTCCGCGACGGTCCCGAAGCCGGGCTGTTCGGCGAGCGGGCCGTCCTGTCCGTACCCGGAGATACGGACGACGACGAGGTCCTCGTTCGTCTCGTGTAGGGCGTCGGGACCGAGTCCCCACGATTCGAGCGTCCCGGGCCGGAAATTCTCGATGACCACGTCGGCCTCGGCAGCCAACTCGTGCACGAGGGCCGTCCCCTCGTCGGTCTTCATGTCGAGGGTGACACAGCGTTTGTTCCGAGCCAGGGCCTTCCACCACAGCGAGTGGTCGCCGTCGAAGGGGGGCCACTCCCGGATGGGGTCACCGTGCTCGGGGTGTTCGACCATCACTACGTCTGCACCGTGGTCTGCGAGCGTCATCGTCGCGAAGCCGCCGGCAATCATCCCCGACAAGTCGAGTACCCGGAGACCGGCGAGTGGTCCGTCCATACCGGACACAGCGCGCGCTGGCGCAAATAAGCTAGTCTCTCGGTAGTCCCTCGAGCGCGTCGAGTCGCGACTCCGTCGTTGCAAGTGTCGTCTCGTCGCCGTCTGCCACGTACGCTCCGATACCGCGAGCCGCCTCGACCAGCGTCTCGGCCGCTCGCGTCGAAATCGCACCGTCGAGCGCGAGCGCGCGCTTCACGTGCCCGCGCAGGCGACCCAACTGGTCACTCGCCGTCTCGTCGGGGTGTTCGTCCAGATACGTCCGGAGGTCCTCGCGGTACTCTTCGACTCCCCTCGCGTACGCGAGCCCGCGTGAGTCCACCAGTGAGTCGGAGACCTGCTCGCGTGCCGGTCGCTCGCCGTCCCCTGCACCGGCCAACAGCGAGAGGAAGTACGACTCCTCGTCGTCGGTAACGCTCGTCGCCCGCCCGACCGTATCAGCGACCATCCGGAGCTCCATCGCGGCCAGATACGTGTCATCCAGCGGCTGCACCTCGCCGCCGCTGATGAATCCGTAGCCACGGGTGAACTCCCGGGCCGTCTTGACGGCGCGCTCGGCGACCGTCCGGAGCGGTTGTTCGTCGACCAGCGACTGCACCTCGGTCAAATCGAGCGGCGCGGCCGTCGCGGTGTGGAGCCGACGCTCCTCGTCGACGCCGACGCTCCGGGGACTCCCGCAGTTCGGACACTCCACGCTGCCGGTCTCGTAGTACGCCCAGCGCGTACCGCAGTCCTGACACTCGCGGTCGCCGCGAACCTTCATACGCAATCGTTGTCCCGCCGGCTGAAAACCCCTCTGTCCGGCCGTGTCGAAATCTGTCACACCACATAGGTTTAAGTGTATAAGGCTCCCACCAGTAGATATGTCGGACACACCGACGCTACACGAGGATAGAGTAAGTCGCCGCGAGGCGGCTGGCCGGGAAATTCGACGGTAATGTAACTGTCTCCCGGGACTCACAGGAACTGCTTCTGCACGTCGACGGTGAGGAACACGTACTCGACACCGAGACGGCCACGGAGCTTCGCCAACAGCTTGGCGACGCCCTGACCGGCACTCGCGAGTACGTCTACACTAGCGGCGAGTGTCGCGCGGACGGCAGCTACGTCGTCGCGCGCCGCGGTGCTGGCTCCGCCGGCCACCGCAAGGTGTTCGAGAGCTTCGAGGCGCTCACCGCACTGTATGAATCACTCTCGACTGAGTTCACCGCCGATGACCTCTCCGGCAGCGGGCTGACCGACAGCCGACGACACATCGTGTTGCGCCACTTCGTCGAGCACCCGCGCTTCGACTGCGAGTTGGCGAGCCGTCAGCCGCTCACCGTGCGGAAGCTCTAATCTTTTCTCGCGGGCGGGCGAGCTTGGAGTATGACGTTCTCCATCGTTGCCCGCGACCCCGAGACCCGTGCTATCGGCGTTGCCGTCCAGTCGAAGTTCGTCAGCGTCGGCTCCGTCGTCCCGTTCGCCAGCGCCGACGCCGGCGCGATTGCCACCCAGTCGTTCGCCAACGTCGAGTACGGGCCCGACGGTCTCGACCTACTCCGCCGCGGTCACGACGCGGCGGCCGTCGTCGAGACGCTCACCGCCGCCGATAGCGAGGCCGAATCCCGACAGGTCGGCGTGGTCGGTCGAGACGGCTCTGTTGCCGGCTTCACCGGCGACGAGTGTTTCGACACCGCCGGCGACGTTCAAGGCGAGATGTACACCGTCCAGGGAAACATCCTCGAAAACGAGGCGACCGTACGTGCGATGGCCGACACCTACGAGGAGACCGACGGCGGGCTTCCCGAACGACTGCTCGCTGCGCTCCACGCGGGCAACGAGGCCGGCGGTGACTCCCGCGGCGAGCAGTCTGCCGCGCTGTACGTTGTCAAGCCGGAGGGTGGGTACGACGGCGGCAACGACCGCTGGGTCGACGTGCGCGTCGACGACCACGACGCACCAATCGACGAGCTGGAACGCGTGTTCAAGCTCTACGACGTGACCTTGCTCGAACGCGATCCACCGGCCGAGACGACGGAGCTGACGGGCGAGACCGCACGCGCGGTCCAACGGACGCTCGCCGACCTCGGTCTCTACGATGGCGATGTGTCGGAGGTGTTCGACGCGGAAGCGCGCGACGCACTGGAGTCGTTCCGCGGGCTGAACAACTTCGAGAACCACTCGCTCGACGTGTTGGAGGATGCTCTTGCCAACGGCTGGGCCGACGCCGACGGCGAGGGTGAGCCGCGACTCGTCGACGCCATCTGGCATGGTCTCTCGCGACTCGACCGCGTGTAGGCCGGGGCTTTTGCCCTTGCCACCCGAACAGGCGTGTATGCGTGATGAAGCAGAGGTGCGAGAGCAGTACGAGTTCATCAAAGAGCAACTGGAGAGCGAGGAGATGAACCACGAACGGGTCAGACAGATGTTCACCTACTACAAGCGGTCGCTCGGCTGGGTGCTCGAAGAGGAGTATATCTGAGCGGAGCTGTCAGTACGTTTGACGCTGTGTGTCACGGTCGGCAGCTTTATGCTACACACACGTCTTTCACCTGATGACGCTTCGCTTTGGAGGGCCGAAGCGTCAGCGGGGACCAATTCAGGGCGGCAAGCGGCTACCCAGGTTTTCTCTGGGTGGCCGCTTTCCACTCGCTTTCCGTTTACTCGACAGACAGCGGCGCGTCTTCGCCGTCGGTTTCGTCCCACTCGATTTCGAACTCCACTGAGAGTTCCGTCTCCTCGCCTTCGATCTCCCGCTCCACCTGCACCTCGAGTTCGGCTTGACTCGACACGTCGAGGGTAATCGATTCCTCGCCCGACGCCAGCTGCACCGGCTCGCCGGCCGCGAGGTTGTCGGCCACGTCGTGGAGCAGTTGGGCGATGGTCGCTCGGTCGGTATCGCGCTCGAAGCTGAACAGCTGTTCTTCCATAGCTGGTACACATCGTGGACACGATTGAGCTATCTTGTCGGATTCATACCGTGCGTGTCACGACTTGCAGTTCGGTGTCACCGGGGAGACACCGCCGAATCGCCGCTCCCAGGCGTGTAACTCCAAAGATATATTTATTTCTCGCCACGTACGTGGTCGGTATGTACGACCTGACAGGCTTTCAGCGTGACCTGATGTACGTCATCGCCGGCAACGAGGAACCGCACGGGCTCCAGATCAAAGAAGAGTTAGAAGAGTACTACGAGAAAGAGATTCACCACGGCCGGCTCTACCCGAATCTCGACACGCTCGTAGAGAAGGGGCTGGTGGAGAAGGGAGAGATCGACCAGCGGACGAACTACTACACCCTGACGCGGCGCGGCCGCCGAGAGATCGACGCGCGCCGCGACTGGGAGCAGCAGTATCTCGAAGGCGACGAAGCCTGATTACGACTCCTCCTCGCCGATACGTCTGACCGCCGGCTCGGCGGTCGGCTCCGTAGTCGCTTCGCCGGCCGGTTCACTCACAACAGCCGGGTCGACTGCGAAAGGCCGTATCGTCGTCCCGGAGATGAGTTCCGGCAACACCACCCGCGCGAAGTGGACGATGAAAATCAACACGAGTGGGCCGAGGAAGATGCCGTACCAGCCGAACACGAGCGGGCCGAAGATGTACGCGAACATGACCAGTCCGACATGGAGATTTCGCCCCGAGACGTACGGGCGCAACACGAGGTCCGGAATCGTGTCCACGACCACGAACGACAGGACGGTGAAGATAATCGGCATCGCGAACACGGAGTCAGGACTCGATGCGGCCGTGGCGACGAGATAGCCGGAGACGGGGACGTACACCAGTTTCATCCCGATGACCGGGATGAGCGAGGCGGCCCCGGCCAGTAGCCCGATGAGTGCGGGATACGGTATCTGCGGGCCACCGATAGCGAGGACGTTCAACACCGAGTAGATGATTGCGCCGATTGCGGCCGTGAAGACGGCGTTGAGGATGTTTCCGGAGAAGACGCGATAGAGGTCGCGGTCCACCGCCCGGGTGTACTGCTCGAAGATGCCGGCGTCGTCGCCAAAGCGGTTCAGGAGCCAGCGGCCGAGGCGCGGTCCGTCACGAAGCAGATAGAAGACGATGGCGACGATGATGAACAAGCGAAGCAGCACCGCGCCGACCAAGCCGAGATAATCGAGTCCGGTCGTGAGGGTGTTTTGCAGCGTCGCGACGAGATTCGGGTCGTCGAGCAGCGCGGCCGGATCGCTCACGCTCGCCGTGACGTTCGTGTACGGCGTGACCATCGACTGAAACCGGCTCAGATCGGTACCGCGGGCGACGGCGTTGAACTCCCGTAGCCCGATAGTGAGTGAGTACCCCACGAGGAGAAACAGCGGCACAACCAACACGAGGATAGAACTGACGGCGGCGAGTGAGGAAGGAAGCCGAACCCGGAGTCGTCGGTAGACGGGACGAGAGACGTAGTAGACGAACAGCGCGACCGCGAGCGTCCCAAGGAACCGGTTGGCGACCAACGCGAGCAGAACGGACAGAAACCCGCCGAGCGCCCACCACGCGACCGTCCCTCGGCTCACGTCCTCGAGTCTCATACCCCCAGATGTGAGGCTCGGCCGATAAGTCCTCCTACGAGGTCGACCGACGGCACAGCCCTCCCCTATGCGACTGATTCCTCACGGAGCGTATCCAGCTCCGCGAGCAGCGTGTCGATATCCGGTCTGTCGAACGTCGAACTCCCCTCGTAGGCGTACGCGACCTCCGGTTCTGGACCGCGCCGGTCGATGATGACGACCTCCGGCATCCGGCCGAAGAAATCGCTGAACCGACCCAACAGGCCGAATCGGACTGGCTGGTCGTACGCGTCACCCACCGTCGCGTCCGGGTCGGCCAACAGCGGATACGGGAGGTCGTAGCTTTCCTGCCACGTCGCGACCTGCTCGCGTGGCTCCGGGACGATGGATACCACTTCGGCGTCCCGCTGTCGGAACGCGTCGTAGCGTTCGGCCACTTCTTGGACCTGCTTCCGGCAGTTCGTGCAGTAGTGGTCGCGCTGGAAGAACACGACGACGAACGCCACGTCGTCGGACAGCGCCGACAGCGAGAACGGGTCCGGACCGACGGCGACGTTCGGCAGTGAGAACTCCGACACCTGTGTGCTCATACCCGCCGTAGGCCGGCAATCGGCAAAGGTTCACCTCTCGTCGGCGTCGAACCGCGACCGAACCTCTTCGGTCAGGTCGGCGACGACCTGCCGTTCGGCCCGCGTCATCGCGTGAATCGCCTCGTCCGTGTAGTCGATGCTCGCACTCGGGAGCGTCGGCAACAGGGCACTGTCCAGTAGCTCGTTCGGGTCGGCCTCGACCTCGAAGGTCAACACGCCGCGGTGAGTCGACAGCGGCTCGGTGAACGGGAACGCCTCTTGTACCAGTGTCGTCGCCGCTACCTGGCTGTATGCCCCCGCTGCGGCCGCCCAGAAGTCGTCTTCCGGCCGGTCGAGAATGGGCGCGAGCCCCGTTCCGAGTCGGTCGAGTCGCGCGAGCACGTCCTCCGCTACGGCTGCTCGCTGGGCCGGTGTCGCCGTCTCGTCGATGGCCTCGACGTAGCTGTCGTGTGCGAGTAGCTCGTCGGCGAACGCCGCGATCTCCTCGTCGCTCTCGACGGCATCGAGCAACACGCGAAACTGTGCGAGCGATCGTTCTCGGTAGGCGTCGAACTCCCCGGCGACGAGCTGTCGTTCGAGCGCGTCGTTGTTCTCACGGAGCCGGTCGACGACCCGGCCGCCGAGTCCGAACCCGGTTCCGCGGAGCGCTCGCTCGACGCTGAACTCGCGTCGCACGGCCGTCATCGTCGGGTCCAAGAACAGTTCGAACCCCCATTCGGCGGCTCGACGGCTCATACACCGTATTCGGTGGCGTCACAATCAGCGTGTCGGTCCCCCCGACGCGCCGGTACATCTACCCGACACCGCGTGCAAGGTCGAACATCCACACACCTCGTTCGTGGCTCATCGAAAGCGTTCCCCGCCTGTGGGCGCTGTGGGCGGCGAGTCGACCGAGCCAGCTCGCGCTCATCGGACTGCTGTACGCGCTCGGGGTCGGGATGGCGACGACGGGACCGCCGATTGTCACCGCAGCATTCACTCCGCGGCTCACGCGCCCTCTCCTCCTCGGTGGGGTCGCCGTCCTTGCCGTGGCGGTCACGGTCCACTACGCGAATGAGTACGCCGACGCCGACACGGACACGCTCGCCGACCGGACGCCCTTCTCCGGGGGGAGCGGCGCGCTCGTCGAAACTGAGCTCCCGGCGTCGTTCCTCCGGCGTGCGACCATCGGGGCGGGAGTCCTCGCCGTCACACTACTGGCTGTCGGTGCCTTCGGCCCGCTCTCTCCGACTGCTGTCGTGCTCGCTGCGACCATTCTCGTCGCTGGTGTCGCCTACTCGCTGCCGCCGGTCGCGCTGGTCAGACGCGGGCTCGGCGAGCCGGTGAACATGGCGCTCGGTGGACTCCTGCTCCCGGTGTACGGGGTTGCGGTCGTTGCCCCTCCGACTCCGAGTGCCGCGGCGGTCGTCGTCCCGTTCACGCTTGTCGTCGGCTGTAACCTGCTCGCGGTCCACTGGCCGGACAGAGTGGCCGACGAACGAGTCGGCAAGCGAACGCTCGCCGTCCGGTGGAGACCGATACGGCTCAGGCGCGCGTACGCTACGCTCGCAGTGGTGGCCGCGCTCTCGACGGTCGTGCTCTGGCATGGAGAACTGCTCCCGCCTGTCGTCACAACAGCCCATCTCACGGCCGTTCCGTTCCTTCTGTGGGGGTGGAGAACGCTGACTCGAAAACGGAGTCCCCTGCCGGCCGTCGCCGCGATGGTCGTCCTCGCGGTCGCCCTGACCGCGGGCTGGTGGTGGGTCGGCGTCTGACTGCACTCTCGAGAACGGCCCGCACAACGGTTTAGTTCCGACACTGCCTACGTCGTAGCAATGGACGGCGCGACCGGCGACACGACAGACACTCCCTCGGCGGTCGCGCGACAGCTCCTCGAGCGCGTCCGGCGCGAACAGCCGACGGAGTCACGCGAACACGCGCTCGCCGCGCTCGACGAGGCGTCCCTCGCCGACCTGCGGACCGACCGCCGGAGTGCACTCGCGTTCTGGCTCAACGTCTACAACGCCACCGCACAGCTCCTGTTGGAGCGACGGCCCGCGCTGTACGAGTCGCGCTGGCGGTTCTTCCGCACGACCGCCGCTACCGTCGCTGGTATCGACGTGAGTCTCGACGACATCGAACACGGCATCATGCGCGACAAGCAGTCGAAGTACGGGCTCGGGTACCTCCCGCGGCTCGCCCGGTGTCGCTTCGGCCCGGCCTACCGGCTCGACGTCGACCCCCGGATTCATTTTGCACTCAACTGCGGG
Organism: Halosegnis rubeus; assembly: GCF_009184545.1. Classification (GTDB taxonomy): domain Archaea; phylum Halobacteriota; class Halobacteria; order Halobacteriales; family Haloarculaceae; genus Halosegnis; species Halosegnis rubeus. The sequence goes on from NZ_QJOW01000004.1 coordinate 156,938, forward strand.
GCAGCGAGCTGTCCGGCGATTCTGTCGTACGACGCCGAGACGGTCGACCAGACACTCGACGGCGCCACCGAGCAGTATCTCGCCCAGCACGTACAGTACGACGAGGTACTCGACCGCGTTCGGGTCCCGCGGGTGTGTCTCTGGTTCGTCGGCGACTTCGGAGGCCCGTCGGGGGTGCGGGCGTTTCTGCGCGACTACGGCCGGATTCCGCGCGGGGCGAGTCCGTCGCTCAGCTTCGACGGGTACGACTGGACGCGCGTCCCCCGGCGGTTCGATACGAGCGAGTGAGGCCGGTCTTAAAACTGGTACCGGCGGTCGTCGTTCGGCTCGGGGGTCTGCTGGCCGGTCATCTCGGCGAACGTCATCCCCGAGAGATACTCGTCGTAGGTGCAGTCGTACTCCGAGCGCAGATGGAAGTCGATGTTGCCGGTCTCGACCTGTCGCTGGAACAGGCCGTGAATCGCACGCCGGAACAGTTCGGCTGGGTCGTCCGTGCCGTAGGCAGCTGACAACAGCGCCAGTTCGTTGCGCGTCTCGGCGTCGAGAACGACGGTACACTCATCGCCGAGGTCGCGAGCCGCGTTCTCTACGTCCGTTTGGAGGTGGTCGAGCGTCATATCCAACGAACGCGACCGAGCCGCATAACTACCCCCGGTTCGGGTAAACGTCACGCTCAAGCGAACGTCACCGCTAACACGTGGTAATGACGGAGTCCGGTCCGCTGCCCGAAGACGTGTCGGCCGTGCAGTCCAGCCTCATCGAGTGGTACGAGACCGACCACCGCTCGTTCCCGTGGCGCGAGACGGCTGATCCCTACCGAATTCTCGTGAGCGAGGTGATGAGCCAACAGACACAGCTCTCCCGCGTCGAGGAAGCGTACCACGACTTCCTCGATGAGTGGCCCGACGTGGCCGCGCTCGCCGGGGCCGCCCAGTCGGACGTTGTCGGGTTCTGGAGCAGCCACTCGCTCGGCTACAATAATCGTGCGACATATCTCCACGAGGCCGCACAGCAGGTCCGTGACGCGTACGACGGCTCCTTTCCCGAATCCCCCGGCGAGCTGCAGGAACTGATGGGCGTGGGTCCCTACACCGCCAACGCGGTCGCCTCTTTCGCGTTCAACAACGGAGACGCCGTGGTCGACACGAACGTGAAACGCGTCCTCCATCGCGCGTTTGCGGAAATCCATAATGTGGACGATCCGGATTACGAAACGGTTGCGAACGCGCTCATGCCGGCCGGAGAGTCCCGAATCTGGAACAACGCGATTATGGAACTGGGTGGCGTCGCATGTCAGAAGCAACCTCGGTGTGACGAGGAAGGATGCCCATGGCGCGAGTGGTGTCACGCGTACCAGACCGGTGACTTCACCGCACCCGACGTGCCCACACAGCCGAGCTTTGAGGGGAGCCGACGGCAGTTCCGGGGTCGGATCATTCGACTCCTCGGCGAACACGACGAAATGGACCTAGACACGCTTGGTCATCGGATTCGTGTGGACTACACACCTGACGGTGAGCACGGGCGAAAGTGGCTGCAGGGTCTCCTTTCGGACCTTTCTGACGACGGTCTCGTCCAAGTTGAGGAAGGGGACGATCAGATAACGGCTCGCCTCCAGTAGTCTGATTCAGGTCCGCTGAACGACTCACATTCGAGAAGGGAATATATTATTTCACACCTGATTTAGGTTCTATGTCCGATGAGCGCCTCTCAAGTCGACTTTTGGTAAACCCGATCTCAACGAGTACCTTTATTCCCGCTCGGATTTAGATTCTATGTACGCTAAGCGGCTATGGGATCAACAAACGAAGAAGAGACTCAACGAAAGAGCCTGTCGACACGTGAATCGCAGGCACTCTCACGGCTTGCAAGCGAGGGCCGACAGATCATCACCATCGGTGATATGGCGGATGTCCTGGACATCCCTCGGAAGTCAGCCAAGGATATGGCGTATACGCTCAAGAAGAAGGGCTGGCTTGAGCGGATCGCGTACGGGAAGTATCTCATCCTGCCACTCGCTGCGGGTGAGAACGCCGTGTATACCGAACACGAGTTCGTGATCGCGTCCGCACTCGTCGAGCCGATGTACATCGGGTACTGGAGTGCGATGAACCATCACAGGCTTACAGAGCAGCTGTCCCGTACTGTGTACATCGTGACGACAGAACGCGCCCAAGAACGCGAAATCCACGGGGTTACCTATCAACCGGTGACAGTTACTGAGCAGAAATTCTTCGGCTATCAACCGACTGCGGTCGGGTCTAACCAAGTGAATATTTCGAGTATCGAGAAAACGCTGGTCGATTGCGCTGACCATCCGGAGTTCTGTGGAGGCATCGACGAGCTTGCAAAGGCAATGCAGAACGCGGCAGAAACGCGATGTTCCTGGGAGCGGGTCGTCGAGTATCTGCGGCGAGTCGGGAACGGTGCCGCGACGAAACGAATCGTCTACCTCGCCGACCAGTTGGAGATCGAGCTTCCGGAGTACGACGAGATCGTCGAGAACTTCACGACTGGGTACCCGTTGCTTGATCCGACGAGAGAAGCGAAGGGCACCCGCGACAGCACGTACCAACTCCGCCTGAATGTCAGCCCCGAATCGTTCCAGCCGGAGGACTTCTCATAATGATTTCCGAACCGCAACTCCGGCGGCTGGCCAGAGGGTTGGATGTTCGCCTCGGCTACGCGGAGAAGAACTACGTTAATTCGTGGATCCTCTGGGCGATCTACACGAGCCAATACGGCGATAACCTGCTGTTCAAGGGCGGCACTGCGCTCAGTAAGTTGTACTTCCCGGAGACGTGGCGCTATTCGGAGGATCTTGATTTCGGTGTCGAGGGAGAGTACCAAGGGAGCGAAGCGGAGTTGCGAGACGTATTGAAAGACGCTACCAGAGCCTCCGGCATCGACTTTGAGGTGACCAAACACCGCGAGCTGCAGAAAGAAGCGTATCCGACACACTACGTCGGTGTCAACATCCAGTACACCGCTGTGCTCAGTCACAAGAACACAACAAGCTTGGACGTTATGATCGATGAACACGTTGCGTTCCCTTCGGAAAACCATCGCCACAGCTACGAGGATGTCCCCGAATTCGAGTTGACCGCGTACAGCGTAGAGGAGATTTTCGCAGAGAAGTTGCGAGCGCTCTATCAGCGATCACAGGCTCGGGATTACTACGATCTCTATCGGATGATTACCGAGGCTGACGTTGGTGACTCGGTTATCCGTCCGGCATTCACGCGAAAGTGTGAACACGACGGTCTGGACATCGACCTCCGAGACAGACTTCCCAGGGAGAAACGGGATGAAATCCGCGACGGCTGGCAGAATACCCTTCCCGACCTGGTTGCGGATCTTTCCGAGTTCAACTTAATGTATGACACGCTCGAAGACTACATCAGTTCGATATAGACGAATCGTAGCCTGGGTAATACCTCTCCGGAGACGGATGGCTGCGTCTTCTCCGGATCTATGGTATATCTCGCCAACCATCGGGCGTTTGAAGAAATCCATAATGTGGACGATCCGGATTACGAAACGGTTGCGAACGCGATCATGCCGGACGGAGAGTCCCGAATCTGGAACAATGCAATTATGGAACTCGGCGGTGTCGCCTGCGGAAAGAAACCACGGTGTGACGAGGCAAGTTGCCCGTGGCGGGAGTGGTGTCACGCGTACCAGACCGGCGATTTCACCGCGCCGGAGGTTCCCACTCAGCCGAGCTTCGAGGGGAGCCGCCGACAGATGCGCGGGCGCGTGGTTAAGCTTCTTAACGAGCACGGCGAACTACAACTCGACACACTCGGCCATCGGGTCCGCGTCGATTACGCACCGGACGGCGAGTACGGCCGCGAGTGGCTGCGTGGACTGCTCGCCGACCTCGCGGACGACGGGCTGGTCGACATCGAAGACGGAAGCGAGGATACGATGGTTCGGCTCCGGAGCTGAATCGGTAACTCAGACGCCCCAGCGCAGACCGACCATCGTCCCGACGATTGCGATCATCAAGACGAGTTCGACGAGACTCAACATGCCGTACTTCTTGTTCAGCTCCGCGAGCCGCTCGTGGTCCGTGTCCTCGGCCGCGATTTCATCGAACATCCCGGCGGTAAACGAGTGGAGCGGACCGAACCCGAGCACGAGCAGCGCGACCGCGATAGCGAGTGCAGCCCACAGCGTCGGCGACGGCGACGCCCACAGTCCCATCATGGCCGCGAGTCCGATGCCCGAGCCGACGACGCCGACCGATATCGGCTCCATGAGGAGGTTCATCCGCGGGACGAACCCTTTCGCGAACTCGACGTTTGCTCCCTCCGAGAGCGACCCCATAACGGGACCGAGCACGACTGCACCCAACACCGCCGTCCCGAACCAGAACGCCCCGAGGAACAGGTGGACGGCGAACATGACCCGAACGTCTCCGGAGAGATACCCCACGACGGGGAGCGCGAGCGGAATCGCAACCGCGCCCGCGGCGAAGGGCCGGGACGCGGCGTCGGCCATCAGACTGTAGCGTTCGCGGCGACTCGTCGGTCGATGTGCGTCAGCAAGTGACATAATTCCCCACGACTGAACGACATATATCCGAGGGTCAAAAATCTTCGCCGAGCGAAGCGACGCCCGCTGTGGATAACAGCCGATATGTGTGGCGGCCCGACAGTGGGAGCATGGACACCGTTCGCGTTGCCGCGCTCGTCGGTGGCCTTCGCGAGACCAGCTACACGCGTCTCGCCTGCGAGCACGTTCTCGAGACGGCAGCCGGCTACAACCGCGTCGAGACCGACCTCATCGACTTACGGGCGTTCGACCTCCCGCCGTACAACCACGACCACGACGACCCCGGCGACAGTGCTGACCTGCTCGCGCGGGTCGAGCGCGCCGACGCCGTCGTCCTCGGGACGCCGAACTACCACGCCTCCTACTCGGGCGTGTTGAAGAACGCGCTCGACTACTGTGGGTTCGACGAGTTCGACGGGACGACCGTCGGCCTGCTCACCGCCGCCGGCGGCGGCTACTCCTCCAGTCCGGTCGATCACCTGCGTATCGTCGCCCGCGCTGTCGGCGCGTGGGTCGTCCCCCACCAGGTCGCGATTCAGAACGCGAGTTCGCGCTTCGAGAACGGCGTGCTCACCGACGAGCAGTCCGCCGACCGGGTCACAAAACTGGGCGAGCAGTTGGTCGCGTACGCGACGATCGAACCTGACGAGCGCACCCGAGAGTAGTCAGGGGTGAAAAATCCGGAGGTGGCTACCGACGAACGCAACGACTTTCTCCGTGACCGCGTGCACCCGAGTATGCACGCCATCACGAACAGCGGGTGGGTCGAAGTCGTGACCGGCTCGATGTTCTCCGGAAAGACCGAAGAGCTTCTCCGCCGCGTCCGTCGCGCGGAAATCGCGGGCCAGTCGGTCGCCGCTTTCACGCCAGCGCTCGATGACCGCTACGGCACTGCCACCATCGGGAGCCACGTCGGCCAGCAGATCGAGGCGACCGTCGTCGACAGCGACGACCCCGGTCCTGGGATTCACGGGACGCTCAACGGCGAGGAGGTCATCGCCGTCGACGAGGCGAACTTCTTTTCGGGTGCGCTCGTCGACGCCTGCGAGGAGCTGGCCGCCGAGGGCAGACGCGTCCTCGTCTCCGGCACGGACCAGACGTTCCGCGGCGAGCCGTTTTATCCCCTCCCGGAGCTGATGGCCATCGCCGAGTACGTCGACAAGTATCAGGCAATCTGTTCGCAGTGTGGCGAGCCGGCCTCGCGAAATCAGCGACTCATCGAAGGGGAGCCGGCCCACTACGACGACCCGACGGTGCTCGTCGGCGCAGAGGAGTCATACGAGGCGCGGTGTCGAGACTGTCACGTCGTCAGACGGGACTAGCCCGGAACCGCTTAGTCCGGCCCGACGTAACATCTCGGTGTGACTACGTGGGTCGAGAATCCGGACGGGGGCCGCGAGCGCGGACCGCGCGGGCTGGTGCGGGCGTGGCTGGAACTGCTCGCGCGACCGCGACGCTTCTTTCGAAACGGCATCTCGCCGGGCGACCAGTCGCCGGGACTCAGCTTCGTCATCGTCGTCTCCTTCTGCTACACGGCGACACGATTCGCGACACTTCCCGCCTCCAGACCCGGCTTCTTCGCGAGCGAAGCGGCGTCCGTTCTCGTCGGCCTGTTGCTCGCCACGTTCATCATCGGGCCGGTCGGGCTGCATCTCGTCGCCGCCATGCAGGTCGTGTTGACCATCGCGTTCGTGCGCGACCGCGGGGGCGTGAGCAAGACCGTGCAGGTGCTCGCGTACGCGACCGCGCCGATGGCGCTTGCCGGGGTCGGGGTTCCACCGATACTCGCGGGCACGCCCCTCGTCGCCGAACTCGTGGCCGCGTGGCGGGTCGGTCTCGCGCTGTGGGGCTGTGGCCTGCTGGTCGTGGGGATGGCGACGGTCCACGACATCTCAATCCACCGTGCCGTCGTCGTCGTGGCGGTGCCGGCCGTCATCGTCTTCGGCTACTTCTTCGGTGGCATCTATTCACTGGAGACGCTCGTCGGCGTCGATATCGTCTCACGCCCGCCGCCGACGGGAGAGATGGAAACACAGTTACTCGCCGCTCGCGAACCGCCGGTGTGACGAACACGCAGATCACGCTCATCCAGATCGACAACTACGGACCGTGGACGGTGACGCCCGAGCCGCGCCGCGAGGTCGACCTCCAGACGCTCCAGTCCCGGCTGTACGCCGATCTCTCACAGCTGTTCGGCAACCGCGAGGGGTACGTCTTCTTCACCCGCTTCGACAACATGATCGCCGTGACGAACGGGCTGGACGCCGACGCCCACGCCCTCATCCAAGAGTCCGTCAGCAACCGCTACCCGGTCACCATCTCGCTGGGCGTCGAGACGGACGCCAACCCCGCTAAGGCACTCGGGACGGCGACGGAGCACCTCCAAGAGGCCGGCTCCGCACAGGACGCCGCCCGGACCGAGGTGCTCCGCGGGGACCCGCTCGCCGAGTCCAACCGCACCGACGAGGACGTCCAAATCGCGCACTTCGACGTGAACGACGCCACCGGCAAGTACACCGACCAGCTCAACGAGTACGACTCCTTCATCCAGATCGAACAGGGGTACGCAAGCCTGATGAAACACATGCGCGAGGAACACGACGGGCTTTCCTTCTTCGTCGGCGGCGACAACATCATCGCGGTCTGTCCCGCGATGGACGGCGACGCCTACAAGTCGGCCATCGACCACGTTCGCGAGGACGTCGGCGTCGATCTCAAGGTGGGAGTCGGACGGGCACGAACCGCACAGGCGGCTGGCATGGACGCCAAGCACGCGCTCGAAACCTGCCGCCACGAGGCGACGACCGTCGAGTTCCGATAGCGCGCAACCGTCGCGCCGGTGCGCACGTTTATTACCCCTCCCACGTTACCCACGCGTGGTATGTCAGAACGACTCAATCGACGGACCGTGTTGCGCGGACTCGGCGTTGCCGGGATGGCCGGACTCGCCGGCTGTTCCAGCGGCGGCGACAACGGAGATGGCGGCAACGGTGGAGATGGCAGTGACGGTGACGGTGACGGTGACGGTGACGGTGACGGTGGCTCCACCGACCGCACGCTCCGACAGGGTGTCTTGATGCCCGAGACCGGCGACCTCGCCAGTCTCGGCACCGCGATTCGCGACGGTGCGATTCTCCCGTTTGCCGTCCTCGAAGACGATGAGGACAATCCCTTCGAGCTCGACTACACCGTCGGCGACACGCAGACGAACCCCAACGCCGGAGTCTCGGCCGCGAACAACCTGAACAATCAGGGGTACCCGGCGGTTACGGGGGCCGCCTCTTCGGAGGTCTCTATCGCGGTGTACGAGAACGTCCTCGTCCCGAACGGCATCGTCGGCTGCTCGCCGGCGTCCACCTCGCCCGCGATTACGGACCTCGAAGACAACGGACTCATCTACCGTACCCCGCCGACGGACGCACTCCAGGGCGAGGTGCTCTCACAGGTCGCGATGGAGCGTGAAGACGCCAGCACGGCCGCGACCCTCTACGTCAACAACTCCTACGGACAGCTGCTGTCCGAGAGTTTCTCCTCGGCCTTCGAGGAGAACGGCGGCACCGTCCAGACGACGGTCGCCTTCGAGCAGTCACAGAGCTCCTACGCCGCGCGCCTCTCCGACGTGCTCGCCGACGACCCGGATATTCTCATCGTCATCGGCTACCCCGAGTCGGGGATTCAGCTGTTCCGCGACTACTACTCCAACTACGACGGTTCGCTCCCGATTCTCGTCACGGACGGGCTACAGGACTCGGCGCTCCCGTCGGAGGTCGGCAACGCGATGGAGAACGTGAAGGGGACGGCCCCGCTCGCGGCCGGGCCGGGCCGCGACTACTTCACCGAACAGTATCAAAACGAGTACGACAGCGAGCCGGGCGTGTTCACCTCACAGGCGTTCGACGCGACGGCCGTCTGTCTGCTCGCCAACGCTGCCGCCGGTGAGAACGACGGCGCAGCAATCGCCCAGGAGATGCAGAACGTCGCCAACCCCGGCGGCGAGGAAGTGATGCCGAGCACCCTCGGTGAGGGGCTCGCGATGGCCGCGGAAGGGACCGAAATCCAGTACGTCGGTGCCTCCAGTGCCGTCGACTTCGACGACAACGGCGACCTGCAGGCGGCGACCTACCAGTACTTCGGCTTCGAGGAAGGCGGCGGTATCCGCACCATCGACGAGATTCAGTACAGCTAATCCTCAGCCGCCGAGGAAGTCCTGTCTGACCTGCTCGTCTCCGAGCAGGGCTTCACCTGAATCCATGTATCTATTTTCGCCGTTGACCAACACGTAGCCGCGGTCACACCGGCGCAGCGCCTCCTTGGCGTTCTGCTCGACCATCAACACCGAGGTGCCGGCCTCGTTGATGCGGTCGATGCGGTCGAACATCTCCTCGACGAGGTCGGGTGCCAGCCCGGCAGACGGCTCGTCAAGCATCAACAGGTCGGGGTCGAGCATCAGCGCCCGACCCATCGCGAGCATCTGCCGTTGGCCGCCGGACATCGTGCCGGCCTCCTGTTCGCTCCGCTCTTCGAGAATCGGGAACCGGTCGTACACCGCCTGAATCTGGTCTTCGGGCACCGAATCGAGGATGTACGCGCCCATCTCCAAGTTCTCGCGGACGGTGAGCGACTCGAAGATGTTCCCGTTTTGTGGCACGTAGCTGAGTCCGAGATGGATGATGTCCTCGGGGTTGCTCCCCTGAATCTCGTCGCCCCGGAACTCGATTTCCCCGTCCATGTAGGTGGTGAGTCCGAACACCGACTTCATCACCGTCGACTTGCCGGCCCCGTTCGGCCCGACGATGGTGACGTACTCGCCGTCGTCGACGTTCATGTCCACGTCGGTGAGAATCTGGAGGTCGCCGTAGCCGGCATCGAGCGCCGACACCTGCAATAGGCCGTCGTCGCTCGTCTTGAAATCGCTCACGAGACATCCTCCCCGAGGTACGCCTCGACGACCGCTTCGTTATTGCGGATGTCGTCGGCGCCCCCCTCGGCCAGCACCTTCCCTTGGTGCATGACGATGATGTGTTCACAGTGTTCCATGATGATATCCATATCGTGCTCGACGAAGAGGAAGGTGTAGCCGTCCTCCCGTAGCTCATGAATCCGTTCGAGGAGTTTCTCCTCTAGGGTCGGATTCACTCCCGCGAGTGGCTCGTCGAGCAGTACCATCTCGGGGTCGGTCATCAGTGCGCGCGCCATCTCCAACAGCTTCCGCTGGCCACCCGAGAGCGTCCCGGCTTCCACCTCGGCGATGTGGTCCAGTTCGAAGAACTCCAGCATCTCCCAGACCTCTTCGCGGAGTTCCTCCTCCTGTGAGACCACGTCACGCCGGAGTCCCGGAGTCACCGACCGGACGACGGACTCACCGCGCTGGTGTTTCGGTGCGAGCATCATGTTTTCGAGGACGGTCATTTCCTCGAGTTCTCGGGCGATCTGGAACGTCCGAACCAGGCCCCGATTCGCGACCTCGTGTGGCTCCAGTCCGGTGATGTTCTCGCCGTTGAACTGCACCTGCCCGGCCGTCGGCGTGTGGACACCGGTGATACAGTTGAACGTCGTCGACTTGCCGGCTCCGTTGGGACCGATGAGTCCAGTCAGCGAGCCGGCTTCGACCTGGAAGCTGGCTCCGTCGACGGCGGTGATGCCGCCGAACTCCTTGCGCAGTCCGTCGACGCGCAGCGGGATTCCACGCGGAGTTCGTTTCGCCGCCTCCTCGACCGCCGAGTCGTGGCTCTCTGGGTCGAGTTCATCCGGCGTCTCCACGTCGTCCGGAATGTTCGTCGTCGCCGGTCCGGGTTCGTCACTCATCGGTCTCACCTCCCTTGGACTGTGACGGACGGACAGAGAGGTCCGTGGCCGCCGCAATCTCCGAGCGGTGGCCCAACAGCCCCTCGGGTCGCCGCTGGATGAGGTAGATGAGCAGTACGCCCACGAAGATGAATCGGAGCTGACTCATGTTGTCGAGCAGGAAGCCGAGCATCGGAGTGAGTTGCCCGCTCGCTATCGGGCCGAGCGCGCCGATAATCGTGTCTGGCGCGTTCGTGACGCCGAGCGCGTCGGTGAGGATTGTCGCGACGCGCGGCGGTGCCTCGAACAGCAGCCCGGCAAACAACGCACCACCGAGGACACTCCCGGTGTTCGAGCCGGCACCGCCGATGATGAGCGCGATGAAGATGTAGAACGTAATTTCGGGACGGAAGGCGTTCGGGTAGACGGAGCTTTGCCCGATTGCGCCGAACCACATGATACCGGCAAGCCCCATCAGCGCACACCCGAGCATGAACGTCTTCAGCTTGAACCGGCTCGTGTTCTTCCCGAGCGACTGGGCGGCCACCTCGTCCTCGCGGATCGACTTGAGCACGCGGCCGTACGGGGAGTTCACTGCCCGCACGAGGAACGCGTACACGAGCACCAACACGACGACGATGAGCAGCGTCGAGAGGATGTTTATCGTATCCGGTCGCCCGAGCGATATCCACCCGATACCGGAAAACTCCATGAACTGGAAGATTGCCGCGCCGAGCGGCGTCGGCTCCGAGATGATGGACGAAGCGTCCTGCAAGAGCAGCTGTCGGATCGGTCCCGGCGGAATCGAGTCGAAGCCGCTCGCGCCGCCGGTGAACTGACTGAACGTGTTGGAGTTGTACGTGAAGCGGATAATCTCGCTCACCGCGACCGTCATGATGGCGAGATAATCCGAGCGGAGCCGCAGCGCCGGCAGTCCGGCGATGAGTCCGACGAGCGCAGCCGCGAGCATCCCGCCGAGAATGCCGACGGGAAGCGGGAGCCCAAGTCCGGGCGGGCTTGCCCCGACCGGCGCAGTCAGCATGACGCTCGTGTAAACGCCGACAGCCATGAAGCCGGCGACCCCGATGTTGAACAGGCCCGCGTACCCCCAGTGGAGGTTCAACGCGAGCACGGCGAGTCCGTACACCGCCACGAGGAACGTCACGCGCTGGAGACTGGAGATGATTCCCGCAACCGGGTACCCTTGCAGCGTCCCCAAGATGAGGAAGACGACGTACAACAGCAGCATCGCTCCGGCGATGTACCCCGCGTCCGTCACGAGCCGCGAGCGGCCCTCGGTGTCGGTGCTCATGCTGTCTCCACCCCCCCGAACAGCCCAGACGGCCGGAACAGCAGGAAGAGGATCATCAGTCCGAAGGCGACCGGGCGACCGAACTCACCGGGCACCCAGACGAGTGCGACACGGCTCGTGATACCGATGAGAAGCCCACCGACGATGGCCCCGTAGACGGAACCGATGCCGCCGAGAATGACCGCAGCGAAGATGAGCAACAAGAGGAGGTAGCCGTCGTTGAAGCCGAGTGTCCCACGCGCGAGCACGAGCATATACCCCGACGCGCCCGCGAGACCGCTGCCGAGCACCCACGTGGCGGTAATCATGCGCTCGGTCGGAATCCCGGTGATGCGTGCGAGGTCGCGGTTGTCGGCCATCGCGCGCATCGCCTTCCCGATCTTCGTCCGCTGTAAGAGGAGGTGGATCGCCATCATTGCGACGAGCGCCACGACGAGAATCGTCAGCTGGTGGGCGTTCACTTGGACGCCGAGTACGGTCATGCTCGGAATCTCGCTGGGTGCCGTGATGCCGCGACGGCCCGTTCCGAAGATGAGCGCGGCGAGATATCGGAGGATGAACGCGACACCGATACTGGCGATGAGCAGCGAGATGCCCTCTGAGTTGCGCATCGGCTTGTACACTGCCCTGTCGAGCGCGAGTCCAAGCGCGACCGTCACGACGATTGCGACGACCAACCCGACCACGACGGCGACGGGCGTATTGGTCACGCTCGCCCCCACGTTGCTCGACGGTGCGTCTACGAGGATGAGACTGGCTAAGTCGATCGTGCCGAGTCCGGCGATGACGTACGCGACCGACCAGCCGGAAAACGCGCCGAGCGTCAGATAATCGCCGTGCGCGAAGTTGGCGAAGTTGAGAATACTGTACGTCAACGAGAGTCCAACCCCGGCAAGTCCGATGATAAGTCCAAGAGTAAGCCCTGTCCAGAGATAGTTCATGAGCTGTGAGAAAGCCAGCTCACCGCCGATTATCCAGAGGTCTACTCGCGCGAGCTGTGCGAGTAGGTCGATGAGTAACAGGACAGCACCACCCAGCGTGACGGCGACGCCGAGACGGGCCAGGAGCTCCCGACCGCGTGCTGTTGTCGCACTAGCTCCCATGTGTGTGAATCACGCTCATTCGTCCGACGTGCATCGTATAAAGGGTTATCGTTCCTCAGAAACACCAGGCCGAGACGCGTAAAGGAAACACCTTTGACCGGACCGGCGGGAACCTCGGGTATGGTACGGACGCTCGATTCGCTCGACGCAGCCGGCGCGGCCGTCGGGGTTCGGGTGGACATCAACAGTCCGCTCACGGACGCGGCAACGCTCGCCGACGATGCCCGTCTGCGGGCACACATCGAGACGCTCACCGAACTCGCCGCGGCGGACGCCCGAACCGTCGTCATCGCCCACCAGGGGCGGCCCGGCGGCGACGAGTTCGGAACGCTCGAACCGCACGCCGAGCGACTCGACGAACTACTCGACGCGCCCGTCGAGTACTGTGATGCCACCTTCTCTGCGGACGCTCGCTCGCGCGTCCGTGGACTTGCCCCCGGCGGGCTTCTCGTGTTGGAGAACACGCGTTTCTACAGCGAGGAGTATATGCAGTGGGAGCCGAGCGAGGCGGCCGACACCCACCTCGTCGCGAAGCTCGCGCCGGTCCTCGACGCGTACGTCAATGACGCCTTCGCAGCCGCACACCGATCACAACCGTCGCTCGTCGGCTTCCCGCAGCGGCTCCCTTCCTACGCCGGTCGCGTGATGGAGACGGAACTCGAGGTGCTCGGAAGCATCGGCGGGTCGCCGGAGCCGCGCGTCTACGTCCTCGGGGGCGCAAAGGTCGCAGATTCCATCGACGTGGCCCGGTCGGTCCTCGAACGCGGGCTCGCGGACGCCGTCGTCACCGCCGGTATCGTCGGTAACGCCTTCCTCCTCGCCGACGGCGTCACGCTCGGTGCCGCTTCCGCCGAGATCGTCAACGACCGCTCGCCAGAAGCGGTCAAGCAGGCCGGCGAACTCCTAGACGAGTTCGGTCACCGGCTGTATCTCCCGCGTGACGTGGCCGTCGAGCGCGACGGCGAACGGGTCGAAATCGATACCGAGTCGTTGCCGGCGGCCGAGCCAGCGATGGATATCGGCGCTCGGACGGTCTCCGCGTACGCTGACATCCTCGAAGACGCGGGGACGGTTATCCTGAACGGCCCCGCCGGCGTCTTCGAGAACGACCTGTTCTCCTTCGGGACTCGGGAGCTGTACGAAGCAGCGCTTCGCACCGACCACAGCATCGTCGGCGGCGGCGACACCGCGGCCGCGCTCCGCTCGCTCGGGCTCGAAGGCTTCACGCATGTCTCGACGGGCGGTGGGGCCGCGTTGCGGATGCTGACCGGCGGGACCCTCCCCGCCGTCGAGGTTCTCGACGACTGATGAAACTCACCACGCCGACCGCGAGTACGCTCGACGCGCTCGTCGGGTTGTGGCTCGAACTCGCGCACGACCAGCGAGCACACGGCTCACACCTGCGCGTAACCGAAAACGAGAGCCGGATTCGCGAGTCGCTCTCACAGCGGCTTGTCGTCGGCGGTGTCCGGCTCGCCCGCGTCGACGACGACCCGGTCGGGTTCACCACGTTCTACCCCGAACAGGGCGCGTTCAAACAGGACCACGCCCGAGGAATCATCGAGAATCTATACGTCACAGAGCGACACCGCGGTAACGGAATCGGCACGGCGCTGTTGGAGGCTGCGGTCGACTCGCTCCACGAGGGCGGTGCAGACCGAATCGCGCTCGACGTGTTGGCGGCCAACGAGCGAGCGCGGGCGTTCTACCGGGACCACGGATTCGAGCCCCATCGGATCGAGATGGAGCGGCGACCGTAACGCGAAACCGATACAAGGGTCGACCACCGAGAGGCAGACGTGCCAAGGGAGCGTGGGTGGTGCACGCACCCGATTTGTAATCGGGAGTTCGAGGGTTCAAATCCCTCCCTTGGCTTCAGACCGTGTCCTCGCGGCTCCGACACAACGGCGATGCATAGATACTTTCTTGTCCGACACCGGACGAACGTACGGATATGAGCCAAACCGTCGTCCTCGCATCGATCGCGATTGTCGCCCTCGTGTTGATCCTCTTTGCCGTCGCCAGCGTCCACTACGTCACCGACATCCTGTCGGAGGTCAACGACGGCGACGGCGACCACGGCGGGGCGAGCCACTAACCGACGCTCGAAGCGTCCCCGAACATATCCCTCCTGCGGCTATCCTTCCGGTATGGAGCCTGACCAACTCGAGGAGTGGACCGACGACTACTGGAGTTGGGTCGCCGTCGTACTGTTTCTGCTCATTCCCGTCGATCTGCTCACGACAGCCGGCGCCGCGACAATCTACGGGACCCAGGCCGAGACGAACCCGCTAATGCGGTGGCTGTTGACGCGTCGACTCGCTACCATCGTGGCCGTTCACCTCGCCGTGTTGGTGGCCGTGGTCGTGAGCTTCCGTGTGATGGTCTTTCTGCTAGAGACTACCGACGAGCGATACCAACGGGCGTTCGCGTACGGTATCGAGGCGTTCGTCGGCCTCCTCCTCCTCGCTGGGCTGGTCGTCTTCGCTAACAACCTCTCGGTCATCGTGTTGGGCGAGTCACTCCTGTGAGTCGCGCCACGAGTCCAGACACGCACCGTCACAAAACTGTACCCGCTGTACTTCCCTGTTTTCGACCCACGTCCGGGTGCGACGGTCGGGTGCGTTCGCGAGTGAGTCGCCACACCACTCACAGGCGGGGGCCTCGTCCGGCGAGATATCCTCGCCCAGATCGGAGGTCGGGTCCTTCATTATCGATACCTACTGCCACGCACACTTAGCCGTACCCACGGCGGCGATTCCTACGGGCGTTCGTAGCTCGGGTCGAACATGTGTGCGGAGGTCGGTGCCGGGTCGCCCTCGGTGAGGTTGTACTCCGAGAAGTCAGTCACGCCAGCCTCCCGAAGCACTTCCTCGTCGTAGAAGCTGTTGCCCGTACACGTCGCCGGGTCGCGAGATAGAATCTCCAACAGCGCGTCGGACATGACCTCCGGGGTCCGCCAGTCGTCTTCGGTGCCCATCCCGAAGTAGCGGGTCGCGCGCGTGTCGATTGCCGTGACCGGCCAGATAGTGTTACACGCAACGTCGTCGCCGGTGAGTTCGTCCGCCAGCGACAGGGTGAGAAACGACATCCCGAGCTTCGACCACGCATACGGGCCGGACCCCGGCGCACGGTCGACGGTGACCGGCGGTGCGTTCGCGAACAGCCACGACGACTCCTGTCCGCGTAGGTGGTCCGCGAACGCTCGCGAGACGAGCTGCGTTCCCCGGACGTTCACGTCAGTCAGCAGGTCGAATCGGTTGGCCGGCAGGTCGACCGTCGAGACGGCCTGGATGGCGCTGGCGTTGTTGATGACGATGTCGATCTGGCCGAACTCGTCGATCGCCTTCTCGACCGCGCGCTCGACGTTCTCCTCCTCGCGGACGTTCAACTCGATTGCGAGCGCCTCCGGGCCGATGTCGCGAACCTCGCGGGCAGTCTGCTCGATTGTCCCTTCGAGCCGCTGGTCGTCGGTGTCGTCGGTCGTTTTGCCGGTCGAGACGATGTTACAGCCACACTCCGCGAGCGCGAGCGCAAACTGCTTGCCGATGCCGCGGGTCGTTCCTGTGATGAACGCCGTCTGTCCGCTCAGGTCGGGTTTGCTCAGTGACACACCAGTACAACGGCTCCCCGGATAATAGGTGTCCCTACCGGTCCCGCAGAACCGACTCGCCGGGCGTCGTCGTCGCGCCGGCCGAGAGGACGACCCCGGCGTTCAGTGAGGTGTTGATGGCCGTCTTCGCGTCCGGCCCGGCGACCACCCCGAACTTCCGGCGACCCGTCGAGACGCGCTCACTTTTCACCGTGGTTTCGACGGGTTCGCCGTCGTGGCGGAGGTTCGCCACCTGCGTTCCAGCGCCGAGGTTGACTCGCTCGCCGAGGACGCTGTCGCCGACGTAGGAGAGGTGCGGCACGTTCGTCTCCTGCATCACGACGGTGTTTTTCAGCTCAACGCCGTTGCCGACGTGGGCGTTTTTCCCGATGTGTGTCGCACCGCGGACGTACGCGTTCGGGCCGACATCGGCTCCCGACCGAATCAGCGCCGGTCCCTCGACGACGACGCCAGCGTCGACTGTCGCACCGACTTCGACCACGATAGAGCCGCGTAGCTCTGCTCGCTCGTGAACCTCGCCGTCGACGTGTCGATCTAGTTCCGCGAGCTTCCACTCGTTGGCTTCCAGCAGCTCCCACGGTCGTCCAACGCCGAGCCACCGGCGTACCGGAACGGCCGACACATCGTGTGTGGCGATGACTCTCGCGAGCACGTCGGTGATTTCGTACTCGCCGCGGTCAGAACGGTCGACCTCGATGAGCCAGTCGGCAGCCTCTGCCGGGAAGTGGTATGCACCGACGTTGACGCGGCTGCTGGGCGGGTCCTCGGGCTTCTCGACGATGTCGGTCACCTGTCCGTCGTCGATAGAGAAGACGCCGTAGGGCCGCGGGTCATCAACCGTGTAGGCTCCGACGGAAGGACACCGCTCGAACAGCGCCGCCAGCGCGTCCTCATCGTAGAGGTCGTCGCCGTTTAGGACGACGAAGTCGTCGTCCAGATGCTCGCGAGCAGCGGCGGCCGCGTGTGCCGTCCCCAACTGTTGGTCCTGCGTGGCGTACGCGACCGGAACCCCTCGATACGACTCGCCGAAGTGGTCGCGAACGCGGTCGGCCTCGTAGCCGACGACGAACACGAGTCGGTCTGCGCCCGCAGCCACGGCAGCGTCGGCGGTGTGTGCGACGAGCGGACGGTCGGCGACCGGTAACATCGGCTTCGGTATCGACTCGGTGAGCGGACGCATCCGCGTCCCCTCTCCGGCGGCGAGGATGACAGCGTGCATACCCGTGACTGGCCGGCCACGTCGTTAGGTGTACTGCTTGGCGAACAGGCGACTCGACTCCGGCCACGGTGCGTCGCGCTCCCGTCTCGTCCCGTGGCCGACGAATTACCAGCGCATGCGCCGGTTGGCTGCGGCTTCGCTGATAAGCATCCGCTCGCTGTGCGAGCGGTTCACGGGCGCGAACGGAGTGAGCGACGGCTGCGGGTTTTATTTCAGGTTTTTCCTGTGAGTGGTGCGCGAAGCGCACCTGAACAGGAAAAAAGTGCGTTAGTAGGAACGAATCTTCGGCTCGTACGTCTTCTCCTCGCCGTCGAGCAGCACGTCGGTGTAGTAGAGGTCCGGCTCGCCGTCGTTCCACGCGATCATGGTGTGTTTGAGCCAGTCTTCGTCGTCGCGCGCCTGGTGTTCCGCGCGCCAGTGGGCACCACGGAACTCCTCGCGTGCGAGCGCGCCGAGCGCGATGGTCTCGGCCACGTCGATGAGGTTGCGCGTCTCGATGGTGTGGAGCAGGTCCGTGTTGAACGTGCGCGAGGGGTCGGCGACAGCGACGTTCTGGTAGCGTTCACGACAGTCGCGAATCGTCTCCAGCGCGTCCTGAATCCCCTCTTTCTCGCGGAACACGTTGACGTTCTGGGTCATCGCGTCCTGCAGGTCGGAGCGGATTTCGGCGTGGTTGATACCGTCCCGGTCCATCATCTCCTCGACGCGAGCACGCTCGCCCTCGAGCGTGTGCTCGACCGTCGCGGTCGGGTCGGCGGTCATCGCCCCGCCGTCTGCGACGGCATCCGGGTCGGGCTGGTCGATTGCGCCCGGCGACACCGGCGTGTCGAGACCCGTCTCGTCTTCGGTACGCGCGCTCGGCCCGGTCGGGATGCGCGCCTCGCCGAGCTCACGCCCTGCGGCGTGGTAGCCGGCGCGCGCACCGAAGACGATGAGCTCCGGTAGCGCGTTGCCGCCCAGTCGGTTCGACCCGTGGACGGAGACACAGGCACACTCGCCGGCGGCGTACAAGCCGTCGATGCAAGTGTGGCCGTTCTCGTTCGTCTCGATACCGCCCATGTGGTAGTGCTGGCCGGGCTTGACCGGCATCGGCTCGTCCAGCCCGTCGACGCCCTCGAAGTCCTCCGCGAGGTGGAGAATGTTCTCGAGGCGGTCGACGACGCGCTCCTCGCCGAGATGGCGCATATCGAGGTAGACGTACTCGTCTTCGATACCGCGTCCCTCGTTCACCTCAGTCAGTTCGGCGCGCGAGACAACGTCACGGGAGGCGAGCTCGCCGTCGTTGTTGGCGTAGCCGTGTTCGAACATGAACCGCTCGCCGTCGCCGTTGTAGAGGATACCGCCCTCACCACGAACCCCCTCGGAGATGAGCACGCCCGTGCTCGGGAGGGTGGTCGGGTGGAACTGGACGAACTCGGGGTCCTCGACCGGAACGCCCGCGCGGTACGCCATCGCCAGCCCGTCGCCGGTGTTGGCGACCGCGTTGGTCGTGTGGTCGAACGTTTGTCCGTCGCCGCCGGTGGCGAGGATGACGCCGCCCGACGCCTCGAAGCCGACGAGATCGCCGCTCTTGATGTCGTAGGCGATACAGCCGTGACACTCCCGCTCTTCGGGGTCCGGGTGGTCGGTGGTGGCGAGTTCGGTGACGTAGAACTCATCGTACACCGTGATACCTCGCTTGACGACCTGCTCGTACATCGTGTGGAGCAGGTGGTGGCCGGTCTCTGCGCCCGCGTACGTCGTCCGCGGGAACGAAAGCCCGCCGAACGGCCGCTGTGAGACGCGCCCGTCGTCCTCTCGCGAGAACGGCATCCCCCAGTGTTCGAGCTGGATGGTCTCTTCGGGACTCATCTCACACAGCGTCTCGATTGCTGGGGCGTCGCCGAGGTAATCCGACCCCTTCATCGTGTCGTACGCGTGGTCCTTCGGGTCGTCGCCGTCGCGAAGCGCCGCGTTGATTCCACCCTCCGCCGCACCGGTGTGCGAGCGAACCGGGTGGAGCTTCGTCACGATGGCGACATCCGCGCCTTCTTCGTGGGCAGCGATGGCAGCACGGAGTCCGGCTCCGCCGCCACCGACCACGATTACGTCGTGTTCGTGCATTGGTCTGTAGTTATTGTTGGTTGGTGTTGGATACGTTTAGGAGTGACGCGGTTACCAGAACTTCAGGTTCTTCTTGACCGCTTCACGCTTCAGTTCCTGGATGTGTTCCGTCAGGGGGATATCCTTCGGACACACCTCAGTGCAGGAGAACTGGGTCTGACACCGCCAGACGCCGTGCTCCTGTTCGATGATGTTGAGTCGGTGCTCGGTGAGGTCCTCGCCCTCGCGGTCGTCCATCGCGAACCGGTAGGCCTTGTTGATAGCCGCCGGGCCGAGATAATCGTTGTTGCCCGCCGCGATGTTACACGAGGACATACACGCGCCACACCAGATACAGCGCGTGGACATCTTCACCTTCTCGCGGTTCTCGCGCGACTGGTA
Organism: Halosegnis rubeus; assembly: GCF_009184545.1. Lineage (GTDB taxonomy): Archaea > Halobacteriota > Halobacteria > Halobacteriales > Haloarculaceae > Halosegnis > Halosegnis rubeus. The sequence continues at coordinate 177,013 of NZ_QJOW01000004.1, forward strand.
CTGCTCTTCGAGTCCGTCAGGGGTGTCTTCCCCCTGGAAGTACGGCTCAACGGACTCCATCTGGTCGTAGAAGTGCTCCATGTCGACGACGAGGTCCTTGACGACCTCGGCGTGCGGGAGCGGCTCGATACGGACCTTCTTCGGGATGCCGCTGTCGGCGAGGTCAGCGACCTGCGTCTTGCAGCCGAGCCGCTGTCGCCCGTTGACGAACAGCGCGTCCGAGCCACACACCGCCTGTCGACAGGAGTGGCGGAACGTGAGCGAGGAGTCGTACTGGTCGCGCGCCCACATGAGCGCGTCGAGCACCGTCATCCCCTTCGAGAACGGGACGGTGAACGTGTCAAACCGTGGCTCCTCCTTCTCGGGAACCTCGGGGTCGAAGCGGAACACCTTCAGCTTGACCGTGCGGTCCGCCTCCTCGACGAGTTCGCGGGTGCGCCGTCGCGCTTCCTCGTTTGCCGTCTCGATCTCCTCGCTGTCCATCTCGGTGTACGTCTCACCGGCAGCGCGCGCGGCCCCAACGGCCTGCGTCTGTGTCTCTGTACCGTCGTCTTCGGTTTCGGTGATTCCTGTGCTCATGAGATACTCCCTCCTGCCATCACGAACGCCAGTCGGAGAATCTGTGCGGAAAGCAGCAGTCCGGCGACGATGAGGCCGTACTTTACGACCCGCTTGCCGGTGCCGTCGAGTCCCTGATTGACGAGTCCGTTGTAGACGCCGTTGACGCCGTGGAACGTCGCCGTCAGGCCAAAGCCGACCATCGCGGCGAAGTAGCCGGGCTGGCTCATCCGGGCGCTCGTGCCGGCGAACGTCACGTCTGCGGCGTGGTTCACGAAGTGCAGCTGCATAAAGTGGAACGCCAACACGATGACGAGAAACGCCGCCGTGAGACGCTGCAGCAGCCAGCGCGTGCCTTTCGGTTCGAACGAAGAGTAGCGTTCACTCATGCCAGTTTCCCCATCAGGAACGTCGGAATGCTCGCGACTACGATGACGCCCGTGACAACGAGCGACGCGTAGAAGGTGCGGTCCTGTGACTCCAGTCCGAGCCCGAGGTCGACGAACAGCAGGCGGATGCCGTTGAGAATGTGGAACACGGCGACCGCCAGCAGGCCGACTTCGAGGAATCGAACGAGGAGCAGTCCTTCGAGGCCCTGAATCGTGCTATTGTACGCGTCGGAACCCTGCATCGCGGTCGAGAGGACAGCGATGTGGGTGAACAGATAGCCGACAAGGACCCAGCCGGTGAACTTGTGGAAGATCCACGCCCACATCCCGGCGGAGAACTCCGTCCACCGACCGAAGTCCTCGACGAGGCCTCGGTCGTACGATTGGCTCATGCGTCTATGTGTCAGGGCCGCCTCGTCATAGTAGTTGCCTTCTCGGCGGCCTACGCAGGTCGGCTCACTCCTGCTGTTCCGACTGTGACGACCGGTGCATCCTCACCGCGTGTCGAGTCGGTTCGTCCAGCTCGACGAGGTGACACACCGGGTTTCCCGGGTAAACGAGCGGGTTCTCCAACACCCCGACCAGCAGGCCGGTAAAGGGCGCACGTATCGCCCCCGACTCGCGCTTGAACGGGTTCGTAATCGTACAGATGCGCTCTCCAGCCTCGACCAACGCGCTCCGCCCGTGGTGCATCTCCACCAGCCCACCAACGTCGGCCCGGAGCCACGTCTTCTCGTAGTCGTTGCCGATGATGGTCCGCCAGCCGGGCCACGAGACGACGCCGTCCGTCCGCGCGCCGAACTCGTTGAGCACCGACAACGTCCCGGCCAGCGCCCGGTGGATGAGCGACCGCTGGAACCGGTGTGCCTCGCCCATCTCGACTGTCACGGTCGGGACGCCTGCGGCGGTCGCCTCGCGCCGGAGTGCCCCCGACGGCCCGGTCGAGTCGATGATGACGTGCGAGGCGAACGCGTTCGCGACCCGGGACACACCCTCGTCGTCCATGTCCGCACGGACGTGGACCGCGTTCGTCCGTCCGCGCGTACGACGTGCTCTCTCGCGACCCAGAACTCGCTCCGCTGGTCGAGCAACACGGTCCACTGGACGTGAAGCCCGCCTCGGACCCGTTCGCGCGGCTCGTCGTCTCGGTGTGTAACCAACAGCTCTCGACCGACTCGGCGGCCGCCATCGAACAGCGGCTGTTCGACCGGTTCGAAGTGACGCCGGAGGAGATGCTCGCTGTCGACGCGGACGCGCTCCGCGAGGTCGGTCTCTCCGGCCAGAAGGTCGAGTACGTGAAACACATCGCCCGCGCATTTGCCGACGGCGACCTCTCTACGGCGCAACTGCGCGAGGTGGCCGACGACGAGGTACGCGACCGACTCACCGAGATTCGCGGCGTCGGGCCGTGGACCGCAGACATGTTTCTCATCTTCGTGCTCGCCCGCGAGGACGTGTTCCCGGTCGGTGACCTCGGTATCCGAAAGGGGATGGCCGAACTGTACGGCTACGACACGGACGACCGCTCGGGAATGCGTGCCCACGCCGAGCGCTGGCGACCCTACCGGTCGTACGCGAGCCGGTATCTCTGGCGCGCGGTCGACTAAACCTCCTGTGCCGGGTTCCCGACGACCGTCGCGCCCGCAGGTACGTCCTCGACGACGACCGCTCCCGCGCCCACGGTCGCACCCTCGCCGACAACGATGTCGCCGATGAGCGTCGCGTTCGCCCCCAGCGTCACGTCGTCCTCGACGGTCGGGTGCCGTTTCACGCGCTCGCTGGATCGCCCTCCGAGGGTGACACCGTGGTACATGTTCACGTCGTCGCCGATTTCGGCCGTTTCACCGACCACGACGCCCATCCCGTGGTCAATGAAGACGCGCTCGCCGACGGTCGCTCCGGGATGAATCTCGATGCCGGTAAGCCCCCGACCGAGCTGTGAGAGCAACCGCGCAGTGAACCGCCGTCCCCGCGTCCACAGCGGATGAACGAGGACGACGTGGAGCCAGACGGCGTACAGCCCCGGATACAGCAGCGCCTCGGCGACCGACGTGGCGGCGGGGTCGGTCGCGAGCGCGGTCCGAACGTCGTCGCGGAATCTCTCGAACATGGACGAGGCTTGTGTTCCCAGCCGGGAGGCTGAGACACCGTGTGTCTGTCGTCTCGCCTGCCCGCGGTGAAAACGCTACCGTTGTCTCTCCACGGGGCGATACGAACCGCGGCGACTGCGCCGCCGGATTACTCCTGTTGGCTTGGGAAGCGAGGGGCGAGCACCGACACCAGCGCGTCGAGGTCCCGGGTCTGGTACCACGCCGTCCCCGGTCCCGTGAACTCGAAGACGAGTCCCTCGCCGCTCAGGAGCGTCGACTTCAGCCCGCCGACGCGCTCGACCGAGTACTCGATGTCGTCGTCCCACGCGATGAGGTGTTCGTTGTCGAGGACGTAGGACTCGCCGGCTTCGAGCTCGAGCTTCGCTAGCCCGCCGTAGGCGTCGACGAAGGCCGTGCCAGTGCCTTTCAGCGCAAGCGGCGTGAGACTCGCCTCTCCCAGCATCGACTTCAGCCCGCCGAGTTCGGCGTCGATGTCGATATCGCCGGTCGCCGCCAGGAAGGCCCCATCGACGGCATACAGCGTCTCGTCGCGTAGCTCGTGGGCCATCACGTCACCCGGCGAGGGCGGGGCAAGCGTCACCGTTCCGGACTCGTCTGTCGCGGTGAACTCGTTCGCGAACACCGACTCGCCGCCCAGAAGCGACTTCGCTGAACTGAGCAGTCCGTCTCGGCTCGTCCCCGTGTCCATCGTGACGCTGGTCGAGTGACCGACCATCGCACCCGGCTCGGCGACGACCGACTCGCCCGCCTCCAGCGTGACTGTCAACTGTGTGAACGACGGCTGATGTGTGAACTCGTGTTCCATAATCGTCGGGCGATGAATCGCCGCTCAGCCACTTAACCTGTTGGGCTAGTAACTAGTTGTCGTCCGCGTCGGCGGTATCGGTTACCGGGACCCGAATCCTAACGATTAGCCCGCCGTCGCTGTCGAAATCGAGGGTGCCGCCGGCGCTATCGGATCGCCCCTGATAGCGACGTTCTCGTAGGTATTGTACGACGAGACGGCGAGCAATCTTTCTCCGACGACTACCAGTACGAGCCCTGCGCGTGCTCGTCGCCCCTCCTTCGACATCGCCCCTACCGTCTCGCTCATCCGGTAATCAACTGAGTAGACGCCTTGTCGTGTCAACTAAAAATAAAAATAAACGTCGGACCACGGTCCCTGTGTTCCTCGTTCGACGGACGGAAACGTTGAAACGCTCCCCGAGAGAGCATGAAACATGGAGTTTGAGAACATCGAGACGATTACACTACTCGGCGCGGGGAGCATGGGCCACGGCATCGCCGAAGTGGCTGCCCTCGCCGGTTACGAGGTGCGACTGCGCGATATCAAGACCGAGTTCGTCGAGAACGGCTACGAACAGCTGGTCTGGTCGCTGGACAAACTCGCGGAGAAAGACCAGATCAGCGAGGAGGAGGCCGACGCCGCCGCCGACCGCGTCACCCCGCTCGTCGACGTGAAAGAAGCCGTCGACGACACCGACGTCGTCATCGAGGCGGTCCCGGAGAAGATGGAGATCAAGAAGGACGTGTACAGCGAGGTCGAGACGTACGCGCCCGACCGCACCATCTTCGCGACCAACACCTCATCGCTATCTATCACCGACCTGTCGGAGGTGACCGACCGGCCCGAGCAGTTCTGCGGGATGCACTTCTTCAATCCGCCCGTCAGGATGCAGTTGGTCGAAGTCATCACCGGGTCACACACCGCAGAGTCGACGCTCGACGCGGTTGAGCAGTTGGCCGAAGCGTTCGGCAAGACGCCGATTCGCGTCCACAAGGACTCCCCCGGCTTCATCGTCAACCGCATCCTCGTTCCGCTGATGAACGAGACCTGCTGGATGGTCTCCGACGACGAGGCGACCGTCGCCGAAATCGACTCGACGACGAAGTTCGACATGGGGCTGCCGATGGGCGCATTCGAACTCGGCGACCAGGTCGGCAACGACGTGACCTACCACGTGCTCCAGTACCTCCAGGAGGTGCTGGGTGACGCCTACGAGCCGGCCCCCTTCCTGAAAGAGACGGTCGACGCAGAGCGGTACGGCAAGAAATCCGGCGAGGGCTTCTACGACTACGAGAACGGCGGTGTCGACATCCCGACCGACGCCGGGAGCGAGGACACCAAGGTGCGACTCGCGGCCGTCATGGCCAACGAGGTCGGGCACCTCGTCGAGAACGACGTGTCGAACCCGAGCGACATCGACGAGGCGGTCATGCTCGGTGCCGGCTTCCCGGATGGACCGGCGAAGCTCGCAGACAACATCGGACTCGACCGACTGGTCGAGACGCTCGAATCCCTCGGCGAGGAGGACGGACACGCTCGGTTCGAGGTGAGCGAGGCGCTGCGTGAGGCCGCACAGCAGGGTGGCTTCTACGGTGAGAGCGACACCGACGAGACTCGCAGCTACTCCACTATCGACCTCTCGTACCCCGGTGACATGGTCGGCCACATCGAACTCTCCCGCGAGGCGCGCATGAACACCGTCAACAGCGAGATGCTGGACGAACTCGGCGACGCGCTCGCCGAGTTCGAGAACGACGACGAGGTGCGCGGCGTGCTCATCACCGGCAAGGGCGACCGCGCATTCTCGGCGGGTGCCGACGTGTCCTCAATGGCTTCTTCGGCAAGCCCACTTGACGGCATCGAACTGTCGCGCAAGGGCCAGTCGACGTTCGGCGCGTTCGAGGAGTCGCCGCTCCCAATCGTCGCCGCTATCGACGGATTCGCCCTTGGCGGTGGCTTCGAGCTGGCGATGTGCTGTGATTACCGGCTCGCCTCCGAGCGCTCGGAACTCGGTCTGCCGGAGCACAACCTCGGGCTGCTCCCCGGCTGGGGCGGCACCCAGCGGCTCCAGCGACTCGTCGGGATGTCCCGCGCGAAGGAGATCATCTTCACCGCAGAGCGGTTCGACGCCGACACGATGTATGAGTACGACGTGGTGAACGAAGTCGTCGAAAACGACCAGTTCGAGGAGCGGGCCCACGAACTCGCCGCCGAGATGGCGGGGGGTCCACCGGTCTCTCGCGCGCTCACGAAGCAGGTCATGCTGAAGGGAGCAGAGGACCTCGATGCGGGGCTCGAACTCGAAGCCCAGGCGTTCGGTCATCTGCTCGGCACCGACGACCTGATGGAGGGTATCACCGCCTTCATGGGTGACTCCGAGCCGGAGTTCGAAGGCAAATAACCGCCTCCGGAACCGTTTTCTCGCTCGCTCGTGGTATCCGAGCCATGGATTTAGCAATCGACGGCAACGCAGCACTCGTCACCGCCTCCTCCAGTGGACTCGGCAAAGCGTCAGCCAAGGCGCTGGCACGGGAAGGAGCCAACGTCGCCATCAACGGCCGCGACGAGGAGCGACTCGCCGACGCGAAGACAGAAGTCGAGGAGGTCGCGACCGGTGAGGTCATCGCCGTCTCGGGTGACCTGACCGACGCCGACGACGCCGAGCGGCTCGTCGACGAGACCGTCGACGCCTTCGGCGGACTCGACCACCTCGTCACCTCCGCCGGCGGCCCGCCGTCGGGCGCGTTCATGGACACCGACGACGAGGACTGGCAGGAGGCGTATGACCTGCTCGTAATGAGCGTCGTCCGACTCGCCCGCGCCGCGAAGCCGCACCTCGAAGCCGGCGACGGCGGCACCATCGTCACCATCACCTCCCGGAGCGTGAAGGAGGCGCTCGACTCGCTCGTCTTGTCGAACTCCGTCCGAATGGGTGTCATCGGCTTAGAGAAGACGCTCTCGAAGGAGTTCGCTCCCGACGTCCGGGCGAACGCCGTCTTGCCGGGTCCCCACGAGACGGCCCGTATCGAGAATCTCGTCGATGCGGCCGTCGAGCGCGGCGAGTACGACAGCTACGAGGCAGGACTCGACGAGTGGGCCGGGAACCCGCTCGAACGCATCGGCGACCCGATGGAGCTGGGCGACACCGTCGCGTTCCTCTCTTCGCCGCTGTCGGGCTTTATCAACGGGACGGCCGTCCCTATCGACGGCGGCGCGACGGGCGCGAATCTATGAAGCCGGTCCCGTTCGACGAGGCCGAGACGTACGAACCCGAAGACGGGTGGCGACGGGTCTCTATGGCCGGCAGCGACCAGTTCAGCTTCGAGTGGTTCGAGAAGCCGCCGGGTCATTCCTCGCCGATGCACGACCACGAGAACGAGCAGGTGTGTCTCTGTCTGGAGGGTGAACTCACCGTCGTGACCGAAGAGGACTCGGTCACCCTCCAGGAGAACGACTCCGTCCTCTTGGAGGCGAACGAGACCCACCGCGTCGAGAACGACGGCGAGGAACTCGCGGTCGGGCTGGACGTGTTCGCGCCCGGCCGCGACTTCGACTTCTGGACCGACCGCGAGGAATGAAGTACCTCGCCCGCACCGCGACCGGCGACCCGTTGCTCGGCGACGAGGACGGATACGTCCCGCTCACGTCAGTCCACCCCGGTCTCGACTCCGTTCGCGGCGCGCTCCCGCGTGCAGCTTCGGGTACCCTCGGCTCGCCCGACGACGCGACGGCCGCACGGACGGGCGAATCGAAGCTCACCTTCGGTGCGCCGCTTGAGCGATTCGGTAAACTCTGGGGCATCGGACTGAACTACGTCGAACACGCGGGCGACTTAGACGAGGACGGTCCCGACGAACCGGCGAGCTTTTTCAAACCGCGGAGTGCGCTCACCGCGCCCGGCGGCCCGATTCGGCTCCCGCCGCCGAGCGAGACGGAGCGCGTCACGGCCGAGGGTGAACTCGGCGTCGTGCTCGGGCGCACCTGCCGTGACGCGTCCGAGCCCGACGTAGACGATGTCGTCGCCGGCTATCTCCCGGTCATCGACATGACCGCGGAGGACGTGCTCCGACGGAATCCGCGGTTCCTCACGCGGGCAAAGAGCTACGATACGTTCCTAGTGGCTGGCCACGCGATTGCCGTACCCGACGAGGCGTTCGACCTCGATTCACTCACCGTCGCGACGCGCCACAATGGGGCGGAACGCGCCGCGAACCGCGTCGGGAACATGCTGTTTTCCCCCCGCGAGCTGGTCGCCGTCCACTCGCGGGTCGCGACACTCGAACCCGGTGACCTCTTCTCGACCGGGACGCCCGGTGCGGCCCACGTCGAACCCGGCGACACCGTCGAGGCGGTGGTCGAATCCGTCGGCTCCGTCTCTGCGCCGGTCGTGCGCGAGTGAGTGGCCGTGTGTGAGTCACCGCACGCTCGCGCCCGCCTGCGGTTGGGGCGCGTCCCCACCCGAGAAGGAAGCATTTATTCATACCTCCCCACTACCCCGAAGTGCGCACCATTGGTGTAGTCCGGCCAATCATCTTGCCCTTTCGAGGCGAGGACTAGGGTTCAAATCCCTAATGGTGCACATGTTTCCATCCGCCGAGCGCCTGCTATCACGGCTCTCGCGAAGGTTAAGCCCGCCTACAGGATAGTTGGTGAAAGAAAACGTGAGTACCCGACGTAGTTCGTTCGACATATTCAGCGAGATGGAGGAACTGATGGAACGGATGCGCCAGTCGATGGCGGAAAGCGTCGGCGACGTGCGGTCGTGGCGGCCCCAGCAGTCGGCCGCGGACCGACACGGCCTGTTGGCGCTCGAGGCCGACGGCGAGGATTACCGCATCGTGGCTGACCTCCCCGGCTTCGAGACCGAGGATATCGACCTCCGATTCGACGACGGTCGGCTCACCCTGACCGCGACCAACGAGGTCGAGACGAACGACGAACACGGCGCGCACAGCCGCTCGCGACACGTGAGCGAATCCCTGTACGTCCCCGGCACTATCGACGCGGACGGCATCAAAGCGAGCTACCAGAACGGCGTCCTCGACATCCACCTGCCCATCGACGACCCGGTCGAAAGCCACCGTATCGACGTCGACTAACCCGGCTTTTCGACCGACTGCCCCGAATTTTCGGAGGGCATAGATTGAAGCCCTAGCCTGTATACGAATTCGTAAGCAATGATTAATACAGATACCGAGTGGTTCCGCGCGGAATCCTCCTACTCGGACCCCAGTATCGGCGAGACAACCATCCCGCGGATGTTCTTCAACAGCGTCGACCGGAACGGCCCGCGAGACGCCCAGTGGTACAAGGGTGGGGTCTACGACCGCTCGCTCACGCCGGACGTGCTCCCGACCGCGACGACGGGCGAGTTTGCGTCCGTCACGTACGACGAGCTGGCCGACATCGTCCGCTCGCTCGCGGCCGGGTTCCGCGAGCTGGGCGTCGAACACGACGACCGCGTCGGCATCTACGCCAACACGCGCATGGAGTGGGCGCAGTCCGACCTCGCGCTGTTGTCCGCCGGCGCGACCGTCACGACCGTCTACACGGAGTCGTCGGCCGAACAGACCCAGTATCTGCTCGACGACCCGAGCGCGACCGGCGTCGTCTGTGAGAACGCCGAGCTGCTCGACACGCTGCTCGGAATCGAGGAGGACCTCGACCTGGAGTTCATCGTCGTCATCGACGAGTTCGAGGGCCACGAGGACCGCGACGACATCCTCTCGCTGGGCGAGGTGTACGAGCAGGGCAGCGAGGCGTACGACGACGCGGCGTTCGAGGGGTGGCTCGACGAGCAGTCGATGGACGACCTCGCGTCGCTCATCTACACCTCCGGCACGACGGGCAAGCCGAAGGGCGTCCAACTGACACACCGGAACTTCCGCGCGAACGTGAATCAGGTCCGGCGGCGCTTCGCCGACCGGCCCGACCGCGACGACGACGTACCGACGCTCAGCACCGACACGCGCGCGCTCTCGTTCCTCCCGCTCGCGCACGTGTACGAGCGCACGTCCGGTCACTTCGTCATGTTCGCCTCGGGCGCGACGGTCGCGTACGCCGAGTCGACGGACACGATCGCCGACGACCTCGCAACCGTGAAGCCGACCTCCGCGACCTCGGTCCCGCGCATCTACGAGCGCGTGTTCGCGACGATGCGCGAGCAGGCCAGCGGCTCCAACGTGAGCGAGTCCATCTTCGAGTGGTCCATCGGTGTCGCCCGCGACTACGCGCGCACCGAGAACCCGGGTCTCGGTCTCCGAGCGAAACACGCCCTCGCCGACCGACTCGTCTACTCCTCGGTGAAGGAGACGATGGGCGGCAACATCGAGATGTTCATCTCTGGCGGTGGCTCGCTCTCCCAGCGGCTCGCCGAGCTGTTCGAGGGGATGGGCCTACCCATCCACGAGGGGTACGGACTGACGGAGACCTCCCCCGTCGTGTCGACGAACCCGCCGGACGACCTCCGGTCGGGGACGCTCGGCCCGCCGCTGACGGAGATGGAGGCCAAACTCGATCCGTCGGTCGTCTCGAACGACCAGAAGGCGAAGGCAGACGGCGAAATCGGCGAACTCCTGTTGCGCGGGCCGAACGTGACCGACGGCTACTGGAACCGCCCCGACGCGACAGAAAGCGCCTTCACCGATCCCGAGGAGGGAGAAGGCGACGAGCCGTGGTTCCGCTCCGGTGACATCATCGAGGCGGCCGACGACGGCTATCTCGTCTACCACGACCGGCTCAAACAGCTCATCGTCCTTGACACGGGCAAGAACGTCGCGCCCGGTCCCATCGAAGACGAGTTCGCCACCAGCGAGCGCATCTCACAGGCGATGGTCGTCGGCGACAACGAGAAGTTCATCGCCGCGCTGTTCGTCCCGGACATGGAGGCGCTCGAACGGTGGGCCGAGAAGAACGACATCGACCTGCCCGACGACGAGGCAGCCATCGCCACCAACGAGCGCGTCCGCGAGTGGGTCCGGGCCGAGGTCGACGAGGTGAACGAGTCGCTGTCGAAACACGAACAGATCAAGGAGTTCCGGCTGGTCGGCGTCGAGTGGACGCCGGACAACGACATGCTCACGCCGTCGATGAAGCTCAAGCGCCGGAACGTGATGGAGAAGTACGACCACAAAATCGAGGAGATGTACGGCCGCGACGAGCAGTAACCCACGCCACTCCCCGTCTCAACGGGCCACGTGTTACTTCTGATACGAGTGTGAACGGTGAACGTCGGTGAGCGACGCGGTCGCTGCTCGAACTCGCCGAGGCGTGCTACAGCTAGTGCATCCGATACCACTCCTCGATGTCGACCATCGGTCGCGGGTAGTCGATTCCCAACTGCACGCCGTGGCGCGCTTGTTCGTCGTCGCTCAGTTTCCACGGCCGATGGGCGTACTCGGCCGGTAACTCTGCGAGTTCGGGGAGCCAGTGGGTGATGTACGCCGCCCCGGAGTCGTACCGTTCTCCCTGGCCGAGGACGTTGAAGTAGTTGTCGCGCGAGTCGTTGCCGACGCCCGACTGGTAGGCCCAGTTGCCCCAGTTTGAACACACGTCGTAGTCCACGAGCAGCGATTCGAAGTACGCCGCCCCCCACCGCCAGTCGATTTCGAGCACGTCCGTGAGGAAGGAGGCGACGTTCTGTCGACCGCGGTTCGACATGTAGCCTGTCGCGTTCAGCTCCCGCATGTTCGCGTCTACGAACGGGACGCCGGTCTCGCCGGCGGCCCACTGCTCGAAGGTGTGTTCGTCGTGTCGCCACTGTTTGTCCGCGTCGCGGATCCCCTGAGGGCCGAAGAAGTCGCCGCCGTGTTTGATGAACTGGAACTGGAAGAAATCTCGCCACAGCAACTCGAAGACGAGCCAGTACGTCGAGTCGTTCGAGACGCGTTCGGTCTCGTACTCCTTGACCTGCTCGTGGAGCCACCGGGGCGAGAGACAGCCTTGCGACAGCCACGCCGAGAACTTCGAGGAGTAGTCCGCGCCGAGCAGCCCGTTGCGCGTCTCCTTGTACTCCCGCAGGCGGTCTTCCTCCCAGACGTAGGTCTGTGCGCGCTCGCGGCCGGCCGACTCGCCGCCTCGGTGTTCGATTGCACGCCGATCGTCCGGCTCCGGCTCTGCCCGCCCGAGGTCGGCGAGCGTCGGGAGTTCACCGACGGCGAGTTCCGGCGTCTCGACACTCGTCGGCGTCTCTGCGGTGTCGCGAACCGTCGCCTCGCGTTCGACTTCCTTGCGCCACGGCGTGTAGGTGTCGTCGATGGAATCGACCGCCGTGGGCAGGTCGTTGAGGTGATACAGCGTGTGCGTCCAGAAGCGCTCGCTCGGGATTCCCGCATCCGCGAGAGCGGCCTTCGTCGCGTTCTCCGTCGTCAGCTCCTCGGTCGCGGGTATCGTCTGGAAGTAGACCGCGTCGGCGTCGTACTCGGTTGCGACCGCCGGGACGAGGTCCGTCGGGTCGCCGTGGCGCACGAGCAGGTCACCGCCCCGAGCACGGAGGTTCGCCCGGAGGTCGGCGACCGACTCGCGAACGAACCGGGCGCGGTAGCCACCGGTCTTCGGTTGGTCGATGTAACGCGAGTCGGCGTACTCGCTTTCCCCGAAGACGTACAGCGGGACGACTCGGTCCGCGTCCGCAACCGCACGGGCGAGCGTCTCGTTGTCGTGGAGTCGCAAATCGCGCCGGAACCAGACGACGGTAGTGTCCATACCCGATGTACGGTCGGTCACACCAAAGCCGTGGGGGCCTACACCACGTCGACGTTCCGGACCCGCGGGCCGTCGCAGTCGACGAGGAGGACGGACTGATACCGCCCGATGTCGAGTGCGCCGTCCATGACGGGGAGCGTTACGTCCCGGCCGAGCACCATCGAGGCGAGGTGTGCCCGTGCGTTGTCGTCGATTTCGTCGTGGTGCCACTCCGCGTCGGGAACCATGCCGCCGGCGAACCGCGCGATGTCGGCTTCGAGCCGTGGCTCCGCCTCGTTGACGACGACGCCCGCGGTCGTGTGCGGGACGAACACCGAGACGGTCCCGTTTCGTCCGGTCGGGACCGCCCCGGATACCTCGTCTGTGATGTCGGTGACGCTCGTTCCTTCCCCCGTCTCGACCTCGAATCGCATGGGCTGGCCGACGCGCGCCGGCGACAAGAAGCCACGCCCCCGGACCGCCGTACTGATTGTGACGGCCGGCGAACCGTCGGTATGGACGATCTCCCCGACGGGTGGAACCGCTGGAACGACGGAGAGACCAAGCTCGTGTGGGCGTATCGTCCGGACGTGTTCAACGGGAGCAGTTTTCCGGCGGCCTGTCTCCCGACCATCTACATCACGCAGGGAAAACGGACGCGCCGGCCCGGAGCCGAGCGCGCCCCCGACCCCGATACCCCGTGGTACGTCACCCTCTATCTGGAGCCAGAGGTCGCTCGCGAGGACGAGGAGTTCTCCTCGCGCGAGCGCGCCCTGGCAGGCGCACACGACCTCGCCGCCCGATTTAGCGAGGGAACGGTGGACTACCGCGGGCTGTATCAGGTGCCTCGCGAGACGTACTTCGCGAAGCTGGACGAACTGACCGGGCGCGAGGGACCGACCGACTCGCCGGAACGGGAACTTTAGGGTCGCGGGCCGCCTCTCGTAGGCTATGACTACGGTCACGCTCATCGGAACGCGGCTCGCCGAGCCGGGGACCGAGTTCGTCTACGGCGGGGAGGCGACCGCCTGCGAGGGGTGTCCCTACCGCGACCAGTGTCTTAATCTGACTGAGGGCCGCCGCTACACCGTCGAGAGCGTCCGCGAAAACACACAGACGCTCGACTGTGCCGTCCACGACGAAGGGGTACAGGCGGTCGAGGTGACGCCCGCACCGATTCGGGCGAACGTCCTCTCGAAGTCGGCGTACGCCGGTTCGACGGCCGAGCTCGCCGGCCCCTGCCCGTACACGGGCTGTCCGAGCCACGAGTTCTGTGAGCCGGCGGGCGCGGAGTTCGACGCCGAGTACCGTATCGCCGAGGTAGAAGGGGAACCGCCACACGACTACTGTATGCTCGACCGCGACCTGACGCTCGTTGAGTTCGCCGCCGCCGAGGAGTAGTCAGGGTCGCGAAAACGACCCCGAGAACGCCCGCTGGACGACCTCCGACAGCGCCGGATGGATGTGGATTGTCTCGCGGATATCCCGCACCGTTCCCGAGCCAGCGGTCATCGCGACGACGACCTCCTGAATCAGGTTCGACGCCTCCGGCCCGATGATGTGACAGCCGAGAATCTCGCCGTCCAGGCCGATGATGACCTTCACGAAGCCGTCGGCGTGCATCGCGTCTCCCCGGGCGGTGTCGCCGTACTCGGAGGTCCGGACCGCGTAGTCGTCATCGAGGTCGCTCTCCGTCGCCCCGACGCCGGCCACCTCGGGCGAGGCGAAGACGGCAAACGGCATCGCGTCGTACTCACACAATCGCACTGAACCAACACGGCCAACATACTGGACAGCGACTTACTCTTCGCCGGTCTCAGCCTGCTGTTGGCCCGCACTCTCCTCCTGCTCGTCCGAGCGGGCAGCCACTAAGCCACCGCGCGCGACGCTGTAGAGCGGCTCGTCCACGTGCATCACCTCGCTGATGCTGAACGGGATGTTGGACCCTTCGAGGTGGTCTTGGAACAGCTCTTTGAAGCCGTCCGGACTGGCCGTCCCGCCCGTGACGACGGCGGGTACGTCGAGACCCTCCTCGACGTCCTCTTCGTCCACTTCCGCGACGATGTTCTCGATGACGTATTCCAGCAGGTTCTCGTAGTAGATGGACAGCGCGCCCTCGACACCGCCGACGTCGGTCTGGAAGTCGAGCGCGAAGTCCTCCTCCTTGATGGAGGTGACCTTATCGACCGGCGTCCCCGTCGCCTGTGCGGCCTGTTCGTCGACCCAGTCGCCCCCGCGGGCGACGGAGAACTTCATCACCGGCACCGCGTAGTAGGAGAGACACACGTTCGTCATCCCGGCACCGAAGGAGATGCCAAGCCCGGTGAACGAGTGGTCCGCCAGTTCGGAGTAGATGACGGCCATCCCCTCGTTGATGGGTTCGGCGTCGTACCCCATGTCGTTCAGGAACGACTCGATGGTCTTCTGATGGTACAGCGTCGACAGGTCGCTGTCGATGGGGTCGGCGGGCGAAGAGAAGTACAGCCGCTCGCCGGGACGGTCCGGTTCGCCGACCACCTGCTCGATGATGAGCTTCATCATCGGAATGGCCGACTGCTCGTCGCTGGAGAGGATGCCGCGTTGCATGGGACGGCGGGTCTCCTTGTTGAAGATGTTCGCGAAGTTGAGTGCATCGTCGCCGACGACGTACACCTTGTCGTCCTTGCGGATGTGGAGGACGTCACTCCGAGAGAGCATCTGCTCGGCCATGTCGGAGTACTCGATTTCTACGAAGGAGTTCCGCTGCTGGATGAACACCGTGTCGGTTCCTTCTTGATTCGCCGACAGGATATTCATCGTGCCCACGTCGAGACCAGTTGCCATGCAGATACTCGGGTGGGCCTATCTCATAAATCTATTCGCTGTTTTCACTTCGCCGAGTCGGCGCCGTTTCCCCGCTGTCCGTATGTCAATGTTCCCCACCGCAGAGTTACTACTCAGTTCGACAGCCACGAGCGGAGCCGCGCGAGGATACTCTCGGCGTCGTCATTGACCGGGTCGACCTCGTCATTGCGCTTCTGTTGTCTGAGTTCGTTCAGCGCCGCGGTCTGGTCATCGACGGTCGACTCCGAGGTCTGTACGTCACGGTCACCGCCCTTGAGCTGTCGAAGCCCCTCGACCTGGGCGTCGACACCGCCCGGGTTGACCGTCTTCTCGGCTTCAGCGTTCAGACGTCCCCCCGCCTCGTCGGCGTAGTCTTCTCTGAACGAGAGGTCCCGGTTGCTGTCCTTCTCGACACCGCCCCAGGAGAGTTCGACGTTCGACATGGCCGCATCGATGTCGGCCCGGACGTCTTCGTCACTGACGCTCTCGTCCGGCTCGTCGGTCGCGGCTTCGTCGGGCACGGTCGCCGTTACCGTCGCCTGCTCCAACTGATGGGCAACGAGGGCGCTCCCGGTAACGGCCGCAAGGAGTGCAAGCCCGACGGCGTAGGTCCCGACCACGAGCAGCGTGTTCTGTGTCCCGAACTCGAACCACTGTTCGGGGTACGCGAGCAGGAACGCGATGCTCGCAACCACGGTGACCGTGATACCCACGAGCCCGCCAATCTGCGCCCGACGTTCGGTAGGAAGCAGCACGACCACCGAAAGTAGCGCGAGTGGGACCGAGAGCATCCCGAGGAGATACCCCGGCTGTGCCAGCGCAAAGTAGCCGGCCGTCCGGAGACCGTAGAAGCTAGCACCGGCGACGAACAACACGAGTCCGAGTGCGGCACACGTGATACCCGCAAAGAAAAGGCCGAATCCGAGATACACTTCAGACTCTGTTTCCGGCTCACCGATGTATCGCTCGTAGAGCCTGAGCAACGCGTTCTCTGGGGACGTGTCGGTGGTGTCGTCCTGGGTCATTGACCGAGGGTACTCACCCGGTGAATATGATAGTTTGGCTTACTCCAGTCCCGGGGGTGACTCCTCGTCGTCTCCCGAGTCTTCCTTAATCTCCTGTAGCTGTGAAACGGCGTCATCGTCGCTCTGACTCCGGGTCTGGCTAACGTTGTCCGGGTCGAGGCGTGGCTCGCCGGTCTCCTCCGACGCCGACTCGGTCATGTCGCTCTCCGGCGACTCGCCGTCGCCGGTGCCGAACAGCCACTGCTGGATACGGTCGAGTAGCGTCATCGGTGGTGTTTGAACAGAATCGCCTTCACGTCGTCACGCGTCCGGGCCGTCTCGGTGCTCCCGTCGGGCAAATCGACCTCGTACCGAGCGTCGCCGTCGGCTTCACGCCACTTCTCCTCGTGGTCTTCGAGCAGATTCAACATCCCAGGTCCCGCCCCGATTCCCCCGCCTGATTCGCCACTCCCCGGGTTCCCGTCAGTCCCTGAACCGCCATCCGACGGCTCGTCCTCGTCCGGGCTGTCGTCATCCGACGCCGTCGTATCCGCACCTGTGCGTGGCGCGTCTTCCGTCGCAGTCGCCGGCTCACCGGCTGCTTCGGCCACGTCGAGGAGATACGCCATCACGTCGGCCGGCTGGACCGAGGTGTACTCGCCGGCGTGTGCCGCCGTCAGTTGGTCTCTAATCGCAGCGAACCGCTCCTGTTGGTCGTCCGTGATTTCAACGCTCGGCATACCTACCTCTTCTCGGGACAGTACAAAACAGTCAGTACTCACGGGGGTCACTACGCTGTTTCGTCCGAGCCGTCGGTCGCGTCCTCATCGCCGCTCGTCTCACTCTCCGCCGCGTCACCCGTCGTCTCTTCGCCCGGACCGGTATCGGCGTCCGAATCGCCGTCTGTGTCGTCGGCTGCCGAGTCCGTGCCCGCACCGGTGGCATCGGACTGGTCCGCAGTATCAGCGTATTCCTCGCCAGCACCGGGGTCGGCGACCGTCGTCGACTCGGGAGTGCCGCGGAACTGGAACTCCCCGTCCCCGGCCGACGTGTCCTCAGCCACGGGCGCGTCGGGGGGTGTAGTGTCGTCGTCCACGCGCGCTGTGCCGTCCGGGATAGAGTCCGGGAAGAGCGTCTGGAACCGGTCCAGTGCGTCGTCCCACGACTCCAACGAAGCGTCCTCAGGCCGGTGGTCCACCAGCACTCCCACGTACGAACAGTCCTCGCACACCCGCGAAACTGCCTCCTCGAGTTCAAAGACGGTGACGTGGCCACCACACCGGGGACAGTCCATACGGTCAAATACACCCCGGGGGGTCAAATCTTTCATGGTCACTCCACCGCTGCCGACACCTGGTCTCGCCTCTGAACTCTCCACATCAGACCAAGCGACCGACACCAGACACAACCGCAGAGATGCGCTTGAGCCGACTCGTAACCGACGCCAACAACTCCGCGAGGCTCCTTCGAAATGCTGTCCACAGGCCAAGCGTCTGTGCCCACCGTCGGAGCAGTACGGCTTTACCCACCGTGTTGTCAGGAGAAATTACTTATACAGTGGTACGTACGTGGTTAATGTTACCATGGGACTACTTGGCGGAACAGACCCCGGGCCGTGTCACTTCTGTCGTGGAAAGGTCACGCCGGACAACGGGCTCCATTGTGATATCTGTGACACCTATGCTCACAACGACTGCATGCAGAAGAACGGATTAGTGAAAAACGACAGCGGAATCATCCGCAGCTCGACGAAAGTCAAGTGCCCCGGATGTGGTGACGTGAGCAAGGTCTGACCGTCCCTGAGCTACGCCAGTCGCGTAACTGAATACAGCGTCAGTTCGATGGCGCTGTGTTCCAAGACGGCGCGGCAGCTACTCTGTCGCAGTTACTCAGGAAAGCCTGTATCACTCTTGCGGCAGAATTCGAGCTGCTGTTCTCCAAACTGGGAGAGGTCAGTTCCACAACTCGGACAGAAAGCGACAATCGAATCACCTCCCGACGAGGATTCACGGTCATCTGCTGAATCGTGGGTAAACACCTTGGTGTTGCTTGCTGGTGTTTCTTCTTCCGAGGCGTCGGTACCGCCCGTTGCTGGCGACTGTTCGTTGACAGCCGTAGCAGCATCGTCCTCCTCGTCTCGAAGAGTCGAACCGTCGAAGATAACCCCATCGAGGATAGCGCCATCTGTGTCAGCATTCTGCAGGTTGGCATTTCGGAGATCGGCAAATGCGAGATCAGCGTTCCGAAGGTCTGCCCCAGAGAGGTTCGCACGACGAAAATCAGTATACCGAAGGTCGGCTCCACTGAGGTCCGCTCCCCGGGGATCTACACCAGAGAGATCATCACTGTACAGGTCAACACCGGAGAGATCCGCACCGGGGATGACATGCGATTCATCAATCAGTGATTCCAGTCCGAGATCGACCATGTGGCCACTGTGAGGAGGGTATCAAATAATTATCAGATTTAAGTAACCTCCCCTCGTATTTTTTTATATGACTCGTGGACACCAGCGCGTCCCTTTTCCGCTGGGTGGCATTATCTCGTTGTTAGGTGTGCTGCTGGCGTCGGTAGTCGTCTACGATCTCTATGCCGATATCGTCGTCCAGAACAACCGACCTCTCACCGCTCTTCTGGAAAACTCGCTCCCCCTCGCGCTCAACGCCGGGATTATCGCCAGCGGCTTCTGGCTCACACAGCATGACAACCGCGATATCAGCAAGCAAGCAGTCATCTGGACCGGAATCAGTATCACCAGTCTTCTGCTACTGGCAGTGTGGGTGTACAGCTTACAGCTCATCCAAGGCCAACTCAAGCCGTTGATTCTCCTCGCCCAGATCGCATCGATGGGCGCGGTCGCCGGAATCGTCGTCGGAGTTTACAGCGGCAGACAGAACCATCGGCAGCGAGAACTCCAGTCGCTCTTTCAGAACAGTCGAGACTGTATCGCAAAAGTTCAATTTGAGAATGAGACGCCCCTGATCCAAGAGGTGAATCCGGCGTTCGAATCGATGTTCGGCTACACAACAGATGACGCCGCCGGGGAGTCGCTTGACGAGCTTATCGTCGACTCACAGAGCAAGCGTCAGGCGACGGAACTGAGCCGCCGTGCTCGGGGCGGCGAACAATTTGAAACGGAAGTCACGAGAACAACCGCCAGTGGTGACAGTCGAATCTTCCGGCTTCAGGCGCTCCCAATCGATACTGGACGTACGACGACTCATGTATATGCAGTCTACACTGATATTACGGACTCAAAACGCCACACCAAACGGGTGAATGCACTTCACAGTGCGACGAGAGAGCTGATTTCGGCTGAGACGCCAGAGGAAGTCGCCCAGCGGGGCATTCAGGCGGTCTCGAATATCCTCGAACTGCCACTGTCTTCGATATTCGCCGAACGAGCGGGAACGCTTGAACCGGTCGCGTCAAGCGAGGCGGCGAAGGAACTCTTTGATGAAATTGACACATTAGACCCCGAGAAATCGGTCGCGTGGCGAGTGTACGAATCCGGACAGCCCGTGAAAGCTGCCGATATCACTCAGGTAGAAACCATCCAAAACCCTCAGACGCCGATTGCCTCCGAGATGATTCTCCCCCTCTCGGAGTACGGCGTGCTCATAATCGGCGATACCGAAGCCGGAGAGTTCGACGATGAGGATTTCACCCTCGCACAGATTCTGGGTGACAACATCAGTACGTCACTAAACCGAGTCGACCGCGAGCAGCGGTTGCGAGCGCGCGAACAAGAGCTTCGCGAGCAGAACGAACGGCTGGAGACGTTCACGAGCGTCGTCTCCCACGACCTGCAGAACCCGCTCTCCGTCGCAACAGGATACACCGAACTCGCACAACAGGAATCGGGTGAAACTGAAGCGCTCGAAAAAGTCGAGCAGGCACTCGAACGGATGAACTCACTCATCGACGAGTTGCTGACATTAGCACAGCAGGGCGAATCGATCGATGAGAAGGAACCGATTCTGTTAGACCGCGTCGCGAGCAAAGCGTGGGAGACGGCTGCAACCGAGCAAGCGACGTTAGAAATTATTGACGACGGACAGTTCAATGGGGACCGCAATCGGATCCAACAACTCCTTGAGAACCTCTTTCGAAACGCCGTCGAACACGGCGGTGCGTCCGTGACTGTGACCGTCGGGGCGATCGATAGTGACGGGTTCTATGTCGAAGACGACGGGCCAGGCATCCCTGCAGATACGCGCGAGACCGTCTTCGATCATGGGTATACGACGTCCGAGACCGGAACCGGATTCGGGCTTCCCATCGTGAACGAGATCGTCGAAGCTCACGGTGGAACGATCTCTGTACTCGAAGGGCACGACGGCGGTGCACGGTTCGAAATACGAGACCTCGAGACCAGCAATTAGCCCCAACTAGACTAATCGAAATCCATAGCTACCCACCAGAGTCAGAGCAACCCACTGCACGCTGGTTTTCCACAGCACAGACCAGTTTCACCGATATCATTTTATCACAGAAATGCGTTCTTCAGTTAAGTAGCGATTAACGAACAGTCCGTTCGGCCCATCCCAGTGTCCACATCTACCCCAATCCGCGTTCTCCACGTCGACGACGAGCCGGAGTTCGGAGACATGGTTGCAGAGTTCCTCGAGCGAGAAGACGCGCAACTCGATGTGACGTCGGTCACGAGTGCCGCCGCCGGCATCGAGCGTCTCGACGGAGCTCAGTTTGACTGTGTCGTCTCCGACTACGACATGCCCGACCAGAACGGGCTCCAGTTTTTCGAATCAGTCCGAGACAGCCACCCGGACCTCCCGTTCATCCTGTTCACGGGGAAGGGGAGCGAAGACGTTGCGAGTGATGCGATTTCGGCCGGCGTCGATGACTACCTACAAAAACAGGGTGGGACCGGTCAGTACACCCTGCTCGCCCACCGAATCACGAACGCAGTCGCACAGTACCGTTCGAAACAGGAAATTGAAGCCAGTCAGGAACGCCTCTCACTGTTCTTCGAGCAGTCACCGCTCGGCGCGCTCGAGTGGACGGAGTCGTTCGACGTCGCGCGGATGAACGAGAAGGCCGAAGAGATTCTCGGATTCACCGAGGAGGAACTCGTCGGGAGTTCGTGGCGGCGGCTCATCCCGGAGTCAGAACAGGACGGCGTCGCCGAACTGTTCGCTGAGATGCTCACCGAGTCGAAGGCCTACGATATCGAACAGGAGACGCTCACCAGCGACGGTGAACGAATCAGGTGTGAGTGGCACCACCGCGTCGTCAGAGACGAACTCGGCGACGTTATCACGATATTCTCGAAGTTCCAGAACGTCAGCCAGCGGGTCCAGCGAGAGAAGGAACTGGCCGAGGAGCGTGCGTTCACTGAACAGGCGCTGGACACGCTCGAGGACGTGTTCTACGTCGTCGAGACCGACGGAACGCTCACGCGGTGGAACGAGCGGTTGGGTGCCGTCACCGGACACTCCGATGTCACGCTGGACGGGAAAGACATCCGGACGCTGTTTGCAGAAGACGACCACGACCGTATCAGCGGCGCAATCGAGGAGGCTATCGAGACGGGGACGGCGACCGTCGAAGCGAGGTTGCTCACGGCGGCCAGTGAAGAAGTTTCGTACGAACTCACCGGCAAGCGCCTGACCGACCCCCACGGCGAGTTCGTCGGTATTGTCGGTATCGGGAGAGACCTCTCGGAACGGAAAGAGCGAAAAGCAGAGATCCAGTTCGCCCGCGACCTGCTGGACCAGACTGAACGCATCGCCGACGTCGGCGGCTGGGAGATCGAGACGGCGACGGACGAGGTGTTCTGGACCGAGAACCTCTTCGACATGTTGGGTGTCGACTACGGCCAAGCGCCGCCGCTCGGCGAGGCGCTTGACGTGTACCTCGAGGAAGACCGACAGCGCGTCGCAAACGCGATTGAGACGGCAGTCGCTGCGGCTGAGTCCTTCGATGTCGAAGCGCGGTTCGAGCGTCACGACGGCGAGCTTCGGTGGTTTCGAATCCAGGGAAAACCGGTTCTCCAAGACGGCGAGGTGGTGCGGCTCCGTGGAGCGGTCCAGGACATCACTGACCACAAGCAGCGCGAGAAACAGTTAGAACAGTTCGCGTCGATTGTCAGCCACGACCTCCGAAACCCACTGAACGTGGCGGAGGGGCGACTCGAGCTCGCCCGAGAGGAGTGCGACAGTGAGCACTTACCCAGTGTCGCTCAGGCCCACGAACGGATGCGGGACCTGATCGCCGATCTCCTCGAATTGGCGCGTGGCGACGAACGGGTGAGTGCGATGGAGCTCGTCGACCTCGGAGAGCTTGCGGGTCAGTGTTGGAACGCAGTCGAGACGGGCGATGCGACCCTGGTGAATGAGGCCGAGACCCACTTTCACGCCGACCAGAGCCAGCTCAGGCAACTGCTCGAGAATCTGATTCGAAACGCGGTCGAACACGGCGGGGACGACGTGACAATCACGATTGGAGACCAACCCGATGGCTTCTACGTCGCCGACGACGGGCAGGGTATCCCTCCCGAGGACCGCGAGCAGGTGTTTGAGCCTGGCTACTCGACCTCGACAGAGGGGACGGGGTTCGGGCTAAGCATCATCAGACAGATCACCGAAGCACACGGCTGGACCGTCAGCCTCGATACCAGCACCGACGGTGGGATACGGTTCGACGTTACGGGCGTCGCGTAAGCGCCGATTCAGTGGTGGTCGTCGTGGTCACCGCTGACGTACGGATTCTCCTCGGCGTAGGGGTTCTCTCGCGTCTGTGGCGGGTGTTGGACGCGAACGTACGGCGGCTCCTCGATGTACTCGACGAGCGAGGTCGTTCCGACGAAGCCACAGGGGGATTTCCGAAGGGCGAGATACTGCCGTCCGGCGTCATCGATCCACGTGTCGAGGACCTGCTCGACGGAGTCGCGGTAGAACGCCGCGACCTCATCAGGCACCGTGTTCGGATTCAACACCTCGAGCAGAGCGCTCTCCGGGTCGAGAAGCTGTGCTTCCTCGAAGTATCGAACTCGGCGGGCGGCCTCGTGACCGAGGGTGTGGACGATCGCGTTCCCGTTCACCAGCGAGTAGGTCGTCCCGTCGGTCTCGTCGTGCAGGCGCTTGAGCAGGTCCGTCACCGTCTCGGGGTCGTGCTCGGGGGTGAACACGCACGACCGGCTGCCATCCCACGTTCCCACGAGGTCGACGACCGCGAGCTGTCCGGAGTCGAGGAACGCTTCGACGTCGTAGCCGTGGCCCGACAGGAGCTGCTGGGTCCGACTCCCCCGTAGCTCGATCGCCGGCACGAGAATCACCTTCTCGTCCGTTTCGAGCCCGTGACGGAGGAGCGCGCTGAAGAAGACGTTGAGGTTCGCACGGCCGTCGTGTTCGAGCAAGACGCCAGCCCCGCGCACGAGACCGCCCCCGGTGAGCGCGTCGAGTCCGTCGATACCGATCGGCGTGTGGGCGTGGTCTTTCAGCGCCGGGGGTTGCGAGCGTCGCTCCGGGGCGAGTCGGAGTCCGTCGGGACCGAACTCGACTTCCATCTCACGGCGGTCGTAGTCGATACCCCGCATCTTCGTGATTCGGAGGAAGTTGTGAGGGTCGTCCTCGACGGGCCGCTGCGCGAGTTCGATAACGCCGTGAGTCGTAAACTCGAGCGCCTCCGTCGTCTTGTCGGTCCCCTGTTCGGCCGTGAACAGACTCGTCGCGCCGAAATCCTCCGAGAAGAACCGAATCAGGTCCAGGACGGACCGACGAAACCGCTGTGCGTCGTTCGCGATTACCGAGAGCCCCGAGACGCTGTCGAGTACGACACGGTCGACCGGACCGAACCGTCCGAGATACTCGCGGACGTACTCGGCGGTGAACGGTAGATTGTACCCCTCGCCGAGCATCTCGTCGCCCTCCTCGTCCGCTGCCAGCGTCTGTAGCGTGAGTTCTTCCTCGCCGCTCTCGATCGTCTTGCCCGCGCTGGCGTGGATCGAGGCGACGGCGAGGTTCTCGTGTTCGAGTTCGAACTCGAAGTCGGCAAACGACTGCTGGAGTTCGTCGATGGTCTGTTCGGTGCTAACGTAGAGACACTCTTCGCCCGCATCGAGCCCCGCCTGGAGGAACTGCATCGACAGCGTCGATTTCCCGCTCCCCGGTCCGCCGGTGAGCAGCGTCGACCGGTTTGCTGGGTAGCCGCCGTCAAGCATTCCGTCGAGCACGCGGGACCCGCTGGAGACAGAAGTGTGACCCGTCATCTGTCATCATATACGGCCAACGTACATAATAAAACCACCTCTCAGTATCTGGACTGATATGATACGGCTGGGGTCTCTCTCGCGGAGACGCCCTCACTCCGTCCGCGTCGCCGTCTCGACCGTCGCGGTGAAGCCGGCGTCGCGAAGGCGGTCCGCGAGCGGCAGGCCGATACCCGACGCCGGCGTCACGACGCCGCCGCTCAGTGGCGACTCGACCTCGCCTCGAACCAGACACACGCCTGCCTCTCCGAGCATTCGTGCAGTCGCGCCGTAGCCCGGGTCTCGGTCGGCACCGAACTCAGCCTCCACCGTGAATGGCCCGTCCCTCGCCGTGCCGCGTCCGAGGAGACGCACGGTGAAATACCCGTTTTCGATCTGTTCCTCGCTCGGTCCGTCGCCCGGGTCGGGGAACACGTACCGCTGAATCCCGTTCCGAACTGGGTCGATAGACATCGCTGCCGTGAACACGCCAAGCCCACCGGCGATGAGCGTTGCACGGGCGGCCCCGCCGAACCCAGAGCCGGTCGGAATGCGCTCCGTGCAACGGAACTCACGCCCCCACGGGTAGCCGAGGACGGCATTACTCCGGCGGACGATGCGCTCGTTTACCGGGGCCATCGGCGACGGGCTGGTCCAACTCGAGTGAAGCCGGTCGTTGCGCGGGAGCGGATGTGTCCCCGGGTCCACGCCGCTCCGCTCGCCAGGCGGGGCCAGCGAGTACGGGTTCTGCAGCGTCTGTTTGGCGAGCGGGTCGTTCGACACGGCGGCGAACAGTTCGCCGAAACTGGCGAGCGTACCGCCGCTGACGCCGCCGCTACTCTGTTCCGGGTAGATGCGCACCGTCTCGCAGGCTGCACCGAACTCCTCTTGCGCGTACGACTGGACGAGTAGCGTCCCGATGTCAGCCGGCACCGAGTCGAACCCGCAGCTGTGGACGATGCGCGTCTTCGACTCGACTGCGTCCTCGTGGCACCGGTCGATAATTTCCCGGACCCAGTTCACCTCGCCGGTCAGGTCACAGTAGTCCGTTCCGGCGGCGATGCAGGCGTCGACCAGCGGCGTTCCGTATCTCGTATAGGGACCGACAGTCGTACAGATAACGCGCGTCTGTTCGGCCATCGCCCGAAGTGTATCTGGCTCTGTCGCATCAGCAATCACGGTAGGCACTTCGTCCCAGTCGTCGGCTTGCTCGACCAGTTCGGCTTCGACGGCGTCGAGTCGGTCGCGGTTCCGGCCGCCCAACGCGAGCGACAGTTCTTCCGGAGTGTACCGGTTGGTGAGATACTCGGCCACGAGACTGCCGGCGACGCCGGTCGCACCCCAGACCACGAGGTCGTACTGCCGCTGTGAGTCGGTCATCGACACGGTGTTGGGTCTACGATGTGGTAAATCGCCGTGGTGATTAGCAACGATTGGTTCTAAGCCTCCGTCCTCAAGGAACGAGTGTTGCGAGGAGTAGGGCGGAGATACAGAACCACGTGATGTGTATAGTGCGGGGTGTTGAGTTGTTTTGCAGTCGTTTAAGCCGGTGGAATCCGTTGTTCCCGGTATAGTCGCATGAAGTACAGTCCACGCTACCAGTTGTTCCCTGACGAACAGCAACAGGAGCAACTCAACTGGACTGTCGATGTCGTGCGGCAAGTCTACAACGACGCACTCAACCGGTTCAACGACGTCCCCGAATCAGACGGCACACTCAACCAGCGCGTTCGATCCGTCCGAGATGAACTCCCATCGATGAAAGACTGGTGGGACGACCTCAACGATGTCTACTCGACGGTGCTACAGAACGCGGTGGTGCGGATCGAACAGAACATTGAAACCCTCCACGGCCTCAAAAACCAGGGATATGACGTCGGCGAACTGAAGTGGAAAGCGCCACGCGATTTTCAGAGTTTCACCTACAACAAGAAGGGCTTCGAGCTCGACAAGAAGAGCGGCCCGCCCGGACGAGGAGAACTCACGCTGAAGAAAATCGCTGGCGAGACCATCACCGTTCCAATCCGTCTACATCGTGATATTCCGGACCACGATTCGATCCAGCAACTCACGCTCAAGCAAGAATCGACGGGAGAGTGGTACGCGTCGTTCACGATCACGACCGAACCCCCGGCGAAACCAGATGTGACGGAGATCGATGCGTCTGATTGTGTCGGCATCGATCTTGGCATCAACACGTTCATCCACGACTCCGATGGTCGTGAGATCGACCGACTCGACCTTTCGGATGACCGGGAGCGCCTGGAACGTGAGCAACGATCGCTCTCCCGGAAGACAGAAGGCTCGAATAACTATGAGAAGCAACGCAAGCGCGTTGCATCAGTGCATGCCAGGATGAACACGAAGAAGCGCGACTTCAAGCATAAGCTCGCGCACTTCTACACCACAACGTATGATGCGGTGTTTCTGGAGGATCTGAACGTTGCGGATCTCATGCAAAGTTCGGGGAGTTCGCGGAATACAGCTGAGGTCGGGTGGCGCGACCTCATCACGATCTTCGAGCATCACGGCGAGAAGAACGGATGCTACGTCGAGACAGTGCATTCGGGCGGTACAACGAAGCAGTGCGCGTCGTGTGGTGTTTCGACTGAGAAGCCGCTGTGGGTACGTGAGCACTCGTGTCCAGCGTGTGGGTTCTCGACAGATAGAGATCTGAACGCGGCAGCGAACGTGCTGTCGCGTGGACTGCAGCAACTAGGAGTGGGACACTCCGAAGCAACGCCTGCGGAGACTGCTACCGCTGTGGCCACCGACGGAGGCGACGCCTCCGTGAGTGTGGATGCAAGTGGCGTCGTCGAGTCAGGAAGCCCCGCCCTCACCGAGACCGTTTCAACGGTTGAGTAGGGCGGGGTAGTTCACTGGCGAGTCAGTATCTGGGTCACGTTGACTAGGTCTATGTTACTCTCCGTCGTCTGTCCCCCACAGTCTCTCGACCAGTTCATCGCCCCACGTCCATTCTCCGTCGTACCAGACGGGAGATGATTCAACGGTGAGGTAATCGCGAAGAACTGCGTCAGATACTTCGTCTCGAGTAATTGATTTTCCGACAATTGATGTCGTACCATCTTGTGTGAAGTTATGCGTGATTAATGAGCCAACACCAAAATGTAGTGATGGGTAGGTTTCTGCCTCCACTCTCCACCCCGTCTCTTTTTTATTCAACCGTATGCTGCTATTCATACTCGATTCGTTCGGAGTGAGCCAAAGGCTATCCATGCCAACACACATATACTGCCCACCAGTGACACTCCGAGTACGAGCAATCAACAGTGCATTTCGGAGCGAGAATCCAATACTGAGTAGGTTTGCTGTCATCACCCCGACCTGTGTAGCTGCTTCTTCCGTCACATCACTGAGCGTCACGACGCCACCAATTGCACCCCGCTTGACCAGGTCGCGACCAGGAACGTACGACGAGCACGCATTCAGAACGAATGCCCGACTCCTCACGGAATTGAGGGTTCGAGGCGAGAAAATTCCATCCGGACAGTGTAATCCCTCTATTGACGCGTGACCGACGAAGTGAAACAAGTCTGAGGGTTCTCGTAGGCGTTCAGCAAGCTGATTCGTCGTCAGGTTTTGATACACATCGACGTTCAACTGAAGCTTCTCACGTGACCCGTAGATTGCTTCTGCCCGCTTGATTTCGTTCTGCATCTCTCCCTCGTTACAGACGAGAGTTACGCTAATTTCTGACTCGCTAGGCTGATCTGCTGCGTGATAGCGCCGGATGCCCGTTTCCAGCAGATGATTCGCTCCAAATGGTATCTCATCTCCCGTCCACAGTGCCTCTTGTTCTGGCGGGTCTGGTATCTCAGTAAACGGCGTCTCTTGATTAAAAGTCGACTGCCCTACCGCTGCGCGGTCAAGCACGTTACCTGTTTGAACGAACTGACCCAGTGCTGCGTCTCGTGCATCGGCTCCCTGAATCGGATCCGGGCAGCATGTTTCGACCGGTATCAACTGGTCAATCAAGTGGGGTAATATGCTCGTACTGTCAGCGGTCGGCGGTACGTAGCCTCGGGCAGGCCATTCAGGGACCTCATCAGCAATCGTCGCGTACTCAATATCTAGATAATGTGCAGTTCGTTCTGCTAACGACTCATCGTACAAATTCGTCCAATCGAAACCGAGTCTCTCGTCTAGTACTGCTTCTGCTTCCAGCGTCGTTGGATACAACCCATCCGAACGGGTGAGACAATCTAGAAACACACACTGCTTGAGAAGCTCTGCACACCGCTCGGCGAACTGGCCTCGTGGCAAGTCCCACGTTCCGTAGCCATCGATGTGAATTGCCGGGTCCCCCTCAGCTAGTGTCGCGTTCAAATAGTACGCAACCGGGGCCGCAGGGTAGAGATACTCGTACTGAAACGGCAACGAGAGCGTAATCAACGAGTCGTGGCGTGACACACTGTCTGGAATCTGCAGTTCGTCACCAATCTCGATATCGGGCGGGTGGTTCCGAAGCGTCTGGAACGAACGTTCGGACGAGAGCGTTTCGAGTCCCGCCGAGAGGTGCGAAATCGCCGTTGCAATGTCTACTGGTTCGCACGTCGTAGTAATCGTCTCTGTTGGATGACGGCGGTAGCTACGCACGCCCAACACGATCTCACTTGACATTTCCCACTCAATCGTCACATTGTCTGGTGTAGTCGTGACAGTGAATGGGCCGTATACCTGAGCGTACGATTTTACAGGGCCCGCCAACTCCAGAAGCCACTTGCCGTCTTCTCGTGAGATTGTATTATTAAATCTCAGCGTACGTATATTGATCCCATCTTCGTCACGTAGGCGTACCCAAGCCGACGCATCTATGATAAGCTTCTCCGCCTCTAGCCGAACGGTCTGTGACACCGGAACAGCGAGGTCGTCGTTGCTCGGGGTCGGTGTCACCGGTTGGTCGGCGTGAATCGCATACTGCTCGCCAGTGACCGGATCCGCAATCCGGAGTGTCGACCCGTCTGCCTGTATCGAGATGGCGGTATCAGTCACAATGAGTTATTTCCACGCCGACATCGGTAATGTAGATTACTATTTGATTGCTAGAATACGATTGTTAATACAATATGTTAGCAAGCCTGAGATTATATGCCACGTACTGGTCTCTACATGTAACTGCTTTGCTGAGTAGCCTGTCGACTTCCAGCGACCAGTCTGGGGTCGAACTTAACAAATCCGGGCACATTGGTCGTGGTAATGGGTTTCGTGGACCGATTTCGAATGAGTGGACCCGAGGTTGCCGTGTTCGTCTCGGGGGTATCGAGCATGGGGCTCGAAATCCTCGCCGGACGGGTCGTCGCGCCGCAGTTCGGGAGCTCGATCTACACGTGGGGGAGTATCATCGCCGTCTTTCTCGCCGCGTTGAGTCTGGGGTATCATCTTGGTGGGAAGCGCGCAGGGACGCGGGCGACGACCGATCGGCTCGTGCGGCTGCTCGTCGGCACAGCCGGCTACGTGGCGCTGCTCATCTTCTTCGGCGACCAACTGCTGCTCTCGACGACCGCGCTCCCGCTCCCGAGTCGCTTTGCGTCTCTCCCGGCGGTGATACTCATGTTCGGACCGCCGACCTACTTGCTCGGGTTCATAAGTCCCTACGCCGCACAGCTCTCACGGAAGGAGGGAATCGGGGAAGCCTCCGGGCACGTCTACGCGCTCGGCACCATCGGGAGCATCGTCGGAGCCTTCGGCACGACGTTCTTCCTGATTCCGTACCTCTCGGTGACGTACATCTACCTCACGCTGGGCGGCGTGGCAGTTCTGACGGCGCTGTACCTGGCGCTGCCCGAAGACAGCGTCTCCGTCCTCCCCGCAATCGGCGTGGTCTTCCTCTTGATCGCCGCAACGACGACCGGAGCGCTCGGCTACACCGCCCGTGGCGAGGTGGTGTACGAGACCCAGACCGCGTATCAGGAGCTCGAAGTCATCGACGGAGGTGACACCCGGACCCTGTATCTCGACGGTCAGCGCCACAGCGCGATGGACAAGTCCGACCCGACGCGACACGTCTTCGAGTACACGCGCTACTTCCATATGCCGTATCTCTACGCCTCGACTCCCGACGAAATCGACAGGGTGCTGTTCATCGGTGGGGGCGGATTCAGCGGTCCAAAGCGCTTCGCCGCCGAGTACGACGCCACGGTCGATGTCGCGGAAATCGATCCCGATGTCGTCCGGGCCGCCGAGGAATACTTCCGCGCCGACGAGTACGACATCAACACCTACATCCAGGGCGGCCGGCAGTTCCTCCAGGAAACCGACAACACCTACGACCTCGTGGTGTTGGACGCCTACAAGCGCGACAAGGTGCCGTTCCAGCTCACGACGCGTGAGTTCATGGACCTCGTGACGGAGCGGCTCTCGCCAGACGGGATGGCGGTCGCGAACATCATCTCCTCGTCGTCCGGGCCGGCTTCCGAGTTCTACCGTGCGGAGTACAAGACGATGAACGCGTCCTTCGGGCAGGTGTACGCCTTCCCGACCAGCGACACCGGAGCCATCCAGAACATAGAACTCGTCGCAACCAAGAGCGACACGCGGCTGACACAGGAACAGCTTCGCGAGCGCAACCAGGACCGCGAGATTGGCATCGACCTCGCGGACGCAATCGACGGCTACACGACGGACGTGCCGACCGAGGACGTGCCCGTGTTGCGCGACGACCGCGCGCCCGTCGACAGACTGCTGGACTCGATGGTCGGCCAGCGCTATGTCATCGAAGAGACCGGCTCCGGGAGCGGAGACGACGACACGAATACGACTGAGCCTGCTGCGGCCTGGGGTGACCCAGCGCTGACGGTTCGTGATGGTGGGGCCGTCACCCGCGGGCAGGGTCTACACATACGTTAACACAGCTCCGGAGAGGTTTTCAATCCCGCCTGGCTTGTGTGTCGCATGTCCGTCGAGGCGGTCGCGGCCGTGCTCGCGCGCCACGACCACGTCTCCGTCGTTCCGCACCAACAGGCGGACGCCGATGCGCTCGGGAGTGCAATCGGTCTCGCGACGACCGTCGCGGCCGATGCCGACACCGTTCTCCCCGATGGCCTCGCACAGGGAGGCCGCCGACTCGCCGACGGGCTCGACGTAACGCTCACTGACGTCGACTCGTGGACGCCGCCGTCGGACACTGTCGTCGTCGCCGTCGATACACCCTCGACGGCTCGCCTTCCCGGACTCGACGTCGGGACGGTTGACGCCCCGCTCGTGGTCATCGACCACCACGAGCCGGGGGACCTCTCCGCGCTCGCGACCGCAGAGTACCGGAGTACGGCGGCTGGAGCGACAGCCGCGCTCGTTCCGACCGTGGCGGCGGCGCTGGACCGGCCGCTTCCCCCGACGGGTGCGATTGGGCTTGCGGTCGGCCTGTACGCCGACACGCAGGGGTTGGCCGGCGCTGCCAAGTCGGAACTGCAGTGTTTCGGGGAGTGTGTCGCCACAGCCGGGTCGCGGGCGGGTGAAATCCCACCCTTGTTGAGGAGCCGTAGCCCGGGCTTCAGCCGTCGGATGGCGGGAGTCAAAGGCGTCGTCCGTGCAGACGGCTTTCGTGCCGGCGAGACGCTCGCACTCGTGACGACTGTCGGTGGAGAACAGAGCGCCGTTGCGACGGCGTTGCGGAGTGCTGGCGCGGACTACGCGTTCGTCGTCTCCGACCGGGACGCCGAGACGTGGGTCGTCGGACGCAGCCGCGAGGAGACGGCACCGCTCCAGTCCGTCCTCGACCCGTTGGTCGAGCGGTTCGGTGGCCAGTCGGGCGGACACCCGGAGGCCGCAGTCGCGAAGTTACAGACGACGGAGACGGAAGCTGTGCGGGCGGCTGTGCGTGACCATCTGGCGACGGTACTCGACGAGTCGCTGACCGAGCTTTCCTGACGCACCCGGCTGTGTCTAGCGTCCAGACGACGTGAGTTGTCAGAACAGATCGCCGCGTGGGAAAACGACGAAGCTATCGAAGAGGACACCGCCGACGAGCGGCGCCGCGTCTACGTCTCGCTCCACCAGACCCATCTCCCGCGGATGGACGAGGCCGGCGTGTTGCAGTATGAAAACTCCAGAGACACCATCGAGTTGACCGAGCGCGGTGAGTCCCTGCGGGTGTATATGGAAATCGTCGAGAGGGACGAGATTCCGTGGAGTGAGTTTTATCTCGGGCTCAGCGCGTTGTCTGCATCACTTCTCGCCGCGCTCTGGATGGACGCGGCGTTGCTCAGTTTAGTTCCCGACCTCGCGTGGATGTGTGTGTGGTCGTCCTGTTGTTCGGCATTACCAGCGTGGCGCACATCTACTACGCGGACCAGCGCCGGCTGGGGAGCGACGGCACGCCACCGAGCGCGAAATAAACCGGGCGACGACAGAAACCGAACTGCGTTACTCCAGTTGGTGGTAGTCCAGCTCGTACCCCTTATCGAGCGCTTCTTGGACCGTCTCGCTAGGAGTACCGACCGCCGCAGTGTGTGTCGCCATCCCACCAACGTCAGCACGCTTGAAGTAGATGTTCCGCTGCCACTCGGGGTCGGTGTTCGGGTAGTCGGTTCGGTAGTGTGCCCCACGGGACTCAGTTCGCTGGAGCGCACCGCGCAGGACGGCTTCCGCGCTCCGCAACATGAATCCGACGTTGAGAGCGAACTCGAATGAGTCACTGGTGACCGGACCGACATCCATGTCGGCGACTCGCTCTCGAAGCACATCCAGTTCGTCAAGCCCCGCCTGCAGTGACTCTTCGTCGCGGAGGATGCCGGCGTGCTCCCACAAGAGGTCCTGCAGGTCGACGAACACGTCCATCACATCGTGGCTACCGTCCTGTTCGGCCAGCGACGCGAGGTCGCGAAGCTGTGGCTCTACTATCTTGCCGACAGTTCGATCCGAGAGCCGGCCCGGGCCGTCGACGCGCTCGGCGATGTGCTTGCCGGCGACGGTTCCGAACGCGACGGTCTCTGCCAACGAGTTGCCGCCCAGACGGTTCGCGCCGTGGACGCCCGCCATCGTCTCTCCGATAGCGAACAGTCCGTCGACGCTCGTCTCGCCGTGGTCGTCAACGGCAACGCCGCCCATCCCGTAGTGGGCGGTCGGGGCGACTTCGACCGGCTCGGACGCCATGTCGACGCCGAGACTCTGGAACCGCTCGTACATTCTCGGCAGTCGCTCGCGGATGAACGACGCGTCTCTGTGTGAGATATCCAGATACACGCCGCCGTTCTCGGTGCCGCGCCCCTCGGCGACTTCCTGTGCAATCGCTCTCGCCACGACATCGCGCGCGTCGAGTTCCATCTGGTCGGGCGAATACCGCTCCATGAATCGCTCGCCCTCGGCGTTGTACAGCCGTCCGCCCTCACCCCGGACCGCCTCGGTCACGAGCCGTCCACTCCACGGTTCCCACTCGGAGTCGTCCTCGTCGACGGCCATCCCCGTCGGGTGAAACTGAACGAACTCCATGTCCATCAGCTCCGCACCAGCATCGTACGCCAGCGCCGGTCCATCACCGTTGTTCTCGGCATCGCGAGAGGTGTGACGGTTGTAGATAGCCGCGTAGCCGCCGGCTGCGAGCACGACCGTCCCGGCGTTGAAAACGACGTATTCGCCGGTGTCCATGTCGAAGCCGACGGCCCCGTATGCCTCCTCGCCGTCGGAGAGCACGGAGGTGATCATCACGTTCTCGCGGTAGGGGACGGACAGGTCCTGCGCGCGGTTGACGAGTGCGTTCAGCATGGACTCGCCGGTGTGGTCACCGGCAAAGGCCGTGCGGCGGAACGACTGTGCGCCGAAGTAGCGCTGGTCGATGTCGCCGTCGTCGGTGCGGGAGAAGTCCATTCCCCACTCGTTGAGTTCACGAAGCCGGTCGGGCATCTGCTTCGTGACCGTCTCGACCTTGTCTGGATCGTTGAGGAAGTGTCCCTCGTTGAGCGTATCGGCCGCGTGAATCGCCCACGAGTCTTCGGGGTCGTGGGTCCCGAGTGCACCGTTAACCCCACCGCGCGCCCAAGTGGTGTGTGCGTCGCCGTGGCCCCGCTTCCCGAGGACCAACACGTCATCGACACCACGTTCTGCGAGTTCGATCGCCGTACGAGCGCCGGCCGCGCCGGCCCCAATAACGAGGACGGACACGTCGACGGTGTCGTACTCCGGGACGCTCGCGCGGTCGCTTCCGGTCGTCGCTGAGTGGTTCACATTGTAGATAGGGGCCTGTAGCGGTTTAGGGGTTGCGCGCGTGCGTGCGCGTGTGCAAGCAATTCTCGCTCTATCCGGCTACGACCGCATAGAGTATTTTAGCTGGTATTGCTCACAGTACCGGCTGCTCGTATTTCTGAAAAGAGGCGCACCGGCGTCCATACCAGCACAGCGCGTCCCGAACTCCGCGTCAGGTGGTCGGGGACAGGCGTTGCGTAACCGATGACACCGACAGTGCGAACGGCCCGCTCCCGGTGACCATGAGCACGGACGCCAGCCCGAACAGCGAGATGTGCGCGAGCACCGGGTCGTCCGGAAGTCCGAACAGCGTCAGCGTGAACAGCACGAAGGCGACGGCGGCAACGCCGCGGGTCGCGACGCCGGCAATCAGAAGCACCCCGACGGCCATCTCGGCGAGACCGGCCCCGACGACCCACAGTTCGGCGCTGACCGGGACGACACTCGTCAGGTCGTACTTCGCGACCACGGCGAGCGCCTGCCCGCCGTTGAGCAGTTTCTGCGTCAGTCCCAGGTAAATGAAGTTCACGCCGAGGGTGGCACGAACCACCGGGCCGACGAGCGACCCCGAGACGCCGACGGAGTTCAACAGCGCGTCGGGGCGATACCGCTGGAGCTCCAGCCGGCGCACGAGCGTCCCGTCAGTGACTGCGAGCCGTCGGACCATTCCGTCCGCACTCGGCTGGCCCGCGCCGAGCAGAATAATCGCCAGAAAACCGCCGACGTACTCGAACGCGAGAAACAGCGGCGGCTGGAACGGCAACACGACGAGATACGTGAGTAATCCCGCCGCAGCCGTCAGCCGTGTCGCAAGCCCGAACAGCAACAGAAAGCCGAGTCCGACCTGAAGGACGCGCGCCGGGATTGGCACCGCCGGGGTGATGAAGTAGCCCGCGAAGCCGGCACCGACGAGCGGTAATCCCAGCGAGAGGCGAACCATCCACGGCAGATACGGTCGGTACGAGGCCAGTGTCTCTCGGGCAACCTGGATGTCCGGAAATTCGCTCAGGCGGGGCGCTAAGAGGAGGCCGATGAGGCCGGCGACTGCCCCCCCGGCGAGTAACACGACGGCGACCGGGTCTGCGAGTACGTCGCCGAGGAGACTGATGAACTCCCGGGCCGCCTCCGCAGGGGCGACGTACCTGACGTGGAGGGGGAATATCATGCTTGTCTCCCGAGGTCAGTTGCCTGTTCGAACAGGCCCACCAGTCTGTCTGCGCTGTGTGTCCTCACTGGACTTGGGTACGGTCTGCACATATCGTCGCTACGGGCTTGCGACCGTTGAACGTTCCCACCACCCCCACAGACAAGACAAGCCCGTCATGCTCGTGATACTGGGCTTATCCTGTTCACAGCGGAGCCTACCAGTCGAGACTGCCCCCGCTCTGGTACTCCGTCACCTGCGTCTCGAAGCGGTTCTTCTCCTTGTTCAGATCGATCTGTTCAGACATCTACAGGAACGGATTCTCTAATCGAATCTAGGTGATGAAATCCACGCCGAAGCCGTCAAAGACGGAGCCACGCGTGCGCTGAGGTAGGGTGGCGTAGTTTACACAGACCACCGTATCATACCGACCGATGGGATATCAACTCTCACAGGCCTTGCATTCGAGAATGTCCCGGCTGAATTTCTGTGCAGCGTTCACGCTATTTTGATAGTAGAGACTCTTCACCCCCTTCTCCCAGGCCGAAATGTAGAGCTGGTTGATCTCCTTGACGCTCACCTCACTCGGATCGATCGAGATGTTCAGGCTCTGTGCCTGGTCGATGTACGTCTGCCGCTGGGCTGCCTGGTTGATGATCGCCATCTGTGGGATCTCGGCGAAGGTTTTGAACACGTCTTTTTCTTCGTCAGTCAGGCAATCGAGATGCTGCACGCTCCCGTCTTTCTGTGCGATACTGTCCCAGACTTCTCGCTCGTCTCTGCCTCGCTTCTTCAGGATCGCCTCGAGGAACCGATTTTTTTGCGTCGACTTCAGCTTCGCGCCGTCGCGGACGAAGTAGTTCGACTTCAGCGGTTCGATGCTCGGACTGACCTGGCCCAGGATAACACTGCTGGACTTCGTGGGGGCCACGCTCATCGTCGTCGTGTTCCGGCGACCGTAGCCCTCGAGTACCTCCGGTTCGCCGAACTCGTCGGCAAGCCGGTGACTCTCCTCGTAGCTCCGCTCTCTGATGGTGCTGAATATCTCTTGGTTTTTCTCCATCGCCTCCATGCTGTCGAACGGAATCATCTCGCTCTGGAGGTAGCTGTGCCAGCCGAGGACGCCAATACCGATTGCTCTGTGCCGTTTCGCAAACCGCACCGGGCGCTCCATGAACTGCGTCCCCTCCGCCTCCTGTATGAACTCCTCCATAACGGCATCGAGGAACCGCGTCAGCGTCTCCACTGCGTCGGTGTCCTTCCACTCGTCATAGTGGAGCGCGTTCATCGACGAGAGACAGCAGACGAAACTCTCGTCCTGCGTGGCCGGCAGTGCAATCTCGGTACACAGGTTCGAGGCGTTGATTTCGTATCCCTTGTCTTTGTAGACCTGTGGCTTCCCCTCGTTCATGTTGTCCCGGAAGATGATGTACGGGACACCGATGTTGATCCGTGTCTCGATGATCTCCGCCCACGTCTCTCGCTTCTCTTCGTCGCCGTCGACCATCGCCTGGAACCAGTCGTCACCGATGATGACGCCGTAGTAGATGTCCTGGACGGGGTCTCCCTCCGTTTTGATGTTGAGCCACTCCTCCAAGTCGTCGTGCTCAACATCGATGTACCCCGCAAACTGGCCTCGTCGCGTCTCACCTTGGCTGACGACGTTGATGATCGTGTCGAACAGCTCGGTGAAGCTGTAACTCCCGTTGCTCTTGCCGTTGTTCGTGATCGGGCTGCCTCGGGGCCGCATCTCGCCAAAGTACCCGCTGGTGCCGCCACCCAGCTTGGTCATCTCGCCCACTTCGGCCTGCGTGTAGAGGATGCTCTCCATGTTATCCTCCATGTAGCTCCCGAAGCAGCTGATCGGGAGCCCTCGGTCGAGACCGAAGTTCGACCACACGGGACTCGCGAGGCTGTAGAATCCCCGACTCATATACTCGTAGAACTTGTCCGCGAAGCCGTCGTCGTCTAAGATCTCTTCGGCCCGCTCCCCGATCCCCCTGACGCGCTCTTCGGCCGTGACGCCCTCCAGCAGGTACCCCTCGTCGAGGAACGCCCTGCTATCCTCGTTCAGCCAGTAGAATGGTTCCTCGTGTTGCCGTTTCACATCGTCGAGTGCTGGTTCTGCTTGTGTCATCGTTAGAACATATCCTCCGCGGTCACGCTCTGCGCGTGCTTGTTATACGTGGTCGACCGCTTGCTGAAGAAGTCGTTATCCTTCGTCATCAGAATCTCCTCATCGAACCATCGCGTTTCCTCAAGCAGGTCCTCGTCCGGATCGAAGATCGGCTCTACACCGACATTCTTGAGGCTCTGGTTGAACCGGTCCCGCAGGAACATGTCGACATGCTCCCGAGGGAGGAACTCCAGTTCGCCCTCGCTAAATATCCAATCCAGTATCTCCATTTCGGCCTCGAACGCCTGTTGACAGGCCTCCTGCACCTCTTCGTCGAACTCCTTGCCGAAGAGGCCCGGATTCTCCTCGCGAATCGTCTCCACTAGTTCGACACCGAACAGTCCGTGGATCTGCTCCTCCTTGCTGGTCGCTTCGACGGCATTCGCGATTCCTTTGAACTTCTTCTCGTGTTTATCGAAGCTCATCATGATGAGGAACTGCGAGAACAGCGAGACGTGCTCGACGAACGTGGAGAACAGCAGGATACTCATCACGTACTCCTGTTTGTCGTCACTCTCACTCTTTTCCAGATACTCGTCGAGGTATTCGATTCGCTTCTCGATTGCCGGCACATCGGTCACCGCCTCGAAGTCCTCTGTAATCCCCAAGATGTCGAGGAGGTGGCTGTACGCATCCATATGTCTGACCTCACTCTCCGCGAAAGTCATGCCGACATTGCCGACTTCCGCTTTGGGCATCTCGTCGTAGATATCTGCCCAGAACGTTTTGACCTGGACCTCGATCTGTGCGATAGCCAACATCGTCCTTTTGATGACGGTTTTTTCGGCAGGAGTTGTATTGGTCTTGAAATCTTGAACGTCTCCTGAAAAGTTGAACTCCGTGTGAACCCAGTAGCTGTTCCGTATCGCATCCTTGTAGTCGAGGAAGTCCGCGTACTCATACGGTTTTAGCTGCGTTCGTTCTGAGAAGATATCGGTCTCTGCATCTACTCCTGTGGTTTTGTTTTCAGTCATTAGCACGTCCCCCGGAAGAATCGGTCTCTGTTGGTTGGTTTCTGTTTCCGTCGTTCATTGATTCAGTGCGTTCGAATGTACTCGTCTCGATATCTGTGCGTGCCCGGTCGAGAATCGACCGGCTGTCCGGTGTTGTCGTTGATTGTTGGCTCATGAATTCGGTGGGTCGTCGTCGGGTGCGGCCGGTTCGAAGTTGTCGAGTTCAGCATCGAGCACCGCATCGAGTTCGCGCAGAAACTCCTCCGGTTCGGAGAACGCCTTGTACACCGAAACGAAGCGGATATAGGCGACTTTGTCGACGTCGCGCAGTTGCTCGGAGACGAGTTCGCCGACGAACGTCGAGGAGACGATTCTGGTATCGCGAGCTTGGATTGTCGCCTCGATCTCCTCGACGAGTTCTGTCACTGTCGTCTCGGGTACGTCGCGCTTCTCGACTGCTCGGTCGATTCCCGCACGGAGTTTCGCCCGGTCGAACGGCTCGATGGCTCCGTCGCGTTTCTTCACCTGGAGGGAGTCCCACTCTGGGCGCTCGTACGTCGTGAACCGGAACGAACAGCGCTGACACTCGCGGCGTCGTCTGACCGACGACCCGTCGTCGCTACTCTCGGTGTCGATGACCCGCGTTCGCTCGTGGCCGCAGTCGGGGCAGTTCATAATTGTCATTAGTCGTCACTCCAGGCTCTTAACCCCCATATGTAGGGGTGTCAGACTCGAGCCGCAATATCTGGTGTTCGCCGGTTTCACATAAATCCTTCCCAACGAATTTGATGTAATACAAACCTACTTGTTTTCACCGTCGCTTGGGGCAGTCATTCGTGATATGAGATGCCTGCGAGAACCGGCGTGGCAAATCTCAGTCGTCGGCAGTCTCGGCGAGCGCCTGCCGGCGTTCCTGCCGGCGGGATAGTGCCTCGGCCTGCAGTTCCTGTTGTGCCGTCGATGGACACTCCAGGTCCGGGACTGAGGCCGGCGTCTCGTCTGCATCGAGGGCAACGAAGCTGAAGAAGGAGGTCGCCGCGTCGGCCGATTCGCCTTCGGACGGACGCTCTGCTTGTACGTCCACCTTGATGTCCATGCTCGTCTCGCCGGTGTCGAACACGTAGCCCGTGATGGTCACAACGTCACCCAACTCGATGGGGGCGATGAAGTCGACGTGGTCCATTGCGGCCGTGACGACCTGACAGTTGGAGAATCGCCGCGCGGAGATCGCTCCACAGATATCCATCCAGTGGAGGACAGAGCCGCCGAGTGCGCGGCCGAGATTGTTCGTATCGTTTGGCATCAGAATCTCGCTCATCTCTGTGTGAGAACTGTCGAGTGTCGCCGTCTCGCTCGTCTGTTGTGTCGATGGCACACTCCATGTGTGGCGAAGGGCCACAAAATACTATCTAAATTGCTATTATACAAGCTGAGTTGTTCTGCAGGTGAGTATGTCAAATATGTCACTTTTATGTGATGGGATTTCGTCGCCTCAACAGCGTTCATGCGGCCGGTGGGCTACCAGACTAATCTGTTCGTCTACCGACTTGGTGGGTACACGTTTTTGACTTCATGCGTGTCGGGGCCCCCTTGCAGTTCCTCCTCTCAATCGTTCGCGTTCTCGGGACTGACTTCTTTTGTGGAGTCCACGCGTGAGTACCACGGGCAGAGGCGTTAACCCACTTGACCGCTAGTATGAAACGTGGTAACAAATACTAGACTAGGGTTCGAGCCGACACTGTACGTTTGTCGTGACTGTGGGGATGGTGTCGAAGATCCCACTAATACACGACGATGTTCGCAGTGTGGTGGAGTGCTGGTGAACAGCAGCGTCCCGCACGATTAAGCAACCGTTCAGACACGTAGCGAAACGCTTCTGCTGACATCTCAGAAGTGCAAGCAGCTCTCGGCATCTGCTAGAATGCCCAGAGCTAAGCTGGATACCAATGTAACTCAACGGTTGATTGTCTATTCAAACTACAACAGAGCGCGTTCTGAATAAACAGGACGCGAAGAGGGACTACTCTGTGTAGATTCCGTCGGGGTCGAGGTCCTCGCGGATGAGTGCAATCTCTTCCGGCGTCGGTGTCCGCGTCTCCGATACGTCGTCTGCGACCGTCAGCTCCCAGCCGGTCGCCTCCTGAACTTCTGCTTCCGTCGAGCTCGGGTGAATCGCGGCGAGATACATCTCGCCCGACTCGTCGAACCGGAGGACGCCCTTGTCGGTGATGACGGCCTCCGGCCCGCCACGGAGGCCCAACTCCTTGCGATTCTCCCGGCCGCCGACGTAGCCCGGACTCGTGATGAAGTCCACTTCCTCCGGGAACCGCCGTTTCGTGTGGGGCGTAATCATAATCGTCCGGTGGGTGTTGCTCGCGATTTCACACGCCCCACCACTGCCCGGCAGCCGTACCGTCGGGTCGTCGTAGTCGCCGATGACGGTGGAGTTGATGTTCCCCTCGCGGTCGATCTGTGCCCCGCCGAGAAAGCCCACGTCGATGCGTCCGGCCTGCAGATAGTTGCCGAAGCTCTGTGTCATCGGGACGACGCTTTTAGCGTTCGACGCCAACACGGGGTCACCAATCGACAGCGGAAGCTGTGAGGGGTTCGAGCCGATGGTCCCCGACTCGTAAATCATCTCTAACTCCGGGGCGTGGGTTCGTTTCGCCAGGTTACAGGCGATGTTCGGCACGCCGACGCCGACGAGCGTCGTGTCGCCGTCTTCGAGTTCCTGTGCTGCGCGGGTGATCATCAGTTCGGTGTCGGTGTACGGTGGCATCTCAGTACTCCCCCATATCGATGGGCGTCGCGTAGTTCGTCTTCGGCTCTAAATCGAGCAGGCGCTCGGGCGTCAGCTTCTCCAGATACTCACGGCGATTCTCGACGCCGTAGACCCACTCGTCGAGCCACTCCTGTGTTCCGTCGTGACTCTGGCTCTGTTCGTCCCACGTCAGATACGCCTCGTTGTCCCGACCGTAGTACCCTTGTGCGTACGACGGATGTGAGCCGTACGGCTCCTCGACGACGTAGTCGACGACCGAGTCGGGGATGAACGTCCGGTTCGGGTCCGACCGAATCACGTCTTCATCGACGATCTCCTCGACGCTCAACACGACCGTATCAGCCGCGAAGGCCGCCTCGACGATTTCGCCCAGAATCCCCCACAGCTGTGCGCTCCCGTCTTCGGTGGCTCGCTGGGCGCGGACAATCGCCACGTCGGGATTGAGCGCCGGGACGACGGGAATCTCGTTGAGAGGGCCATCGTACGGGTTCTCCAGTAGCCGAATCGCGTCGTTGTGCTCGATGTAGTCGGACCCGACGTACGAGCGCAACGGGAGAAACGGAAGGTGGCGCGCGCCGGCCTCTAGTCGCGTAACTAACCCGAAGTGGGAGTACTCCTCGAGTCCGATGGCGTGAGGCACCTCCTCCTCGACGGCACGCCGGAACGCCCGGAGACTCCCGACGCCGGGGTTGCCGGCCCACGAGAAAACCACGTCGTCGACACAGCCGGCGGCAATGAGCTGATCGTAAATGAGGTCTGGCGTCGCTCGCGCGGCCGTGAGTCCCTCGTATCCTTGTCGGATAATTTCGTGGCCCGCGGCGAACGGTATCAGGTGGGTGAATCCACCGAGATACATCGTCTGTCCGTCTTCGACGGCGGCGTCGATTGCCCCCTCCATATCCCGTAGCTTCGACATTTCACGCGCCCCACGGAAGTTCGATTGTGGCTCTGTTGTCAGTCATGTCATAACATACCGAGGACACAGACATAAATTCACAGATGCCGGCGGAGGTCTCTCGTGTTCGTGAGACGACCGTCACGGCGCGTCCACGAGTCGTGCGTCGCACGGGGTGTCGGCGCAGTTGCCGGCGTGCCGAGATCGACTCGACCCCGACGAGATGGCGGAGACCTACTGGCATCTCGTCGAACAGGATACCGTGAGCACACAGCCGTTCGAGGTCCACATCACGAGCGGCCCGCAGAACACTGAATTTCTGTAGCGACTGCGGGCCAACTGGAGCGGTGCGAAGCCGCTTCAGTCGGCGGCTTCGAGCTGTCGCGCGACCGGGACCAGCGTCCGCGACCGTCGACACAGCGGCGCAGCCGCCGTCCCGCGACTCCCGGCCTAAATCGCGGCTCCGATGAGGAAGACGACGGCTGCGAGGACGAGCGCGCCGATGGCGACGTACGGGAGCGGGATACCGTCGACGCCCACGCGGGTATCCGCCCCATCGTCAGAGGACTCGGCCATTCAGACTCGCGGCTCCGTCGGTACGGCATAGTCGACTACGGGGAACGACGACGCGGGGGGGAGCGGTGAGATGTGCACGCCGTCGTTACGGACTCGCTGAAGGTATCTCTTCTGGGCGTCGGGGGGGGGGACTGCCCAACGGCAGAGCCGCGAGCGAGTGAGACGACGAATCTCGACTCCCGTCTCGTTGCTTAGCTACGTCGCCAGTGGGTCCGAAACGCGAGTGCAGAGTTCGTCGACGGCGAGACACGGCAACGCGGTTGTGATGCATCAACCGTTAAGCTGGACGGTACCGATACACATCATGTATGTCCCAACAGATTCAGGAGGAGCTGGACGTCGATGTGTTCACGCTCGGGCTGGTCGGTCCCGAACAGGAGTGGGCTGGTACGGTCGCCGACGGCGGTACGGTCCGTACCCACACGCCGCCGGCCTGCTGGGGTCCGATGATTACGCCGGAGTTCCGCGGCGGTCACGAGGTGACCCGGCCGATTCGCGTCGAGAACGCCGAGCCTGGCGACGCGCTCGTGGTCGAAATCAAGGACGTGGAAGTGACGAGCCTCGCGACCTCGACAGGGAGCATGGCCGAACGCGAGGGTGCCTTCGGCGACGACCCGTTCGTCGACCACGTCTGTCCGGAGTGTGGAACCGAATGGCCCGATAGCATCGTCGAGGGGACCGGCGAAGCGTCGATTCGGTGTACAGAGTGTGGCGCGAACGCCTCGTCGTTCGGCTTCGAGTACGGCTACACCGTGGCGTTCGACGACGACCGAACCGTCGGTGTGACCGTCGGTCGCGACGGGGCCGATATGCTCGCAGAGAACGCCCACGAGGCGATGCAGCTCCCGGAGAACTCACGCCAGCATCC
This sequence comes from Halosegnis rubeus, assembly GCF_009184545.1. Classification (GTDB taxonomy): domain Archaea; phylum Halobacteriota; class Halobacteria; order Halobacteriales; family Haloarculaceae; genus Halosegnis; species Halosegnis rubeus. The sequence goes on from NZ_QJOW01000004.1 coordinate 221,167, forward strand.
GATCTTGCTCTACGGGCCCGACGAGATGCCGGGTGCGCTCGGTCGACTCCGGCCGTTCATCGGTAACATCGGCACGACGCCGGGCGAGGAGTACCCGGATTCCCACAACGCCGGCGACTTCGGTCAGTTCCTCATCGGTGCCGAACACGACTGGGGCGTCGAGGACGAGGAGGCATTAGAGTCGCGGACGGACGGCCACATGGACTCGAACGATGTGCGCGCCGGCGCGACGCTCATCTGTCCGGTACGCATCGAGGGCGGTGGGCTGTACGTCGGCGACCTCCACGCCAATCAGGGCGACGGCGAACTCTCCTTGCACACGACGGACGTGAGTGGCAAAACGGAGCTGGAGGTCTCCGTCGTCAAGGACGTGAATCTCGACGGGCCGCTGCTGTTGCCGAACGAGGAGGACCTCCCCCACATCGCCAAGCCGTACACCGATACCGAGCGGGAGGCCGGACAGGCAGTCGCCGATGAGTACGACGTCGATGAGCTTGCCGACGCCGCACCGGTCCAGTTCATCGGCTCGGGGGCGACGATCAACGAAGCGACCGAGAACGCCTTCGACCGCGCCGGAAACTTACTCGGGATGACCGAAGGCGAGGTTCGTGGCCGCTGTACGTTCACCGGTGGCGTCGAGATTGCACGCCTGCCGGGCGTCGTCCAGCTGTCCATGCTCGTCCCGATGGACCTACTCGAGGAGACGGGGCTGGCAGAGACCGTCCAAGCGAAGTACGACCTCTGACCTCCGGGAACAGCCCCGGATACGTTCTCAGCCACCCTGCATCGCGGGGAACAGTTTCACGTCGGCATCCGCCGGACAGTCGGTATCCATGGTTGCCTTCTCGCCGTTTACGACGACTCGCACGCTCGGACGGAGCGCTCCCTCACAGTCGATCAGATGTGCGTCGATCTTCGGGTACGACTCGCGAAGCGCAGTGACGACTCCCCGGACAGTGTGTTCTGCCGGTGAGAGCGTGACCATTTTGCCACCGGTCACGGAGCGCAACTGCCCGTACACCTGAATCTCCATGCCCGGGTATCGACGGGCGGCGACAAGAGTTGTGTGGCTGTGATGGCCTGTCCAAGGCGACAGCCGGCCACTCAGTGAACCAGCCTAACTACGTCCACGGTCTCTAAGAAGGTCAGAGTCGACCGGACCCCACGGCGTGTCTCACCCGCTCGGGACGGTCACCACTCGGTGAGAACAGCTTACGAGTCGGCGATTTCGAATCGGACTCCATCGAGGTGGGTCCCGTCTTCGATCTGAATATCCCATCCGTGGGCCAGCACGATTTGACGAACGCTCGCCATCCCCATCCCGATACCGTCTTTTCCATCCTTCGTGGAAAAGCCCGGCGGGATGTCGAGTCGTGGACGCTCGTGTCGCCGTCTGAGCGAGCCAGTGGTATCGACGCCCTGCAAGGACGCAACTGTGAGATTGCCTCATAGAGTTGAGTAGTCGGCTGGGCCTGTCGTGATTCGCCTACCTTCATCCTACGCGCTTCGGTCGGCGAGCCACGCCAGACAGCGGTCGGGGACTCTGCATGCTGGCGTGTCGGTGGAACGGTGGGAGAAGAGCTTATACATGCTCTCGGTATCTGCGGGCTCCGGCCGACCGTCGCTCACGTGTTCGGTCAGTGTCAATTGCTCTGGCTCCCGAACGGAGCGGCCCCTCCGAGATGTTTCCCCCCGTCTCATTCAGCCGACAATCGCGAGCTAATAGTCGGTTTGCACCATCCTCCGATAGGACTCTCCTCCACGAAACTGTTGTTTTGTTAGCGGGGGTGCCGTGGTACCTTGACTCTCGGAAGGGTTATCCCCGGAACGGGTCTCTGTTTGTTTGTAATGGCAAACGGCAAAGTTGACTTCTTCAACGACACTGGCGGCTACGGTTTCATTTCGACTGACGACGGCGACCTCGATGACGACGAAGACGTGTTCTTCCACATGGAAGACGTCGGCGGCGACGACCTGACCGAAGGAACCGAGGTTGAGTTCGATATCGAGTCGTCCCCCAAGGGACCTCGCGCATCGAACGTCGTTCGACTCTAACTACGATTACACTGTCGCCACTGGCGACAGACACTCGTTTCAATTTTTTCAACTGTGCAGCGCCCGCTCAGCAGCTGCTCGGTCGCTGAACCGCTCACCACGGGCGAGATACTCGACCAACTGATCGACTGCCAGCGGTCGATACCCAAATAGCTCTGCCGAGAGGTTGACTCGCCGTGCGTCGTGGCTGATGGACGGAAATTGCTCCGGCCAGTTGTTGTGGTGGTGTCCGTGGAGGAGCCACCCCGCCGGGTTCGATGGACCATCTGCTGGGTCGTGAACGACGTGGAACGGGACGCCGCGGTGGGTGAACCTCGTTTCGTCGACGAACTGAACGTGATCTAACCGGTCCATGACGACGTCGTCGTGGTTGCCGAGGACGAACACGACCTCCCCGTTGAGCCGTTCGAGCCAGTCGAGAAGCGCGGCTGCTGTTGACCGAATCGTCAGGTCCCCACCGTACACCACGCTATCGCCCGGAGCGATCTCACGGTTCCATTGTTCGGCCAGCGTCTCGTTCATCCCCTCGACGGAATCGAACGGCCGGTCGCAGTAGTCGATGACGTTAGCGTGGTCGAGATGGAGATCAGAGATGAGATACTCCATTATCGGCTGGTCCGTGCGTGTCCACTCATGTCTTGTCCCCGTATGCGAACTGCCAGCTAGTGACGGTCGCCGCCCCCGGGAGACGGGACGCCGACTGCCCGAGTTACGCGCTCGGACGTCGAGTCGGTCTCCCGGCTCTGGCGGTCAGGCCGGATACCGGTCGCGCCACGGCCGCACGCGCTCGTAGGCGCCACTGGCTGCGAGAACTCTGTCTTCTGCAAGCCGCGGCCCAACGAGTTGGAAGCCAACGGGTAGCCCGTCGTCGGTGAGACCCGCAGGGAGCGTACCCACCGGCTGTCCAGTCATGTTGAACGGCTGGGTGAGAAGCCAGCCACGGCGTGGCTCGACCGACTCGCCGGCGACTTCGGTCGGTAACTCACCGATCTCGAACGGAGGGACGCCGAGCGTCGGACACGCGAGGAGGTCGTACTCGTCGAACAGGTCGGTCATCCCCCGTAGTACCTGTGTGCGGACGCGTTGGGCCGCTGTGAGCGCCTGCGTCGACACTGACTCGGCGTCCAGAATCGTCTCGACCGTTGAGTCGGTCAGCTTGTCACGGTCACCTCCCCGCGGGTCCAACCCCTCTTCGGTGAGCCCGTCGAGCAGCCCTTCCCACAGTACTGTCGCGAAGGTGTAGTACGCATCGAGGATATCCTCGTTTGACAGCCCGAACTCGGGATCGGCGCGCTCGACAGTTGCACCGGCCGTGTCGAACGCGTCGACGGCCTCGCCGACAAGCGTGCGAACCGAGTCGGCAGTCGGATACACACCCAAATCGGGGCTGTAGGCGATTGAGAGGTCATCGATCGGGTCGTGCACGGCAGCAGTGAACGACTGGGTTGGGGTCGGCAGCGAGAAGGGATCGGCTGGATGCACACCCGCCATCACGTCGAGCATGAGGGCTGCGTCCTCGACCGTGCGGGCCAAGGGACCGATATGGCTGAACGGCGTGTGGTGACTGTATGCGTCGCGCGTGTCTGCAATCGGCACACGGCCGAAGGTCGGCTTGAATCCGAACACGCCACAGCAGGAGGCCGGAGTCCGAATCGACCCACCGGTATCCGAGCCTTGCGCGAGGGGAACGAGACCGTCTGCGAGCGCAGCCGCAGCGCCCCCCGACGAGCCACCGGCGATGTAGTCCGGATTGAACGGCGTCCCAGTAGGGCCAGCAACCCGGTTGTGCGTCGTACACCCCAGCCCGAACTCCGGCGTATTTGTTTTCCCGACGACGATTGCGCCGGCGTCGATGAGCCGTTGTGCGAACGGATCCGTCCGCTCCGCGATACGGTCGTCGAACAGGAGTGACCCCGAGGTTGTACGAACGCCCTCGACGTCGTCCAGGTCCTTGATGGCGATCGGGACGCCGTGGAGCGGGCCAACTGGCTCGCCGTCAGCGAGCGCCTGTTCGGCCTGCGCTGCGGCATCGCGAGCGCGCTCGGCGGTGACGGTGACGAACGCGTTTGTGCGGTCGTTTCGCGCGTCAATCCGTGCGAGTGTCTCCTCGACAACAGTCGTGACCGAACGGTCGCCCGCACGGGTCTCGCGTGCGAGGCCTGCTGCTGATTGGCGGTGGAGCGGTGGGCTCATGCTACTCCGGCTGTCACTGCGGGGATTTGAAAAGATATCTGCTGTTGGACCGCTCTGTTCGACGACCCATCTGTTTGGGCGAGGAACGCCCGAGTGGCACAGCATTCGGACTGGGGACGGCTGGACTCGGCTCGGGCACCGCACTTCAGCAGCTACTCGGCGGCCAGCGCTCGTTCTCGAAGCTCTTCACCGTCTTCAGTCGAGACGGTTAGCTCGGGGACCGGAACGGGATTGCGGTCATCGTCGACGGCGACGAACACGAAGTACGACTCGGTCGTGACCTCGCTGTTCCCGTTGAGTGGATCCTCACCGTAGGCCCGGACCCGAACTCTGACGCTCGTCCGACCCGCCGCGTAGGCGTATGCCTCGATGAGCGCGATGTCACCGAGTTCGAGCGGTCTCGCAAAATCCACGGAGTTGATGTGTGCCGTCACGCAGGGCTCGGCGGCGAATCGCATCGCGCTCATCGCACCGACCTCGTCCATCCACCGAAGGACGTTTCCCCCGTGGGCGGTACCGAGGTTGTTCGCGTGGTTCGGTTGAATCCGGTTCCGGTCTTCGATGAATGTGTCTGTCAGGTCCACCATACCTGAAACTCGCGGGCGACCGCATTAGGAGCTTCACCCCCGCCTGTTCGCCATACAGATGACCCGAGTGAGCCGGCACGTGTAGGAATATTCATTCATTCATACGATATTTTATATTTTTAGCCATCGTGTGGTAGGCGTATTATGATCGCTCACGACGGTGTTGAGAGTGTCGAGCGGGATACACCGAACGCCGGGCTACAGCAGTAATCCGAACAGAAGGCTCACTACGGACAATGGCCGATTACTCGCTGATGTCGTTACAACCGGCTTGGGGCCATGAGTCCTCTCCGCACTGAATCGCGAGGACTCCCCACACTGGTGTCCCAGCCGGTCTACGACCCACCGGAGGCGTTCGCCGTTACGGTAGACGGTACTCGGGCCAGCGCGCTGTTGTCTGAGACGATGAGCGCGCGTTCTCCCGGCCCGGTGTGGTCGTCACACTCGGACCCCACGGCCAGTGTCTGGGCCGTCAGTCACGCCACTTGTAGCCGCACTCGACACAGGTGAACAGCCGAACCTCGTAGGAGCCGCCCGGCTTTGGTATCATCTCGTAGTAGGCCTCGTCGCTGTCACAGTCGTCTGCCGGACAGGACTCCTGCATCGTCTCGGTGGAGTCCTGGGTCGCGTCGGCCACGTCGGGACCGCCGTCGTCCTGCTGTCCGTCTCGGGTCGTCATCGCCGCTTCCGCTTGTGAGTCTCGGGGCTCCTCGTTCCCGCAGGAGCGACACACCCACGTGTCACCCTCCGTGTGCATCATCGAACGACATTCGCCACAGAATTGCATATAACATCGGAGACACGGCTGCCGGATATATGTGTTAATGTCTGATTCGCTGTGTGACTGACCATTGTAACGTTTCAGGAGGACAGCGATGAGACCTCGGTAGCTGAGACGGTTATGTGTCTGTTAACGCACATTGGTGACATTGCTCCGATACCGAATGTCCTTCCCCGATACTGTCTTCGACTGCGGCCGGAGGAATCAGGAAGACGTTCGAGTCGCGTCCGTAGCGGCTCTGCAGTCGGACGTCGTCGATTTCTTCGGTGTCTTACCTGGGGGATTCTCCGGAGCGCGTCAGTCGAGAAAATCGATTCCGGTAACCTCGAACCGCGCACCGCCCGCTTGCGCATCCGCGGCAATTATATCCCAGCCATGAGCGTTGACGATTGTCCGGACGACTGAGAGCCCGTACCCGTGTCCGTCGCTTCTGGTTGTAAATCCATGATCGAAAACCTCCGCTTTGTCTTCGTCACGGATGCCCGGCCCGTCGTCTTCAAGATAAAATCCGCTCTCGAGCGGGCCAACTCGAACTGTCACGTCGTTTCCCCCGTGATTCACGCTGTTCTGAAAGAGGTTCTCGAACAGCTCACAGAGTCTCTCGGGGTCGCCACTCACTGACTCAACGGACTCGTAGTGGAGACTCGCAGTGGATACCCCAGGTAAATTTTCCCACGCCATTTCGATGACAGCACCGATGTCGGTCGGCTCCGGATCGGTGACGACATCACCCTGCTGTGCGACACGAAGGAGGTCGTCAACGAGGTGGGCCATCCGTTCAGTCGTCTCATGGACCGTCTCGAGGTGCTTTTCCTCACCGGTTTCCTCATACAGGGTCAGATTACCGTCGATAACGCTCAGCGGATTCTTCAGATCGTGTGCAAGGATGTCGGTGAACTCCTTGAGCCGGTCGTTCTGTCGCTCCAGCATGCGCTCGTACTCTTTTTCGCTCGTCGTATCCTGACTGACCGCCGCGTACCCGTGGAACGTATCGTTCCACAGCGGAGACAGCGTGAGCGCTCCCCAAAAGACGGACCCGTCCCTCCGCCGATGCCACTGTTCGACCGCAACTGGGTCTACCTTCGGTTGGGAGAAGAATTCATCTGGAAGCGAATCAGGCTCTGCTCTGGCTTCGTCTGCAAACAGCGTCCGCACGTGCTGACCGAGAATCGTTGTCTCGTCGTATCCGTAGAGCTGTTCGGCCGGAGCGGGCCAGGTGAGAATGTTCCCGTCCGAATCGAGATTGAAAATCGCGTGCGTGGCGACACCCTCGATGAGACGACGGGAAGCAGCCTCTCTTACTCCTGAGCGATCAGCGTCGGAATCAGAAGCCTCGTGAGGAACGACCATGTTGAGTCGTCAGCTTCCGTTCAAAAGCGTTCCCTGGATGGTCTGCCATGGTTTATAAACCATACCCAACGATCGGAGCAGTCCGAGCGTCTCGGGGCTCGACTCCGAGATTACTCATCGTATCCCTCTCAGCCATTACTCCGGAGTTCAACGATCATGACTTCCACGTCAGGCGTAGCCCCATCAGTGTGATAATCCCGCGTCCCCCGTAGATCGATATCGTTCCGGAGGGCGGCGAGGATTACTTGCCGGAGTGCAGCTTCAAAGTCTTCTGTGCTTGAAATTTCGTTATCGAGTGTGCGATCGGTTGTCATAGTGGGAAACAGCCTCAGACGGTGACACAACCACCCTGTAACGTGTGTCTGTTTTGCACACAGGGGGAACCACAGCCGTGAGATTCTACAGCTCTTTGTATGCCGCCACGACCCATAGGAGTACCGAAACGCATGGTACACCATGTTTTCGATTCCGTCCAGACATCGTCTCTACCGAGTCTTTACCACAGTCGCTACGAAACAGTCTTCTATCTAATGGCCGTTATCGTTGAGTTAACCATTCCGGCTGACGCGTTCGAATTGGGGCAGATTCTCCGGGTCGAAGAGCCCACACAGGTCACCGTGGAAACGATGGTCCCCTTAGGTGGGAAACCCACGCCGTTCGTTCGAATCCACAACGGCACGCGGGACACATTCGAACGCACCGTCCGAGAACATCCATCGGTTCACGACATCCAGCTCGTCAATTCACACGACGATGAACTGTTGTACGCTCTGGACTGGGAACCAGCCGACGACTCGGTGCTACAGACGATTCTGAACCTGGGCGGAGTCCTGTTGAACGCGACCGGAACGGCCGACAGGTGGAGCCTTGAACTCAGGTTTCCGACCCACGAGGCGCTTTCGGCGTTCCAAGAGTACTACATCGAACAGGAAATCCAGGTGTCGATCAAACATATCTACAATCCCACGAGGCCCGATGCCGGCCCCTGGTTCGGGTTGACGCCGCCACAGCGCGAGACACTCTCGTATGCAGTGGAGTCGGGGTACTACTCGCTCCCGCGTGAAGTCTCAACGCAGGAACTCGCGAAGCGGTTCGATATTTCAGATCAAGCGGTTACCGAACGGCTCCGACGAGGCATCGCTACCTTGGTGCAGAACACGCTGTTAGTCAACGCGGAGAAAGACTGAGTGGCTTCCCGTTGCTGTTGTGACCGGCACCCGTATCCACGACCATTGACGAGGGGGCGCTCTAACGTGTGATCACCGACTGCGGTCCTCCAGCGAGAGGACCGTCTGGTGGAGTTCGTCGTAGCTGGGACTCTCATATGCGTTTTCCGTCAACCACTTGTAGCGAATGCTGCGCGTCTCATCAATTGTCAACAGCGCTCGTTTCGGGACGCCCTCGTGGTGTTCCCACTCGTCGTAAGCGAGTCCGTACCTTTCGGTCACCGTCACTGTGGTGTCGCTCAACAGCGGGAATGGAATGTCGTATTCTTCGATGAATCGCATATGGGCATAACACGAGTCGAGCGAGACGCCGAACACGTCCACGTTATCCGTAAATGAGAGAAACTCTGCATCACGGAAATGACAGATGACATCTGTACAGACGGGACTGAAGTCAAATGGATAGAAGATGAGAACGACGCCCCCCTCCTCGGTGTATTCGTTCAGGCTGTATTTCTGGGTTCCCTCGCCTTCGGTACCCGGGAGTGAAAACTCGGGACCCGTCTCTTGCGTGGCGTTCACACTATGGATGATGGTCGGAGCCCGGAATGGGCTTTCACATGGTGCGACAAGTGCTTTATACGAGTGAGATAATGTTCGGCGTCGAAGCCGATCTCGGCTCTCTCCGTCGGAGATTCACCGCCAACGCCCTCCGTGTGAAACACCACTCGTTCCCGGGAGTGGTGCTGGTCGCTCCAACTGCCGGACGACGGTGTCCGAGTTGGAGAGCAATCCGGGCCAGTGCCCACGGACCTCAGTACTGCGTGTCAAACGGAGTGGTACGATTGATGGGCGGGGCGTGGACGAGCCACGTGAGCGTTTTATTCTAAGACTGGGGGCCAGACTGTGGGGCGGACTACTCTCCCCGTCGGACGACCGCGGTGAGTTGAGATTTCGGAAGCCACTCGTCAGCGAGATACGGGGCATCGTCCCGTTTCTCGAATCGCTGATACTCCTCCTGTAGCATATCACGCAATCGCTCTCGGCGGTCGCTGTCGACTGCGGCGTTTTCCACGCCGTGTTCGAGTGAGCGTATCTTGTGTGCAATCTGCACGAGATGACGACCCGGCGAAGAGTCCTTGAACAGAACTGCGTCCTCGGTTTCCCGGGAGATAGACCCAACAAATGTGGTGGCCAAGCGTACCTGCACATCGTCGGTTTTCTCGTTGACGAGCCATTCCGGAAGCTGGATAAATACGTCATCTTCGTTTAGGAGGCCCAACAGTTCCCACAGTCGATGCGTATCTCGCTCGCTGATGAGACCTCGCTGTCGTGCCGTCTCCAGAGTCACCTCGTGGTCTGTGAGCGTCTCTGAGTGCCACCTGCGAGCGAATGTCTCGTAGTCAGCGTACGTTCTGATAGCGTCAACCACTCTCAAACAGGGAGGAGCGCGAGACGGAGAAACCTTCTGCCTCTTGAACCGTGTGTACTCCGGCACCGAGCAGCGCTATCTGATCGGACGCCACAACTGGACCACCGGTCGTCTGGCTGGTCGGGATACCAGACCTTTTCCCGCGCAACCGCCTCCACACAGTGTGTCTTTCTTCTTATCTCCGTTGGCGACCCAAGGGCTGGCTTCGACACCGGTGACTGCGGAGATGCTCGTCGTCTTTGCTCTCATTCTCCTGGCTCTCGTGCTCTTTGCGACCGAACGGTTCCCGATTGACGTCACCGCTATCCTGATCATGGTGCTGTTGATGGTACTCGAACCGTGGACGCAGATATCGCCGCAAGAGGGGATCTCTGGGTTCGCGAACCCGGCAACCATCACGGTCCTGGCGATGCTCATCCTGAGTACGGGAATCAACCGAACCGGCATCGTCCAGTTGCTCGGCCGGAAGATGGCTGCGTTTGCCGGGACCGACCGCCGAAAGCAACTCGCCGCCACGGTTGGGGTGACCGGTCCGGTCTCGGGGTTCATCAACAACACGCCGGTCGTCGCGATACTGGTTCCCGTGATCGCTGATCTCGCACACGAGGGGAAAACGTCACCGTCGAAGCTGCTGATGCCGCTGTCGTTCGCCTCGATGCTCGGCGGAACGCTCACGCTCATCGGGACGTCGACGAATATCCTCGCAAGCGACATCGCAGCCCAGCTCGGCGCAGCGTCGCCGGAACTCGGATTGACGGCGTTCGGGATGTTCGAGTTCACCAAACTCGGCGTCGTTGTCTTCGCCATCGGCTCTCTCTATCTCATGACGATCGGCGTCCGACTCATTCCCGAACGGATTCCGGCTAACGAGGACCTCGTCGAGGAGTATGCTCTCCAGGAGTATCTCGCAGACGTGATCGTCCCGGCGAACTCGCCGCTGGTCGGTCAGACCGTCCAGGAGGCGCTCGGGGACGAAGACCTCGACATCGATGTGTTACAGCTGATTCGAAACGGCGAGCAGTTCGACGAACCGCTGGCTCGAAAAGAGATAGATGTCAACGACACGCTCCGGCTCAGGACGAACCGAGAGACGCTCGAGTACATCATGGATGCGGAAGGGCTCACACTCTCGGGCGGTCCGCGAACCGAGGACGAACTGCATCCCGAAGAGGAACAACCGGTCCTCGTCGAAGTCGTCATCCCATCGGGGTCTTTTCTCATCGGCGAGACCCTGACGAGTTCGTCGTTCCGACAGCGCTACGACGCGAACGTGCTTGCGTTTCGCACCCGGGGAGATGTCGTCCGAGACCGGTTCGAAGACATCCACATTCGCGTCGGCGACACTCTCCTCGTGCAGTCACCGCCCGACAGCCTCACCCGCCTCGTCGAGAACGAGGATTTCATCGTCGCTCACGAGTTCGACGAGGTGACCTACCGGAGCGAGAAGATTCCGTTCGCGGTCGGCATTATCGCCGGCGTAGTCGCACTGCCGGCGTTGAATATCCTCCCGATTGTCGTCTCAGCCCTCGCCGGCGTCGTGGCGATGATCTTCACTGGCGTTCTCAAGCCGACTGAGCTCTACTCTTCGGTCGAGTGGAACGTGATATTCCTCCTCGCCGGCGTCATTCCGCTCGGCATTGCCTTACAACAGACGGGCGCTGCGGCGCTGCTCGGAGACGCCGTCGCTGCGACGTCGGTGTTTCTGCCACCAATCGGCGTCCTGTGGGTCTTCTATCTCGCGACCGGCTTGTTGACGAGTGTCATCAGCAACAACGCCAGCGTTGTGTTGATGATTCCAGTGGCCGCCAACGCCGCCCAGTCAATCGGGGCGAACGCGTTCGCGTTCGTTCTGGCAGTCACGTTTGCAGCCTCGACGGCGTTCATGACGCCGGTCGGCTACCAGACGAACCTCTTCGTCTACGGTCCCGGCGGATACACGTTCTCTGATTTCATCCGGGTCGGGGCACCGCTGCAGTTTCTCCTCTCGATCGTGACCGTCCTCGGAATCGCGTTTTTCTGGGGCATTCGCGCCTGAGGGAATCGCTCCCGGAATCGTGTGCTCCCGTCTCCCGGCGGGAGGTGCCGTACGAACTCGACGAGGATATCGAATGCAATCTCACCCGTGCCGAATCCTCCCAGAGACGAGACGACTCACTCGGTCGCGGGAAGTAGCTCCACGCCACCGATTTCGATCCGAACTCCCTCACTGTACGTCGGGTCGATATCGACCGTCCATCCGTGACTGCTCGCAATTGCCCGCTTCGTCGGAAACAGCATTCCGGTCTGGGCAGACGGCTTCGCCTCGCCGTACGCGAACACATCTTCTATGTCGTCTGCCGGTATCGGCTCCCCGTCTGTCGTAACGGTAAGGACGGACTCGCCAGATTCGACGGCCAGTTCGGACGCGCCGTTGAGATCAGCGAAGCGGACGACGGTGGAGAGCAACTCGAGCAGCAGCGACCGATCTGCCCGGAGCGAGACGCCCTCGCAGTTGCGGAGCGACAACTCGTCCGGACCGACGTCGGTGAATGCGTCTGCAGCTACCGAATCAAGCGTGCATTCTTCAGTCTCATCAATCGTCTGTCCGCGGCGGGCCAACCGTGCTAAGTCGGTCACGATGTGTTCCATCCGCTCGTGAGTCTCTTTGATGGTCTCGACTGCCTCATCGTTGCCAATCCCCTGTTCCGGTCGCTCCTCGGCGATCATCTCGAAGTACCCCATCGCGATCGTCAGTGTATTCCGTAGCTCGTGGGTAATCGCGTCAGCGAAAGCGTCGAGCTGCTCGTTTTGCCGGTCGAGTTGCTCGTTCTGGCGCTTGAGCTGTTGGCGCTGTCGTTCCAAATCTGTCACGTCTGCACACACCACGGCCTGTCCGACGACCATGTCGACCTGGGTCAGCGGCGTCTTGGTGACGTAGAGATACCGCTCCGTGTCGGCACCGGACTCTCCGACGGTAATGATCTCACCGCCTTCCTCAGCCGCACACGCCAGCGACGGCACGGCAGCAGAAAGCGGTGTACCCTCACAGCTTTGCAACGTTGGAAATATCGCGAGCGCACGCCGGTTGTAGTCCCGGACGTGGCCGCTATCGTCGGTGACGACGATGGCTTCGTCGATTCCGTCGATGATCTGTGTTCGCCAGAACCGCGGGATGGCAGTGAACTGTTCGTTGACGAAATACAGCACACCGACAGCGAACACCGCGACCCCGAGCGGTTCGTAGTGAATCGTAATCAGGCCGCCAGTGTCCAAAAGCGTAAGCAGATAAAAGATAATCGGCAAGGCGGTGGTCGCCACGAGCACCCCGAGCACCCGAGCGTCCGATTTTGAGCTGCTGAGCATCTCGTACAGGAGATAAAACCCGATCGCAGCCAGTGCATACGACAGGCCAGTGACGATCCAGTGAATCGTCCCGAGTTCGATCACCACGTGTGCAAACGGCCGCGTTGTCGTTGTGGTGGTGAAGTAGAACTCGTGGAGCGGGTTGGTGATCTTGATACTGATAATCCCGAGGTAGAGTCCGAGCGCAGTGCGGCGAATCCACGGGCGGCGGTGGTGGTCGTGGCCGGTGTAGGCAGAACAGAAGTACAGCCACGCCCCGATGGTTGCGAGACCAACGACGAGACCGGCAACGTAAAACGTGATCTGCACTCCCGGCGAGACGGGGAGCAGACGGCCGACGTGGGTCACCCCCCAGAGTCCGCTCAATCCCAGCAACGCCCCGAGTCCCCGTCGTGTATCCGGATCAGTGACTCGGGACACCCGGCGGAGGCTGAAGAAACAGGCTATGGCAGCGAGGGTGAACCCCGCCACGTATGCCACCCGGACGACGGACATGAATGATACTACTCCGCATGATAAAAATAACTACGCGTATATACGCTCCGATACCACTTCTGTGCGGGGGTTTGCAAGTGACAGTGTGTATGAAGCGTTGAATCGTGGCGACAGCTGCGGCCCGTGACACCGGCAATCTGCTCTCAGCGTATCGGTGGTATCTCTGAAGCTTTGCGTCGTACCGGGGAGCTGTCCGTAGCGTCACTGTTTCGAACCACAGTTTGGACAGAAATCGACACTGCCGTGCGCGGAAAGGTCGGCGTCGCAACTGGAACAGCGGTCGTAGATATTCGTCGTTGCTTGGAAAGCTCCAGTATAGATAGCCTACGCTGCCGTTTTGATACTTAGATGGAGTCTCAAACCGGGAGAATGAGCGGGGGTTTTATCAATAAGGGCGGCATAATTTATGTAGACCGCGCGCTGACGCGGCCACTGGCTTGTGCTCGCGGCCGTTAACGAGTCCGCAAGGAGAGAGCCGCGGGACAGTCACCATCTGTCCTGCTTCAAGAGTACGGTTGCGTGCCGTGCTCAAAAATCCTTGCTCTGGCTCGGTGTCTGACGCGCTGGTTGACAAACTAACATGCAAATCAAACATCTGTTCGACGACGACTCGGCAGTATCACCCGTTATTGGAGTGATACTAATGGTGGCGATCACTGTCATTCTGGCAGCCGTCATCGGCACGTTCGTCCTCGGCTTGGGCGATAACGTCGAGAGTACACCGACTGCATAGTTCGATATCGACTTCAATGACGAGCAAATCACCCACGAGGGTGGTGACGCTATTCCGGCCGACCAGCTTGAGGTTGTTGTTGGTGGTAGTCCCAGTGACTGGGATGGCAGCGACGATGTCACTGCTGGTGATACGCACTCACTCTCCAGCGGCCTCAGCTCGCCTACAGAAGTCCGTGTCGTGTGGACCTCACAGAGCGGTGGATCATCGCAAACTCTCGCCAGTGCGGAAGCACCATAACATAATCCAATGAACATCAAACAACTATTCAACGACGATTCGGCCGTCTCACCCGTCATCGGCGTGATTCTGATGGTTGCCATCACGGTGATTCTGGCAGCTGTCATCGGCACGTTTGTCCTCGGACTCGGCGATAACGTCCAGAGTACACCGACGACACAGTTCAGCTTCGACTACACGAGTAATGGTAATGATGTGACCATCACGCATGACGGTGGTGACTCTATTAACCCGGCACGACTCAGCGTGAATGGCGTAGATACTACTGTCGCTTGGAGTACTGGGAGTGACAGTAGTGTTAGTGCGGGCGAATCGACGAACACATTGACCATTTCGAGCAGTGCCAATGAAGTCCGTGTTATCTGGACAGCAGAAGGCGGTGGCTCGTCCCAGACACTCGCGTCGAGCGAAGTCCCATAACACGGCACCGCAGTCCGTGATTGCTGTTTTTTATCGCAACACTCGATAGCCACGGCGCTGTTGACACTACTATGCTCCCCAGCCCTCTCGACGAGTCACCGACACTGCCGGTGCTCGACGGATAGGTCACGGGGCGACACACAACGTGCGTCTCGCCCCCGCTGCGTCGGTTGACACAACATTGAACCCGCGGTAGGGGTCTGTTCAGCCCCGCGCGGCATTCGTAATTCGGTACTCCAGTTGATAAGTATAGTGGGCTAACGCTCTCTGGGCACTCTCGAGAGTCCGCTTCCGCACAATGGGCAAGGTAACTCTCCGGATTTGATTCTGAGCCACCTACAGCTCGCTTGAGGGGCAACTATCGGCCCCGAAAGAAACTCGGACACAGCAAGCGCCCCGTTGCCGTCTCTCGGTTAATCACAACTCGTAGTAGTATGAAAAGTGATCGCTTCGGGAACGAGGGCGTCCACCAGCTCCTCGACAGTGACGAGCACAAGGATCTACGCGGGGCAATCAGCGCTATCAACCCGGACGCATCGAAGCAATCGGTCGGAGTGTACTCGACGCTCCAACCGATTGTCCGGGAGGTGCTCACGGGAGATTTCGCAACAGCGGACGGCGAGTTTTCGATCCGGGAGTACATCGAAAACCCAAATAATCGATTACTGTTGCTCGATTATCCGATTGAGGAGGGTGATCGAATGGGCCCCATCTACAAGTTCTTCATTGACCGAGCCAGCCAACTCATGATCGCCGACCCCGACCGAGGCGGGTACTTCGTCCTCGACGAGTTTGCTCGTGTCCCACAGTTGGAGGTGCTCGATACACTCGTGGCCACGGGACGAGCCCAACAGACCCAAGCCATCCTGGGGGTCCAGAGCCTCTCACAGCTCGCCCGGAAGTACGGCGACGCGACGGTCGATTCGATTCTGAGTGGGCTCACACAGGAGATGCATCTCCGGTCGGGTGACCAGCGGACCGTCGAATACGTCCGCGACCGGCTCGGAACCAGCGACCAGGTACGGTACTCGTTTCGCGATGAGACAACCGTGAACGGCAAGCCAGTCACGAAGACCGTCTCCAAGGAACCGATAGCTGGGAAACTACAGCGACTGGACCACGGCGAAGCGATTATCTATGCGACGCGTGGGTGGGTACACGCGAAGCTTCCCATGTGGCGGGAACTCTCCGAAGCGACACGAGAGGAGCTTGCGGGAACTCCCCACCACTCGCCCGGACGAATGGTCGGGGACGACGACTAATAAGACCGCTCACAAGAAGTATAGCAGTGATATGTCGCCGTCGCGTGCGTATCACGCGGCCCGCGACCGCGATGGTGTGGTGACAGTTACGCGACGTTCGGCGTCGGCTTCGTAGCACGACGACGCCGGACTCACCAGCTTTCGTCTGGTGGATGGTTTTAGTAAATAGGACGAAATACGTAGCTATGGACACATCACAATCGAGCGGTAGTCCGGCCCAGGAGTATCTATGGTAAACGTCGCGCTCTCGGTGGGTCAACTCATCTTGGCGCTGTTTCTCGTAGTGCTCAACGGATTCTTCGTCGCCGCAGAGTTCGCCTTCGTTCGGATTCGGGGGACATCGGTTGACCAGCTCGTCGAGGAGGGGCGTCCGGGGTCGGGGACGCTGCAAGAGGTAATGACCAATCTCGATAACTACCTCGCCACGACGCAACTCGGCATCACCATCGCCTCGCTCGGATTGGGATGGGTCGGCGAACCCGCCGTGGCGGCGCTCATCGAACCCGTGCTGGAATCGATTCTCCCGGCGAGTCTCATCCACCTCGTCGCTTTCGCAGTCGGCTTTAGTCTCATCACATTCCTTCACGTCGTCTTCGGCGAACTGGCGCCAAAGACGATCGCAATCTCCCAGACCGAGCGGCTCTCGCTGTTTCTCGCCCCGCCGATGAAGCTGTTTTACTATCTCCTCTACCCGGGAATCGTGGTCTTCAACGGGGCAGCCAACGCGTTCACGCGGTCGCTCGGTGTGCCCCCCGCTTCGGAGACGGATGAGACGCTCGGTGAGCGAGAGCTTCTCCGAGTACTAACACGGTCGGGCGAAGGAGGAGACATCGATGTCGCGGAAGTGACGATGATCGAGCGCATCTTCGATCTCGACGACATCGTGGTGCGTGAGGTCATGGTTCCACGACCGGACGTGGTGAGCGTTCCGGCGGATGGCTCCCTCTCCGACCTCCAGTCGACCATCCTCAACGCTGGTCACACACGCTATCCCGTCCTTGCTGCCGACGACGGCGACGACGTGATCGGATTCGTTGACGTCAAGGACGTGTTACGAGCCGAGGTGGAAGGCGGGGAAGCCGAGTCAGTCGGTGACATCGCCCGCGAGATCGTTATCGTTCCCGAGACGATGACACTGAACAATCTCCTGCAACAGTTCAGGGAAGACCGACAGCAGATGGCCGCCGTCATCGACGAGTGGGGAACACTCGAAGGGATCGCAACGGTTGAAGACGTCGTCGAGGCGCTCGTCGGAGACCTCCGAGATGAGTTCGATATGGACGAGCGTGAACCCTCGATTCGCCGGCGCAGCGATGGGGGGTACGACATTGACGGGGGCGTCGCGCTATCAGAAATTAACGACACGATCGAGGGAGCGTTCACGAGCGAAGAGGTCGAAACGGTCGGTGGGCTGGTACTCGAGCATCTAAACCGGGTCCCAGAACGTGGCGATCGCGTTGAGGTCGCCGGGTACGTCGTTGAGGTGACGAGCGTCGACGGGAGCCGAATTTCGACGGTCAGGGTCCACAGACGCCAAGAGGATGATTCAGCGGAGGACTGATTGGAGGTCTCACCGCCGGTCGGAAGTCAAGAGGATCCCGACCTACAGGGGACGAGATTCGCGCGACGGGAATCGATAGAGCACTGAGATACGGCTTCAACAAATGTGGTCCCGTCGGTATCCCCATCCCCGACAGGAACGGCGTGAAATAGACCGGGCGTGGTGACCAGTCGGACTGTCCGGAATATCAAGCTATCAGAACAGCTGAAATAGCTCGGGTGCGGGTTAGAACAGAGGGCATGAGAGATACAATTTAGACCGTGTAAGCAGTCTGCAACGTCTTGTTGCCTTCCCAGAAGCAGTCGTCTTACGTCGACGTACCGGACGAGGAGGCGACCGGGACGAGCGCGGCTTCTACCTCGTCCGGGTCGTAGGATTTACGCTGGCCACCATCGGCACGAGCGACCGTCGTAGACGTATCGTCTGTCGGCATTATCGGGACCATCGGCTCGATTTTATCTCGGCGCATCTACTCTATGTGAGGCTCCACAGCGTATTAAGTATAATGAACGTTCATAATATATGCGCTGTCAACTGTCGACAGTCCCGGATTCCCTTCGGCTGTGCGGCAACAGTGCCGATAGAGCGTGGTGAAAGCTGGTTCGGCCGTGGTGAGCGTCTCCAGTCGATACTCGGGAGCGAACGTCAGCGCTCACCCTCGAGGAGTACAGCAAGGTTTTGCGGGCGATCTGCGACTCAGGACGGTTGGTAGCTCGATACAGATTCGAACGCAGTCTTTAATCACGGCCTTGAGAGTCTGGCGCGAAGGGCTGTCAGGAAATACTTGATTTTGCTGGTCCAAACTGAAGTCACTCGGTGTACCCCGTTTCGAACCGGAATCGTCAGAAAGTGTGTCGTTCGTCTCTCGCAAACCGAACGCGTACACCGATGCTAATCAGGCGGGGTCGGTAAATAAATGAAATAATAATGATATACATCTTTAATATTGTGCCGTAGTTGGACGGTTCACATGAGGAGTCAAATCATCTACAAAACGATTTGCCGGGCTGCTCGGTATCGTGCAAGGAGGCGGAGGTTCTGACGATGTCGACCGGAACTTCCGAGCAAGAGCCCGAGAGGGTTGTCCGACAGTGTATCGAGACCGGCCGAGACGCCATGGAGCAGATCCAACAGTACGATCAGTCACAAACTGACGACCTCGCTCGCGCCGCAGCTTGGGCCGTTTATCAAGAGAACCGCGCCGAATCCCTCGTTCAGTCCACGCTCAAGGCGACCGAGTTCGGGAACGGAGCCGACAAGCGTGAAAAACTCCGCTCGCGGGTCAAAGGGATTCTCCACGATACACTCGGCCAGCCCTCAGTTGGGGAGATTCCGACCGACCGCGATGGCGTCGTCGAGATTGCAAAGCCGGTCGGTGTCATCGGGGGGCTCGTTCCCTCGACGAACCCGGCCCCCTCGGTCGCTAACCTTGCAATTCTCGCATTGAAGGGCCGCAATGCACTCGTCATCTCGGCGTCTCCGTCCGGTATCATCCCTGCGACGGAAGCCGTCGAATACATCCGGAATGAACTCGCCCGCATCGGTGCGCCACGCGATCTCGTTCAGGTGCTTCCCCAGCCGGCGTCGAAAGCAAAGTCGAACGCCCTACTAGAACAGGCCGACCTTCTCCAGGTGACAGGCTCGGCCGCAAACGTGGCGGCCGGCCAAACTGCCGGTACTCCGAACTACTCGGTCTCCGAGAGCAATCCCATCGCTCTCGTCGACACGGGAGCCGACCTGGGGGCTGTCGCCGAACGGGTTGGTGCAAGCGCCGGCTATGACAACGGGACGACCTGTATCGCGGAATCGTGTCTCGTCGCCCCGACCGAGGTATACGCCGAGCTACGGCAGGCTCTCGCCGATCAGGGCGGCTACCTCTGTACTCGGGAGGAGACCGACCTCCTCCGAGAGACGTTGTTCACAGACGGCCACCTCAACCGCGATGTAATCGGTCTCGCAGCCGAAACGTTAGCGGCAGAGGCCGGAATCGAGAACAGCGAGATCAGCGAGCCAGACCTGCTAATCGTTGAAGCAGGAGACATCGACGAGGATCCGCTCGTCACGGAATGTCTGTCACCGATTCTTGCGACCGTCGATGTGTCGGATTTCGAGACGGGCTTAGACGTGACACGTCGGATCCTTGCACGCGAAGGCGCAGGCCACAGTGTCGCCGTACACACGAACGATTCACACAGGGCCGTCAATGCGGGCCGAACGCTTGATACCTGTAGGGTAGTCGTGAATCAACCGAACCTCGGCAGTAGCGGGACATTCGAGAACGGCCTTACACACACCCTGTCGATGGGCGGGGGGACGTGGGCCGGAAACCAACTGGACGAGAACCTTTCGTATCGACATTTCATCCAGACGACGCGGGTCGCGTTCCGCCAAGAGCGGGACGAACCCTCGGCGGCTGACGTGTTCGGTTCCTACGAAGGCTTCGACGATTGACGCCCTCCCTGCCCCGAAGGCCCGATTTGCCGCTTAATCTTCCGTAACGAGGGCCACGATTCTTCATTCGCGCCCCGTCGGACCGCGCGACTGGCGCTCGAACTCGACGAGCGAGTACGCCGTGCGTTGGTTCAGCCTGTTCACGTAGCTCCCCTGCCGGCACTGCTCGGATGCGATACGGCAGGAGGCTCACAAAAGCGATACCACGCCGCGCCCAGCAGTGGTTGGAACACTCATCCACACGCGTTCTCTTCTGTTATCTCCCAGTCACGATTCGCGGCGCTTTCGAAGCCGGCCACGGACGAACGGCCAGACTGGCGTGACTCCGAGGTCCAGCCGCTCGACTTCGAGTACGTCGAACGACTGTAGCGTGGTCAGGTGCGAGACGGTTTGTCGGTTCAGACGACAGCCGCCGGCGAGGCGTCGCCAAATGGGCGCGGAGAGATTCTGCACCTGTCCACGCCAGCCGTCGGCGTGGACGTGCTCGAAGAATCTGAGTTCGCCACCCGGTTTCAACACTCGAGACACTTCCGCGAGCGCGGCGTCGACATCCGGAATCGTACAGAAGACCATCGAAGCAAGTACGGTATCGAACTGGCCGTCAGCGTACGGTAGCGACTCGGCACTCGCCTCGCTGATATCGACGTCGAGGCCCAGTTCTGCTGCTTTCGCGAGTGCCTGTCGACGCATGTGCGGGTCCGGCTCGATAGCGTTGAGTCGTCTCTCTCCATCGGCTGGAAGGTAGGGAAATATCCCACCGGTTCCAGCCCCCAGGTCGAGCACCGACTCGCCGAGCGCCCGGACAAGGTACTCTCGGTGCGGGCGCAAGACGGTTCGTTCAGCCAGAGCGGTCGCCGGATCGTAAATCGCCGCAAAGAGTCGATGTTCCGGAGTGTCGCTCACCGTCTCTCACACATACACGAGAGATAGTGTGGGAGCTACCTTGGCTGTTGTGACGACGTATCTGGCTGCGGTCCCGTCTCCCCCACCGATGCGTCCGTGACACAAACTCGACGTGAAGGTACCCCGAGCTTTATTATTATTAAAGAATACTACTTGGTTGTATGTTCGAATTTGATGGGTTTGCGCCCGTCGACGAAGCAGAGGTGACTCGTGCGATCGCGGACGACTGGCACGACGAGTTCATGGACAGCACCGAAGCCGATGTCATCATCGTCGGTGGCGGTCCGTCGGGGCTAATGGCCGCCAAGGAACTCGCCGACCGCGATGTCGACGTGACCGTCGTCGAGAAGAACAACTACCTCGGCGGGGGATTCTGGCTCGGTGGCTTCCTGATGAACAAGGTGACAGTTCGGTCGCCGGCACAGACTGTCCTCGACGACCTCGGCGTCGAGTACCACGAGAGCGACGAAGCCGATGGGTTGTACGTTGCAAGCGGACCGGCGGCGTGTTCGGGTCTCATCAAGGCGGCCTGTGATGCAGGAGCACGTGTCCAGAATATGACCGAGTTCACCGATGTCGTGATCCGAGACGACCACCGCGTCGGTGGCATCGTCATGAACTGGACGCCGGTCCACGCACTTCCGCGCGAGATCACGTGCGTCGACCCGGTCGCCGTCGAGTCCGACGTGGTTATCGATGCCACTGGACACGATGCAGTCGTGGTTTCGAAGCTCCACGAGCGAGACGTGATTACGGCCGACGGAATCGCACACGCCGCAGAGAACTCGACCGGGATGGACCAGACCGACGACGAGAGCTACGGCGCACCGGGTCACGACTCTCCTGGTCACGACTCGATGTGGGTCGCCGAGAGTGAGGACGCCGTCGTCGAGCACACGGGGAAGGTCCACGACGGTCTGTTGGCATCGGGGATGGCAGCCGCGACAGTCCATGGACTCCCACGGATGGGGCCGACCTTCGGTGCGATGTTGGTCTCGGGCAAGCGCGTTGCTCAAGCCGCCATGGACGAGCTGGGTGTCGACGCCGGTGCGGTCGAGATGTCGAGTCCGACGCCCGCCGACGACTGACCGGCAACCGCACTGTCGGACGTGCAGGCGAACACATGATGTCGGGGGCGTCATCCCGGGTGCAGCTTTTGTATTCGTAATCCATTGTGAACGTGTGGCACCTAGTGGTGAGGACGATAGGAGTCGGACGTTCCGGATGCAACGGTATCACGAGCGCTGTGCACGCCGCACCTCGATGGAACCGCTCGCCGAGACGCGTGTCGGCGATACGCCAGCAGTGCTTGTCACGGCGTTGAAACACATCGACCGGGCTGAGCCGTGGACCGTCTACCGAGACCGCGAAGCAGAGCGGCGATTCGTTGCGATTGGACCCACTGGCTCGATGACGCTTCGTCGCGAGCAGCACAACTGGGTCGTCGCGGATACCGCCGGCCAGATTGAGTGTCTTTCGCCGTCGCGGGCTGCGAGCCTCGTCCGGTCGGTGCGCTGGTAGACACAGTGGGAGACCCGTCGACACTGTGGTCGTGAGTCGGGACCGTCTCGGTCAGGCCGCGAGGTGTCTTCGTACACGAGCGGTTGATGTCGGCGTCGCTGCTCGTCTCCGATTACTCTCGGAATACTCTCCGATTCGGAAAGTGCTCCGTCTGGTATCCATACTATCTTTCGTCGCCACACATCTGTAGCAGCGTGAGATAACGCCCCGTCTCCATGTCGGGATGGACGCGTCCGCCAAGAACTCCGTTCTCGGCCGCGCGTTCACCAACGGTCGCTTGGAGCGTAGTTCGAAGCCGATCGAACTCGTTCAGCGTGAACTGCTTCCCACCGACGACGTAGCCGACCCATGCTTCGGTCTCCGCGGACGTACGGGCAAGCGGTAACAGCGACTCGGGGGGTCTCGCTGCAGTCGGTGCATCCGAGCCCAACCGTGCGAGTGACGGAATCGTGAGGCCGCCGGTGTCCCAGTAGGAGGCGACACGGGGATACCGCGTCCCGATCGCTCCAGAGATAGTCGGTATCTCGACGGCATCCGTTATGAACTCGCGAGCGAGTCGCGCAGTAAGCTCGTCGGTAGGAGTCGCCGTGTGACCGAGCGGTCCCTCACGGATGACAGATTCGTCGAACAGGAGCGTTGTGTTTGCGGCGGTAGTGAGACGCTGTAGTGTCGTCTCCGCGTGCTGGCCGTCGGTCGCGGCAAAGACGAGCACCGGCGTATTCACAGCTTTTCTCGCGAGCGTGACAGCCGTCGTTACCGCATCTGCGTCCGTGAGTGAGAGCGTGAGCAGACAGATATCCGTCTCGGTAATCGCCGCGACAAGCCGGTCGTCACAGCCATCGCGGTCGCCGCCGGCACTCGTCCGGGCGGCGTTGTGACGAAAATCCGTGGCGGTTCGCACTGGACACGCCGTTTCTGGCCGTCCAACGTAGATACTCGTAGTGAGTTGTTGAAGTGGTATCCGCGGGGCTGTATCGTAGCTGCGGTCAGCTAGCCCGGCCGCAACACGTCGACAGCCCCAGGAGCCACAGCCGATGTAGCAGAAGCGAGGCAGACCGAACTCGTCCGAATCAGACGAGGAACTCGCCTCCGCTGCCTGCTGAGCAGTATCGAGGGCCGTCGCAGCGAGATCCTTCATACGAGTCGCTGCGAGTCCACCAACTTCAGCTTTCGTCCACGCTCAGTCCGTCCACAGCGTCTCGAGCAGCTCGTCGCTCCACGTCCACTCACCGTCGTATCGTACCGGGCTCTCATCAGCCCGAAGAAACGGCTTGAGCGCCGAATCGGAAACCCCATTTCGGGTAAATGAACCCCCAACGAGAGATATCCGGTCATCCGTGTCGAACTGATAGCCGACCATAGAGCCAATGCCGAAGTGAACCAAGTTGCGCGATTCACTGTATACCCAATCCCTCCGCGATTTGTTTATATATTCACGTTGCAATCTGCACCCTCCAATTTAATTTCAACATATTATTGATATCTATTATGCTATCTATCACTATACATAATACAACAGACTTCGGAACTAATGTCGTAAATGCAGAACATAGCATACACCTACCTCAAGAATAGCCCACGACTAACTGCACTGGTTCTCACGGCGGTTTTCTTATTGTCGCAGATAACAGGAGCTGTCTCCGCTGTGGATGGTCTAGGTGTTGCAGGCCCGTAATATCCGGTTCGGAATATACTGACAAGCCGGGTATATAAATATCAATTCTTACAATATGTAATCTGAGATTGACTTCTGACTATGATTGTTCCTAAACAAAGCGTAGGCCGGAAAACGCATAATAGTCTTGAGCGATAGTTTGATCTATGACAAACGCCGAAGTAATTACTCGCGAGGAGAGTCTCCGACAGGTAATCGAGACGGCAGACGCCGACGTCACGGTCGTCGCGCCGAACTTCGAGACGCTCCAAGCTCTCGGTCGGCTCGACGACCCGGATTGGGGCGACCACGTGCGGATCCTCACGACGCCACAGCCCCTGAAGCGACTGCGGCATGAGTTCACGACGGCGACGCGTATCGCCGAGATCTCGTCTCGCAACGACGTAACGATTCGAACCATCGACGATCAAGACGCGACGCTTCAACCGCTCGTGCTCACCGAGTCACAGGTGACGACGGTTCTGTTGTCGGGAATGGAGTCCGTCCCGACGCTGCGAACGTCTGTTGAGCCGGTGTTGGAAAACGTTCACGAGACCGTCGCGGCGCTGTGGAGATCGGCACAGACAGCCGACATCAGTACACCGCCGTACTCGCAGGTGATGAAGACCGTCGGTGAGAACTTCGACGGGAGTTTCGAGGCGGACGTCCAGACGATGTTGAGTACCGCGATGGGGAGTCGGGCTATGTCCGACGGCTTGGACGAAGTCCATGCGTTTCTGCTCCTCGCGGCGCGCAATCGCGAGCAGTACCGCGAGCTGACGAAGTGGGCAGAGCGGATTCAGATCGGAAGCCCGGCACGATTCTCCACGCGCAAGAAAGAACTCGAGAACGCCGGTCTGCTCACGACCGAGAAGATCGAGCGCGAGACCGTCGGTCGCCCCCGACAGCGGCTGCTGTTGACTGATCAGGAGCTACAGGAGGCACCGCTGAACGAACTGGTTGCAACCGCACAGGCAGTCCTCTGAGTGGTCGGTCTCCCGGCGGCTATTCACGACGGCGTCCGACTTCGACCTGGACACCCCAGCGATCGATTACTCGTTCGGTGACTTCTGGCGCACTCCGTCCGTGACCGGCGAGACCTGTTGTCCCGCCGGGACCAACGAACGGGTAGGCGGGCGTGGAAACTGCAGGTGGGAGTTCAGAGGACGCGAACTCCGCTGCACGTGGGATGACCCCTCGTCGGTGAGCTGTTTCGGGTCGACGGTGTGGTGGCGCATGAATCGTCGTTCGCTGACGTGTACGGGAAGTTGGCGTCCAGCGCGGAACTGTCGGATAGATACCTTTCTCACGCTGGGGCGATGTCGAGCAGTATGAGCCGAGCCGGCTATTTCGCGTTGGTGGGGGCGGGAGCGCTGTACGGCAGTCGACACCTGGTGCAGCACACGGGCGTCGACGGGAGTCTCCTCGGTGTGACAGTGCCACCGTTCGTCGTCACGGGGCTCTCGATAGCCGCAGTACTGTTCGCGTTGTATGCTGGTTACAACATCTTCGGTAGCTATCTGCTCGAACGAACGGAGAGTAAACGCCGTCACCACGACGTTCGGAATCTGCTGCGACTGGTGTTTGGGGGACTTGCCCTCATTGCCTCCTTCGGGGTCATCACTCGCGAGTGGGTGAGCGTGTTGTTCTCGCTCGGCGTGCTCGGGTTCGCAATTATCTTCGCACTCCAGCAGCCGCTGTTTTCACTCATCGGCTGGCTGTACATCATCGTGAAGCGGCCGTATCAGGTGGGCGACCGCATCGCAATCGAGGAGATGCGCGGCGATGTCGTCTCGGTTGATTTCTTCGTCACGGAAGTGTGGGAGATCGGCGGCGACCTGGTCTCGATGAACCAACCGTCTGGCCGGATCGTGACAGTCCCGAACAGCACCGTGTTATCGGCTCGCGTCGTGAACTTCTACGGCGAGGGCGTCCAGTCCGTCTGGAACGAGCTGTCAGTACAGGTGGCTTACGAGACGGATTTAGCGTTCGCCTCGGAGCTGATGGTCGACGCGGCCACGGCGCAGCTTGGCGAGGAGATGGCCCAGCAGGTGGAGGAGTACCGTCAGCGACTACACGAAACACCCGTCGAACTCGACGTGAACGACAGACCGACGGTCAATATCGTGCAACAGGAGTCGTGGGTCGAGCTTCGGTTACGATATACCGTCCATCCCCGACGCGGGACGCGTGCGAAGAATGCTCTCTACAAGACGATTTTGACACGGTTCAACAAACACCCGGAGTGCGTGAAGTTCCCGATGAGCCGGAACCGCTAACACACCGCTGTCGAGCCGATTCACAGCAGTCCCGTTTGCACTAGTAGCAACGCGAGAACTCCAACGGTTCCAACGACTGCGGCAATCGCCGCTGGTACGTTCTCCCGTGCCTTCTCGTGGGGTGGCATCGCTGCATACTCGTCTGCAAACGCGTCTCGGTTCGCCTCGCTGTAGAAGTACTTCCGTCGGAGAGCAAACCGGTCGGTCACGGCACAGCCGGTACAAACTGGCTCTTGTTCGAGCCGCTCCGTCTTGATGTGTGACTCGCAGTTGATACTGCCACAGTTTGAACAGAACGTGAACGTCGCCGCGTCCGCGTCGCCACACTGGACACACTCGTGGGTTCCATCTTCGTGGGTGACGCGCGACGGACCCGCAGCGTAGTACGCGTACGGGTACGAGTACTCCTGGATCGTCGTCGTTTGATGAATGTCGGGCAGATAGACCGCCTCGATCGACTGGACCGAGATGTCCGAGTGGTTCGGTACACACTCCTTGTGGTAATCGACGTTGTTGTCACCGGTGTACGAGACCGTCGTCGCGTGGTGTTGTTTGAGCCGGTCGACTGCCCATTCCTTGTATTCGGTCTCGGTCTTCCCAAAGCGCTGCACCTCGTGGTCGTCGAAGTCGGCCGCGAGGTCTAACCCCTCGATTCTGACCGTCTGTCCGCGGTTCTCGGAGACGAGCGACGCGACCGCGCTGTCCAGTATCCGTGGCTGCGTGCGAGCTGCCCGGACGACGAACTGCGTGCGCTCGTCGATACGGTGAATCACACCGACGGAGGTTTCGAAGACAGCATCGACCGTCGCCGTTACCAGGACGACCGGTTCGAACGTGGCGTGTGTCGTCGGCGTCGAGAGCTTCGTCTGATCGAGGTTCTCGATATCGCGAAACGCCTCTCGCACGGGCCCATCGGTGCCGCTTGTCGGGTCTGTCGGCCGGAGCGTCTCGTCACACAAGATCTCGATGCGACCGTTGTACAGATCGAGACCGACCTCCTCGGCGATTGACCGCAGCCCCTTGCCGTCGATCAGTTCGATTGGATACGGGTCGCCGTTGTCCCGAAGTCGCTGTGCGTACTCCGTCGCCGGCCCGGTGAACGTACCGGTAGTGACGGCGATTCCGCGCTTTGGGCCGTCGAAGTCGTACGTCGCGACTGCCGAGTGGAGCTTCTGAACCACCGGTCGACCGACGGTCCCGGTGTGCTTGCACTCGACGACGACGCCCCTCGTCGTGCCGTTCACCCGTTCGTCCATCAGGATATCCCGGCCTTCGTCGGCGGTTTTCGCCGCCTGCCGGACGTTCGTATAGCCGACGTTCCGGAACACGTCCTCCATGACATCCTCGAACTCGAAGCCCGAAAGCTCATCCAAAATCGGCATTGCTGTTACAGTCCCAACCAGCGGGCGTGGCTTAGCCCTTCCCGTGCCGGACGCAGCATCGGTGGCCGACTCCGTCGGGACCGTCCATCGCCCGTTCGTGACGCAGGTGAGCCGGTAGTGTGATGTGGTGATACCGTAACCGCTCTCCACATCTTCCAGGGTAAAACGGGAGGACGGGAATGATGATTCCGAACCCGAGCAGATCGATGAAGATGATTGCGACGACGACCGCCACTCGTCGCCGAGGTGACGAAGGCGCGGCTGACCCTGCCTGATCGCTCACAGCAGCCCGAGGTGACGCCACTAGGACTGATGGTTGCCGCGGCGCGGTATAGCGGTACCGGCTCGCGGGCCGTTCGACCCGTCGATTCAGCCACTCGAGCATTCGCTCGCTCGTCCGTGACGAGTGTGAAACCAGCGTCGTCGGCTGTCGACGGCCGACTCGATCGCGCTCGCCAACTACCCCGGAGATACGTTTTTGTTCACAGCCAGCGGGTCATCATTCGTGCTAGAGAATATCACGGTATTCGTCACCGGCGCGAGCGGCGGTATCGGTAGGGAGATCGCCCACACGTTCGCCGACCACGGCGCGTCGGTCGCGTGTGCGGCCAGAAGTGACGGAATATACGAGACGGCAGACGCCCTCGGCGAGCAGGGTCTCGCCGTCGAGACGGACGTGACCGACGAGGCGAGTATCGAGGCTGCCGTCGCCGAGACGGTCGAGACGTTCGGCGGGCTCGATTGTCTCGTCAACAACGCGGGGGTCGCCGGCCCGACACAGCCGTTCGACCGGCTCTCGCCCGACGACATCCAGGAGACGGTTGCGGTCAACACGACCGGCGCGGCGATGTGTGCGAAACACGCGAGCGACCACCTCCGCGCGAGCGAGCAGGCCAGCGTCATCAATATCGGCTCCATCGGCGGGAAACAGCCGTATCCGAACCGGCTCCCCTACGCGATATCGAAGATGGGACTCGTCGGCGTGACGCGGACGCTCTCGCGTGAACTCGGCCGCGACGACGTGACCGTCAACACGGTGCTTCCCGGTCCCGTCGAGGGAGACCGCATCGAGGACGTTATCGCGAAGCAGGAGCGTCTCGCCGACGTGGAAGACGCGGAGCCGTTCCGTATCGGCCCCGACGATTTCGCGCTCCCTGATTACACCGCGAGCAAGGCAGAGGTCGCAGAGCAAGTCACCTTCCTCGCCGGGCCGAACGCGCGACGCATCACGGGACAGGAAATCGGGGTCGACGGGGGCGCGACCTGGTACTAGCGCTCGGGCGTCGGCTCCGGGCCGGGAATTGCCTGCTCGTCGAGTCGGCCGACGAGGTCGCCGGTGTAACCGAACTCCGTCTCGTAGCCGTACGGCGAGAGCAGGATTGGATAGAAGGGTCGGTCGGCGACGAACAGTTCGTCGTCTGCACGCGCGTACGTCTCCCCCTCGGCCACGCGCTCGAAGTTGGTCGCGAAGGTCTCGTACTCGGTCGCGGGCGGCTTGGGGAGCATCCGGTCCATCCGGAAGACGGAGACATCCTCGTGTGGCGCTCGGGGCGGCTCGATTGCGCCGACGGCACCCAGGAACTGCCGAGTGAGGTCGTAGGCGTTCTCGGCGGCGCGTTCACTTCCCTGCAGCCCACACTCGACCTCGATAACGTCCTGTGACTCGAGGAGTCTGCCCTCGGAGAAGTTCACCGTCTCGATGAGCGCCTCGACGGTGAGATACGGGACCACCGAGGCCGCAAGCGGGTCGAGTTCGTCGACGAGGGCAAACGGTGTGGCGTACGACTGCGTGGAGTGCATCGAGAAGATGGTGCAGTCGCGCAGCTCCTGTGTGAGTTTGTGCGCGAGTCGGCCCTCGTGGGTGTCGGCGTCGGGGTCTCCCGGAAACGCGCGGTTCAGGTCTTCGTCGACGTAGCGGGCGTTCTCGGCGAGTGCGCGCTCGTTCGCGACGACGAACTTGACGGGTCTGTCGAGGTCGGGCGAAGCGGCGAGCAGTCGCTCGACGGCACGTGCACCACACGGTTCGTCGCCGTGAATCGAGCCGACGACTGCGATTTCCGGCGTTCCCTCACCCAGTTGCTCGACGCGCATCTACCCGGAGGTTCGCGACGGGGGCATATGAGAGCCCCGGATGCGGTGGACCTGCGGGCGAGGAGCCGAGAGACGCGCGGATTCCGACAACAGTTTTACCCCCCGACCACACTACCCGATAATGGGAACCTGTATTGTCTGCGGCACGTCGACTGACGGGCCGATCTGTGACACCCACCAAGAGGACGTACTGTTCGATTTCCGCGGCGATAGCGCGAACCAACTCACCGAGGGCCGTTTCTACCGCGGTGTCGTCGACGGCTACGCCGACTTCGGCGTCTTCGTCGACCTCTCACCCCGCGTGACCGGGCTGCTCCACCGCTCGAAGCTCGACAAGCGGCTCGAATCCCTCGACTGGGAGCCGGGCGACACCGTCTGCGTGCAGGTGACGAACGTGCGCGACAACGGCGACGTAGACCTTGGCTGGTCCATTCGCCAGACCGACCGCGAGTTCCGCGGTACGCTCGTCGACGAACCGGAGGGCGACCGCCTCGAAGACGAACAAGAAGCGGAGGCTGATTCGGGAAACGCGAGTGAGGCAACCGAGCCGGCGGAGACGCAGCAAGAATCGCGCGTCGCCACCGACGCGGACGCGGAGGTTGCCGCCGACCCCGACGACGTGAGCGAGACGCCGGACGAAGACGAAGAAGCCGAGCCGGAACCGGAGACGGCATCCGAACCATCCGACGGCGACTCCGAGTCGGAGCCTGTCACCGCCGAGACCGACGAATCGACGGAACCGGCAGGGCCGGCGGAGCCGAACGACGGCGGTACCGTGCAGGTCGAAGCCGAACGGGAACAAGAGATGGAGACGACAACCGACGAGCACGCCCGCGTCGCCGTCGACGCGCTGCGTGAACACGTCGGCTCCGACGTGCGACTCGAGGGGGAAGTCGTCTCCGTACGCCAGACCTCCGGACCGACGGTGTTCGAACTCGGCGACGAGTCGGGCGTCGTCGACTGTGCCGCCTTCGTCGAGGCCGGCGTCCGCGCCTACCCGGACATCGAGACGGGCGACATCGTCCGACTCAACGGCGAGGTGCGCGTCCGCCGCGACGAGCTACAGGTCGAGACCGAAGGACTCGTCGAACTCGAAGGCGAGGAGGAGGAGACGGTCGAGTCGCGGATGCAGGAGGCGCTCGACGCCGAGGCCTCTCCGGATGCGTTCGAACCGCTCGCCGACGACGAGACCATCGTCGCCGCGACGGACGACATCGAGTCGGTAGCGACCGCGATTCGCCGCGCCGTCTTCGCCTCGCGACCGGTCGTCGTGCGCCACGCCGCCACGACGGACGGCTACGTGGCCGGAGCAGCAATCGAGCGCGCCGTCCTGCCACTCGTGCGCGAGGAACACGCCAGCTCCGACGCGGCCTACCACTACTTCGACCGCCGCCCGCTCGAAGAGGGGAGCTACGGGATGGCCGACGCGACGAAAGACACCAGCCGCATGCTGGACAATCAGGAGCGCCACGACGAGAAGCTCCCGCTGTTCGTCTTCGCCGCGGCCGGCTCCACCGAGGACTCCCTCGACGGGCTGGAGATGCTCGACATCTACGGCGTCGAGTCGGTCGTCGTCGACTCGCTTTCGACCGCAGCCCGGACGGACGAACTCGCGACCGCGACGGCAAGTGTCACCGACCGAACCGCCTGCACCGTCGGGGCGAACGTCGCCGCCGCCGTCAACGAGGACGTGCGTTCGGACCTCGGTCACCTGCCCGCCGTGACATTCTGGGAGGACACCCCCGACGCGTACGCCGACCTCGCGTCCGAGGCCGGTATCGACGCCGAGGCAGCCCGCCAGCTGCGCGAGGCCATCGCGCTGGAGGCGTTCTACCAGAGCTACGAGGACAAGCGCGAGCTCATCATCGACCTGCTGTTCGACCAGGAGGTCGGACTCGCGGCGAACGTCTCCGAGCAGTTCACGGAGAAGCTGGACGCAGAGCTGACGACCGCAGAGGAGAACATCGAGACACGGACCATCGGCGACACCGAGGTGTCCGTCCTCGACATGGACGCGTACACCCACCGGTACGACTTCCCGCCGAAGTTCCTCCTACTCGATACCCTCCACCGCCGCCACCGCGACGACACGCCGGTCGTCGTCGGCTACGGCAAGGATGAACTGTACGTCCGCGCGACGAACGCTGTCGACCTGACCGAGGTCGCCGACGCAGCCGCCGAGGCTGTCGGCGACGCCGGCATCGACGTGACGGCGCTGCGGGTCGGCAAGCTCTCATTCCTCTCGGGTCGCCGCGAGGACAGCGTCGACGCAGTGCTCGACGCGGTCGTCGACCAACTGTAATCTCCGGCTGATTTTCGGCTTTCGCGCTCCGTTCTGCTCACAGAACCGTGTGACACTTGCCGGTGGGTGGCCAAGCGAGGGTAATGAGTACCGAGGCGGAACCGTTCGAGCAGGTGTGTCGCCACCTCGCCGAGCGCGTGCTCGCGGGTGAACTGGAGAAAGACGACATCGAGAGCGCAAAGCTCGACGCCTGCTCGAAGTTCGGCGCAGAGTCCGTGCCGAAACACGCGGATATACTCGACGCTGCACCCGACGGAAAGCGCGAGGACCTCGAAGCCGTCCTCCAGCGCAAGCCCGTCCGCACCGCGTCGGGCGTTTCTCCGGTGGCCGTGATGACCTCTCCACACACCTGCCCGCACGGGAAGTGTCTCTACTGTCCGGGCGGGCCGGCCTCCGAGTTTGACTCCTCACAGAGCTACACCGGCCACGAGCCGGCGGCGGCCCGCGGCGTCCAGAACGACTACGACCCGTACGGGATGGTGACGCTCCGATTGAACCAGCTTCGGCAAATCGGCCACCCCGTCGACAAGGTGGAACTCATCGTGATGGGCGGGACGATGACCGCCCGGAGCCACGACTACCAGGAGTGGTTCGTGAAGCGGTGTCTGGAGGCGATGAACGAGTTCGACCCGACGGCGGAGCCGAACCCCTCCGAGACCGAGTCGTTCGCCCAAGACAACTACCCGTTCCGGTATCTGGAGGACGTGATTGCGGAAAACGAGACGGCCGCCGTCCGCAACATCGGGACGACGTTCGAGACCAAACCCGACTGGTGTGACCCCGAGCAGATCGACCGGATGCTCGATTTGGGCGGCACGAAGGTGGAGGTCGGAGTGCAGACGACCTACGAGCGCGTCAACCGCGAGATGCACCGCGGCCACGGCGTGCAGGCGAGTATCGACGCCAACCGCCGGCTCCGCGACGCCGGCTTCAAAGTCGGCTTCCACATGATGCCCGGCCAGCCCGGCATGTCGAAGGAGATGTGTCTGGAGGACTTTCGGCGCATCTTCGAACACGCCGACTGGAAGCCGGACTACCTGAAGATCTACCCGACGCTCGTCGTCCGCGACACCCTCACCTACGACATGTGGCGACGCGGCGAGTACGAGCCGTTGACGAACGACGAGGCCGCCGAACTCGTCGCAGAAATCAAGTCGATGGTCCCCCGATACACTCGGCTCCAGCGCGTCCAGCGTGACATTCCAGCAGACCACATCGACGCCGGCGTCTGGAAGTCGAATCTCCGCCAGCTCGCGTGGAAGGAGATGGACAAACACGGCTGGGAGTGTGAGTGTATCCGGTGTCGGGAGGCCGGCATGAACGACGAGACGCCCGAGAACATCGAGCTTCGCGTCCAGACGTACAAGGCCGGCGGCGGCACGGAACACTTCATCTCCATCGAGGACTTCGAGAAGGACCTCCTCGTGGGATTCTGTCGACTCCGGTTCCCGAACGACCCCGTTCGTCGCGAGCTACAGGACGGTGCGATCGTCCGTGAACTCCACGTCTACGGCAGCGAGGTCGGGGTCGGTAAATCTGAGAGCGACGACACCCACCAGCACAGCGGCTACGGGAAGCAGTTGCTCGCTCGCGCCGAGAAACTGGCTCGCGATGCCGGCTACGAGAAACTGTCTGTAATCTCTGGGATTGGTGTCCGTCAGTACTACCGTGAGAAGCTTGGCTACTATCAGGACGGTCCGTACGTCAGTATCCGACTCTGAACGTCTCGGTTCGTTCGTCTGGATGGCTCGATGGCTCCGATTGTTCCGGTTGCTCTGACTGCTCTGTTACTTCCAGCTTGAAACCCCGGACGTGTCGCGGTCGCTGTGCTGTACCCTGGGCCAAGCAATCAGAGCCGTATCGGTGCTGTCGTCGCTCGTGGACCGGTCAAACACTCCCCAAACACAGACCACTCGGTGAGCCAGACAGAGAACAGCGGAATCCACACGCTCATGGCGACCAACACAGAATACGGGACAATGCCAGTGCCGTCACTCGTCATCGGAATCGCCGGGGGGACCGGCGCGGGAAAGACGACCATCGCCCACGAAATCACGTCTGGGGTCGACTCCGTCACGCTCGTCCCGCTCGACAACTACTACGCCGACCGGTCGGACACGCCGATGACCGAACGCGAACAGATCAACTACGACCACCCCGACGCCTTCGACTGGAAGCTCCTCCGCGAGCATCTGCTCGCGCTGTGTGAGGGGCGAACCATCGAGATGCCCGAGTACGACTTCTCGATTCACAACCGCACCGACGAGACGACGACGGTCGACCCCGGCGACGTGGTGATGGTCGAGGGAATCTTGACGCTGCACGACGAGCAGGTCTGCGAGCTACTGGATATCAATCTCTACGTCGAAACCGACGCAGACGTGCGCATCATCCGGCGCATCCGGCGTGACGTTATCGAGCGCGGGCGGGAACTCGACGGCGTCATCTCACAGTATCTCTCGACGGTGAAGCCGATGCACGAGCAGTTCGTCGAGCCGATCAAGAAGGAAGCCGACCTCATCATCCCCGAGGGGGCGAACGACACGGCAGTCGGGTTGCTTCGCGAGCAGGTACACGGCGTCGTCGATGGCGACGAACGACCCTTCTAGGCGGTCTGGTCTTCGCCGACGAACGGGTTGTACTTCCAGTGGGGGGAGTCGCGCAGCCCCCGCCCGATGCACTTGTGGAAATGGAGGAGGTCGTCGAAGCTGTCCTCCTCGACGTACTCGAACACGTCGGAAAGCGAGACGACGGTCTCGTGATCCATCCGGACCGGGTCCTC
Organism: Halosegnis rubeus; assembly: GCF_009184545.1. Taxonomy (GTDB): domain Archaea; phylum Halobacteriota; class Halobacteria; order Halobacteriales; family Haloarculaceae; genus Halosegnis; species Halosegnis rubeus. The sequence goes on from NZ_QJOW01000004.1 coordinate 256,149, forward strand.
GCCGTACTCCTCGACGAACTCTGCCTTCTTGAGCGGGAACGACTCGTCTTCGTCGATTTTCTTGACGATGACGGCGTGTCCGAACTTTCGCATCCCTTCGCTTCCCTTCTCCCCGTCGGGGTCGTGCGGCCAGTCCATACCGAAAGTGGGGCCAGCGGTCGCAAAAGCGTTTTCGTCCACCCCGGCGCGGGGAGAGACTCCTTTTGTCGCTCCCACTGCGAAGGTGGGTATGGACGTAGCCCTACTCACTGTCGGCGACGAGATTCTCGCCGGCGACACGACGAACACGAACGCCGCGTGGCTCGCAAACGAGATCACGACACGCGGCGCGATCGTCCGACGCATCCTCACCGTTCCCGACGACCACGACACCATCGCGCGCTGGACCCGACGCTTCCGCGAGGAGTACGACGCCGTCGTCGTCACCGGTGGTCTCGGCGGCACTCCCGACGACGTGACGATGGTCGCCGTCGCGGACGGACTCTCTCGCGAGCGGGAGTTGTTCGAGGACGTGCGCGACGGGCTGCTCGCCAAGAGCGAGGCGTTCCGCGACGCCAACCCCGACCTCGCCAGCGAGTACGAGTTCGACATGGACTTCGAGGACAGCGCCTCACTCCCGTCAGGTGCGCGCCCGCTCGTCACCGACGCCGGCTGGGCACCGGGCTGTGCCGTCGACGGCGTCTATGTCCTCCCCGGCATCCCGGACGAGATGAAGGCGATGTTCGAACTCGTAGCCGACGAGTTCGACGGGGACACCGACTCCCGGACGCTGTACACCCCGACCCCGGAGGGCGCGATGGGTGACGTGCTTACCGAGGTACGAGAGGAGTTCGACACCGAAGTCGGGAGCTACCCGGCCGACCCGGACACCCCGAACCGGCTGAAGGTCGTCGGCGAAGACGAGAGAGAGATCGAGCGGACGATCGCGTGGCTGCGCGAGCGCGTCGAGACGGTTCCGGAGCCGGAGTAGAAAACGGTGGGACTGGGGATTTGAACCGAGCCGAGACGGTCCTGCTCGCGATGCTGTGCGGGCTGCGACTCGTCGGCTTCAAATCGCCAGTTCACTCTTTGTCAACACGCGCGAGAGAACGGTGGGACTGGGATTTGAACCCAGGAATCCGTGAGGATACCGGTTTTCAAGACCGGCGCAATAGGCCGCTCTGCCATCCCACCACACTCGCCGGTACCCGACGAGGGGGTTTCGACCTTTCGGTTAGCCGTCTAGCTGGAGGTCGCCGTCGGCATCGGCGAACAGGCCGACCTCGTCGAGCCACGCGGCGGTCGACTCGGGGACGCGGCTACCCGCGCGCTGGCGCGTTCGAATCGTCGTGACCGCGTTCGCGAGGTCGGTGGCCGTCTCCACGACCGGGAGATACGCGAGGAAATCCACGTTGTTGCCCATATCGAGCGTGCGGTCGGTGAGCGACTCGACGGCAGGGTGGGCGTAGGCGTCCTGAAAGTCGATTTCTTCGCGGAAGGCGGCGTAGTACACTCGACCGTCGGTCGTCGGCCCGAGGACGGTTTCAGTGGTGCGAATCTTCATCGCGGCGGCGTCCACCTGCTGGCGGGCGGTGAAGACGGCTTCGGGCGTGAGAACTCCGACCGACTGCACCTCCTCGGCGTCGAGCAGGTGGCTCGCGGTGTTGCCCGCGCGCCCGGCGAACGTCTCGCCGACCTGTCGCTCGAATCGGGCGTCGTCCACGACCGACGAGACGACCTCGCGAATCTCGGTCTCGGCGGTTCCCTCGCCGCGGCGGTGTGACTCGGGGAGCGACTCGTCGGGCCGGAAGTTCACGAGCAGGTCGCCACCGCTTGTCGTAATCGTCCGAACCACGTCGCGTGTCATCGCGGCATAGAGGTCTCCACACTGCTCGGGCGACAGTGGCGTCGTCTCGGCGATATCGGGCAAGACGAGGTCCGGCCGGGGCGGGTCGACGAGGACGGCGATAGTTGTCATACCAGCACGAGACGCGGCGTCACCTTGAGCTTTTTATTTCGGGGGCGACGATACGGTGTACGATGAAAGGAGAACGCCCACTCATTGCACTACTGGGGGCCGGCATCGTCGTCCTCGTCGTCGGCTCGCTCACCGTCCTCGCCCGCAACACGCTCGGAATCTATCCGACGCAGGCCGGTGCCGTCGTCGGACTGCTCATCCTGTCGCTGCTCGTCGGTTCCGCCCTCGGCATGAAAGGTCGCGAGTGGCTCCGCAACCCGGGCTACTGGTAACTCGCGTTACTCGTCGACTGACTCCGCGCTCGTCGCGGCGTCGTCCGGGTCGGCCTGGGGTGACGACGGGTGATACGCCGTCTCGTACTCCCCCGGTTGGTTGTCTAGTCGGTCGGGATTGATGCGCCCGCCGAGTAGCATGAAATCAAGCACCGTACAGTAGAGCATCGCCTCCACGACCGGGACCGCACGCGGCGGCAGCGACGGGTCGTGCCGGCCGACGACCTGTGCGTCCTTTTCCTCGCCGCTCTCCCAGTCCACGGTGCGCTGTTCTTTCGGAATCGAGGTCGGGGCGTGCCAGGTCGCCTCGCCGTAGATCGGCTCGCCGGTCGTGATACCGCCCTGTAGCCCGCCGTGGTCGTTTCCGACCGGGACCGGGTCACCCTCCTCGCTCACCACGTCGTCGCGGCTTCCGTCGTCGAACTCCCAGTCCTCGTTGCGGTCGCTCCCGCGCACGCTCGCGGTCTCTTTCCCCTGTCCGTACTCGACGGCCGCCGTCGCTGGAATCGAGAACATCGCCTGCCCGAGCCGCGCCGGGAACGAATCGAACCGCGGCGCACCGAGCCCGCGTGGCACTCCGCGCGCCTCGAAGTAGATGGAGCCGCCGATGGAATCGCCTTCCTGTTGATAGCGGTCGATTGCCTCGCGCATCTCCTCGGCGGTTTCGGAGTCTGCACACCGAACCTCGTTCTCCTCGCTGTGTTCGAGAATCTGCTCGAAGCTCACCTCCGGGGCCTCGATGTCGCCGATGCGGTTGACGTGGGCCTTGATCTCGACATCGTACTCCGACTGGGCTAAGACGGCCTTCGCGACCGCACCAGCAGCGACCCAGTTCACCGTTTCACGCGCTGAAGAGCGACCGCCGCCGCCCCAGTTGCGCGTGCCGAACTTCGAGGAGTAAGTGTAGTCGCCGTGGCTCGGGCGAGGTGCCGTCACGAACGGCTCGTACTTCCCGGAGCGGGCGTCCTTGTTCTGGATGACCATCCCGATTGGCGTACCCGTCGTGTACCCCTCCAGCGTCCCTGAGTTGATGGTGACCTCGTCCGGCTCGCCGCGCGAGGTGGTAATCATCGACTGGCCGGGTTTCCGGCGGTCGAGGTCTTCCTGAATCTGCTCTTCGTCGAGTTCGACGCCGGCAGGACAGCCGGAGACGGTCACACCCATCGCGTCTCCGTGGCTCTCGCCGTACGTCACGAACTGGAAGAGCCGGCCGAAGCGATTGCCGTTCATTACCACGCAGTCGGGCGTGCGCCCATTTGAAGCTTACAATAGAGGCGAGCGTTCAAGTATCAATCCGAGCCCACCGTCCCCATGCGCTGGTGAACTGCCCCGGCCGACCGAGGCGGGTGCGTGACGACTCGGCCGAGACTCGCGACCGTCACCTGTTTGCCCCTCGCTACTCGCGAACGTTGACGCCAAGCGACTGCAGCGTCTCGAAGTAGCCCGGAAACGAGACGTCGACGTGGTCGCTCCCCTCGATGGTCACCGGTCCAGCGACAAGCCCAACGAGCGACAGCGCCATGATGATGCGGTGGTCGTCGTGGCCGGCGACCGTACCGCCGGTCAGAGACGACTCGCCGCCGTGAACCGTGAGCACGTCCCGTTGTTCCCCGACGACAGCACCAAGTGCCGAGAGTTCGTTCGCCATGGCGCTCACGCGGTCCGTCTCCTTGTAGCGGACGTGCTCGCAGTTCACGATGCTCGTCGTTCCATCGGCAACCGCGCCCAGCACCGCAATCGTCGGCAGCAGGTCGGGCGTGTCGCCCACATCGACCTCGATGCCAGACAGCGAGGACTGCTCGACGCGAATCTCGCCCGCGTCGCGGTCCCAATCGAGCGTCGCGCCCATCTCGTCAAGAATCGAGACGATAGCCGAATCGCCCTGCGCGCTCGGCTCGGCTCCCTCGACGAGCAGAGCGTCCTCGCCGGCCGCTAGTGCACCGGCCGCGAGCAGATACGACATCGACGAGAAGTCTCCCGGCACGGCGTACGTCCCCTCGTCGGCCACGTACTGCTGGCCGCCGGGCACACGGAAGCCGTCGTCCGTCGAGTGCGTCTCGATGCCGAACGCGTCGAGCAGCTCCAGCGTTATCTCGACGTACGGTGCGGACTTCAGCTCCGTCGTCAGCTCGATGTCGATGCCCTTCTCGGTCACTGCGCCGGCCATCAACAGCGCGGTGATATACTGGGACGACACGTCGCCGGGCATCGCGACCGCGCCGCCGTCGACATCTCCACCGACGACGAGCGGAGCCTGCCCGTTTGCACGCGTCGACTCCGCGCGACCGCCGAGGTCACCTATCGCATCGAGCAGTGGGCCTTGCGGCCGCGACCGGAGCGAGCCGTCTCCCGTGAGGACTGTCAGCCCGCCGGCGAGTGCAGCGGTGGCCGTCGTCAGCCGCATCGTCGTTCCGGAGTTCGCACAGTCGATGACATCGTCGGGAACCGCAGGGCGACCGCCGAATCCCTCGACTGCGACCCGCGTCTCATCGCGCGTGACCGTCCCGCCGTACGCCTCGACCACCCGCGCCGTCGCGCGGGTGTCGGCAGAGTCGAGCGGGTTCCTGACGGTCGTCTCGCCCGCGTAGCCGGCTGCCAGTATCGCGCGGTGTGTGTAACTCTTCGACGGCGGCGCGCGGACGACCCCGCCGACCGTGGACGGGTGAATCGTGCGTTGCATACTCCGTCTCGCTCGGGCGTGCTAATCAGCCTGCCGGCCACCAGCCGGCGGGCGGTAGGCATTTGCCTCGGGGCGTCCGACTCCGGAACATGGACCCCGACTTCGCACAACTCGACAAGTACCTCGACGAGCACGACCTCGACGGCTACCTCGTCGTGGCGGACGAAAGCGACGCCAATCAGCGGTATCTCTCGGGCTTTACAGCCCCAGACCCGTTCACGACGCTGTACGACGGCGAGGTACATCTCCTCGTCAGCTCGCTCGAATACGGCCGCGCAGAGCGCGAGGCACGCGCCGCGACCGTCGAACGCACCGCAGATTACGACTACCGCGCGAAGGTGCAGGAACACGGCGCGTCGGAAGCCGGCCACCGCATCCGAACCGAGTTCTGTAAGACCTACGACGTTGACTCCGTCGCCACGCCCTCCGACTTCCCCGTCGGGCTTGCCGACGGCCTGCGCGGGCAGGGCGTCTCGGTCGCCCCCGACGAGGACGACGTGATACAGGAGATTCGCGCGGTCAAACACGAGGAAGAACTGGAGTATATGCGGACGGCTCAGCGCGCGAACGAGCGGGCGATGGAGACCGCAGAGCAGCTCATCGCCGACGCCGACGTTGCCGACGACGGAACGCTCGTCTACGAGGGCGAGACGCTCACCAGCGAGCGCGTAACCGAGGAAATCGAGGTGTCGCTCATCCGCGAGGGCCACGCGCTCGACACGACAATCGTCGCGTGCGGTGCCGACGCAGCCGACCCGCACGACCGCGGCTCCGGCCCGCTCCGCGCGAACGAGTCAATCGTCATCGACATCTTCCCGCGTTCGAAATCCACCGGCTACTACGCCGACATGACCCGAACCTTCGTGAAGGGTGAGCCGTCCGAGACCATCCGCGAGTGGTACGATATCACGCAGGAGGCGAAAGAAGCCGCCCTCGACACGCTTGAGGCCGGCGTGTCCGGCAGCGACGTGCACGACGCCGTCTGTGACGTGTATCAGGAACACGACATTCCGACGCTCCGTGACGACCCCGAAACGAGTACGGGCTTCATCCACACGACCGGCCACGGCGTCGGGCTCGATATCCACGAGTTCCCGCGCGTCTCCACGACGGAGAACGAACTCGAAGCCGGGATGGTCGTCACCATCGAGCCGGGCGTCTACGACCCGGAGTTCGGCGGCGTCCGCATCGAGGACATCGTCATCGTCCGCGAGGACGGCCACGAGAACTACACCGAGTACGAGGAGCAACTCGTCCTGTAGCGAACGAACGGCTTTTGCGCCGCTCGGCGCAACCGCGTGTATGAACGTTCTCGTCGTCGGAGCCGGGGCGATGGGTCGGTGGCTCGCGGAGCGACTCGCCGCGACACACACCGTCGCCGTCACCGACACCGACACCGACCGCGCCGCCGCCGTCGCCGCCGACCTCGGACTCGACACTGACACCGGCGGCTCGTACGACCTCGTCGCCTTCGCCGTCCCGATGTCAGCGATCGAGCCGGCGGCCCGCGAACACGCCGGCCGCGCCGACGCCGTCATCGACGTGACCGGCGAGATGCGCGATACGCTCGCCGCGTTGCGCGACGCCTTCCCCGATGCGGCGCGCGTCTCGACGCACCCGCTGTTCGCGCCCGACAACGAGCCCGGCACCATTGCCGTCGTCGAGGACGCACCCGATGACCGGACGACGGCAGCCCTCGACGTGCTCACGGCTGCGGGCAACGACATCTACGAGACGACCGCGAGCGAACACGACGAGGCGATGGAGACGGTACAGGCGAAGACTCACGCCGCCGTCCTCGCCTTCGCGCTCGCTGGCGACGAGGTGCCAGAGCCGTTTCACACCCCGATTTCCGGACCGCTCTCGGACCTCTCAGACGCCGTCACGACCGGCGACCCGACCGTCTACGCCGAGATTCAACGCCGGTTCGACGGAGCCGAAGCAATCGCTGCCGCGGCCGAGCGCGTCGCCTCCGATCCCGACTCGCTCGCTGACCTGTTCTCGGAGGAGGCAGAATGACCGACAAACGCCAGTCCGTCCGGGACAACGCCCGGTATCTCCGTGAGGTGCGCCCCATCGACCCCGAGGAGATCTGGGAGTACGTCGACGGCCAACCACATCCGGCAGTCATCCGTCAGATTCTCCGCGAATCGACCGTCGAACTCGGGATTCGCGAGCGCGACGACGGCACCTTCGTTCCCGTCGAGGAGCAACCGATTTCGGCCACCTTCGCCGGCGTCGACTCGTTCCCGTTCGAGTACGGGACCGTCCTCGAAGAGCTACTCGTGGAGGCGTACGGTCGCGGTTGGCCCGACGGCGAGAGCGGCGACTCGCTACGGGAGACGATTCGCGGCATGAAAGCGGAGTACTTCGCCGGGAGTCCCGTCGAGTACGACCGCGAAACCGCACTCGCGTACGCGCTGTATCACCTCCCCGATAACTACGCGGTCGTCCAGTACGTGCTCTCGCGGCTCGCCGAGGCCGACCTGTTCTCGACGCGGCTCCGCATCCTCGATGTGGGCGCTGGCGTCGGTGGTCCGATGCTCGGCGTTCACGACCTCCTTCCTGAGGACGCGCTCGTCGAGTACCAGGCCGTCGAGCCGTCCGCCGCGGCCGACGTCTTCGAGCGCTTCGCCGAGGAGACGCACACCGGCTTCGAGCCGACCCTCCACCGCGAGACAGCCGAGGAGTTCTCTCCGGAAGGTGAGTTCGATATCCTCCTGTTCGCGAACGTGCTCTCAGAGCTTTCCGACCCGGATGCCGTCGCCGGTCGGTACATGGAGTCGGTCGCGCCCGACGGCTCGCTCGTCGGCATTGCGCCGGCCGACCGCGAGACCGCCATCGGACTGCGCCAGACCGAACGCGCGCTCGAACGCGACGGCTACAGCGTCTGGGGCCCGCAGGTCAGACTCTGGGAGAACGCCCGCCCGACCGACCGCGGCTGGAGCTTCGACGTGCGCCCGGACCTCGACGTGCCGGCGTTCCAGCAGGCGCTCGACGCCGCGGCCGGCCGAGAGGGCGAGTTCGTCAACGCCGACGTTCAGTACGCCTTCTCCGTGGTCCGCCACGACGACGAACGGATGGTGGATATCGCGCTCGATACGGGACGGTTCGCGCGCTTCAGCGACAGCGAATCTCACGTCTCCAACCGCGTCGACTGTGTCGCGCTCAAACTCTCACACGACCTGAGCGACGGCGGCAACCCGCTCTACAAGGTGAGCGACGGCTCGGAGTCGACGGACCACTACGCCGTCCTCACGCGGGAGTCGATGCTGAACACCGACCTCTCTCGCGCCGACTACGGCGACCCGCTCGTCTTCGAGAACGCGCTCCTGTTGTGGAACGACGACGAGGAGTCGTACAACCTGGTCGTCGACGACGAGACGGTCGTCGACCGCGCCGGATAGTCGGGTACCCTTTTCCGTTCGGCCCCGAACGACCGGCATGGACGTACTCCTCACGAACGACGACGGCATCGACGCGGCCGGACTCGGGGTCCTGTATCGGACGCTTGACGCGATGGACGACGTGACCGTCACGGCCGTCGCCCCCGTCGATGATCAGTCTGCTGTCGGGCGTGCGCTCAACCACGAGGTCGATATCCAGACCCACGAGTACGGCTACGCCGTCGACGGGACGCCGACCGACTGCGTGGTCGCGGCGCTTGGCGCACTCGGCATTGACCCGGACATCGTCGTCTCCGGCTGTAATCGCGGCGCGAACCTCGGCGAGTACGTGCTCGGGCGCTCGGGCACGGTCTCTGCGGCCGTGGAGGCAGCCTTCTTCGACGTGCCCGCGATTGCCGTCTCGCTGTACGTCCCTCTCTCGGAGGACTTCGTCTTCGCGGAGACCGAGACGCCCGCGAGCGCCTACGCGCTCGCCGCCAACACGACCGAGTACCTCGTCGCCAACGGTCTCGACTCGGGCGTCTTCGAACACGCCGATTACCTCAACGTGAACTGCCCGGTCGCGGAGCAGGCCCCCGCCGAGATGGTCGTCACACGCCCGAGTCACACCTACGACATGGACGCCGAACGCGACGGCGACACCATCCACATCAAAGACCGCATCTGGAAGCGCATGGCAGACGGCGACATCCCCGACCCGGAGGGGACTGACCGCCGTACCGTCGTCGACGGAAAAGTGTCTGTCTCCCCGCTTACTGCTCCCCATACGACCGAGTTTCACCCCGGTCTCGATGCGCTGGCCGCGGAATTCGGCGGCTAATATTACTGATTCTTGCAGAGCCAACTACACCCCTGTCGTAGCGCCCGTATGGATACGCTCGCCTCGCTACTCGCTGGGAACCGCGACCACGCGAAACGGCTCTCCGACTCCTTCGACCACCTACAGGAGGGCCAACAGCCGGACGCCGTCACCGTCTGTTGTTCCGACTCGCGCGTGCTCCAGGCCGATGCCTTCGGCACTGACCAGCCGGGGGAGGTCTTCACCGTCGGCAACATCGGGAATCGCGTCGTACAGGTCCGCGACGACGCGACCGTCGTCTCGGGTGACGTACTCTACCCGCTCGTCCACACCGACACGAAGACCGCCGTCGTCCTCGGACACACCGGCTGTGGGGCCGTCACCGCGACGTACGACGCCCTCACGGGTGACATGACCGAGCCGCCGGGAATCGAACACTGCATCGACCTGCTCGCTCCTCGACTGGCGGACGGTGTCGAACTACTCCCCCACGATCTCGACCGCGCGGCGGCCATCGACCGACTCGTCGAGTACAACGTCGACGCGCAGATCTCGGCACTTTCGGACAGCCCGCACGTCCCCGACGACGTAACTCTTGCCGGCTGCGTCTACGACTTCCAAGACCGCTACGGCGGCGACCGCGGTGAGATCCACGTCATCAACGTCGACGGCGAGCGCGACCCCGAGACCCTTCGCGAGACACACCCCGAAATTGCGTCCCGCGTGAGCCGATACTGGAGCTACTGAGTGATCACGTTGTCAACACACATTACCGGTGGCTCGACAAGACGCACACTCCTCCTCGGAGGCGCGGCGCTCGCGTCCGCGCTCGCGGGCTGTTCCGCGAACGGAGACCCCGGACGGCTCGATCTCACGGTCAGCAACGAGACCGACGCCCCGGTGGACGCACGGGTGACCGTCACCGGACCGGACGGCGAATCCTACGAGAACGAGATGGACCGAATTGACTCCGGCGTCTCTCGCGCATTCGAGGTCGTCGTCGGCGCGAGCGGTCGCCACGAACTCACGGTCGCGGGCGACGACTGAACGGGGTCGCTCGCGTGGAACGCCGACGATTGTCTGTTGTACGACGGGCAGGTCCGAGTCACCGAGACGGCAGTTGAGACTGCCGGTGCGTGTGTCGACTCACGATAGGGAGATTGCTGTTCCGCGCCCGAACACCAGCACTCGAATGCGTTGTTGTGTCCGTCTCCACTAGCTCTCGTCCCGGCGTCGGGTCGGCGGTAGTTCCTCACGTGCCACGGTAGCTACTGCCGTGAGTGGGTGTGTATTACCGTCACATACGCGTGGAGTTAGGCGAACGACTGCACCGCTCGTCGGTGTTGGGAAAGACGGGGTAGGAGAGACAGCGGCACACCCACGTGGAAACCACGTAGGCTGAAAGGTGGCTGTCCAACCGTGCCGTCCACCTACTGTTCGTTCACGACGCGGTAAAACCCCTCCGACACCCAACTGTACGAGCCAGTCACCTGCTACCCACGGTGTCTCCCACCGGAGCGCTCGGGAGATGTGTGCCAGCACAGCCTGAGATTAACTAGACGTTCACTCATATAGTGGCCACAAATTAATACATATCAAAGGATTATTGCCAAAGCACTTATCGGATATTACCCATAGCAGAGTATATGAAAGCGTATGTCCGAATAGTGGGCTGGACTGGGTCACGAACTGACGCCGTAGCGACCGTAGGAGGTAACGTCGCATGACGAAGCGACACGTCGAGGTGCCGCCCGCGGTGCAGGCGACAATCGACGAAACCGTCGAGTACGTCGACCGACGGCTCTCTGAGGGGGACACCGCCGCGGCCGTCGGAGAGATTCTCGCCGACTTGTACGACGACACGGAGACGTACGAGCGGTATCGCTCCGGCGAGTCGCTCCCGCCGATGACGCGAATGCGCGTCGAGAGCTACAACCCCGAACACGCGCTCATCGAGACGGAACGCTGGGCAGAACAGGAGCTGTCGGCGCTCCAGGAGGCGAAGTGTCTCCGTTATCTCTGGAACGGCTTCGATCAGTCGCCGCTGGCGAACAACCTCGCGTTCGCTCTCCCCTTTCGGCAAGTACTCGCCGACCACCTCTTTGCCGAGGCCGGCGACGGTCTCCGACTCTTCGGCGGTATCAAGATTCAGTGCGGCCACAACATCGAGATGGGCGACAACGCCGTCATCCACAACAACGTGTTGCTCGACGACCGCGGCAAACTCACTATCGGCGACCGCGTCTCCGTCGCCGACGAGGCGCACATCCACACCCACAACCACGACACCGTCGACCAGACGGACGTGACGAACTACGAGACGATTTTGGCCGACGACGTGCGACTCGGCTACGGGGCCATGATAACGGCCGGCTGTCGTATCGGCGAGAACGCGATGGTCGGCTCCGGTTCGACGACGCTCGGTGACGTGTCCGCCCACCACATCGCCACCGGCACGCCGGCAAAGAGCGTGAAGATCAAGCCCGGCTGGGAGCCCGTCGCCGAGGAGGTCGGTCCCCTCACCGACAACCGGGAGCAGCGCGCCCTGCCCAGTGAGTATCCCGACTCGCTGGAGGAGTTCGACGAGTTCGGTCGCACGCTCTCACCCCCCGGCGAGAGCTGACGACATCGGCAATCCCTTTCTCGTCGCCCACCAATTCGTGGTGATGGTCGACCGAACGGCGCTCCGTGAGCTACTCACCAGCGAGCCGGCGGCCTTCGCCGCCGGCGCGGCGGAATACGTGGGGTCGGTCGAACCGTACGAATCGTTCGACCCCGACGCGGTCCCCGTCCCGACGGACGAACTTCTCGACCGTGAGCGGCGACTGCTCTGGAAGGCGCGGGTGCTCGAAGACGCCCGCTTCGGCGTGGTGTTGTCGGGGGCCGCCTACGAGGACAATCCAATCATCTACGCGAACCGGTACTTCCGTGACCTCTCTGGCCACGACCTCGATTGGCTCGTCGGGGAGAATCCCCGGTTCCTCCAGGGACCGGACACCGAATCCGACTCGGTGACGCGACTCCACGAGGCACTCCGGACGTGGGAACCGGCCACCGTCGACCTGTGGAACTACCGGCGCGACGGCGAGCAATTCCGGAACCGCGTGTCTCTCGTGCCGATTCCCGACGCTGCCGGTACCGTCACCCACTGGTTCGGGATTCAGGAACGGCTGGACCGGTGAAGGAACCTTCCCCGGTATCTGGTATTCGGTACCAAACATTTATTATTCGGTGCTCGGTGCCTCCGGCAGATGGTACAAGATGGGTCGGGCGTCCAACTCGGTGTACCTCGATCTTGACCGGTTCAGAATCGGCTGTGACATCCTCCTCGCCGTAATGCGATGCTTCCCACGCATAGGCAATGGTTGATACGGAGCGGTATCCAGAAGTTTGTTTCCCGACTGGGCGAGGAACCCATCACGTGAACTCGTAGTTACCAGAACGCAACAACAAACCCGAGAATGTTAACGGAAAATAACAACAAACCGCCGGTTCACCCGAGGATGTATTCGAGGGCGGGGTAACGCTCGACGAGCGTCTCACCGCCGACGTCGTAGTTCTCGATGTACTGGTCGAGGCCCAGGATGCGGCCCGCAGCGAACGCGGCGACCGCGAGGAACACGAGCATATACGCGAAGTCCCCGTTGATGAACCCGTGGCCCATGTCCCAGTTGCCGAAGTAGAACATGAGCATCATGAGCGCGCCGAAGAACGCCGCGAGGCGAACGAACGCGCCGACGAGCAGGCCGAGGCCGATGAACAGCTCGCCCCACGGGACGGCGACGTTCGCGAACTCGACGAACCACGGCGTGCTCCCCATCCATGCGAACATGCCCGCGAGCGGGTTGCCGTTCGTCGCGGCGACGTTCGACAAGTAGCCGCCGGCGGCGAACTCGCCGGTGATCTTTGTGAACCCGGAGTACGCGAACGCGTAGCCCATCATGAGACGGAGCGCGAGCACAAACCACGCACTGAGACTGTGAACTTTCCCGCCGACGGTCAGGCCGCCGACTCTGCTCTCGAGCTGATTCATGCCGGAGTCGAGTGTGGACATAGTTATTGCACCTTCAGCTATCAGTACGGAGGCAGAGACGATATAACGGCGAGCCGGCGTTCTGAGTCAGAAAATCGGGGGGCTATATGATGCTCCTGTCGTGAGTATGGACGTGTGACTGAGGAGGCCGACCCGTCGGACATCTTCGCTACGCTCGACGACGAGTACGCCCGCGACATCCTCGTGGCGACGAAGACCGACCGAATGTCTGCGAAGGAACTCAGCGAGGAATGCGATATGTCGCGTCCGACCGTCTCGCGCCGTGTCACTCGCCTCGTCGAGCAGGGTCTCCTCGTTTTGATGCTGCGCAAGGGGTCGATTTGAATGGCACAGCGTTCGTTTTCCTTGGCTGTCATGCTTGTATGCACAAGCAAAACCACGGGACTGCGTGAGGATCGTAGTGCGCGGGACCGGATTTGAACCGGCGGACCCCTACGGGACAGCGTCCTAAGCGCTGCGCCGTTGGCCTAGCTTGGCTACCCACGCGCATTCCGAAATCCGCCGACGCGAACCAAGAAGCTAACGTTGTGACTCGCGGTCGCGAATCGCCGCCGCCAACCCCTCCCCGTCGAAGGAGGTGTCTTCGAGATACTCGACGCCGTCGCCGACGCGGAACGGTCCCGGTTCGACCACGTCCGCACAGATGCCCCCGCGCTCGCGGAGCGCGTCCATCAGCCCGTCGAGCTCGGCGACCTCCTCGACGTGGCGACACGGCGGGCGCGGGCGCGTCCCCTCGAACACCGCCTGGCCGACGCGAAAGCGCGCCGCCAGCAGGTCACCGAGATCCACGCCGCGGGTGACGACGTTTCGGCGGTGTTGGCCGTCCGAGAGGTCGAGACCGGCTTCCTCGCGGATACGGTCGAGCGCCTCGCCCGCGACGAAGGTTACCTCACACACGTCGAACGGGGAGTAGTAGCCCGTTCCACGTTGATACCGGTCGCCGGCCAGTCCACCGTCGACTGCCTCGATTCCCTCGACGGGTTCCATCGGCGCGCTCTCTTCGGCTGTCGTCCAGATCTGCGTGACGCGTCCGGCCATGTGACGACTCGGGGCGCGAAAGAGAAAGCAGTAGCCCCGAAGACACTTGTCGATGGTCACACAGACACCGATATGCCCTCCCGACGTTCGGTGCTGGCGACGACAGCGGCGGCGGTCGCGGCCACGGGTGGCTGTCTCTACGACCACCCCGACCCGACGCCGACTCCGAACTGCGCCCACGCGAGCGTGGTTCCGCTCCGAATCGAGCGACGCGGGACGCCACCAGACGACGGGGCGTACGCCGTCGTTGAACTCACCGTTGACGAGCTTCCGGCCCCCGCGCTCATCGCGGAGCTACAGACCTGTGACGGCAACGAGCGGGAGCGATACGCGGTTACAGAAACTGGAACGCGGCGCATCGAGTTCGGCCCGTACGATTGTATCGACGGCATCAGTCTCCACTTTGACGGGTGCGAGGATTGAAGCGGGTCGCCGCTCGAGACGTGAGCATGTACCGCGCGAGCGACGAGGTCGACAACGAGGCGTGGCTCGCCGACCTCGAGCGCGCCTGCGACCGACTCGACCTGCCGAGCGAGACGCGCTCGCGGGCAGCTGACCTCTTCTTGTCGACGGTGCCGGACGGCGACCGGTCGAAACAGCCGGCGCTCGCAGCAGCGCTCTACGTCGCGACGCTCGCCACCGGCGAACGCCGGTCGCAGGGCGACGTGGCCGACGCCGTCGGCGTCTCGCGGCTCTCGGTCCAACAGCGCTGGAAGTCGCTGATGGAGTCTGCGGGACTGGAGCCGCCGAGTTGGTAGCTACTGGCGGGCCGCCTCGCGCCCGTCGCGGTCGGGCGTGAGGTTGCCGTGTACATCGATTTCACCGTTGACGATGCGCGTCGAGGAGATGATACCGCCGTCGTCCGCGGTGACGTGGTCGACGACCTCGATTTCGAGGGGTTCGAGCCCTTTCTCGCGGCGAATCTCGTTGATCGTCTCGCCGCCGTCTTCCGTTTCGGGGGAGACGATGAGCACGTCGAAGCCGGGTTCGGTGGCGATACCGGTCGGCTCCGTGAGTTCGCGAATCTCGAACTCGCGGTCGTGTTCGCTCGCGAGGGTAGAAAGCGCGGCGGCGAGGTCGGCCTTACGCTCGTCGAACGGGCGGACGTACCGCTCTTCGTTGCGCGTCTTCGGTGCGAGCGAGTCGCTCGTCAGCCCGACGGTCACGTCGCCAAGCTCGAAGGCGCGAGCAAAGAGTGCGCGGTGGCCGTCGTGGACCGGGTCGAACGTTCCCCCGAGCGCGACCTGCATATCCGGTTCAGAGCGCCCCCCGGTAAAGCCGTTCCGCTCGGCTCCCGTCAGTCGTCGTCGCTGACGGAAATGGAGACGGGTCCGTCCCCGCGGCGCTCGCGGCCGTCGTCACCGAGCACGGCGTCGAGTTCGAACACCGTGTTCAGCTCCGCCTGCACGTCGTCGACGATGTCAGCGACGAGTTCGCTGGGCGCAATCGTCTCGTACTCATAGGGGTTGTTACCGGCCCCCGCCGCGGATCGCTTTTCTCGCAGCACAATTTCCTCCTGGTGGAGCGCGGCGAGTGACTCGCGGACCGTACTCGGATACAGCCCCGTCCCCTCGGCGATTTCCTCGCTCGTCGCGGGTGCGTTCGTCCGGAGGTACACGTAGATGCGCGCCCGCGTCTCCGTGTCCAGCACCCACGCGAGCAAGTCGAGGATGCGGTCGTCGAGTCCCTCTGTTGCCGCCAGTCGTTGCCGGGGCTCCCCACCCGTATCGGAGTTGTCCGAACTCATCGTTCGGTCGATGTTGAGGGGTCTCGGAGGAAAAAACGCCACGCTCACCCGCGCTCCTCACAGGGTCAGCGACGCACACAACTCGTCGAGGTTCTCCTCGCGGAGTCGACGCTGCTGGCTCGCGCCCGACTCGGCGCCGTACAGTTGCCTGATGCCGGTGACGCCCAGTCGCTCGGCCTCTCTGTCGACGAGTTCGCCGAGCGGGACCGACCGCTCGAACTCACGGTCCAGCAGCTCGGCGTCGTGGCCGTGGCGAAGCGCACGCCACTTGTTCTCGTCTAACGGCTCACGCCGGTGGCGATACCCCGACTCGCCGTCCTCGTAGCGGGCCGCGAGGTCCTCGACCAGCGCCTTCGTGTACTCCACGAACGCGAGGACGCGCTCGGTGTCGGACTGGCCGTCCGGCGTTCGCACCTCCACGGTGCCGTGGCCCGAGTGCGGCCGCACGTCGTACCATAACTCCCCGCGGTCGTTGATGCTCCCCGTCTCCACCATCGTGCGCTCGAAGTCGGCGTACGCCTCGAAATCGCGGAACATCGTCGGCATCCCCGTGTTCGGGAGGTTCTCGAATATCTTCGCCCGGGCGGACGCGAGTCCCGTGTCGAAGCCGTTCCAGAACGGCGAGTTCGCGGAGAGCGCCAACATCACGGGCAGCGCCCACCGGATCTCGTTTGCGATCCACGTCGCCTTGTCGGCGTCGTCGACCCCGACGTGGACGTGAAGTCCGGCCGTCGTGTTCCGGTGTTGTGGATACTGAATCCGGTCGAGTTGGGCGCGATAGCGCGGCTTCGAGGCGTGTTCGAGTTCCCGCCACTTCGCCAGTGGATGTAGGCCGGCGGCGGCGATCTGGTAGTCGTGGCTCTCGGCGTGGGCGACGAGCGCGGCCCGGACCTCTCGCACCTGTTCGCGCGCCTCCGCGAGTGACTCACATCGGGGCGTCTGTATCTCGATGACCGATTTGAACAGTTCGTGGTCGAGTTTTCCCTCCAGCGTCGCGGGCGGGTCGGCACCGTAGACGAGCGTGTCGGTACCGGCGGTGGGGCGTCCGTCCTCGTCGACGACGAAGAACTCCTCCTCGACACCGAGGGTGCCCATCCGGTCGAATGCGTCCGCCGACCCCAGTTCCATCGCCCGAAAATCTGCCCCCCGCGGATAAAGTGGTTCCGCTCGCTTACCTGGGCCGCGCGACGACGCCGAGGTGCGAATCGTGGAACGGCTCCAGCCGCCTGGTTTCGAGCACTTCGTACGAGTCCCGCAGCGTCGCGAGTTCTCGTTCGAACACCTCGCTCGGGTCGGCGACAACGTCCTCCGAACGCGCTTTGATGGCCGCGAGCAGTCGCCCCTCGCCGTCGAGGAACTGTGCGTTCGCGTTCGCCACCTTCGCCTGCCCGCGCGTCGCCACGTCCTGCACGATAACGTCGACCGGTTCGACGACGTGGGCGTACGTCTCCGGCTTGCGCGCGTCTTTCAACAGGGGGAACAGTCGGTCGCGCGGCTCCGCAGCGTCGAGTAAGTCCCGCGTCGGTCGGGGCGCGAACTCGACGGCGTAGGTCGGCCCGGCGAAGTCGGCGACGTGTGAGACGGTCGTCCCCGCGGCCGCGCCGAGATACAACACCGTCCCGCCGCCGACGAGCCCGGTTTCCATTCCCGTTTCCAACATCGCGCCGAGCTTGGAGCGCCGGGCGTCCCACGCCCGCCACTCGCCGTCGGCCGGCTCGCCGTACACCGGCTCACCCCGCGTTGCCAGCCGCGACTCCCCGTCGAACTGTCGGCGCTCGACGCCGTCGGGAAGCTCACTCATCGGTTTCCTCCTCGGCCCGCGCTCGAATCGTCGCCATCCGGTCTTCCAGTTGGGTCTCTATTTCGGGGTTGAACTCCCCGCGGTAGTGGTCGCCGCGGGCGGCGATGGCGAGTTTGCCCGACAGCGCGCGTGCCGCGCTCCCGCGGTCTGCCTGTCGCGTCCCGCGCACGTACTCGTGGGTGAAGATGACGCCGTGTTTGGGCGAAGGCGCACGCCCGCGGAGATGAGCGAACAGCGCGTCTTCGGCCCCGAGCACCTGTATCGTGCCGGCCGGCTTCTTCGCCAGCGACTCCAGGCCGCCGGCGAGCGCGATGAGCCGCGCCGCGAGCACCGGTCCCGCGAGTCGCGCGAGGTTCGGCGCGACGGACGGAGCGGTCTGTTGGATATACTCGCGGAGGTCCTCGGCCTCGTCCGCGAGCCCGGCCACCCGGTCGGCCAACGCGACCACCCGGCGCTCGGTCGGGTCCGTCGGGTCGCGCTCGGCGATGTCGCGTGCGCCCTCGATGCCCGTGCCTGCGTCGGGAAACAGCGACCCGGCCCACTCCTGGACGCGCTCTGCCAGTTCGTTCGCCGTGCGGTCGCAGTCGTCCATGCCCCGAACCGCGTGGATGAGCTGTCGGTCGCCGGCCCGTTCCCCCTCGCGGACGGCCGTCTCGGTCGCCGCCATCGTCACCTCGTGGAGACGGTCGTAGTACGCCTCCTCGTCGGTGGCGACGCCCTGCTCGACGGCCAGCGTCGGCCACTCGGTCGGCCGCGCGGCGCTTCCCGTTCGGACCCGCTCGCTCGCGGCGTCGGTGTCACCGACATCGACCCCCGCGAACCACGCGTCCGTCTCCTCGGTCATACCCCCCGTTGTCGGTCCCGCGGTAAAGCCGTTCGTGACTGCACGCGACCGCTGGCGAGCACTACGCCTTTCACCCCTGGTCTCGTCGGGCGAGATAATGGACGGACGCCGCGGTGGGGTACGGCTCGCAGTCCCCGAACAGGTGGACTACTCGCTCGTCGACCGGCTCGCGGCGGCCGACGGCGTCACCGTCGAGGAGACGGCCGCCCTCACGGGCGACAGCGTCGACGGCGGCTACGACTGTGCGGTCGTACCCGTCGACAACAGCGACACCGACCGCGTCGAATCGACGCTGCCCACGCTGTACGTGGCCGAGCCGGCGGCGCTGGCCGGTTTGCTCGGCCCGCGTGCGGATGCGGTCACGCCCGGGACGACCGTTGAGGAGCCGGTGGCTCGCGTGCGGGCGCTGGTCGAGTTGGGAGGCGGGACCGAGACGCGCGCCGTCGGGCGGATGAGCGACGGTCTCGTCGCGGTCAACGAGGAGTGGCGAGTGACGTGGGCGAACGACGCCGGGAAAGCGGTGTTGCGCGCGTCGAGAGCCCCGTCACCGTGCGGGCGACGTTGGACGAGACCACCGTCGATATCGCGGTCTCTGACTCGGGCGACGGCGTGCCGAAACGCGAGCAGGCGGTTATCGCAGGGGGACTGAGCATCTCTCAACTCGACCACAGCCGCGGGCTCGGACTGTGGGTCGTCTCCTACGTCGCCGAGTCACTCGACGGGCGGCTCCGGTTCGAGGACGACGGCACCGAGGTCGTGCTCGCCGACCTGCCGGTGGAATGAGCCAGTATTCCTATACTTCGACCGTCCCAGGTGCCGACGTGGAGCTCATCTCAGTCGCCGCGATTGCGGGCAACCGCGTCCTCGGCAAGGACGGCGAGCTACCGTGGCCGAGCATTCCGGCCGACAAACGCCAGTACCGCGAGCGAATCGCCGACTGGCCGGTGGTGCTCGGCCGGCGGACGTTCGACTCGATGCGCGACGACCTGCCGGGCACCGTCCAGATCGTGCTCAGTCGCTCCGAATCCGACTACAGCGTCGACTCGGCACGCCACGCCTCGGGCGTCGATGCGACGCTCGACATGCTTGAGGCGACGGCTCACGACCGCGCGTACGTCATCGGTGGTGCCGCCATCTACGAACTGTTTCAGCCGGTCGTAGACCGGATGCTGCTCAGCCGAATCCCTGGTGCGTACGACGGCGACGTGTACTTTCACGAGTGGGACCGAGACGCGTGGGAGCTCGCGAGTCAAACCCCCTACGAGGAGTTCACGCTGGAGGAGTGGGTTCGCAGACGCGAGTGAGCTACGAGCGGCGTGCACGGAGAAACGCCACGGCGCTCCCACCACAGCCGAGTGAAACACCGAGTTCGAAGGTCCGGACGACGAGCACGCCTGCGGTGGCACTCGCGGCCGGGAC
Organism: Halosegnis rubeus; assembly: GCF_009184545.1. GTDB lineage: Archaea > Halobacteriota > Halobacteria > Halobacteriales > Haloarculaceae > Halosegnis > Halosegnis rubeus. The sequence goes on from NZ_QJOW01000004.1 coordinate 276,167, forward strand.
ACCAGTCGTGGCGACGAGCGCACCGACCAGCAGGAGGTCGTACGCGCCGATGCTCCCGGGGATGGGGACGACGCTCGCGGCCTGCGGGAGCGGAATCAACGCGACGATGGTGATGAGCGCGACCCCGGGTTCGGCCGCCGAGAGCGCGACCCACAGCGCACTCGCCGTGAGACACTGTTCGAGGAGTCCACCAGCCGCGATGAGCGCGACGAGACCGGGCGCGTCCCGGAACGCCGCGGCACGGCCGCGGAAGCGAGCGACCGCGGTCGAGACGCGTTCCCGGCCGTACTGTTCGGTGCCGAGGAGTCCCGAAAGCGCCGCGACGACGGGCGTGAGCGCGGACACGACAACACGGGCAAGTAGGTCACGCGCGAGGACGAGCGCGACACCGAGGAGTGAGAGCGCGACGGCGGCACCGGCGAGCGTGACGAGCAGCGACCGCGGGGCGGTGCCTCCGGCGAGCAACACCGTTACGAGCACCACCGAAAGGAGGAGCTGAGCGGCGGACTTGGCGTACTTGGCGACGCTGCGCACGCCCAGCGCCTCGCTGTAGTCGGTCTCCGTCGCGACGGCGAAGAACTGCGCCATGATCGGCTCGGAACTTACCGGTCCCGCCGGGCTGAACACGTCGAAGAAGTCGGCGGCGAAGGCGAACTGGACGCTTCGCCGTCGCGAAAGCCCGCCGTTCAGCGGACGGACCGAGGCCCACACGCCGATGCCGTCGACGGCGGCTTCGGCAAGAATCAGCACGGCGACGACGGCGACGGCCCAGCGGGGGACCGCAGACAACCGGCTGACCACCGCGGTCGGACCGACGTACCAGAGATATCCGCCGAGGGCACCGCCGCCGAGGAGCACGCCGATGAGAAACCGGACACGGCGGTGCACACCAGACAGCGGGAGGGGGTCAACAAAAGCCCTCGGGGCGACACACGACGGGGCGACTACCCAGACATGTAGGTTCGAGGCGGATAGAGACGCGAACGCGGCGTGGAACATTCGTTCTCGCGGTATCACAAAGCGGTTAGGAGCGGGACGCTCCGAATTAACGCCTGTGGAGACTGCGCTCCCTGTGGATACACCTGTATCTGCAAAGCGCGTCGTGGAAGCAGGAAGCCCCACCCTCAAGGAGCGAACGGCGTCAGCCGTGAGCGAGTAGGGGAGGGTAGTTCACGAACGGTGTACGGGCAGCAAATAGCGGGGAGAGATAGTCCACGACCCACCAGATAACACGCGTGTAATGCGGTGACACCGGGGTTCGCAAATAGGTATATACCCGAGCGTAGTACGGGGTAGTGATGCAATCTGACAACGCTTCGACGGTGATGTACCGATGAGTCTGACCACCCTGCAGGCCGACCTCCTCGCCCAGTCGGGTGCGGGCGAGATTCTCCTGCTCGCGCGAATCGTCTTCGGCGGGACGCTCGCGTTCATGGGACTGAACCACTTCATGGACCTCGAGACGATGACGGGGTACGCGGAGTTCAAGGGACTTCCCGCGCCGCGCTTCTCGGTCGTCGCCTCCGGCGTGATGCTCGTGCTCGGTGGACTGGGTATCGTGGCCGGCGTTTATCCCGTCGTCGCGGCGGGTGCCCTCGCCGTCTTCCTGCTCGTGTCTGCCGTGACGATGCACGACTTCTGGGCACAGGACGACCCCGAAGAACAGCAAAACGAGATGACCGCCTTCCTGAAGAACATGTACGGGACCGGTGCGGCGCTCGCGTTCCTCGTCCTCGGCGGCGTGGAGTGGAGCTACGCCGTCAATCTCGGCCTGTTCTGACGCCGGCGAACGACCCGGACTTTTCTCACCCGCCCGCGAGGACGAGGTATGGAGATCGAAGTCGCGGAGGGTGACTCGCTGTACCGAACACTCGCTGGTGCAGTCGTCCCCCGACCAATCGGGTGGATTTCGACGCGGGGGAAAGAGGGTGACAACCTCGCGCCGTACTCGTTTTTCAACGTTGCGACGCCGAAGCCCCCGACGCTCGCGTTCTCGGCCGGCACGGCCGCGGCCCGGAAGGACACCGCGCGCAACGCCGTCGAGACGGGCGTGTTCGCCCACAGCGTCGTCACGGCCGACCTCGCCGAGGCCATGAACGCGACGAGCACCAGCCACGGGGTCGACGAGTTCGACCACGCCGGCCTGGACAAACGAGAGTGTGAGACCATCGACGCACCATCCGTCGCCGCCTCACCCATCGTCTTCGAGTGCACCGTCGTCGAGACGGTCGAGCGGGGCGTCTCGACGCTCGTGCTCGGCGAGGTACAGCACGTCCGCGTGGACGACGAACTGACGACCGACGGCAAGCTCGACACGACGAAGCTCGACGCGCTCGGTCGGCTCGCCGGCTCTGAGTACGCCCTGACGCGCGACCGGCTCTCGATGGCGCGCCCGGAGTAGCTACGGCTCACCGCCCACTGTGTTCTTCCTCGTCGTCTGTTCCGTGCGGTTGGCGTACGCGACCGCTGCAAGGAGTGTGGCGACATAGATTTTTGTCCCGGCCGTGAGTCTCTCGCGCATGGAGTACACCACGCTCGGGGACACGGGCATCGAGGTGTCGCGTATCTGTCTCGGCTGCATGAGCTTCGGCGACCCGGACTGGCGCGAGTGGGTCCAAGGAGAGGCGTTCGGCCACGACCTCGTGGAGCGGGCCGTGGATTTGGGAATAAACTTCTTCGACACCGCGAACATGTACTCACGCGGCGAGAGCGAGCGCATCCTCGGGGACGCGCTCGCCGGCTACGACCGCGACGCGCAGGTGGTCGCGACGAAGACCTACTTCCAGATGCGCGACGACGACCCCAACTCCGGCGGGCTGTCCCGGAAGGCCATCGAGCAGGAACTCGACGCCTCGCTCGACCGACTCGGCATGGACACCATCGACCTGTATCAGACCCACCGGTGGGACGACGACACGCCAATCGAGACGACGCTCGCCGCGCTCGATGACGCCGTCCGCCGCGGGAAGATTCGCCACTTCGGGGCCTCCTCGATGTGGGCCCACCAGCTCGCGACGGCCCACGCCGTCGCCGAGCGGGAAGGGTACGACCGGTTCGCGACGATGCAGAACCACTACAGCCTAGCCTACCGCGAGGAGGAACGCGAGATGCTCCCCTACTGCCAGCAGGAGGGGATGGGCGTCATCCCGTGGTCGCCGCTGGCGCGCGGCTTCCTCACCCGCCCGCACGAGGAGTACATGTCGACGACCCGGGCCGAGACCGACGACTACGCGCTCGAACACCCATACCCGGACAACGGGGGGAAGGAGGTGAACGAGCGCGTCGAGGAACTCGCCGACGAGTACGACGCCGAGATGGCACAGATCGCCCTCGCGTGGGTGCTCGGAAAGGAGGCCGTCACGGCACCCATCGTCGGTGCCTCCTCGATTGAGCACCTGGAGTCGGCCGTCGAAGCCCTCGATATCGACCTCTCCGACTCCGACGTGGAGTGGCTGGAGGAGCCGTACGGGGCCGTCGAGGTGTCGGGCCACGCCTGAGCCGGCGTCACGCACAAGAGGCTCCCAGCCCTACGGGTTGGTATGAGCACCGACAGTCGCAACTTCGCGGGTCCGGCGGTGCTGTCGATGGTGTGGCGGGACGCGCTGTTTGCACACTGGGAAATGCCACCGGAGCGCATCCAGGAGACGCTCCCCGAGGGGCTGTCCGTCGACACCCACGACGGGAAGGCGTATCTCGGCGTCGTTCCATTCGTGATGGACGATATCAGCCCACGCGGAGTTCCGTTCGGGCTCTCCTTCGGCGAGTTGAATCTCCGCACGTACGTGCGCGACGCCGAGGGCGAGCCGGGGATTTACTTCTACAATCTGGACGCCGACGACCGACTCGGCGTCCACGTCGCGCGGGGACTGTTCCAACTGCCGTACTACCGAGCAGACATCGACGTGGGCCACGACGGCCAGGCGGTGAACTTCCGGTCGCGACGCGTCGGCGACGGCGAGCCGGCGGCGTTCGATGCCACCTACGAGCCGGCCGGCGCGCGACTCGACGCCGAGAAGGGGAGTCTCCCGCACTTCCTCACGGAGCGTTACCGCTTCTACACGGAGGGGCGGGGACAGCTGTTCTACGGCGACATCGACCACCCGCCGTGGCCGCTGACCGAGGCCGAGGTGGAGGTTCGCGAGAACGACCTGTTTCGGGTCAACGGGTTCGAGGAGCCGGAGTCGGAGCCGTTCTTCTACTACGCCCCCCGGACGGACGTGACCGCCGGGCGCATCCATCGGGTGTGATTTGTACCCGGGCGTGGTGGCAGACGTATGACCACTGAGACTCCCGACCGACAGACGCTCGATTCGGGCGTGCGCATCGTCTGGGGCGTCGGGTCGCTCGTCGGAGCCGTCGTCCTCGCGGGTATCGCCGGCGCGGTCGGCTTCGCGACCGTCGAGCGGATACTGCGTCCGGCGGGCGTGACGTTCCTCGTCGCCGCAGTCCTCGGGGTCGTGTACACGCTGGCCCGCTACCGGGCCTGGTGGTACGCCGTCGAGGCGGACTCGCTGCACCTCTCGCGTGGCGTCCTCACATACGTCCACACGGTCGTGCCGTTCGTGCGCGTCCAGCACGTCGACGTGTCGCGCGGTCCGCTCGAACGCGCGCTCGGGCTGTCGTCGGTCGTCGTCTACACCGCCGGCTCGCGCGGGGCGGACGTGACCATTCCGGGGCTGACCCCCGAGCGCGCCGACCGCCTCCAACAGCGGCTCAAGCGGCTGGCCATCGCCGCCGAGGGGGAGGATGCCGTCTAAGCTCGACCCACTTTCGGTTCCGTACCGGGTCGGCGTCTCGCTGTCGCGGTTCGGGTGGCTGCTCGTCGTCGGGACCGTCTCGGCCGGCACCCAGCGACTTCCCCTCCTCGTCGGGCTGTTCGGCGTCGTCCTGCTCGCGACGCTCGCGTATCAGGTGGCGTACGTCCGCCGGTTCTCGTATGAGCTCACGGCTGACACCTTCGACGTGTACTCTGGGGTGTTCTCCCGTCGGAGCCGCGAGATTCCCTACCACCGCATCCAGAACGTCGACGTGACGCGAAACGTCGTCCAGCGCGCGCTCGGTATCGCCGAACTCGCCATCGAGACGGCCGGTGGCGGCGAGACGGAGGCGACCCTCCAGTATCTGGACGCCGACACCGCAGACGAGCTTCGTGCCGCACTCAGCCGGCGGAAACGCGGCGAAACTGAGGACGGAGCCACGGAACAGACAGCCCGCGAGCGCGAGGCGCTGTTCTCGATTACCACGCGGGAGCTGCTGCTGTTGGGTGTGGTCGGACTCGACCTCCGGCTGCTTTCGTTCGTCGCCGTCACGCTCCCGGTCGTCCTGCCGTCGGTCTCAGAAGCGACGCCGCTGTTTGACCTCTTTCGGGTCGCCCCATTCCTGTTGGCCGGACTCGCCGTCCTCGCGCTCGCCGCCTCGATGGTGCAGGCCGTCGTGAGCTACTACGGCTTCGAACTCCATCGGGAGGGCGACGAACTCGGCTACCGTCGCGGGCTGGCAAAAGAGTACAGCGGGACGATTCCGCTGGATAAGGTACAGTCGGTCGTCTTGACCGAGAACATGCTCGCGCGCCGGCTCGGCTACGCGTCGGTCGCAATCGAGACGGCCGGCTACTCGCCGTCCGGTGACTCGGCCGGCTCGCAGTCCGCGGTTCCGCTCGCCGAGCGCGACCACGCCTACGCGCTGGCACAGGAGGTCGAGGCGTTCGGCGACCCGACCTTCGACCGTCCGCCGAAGCGCGCGCGGACCCGGTACGCCGTCCGGTACGCGCTCGCCGTGCTCGTGGTCACGGGAGTCGCGACGGCCGCCGTTCGGCTCGTCGAGTTCACGTCGCCGGTGCCGACGGCCACACTGCTTGCCGGACTCGTCCTCGTTCCGGTGGCCGCACATCTCCGGTGGGCGAATCTCGGCTACGCGGTCGAGGAGGACCACTTCGTCGCACGCGCCGGGTTCTGGAGCCGTCGGACGCAGGTCGTACCGTTCTACCGCACCCAGACGATAGCCGAACAGGCGACGATTTTCCAGCGCCGGCGCGACCTCGCGTCCGTGGTCGTCGACACCGCCGGCACGCACGGCTGGAGCGCGCCGAGTGCACCCGACATCGACGCCAGGCGGGCGAGTGACCTGCGCGAGACGCTCGAGGCACGGCTCCAAGCCGCACTGCGAGCGCGACGCGACACCGTCGAGTCGGCCGTGCAACGAATCGATTCCGACACGTCGGGCGAAGTCGACTCGGACACGCCGGACGACAGGGGAGGCCACGACCACGGAGACGAGCGGCCGCCGGAGTGAGAGGCGGATTTTTGTCCAGCGGGCGAAACGAAGGGGTATGAACACGACACAGCGGTCGGTCGCGGTCGGCGTGGTCGGCGTCCTCGTCTCGTTTCTCGCCATCCTCACCGCGGTCGGGACGGCGTCGTGGTTCTCGTGGGCTGACAACGCGCTCTCAGATTTAGGCGTCTCGGCCGGGGTCGCGCGACCGATTTTCAACTACGGGCTCACCGCGACGGGCGTGATTGCGCTCGGGTTCGTGCCCGCGCTGTGGCGAACCGCAGACCACCTCGCCCACCGGGTCGCAGTCGTCCCGTTCGTGATTGCGATGGTCGGCGTCGCCGGCGTCGGGCTGTTCCCCTCCGACCAGCCGCTGCACGCGCCGGCGGCCATCACCGCGTATCTCGCCTTCATGACGACGCCGACGGTGTACGGCGTCGGCGATCTGCTCGTCGGTGCGCGCCGGCGCGGAGTCGCGACGATTGCGAGCGCGCTCGCCCACCTCGGCTTCTGGGTAGTCTGGGCGACACAGTTGCAGGCGACGCTGCCGGGGTTGGCGGTGCCGGAGTTCGTCGGCTCGACGCTGTTCAACGCGTGGGTCTGTTACACGGCGACCCGGCTGTGGGACCGGTGAGTCAGACAGGGTTTTAGGTCGGCTCTCCCGACTCTCAGATATGACCACCTGGCGGCGACAGACAGCGAAGTTCGTCGGCGGTATCGTCGTCGCTATCCTCGTGTTCACGCTGTTGTACGACTACGGGATGACGGCCTTCGACAACCGCCCTCGGACGCTGTTGGAGTCGCTGCAGGTCGTCGTGGAGACGTTCACGACGACGGGATACGGCTCGGACGCGGGGTGGAACTCCCGGGTGATGACGCTGTTCGTCATCGTGATGGACCTGACCGGCGTCGTCTTGATCTTCCTCGCGTTGCCGGCGCTCGCGTTCCCGCTGCTGGAAGAAGAGCTGTCGACGACCGTCCCGACGAGCACCGACCTCACGGACCACGTCGTCGTCTGCGGCTTCAGCGAGCGGGCCGAGACGCTCATCGAGGAGTTGGAGTCGCGCGGCGTCGACACCGTCATCGCGGAGCCGGACCGTAACGCCGCGCTCGACCGGTACGAAGACGGCTACACGGTTGTTCACGCCTCGCCCGACACGGTCGACGGGCTGCTCGCGGCGAACATCATCGAGGCGCGCGCCATCGTCGCTGACATCTCCGACGAGGTGGACACCAGCATCGTCCTGACGGCGAAAGAACTGGCCGCCGACGTGCGCGTCGTCACCGTCGCGGAGAAACTCGACCACACCCGGTATCACGAACTCGCGGGCGCAGACGAGGTGTTGTCGCCTCGGACGCTGCTCGGGGAGAGTTTCGCCCGGAAGGTGACGACCGCCGTCTCCACGGACCTCGACGAACCGGTCGAGTTGGGCGAGAACTTCGATATCGTCGAGCTGTCGGTGCGGCGGGGGAGCCAACTCGTCGGTTCCTCGCTGGCGGAGAGCCGCCTGCGTGAGGAGACCGGCGTCAACGTCATCGGTCTCTGGTTCGACGGCGAGTTCCAGAGCCCGCCCGACCCGGCGGCGACCATCACCAGCGGAACCATCCTGCTCGTGAGCGGTCGCGACGACCAAATCGAGATGTTGCGCGAGCGCACACGGACAGACGTGCGCCGTCACGAATCAGGGAAGACGCTCGTCGTCGGCTACGGCGGCGTCGGCAGAGCGGTCTGTCGGATGCTGACCGAGGCGGGCCACGACCACACGACGGTGGACAAACGGGACATCGACGGGGTCGATATCGTGGGAGACGGCACCGAAGCGGAGACCCTACGCAGGGCCGGTATCGAGGAGGCGCGGACGGTCGTGCTCGCCATCGCCGACGACACCGTCGCCGAGTTCGCCACGCTGGTCTGTCGCGACCTCGCGCCGGACGTCGAGATTATCGTCCGGGCACAACAGCGCGAGAGCGTGAAGAAGCTGTATCGAGCGGGTGCCGACTACGCCCTCTCGCTGGCGTCCATCTCCGGCCGGATGACGGCGGGCACCGTCCTCGACGAGGAAGTACTCTCGATGACGACGCAGGTGGACATCGTCCGGACCGAGGCCCCGGGGCTGGTCGGACAGACCCTCGCCGAGGCGTCGGTGCGCGACGAGACGGGCTGTACGGTCGTCGCTGTCAGACGCGACGGCGACGAGGAGCCCCAGACCGAGGTGGGACCGGACTACCGCGTCAGCCATGGCGACCAACTCATCATCGCCGGGACGGACGAGGACGTCAACCGCTTCAACGAGCGATTCGGCAACTCCTGACGAGAGATACACTTTTTTATCGAGCGCGCCGGCGGTAGGTATGAACGACAGACGCAGCGCGGCCGTCGCGATACTCGCGCTCGCACTTCTCGTCTCGGGGGCCGTCGGTGCCGGCGGCTTCGTCTCGCTCGCCGCGCCCGGTAGCGGCGACGCGTGGACCGCGGCCACCGACGCGAACGACCGGAGCATCGGCGCGACGGCCGACCGCGCGCTCACCGGCCCGACGAGCGTCGAGTCACCGTACGGTGAGGCGACCGTGCGCTACGACCGCGAGGGCGTTCCGCACATCGAGGCCGACAACGAGACGGCGCTCTACTACGCCGTCGGCTACGTGCAGGCGCGCGACCGCCTGTTCCAGATGGACCTCCAGCGCCGGCTGATGCGGGGTGAGACGGCCGAAATCGCCGGCGAATCCACCGTCGAGAGCGACCGCTTCTACCGGAAGATGGACTTCGCGGGTGCGGCCGAGGCCTCGTGGAACGCGACGAGAGACACCGAAGCCGGCGACGCGACTCGCGCCTACACCGCCGGCGTCAACCACTACATCGACACGGAGCCGCTGCCGACGGAGTTCCAGGCGAACGACTACGCGCCCGACGAGTGGACGCCCGTCGACTCGCTGCTCGTCGGCAAACTCATCGCGTGGCAGCTCACCGGCGACTTCCGCGACCTCGAGCGCGCGACGGTCGCCGACAGCTTCGACCCGGGGGCGGTGAGCGAACTCTATCCCGAACAGCTCGACCACGACTCCACGGTCGTGGGTCGCTCACAGGGCGGTGACGTGACACCGGCGAGTGCACGGCCGAGCGCGTCACGGCAGGCTGGGACACAGGGCACGACCGGCGATTTCGCCGGGCTGTACGACCGTTACTCGACGTACGAGCGCTCGCTCGGCATCGGGTCGAACTCGTGGGTCGTCTCCGGTGAGCACACCGCAGACGGTGCGCCAATCGTCGCGAACGACCCGCATCTGTCCCTGACAGTGCCGCCCGTCTGGTACGAGATGCACCTCGAATCGCCGGAGATGAACACCCGGGGCGTGGCGTTTCCGGGGCTGCCGTTCGTCGTCATCGGACGGACCGAAAGCGTCTCGTGGGGCTTCACCAACGTCGGGGCAGACCAGACTGACCTCTACACCTTCGAGCGACCGACGGACGACACCTACGTCTACGACGGCGAGACGCGAGAGGTGCAGACGGAGACGGAGACCATCGAGGTGGCGAACGGCCCGGACGCCGGGGTAGAGATACGCAAGACGGTGAAGGGACCGCTGCTCGAGCGCGGCGGCCAGGAGGTGGCCGTCTCGTGGCTCGGGCTGACCGGGACCCGCGAGGGGCAGGCGATACACGACCTCAACCACGCTGAGGACCTCGCTGCCGTGAGCGAGGCGCTCCGGACCTTCGACACCCCGACCCAGAACATCGTCGCAGCCGACCGCGACGGCGGAACGCTGTTCCGCACGACCGGCAAGTACCCCTACCGGTACACCGACGGCGAGCGCGTCTCCGGTGAACTCCCGTTCAACGCGACCGCAGGTGAAGGGAACTGGCGCGGCTGGACGCCGTACGGTCAGACCGACTGGGACGCCGGCGGCTTCGTCCCCTTCGAGGACGTGCCCCACGTCGATAATCCGGACGTGCTCGCGACCGCGAACCAGCGCACGACCGACGAGCCGGGCTTTTATGTCTCCTACAGCGAGCGATTCGCCGACCCGTACCGGGGCGCGCGCATCTACGAGCGGCTCGAATCGCGGGTCGAGAGCGACAGACCGGTGACCGCCGCGTTCATGCAGGACCTCCAGCGCGACACCCGGTCGCTGGCGGCGGCCCGATATCAGGAGCCGATACTCGATGCTCGCAGCGAGATGTCGGCCGACGTGCGGACCGAGGCAGACCGACTGGTGGGGTGGGACGCCCGGATGAATCGTGACTCCCGGGCCGCGCTGCTGTACGCGCTGTTCCGTGAGGAGGTGCGCGGGGTCGTGTTCGGCGACGAGTTCGCGGCCGAGGGACTCGATTCGAGCTACTACCCGCACCACACGACGCTTCAGAATCTCCCGGCGGACAGCGAGTGGTTCGACAACGCGACCACGCCCGCGCGCGAGACGCGCGCCGACGGCTACGCGACCGCGTTTGAGCGGGCCGTCGAACGCGCCGAGGAGGAAGGGTGGCGGGTCTACGGCGACTACAACGTCGTCGACCTAGACCACCGATTCCCGCTCGCGTTTCTCGAATACCCCGAAGTGCCGACCAACGGCGGCCCGTTCACGGTGTCGAACTTCCGGGTGACGGGCGATGCGGGGTCGTCGTGGCGAATGGTCGTCTCGGGCAGTGAGGCGTACGGCGTCATCCCCGGCGGCCAGTCGGGCAACCCGTACTCGCCACACTATGCCGACCAGCTCGACCCGTGGGCCAACGGCGGCTACCACCCGATTCCGACCGAATCGAGCGGGCCAATCGTCATCATGTTCGACGAGGAGGGGGACGCATGAGCTACCTGACGCCCGACGCGCTCGCCCGGTTTCGCGACACCGAACGCGCGACGCAGGCGATGGTCGTCGCCTTCGCCGTCGGACTGGTCGCGACGTACGTGCATCCACTTGGTCTCGTCGTCGGTGGCGCACTGCTCGGGGGGACGGCGTCGTCGGTTCGGGAGGCGGTCGTCCTCGGCTCCGAGTTCGGCGTGACCGTCCTGCTCGCGTGGGCCGGACTGCTCGTCTGGTACGGCGTGCTCGGAGCGGTCGCGACAGCTGTCCCGCTCATCTACATCGCGCTCGCGTCGGCGCTCGCGGTTCCTCCGCTCGCGGCCGTCGCGGTGCGCGGGCTGGTCTGAGCCGTTTTTTACACTCCCCCGCGTAGCGTCGGTATGGATATCGACGCCGTCGTCGTCGACCTCGACGGAACGGTGTATCTCGGCGACGAACTGCTGGCCGGAGCACGCGAAGCTATCGAGACGCTGCGCGAACGCGGGTACGACCTGCTGTTCGTGACGAACAACCCGACCCGAAGTCCGGCGGGGTACGTCGACCGCCTCGCCGACCTCGGCGTCGAGGCGACGGCGTCAGAGATTCTCTCGGCCGGGACCGTGACGGCGGAGTTTCTGGCTGACCGCCACGCCGCCGACGCCGTATTCGCTATCGGCTCGGACGGGCTGTTCACACAGCTCGACGACGCGGGCGTCACCACCACGGCTGACCCCCAGCGGGCTGACGTGCTCGTCACCTCCCACTGTTATCAGTTCGACTACGAGGACCTCACCCACGGGCTGTGGGCGCTCGACGACGAGACCGCCTTCTACGGGACGGACCGCGACCTGACCTACCCCGACGACGACGGTCGTGAGTACCCGGGGTCGGGCGCAATCACCCGTGCCGTCGCCGGGGTCGCAGAGCGGGAACCCGACCGCGTGCTCGGAAAACCGTCGGGCGTGATGGTGGAACTCATCGCCGACCGACTGGCACGCCCCGAGCGCTGCTGTATCGTCGGCGACAGTCTCGATACCGACATCGCGCTCGGCGAGCGCGCCGGCATGGCGACGGTACTCGTCCTCTCGGGCCGTACCGACCACGTGGCGGTAGAGGATGCCCCCGTCGCGCCCGACTACGTGCTCGATGGACTTGCCGACCTCCCGGCGCTGCTCGACGACCGTGGTACAGTCTGACAAAGACTTATACCCAGTGGTGTGTAACCACTTCGTATGGAGATGATTGATAACCCATACGAGTACGGCGGCGAACGGATGGACGGCGGTCTCGAAGGTCGAACCCCCGAAGGGTGTGAGAACGGCGGCGACGCCGTTATCGTCGACGGCGAATCCGTCAGCTACAGGAGCTACCAGGCGCGCAACGGTGGCTGATTGCTAGCCGACGCCACCGGCTACACGCTGTTTTCGCTGTGAAAACGGGAGGAATTAGCTATGGCGTCAGGAGACGGCGAGACGTGGAGCCGTCACTCCTCGATGCCGATTGTTGAATTCCGTACAGATTGGAGAAACAAGCCGCGCATTTGTGTCGTCTCAGCCACCATCTCAACGACAAGCCTGTGTTGACCGGCACAGACGACAGGAATTAGGCCAGCGGGCGACCGACGCGAATAAACGCACGGTGGGTTTCAAACGTGGGGTACTCGAATAGTATATAAGTGAGGTGGCCGACAGTACGACCGCTATGGTAGACAAAGCAGAACTCCGCGAGCAGATGGAAGAAGCGTTCGGCGAAGCAGACTACCCCATCAGCAGTCCGATGGACCTCGTGCCGGCGCTTCCGAACGGCCCGGGGACGAAGTTCGAGTCCGGCGACTTCTCCATGACGGCGATGGAGCTGAACACGAAGCTCGGTGGCGGCGACTTCCCGTATGAGTCCGTCGAGGCGTTCGTCAACGACGTGCTGGCGAACCTCGAAGAGCAGGGCGAGATCTGAGCGCCGGCAGGGTTAACTCACGCCGTGTGGAAATGTCGGTATGACAGAGCCGATGGGTCGATTCGAGACCCCCGCGCTGGCGGACCTTCCCGACGACGTGCGAGAACGCATCGAGACGGAGACCGAGGAAGCCGGCTTCACGCCGAACGTCTTCTCGGCGTTCGCCTACAAGCCGAGCCACTTCCGCGCTTTCTTCGAGTATCACGACGCCATCATCGACGACGCGGCCATCGAGCGGGCCGAGATCGAGATGCTCATCGTCACCGTGTCGGGCATCAACGACTGTCTCTACTGTGTCGTCGCCCACGGCGCACTCCTGCGCATCTACAGCGGTCGCCCGAAGCTCGCCGACCAGCTCGCCACCAACCACCGGAGCGCCGACCTCACGGAGCGTCGCCGTGCAATGTTGGATTTCGCCGAGCTCCTCACCGAATCCCCGGGGGAGGTCGACGACGCCGCAGTCGCGGCGCTGAGAGAGGCCGGCTTCTCCGACGAGCAGGTGTGGGACATCGCCACCGTGGTCGCCTACTACAACCTCTCGAACCGGCTCGCGACCGTCGCGGATATGCGCCCCAACGAGGAGTTCTACACGCTCGGCCGGGGCGAGTAGTCAGGCCTGTCGCGGGTCAGCCATCCCGCCTTTCACGCCGACCGCGACCAGCCCGACGTTCACCGGGTACGCGACGAGGAGCCCGACGCTCAACGAGAAGATGAGTCCGGACCAGAAGAGCACGGAGCCGATATGTGCCTCGCCCGTAACCCAGATGTCCGTCCCGATTGCCGTCACCTCCATCACGGTAATCGAGGGCGTCTCCGAGTAGAGCGCGTCCGTCACCGCGGTGGCGAGCGATTCGCCTTCCTGCACGAGCAGCCCGACGGTGAGAGCGAAGCCGGCGAGATACGCACACGCGAACGTCGTCGCCGCGACGCCCAGCGTCGGCAGCGAGAGGATGCCGGCCGCCACAACGACGCCGACGACCTCGCCCGCGCCACACCCCGAATAGCAGTGCGCGACCGAGCGGTCCGGAGTACAACACCGTCAGCCCCCAGACGAACTGCATCAGCGGGGCGAGATGGCTGTTGTGCGCCCGGAGGTCGTACGCGAGGGCGACCAGCGAACAGGCGACCAGAACGACCCATACGGCGAGCACGCGGGGGTCGGTCAGTACGGCTTGGAGGGTTTCAACGACCATGAGCCGGCGTTCTCCCGACAGCAGTATGCACCTTGTGGCGACGCCCGACTCGTAGGCAGGAATCTGAATCTAGCGGGCGTGAACGCTTTGGTTTGTGAAGTATAACCACGGTGTGTGCCACTTGACGAGATGGATTTCGAGATTCTTTCCCTGCTCGCGGCGGACGCCCGCCGGCCGTACAGCGACATCGGCGACGTGGTCGACCTCTCCGGACCGGCCGTCTCCCAGCGAGTCACACGGCTGCAGGAAAGCGGCGTCATCGACGGCTTCACCGTCAGCCTGAACCGGGATCGGCTCCGGGCGGGCGTGGGCGTCCTCGTGACCGTCACCGATCCCGAGGACGTGGACGCGCTCGGCGACCGACTCGCCCGGGCCGACGGCGTCGAGGGAGTCTTCACCTCCGTCGACGGGACCGTCCGGTTCACCGGGCGGACGGCCGCAGACGACGTGCGCTCTTGGGTACACGCGTTGGTCGGCGAGGAGAGCTTCGACGTGGAACTGCTCGATAGCGTGACGTGGGAACCGTCCGTCGCGGGCGGCGGTTTCGCCGTCGCCTGCGCGGAGTGTGCAAACACCGTCGACTCCGAGGGCGAGTCGATTCGCCTCGACGGCGAGACGTACCACTTCTGTTGTTCCTCCTGTCGTGCCCGCTTTGAAGAGCGATACAACCGACTCAGCGAGTGAGTCAAACAGAAGGTAGTTGCCGGAGCCGTCACAACGGGTGGTATGCTCACATCGACCAGACTGTACGGTGCCGCTATCGCGCTCGCGTCGGGCCTGTACTCGCTGTTCGCGATGGACGGAGTGATGGCGTCGACGGCCGACACAGTGATGGTCGTCGTCGGTGCCGTCGCGGTCGTCCACGGTGTCGTCCTGCTCACTCCCGTCGCCGACCGGCTCGGAAACGCCAGCGGCCCGCTCATGGTCGGCTACGCGCTCGTTATGCTGGTGAATCAGGCCGTCGCGATGGGTGGTGGGTCGTCGACGGATATGCGAATGGGGATGGATGGCTCACAGATGGGCGAGATGATGGCTCTCGATGCGGGAATGGTCGCGCTTGCCGCACTGATGCTCGTCTCCGGACTCATCATGCTGCAGGCCGACGAGACGGGGATGTAGCTACAGTTCCATCGATTCGGCCATCGACCGCACCTCGCTCGCGCGCTCGCGAATCGCGGCTCGCTCCTCGTCGTCTTTGTTATCGAGGTGAGAGTATACCAGTCCCATCCGGTGGTTGTCGCCCAATCTGTCCTCGTTGCGGTCGAGAAACTCCCAGTAGAGGGTGTTGAACGGACAGGCACCGTCGCCGGTGGTCTTGGTGTGGTAGTAGTCGCAGTCGCCACAGTAGTCGCTCATCTTGTTCACGTAGTTGGCGGACGAGGCATACGGCTTCGTCGCGAAGATTCCCTGTCCGAACGACCCCATCTCGACGACGTTGGGAGTCGTCACCCAGTGGTAGGCGTCGACGTAGCCCGCGTGGAACCACTCGTTGAGTTGGGCCGGCTCCACGCCGTAGACGAGCGCGAAGTTCGAGAGAATCATCAGCCGCTCGATGTGGTGGCTGTATCCTCGCTCGCGTACGCCGTCGACCACGTCAGAGAGACACCGCATGTCAGTCTCGCCGGTCCAGAACGCCGCTGGGAGGTCCTCGGTCGCGTCGAGTTGGTTCGCCGAGGCGAGTTCCGGCATCCCCTCACGGTAGGTGTGGCGCATGAACTCCCGCCAGCCGAGCAGCTGTCTGGTGAACCCTTCGACGCTGTTGAGTGGCGCGTCTGGCTGTTCGCGTGCTCCCTCGATGACCGCCTCGATTACCTCACCGGGGTGGAGCAAACCGACGTTGATGGCCCCCGACAGGAGCGCGTGGTTCAGCGACCAGTCGTCGTCCAGCATGGCGTCCTGATAGGGACCGAACTCGGCCAGCCGCTCGTCGACGAAGCTGTCGAGCGCATCGAGCGCCTGCTCGCGGGTCGTCGGCCAGAAGAACGGCTCCGGGTCGGCCCACTCCGGGCCGGGCGGGTCGGTGTCGTAGCTCCCGTCCAGCTCGGTCGCCCACTCCCACACCTCACGTGTGGTCTCGTCCATCTCGTAGCGCGGCGGGTCGGGCGTCTCGTACCCCTCGCCGGGGAACTGCTGGTTCTCGTCGTCGTAGTTCCACTCCCCGCCGACAGGGTCGCCGTCGGCCATCAGGTAGCCGGTCTCGCGACGCATCATCCGGTAGAAGTTCTCGTGACGGTAGGGTGGGTCGCCGGCGTACGCGTCCCACTGCTCGCGCGTCGAGAGGAACAGGCCGTTTTCGACCACCTCAAGCGTGCCGCCGCGCTGCTTGACGAGCGAGCTGAGTCGGTCGCTCGTGCCGTAGGAGGGGGACTCCATCACGACGAGGTCGTCTCCGGGATACGTCTCGAAGTGGGCGTCGAAGCCGTCGGCGAACGTCTCACACTCGTAGTAGTCGACTGCAGTCCCCGACTCGCGCAGGCGGTCGCGGAACTGTCGCATCGCGGCGAAGACGAGGGTGAGCTTGTGCGGGTGGTACGCGCGCCGGCGGGCGAACGCCGTCGCCTCGACCATCACGACGCGGTCTGCATCGGCGGCGGGACCGTACTCCGGGTGGAGTTGGTCGCCTAAGACGAGCACTGCCATACGGGGTGTACGGGCGAGAGGGCGAAGAAACCACGCGTCGTGTGTCACTCGCTCCCGAAGGAGACTTATTCGCGGCCGTCCCCTCCCTCCGGTATGGACGAGTCTACGCTGACCCGACGGCGACTGCTCGGAACGCTCGGAGCCGCGGGCGCTGTCGGCGTCGCAGGCTGTAGCAGCGGTGGAAACGGCGGCTCGGCGGAGGGACCGGAGGAACGCGTCTCGGCGTTCCTCTCCAGTGGTCGCCCCGCCCGGGGGTACGACGACATCGTCGACATGACCGGCCAAGACGAGGTGGTCGTAGAGGTCGGCGCCGGCGGAAACGGGCTGGCCTTCGCGCCCGCGGCGGTGCGCATCTCCACGGGAACGACCGTCTCGTGGCAGTGGACCGGCCGCGGCGGTCGCCACAACGTCGTCGCCGCGAGCGATTCGGATTTCGACTTCCAGAGTGGGAGCCCGAAACTGGAAGCCGACCCGTTCGAGCAGTCGTTCGATAACACCGGCGTCGGCCTCTACTACTGTGGCCCCCACCGGTCGCTCGGGATGGAAGGCGCACTCATCGTCGAGTAGCAGAGGCGAGCTTTTTATCACCGACCGCCTCAGAGCCGGTGTGGAGACGGTTACGACGGAGACATCCAACCCATTCGGGATGCGCATCGACGGCCCGGCGGTGTACGGCTACGGCGACGCCAACGCCGATTTTCACGTGTTCGGCGACTCGCCGGCGCGCCACGGCGGCACCGCAACGGGGGTCCCATTCACCGACAGCGAGGCCGGCCGCCGGCTACAAGCGCTCGTCCACGAACTCGGCTTCGCGACCGACGCGTACGCAGACGAGCCGGACCTCTCGAATCTGTATCTCTCTTACATTCATCCGGGAGACGGCGAACCGACGCCGGCGAGCTACGCCGACCAGGAGCGGTTTCTGGACGCGGAGCTGCGGGCGATTAACGCCCACATCCTCCTGCCGGTCGGGGACCGCGCGTTCGCGTACGCGCTCGAACACCACACCTCCGTGCGAGGGAAGACGGACCCCCGGACGAGTGAGATGCACGCGACGCCCGTCCGCGGGCGCGGCTTCCTCGTGATTCCGGTGAAGGAGCCGACCGAGTGGACGGAGACAGACCGCGAGCGACTGCTCGCGACGCTGCGTGAGCTTCTCGACGGCGATTACAGACAGACCAAAGGCGTCGCGACGACGGTTGGTTAGGTTCTGTCGACGAACTCGACGATTCGGTCGGCGATTTCCTCGCCGGCGTCTTCCTGCAGGAAGTGCCCGCCGCCCTCGATCCACACGTCGGGCTGGTCGCTCGCGGTGGGAAGATGTTCCCGCAAGGAGTCGCGGTTATCGTGGGTAATCGGGTCGCTGTCGGAAAAGAGCACGAACGCCGGCTTGTCCCACTCGCCGAGCCGTTCGGCCGCAGCACGGGTCATCTCCGCGCCGTCGCCGCCGTTCTTCCGGGGGACCATGTCGGGCCACGCCCGCGCACCGGCTTTCAGTTCCGGCTCCGGATACGGGGCCTCGTAGGCGGCCAGCGTCTCGTCGCTGAGCTCGGTTATCGTCGCGTTCTGGATGAGCATGTCCAGCGGGAGGTCGTCGGTTCGCTCCACGAAGTCACGGAACTCCTCCCACGTGTCGGGCATCTCCTGTGTACCGGTCGGAATCCCGGTGTTCATCGGGACGAGACGAGCGAACCGCTCTGGGTGGTTCGCCGCGAGCGTCAGCCCGAGGATGCCTCCCCAGTCCTGACAGACGAGGGTGATGTTCTGGAGGTCGAGGTCGGCGAGGAACCGCTCGAAGGCGTCGTAGTGCATCCGGAAGCTGTACTCCTCGCGGTCGGTGTACTTGTCCGAGCGACCGAAGCCGATTGCGTCGGGAACGACGACGCGACCCCGCTCGGCGAGGCCGGGTATCAGCTTCCGGTAGAGATACCCCCACGTCGGTTCGCCGTGGAGACACAGGAACGTCTCTTCCCCCTCGCCGACGTCGACGTAGGCCATCTCGGGGTCGCCGACGGAGACGCGCTCGACCGGGTAGTCGTAGTCGTCGAACGGGCCGATGTCGTCGCCGCTCGCGTCGTGTAGCGCCATTGGCGTGTTCACATCGGGAGACATCAAAGGCGTTGTCCACGGGAACACTCTTGACACTCTCCGGTGAAGCCCGTGTATGCAGATTACGTGCGAGCTTCACGGCACCGTCCGGGACGCCTACGGGGACAAGGCCGCGACGGTCGCTCTGGACTCTGGAGCGACGATCGGAGACCTGTTGGACGCACTCGACAACGGGGACGAACGGGTCGCCCCGCTCGTCCGCAACGGCGACAGCGAGATTCGCCCGCATATCGCCGTCCACGTCAACGGCGAGCGCGTCGCTACCAGTGGCGGAGCGGGGACCGCACTCGACGACGGCGACAAGGTGACGATTCTCCCCTCCGTGTCGGGTGGGAAACGGACGCTTCCCTTCGAGATGGAAACGGTCCGACTCGGCAACGCCGCCTTCGAGGGGCTGAACAACTGTTACGTCCTCGGGCTGGAAGACGACGCCGAACTCACCCTCATCGACACCGGCTTCCCCACCGATGAGACGCGCAGCGAACTCGAACGCGGACTCGCCGACATCGGCATCGAGTTTGCCGATATCGACCGGATTCTCCTCACTCACTGGCACGGCGACCACGCCGGACTCGCGGCCGATATTCAGGCGGCGAGCGGCTGTTCGGTTCACGTGCACGTCGACGACGCGCCCCTCGTCGACGGCTCGGAGGCGACACAGGACATGGACGACCCGGCCTTTCGTGACACGCTCACCGCGTGGGGGATGCCGCCACAGAAACAGACGGAGCTGGCGGAGTTCATCGACGCGAGCGCGGCCGCCTACGCGCGCCCGACTGTCGAGACGTTCACCGACGGCGACCGATTCGACATCGGGAGCGTGGAACTCGAAGCCGTCCACCTGCCGGGCCACACTGTCGGGCTCTGCGGCTTCGCCTTCGATGGTCGCGACGGCCGAGAGCTGTTTTCGGGCGACGCGCTGCTCCCCTACTACACCCCGAACGTCGGCGGGGCGGACGTGCGCGTCACCGAACCGCTCGCCGCGTATCTCGACACTCTCGTTCGAATCATCGACGGCGAGTACGAGCGGGCGTGGCCCGGCCACCGCGGAGCGGTCGTCGACCCGACCGGCCGCGCGGCCGACATCATTGACCACCACCGCGAGCGAACCGACCGAGTGGTCGACGTGCTCGCCGACGGTCCCGCGACGCCGTGGGAGGTCTCTGCGGAACTGTTCGGGACGCTCCACGCAATTCACATCCTCCACGGGCCGGGCGAGGCGTTCGCCCACCTGAACCACCTCGAAGACGCCGGTCTCGCAGCGCGTGACGGCCGGAACTACGAACTCACGACGACGGAGCCGGCGACGGAAGCGCTGTTCCCGACGATCGCCGACCGGCTCCGCCCGGGGTACGAACCGGTTCACTGAGTCTGCCACCGTCGCCCGGCGAGCAGACAGACGGCTCCCAACAGGAGTGCGACCGTCGCGAGCGTCGTCGGGACGATGGGGTAGACCGTCTCGATGGCGGCATACGGTGACCGCTCGAGCGTCGTCGCGAGCCACGTGACAGCCTCGGGACCGGTGAAGGGAACGAGACAGAAAGTGACGGCGATGGCCGCAGTCGTCCCGCCGGTGACGAAGCCGGTCAGCGCACACAGCTCCTCAACGACGAGAATCGTCTCCGCGCGCTCGTCCGAGAGCGGCTCGTCGCGTTCCCTGACGACGCCGAGTATCGACAACACGAGTGCGACTAACCCGAGCGTCGCCAGCGCGATGAGCGCGACCATACTCGTGTAGGTCGGCACCGTTCCGGGGTCGACCGGTACGGTCGTTCCGTTCGGTGTGACGAACGCGAACGCACCGACGGCGACGCCGAACGCGAGCAACACCACGCCGAGCCATTGGAGCTTCTCTCCCAGCGACCACGGGAACACTGAGACGCGCTGGACGCGGAGCCGTTCGTACGCCGACCCCTCCGTCAGCGCGGCGGCGACCGGGTCCTCACCGCGCGTGTCATCGGTACTCATTACCATAATTCAAGTGAGCGAGCCAGAAAACGCTGTCCCGAACTCAGAGAGGTCCGATAAAAACGGACGCGGCGGGAGTGAGCAGCGTCGCAGACGCTGCGAGCTACGCCGCGGCCGCGACGAACGAAGTGAGGAGCGGGCGCGGCGGGATTCGAACCACGGTCAGACGTGCTCGCTTCGCTGCGCGTGACTTCCCTGATTCGAATCCCTTGGTGACGTTTTCACGCATCGCTACGCTCGGCGGAAGACAGACGCGGCGGGAGTGAGCAAACGCGAAGCGTTTGCGAGCTACGCCGCGGCCGCGACGAACGGAGTGAGGAGCGGACGCGGCGGGATTCGAACCCGCGATCTAGAGGTTAGGAACCGCTCGCCTTGGTCCACTAGGCCACGCGTCCCCACTGGAGCGTCGCCACTCCAGGGCAAAACGATTGTGAACAAGGAAACCGCTCAGTTATTCTCCGTCGACTCGTCGAACTCCACGTCCTCGTCCTCGGCGTACTCCTCGCGCGTCTCCTCGATCTCCTCTTGGCTCGCGCCGCTTTCCCGCATCTCCTGGAGTTCCTGCTCGACCTCTTCACGGCCCTTCTGGAACTCACCCATCGCCTCGCCCGTCGAACGAGCGAGCTTCGGAATCTTGTTTGCACCGAACAGGAGCACCGCGATACCGAGGATTATCAACAGCTCCGGACCGGCAGGAATCCCGAACTGTGCTGGAACAAGTGTCTCGAACATCTATGTCTGAAGGTACTCCCTTGCAACTATATGCTTTTTCCTCGCCGTGGAGCCGACAGATGCCGCCGCGACGCTCGCAGCCGGGAGATATTCGGAAAGCCGGACGGTTAGTCTGCGGTCTCTGTCGCCGGCTCGGTCGCCTCGTCACCGTCCGCGCGCATCTCGTCGAGTTCCTGTTGGACGTCCTCACGCCCTTTCTGGAACTCGCCCATCGCCTCCCCAGAGGAGCGAGCGAGCTTCGGAATCTTGTTCGCACCGAACAGGAGCACGGCGACGGCGAGGACGATGAGCAGTTCCGGCCCGGCGGGGATGCCGAGTTGTGCGGGGACGAGTTCGAGCATGGTATACCGACGGATTCGAGGGTGGAGTTGTAGTTCTTTTGCCGACGGGGCCGAACCCTTTTCGCCGTCGCACGGCTCCCCACACTGTGAGCCGACTCGACGACGACACACGGCGATACGACCCGACGGCCGCCCACGCGTTCCCCGACGAGCGGCTGAACGGCGTGCTCGATGCAATCGCGGCCGACGAGGAGATACAGGCGTATCTCGAGGCACAGAACGTCAACCCCGTCCAGCGGAAGGGGTACAACGACCACGGCGCGAAGCACATCGAAATCGTCCGCGACCGCGCGCTGTGTCTGTACGATTTGCTCAAGGAACACGACGTTGAGTTCAACGGCGCGCGCGAGCAGGGGCTCGACGAAGCCGACGAAGCCGTCGTCGTCGCGCTGGCGGCGACCCTCCACGACATCGGTCACGTCGTCCACCGCGACGACCACCCGTACTACTCGATTCCGCTCGCGGCGGACATCCTCGAACGGTTTCTCCCCGCCTTCTACGACACGACGGAGCGCGTGAAGCTGACCGGCGAGATTCTCCACGCCATCCTCTGTCACCACACCGAGGAGACACCGCTCACACTCGAAGCCGGCGTCGTTCGCGTGGCCGACGCACTCGACATGGAGCGGGGACGCTCGCGGATTCCGTACGAGCGTGGCGGACGCGGCATCAACACGCTCTCCTCACAGGCGATTGAGGGAGTGGCCCTGACCAGCGACGACGACCGGGTCGTCGTCGAAATCGAGATGAGGAACGCTGCCGGCGTGTATCAGGTCGACGAACTCCTGACGGCGAAGCTGCGAGACTCGGGACTCGAATCACACGTCCGTGTCGTCGCGCTCAACTCCCATGACGGCGACGGCGACGACCAGTTGGTCGAGCGCATCGAGCTCTGAGAGTCAGCGAGTCTTTTGTGGTTGCCGTGTGTCGGTTTCGACAGTGGGCTCGTCGCTTCGCGTCTTCAGAGATCCGGAGTTTCTGGCGATGTCGGGGACCGCCTTCGCCCGCGCACAGGCGTACTCGACGGTCGCAATCGCGCTCGCGCTGTATGCCGGAATCTTCGACGTTAGCTCAACGGTCGAAGGGCTGTTCGGGACGGCGTTCGCGCTCGTCCAACTCATCATCGTCTTACCCCTGGGACGGGCTATCGACACCGGCAACGCAAAACGGTGGCTCCTCTTCGGACTCGGGTTGAACGTCGCCGTCTTCTTTGGCTTCATGGCCATCTCGAACGTGGCCGGCGTCATCGTAATGCGCGTCTTCCAGGGCGTCGCGGCGAGTATCCTCTGGCTCACCGGCTCGACCGTCATCGGTGAAATCTCCGGCGAGGACGAACAGGGCCTGTGGCTCGGTACCTACAATCAGGTCGGAGCCTTCTCCTCACTGTTCGGTGACCTCGTCGGCGGTGCGATACTCGCCGTCTTCGGGTTCACCGCCGCCTACAGCGTGCTTGCCGGGGTTACCCTCGGGGCCGGCGTCCTCGTCTACGCCGTGCTGCGTGACAACCCCGGCGGGAAGAAGGACGCCGAGGAAGCCACCGGGCGCGAGACGCTCGAATCGCTGCTCTCGCTGCCGACCGTGCGCGCGCTCGTCGGCTTCCGGTTCGGACTCTCCTTCGGAAAGATGGCCGTCATCACCTTCCTCCCCATCTACGCGCACACGGAGTTCGGGATGAACCCCTTCGTCGTCGGAGGGCTCCTCGCCGGCGGAAAGCTGACCAAGGCTCTTACGCAGGGGTACGTCGGGAACCTCACCGACCAGTGGGGGAACAAACACCTGTTCATCGCGACGGGGGCGATGTTGTACGCCGCCGGCGCGCTCCTCATTCCGCTCGCCGGCTTCGCCCGCGGTGTCGTTCCGAGCGTGACGCTGACGCTCCCCGATGTCGCGAACGCCCCCACGGGAGGTATCGACCTCCCGCCGGCGTTCTTCGTCCTCTCGGGAGCCTACATGGTGTGTGGGATCGCGGACTCGATTCGGCTCCCGGCGAGCATGGCGATGTTCGTCGAGGAAGGCGAGAAGTTCGACGCCGTCGGCGGAGCCTTCTCGCTGCGCTCCGTGGCGTGGAAGGTCGGCCAAGTCATCGGGCCGGTCACCGTGGGATACGTCTGGGACGCTGCGAGCGTCGGGTTCGCCTTCGGGCTGGCGGCGACACTCATCGTCGCCGCGACGGCGGTGTTCCTCGTCGTGTACGAAACGACAAGCCCGAGCCCAGAACCGACCGTCGGCGATTAGCTGTAGCCGCTACCGCGCAACGCGATGTCCTCTTGTTCGATGGTCGCCTGGCTGTCGAACAGCGTGCGAATCGTGTTCGTCTCCTGCTCATCGTGCATCCCCGGCTGGAGCGTGAAGATGCCGAACAGGCCGGCCGAATCGAGCCGGCTCGTGAACACGTGGAGGAACCGGAACACCGTCTGTACGTCGGCGTACATCAACAGCGTGGAAACGGAGTCGATGACGACACGCGCCTCCGTCGCCGCGCCCCGCTCTTCGAGCAACTGGAGCTGCTTTGCGAAAGCGAGACTCATCCCGGTCAGGTCGCCGGGGGAACCGACCGCGCGCACCGAGACGCCGTCGATTTCGCCGTCGTCGCCGTCGCCGGACACGTCGACGATGGCGAACCGCTCTGCCGGGATGTCGATTCGGTCACCCAGCGCGTCCAGAATCCGCCGGGGAGACTCGTTCGTGCTGATGAACACGGCTGCCTCGCCGTCAGCCAACCCCTCGGCGACGGCGTCGTAGACGCGCTCGCGAGCCTGTGAGGCGTCACCCGAGACGAGCACGCTTGTCCCTTCCGAGAAGGTGACTTCGCCGAAGCCGCTCACGTCGTAGCTCATTGGGTATCCTCCTCCGTTTCGTCCGCTTCGGGGTCGTCTTCGAGGTCGCGGACCATCGCGACCATCTCGGTGTCGCCGATTTCGGCGAGTGACTCGTCCAGCTGTGACCTGAGCATCTCGATTTCGTCTGTGAGCGATGCGTACTCGTCGCTGGCGGCGAGTTCGGACTCCGATTTGCTCGACTGGAGCAGCGACTGCTTGCGGGTCAACGCGTACAGCCGCCGGCTCATGTCAGCGACGTTCTCGCGCTGTGCGAGCTCCATTACGGTCTCGGTGAGCGTCTCGCGCTCGATCGGCTTCGTGAGGTACTCGTCGAACCCCATCCCGATGATGTCGAAGTCCGGCTCGACGGCAGTCACCATCGCCACCCGACAGTCGTTCGATCGATTGCGAATCTCCGACAACACTTCGTCGCCGGTCATCTCGGGCATCAGCCGGTCCAAGAGAACGACATCGACCGTCTCGTCGAGGATGTCGAGGGCCTGCGAGCCGCTCGATGCAGTCTTCACGTCGAACTGCCAGGTGAGCCAGCGGGAGTAGATATCGAGAAGCGCCTCCTCGTCTTCGACGAGCAACACCGTCGTCTCATCCACACCCATGTTGTGACACCCTACTCGGGCACTCCTTATGAAGACCGTGGCTATCGGTTCGTTTCGCCCGGCGAGTCGCCCGCAGCGAGCGCTTGGAGAACATTCGTGGTCGACGCCGGTTGTCGGGCGGATTGTGCTCATGGGTCGCGACCACGGTCACCCTCCGGACGAGGGTTCGCTCGACGCTGCCGCGTGTACGCCGGACACGGGGACGGTACCTCGGCAAGTGCGCTCATGAGTCGAGAAGGCCATGTGCCGGCCGGGAATTGAACCCGGATCGTTGGCTTGGAAGGCCAAAGTCATACCATTAGACCACCGGCACTCGTTCATTGCGTTTACTCGTGCCGTCGTTCGCAATCCCTGCGGGATTGCTCACCACTGGCACTCTCGTCGTGTTCGTGGCACCGGTCGTCTCGCGTGGATGTGGCGACCAGTACCGCGGCGTGATTGTGTCGTGGTCGTGCGCTGGTCGACACGCACGTCGACACATGTGTCGTGAACCGACGGCCGGAGACCGTCCGTTCACACACTCACCTCAGCGTACCGCGTCTACCCCTATGTGCGTTTCCCTTCACACCCGACAACGGCAAAGCAGTTGCCGTCCTCGGTGAACGTTCGTTCGACCGCGAGACCGCTCGCCGCGAGGTCACTCTCGAACTCGTCGGGGTCGTAGATATGGTAGTACCGGGGGACCGTCTCGCCGCCCGGCAGCGTCCAGTCGACCACCGTGTCGAACCCGTCCGTCTCGTCGAACGTCGAGTGGGTCGTCGACCACACGCTCACGAGCGCCCGACCGCCGGGAGCGAGCACGCGTGCGAGCTCGTCCAGGCTTGCCCGCCGCGTCTCCCGCGCGTCGAGGTGATGGAGGGTGGCGATGTAGACGCCGATATCGACGCTGTCGGTCGCGATTGGCAGTCGGTCGACGCTCCCCTGTACCCAGTCTGCGTCGTAGTCGGTCGCCCGCTCGACCGCCAGCCCGAGCAGCTCTCGCGAGAGGTCCAGTCCGACCGCACGGCCACAGCAGTCGGCGAGCAGTTCCACGTGGCGACCGTTACCGCAGCCGAGCGCGACGCCGACGGCTCCCGACCGGCCGTCGAGAAACGCCGGAATCTGCGGCCACGGCTGGGCGCGGGTCTGTGAGAAGTGGTCCGCGATGCGGTCGTACGTCGCCCTGACGCTCGCTGCGTCGGCCACCGCGCTCGGCTCCATACCACGGCTGGGGAAGCCGGCGGTTTAGCACGTTCGCTTAGCAGAATACAGGCGCTAAGCCCCCGTCCTCAAGGAGCAACGCAGGGCAAAGCCCGAGTAGCGCAGTAGGGCGGGGATACAGCGCCGTCATCACCTGTTCGTACACTGTTCTATTGCAGGCCCAC
>NZ_QJOW01000007.1 GCF_009184545.1 Halosegnis rubeus
TGCGGGTACTTATATGAACGGGTTTGTAACCCATGCGAACGCGCTCCTCCCCTCCCTACTCGCTCCCTTTGGTCGCTCCTTGAGGAAGGGGACTCCGCGCTACCGCTTCAGTTGAACGTCGCCGTGGATAGTAACTGCTCGGGAGGGTCCGAGCGCGCGTTTTTGATTACTCCGTGAGCGCGGCCTCCGCCTTCTCGCGGAGCCGCCTCGCTTCGGTTCGAGCCGACGGGTACCTCGTTTCGTCGTTTTCTATCTCGCTCATCTCGTCAAGCAGAAAGGCCGCTTCTCTCGGCGTGAGTTCCATACCCATCCTACGCTCCGAGGGGGATTAACCGTGAATTTCAATTCTTTGAATAAAACTTCTAAAAGCGACGTTTTCGGGACTCTCGTGTTCTAATAGAGAGCGTAAACTCACCCTTCAACCAACGTGTTCTAAGAGAGCGTACTGTACTCCGGGGGGTCATCGAGTTTAAACACGAGTTCTAAGAGCGAGTTGCCACAGAGAGTAGATACCTAAGAGTAGTAACCTTAGAGAGAGCGACCCCCTCGAAGGATGAACTTCGGGGCGAAGACTCTCCCAATTTCCCCCAAAATTCAGCCGGTCGAGGGGACACCCCCACCGTTTTGGCCGCGACCCGCGGCCGTTCGATATGGCAATCGACGAATCGACTGTCGGCGAGACGCCGCTCGTGGAACTCGACGCCGGCGTCGCCCCGACGGTGTTCGGAAAGGTGGAGTGGCTGAATCTGCCGGGGGTCGGTCACGGGGGCGGCTCGATCAAGGCGCGTATCGCCGTCGCGATGCTCGACGTCGCCGAGGAAGCGGACCACCTCCCGGGAAAAACGATACTGGAGGCGTCGTCGGGAAACACGGCTCGCGCGCTTGCCCGTATCGGTGCGGCCCGCGGCTACGAGACGGCGTTCGTCGTCCCCGACGACCTCGGGAGCGGGAAACGCGCCGCACTGGAGGCCGCTGGTGCGACCCTCCACGAAGTTCCGGCCGCGGAGGGGTACGATGCTCTGCTCGACCGCGTGACGGAATTAGCGAGCGAGCCGGGCTACTGGCATGCCGGCCAGTATGAGAACGCGACGAATCCCAGCGCTCACGAGCAGACGGGCCGCGAGATCTGGCACCAGACCGACGGCGCGGTGACGGCCTTCGTCGCCGGCGCAGGGACGGGCGGAACGGTCACCGGTGTCGGTCGTACGCTCCACGAGCGCAACCCAGACGTACGCGTCGTCGGCTTCGAACCCGCGACCGAACCCCACGGACTCCACGGGCTGAAATATATGCGCGAGGGCGGCTACCACCCCGACACCTACGACGAGTCCGTCCTGGACGAGAAGCGGTATCTCGCGACGGAGCCGGCCCGCGTCGCCGCGCGCGAGCTCGCGGTCCGACACGCCGACACCGACCCGACCATCGTCGATGCGGGCCAACACGATGGGGAGACGATTCGGGCGACCCTTCGTGTCGACGGGGACTTTCTCGTCGGGCCGACGAGCGGCGGCGCGGTCGCGTGCGTGCGAGAACTCGCCCGCGAGGGCGTACTCGACGGCGCTGACACCGTCGTCGTACCGCTGTGTGACCGCGGCGACACCTACGCCGAGGGTGAGCTGTGGGGCAATCGGCTCTCCTGAGCGTGTGAATTGTCACTAACTGTTATGAATCCGGGCCGACCAGAGTCGATGATGTCAGCCACCTTTGAGCTGTACGAGGACAAGGAAGGGAAGTATCGCTGGCGGCTCCGCCACAGTAACGGCAACATCATCGCCGACTCCGGCGAGGGGTACGCCTCGAAACAGAAGGCCAAACAGGGTATCGAATCGGTGCGGAACAACGCCGTCGACGCCAGCATCGAAGAGCAGTGAGAACCGACACACAGTAACCGCCGAGCCTGCATCCGTCGGTATGGAGACTGCCGTCTTCGCACACGACGACCCCGCCTTCGACGACGCGCTCGACATCCGGACACGGGTGTTCGTGGACGAACAGGACGTGCCGATGGACCGCGAGGTGGACGGAAGGGACCCCGCCGCGACCCACTTTCTCGTCTCCGACCCCGACCCCGTCGCCGTCGCGCGCACCCGCGAGTACGAGGACGGTCTCAAGGTTGAGCGCGTTGCCGTTCTCGCCGATGCACGCGGTGAGGGGTACGGTCACGCCGTGATGGACGCCGTCGAGTCGTACGCGAACGAAGAAGGGTACGACCGGCTCGTCCTCGACGCGCAGGTCCCCGTCGTCGGCTTCTACGAGGCACGCGACTACGAGATACAGGACGACGAGCCGTTCGAGGACGCCGGCATCCCGCACCGCCGGATGGCGAAGTCCGTCTAAGCCCCCCGGGTCGCCGTCGCAAGCGCGTGACCACCTGGTCCCGTCGAAAGCTCTATTCTTCGACCGACGAGCACTGAGTGCAGTGAAGGAGACCAGTGACCGAGGCGGGGGTCGGTGGATACGGGCGGGACTGGTCGGTCTCGGCGGTGGGCTGCTCCTCGTGACGGCCGCGGAAATCGTGTTTTGGGTCGGTATCGCTCGGCTCATCGAACCGACGTTCGTCCTCGGGCTGGCAATGAGCGTCCCCGCGTGTCTGGCACTGCTCGTCGGCGGCTACCGACTACCGTCGACCGTCGTCACACCCGACTACTACGCGCAGATCGCGCTGTTGACCGGCGGATTCGGGGCCCTGTTCGGTGTGTTTTCGTTCCTCACTGGCGTTACCTTCCTTCCGGACGTCATCTGGGCGCTGGTCGGGTCGGTCCGGTGGGGGATTTCGCTGGGGGCAGGCGGCGGCTTCGTCGTCGGCTTCCTGAACGCCCGCAGCGTCGAGCGGGCACTCGACAGCGAACGGGCGTCGATTCGGGCCGAGGCGACCGAACAACAGCGGGAGTATCTCACCTACGTCAACGGACTGCTCCGCCACGAGGTCCTCAACACCGCGAACGTCATCAGTGGCAACGTCGACCTCGCGCGGGAGGCGACCGGCGACGAGGTCGAACAGCGACTCGACACCGACGCCGTGCTCGATGCCGTCGATGACGACGCGATTGCGGCGTATCTCGCCGAGGGCGCGACAAGCGATGACTGAGTGTGCGGTAACGACCCACGCTACGCTTTTTGACTCGACGCGCGTTGTACGCGTATGACCGAAGTAGTTGTCATCGGCGGCGGTCCCGCCGGTCTGAGCGCGGCACTGTTTACAGCGAAGAACGGCCTGGAGACGACGGTCTTCGACACCGACGGCACGTGGATGCACAAGGCGCACCTGTTCAACTATCCGGGGATCGGCTCCGTCGACGGCTCGAACCTACTCGACACGATGCGCGAGCAGGTTGACGACTTCGGCGTCGACCGAAACCAGGGCGTCGAGGTAACCGACGTGGCCGCGACCGACGACGGGTTCGAGGTCACGACCGAGGAGGACAGCCACGACGCTAGCTACGTCGTGCTCGCGACGGGCGCGAACCGCGACCTCGCCGAGGGGCTCGAGTGTGCCTTCACCGACGAGGAGATCGTCGACGTGGACGTGACGATGGAGACCTCAGTCGAGGATGTCTACGCCACGGGCGGAATGGTCCGCGCCGAGGAGTGGCAGGCGGTCATCTCGGCCGGCGACGGCGCTGCGGCCGCGCTCAACATCCTCACGAAGGAGAAGGGCGAACACTACCACGACTTCGACGTGCCGTCGGACGCCGAGGCGGTGTTCGGCTCGATGATCGACGAGGAGTAGACAGACGCGTTCTCTCGTATTTTCACACGTCGAGTGGCGACGCCGTCTCCCAGTAGCGCTCGAAGGTGTCGTGTGCCCATCTCAGGACGCGCTCGTCGTCGCTCTCGACCAGCGCGCGCAACACCTCGCCGTCGTCGCGCAACAGGAAGTAGACGGTGTCGTCGGCGACGCCCATCGCGAAGGAGACGGGCTGGTCGGCCACCCTGATAGTCACGGTGTCGCTGTCGGCGACGGCGCGAAACTGCGTCCACAGCGCGGGGGCGTCTCGCAAAGGCTCGATTGTCGCGTCGGTCACGACGGCCTCGAACTGCTGGGTTCCCTTGACGGTCGCCGCGTGGAGCCGTTCGACCATGTCGCGGTTGAGCGCGTACGAGAGGATGCGGTGGTCGCGGGCGTCGTCGGTGAGTTCGAGGGCGCGCTTCAGCGGGCCGCTCGGGTCGGTCGTCGTCGGGCGCGTAATCATCGCGTCGTGGAGCGCGGTCAGGCCGATATCGAGCTCGTCGGTCGGGAGCCACGGCGCGACGTCTCGGAGGTGTTGTTCCGTCTCCACGACGGTGAGGAGGTCGGCGAAGCCGTCGGCGAGCAGTCCACCGAGCGGCGTCGCGGTGTACCCTTCGTCGGTCCGGCGAATCCAGTCGTTCTCCTCGAAGTCCCGGAGAATCCGGGTGAGCGTCGGCTGTGAGGCCGCCGTCTCCTCCCGGAGGGCGCGCCGCGAGTGTGGCTCGTCGGCGACGGCGCGCAACACCGCCACGCGATTTGGCGAGCGCGCGAGGAACTCGATTGCTTCGAGCGGCTCCGTCATACCCCGGTATGCGCTTTCACCCGACATAGATGATGCGGTCGACTTTCACGGCGTGAAACACCGCCGCGCCGTGTGCGCTACGGCGGGGGTGAAACCACGACTCCGCGTGAATCGGTTTCTGGCCATCCCTATACCGTATCCGGCCTTTCCACGTAGTATGAGCGTCTTTCAGCAGTCGTCCGGTGATTCGCCACAGGAGTCGGTGCCGGGACCGTCCGCCCCTGGTGTGTTCGACCGTATCGTCCTCGCCGTCGACGAAGAGACGGACGAAACCGTCGCCGAGACGGCAGTCGCACTCGCTGCGGCCCACGACGCGACCCTCGACGTGCTCTCGGTCGTCCGGATGTGGTCGTCGGTGGACAACTGGGACGCGGCCGTCGAGCGCCGCGAGGCGAGCGCGGAGCGCGCACTCGATACCGCCGGCGAAATCGCCGCCGAGTCGGGCGTCGAGGCCGAAAAGCGACTCCGCTACGGGTCGCCCGCCGAGGAGATCGGGCTGTACGCCGAGGGGAACGAGGCCGACATCGTCGTCGCCGGCGAGCCGTCCCGCGGTCGACTCGGTCGGATCTTCTCGGGTCGCGCGACGATGGGCGACGTGCGCCGCGCCGTCTCGATGCCCGTGATGACCGTCCCGAGCGTCTGAGCTACCCGACGACCGGCCGGGAGATTATCCACAGCGACAACACGGTGTAGCCGACCATCAACACGACCAACGGGAAGTGACCGCGCTGGGCGGCTTTCGGCGTCGGGTACCGACCCATCGCGACTCGGTGTGCGGCGACGACCGCGACGACGTGACCGACGGTGACGAGTATCACCTGCGACCCCCAGAACACCGGGAGCGACAGCCAGCTAAGTGGCGAAACCGCAACCCCGGTGGTGAGTTCAAGCAGCCGTGTGAGGTTCTCGATGACGTACGGGTAGTTGTGCGCCACGTCGTACGCCGCAGCGATGGGAAGGACGGTCGGTGCAAGCGCCAACGTCGGTCCCCGCGACGTACCAACACCGTCACCGAGACCGAGAGCGTCACCGAGACGAGCGACGGCAAAAAAGAGTCCGACGAAGCCGACGAGGCCAATCACGTACAGCAGGATGCCGGTTGAGGGGCCGAGTCCGAGCAGTTCGCGGGCGTCGAACAGGAGCGTCTGGTACGAGCGGGTGTTCGTGAAGCCGTCGAAGCTGACGGTGAAGACGGTTGCGACGACGAAGACGACGAGCGACGGGTGTTCAAACGGTCGCGTGGTCCCCTGCCACGGTGGACGAAGTGAGACGACGAGCGACCCCGAGTCGGTGCGTACAGTCGAGACCGGAGCCACCCGACCAAGCAGCTGGTAGAACACGCCGAGTGGGTCGGCACGGTCGAACCACGTCGGACCGAACAGGACACCACCAGCGACCATCGCGAGCGCGTACAGCGCGATAATAACGCTCGTGAGCGCCGGCGAGCGCGGAATAATCGTTGCGTTCTCCACGAGTCCGACAAGCAGGAGAAAACCGACGACCGCGGGCCACGAGCCGAGCCGTTCGGGATAGGTTTGTGCGGCAAGTTCCCTCCCCTCCAGCCGACACAGTCCATCATAGACCGCACGCCACGGCGAGAGCACTCGCCACGGCGACCCGACGAGGACGGCAAACAAGCCGACACCGCGGAACCACACCGGCCACGTGAACACGGTGGCGAGATTCTCGGCAGCGA
Source organism: Halosegnis rubeus (assembly GCF_009184545.1). GTDB lineage: Archaea > Halobacteriota > Halobacteria > Halobacteriales > Haloarculaceae > Halosegnis > Halosegnis rubeus. The sequence goes on from NZ_QJOW01000007.1 coordinate 6,229, forward strand.
CCTGTCGACCGGTGTAGCCGGCGACGAGCGCTCCCGTGACAGCGAGTCCGAAGCCGACCCGCACAACGGTAGCGATGCGTCGGGACGTGCGCGAATCGATCGTGGTGACGGTCCAGCCGTTACCTTCACTCGGCGTATCGTCGGTAATCGCGAGCCACAGCGCCGTCAGCCCGACCGTGCCAGCCGCGCCGACGAACAAGAGCGACAGAGGTATCGGTGCGTCGAACCGCGAACTGCCGATATCGTGTGCGCTGGCGACACCGACGAAGAAGGGAGTGGCCACGAGAGCCGTGGCGAGCATCGATAGCTCCCGACGGCGAGACATACCTCGGGTAGGAGATGGTGGTGAAAAACGCTCGTGGTTCGACCGTCGAAGCACAGAGCAGAGAGGTCTTTATCCACGGTCACCTACCCGAGCTATGCGACGCCGAACGACGGTGGCGGTGCTTGCCATCTGTGCTGTGCTTGGGGCACTCGTGCTGTTCGGGCTGGTCGCCGGACCGAGCGGGCAGCTCACGAGCGAGTGGGTGAGCGATACGCCGCGGGAGAACTCCGTGAACCACCACGCCGTCGGGGTCGGTCCGGATATCGACGTGGTGCTCGCGCCTGTCGCCGAGGTGCCACGCGACGAGGTGGCGATGACGCGCACCTCCTGTTCGCTGGTTCGGCTCGCACCGGATGACGGCACCACGTTGTGGCAAACAGAGATGCCCCCCGACGACTGCGTGACGCACGCGTTGACGGAGCCGGCTATCGGCGATATCGACCGCGACGGGGAGATGGAGGCACTCATCGCAACGACGGAGAACGCGCTCATCGCCTACGAAACAGACGAGGGGAACGAACAGTGGCGCGTCCCGCTGGACACCTTCGGCTACGGGCGACCGACGATTGCCGACCTGCCGCTCGGTCCCGGACCGGAGGTTGTCACCAGCGATATCGGCGGGGAGGTCGTCGCAGTCCACGGGAACGGCACGGTAGCGTGGCGGCAGTCGCTGAACGAGACGGGATGGGAGCGAACGACCGTCTGGCAGTCGCCGACCGTCGCAGATTACGACGCCGACGGCAATAGCGAGATACTGCTCGGCAGCAACAGCGGACCGGTGCTGTTGTCGGCAACCGGTGCTATCGAGTGGCAGCGCGAGGGTGGGGCGACCTACACCGTGACTGCACAGACCGACGACGACCCCGCGATGGAGCTGTTTACCGCCGACACCGACGGCGTCCGCGCGTACGACGGGCGGACGGGAGCACTCGACTGGGAGCGCGAGTTCACCGACGCGCGCATCCGGACGGCGACGGATAGTGACGGCGACGGGCGCGTCGAGCTGTACGTGGGCCGGCTCGGCGGCGAGGTGGTCGCGCTCGACGCCCAAACCGGTGAGACAGAGTGGACGACCGCACTGACCGACGACGACGACACGATTGTTCCGCCACCGGTGCTCGGTGACGTGGACGGTGACGGCGACCACGAAGTGGTCACAGCGCTGAACGATGGCACTGTCGCAGTGCTCGGAACCGAGACGGGCACACAGTTGGCGCTGTATGAACGACCGGTCCCGCTGTGGACCTTCCCAACAGTGGCTGATCTCGATGACGACGGCGCGGCGGAGGTTCTCGCCCGGTACGGCGACGGACGCGTGGTCGCGCTGTCGTATGAGTCACGCGAGGGGCTGTTTGGGCTGTAGCAAGGGCAAGCTCATTAGTTGCTCCCGGGAGAATCGCCGGCAGAATGAATGCGACAGAGATCGGGATACGACTGGCCGCGGGTGTCGGACTAATCCTGCTGAACGGGTTTTTTGTCGCCATCGAGTTCGCGCTGACGCGTGCACGACAGTTCAGCGAAGAGGAGTTCGTCGACGGGAGCGCCGCCCTCGAACGGGCGTGGGAGATGACACAGGAGCTGGAGCTGTATCTCACCACCTGCCAGGTCGGGATTACGGCCTCCTCGATCGCGGTCGGTATCGTCGCCGAGCCGGCACTCGCCGCCCTCTTCGAGCCGCTGTTCGCCGGGAGCAGACTGGCGACCATCGGCGCGGGCGCGCTCATCGGCTACTTCATCATCAACCTCGTCCACCTGACCCACGGCGAGCAGACCCCGACGTATCTCGGGGTCGAGCGGTCGCGGTTCGTCTGCCGGTGGGGCGCACGGCCGCTGCACTGGTTTTACGTGCTCATTTCGCCGATTATCACGCTCGGCGACGCCGTCGCGAAATGGACGCTGAAGCTGTTCGGCGTGGAGATGACCGGCGCGTGGCTCGAAACCGAAGAAGACGCACTGGAGTCGCGTGCCCAGCTGCGAACCCGACTCAGCGACCTGCTGGAGGAGGGTGAACTCACGCGCGAGCGCCGCGAGGAGGTTATTGGCGCACTCGACGCCGACGAGCGACCGATTTCCGATATCCTCGTCGATCGGGCCGACATCGTGTCGCTCTCGACGACGGCCTCACCCGCGGAGAACTTCGAGCGCATCCGAGATACGCCACACACCCGTTTCCCACTCGTGAACGGTGGCCTCGACTCCTTCGAGGGCGTCGTCTACGCGCCCTCCATTATCGACAACTACGAGGCGCTGAGAGACGGGAGCGTCCCCTTCGCCGACATCGCGGCCCCGTCGATGACCCTGCCCGCGAGCACGGCCATCAGCGACGCGTTCGACCGGTTCCAGGCCGAACAGCAGGAACTCGCGCTCGTCGTCGACGGCGACGAAGTCGTCGGCCTGCTCACCGCGACGGACGCGCTGGAGGCAATCATGGGCGATATCGAGGACCCACTCGATTCGGAGTCGGAGGGTCAGTAGCCGGGGTCCATCCGCATCGTCTCGAACCCGTCGGTGAGTTCATCCCACCGGGTTTCGATTTCTTCTGGCGTCCAGCGACCCTCCGTGGCGACGTCCTTCGAGATGGTTCGCTCGCGTTCGGGGTCCGAGACGATAGAAAGGTTCCCGCCCGCGATGGCGAGAGTGACGCCGTTCACGTCCGTCGCGGCCTCGCTGGCGAGAAACACCGGGACGGCGGGCACCAACTGCGGCCCCATGGAGTCCTCGTCGACCCCCTCCATGTCAGGGAGGTCCTCGGTCATCCGGGTGAGTGCGGTCGGCCACATCGCATTGACGCGCACGTCGTACTGGTGGAGCTCTCGCGCCGCGGTGCGCATCAGTCCGAGGATGCCGGCCTTCGCCGCCGAGTAGTTCGACTGGCCCGCGTTGCCGGCGGCGACCCCGCTGGAGACGCAAGTGAGCGAGCGCTGGCGGTCGAAACCGCCCTCGGCCTTCGAGCGCTCGCGCCAGTGGCGCGACACGGCCCGGACCAGCGAGAAGTGGCCCTTCAGGTGGACGTTGACGACGGCGTCCCACTCGGCTTCGTCCATGTTGAACACCATCGAGTCCCGGAGGATACCGGCGAAGTTGATGTCGCCGTGGACGGCTCCGTACGCATCGACGGTGTCGGCGACGAGCTGTTCGGTGTATTCGAGGTCGCTCACGTCACCGAAGTGGGCCATCGCCTCGCCGCCTCGCTCCTCGATTCGTTCGACCGTCGATGCGGCCGGCTCGGGGTCCGTTCCCTCGCCGTCGACGGCCACGCCGAGGTCGTTCACCACGACCGTCGCGCCGTGGTCGGCCATCGCGACCGCCGTCTCCTCGCCTAATCCACCGCCCGCCCCGCAGACAATCTGTACCGTGTTCTCAAGCATCACGCACGGCTACAGAGACGGAGTATATCAGTCCCCCCGCCAGAGCCGCTCACGGCGAACAACCAGATTGGCCCTGTCGCCGGTTCGGTCACCTATTCACCGGCCAGGTAGCAGACGCCGAGGAGACACAGCGCTGGGTGCGCGACGGCCACCCGTCTGCGGGCCGCAACCAATCCGAACGCCTCGTGGAACGTCCGGTCCTCGCGGGCGGCGAGCACCGTCGCCGCGACGGCTGCACTCCGCGAGACGCCGGCGCGACAGTGGACGAGCACGCTGTCGCGTTCACGCACGAGTCGGTCGGTGGTCGCGACCGCGCGGGGGAAGTCGGCGTAGTCGGCTCCCGGACCGTCCACGAGCGGGCGATGGTGCGTCGTCGCCTCGGTCGGCTCGGGTGTCTGGGAGACGACGGCGTCGAAACCCACTGTGGCGGCAGCGCGGTTTCCAAGAAACAGTGTCTCGGTTAGTCGCCGACACTCGGGAGTCTCACTCACAGCGCCGAGCGGGCGAACAGCCAGATTGTGCGACGCGTGGCTAGTCACCACGGGCGAACCGCGCCTGTTCGAGCGTTACCGATCCAGCCCGAGGTCGTTGCTCATCGAGTTGCCCGGTCGGGGAATCCCCTTCGCGGTGTAGGTCTCGCCGGCGATGAACGAGGCGGCGGGCGAGGAGAGGAAGACGGCGAGGTCTGCAATCTCCTCGGGGTAGCCGATGCGGCGGTGGGTCTGCTCGCGGTCGGGCATGTCGGACTCGTCGATACCGAGCGTCTGGGCGACGCCGGGGGTCTGGATGAGCCCGGGCGCGATGCAGTTGACGCGGACGCCGTCGTCGGACCACTCGGTCGCGAGCGTCTCGGTCAGCCGGATGATACCGGCCTTGGCCGCGCCGTAGTGGCTCTCGCCCGGAGCGGCGTGTTGGCCGTTCACCGAGGCCATGTTGATGATGACGCCCTCGCCGTCGCCGTTGCGGAGGTACTTTCCGGCGACGTTACAACAGCGGTAGGTGCCACCGAGGTTCAGGTCGGTGACGGAGTCCCAGCCGTTCTCGGAGATGTCCTCGAAGTTGGCGACGAACTCGCCGCCGGCGTTGTTGATGACCACGTCCAGTCCGCCGAGTTCGTCGGCGGCGTTCTCGAAGAAGGCCTCCACGTCGTCGCGGTCGCGCACGTCACACTCGAAGGCGACGGCCTCGCCGGGCACGTCGGCGTCGTTGATGTCGTCGGCGACGGGACCGACGCGGTCCATCGACCGCGAGCAGATCGCCACGTCCGCGCCCGCGGCGGCGAACGTCTCTGCGATGGACTGGCCGATACCCTGTGATGCGCCCGTGATGAGGACGCGCTTGCCGTCGACGCTGAAGTCGGGTTGCTGCATACCGGAGTGGCTCGCGCGACCCACTTCGCTCTATCGTTCGCGTCGCTCGAGCAGGAGCACGCCCCCGAGGATTGCAAGCCCCGCTGCGAGAAAGAGCACGACGAGGACGAGGGGACCGCGGCTCCCGAGCAGGAAGGTTCGGACGGCGGCGACCGCGAGCGCGAGCGCGCCGACGAGTGCGCCGACGAGCCACCCCGACGGCGAGAACTCCTCCTCGGAGCGTCGTGGTTCGACCATACGCGAGGAAGTGGCGACAACCGTATGCCTCTGTCGGAACGCCTACCTTCCCGCTCTCGCATACGCCGGTATGCGACAGCTTCGATTCCACGACCCCGACGGCGACGTTCGACTCGGTGAACTCGACGGCGACGAGGTCACTGCGTTCCCGAAACAGGCCAGTCGGCTCGACTCGACGGCGACCTTCTCCCGCGAGGAGGTAGAGACGCTCCCCCCGTGTGAACCGTCGAAAATCGTCTGTGTCGGCCGCAACTACGCCGACCACGCCGAGGAGATGGGCAGCGACGTGCCCGACCGTCCGCTCTTCTTCCTGAAGCCGCCGAACGCGGTCGCGAGCGACGGCGACGACCTGACGCTTCCGAGCGGGAAACAGCGGCTCGACTACGAGGCCGAAATCGCGGTCGTCATCGGCGAGCGCGCGACTAACCTCGACGAGAGCGAGGCGATGGCCCACATCGCCGGCTTCACCTGCATGAACGACGTGTCCAACCGAGACGACCAGCAGAAGGAGCAAAACTGGGTTCGCGGCAAGGCGTTCGACGACAGCGCACCCCTCGGGCCGGTGCTCGCGACGCCCGACGAGGTGCCCGCAGATGCACGCATCCAGTGTCGCGTCAACGGCGAGACTCGACAGGACGCCACGCGTGAACACTTCATCTTCTCCGTCCCCGAACTGCTCGCTGACATCACGAGCTACGTCACCCTCGAACCCGGCGACGTGCTCTCGACCGGGACGCCGGAGGGCGTCGGCCCGCTCGCCGACGGCGACACCGTCGAGATAAGACTGGAAGGCGTCGGCACGCTCACGAACACGGTGACGATTCCGTAGCCGGCGACGAGGGCACTTTTATCGCGGTCGGGAGGCGAGAGACGGCTATGGTTCGACGCTACGAGTGGGTCGTGTACGGACTGCTCACGGCGACGGCACTGCTGGGTGTCGCGTTGTGGGGCCGGCTCCCCGATTCGATGGCGATTCACTTCTCCGGGGGCGGAGACCCCAACACCTTCGTCTCGAAGCCGGTTGGGGTGGTGCTCGCCCCGGCAATCGGTATCGGAGCCGTCATCCTGATGCAACACGGTCCCGCGGGACTGTCGAGAAGCTACGAGTCGCCGGCGATGAAGCGCGCGAGCGCGCTGTTTGCCGGCAGCGTGGTCGCGCTCGCACAACTGTACGTGTACGCGTGGAACCTCGGCTACCGGTATCCGACGTGGATGCTCCTCACGCCGGTGTTTGCCGGTGCTGTCGTACTCATCGCCTACCGGTGGCGGACGGAGGGGATGACGTGACCCTCCGTCGCGTCGACGGTGTCGGCGTCGGCGCGACCCTGCTGACCGCGCTCGGACTGGCAGCCGTGTATCCCCAACTGCCGGCTCGACTCGCCACCCACTGGAACCTCGCGAACGAGGTGGACAGGACGATGAGCAAACCCGTCTTCGTTGGGTTCAGCCTCGCGCTCGTCGCCGGAACGTACGGCTTCATGCGTGTCGTGCCGCGGCTCGACCCCGACGCCGACGTGACGGACGCGCTGTACGAGACGGTGGTCGCGGTGACGGTCGTGTTCATCGTCGCCGTGAACGCCTACGTCGTCGCCGTGAATCTCGGCTCCCCGATTCCCGTCGACGTGGCGCTCCCCGTCGGGCTGGCCGGCTTGTACGCCGTCCTCGGGACGGCGATGGTACGGTTCGACGGCACGGCACACGGGACGTGGCCGACGACGCCCGAGGGTCGAACGTACGTGAACGACGTGCTCGGCAGGAGTTTCCAGCTCGCGGCGGTGCTCACGCTGGCCGCGCTCGCGTTCCCCGCCTACACGACGCCCCTCGTTGTCGGTATCACCGTGGTCGCGCCGCTGCTCGCGCTCGCGTACGCCGCGGCGACGCTGGACGAGTCGGGCTGACGGGTACCCTGAAATCCCCCGGACGAGAAGCCGACACATGAGCACCGAACGGTTCCTGTTCGTCTCCGCGGACGCCACACTGATTACCGACCTCGCGTGGCAAGTCCACGAAGAGGGCCACGACGTGAAGTACTACATCGAGGCCGACAGCGACAGAGAGATCGGCGACGGCTTCGTCCCGAAGACGGACGACTGGCGCGGCGAAGTGGAGTGGGCCGACGTGATTATCTTCGACGACATCTGGGTCGGCTCAGACATCGGAACGGGTGAACTCGCTCAGGAACTGCGCGGGCAGGGGAAGGCCGTCGTCGGTGGAACACAGAACACGGACCGGCTGGAGGAAGACCGCGGCTACGCGATGGACGTGCTCGAATCCGAGGGCGTCAACACCGTCGAACACCACGTCTTCGAGTCGTTCGAGGCGGGGATTCACCACGTCGAGGAACACCCCGCCGCGTACGTCATCAAGCCGCTCGGCAAGGTGCAGAACGTGAAGCGACTGCTCTACGTCGGCAACGAGGACGACGGCAGCGATGTGGTCGATGTGTTGCGCGCCTACGAGAGGGCGTGGGGCCACCGGATGAAGGGGTTCCAGCTCCAGCGCAAGGTCGAGGGCGTCGAGATCGCTGTCTGTGGCTTCTTCGACGGCGAGCGGTTCATCGACCGCGTCAACTTCAACTTGAGCACAAGAAGCTGTTCCCCGGAAACATCGGTCCCTCGACCGGGGAGATGGGCACCTCGATGTTCTGGGCCGGCAAGAACGAACTGTTCGAGGAGACGCTCGGCAAACTGGAAGAGTGGCTCGCCGCAGAGGGCTACGTCGGCAGCATCGACCTCAACTGCATCGTGAACGAGACGGGTATCTACCCGCTCGAGTTCACCCCGCGGTTCGGCTACCCGACCATCGCGCTCCAAGAGGAATCACTCGAATCCGGCACCGGCGCGTTCTTTGCTGCACTCGCCCGCGGCGAGAACCCGTCGCCCGAAGTGCACACGGGGTATCAGGTCGGCGTCCGGGTCGTCCTGCCGCCGTTCCCGTTCGACGACGAGGAGACCTACGACGAGAACTCCCGCAACGCGGCGGTGGTGTTTCAGTCGGAGTCGCGTGCGGGCATCCACCTCGAGGACACAAAACGCGTCGACGGCCAGTGGCGCGCGGCCGGCGAGAGCGGGATGCCGCTCGTCGTCACGGGGAAAAGCGAGACGATGCAGGCCGCCCGCGAGCAGGCGTACGGGCGCGTTGAGGACGTGCTCATCCCGAACCTCTACTACCGCGACGACATCGGCGAGCGCTGGGTGGACGGCGACGGCGACAGATTGCAGGCGTGGGGGGTATCTCGGCCCGAGCGCGTGACCGCGGGAGAAACGCCTAACTTTAGGTTCGCCTAATCAGTAGATGTGAACGGACGGTGAGTGACACCGAAGTGTGTGTCGTCGGCGCGGGACCGGCCGGCGCGCTCGTGGCGAACAGGCTCGCGAGCGACGGCCACGAGGTGACGATACTGGAGGCCGGTCCACGGTTCGAGGAACGCGACACCGAGCGGATGGAACAGGCGCTGCGCCCCGGCCTGTCGGACCTCGGCGTCTGGGGGATGGGCGGCCCGCGGGACGCCTTCTCCACGACCGGGCGCTTCTACCCGCTGAACAGCACCCGCGTGAAGGGGGTCGGCGGCTCGACGAACCACTGGCAGGGGATGGTGTACCGGCTCCACGAGGCCGACTTCGCCGGCGACAACAACGGTCCGGCGTGGCCCATCTCGTACGCGGACCTCCGGCCGTACTATCTCGCCGCCGAGCGCGCTATCGGCGTCGCCGGCGATTCAGAGAACCCGTACGCGCCGCCCCGAGACGAACCGCACCCGATGGGCGCGTTTCCGCCGTCGTACTCGGATTCGCTGTTCGCCGACGCCTGCCGACAGGTCGGCGTCACGACCCACTCGGTCGGGAACGCGCGCAACTCAGAGGCGTACGACAACCGGGCCGCGTGTGTCGGCTACGGCACCTGCAAGCCGGTGTGTCCCTCCGGCGCGCGCTACGACGCAACCCACACGATTGCGGCCGCCGAGGAACGCGGCGTCGAGGTCATCGCCGACGCGCCGGTCCAGCGACTCGACACCGACGCGTCCGGCGAGCAGGTGACCCGCGCGGTCTACGTCCGCGAGGGCAGCCAGCAGGAACTGACGGCCGACCGGTTCGTACTTGCGGCCGGCGGCATCGAGATTCCGCGACTCCTCCTGCTGTCGGCCAACGAGAGCCACCCCGACGGGCTGGCGAACGGCTCCGGTGCCGTCGGGCGCTACTTCCACGAGCACGTCTTCGCCGGCACGGGCGGCCGCATCGACGAGCCGACCCGCCAGAACCACGTCGGCTTTACTACCTCCGAGAGCCACCAGTTCTACGACGACCCCGGTGCTGGCACGGAGACGATACCGGCCAGCGACGAGTCGCTTGCACCGTTCAAGTTGGAGTTTCTCAACTACGGCGGCCCGTCGGGAACGGGACAGGCCATTGTCCGGCGCGCGCTTGCGGGGGACAGTTGGGGCGACGACCTGCTCGCGGAGTTACGCGAGAGCTACGGGAATCAGTTAGCGATGGGTGGTCTCGTCGGCCAGCCACCCCGCGCCGAAAACCGCATCCGACTGGACGAGGAGACGACGGACGACCACGGGAATCCGGTTCCCGAGATCCAGTGGACGCTCGATGAACGGACGAAGCGAACGATTCGCCGCGCGACCGAAATCCAACGACACATCTTCGAGGCGTTGGGGGCGCGCATCGAGTGGCAGACCACGCCCGAGACGACCGGCCCGGCCGCTCATCACATGGGTACCACCCGGATGAGCAGCGACCCCAAATCGGGGGTCGTCCGCCCCGACTGCCGGACCCACGAGGTGTCGAATCTGTGGGTCGCCTCCTCGTCGGTGTTCCCCAACGGCGGGGCGTTGAATCCGACGCTCACCATCGCCGCGCTCGCGCTGTCGTGTGCAGATTCCGTCGCCGAGAGCTTGTGAGAACAAAGTGAAGGCGTCAGCGGCTCAGTAGTCCCACCGCTCGATGGCGATTTTCTTGTCGGTGTAGAAGTGAATCATGTCTTCACCCTGGGCGTGGAGGTCTCCGAAGAACGAGTCCTTCTGCCCGCCGAAGTGGAAGAACGCCATCGGCGCGGCGGTGCCGGCGTTGATGGCGAGGTTGCCGGCCTCGGCATCCTCCTTGAACTTCCGGGCGTCGCGCCCGCTGTCGGTGAACAGACTCGCCGCGTTGCCGAACCGACTCTGATTCATCGTCTCGATTGCCTCGTCGATATCGGAGACGGTCGCCAGCGAGAGCACCGGCCCGAAGATCTCCTCGTCGACGATGGTCATGCCGGGTTCGACGTTCTCGAACAGACACGGCCCGAGGAAGTTGCCGTCGTCGTCGGCCTCCCAATCGCGGCCGTCGTGGATGAGGTCGGCTCCCTCGTCCATGCCCGTCTGTATCATCTCGCGGACCGACGCCTCGTGTTCGGGCGTGATGAGCGGGCCGATGGTGGTCTCGTCGTCGAGACCGTTGCCGAGCACCTGCGATTCGACCTCTTCGAGGGCCGCCGCCCGGAACTCGTCGTACACCGATTCGTCGACCAGTACAACGTCGTTCGCGAGACACCGCTCGCCCGAGCAGGCGAGCGCGGAGTTGACGGACTGCTCGGCGGCGAACTCCACGTCGGCGGATTCGGCGACGATGACGTGGTTTTTTGCACCGCCCTGCGCCTGCACGCGCTTACCGTTGGCGGCGGCCGTCTCGTAGACGTGCCGGGCGATTGGCGTGCTGCCAACGAAGGAGACGCCTTCCACGTCGTCGTGTTCGAGGAGGGCGTTGACGGTGTCCGGGCCACCGTTGAGTAAGCTGACGACCCCCGGCGGGAAGCCGGCCTCGTCGATGAGTTCGAACAGGTACTGTGAGGTGAGCGGGTCGCGCTCGCTCGGCTTGAGGATGAAGGCGTTGCCGGTCGCGACGGCGTACGGCAGGAACCACAGCGGAATCATCCCCGGGAAGTTGAACGGCGTAATCGCCGTGTAGACGCCCTGTGGCTGTCTAACGGCGCTCTCGTCGATATCCGGCGCGGCGTGCTGGAGCGTCCCCGACTGCATCATCGACGGAATCCCGCAGGCGACCTCGACGTTCTCGATACCGCGGCGGAGTTCGCCCCGCGCCTCGCCTAGCGTCTTCCCGTGTTCCTCGACCAGCGTGCGCGCCATGTCGTCCTGGTGTTCTTCGAGGAGCTGTTTCAGCTTGAACAGCGGCTGGATGCGCTCCTCGACGGGTTGTTTGCTCCACGTCTCGAAGGCGGCGAGCGCCTCGCTCACCGTGTCGTCCACGTCGGACTCGGAGCTGAATCGCGTCGTCGCGAGCGTCTCGCCCGTCGCCGGATTGACTACCGGGTGTGACTCCTCGCCGGTCGGGTCGGCCCACTCGCCACCCGCGTAGTTGCGTACGGTCTCCGTTTCCGTGACTGCGCCAAATGGTGCCATGGGATAGAGGCGTGACAGAGCGGTATAAATCTTGATTCGCCGTTAGCTTCGCCGCGGGCTGTCAGGAGCGAGCGCGTCGTCGTACAGCCGGACGAACAGCTCCTCGATTTCGGTCTGTGTCGGCTTGCGCGGATTGTTGTCGGGCGACCCCGAGTCGATTGCGTCCTGTGCCATCTTCCCGACCACGTCGAGATACTCCTCGCGGGGCGGGACGGTCCCGTACTCGTCGAGGTAGTCGGCGAGGTCGATGTCCGAACAGAGGTCGTGGACACCCTCCACGGCGGCCTCAGCCGCGGCGCGGTCGCTCATCTCGTCGTCGTCGACTCCCATCGTCCGGGCGATGTCGGCGTAGTCTTCGGGCGCGGCGATGAGTGAAAACTCCATCACGTACGGGAGCAGGAGTCCGTTCGCCAGCCCGTGTGGGATGTGCAGTTGTGCCCCGAGCGGGCGCGCCATGCCGTGGACGAGTGCGACCGATGAGTTCGTGAACGCCTGTCCGGCCTGTAGCTGGCCGATAAGCGTCTCCGTGCGGGCCTCGATGTTCTCGCCGTTGGCCCACGCCTTCGGGAGCGCGTCGGCCATCCGGCGGATGGCGTTAGTCGCGAAGTCATCGGAGACGCTGTAGGACTTCACCGAAACGTACGCCTCGATGGCGTGGGTGAGCGCGTCGATACCCGTGAAGGCGGTGTGGCTCTGTGGGAGTGACACCGTGAGTTCGGGGTCCTCGATGGCGACGGTCGGGACGACGTTCTTCGAAACAATGAGGAACTTCGTCGACGTGGACTCGTCGCTGACGACGACAGACCGGGTCGCCTCGCTCCCGGTTCCAGTCGTCGTGTTGACCGCGATAATCGGCGGCGTCGGGTTCGGGACGCCTTCGTAGCCGGCCTTGTCGACCCCGAAGTCGCGGATGTCGCCATCGTTTGCCGCGAGGATTCCTACCCCTTTTCCCGTGTCAATCGAGGAGCCACCCCCGAGCGTGACGATAAGGTCACAGCCGCCCTCGACGTAGCGCTCGTGGGCGGCCTCGATGTTCTCGACGGTCGGGTCTGGCCGTACCTCGTCGTAGACCACCACCTCGACGCCCGCGTCGGTGAGCAACTGCTCGATGCGCTCGCCGTGGATGTCGTAGATTTCGGCGGAGGCGACCAGTAAGGCGGTGTCGCCGTAGGTGTCGGCGTACTCGCCGACCGTCTCGACTGCTCCACGGCCCAGTTCGATTTTTCCCGGCGAGACGACGAGCCGGGATTCGTGTGCCGGTGTACCAGATGGCATGGTCGTATGTCACAACCACACGACATAGATGTTACGAGAGAGCCACTCTCAATACGGAGCGACCGGCGAGGCGAGCAGTCCGGCGTCGACGAGCAGGAGCACGGCGACGACGGCCCCGGCACGGAAGAACGGCCGTGCCTCGCGGGCGGGCTCCCGGAGTTTGTCGGCGTCGAGTCCCTCCCGGAGTCGCGCGCTCCCGATTTCGACGAGCGCGGTGAGCACGAGCCAGAGGACGAGCATCGCGAGCACGAGGTGACCGCGGAACGTCCCGGTGAGCATCTCGATACTGTAGAAGTTCCCCGCTTGGTGACCGCCCGTCAGGAACAGGACGACGGCCGAGCTGCGGGAGACCGTCGTGAGCCGGCCAGTGACCTGTTTGAGCGCGTCGGGCTGGATGTCGCCTGCGACGGCGGTCGGATTCACGGCGAGCGCGACGTAGAGCACGCTCCCGGTGAGCAGTGTACCGAAGACCATGTGAAGCACGTAGGAGATTGCATCGACGATCATACGCCGAGATAGAGGGCGGGCATCCTGAATCCACCGCTCGTGGCCTGGAGGTTGCTGTCGTTCGTGTACCACACACGCGGTGTGGGTGTCCACCGTTCGTGTATCACACACGCGGTGTGAGCACTCTTAAGAATGCCCCGCTGTTTTCACCGGGTATGGAACCACGAGACCTCTCGACGCACGTGCCCTACGAGGCGGGCCGTGGCATCGAGGAGACGGCTCGCGAACTCGGGATGGACCCCGACGAGCTGGTGAAGCTCTCCTCGAACGAGAACGCGTGGGGACCGTCGCCGAAGGCGGTCGTCGCGCTCCGGGAGTCGGCCGCGACGGTCCACGCCTACCCGAAGGCCTCACACACCGACCTGACCGCGGCCCTCGCCGACCGGTTTTCGGTCGAAGACGACCAGGTGTGGCTCGCCAACGGCGGCGACGGTGCCCTCGATTATCTGGCCCGCGCGCTCCTCGCACCCGGCGATGAAGTGCTCGTCTCGGACCCCGGCTTCGCCTACTACGCCATGTCGGCCCGCTTTCACCACGGACAGGTGAACAAGTACCCGATTCGGAAGGCAGACGACTTCGAGCAGACCGCCGAGGGCGTGCTCGACTACTACGACGGCGAGCGCGTTGTCTACGTCACCTCGCCGCACAACCCCGCAGGCACGGAGATGCCACTCGGGGAGGTGAGGAAGCTCGCCGACGCCACCGACGAGGAGACGCTCGTCGTCGTGGACGAGGCGTACGGCGAGTTCTCCGAGACGCCATCGGCAGTCGAACTCACCCGCGAGCGCGACGACGTGGCCGTGCTTCGGACCTTCTCGAAGGCGTTCGGGCTGGCGGGCTGTCGGCTCGGCTACGCCATCGTCCCCCGCGACTGGAGCGAGGCGTACGCCCGCGTCAACACTCCCTTCGCGGCGAGTGAGCTCGCCTGTCGCGCCGGACTCGCGGCCCTCGACGACACCGATCACGTCGAGCAGACCGTTGAGGGCGTCCGCGACGCGAGAGAGTACATGTACGATAACCTCGACTGCCCGACGTGGGAGTCACAGGGGAACTTCGTGCTCGCCGAAGTGGGCGACGGCACCCGCGTCTTCGAGGCCGCCAAGCAGGAGGGTGTCATCATCCGCGACACCTCCTCGTTCGGCCTGCCGGAGTGTGTTCGCATCACCGCCGGCACGCCTGCCATGACCGAACGCGCCGTCGAGGTCATCAACGGGGCACTATGAGGGTCGCCGTCACCGGCACGCCGGGGACGGGCAAGACCACCGCCGTCGACGCTGTGGAGACGGACCTCGACGTTGTGCACCTGAACGAGGTTATCAAGTCCGAAGGGTTCGACACCGGACGCGACGACCAGCGCGGTTCGCGCGTCGCCGACATGGACGCGCTTGGCGAGTGGCTCGGCGACCGCGACTGCCTCGTCGAGTCGCATCTCGCCCACCACTTCCCGGCAGATCGGGTCGTCGTGCTCCGGTGTCACCCGGACGACCTCGAAACGCGGCTCACCGAGCGCGGCGAGAGCGTCGAGAAGGCTCGCGAGAATGCAGAGGCAGAAGCACTCGACGTAGTGCTCTCGGAGGCCGTTGCGAACCACGGGCGGGAGTCGGTGTACGAGATCGACACGACCCACCGGACGCCCGAGGAAGTGGCGAGAGAGATAGAGACCGTCGTCGCCGACGAGCGCGAGCCGTCGGCCGGCACGGTCGATTTCATCGGGTGGCTATGACGCTCGACCAGTATCGCAGCGTCTCCGACCGCCTGCTCACCCCCGTGGTTCGGGTCGCGATACGGCTCGGCCTGACGCCGAACGCGATTTCCGTCGTCGCCATCGCGACGGCGGGCGCGGCGGGCGCGGCCTACTGGCTCGCCGACCCCGGCTCCATGCTGTATCTGCTCGGCGCGTTCCTCGTGTTAGCGAACGGCCTGCTCGACGTGCTCGACGGGATGGTCGCCCGCCAGACCGAGACCGACTCGCCGGGCGGTGACCTCATCGACCACGTGCTCGACCGCTACGCCGACATCCTCCTGCTTGTCGGACTGGCGGGCGGGACCGGCGAGTTCGCCATCGGTATCGCGGCCGTCACGGGCGTGTTGATGACCTCCTATCTCGGGACGCAGGCGCAGGCCGTCGGCTTGGACCGCGTCTACGGCGGCTTGGTCGGGCGCGCCGACCGACTCGCCATCATCGGTATCACCACCGGTATCGCGGCGTTCACGACCGTCTCGTATCGGGGGCTGTCGCTCGTCGGACTCCTGCTCGTCTTCTTTGCCGTCGTCAGCCACGTCACCGCACTCCAGCGGTTCTACTACGCGCTGCGCGCGCTGGAGTGAGCGAGCGGTCCTTTTAAGCCCGCTACGCTACCCCCTGCAGGTATGAAAGCCACCGCGAAGGCCCACCCGATTCAGGGGCTCATCAAGTACCACGGGATGCGCGACGCCGAGCGTCGCTTCCCGTATCACGACTCCATCAGCGTCTGTACGGCTCCGTCACACTCGAAGACGACCGCCGAGTTCGACGAGGCGCTCGACGGCGACGAGATCGTCATCGACGGCGAATCCGTCGACGGGCGCGGGCGCGAGCGCGTCGAGATGGTCGTCGACCACGTGCGCGAGCTGGCAGATATCGACGCCCCCGTGCGCTTCTACTCCGAGAACAACTTCCCGACGAACATCGGCTTCGGCTCCTCCTCGTCCGGATTCGCGGCCGCGGCGATGGCACTCGTCGAGGCGGCTGGACTGGATATGACCCGACCCGAGATTTCGACGGTCGCCCGGCGCGGCTCTTCCTCGGCGGCGCGGGCGGTGACGGGCGCGTTCTCCCAACTCGACGCCGGGATGAACGACGAGGACTGTCGTGCCCACCGCATCGAGACGGACCTCGAAGACGATCTCCGCATCGTCGCGGCGGAGGTCCCGGCGTTCAAACACACCGAAGCCGCCCACGACGAGGCTGAAGCCTCCCACATGTTCGAGGCGCGACTCGCCCACATCCACCAGCAGATGTCGGATATGCGCGACGCGCTCCGTCGTGGCGACTTCGACGAGACGTTCGAACTCGCGGAACACGACTCGCTGTCGCTCGCCGCGACGACGATGACAGGGCCTGCGGCGTGGGTGTACTGGCAGCCCGAGACGCTGGAGATCTTCGAAACCGTCCGTAAACTTCGCGGTGAAGGGGTTCCCGTCTACTACTCGACGGATACCGGTGCGTCCGTCTACGTGAACACGACCGCCGAGCACGTCGACCGCGTCGAGAGCGCCATCGCCGAGCTCGTCCCGACGCGCGTCTGGGAGGTCGGCGGTCCCGCCCGGATTCTCGACGACTCCGAAGCCCTGTTCTGACGACGCGGCGAGGACACACGCGGGGGGTTCAAGCGGCCGGCCCACTAATTATCGCGTATGCATGTTGCCGTCTTCGGCGCTGGGTACGCCGGGCTGACCGCGGTCCGCCGGCTCGAACGCACACTCCCCGACAGCGTCGGCCTGACGCTCGTCACCGACGAACCCTATCATCTGGTCCAACACGAACTCCACCGGGCGATTCGCCGCCCGGACGTGACCGACACCATCTGTCTCCCGCTCGAACACGTGACCGGCCGTGCGACCCTCCGCATCGAGCGCGTCGAGTCCATCGACCCCGCGGCCGGCACCGCGACGCTCGCCGACGGCGACATCGAGTACGACTACGCCGCCGTCTGTCTCGGAGCCGAAACCGCCTTCCACGGTCTCGAGGGCGTCGAGGAGCACGCGCTTCCGCTCAAGCGACTCGAACATGCAGAGCGCATCCGGGCGGCCGTCCACGCCGCCGAAGGGGGCGATATCGTCGTGGGCGGTGGCGGTCTCTCCGGAATTCAGGTCGCCGGCGAACTCGCCGCGCTCGCCGAGGAGGAGGAGTACGACGCGGACATCACGCTTGTCGAGCGGAACGAGTCGGTCGCCTCGGGCTTCGAATCGGCGTTTCAGCGCGCGGTCCTCGAGGAACTGACCGAGCGGGACGTAACGGTACGGACCGGCGTCGGCGTCACCGGCGCGGACGACGACCGCGTCCACCTCGACACCGACGAGTCACTTGCCTACGAGACGCTCGTCTGGACCGGAGGTATCCGTGGTCCGGACGCGCTGGCCGGCGACCGCGCCGCGACGCGGGAGACGCTGCGCGGCGAAAACGGGACCTTCTACGTCGGCGATAGCGCGCGCGTGACGGACGCGAACGGCGCGGCCGTCCCGGCGAGTGCCCAGACGGCGCTACGCGAGGCGAAGGTGGCCGCCGACAACATCGCCGCGCTCGTGGATCACGACCTGTCAGGGTCGGGGGGCTTTGCTCCGTCGCTGGACCGCTACAGCTTCGACTCGCCGGGCTGGGTCGTGACGGTCGGCGACGGCGCGGTCGCACAGGTCGGTCCGACCGTCCTCCGCGGGCAGGCGGCCCGCACCGCGAAGGCGAGTATCGGTGCGGCACACCTCTCCTCGGTGGGGGCGATTACGAACGCCTCGACGCTGGTGCGCGACGAGCTGTAATCAGACGAATGGGACGCCGACGGCCGACGGAGAGGTGACGTTCGCGGCCGCGAGCACGGAGAGCACGACGACGGAGGCGACCCACGCGACGAGCGAGATACCCGCGGCGGTCGTCCAGCCGACGCGGTAGCGGCTGCGCACGACGAGTAGATACGACAACAGCGTCGCGACCGGGCCGACGACTGGGATACCGCCGACGAGCCAGCCGACGACACCCCACACGAGCGCACCGAGCGCGGCCGTCACGACGGCGTGGCTGTAATCACGGCTCGACGCGAGCAGACTCGCCCCGACGTGGATGCCGATACCACCGACGAGCAGGCTGACGACGAAGACGACGACGTTGTCGGAGAGTGCCATCACCCGCCCGAGGCGGGCCACCCTCAAAGCGATTGTGTCGGCGACAGCCCGTCGGGAAGCGCGGTCGCGTCGACCAGCGGCGTCATAATAGCGTCCGACTCGGGGAGGTCAGCGTCGAGTCCGGCCGCGGTCGCGACGGTGGCGAGGAAGGTCGCCTCGCGACACGGTAGCTCGGTCGCCGCGCCCGGGTCACGACCGTCGTGGTGGGCAAGCGCGCCCTCGATACCGCGCGCGACGACGGTCGGGTCCCCGTCGAGAAGTCCTTCGAGGAACGCGACGCGGCCGCCGTAGAGCCGCTGTTCCTCGCGAGCGGTCGTCTCGAAGAAGCCGGCCGTCGCGAGTCGCGTCGTCTCGGCCGCGAGGCGGTCGGTGGCTTCGGCCACGGTTTCGTCGTCACCTGCGGCCCCGGCGGCGAGCGCGCGGTAGTAGTCGATGTCGAGCGAACCCCGCTCGTCGAGTTCGGCGAGCGTCGCCTGCTCTGTCGCCCGCGAGAGCCGCCGAGCCAGTCCCGGGACGGCCTGCTTTGCACCGGCGAGCGTCGCCGCGCGCAGCGCGAAGTACCGCTCGGCGGCGACGTTCGTCCCGGCGTCGGCCGCACCGGCGTGGAGATTGCTCGCCGCGTCGAACCGCCGGCGCGCGCCGTGGGGGTCATCCTCGATTCCGAGTTGTCCGGCGGCGACCTTCTCGCCGAGCGTGGCTGTCGTCGCCCGGTACGGACCGACCGCCTCGGGGACGCCACGCGCCAGTTTATTTGTGCGCTCGGTGAACGTCTCGCGTTCCTCGGCCAGCCAGCCGTCGAGTCGCTGCATACGAACGGTAGGCGTGGAAGAGAGATAGCGTGTAGCCCGAACCAGTTCGGCTCAAAACCGCTCGTAGATGTCCTCACGAAAGAGGTCGAGTTCGGTGACCGCGGCGGGCGAGGCGTTCGAGAGGACGTACGCCACCGCGTCGGCCACGTCCTCGACGGAAAGTTCGGCGTCGGGGTCGAGTCGGTCGTCGTTCGATTGCTCGCGAAACTCTCCACCGAATGCCGTCGGCACGCCTGAGGGGTTGACGACACCGACCTGTACCCCCTCGGGACCCACGCGGCCGGCGAGACTTGCGGCGAATCCCCGAAGCCACCACTTCGAGGCCGCGTAAATCGGGGTGGCGGTGCTCGGGTACTTGCCCTTGTAGCTCCCGAGGAAGACGACCGCGCCCGACCGTTCGCGAATGGCCGGCAGCGCGGCCCGAACTGTGTAGAAGGCTCCCTTCACGTTCACGTCGGTCACCTGTTCGAACTGGTCGAGGGAGAGTTCCGACAGCGGTACGTCCGGCTGTTCGCCCGTGCCGGCGTTGACGACGACGCCGTCGAGGCGGCCGAACCGGTCGAGCGTCGCGTCGACGAGACCCGCGACAGCGTCGAGGTCGGTCACGTCCGTCGGAACGGCGAGTGCATCCGTCGGCAGGTCCTCGCGCACGCGGTCGAGTCGGCCCTCGCTCCGGGCGGCGAGGACGACCCGGTAGCCGTCGGCTGCCAGCCGACGGGCCGTGGCGGCCCCGATACCCGAACTCGCTCCCGTGACGAGAACGACCTCGGACATTAGTCCAGTTCCGTGATACGCTCCTCGTCGGGTGCGGCTTCGGCGGCAGCGAGACCGGCGATGGCATCGAGGAACGCCGTCCGGTAGCTGGCCGACCCCTCGAAGTCGCCGTACGCGCCGGCCGCCGCGCGCTCGCCGGCGCGTCCGTACGCAAGCGTCCCGGCGAGCACGGCATCGAGCGTCTCCGCGACTGCGCCCGCGAACACGGCCTGTGTCACCCCCTGCATACAGCCGGTGCCGACGAACCGGCCCATCAGTTCGTGGCCAGCCTCGATTTCGAAGGCGCGGTCGGCGGTCGCGACCACGTCGGTCGCGCCGGAGGCGACGACGACCGCGCCGGTGTCGGCGGCCACGGCGGTCGCGTCACGGGCGATCTCCGAGTAGTCGCCCACCGATTCGACCCCACGAACGTCTGCCGTCTCGCCGGCGAGAGCCGTGATTTCGCCGTAGTTGCCGTTGATGACGGCGATGTCGAGGTCGGTTGTGAGCCGCCGTGCGGTCTCGTCGCGCGCCGGCGTCGCGCCCACGCCGACCGGGTCGAGGACGATGGGCACGTCGTGGTCCATCGCCGAGCGGCCGGCCGCGAGCATCGTCTCGACGCCTGCCTCGTCGGTCGTCCCCATGTTGAGCAGGAGTCCGTCAGCGCCGGCGACCATGTCGACCACGTCGTTCTCGTCGTCGGACATCACCGGCAGCCCGCCCCAGAAGAGAGCGGCATTCGCCACATCGTTCACGGTGACGGCGTTGGTGATGCAGTTGACGAGCGGGCTCGTCTCCTCGATAGCGTCGAACGCTCCATCGAGGTCGGGGTTCATGATTCCACCTCCGTGCCGGCGACGGTTGCATGGAGCGCCCGCGTCGCGGCCTCGGGGTCGTCGGTGTCGGTGATCGCTGAGATGACGGCGACGCCGTCCGCGCCGGCCTCGATTACGTCCCGTGCGTTCGTCGCGTCGATACCCCCGATGCCGACGAACGGAATATCGACGGCCGCGTCGATTTTACGGACGGTGTCGAGTCCGATTTCGGACTCCTCGGGGTCGGTCTCCTTCGACCCGGTGGCGAACACCGCGCCGACGCCGAGATAATCCGCACCCCCCGCAGCCGCTTCCTCGGCAGCCTCGGCTGTCGACACCGACCGGCCGATGATGGCGTCGCCACCCAACTGCTCGCGGGCGACCCCGATTGGGAGGTCGTCGTCGCCGAGGTGGACGCCGTCAGCGTCGATTGCCGCCGCGAGGTCGACCCTGTCGTTGACGATGAGGGGCACGTCGGCCGCGCGCGTCACCTCGCGGAGCTGTCGACCGAGATCGTACCGCTCGCGGACGCTCGTCGCCTTCTCGCGCAACTGCACGACGTCGACGCCGCCGGCGATTGCAGCCTCGACTGTTTCGAGCGTCGAGTGTGTCGAAAAGCGGGCTTCGGTTACCAGATACGTCTGCAGATTCATCGGTGGTAGTTACTGGTGGTCGAGGTAAGGGCGTTTCGCCCGACCGCCGCCGTCTGTCCTGTCACAGCGGTATCCCCACGGAACTGCCAGCGGCGCGCGGAATCGAGCAGCGCCGACGGTCGACGTGCCGACAGCCGGGCGTAATCGCACCACCCCATCCGGGAGATATTTATACAAAAGTGGCGACTCCACCGCATGGACGATTCGAGCGACGCGACCACGACCGTGGGCGAGGCGGTGGTCGCGGCGATGGCCGAGACCGGTATCGACGCGGCGTTCGGCATCCCGGGCAAACAGACGCTCCCGCTGAACGAGGCGATGGCGGGCAACGACATCCGGTACGTCGTCGCCCGCCACGAGACCGCGGTCAGCCACCAGGCGTGGGGGTACGCCGAGACGACGGGCCGACCTGCGGCGACCGTCGTCATTCCCGGACCAGGAGACCTGAACGCGGCCAACGGGCTGAAGAACGCGTATAACGACTGCACGCCGCTGTTGCACGTCGCCGTAGAGACGGCTCCGGAGGTGCGTGGCGGCGACGGCATTCACGAAACGCCGCCGGAGGTGTACGACGAACTGGTGAAGGCGAACTACACGGTCGAGTCACCAGCGAGTGCGGCAGCAGTCGTCACCGAGGCGGTCGAGGAAGCGACCACCCACCCCAAGGGTCCCGTCCGCGTCGGCATCCCGAAGACGTTTCTCGGGCAGGCGGTGGCGTCGGTCGACGCGGGCGAGGCGAGGACGACCGGGCCGAAGCGACCGGCTCCTGACGCCCTCGCGCGGGCGAGGGACCTGCTCTCAGACGCGACGCGACCGGCTATCCTCGCGGGGGGCGGCGTGCGCGCGAGCGACGCCGCGGCGAGCCTCGAAACGCTCGCCGCCCATCTGAACGCGCCCGTCGTGACGACGTACAAGGGGAAGGGGACCCTCGCCGAGGACCATCCGCTGTCGGCCGGGGTGTTGTGCGGCGGAACCAGTCCCGAGGTGGCGGCCGTCCTCGAAGACGCCGACGCGCTGCTCGCGGTCGGGACGGACTTCGACGCCGTCGCGACCGGCGAGTGGGGGTATGACCTCCCGGACCGACTCGTGCACGTCACCTACCACGCGAGTGATATCGGGACCGGCTACGACCCCGCCGTCGGCGTCCTCGCGGACGCCGACGCGACACTCCGAGCGCTCCACGACTCACTACCGGCGGGCGACGGGGACGGCAAGACGCGAGCGCGGGAGGCGCGGACTGCCGACCGAGCGCGGCTCGATGCGCTGCTCGGTGAACACGACGGGCAACTGACCTCCGTCGAGGCGCTCCGAGCCGTCCGCGAGGTGATCCCGCGCGAGGCGACGGTGGCGGTCGACGCCGGCGGCTTCCGCATCTGGGCGCTCGTCTCCTTCCCGGCGTACGGCCCGCGCCGATACGTCAATCCGGGGTCGTGGGCGACGATGGGAACCGGACTTCCGTCGGCAATCGGGGCGAAGGTCGCGGACCCCGACCGTGAGGTCGTCGCGCTCACCGGCGACGGCGGACTGATGATGTGTCTCCACGAACTCCACACGCTGGCCGCCGAGGAGCTGGACGTGACGGTCGTCGTCTTCCGCAACGACGACTACGCCATTATCAGCGAGGAAGCGACCCGGAGCTACGGGCTCGAAGCGGTAGCCTACGGTTGGGGCGAGACGCCGGTCGAGTTCACCGCGCTCGCGGAGTCGATGGGCGTGGCCGGCTACAGGGCCGGCTCGCCCGAAGAGATCGCCGACACCGTGGCCAAGGCGCGGGCGAGCGACGGGCCGTCACTGGTCGAAGTTCGGACCGACCCGACCGAGCCACAGGCGAGCGAGTGGATGCGGCGGTGAGCTACCCCTCGGCCGCGTACTCCAGGATGCGCGGCGTGACGAGGAACTCTGCGGCGGCGAGCAACACGAGGAACCACCGCGTCGGTCCCTCGGCTGCCGTAAACGCGAGAAACAGGAGCGCGGCCGCGCTCGCGGCACCGATACCATACCGGACGAGAGGACTGGCGAGGGCACTACTCATCTGGTTCACCCGTCCTCCGCCGTGGGTTCGTCGGCGTCGTCGAGGAAGCCGTGGTACGGACAGACGTACTCGTCGCGGATGAGCTGTTCGTCGACGACACGGAGCCCGACCGCGTCGAGTTCCTCGCTGATGCGGTTGAGGTCATCGTGGTCTCGGCCGATGGCGTTCACGTAGACGTTCCGCTCGCCGGTCATAATCTCACGGACGGCAGTCACCCCCCGAATCGTGCGCGCCTCGTTGGCGAGTTCATCGCGCTGTGGAATCGGTGCCGTGCAGATAATCTTAGTGTACAGCGGATAGCCGGCGAGGTCGTAGTCGATGTCGATATGGTAGCCGCGGATGACGCCGCTGTCCTCCAGCTTGTTGAGTCGGGTTCGGACCGTGCTCGAAGACAGCCCAAGCTCGTCTGCGATGTCCGTCGACGACGTCGAGCGCGCGTCCTGCTGGAGATGATAGAGGATGTGCCTGTCGACAGAGTCTAGGTCGCCGTCTTTCATCGGTGGTATCCGTTGGACCGCGGGCGCAATATAAGCTTGTCACGTCACTGCTCCCGCGGTCTCCCCCGCGAACCGTGTGCCCCCGGCCACCACCGTGTGCAACAATAACGAACTATAATACCCCATTTGATGACGAACCGTCAATGAGGGCAGTCGATTTATCTGTTTCCGTCACGAGTTTACAAATACACACCAATGCGACGCATCTATCTCTCCACGAGCACGCCATCATGATTCCACGGCGAGACACCACGCGCTGCGTCTCGGGTGACGGACAGGGCGACTCCACCGTCGGGCGGGTCGGTGAGGCGAGATGAAGGAGCTCGAACGCGACCTCGGACTGCCGTCGGTGCTCGCGATTAGTATCGGCGCGATGATCGGGAGCGGTATCTTCATCCTGCCGGCCCTCGCGCTCGACATCGCGGGCCCGTCCGTCATCTTCGCCTACGCGCTGGCCGGGCTGCTCGTCGTCCCGGCGGCGCTCTCGAAGTCCGAGATGGCGACCGCGATGCCCGAGGCGGGCGGCACCTACATCTACATCGAGCGCGGGATGGGACCACTGCTCGGGACGATTGCCGGCGTCGGGACCTGGTTTTCGCTGTCGTTCAAGGGCGCACTCGCGCTCGTCGGTGGCGTCCCGTATCTGCTCATCCTGTTTGACCTCCCGGCCGAACCGGTCGCGTTGGGACTGGCCGTGGTGTTGATTCTCATCAACATCGTGGGGGCAAAACAGACCGGCCGACTCCAGGTGGTCATCGTGGTCGTGATGCTCGCTGCGCTCGGCTGGTTCGCCGCCGGGAGCGCGCCGCTCGTCGAGTCGGCGAACTATGCCGACTTCTTCGACGACGGTATCGGTGGGCTGCTCGCCGCGACCGGGCTGGTCTTCGTCTCTTATGCCGGCGTCACGAAGGTCGCGAGCGTCGCCGAGGAGGTAGAGGATCCGGGTCGGAACATTCCGCTCGGCATTCTCGGTTCGCTCGGCTTCACCACGGTACTGTACGTCGCAATCGTGTTCGTCCTGGTCGGCGTGACCGACCCGGGGACCATCGCCGGCTCCGACACGCCGGTGGCAATCGCTGCCGAGGCGACGCTCGGCCGACTCGGCGAGATAGTTATCATCATCGCGGCGATGCTCGCGCTCATCTCGACGGCGAACGCGGGAATCCTCTCGTCGTCGCGGTACCCGTTGGCGATGAGCCGCGACCAGCTCGCACCGCCGTCGCTTGCGGACGTGAGCGACCGGTTCGGCACGCCGGTGAACGCCATCACGCTCACGGGGGCGGTGTTGCTTGTCCTCATTGCGTTCGTCCCGATTCTCGACATCGCGAAGCTCGCGAGCGCGTTCCAGATCATGGTGTTCGCGCTCATCAACCTCGCAGTCATCGCCTTCCGCGAGGGCAACGCGGAGTACGAACCCGAGTTCACCTCGCCGCTGTACCCGTGGATGCAGGTGTTCGGCGCGATTACCGGGGCCCTGCTGTTGACACAGATGGGGTCGGTCGCACTCATCGGCGCGGCGGTCATCACCGTCGGGAGCGTCCTCTGGTATCTGGTCTACGTCCGGTCGCGCGTCGACCGCGAGGGCGCGGCGACGGACGCCGTCCGTCGTCGGGTCGGTCGCGACGTGCTCACGGAGACGGAGGCCGCAGTCGACACCGCCAGCCGGGAGGTGCTCGTCGCGCTCACGAAGAACCTCGACGAGAGCCGCGAGCGTGCCCTCGTCGCCATCGCGGCCGATATGGTGCGGGCGGACGACGGCCGCGTCGTCGTCGCTCGGTTCGAGGAGGTGCCCGACCAAGCGCCGCTCACCGAGAACGTGACGACACAGTCGTCTACGGACCTCTCGTACGAGACTCGAATCGAGGGGCTGGCCGAGGAGTTCGACGTCGACATCGAGGCGGACGAAATCGTGAGCCACGACACCAAACACGCAATCGTCAACTTCGCGCGCGAGCGGGGCGTCGACTCCGTCGTCGCGGAACACGAGCCGCTGCGGCTCCGGTCGCGGCTGTTCGGCGACCCCATCGACTGGGTCGTCCGACACGCACCGTGTGACGTGTTGCTCGTCGACAACCTCGGCTACGACCGCCCGCAACAGATTGCGCTGTCGGGCGACGGTGACCCGTATCCACCGCTCGCGGTCGATGTGGCCGGGGCCTTCGCCGCCGCGAACGACGGCGAGATCTCGCTGTGGTACCCCGCCGACTGGCAGGGGACCGAGACGTACAGAGAGACCATCGCCGAGTACCAGACAGAGCTTTCGGAGCTGCTGTCGGTGCCGGTGCGGACGGAGTCCGTCGGCAGCGATCAACAGACGGACGCCGACGTGGTGGTGCGGCGCGGAACCGACCAACGGCTCCGTGGTGCACTGTTCGACGACGGACCGGCGCTGCCGAGTCCGGGCTGTACGACGGTGACGGTGTACCCACACGAGTCACAGCGACCGGGACTCGTGCGCCGACTCCTCGAACGGCTCACGTTCTGAGCCGCCGATTCAGGCCTGTGGAATCGTCACCGAGAACACTGCGCCGCGCTCCTCGTCGGGGACGAGCACGTCGTCGGGAGCCTCGCTCGCGTCCGTGATATCGAGCGTCCCTTCGTAGCTTCGGACCATCTCCTTGACCAGATATAGCCCGAAGCCGTTGCCCGGCTCGTCGAGTTCGGACACCCCTTTCTCGAGGATGGCGTCGCGCTCCTCCGGTGGGACACCGGGACCGTTGTCCGCGACGTGGACCGTGACGCCGGCGGTAGTCGCACCCGACGCCTCCGTTTCGCCATTCCCGCTTCCGGACAGCAAGGTGGGCGATTCGCCCGCAGCAGAACGCGGCGTCTCACGCGCCGTCACCGTGACCCGCGGCCGGTCCGTGTCGTTGTGGACGACCGCGTTCGTCAGGATGTTCTCGAACACCCGGCCGAGGAGACCGTCAGCGAGCACGGCACTCGGGACCTCGTCGAGACCACGACTGGTGACTTCTACCCCCGAGTAGCTGTGTTCGAGTAGGTCTAGCTGCTCTCGGAGCGTCTCGGTGAGCGATATCGGCTCTAGTTCCTTCGACCCGTCGGTTTCGAGGGCGGACATGAGCTCTCGCATCGTCTCGATCAGCTCCGTGAGGTCGTCGACGCGGTCGCGAATCACGTCGATATGCTCGGTGACGGGGTGGTCCTCGTCGAGGTGGGCCCGGGCGGTCTGCGTCTCGACGGTGACGACGTTGAGTCCGTTGAGGATGTCGTGGCGGAGCGTCCGGTTCAACAGCTCCAGCCGCTCGCGTTCCCGCTCGATGGTTCGCTCGTACTCGTGGCGCTCGGTCAGGTCGCGCGTCACCTTGGTGAACCCGCGGAGCGTCCCGTCGTCGTCGTGAATTGCCGTGATGGTCACGCGCGCCCAAAACCCGCTGCCGTCCTTGTGGACGCGCCACCCCTCGTCCTCAACGCGACCGTCTCGGGCCGCCGTAGCGAGGTTCCGGCTCGGTCGCCGGTTTTCGCGGTCTTCGGGGGTGTAGAAGGTCGAAAAGTGGTCGCCGATGATTTCGCCCGCGTCGTACCCCTTGAGCTGTCTCGCGCCCTCGTTCCACGTCTGGACGGTGCCGTCAGGCGTGATGAAGAAGATCGCGTGATCTGAGACGGTCTGGACTAGCTCCTCGAACTGGACCTGGTCGCGGGCGGCTGCGGGTTCCGTCTCCTGCCACCAGACCGTCGTTCCTTCGGGACCAGTCTTTTCTCTCAACGTCCCCTCCGTCGACAGTCGGCACAACACATCCTCGATAGTGGCCGGGTCACCGTCGATGCGGGAACGGAGTTCGGCCGTCGTGTGCGGCTCGCTCTCGACGGAATCGAGGACGGCCACCCTGATGTCCGCCCGTGCTGTCGGTGAGCCAGCCATCTATACGTTCCGTGCGAGTCGGCCGTCGACGGAGCTACTCTGCGAGCAGACACGGCCGTGACTGGCTCGTCTCCGCTGTATCGACCACGCTTCCCGAACTGGTTCCCCCACGAACATGCCTCCGTCTACGAGCGAGGGCCAAATTAATCGGTTGTTTCCAGAAGCGCGGCTGTCGCTCGCCGCGCCGGTCTCCCCCTCTCAGCGGGTCCCGCCGAGAATCTCCGTGACGCGGCCGTGGTCGAACAGCTGGTCGTCGCTACCGAACTCCGGGTAGGTGTCGCCGTTCTCGTACCCCGGCCACTCGCCGAACTGGTCGGGGTAGAGCTGCTTTGCCATCATCTCGAGCTGGAACAGGTTCATCAGCGGCCCTTGCCACCGGGTCCCTTGTGCGTACACGCGGTCGTTTTGAACCGCCGAGAGGTCGCTGGCCACGGGATCGTCCCGTAGATTCTGCCGGAGTCGGTCGAAGTCTACGGAGTCTGTCACCGTCCAGAGCGCGAGAATCGCGTCCGGGTCGGTCTCGACGACCGCCTCCATGTCGACCTGATTGAACGCAGCGCCGTCGAACTCCGCGTCCGCGAACGCGTCGACAGCCCCCAGCGGGCGCGTGTGCGTGTTCCAGTACCCCTCGGCGTTCAGCCGGAGCACGTAGATGCTCGACAAGTCGGTCGAGACGGAGAGATACGCGACGGTCGGGCGGTCGGACTCCGCGGGCAGGGTGGCGTCGACGGTTGCGAGCAGGTCATCGCGGACGGACGCCAGCGCCTCGTAGCGGGCGCGCTCGCCGTACAGCGACGCCACCTGTTCGAACAGCTGCCACAAGCTATTGTACTCGTATCCGTCTGCCCACTCCTCCGATGGTGCCGCATGATAACGGCTGTAGTAGTTTCCGAACCACGGGCCGACGTTGTCGGCAATCTCTTCGATGTCGTTACGGTTCCAGTTTTCCTGTGTCGTCGCCCACGCGGGGTCGACGAGATGGAGGTCGCTGTCGAGGGCGTACAGCTCCTCCTCGCCGAAGCCGTACCCGCCCGTCTCGTCTGCCCACTCGATTTCGACACCGTCCATCCCGGCGGTGAAATACTCCATCGCGGCCGCGGTGCCGTCCCACCAGAGAGAGTTCACCGTCTCACCCTGTCCTAGCGCCGTCGCCATGTCGGGAAACTACGGGAAATGTGTGAAGACGCTCGTCGGCGGCTCATCGAGGGCCACCTCACCGACCGGCGAGATGGTGCCCGTATGCTCCTGTCGTGGTGGCTCGGTCGACGTCCGTCGTAGCGTCCGTCGCCGTCGGCTCCGACGCGCTCTGGCTCGAACAGCCCGCGAGCAGCCCCCCGCCCACGACCGCGCCGTCGTACTTCACGTACTCTCTCCGTGATGACAATAAACGGATCGCGCTCGCGATTGTAGTCGGCGACGTCTCCGGCGACCGCTTCGATGAGTCGGCGATGAACTTCTCTGGCTGCTCGTCCCTCGTCTGGGCTCAAGTAGTGGAGCCCGCCCAGCTCCGTCCAGAAATCACCGTCAAGGCAAAAGAGTGTCTCATCGTTCGACTGGTGGATGATGTCGCCGTTATCGGTCAGTCCCCCGGTGTCGAGTTGACCATCCGAGAGCTGGGCGCGTGCCAGCACCGCCACAAGCTGCCGGCGTGAAATGGATGCATGAACAGCAACATCGTCGATCAAACTCCCAAAGTAGACTCCGACAATATCAATGGTTTGGGAGAACTCATCAAGCGTAACGGAATCTAACGGTATCGTATCTATTGGTACTTCTCGAGTTTGCAAAAATCGAGAGCCGCTAAGTAATACGTCAGATGCAAGCTTGACTTCAATACTATCCGCCGTTCGACAGTACTGTGTTTTATTTCTGCTCTCGTCCGCAGTGGCCTCTTCTAAATACATATTCTCAGAGAGTTCCTTCACACGTCTGTAACAAGTGGCAATCGGAGTATCTAGCTCTTAACTCAGCCAGCTAACTGATCGCGGTTCCCCTGCCGCCCGCAGTATATCAACGCTTTATTTCGGCCCGAGTACCTCAACTGCTTCCGTCAACATCTTGTTATCACAATTGATTTTCAAGGGTGAATAGCTGTACCCTATATTTATCGAGCCAATTCTATTGGGGCCGATATGAGATGGTTCTGTTAGTGAAAGCATAATATAGCGGAACAACAATATACGATGTATGAGCGATGGAGACGCGTACACGGAACACACACCTGCGGGACTTCTTGGGTTGTCTTCGGAACTGAACCAAGCCGGTTCGATTGAGGACGTCTCTGCCGTTGCGGTCCGAATGTTGGATCTCAATTTTGATGCGCCTCTTTCGGCGATCTGGGAGTACGATGAGCAGGAAAACGAACTCCGCCCAATCGCCGAATCAACTGAGGCACAAGAGGTGATCGGCGATGCACCTATCCTTCCACTTGATTCTCTCGCCGGGCGTGTGTACAGACAGAACCGTCCGGAAGTGTTCGACGATGTCCGCGAGGCCGATGGCACGTATAATTCAGACACCCCGATTCGGAGCGAAATTCTTGTGCCAATTTCAGATTTCGGCGTCTTGAGTGTCGGAGCTACTGAAGTCGATGCCTTTACTCAGAACGACGCAGAACTGGCGAAACTCGTCGTCTCGAATCTCGAACCTGTAATTTCACGAATCCGACACCTCGAGGAGTTACAGGCTGAACGTGATTGGACACACACGTTGTTTGAAGACTCCAACGATGCCATTTTCGTCAGTGATTCAGATGCGAATTTCGTCCAAGTGAATCAGGCTGCCTGCGAGTTAACTGGCTATGAGCGAGAGGAACTCCTCTCGATGTGTATTCCCGATCTTCACGAAGAGGTCGACTTACATGCCTATCAGGATTACCACGATCAGATTTTAGCCGGCGAACAAGCAACCACTGAAGCGAAACTACTTCGGAGCGACGAGAATAAAATCAATGTCGAGTTCTCGAGCCGTCGGATCGAGCGCGATGGGGAGGCCTATATGCATACCGTTGCGAGAGATGTGACGGAACAGCGGGAACGCCGGCGTCGCCTGGAGTCATTTAAATCGGCTATCGAGAATGCGAGTGATGGGATTGCTATTTTGGAGAACGAGGAGTACACGTACGTTGACCAAACGCATACCGAAATGTACGGGTTCAAGCACCAAGATGAGTTACTCGGGCAGACTTGGCGTGATTTGTATGCTGATGCCGTTGAAATCGAGCGCATAGAGGATGAGGCGTTTTCAGCCCTCCGGTCTGATGGTGAGTGGAGAGGTACTGTAACTGCATCTCCGGACGGTACAGAAGAGTTCCCGACCGAACTATCTCTGACACGTTTGGAAGACGGTCGAATCGTCTGTGTTGTCCGTGACGTGTCTGAAAAGCATCAACGCCAAGAGGAAATTCAAAAAAACGAGCGGCGTTTCGAGTCCGTGCTCGAAGACCCCGAGATGCTGGTGGGGTTATTAGAAACTGATGGTGAGACGATTGAGGTCAATGAAGCAGCGCTAGACTACGTTTCGAACGACAAATCCGATATCTTGGGGGAACCGTTCTGGGAAGGAGAGTGGTGGTCGCATTCCTCAGACCTACAAGAAGAGCTAAAAGACTGGATCGAACGAGCGGCTGCTGGCGAGTATGTTAGTTTCCAAGCTGAACATCCGTATCAGGACGGTGACAATCGGTTCATCACGGGTACGATCCGTCCCGTGGCAGGGGAATCAGGAGTCGAATCGCTCGTCGTTTCTAGCCGTGATATTACTCCCCGTGAGCGACGACGTCGCGAGTTAGAGACGTTCCAGCAGGCCGTCGAAGATGCGAAAGACGGATTCGCCATTCTCGAAGATGGAGAATACACCTATATCGACGAGACACATATCGATATGTATGGGTTCGATGAGACGGACGAATTCCTCGGGAACTCTTGGCGGATGCTCTATAACGAAGAGGAAGTGGAGCGTCTTGAGTCGGAAGCCTTCCCGGTTCTTGAGTCGGAGGGGCACTGGCGGGGCGAAGTAACCGGATCCCGACCGGACGGGACGACGTTTCCGGCCAAGCTTTCCCTGACCATCGTTGATGATGGCGCCCTCGTCTGTACTGTGCGCGATGAAACTGCAAAACAGGAACGGCAACGTGAACTCGAACTCAAGGAGCAAGCGATCGATTCCTCGAACGTTGGAGTCATGATTACCGACCCACAGCAGGAGGACAATCCGATCGAGTACGTCAATAAAGGGTTCACTGACATTACCGGCTATGAGGAGGACGACGCCTTAGGTCGTAATCCACGTTTCCTTCAGGGACCCGAGACAGACCCAGAGGAAATATCAAAGCTTCGGGAGGCGATTGCAGCCGGTGAGCCGGTGACAGTAGAGGTGAAAAACTACCGAAAGGACGGGAGTGAATACTGGAATCGGTTGTCTGTCACGCCAGTCACTGACGCGGATGGAACGCTTTCGGAGTTTATTGGTATACAGCAGGAAGTTACAGATCGAAGGGAACGGACTCGGAACCTAGCAGAACAGAATCAAAAACTCCAGTTGGTTCTTTCTGGAACGGACACCGGTATCGCAGAGTGGAATTTCGAGACGGGCACGATGTCATTCAACCAAACGCTTATCGATTTATTTGGCCACGACCCGGACAACAAAGAAGAGTTCTTGCAGATCGTCGCGCCAGAAGATCGGGACCGTGTTCGTGATTTATTGAGCCAACTTGGTGACACTAATACCTTATCTGTGGATTTCAGGGTCATTGATACAGACGGACAAACACGATGGGTGCACACAGATGCTATTCTGAGACACGATGACGAACGTGAAGAGAAGCTTATCGCGATTGCAACAGACATAACAGAGGAAAAACAACGGGTTCGGCAGATTCAACAGGAACGGGAGCGGTTTGAGATTCTCTCAGAAAGTCTCGAAGAATACGCCTTCGTACTTCTCGATGACGATGGACAGATCGACGGCTGGAACGAGGGAGCAGCCGACATTTTTGGATATGACGAGGAAGCTGCGATCGGTATGCCAGTAGCGGAGTTACACCCTGAACAGGAGCAAAAGCGTGTTGCTGATCGGCTATTAACACAGGCATCTCTCGCAGGAGAAAGTACTCACGAAGGACAACGTGTCCGTCAGAATGGATCGTCGTTTCCTGCTGAAGTCTCATACGTCTCGCTTCAAACTGAAGAAGCGTTTCTGGGGTATGGGATGGTCATCAGAGATCTCACTAACCGGCGTCAACAGCGCCGGAGAACGGAGCGGTTCGTTGAGGAATCAGTCGATGTCGTGTCCATCTTAGATCGTGATGGGTGTTTCACCTATCTTAGTGGCTCTACTGAACGAGTTCTCGGATATGATCCAACTCAGCTAGAACAAGAGAGCATCTTTGATTATATCCATCCTGAGGACCGGGACCGTGTAATGGAGGACTTTTTCAATACCGTTAACGACGCCGACTCAAGCGTTCAGCTAGAGTTCCGATTAAAAACTGAAGCCAACGAGTGGATCACGGTAGAGGCACGTGGACGGAATCTATCCCACGACAAAGCAATTGGTGGGTTCTTGTTATATATTCGCAATATCACCGAGATCAAAAGTCAGATCAAAAAGTTCGAATCCGTATTCAATCAAACGTTCCAATTAACCGGACTACTGAACCAGAGTGGTGACATTCTCGAATTAAATGAACCCATCACGGAGTTCGGTGGGATAGAGGTAGACGAAAGCAGAGGCACGCCACTCTGGGAGAGCGAAATATTTTCGCATTCATCTGAAGTACGAGATAAAATCAGACAGGCAATTAATCAAGCAACTTCGGGTTCGTTCGTTCGGTTCAAGGTGGAAGCAGAAGGTGTTGATGGACTCGCTACTTTTGACGTCTCGATTAAGCCGATTTCGAACCAACATGGAGAGCTTAGCTTCCTCGTATTCGAGGCACGGGATATCACGGCTCAAGAACAGCGTCGACAGCACGTCCAAGTCTTACACCGGATTATGCGGCACAATATCCGAAATGATCTGACGAAGCTTAGAGGGTACGTCGAGCTACTTGAATCGAGTACAGATACGGACACTCGTGAACAGCGGGCAGCGACGGTTCTAGAAATACTTGAAAATTGGGAACGAATGGTCAGCAAGATTAAATATCTGCGAGAGATTCTCACAAGCGAGAGTGATTTGTTTACCCACCGATCCGTTGAACAAATAATTACGGATATTCGAACAAAAGCAGAAGAAGAATATACTACTGCAAGTGTCACGGTCACAACTGAACACGATACCGAATTACACGTACCGGATGATCTCGACAAAGCCATCTCTGAGCTCGTCGATAATGCCATCACGGCGGATAAAACTGGCCAGCCATCTGTACAGATCAGTGTCTCGAAACCTGATAAACGGTGGGTGGAAATCTGTGTTTCCGATACCGGGCCTGGACTCCCAGAGATGGAGAAAAGTCTGCTTGAAACCGGCGAAGAAACGCCGCTCAGTCACGGTCAGGGACTCGGACTGTGGATGGTGCGGGCGCTGGTGACTCGTGTCGGTGGGTCGGTTTCGGTCGAAACCTCGGAAGATGGGACCGATATTACGCTGGAAGTCCCCACCCAACCGTCTCGAGAGGACTCACAAAAACCGGTACCGCGTCGTAAACTATGATGCAAAAGGGAAAGATAAAGATCTTGGTCGTCGAGGATGACCAGAGTTTGGCTGAGCTGTATGCAGAGTGGCTCGCAGACCGCTATGTTGTCGAAACCGCATACTCTGGCGAAGAAGCCCTGGAAGCGTTCGATTCGACTGTCGATATCGTTCTTCTGGATCGGATGATGCCCGGGTTATCGGGCGGAGAGGTTCTCACGCGACTCAGACAATATGAGTCGAACTGCCAGGTGGTTATCGTCTCTGCGGTGACACCGGACTTCGATATCGTCAAAATGGGATTCGATGCGTATCTCGAAAAGCCCGTTGAAGCAGACGGTCTTGAAGACGTTATTTCCCAGATGCTCACTCGTGCCGAGTACAACGAGGATCTACAAGGGCTGTTCTCGCTGATAGAACGCCAATCGACCTTGGAAGCCGTCATGGACGCAGATACCCTCGAAACGAGTCCGAAATACCAGACACTCACGGACCAACTCACAGAACTCGAGGATAAAGTCGAACGGTACCTCCAGAACCTGCCAGACAGGGATTTTCGAGTGGCTATTGAGCGCCTGCAACGAACAGCAGCAGAGCGCAGGGAACAACAGCAGTACCAGTCCCTCACTGAAGACGTCCTGGACACATCAGAGGAAGGGATCGTTGTCGTTGATCGCGACGGACAGGTGGTGTGGGCAAACGAAACTACAGAAGAATTACTCGGAGTTGATAGAGACGATATCCAAGGGTCTGACTACAGTCGCATTGCTTCTGAATCGTACAACGAATATCCCTCAGGTGAGCAAACACTGTCGGACCTCGTAACTCATTCTCTAGAGAATATGAATTCCGAAGTCGAAGCCGTCGTCCGAATCCCTGAGACGGCTTCGAAAGAGCAGCAGTGGTTGGAGTACTGGAGCGGGCCGATTCAAACTGGTCTTTATGCCGGTGGGCGGATTGAACATTACCATAACATTACAGAGAGGTACGCGTATGAACAGCAGCTTGAGGATCTGCATGCGGTTTCTCGCGATTTAATGACAGCGGACTCGGAACGTAGCATCGGTGAGACCGTGACAACTGCCGCAGTCGGTGAACTCGGATTCGAGTTTGCCACGATATATACACGAGACGAGCACACGGGACGCTTGGTCCCACTAGCACACGCATCCACTGAAGATGGTACTGAAATCGAGCTTCCATCCATCTCTGAAGGAGACACACCAGTCTGGACAGCCTACGTGACTCGAACAGAACAGTTGAGCCCCGAAGACGAAGACGTTGCAGATACTCGGTCAAGCCAGTGGTTGACAGAGGAGTTCTCGTCGTGGTGTCTCTACTCACTAGAATCAGAAGGGGTCCTGTTGGTGGGGATGACCACGACGCCAGAGATCCCCTCGGGAAAGAATAAATTGGCAAAGACGTTAGCAGCGAACGCAGCAAGCGCATTCGAACGAACAGCCCAAGAGGCGGCTCTTCGGGAACGGGACCAGCGGTTAAACGAGCAAAACGAACGGCTGACACGACTGGATCGCATCAACACACTGATACGGTCGATAAGTGCCACGGTTATCAGTGCAAATACACGAGAAGAACTATACCAGGAGGTCTGTAATGCTTTAGTTCATCTGGATCTGGTTAGTGGGGCCTGGATCGGTAAAAAAGATATTAATACGAATACGATTGAGGTCAGAGCCAAAACTGAGTCGCTCCAATATCAAAAAGTGGGAACGAACGACACTCCAGCAGATGACAATACCCAACGGAATCACTCTAAATTGCCACCTGCTGAACGAGCATACAGGATTGAAGACTCGGTCGTGGAGGGCGACTTAATGACCGCTCGCTCCGAAACGGAGTGGGAACAAGACGCACTGAAAAATGGCACCAACTCGATTGTGGCCGTACCACTACAGAGCGAGGCTTCGATCCTCGGAATATTAGAAGTCCATTCCAAACTGCCAAACGCCTTCGCTGAAGAAGAGGTGACAGCCCTCACAGAGCTCGGTCAGATAATAGGTCACGGGATATCAGCACTCCGGCAAAAGGCGGCGCTTCTATCCGGTGGGGGCACAATTCTCAAAGTCCAGTTCGAGGACGATACTGGCCTTGCAGCTCTTGTTTCGGATATGGAGACGGATCTCGAAGTGTTGAATGTAGTGACTGAGAGTCCAGATCACCTCCTGTTCGCACGAGTGACCGGTGAAAACGTGACCCCCGAGGCGTTCGAAGCCGCTGGTTTTGATCCAGAGACGGTCATTTTGAGCGACTCTCGAAATGGTATCTACTGTAAAATCCCGGTGCGGAACAGCAGCTTTTGCGAGAAACTGACCGACCAAGGAGTTGCAGTAAATCAAATCACAAACGCTTCCGAGTCCAACGAAATCGTGGTTTCAGTAACCGTGCCATTCACAGTCGACGTCGGAGAATATCTGAGTTCACTCCGGCAAGACTACAGCGATCTCACCCTGTTATCCAAACTGGATAGTGAGCGGGGAGAAACCAATACCTCTCTCTCGGCACGTCTTGATGGAGCTCTTACCGCCCGGCAAGAAGAAGTCTTGCAGACGGCGCTCTACGCAGGATATTTTAATTGGCCGCGGGATGCAGATTCGACGTCGATTGCCAAGACTCTCGATATCGCACAGTCAACGTTCAACCAGCATCTTCGAGCTGCTGAGTCTAATCTGCTGACGACTCTCTATCAGGACTCAACGGAACTATAGACGCTGTTGAGGGCCTCTGGATATTGGTGTACCTTTCAGTATAGGCTCAAATTCCCCCACCCCATTACATATGCCAATAATGATTAATACTCACAACTGCCCTATGTAGGACACATACGTGTACCTCGAAATTGGCCATAGGGCTAAAGTTAATACAGGCTCCAGCCGATATCTAATGATATTTACTTTTGGAATCTCCGGATGATATCTACTATAGCACTGCTGATCCCGCGTGAGCTGGTACGTTTTAACCTATTTTACTTATAAATGAAGGCCTACGCTGCGCTATTTAGTGCTCTCATTCTCATTTCAGTCACGATTATACCCGCTGTTGGTTTTGGAGCCGCTTCTAACCAGCCGGCTCTGGATAGTAATGTCCAGATAACAATCGAAGAGGATTCAAAAATAAATCAAATTACTAATACCTCGTTAGATTCGAGTGATCCAGACGGCGATTCAATCACGTACAACGTTTCTGTTGGCGTCTTGAACGGCACACTGTTTGTCGATGGGAGTGGGAGCGGATCTGTAAACGAACTCCTTGACGGCGGCGAAGCCGTCGAGACGGGATTGTTCACGCAGGCAGACATCGACGATGGGAGTCTGTACTACAGCCACGACGGCTCCGAGTCGGCGAACGACAGCTTCGAGTTTGATGTTACAGACGGAAACGGCAGTTCGTCTGGCCCCCACACGTTCAGTATCAACGTGACGGCGGTTGATGACCCGCCAACACTGACGACGAGTTCGGCCGGGACCAACTATACGGCGTCGGCCGGCGGCTTTGTTGTCGACGAAAACCTGACTGTGACCGATCCGGACGGTGGGACGATCGACGGAGCGACCGTCGCTATCGGGTCAGGATTTGATGCGGATGTGGATACACTCGTGGTGAACAGCACCGCGGTGTCGGATGCCGGTCTCACCAGCAATTATGATACTTCCAGAGGTGTGCTGACGCTCGAGGGGACCGTGTCGGCTGCCGAGATGCAGACGGTTCTGCGAACGGTCACCTACACCTACTCGGGCGAGACCACGGCGTCGGCGCGCGACCTCGACGTGTCGTTCGCGCTGGGAACCGATACTGGTGGGAATGTGGAGTACCTCCCGGAAACCGGCCACTTCTACGAGTACGTCTCGACGGATGAGACGTTTCGGGGTGCCGAGCAGGCAGCTGCCAACCGCTCGTATCTCGGATTGTCTGGGTACCTGACGACGGTAACCAGCGCACAAGAGGATACCACGGTCACAGACCTCTCCGGACCAGCATGGATCGGGGCCTCCGATAGGGTTGAAGAGGGTAACTGGACATGGATTACAGGTCCGGAAAAGGGGACGCAATTCTGGCAGGGAGCAGACGATGGGTCGGTAAAAAACGGGCTGTACGCCGGTTGGGATAGCAGTCAGCCGCAGGCCGACCGGGGAGATGAAGACGGTGTTGTGATAAACGCGTACGCTACCCCGTGGCACGACGAATTCATCGATCAAGGGACGTCCTATGGATACGTCGTTGAGTACGGCGGTCTGAGTGGCGACCCGTCGGTGACAGCCGAGCGAACCGTCACGGTCGATACCGACGCGCCGACGGTGACGACGAGTTCGAGCGGGACCGATTACACGTTTACTGATGGCGGGTTCGTGGTCGACGACCAGCTGACCGTGACCGACCCGGACGGTGAGGCAATCAACGGGGCGACCGTCGCCATCGGGTCGGGCTTCGACGCGAGCGTGGACAGACTTGCGGTGAACAGCACCGCGGTGTCGGATGCCGGCCTCACCAGCAGTTATGATACTTCCAGAGGTGTGCTGACGCTCGATGGGACTGCGTCGGCCGGTGAGATGCAAGCAGTTCTGCGAACAGTCACCTACACTTATTCGGGCAAGGCCACAGCATCAGCGCGCGGCCTCGATGTGTCGTTCGCGCTGGGAACCGGCGGTAACATCGTGTTCGACCCGACGACTGACCACTACTATGAGCACGTTTCGCAGGGGAAGAACTTCGACAATGCGAAAACAGCAGCCGCAAGTAACACACACCTCGGGCAAGCGGGCTATCTGGCTACAATCACCAGTGAGCGAGAGGACGAGACTATCTTCAATCTGACACCGAATAGGGTCTGGATCGGGGCATCCGACGAGGCCACAGAGGGCAACTGGACCTGGGTCACCGGATCAGAGAACGGGACGCAGTTCTGGAGTGGTGATGGATCTGGAACCGTGGTGAATGGTGGGTACGACGGATGGGGTGAGTATGGGAACGGTCCTGAACCACAAGGCGGCACCTACGCCGTGGCCCACAATCAGAATCAGATAGGGTGGTTTGACTCGGGGGACGGCACCAATGAATACATCGTTGAGTACGGCGGGCTGAACGGTAGTTCTTCGACGACCGCCCAGCGAACCCTCACAGTCGATACCGAGGCACCGACACTGACGACGAGTTCGGGATCGGTATCGAACACCACCGCGAGTGGCAGCCACCTCGTCGACGACAAGCTGACCGTGACTGACCCGGACGGCGGGACGATCGACACTGCGACGGTGAGTATCGACCAAGGATTCGATCCGAACAGTGACAAACTCTCATTAAATACGACCGTCGCCGCCAATCGTGGGATAACGAGCACGTACGACGACACGACGGGCGTGCTGAACGTCTCAGCGAACAGTTCGGCCACGGTGACGGCCGACGACTTCCAAGCGGTCCTTCGTACTGTTACGTACAATTTCACCGGAACGTCGGCCACCAACGAGTCGGAGCGGACCGTGCCGATCAGGTTCGCACTGGATGCGAATCAAAAACAGGTCACCGCGTACGACGGACATTACTACGAATTCGTTTCAGACAGTGTGAGTTGGAAAACCGCCAAGCGCGACGCCGAGAACCGGTCTCACCTCGGGTTACAAGGTTATCTCGCGACGCTGACGAGTCAGGAAGAGGACGACGAAATCCAGAGCAAGTTTACCGATAGGGCGTGGATCGGTGCGTCCGACGAGGACACGGAGGGTGACTGGACCTGGGTCACCGGCCCGGAGAACGGAACGTTGTTTTGGAAGGGAGCCAGCTCTGGCTCCGAGCAAAACGGGGAGTACGCTGGATGGACAGACAACAACCCGAGTAATCATAACGGAAATGAGCACTATGCAGAGATCAATTGGAAAGGTGGTTGGAACGATCACAAGCTAGAGAGTGATAATGCACAAGGCTACCTCGTCGAATACGGCGGCCTGACGACCGACTCGGCGATCACCGCCCAGCGAAACGTCACGGTCGACACCGGCGCACCGAACGTCACCAACGTCACGATCAGACGAACCAGCGGCGGCGGTGTCGTCACGACGAACGACACGATCGAAGTGAGCGCCACCGTGACCGACGCGTCTCCGATCCGGTCGGTCACTGCCTCCGCGAGCGCGTTCGATGCGGGGACGGTACATCTCAGCGACGACGGCCCGAACTCCAGCGCTGCCGACGACGTGTACAGCGCGACGTTCACCGTCGGCCCGGACCCGATCGAGCGGACCCAGTCGGTGACCGTTCGCGCGACCGACGACGCCGGAAACGGCGGCACTCCACCGGGAGACCTCGTGTACGACTCGATCACGGTCAACCCAGAGGGGACGACCGACTTTCGTACCGTCACGCTCCCGCGCTCGTTCGAGAATCCCGTCGTCATCGCGAAGCCGCTGGAGTCGACCTCTCCCGGAAAAGCCGGGAGCAACGTCCCGAACGATCTGCGCGGGACCCCACGAGTTCGGAACGTCCAGTCGACGTCCTTCGAGATTCGCGTCGAGGAGTGGTCGGTCCAGGACGACGAGACACACCCCCCGGCGAACGTCTCGTACATCGTGGCCGAGGCCGGCACGACGACACTGGACGGCGGCACGAAAGTCTCCGCTGGGACGATCGAGTTGAACGAAAACGATGGATTCCAGCCGATCACGTTCGAGGAGTCACTCAACAATCCCGTCGCGTTCGCCAACGTACAGACGGCTAACGACATGGATTCGGTCAGCACACGCGACAAAAGTGTCGATTCGAACGGGTTCAGTTCAAAGATCGAAGGCGACCAAGGCGATCAGGACAGTGGGACAGAACCGAATCCACACGGAACCGAGACGCTGGGGTACATCGCCATCGAACAGGGGGACTCGGCGCTGGGCGAGACCGGGTTCACTGCTGGTACGCGAGGCAACGTCGACGAGAATTTGGCCAGCATCAACTTCGGCGGCTCGTACCCGGCTGGCTTCGTTGCCGCTATGCAGACGAACAGTGGAGGTGAAGAATCGTACCTTCGATACGACGGTCGAACCGACACCGGTGTCGAGGTTCGAATCGAAGAGGATCCAGTCGACAACAGCGATGGTCACATCAGCAACACTGTCGGCTATCTCGCCTGGAACGAAAGCACCCAAGTGACCGGCACCCGGTCGAACGGGCTTTCGGTCGACACGTCCGCGCCGCGGATCGACGACCTGTCCGCATCGCGCACCACCGGCAACCCGCCGGTCTCGACCGGAGACAAGTTCCGGGTGACGGCGACCGTGACCGACGCCGGGGCCGTCTCGACGGTCGAGGCCGACGTCGCTGCGCTGGACGCAGATCCCGGAACGATCACGCTCGACGCCGTCGGTACCGACACGTACGAAGGGACGTTTGAGGTCGGAGGGAACCCCGACCCGACGCGAGCGGTCGCCGTGACCGTGACAGACTCGCTGGGGAACAATGCCAGCGCAACGACGATTGCCGGGAGTCAGGCGTCGTGGGACCACACGGTCAACGGCACCGTCCAGACCGGCACGTTTGCCGGTAACGGCTCGACGGTGGACCCGTACATCATCGACTCGCTCGTCGATCTACAGGCGATCAACAAGAACGCCACCACGCGCGGGTACAACTATCAGCTGGGCTCCGACCTCGACGCCTCGGCCACGCGGTCGTGGAACGTGCCCAGCGAACACGGGGAAGGGTTCGCGCCGATCGGTGGGCTGTTTGGCATCGACAGCGGTGCCGCATTTAGTGGCTCGCTCGACGGCGGCGGCCACACGATATCGAACCTGTCGATCGATCAGAGTGCGACTACAAAAAACGAGCTCGGGTTCGTCGGGACACTGGAATCGGGTGGTGTGGTTCGGAACCTCGCTCTCACGAACGTCTCGGTCGTCGGTGACAGACACATCGGTGCGGTGGTCGGAGAAAGCGCTGGGACTGTCCAGAACGTCACCGTATCAGGGACGGTCGAGGGCCGCCAGGAAATCGGTGGCGTCGTTGGGACTGTCACGTCTGGAGGGACTGTGAACAACGTCAGCGCGAGCGTGACTGTCACCGCGAGCGGGCAGTACGTCGGTGGGCTCATC
Organism: Halosegnis rubeus; assembly: GCF_009184545.1. GTDB lineage: Archaea > Halobacteriota > Halobacteria > Halobacteriales > Haloarculaceae > Halosegnis > Halosegnis rubeus. The sequence goes on from NZ_QJOW01000007.1 coordinate 48,754, forward strand.
GGTGATCACCAGAGTTCGACGCCGGTGACCGACGTGAACGCCTCGGGGGCTGTCACCGGAACCAGCTACACTGGCGGCCTCGTCGGGCGGGCGCGGACCGGCGTCATCAACGCCTCCGCCAGCGGCGACGTGACGAGCACGTCCGGCGGGTACGCTGGCGGGCTTGTGGGATATTTGAACGCGTACGATGATGAGGTGGTCAGAGCCGTCAAAGCGACAGGCAACGTCTCTGCAGGCAGTGCCCACGTGGGTGGGCTCGTCGGGTACGTGGACCAGAACTCGGGCAGTGATGAGGTCACGATGTCCGACGCTCACGCCACCGGCGATGTCAATACGACGAATAGCGGTAGTAACGCGTACGTCGGCGGGCTCGTTGGTCGCTTCCACGAAAGCAGGGATCTTACCGACGTCTCTGCCACCGGCGACGTTACCAGCGCAACTGGCAGCTATGTCGGCGGCTTGGTCGGTCGACTGCGAATGGAAAACGGTAATCAGGTCGTCAGTAACGTCTCCGCGACCGGCAACGTCACCACCACGGGAGACAGGATTGGGGGATTGATCGGGAGCCACGAGGACGGTCAGACAATCAGCAACGCCACGGCGACCGGTGACGTGTCGACTGCGGGAGATTATGTCGGCGGGCTTGTCGGTAACACACGAGCGTCGATCACGAACGCCAGCGCAAGCGGTGAGGTCACCACGGACGGACAGGAAGTCGGCGGGCTCGTGGGATACTTAGAGGCGCACTCCGACGAGGTGGTCAAGGCCGTCAAAGCGACAGGCAACGTCTCTGCTGGTAGTTCCAACGTGGGTGGGCTCATCGGGTACGTAGACCAGAGTTCGGACAGTGACGAAGTCACGATGTCTGACGCCCACGCCACCGGCGATGTCAGTACGACGTACGATGCTGGAGGTAACGCACAGGTGGGCGGGCTCGTTGGTCGCTTCCACGAAAGCAGAGACCTCACGAACGTCTCTGCCACCGGCGACGTTACCAGTGCAACTGGCAACTATGTCGGTGGCCTGATTGGCCGGCTCCAAATGGAAAACGGCAATCAGATTGTCAGCAACGCCTTCGCGACCGGGGCTGTCACCTCCACGGGAGACAGGGTCGGTGGGCTCATGGGCGATTCTAACGGGATCATCACCGACTCGTACGCTCACGGTGCTGTCAGCACCACAGGGCAGCGGGTCGGTGGACTGGTCGGGAGCCACCAGGATGGGCCGATCAGGAATGTCACGGCGACCGGCGACGTGTCGACTACGGGACGCAAAGTCGGCGGGCTCGTCGGCTACACACAAACGTCCGTCACGAACGCCAGCGCGAGTGGTGAGGTCACCACTGATGGGCAGGAAGTTGGCGGGCTTGTTGGAGAGCTGGACGCGCACTCCGACGAGGAGGTCAGGACTGTCACGGCGACAGGCAACGTCTCTACAGGTAGCTACTACGTAGGTGGGCTCATCGGGTTCATAGACCAGAGCGGTACCAACGCTCAGTATCACGAAGTCACGATGTCTGACGCCCACGCCACCGGCGATGTCAGTACGACGTACGATGCTGGAGGTAACGCGTTCGTCGGCGGGCTTGTTGGTGACTTCCGAGATAGCAGGGATCTCACAACCGTCTCTGCCACCGGCGACGTTACCAGTACAACCGGCAGCTATGTCGGTGGCCTGGTTGGCCGGCTCCGATTGGATAACGTCAATCAGATTGTTAATAATGCCTCCGCGACTGGCAACGTCACCACCTCCGGGACCTACGTCGGCGGATTGATCGGGAGCCACGAGGGCGGTCAGACAATCAGCAACGTCAGGGCGACCGGTGACGTGTCGACTGCGGGAGATTATGTCGGCGGGCTTGTCGGCCGGACACGGGCCTCTATCACGAACGCTACCGCGAGTGGTGAGGTCACCACCAATGGACAGCGAGTCGGCGGGCTTGTGGGGTATCTGGACGCATACTCCGACGAGGAAGTGAGGACTGTCACGGCGACGGGCAACGTCTCCGCTGGCGGGCAATACGTAGGTGGGCTCATCGGGTACGTGGACCGGAGTGGCACCAACGCTCAGTATCATGAAGTCGCGATGTCTGACGCCCACGCCACCGGCAACGTTACCACGACGTACGCCGGGGCTAGCAACGCCTACGTGGGCGGACTCGTCGGCCGCTTCCGCGATAGCAAACACGTCTCCGACGTCTCCGCCACCGGCGACGTCACAAGTGAAAGTGGGAACGAAGTCGGTGGCTTGATCGGCCGACTCCGACAGGACAGCACGGCGTATGACCTCAGGAACGCCTCTGCGACCGGCGATGTCACTACCACGGGTCAAAAAGTCGGCGGACTGATTGGGTATCATACTGGTGGTAGCGTCGAAACCTCATACGCACGAGGGAACGTCTCCACCGATGGTGACCACGTGGGTGGACTCATCGGCCAGTCTACCAACCTTGTTGCCGACTCGTACGCGCGCGGTGACGTCACCAGCTCGGGGGACGAAGTCGGTGGACTCGTCGGTCGTCACGGCGATGAAGCGACTCGCGTGTACGCCAGCGGACGCGTCGAGGGCGGGAGCACCGTCGGCGGACTCGTCGGGAACAACAACGGAGCACTCTCGGACGCCTACTGGGATAGAGGCGCGACCAACCAGACGACCGCGACCGGAAGCGGCCCGTCGGAGGGCGCGACCGGCTACGGGACAGTCGGTGACTCCCGCGCGCTGAAGATGCAGGGCCGAGCGCCGACGACATTCATGAAGTCGTTGAACTACACGTCGCCGTGGAAGCTCACGAGTACGTATCCGGTCTTCCAGCGGGAGTCGAATACGACCGGGCCCTCGATTTCGCCTATTGGCTCGATGGAGGCCTCCGACACGACAGCACTGCAGACCGAGCAGACGACGATCGACGTCACCGCGACGGTCGACGGTAACCCTGCTGACGCAGGCTATGTGATCCGTGTCGACAACGCGGACGGCCTCACCGAACTCGCGGACGCCGGGGCCGTGACCGACGCGAACGGCACTGCAACGTTCACCTTCGCCGAATCAGCAATCGGGACGTTCACGCCGGGGTTCAGCGCGGCTGGTGAATCGACCGTCTCGACGACCGCGACGGTCGAGGTGGAGCCGGGCACAGTGCGGACGTACACTCGTGATGACGGCACCGAGCTGACGGCGACGTATCCCGGTAACGGGACGGACACGGGCCCGTACCTCCTTGACTCGCTCGCGGATCTCCAAGCGATCAACATCAACGCGACCACGCGTGGTGAACAGTACCGACTCGCCGAGGATATCGACACGTCGGCGACGAACAACGCCTCCTGGAACAGCGGCAGCGGCTTCGAGCCGATTGCGGGTGAGAGCGGAACATTCGACGGTACGCTCGACGGAGACGGGCACACAATCTCGAATCTATCTGTCAATCGGAGCGACACGAGTACGGCTGGGCTCATCGGCACGCTCGATTCGAACGGGGTGATCCGGAATCTGACGCTTCAGGACGCCTCGATCACTGGGAACGACGACCTCGGTGTGATAGCCGGGACCAGCGACGGAACGATCCAGAACCTGACCATCGAGAACGCCTCTGTCACCGGGAACAACGACCTCGGTGTGGCAGTCGGAATCAACAACGGCAGAGTCGAGAACGTCACCGCTTCAGGGACCATCAGCGGAAACGATCGGATTGGTGGTCTCGTCGGGACGATTGAGGCCAGCGGGACTGTCACCGGTGCAACCACCACCGCGACTGCAAGCGGCAGCCAGTCTATCGGCGGACTGGTCGGGGAGAGTAGCGGCGCGGTGAACAACGCCAGTGCGAGCGGGACTGTCACCGCGACCGGGCAGTACGCTGGTGGTCTCATCGGCGATCACCAGAGTTCGACGCCGGTGACTGACGTGAACGCCTCGGGGGCTGTCACCGGAACCAGCTACACTGGCGGGCTGATCGGGCGGGGGCAGGCTGACGTTATCAACGCCTCCGCCAACGGCGACGTGACGAGCACGTCCGGCGACCGGGTTGGTGGATTGATCGGCAATCACAATCCCAATCAGGCGGCGACGATCAGGAACGTCTCGGCATCGGGTAACGTGTCGGGCAGCGGCAACCGGGTCGGTGGACTGGTCGGTACTTCGGAGTCTGGCAACCAGATTACTGTCTCTAACGTTCACGCCACAGGGGATGTCGCCACAACAAACACTGGCACGTACGCGTACGCCGGGGGACTCTTCGGTCGACTTCGACACGCGACCGACGTGACAGACGTCTCTGCTACCGGTGATGTCAACGCTTCCAGTACGCCCGGAAACGGTCGCCGAGTTGGCGGACTAGCCGGCGAACTCCACCACGATTCAGCTAATTACATCCTGACGAATGCCTCGGCCAACGGTGACGTTGACGCGACGGGAGAGAAAGTCGGCGGGCTGATCGGGTATCATGATAAAGGGAGGACGATTAATAACGTTACTGCAACGGGCGACGTGTCAACTGTGGGAAAGAAGGTCGGCGGATTACTCGGAGAGACGGACGCTAGCGTCATCCGAGAGTCGTCCGCCAGCGGTGACGTGACGAGCACGTCCGGCGACCGGGTTGGTGGATTGATCGGCAATCACAATCCCAATCAGGCGGCGACAATCAGGAACGTCTCGGCATCGGGTAACGTATCGACCAGTGGCCAGAAGGTCGGTGGGCTGGTCGGCAGCTCAGATACTAACGACCAGATTACCGTCTCTAACGCCCACGCTACGGGTGACGTCAACGCGACAGAGACCGGCACGAACTCGTACGTCGGGGGACTCTTCGGTCGACTTCGACACGCTGTCGACGTGACAAACGTCTCCGCCACCGGTGACGTTTCGGCTCAAGACAACTCCTATGGTCGCCAAGTCGGCGGACTGTTTGGCGAACTCCACCACGATTCAGCTAATTACATCCTGACGAATGCCTCGGCCAACGGTGACGTTGACGCGACGGGACAGCGAGTCGGCGGGCTCATCGGCTACCACCAGAACGGTGAGGTGGTGAGAGACGCCACCGCGACTGGCGATGTGTCGGGTGGCGCTGGTTACGCGGGTGGACTGATTGGCGATCATACGAACGGTGAGACAATTGAAAACGTCTCTGCGATTGGTGACGTCGCCAGTGACGGCGACTACACAGGCGGACTGTTCGGACGTGTAAGTGCGAGCGTGAGCAACTCCTCAGCTAGTGGGACCGTGACGAGCACCTCCGGTGGGTACGTGGGCGGATTGGTCGGCCAATACAACCCTAGTCAGGCGGCAACAATCGCGAACGTCTCGGCGTCGGGTGACGTGTCAACCAGCGGCAATCGGGTCGGCGGATTGGTCGGCCAAGCGTTTTCGGGTTCTAACAAGCCGATCACCGTCTCTGATGCTCATGCTTCGGGCGCAGTCAACGCGACGGACGCTGGAAACACTGCTTACGCTGGCGGGCTTGTCGGGGAGTTCCAGAACGCAGGAAACCTAACAGATGTATCCGCGACCGGCGACGTTTCTGCTCAAGCCAGCGCCGACGGCAGAGATGTTGGCGGATTGGTCGGCTCGCTCCAGCACAATTCGGGAAGCTATGTCGTGGCGAACGCCTCGGCGACCGGTAACGTCAACGCGACGGGACAGCGAGTCGGCGGACTGATTGGGAATCTCAAGGGTGGAAGGAGCGTTGAAGCCTCGTACGCCAAGGGAGACGTTTCCACAAGCGGTGACACTGCCGGCGGACTCATCGGACAATCTGTTGAGGTGCCCATCACCGATTCGTACGCGCGCGGTGATGTCAACAGTTCGGGAAACAATGTGGGCGGCCTCGTTGGTTACACAACAGCAGATATCACGAACGCCAGTGCGAGCGGCGATGTGACGAGCACGTCTGGCAGACACGTGGGTGGACTGATCGGGCAATGGAAATTGAACGCTGATGATGGCCGCTTTGGTTCATCCTCATCAGCACTGGCAGGTCATCAGATGGTGAACGCAACCGCATCGGGCAATGTCAGTGCAGATAATAAATATATTGGTGGGCTAGTTGGACAGGTGTCTTCAGGGTCTGACTGCGCACGCGAGTTTGTTGACTTCGGAATTGCTTGTCGTAGCGGCACACAGGTACGTGGATATGCGCCGATATCTGACGCGCATGCTACCGGTGATGTCAACACGACATACGATGGTGATGGTAATGGAGATGCGCACGTGGGCGGGCTTATTGGCGGCATGGAAGGAGCCAGACAGCTCACCAATCTCTCCGCCAGCGGTGAGGTCACGAGTGCCAGCGGGGACCGCGTTGGTGGCTTGATTGGAAATGTAAATCACGCGGACGGAAACTATGGCATCACAAACGCTTCTGCGACCGGGAACGTGAGTACTACGGGGCAGAATGTCGGCGGGTTGATTGGGCGATATTTCGGTGGCGGTAGCGTCGAAACCTCGTACGCACGCGGCAACGTTTCCACCTCCGGGAACTACGTTGGCGGGCTCATCGGATCTACTTCTGAGCCCATCACCGATTCGTACGCGCGTGGTGACGTCAACAGTTCGGGAGACGCTGTCGGGGGGCTCGTCGGGTCCACGACCGGGGATGTAACTCGAACGTACGCCAGCGGACGCGTCAAGGGCGGTGGCAGCAGTGTCGGCGGCATAGTCGGGAGCAACGGTGGCACACTCTCGGACGCCTACTGGGACAAGGGCGCGACCAACCAGACGACCGCGACCGGAAGCGGCCCGTCGGAGGGCGCGACCGGCTACGGGACAGTCGGTGACACCCGTGCCCTGGAGATGCAGGGTCGGGCGCCGACGACATTCATGAAGTCGTTGAACTACACGTCGCCGTGGAAGCCCACGAGTACGTATCCGATCTTCCAACGGGAGTCGGAGACGGCCGGAAGTCTGCTCGCAACTGTCGACACCGTTGAAGCCACCGGCACAACCGGAGTTCAGACACAGCAGTTGACAGTCGAGGTCAACGCGACAATCAATGGCAGCCGTGTCGGCCCTGGATACTTCATCAACGTCTCGGATCCGAACGGCCTCGCCGAACTCGAAGGCCAAACAGCTCTGACCGATCGGAATGGCACCGCGACGTTCATGTTCGCCGAACCGACGACTGGCACCTTCGAGCCGACGTTCGTTGCGGTGAGCGATTCGAGTGTCACGGCGACCACGACGGTGGTAGTGAACGAGGGAACCGCACGAACCTACATCCGTGAGGACGGCACAGAACTGACCGCGGTGTACACTGGAAACGGTACCGCTGACAATCCGTACCTGATCGACTCACTTGCGGATCTCCAGGCGATCGACAACAGCAGTGCTGCGCGTACCGACGCCTACCGGCTAGCCGCCGATATCGACGCGTCGGCGACGAACGATGCCTCTTGGAACGGTGGCGACGGGTTCGAATCGATCGGCAGTGTCTCCGGGGAGACGTTCGACGGCACGCTGGACGGCGACGGGCACACCATTTCGAATCTGTCGGTTAACCAGAGAGACACGAGCACAGCTGGGCTCGTTGGCAAGCTGAGCTCGGGCGGAACGATTCAGAATCTGACAATCCAGAACGCCTCGGTCACTGGGAGTGACGAACTTGGTGTGATAGCCGGGACCAGCGACGGAACGATCCAGAACCTAACCGTCGCGAACGCCTCGGTGAACGGGAATAACGACCTCGGCGTGGCAGTCGGAACCAACGACGGCACGGTCCAGAACGTGTCCGGTTCGGGGACCGTCAGCGGGAACGATCGGATTGGTGGTCTCGTTGGAACCGTCAATAGTGGCGGTGTCGTCACCGAAGCGACTGCAACGGCGGCCGCAAACGGGAGCCAGTCCGTCGGCGGACTGGTGGGACAGAGTAGCGGGACGGTGAACAACGCCAGTGCGAGCGGGACTGTCACCGCGACCGGGCAGTACGCTGGTGGACTCATCGGCTATCATCAGAGTTTGACGTCGGTGACCGACGTGAACGCATCCGGATCTGTCACCGGGACAAGCAACACTGGCGGGCTAATCGGTTGGGGAGAGGCGAACGTAATTAACGCCTCCGCCGGCGGCGACGTGAACGGCACGTCTGGCGATGATGTCGGCGGCCTCGTCGGGTATTGGAATGTGCGTGAAAGCGGTCAGCGCATAACGAACGTCACCGCCTCGGGGAACGTTTCTGCGGATGGACAGCAGGTCGGTGGACTCGTCGGATTCGTCGACAAGGATGAGTCTGGTACTGCGTATTCCAGCAAGATTTCCAACGCACACGCTACCGGCGATGTTAGCGCAACAGGCCGGCGAGTTGGCGGGCTTGTCGGACTGTTTGAGGAGAGCCAAGATCTCAGTAATGTCTCGGCTGCCGGCGATGTCACAGGAGGTAGCTTGCAAGTTGGTGGCCTAGTCGGGGTACTGAATCACGCAGACGGGGCGTATGTCGTCAGAAACGCCTCGGCGACCGGCAATGTCACAGCTACGGGACGACGAGTTGGTGGACTGATCGGTGATATAGTTCGTGGCGGTGTCAAGAACTCGTACGCACGAGGGGACGTCTCCACCACTGGTGACAATGTAGGTGGGCTCATCGGGCGCTCTAATGACGGCGGGCCTATTGAGGATTCGTACGCGCGCGGTGATGTCACCAGTTCGGGGGATACTGTGGGCGGGCTTGTCGGAAGCACAAATACTGATGTAACCCAGGTGTACGCCAGCGGACGCGTCAAGGGCGGGAGCAGTGTCGGCGGACTCGTTGGCTCCGGTGGCACACTCGCGGACGCCTACTGGGACAAGGGTGCGACTAACCAGACGGATGCCACCGGAAGCGGCACACCGGCTGGAGCCACCGGCTTCGGCATAGTGGGTGACAACACCCGCGCTCTGAAGATGCAGGGTCGCGCCCCGACGCAATTCATGGCAGCGTTGGACTACACGTCACCGTGGAAGCTCACGAGCACGTATCCGATCTTCCAGCGGGAGTCGAACACGAGTGGAAGCCTGGTTGCACCCGTCGACACGATTGAAGCTACCGGCACAACGGCGGTTCAGACACAGCGGATAACAGTTGGGGTCAACGCGACGATCAACGGCAGTCGCGTCGGTCCAGGATACCTCATCAACGTCTCAGATCCGAGTGATATCGCCGAACTCGAAGGCCAAACGGCTCTGACAGATCAGAATGGCACTGCGACGTTCACGTTCGCCGAACCGAACGTCGGGACATTCAAACCAGAGTTCGAAGCGGTGAGCGAGCCGAGTGTTACGGTGACCGCGACGGTGGAGGTAAAAGACGGAGCAGCACGGACCTATACCCGCGAAGACGGCACCGAGTTGACCGCGGTGTATCGCGGAAACGGGACGACCGACAGTCCCTACGAGGTTGACTCGCTGGCTGATCTCCAGGCGATTGACAACAGCACCGCGGCACACGGTGATCACTACGCGTTGATCACGAATATCGACGCGTCTAGCACCAGTGAGTCGTCGTGGAATGGTGGCAGCGGGTTTGAGTCGATTGCGGCTGACACTAACGAGGCATTCACTGGCACACTCGACGGCAACGGGCACACGATATCGAATCTCTCGGTTGACCGAAGCGGAGCGAACAGAGCAGGCCTCGTCGGCAATCTCGGTTCGGACGGATCGATTCAGAACCTGACGATTCAGAACGCCTCGATCACCGGGAACAACGGCGCCGGAGCCGCAGTCGGGACCAGCGCCGGTACTGTCGAGAACGTCACCACCTCGGGAACGGTCAACGGAAACGATCGGGTTGGTGGCCTCATCGGCGAAACTATTGCTGATGGTGTTATTACTGGCTCGACTGCATCCGTGAATACATCCGGAAACCAGGCTATCGGCGGACTGGTCGGACAGAGTAGCGGCGCGGTGAACAACGCCAGCGCGAGCGGGGAAGTCACTGCGACCAGCAAGTATGCTGGCGGACTCATCGGTGATCACCAGAGTACGACGCCGGTGACCGACGTGAACGCGTCCGGAACCGTTAGTGGCACTGGAAGTGTAGGTGGTCTAATTGGTCGGACAAACATATCTCTCAGGAACGCCACTGCCAGCGGCGACGTCAACGGTACTACCGCTGAAAATAAAGGTCAGATTGGTGGGCTAATAGGAGAGCTCCGTGTAGACCAGCCGACGACGATATCAGACACGACTGCCACCGGAGCGGTCTCTGCGGATAATAAGTATGTGGGCGGTCTGATTGGGAACGCAGTAGGCGGGGATACCGCCCCCATCAACATCTCGGGTGCCCGGGCGCGTGGGACAGTAACACAGACGGATTCGACGATTGGGAGTGTACGAGCTGGAGGCCTCGTTGGACGGCTCAGGTACGGTGGGAATGTCACCAATGTCTCTGCAACCGGCGATGTCACAAGCGAGGGCGGAAACCGTGTCGGTGGGCTGTTCGGTGAACTCAATCACAAATCTGCCTCGAGCACCGTAGCGAACGCCTCCGCAACCGGCGATGTCGACGCCACTACCGGGTCAAATGTCGGTGGACTGATTGGTGCATATATCGATGGAGGTACAATAAAAACCTCGTACGCACGAGGCAACGTCTCCACCTCCGGAGACAATGTCGGTGGCCTCGTCGGCGAAGCGAACGGAAATATAAAGCGCGTGTACGCCACCGGACGCGTCGAGGGCGATGGTACTGATATCGGCGGACTCGTCGGGATCAGTACCGGACAGCTCTCCGAGGCCTACTGGGACAAAGGCGCGACCGCCCAGACGGACGCGACCGGAAGCGGCACACCGGCTACAGTGACCGGCTACGGATTGGTCGGCGACACCACGCCGGCACCGCGGATGCAAGGCAGAGCAGCGACTGAGTTTATGTCCGGGCTGGACTACACGACCACTTGGAACACCACGCGAGGCTATCCAGTCTTGCAGGCACAAACGACCGGAACCAAACAGCTACCTCGCACGGTTGACAGGGTCGAGGCCACAAACGCGAGTGGGGTTCAGTCAGAGCAGTTCTCGATCGCTGTCACGGTAACGACGACTGGCACCAGCACGGCTGAGGGGCTCATCGTGGGCGTTCGGGACGCCGCCGGTCTCACCAGCCTCGATAACGCCACGGCCGTGACGAACGAGACGGGGACCGCGACGTTCACCATCACCGAATCGTCGCCGGACACGTACAGTCCGACATTTAGCGTAGTCGGCAATTCGACTGCAACGACAAACGCGACGATCACCGTGGACAATGGAGCGGTGCGAACCTACACCCGCGAAGACAACACGGAGTTGACGGCGGTGTACCGCGGGAACGGGACGCCCGACAGTCCGTACCTGATCGACACACTCGCCGATCTCCAGTCGATCAACATCGACTCCACAACGCGGGGCGAGCACTACCAACTGGCGGCCGACATTAACGCGTCCGCCACCAACGAGTCGTCGTGGAACGGTGGTCGTGGGTTCGAGCCGATTACAGACTTCACGGGCTCACTCGCCGGTGACAGGCACGTAATCTCAAACCTGTCGATCGATCGCGGAGATGAACCGAACGTCGGCCTGTTCGGCGACACCGACCCGGCCAGTAGCATTACCAACGTAACCCTTGCTAATCCTGCTGTCACAGGTCAAATGGGAACCGGACCGCTCGTCGGCACACATGGAGGGTCGATCAGCCGGACTGTGGTGATCGGTGGAATGGCGACAACGGGAGCGAGCGGTGAGGCACACCTCGGCGGACTGGCTGGCGTGCTCGTCGCCGGTTCGGAGATCACCCAGTCACAGACGTCTGCGATTGTCGATGCGAACGGACAAAACGAAGCGGGTGGCCTCGTTGGGGATATGGATTCTGACGCTCGTGTCGAGCAAGTGTCCGCGACTGGTGGCGTCAAGAATGGGGGGAGCGAGATCGGTGGGCTGGCTGGTGATGCAAACGACGGCTCCGAAATCGTTGGAGCGTTTGCCGCCGGAAACGTCTCGGGAACGAGTAATGTTGGTGGCCTCCTCGGTCGGCAAGACGGTGGTGCCGTAACCGTCGAACTGGCATACTGGGACGAACAGTCGACCGGCCAGAGCAGCAGTGCAGGTGACACCGAAACTGCCCTGTCGACCGCCAAGATGCAGGGTCGGGCGGCGACCGAGTTCATGACCGGGCTGGACTACGCGACCACGTGGAACACTACGCGGGGCTATCCCGTCTTGCAGGCCCAGCCAGTCGGAACCGAACAGCCACCTCGCACGGTCGACACGGTCACAGCTGTCAACGTGAGCGCGGTTCAGTCCGAGCAGGTCTCGATCCCGGTCACCGTGACGACGGCCGGCACCGAAACCGGCGAGGGATTCGTCATCGGTGTCCGAGACCACGACAAGCTCGGCGAGCTTGACGGCGCTACGGCCGTGACCGCCGAGAACGGGACCGCGACGTTCAGCTTTGCCGAATCGGTGAACGACAGTTACAATCTGACATTCGTCGTGTCCGGCGATCCGTCGGCCACGGCAAACGCGACGATACTCATCAAACAGGGAACGGTACGCACGTACACCCGCGAAGACGACACAGACTTGACCGCAGTGTATGCGGGGGCTGGGACACCCGAGAGCCCATATCTTATTGACTCGCTCGCAGACCTCCAGGCGATCGATAACAGCAGCGCGGCCCGTAACGACCACTATCGGCTGGACGCAAATATCGACGCATCGGCGACGAACGATTCCTCATGGAACGGTGGCAGCGGGTTCGAGCCGATCGCGAGCGCTTCCGGGGAGACGTTCGACGGCTCCATCGACGGCGACGGGCACACGGTCTCGGGCCTGTCGGTCGACCGGACGGATGCGAACGCGGTCGGACTGGTCGGCGAACTCGGCACGACCGGTGTGATGTCGAACCTGACCGTCGCGAACGCCTCGGTCGCCGGAAACGACGACGTCGGCGTGGCAGTCGGAACAAGCGCCGGCACGGTCCGGAACGTCATCGCTTCGGGAACGGTCAGCGGGAACGATCGGATCGGTGGCCTCGTTGGTAACGTCGACACCGACGGTGTCGTCACCGACGCGACCGCGGCGGCGACTGCGAACGGAAGCCAAGCCATCGGCGGACTGGTCGGGAAGAGCAGCGGATCAGTGAACAACGCCAGTGCGAGTGGGACCGTCACCGCGAGCGCGGCGTACGCTGGCGGGCTCATCGGGCGTCACGCGACTACGACTCCGGTGGCTGACGTAAGCGCGTCCGGATCTGTTAACGGGACGAACTACGCTGGCGGGCTCGTCGGGTTCACGACCGGCGATGTGGCTCGGGCGTACGCCAGCGGTCTGGTCGAAGGCGGCAACAATGTCGGCGGACTCGTTGGCTCCGGTGGCACACTCGCGGACGCCTACTGGGACAAGGGTGCGACTAACCAGACGGATGCCACCGGAAGCGGCACACCGGCTGGAGCCACCGGCTATGGGTCTGTTGGAGACACCACGCCGGCACCGAGAATGCGGGGGCAAGCGGCGACCGAGTTCATGTCCGGGCTGGACTACGCGACCACGTGGAACACTACGCGGGGCTATCCCGTCTTGCAGGCCCAGCCAGTCGGAACCGAACAACCGCCTCGAACGATTCAGACGGTTGCGGCGGCCAACGTGAGCGCGGTTCAATCCGAGCAAGTCCCGATCTCGGTCACCGTGACGACGGCCAGCGCCGAGACCGCCGAGGGACTCATCGTAGGCGTTCGAGACACAGACGGCCTCGGCGAACTCGATACCGCAACAGCCGTGACCGGCGCGAACGGCATCGCGACGTTCACCGTCACCAAATCGAACGCTGGAACATTCACACCGACGTTTGACGTGGCTGGGTACCCCTCGGTCGTGGCAAACACGACGCTCACCGTAGAAACCGGCGTAGTGCGAACCTTCACCCGCGAGGACGGTGAAAAACTGACGGCGGCCGCCCCCGGCAACGGCACCGCCGACAGTCCGTACTTGATCGACTCACTCGCGGATCTTCAGGCAATCGACAACAGCACCAAAGCGCGTGAAGACCACTACCGGCTGGTAGCCGACATCGACGCATCTGTGACGAACAACACCTCGTGGAACGGTGGTAGCGGCTTCGAGCCGATTGGCGGTGCCACCGGGACGTTCACCGGCACGCTTGACGGCAATGGCTACGCGATCTCAGGCCTGTCGGTCAACCGGAGTGACGCGAGCACGGCCGGGCTCGTCGGCGAACTCGGCACGGACGGTGTGGTGACGAATCTGACCCTGCAAAACAGCTCGGTCACCGGGAGCGACAACGTCGGATCGGTGGTCGGGACGAGTGCCGGCAGCGTTCAAAACACGACCGCCTCCGGAACAGTCAACGGAAACGGCCGAGTCGGCGGACTCGTCGGAAATGTCACGCCGGCTGGCGCTATCACCGATTCTTCGGCGGCGGTGACTACCTCCGGGACACAACGCGTTGGCGGGCTGGCGGGAGAGAGCAGCGGCAGGGTTACCAACGCTACCGCCAGCGGGGCGGTCACCGCAGCCGACGGATACGCTGGTGGCCTCGTCGGAGCCCTCAACGCTCAGTCGAACGAATCCATCACGAACGTCTCCGCGATAGGGACCGTCTCCGCGGGCGGGCAGTACGTGGGTGGTCTGATCGGAGCGGCCAACGCAAGCACTGATAATCATCTCACGATGTCTAACGCACGAGCCACCGGGGACGTCGACACCACGTTCAGTGGCGCCGAGGCGTACGTGGGTGGGCTCGTCGGCTCGCTCGTCGACGGCCGAGCCCTCACCGACGTGTCTGCGGCCGGCAACGTCACGAGTGCGAGCGGCAACAATGTCGGCGGACTAGCCGGCCGGGTGCGCCTCCAGAACGCTGCCAGTGTCGTGACCAACGCCTCGGCGACCGGCGATGTCACCACCACCGGGTCGAGGGTCGGCGGGCTGATCGGCTCCCAAGAGAATGGGAGGACGGTCACCGCTTCCGCACGAGGAAACGTTTCAACGGACGGTGACTCCGTGGGAGGGCTCGTTGGCAACGCGGCCATCAGTCAAATCAGCGACTCGTACGCCCGCGGAGACGTGACTACCTCGGGAACGGATGTCGGTGGCGTCGTTGGCACGCTAACTGGTAACGTCACACGCGCGTACGCCACCGGGAAGATTGAGGCAAGCGGTACCGCTGGTGGACTCGTTGGCTCCGGCGGACAGCTCTCTGAGGCCTACTGGGACAAAGGAGCGACCACACAGACCTCGGCAATCGGGAGCGGGGTCGACACCTCCGAGACGGTGCGCGGCTACGGGTCAGTCGGAGACACCGTGTCGGCGCCGGAAATGCAGGGACGCGCGCCAACTGGGTTCATGACAGCGTTGAACTACACATCAACGTGGGCACTCGTCGAGGGGTACCCCCGGCTTCGGTCTGAGACTGCCCCTACTCTCGCAGACGACACGACGCCACCAACGATCACGTCGGTGCGTCTTACAGATGCCACGACAATCGAGATGACACTCGACGGCGGCCCAAGTAGTATCGACACGTCATCGATAGTCGCAGACGACTTCACGGTACGTGGCAATTCGGTTCTGTCAGCCGAGCCCGTCGAGACCGGTGAGAGCGATACCAGGACCCACACAGTCCGCCTCACCCTCGACTCTACGGTCGGCGACGATGCTGTGACTGTGAACCTTACATCGCAAGCCGGTGGCATTCTAGACGGAGCCGGCAACCGCTTGACCGATGCAACGACGACGCTGCCGAAGCTCGACACGGTGTCGGTCACAGACGAAACGAACGACGACAACATCGTCTCAACGGGCGATCCTGTCCGCGTCACGGCGGCGACCACCAGCGACGTCCCGATATCGTCGGTGATTGTCAACGCCTCTGCATACGATGCTGAGCGGGTCACACTGAGCCCGGACGGCACCAACCCGGACACCGGCGCTCGCATACATACCGGCGTTATCAACATCGGAGCGAACGCGACAGACGGAACAGGCCAGTCTCTCACCCTGAATGTGACAGATATGGCCGGAAATGCGGCTATCCGATCGGTTGACGTGACCGCTGTCAGTGTCGACACGACAGCACCGGAGATCACCGCCGTCTCACGTGTGGGTAATGACAAGCTTGACGTTGCGATCAAGAGCGGGCCGAGCGGTATCGATAAGTCGTCGATTAGCGCGGCTGATTTTATCGTCGAGAACGGACAGATCGAAAACATCGATACGTCGGCCGTCACAGACGGGTCGAACGAGACGCAGTTCGTCCGGCTTCAGCTCGCCGGCCCCGTCACGAGCGCCACACCGAACGTAACGGTCAACCCATCGAGCGACGGCATCCTTGACAAGGTCGGGAACGGCCAGTACGACGACGGATCGTTAGACGACCCCACGACGGTCGAGGCGGTGTACAACGTGACCGTCGAGAACGGCGTCTTCGTCGTCGATGGCGTCCAGCAGGGCAATCTGACGCTCGAGCGCGGGTCGACGTACCGCTTCGTTGTCGATGCGACCGAACACCCGTTCCACATCGCGACGACGCCGGGCGGCGGGAACTTCGACAGCATCTACGCGAACGACGTCACCGTCACATCTCCCTCGACGTCGAACGCGAACGCCGTCGAGAAGGGGAACCTCACGTTTAGCGTTCCACTCGACGCGCCCGACGTGCTCTACTACGCCTGTGGGATTCACGGGGGAATGGGCGGGCGCATCGATATCGTCGACGCGAACACGACCGGAGAAGACGGCGATACAGGCACTCCGGGCGGGGAGGACTCGCCAGAAGAAGACGGCGACGACGGGGAACGTATCGATACGGGAACCGCTCCGGCGGTCGCAGTAACAACGAGCGACCTCGATTCCAGCACGCTGTCGACAATTGATGTGACCTACAACGCGACGGGCGAGGTCGGGTCGGTCGATGACCTCGAGATTCGACTGTACAACGACAGCGACTCGAGGAGAGAGCCGATCGCGACCCGTGCTGTCGGAAGTCTGGAAGGGCTCACGAGCCTCACCGTGCCGTCGTCGGCGATCGGCGGCGGGACGTTCACCGGCCGGGCGACACTAGTGAACGCCAGCGACGGCGGCGCGGAACTGGCTAACGAGAGCACACGAATTGTCGCATACGAGAACGTCTCAACCAGTGTCACAGCCGGGTCACTCGATGACGGGACGATCACTGTCGCGTACGACCTCGGCAGTCTTGACCCGACGAACGCGACGATCCGAGTCTCACCAATAACGATCGGGAGTACGTTTACAACAGAGACGGCGAGTCCAGGGCAAAAACGGGGGACGGTAACGATCGACGTGCCGAAACAGACCAACAGCCGGTTCAACGTCCAAACCGAGATTGAAGATACGTCGAGGTCCCGTCAGATTCAGTCATCGGTGGGGTACGGCTGTGTCGGCTCACAGAAGGACCCATGTCCAACAGTGAGCGAGAGTGGAACCACGGTCGTCGACGCGACGACTGAGGAGGCGGTTGGGATAGAGGTGAACGCCACAGTCGATCATAACCGCGGCGCAGTCGAGTGGTATCTTCACCCGACCGGCTCGCCGGAGCAGAAAGACATCAGCGTCGTCGACGGTGTCGACGCGAGCACGGAGCTCGAAGTGACGCTCTCGGTAAACGACTTCGACCCAGTGTTCGTGCTCGGAACCGGGAACGCCGACGGGTGGGAGAAGATGAGAGTCGACAAGGACACCAAAGAGATCAGCATCACGGTAACGCCTGCGGAGGCGTACGTTGAGCCTGACATCCAGAACCCCGATCCGAGAGAGTGGCCGTTAAGCGACCACACGGCCTCGAAACGATATGGTGCCATCGTCGATATGATGGCCGTCTCGATGGAGGGTCAAGTGAATCCGGGCTACCGAAACCGGCTTGATGGGGCGTTCATCGGTACCGACGCACAGGCGTTCAGCGTCCCGACGTCCAGCACCGGCGGGAGGAACTCCGCAGGATCGCTGTCGATCACCGTCGCGGCCCCACACTACGAGACCGACGGAGAAACCGTCAACGAGGGCTTTTACAGCGCCCGGATCCCGAAAAGCGTCCTCAAGGCGTGGGGGATCGCTCCCGGACAGGTGACGGCGACATATAAAGGCCAGTCCGTCTCGGAGTCTAGCCTGTCGATCGATGACAACGGGGGGTCCATACTCGTCTCGATGCCGGTTACGTACTCGGCGGGGACGGTCACCGTGGGCGGGACACAGGACTCCACAGACACGACGGCACCAACGCTTTCGAACGTGGCTCTTGGCTCTGACGGGGCCGGCAACCTCTCGTTTAGCTTCGACTCGGACGAACAGCTCGGGGCAGCGACGCCCGACCTGTCAGTGACGGTCGACGGGCCATTCAGGACCGACGTGTACACCTTCGACAGAGACGACATCGTCCAGAGTGGGTCGGGGCCGTACACGTACACGCTTGAGACCACACAAGCCTACGATAACGGTGAAGGGACGTACACGGCGACGGTTGACACCGCAATCGATGGCTCCGGCAACGACGGCGGGAGCGCCGACCTGACCGACTCACACGAACACGCTGTGGCCGGGTCGGGCCTTACCTTTGTGTCCTCTGAGACCGTCTCCATCCCTGAGAATACCCTAGGACCCAGCCTCGATGTCGATGCGACAGACGGCGCGGGGTCCCCGGCTGACGCCGGCGTGACGTACACGATCACCGGCGGCGCAGACAATAGCTCA
This sequence comes from Halosegnis rubeus, assembly GCF_009184545.1. GTDB lineage: Archaea > Halobacteriota > Halobacteria > Halobacteriales > Haloarculaceae > Halosegnis > Halosegnis rubeus. The sequence continues at coordinate 67,420 of NZ_QJOW01000007.1, forward strand.
TTCACCATCGACAGCGATACCGGGGAGGTGTCGTTCGTCGACTCCGCGGACTTCGAGGAACCTGCCGACGCCGACGGTGACAACGCGTATGAGGTCAACGTAACCGCGGCACTCGACGGATCCATCGCCACGCAGTCGCTCATCGTCGCGGTAACTAATGTCGACGAACCCCCGACCGGGTCGATCGACCTGACCGGGGCAAGCGCCGGTGACCGGACAGCGTACATCGTCGGAACCACGAACAGTTACACGTTCGATGCCAGCGGCATCGGTGACCCCGAGGGCGCCGACGTCTCGTACACGTGGGACTTCGGCATCGGTGACACCGCCACGGGTGCGACGGTGACCCGATCCTACGACTCGATCGTGAGCGGGTACAGCGAGCAGGCCACCGTCTCACCGACGCTCATCGTCGACGACGGAACCCACGAGACCATCGTTGACGACATCAGCGTCACCTTCTACAGCGACACCGACGGCGATGGACTGGCCGATCTCGATGACGCAGTCGGTGTGCCAACAGACGATGACAACGACGGCGACGGGATTCCAAACGCCGAGGATCCGGAGCCAGCGGTCGCACAGATGAACTCACTCACCGGTACCATTACCCACGAAAACGGGTCACCGGCGACGAGCGGTACCGTGACCGTTATCAGCTCAGACGGCAGCCATCAGCAGTCGGTGTCGCTCGACGCGAACGGCGCTTACACCGCGATGGTGCCCGCCGGAAACTACCGGCTCGTCGTCGAGAACACCTCGGCACCGGTTCGATCACACGAGGACATCGACGTCGGACCGGAAACGTCGACGTCACAGGACCTCACACTCGACGACTCGGGAACGATCACCGGGACATTCAATAACCCAGACGGCAGTCCAGCCAGCAACATCCCCGTTCATATCTCTCGCCGCGACGGGACCGAAACCTACTACACGGCGACGAACAGCACCGGAGAGTACAACGCCACGGTGGCACCCGGCGAATACATTATCGCGCCACTCGGAACCGACGCCGGGAGCGGCTCTCAGGAAGTGAGCGTGGCGTCCGACGAGACAGTCAATCTGTCGGCGACCTTGGACCCACAGCCGGTCGAAACCTCCGCCTCACTCAGCATCGTCGACGGTCCGGGAAGCGTGACGGCTGGCGGTCACCGGATGGTGGTGATCCCTGAAGTCACCGACGGACTGTTGCAGATTCAAATCGCGAATGCGAGTGACTCGAACCGCGACACATCCGTCGTGCAAGACCCCTCGGAGTTGGAGGAATTCGGCGTGACGAACGAGACCACCTTCGAGATTCGGGTGACTGTCACGAACTACACGCCACACACGTTGTTCTGGGCGCTTCGCGACGCCGAATTCAGTGCGCAACCGAACGCAACGAACCCGGCAGCGACAGATATTATCATCACGGGTAGTCCGGTGTCGCTCGCGACGACGTCGAGTCAGAAAAAGCGGGTCGGACCGCTCGTCAGCGAGAATCCGTCGACGGTATCGTGGCCGAGTGGTGCAGCAGATACCGCCGACGCTCGGTACAACCAGACGGTGTACTTCTCGATTTTCGACCTCTCTACGAGGCCGGACTCGCTCCGGGAGCGCCTGACTGGGCTGGTCCTCTCGACGAACGCGCAGCGAATCTCACTGCCTGCGGTGTCGAACGACCGACTACGAACGTGGATCGCCGGGCCGCGGTACGCGACGGCCGACGGTACGGTATATGAGGGATTTTACCAGGCACAAATCCCGCAATCGCAGCTCGAAGAGTGGGGGGTTGCGGACCGTCCCGAGCACAAACTCTTTGGTGAGTACAAATCCAGCGACCGAGAACTGACGGTCGAATCCACGGACGACGGGATAAGCGTCGACGTCTCGAATATCTCGTACTCAGCATCATACGTGGATATCAAAGCCGACGCTGACGCACCGGTTCCGGATGAGCCTCAGGGAGGTGGCGAAGAGAGCGTCGAAGAAGAGTCACCGAGCGCCGAAGACGACACCGACTCTGCCGATGCCAGCGATGACGGAAGTGGTGACGAAGAGTCACCGAGCGTCGAAGACGACACCGAGTCTGCCGGTGCCAGCGATGACGGAAGTGGTGACGAAGAGTCACCGAGCGTCGAAGACGACACCGAGTCTGCTGATGCCAGCGGTGACGGAAGTGGTGACGAAGAGTCACAGTCAACCACTGGCGAAAGCGGCAGCAGTGCCGGTACAAGTAGCGGCGCTGGAGGCGCTGGTGGCGGTGCTGGCGGGAGCGGTGGTGGCGGCGGAGGCGGCGGTAGTAGTGGTGGCGGCGGAGGCGGCAGTGGCGGCGGAGGCGGCGCAGGTGGAGCCGTCGGCGTCCTGCTCGCTTCGATTACCGCTCCGGTACGGTGGTTCGGTTCGCTGTCTACCGCCGGAAAGGCAGCGGTTACCGTCACAGGCAGTGCTGGTGCGGCTGGAGCCGCCTACAGCTTCGGTGGCGACCGGATCCAAACGCCGATGAATATGGCCCGCCGCCGCCTCCAATCGTGGCTGCGACGGCGACTGCGCGGTTCGGCGCGCCAGCAGCTCACACGGCTCGTCACGAGCCTGCGAAAGCGGCTGGCGTGGTCGAACATCCGTGCGCGTCTGGCGGCGCTTCGCAAGTACTTCACCCGCTCGTACTGGCGTGAGTGGTTCGAGAGCCGCCGGGAACTGGCGACTCGTGAGGGACTGCAGACGTTCCTCGTCGAGACGTACCGGTCGTACCGGAAGCGCCAGTGGCGCGGCTGGCTGCGGAGCCGCCTTCGCGGTGGCGTCGATGCCACCTCTGGCGGGCTCGTTACCACGTTCACACCCAGCTGGCTCGCGCCCGTCTCTGGGCCTGTTGGAGCCGCACTGAGCGTCGTGGTCGCCGAGATACAGCGGTGGATCGAAGACATCGTAATGGGCAAATTCGACGCCCTCGGCAAGCGCTACTCGACGCTCATGCTCCGGTCGAGTGCACTGCTCACGGACACGACCGATCGGTTGTGGTACGCTGTCACCGGCGAGAACCCTCCGGCGAGTAATCTGTCGGTGTCGTCGATTGCAGGCGAGCACGCTGCGGCATTACGCGAGGTCGGCATCGAGTCGGTCGACCAGCTCGCAACGGCGGATCCCGATCACCTCGCGAACGCGGTTGCGGTTGGGCCCGCGGTTATCGACGAGTGGATCGAGCACGCGGACCGCCGGGGAACGAAGTCCGACCGTCCACCGATCGCGGAGACGGTGAACGGGAGGCGGGTCCGCCAGCGGGTTGGGCGGGTCGCCGAGCGAGTGGCCACGGGGGGGACGACCGTGGTAACGCGTCTTGCAAAGACGGCGGAACGGAGTGTACGGTCGCTTCGCACGCGGACGGCTGTCGCGCGGACGTGGCTGCACGAGGACGCACTTCCCCGCATTATCGCGCCGGCACGGCGAGCACGCACGGCGGGACGCCAGAAAACATCTGAGCGAGCAGTGCGGGTGCGATCAACTGTCTGTCAGCTCGCTGCTCGCATAAACGACGAGTTGGGGACGGCAGACAGCGGTCTACAATCGATAGACGGGATCGGCCCGGCGTACAGCGAGCGACTCAGCGAGGCGGGGCTCACGACCGTCGACGAGGTGGCACGTTCCGACCCCGAACGAGTGGCGGTGAGTATCGGCGTGTCGCCGAAACGCGTCTACCGATGGACTGCCCGAGCAAGGTCCGCAGAGTGGATCGGGCAGCGTCTCCGACGAGGGGTCGCGGTCCGGCTCGTGAAAACGGAGGTATCGGTCGCCGCGCTCCGCGACTCGAACCCCGTACCGCTTGACGATGCCGTCACAACCCGAGCGTGGGGGTTGTTAGACGCGCCGTCGGAAGCCGCAATGCGACGCCTGTCAGCGGTCGGTATCGAGTCCGTCTTCCAACTTGCCGCGGCAGACCCTGACCGTCTCGCGGCCGCAACGAACTTTGACACTGAGCGCACAGCGATGTGGATCAGGGCGGCCCGCATCTATCAAAAGCACATCATCGCACACTGAGTGATCATGAACTACACACAATTCCGATCGTTCACGTACGAGATATTTGCGCCACGATTAGGAGGAAGACTCGGGGCGGCGTTTGATTGGAGTATCATGGGGCTGATCGTGATCAATATCATCGCAGTGTTGCTCGAAACTGTGGACCCCGTCGTGACCGCGTACGGGCGTGAACTGTATCTGATCGAACTCATTTCGGTTACCGTCTTCACGATCGAGTACGTGGCTCACGTCTGGTCGATCACCGAGACGCGGTCGTACGCGAAACCGATCCGGGGACGCATCCGTTTTATTTGTTCACCGCTGATGATCGTTGACCTCCTTGCGATCCTTCCGTTCTACCTGGCAAGCATATTCGCCGTAGATACACGCTTTCTCCGGGCGGTGCGGCTTGTGCGGGTGATCCGACTGCTCAAGATCGCTCGCTACTCCGAATCGATCAGGTCATTAGGGACCGTCCTTCGGAATCAAAAAGAGAAACTGGTCGTTTCGGCGGCGATGAATATCATTCTGCTCGTCTTGGCTTCATCAGTTATGTACCAACTTGAACATGAAGCACAGCCCGAACTGTTCAGTTCAATCCCGGCGACGCTGTGGTGGGGAGCGATGACACTCACGACGGTCGGATACGGAGACATGTACCCGGTGACCAGAGGAGGACAGATTTTCGGTTCTCTTATCGCCGTGTTCGGGATTGGCTTGTTCGCTCTCCCAGCATCAATACTGGCTGCAGGCTTCATTGAGGATTCCCAATCAAACTCGGGAGATAACTGCCCACACTGTGGAGAGTCATTAGACGACCACTAATCACACCAGCAGGGACCTAGTATGTGTAGTGATACGTGAACCGCTCCGGGATTATCGTCTGAGGCAGTCGGATTATTTCGCTAGTAGGTGTCCCTACAAAATCCTCCAAGAATATCCATACATGTAGGGATTAAATCTGGCAATCCGATATTAGAGGGTAGAAGAGCTTTGACTATAGAATAAATGTATTCTGCATGGCCGAAAGCGCTCCGCACCGAGAGTCAGAACCTACGAGATGGAGTACAGATTCCCAAATGGTGCGTGAATTTGACAGACCTGTCCGTGTTTCGGAGGCGGTCATTGAGACACTTATGAAAGCAGTCGAAGACTGGCCGGAACTCAGTAGATCACCTCCGGTGTTCGAATTCGTTGATGCAGACAAATTAGATGGCTTGTTCAAAACGCGTACAGTCGAGGAGACCAGCTATATGCCCTCTGTGGAGTTTCTCTTTCAGGACGCACTTGTGACGGTTCTGTATGGATCGACAGTGCGTGTCATCGTCGAACGAGATGCGTGAGTGAGAACAGATGACCCATTCCAGTACCGTTCTGATCGTCGAAGACGAAGAGAATCTCGCTGACTTGTTTGGCATTTGGCTACAGGAGCAGTTTGAGGTTCATGTGGCCTATTCTGGGGAAGATGCACTAGAAATCTTCGCTGAGGAATCGATTGATATTGTCCTTTTAGATCGGCGAATGCCGGGCCTCTCTGGCACGGAGGTGCTACAATCAATTCGTGAAAGCGGCGATGCCCAGCAGGTGATTATGCTAACAGCTGTTCAGCCAACGGAAGATCTAGCGTCCATCGATGTGGATGACTATCTTCTCAAACCAATCGACCGGACAAAGCTTCTTCGAGCTGTGGAAGCTGCGGAGCTGGTTCTAACATACGAAGATTCACTCACAGGACTTCTCTCACTCACCGCGAGGAAAGCCACGTTAGGAGCGAACCTTGACAAAACAGAGCTGGAACAGGACGAGCGATACGGCGCCCTCATTCAGAGAATACGGGAGTTGAAAGAGGAAGCTGATACGACACTTCAGCGTCTCGAAACAGATTATCAGATCGATATGCTGGTCAGAGACCAGCGTATCGGGTCCGAACCTGTAGAGCAGTTCTGATATGGTGCGAGGAGCCGTGGCATTCACTAATTGTGCTACCAGCAGCAATATCGAAGTACTCGCAGAAAGTAAATATCCGCTGTTCATCGGATTGGTCTTCGTACGAGCTATAGATGCGAGTCTCACGTACTATGGGCTGAGCATCGGACTGCGAGAAGCCAATCCGATTGTCGTACTTATTATTGAAACTCTTGGAATCATCCCCGGCCTATTCTTTCTCTCGTCGGTGTCACTGGTGTTATTATTCTTTCTTGGTGAATACCTGCTTCCCGGAGTCGCACAATCGAGACATAATATCGATCTTTGGAGCAACGTGGCATACCTTTCAGTTTTGATCGTATGGAGCGCTGTGTCGCTTCATAATATGGTGCTCATTTGGATATGAGATTAATCGAGTTTGTCGGACGTGAACGGTGCTGAGAACATTCGGCAGAAAGTATCTCCGAGTTCACCGAATCTCTCGGTGAATAGGAGTAACGGCTGGTTGGCACAGCCATCGACGTACCTGTTCGATTCAGAGAGCGGATGCTTCGCACCGCGAGAACAGGCCACCTCGTAAACCACAATATCCTAACTGCGGTCGGGAATCCTCGCCCTTCAGGGCGGGGAGGATGTCAATCGTTCCCACCGGTCGCCGTCCCCCGACAGCTACAAACCGCCGGCGGCGAACAGTGAGCCAATGAGCGAGGAGCCACCCTTCGGTGAGGGTGAGGTGCGACTAGTCGGAACCGCCCACGTCTCTGCCGACAGCGTCGACGAGGTCGAACGCGTCGTCGGGACGGAGCGACCCGACGTGGTCGCCGTCGAACTCGACGACGGCCGCTACCGCCAGATGAAAGGCGGGACGCCCGAGGACCTCGACGCCTCGGACCTCCTCCGTGGCAACACCATCTTCCAGTTTCTCGCCTACTGGCTCCTCTCGTACGTCCAGGCACAGCTCGGCGACGAGTTCGACATCACGCCCGGTGCGGACATGCTCGCCGGCGTCGAGACCGCAGAACGGCTCGGTATCGACGTGGCGCTCGTCGACCGCGACATCCAGATGACCGTCCAGCGGTTCTGGGCGCGGCTGTCGAGCATCGAGAAGCTGAAGCTCGTCGGCTCGCTCGCGCTCGGGGCCGGCGACCCCGTCGCCGTCGGTCTCGGTCTCGGTGCGGCCATCGGCGGGGTGCTCGCGCTCCCAATCGTCGCCTTCGTCGGTCCGGTGGTCGTCCCGGCGGGAATCGCCGTCCCGACCATCTTCCTGCTCGTCGCCGACTTCCTGCTCGTCGCCGCCGTCGTCGGCGGCGCGGTCGGGCTATCGCTCGTCGCGCTGTTCGTCCTCACGGCTCCCGACGAGGACCAACTCGAGGAGTTCGACATGTCAGAGCTCACCGATACGGACGTGGTGTCGGCGATGATGGAGGAGTTCCGGCAGTTCTCTCCCGGTGGGGCCGAGGCGCTCATCGACGAGCGGGACGCCTACATCGCCCACCGGCTCGTCGCGCTCCGCGAGTCGGGCAAACGCGTCGTCGCCGTCGTCGGTGCCGGCCACCGCGCGGGCATCCAGTCGTATCTCGACGACCCCGAGACGCTCCCGCCACACGACTCGCTGGTCGGGACGCAGAAATCCGGCTTCTCCGTCTACAAGCTGTTCGGCTACCTGTTCACTCTCGGCTTTCTCGTCTTCTTCGCCCTGCTCGCGATTGCGACGATTACGGGCGTCGAAGGGGCGTCGGGGGCGTTTCTGCTCCGCGTCTTCGGCGCGTGGTTCCTCGTCAACGGAATCTTCGCCGCCGGGCTCGCGAAGCTTGCGGGCGCACACTGGAGTTCCGCGGCCACCGGCGGTGCGGTCGCGTGGCTCACCTCGATTAACCCCCTGCTCGCGCCCGGGTGGTTCGCCGGCTACGTCGAACTCCGGTATCTGGACGTAAACGTCGGAGACATCTCGACGCTGAACGAGTTGGCGAGCAACGAGGAGCTGCCGATTCGGACGCTGCTCGCCGAGATGCGACAGGTGCCGCTGTTCCGGCTCATCGCCGTCGTCGCCCTGACGAACGTCGGCTCCTTCGTCGGGACCATCGTGTTCGGCACCGTCTTCATCCGGTATCTGTTCGCCGATATCGGCGGTCCCGAGGAAGTGATACGGCTGATGGGACAGGCGGTCCAGAACAGCATCGACATCATCATCAATCTGGTATGAACGTCCAGTTTTACCCCGGCGAACGCCGAGATATCGTCGCCGCGTGGGGACTGTTGTCGATCGCGTTCACCTTCTTCATCATCCGCGCGAGCCCCTACACGCTCATCCCGCGGCCGACGGTGCCGCTGTCGTATCTGGCGACCGTGTTCGGCTCGACGCTGGCGACCGTCGGCGTCGGCTTCCTCGCCCACGAGCTCGCGCACAAGCTCACTGCGGTCCGATTCGGACAGGACGCCATCTTCCGCGCCGACTACACGATGCTCGGTCTCGCCGTCGTCGGCGGCCTGGCAGGCTTCCTGTTTGCCGCGCCCGGTGCCGTCCACCACCGCGGTTACATCACTCCCCGCGAGCACGGGCTCATCGCGGTGGCTGGCCCGGTGGTCAATCTCGCGCTCGTCGTGGGCTTTTTTCCCCTGCTGTTCGCTGGCGGGGTTCTCGGCGCGACGGGACAGTTGGGCGTCACGATCAACGGACTGCTCGCCGGCTTCAACATGATTCCGTTCGGTCCCCTCGACGGGGCGACCGTGCGCCGTCAGTGGGGGACGGCCGGCTTCGCGGCCGTTTTCATCGTTTGTGCCGGCACCGCGGTCGCGAGTCTGCTGTTCGTCGGCTTCCCCTTCTGACCGCGACCGCAACCACTTTGCGGTGGTCGTGACGACTGCCAGTATGACCGACGAGGAGGAACTCACGTACGCGGAGTCGGGGGTCGACATCGAGGCGAGCGAGGCGGCGACGGCCGCCTTGGTCGGCGCTGTCGGCGAGTTCGAAGGAGACTACGCGGGGATGGTCCCCATCGGCGAGGACCGGTATCTCGCGCTCGCGACCGACGGCGTCGGAACGAAGCTCCTCGTCGCCGAGGCGCTTGACGACTACTCGACGGTCGGTATCGACTGTATCGCGATGAACGTGAACGACCTCGCCGCCGCCGGGGTCACGCCCGTCGCGTTCGTCGATTATCTCGCCGTCTACGAACCCGATGAGCGGTTCGCCGAGCAGGTGGGCGAGGGACTCAGCGAGGGCGCACGCCGAGCCGACATGGCTCTCGTCGGCGGCGAGACGGCCGTCATGCCCGAGGTCGTGAAGGGACTCGACCTCGCCGGGACCTGTGCCGGGCTGGCGACCGAATCCGAGGTGTTCGACGGCGAGGCGCGGGCCGGAGACGCGCTCGTCGGCTGGGAGTCCTCGGGCATCCACTCCAACGGGCTGACGCTCGCGCGCGAAGCCGCGACCCGCGACGGCGGGAGCTACGACGACCCGTTTCCGTACGACGGCTACGACACCGTCGGCGAGGCGCTGCTCGAACCGACGCGCATCTACACCGACCTCCTGTCTGCGCTTCACGACGCCGAGACGCACGCCTGTGCCCACGTCACCGGAGGCGGCTGGAGTAACCTCTCGCGGATGGGCGAGTTCACCTACGACGTGACCGACGCGTTCGAGCCACAGCCCGTCTTCGAGTTCGTGCAAGCGCGGGGGAACGTGAGCGACGAGGAGATGCACCGCACGTTCAACATGGGGACGGGCTTCGTCGCGGCCCTGCCCGAGGCTGACGCCGAACGCGTCGCGGACGCGACCGACGGCCGCGTCATCGGCACCGTGCGCGGGGGTGACGGCGTCGAGGTTCGCGGGCTGTCGTTGTAGGGGAAATTTTGTGACGGGGGGCCGAACGGACGGTATGGCCATCGCCGACACGGCAGAGACAGAACACGAGCAGAATCTCTTCATCACGGTCTCGGGGACGCCGGGGTCGGGCGTGACCACGCTGTGTCGAGGACTCGCCGACGCCCTCGGCTGTGGCTACGTCTCCGGCGGAGAACTGTTCCGTGAGATCGCCGAGGAGCGCGGACTGAGCCTCTCACAGCTCACCGCACGCGCCGGGGAGTCGGAGGAGCTCGACCGCGCGCTCGACCGGCGACTCCGTACGATTGCGGAGACGTGGGGAACCGCGAACAAAGGGTTCATCCTCGAATCCCGGCTCGCGGGCTGGCTGGCCGGCAACCGCGCGGACCTGCGCATCTGGCTCGACGCGCCCGAGGAGGTGCGGCTCGAACGCACCGAGGACCGCGACGAGATGGCCGCCGAGATGCAGGTGCGTGAGGCAGTCGACGCCGCGCGCTACGAGTCGTACTACGACATCGACATCGAAGACCGGTCCATCTACGACCTCGCGTTAAACAGCGCGCGCTGGGGGGAGTCGGCGCTGTTGAGTCTCGTGCTCAATGCCGTGCGCGAGTACGACCCCGTGAGCGACGAAGGCGAGTTCGTCGTGCCGGAGTTCGAACCCTAAGAGAGCCGCGAGGCCACGTCCGCCTCGGTGATGATTCCGACCGCCTCGCCGTTTTCCGTCACCATCACTGCCTTGTAATACTCCAGCAGGTGCCGTACCTCGTCGATGCTGGCTTCGGCCGCGACCGTCGGGAACGACTCGCTCATGTGCTCGGAGACGGGCTGTTCGCGGGCGTCCTCTCCGAGACCGACGAGTTCGGACTCCGAAATCGAGCCGACGGGTCGTTCGTGTTCGAGGACCGGGAGCTGTGAGTAGGCGTCGGCGTCCATCACGCGGGCGGCCTCGCGAACCGAGTCGTCCGGCGAGACGCTGATAATCTCCTCGTGCATCAGGTCACGCGCCTTCAACACGTTTCCTTCTGCCTCTTCGAGTGCGGTGACGATACGCCGGAGCGTCGAGAGCCGCGGGTCCACGTCGCCGCCCTCGATGCGCGCGATGAGCGGCTGTGACACCTCTGCGCGGTCTGCCAGCTCGCTTTGGGTCAGCTCCAGCGACTTCCGCTTTTGACGGAGATCTGCGGGCGTCGGTAGCTCCATATCGCTAATGAGCGATAGTTATCCCTAAAACTACTGGTAATGCCGTTTCTTACTCGTCTTGCGGCTCCATCTCCATCGTGTCGATGATCTTCAGAGGGACATCACGGAGTGCGCCACCGACCTCCTTCTTGGCGACGCGCTGGCCGTGTTGTTCGGACTCGACATTGAACACCTTCATCTCCATCTGGATGCCGACGAGCGCGGTGTCTGCGGCGACGAAGACGGAGTCGAACGGCTCCCCACAGGCGGGACACGGGGTCGCACCGATACCGACCTCGACGTAGTCCATGTCCGCCTGATTGAGCCGCTTGCCGGCCTCGCTGACCGCGACGCCGATTGCATCGTCGACCTCCTGCACGTCCCGCACCAACCACGCGGCTTCCATCGCGACCAGATAATCTGTCATACCATCTCTCTCTCGCCGGCGAACTTGACAGTACGGAATCCGTCGCCGCGCACGTTCCCTCTTAGATTCTCATAAGTTATGGAAATCTCCCCACCAACGGCTGGTGAACCCACCGCCAGGCCGGCGCGCTCATTGCCCAGCCAACCGAACGCGTCTCGAATCTGGTAACCACACGACTGCGGCGCATTCGAGGCGTCTCTCGCGACGGTCGTCGGAAGAAGATTTATATACGATAATCACATCGCCATCGAGTATCCCACATGGGACGACTCACTCGCCTCCCGATGCTGTTCGCCTACCAACTGACCGTCGTCGCCGGGCTGGCGTTCATGCCCGTCGCACTGCTCGCCAAGCGACTCGGCCTGCCGACGCCGTCCGGTCGACTGTTCGAACGAATGAGCAAACGGCTCTCGTGAGCGACCGAAGGGTGGCGTTTATCAGTCCGCCCGCCAAATAGCAGGTAATGCGTAGCGAGGATTCTCTCGACGAACTCGACGAGCTCGATAGCCCGCGACACCTCGACACCGGCTTCGACCTCGACCCGGACTTCGACCCCTACGAGCCGGAAGTCGGTGAACTGCCCGAAAGCGACGTGACCGAGGCCGACCTCGACAACGTCAACAAGACCGGAACGACCACAATCGGCCTGACGACGCCCGACGGCGTCGTGATGGCGACGGACATGCGCGCCTCTCTCGGCGGCCGCTTCGTCTCCAACAAGGACGTCCAGAAGGTCGAGGAGGTCCATCCGACGGCGGCGCTCACGATGGCCGGCTCCGTCGGTGGTGCCCAGTCTTTCATCGACACCATCCGCGCGGAGGCGAGTCTCTACGAGACCCGCCGCGGCTCCGAGATGAGCATGCAGGCGCTCTCGACCCTCTGTGGTAACTTCCTGCGCGGGGGGCCGTTCTTCATGGTGTCGCCCATCCTCGGTGGCGTCGACTCCGAGGGGAGTCACGTCTTCTCGCTCGACCCCGCCGGCGGCGTCATGCGCGATGACTACACCGTCACCGGCTCCGGGATGCAACTCGCCTACGGTGTGCTCGAAGGCGAGTATGCGGACGACCTCACGCTCGATGAGGCCCGCACGGTCGCCGCCCGCGGTATCAAGTCGGCCGTCGAGCGCGACACTGGGTCGGGCAACGGAATCTACCTCGCCGAGATCACCGACGACGGCGTGGCCATCGAGGGCCACAAGCAGTTCGACGACCTCGTCTGAATGGTCCACCACGACGGCACGACGGTCCGCTGGCTCGGCTACGCCACGCTCCGGTTCGCGGGCGACGGTGTCGTCGTCTACTGTGACCCCGGCCGCTACGGCGTCCTCGACGGTATCGAACCACGGGACGGCGACGTAATCTGTATCACTCACGCCCACCACTACGACAGCGACGCAATCCGGCAGGTCGCAAGCGACGACGCCACGCTCGTCACCTTCGAGGGTATCGACACGAGCCGTATCGACCGCGACGTGGAACGGCCCGCCGACCTCCCCTGCGAGGTCCGATGGGTCGACAGCGAGACCGATATCGCCGTCGGTCCCGCGACCGGTAATCGACGGGACGGCCCTCGACCGGGCGAGGTGTTCGTCCGGACCGTGCCCGCGTACAACGATCGCGACGGCGACGTACCCCACCCGAAAGGCCGGGGCTGTGGGTATCATCTCACCCTCCCGAGCGTGTGGGACCGCGACGTGACCGCCTTCTGGCCGGGCGATACGGACGTACTCGACGGCCACGCCGCGCTCGACGTGTCGCTGTTTTGTCCACCGATCGGCGGCGGGCCGACGATGGACCGCCACGAGGCAGCGGCGCTCGCCGAGCGTCTCGACCCGAATCTCGTCCTTCCCATCCACTACGACACGTTGGACATGCTCGAAACGGACGCCGACGCCTTCGCTGCCGACGTAGCTGGGCGCGGAATACCAGTTGCTCTCGACGACCCGACGCGCTAATTACTCGACCTGTTCGCGTCGCAGTAGTTCCAGTTTCATCGCTGCGACTGCTAACTCCGCGACCCGTCCTCCCGTCGAGTCGAGGGCTCGCTGTGCACACCGCACCTCCCCCTGTGCTCGGAGAATCTGTGCGTTGAGGAGTGTCCCGCTCGCTTGTTTACCCGACTGTTCACGCTGGGGAGACACAGCTGGCCATAGCGTGAACAGTGGTATAAATTGGCGTTCGCGTTCTCGCCGGCTGAAACCGCCTGTCAGCGACGGGCCGGGTGGTCGTTTGGCAGTCGTGGGCCACCGTCGGTGACGCGCTCTCGGAGCGTGTCGCCTTCCGACGCGTCGAGCAGGCCGCGCTCGCGGAGTTCGGGGACGACGAAAGAGACGAAATCTTCGATCGAATCGGGGCGTGCGACCTCCTTCACGTTGAATCCAGCAATCGGCAACTCGCGATACCACGCTCCCAGTTCGTCGGCCACCTGCTCGGGCGTGCCGACGACGACCGGAGAGGTGGAGCCGAGCCCGGCAAAGCGGGCCATCTCCGCGACGGTCCAGTCGCGGTCGGGGTCGGCCTTCGTGAAGGCGTTGACGGCTCCCTGCATCGCCTCCGTCTCGATGTGTTCGACCCGCTGGTCGGGGTCGAGCGCCGACAGGTCCATGTCCATGAACCCGGATAGTAGGGCTAACACTGCTTCCACGTCGATTATGTCGCGGTAGTGGTCGTATTTCGCCTCGGCCAGTTCCTCGGTCTCGCCGACGATGGTGACCATGCCCGGATAGAACCCGACCGCGTCGGGGTCGCGACCGTGGCTCTCGGCGCGCTCGCGCATATCCTCGACGTAGTCGCGGACGCCTGCTCTCGTCGGGTACGAGCAGAAGACGGCTTCGGCGTTGCCGGCGGCGAACTCGCGCCCGCGGTCGGACGCGCCGGCCTGATAGAGGAACGGGGTGCGCTGTGGCGACGGCTCACAGCCGTGTGGTCCCTCGACGGTGAACCATTCGCCGTCGTGGTCGATGGTGTGGACGCCCTCTGGATTGGTGTAGGTGTCCGTGTCGGGGTCGCGTACGACCGCGTCGTCGTCCCACGACTCCTCCCAGAGCGCGTAACACACGTCCATGAACTCGTCTGCCCGGTCGTAGCGATCGTCGTGGTCGAGCCGTTGGCCGACGCCGAGGTTGCGCGCCGCGGAGTCGAGATACGAGGTGACGATGTTGAACGCGACGCGGCCGTCGGTGAGATGGTCGAGCGTGGAGAACTCCCGCGCGAGTTCGTACGGCTGATTGTACGTCGTCGAGCGAGTGACTGCGAAGCCGAGGTCGTCGGTGGCCTCGGCCATCGCCGGAATCAGGAATCGCGGGTCGTTCGAGGGGGTCTGGACGGCCCGCCGGATCGCCGGCTCGCGTGCGCCGTCGAACACGTCGTAGATGCCGCGCACGTCGGCGAAGAAGACGGCGTCGAAGCCACCGCGTTCGGCGGTGCGGGCCACGTCGGTCCAGTAGTCGCGGTCGGTGTAGTCGGCCGCGCGGTCGCCGGGCCGCCGCCACAGCCCCGGCGATACGTGCGTCACCGCGTTCATGGTGAAGAGATTCAGCTGCATAGCCCGACTTTGCCCGCCGCCGGCTAATGGCCCACGGTCACGACAATCAGCAGGCGCAGTAGTACTCGCGCTCGGCGAACTCCGTTTCGAGTAATGCGTACGCCGGCCCGGGGTCCGAGGGAAGATACACGCCAGTCGTCAATCCCTGTCCGGAGCGGAACTCGCCCGACAGCAGCGTCTCCCACTCGCTGGGCGCGAGCACGTCATCGAAGCTCGGGTCCTCGAAGTTGAGCCGGAGGTAGTCGGCCAGATACACCCACCGCGTGTCGAGCGGGCCGATGTGAACCGTCTCCGTGCCGACGGCGTCCGCGTAGGCTGCCATCGGGAGATTCGCCCCCGCTGCCACCGGCATCCCGATCCACTTCCACGGCCGGGTGTTGATATCGAGGAGGACGTACTCCTCGCGGTCTGTGTCGTAGACGAACTCCGATTCGGAGATACCGTAGTAGTCGGCATCCTCGAGCATGGTCGTCGCGCGCTCCTCGATGACCGGCTCGTCCACCCGGTCGACGACACACGACGTCCCGTAGCCGGTCGGATACCGGACTCGCGCGTTGCCGACGACGCCGAGCGTGTCGCCGTCGTCCGGGCGCACGTAGGACGCGAACGAGTGGTCCTCGCCCGCCGCCTTGGTCACCTTCTCCTGTGCCATGATGCGCATCCCCTCCTCGGCGGCGAGTTCGACGATGTCCATGAACTCGGCCTCGTCGGCCACTTCGAGCACGTTCGTCCCGACGGCTTCCTCGAACTCCCGCTTTCGAGCGGGCTTCACGACGAACGGGAACGAAAGCGCGTCGGCCGCGTCGGCCGGGGCCGTCTCGTCGAGGAAGTGCGTCTCCGGGTACGGCACGCCCAGCCGTTCGGCGCGCTCGTACAGCGCGTACTTGTCGAGCACACCGTCGATAATCTCGTAGTCGGCGAAAGGGAGCCTGACGCCCGCCGGCTCCTCCTCTGCAAACGCGAGCGCCCACTCATCCATGCAGCCGAAGGCGACCGGCTCGTGGTCGAGGGCGTCGGCCAATCGCTCCACATCCTCGCGGAAGCCGTCGCTGTCGTCGAGCGGGTACGTTACCTCGCCGGCGAGGGTGACCGCATCGGAGCGCGGGGCGACGCCGTCGCCGGAGCGGTCGAGCGCGATGACGGGAACATCGTGGGCTGCGAGCGCGCGCGCGACACCGAGCCCGGTGACGTGCGCGTTCGCGACGACGGCGGGCGGGCGGTCGAATCGGCGCTGCTCGACCGTTTCGAGCAGTTCGTCGAACGGCAGGAAAGCGTCTGTCATTCGCCCGTCGTTCGGCGTGTGCGGGTGAAAAACCACGGGATTGTCTCGCTTGATGAATTTGGTCTCGAGTAGTTCAGTGATCGCTCTGGTGCTGACAGCCCGAAAGCCCGCCCGACCGCACCGCCCACACGCCTCCCCAGCCGACTCGTTCGTTTCACTCACTCGTCCACTGTCAGAGCAAGACCTGACAAACCATCGCTCGGTGCCCTCGCGACGACCTCGCGCTGACTCTCGCGCACGGGGCGCGCTCGGACCACGCCACCGCACTGCGTTGCTTGATTATGCAACCGAGGCGGTGGCCTACCGCACCGCGCGCCAGCGCGTGTGTGGTCCGGGGGAGGGTTGGGGGAGCGGCCGGAGGCCGCGGGCCAGCGAGCGGGAGCGAAGCGACACGCGAGCGCGCAGTGCGGGTGCGGTGCTGGTCCCTAGGCCAAGCAACGAGAGCGGTCACGGTGCTGTCGAACGCACACGAGAAACGGCCACATTAGCAACCCAATCCCGAGCAGGAAAAACGAGACCCCCAGTTACAGAATGCCCATCTCGTCCAGTCGCGTGGGCAGATACTCGTCGGTCACGAAGTCCAAGCCCCGCGCCGCAAGCGCCTGCTGTTCGGACTTCTTCCCGATGTCGAGTTGGTGTTGGATCTGTTCTTCCCAGAAATCCGTCTGGAAACGCGGGTCCTCAAGCTCGGATTCGAGGGCGTTCGTATCCGAGTCCGCGAGCGGGTCAGAGGGCAGGTCGTACTCGGTGATATCCTGCGGGCGGATGCCGACGAACTGCGCCTCCGGGGTGGCGAGATACTCCGAGAGATGTGCCGACTTAATCGAACCGTAGGCGACGGAGCCGTAGATGCGGTACGACCACGGGTCGCCGTCAGTGAACACGGCCACCGGCAGACCGAGTTCGTCGTGGAGACGCTTGGTCAGCCGGCGAGTCGCGCGGGCCGGCTGGCCGCCGAGGTGGACGACAAGACAGTCGTAGTCGTCGTCGAAGCCGTTCTCGACGAGGCGGTCGCGCATCCCGCCCGTCTCGACACAGAGGATGAACTCCGCGTCGCAGTCGAGGAACTCGATGGTGTCGGGGTTGTTCGGAATCTGATAGCCGCCCTGTCCCACGTCGTCCTGACAGTGGATGTCGCGGTCGCCGCGGTTCGTCTGCTCGCGGATGTGGAGCGGCCCCATCACCTTCGCGCCCGACTCCTCCGGGCGCATGTGGAAGTCCTCACGCGTCACGCCGGAGACGAGTTCGAGGTCCTCGATGAGCTGATTCGACTCGTCTTGGTTGTCGAACTGGGCGTGTTCGTTGTCCCACGACTCGCTCAGGTAGTAGAGTTCACGCAGCGTCGACGAGCGGTTCTCCTCCAACTGCCGTTCGAGGAACTCGGTCGTGTAGATGGACTTGAGGAGCTTCTTCGCGCCTCGAACCGAGTTCGCCGAGCGAGTGGAGGTGCGGTCGCCGAGCACCCACACGCCTGACTCCTCGTCGAAGACGATGTTCGTCTTCGTCCGCGTCGGAATCTCCATCGACGGCACGTCGCCGCCCTCGAACTGGTCGTAGAACTTTTCGGCGAGTTCGATGAGTCGTTCCCGTGCTTTCTCGTCTTGGATGTCGTGGTCTGTCTGGCTCATGTTATGCGTTCACCGTGACTTTCTCCGTCTCAACGCCCTCAATCGAGATATCGAAGGCGGCGTCGTGGCTTACCTGATACGTGATACTCGTCTCCTCGCCGCCGGCCACGTCGACGGACCACTTCACGAACCACTCGCCGTCCATCTCCACGACCGTCGCGTCGTCCACGTCGCCGGGGTCCTCGCTCACGATGTCCGTCAGCTCGAAGGCCGCACTCGAACTGCCGTGATTCTGGACCGTCAACTCGACCGCCTCCTCCGTCACGGTGCGCTCGACGAGCACGTTGTTCATGATACGCGCCAGCGAGTCGTCGATGTTCAGCGGCTCGCGACCCGTCACCTCCGAGAGCTTCCGGGCCATCTCCGGGAGGATGTCGACGAGCACGTTCTGTTTGCGTCGGCGCTTTTCGAGGCTGCGCTGTTCGTTCAGATGGGATTTCAGCTCCCGTGCTGCCTCCCGGAGCGCGAGTTCGATCTCGTCTTCGATCTCGGGGACGTTCGCGACGGCGTCCTTCGACTCGCTCGTGAACGGGACGTTCGTCGAGGCGACGTGAATCATGATGACGGCCGGGCCGTTCGGCATCCCGGAGCCGCCGGGCTGGTCTAACCCGTAGTTGCGCCAGTTGATGCGTTTTACCACGCCCGTCGTGGAACACGCGCCCAGTCGGTAGACGAGGGGAACGCGGTTCGCGAACCGGAGCACCTCGGCGTTCCCCTCGGCGGGGACGTCACCGCCGTAGGCGATGCCGGCCTCGACGACGAACGGGTCGCCGCGGTGCACCTCGGCGTCGCGCGTCGCCGCGGCGTAGAAGTCGGCGTCGTACTCCTTGCGCAGCCCCTTCTCGACCAGCTCCGCCGTGATGGGGGCCAGACAGTCGGTCGGCGGCGAGAGGATGTCCGTCTCGCGCATCGCTTCGAGGAACTGCGCTGCGGCGTCGCGGTCCTCGACGACGGCGGACACCTTCGGCGGGTCGTCGGGGACGGTCACCATCGTCTCCCAGACAGCGTCGACGACGTTCTCGCGGGCCGTCTCGCCGAACGTCTCGTCGTCGTGTTCCTCGGTCATGTCGGCGGCGCGACCGACGTACTCCTCTAAGACGGCGTAGCTCGCCCGGTCGCGCGTGTCGTCCGCGTCGGCGAACTTCTCTGCGAGCCGGCGGGCCAACCCCTCGACTGCGGCGTCGTCCTTCCGCTTCGTCGTCGCCCCGTCGACGATGGGGTAGAGATTCGCCGTGCGCTCGCGGGTGCAGGCGTACCACGCGGCTGCGACGGCGTTCTCCCGGACGGCCTCGCCGAACGTCTTGCTGAACGTCTCGCCGGCCTCGTCGGCGGCGTCGGCGACGACGGAGACGATTTCGTGGTAAGCGATGCGATCGCGCTCGCGTATCGTCTCCGCGATGGTTGTCGCGAACGCCTCGGTCGCCTCGGCCCCCTTGTTCGAGGTGGCTTCCCGAACCTCGGCGGCGACGTCGGCCTCCTCGGTCGCGCTGGGCGGTCGCCACGTCATCTCCCGGCCGAAGTGCCGGTCGCGGAACGCGTCCAGCACCGAGGTGGCCGTCTTCGTCCCGACGCGGGTGAACTCCTCTTGCATGAACCCCGACAGCGAGTAGGATTCGGTCGCGGCGAGCATCTTCAGGAGCGTGCCGAGTTCGACCCCGTGGGGGTGGGGGCGAATCTCCTTCGTCTTGGCCGGCAGCTGGTCGGTCGCGCGCTCGTACTTCTCGTGGGCTTTCGGCTCCGTGAACTCCAGCCGGGCGTGGGGGTTGACGACCGCGGTGTACTTGATGTAGTCGTGGAGCTGGGTGCGAGCGCGCATGTTCGCCTCCATCTCTAACTCGATGCGGGTGCCGTGGGGCCGTTCCCAGGTCGTCTCCTCTGCAAGCTCCACGTCCGGTTCGTTCGAGTCGGTGTCGATGGTCAACTCGAACTGCTGGGCCGTCTGTCCCGAGCCGGTCTTGGAGGTGATACGCGCCGGCTTCCCCGAGGTGAGCTGCGAGTACAGCACCGCGGCGGAAATCCCGATACCCTGCTGGCCGCGGCTGTTTTTCACCGCAAGCGGCCCCTCGTTGACGACGACGAAGTTTTCGTCCGTCCCGTTCGGCCCAGGAACGGAGATGTCGTACACGTACTCCGGTGGTGTCGTCTCCTCGACAGCCGTGACTTCGAGCAGACACATGTCTGTTTCTGTCAGTCCCTGTAGCTCCTGTATCGTCTCCCACAGCCGTCTGAGCGTCGCTGTCGGCTGGTGGTTGTCGTCAAGTAGCTCCCACTCGATGAGATTGTGCACGTATCGGGGCTTCTCGACGTACTCGCCGTCGAGTGCATCCTCGATGAGTGACTGATACACTGCCGCGTGGCCGAGTCCCGACCCGACACCAGCGGCCAGTAACAGCCCCGGAATCGTATCCGGTACACGATTTGTCGGTGACTCTCCGACGCGAACCTCGTCCAACAGCGACGTAGGAATCCGCTTGTACTGCTGTGAGTTGGTCTCCGTGTCCGTCTCGAACACGTCGGCCAAGCGAACGTCTTCACCGTACACCTTCGTCCGGTACGCCGTTTTCCCACGCTCACCTGCGTATCCGTCCGGATTTTCGACTGCATCGCTACTCGCCACCACGCCCTGCATACTCCACAGAGTTGATAGCTGCCGTGCGAGAGTCTGGCTCGTCGTCGTATGCGACAGTTCGTTCCCCGGATATGCATCCGAGCCGTCCCCCTCGTACAGCGCGGCGATGAACTGCTGTTGTCGCGTCTCGTCCATCTCGAAGACGAAGCCCGGAACCCGTTTGGTGGCCGCACTGTCGCCACAGACGTTCTGCAAGAACAATGCAAGCGGCGAGCCGAACCCTTTGACCCGTGTCGAATTTCGCTCATGGGCGACGGTCGTCGCAGAGCCGGAGACTGTCTCGATGGTGTGTTCCGTTCGTTGGATCAGCTCTGTTTCGTGTGAGCCGAATGTAAGCCCAATCTGTCTCGCTCCGGCGTGACCTTCTGAGATGTAGTATCCAAGTAGCTGTAGGAACTGCTCGTTGAGTGGAACAGTGACCGGTACTGTCGTCGCTTCACCGCCAATGCGATACGTTTTTAGCTCGCAGTCGGACGCTTTCGCCTCCCAACCGAGTTCACGTACCGTCTCTGCCGGCAGATACCCCTTCTGGATGTAGTTCTGCTCGAAGCTATCGCGCAGAATTTCGACGCCGTCGTGGACGTAGTACGTCCGCCGTCTATCGCTTTCTGGAGATGGCTTTCGACGAACGGTCTCCTCGCTCCGTAGCTGTGAGAGTGTCTCCGTCTCGAACCCGTAGACGTAGATACGCCGCTCGTCGAGCTGTTCTGGGTGAATGTGTTCGAGGAGATTCACCGAATCGACTGTCTCTGCTGGTCGTGGAAGCTGCCGTGGCGTCAGTACCGCGTCTCCCGGTGTAAGTTCACCGGCTTTCAGTTCCGTCGTCTCCCCCGTCGGACTCACGCCGAACAGACTGTGGTTACCTGTCACCTCGACGCTCCTGCCTCGCTCGGTCGTCACCTCATACGTCTGTTCGTCGGTTCTGTGACGAATCGCATGTGTGACTGGCTCCCACGTTAGCTCGTGGCTCTCACGGTCGAAACACGGTGCCTCGATGTCGTCGGGAATCGGTGCTGTCCCACCGCCGTCGGCAGTGAGATACGCATCACACAACACACCAATCGGAATGAACTCGACACTCCCGTCACGTCTAACCAGGATTCGCTGGTCCGGCGTGAGTGACTGCTCACGGGCGTGGAACCGGCTCCCGTACAGTAGCTTTCCGAACACCTTCGGAACCTGCTCTTTCGTGATGCCGGGACCGTTGTCCTCGACGACGAGCCGGTAGTAGTCGCCGGCTTCCTCGATGGAGACGTAGATGTCCGGGAGGATGCCGGCCTCTTCCGTGGCGTCGAGCGCGTTGTCGACCGCCTCCTTGACGGCGGTGACGAGCGCCTTCCCGCCCGAGTCGAAGCCGAGCATCTGCTTGTTCTTCTCGAAGAACTCGGCGATAGAGATGGACCGCTGTGACTCCGCCAGCTCGTCGGCGACGGTCTCGCCGCCGCCGGTATCGAGCGTGGATTGCTTTGCAGTCATTGTCCGACCTTGCCCGCCGGGGGTAAAAACAGTCGCGGTAGCTTGGTGAAAGTGAAGCGATTGGCAGGAGCCAACGATACGCTCAGATGGGTTGGGCCGTTCACGCGCGAGCGGCGCGCGCGCACGAGTGGACTTATACGATGGGCGCACGTACATGTGACAACTACGTGTATGTCTAAGGAAGCAAACTACGGAGCCGACCAGATTCAGGTCCTCGAAGGTCTCGAGGCGGTCCAGAAACGACCCGCGATGTACATCGGGTCGACGGACGACCGCGGGCTCCACCATCTCGTCTACGAAGTCGTCGACAACTCCATCGACGAGGCGCTGGCCGGCCACTGTGACACCATCGAGGTGACCCTCCACGAGGACGGCTCCGTCTCCGTCACCGACGACGGCCGGGGAATTCCAATCGACACCCACAGCGAGTACGACCGGCCCGCCCTCGAAGTGATTATGACCGTCCTCCACGCGGGTGGGAAGTTCGACAACAAGTCGTATCAGGTCTCCGGTGGACTCCACGGCGTCGGCGTCAGCGTCGTGAACGCGCTCTCGAAGTGGCTCGAAGTCGAGGTGAAACGCGACGGCTACGTGTACCGACACGACTTCGACCACGGCGAGCCTCAAGAGGACCTCGAAGAGGTCCGCCCCATGGACGACGGCGAGGAGACGGGCACGACCATCCGATTTTGGCCCGACGACGACATCTTCGAGACGACGACCTACGACTTTTCGACGCTGGAGACGCGACTCCGCGAACTCGCCTTCCTGAATCCCGGCGTCGGAATCGCCCTCGTCGACGAGCGCGACGACACCGACGTGCGCTTCCAGTACGACGGCGGCATCCGCGAGTTCGTCGAGTACCTCAACGAGACGCGCACGCCGCTGCACGACGACATCGTGTACCTCGACGGCGAGGAAGAGGGAATCCGCGTCGAAATCGCCATGCAGGCGACCGACGGCGTGCAGGGGTCGATTCACGCGTTCGCCAACAACATCAACACCCGCGAGGGCGGCACCCACATGACCGGGTTCAAGACCGCCCTCACCCGCGTCGTCAACGACTACGCCGACGAACACGGGATGGGGAGTGACCTGGACGGGAACCTCAAGGGCGAGGACATCCGCGAGGGGCTGACCGGCGTGCTCTCCATCAAGCACCCGGACCCGCAGTTCGAGGGCCAGACGAAGACGAAACTCGGTAACTCCGAAGTCCGGGGTATCGTCGAGGGTCTGGTGCACGAGCAGTTCACGGCGTATCTCGAAGAACACCCCGACACCGCCGAGACCATCGTCGGCAAGGCAGTCGAGGCCGCGAAGGCCCGACTCGCCGCCAAGAAGGCCGAAGAGCTCACGCGCCGGAAGTCCGCCCTCGGCTCCAGTTCGCTCCCCGGCAAGCTCGCGGACTGTCAGACCCGCGACCCCGAGGAAGCGGAACTGTTCATCGTCGAGGGTGACTCAGCGGGCGGGAGTGCGAAACAGGCCCGCAATCCGGAGTTTCAGGCCATTCTCCCGCTGTTCGGGAAGATTCTCAACGCCGAGAAACACCGGCTCGACCGCGTGCTCGAAAACGAGAAGATTCGGGACCTCATCACCGCGCTCGGCACGGGAGTCGGCGACGAGTTCGACGTGGACGAGGCCCGCTATCAGAAGATCATCCTGATGACCGACGCCGACGTGGACGGTGCCCACATCCGGACGCTGTATCTCACCTTCCTCTACCGACAGATGCCGGAGATCATCGAGAACGGCTACGTCTACGCGGCCCAGCCGCCGCTGTACCGCATCCGTTACAAGGGTGAGACGTACGACGCCATGACCGAACAGGAACGCGAAGAGATCGTCGAGGAGGTGTGTGACGGCTCCCCCGACCAGGTCCAGCGGTTCAAGGGGCTCGGCGAGATGAACCCCGAGCAGCTGTGGGAGACGACGATGAATCCGGAGACGCGGATTCTCAAGCGCATCACCGTCGAGGACGCCGCCGCCGCGGACAAGATGTTCTCCGTGTTGATGGGTGATGCCGTCGCCCCACGGAAACAGTTCATCAAAGAGCACGCCGACGACGCGGAGTGGGTGGATATATGAGCACCGACGACAGCGACCCGACCCTCGACGCGAACATCGCGCGTGAGGTACGGAACGTCCGAATCGACGACGAGATGGAACAGAGCTACATCGACTACGCGATGTCCGTCATCGTCGGGCGCGCGCTCCCGGACGCCCGAGACGGGCTCAAGCCCGTCCAGCGGCGTATCCTCTACTCCATGCACGACATGGGCGTCACCTCCAACAGCGGCCACCGGAAGTCCTCCAACGTGGTCGGCGAGGTGATGGGGAACTACCATCCACACGGCGACCAGTCCATCTATGACGCACTCGCCCGGATGGCACAGGACTTCTCCCTGCGCTATCCGCTCGTCGACGGGCAGGGGAACTTCGGCTCCGTCGACGGCGACCCGCCGGCCGCGATGCGGTACACGGAGGCGCGCATGGATTCGTTGGCCGAGGAACTCCTCGCGGACATCGGAGAGGACACCGTCGACTTCACGGCCAACTACGACGACCGGCTCACCGAGCCCGACGTGCTGCCGGCGAAGGTGCCGAATCTCCTCCTGAACGGGGCCTCCGGCATCGCGGTCGGGATGTCGACGAACATCCCGCCGCACAATCTGCGCGAAATCGTGGACGCGACCATCCACCTCATCGACAACCCCGACTGCTCGGTATCGGACCTCATCGTCGGTCCCGACGGCGAGGGGTACGTCAAGGGACCGGACTTCCCGACCGGCGCGAACATCGTCGGCAGACAGGGAATCCACGAGGCGTACGAGTCCGGCCGCGGCAAACTCCGGGTTCGTGCCGAAATCGACACTGAGGACCGCGAGCGCGGCGGCGACCGCATCGTCGTCACCGAACTCCCGTATCAGGAGAACAAGGCGCGGCGCATCGAGCGTATCGCCGACGACGTGAACGAGGGCAAAATCGAGGGAATCGCGGACATCCGCGACGAGTCCGACCGCAACGGCGTCCGGGTCGTCATCGACCTCAAGCGGGGTGCGAACACCGAGGTCGTCAAGAATCAGCTCCTCGAATCACACCTCGAACGCACCTTCTCGGTGCTCTCGCTCGCGCTCGTCGACGACCAGCCGCGCGTCCTGAACTTGAAACAGCTGCTCGAACAGTACGTCGACCACCGGCGAGAAGTCGTGCGCCGCCGCTCGCAGTACCGGCTCGACGAGGCACAAGACCGCGCGCACATCCTCGAAGGCCGACTGCAGGCGCTCGAAAACGCCGAGGCCGTGGTCGACCTCATCCGGAACAGCGACGACCGCGACGACGCGAAGGCCGGTCTGCGCGAGGAGTTCGGGCTCTCGACGGAGCAGGCGGCCCACATCGTCCGGATGCAGCTCGGCTCGCTCACCTCGATGGAAGTCGGCGAGGTCGAAAGCGAGTACGCGGACGTACAGGCGACCATCGAGCGTCTGGAGACGATTCTGGGCGACGAGAGCGAACTGCTCAGCGTCATCAAAGACGAACTCCGTGAGATGCGCGAGACGTACGGCGACGACCGCCGCACGTCCATCATCGAAGACACCGGCTCCGTCACCCGCGAGGACCTCATCCCCGAGGAGGACACCGTCGTCGTCCTCACGGAGGAGGATTACATCAAGCGAATGCCGATTTCGGAGTTCAGCCCGCAAAACCGCGGCGGCAAGGGCATCATCGGCGTCCGCCCGAAGGAAGGCGACCGCGTCTCCGCCGTCTTCCAGGCGAACACCCACGACTACCTGCTCGTGTTCACGAACCGCGGACAGGTGTACCGGCTCAAGACCTACGAGATACCCGAGATGTCCCGCACGGCCCGCGGGACGAACGTCGTGAACGTCATCGATCTCGACTCCGACGAGGAGGTCACCGCGGTCGTCGACGTGGACGACGTGGAAGACGAGGAGGGGTATCTCGCGATGGCCACCGAAGACGGCTACGTCAAGCGGACCGAGCTTTCCGCGTTCGAGAACGTCCACTCCGGCGGGATTCGCGCTACCAGACTCGAAGAGGGTGACCGACTCGTCGACGTGGAAGTGACCGACGGCGAGATGGACATCGTCATCGGGACGCGTCGGGGGATGACCATCCGCTTCGACGAGACGGAAGCCCGGTCGATGGGCCGGTCCGCCCGCGGCGTCAACGGAATCAAGCTCGACGACGACGACCGCGTCGCCGGACTCGTCACCGCACGCAAGGACGACGACCGCGATCTGTTGACCGTGACGCGCAACGGCTACGGGAAGCGCACCTCGCTGACCGAGTATCGCAGTCAGTCCCGATACGGAAAGGGACTCGTCGACATCAAGACGAACGAGCGCAACGGCGAGGCCTGCTCGCTGTCGGCCGTCGGGGAGACGGACGGACTCGTCATCATGAGCGAATCCGGCCAGATTATGCGCACCAGCGTCGACGAACTCTCCCGGCAGGGAAGAAACACAATGGGCGTCACCGTGATGCGACTCGACGAGGGTGACTGGGTCGCAAGCGTCGACGTGACCGACACCGACGACTGATTACTTCTCTTCTGTCAGTTCTCGGTACTCCTCGCTCGTCATGTCGAGGGCGTCGCCGAGTTGCTCGTCGACGAGTGCGGGTTCGTCGGCCTGCGAGGCGACTTCTCTGGCGAGATACGCGAGTCCGGCGGCGATGACGAACAGCGGCGCGCCGATGATGGCGGCCACGACACCGCCCGACAGCGAGACGTTGAGCGCCGACGCAGCGAGCAGGGCGACGGGCGGGAGCGCGAACGCGCCGACCACACCCACCACCAGTTCGCGTCGCCCGAGTGAGAGCATACTCTCTTTGAGGGTGCGACCGGCAAAACTGTTGGGCGCAGATTCAAGCCTCGCGACCGACTATGCTCGTGTATGACGGAGACACTCACCATCGACGGGATGAGCTGTGACCACTGCGAGCAGACGGTCGAGGACGCCGTCGCCGAACTCGACGGCGTGACCGACGCACGCGCAGACGAGACCACGGACACGCTCGAAATCGAGGGCGACCCGGACCTCGCTGCCGTCCATGCGGCAGTCGAGGACGCAGGTTACGAGCCGCGTTAGAGAATGCGTTTGCCGAGCGCTGAGGCGAGAAGTTCGACGGCCAACTCCGCCGTCTTGTTGTGTGAATCTAAAATTGGGTTCACCTCGACCACCTCCATCGAGCGCACGCTGTCGAGCCGGTCTGCGACGGCCTCCATCGCGGCGTGGGCCTCGCGGTAGGTGACGCCACCCCGGACGGGGGTCCCGACGCCCGGTGCTTCTGTAGGCGCGAGGAAGTCCATGTCGAGGGAGATGTGCATCCCGTCCGCCTTCCCGGCGACGGCGAGTGCCTCCTCCGTGACGGTCGGTAGCCCGCGCTCGTCGATGTCCGACATGGTGAACACCGTCACTTCGCTGTCGCGCAGTGCCGCGCGTTCGGCGTCGTCCAGCGAGCGAATCCCGACCATCGCGACGCTCGACGGCTCGATGTTCGGCGCGTGCGCCCAGTCGCTGTCGGCGAACTCACCTTTGCCGAGCAGGGCGGCGACTGACATCCCGTGGACGTTGGCGGAGGGTGTCGTCTCGGGCGTGTTGAAATCGCCGTGAGCGTCGAACCAGACGAGCCCCGTGTCGCCCTGTGTCGCCGCGCCGCCGGCGGTGCCGATTGCGATCGAGTGGTCGCCACCGAGCACGAGCGGGAACTCGCCGGCGTCGATGGTCGCCTCGACCTGTGTTGCGAGGCCCCGACACACCGTCTCGATCTCGCCGAGATACTTCGCCCGGCTCTCAGACGCGTCGAGGTTCTCCGGGCGGGGGACGCTCACGTCGCCGAGTTCGACGCACTCGTGGCCGGCGTCGGCGAGTGTGCCCGACAGGCCGGCGTAGCGAATCGCCGACGGTCCCATGTCGACGCCACGGCGGTCGGCTCCAAGGTCCATCGGTACGCCGATGATACGAACGTTCATACACCGACTCGGCGAGCGAGTGAGAAAAGTCGTGGCTATTCGTCGTCGAGATACGGCGCACAGACGCGGCGAAGCCCCTCCTCGAAGTCGATCTGTGGCTCCCAGCCGGTCGCCTCCTTCATCTTCGATACGTCCGCGAGCGTGTCGTGGACGTAGTTCGTCATGGTGTTCTCGGAGTGAATCGGCTCGACGTCCGTCCCGAGCACGTCGTTGAGCCGGTCGACCAACTCGTTCAGCGAATGGGAGTCGCCGGTCCCGAGGTTGTAGACGCCGTCGAGTTCGTGGTCGGCCGCGAGTTCGAGACCGCGGGCGATGTCGTCGACGTGGGTGAAGTCACGCGTCTGCGTGCCGTCGCCCCAGATGTCCGGACGCTCCCCGTTGGCGACCCGGTGGGCGAACTGCGTGATGAGGTTCGCGAACTCGCCTTTGTGCTCTTCCGCGCCGGAAAACCCCTCGTAGACAGCGAAAAAGCGCATCCCGGCCATGCTCATGTTGTGGAAGTTGGAGTAGTACTCGCCGTAGCGTTCGCGCGCGAGCTTCGAGGCCTCGTAGCCAGTGCGCGCCTCCACGTCCATCGACTCGTGTGACGGCTCCGTCTGGTCGCCGTAGATGGAGGAGGTGGAGGCGTAGACGACCGTCTCACAGCCGTGTTCGCGGACCTTCTCGACCGTGTTGATGAACCCCTCGACGTTGACGCGCGCGCCGCGGGCGGGGTCGTCCTCGTGCATCGGGCGCGAGGAGAGCGCCGCGAGATGAAAGAGCACGTCCACGTCGGCGGGCAGGTCGTCGTCGAGGACCGAGGCGTCGCGGAACTCAACGTCGTCGTCCAGGTTGTCTGGCGTCCCGAGATACAGGTCATCGACCGCGATAACGTCGTTCTCGCCGGCGAGGTGGTTCGCGAGATTCGAGCCGATGAAGCCCGCACCGCCGGTCACGAGTACGCGTTGTCCCTTCATACTCTCTGGGGCGTTCGCGGCCACCAAGTGCGTGCCGGTCCTCGCTGGTCGCTCTTCCCCCGCACCGCCGGCTTTATACTGAGCCTTACCCAAGCCGAACGTAATGTCATCAATCGAACTCACGCCCTCTCAAAAGAAGATTCTGGAGGCGCTCATCAACCTCCACCGCGAGACCGAAAGCGCGGTAAAAGGCGAAGCCATCGCCAAGGAGGTCGACCGGAACCCCGGGACGATCCGCAACCAGATGCAGAGTCTGAAGGCGCTCCAACTGGTCGAGGGGGTTCCCGGCCCGAAGGGTGGCTACAAGCCGACCGGAACCGCGTTCGACGCGCTCGAACTCCAAGAGATGGACCAAGCTGCCGACGTGCCGTTCCAGCACAACGGTGAGGCCATCGAGGGAGCGAACGTCCAGGAGATCGACCTGACGAGCGTCCACCACCCCGAACTGTGTCGCGCCGAGATTCGGATGCAGGGGTCGATTAGCGACTTCCACGAGGGGGACTCCATCGTCGTCGGCCCGACGCCGCTCTCGAAGCTCCGTATCGACGGTACCCTCGACGGCAAAGACGACACGAACAACAGTCTCATTCTGACAATCGACGAGATGCGCGCGCCCGCAGACGGCGAGACGCCGGCGAAATAGTCGCCGTATTCCGCAGACTTTGTATCTGGTGGCCACCTATTGGTGGTATGACCGACGATATCGTCGTACTCGGTTCTGGTTACGCCGGCACTGGTGCCGTGAAACGACTCGAAGACGAACTCGACGGTGAGGCCGACCTCACCTGGATTTCTGACGTCGACCATCACCTCGTCCTCCACGAGTCACACCGCGTCATCCGCGACCCGTCCGTGCGAGACAAGGTCACCTTCGACTGTGAGTCGCTGAAGGCTCCCTCGACGCGGTTCATCAACGAGCGCGTCGACGCGCTCGACACCGACGAGCGGACCATCGAGCTCGCAGACGGCTCGACGGTCGATTACGATTACGTGCTCGTCGCCTTTGGCTCCCAGACCGCCTTCTTCGGTATCGACGGCCTGCGCGAGCACTCGCTCACCCTGAAGAGTCTCGACGACGCCCTCGAGATTCACGACGCCGTCAAGGACGCCGCCGCCGAGGCGACGACCGACGACCCGGCACACGTCGTCGTCGGCGGAGCGGGCTTGTCGGGCATCCAGTCGGCCGGCGAAATCGCACAGTTCCGCGACCGCCACCGCGCTCCCATCGACATCTCGCTCGTCGAGGGGCTCGACAACGTCTTCCCGAACAACGACCCGGTCGTGCAAGCGAAGTTGACGAAGCTGCTGGAAGCAGCCGATATCGACGTCCTTACCGGCGAGTTCATCGGCGAGGTGGACGAGGAAACCGTCTACGTCGGCGA
Source organism: Halosegnis rubeus (assembly GCF_009184545.1). GTDB lineage: Archaea > Halobacteriota > Halobacteria > Halobacteriales > Haloarculaceae > Halosegnis > Halosegnis rubeus. The sequence continues at coordinate 97,665 of NZ_QJOW01000007.1, forward strand.
CGACACCGAACTCGACTACGACGTGCTCCTGTGGACCGGCGGTATCACCGGCCAAGACGCCGCCCAGACCGTCGACGTGGAACAAGACGAGCGCAGCCACCGCATCAACTCGGAACACGACTTCACGACGAGCGACGAGCGCGTCTTCGCCATCGGCGACGCCGCGCTCATCGACCAGCCGGGCGACGAGAATCCGGCCCCGCCGACCGCACAGGCGGCGTGGCAGGCCGCAGAGGTCGCCGGGCTCAACCTCGCGCGCACCGTCCGCGGCCAGCCGCTCGAAACCTGGCAACACGAGGACAAGGGGACGCTCATCTCCGTCGGCGACGACGCCGTCGCTCACAACGTCGTTGGCGTCAACGAGGTCGTCGAGACGTTCGGCGGTCTGCCGGCCGAACTCCTGAAGAAGACCGTCGCCGCTCGCTGGATCAACGACGTTGCCGGACTCGGGGCCGCCGCGCGCGCGTTCCCCGACATGTAACGCCGGTCGCGTCTCCGTCACTCGACGGTCGCCGTCAACCGGTCTGGCTCCGTCTGCCGTTCGTCTCCCGGTCGCTCGCCGGTCTCGACGCCACCGTCTGTCGCGTCCGGAACTGGAAGCGTCACGGTCGCCGTCGTGCCTGAATCGTCCGTCTCGAGGTCGTGTTCTTCGGTCTCGGGGTCTTCCATCTCTTCGAGAAGCTTCGCGTAGCCGGTGATGACGTTCGTCCCGTTGAGCACCTCGTGTCTGAGGAGACTGTTCAGATAGGTGAGTACGTCACGCTGAGACTCGAGCATATCCGCCCGGACCGCGTTGCGCTCGGCCTCCACGGCGCTCTGGATGGCTCGCGCCCGCGACAGGCCGACGACGAACCCCGCTCCGCTCCCGACGACGGTAGCCCACCGAAGCCCCCCGAACAGCTCCGCCGTGGTGACGCCCGGCTCGGTGAGCAGGAACACCACGTTCAGCGTGAAAAAGAGCCAGCCGCCCGCGGCGATACGGCGTGAAATCGGTCCGCCGTATCGGTCGAGAAGCTGCCGGTCGGTGAGACGGACGTCCGCGACGACGAAGCCGACGGCCACCCCCACGGTGGTCGCGACGCCGACGAGGAACTGGCTAGTCCGGGGGATTCGTTCAGCGCCACTGACGACACCCGCCCGGTACGCGAGCAGTTCGAGTGCCAGCGCCCCGAGGAAGCCGACGCCGATAGCAGCGACCCACCGGCGCGACCACATGTCAGTGGTGCTATCTTGCATATGTGCTGTCAGTACGTTCCGACCTACAAGCAACTACTCCCCAATTACGTAGGTATACTGGCATTAAACGACGGTCGTTCGGCCGAATAGAAGTCGCCTACCGGTCCAGCGTCAGCCCGGCGTGCCAGTGGTCTGCGCCCGCTTCCGTCTTTGCGCGGTCCATCGCAGCGAGAATCGCCGCCGCCGTGGAGGCGACTTCGCCGGCCCGCCGTTCGCCCTCCGTCCGGAACTCTCCGGTGACGCGGTTCGCGTAGACGGTACACACCACACCGGCCCGCAGGCCATAGATGTTGGCGATGGTGAGCAGCGCGGCCGCCTCCATCTCGAAGTTGAGGACCCCGGCATTCTGGAGTTCCTCAACGAGTCCGTCGGCTTCGGCGGCCTCGAAGCCGCCGAACCCGGGGCGACCCTGCCCGGCGTAGAAGGAGTCCGTCGAACAGGTGACGCCACAGTGGTAGTCGTAGCCGAGTTCCTCACACGCCGCGACGAGCGCCGTGGTGACTTCCGGGTGGGCGGTCGCCGGGTACTCCTCGCGGACGTACTCCTTCGAGGTGCCTTCCTGTCTGACTGCGCCCGTCGTGATGACGAGATCGCCGACGGACATCTCCGGCTGGATAGCACCACACGAGCCGACGCGGATGAACGTCCCCGTGCCGAGGTTGGCGTGTTCCTCGACGGCGATAGCCGCACCGGGCGAGCCGATGCCGGTCGAAGTGACCGTGAGGGGTTCACCCTCGTAGCGGCCCGTCATGGTACGGTACTCGCGGTGGTGGCCCGTCTCCTCGACGCTTTCCCACGCCTCCGCGATCTTCGGAACGCGTTCGGGGTCGCCGGGGAGTAAGACCGGGCCGGCGGTGTCGTCCGGACCGATACCGAGGTGGTACTGAACCTCGTCGTTGGGATTCTCGCTGTCGTCCATACCCGAGTCTGGGCGAGCGGCCACGTAGGTCCATCCCTTCGACGCGGGCTACTCCAACATTCCGCGGTTGATACTGTTCGGGAGCAGTTCGCCGAGCGTGTACTCGGCGTACGCCTCGCCCTCGCCACAGTAGACGGGTAGCGACTCCGCGGCGAACTCGGCGAGCGTCTGGCGACACATCCCGCAGGGCGTGACGCCGTCTCCCCTCGCGGAGACGACGGCCAACTGCGCGAATTCGGTGTGGCCCTGCTTGATTGCCTCGGCGACGGCGACCTCCTCCGCGTGGAGCGCGTTCGAGTAGTTGGCGTTCTCGATGTTACAGCCGACGAAGACGCTCCCGTCTGCCGTCTCCAGTGCGGCCCCGACCGGATACTCCGAGTAGGGGACGTAGGCGTCATCGAGCGTGTCGCGAGCGCGGTCCAACAGCGTTTCCGGGTCCATACGCTCCCTGTCGGGGGAGACGAAAAGAGAGTGACTATCGGCTATCGGTCCTCGCCGGAGTCGTAGTAGTCGCCCGCAGCCTCGGGAATCCGAGTCCGGCCGACCAACGCGAGCACGACGATGACCATCACGAACGGAATCACCCGGACGAGCGAACTCGGGATGCCCGTCCCCGCGGTCTGGAGACCGACCTGCATCGCGTCCAGCCCCGCGAACAACAGCGAAGAGAGGAACGCGCCGACCGGATTGTAGTTGCCGAACAGGTAGGTGACGATGGCGATGAACCCCTTGCCGTTCACCATCGTCGGGCCGTTACCGGTGAACTGACCGATGCTGAGCGCGAGCGCGGCCCCGCCCATCCCGGCGAGGACGCCCGACAGCAGGACGGCCTGGTACCGGACGCGAGAGACGTTCACACCGGCGGTGTCGAGCGCCTTCGGATTCTCGCCGCTGGCTCTGACCCATCGGCCGAAGCTGGTCCGGTAGAGCAACCCCCACGAGACGGCGACCATCAGGAACATCAGATACACCGACAGCGAGGCGTCGAGTAGTACGTCCACGAGATACAGTGGCGGCCGGGTAACCACGCTCGCGAGGACACCGAGGAGGAAATCGACCGGGCCGATGCCGACCGTCGGCGCGGCGAGTCGCTGTGGCAGGGTGCCCGCGGTCGGCAGGAAGCCGAACAGCTCCGTCAGAGTCGGCACGGTGCCGACGCTCTCGGTGTTCGGCCCACCGTAGATGACCTGTGACATGAACGGCGCGAGCCCGAGCGCGATGAGCCAGACGGCGAGTCCGGCGATGATCTGGTCGGCGCGGAACTCGATACAGACGACTGCGAACAACAGCGCCAACAGGGTCGAGGCGACGACGCCGAGTCCGAAGCCGGCGACCAGATTGCCGGTCACGTCGGTCATCCAGACGGCGACGAACGCCGAGATGATGAGCAGTCCCTCCAACCCGATGTTGATGACGCCGCTCTTTTCAGCGAAGATTCCGCCGAGACCGGCGAGCGTAATCGGGACGGCGAGCCGCAGGGCCGACTCCGCAGTCGGCTCCTCTACGAGCGTGCTCAAAACGACGCCGAGAATCGTCCCCGGGAACAGTACGCCACCGACGACGACGAGCACGAAGGCGGCCACGCCACCGACGAGCGCCGCCGTCTGTGTCCGTGTTCGCGGCGTGAGTCGTCGCCCCGCGGCGGCGAGTGTCTCACGCATCCGTCTCACCTCCGTCGCTCTCGCGACCGAGACGGCGTTGGACGCCCTTCATCCGGCCGCCGAGCAGCCGGAAGAACTCCGGCATCGCGACGAAGAGAATGATGAGTCCGCGGAGGGTGGCGACCAACTGCGGTGGCACCTCCGTCGCGAAGTTGACGACCCCGGCCCCGGATTTCAGGATACCGAAGAGGAAGGCGGCAAAGCCGACGCCGAGTGGGTTGTTTCCGGCGAGAATTGAGACGGTGATGCCGTCGAAGCCGTACGACGGCACGCCCGTCTGGAACTTGCCGAGGATCATCAGCGCGTACAACGCGCCACCGATACCGGCGAGCGCACCGGAGAGACCGAAGCTCGCGACGATGGTCCGCTTGGCGTCCACGCCGCCGTACTCGGCGGCCTCTGGCTGGAGCCCGCTCGTCCGCACGTCGTAGCCGAAGGCCGTGTGCGCGAGCAGATAGTAGATGACGCCGACGAGGACGACACCGACCGCGAGCGCGATGACGGAGAAGTTCGCCGTCGGCTCGAAGAGAATCGTCGGGAAGTTCGCGTGGTCGGGAATCGTCCGCGTCTGGGTCGCGAAGCTATCGGGGTCTTTCACGTGATTCAGTACGAGATAGCCGACGACGCCAGTCGCGATGAAGTTCAGCATGATGGTCGTGATGACCTCGTTGGCGTCGGCGTACGCCTTCAGGAGTCCGGGAATCGCGGCGTACAGCCCACCACCGAGTGCACCGACCGCCAGCCCCACGGTCAGACTCACGGCGGTGCCCGGAGCTCCGCCGACGAGTGGCGCGACCTGTAAGACGGCCAGCGCGCTCGCCAGGCTGCCGACGACCAGCTGCCCCTGTGCGCCGATGTTGAAGATGCCGGCCCGGAACGCGACGGCAACACCAAGCCCGGTGAACAACAGGACCGTGGTCTCACGCAGCGTGAGAGCCATCTGCCGGCCGAACGGGTCCCACTCGGCAGACAGCGGGTCACCGAGCGCTCCGAGGAAGAGCCGGTCGTAGACGGTGACGGGATTGTAACAAAAGCCCAGCTCGAAGAGCCGCGGCAGCCCGAACGGCGTCGGGTGCGTGAGCACGAACGTCGCCGTCGCACACTCCGTGATGCGGCCGGCTCCGAGAATGAGCACGGTGCCGACGAGAATCGACGCGAACAGCGCCGCGAGACTGATTGCTAACCGCTCCGTCGCGGAGGCGGTGACAAGCCGGGTGAGCGCGCGCTCGATACGGTCGCGCGCGCTCACGGCTCACCTCCGTCGACGCGCTGTGATTCGAGCTGTCGAGCTGGCCGCTCGCCGGCCATCAACAGTCCGAGCTCCTCTTCGGTCACGTCGTCTGGGTCGACGACAGCCATCAGGGTTCCATCGTGTATCACCGCGAGTCTGTCTGCGAGCAGCTGTACCTCGTCGAGCTTCGAGGAGACGACGAGCACGCCGTCGCCGTCGTCCCGGAGGGCGAACAGGCGTTCGTGGATGAACTCCGTCGACCCGATGTCCACGCCGCGAGTCGGGTGTGCGGCCACGAACAGCGACGGGTCGCGCTCGAACTCCCGGCCGACGATGAACTTCTGTTGATTTCCGCCCGAGAGCGCGGCCGACTTCGCACCGATGTCCGGCGGTCGAACGTCGTACGTCTCGACGATGTTGGACGCGTGGTCGCGGGCGACGTCCCAGTCGATGCGGCCGTTCGAGGTGAACGGCTCGCCGTGTTGGCTACCGAGAATGCCACTCTCCGTGAGGTCGAATTCCATCACCAGCCCGCGTTCGTGTCGGTCCTCCGGGACGTACGCCATCCCGGCGTCGATGCGGTCGCGCCGGGACCACGACCCGATGTCTTCGCCCTCGAAGTCGATGCGACCACTGCTCGGGTCCCGCAGGCCGGTAATCGCCTCAATGAGCTCGGCCTGTCCGTTGCCGTCGACGCCCGCGATACCGAAGATTTCGCCCTCTCGGACGCTGAAGCTCACGTCGTCCACGGCCGGCACCCCCCGGTCGTCGGTAACGCTAACGCCCTCAACGCGGAGCGTCTCCGCGCCGGGGTCGTGCGGTCGGTCGCTGGTGTCCATGAGCACCTCGCGACCGACCATCATCTCCGCGAGCGACTCGCGTGTCGTCTCCGCCGCGGGGACCGTCGCGACGCCCTTGCCGTCGCGCAACACGGTGATGTCGTCGGCCGCGGTCATCGCCTCGCCCAGCTTGTGGGTGATGAAGATAATCGTCTTGCCGGCGTCGGTCAGCTCCTCGAACACCGCAAACAGCTCGTCGACCTCCTGTGGCGTGAGGACGGCGGTCGGCTCGTCGAGGATGAGCGTGTCCGCGCCACGATACAACGCCTTCAGAATCTCGACGCGCTGTTGGACGCCGACGCTCACGTCGGCGATAGTCGCGTCGGGATCGACCGCGAACCCGTAGCGGTCGCTGAGCTCCTGTACCTCCTCGCGTGCGGTCGCACGGTCGACCGCCAGTCCGCCCCACTTGCGGGGTTCGTTGCCGAGCGTGATGTTTTCCGTCACCGTCATCGGGTCCACGAGCATGAAGTGCTGGTGGATCATCCCGATGCCGGCGTCGATTGCGTCGGCTGGCGCGTCGAACTCGCGTTCGGTGCCGTCGACGACGACGCGGCCCTCGGTCGGCTCGTACAGCCCGTAGAGCACGTTCATCAGCGTCGTCTTTCCGGCTCCGTTCTCGCCCAGCAGGGCGTGGACGCCTCCCCGTTCGACTTCGAGCGTCACGTTGTCGTTAGCGACGACGCCGGGGAACCGCTTCGTGATTCCGTCGAGATGGACGGCTCTGTCCATCGACCGATCAGACGTTACTCGGGTCGGACGGAACGTCGATTTCGCCGTCGATAATCGACTGTCGGGTCGACTCGACTTCGGTCACGATGCTGTCGGGAAGTTCGCCACCGAGCTGCTGGCCCAAGACGAGTTCGACACCGTTGTCGTCCAGCCCGAGCGTTGTCGTCGAGCCGGTTTCGAAGCTGTCGTTCACCTTCGCCTCGACCGCGCTGTAGACGGCCGTGTCGACGCGCTTGACCATCGACGCGAGAATCACGTCGGCGTACGACTCCCGGGTGACCGACTGGTCGCGGTCGACGCCGATGGCGAACTTGCCGGCTTCCTGTGCGGCCTGGAAGACGCCCGTGCCGGTGTTGCCCGCGGCGTGGAAGACGATGTCGCTCCCGCTGGAGTACATCGAGGATGCCGCCTCCCGACCCGCGCTCGGGTCGTTGAACGAGCCGGTGTAGTTGGTCTGTACGTCGATGTCCGTGTTGACGGCGTTCGCGCCAGCCATGAAGCCGGCTTCGAACTTCTGGATGAGCGACGACTCGACGCCGCCGACGAAGCCGAGATTCGTCGAGTCAGACCCAGTCTCGCCCGCGCCCGCCGAGAAGGAGTCGAGCGTCAACAGCCCCGCCATGGTGCCGGCGAGATACGAGCCTTCGTGCTCGCGGAACGTGTAGGACGCGACGTTGTCGTACTGTTCGTCGTCGTCGTTCGTCGGCACGCTGTCGACGATCTGGAAGTCCTGATCGGGGTACTGGGTCGCAGTCCCGCCCAGCGCGTCTGCCTGCAGGAAGCCGATACAGGAGATCAGGTCGTAGCTCGGGTCGGTCGAACTCGCGAACTGCTGTTGGAGGCTCGCAAACTCGGAGACCTCCTGTGGCTGGAGCGAGTTCGTCTGGAGGTCGAACGCCGACTCCGCCTGCTGGAGGCCCTGCTGGGCCTGGTCGTTGAACGACCCGTCGCCGAGCCCGCCGGTCGCGTAGACGATGCCGACGTTCGTCGCCGCGTTCGCCCCACCGTCAGTCTCCGTCCCTCCGCCGTCGGAGTCGTCGCCGGAGTCCCCGTCGGTGTCTGTCGGTGTTGCGTCACTCGATGGTCCGCCGGAACAGCCAGCCAGTCCAGCGATGCCAGTTACCCCCGCCGCCGTGATGAACTGCCGCCTACCCAGTTTCATGTTGGTTAGACACTACCGGCTTCGAGGATAAACGCTACGGTAGACCGGCTGGAGAGCAGTGAGAACGGCTATCAACGCACGATACTGTTATACGCTCTCGATGACATCACGCACTGACGCGACGAGCGCGTCTACGTCGTCTGATTCTGCGTACAGTCGGATGTACGGCTCGGTGCCAGAGGGCCGGACGAGCGCCCACGATGCGTCCTCGCGCTCGATGCGGACGCCGTACTCGGTGTCGACGCTCGCCTCGGGGAACGCCTCCGGCAGCGCCGTCTCGACGGCCGCCATCACGCGCTCCTTCTCCTCGTCGGGACACGGAATCGACACCTTCCGATAGGGGCGATTCGTAATCGGCTCGCGGAGCGCGTCGAGCCCGGCCTCCGCGACGAGCCGGGCCAACACGGCCGCGCTCGCCACGCCGTCGATCCACGACCCGAACCGGGTGTGGACGTGTTTCCACGGCTCGGCCGCGAAGACCACCTCGGTGCCGTCTGCGCCGGTTTCGTAGGCGGTCGCGACGCCTTCGTGGAGCGCACCGAGCCGAACGCGCTCGATGCGGCCGCCGCTGTCCCGGACGTGTTCGTCGATGCGGGCCGAGGCGTTCGGCGTCGTCACGACAACCGGGTCACTCGCCGCGCTCTCGCGGACGTATCGGCCCGCGACGACCGCGAGCACGGTGTCTTCGTGGACGACCTCGCCGTCGCTGTCGACGATGACGATGCGGTCTGCGTCGCCGTCGTGGCCGATTCCGAAGTCGAACTCGCCGTCGCGCACGAACGCCCGGAGGTCAGTCAGCGTCTCGGCCGTCGGCTTCGACTCGCGAGCGGGGAAGTGACCGTCCACCTGTGCGTTCAACGCCACCACGTCCGCGCCGAGCGCTCGCAACACCTGCGGGGCCGCGACGCTGGCCATCCCGGTCCCGCAGTCGACCGCGACCCGAACGCCGGCGGGGTCAGCGCCGAACTGCCCGGCGTACGCCGTGACGGCCTCGCGGTACTCGGAGAGCACACTCGCCTGCTCGCTCTCGCCGAACCGGTCCCACGGGACGGACGACTCCTCGCTCACCAACAGTTCCTCGATGGTCTCTTCCAGCTCGCGGTCGTACTCCTCCCCGTCGACGAACAGCTTCAGCCCGTTGTCGGTCGGGGGGTTGTGACTCGCGGTCACCATCACGCCGCGTCGTCCCCGTGAGGCGAACGCGAGCGCCGGCGTCGGAACCTGTCCGAGCCGAATCACGTCGGCCCCACCGGACTGCAGTCCGGCGGCGAGCGCGTCGGCGAGTGCCGACCCGGTCGTTCGGCCGTCCCGTCCGACGACGACCGTCGGTCGGTCGGTCGTCTCACGCGCCTGTGTCGCGGTCGCCCGGCCGACGCCGAGCGCGAGGCCGGGGGTGACCTCGGTGTGTACGCTCCCGCGGATGCCAGCCGTTCCGAACCGTGTCATACGGTCTGTTCTCGGCGCGACGTATCAAGCGTGACGGCTTCGACTACAGCTCGACGCCGCTGGGAATCAGCGAGTGGTGACGCAAGAGGTCGCCGTTGGCGTCGTACACGAGGAAGGTTCCCTTCTCCTGTTCGAGCAGCTGGTCGCCGTCGATACTCACGCGAATCCGGTAGCGGTGAGACTCGCCTGCCTCCTTGCCGTACTCGCGGGCCGCTTCGATGAAGTTGAGCACGTCCTCGCTGTCGGCGTTGAGTTCGAGCACGAACTCGCCGGTGACGCGGTTCGTCACCGCGACGACGCCCTCCGGGTCGTCCTTGACCGGCCCCTGGAGGCGGAAGGCAACGTCCACCTCGTCGCTCGCGAGCGGTTCGCCGTCAGTGCGGGTGAGTCGCTCAACCAGCTGCTCGGTCGGTCCCTCGAAGTCGATGACGACCGTCGGCACCCCCGGCGTGTCGAGATTGCTTGCGTCGATTGTGAAGTAGTCGCGCCGCATCTGTACTAACTTCGTGGCGCGCGCGGAAGAACGTAACGGGGCCGGCAGGCGACTGTCGGTACATTTTACCGACGACGCGTCCCCCTCGGAGTATGTCATGGGTCGAATCGGAACACGCGGGCGAGCTCGCCGTCGTCTCTGCGTGGCTCGCCACGCTGCTCCCGTGGTCCGTCTCGTTCGCGACCGACGAGGGCGTCTCGCTCATCACCGTCCGGTTTCCCGTCGCGATGTTCCAGTTCCTCTTTGGTGCGGACCTGAACGTCGACCTGTTCGTCCCCGTCTGGGCCGCGTCCGGACTCGAACAGTCGAACGCGGCGCTCCAGACCGCCTACTACGTCTGGCTCGCCGGGGCAATCGTCGTCGGCGTCGCGTTCCTCTTCTCGCTGGCCTACTACGGCCGCGAGGAGACCGTCGAACGACGATTCCCGGCGTCGCCCGTCCGCGTGATGGGCGGGCTGTTGACCGTCGCCGGTGGCTGTCTCGCCGTCTCGGCGGTCCGTATCTTCCAGACGGCACCCGGCGTCACCGTTCCCGTCGGTGCGGTGTTGGTCCCGCTGTTGGGCGTCACCTTACTCGGCACGCACACCCGCCCGAGCGAACAGGGGTGACGGCCGCGTGTATTTAAGTGTTCGGAGCGGCGATACACGACAACAACGCTGAGGCTTAACCTAATGTCAGAATCCACGCCGGACCTGAGCGATCAGATGCGCGTCGACGCCAGCGACGAGGAGGGGTTCAAGGCGATATTCGAGCGCGTGCTCTCGGTCATTCGCGGTTCCCAACTCACCGACGAGAACTACTCGCCGCGTCGCCACAGCCGACTCGTCCCCGACGACCCCGTCGACGCCGTCGGCTACGAAGTCGAACGCTACTGGCTCAACGCTCCGTTCTCGTACGCCTCCATTCGCTATGACGACGACGAGAACGAACACCGGTATCACGTCGTCGAGCCGACGCTCACCGACGACCAGACCGCGCTGCTTGATTCGCTGTACGACGACGTTCGCAACCCACTGCTCTACCGCGAGAGCCAGGAGGACGACGACCCCGAGACGCTGTTGCGCGAGGAACTCCGCGACCGCATCGAGGACTACGGCGTCGTGCTCTCGCCGGGCGGCTTCCACGCGCTCGTCTACTACCTGTGGCGGCGGTTCCGCGGCTTCGGTCGACTCGACCCGCTTATGCACGACAGCAAAATCGAGGACATCTCGTGTGACGGCTACGAGATTCCGCTGTACGCCTACCACGACGACTACCAGGACATCGCGACGACGGTCTCGTTCGGCGAGGAGTCTCTCGACTCCTTCGTCATCCGGATGGCCCAACAGGCCGGCCAACACATCTCCGTCGGGAACCCCATCGTCGGGACGACACTGCAGGACGGCTCGCGTGCAGAACTCACGCTCGGCGAGGAAGTCACCCCACACGGGTCGGCGTTCACCATCCGAAAGTACAGCGAGGAGCCGTTCACGCCGGTCGATTTGCTCCAGTTCGGCACCTTCTCGCTCCAGCAGATGGCCTACCTGTGGATCGCCATCGAGAACAACAAGAACATCATCTTCGCCGGCGGTACGGCGTCGGGGAAGACCACCTCGATGAACGCCATCTCGATGTTCATTCCCCCTCGTTCGAAGCTCATCACCATCGAGGACACCCGCGAGCTATCCTTGTATCACGACAACTGGCTCTCCTCGGTCACCCGCGACCGACTCGACGAGGAGTCGGACGTGACGATGTACGACCTCCTGCGCTCTGCGCTCCGACACCGACCGGAGTACATCCTCGTGGGGGAGGTGCGTGGCGAGGAAGCTATCACCCTCTTCCAGGCGATGAACACGGGCCACACGACCCTGTCGACGATGCACGCCGACTCGGTGCAAACTGTCATCAACCGTCTCGAAAACGAACCCATCAACGTCCCGCGACCGATGGTGCAGTCGCTCGACGTGCTCTGCGTGCAGGTGCTCGCGCGGCTCGACGGCGAGCGGGTGCGCCGGTCGAAGACAATCTCCGAAATCGACGGTATCGACCAGCGGACGGGCGAACTCGACTACTCCAACGCCTTCGAGTGGTCGACGACCGACGATTCCTTTTCGGTCGGTAATCGGAACCTGCTCGACGAGATTCGCCGAGAACGCGGCTGGTCGCAGGGCGAACTGTTAGAAGAGATGCGTCGTCGCCGTCGGTTCCTCTCGCATCTCCGGGACGAGAACATCACGAACTACCAGCAGTTCACGGCGCTGGTCAACGAGTACTACGTCGACGCCGAGGCGACGATGGACGCACTCGGAATCGGGACCGACGGCGACACCGACCAGCCGCCGGTAACCGCAGAGGCCGGCGACGACTGATGGTCTCGCCGCTCGTCTTCGTCCCCCTGTTGTTCGCCCTGGCGCTGTTCGTACTGCTTGCCGTCGCGCCGACGGTCCGGTCGCTGGAACGGCTGTTCAGCCGCATCGGGTGGATCGCCTTCGACGGACCGAACATCCCGCCGGACACCGAGCGAGAGCGAACGCTCCGTGCGGCCGGTATCGGTGAGCCGTACCGCATCTACCAGGCGAAGACGCTGACGTACACGAGCGTCGCCGCGCTCGCCGGCGTCGTCGTCGGCGGCTACGCCACCGGTGGCATCATCCGCGTGGTCGGCATCGAGCGACTCGGTGGCGCTCCCGTCGTCGACACCCTGCCGCCTGTCCTGCAGGGATTTGGCGTCCTCCACTTCGTGTTGCTGCTCGTCGGTGGCACCGTCTTCGGCGGGGGAGCGGCCGGGCTGTCGTATGTGCTCCGCTGGCAGGTTCCCGCGGTCAGAGCCGACTCCCGTGCCCGCGAGATCGACGCCGGGATGCCCCGGACGGTCGCGTTCGTCTACGCGCTCTCGCGCGGCGGAATGTCGTTTCCGAAGGTGATGGAGACCATCGCCGACAACAAGGACGTGTTCGGCACCGGAGCAGAGGAGTTCGAGGTCGCCTCTCGGAACATCAACCTCTTTGGCGCGGACGTTGTCTCCTCGATTCGCGACATCTCCGACCGGACTCCCTCCGAGCAGTTCGAGAGCTTCACGGAGAATCTCACCAGCGTCCTCCAGTCGGGCCAGGACCTCTCGGAGTTCCTGCACGACGAGTACGAGCGCTACCGCGAGGAGGCCGCCGAACGACAACAGAAGATTCTCGACGTGTTGGCGACGGCCGCAGAGATTTACGTCACGATTGTCGTCGCCGGGATGTTGTTCCTGGTGACGATTTTGCTCATCATGGGGTTGACCACCGGTGGGACGCTTGTCCCGATTCGCGTCATCACGTATCTCGTCTTGCCGGCGTTGAACGTGGCGTTCATCGCGTACCTCTCGGACATCACGCAGCCGCTTCGCGGGGCCGCAGCCAATCAGTCGCGTGAACGCCCCAGCGTCGGCGTCGACGCGATACCGGACGGTGGAGTCCGGACGCCGGCGGTGCGCGAGAACATCATTCGGCTTCGAATCCACCGCCGTGTGGGGCGGTTCCGACGGTTCTTCTCGAACCCCGTCGAGAACATCATCGACCGTCCCGAACTGCTGTTGTACGTGACCGTCCCCCTCGCGGGACTGTTCGTGCTGGTACAGGCGCCGAGCTATTTCGACTCGACCGCTCCGCTCACCGGTGGCCCGCTTGACGTGCGCACCTTCGACGACGCCGTGATTCAGGCAACCCTGTTCGTCGTGGTCACCTTCGGTATCGTCTACGAGATTGGGAACCGCCGCGTCCAGAACATCGCGTCCTCGCTGCCGGACATGCTCGACAGGCTAGCGAGTCTCAACGAAGCGGGGCTGTCAGTCGTCACGTCGTTCGAGCGTATCAACCGCAGCGACATGGGATCTCTCGACGACGAAGCAAAGCGCATCTGGCGGGATATCCAGTGGGGAGCGACAGTCGAGGAGGCGCTCGACCGGTTCGAGACGCGCGTGAAGACGCCTTCGACGACACGGGTGACGACGCTGTTAACCAACTCGATGCGCGCGTCAAACGAGATCGGGCCGGTGTTGCGCATCGCGGCCGAGCAGGCGCGTTCGGACCAGCAGCTGAAGCGCCGCCGCCAGCAAGAGACCATGACGTATCTCGTCGTTATCTACATCTCGTTCATAGTGTTCCTGCTCGTCGTGGGCATTATCGTGCTGGTATTGATTCCGAACCTACCGACGGCCGGTGAGTTCTCCGCCGGTGGAGCCGGAGCCGCACCGATTCAGGGTATCACCGAGGAGCAAAAAGACGCCTACGCGCTCGTCTTCATCCACGCGGGCATCGTTCAGAGCGCGATGTCGGGTATCGTCGGCGGGCAGATGTCGGAGGGGACGCTGCGTGACGGACTCAAGCACGCGAGCGTCATGCTGCTCATCTCGTATCTCGTCTTCCTCGCCATCCAGTGGGTGAGCGCGAACGGCGGCATCGCGCGGTTCACGTCCGCGTTCGGCGGCAGCGGTATCGGCATGTGAACTACCACTGCCTACTCGCCGCCTTCGGCGGCTCCTTGAGGCAGGGGCTTCCTGCTTCGACGACGCGCTTTGCAGACACCGAATTGGTGTCCGTAGGGAGCGCAGTCTCCACAGGCATTGATTCGGAGTGTCCCACTCCTACATCTTCGAGACCACGAGAACGGATGTTCAACGCCGCGTTCGCGTCCCTGTCCGCCTCAAACCCGCAGGCTGGACAGGAGTGGTCACGCACCCACAACGGCTTGTCGGTCGAAACACCACACGATGCGCACTCCTTGGTCGTTCCTCTCGGGTTGACTGCCACGAAGTGCGTTCCTTCACGCTCGCACTTGTATTCGAGCAACGAGAGGAACGCTCGCCACGCGGCAGACGCGGTGTTGCGGCTGTTCGACGGCGACTCCATCATCCCCTTCACGTTCAGGTCTTCGACCGCCACGAGGTCGTACTCGGTGGCGTAGTAGTTCGAGAGCTTGTGCAAGAAGTCACGGCGCTTCCGTCGAA
>NZ_QJOW01000008.1 GCF_009184545.1 Halosegnis rubeus
TCGAACGCGCGCCACTCCGGCCCGCGATCTATGCTGTCTTCCTCGATGACGAGACCACAGTCCTCACAGACGGTCTCGCCGTGCTCGGTGTCGGTCGCGAGCGAACCGCCACACTCCGGGCAGGTCACCTCGTCGACGGACTCCGCGTCGGATTCCTCTTCGGTCGTTTCGTCGTCCGTGCGAGCGCGCTGGAGTCTGCGTATATTATCTGACATGATTGTGGGAAACAGCCGCGCTGGTAGAACGTGTCTACTCAACGTTTATGTTCGTGCGACAGCCACATAAGTGTCTCCCCGAACGGAGTCATTTTCCGGTTCTCTGCCGCTCCGAAACGCTTACTGCCGGTCGTCGGAACCTTCGCACATGGTCGACCACGATGCGGTCACACACGTCGCGTCGCTCGCGCGTGTGAACCTCGACGACGAGGAAGTCGAGCAGTTCGCCGCCCAGTTCGACGACATTCTCTCCTACTTCGAGACGCTGGATTCGGTCCCGGAGGTCGAGAGCGACGAGGAACTGGAGAACGTCTTCCGTCCCGACGAGGTGTGCGATGGTCTCACGCAGGAGGAGGCGCTCCAGAACGCCCCCGAGACCGAGGACGGCTACTTCGAGGGGCCGACCGTCTCATGAGCGAGACGAACGCCTTCATCACCCGTACGGACATCGAGAGCGACGACTCCGGCCCGCTCGACGGGCAAACCGTCGCGGTCAAGGACAACATCTCGACGAAAGGCGTCCGAACCACCTGTGGGTCCGCGATGCTCGAGGAGTACGTTCCGCCGTACGACGCGACCGTCGTCTCCAAGCTCAAGGACGCCGGCGCGACCATCGTCGGCAAGACGAATATGGACGAGTTCGGCATGGGCACCACGACCGAGACCTCGGCCTTCGGCGCGACCGAGAATCCCGCTGCGCCGGGGCGCGTCCCCGGTGGCTCCTCCGGTGGCTCTGCTGCGGCTGTCGCCGCCGGCGAGGCCGACCTCGCGCTCGGCTCCGACACCGGTGGCTCCGTGCGCTGTCCCGCCGCCTTCTGTGGCGTTGTCGGAATCAAGCCCACCTACGGGCTGGTCTCTCGCTACGGGCTCGTCGCCTACGCCAACTCCCTCGAACAGATCGGTCCCATCGCGCCGACCGTCGAGTCGGCCGCACAACTGCTCGAGGTGATTGCGGGCGATGATTCCCACGACGCGACAACCCGCGAGACCGACGCGACGTACGCCGACGCCGCCGACGGCGACGTGGACGGACTCACCGTCGGCGTCCCGACCGAACTTGTCGACGGAGCGGACGACGCCGTCGTCGAGCAGTTCGAGGCGACGCTCGACTCGCTGTGCGAGCAGGGTGCAGAGACCGTCGAGGTGTCGCTGCCCTCGGTCGAGACCGCCGTGCAGGCGTACTACGTCATCGCGATGAGCGAGGCGTCCTCGAATCTCGCACGCTTTGACGGCGTGCGCTACGGTCCCGACACCGAAGCCGAGGGGAACTGGAACGATTCCTTTGCTGCCGTCCGCGAGGAGGGCTTCGGCGAGGAGGTCAAGCGTCGCATCCTACTCGGAACGTACGCCCTCTCGGCGGGCTACCACGACAAGTACTACAAGAAGGCACAGGACGCTCGCGCGTGGGTCCGACAGGACTTCGCCGAGGCGTTCGAGTCGGCCGATGTCATCGCGTCGCCGACGATGCCCGTCGCGCCGTTCGAGCGCGGCGAGAGCTTAGACGACCCGCTGCAGATGTACCTCGCCGACGCGAACACCGTCCCGGCGAATCTCGCGAACCTTCCCGCCATCTCCGTGCCGGCCGGCGAGACCGAGGAGGGACCAGTCGGCCTCCAGCTCGTCGGCGAGGCGTTCGACGAGCGGACGATTATCCGGACCGCCAGCGCCGCCGAGTGACCCCCGTCCTCGATTACTCAGTCCTCACGTCGTCCGTCGATTCGGTGTCGGCCTGCTCGTGGGTGTGGTGATAAAACCGGATAATCGGGGTGGCTCCCCGGGTCGCAGGCTCGAAACAGACCCGTCGGTAGCGCTCGTTGTCCAGTAGATTCACCATCAGTCCCGACTCGTGGACGGACACGGAGTCGTACATCGTCTCACAGACCGGACACCTCGCCGGTGGCTCCTCACGCGCGGCCATACAGGAAGGAGGGGCTGCGTCCGTATTGCTTCTCTGCCCTCACTCTCCCTCGTGGAGGGTTGCCAGAATCTCGGGGTCCGTACGGAACTTCAAGACGTTGTGGATGACGCTGTTTCTGATGTTCGCAATCACGTCGCCGTGGCGCTTGTAACACTCGTGAATCCAGTAGGACTCGTCCGGCCGCGTCGGAAACATCATCACCGACTTCCACTGGTACTCCCCGTCGGAGAGGAAATAAAAGAGCGTGTTCGGCGAGTCGCGGATATACTCCATCGCCTCGCGCCACCCCTCATCGAAGTTCTCCGTGTTGAACTTGAACTCGAACAGCCCGAAGACGAAGTACTCCTCGTTGGGGATGACGGCCTCGCGGAAGACGCCCTGTTCGCGCATCCCGCGAATCGACTCCGAGACGGTGACGTGGCTCACCTCGATACCGTGTTTCTCATCGAGTATACGCGCCAAGTCGCGTGAACTCAACTGGGTGTCGCGCGACAGCTCACGCAGGATGAGCACGTCGCGCTCTTTGAACCCCCACTCCGGTGGCTCGTCGCTCATACCCACCCCTCGACGCGGGAGCGTCTATCCGTTTCGGTCACGGCTCGAGGAACCCGTCGAGTTCACTCGCGAACGTCTCCGCGCGGTCTTCCGGCACCCAGTGGAACGCCTCGTCGAGCCGAATCATCTCGCCGCCGATGTCCTCGACGAGTCGCTCTCCGTACTCCACCTGTTGCATCTGGTCGGCCTCCGCCCACAGACACAGCAGGTCGGCCGTGATATCCTCGTAGGTGATCTCCGTCGTGTGGTTCGTGTTCGTCGCGACCGCGGCCCGAGCGAGCGCGCGCTTGCCGCCCTCTCGCTCCAGCCACGGGTACTTCATACCGGCGACGAAGTCGGGGTCGGCCTCGCCGTAGGCTCCGTCGGCGAAGGCGAAATCCAGCTTTGCGTCGAGTTCCTCGTCGCCCATGCCGGCGGTCTTCGGAAGACCAATCGTCGAGACGAACTCGACGGGCCAGGAGTCATAACAGACGACGTTCGAACAGACCAACTGCTCGACGCGGTGTGGCTGGTGGGCGGCAAGCCGGAGTGCGGCCCCGCCACCGATGTCGTGGGCGACGAGGTGGAACGTTTCGATGTCGAGTGCCTCAAGCAGCCCGTCGAGCGCCTGCTCCTGTGCGCGAATCGAGCGGTCGAACCCCTCGCCGTTCTCGCTGTTGCCGTAGCCGACCATGTCAGGGACGATGACGCGGAACTCTCCTGCGAGTTCGGGGGCGACCTTCGCCCACAGGTAGCCCCACGTCGGAACGCCGTGCACGAACACGACCGGCGTCGCGTCGGCCGGGCCGTCCTCGTAGTAGGCCATCTCCACGTCGTGTCCGTCCACGTCGACCGTGGCCGACGACTGGGCGTCGGTCCACTCGGTGTGTGTCTGTGTCATACCCGGGCGTTCCGGCGGGGAGTACAAATATGCGACGCTCACCGCGACGGAAATCGAGCGATGGCGGTCGCTCGCGGCGGGTGAAAGAACGGAGAAGTCGGTGGCCGGATTAGAGGAGCCGGTCGGAGATGATGTTCTTTTGAATCTCCGAGGTGCCCTCGTAAATCTTCGTGATGCGGGCGTCGCGGTAGTAGCGCTCGACTGGGTGGTCGGTCACGTAGCCCGCGCCACCGTGGACCTGAATCGCGTCGTCTGCGACCTCGACGGCGTTCTCGGAGGCGAAGTACTTCGCCATGGACGCCAGCTTGACGGCCTCGTCGTCCTTGCCGGCGGCGACCTGACTCGCCGCGCGGTAGGTGAGCGAGCGTGCGGCCTCGACCTTCGTCGCCATGTCGGCGATCTTGTGGCTGACGGCCTGGAACTCGCTGATCTTCTGGCCGAACTGCTCGCGCTCGCCGGCGTAGTCGATGGACGCGTCGAGGGCGGCCTGCGCCGCGCCGACGGCCTGTGCCGCGACGCTCGCGCGACCGGAGGCGAAGAAGTCCATCAGCTGGTAGAAGCCCTCGTCAACTTCACCGATGATGTTCTCTTCGGGGACGCGCACGTCGTTGAGCTGGAGTTCCGCGAGGTCAGAGGCGCGGATACCGAGCTTGTTGTCGATCTTCGTCGACGAGAAGCCGTCGCGGTCGCTCTCGACGAGAATCGCGGAGATACCTCGGTGACCTTCCTCGGGGGAGGTCTTCGCCATCAGGACGCCCACGTCGGCGATGGTGCCGTTCGTGATCCACGTCTTGTTCCCGTTGATGACGTACTCGTCGCCGTCCTTCTCGGCGACCGTCTCGATGCCCGCGACGTTCGAGCCGTGTGCCGGCTCCGAAATCGCAGAGAAGGAAGCGGCCTCACCGGCCGTAATCTGTGGCAGCCACTCGTCTTTCATCCACTCGTCGCCGTACTCCAGAATCATCGACGTACCGAAGCCGGCCGAGCCAATCGCGCTGCCGATACCGGGGTCGGCTCGCCACAGCTCCTCCGTCACGATGGTCCGCGAGATGGGGTCCATCCCAGCGCCACCGTACTCCTCGGGGATTGAGGGTGCGACGAAGTCGTAGTCGGCTGCGAGCTTGCGCAGTTCCAGTGGATACTCGTGGCTTTCGTCGTGCTCCTGTGCGACCGGCTCGATCTCCTCCTCGCCGAATTCACGCACGGCACGGCGCACGGCCTCGTGTGCACCGTCGAGCAGGAATTGCTCCTGACCGCTTTCCGCCATCTGTGATGCCATACCAATGTTATAGGATTACGATGTAAAAGATGTTCCGGGCGAAGCCGAACGTTGTTAGCTCCTATCGCCCCTCGAACTCCGGTTCGCGCGACTCCATGAATGCCGTCGCCCCCTCTGCGTGGTCGTGGGTCTCGAAGACCGCCGCCTGATTCGTCGCCTCGTTGTCCTGTGCGGCCTTCAGGTCCAGGGAGAACCCCTGTACGATGGACTGCTTCGACGTTTCGAGCGCGACGGTCGGTCCCTCCGCGATGGTCTGGATGAACTCGCTCGCCTGTTCTTCGAACGACTCGTACACGTGGTTGAACAGCCCGAGGTCGCTCGCGCGCTCGGCGTCGACCAACTCCCCAGTGAAGACGAGTTCCTTCGCGACGTTCTCGCCGACGATGCGCGGGAGCAGATACGACGTGCCGGTGTCGACCGCGAGTCCGACCTGCTTGAATCCGAAGCTGATGCGCGCTCGCTCGCTCGCGACCACACAGTCACATGCGATAGCGAGATTCGCCCCGGCACCGAACGCGACGCCGTCGAGCTTCGCGACCGTCGGCTTCCGGAACTCGTACACCCGTCGAATCACGCGCGAGGTCTCGTCCTGGATGTGGCGAACCACGTCGTGAAGCTGCTGGTCGTCGTCGGACGCCGCCATAGAGCTTACGTCGCCGCCGGCACAGAAAGTCCCCTCCGCGCCGGTCAAGACGAGACACCGCACGTCGTCGCGGCCTTCGAGCTCGTCGATGGCACTGATGATTCCGTTCGATACCTCGTCGCTCAAGGCGTTGCGCCGCTCCGGGCGGTTCAGGGTCACTGTTGCGACGCCGTCCGTCACGTCCACGAGGACTGCTTTGTCACTCATACTCGCAGATGCGAGCCTGCCGTTGTAAAGTTATCCCGATGAGGAGTTTCCACTGTTAGCGCTCACCGAATCCGGCGACGCCAGTCACCTGTCCCCGGTAGGCCTGAATCCGAGCTACCTCCACTGTGCTAGCCCGGTCTGTTCGAGCCGGGCTACCCCCACTGGTCCAGTCCGGTTTGGACGAGGGACTCCTCGATGCGTTCGAAGCCACGTGCCACCTCGTCGGCCGGCACCTCCCACTCCTCGGTGACGTACGTCCGGGCCGCGTCCATGTCGGGGTGGATGTCCGTATCGAATGCGGCGTCGTCGGTCACGTCCGGGTGCAAGAACAGCTCACGAATGAGTTCGGCCCCGTCGATGTAGGCGTCACGGGCGTCGAGTGCCCCCCACAGGTCGCCGTGTTCGCGCACCAGCTTCACGGCCGTCTTCGGGCCGACGCCGTCGATACCGTCGTTGAAGTCCGTCCCCATCAGCAAGCCAACGTCGACCAACTGCTCCCACGTCAGGTCATGTTCGGCGAGCGTCGCCTCGAAGTCCATCAGCTCGGGGTTTCCCTTGGAGGTGAGCTGTCGGAGCGTGTACGGCGCACCGAGCAGGAGCGCGTCGTAGTCTTCGCTCCCGACGTAGTCGACCTGTCCCTGCCGGGCCATGTACGCCGCCTGCGCCTCCCCTTCTGCGGGAGCTTCGATAATCGGTACGTCCAGCCGCTCGAGCAGCCCGCGCGTCGTCTCGTGGATAGTGTCGGTCAGCCGTTGGGTCCGAGATTCGAGCGTGGCGATGCGCGCCGAGTCCTCGCCCGACTCCTTCGCCTCTGCCAGCTCGGCTTCGTAGCGCTCGCGTTGCTCGCGCCGCTCGTCCACCTCGTCGGTCTTCAGTTCCGTGACGCCGCCGTCGAAGACGAAGACGGGCGTGATGTCGTGCTCGAAGAACTTCGGTAACCCCTGCACGACGCCGATGAGGTTCGCCACCTCTCGTCCGTCGCTCGTCGTGTACGCACCGTCGCGCGTGAACTTCACCGTTGTCGTCAGATACCGGTACAGCCAGTTGTGCGCGTCGACGGCGACGATGCTGCCCGCGAGGTCACCGAACTCCACCTCCGAGAGCGCCGCCAGCGAGCGAATGTCCGCGTTTCCCATACCCACCGTCGGGCCGCCCGCGGCTTGAAGCTGTCAGTCTCGGTTGTCCACTCAGTTCGCGCGAGTGAGCGCGTCGGTCACCCGCGCGCGCCGGTCGCGGATGACGCCGAGGGCAGCGCTCGCGTCGGCGACCACCGGGTCGGGGACCGGGAACGACTCGTAGAGATACGATGGGACCGACGTGTTCTCGTCGGTCGCGTGTCTCGACCGGTCGGTGACGACCTGTTCGACGTGGCCTTCGACGGTGCCGAACCGCTGCCATCTGGCTTCGAGCGCCGGGTACTCGTCGTCAAGCGGCTCGACCAGTGTGGCCGACTCGGCGACCGGATCGGTGAGTCTCCGCTCGCTCTCGCGCAACGACTCCGCTTCGGCGTCCATCTCGGCGAGGAACTGCTCTCGCTGTCTGATGGCGGCGTTCGTCCGGTCGACGAGCACCGACCTGAGTCCCGGCGTGAACGCGTCGGCTTCCGCGAGTGCGCCTCCCGCGTCTGGTCCCAGTTCGGCGCGTGCGTGCTCGATCAGCGTCTCGTCGTAGTCCTCCTTGTAGTGGTCGACGGCCATCACCGTCTCGGCGAACGTCTCCCGGACGGCGGCTAGGCTGTCGTTCGACTGCTGGACCAGCGTCCGCTGTGGGTCGGCCGGCGTCGCGGGCGACGCGGCGGGCGTACTCGACTGCAGATACGACTGGAACGACTCGAAGGCCTCCAGCTCCGCGGCGACGCGTTGCCGTTCGCGTCGACACAGTACCCGTGCGGCGGCAATGTAGGAGAAGAGTCCGCCGGCTCCGACGATACACAGCGTTGCGACGAACACGAGCTGTAACAGCGCCGCGACGGTGACCGACCCGTACGGCGTCTGCACGGCACCGATATCCGCGACCTCCTGCACCCCGAATGAAACACTCGCTCCCGTTCCGACCATGATAGCTCATCACATGACCTCATCCTACAAATAGTCCCCCTATCGTTCATCCGGCGGCTCCGACCGACCGTCCAGAAACGACCGCTCCGCCCCGGAGAGGTCGCGCTCACGGTACCGAGCGAGTCCCGCCCGATATGCCGTCGCGTCGGTGTCGTGTGGCCGCTCGAGGACAAGCTCGGCGATTCCCGTCCTCTCGCCGGTGAAGCCGAAGCCGGCCTTGTAGAGTGCTTCGTACGCGAAGGGGTTGTTGACGGCAATCTTGACCCGGTCGTAGCTGTCGAGCAGCTCGTCGCTCACACGCTCACAGAGTCGTGCGCCCAGCCCCTCCCCCCGACGGTCCTGTCTAACCGTGACGTACCGGAGCCACACGGTCCGGTCGCCGGTCCGGTCCTCGTTGAATGCGACCGCCGCGACGACGGATTCGTCGAACTCACCGTCGCCCGGCTCTCCCGCTCGGAAGACGCCCTTCCCCGCGTTCGTCATGACGAACTTACCGGCGTAGCTGAACCGCTGCCAGTCGAGTCGGAGGGGCGGGCCGCCGGTCGCGTCACCAAGAGTCTCGAACTCCACGTCGGAGGGAGGATGCGAGCGTGAAAAAGCGCGACGACTAAGCCGCCCCCGCTCCGACTGTGCGTATGTTCCGTGCTGGCGTCACGACCGACCGCCGCGTCGGTCTCGTGTTGGTCGGCGACCTGCTGTGTATCGCGCTGTTCGCGACACTGGGTGCAATGCAACACCCGGAAGGCGGGAGCCTGCTCGCTCGTATTCCCGAGGTCGCAGCCCCGTTCGTCGTCGGCTGGCTCCTGGTGGGCGTCGCCGTCGGGACGTTCCGAGCCGACGCCATCGCGGACGCGCGCACCGCCGTCGTCCGGGCCGCGGCTGGCTGGCTCGGTGCCGACCTGTTCGCGCAGGCGGTCCGGACGCTGTCGGTCGTTCCCGGCGGCGCTGACCCGGCGTTCTTCGTCGTGGCGCTGCTGTTCGGCGGGACTCTCCTCGGCGGCTGGCGCGCGCTCGCGAGCTACGTCGTCTGATCGGCCGGTGCCACCAGAGCCAAGAGCATCCCCCGTGAACGACGGGTATGTCAACGCTGTTTCTCACGAGCGACGAGACAAGAGGGCTCGCGACGATGGACGACTACGTCGCGGTCGTGCGCGACGGCTACCGCGAGGTCGGCGGCGGCAGTCCGGCCGAACCGCGACAGAAGCTCCCGAACGAGGAGCCGCCCGGATTTCTGACCAGCTATCTCGCCATCTTAGAGGAGACGGGCGCGATGGGCGGATACACCTACGCGGCCGGCTTCGGCGGCGGCGACGCCCACTTCATGCTCCCGCTGTTCGACGCCGAGAGCGGTGACCCGCTCGCGCTCATCGACGGTGCGGCGATGAACCCCTACAAGACGGGGGCAGTTGGCGGGGTCGCAGCCGACGCGCTCGCCCGTGAGGATGCCGACACAGTCGCGATCATCGGCTCCGGCCCGCAGGCGAAGGGGCAGCTCCGCGCGCTCGACGTGGTCCGCGACATCCAGACGGTGAACGTCTACTCGCGCACGCCCGAAAACCGCGAGGGCTTCGCCGCGATCATGAACGACGAACTCGACGCCTCTGTCGGTGCGGTCGCCTCCTCCGACGCCGCCGTCGAAGGGTCGGACATCGTCGTTACGGCTACCGCTGCGCCGAAGCCGGTGTTCGACGGCGACCTCCTCGAACCGGGGATGCACGTCACCGCCATGGGCCAGTACGACCCCGCCGTACGCGAGGTGGATACCCAGATCGTCGCGAACGCAAAGTACGTCCCGGACCTGCGGTCCCGTGCGTTCTCCGATTCCGGCGAGTTCCTACAGGCTCGCGAGGAGGGCGCTATCGACGACGACCACATCCACGCGGACCTCGGCGAGATCCTCGCCAACCACGCCGCCGGCCGCGAGGACGACGAGGAGATTACGCTGTTCGATTCCGGCGGGACGGGCATCGAGACGGTCGCTGCTGGCTACATGCTCTACGAGCGCGCCAGCGAGCAGGGTCTCGGCCAGGAACTCGAGTTCGCGCCGGCGAGCGAGGCACTCCGGTAACGCATCCGGGGGTGTGGCGTTGAACCTGGAGTCCGGCCGATGAGTGGCGGCTCCGGGTCGTCCGGCACACGAGCCAACGGTTAACACGGTTCGCCGGTCACACACCTGACGGTGTCGCTCGCCGACCTGCTGTACACCCGAACTGTCGAGTTCGCGTTCGCAGACGGGTCGACGGTCCCGCTCCCGGTGGCGCAGTTCGTCGGCCACCGGACCGACGGCAACCTTGAAATCGAGCGAGAGGGACGGACGCATCCGGGATGCACCCGCGCGACGGGGCTGTTCGACACCGAGACGCTGCCGGAGTTGCGTCGGGAAGACGAGGCGGTCGTAGACCTGTTGAATGCTCCGCCGGCGTGGTGTCCTGACGAGAGCGACAGCAGAGTCGGTGCGCTCGACGTTTACAAGTACGGAGCCACGCCCAGCGCTTCGACGAGCGGGATGCCCGCAGCGAGCGCGCCGAGGAGGTATCCCCCGATCGCCCCGCCGTTGAGCAGCGGGAGACCGGCGTGTGCACGGCCGGCTGCGACCATTCGCATCAACACGAGGAGTCCGGCGAGCATCCCGACCGCCGCCGTCACCGCCGGAAGCGGTGCGTCCAGCCCCGGCACGAGCGTCGGCAGGTCACTGAAGTGGGCCGCACTCGCGATGAGCACGGTCGGCATCACCGCGTCGCCGAGCCCGATGAAGAAGGCGTCGCGCTCGTCGTCCCGTTCCCCGTCTGCTGTCTCTGCCCCTCGCTCGGCCTCTTCGCGCTCCTCGTCCTCGTTTCCGGTCGCGTCCATCGCGTCGATGAAGGAGTACGACAGCGACAGCGGCATGACGAGAATCACGGGGAGTCGGAGATTCATCACGCCGTCAGCGAGGTCGAGCATGTGCTCGGTGCCGTAGACGGAGATGGCGTCGTACACCGCGAGAATGGTGAGCAGGACGACCGCCGGGAGGACGCCGAAGGAGATACCGAACAGCCCGGCCGCGCCCCCGCCCATCACCACGCCCGCGGCGTCGATGACGTACCACTCGGGGTAGAGCAACATCGCGGCGACGAGCGCGACCGCCGCGACGAGCGCGAGCACCGGAATCCCGGCGACCGTCACCGGCGGGAAGAGAACCGAGAAGACGTAATAACAGATGTACGTTGCGCTGAGGGCGATAACGCCGCGCACGAGGAGGTCGGCGTCGTAGCGGAAGGCCAGCAACATCAGCCCGGTCGCGACGAGGATGCCGGCGACGTAGATGATGCTGTTGAGCGGATTGTCGGTCTGGCCGTCGGGAACCGCCTGATACCCCGCTGCGTCGAAGGGAGCCACGAGCGCGAGCGCGAGCACCTGCACGAGCACGAACAGGCTGACGATACCCCCGACCGCGACGGCGGTCCGATTCATACCTTCACCTCGGGTACCATCGTGAAGGCGATTTCGACACGCGTATCGCAAGCTACTCCCCCGCCAACGCGAACCGACGGTATGGTCGACCGCCACACCGGCTTATTTCTCCTGCTCGCTGTCGTCTGGGGGTCGGCTTTTCCCGTCACGCGCATCGGGCTCGAGTATCTCTCGCCGACGCTGTTCGCCAGTCTGCGCTTTTATTTTGCAACCGTGGTGATGGTCCCGCTCGCGCTCGGACTCGGCCGTGACCTCCGACCCCGGACGGGTGCCGACGCGTGCTACGTCGTCGCCGGCGGACTCCTGACGGTCGGTCTCCACCACGCCCTGCTGTTTGCCGGCCAGCAGTACGTCACCAGTGCGGTCGCGTCGGTCCTGCTCGGGCTGATTCCCGTCGTCACGCCGGCGCTCCAGCGCGCGGTCGGCACCGACGAGGCGATTCACGCACTCGACGTGGTCGGCGTGCTCGTCGGCTTCGCCGGCGTCACCGTCATCGCTGACCCCGACCTCACGACGTTCACCGAGAGCGTACGGGGGGCGGCACTCGTCTTCGGGTCGGCGGTCGCCTTCGCCGCCGGCGCGGTGTTCACGGACCGCGCGTCGCCCACTCTCGACGCCGTCGGCGCACAGCCGTGGATGTATCTCATCGGCGCGGTGTCGCTCCACCTCGCGACCGTCCTCCTTCCGAGGAGTGGGATTGCAAGTGCGACGGTCGAACCACGGGCGGTCCTCGCCGTCGGCTACATGGCCGTCGTCGCGGGCGTCGGAGGGTTCACGCTCTACTTCGTGCTCCTTCGCGAACTCGGGCCGTTCTCGATGGGGCTGCTCGAATACGTCATCCCGCCCTTTGCCGCGCTCACCGGCTACCTGCTGTTGGACGAATCGCTCTCCGAGACGACGCTGGTCGGCTTCGCGCTCGTGGTCGTCGGCTTCCTCGTCGTGAAGCGGCGACAGGTCGCCGGCAGGCTCGCCTTTCCGTAGGTTTTCCTGCGGCTGTCATCTCTGTCCGGTATGCACGACATCACGAATCTCGCCGCGGACGAACAGGTGTTCACGAGCAACGTCTTCCTCGTCGACGGAAAGCGAACAGTCCTCGTCGACCCCGGCGACGAGTTCGACGTGGTCTCGAAAATCGAGGCGCGAACCGGTGGGATCGACGCCGTCGTCCTCACGCACACCCACCACGACCACGTCGGTAACACCGAGGCCGTCACGGAGAGGTTCGACGTTGACGTGTGGGGATTCGACCCCGACCACGAGCTCGTCGACCACGAAATCGAAGACGACACCACGGTCGCGCTCGGCGACCGCGAGTACCGGGCGCTCCACACTCCTGGACACAAGAACGACCACCTCTGTTTCCTGCGCGAAGACGGCGGGGACCTCATCGCCGGCGACCTCGTCTTCGCCAACGGCGGCTTCGGCCGAACCGACCTCGATGAGGGTGACCACCCGCGGCTCATCGAGAGTATCGAGCGCGTGCTCGATGCGACGGACGACTCGCTGCGGGCGTTCTACGCCGGCCACGGCCCGGTCGTCGACCGCGAGCCGCGCCAACACATCCAGCTTGCCCTCCGCAGCGCGCGGATGAGCTAGTCGCGCAGGCCGTAGAAGCCGGGACTTTCCTCGTCGTTCGGTTCGGCAAAACAGAACCGCGCTTCGTTGTCGAGCATCCACGGAATCGCCCAGTCGAGGAACACGCTTTCGGTCGCGGCGTCGAGTTCGCGGTCCACGTCGACCCCCTGCAGCAGGCGTGCGATTTCGTAGACGGTGTACATCGTGTCGGTCTCGAGCACCTCCTCGGGTTCGCGGAACTCGAACTCGCGTACGTCATCGAACGTCGACTTCGGTCGTGGCATACCCGCGGTTGTGAGCGACGGGGTACAAGCGTGTCGTTGCCAACTCTTCGGGGTGGAACCGAGAGTCGGCCGCTCGATTACTGTTCCACTAACTAGAACACGCCAATCGTCGGGTCCAACCGAGAGATGTAGGCCTTGTAGCTAAACGATGTTCCCCAATTTCGTGTACCTACTTCCCGATACGGGCCGAGCTACGCAGAGATGTAGGCGACCACTTGTCTCACCACGTCCTCAGTGCGGTCGGCCACGAGCGATGTCAGGTAGTGATCAACATCCACGGCACTGTTGAGCGTCACAAGCGACCACGGCAGGACGTGACTCTGTTCTCCGAGCGGCTCGCCCTCGTAGTCGTCGTCGCTGAGCGCGAGTGCGGATTCGTGATAGCTCTTCGTGGAAATCAGGGCCGTGATGAGTTGCACACCGTGGCTCTGGAACTTAGGAGTTCCAATCACGAGCACTGGGCGACCTTTCTCAGAGAGCGGGTCCGTCGCCCAGATGATATCACCACGCTCCAGTTCATCGAACGGAGTCACTGTACCTCGTCCATCTCCTCCGTTCGGAGGGCTTCAAGCGACTCTTCGCCGTACTCGCTGTCGGCCGCTTCGTGCTGCCGGTGGAGCTGGTAGGCTGACCGAAGTCGTTCCGTATCGTCCGTAATTGCCCAGTACGGTCGCTTGTGTCGCACAAGCCCCCGTTCCTTCAGCCGTGAGAGAATCGCATTAACGGCGTCCGCCTCTATCCCGAGGCGCTCGGCAACCGTCGCGGCCTTCCACGCTCGGTCGTCATTTCGATCGAGAAACAACACGATTCGTTCGGTGGCGTTCCGTTCGGTGAATTCATCTGCGTCGCCGTCTTCGAACTCGTCGATATCGATGGTCCCGCTCGACATACGTGGTTGTTGGGCCTGTTGGAAATTAGCTGTTTGGTGTGTTTGTCACAGTCCGAGCCGTCGGCTACGCGGCGATGAAAAAATGGAGAAGCGGACTGCTTACTCGACGCGCGAGACGACGTTCTCGTACTGCTGTGCGACGTTGTCCCAGTCGACGACGTCGAAGAAGCCCTCGATGAAGTCGCCGCGGGCCGGACCGTAGTCGTAGTAGTACGAGTGTTCCCACACGTCCAGCGCCAGAATCGGGTGTGAACCCCAGAGCGCGCCCTGGTCGTGCTTGTCGACGACGACGTTGCGAAGCTGCTGTGCAACGGGGTCGTAGACGAGCAGCGCCCAGCCACCGGCTGCGCCTGCGGCGGCCTCGAACTCGCCCTTCCAGCCCTCGTAGGAGCCGAAGTCCTCCTCGATGCGGGCCAGCAGGTCACCCTCCGGTTCGCCACCGCCGTTGGGGTCCATGTTCTCCCAGAACAGCGTGTGGAGATAGTGGCCCGAACCGTTGTGGGTGACGTTGCGGATGGCGGAGCTGGACGAGCCGAACTCGCCGGCCTCGCGGTTCTCCGCGAGGGTCTCCTCGGCGCTTTCGAGACCGTTTACGTATCCCTGATGGTGGGTGTCGTGGTGCCACGTGAGCACCTGCTCAGAGATGGACGGTTCCAGCGCGTCGTAGTCGTACGGGAGCGGGTCAAGCTCCGGGTTGGAAAATTCGCTCATTGTTGTAACCTCCACTCAACGAAATGCCCGCCGTGGCAAAAAGGATTGAGGAGCTACCCTCGGATTCCCGGTAGTGTGTTTAAGTAACTACGATTACACGTTCTCACTCGTCGGGGTCCTCGCCGCGGGCGCGTTTGAACATCGCGAGCGCCTGTTCGCGGCGCTCGCTGTGGTCGACTATCGGCGCGGGATACTCGGGGGCGACCGACTCGCGTTCCCCCTCCGAGAGTTCGTGCCACGAGTGGATGGTGTCGGCGTCGACCCCAGCGAGTTCGGGCACGTACTCGCGGATGTACTCGGCGTCCGGGTCGTGACGCTCACCCTGTGACATGGGGTTGAAGATGCGGAAGTACGGCTGTGCGTCCGTACCCGTCGAGGCAGCCCACTGCCAGCCGCCGTTGTCGTTTGCGGTGTTGTGGTCCACGAGATGTTCGCGGAAGTGCTCGTAGCCGTGTCGCCAGTCGGCCATCAGGTCCTTCGTGAGGAAGGAGGCGACGATCATCCGGACGCGGTTGTGCATCCACGCCTCCTCGCGGAGCTGGCGCATCCCGGCGTCGACAATTGGGTAGCCGGTCTCGCCCTCGCGCCACGCCGCGATTTCGCCGTCGTCGTCGCGCCACTCGATGCCCTCCTCGTACTCGTTGTAGTTCTCCGTGACGACGTGGGGGTGGAAGTAGAGGACGTGGTGGTAGAACTCCCGCCACGCGAGTTCGCCCTGATACTCCTCGACGGCCTCGGCGGCCGCCTCGCTCGGCGCACTCGCTGCAGCCTCCTCGGTCGCGGCGTATATTGTGCGTGGGCCGACGGTGCCCCAGCGCGTGTGGGCAGAGAGCTTCGAGGTGCGGTCGGCGGCCGGGTCGTCCCGCAGGTCCTCGTACTCGTAGATGGGACCGTCGACGAAGCTGTCGAGTCGCTGCTGTGCCGCCGTCATCCCGCCGGGTTCGATATCGGCTTCCGGCTCGTCGAAGCCCAACTCCGAGAGTGTCGGCAGTTCGTCGCCGGTCACGTCCGCGATGGCGTCGGGTGCGTCGTACGGGTCGGCCTTCTCCCGGTCGCGCCACTTCTTCCAGAAGTAGGTGTACACGGAGTAGGGGTCGCCGTCGTTGGTGCGAATCGAGCCGGGTTCGTGGTGGAGGGCGTCCTCGTGGTCTTCGAGGGCAACGCCGTCGGCATCGAGCGCCTCGGCGACGGCCGAATCGCGGTCGCGCGCCAGCCCGGAGTAGCCGGCGTTACAGTGGACCGTGTCGACGCCGTGTTCGACCGCGAGGTCCGGTAAGATCGCGGTCGGGTCGCCCCGAGCGACGTAGAGATCACCGCCCCGGTCGCGATACCACTCCCGGAGCTCGGCGAGCGAATCGAGCATGAACGCGACGCGCGGAGGGGAGCCATGTTGGAGGACCCGGTCGTCGAAGACGAACACCGGAAGGGCCTCGCCGTCCGCTCCCGCCGCGGCGAGACCGTCGTTGTCGGTGGCCCGGAGGTCGTCGCGATGCCAGTGGATGTCCATACCGACACGACGGGCGGCTCCCGTGTATAGCTATCCCGTCAGCGTCGGGCTTTTGCCCGGCCGTCGCCACCCTCCGGTATGGACCCTGCCGACGTCGAACGACTCATCGAGGAGAACATCCCCGAGGCAGAAGCGACCGTCTCTCGTGCGCGCGGCAAGCACGACGACGACCACCTCGAAGCCGAGGTGACGGCCCCGGCGTTCGCCGACCTCTCCCTGCTCGACCAACACCAGCGCGTGTACGACGCGCTCGACGAACACATGACGACGGATATCCACGCGCTCGAGCTGACGACGCGTGCACCCTAGTTCTCCTCCCGCGCCCAGTCGCGCGCCCGGTCGACGGCCTCGTTCCAGCGCGCGTACCGACCGTCCATGTCGACGGTCTCGTCCGGCCGGAAGACGCGCTCGGTCCGGTGTTGTTCCCGCAGCGCGTCGAGATCTTCCCAGTAGCCGACGGCGAGACCGGCGGCGTAGGCTGCACCGAGGGCTGTCGTCTCATCGACCGCCGGGCGCGCGATGGTGCAGTCGGCGATCGTCGCTTGGAGTTCACACAGCAGGTCGTTCTGGACCGCGCCGCCGTCGACGCGCAGGCGGTCGATGTTCTCGCCGGTGTCAGCTGCCATCGCCGCCAACACGTCGTGGGTCTGGAAGCCGATTGATTCGAGCGTCGCGCGGGCGATGTGCTCGCGGCCGGTCCCGCGGGTGAGTCCGAGAATCGTCCCCCGGGCACGCCCATCCCAGTGGGGTGCCCCCAGCCCCGAGAACGCGGGAACGACGTAGACGCCGTCTGTGGAGTCGACCGACCGGGCGAGCGTCTCCATCTCCGCCGGATTCTCGACCAACGATACGTCCTCCAGCCACTCGATTGCCGCACCAGTCGTGAAGATGGACCCTTCGAGCGCGTAGCGCGGCTCCTCGCCGGCCCGCTGGAACGCGACGGTCGTGAGCAGACCGTGGTCGCTTTCCACCGGCTCCGGCCCGGTGTTGACGAGCAGGAACGAGCCGGTTCCGTAGGTGTTCTTCGCCGACCCGGCCTCGAAGCAGGTCTGGCCGAACAGCGCGGCCTGCTGGTCCCCGAGCACGCCCGCGACCGGTATCTCTGCCCCGAGGAACCCGTCTTCGCTCGCCGCCCCGTACGATTCGGGGTCCGAGGAGGGGACGACCGTCGGCAACACCTCGCGGGGCACGTCGAACTCCGCGAGCAGGTCGCCGTCCCACCGGAGGTCGTGGATGTCGAACAGCATCGTCCGGGAGGCGTTCGTCACGTCGGTGACGTGTTCGCCCGTCAGTTTCGAGACGAGCCAGCTATCGACGGTGCCAAAGCGGAGTTCGCCTGCCTCGGCGCGCTCGCGTGCCCCTTCGACCTCGTTGAGGAGCCACTCCAGTTTGCTCGCGGAGAAGTAGGCGTCCGGCTCCAGACCGGTGCGGTCGCGGATCCACTCCGGCTCCAACTGCTCGATGCGCTCGGTCGTCCGACGGTCCTGCCAGACGATGGCGTCGTGAATCGGTTCACCCGTCGCACCGTCCCACAGCACCGTCGTCTCGCGCTGGTTCGTGACGCCGATGGCCACGAGGTCGGTGGCCGCGAGTCCGGCGTCGGCGAGCGCGTCGGTCACGACTGTCTTCGTGTTCTCCCAGAGGACGGTCGGGTCGTGTTCGACCCACCCCGGCTTCGGATACTGCTGCTCGTGGGTCTCGTAGGCCTGCCCGACGACCGCACCGCCGTGACTGACGAGGAGACACCGCGTCCCCGTCGTCCCTTGGTCGATGGCCGCGACGTATTGCATACCTCCACGGTCGGCGGGGTGTCTAATGTAGTCTGCTTTCGACACACACATCCTAAGTGGGACTGCCGCCGACACCCGCGTATGCACGAGACGGGAGTCGTCGTAATCGGTGGCGGCGTGACGGGGGTTGGGGTGGCGCGCGACCTCGCGCGCAGGGGCGTGGACGTGACGCTGCTCGAACGCGGCGAACTGGCTACCGGGGCCAGCGGCGCGATGCACGGCCTGCTCCACTCCGGCGCGCGCTACGCGGTCAAAGATGCCCAATCCGCGCGCAGTTGCATCACTGAGAACCGCGTGTTGCGCGACATCGCAGCCGACTGCATCGAGGACACCGGCGGGCTGTTCGTCTCGCTCCCGTCGGACCCCGACGACTACCTTGACCGACTCGAATCCGCCTGCGACGAGGTGGGAATCGAGACGGAGCGACTCACCGGCACAGAGGCGCGCGAACGCGAACCCGGACTCGCCCCAGAGACGGAGGCTGCACTCGCCGTTCCCGACGGGGGTATCGACCCGATGGCGCTCGTCGCGGCGACGGCCGCCGACGCCGAATCCCACGGCGCGGCGATTCACCAACAGACTCCCGTGGCTGACCTGCTCGTCGAGGACGGAACCGTCGTCGGTGTCGAGACGACCGACGAGACGATTCGCGCCGACCACGTCGTCAACGCAGCGGGCGCGTGGGCCGACCGCGTGGCGGCCCTCGCCGGCGTCGACATCGAGATGCGCGCCTCCCGCGGGGCGATGAGCGTGACGACCGGCCGCCACGCCGACACGGTCGTGAACCGCTGTCGGCCCAAGTCGTCGGGCGATATCGTCGTTCCCTCCGGCGGTCACTCCATCCTCGGGACGACCGACGTGACCGTCGAGGACCCCGACGAGTTCCCCGAGGAGGAGTGGGAGGTCGAACTCCTGTTCGAAGAGTTGACGCCCGTGGTGCCGGCACTCGCCGAGGCGGAACTATCACACACTTACTGGGGCGTGCGCCCGTTGTACGAGCCGGAGGCGACGGGCGACTCGGTCGGGTTCTCTCGTGACTACTCCGTGCTCGACCACGCCGACCGCGACGACGTGGCAGGGTTGACGAGCGCCGTCGGGGGAAAGCTCACCACGTACCGGGCGATGGCCGAGTCAGTGAGCGACGCGGTGTGTGACAGACTCGGCGTCGAAATCAATAGCGACACGGCAGAGGCACCGCTTCCGGACGCGTCAGCGGCGATGGATAAATACGGTCTCGCGGGACTGGTTACTCGGACTCGCGCTTGATGAACGTCACCGGACACGGCGCGTCGAGCAGAATCTCCTGTGCGGTGGAGCCGAACACGGCCTTTCCGGTCGGGGAGCGGCGGCGACCGCCGACGGCGAGCATGTCGGCGTCGGTCTCCTCGGCGAACCCGATGACGCCCTCGGCGCGGTCGCCGATGGTTCCCATGTGCTCCACGTCGATGTCTTGCTCCTCGAAGCGGTCGCGAAGTTCTCGAACGACGAGGTTGCGCCCGGCGACGGTGTCGGGGGTCACGTCGGTGCCGTCGTCGAACTCCAGCCGTTCGAGCGCGTCGTCGTAGTCGTCCTCGGTGAAGACGTGCCCGAGGACGACTGTCGCGTCCGCGGGACCAGCGACGTCCTCCGCGAGGGTCGCCATTCGCTCCACTTGATCGTCAGATTTCCCGCCGACGGCGAGCAGTACAGTTTCGAGTGCCATACGCGAAGGCAGGTGTGCATCCGTGTTAAGCGTCATCCCTCCGACCCCCGACGCGCTTGCCCGGTTCCGATGGCTTTTCTTCCCGACCGCGCGACCCCCGGAGTATGAGCGACGACTACAGGACTGAATCGGACAGCCTCGGAGAGATGCAGGTGCCGGCGGACGCCTACTGGGGCGCACAGACACAACGCGCCGTCGAGAACTTCCCCATCTCGGGCATCACGTTCTCGCGGCGGTTCATCCGCGCGCTCGGCATCGTCAAGAAGGCGGCCGCGCTGGCGAACAGCGACCTCGGACTCGTCGAAGACGAGAAGGCCGAGGCCATCGTCGAGGCGGCCGACGAGGTCATCGCCGGCGACCACGACGAGGAGTTCCCGGTCGACGTGTTCCAGACCGGCTCCGGCACCTCCTCGAATATGAACGCGAACGAGGTCATCGCGAACCGCGCCGCCGAGATCCTCGGTGAGGGTATCGGCGACCGCGTCGTCCACCCGAACGACCACGTCAACTACGGCCAGTCGAGCAACGACGTGATTCCGACGGCGATGCACGTCGCCGCCCTCGAGGCCGCCGACAAGGACGTGCTTCCCGCACTGGAGACGCTCGCGGCCGAACTCGGCGTGAAGGAGGCCGACTTCGACGGCATCGTGAAGACGGGCCGAACCCACCTGCAGGACGCCACGCCGGTCCGCCTCGGACAGGAGTTCGGTGGCTACCGAACCCAGATCGAGAAGGGTATCGCACGCGTGGAATCGACTCGCGACCACCTCGCCGAACTCGCGCTCGGCGGAACCGCGGTCGGGACAGGTCTCAACACCCACCCCGAGTTCCCGGAGCGCGCGGCCGAGTACATCGCCGACGAGACGGACCTCCCGTTCCGCGAGGCCGACAACCACTTCGAGGCGCAGGCGGCACACGACGCGATGGCGGAAGCCCACAGCGCCCTCTCGGTCGTCGCCGGCTCGATGAACAAGATCGCGAACGACCTCCGCCTGCTCGCGTCGGGGCCGCGCAACGGCTTCGGCGAGCTCGACCAGCCGGAAAACCAGCCCGGCTCCTCCATCATGCCGGGCAAAATCAACCCCGTCGTCGCCGAGGCGGTCAATCAGGTGCACAAGCAGGTGGTCGGCAACGACGCCGCCGTCTCCGCCGGCGCGGCAGAGGGGCAGGTCGACCTGAACCTCTACAAGCCGGTGCTCGCGCACAACTATCTCGAGTCCGCGAGCATGATTGCGAACGCCGCCGAGGTGTTCGGCGAGCGGTTCGTCGCGAAGCTCGAAGCCGATGAGGAGCACATGCAAGCGCGCGTCGAGCAGTCGATGGCCCTCGCGACCGCGCTGAACCCGGCCATCGGCTACGACAAGGCCTCGAAGGTCGCAAAGCAGGCGCTCGCGGAGGACAAGACCATCCGAGAGGTCGTCATCGAGGAGGGGTATCTCACCGAGGCGGAAGCCGACGAAGTCCTCGACCCAGAGGCGATGACTCACCGCGTCATCCTCGGCCAGGACTGACGCCGACTGGATGGTTTTTTGCCGGCGGCTCCCGGACCCCCGGTAATGAGTACACAGGAGTACGACTACGACGACCTCGGACTCGTCGCCGGGCTGGAGATTCACCAGCAGCTCGACACCGAGACAAAGCTGTTCTGTAACTGTCCGACCCACCGTCGCGAGCCGGAGGAGTCGACTCGGTCGTTCTCGCGGTATCTCCACCCGACTGCCTCCGAACTGGGCGAAATCGACGACGCCGCGCTCGAAGAGTCGCGGGTCGACCGGGAGTTCACCTATCTCGGCTACGATTCGACGTGCCTGGTCGAGGAGGACGACGAACCGCCCCGGCGACTCGACGAGGAGGCACTGGAGACGACGCTCGAAATCGCGAATCTGCTCGACGCGACGGCCGTCGATGGGCTTCACGTCATGCGGAAGATCGTCGTCGACGGGTCGAACACGTCGGGGTTCCAGCGGTCCGCGCTCGTCGCAACGGAAGGCGAAATCCAGACCGAGGAAGGACCCGTCGGCATCGAGGACCTGATGCTGGAAGAAGAGTCCGCGGCCCGTATCGAAGAGACCGAGGAGGGCGTTACGTTCGGACTGGACCGGCTCGGCATCCCGCTCGTCGAAATCGGGACGAAGCCGGACATTCGCTCGCCAGAGCAGGCCCGCGGCGCGGCCGGGCGCATCGGGATGTTGCTCCGGTCGACGGGGAAGGTGAAACGCGGTCTCGGAACGATTCGACAGGACGTGAACGTCTCCATCGCGGAGGGGGCCCGCGTCGAACTGAAGGGCGTCCAGTCACTCGACGACATCGAGACTATCGTGCGCGAAGAGGTCGGCCGGCAGGTCGCACTCCTCGACATCGCCGAGGAACTCGCCGAACGCGACGCGTCCGTCGCCGACCCGCAGGAGGTGACCGACGTATTCACCGACACCGACTCCGGGGTCATCGCCGGCGCGGAGTCCGTACAGGCCGTCCGACTGGACGGCTTCGACGGACTCGTCGGGCGGGAAATCCAGCCGGACCGCCGACTCGGGACCGAACTGTCGGACCACGCCAAGCGCCACGGCGCGGGCGGCATCTTCCACACCGACGAGCTACCGGCCTACGGGGTCACAGCCGAGGAGGTCAAGATCCTCCGCGAGGCGGTCGACGCCGACGCCGAGGACGCGGTCGCGCTCGTGGCCGCCGACGCCGACGTTGCAGCACATGCCATCGACGCCGCGGCAGACCGCGCTCGCGACGCGCTCGATGGTGTACCGGAGGAGACGCGCGACGCGCTACAGGACGGGACCTCCCGATACCTGCGACCACTCCCGGGTGCGGCACGGATGTACCCCGAAACCGACGTGCCGGAGATTCACCCCGAACCGAGCGATGTGGAGCCGCCAGAACTGCTGACCGAGCGCGTCGAGCGCTACCAGTCGGAGGACGGACTCGGCGAGGCGCTCGCACAACAGGTCGCGTTCGGCCAGTTCATGCCGCTGTACGAGCGAGCGGTCCGCGAGGGCGTCGACCCGACGTTCGCCGCGACGACGCTCGAATCCACACTCACCGAACTCCGCCGTGATGACGTGTCGGTCGAGGTACTCGACGACGCCCACCTGCTCGCCGTGATGCGGCTTGTCGAGGATGGCGACCTCGCACAGGAGGGTGTAAACGAGGTCCTGACGACGTTGGCGAACGACCCCGACCTCACGGCCGAGGAAGCAGTCGAGGAGGCTGGCCTGTCGGGCGTCAGCGAGGAGGAGGTGCGCGAGGCGGTCGCGGAGGTCGTCGAGCGCAACGCAGAACAGGTCGAAGAGGAAGGAATGGCGGCCTTCTCCGGGCTGATGGGCGAGGCGATGGGCGCACTCCGCGGGAAGGCCGACGGTGAGGTCGTCTCGGCGGCCCTGCGCGAGGAGATTCAGAAGCGAAGCTAATCCTCGTCGGCCGATTGCTTGCCGGGCGGTACCGCGTACTCGCCGGCGCGCCGGAGGATACCGCGGAGGGTGCGCGCCTCGCGCGGGGTCGGATGTGCGCGACCGACGACGCGACGGAACAGCCGCCGCGCCTTGTCGCGTTTTCCTTCGGGGTGATTGATAGCGTCCAGGAGCGCCCCGAACTGCTCGTTTAGCCCTTCCACGTCGGACTCGTCCGCGCGCTCGATGGCGTCCGGATGTTGGTACGACTCGACGATTAGCTCCCGGAGCTCGTAGAGGACCACTGTCGCGGCCTGCCCGAGGTTCAGGACGGGGTACTCCTCACTCGCCGGAATCGATACCACCTCGTCCATCGCAGCGAGTTCGTCGTTCAACAGGCCGACACGCTCGCGCCCGAACACGACGCAGGTGTCCGTCTCGACGTCGCGCAGCGACTCGCGGAGTTCGGCCGGCGTCCGGTACGGATACCGGACGTGGCTCCGGGCGTCCTCGTTGGTGACGGCCGTCGTTCCGACGGTGTGGAACCGCTCGGTGAGGCCATCGAGCGTCGTCTCGGTGGCGTTTGGCAACACGTCCTCGCGGGCGTGGCCGGCGAAGCCGTAGGCGTCGCCCTCGGGGTCGAGTTCGGGCGGGTCGACCAGATACAGGTCCGAAAGCCCGAAGTTCTTCATCGCGCGGGCGATGGTCCCGACGTTCCCGGGCGTCTCCGCGCCGACGACCGCGACCGCAATCATACGTCCAAATCACCGAGCCCGGGGTCGTCGATGTCGAGATCGTCGTCGTCGTCCTCGTCGAAATCGAGGTCCGAGAGGTCAACGTCCAGCGCGTCGAGTTCCTCGTCGTCCATGCGCGCGAGTTCCTCCTCCAGCGTCGGCATATCTCCCTGCTGTGGTTTGGGCACCTCCTCTGGCTCGGTGTTGACGTACTCCATGCCGCCGTAGTCTTCGGGCGCGCGGTTGCCGTCGTCGAACCACTCGTAAAAACCGTCCTCGAAATCGGTCGGGCGGTCGGCGAGGTCGCGACCACCCTCCTCGCGGAACCAGTAGAGGAAATCGGGTTCGTGGTCGGCACACAACAGCAGCTCGTGGAGCGGTTCGCCGTAGATGACGCGTGCGACGTTACACTGTTGGACGTTCGCGCGGCCGTATTTGAGCCAGCAGGCGTCACACGGCTGGCCCGCGGCGACGGACAGCCGGATGATTCGCGTCCGCGTCTCGTTGTCCATGTCACGCAGCGGGCGCATCTCGCCGTCCTCGTCGAACACGGCGTCCTCGTCGAACCGCCAGCCCCGCAGCGCGATAGAGACCTTTCCCATACTTCGAGGTCGGGACGCGAAGCCAAAAGCAGCGCGAAGCTTCATAAACCAAGCCGGGACCACCCCCGCCGTGACATAGCCGTTGCCCCGGCGGTCACGGTGACCGCGTGGAACAGCCGGCGGGGCGCGTCGCGGGTTCCACCTGTTTGCCCGCCTTCCCGGGCTTTATCGCCCGCCGGCCCTACCGTCCGGTATGCGAACAGTGGACGCCGCAGGGTTGGCCATCGGCGACGACCAGCCGACCCGCATCATGGGGGTGCTCAACGTCTCGAAGGAGTCGCCGTACGACCCGAGCGTGTTCGACGAGCCGGACGAGGCCGCCGAGTACGTCGACGAACGGCTCATCGACGAGGGGGCCGACATCGTCGACGTGGGACTCGAATCCGCGAACAAGAAGTTCGAGGTGCTCGACGTCGAGGGCGAACTCGAACGGCTCGACACCGCTGTCGAGACGATGCACTCCGTCTCCGGTGATGCCGTTTTCTCCATCGAGACGCGCTATCACGAGGTCGCGGAGGCCGCCCTCGATGCCGGTTTCGACATGGTCAACGACATCTGTGGCTTCGCCGACCCCGAGATGCCCGCCGTGTGTCGCGACTACGACGTGGCCGTCGCGAAGATGGCCTCGCCGCCGGACCTCGAACGCCCCGGCGCAATCGAGGATGTGGACGACATCTACGACGGGCTCGCACAGAACGGCCTGACGGACAAGACCATCGTCGACCCGGCCTTCGGCGGCTGGTCCGAGGCGAAGACGGTCGAAGACGACCGCGAGACGTTCGACCGGCTCCGAGAGTTCCGCGGCTACGGGCTCCCGATTCTCGTCTCCATCAACCGGAAGAACTTCCTCCGCTCTCTCGCCGGCCGCGACACCGACGAAGCGCTACCCGTCTCGCTGGCGGCGACGGCGATGGCTATCGAACGTGGCGCACACGTCGTCCGGACTCACGACGTGGCCGAGACGGTCGACGCCGCCCGCATCGGTGACCGGTTCACACCGGACCGCGTCCGTGACACCGCCGCAGGCGTTGAGGAACTCGACGTGCAAACTGCCGGCGACGCGAGCCGACACCTCGACCGTCTCGGTGCCGACGCCGACCCCGAGACGACCGTGACGCGCGTCTTGGAGTTCACTGACCTCAGCGGGATGGAGCAAGACGCGCTCGCGTCGCTCGCGACGACCGTTCCCGGCGTCGAAATCGCGAGCGGCGAGGACGGTACGCTCGTCTTCGGGACTGTCGCCGCACTCCGGGCGGTGAGCCGTGAGAGCGACGGCGAGTTGAGCGCTCGCTTCGGTGCTGCACTCGGGGGATTCGAGTGACTCTCACCAGCAAATCGCCAAGAGAAAGCTTATACCGAACCCGAGAGTATCGCCGGATGGAAGCCCATGGGTCACGCTGGGTAGGGGTACCTTGTGACCACTGGGCCAGCGGTCCGTTCTTTGCGTGATGCGCTACGACACGTGGCGACCGGTATACGAGTCGATACTCGAGGGCTTCGGCTACGACGCCACCGGTGACGAGCGTGCCCGCGACGAGCTCGCGTTGTTGTGCGAGCCGTTCGACCACCGGAAGCTCGCTCACGTCCGAGATGCGACCGTCGCAATCTGTGGTGGTGCCGACTCGCTCGCCGACGAACTCGCCGTCGCACGACGCGCCGACGTGGTCGTCGCCGCCAGCGTCGCCGCCGACACGCTCCGTGAGGCGCGCGTCGATGTCGACCTCATGGTGACCGACTTAGACAAGAACCCCGACACAGCGCGCCACCTCACACGCGAGGGAGTGCCGGTCGCGGCCCACGCCCACGGCGACAACGTCGACCTCGTCAAGCGCGAGGTGCCGGGGTACGACGACGAATTCGTGCTCCCGACGGTCCAGTGTGCACCGACCGGTCCGACGGAGAACTTCGGCGGCTTCACCGACGGCGACCGCGCGGCGTTCATCGCCGACGCGTTCGGCGCGGCCGAACTCCGGTTTGCGGGCTGGGACTTCGACGACCCGACCGTAACCGACGCGAAACGCCACAAGCTCGAGTGGGCTGCGCGACTGCTCTACTGGCTCGAACAGCGGCGCGGCGAGCGGTTCGGCGTGCTCGACGGCCGCCGTGAGTCGCTGACGCTCCCGCCGGGGTCGTCGTGACTCCGGCAGACTTGTTAAGCCCTTGTTCGACGCCCGAGTATGAACGATAGCCACGACCACTCCGTCCGGGCTATCGCACTCGCGGTGACGGCCGGCGTCTTCCTCGGTGGCGTCGCTACCGGCGTCGCCTTCCCGACGCTCCCGCTGTTGGATCAGTATCTCGGTATCTCAGCCGCGCTGTTGGGATTCATCCTCTCGGCGAACCGCATCGCCCGGCTGGTCGCGAACACCCCGGCCGGCAACGTCATCGACCGCGTCGGCCCGCGCCGTCCGATGATTGTCGGTCTGTTCGTGCAGGGACTCGCGCCGTTCGGCTACGTGCTCGGTCTCAACGTCCCGCGCGTCGACCTGTTCGTCCTGCCGGCGGTCGGCGTCGTCTCCTTTCCCGCGCTCGTCTTCATCGGCGCACGGGTTTTCTGGGGGCTCGGCAGTGCGTTCGTCTTCATCGGCGCGTTCGCCATTATCACTGGCGTGACCAACCAGTCGAACCGCGGTCGCTGGACGGGGTATATGCGTGCCGGTCAGTCAATGGGATTCCCGACCGGACTCGTGGTCGGAGGCATCGTCGCCGACGTGTTCGATATCACGACCGCGTTCCTCGCAGCCGGAACCCTCGCGCTCGCTGCCGGCGTGCTCGGATGGTACGTTCTGCCGGACGTACAGCCCAACCGTACTGACGGGCGCACGCCGCGGCTCCGTGACCTCCCCGAGACGGTGCGTTCGCTGCCGGGCGTCCTCCCGATTGGGCTTGCGAACGCCGGCGTCAGACTCCTCTTCGGTGGTGTCCTGCTCACGACCGCGGTTCAGTACGCCGACTACCTCGGTCTCACCATCGGCACGCTGACCGCGGCCGGGGTCTCGGGACTCGTCACCGGACTCGGGGTCGTCGCGAGCGCGGGGGCGACGGTCGTTTCGGGACGCGTCTCCGATACCGTCGACTCGCGCGCGGTCGTGACGCTCCCCGGGTTTGCCCTGCTCGCTGCCGGCTACGCCCTGCTCGCGCTCTCTGGAAACCTTCCTGGCGTCACGGTCGGTATCGTCCTCGTCGGTGCCGGCACGGGCGCGGTCGGGCCGGCGCTGCTTGCGACGCTCGGTGATATTGCACCCGGTGACGAACTTGGCCGACTGGCCGGCGTCTACAACGTCTTCGGCGACATTGGACTCTCTGTCGGGCCGCTGGCTGCACTCCCGATTGCCGAGGCCGTCGGCTTCACGCCGACGTATCTTGCCTGTGCCGGCGTCGCCGTCGCGTGTCTCCTGCTCATGAACGCGACGCTGCTGAAGTCGTGAAAAGAGGTAGCGTCCTACTCGCCGCGGAGCTCGAACTTCTGGACCTTCCCGGTGGAGGTACGGGGTAGTTCGTCGACGAACTCGACCTCACGCGGGTGTTTGTACGGAGCGAGGTTGTCGAGACAGTACTGCTGAATCTCGTCTTCGGTCACCTCGGCGTCCGGCTTCAGGACGATGAACGCCTTCACCGTCTCGTTGCGGCGCTCGTCCGGGATGCCGACGATGGCGGCGTCGGCCACGTCTGGGTGCTCGAAGAGCAGTTCCTCGACCTCGCGCGGATAGACGTTGTACCCGCCCGTGACGATCATATGCTTCTCGCGGTCGACGACGTAGAAGAAGCCGTCCTCGTCCTGGTAGCCAAGGTCGCCGGTGTGGAACCAGCGTCTGCCGTCGATTTCAGTGAACGCCTCCTCGTTGGCCTCCGGAAGCTCGTAGTACCCCTGCATCACGTTCGGACCGTTGATGACGAGTTCCCCGACCACGTCGTCGAGTTCCGTCTCGTCGTCGACGGGACCCTCCTCGACGGGCGGGAGTTCGTTGAAGTCGTGGTCGACGATCATCGACTCGATGCCGGGAAGCGTCTTCCCGATGGAGCCTGGTCGTCGGTCGTCCGGGCGGTTGGCGTGCGTGACGGGCGAGGTCTCCGTCAGTCCGTACCCCTCGAACAGTTCCACGTCGTACATCGACTCGAACTGTTCCATCACCTCGATCGGCAGGGAGTCGCCGCCGGAGTTGGCGAACTCGACCGACGAGAGGTCGTAGTCTTCTGCGCCGG
The DNA here is from genome assembly GCF_009184545.1 of Halosegnis rubeus. Classification (GTDB taxonomy): domain Archaea; phylum Halobacteriota; class Halobacteria; order Halobacteriales; family Haloarculaceae; genus Halosegnis; species Halosegnis rubeus. Next base: position 28,600 of record NZ_QJOW01000008.1, read on the forward strand.
GCGTGTTGACCACGTCGTTGAACATCGCCGGCACGCCGTGGACGTGGGTGATTCCCTGGCCCTCAATGAGTTCGAGCGCTGCCTCGGCGTCCCACTCCGGCATCGGCCAGTAGGACCCGCCCTCGAACAGCGTCGAAATCATCGTGATCGTCATCCCGTAGATGTGGAACAACGGGAGCACGCCGAGGAACTTATCAGAAACGTCGATTCCGTCGTGAATCTTCGCGGAGGCGCGCGCGTCAAAGGCGAGGTTGTGGTGGGTGAGGAGAACGCCCTTCGGCTGGCCGGTCGTTCCGGACGTGTAGGGTTGAACCGCCACGTCGTCGTCCGCGCGGTCCTGGACGGGGAGCATCTCGTCGGCGAGGAACTCGTCGAACTCCGTCGCGCCCTCCGCGGGACCGCCGACGGAGACGACCGTTTCCACCTCGGTGTCGTCCTGCACTTTCTTCACTTCGGGAACGAGGTCGGCCAGCGTGATGACCGCCTTCGCGCCCGAATCGGAGAGCAGGTGGCTGATCTCTCGCGAGCGATACTGCGGATTCATCGGCACGACGATGCCGCCGGCACGGAGCGTCCCGACGAACGACGTGACGTACTGCGGCACGTTCGGCAGGTACAGCCCGACGCGGTCGCCCGGCTCGACGCCGGCGTCTGCAAGCGCCTGTGCGAACTGGCCCGTCTGCCCCCAGAACTGCTCGTACGTGAACTCGTGGCCGTCGTAGCCGAGCGCGGTCGCGTCCGGGTGCTCTCCCACGGTCTCCTCGATGTCCGTGACTAAGTTACTCATACGTCTGCTACTCCGAACGGGACACCGAAAAGCTTGCCATACGGGTGAACGATGGTAACGAAATCTCACCCAACGATACGACTGTTAGCCGATTACCGCTCGACAGTTACCGACAGACACGCGCAATCCACCGCCTCGTTCGACCGTGCGTAGATTTATCACGGTCGACCCGTCCCATCGGGTATGCGCCACGACTGTACGTTTCTCACCGACGCGCTCTCCGACGAGCAGGTCGCTTTCACCGACGCGACGCGTGAGTCACACGCTTCCGACTGGGGGTCTCGCGAGAGCAGCCACGCCACCGTCCCCGACGCGGTTGCCTTCCCCGAGTCGACGACCGACGTGGCGGCCGTGCTCGCGGGTGCTCACGAGCGCGAGATTCCCGTCACGCCCTACGCGGCCGGCACCTCGATGGAAGGAAACGCCGTCCCCTCCTTCGCTGGCATCAGTCTCGATCTCACACGGATGGACGAGATTCACGAGGTGCGTCCGGCCGACTTCCAGGTCGACGTCGGTCCGGGCGTACTCGGCTCTGCGGTCGAGGAGCGGGTCGCCGAGTCGGGTCTCTTCTTTCCGCCGCTCCCGTCTTCGGGCGACCTCTCGACCATCGGCGGGATGATAGCCAACGACGCCTCCGGGATGCAGACCGTCAAGTACGGCGAGGTGGGCGACTGGGTGCTCGAACTGGAGGCGGTCACGGCTGAGGGAGAGATATTCACCGCCGGCTCACGGGCCAAGAAGACGAGCGCCGGCTACAACCTCGCCGACCTGCTCGTCGGCTCGGAGGGGACGCTCGCGGTGGTGACCCGCGCCACGCTCGAACTCGCCGGCCGGCCGGAACAGATTCGCGGCGGCCGCGCGGTCTTCCCCTCGCTCGACGCGGCGACCGACGCCGTCGCCGACGCCGTCCAGTCGGGCGTCGACGTGGCGAAGATCGAACTCGTCGACGAGACGGCCGGTGCGATGGCGAACGCGTATCAGGGGCTCGACTTGCCCGACTCCGCGATGTTGTTCGTCGAGTTCCACGCCAATCACGGTATCGAAGAGGAGATCGCCTTCTGCCGGTCGCTGTTCGAGAGCCACAGCGTCGAGCGGTTCGACATCGCCAGCGACGAGGAGATGGACACGCTGTGGGAGGCCCGCGAGGAGTTGGCCTTCGCGGTCAGCAGCTACGACCCCGATCTCTCGCCCGTTCACCCGGGTGATATCACGGTCCCCATCTCGAAGTTGGGTGAGATCATCCGCTATGCGAAACAGCGTGGTGGCGAGGAGGACCTGCTCGTCCCGTGTTTTGGACACGCCGGCGACGGCAACGTCCACTACTCCGTGCTCGCAGACACGAGCGACCCGGAAATGCGCGCCGCTGCCGAGGAAGTGTACTCAGATATCGTGAACCGCGCCATCGAGATGGGTGGGACGGCCACCGGCGAACACGGGGTCGGGCTCGGCAAACGGGAGTATCTCGAACGCGAACACGGTGCGGTCGCCGTAGAGCTGATGCGGCAAGTGAAACGGGCCTTCGACCCGGCGGACATCCTCAATCCGGGCAAGATCTTCCCCGAAACGAGCGAGGAGGGCGGCCGCGTCGCGTTCGACCTCGCGACGGACGACTGAGAGCCAGCACTTTTATTCGTCCCCTGTGGCGCACCTGCTATGTTCTCCACCGAGACGTTCACCGTCGGCGCGTGGGTCTCACTGGCCGACCCAGTCGTCGCCGAGATGGTCGCACCCGACGCCGAGTTCGTCATGCTCGATACCGAACACGCGCCCAACAGCACGGCCACCATCGCGAACCAGATTCGGGCGATCGAGGCCGCAGACGGGGACGCAGTCCCACTCGCGCGCGCACTCGACAACGACACCGGCGCGATTAAACGACTGCTCGACGTGGGGGCACGAGGGGTGATGGTGCCGATGGTCGAGTCCGCAACTGAGACGCGGGAGGCGGTCGAAGCGGCTCGTTACCCGCCCGAAGGGAGCCGCGGTGTCGCCGGCATGCGCGCTTCCGCCTACGGTCGCGACCTCGGCGAGTACGTCGCGACCGCCAACGACGAGATAACCCTCGTCGTCCAGATCGAGACGCAGACCGGACTCGACAACGTAGACGAGATCGCGGCGGTCGACGGCGTCGATGCGCTGTTCGTCGGCCCGGCGGACCTCTCGGCGAATCTCGGCGTCTTCGGGCAGTTCGAGAGCGACGTGTTCCGGGGTGCAGTCGAGACTATCCTTGCCGCCGGCGGGGAAACAGCGACCCCGGTCGGCACGCTCGCGACGAGTCCGGAGGGCGTCGACCGCTACTGTGCGTGGGGGTTCGACTACCTCATCGCGGGGACGGACGCAGGTCACATCCAGCGTGGCGTGAGCAATCTGGGCGAGCGTGCGCGAGAACAGGTCGAGTAACGAACGGAAGACCGACCGTCAGTCGTGGACGAGGGTGTCGATCACGTCGACCCCCGGCGTCGAGAACGCCTCGTTCAGCGTCGGACCGAGTTCGTCGATGGTCTCGACGAGGTGTCCGCGTGCGCCGTGGCTCTCGGCGTTCATCGGGATGTCGACGTGCGGGTCGAAGTCCATGCCAACGTAGTCGTGGTCGTCGTCGTCCCCGCCGAACATGCTGTTGGTGTTGTCCTTGAGGATGCGGTAGTTCCGATTGTCGACGACGAGGACGGTCAAGTCGAGTCCGTGGCGAACGGCGGTGTAGATGCTCTGTGGATAGTAGAGATACGACCCGTCGCCGATGTGGCCGAGCACGTCACGCGGTTCGTCCTGTAGGGACTCTGCCGCTGCGGCTCCGATAGCTGCCGGCAGTCCGTAGCCGAGTCCGCCGCCCTTGTTCGAGAAGTAGCTCTCCGGTTCGAGCGGGTAGTGGGTGAGCAGCGCGTACTTGGCGGTGATTCCTTCGTCCACGATTCGCGGGTCGACGTCGGCCTCGATGATGGCTTCCACGACCTCGCGTTTGGAGGCGCGCGGATCAGACTCGGGAGCGTCCCCCTCACCCATCGCGTCCATCGAGGCGGCCATCGACTTCTTCATCGCGGCGACGTGTGAGAGCCGCGCTTCGAGCGTCTCGGCGTCCAACTTGTCGTCGACGCGGGTCGCAATCGCGCCCATGATACGGCCCGGATCGCCGATGACGGCCACGTCTGCCGGCTCGTTCTTGCCGAGCTGCCACGCGTCGTCCGAGAGGTGAATCGTGGTCGCGTCCTCGGGGACGAGCGGCTCCTCGTGGCGCAACAGGGTCGTGTTCGTCGAACAGCCCGCGAAGACGATGGTGTCCGTGTTCTGTAACATCACGGCAAGATTCTCGCGGGGTGGCATGTACGAGAGCCACTGCTCGTGGCTGGTCGGGAACGCCACCTCGGAGCCGAGCATCTCGCCGTGGACGCGCGCCCCGGTCGCCTCCGCGAGTTCGACCGCCGCGTCGATGGCGTCGGTCCCGGCTCGCGCCACGTGGTCGCCGACGACGAGCAGAGGGTTGTCGGCCTCGACGAGCGCGGTCGCCGCCTCGCGAATCTGTCGCGGGTCGCCGCCGCCGGCGTCGGGAATCGGTCCCAACGGCTCCGGCCGGTCGTCCGTCTCGGCCATCATCACGTCGACCGGCAAACCGAGGAAGACCGGTCCCGTCGGTGGCGTGAGGGCCGTCCGGAAGGCGCGGCGAACCATCATCGCCAGCGAGTCGACGGACGTGACCTCGGCGGCGTACTTGCAGAACTGGTCGGTGAGCGCTTCGAGGTCGCCGGTCAGAATTGGCTCCTCGTGGCGGAAGTCGAGTTCGTGGTTGCCCGCCGTGAGGACGAGGGGTGCGCCCGTCATCGACGCGCCGTAGAGATTTCCGAGACCGTGGGCGAGACCGGGCGTGATGTGGAGGTTCGCGACGCCCGCCGGACGGATGTCGGGGTCGTAGTCGGCGTGATAGCGACGGGTCTGTGCGAAGCCGGCGGCCGCGCCGACGGCCACGTCCTCGTGGAGTCCGAGCATGTACTCAATGTCAGAGTCGGGCAGCGCCTCCATCAGCGGCAGTTCGGTCGTGCCCGGGTTGCCAAACAGGTAAGGCACGTCGTACGCTTCCAGCGCGTCGACGAACAGGTCCGCACCGGTGTAGCTGTCGGTCATGCGATGACGTGTCAGGCCCACCGGCAAATAGCTGCCGGCAGGTGGTCACTCGTCGGCGGATGGTCGGTAGGCGCGGCTGACCTCCAGCCACCGACCGGACCGTACGCGCCGGAGATTGATGAGCGCCGGTACCGTGGTCTCGGCGACGAGCGCGAGCAACAGCAGACTGGCACCGACGGCGAGTCGCGTCCCCAGGAACGCGACCGGGAGGGCGACGAGATACAGCCCGATGAGCGTCGCGGCGAAGGGGACGCGTGTGTCGCCTGCACCCCGGAGCGTGCCGGTGATGGAGCCGTCAACGCCGAGCGGGACGGAACTCACGGCCGCGGCGGCGACGAACGGCACCGTCCGCGCGACGGCCGTCGGTTCGACGAAGACGGCAGCAATCGGCCGCGCTGCGAGGAGGACTACGCCTCCCGCGAGTAGATAGACGAGCAGCGAGAGCGTCGTCACCTCGCGGCTGTAGGCCGTCGCGAGCGTCTCTTTGCCCGCGCCGAGGGCCTGTCCGACGAGCGTCGAGACGGCGATCGAAAAGCCCCACGTGAAGCTGTTGAGCAGCTGTCGAATCTGGCGGGCGACGCCGAGGGCAGCCAACACGACCGGGCCGAACGTCGCCGCGATAGCGAGCAGCGGGAAGACGACGAGTCCCTGTGCGGTGCGGCGCGCGACGAGCGGGACGGAAACGGACAGGAGCTGTTGCGGGAGGGTTCGGCCGATGGCGACACGGCTCAAGATGGGGAGGGGACTCGCACCCCGGCCGGCGTACGACCGACCGGTGAGTCCCCACACGAAGATACAGGTCACGAGCAGCGTCGCGACCGTCGTCCCGAGACCCGCGCCGTACACCCCGAGGTCGGCGGCGAAGACGAAGGTCGCGCTCAACGCGATGTTGAGGACCGCACCGGTCGCGCGAATCGCCATCGGCGTCGTCGTGTTACCGACGGCCGCGTAGGTCCGTGAAGCGACGAGATTGACGGCCTCGAAGAGCAGGCCCGGCGCGAGGATGGCGAGATACGTCGCACCGTAGGTGGTCGCGTCCGCGCCCCCGTCGATGAGCCCGACCAGAGAGACGCTGGCACGATTGTACAGGAGCGCGATGGGGACGGCGAGGACGACCGCGGCGAGTAAGCTCAACTGGACGACGGCAGTCGCGCGGTTGCGCTCGTCGCCTCCGTAGTTCTGTGAGACGAGCGTGAGGGTCCCTCCTGCGAGCCCGATGAAGACGAACTTCCCGACCGTCCAGAAGCCGTTGGCGACGGTGATGCCGGCGACGGCGTCGGTGCCGACGGCGATACCGACGACGGCCAGATCGACCGTCCGCTTCGACATGATGGCAAAGCCGGTGACGATACGCGGCCACGAGAGGTCGAACACGTCGCGCAGCCGCCCTTCGTCGATGACGCCGGCGCGATCGAGGAGTCCGGCGACGGAAGCCCAGATCGCCGCGAGGAGTGTCACGCCGGCGATTCGTCCGGGGGCCAGTTAGCCGTTTGCAGTCGGCGTGAGGTTCAAACGGTCACAGACCCTCCGTCCTGTATGAGCCAACTCCAGACGGCGACGTTCGGCGGCGGCTGTTTCTGGTGTACCGACGCCGCGTTCGACGAACTCGCGGGGGTCGAGCAGACGACCGCGGGGTATGCCGGTGGCCACGTCGAGAATCCGAGCTACGAGGCGGTGTGTGAGGGAACGACGGGCCACGCCGAGGTGACCCGCATCACCTATGACCCCGAGGAGATCACCTACGACGAGCTGCTGCGCGTCTTCTTCACCATCCACAATCCGACGACGCTGAACCGGCAGGGACCGGATATCGGCGAGCAGTACCGCTCTGGAATCTTCTACGAGCGCGACGAACAGCGCGAGGTCGCGGCCGCGTTCATCGAGGGGCTCGAATCCGAGAACGTCTACGAGGACGACATCGTTACCGAACTGGAACCCCTCGAGACCTTCTACGAGGCCGAGGCGTACCACCAGAACTACTACGAGAAGAATCCGGGTGACGCCTACTGTCAGTTCAACGCCGACCCGAAAATCGAGAAGGTCCGCGAGCAGTTTGCGGAGAAGGTCGCCGCGAAGCCGGCCGACGACTAGGGGGCGAGCGCTTCCGTCGTCGCTTCGATTTCCTCGAGCGTCGCCTCCCGCGGGAAAGAGACCGAGACGGCATCGACCGCGTCGATACGCTCCCACGCGTTCAGCTGTTCGCGGGCCTCCTCCGGGGTTCCGGCCACGGCCAGCGAGTCGAGCAGGTCGTCGCTGATTTCGGCGACCGCCTCGCCGTGGTTTCCGTCCTGCCACGCGTCGTAGACGGCGTGGGCCGTCTCCTCGTGGCCCTGCCGCGCCAGCGAGTCGCGGTAGAAGGTCCCCATCGACCCCAGATAGAAGGCCGTGTGTTGCCTGACGATATCGCGAGCGCGTTCGCGGTCCTCCAGTGCCGCGCAGGTGAGCGACATCGTCGTCCGGGGGACCTCGTCTTTCTCGGCCATCTCAGCGCCGCGCTCGAGGTCGGAGTGGCGCTGTTGGACGCCGTCGCGCGTGAACATGAGCGCGTGCCAGCCGTCAGCGAAGCGTCCGGCCAGTTCGACCGCCTTCGGTCCCATCCCGGCCACGTCGACCGCGGGTGCTGGGTCGGGAGCCGCACACCGAAGCCGGAACCCCGAGAGGTCGAAGTTCTCGCCGTCGTACTCGACCGTCTCGCCGGAGAGCACCTGCGTGACGATGTCGACCGTCTCCCGCGTCCGCTTCAGGGGATTGCCGTAGTCGACGCCGTGCCAGTTCTCGACGACGATTGGCCCGGACGGGCCGAGACCGAGCCGGAACCTGCCGTCGGAGACCTCCTGTAGCGTGGCCGCGGTCTGGCCGAGCAGCGCGGGCGACCGCGAGTACACCGGCGCAATCGAGGTGCCGATACCGATGTCGTCGGTCTCGCGGGCGATGCTCGTGAGGACGGTGACGGCGTCACGGCCCCACGTCTCGGGGAGCCACGCGCGCTCGTAGCCGAGTTCTTCGCCCGTCTTCGCCATGTCGACGAGCGACTCGACGCTCGGCTGGGCGGCGACGGGCAAGAACAGCTCGCGGCTGGTCATACGTCGCGGCCTTCGCCGATGTCCGGGACGCCCTTCGTGACGATGGTCTCGCCGACGATGTACGAAGAGGCGTCGCTGCCGAGGAACTGGACGATGTCGGCCATCTCCTCGGGCACACCGATCTGGCGGTCGACGCTGTCGCGGTCGACACTGTCGGCGGCGATACCCATCTGGGATTCGACCCCGGGCGTGGCGACGAGGCCGGGCGCGATGCAGTTGACCCGGATGTCGTGGGGCGCGTACTCGACGGAGAGCGTCGTGGTGAAGTTGACGACGGCGGCCTTCGCCGCGCCGTAGTGGCTCATGTACGGGGAGCCGCGCGTCCCGGCGATGGACGCGAAGTTGATTATTTTCCCGCCGTCGCCCTGCTCTTGCATCCGTTCGCCGGCGGCCTGCGCACAGTGGAAGGTTCCGTGGAGATTGATGTCGACGATGGTCTTCCAGCCGTTCTCGGAGATGTCGTCGAAGCTCTCCATGAACGACGCGCCGGCGTTGTTGACGAGCGTGTCGATGCGGCCGAACTCCTCGACGGTCGCATCCATGAGCGCCTCGACGGCGTCGCGGTCGCGCACGTCACACTCGACGGCGATTGCTTCGCCGGGCACGCCCGAGTCGTTGATCTCCTGAGCCACCGCGTTCACCTTTTGCTGTGAGCGCGAAGAGACGACGACTTTCGCGCCGTCTGCCGCCAGCGTCTCTGCCGTCGTCTTCCCGATACCTTGACTCGACCCCGTAATCACTATCACGTCGCCGTCGACGCTGAATCGTTCGTTTCGTGTCATGTTTACAGTCGTAAGCTCGTTTGGCGACAGCGGCCCCAGCGTAAATAAACACACCGACGAGCGTAGCCGTTGTTCGAGATTTTCGCTCGCGAGGAGCCGAACGTTTATTCGCCCGGACGGTACGGTTCGAGTATGCACGACCAACGAACGCAGTCGGTCCACCGGGTGGAGTTCCCGGTCGACTGGCCGCCGGGCCACGTCGCCTGTCACCTGCTCGGGGGAGAAGAGCCAGTTCTCGTCGACGCCGGGATTCCGGCAGCCCCAGAACAAGAGACGCCTGCAGACGAACGGTTCGAGTCCACGCTGGAGCGCGCGGAATACGGTCTTGGCGACATCGAACACCTCGTGTTGACCCATCCACACGTCGACCACATCGGCCAGGTGGGAGCTGTGCTCGACGCCGGCGACCCGACCGTCTACGCGCCAGCCTCCGTCCGGGAACGGTTCACACGAGCCGCGACCGCGCTCGGCGAGCGCGTCCGCGAGAACGCGGCCACCGCAGGTATCACGGGCGACGCCCTCGACAACGAGGTCGAGTCGGCTGTCGAGTCGCTCGAACGGAATCGGCGACTCCTTCCGCCCGACGCGGTCGACGAGTGGCTCACCCCGGGAGAGATCTCTTTCGGACCGATCTCCGGGACGGCAGTCCACACGCCTGGTCACCAGGCCGACCACCTCGCATACCTGCTCGGATACGACGGCGAGACGCTCCTGTTTTCGGGCGATACCGTGATGGAACCGTTCCGTGCGGTCGTCATCCACGACGGGATGGACGACGGCTACACCGAAGCGTTCGAGGCCGCGTTCACCGCCCTAGACCGGCTCGAACCCCACGACCCCGACCGCGTTTTCTCCGGACACGGGAAACCCCACGAGCAGTTCGGTGAGATTCTCGACCGTGACCGCAGCCGGCTCCACAAGCGACTGGACGCCATCGAAGGGCTCGTGGATGACGGCTTCGAGACCATGCCCGCGGTCGCGGCGGAACTCGCCCGCGGGCGGAAACCTCGGTACATGTACGCCGAGACGATGAGCGGGCTTGCCCATCTCGACCAGACCGGGCGCGTCGAGAGCGAACTCGTGGACGGCGTCCGGAGGTACGCATGACTCGCTACGAGGCCGTCTTCTTCGACCTCGGCGGCGTGGTCGCACACCTCCCGAGCATCCGCGAGGGGTACGCGCTGTTCATCGATCGTCTCGGGGGCGAATACGACCTACCCGAGAACGCGCTCGACCGCTGGAAGTCCGCCCTCGGGAGCTACTTCAAACAGCGGGACGGAAACGAGTACAAGACCGCCCACGAGGGGTACCGCGTCGCCACCGAGCACCTGTTCGACGGGTCACCGCCCCCCGAGCAGGAGTGGCGCGAGATCTTCGAGGCGGCGACGAACGAGACGGCCCGGACCGAGGACGGTGTTATCGAGGCCATCGAGACGCTCGACGAGATGGGCGTGTATCTCGGCATCATCAGCGACATCGACACCGACGCGGCCCACGACCTGCTCGAACGCAACGGCATTGACGACTGCTTCGACGCTGTCACGACGAGCGAGGCGGTCGGGTACACCAAGCCCGACTCTCGGATGTACGAGACCGCCCTCGATTCGTGGGGTGGTGATCCCGGCGACGGCGTGATGGTCGGCGACCGCTACAACCACGACGTCGCGGGTGCGGTTGACGCCGGTCTCGACGCCATCGCGTACGGTCCCGAGGCGACCGGCCCGAAGGCGACCTACGAAATCGACCACTTCGACGAACTACCGCCCATCATCCGTGGAGACGCGTAGCTTCTTATTTCAATACGAGCCACCGGCTCTGTGCGCCAGTGAATCGCCCGGAGCGCGACAGGAGAATGCGTGACACACCGCTCCGGGGCGCGTCGGTGTCACCTGTTCGCTACGCCAGTCCAGCGACCGCGTCCTCGATTTCCTCACGCGGGACCGGCGAGATCCAGTCGTCGGCCAGCCACCGGAACTGGATATCGCCCGTCTCATCCACGACGAACACCGAGCGGCGCGCCGTCCGAGTTCCCGCCATCCCCTCGCGCTCGACGAGCAGGTCGTACGCGTCGGCGACTGTCCCCTCGACGTCGGCGACGGCGTCGAACGGCACGTCGATGTCGCGCAGGAACGCGTTCACCGCGTAGGGACCGTCACGCACGACCGGGACGACGGGAACGTCGAACTCGTCCCAGCCGGTGCGGGCGTACTGTTTCCACCAGTTCTCGTTGATCGCGTTGAACGCGAAGCCAGCGAACACGAGGACTCCCCCGTCGTCCAGCAGGTCGTGCGCTTTGCGTTCACGGAACGTCTCGCCGTCGCAGTACAGAGCGGTGAACTCCGGCCTCGTGTCGCCGACAGCAGGTGGCATAGCGACGGGTCGCTCGCTCGCAACAAAAGGGTTCGCCGCGCCCGTGGGATTATGTGCCGCGGCGTCCAACGACCAGATATGAGCGACTGCGTTCTCTACCGGCTCGAAGGCTGCCCGTTCTGTGAACTCGTCGTCGACGAACTGGACGAACTCGGTCTCGACTACGACTCCGTCTGGACTGAGGGACTCCACTCCAAGCGCAACGAGGTACAAACCGTCTCGGGTCAACGCGCCGTGCCCGTCCTCATTGACCCCGAGCACGGCGTCACGATGGCCGAGTCGGCGAACATCGTTGAGTATCTTCATACGACCTACGGCGACGCAGACTCCCCGGAGGAAGTCGACGTGTCGCTCTAATCGAGCGAGTGCGGGTCTAATCCGGGGTCGTCGACGTACGGCGCACCGATAGCGAGTACGACACCCTGCTCGTCGCCGACGCATCGGTGACCGTGGCCCATCTCGGGACCCGCGACCCAGAACGTTCCGGGACCGGCCTCAACGTACTCTTCTTCGCCTGACTCGCCCAGCTTCAGCGAGAACTCACCTTCGAGCACGTAGAACAACTCCTCCTGCTCGCTGTGGGCGTGATAGCCGATTTCCTCGCCCGGCTCGAAGTACCAGAGCTTCACCCCGATCTGCTCGGTCCCGAGCGCGGCGTCGATAGCCCGGATATTCAGGTCCGGGGGCATCTCTGTCGACTCCGAGAGGTCCTGCAGCGGTACGTCGTCGGTATCGACCACTTCGTAGTGTGGCATACAGTGGTGCGCGCTTGCCGTCGGCAAAAATCCTCACCCGAAATCGAGACATCGCCCGCCCGCGGGAACGGTTCCGAGCGTGGTCCACTCTCCGTCGTACCGGCCCACCTCGGCGGGGCCCGACTGTCCGAATCCGTCAGCACAGTCCAACGCCACGGCGTAGAGTCCATCGCTCGCGACCGCACAACCGACGATGAATCCGGCATCGAGAGGTGTATCGACGCGGTCAGCGCCGGCGTCGTCGTATATGAACACAGCACCGGCTCCCGCCTCTGGTCCCCAGCCGGCTGCCGAGGTGAACAGTCCGCCCTCGTGGCTCACGACCGTCCGATGGTAGTTGTACCAGTCGTCACGGAAGTCAGTGTCGGGTCGGAGCCACGACCGCCTGGCGTCGGTCGTCCGATACAGCCCGTTTCCGGTCGCGGCGACGAACGCTCCTGCCCCGACGGCGAGCAGCTCGTGAACGTCGTCGTGGAGTCCCTCGGAGCGATCTACCCACTCGTTCCGCCGTCGGCAGAGACGAGTACACCACCGACCTCGACACCGGCGGCAACTCGTCTCGTCGGGTCAACGGCCAACGACCGGACCAGCGAGCCGTCGGACCGCGGTGACCGGTCGGCCCACCGGTCCGTGTCTCCACACCCACGAAACTGCTCGGCCGCGTGCCACTCACCGGTCGCCTCTCTGACGAAGACCTGTGCCGGAGACGTTCCGGCGAACACCCTGTCCCCGTCACCGGTGACCGCGCCGACGCTCTTGCCGATCGACTGCCGACGCTACAGTTCACCGTCGGCGGACCGAAACAGCCGCATCGGTAGCTGCATACCACCCGTCGCCACGCCAGAGGTCGTTGATTCGTCCATCGAGCAGACGCGCGGGCGACTCGAACGGCTCGCGCGGGACCCGATACAGCCCGTCGTGCGTGCCGAAGAGCATCATCTACCCGCCTCCGTGGTCGCAGCACGAAGCGCCGGTAGCACGTCGGTCACGTCCGCGTGGAAGACGAACTCCGCCCGCTCGTCGGCCTGTGTCTCCTCCAGATTTACGACCACGAGGGTGCTTCCGGTGTCTGCCGCGAGGTCGGGGAGCGACGCCGCCGGTTCCACACTCAGCGACGACCCCGCGACGAGGAAGTAGTCGCTCTCGCGGGCGAGCGTTCGAGCGCGGTTCAGCGGGCCGAATGGCATCTGCTCGCCGAACAACACCACGTCCGGTTTGAGAGTGCCGTCGCAGGTCGGACACGCCGGGGCACCGTTGACGTCGCCCTCACGAACCGCTTCGTAGTACGGCTCGGCGTCGAACCGCGTCTCGCAGTCACGACACGCGACCCGGCTCCCGGTGCCGTGAATCGTGACGGGGTCGTCGCTGCCGGCGGCGTGATGGAGGCCGTCGACGTTCTGGGTGATGGTGCAGTCGAGATAGCCGTCGGCTTCGAGCGAAGCCAGTGCGTCGTGTGCGGTGTTCGGGTCGTGGCCGTCGTACACCTCTGTGACCATCGCGGCGCGGTCCTTCCAGAAGCCGTCGGGGTCGCGCTCGAACCGGCGGATGTGGAAGTCCATCGGGTCGTACCGGTCCCAGATACCGCCGTCGCTGCGGAAGTCGGGGATACCCGAGGCAGTCGAGAGGCCAGCGCCGGTGAACGCGACGGCCTTGTCGGCCGCCCGGAGCCGGGCCGCGGCCTCGCTGACGCGATTGTGCATATCCGGGGTTGTGACCGCGGTGGCATAACCTATGTGTCGGCAGTGACCCGCCGCGTGGCAAGCCAGAGGAGCGCGATTGTGAGTAAACAGACCGCAGCCACGGCTCCGAAGACGGGCTGCGGTCCACGACGGTCCGCGAACGCGCCCGCAGCCACCAACAGCGGGAGTCTGGCGAGCGCGTAGGTCATAGACGCGGCCGAGAGCGTCGTCGCTCGGCCGGCATCGGTCACGCGGTCGTTGAGGAATCCAGCGGTCACGCTCCGGAGCAGCGTCTCTGCACCCTTGTACGCGAGGAAGGCCGGAATCGCGAGCAGCGGGAACAGCGTCACGAGACCGACGCCGAGAATCACCAGCGGCGCGGTGATAAAGACCGTTCGCCGCGAGCCGACCCGTGCGTCGACGGCGCCCGTGTAGTAGCCCGCGACGGCCGACACGAAGGTAAACCCGGCGTACAGTGGCCCGAGAAACGAGACCGGCAACCCGACGATGTCCCGCACGGTCGGCTGGACGTAGCTGTTGACCGTGTTCGTGTACGCGAAAAACACCGCGGCGACGCCGACGACGGTTTGCGTTCCGGGAGCGGTGAGTTGTTCTCGAACGACGCGCGCGGTGGCGCGTATCGAGACAGTGGCGTCACGGCCGTCGTTGAACGCGGCCGTCTTCGGAAACGAGAGCAGTATCGGAACTCCGAGGGCGTGGAGTCCGGCCGAGACGGCAAACGGAAGCGCCGGCTGGACGGTGTACAGTGCCCCGCCGGCTAGGGTTGCGAGCACCGTCACCCCGAGATTCACCGCCCGTCCGCGGCCCCGGACCGCGGTGAATCGCCCCTCGTCGTCGAGTCGGTCGCGAAGCGTCTCGTAGAGCCACGCGTCACCCGTCCCCGAGCGGAACACCCGCGCGAGTGCCCACAGACCATAGAGGAGAACGAAGGCCGGAAACGACTCCGCGACAACGAACCCGGCGATGGAGAGTGTCATCGCGGTCGTGGAGACGAACAGGCTGGCCCGACGACCGAGTCGGTCACCGAGATAGCCGCTCGGCACCTCCCCGACGACGGTGAGTATCGCACTCTCCGTCGAGAGGAGCGCAATCTCGGTGTACGAGAGGTCCCGCGCGAGCAGAAAGATGGTGAACACGGGGGCGAAGAACCCGAAGGAGAGCGTCGCCTGATACGCGTAGTACGTCGCGACCACGCGCGAGGGGAGCCGAGACCGGAGCGACATTGTCGACCCATCAGTCGGCTCCTTGTAATCGGTTTCCTGACGCGAGGTTTTGTACGTCGAATGGTATGTTCTCTCAGCGTGCGTTCGGGTAACCCGTACATTTTCCTCCTTGCGGTCGGAAGCCACGGCTAACAATGTTAGGTGTTCACCCGTGAGCGAAGAAACGTACTTCGAGCGAATCGTCGACGTGGAGAAGCTCGCCGCGTTCCTTGAAGCCGAGCTCAGTCCCGTCGACGAGTACGAGGTCCACCACCACCAGGAGGGCCACTCCAACGAGACCCTGTTCGTGACGTGGGGCGACGACCGGCTCGTCATCCGACGACCGCCGCCGGGCGAGACGGCCGACACGGCCCACGACGTGCTCCGCGAGTATCGCGTAATCGACGCGTTACAGGACACCGACGTTCGGGTGCCGAAGACCTACGTCGCCTCCGAGAACCACGACGTGCTGGGGTCGGACTTCTACGTGATGGGCCGCGTCGAGGGTGACGTGCTCCGTGATGGTGAACCGGAGCGGTTCCAGAACCCCGAGGCGCGCCAACAGATCGGCTACGAGTTGGTGACGAACCTCGCGCGCATCCACCAGGTCGACTACGACGCCGTCGGTCTCGAACACGGGGACTTCGGCTACCCGCCGGGGTTCACCGAGCGACAGGTGGACCGCTGGTCCGAACAGCTGATGTGGGCCTTCGACGTGACCGCCGACGAGCGCGAGGTGCCCGAACTGTACGACGTGATGTCGTGGCTGAAGGACAACGTTCCAGAGGACCCGCCGGCAACCCTCGTCCACGGCGACTACAAGCTGGACAACGTGATGTACGGTCCCGGAGCCGACCCCGAAGTCGTCGCCGTCATGGACTGGGAGATGTCCACGCTCGGTGACCCGCTCACCGACCTCGGCTGGATGCTCTCGTACTGGTGGGACCCCAAAGACCCAGACCCGCCGCGCGGTGACGACACCGCGAACGACTTCATGGCGACCGACGACTACCCGACGCGTCGCGACCTCGTCGACCGATACGAGGAGCTGACGGGCTTTTCGTACGACAACGACCGCTTCTACCGGGCACTCGCAGTCTACAAGCTCGCCGGGCTCGGCGAGATGTTCTTCCGTCGGTATCTTGAGGGCAACAGCGACGACGACATGTACCCGCAGATGCGCGAGGGAGTACCGAATCTCGCCGACCGCGCGCTCCGTATCATCGAGGGCGACGAGCCGCTGTAGCTACAGCCCGACGCTTTTTTCTCCCCGGCGTGGCGTACACGCATGGGCTCTGATGGACTCATCGACATCGACCAGTCCTGCTGGCGGCTGCTCGCGAAGTACAACCTCACGCTCGCGACGCTGTTTGGCGTCACCACCCTCGCCGCGCGAGTGACCGACGCGGGGACACTGCTGGTCGCGGAAAACGGCATCCTCGCGCTCGTCTTCGGCGCGCTCCAGACGTACGCGTGGCTCTCTGCCTGAGCCGCGTCGCTTTTGCTCCTCGTCGCGTTCTCGGGGAGTAGATGGCCGACGACCACGCGACCAGTTCACCGGGCGTCGAGCCGCTGGTCTTCGTCGGCGGGCTCTGGCTGACGGCCAAGCTGGCACGTTACAGCTTCCCTGCGCTGTTCCCGACGCTGGAGGTGTCGCTGTCGGTGTCGAACGGCGAGTTGGGCGTCGCCTACACCGCGATGTTGCTCGTGTACGCGCTGGTCCAGTTTCCGAGCGGGGCCCTCGCCGACGCGCTCGACGACGTACGCGTCATCGCTACCGGAGCCGCGACAGCTGCGGCCGGCGCTGTCGTCCTCCTCTTGCCGACCTCGTACGCGCTGCTCGTCGCCGGGATGTTGCTCGTCGGACTCGGCACGGGCGTCCACAAGACCGTCGCAGTCGGGCTACTCGCGCGGCTGTATCCGAGCCGAACCGGACGCGCGCTCGGCGTCTTCGACACCCTCGGCACGATCGGTGGTGTCGTCGCACCTCCGGCCGTCGTCTTCGCGCTCTCGTCGGCCGGCTGGCAGGCCCACTTCGCCGTCGTCGGTGGCGTCATCGCGCTGTTGACGGTCGGACTGCTCGCCCGGGTCCCGCGTGCGAACGCCGGTGTCCAAGCGAGCGTGTCGGACCTGCGTGACCGACTCGCCGTCCGGCCGTATCTCGGCCCGTTTCGCGACCGCGGCTTCCTGCTGTTCGTCGCCGTGACGCTCTGTTTCTCCTTCGCGTACAACGGCGTCGTGGCATTCCTCCCGACGTACCTCGTGGAGCGGGGGCTGTCGGAGCCGACGGCCGCACTCCTCTACAGCGGACTGTTCGCGGTCAGCGTCGTGCAGGTGGTGACTGGCGGTCTCTCCGACCGACTCGGCCGACTCCCGCTCGTTGTCGGTGTGCTCACGCTCGCGACGGGGGCGCTCGTCGGACTGGTCACTGCCGGAGGGACGCTGCTTCCGTTGGGGGTCGCGACGCTACTCCTCGGAGTCGGGAGCCACGGATTCCGACCGGTGCGCGCGGCGTATCTCTCGGCGGCGATTCCAGACGAGATCGCCGGCGGCGGTCTCGGACTCGTCCGGACCCTGCTGATGGGTGTCGGTGCGGTCGCTCCAGCGACGGTCGGCATCGTGGCCGACGCGACCAGCTTCCGGGTCGCGTTCTCGGTGCTCGCCGGAACGATGGCGTTGGCAGCGGGCTTCGCACTTCTAACGGCCCTATACCGTCGGGGGGAGTAGTTTTGTGGCCCGGCCGTGAGACGCGAGTATGCACGCCGCTGCGTTCACCGACCTCGTCGGTCCCGACGGTGTCGACCTCATCGAACAGCCCGACCCGACGCCCGGCGACGGGGAGGCGCTCGTCGACGTGAAGGCCTGCTCGCTCAATCGCCACGACCTCTGGATCCTCGATGGCGACTCCGCGATGATTCGCGGCGAGAGCCTCCCGTTCGTCTCCGGACTGGACCCGGCCGGTGTCGTCCGTGCGGCTCCCGCCGATTCCGATATTGAGACCGGCGACCGCGTCCTCCTGTGTCCCAACCAGACCTGCGGCACCTGCGACCGCTGTCGCGAAGGGCCGGAGAACACCTGCGAGGCGTTCTCGCTGTATCACGGCGGTTTCGCGGAGCAAGCCGTCGCCCCCGCTCACCGCCTGATCCCGTTGCGGGAATCGCTGTCGTTTGCGGCCGCGAGCGCGCTCCCGACGGCGTATCTCACGGCGTGGCACATGCTCGGGAAGGCCGACGTGACGGCCGGCGACCGCGTCTTCGTCCCCGGTGCGACCGGCGGGGTCGGGCTCGCGGGCATTCAACTGGGGAACGTGCTCGGTGCGACTACCGTCGGTACGACCACCTCCGAGTCGAAGGCCGACCGCCTCGCGCAGTTCGCGGACGAAGTCGTCGTCGGGAGCGACGAGGAGATTCTCGTCGACGGTGCCGGCGAATCGAGCGCCGACGCCGCCCTCAATCACCTCTCCGGCCCGTTCACTGACATCTGCGGCCGCGTCCTCCGAACCGGCGGGACGCAGGTCGTCTGTGGCCGCACCGCCGGGGCGACGCTCGACCAGCATGCCGCGCCCTTTTTCCTCGCTCAGCAGGCGATTCTCGGCAGTACGATGGGCACTCAGCCGGAACTCGAACGGCTCGTCTCGCTGGCCGCCGAGGGCCGGTTCGAGCCGCTGGTGGATGCGACGTACCCGCTTGCCGAGACAGGTGCCGCCTTCGCTGACATGAAGACGCGGGACGCGTTCGGCAAGCTCGTGGTCACGCCATAGCTATACGCCTCCGCCCGCATCCCTCGATATGGACCCGCTCGCCAGCGTCTCGCGCATTCTCCTCGTCGGGACGGTGCTCTTGTCTGTGGGTATCCTCCTCAGACTCGCCCGCCCCGAAGGGGAGTGGGGACGAACGCTCCGCTCGCGGCTCGTCCTCGGCGTCCCCTGGGGGACGCTCCTGACGATACTCCTCGTCCTCGCCGTCTATCTGTTCGTACAGGGCGGACTCGGTAACTGGTATCGACCCGTCGTCATCCCGTTCCGCTCGTGGTCGTACTTTTATCCGCTCGGCGTTCTCACGTCCGGGCTGGCCCACTCTGGGCCGGGTCACCTGCTCGGGAATCTGTTCGGTACCGTCATCTTCGGCGCGCTCGCGGAGTACGCGTGGAGCCACTTCCCCACCGAACGCGGGTCGTCGTCGTTCGGCTCGTGGCGCTCCAATCCGTTCGTCCGCATTCTCGCTGTCCCTCTTGTGGCCGTCCTGCTGGCCGTCGCGACGGGCATGTTCGCGCTCGGTCCGGTCATCGGCTTCTCGGGCGTCGTCTTCGCCTTTGCCGGGTTCGCGCTCGTTCGCTACCCCGTCGTCACGCTCGTGCTCGTCGTCGCGGGCGACTTGGTGAACTTAGGCTATAGCGCGCTCCGTTCTCCCGTCTTCACCGCCAGCGGCTCGACCCGGTACGTCACGCCCAGCTGGTCGGATATCGCCGTCCAGGGTCACGCGCTCGGCATCTTCATCGGTATCGTGCTCGCCATCCTTCTGTTCCGTCGACGCGGCGAACTTCCGTCGCCGGGGCGCATCTGGCTCGGCACGCTCGGCTACGCGGCCGCACAGGGGCTGTGGGCGCTGTATCTCTTTCAGGGCGGGGACACGTACGTCCTCTTTCGAGCGGTCGGTGTCGCCGCGGTGTTCGCCCTCGCCGCGCTCGTCACGCTCGCAGCGAAGAGTTCGACCCGACCACTGCTCCCACAAACGGACCTGACCAGACGACAGGTCGCCGTGGTGACACTCGTCGGCGTGCTCGCGCTCGTTGCAGCTATCGCTGTCCCGTACAATCTGCTCGTCGTCAACGAGACAGCGACGCCAGCGGAGAGTGTCGAGATACGCGATTACACCGTCTTCTACGGCGAAGACGTGCCCAACCAGTACGTCGGCGCGTACGACCTCCCAATCTACAACGCCTCCGGGGTGACGACGAGCGGCGTCATCGTCGCCAGCCCGGATAGACAGGTGTGGCAGACGGTGATACCGGCCGGACGGCTCGCGGACGGGGATGCACGGACGGTCCGGGTCGGCGGCGTCGGCTGGCGCGACACCGTCGTCGCACAGCGCGTCCAGTGGAACGTCGTCGGCAACCGGTCGGTCTACACAGTCCGGCTGGACCACGGCGTCGAGTCGACGCTCGCGTACACCTCGGACCCGTCGCGGGCAACACCCACTATCGACGGGCGGAACGTCACCGTCGTCTCGACGCGCAGCGGCTTCCGACTCTCCGTGACCAGACGTGGGACGGAGCTCGGCCGCACGTCGATACCGGTCTCGAACGAGACGACGGCCGTCGGCGGACTCTCCGTCGAGAACGACGAGGGAACGCTCGTCGCGGTCAGTGGCGAGACGCGTGTCCCGATTGCCCGGCGCGCGAGCACCCGCGGGAACTAGTCCCAGCGAATCCGAAACAGTTCGGTGTCGAGCGTTCGCGTCTCCTCGTCGTGGTGGTCGTACTGGCTCGGTGCGTCGAACTCGGCGGCGAAGGCGTGTGTCACCTCGCCACCCTCGTCGGCGGCGAACGACTCGACGAAGTCACGGCTCCCGGCGTTGTGAATCGAGTAGGAGACGACCGCGAGCTCACGCGCCGCGGCGAGGAACGCGCGGTCGGCGTGTTCGTTCCCGTCGCGCGCGCCGAAGGGCGGATTCATTACGACCGTCGCGTCCGAACACGACAGCGGTGGTCGCGTCGCGTCTGCCCGGAGCCACGCGATATCGCCCTGCGCGCCGACCTGTGTCTCGTTTTCGCTCGCGGTCGAGAGGGCCGCAGCGTCGAGTTCAACGCCGACCGATAGCCGCGCGCCGGCGAGCGCACTCGCGAGCGTCAACATCCCGGTGCCACAGCCCAAATCGACGACGGTCGCTCCCGCGATGTCGTCTCGAAGCGCGGCGACGTGGACGAGATGTGCAGCGAGGTCCGGCGGCGTGCGGTACTGTTCGAGGTCGATGCGGGGGTCGTCGAACCCCGCGACGACGCCGAGCTGCTGTGCGAGTTGACGGCGTTCGGTCACGTTACCTCACCACGTCCCGTGGAAGGTGTCGAAGGAAAGCTCGTCGAGCGGTTTCTCGCCGATGGCGATCTCGTACTCTCCGGGAGTCAACATGGGCTGTTTGAACTGCGGGCCGTCGTCGGTCGTAATGCGTGGACAGCCGGTGTTGACGTAGGCGTCGAAGCCGAACTGGGTGAGCCGGTCGGGCGTGACCTCGTCCATCGTCAGCATGTATGCGTTCTCGTTGTTCTCGACGATTTCGTTGGCCACGTCCCAGCGGCCCTGCCCGATCTTCGTACAGAAGACGACGCCCCACGTCTCAGAGTCCATCGCGCGATGGACCGCACCGTAGCGCTGCTTGAGGAACTTCTCGGTGTCGGCGATGGTGACGACGTTGTTGACGGGGTCGGCGATGACGACGTTCTTCTCCGGGTGTTCCATCGCCAGTCCGAGCGGGTGGAACTTCCCGCCCCCGACGTACAACACCTGGTCGGCGTCGATGTCGGCAGAGGCGTAGTTACAGCCGAGCACCTGCCCCTCGTTGGTGAGGCGGTCGTCTCCGCGTCGGGTGTGGACGGTGTAGCCGCGCGCCTCCAACCACTCGCGCATCTCCTCGAACTTGTTCATGTGCTGGGCGGTCGTGACCAGCCCCACGTCTGGATTCTTCTCGGGGTCTGCGAGCTCATCGAGGGAGTCTTCCATGATGGGCGCGACCTCGACGTTCGAGAACAGGGGCACGTAGATGATCTTGTCCGACTCCTTCATCGGGGAGTGACCGAAGTGGACGAACACATCCGTCCGGCGCATCATGTAGGTGTCCAGGTCACAGGCACCGTAACAGGGCTTGCCCGAAATCATGACGGTCACCTCCTCTGGAAGGAGGGCGCGGAGGTCGTCGGCGACGTGCGGGGCGCGTCGCTTCAGCCCCTCGGGAAACTGGAGACCGATCTTCTGTGCGTTGCGTTCCTCGGCGGCTTCGACGATGCGGTCGAGTTCGTAGTCCCACGTCCGCTCGTGTTTGAGGGCCATCCCCGTGTTGCGGAGGTCACCCTCAGTGCGCGGCTCTTGGCTCATTACACGGTGTATCGACCCGAGGCGTAAAACGAGCGCGCTTTCCCCTATTCGGCAAACCTAAACCGCCGCGGTCCGAGGTTAATGTATGAGCACCGAACCCACGGATGCGGACGCAGAGGCGAACGCGGATTCGGGGATGGCGACGGCGGCTCGGGTCACCGAGCTCGCGAGCGACCTCGGTTCGACCATCGAAGAACTCGACTCCTACCAGCGGTTCACAGAGGCGAAACGCGCCGTCGAGAACGACGAGGAGGCCCAACAACGCATTCAGGAGTTCGAGCAGCTTCGCGAGGAGTTCATGATGGCCCGGCAGTCCGGCGACGCCTCCAACGAGGACCTCCGTGAGCTACAGGCCGCACAGGAGGAACTCAACGAGATGCCGGTGATGGCCGAGTATCTCGAGGCACAAGAGCAGATGGAGACAGAACTGCAGGAACTCAACAAGATGATCTCCGCTCCCCTGTCGGTCGACTTCGGCGAGAAGGCCGGCGGCTGCTGTCAGGACTAACTGTACTCCTCCCACTCTTACGTTCTACAACGGTGTTACGTCCCGGTAGCGGCCGGTTCGTCCATGGGCCAGTCCTGGCAAGCGACCACGTACTAGCGGATCTGACGATGACGCAGGGCCGGACACAGTCGATCGCAGTCGGCACGTCGGTAATCGTCGGTCTCGGCTGGGGGTCCCGCTGGTAGCCAACGCGGCCGGCGCGGTCGTAGACGGGCGGATGGCGCTGACGCTGACGAACTCTCCCCCCTCACGTCCTCACAGAATTGCGAGACCCACGCTCCTCTCGGCACTGGGCGTAGACTCGTTCACCCTCGGTCGCCCGGGGACACTCATCTAAGTGTTCCTGTCCGTCTACTCGCCGACCGAAATCTCACTCGGCGTCGGTTCGGGCGTGGTGGGTCTCGGTGTACTCGTCGGTATCGCGTACTCGTTCGCCGGGAGCTACCGCGGACAGTCGCGGTGAAGCGCGGCGATTTTTCCCTCGTGACTGCGAACGACGGCCATGGCACACGAGTTCCCCGGCTCCGATTGGGGCGATTGGCTTCCGCGGGCAGTCGCCGACGCGACCCCCGACGGCGTCGACCTGTGGTATCTGGGCTGTAACGGCTTCATACTGAAAGCGAGCGACGGGACCACCCTCTTCATTGACCCGTACTGCGGGGACGGCGACCCGCCACGGACGCGACGGATGGTTCCGGTCCCGTTCGACCCGAACGACGTAACCGAGTGTGACGGCGTGCTCGCGACGCACGAACACTCCGACCACGTCCACGGCCCGACACAGCGCCCGATACTCGGAAACACGGACGCCAGCTACTACGGTCCGGACGACTCCGTTGCCGTGACGGAGTCGGAAGGATGGGCCGACGACGAAGGAATCGACGTCGACCAGTTCGAGACCGTGACCGAAGGGGACATCTTCGATATCGGCGCGTTCACCGTCCACGTCGAACCCGCTCGGGACCCGGATGCAACCCATCCGGTCTCGTACGTCATCGACCACGAGTCGGGGGCGTTCTTCCACGGCGGCGACGCTCGCTCCAGCGAGGCGTTCGAAGCTATCGGCGACGAGTACGAAATCGACCTCGCGGCGCTCGCCTTCGGCTCCTCGGGTTACCTGCCCGACCCCGAGGGTGGGGTGATGTACAAGCAGTGGTACGCCGACGAGAACGAGATCACCGAGGCGGCTGCACAGCTTTCGCCCGACCGGCTGCTCCCGACCCACTGGGACATCTGGAAGAACCTGACCGCCGACCCGACCGCGCTCCGCCCGCACATCCGGTCGTTCGAACGTCCCCGAGCGCTCGAACTGGCCGAGATCGGCGACCGCGTCGAGCTATAACGGCCGTAGCCGCCTGTATACTCCTGATTTTTCCCCAGTTGTTGCTTCTCAGACACCGGCTCGGTTAATCCCACCACTCGAAATTGATATCGTAGCATATGATTTATGAGTCTGTCGAGCGACAGCCCCTCCGCGATAAGAGTGACAACTAGTTTGCAAAACCAACGAGACTCGGAGGTCACAACAGCGAGTAGATGTGCTCGTCGTACGTCTCACGGACCCGGTCGCCCCAGTTGTGGGTGTAGGTGTCGATGATGTCGTCGGCCACGTCGCCGCGGAGATATTTCACGATCCCCCGGTCGCCGGTGCGGTCTCGCAGGTGCGTCGTGAAGAAGTGGCGGAAGTAGTGGGGGGTGACGTTCTCTTCTGCACCGCCGCCGGTCCGGTACCAACCCCGCTGTGTGGCGTGAGACTGGACGGATTGACCCACCATCCCGATGGTGAGCCGGCGGCCCCACTCGCTCGTCGAGCAGAACAGCGGTTCTCCGGCGGCCTGCGTCTCCGGGCGAACCGCGAGCCAGCGTTTGAGCACGCGCTTCAGCTCTGGGTCGACGGGGATGACGGTCGCACGCCGGCGCTTGTTCGACTCTGTTCGTTCCTCGCCGTTGACGACGACGCCGCGAGACGGCTCCGGAGAGACGTACAGCGAGTCCGGCCGGCCGTCGAGTGCGCCTCGATGGCCGGTGTCGAACGCGTTCTGTACCTCGCCGTCGTCGAGATAGATGTCCTGTACGTCCAGATTGCAGAGTTCGCCGACACGCATTCCGGTTTTCAGTAGCGTCACGACGACCCCCCGGTCGAGTGGATGTTCGATATCGGCCACGAACTCCCGCATCTCCGGGAGCATGATTTCACGGCGTGCGGGGTCCGTGTCGATGGATTCGTCCATCTCCTCCAAGACGAGCGTCATCGGGTTCTGTTCGAAGACGCCGACCTGAGTCATGTAGGCGTAGAATCGGTGGAGATACGACGCGTACGAGGCGACGGTCGAGGGAGCACGTCCTCCCCGAAGGGTATGGACCCACGCCATACAGCTCCGCTGTGTCGCCTCTGCCAGTGTTGCCCCCCGCTCCGTCTCGATGAAGCTCTCGAACTCCCTGAGAACCCGTTCATACGCCTCTCGCGTCCGTTCGGTCTTGCCGTGGTAGGTGAGGTCTTGGAGGAAATACCCGACTGGGTCGTCCGGGTTGGCGGTCTCACTCATCGGCCGAGAGGGTGTAGCCACCGTGGCGACCGCTGTAGTGAACACGGTTCTCCTGCTGGAGCGTTTCCAGCGTCTGCTCCAGCCGCTTCTCCACGTCGTCGGTCACGCCGGCGAGTAGCTCATCCCACGACTGGTGTGAATCTGCGTCGAGCAACTCGACGAGTTGCGTCTCGAGCCCGTCCACCCCTGGGTTTGTGCCCTCTGAACTGCTATTGTCGGGGTTACTCGCGTTGGACTCGCTCTCGGTGCCGAATTCGAAGCTTCTGCGCCCCGCCTGCACCATCGTTCGGACGAACTCCGCCTGACTCATCCCCAACCGGTCTGCGTCCTCGACCCACGCCTCTTTCTGGTAGTGCGGGACGTAGGTTCGCACGCTCGCGCGCTCGCGGTCGTCGTCGGTGGCCATACCGAGACGAACACAGCCAGCATCTTCAAACTATCCCATATAGCAGAATAACTCCACTTATCACAGTATCTGGACTGCCAAGATCCGCCTACCAATTATTGTATCCCATATTCTATCTTGTCTACACGCATAGCAGGCTAATTAATCGGATATAAAATAGCGCCGGCTATTGCCACGAACTGGGCCACAATCGAATCTGGGCTGTTGGAGAGATTTCGGCGCACCTAAATATTGGCGCGTGTCACACTCGGTATGGCGGAGTACACCTTCGACGATCTGAGTGTCGTGATGGGGACGTACAACGAGGCCGAGGCCATCGAGACCGTACTCGACGACATCGACCGCGTGACCGACGGACGGGCCGAAGTGGTCTGTGTCGACGGGAGCGACGACGCGACGCCGGAGATCGCTCGCGAACACGGTGCACGAGTCATCGAACAAGAGCCTCGCGGCTACGGCTACGCAGTCAAGGAGGCGCTGGAGTCGGCCTCTCGCCCGCTCATCATTACGACCGACTGTGACGACACGTACCCGATGGACGCGATTCCGCGCTTCATCGAACTCGTCAACGACGGGTACGACGTGGTTTCGGGCGATAGACTGTATCGCGGCGGCGAGGCGATGCCGACGACGAATCTCATCGGCAACGAACTGTTCGCGCTCGCCGGCTCACTTCTGATGGGCGACCGCGTCCACGACACCACGACTGGGATGCGCGCTTATCGCGAGGAGGTCATCCGGAACATCGAGTGGACGGAAAACACCGGTCTCTCTGCGGAACTGCTGTTGCGGCCGCTCGGCCGAGGGTACGACGTGTACGAGGAGCCGATAGCGTACGCCGAACGCGCCGGCGAGACGAAGCTCGACCCGCTGGCCGGCGGCTACGCCATCGCGAAGTCCATCGTGAAGGTCTCGCTGCAAGAACAGGTCCGATAGTCGGTTCCACGACACAGCAGTCTCTCGACTGTTATTCTCTGCTGACTGCTGTCGTCTCGGGGTATCGGTGGGTGTAATCTCGCAGCTTCTCACATTTTCTCGTAGTATCGTTGCATTTCCTGCGACCCGTCGTGTTCTACGCCCGACTTGTAAATCGTATAGTGCTATATCGAATTAGCTACAGCTGGAAGTTGCACCCGCGGGCAGATGGATTGCGGCCCTTCCGACTGAAGAGCGCGAGGCCTACTTCGAGGCCAATCCCGAGCTAGAGGAGGTATGGGACGAGGAGTGGGGTGACAGAGGAACCCGACTCGTTCTTATCGGCACGGACATGGACCACGATGCGCTCAGAGTGAAACTCGATGCAGCTACACTGACCGACGAGGAGATGGACGCCGACTGGGACGCCTTCGAGGACCGTTTCCCGACGTTCGAATCCGAGGATGGAGCGGCGGAGAGTGACGACACCGAAGCGGGCGAAAACAGTGCCGAAGAGGTCGGTCTCGCCGACTGACGATGTCTTCACCACGTTCACTCTTCCAGACGGTCGTCGACAAGAACACGCCGCGGCACGCTCGGGAAGACGCCATCAACGGACTCGCGAAGGCTGGGGCAACCACACAACTTCGCCTCATCGTAGTCACGAACGGTCTCTACGGGCGGTATCGCCGCCAAGCACTGAACGCTCTCGGTCAGTGCCGAGCGATGAACGAACTCGAGAAACTGGTCGACGACAGAAGCCTCGCACGGCCCCTCCGTGAACGGGCAAAAGAGCTGACCTAGCTCTAATTGGGCGGGCTTTTTGAACTTCCCAGCCGGTCATTCTTAGTTAGCTGGAGAGTCGATTTACTAGTCCGTATCAATCTCTCTGACCTTATTTTTAATAATCCTTTTACTCACTCAGAGCTTCAGTTGTTAATGTAATGTCGTAC
Source organism: Halosegnis rubeus (assembly GCF_009184545.1). GTDB lineage: Archaea > Halobacteriota > Halobacteria > Halobacteriales > Haloarculaceae > Halosegnis > Halosegnis rubeus. Next base: position 55,807 of record NZ_QJOW01000008.1, read on the forward strand.
ACCTGCTCCAGCTGCGATGCACAGTTCCAGAGCGCTGCTGGCGTGACCCAGCACGTCGCGCTTCATCACAACACGTGTGCCGAGTGCGACGAGAAGTTCGACGACTCCGATTCGCTGCGCAACCACATCCACGAGAATCACTGAGCAATCACTACGCCACGGGACAGATCTGTCTCGGTCACGATACTGATTTTTCGGTAGAAGACGAAGCCACGAACGTGCCCAAAGACACGTTCAGCTACGAATCGATTGGGGTGATTCGGACGCCGTTCGAATCACCAGAAGGAATGCCGATTCAACCGATCGGAGCGGATTCAGTCACAGGAACTGTCGAGATCGATGCGTCGTATGCGGATGGATTAGCGGATCTTGCCGAGTTCTCGCACTGTATTCTGTTGTACCATTTTCACGCATCTAGCGATGACGCTCCCCTACGGGTCGAACCGTTTCTCGATGACGAACGACGAGGAGTCTTCTCGACACGGGCGCCACAACGTCCGAATTCGATCGGCCTCTCCATTGTGGCAATCGAGTCCGTCACAGAACAGGAACTGACCGTGAGCGGTATCGACGTCGTCGACGGGACGCCATTGCTGGATCTCAAACCGTTCGTTCCCGAGTTCGATATCCCGTCCAAGGTGCAGACGGGCTGGCTCGATGCGTCGGAATCGACGATCCGATCAGAACAGGCCGACAAGCGGTTTCTCTGAGGCGGCCGGCCGCTACTCGTGGAGGACTTGGACCGGAAATTCGGTCCCAGACGTGACTCGCTAAGGCCAGTCGTCGCCAGTTGCGGACGTAGTCCCAAGCCGCCAGTCCGCAGCCGTTGCAGCGTCGGTCACTGATTGGAAGGTCCAGTCAGGCACCGTCTCTACAACCCCGTCAGTCTCGTCCGTCCCGACGAACACGTACCGTTCCGTCTCGAAGTGATTTCGAAGACTCGAGAGTGTCTCTTCGATCGAACGCGGACCCGATAAGAAGTCCTGCTGGTATCCCGCCTCTCGGACTCGCCGTCGTTCGATGAAGGACGACTCCGAGGAGACGATCCCGATGTGACTCGTCCACGTAGCGGCGTCTTCGAATGCTCGCTTCGGTCGTGCGAGCTTCTCGAGGGCCTGCAACGAGAAGGCGAGCGTGAGGTCGTCCGACGGCATTTCAGGACCTCCCTCTTGGAGCCGACGGCGCTCTCTTTGAACCGGCCCTGTGTCGTGACGCGAGGAGCCGTTCCGCGACTCGACGAGCGCCGACGATGTTCCGGGCAAAGGGGCCGACACTGGGTTCTGCGAGCGCTCCCGAAACGTACACCGCAGAACGGGTTCCGTCGGCTTCTCGCCACGCGAGCGTCCGGTCGTCGAGGACCGGAAAGCTGTTCGCCCCGCGCTCGAGTGACAGCGACTCGGCGACGGATCCGACCAATGGGTGCTCCGGGACCGGATCGAGTCCGGTCGCGAGGACGACCTGCGCATTCGTTGCGGTCTTGCCGTCGTCGAACCGCACCAGTAATCCCTCGTCTGTCGCGTATGCAGACGCGATCTCGCCGCGTCGGATTTCGAGGTCGTCACAGTCATAGGCTTCGTCCAGTCGACGCTCGACGTACGGCGGAATCGTCGCATCGTTGCGGGCGACCCGAATCCGGTCAAGACGGGCCTTCGACCCCGGCGGGAGCGTGTGAATCTCCTGTTCGATGTGTCGCCAGTTGATCCAGTACGGGTCGGCTTCGGTCAGTTCGATATCGAGGTCGTGACGCGACAGGAGCGTCACGTCTGTGTGTTCCGAGAGGCGGCAGGCAAGTTGCCCAGCGGTGATGCCGCCCCCAACGACGAACGTCGGTCCCGAAAATTCCGCTGCTGTCGTCGGGTCGAACTCGTCGTCCCAGACGTGAACGAGCGGGGCGTCGTCCGGGAGTGACGTCCCCCACGTGGGGAGCGTTCGCGAGCCACCGAGTCCGATGGCTAACACGACGTGGCGAGCTTCGAGCGACCCAGCATCCGTCTGTACTTCGAGTCGGTCGCCTGCCCCAGTCCTGGTAACTCCCGTCGCCCTCGACTGGAGGTGACACTCGTGGATACCACGCCGGTCAATGACGTTTCGAGCGTGGTCGAGAAAGAGTTCCAGCGTCGGTCGATTCGGATAGTTTTCCGTCGAGACGAGTTCCGCCTCCCGACCGGCCCCCTCCGCGAACGATTCAAGTGAGAACGGCTCTGTGCCGATGTGGTGGACGAACGTCGACCGGAGCGTTCGCATTCCGCACTGACGAGCCTTGGTCTCGAACGACGCGAGTAACTGCTCGCGAGGTTCGACGAGACAGAGGTCCTGGTGTCTGTACGCTCCCTCGGTGAGGAGATAGTTCGCCAGGCACGTTCCGTGAATACCGCCACCGATGATCACGTACTCGTAGGACTCTGGCCCGTTCATCGTGTGATCGGTGTTCAGTCCGTCGATGGTCACTCTCGCTCGCCTCCGTCGGCTTCGAGTCCTTCTCGGGTCTGTCCTGGCCGTTGGCTGTGGAGCCGTCGAACGGTTGGGAGACGATGCGCCAGCCCCTGGAAGCCGAGGGCGACAGCGTACACAGCAATCGCCGCGAGGACAATCGAGCCACCGGCCGCAATTCCATAGACGTACGATAGTGTCACACCGGCTATCGCCGCGAACTCGGCAGCAAGGACCGCCAACAAGATAGACTGCTTGAAACTCCCGGCGACCTGCGCCGCGGCGGCGACCGGAACGACAAGCATCGCAGCGACCAGAATGACGCCCATGATCTGCATCGCGCTAACGACGACCAGCGCCGTGAGCACGACCATGAGGCGTTTGTACAGGCGGACATTCAGTCGCGCCGCGCGGGCAGCCGTCGCGTCGAACGTGACGTACAGGAGTGGCCGATACGCCAGCGTGACGAGGCTGCCGACGATGACGCTCATCAACACGAGGATCCCGACGTTCTCCGTCGAGACGGTCGCCAGACTGCCGAAGAGGTAGGCGTCGATGCCGACCGCAATGCCACCGTCGGTTGCAGTGATGAGAATACTGCCGACGGCGAATCCGCCCGTCAGGACGATGGCCAGCGAGGTGTCGCTGTACGCCCCGGCGTGTTCGACGAGCAACTCCACGAGTAGTGCCGTGACGACTGCGACCACGAACGCGGTGAGCAGCGGGGACAGCGAAAGCGAGAGGGCCGAATTGAGGAACAACCCGACGGCGACGCCGGCGAAGGCAGTGTGTGCGAGCGTATCGCTGATCATCGCCATCTCTCGATGGACGAGAAACGTTCCGACGACAGGTCCGATAAGGGCGATACACACAGCAGCGAGATAGGCCCGTTGCATGTAGGGATACCCGAGCATCGGCGTGCCGAGCAGGTCGGCCAGCACGTCCATTCCGGGACCGAAAACGTGGTCGAGGAACCACTCGATGGAGGTGAAGACGTTGACTGTGAGGAGGAGGGATGCGATCGCATCCTCGAATGGGATACTCTCTCCGAGGCGGTGTAGTGTGTGCATCATCTGTGGTCGTGCTGGAGGACGTGCTGGTCCTTTCCGTATGCCTGCGAGAGTGCATCAGTCTCGACGAACTCCTCCGGGTTACCGTCGAAGTACAACTGGCGGTTGATACAGGCGATGTCCGTCGCGTGCGTGGTGACGACGCCGATGTCGTGCTCGATCAGGATGACGGTCAGTCCAGTCGCGTTCAATTCGTGGATAAGGCTGTAGAACTCCTCTCTGGACTCGGCATCGACGCCGACCGTCGGTTCGTCGAGCGCGAGTAGGTCGGCCTCCGAGGCGAGCGCACGGGCGATGAAGACCCGTTGTCGTTGGCCACCGGACAGTCGGCCGACCCGGCGAGACGCGAGGTCTGTGATTCCGACCTGTTCCAGCGCCTCCTCGACCGCTCGCCGGTCCGCTGTCGAGAATCGGCCGAAGAGCCGCCGCGGGTACCGCCCCATCTCGACAACTTCTCGAACCGTGACCGGCATATCGCGCGCCGCCTTCGTCGCGTCCTGTGCGACGTATCCGATTCGCTCACCGGCGTCGAACTCGTGGGCGGGTTCGCCGAACAGCGAAACCGTTCCACTGTCGGGCCGTCGGAGACCGAGCATCAGGTCGAGCAGCGTGCTCTTGCCGCTGCCGTTCGGCCCGACCAGTCCGAGGAAGGATCCGGGTTCGACGTCGATCGACACCGACTCAAGAACCGGGATCTCTCCGTAGCCGAATGTGACGTCGTCGACGCTGATGAGAGGGTCTCCCGCCCGTTCCCTCTCCGTCGTTGCTGTCGTCATCGGTAGTCGTCGAGGTCGACGAACGAGTTCCCGTACGCCGTAATCCAGGTCGTCGTCCGATACGGAACAGCCACGTCCGGCGGATAGATCGTACAGACGGGTCTCTCCGCTGGGCCGACGACCAGTGCCATCAATCCCGAACGAGGGCTCTCGGACGGACCGTGCTCGGCGTTCCCGTCCCACTCCGGTTCCGTGTCGCCAGACGTGGTGTCGCTCATTCTGCGTCGAGGGCCTGCTTCAGCGTCTCGAGATTGATGTTTTCCATGATCTCGACATAGCCCCAGTCCTCGTCGGCCCACTCTTGGGTCTGTCCGGGAATCGGCGTCAGCGGCAGGACTTCGGTGGCGTCGGTTTCTTCGACGAGCTGGTTCGCCGCGGTCTGGGATTCGAGCGGATCCGCACAGACGTACTGGAGGTCGTGCTCGGCAATGATCTCCTGGGCCCGCTCGATGTCCTTCGGCGTCGGCTGGTCGTCCGGTGACAGTCCCGTCAGCGTCTGTACTTCGAATCCGTAGCGCTGGCCGAGATACTGGAAGGCGTTGTGACCAGCGACGAACACGACGTCTTTCGAGGCGCCCTCAAGCGCGGACTGGAACGACTCGTCGAGTTCGTCCAGACGATTACGGTACGACTCGGCGTTCTCGGCGTAGGCACTGGCATTGTCGCTGTCGACGTCGACGAACCCGCTCCGGATGTTGTCGACCGCCTGCTTCGCTCGCTCCGGGTCTAGCCAGAAGTGTGGGTCCGTTCCGCCGGAATGGTTGTGGTTGTGTCCCTCCTCGCCTTCCTGTTCGTTTTCTCCCTCGTGCTCGTCTTCGTGTTCCTCTCCACTCTCGTGGTCGTGTTCACCTTCGTGCTCGCCATCGCCCTCGTGTCCGTGTTCGCCGGCAGTCTCGGTCACTTCGGGTTCGATGGCCGACCCACTGCCGTTGGTGAGCGTCGCGTCGAACTCCGCGGGAGCGTGCTGGGCGAAGAGGACGTAGTGGCCCTCCGTTTCGATATCGAGGGAGAACGTCGTCTCGCCGGAATCCGCGAACTGGAGGTGATAGAGTGACTCACTGGACGGCGTGAGTGTCTCTCCGCCTTCTACCGGTGTGTGCGTGTCGTGGTCGCCGTAGAGGGTGGTTGCGGTCTCCTCGACGTGGTGAATACCGTGGTCGCCGCCCTCTTCGGTTGCGATAACGGCTAGCTGCATCTTCGGATCGGGGCCCTCGTGGAACGTGTACGTGTAGGTGCCAGCTTCGAGGTGGTAGAGACCAACCCACTCCCACGGGGCCGATTCGCCGTGGTGCTCCTCGTGGTCTCCCTCTTCGTGTTCATCGTGGCCGTGTTCTCCTTCGCCGTCGTGGCCTTCCTCGTGTTCCCCCTCGTGGTCTTCTTCGTGACCGTGGTCGTGTCCGCCTTCGATGAGGTCGATACCAGCACCGGCAGCGACGATGTCGACATCGGCGTCGTCGTCACGGAGACTCGTCGCGAGGTCGTCAGCCCACGGCTGGAATCCCTCCATCCCGTAGAGGAAGAGATCCGATTCGAGGATCGTTCCCTGTATTTTGGAGCCAGGCTCCCACCCGTGGCCGTGTTGGCCGATCGGGACGAGCGTCTCTGCGGTCGCAGTGTCGCCTGCAACCTGACTGGCCAAGTCCCCGAATACGAAGAACGAAGACTGGGCTTCCGGCCCGGCTCCACCTGAATCATTGGAGCTGGCGTCGTTCGAGAGACAGCCAGCGAGGGAGCCGATGGTAGTGAATCCGATTCCAGTTGCGACGAGTCGTCGTCGGGTGTATCGAGGCATCTATTGTTAACACTGGTAAACTAGATAATAAGAGCTATGATTTTGTACGGTGAGGTTAATAATATCTCCCTAAGTGAGATGGAGACTTGCTAACCGTTGCCGGGATAACTAACGTGGGCTCTGGAATTGCTAATCGTTGCTACCTCAGATTCCGTATTACATAAGCCCGAGAAGCGTGCTAACAGGCATTTAGTAGCTGTGGCACCCAGATACGGTTGCAATGTGCCACTGCTTCAGCGAGTTGACCGAGATGAGTGACGAACAGCGAGCGGAGGTTCTCGAAGAACACTCGATGGAAGAACTCCGCACGGAATACTCCACCGAAAAACTAGAAACCCTCGGCGTCATCGCCTGAGGACACTTCACGTTGGTCCTACCCCGGACGACCGACAGCATCCGCCCATCACGCAGACCCGGTCGCCTCCCGTTTCTCTGCGTACGCGAGCGTGTAGTAGTCTCGATCAGTTACCTCACCGGGATCGTTCGTAACGAGGGGCTCTTCCGAATCCATGAAGAGTCGCCGTCCGAACGTCACCTCGTACCCTGCTTCAGTCATCTTTTCGTAGGTCGTCGGTGCGTCAGTCACTTTGAACAGGATCAACCGATTCGGACCGATCGGTGCTTCGCCGTCGGTCGCCTCGCGTAGCGTCAGTTCAGCGCCAGCGTCGATGTCGACCCCGAGGACCGAAGCGAATGCCGTCACACTGCTGACACCGGGAACGACTTCGATGTCGATGCTGGGATGCTGCTCGCGAAGCGTCCGACGCAGGTGCCCGAACGTCGAGTAGATACAGGGATCGCCAAGCGTGACGAACGCCGCGTCGGCCTCTCGCGCTTTCGGCGCGACTTCCGCGGCCGCCGTCTCCCACGCTGCCTAGAGTTCTTCGGGATCGGTCGTCATCGGGAACTCGAGGTCACTCAGTTTCGATTCGGAAACGTACTCGGCTGCGACGCGCCGTGACAGTCGTCCCGGTGAGTAGACGACGTCGACCGATTCGAGTCGTCGCTTGCCGCGAACCGTGAGCAGGTCCGCCGAACCCGGTCCCAGCCCGATTCCGTAGAGCATCATCGGTTACGTGCCCTCCTCGTGGCTCTTGATACCGTCCTGAACCACTTTCTCCGCGAGCACAGCACACGGGACGCGCATCGGCGTCAGCTCGATTCCCAAGAGATCGAGGGCGTCCTCACGGTCGAGGTCACGAACCTCCGAGAGCGTCATTCCTGGGAGTTCTTCGGCGAGCAGGCTCGCACTCGCAATGCTAATCGCACAGCCTTCTCCAGTAAACGTGACCTCTTCAATCGTCTCACCGTCCTCGGCGAGTCTGAGATCAAACGTGAGTTCGTCGCCACAGGAGGTATTCTCGCCAGTGTGCGAGAAGGTAACCGGCGAGAGGCGGCCCCACCTTCGAGGGTTACGGTAGTGATCCAGGATTACCTCCTGATACATTTTAGAACCCTGCATCTATTCGACCTTGTGTCGGGTTGCGAGTCCGGCAAGATGCGGGGCTTCCTCGCTGATAATCTCCGCCGTGGCGAGCTCGACGGCGTTCACACTTCCCGGGAGCACGAACACTGGCACGTCGCGGGCGATGCCCGCTGTCGCACGGGTTGAGACGATACGCGTTCGTACCTCCTCCCACGAGAGCCATCGGAACGCTTCGCCGAAGCCCGGCAGTTCGCGGTCGAAGAGTTCGCTCACCGCGTCCGGAGTGACGTCGTCGACGGTGACTCCCGTTCCGCCTGTGGTCACGACGAGGTCGACATCCGGTCGATCCAAACAGTCGCTCACTGTGGTCTTGATCTGGACGTAGTCATCTGGAATCATCCGGCGTGCCGTAACGACGTGACCCGCTTCGACGAGGATGCTCGCGATGGCGTCGCCACTCGGGTCTGGCGGCGTCTTTTCGACGCTATCTCCGCGTGACGAGGACACGGTTACGATGGCCACGCCGAGCGGGTCGATGCAGTCGTGACCGTCGGCGTCAGTCGTCCGCCGATCCGCCGCCGGTGGCAGTTCGCGACGATTCTGTATCACTGTCGGTCACCTACCACGAGACGTTGTTCGATCGGGGGCTGCGACCACTCCATCGTCCCTGGGAATGGATTCTTGAACGCCTCCCAGTCGTCTTCCATTTCTGTCTCCGAAACGAGGCAGTCGTCGAGGGCGTCGGCAATACTGGATTCGTCCATCCCAGCCCCGATGAAGACGAGTTTCACTTCGCGGTCACCCCACTGTTCGTCCCAGTGGAGGTCCGACCGCGATTCGCGGTAGGACTCGCGCTGGAACTCGGGGAGTGTGACTGCCCACCGCCCGTTGACCTCGACGTGGGTCTGTGTTCCTGCCTGACTCAGGTCGAGCGCGTAGCGCTCTCGGCCAGCGACCCACAGGTGTCCTTTCGCTCTGACGACGGATTCTGGAAAGGACCCGAGCCACTCTCGGAACCGTTCGGGATGGAACGGTCGGTGGCGCTCGTAGACGAACGAGTCGACACCGAACTCCTCGGGTGGGTGTAAGTGATCGTGCTCATCGTCGTGGGTGTGGTCGTGGTCGTCGCCAGTTCCGTGTTCGTGGTCGTCGCCATGCCCGTGGTCGTCCATCTCCGTCTGGCTCTCATGGTGGTCGTCTGAATCGACGTCTGTGCCGTCTCCGTGATCGGGCGAGAGTGCCTGTTTCCACCGGGCGGAGTCACTCGCCTCGTCTTGATCGAACCGACCCGTTCCGAGAACTCGTTCCGGGTCGACGGTGCTCTCGGTCGTGCGGACCACGTCGACCCCAGGATGGAGTGTTCGAACGACGCGTTCGACCGCCTCGCGCTCTGTCTCGGAAACGAGATCGCACTTGTTGAGGACGAGTACGTCGCAGAACTCGACTTGCTCGGCGAGGAGGTCCGATAGCGGTCGGGCGTCGTCGTCTGTCGACTTGAGTGGGCGGCCATCGACGAACGCCTGATGGAACTGTGCAGCGTCGACCACCGTGACGGTCGTATCGAGATCGTACAGTGCCGACGCACGTGCGGGCGAGACGAACCGCTGGGCGATGGGAACTGGATCGCTGATACCCGAGGCTTCGACGACCAGATAGTCGAACGCCTCGTCGAACGCGAGGCGTCTCAGTTCCTGATCGAGTTCGTTTTGCAGCCCACAGCAGATACAGCCGTTCGACAGCTCCGTGACACCGCCGTCTTCCATCGAGAGTTCGGAGCCATTCTCGATGAGGTCGGCGTCGACATTCACCTCGCCGACGTCGTTGACCAGAACGGCGATATCGTACTCCTCGCCCCCGATGGTAAGGAGGTGGTTGAGCAGGGTCGTCTTTCCGGCGCCGAGCCCGCCACTGAGGGTCGTGACCGGGGGTTGCTCGTCGACGGCCATCAGTCGTCAGCCAGTGCGAGTTCGCGCTGTTCGTCGGCGGTGAACGGATCCGGATACTCGTTCCAGTCCTCGGTCATTTCTGCGTCTGAGAGGACACAGTCTTCCAGTCGCTCGATTAGTGTCTCCTGATCGAATTCGCGGCCGATGAACACGAGTTCTGATCCGCGGTCGCCCCACTGGTCGTCCCAGTCCTCTTTGATGCCGGGGCGGGCGGCGAAGTAGCGCTCCTGTTGGGCCTTTGGGAGCGTGGCGATCCACGTCCCTTTCGGACCGGCCCGGACCGACTGGCCTGCTTTGTCGAGCCCCATCGCGATGTCTTCGCGACCGGCGGACCAGAAAAAGCCTTTTGCGCGAACGATCCCGTCGGGAAGATCGGCAAAGAGACGAGCGATCCGCTCGGGATGGAACGGTCGGTCGGCGTCGAAGACGAAGGACGTGACGCCGTGTTCATCGGCGGCTGACTCGTGGTGATGTCCGTGCTGGAGTTCACGCTTCCACCCGGCGGACTGGCTTGCTTCCTCGAAGTCGAATCGACCCGTGTTCAGGATCTCCTCGGGATCGACGGCGCCGTGTTCGGTCCGGATGATCTTCGCTCGCGGCTGGAGCGTCTTCAGGACGGCCTCCATCTCCTCGAGTTCGTCGTCCGGGACGAGGTCGCACTTGTTCAACAGGAGAACGTCGCAGAACTCGATCTGGTCCATGAGGGCTTCCTCGGGGACACGATTGCCCTGCGGCTCCATTTCATCGTCAGTGAGCACCTGTCCGGAGTCGAAACCCTGCCAGAAGCTGTGTGCGTCGACGACACTGACCATCGTGTCGAGTTCGTAGACGCCCGTAGGGTCGAACTCCGCGTCCTCAAATCCGCGGGCGAACGTCTGGGCGACCGGAATCGGTTCGCTGATTCCAGACGATTCCACGAGGAGGTATTCGAAGTCTCGCTCTTCGGCCAATCGTCCCACTTCGTCGAGCATATCGCCACGGAGCCGACAGCAGATACACCCGTTCGACATCTCGATGATCTCGTCGTCGTTCTGGGTGAGATCCGACTCGCGTTCGACGAGGTCGGCGTCGACGTTCACTTCGCCCATATCGTTGACTAAGATGGCAGCGTTCAGTTCCTGCTCGCTACTGAGAATGTGGTTGAGCGTCGTCGTCTTGCCGGCACCGAGGCTTCCGCTGAGAATTGTCACCGGGATCGGGTCGTTGTTGAACGGCATACGCGGGTTATGAATCTACTATACTAAAATACTAATTATTACGGTATGGTTTCCACAGTCATAACAGAAACTAATAACTCAGAATAGTATTTTAGTATATGAGCGTCGTTAGCATCTCGATGCCCGAAGCGTTACTCGAACGCATCGACGAGTTCGCCGACGAACACGGGTACAGTGGCCGAAGCGAGGTCGTCCGCGAAGGCACACGGACGCTACTCGAAGAGTTTCAGGGGCGAAATATCGACGGACAGAAGCAGATGTGTACAGTATCGGTGGTCTTCGAGTACTGTCAACCTGCCGTCCAGCAGCGTCTCACGGGAGTACGCCACGAATACGATGCTATCGTCTCCGCGACTACCCATGCACACGTCCAGGACCAGTACTGTATGGAGTTGTTCGTCCTTGAGGGGACCACGGAGGCACTAGCTGGCTTCGTCAACACCGTCCGGGCAGTGCCGAATGTCCGGGCAGTGGATTACTCGATCACCTCAGTCGGCAGAGATCCCATTGATCAGCACATTGAATCTTGAAGGCGTGTTGAAATCCACAGGAACGCGTAGGCGCCGCGTGCTTGTATTCGTGAGATAGGGCAGCAGCGGTTCGGACAGAGGGTGCAGTTATCTGCATGGGCGGCATCTGTGTCCATTTGCCCGAAGAGGTCCTGTTCAAATCGGAAAGCGACCAGAGTCGAGAGGAAATCGCAGCGTATCTTCGCCGTGTAGCCGATAAATTGGAACAAGGAGACGGAATCACTCTGAAATCGGGATCCGATCCCGTGACAATGGAGCCGCCAGCCCGCCCGACGTTCGAGGTCAAAGCCGAACGTGAGGGGCCGACAGATGGACCCGGTGAATTGAGTATCGAGTTCGAACTCGAATGGGACGAGAACGGCGCTGATGGAGATCGTGAGAGCAGTCAGCTGGAAATCGAGTGAGAACCAGCCGTGAGTACAGCCTAGTGCTCCGCGAGGAGCATCAGTTTGACCCGACTCACCGCATCGAAATCGCGCAAGCGATAGGTGAGGCCCCGGACACGCGGTGCCGGTCCGCTGCAGAAGAGCGTCTCGAGACACCACTCTCCTTCATGGATATGATTCGTGGTCGTGATGACGTCCTGAAACTGACGTTGTGCGTCGTGAATCTCTTCGATAACCGCTTCGTGTTCGTAATCGAAAGCGATGATAACGACGACGTCGCCTTCGATATCCTCCAGTCTGGTGTGTACCTCGATATACTCCTGCATCGCTTCGCGAACACCACGCGATCGTGAATCTAATCCCTCGGCCTGCCACGTCTCATCGAACTCGGAGAGGAGATCGTCGGGGATGTTGACGCTCGTGCGCATCAAGTATTAATCTGCACTCCACACTTATGAGTTATTAGCAATTAAATCTGCTATAGTATGATAGTGGCCGGCGGTGGGGTGAATCATTCTCCGGTGTTCGAACATACCGTGCTGTAACGATCTGGCGGCGAAAAGGCAGGCTTCGGGCTGATACAGGCCTGTCGGTTCGTATTGTTTTCGCTCGTCGAGTCGCAACGGCGAGTATTGTCGCCAGAATCGCCAGCGCAACAGCGCCCGCAGCTGCAATCTCGTGTGCCGGGGAGACGTGCTGGACGGTGCCGTTCACGATCGGTTCGACCGGCAACAGGGTGTGATGCGGTGTCCCGACAATCGGGACGAAGTAGTCGACAAGATCGTTGAATCCGTACCAGATTACGGCAACGAGAATCGCTCGACCCGGAAAGTCACTGTAGCGATGGATGAGGAACGCTTGGACGACCATCCCCAAGTGTGAGACGAACAGGAAGGCGTACATCGCGTTCGAGGCGAGTTCTCGTCCGAACAGTGGAACGACCTGCGGTGGTGGCGTGACCGTCGCGAGAAACGCGTCTGCGAATACTGTCAGGACGTACGGTGTCCAGAGGCCGAGCTTGATACAGCCGAAAAACGCCAGCATGTTCAGGTACTCGTTCGACCGCCCGAGTTTGTAGAGCGCCAGCGAGCAGGCGATGAACAACGTGGCTGTCGGGCTGTCCGGGACGACCGGCCACGCGACGACCGGCTCGAGTTGGAACTGAGGGATATAGTACCAGAAGCCGAATGCCGTTCCCGCGAGGTTGATTGCGACGATTACCCACGCGTACTGCAGGGCACCCGTCTCGATCCGCCGAGGAAGTGGCGCGAGATACCGATGGAGGCGCTCAGTCGTGTCCGCGCCCATCTGGAGAGGGTGTCTGTGTGGTTTCCAAGTTGCTGGCTTCTGTGAGGAGCGCCACCAGGTCCGCTTCCGTCACTGGCTGTTCGGTCGCCCCCAGCCCTGCATCGCGAGCCACACGAACCGCACTCGGCGGGTGCAGGTTCGCTTCCGCCAACAGCGCGTCGTCGTAGAACACCTCTCGGGGCGTCCCGCTCCCGACGACGTTGCCGTCGGCCATCACACAGACTCGGTCTGCGACTTCAGCGGCAAATTCGAGGTCGTGCGTCGACAGGACGACGCTGATACCGTCCTCGTGGATCTGCTCGATTCGCTCGGCGACCAGTTGGGACCGTTCGGGATCGAGCCCTGCGAGCGGTTCGTCCAGCACGACCACGCTCGGTTCGAGGACCAGCACGCCAGCGAGGCCGACGAGGCGTTTCTCGCCGCCGCTCAGGTAGTGTGGGATTCGGTCTTCGAGGTGGCTCGCGTCGACGGTCGCAAGCGCCTCACGAGAGCGCGCTCTCGCTTCGTCACCGGGCACGCCGTAGTTCTGGAGGCCGAACATCACGTCATCGAGGACCGTGGGTGCGACGAGTTGGGTATCGGCGTCCTGGAAGACAAACCCGACTTCCCGCCGTGCGTGTGCCTTGTTGTCTTCGGTGATCGGCGTGCCGTCGACGACGAGTTCGCCGTCGTCGGGAACGAGCGTCGCGTTCAGGTGTTCGAGGAGCGTCGACTTCCCGGCGCCGTTGCCGCCGACGAGTGCGACGACTTCGTCGGGGTACACCGAGAAGTCGACGTCGTGCATGCCGACCGTCCCGTCGGGGTAGGTGTGGGCCTCACACTGAAGATCGACGAGCGGTGAATCGTCTCGACTCACAGTCTCACCCCGTAGACCGCGACCGCTGCGTAGCCGACGACGGCAACATACGAACCCACCACGATGAATAGTTCGTGGATTGGTGGCCGCGAGACGTCGCCGTACAGCGTGATGTCGCCGTTGTAGCCACGGGCTCCCATCGACTTGACGAGTCGTTCTGACTGCTCAATCGCCGACAGCATCGTCATGCCGAGGATTCTCGCGTACAGCCGTTTGTTCGACCAGAACTCTGAGAAGTTCGCACCCCGAGAGAGCGCGGCTTTCACGAGGTCCTCAAGCGTCTCGATCATGACGAACGTGAACCGATAGGTGAGCAGCGCGATCTGGTCGATCGGCCGTGGGAGCAACCGCCCGAGCATGTACGCCACGTCGGTGTATTTAGTCGTCATCGACGCCGTCAGGGCGAACGTGACGACCGTGAGTGATCGACAGCTGAGCTCCCCGAAGAGCACGAGCCCTGCCCACGTGACAGAAAGTTCACCAAGCGGTGTCGAGAGCGCGCCACCGATCGGCGTCCCCGGTTCGAGGAACGCCAGCGGCCCGGCGACCGAGACGATGAACAGCATCGGGAGCGTGTACCACCCAGCGAGTCGTCGGTATGGCAGTCCCGCGAGTCCATAGACCACCAGTACGGCTCCGTATAGTCCGGCCAAGAGCGCAAGGCGGTCGAACACCGTGACGGCGAGGACGAGTGCACCGACGACACCGACCTTCGTCCATGGATTGACGCGGTGTAACGGCCCGTCTCGCCGTTCGGCGAACGCCGTGATGAGCCGCGGATCGGGAACGTGGTTCGAGAGTGTCGTCACGGTTACCGAGCTGGGCGTTCTCCGTCCTCGAAGCCACCGTAGCGGTCGACGTAGACGTACAGTCCGATACCGAGGACAACCAGTACGAGGACGATCGCGCCGAATTCGAGCATCATTCCGCCCTTCCGAATGGGGCCGGCGACGACGATGCCGCGGCCGATGTCGACGAGGGCGCCGCCGCCGTCTTGCACCCCACGCTGGAGTGCTTTTGCGGACCGCTTGGCCCACGGGAGTGCGCCGCCAGTTGCGGTGAAGCCCCAGTAGCCAGCCGCGAGGAAGGCTGCGAACAGCCCGAGGAGGCCACCGTATTGCTTCCAGCGCTGCATCAGGCCGTCACCCCGGTCGGCTCCTCCTGGGTGTCACGGTCGTCGAGCCCGACGAGGTCGGGGCGGACGGAGGCGAGGAACTGAACGATGAAGCCCGTCAGGAGTCCCTCGATGACGGCGACGCCGAGGTTGAGCCCGACGAGACCGGCGACGGCGATCGTCAGATCACCGCGCGGCAGCGCGCTTCCGTTCACGCCGCTGACGACGATGATCGCTCCCATCAGGAACGCGCCCGCCGAGAGGCCGAGCGTCGCGGCACTGGCGCTTGCGGGGAAGACGTCCCAGTCCATCCCCATCAGCGTCTTGAACGCGTAGTAGGCGACGATAGCTTCGCTCGCGTTGACGAGCGTGTTCGCGCCGATCAGGCCGACTGCACCGTGGCCCAGCGCTGCCGAGAAGATGTTCACCACCAGCGCGATCAGTGAGCCCAGCAGTGGGCCGGCCAAGATACCGACCAACCCGGTGAGGTTCATGTGGATACCGCCCCACACGGGAATGTTCAGCTGGAAGACCGCGAAACTCGCGGCAGAACCGATTCCAGCGAGTGCGATCTGATGCGTTTTGATACCACCCTTCCGGACCCGGTAGACGACTGCGGCGACGAGTATCACGCCGATCGTCGTCCACAGAACGAGTGCCCATACCGGGAACGTCCCTTCACCGAGGTGAATGTGTGCCATCTCTGTTTGGCAATTTTAGCTGCGATTATAATAAAGTTGCTGTATTCGGCTGTTCCAGATAATAATTATAGGGTGGGCTGGTGCTGTGTCTTGTTAGACGAGGGTGTTGATTTCCGTCGGTGGAAGTGACTTCGATCCTACTCCTCGACGGGCTGTGCGTTCATAACGTCGACGGGCAGGACCGTGTATTCGACCGAAACTGACTCGTCTGCTCCTCGAACGGTTCCGATGAATCGCAGGACGTCGTCGTACGCGGCTTCGATGACGAACGTCTCGACACAGCCGGCGTTGCCTTCGAGGCAGTTGTGAGAGTTCGACCGGATTGACGCTTCGAATTCGTGGCGGATATCCATCATCCGGCGTTCGATCTCCGGCTCGTCGTATCCGAAGACAGCCGTAACTGTCGCCAATACCCGCCGATCCTCGTCGTCTGTCTCTTGGTATTCTTCGAGTAGCGACTGGCACGCTTCGCGGATGACCTCACTTCGTCCGGTGTAACCGTGTTCTTCCGCAAACGTATCGAGATCGTCCCGGAGTCGCTCCGTCATCGAGGAGCTCACGATGGGCATATATTAAAAATTGTCTCGAAGATAATAGAGATAGCGGTCTAATAAATTACTATTAATAATCTTGCTGTAAGAGCGTATCAGTGGCTAGTGTCGACAGGACTTCCGAGCGCATCCCTAATTCGCGCGACGTGGTCCACGAAGTCACGAGAGGTCCGTTCACGTGGGCGCTCTAAGTCAATAGAGAACGTCGACTGCACGGTTCCCGGATCGGCATCCATGACGACCACGCGATCAGCGAGGGTCACTGCCTCGTCGATGTCGTGGGTGACGAACACGACGGTCTGTCCGGTTTGCGTCCAGATATCGAGCAATTCGGCATGCAAGCGGTCGCGCGTCCGAGCGTCGACACTCCCGAACGGTTCGTCCATCAAGATGATCTCCGGATCGGGGGCGAGTGCGCGAGCGATACCGACGCGCTGTTTCATGCCGCCCGACAGCTCCTTCGGGTACGCGTCCTCGAAGCCATCGAGCCCTACCAGGTCGATCAACTCCCGGACCCGTCCCTCGCAGTCGGGACAGTCACAGGCGGGCCGATCAAGGCCAAACCGGATATTTCCGCGGACGGTTCGCCACGGGAACAGCGCGTACTCCTGAAAGACCATTCCCCTGTCCAGCCCAGGACCGGTAACCGGGTCTCCACCGACCAGTATCGAACCACCATCGGGATCGTCGAGCCCGGCGATCGCTCGCAACAGCGTCGTCTTCCCACACCCCGAGGGACCGACGACACAGCAAAACTCGCCCTCCGGCACCGAGAACGAGACGTCATCGAGCGCCTGCGTCGACTCGTACGAGCGGCTGACGTTCTGGATAGTGATCTTCTCACGTGCGTCTCGACCGACGGACGAGTCCGAACTCAGCGCCATGCGAGGACCCTCCGTTCGAGTAGCCGGAACCCAACGTCCATACAGAGGAACGCCAGGCTGATGAGGAACATATAGGCGACGCTGGTCGCCATCGCGAGGTTGTTCGAGGCGTTTATGATCTCGTAGCCGACGCCGGGGGCGCCGAACAACTCTGCGCCGACGACGATCATCCAGCAGCGACCAATGCTCGTCCGGAACCCAGTCAACACCTGGGGAGCCGCACTCGGGAGGGCAACGAGTTTCAGCATCGAGAGGTCGCGCTCGACGCCGAGCGTCGATGCGGCATCGGTCAGGTCGGTCGAAACGCCCTCCACGCCGCCGTAGGCACCATAGAAATTGATCCAGAACGCGCCGACGAAGACGATGAAGGCCGCGCCGGTGTGGTGGATGCCAAACCAGACGATCGCGAAGACGATCCACGCCAGCGGTGGAATCGGTCGCAGCACCCGGACGAGCGGCCGGAGCCAGTCGTCGAGTACCCCGTTCCAGCCCATCGCCAGTCCGAGTCCGATCCCACAGCCCGCACCGAGGAGGAGGCCGGGAACGTAGTGGAACAGCGTCTGTGCGAGGTGTGCGAGTCCAGTCGGGAGTACCAGACTCGACCCCAGAACGGGGGCCACGATCGTCGTCGAGGTCGCAAACAGCTCTATGAACGCGTACACTGACTCGAGGGGACCCGGCACCAGATACGACGGCTGGGTCGTCATCGCGCCAACCCACCAGACGAGCAGGAACACGACGAGACCGCCGAGGCCGCGAAGATACCGCTGCAGGTTCCCCTCGAAGGTTTCGGCCCTCAGCGCGTTCGAACTGGTGTCGGTCTGCGTGCTCATTACTGTATTGCGTCGTAGGGGTCGAACGCGAACAGGTCCTCGGTCGCGACTGGCTCCTCGATGTTGCCGACGTTGGCGACGAACTCTCCCATCGTCGCGGCCTGATCGGTGATCGCGTGGGGATCCGAGATGAACTCCGACGCCTTCGAATCCACGGCGGCCGTCGCGAGGTCTTCACTCACGCCGGAGCCGATGACCGAGGCAGCGTGGCTGGCGGCGGCATCCGGGGAGTTCTCCGTGAACTCGGTCGCCGCGACGTGCTGTTCGACGAGCGATTGGGCGACCTCATCGTCGTCGAGCACTCGCTGGTTCGCGAACAGCACCGTGACGGGGTGGTTGTCCAGGATGTTCCCGGACCAGGCGAGTTCCTCGAACCCGTCAGCTTGGCTGATGATCGTCGCGAACGGTTCCTGGATGATCGTCGCGTCGATGTCGCCCGACTGGATGGTCTGGACCGCCTTCGCCGGCGGTACCTTGGACTTGTTGATGGTGGAGTCCATCTCACCGACGTCGAGGTCCTCCTGAATCCAGTACCGGAGAACGATGTCGGGGACGCTCCCGTCCGGCGGTGCTCCAAACCGGACCTTCCGCCCGTGCTCTTCTTCGAAGCGCTCGAACGTGGCAGCCCCTTCCTGTTCGTAGAGATCGCTGAGTTCGGTCGTCCCCATGATCTTGAAGCCATTTCTCGAGTTCGCCGCGAGGATACCGGCGTTGGTCCCTTTGTCAACGAGGACCATTGCAGGAGTGTTCCCGAAAAGCGCAACGTCGACGTCCCCACTCGCGAACGCCTTGACAACACTGGGGCCGGAGCTGAACCGCTCTATTGTGACCTCTGTCGGAACGTCCTCGTAGTAACCCTCTTGCTCCATCACGTAGTGTTGCATGTTCGGGTAAATCGGGACGTACGCGACCGTGACGGAATCGAGTGATGCACCTCCCTGACCGAGACAGCCAGCAATTCCCGTCGCAGCAATCGTGGTTGCGCCTGCCTTCTGGAGTAGTCTTCGGCGCGAGATTTGAACCATCAGTGTTGCTAACTCTAGAAGCAGTTCTAATAATACCTGTGATTCTAGCAAGGGTAGTTAATACTGATAGAGGATAGAGTTCAGAGATGTTGCTAGAGTCAGCTTGAATTCAGCGAGAATCCCGCGAGCGACCGCAGAGAGCGAGTGGGATGTCGGCTCGCCGGAAGGGGCAGAACAGTATCAGTTCATATCGGCTAGCGGGCCGAAGTCGTCGACGGGTAGCACTGAGTAGTCGATCGTGAGCGTGTCCTTCGTCGCTCGGATCTTCCCGACGAACGTCGAGATCTCTTCGAGCGACCCTTCGAGTACGAACAGTTCCATGCAATGATGGCCGCCGACGTGGCTGTGGAAGTTCGATGCGACGATGTCCTCGTGCTCGTGGCGGAGGTGCATCATCTTCTCCTCGACGCTCGTCGTTTCGTAGTCGAAAACCACCGTGACGACGCCCATCAAGTCTCGATCTTCAAGTTTCTTATCCTCGAACTCACCGAGGAGATTCCGGCTTGCTTCACGAAGTACCTCACTGCGACCAGTATAGCCGTGGTCGTCGGCGAACTGGTCGATTCGTTTAAGCAATTCCTCCGGCATCGAGACGCTGACCACACTCATATAACAATATGAACTGCGAGAAATATTAAGGATTATCATTTTCAGCTGTAGCATTACAGTGATTATGGATATGCCCTCTCAGGATAGTGGGATACCGGCACTCTAAGAGACACCGAGTTACTCCGAAATTGTCGAGTGTTGCTGAAGCGAATATCAGGGTTAGTCGGAAGCTTGTGACGTATCTTGTTGGAGCGGAGAAGACAGAAGGCACGGATCAAATCCATCTTCCGAAGTTGTGAGTAGTTGAGACCGGTCGTCTCAATGCATACGTCTCAAGCCCTCTGTGCTCAGTTGTTCAGAGTTGGTCGATCGGCTTGTTGATGATCTGGAAGACTTCGCTCGCCCGGTAGACCCGATTCCGGTCTTTCCCGGTGAGTTCTTCGAGTATTTCGTCATTTCCGAGCTGTCCGATCAGTCGGTTGGCTGTGCTGTATTCGACATCCAACCAGTCGGCCGCCGTATTCACGTCCAGATACGGATCTTCGAAGAGCCGCATCACCAGTTCGAGGATATTCTCAGATCGCTCGCTCTGATAGCGCTGTTGATAGTCCTCTCGGAGGTCGACTAGCAGGTTGGCCCGTTGGTGGGCCTCATCTGCTTGCGACTGCACGCCACGTAAGAAAAACAGGAGCCACTCTTCCCAGTCACCGCATTGACTGACAGCCAAGAGATGATCGACGTACTCTGACCGTCGTGCGTTGAAATAGGAACTCAGGTAGAGATACGACTCGGGCAAGAGACCGTCACGTTGCAGGAGGAGACTGATCAATAGCCGCCCGAGTCGTCCGTTCCCATCGAGAAACGGGTGGATCGTCTCGAACTGGTAGTGGATCAGCCCGATTCGGAGAAGTGGATGCAGATTCGTCTCTTGGTTCGCATACTTGAGCAGGTCCTCGAGTAGGTCAGGAATCTCGTCCGGTGGTGGCGGTACGTATCTGGCGTCTTGGATGTATGGCGTACTGCCGATGAAGTTCTGCGTCGTACGAAGTTCCCCTGGGTCCGCCTCATCTCCACGGACACGCGAAAGCAACCGGTCGTGCATCTCGCATAGCAATTCGACGGTGATTGGATCGCCAGTTGTGATCGCATCCAATCCGTGCATCAGCGCGTGCAGATAGTTCACGACTTCTTGAGTACCCTGCTGTCTGTCTTCGTCGATGAGAGCTTCCTGCCCGGCCTCATAGGCGTAGATATCCGAGAGAGTAGCATGTGTCCCCTCGATTTGGGAGGATTCGAGCGCTTCTTTTCGAATGAACGGTTCGATAAGGATTTCTCTCGAGCCGACACGTGGACCGATGCCGTGGAGTCGGCCGAGGGCTTGTGTCGCTTCTGCCAGCGGTGTAATGAGCTGTTCAGTATTGATGGAAGGGGGAAGTGGGTCAGGCCGGAACACCGAATATGTCCCCTTCGATGTCGTTGTGGGAACAATCTCACCGGGCGCTGCCTCGTCGAAGTCATCTCGCTCCATTAGTGGTATCCCTACGAATACGCCCACCACTATTGGTATTTATGGCGCTAAATAAAAATAGCAGGATGGCCGATTGCACCGTTACAACTACTCAGGATCTCTGAGGCCAGGTTTGGAGACACTTTTTTATCCGGTTTTGCGATTGGAACTCCTGCTCAGTATATCTGCATATTCCCCAACGTATCCCTATGCACAAGCAACTGTCTTCCACCCTTCCTCTGGTGGAGTGTCCCCGCTGTAAGCGGGAGCGCGCTCTATCCTTTTTTCATTGATTCGATACCATCCCTCGTATGAGAAACTCCCATATAGCGTCTGCTCAGTACCCGTTCCACCGTCGGTTGATTTGTGCGTATCGATGTTAACAGTCGCCAGTATGAAGAATCCGTTTTCCGAAGTTTGCACGGTCGAACGCGTCCCATCCGTCCCGTCGACCTTCCATCCATCGGATTCAGCCCGTGCAAAGGGATAGGTTTCTTCGACCGATATTGCCGCTGATTTCGCGGTTTCTCTGGTCAGTTCGGATGGCACCTCGGTGGAAGGTAGCGGTGATGACTCCGGTACAGTGCAGTCCCGTTCGGTGGCTGTTTCCGTCGCAATTGTGGTTTGGCTACTGTCGCCTTCCGTGGTTCCATCTGACGGGCTACCCATGCATCCAGCGATCAAAACAGTCGATCCAATTGTGCTCAAAAACGGCCGTCGGCGCATACCCTGTCATTCACTCCCTCTGGTAAGTGTCTTGTCTGTACCTACCGATTGGGTAGATAGAGTCAGGAGTGTATCGTGCCTAAGTCCTCGTAGTGACTCCGACTCGTGAGTCTCGCCAAGCTGTCTTTCGACACATCGCACGTCGATCACGTACTGACTGGCCGACACACAATTCAACGGCCCTGTACGACCGGACCTCGCTTGGCGGGCTGGAATCGGATGTTCGTATCATTTCCACACAGTGGTTCAGACACGACGCTCACAACTCTGTCGAGCAGTTTGTCTGTTCGCTCCCCCTGACGTACTTCAGATTTGAAGCCCACGACCAGTACACGAGTTCAACCCGCTATGAGATGGACACCCTCCTTCGGCTCTTCGTATTGAAGCAACTGCACGGCTGGGAACACGAAACAGTACTCGCAGAGTATCTCGATTCCTACCCGGACCTTCGAGAGTGCTTGGGAATCGGGTCGGTTCCAGACCAATCGACTCTGTGGCGGAGCTGGCACAACCGGTTCACCCCTGACCTTCGTGAGACGATTTCCACGGCCGCTCGGACGATCCTCATCAAAGCACAGAACGCTGGAGTCGAGGTTCCACGTCCTCCAGAACAAAAACTTCCTCAGCGAGACATGGATGCTGAAGAATCGGATCCGGACAATCAGACCGTATTGGAACAGGCGGAACCAGTGGGCCACTGTCCAGCTGGTCGACAACCCCATCCCGATCGTGTTGGATGCTCGCCCTGTTCGGCGAGGTGAGTCACGCAAAGAGATCGTTGAAGACCTTCTCAACTCCGCCGAGGAATTGGTCCATGTCGATAACGTGTTGATGGACCGCGAGTTCGACAGCCAGCACGTCTTGGAGGTGATTAGCCAGCGCGGACTCTCATACGTCGTACCGAAACGAATGCAGACGAGCGAAAGAGCACAAGCAAAGCGACTCCTCCGGCGGGATGATGATCGATACGAAACGGACCGCAAACTCCACCTCGGGAACAACGAGTGGCACGAGACGACGCTGATCTACCGGCGCAATGAGAACGCTGAGCACGATGATCATCGGCAGTACTCGGTGTTCATGTCGAATCATGCGGGCAGTTTTCTCACCGAATACGCGTATCGCTGGGAGATCAAGAGTGGCTACAGATCGATCAAGCGGTTCATGGCTGCGACGGCCTCAAAGGACTTCGGGCTCCGATTCTTCTATTTCGCGTTCGCGTGTCTGCTATATTCGATCTGGCGGGCGGTCGATGCGCTCGTCCAGGTTGGAGTGACCGGTGAGTACGAGCGGTCGCCGCTCGTAGCGGCGGACAATACGCTGACGCTGTTGAAGAAGGAGACAGGAATCGGATAGACCGGCGTCCGTTACTGAGATAGCCGAGTTGAGAGTGGCGACACTATCGGCCAGTGAGGAAAACTCCTGAACTAGTAAGTAATACGATAAGATAGTGTGGTTGAGAGGCGGTCTAAACCTGACTAGTCTCGCTGATTCGTCCGAAACCACGTATTACAGCCCTGCAAAACCCGCTGTAGTCTCAACTTCTAAGCTACGGCCACAGCCGACTGGAATGTTCGAAATACAACACACCAGACGGGGAAGGAAGATTGACCGAACCGCTTGGTGACGACACCGAGAAGCGGTTCGCGTAGACCGGCTACGCTCACAACACTGGGACGGTTCTGTGGGTCGACCCGAGCGAGCCGTACGAAAAGGTTGCGTACGGCCACGACGGGTGGTCGGTGCGTCTCAGTCGTCTGCCGAGACCGAGCCTGCGCCCGTGCGCTGTGACGTGGTAACGGTCCGTTCGTTAGCCGCGACCCACCGCAACAGGAGGAACGCGAACACGTACTTCGCGAACACGTCGAGTGCGGAGTAGCCCCACGAGGTGAGTCCGACCGACTCCACGATGGCCAGCCCCTCGACCCCCAGTGCCCAGATGATCGGGTAGCCGAGCCACAACACGACCGTCATGACCCGGAGCGTGGAGAATATCTCTCCGGTGCCGGCCTCGCTCGCTGCGTCGGCCCATTCGGTCAGCAGGGCGTACAGCACGACGACGAAGAACGCACAGCTGACGACGTAGAACGCCCACCGAATCATGTATGAGGACGTGACCAGTGCGGCCGCGAGACCGGTGACACACATCCCGATGTCGGCGGCGATGACGGTGAACAGGCTTCCCCTGTCTACGTCAGCCAGCAGTCCGAGCGCGAGCAGTATCATCGGCGTCGAGAGCGCCCAGGTGAGGTACCTTCCCCACTGGCTCATGACTTCTTGGCCCGCGAGCGCATGGCCCGCAGGCATCTCGATGAACCCGACCGTCAGTCCCGACACCAGCCCTAGGTAACTGGAGATGGACACGAGCGGTACCATCAGCGTTGCCGCCCAGATGAATCGGGCCCGACTGCTCGTAACTGTCCGTCCCATGTAGACGAACAGGAGAATCGCGAGCCCTGCAAGGGCGATATTCACCCACAGCGAAGAACTCAACAGCGCGTCGTTTTGTATCTGTGTGAATGCGTCTGACTGTGTCGTCTGTAGCAGGGCGTTGCCTACTTCGAGTACTCCCGCGTGCATGCACTCTGTGGTTCACGCTTCACCCACATAAACTGTGAGATGAGATACCAAAGCCGACGGGACCACCGACCCGTCACTCGGCGTCGGGCGTCCGATTCGAGCCGCTCGGGAACCACGCGAGGTCGTGGGCCACGTCGAGATCGACCCGGATGGGTTCGTTGAGGGGAATATCGGCATCGTGGTTGTGCATGCAGCCGACGGTGTCACCGGAGTCGAGGTCGACCCGGTAGAGCACGGTCGGTCCGAGGAACCGACGGTGGACGGCCCGTCCGTTGGCTTCGGACGCATCCGCGGGACGGGCGACCACGTCGTCGGGGCGCAGCATGATATCCACTTCGGAGCCGTCGTACTCCGTCGCGAGGCCGTCGACGTTCGTTCGGCCGATTGGTCCGAGCCCGGTCTCGACGGTGTCTCCCTCGACCCGACCGGAGACGAAGCTCGCGTGCCCGAGGAAGGAGGCGACGAACCGCGAGCGCGGCTGCTGGAAGACGCGCTCGGGTGTGTCTACCTGCTCTAACTGCCCCTCGTACATCACGGCCACGCGGTCGGAGATGGACATCGCTTCCTCCTGGTCGTGGGTGACGGAGACGGCGGTAACGCCGGTCTCCTTGAGGATGCGCCGCACCTCCTCGCGCATCTCGACGCGGAGCCGCACGTCCAGGTTCGAGAACGGCTCGTCGAGCAAGAGCACGTCCGGTTCGGGCGCGAGCGAGCGGGCGAGCGCGACCCGCTGGCGCTCGCCGCCCGAGAGGTCCGTCGGCGACCGGTCGCCGTACTCGGAGAGACCAACGAGGTCGAGAAGTGACTGGACGCGTTCGGGGTCCGACTCCGCCAGCCCGAAGGCGATATTCTCGGCGACGGAGAGATGTGGGAACAGCGCGAACTCCTGGAAGACGAGCCCCACGTCGCGGTCTTCGGGCTTCGTGAAGTCACCGCCGTCGGCGACCGTCGTTCCGCCGACGCGGATCGTCCCGTCGGAGGGCGCTTCGAGCCCGGCAATCATCCGGAGGGTCGTCGTCTTCCCGCAGCCGGACGGGCCGAGCAGCGTGAGTAGCTCCCCGTCCCGGACCGTGAGGTCGAGCCCCGAAACCGCCGTCGCGTCGCCGAACCGCTTCGTCACGTTCCGGAGCCGCAAGACGGGGTCGCCGTCTTGTGTAGCAGTCGTCCGGGTGTCCTGTTCGAACCGCGGCGAGTCGTCGGTCGTCGGCTGTCGGAACTGCTGTGTGTCGTTGCTCATGTCTGTGGCCCTCGCTGGTAGCTCTGCGTGCCGCCGGGGTGGCCTATCGGATTCTCGGTGCCCACCAACTCTCCGCCGGTCGGCGTCGAGTAGAGCGCGAACAGGAGGTCGTTGACGAGATAGTAGCGGACGCGCTCCACGTCCGAGCCGTCGGGATCCGGGTCGGCGCTGTCGGCCCCCATCTGTTCAAGCGTTGCAGCCCGCCGGTCGGGCGAGAGGTCGCGGAACGGTGTGCCGTCCAGCGTCTCACTGTACGTGTCCAAGTACTCGATAGCCGCCGCGACACCGCTGGCGTGGTCGGGACGCGCCCTCGCGCGCGTCTGCGTGAACTGCCGTACGAACGACTCGATACCGTCAACCTCGCTCGGATAGACGACCCGGCCGACAGCGACGAGCGTCGCGAGGTCGGACTCCTCGAGAGGGCTTGACGTGGGTTGGGTATCCCTGTCAGCTCGGAGCCGTTGGACGCCGACGCCGGCACCGACGCCGAGCCCGACGGCTCCGAGCGCCTTCGCGAGGTCACGGCGGCTGAGTTCCATCTGCCACTCGATTAGGGGAGCCGAAAGTTACGTGTTTGGGTCTGCATCGAGCGCCGTCTCGACGAAGATTCCCTCCGGACCGTGGCCGGGGACGTACGCTGCCGCGCCGTCACAGGCACGAGCGTCCCGACACCACTCCAACTCCGGCGAGAGTGCACGCGTCTCGCCACCGACGCGCTCGACGGGCATCTCGACGCGGTAGGTGAAGCCGGTACCGCCGGGGTAATCGATGAACGCCGTCGCGACTACCGGTCCGTCGTCAGGCCGGACGACCGAGTCGGTCCGGCCGTCTGCACCCACGAGCGTGAGCGTGTCGTCGGTCACGTCCACAGTGAAGGAGACGGAGCCGTCGGTCGGCGTCGCACCGTAATAGGTGCTCGTCCCGTCTGCGCCCGACAGCCGGACGGTGACGCTCGTCGCACCTGCCGGGGTCCCCAGTGTCGTGTCGAGGCTGAGTTGCTCACCCCGAACGACCGTGACCGGCTGGACGCGGGCCGCCTGTGGTGACCCGTCTGGCGGATTCCAGAACCCCCGGAACGCGTAGCGATAGAGGTCGCGGTCGGGGTACTCCTCGGCGACAGCGAACGGCTGATCGTGGAGCGCGTACACCGTCTCGCCGTCGAAGCCGGGGTCGTTCCGGAGCGGCTGGAACGGGTGGTTGAGCCAGCCGCCGTAGGTATCGGGCAGGAGGACGACCGCGTCGGTCGGCGGGTTCTCGACTGGTTCGTACGTGTCCTCGTAGGTGTCCGTAATCTCGGCGTTGCGGCCGAGCCGTTCGTCGAGCGAGACGGCGGTCACGCCGGCGAAGATGCCCCCCGAGAGCACGAGAACGACGAGTAAGGCAGTTCGGGCCCGCGGGACTGACAGTCGGGATTCGAGCAGCGAGTGGAGCCACCGGCCACCGTAGAGCGCACCGACGGCCGCAAAGGCCGCCGTCGGCAACAAGAGGTCGAAGTGGTAGTACGGGCCGTGGGTGGCGATGAAGCCGTCGCCCGGCCGATCGAGCACGCCGAGGATGTTGTAGTTCCCCCAGAAGTAGGCGTTCCCGACACCGACCGAGAGGAAGACCCCGGCGAGCGTGAGCTTCCGGGGCGAGGGACGGCGACGGAGCACCGCGAGGACACCGCCGGCGGCGAGTGCAGTTCCGAACAGTCCGCCCGCCACCCAGCTGGTGTAGAGACTCCACAGCACCTTCCGTGACACCTCCAGTGCGAGCCGGGGCGTGTAGACGAGTTCGTGGTCGAGCAGTCGCCGTTGCCCGAAACCGAGCCCGTCGAGGGGGGCAAACTCTTGGTATGGGAAGACGAGCGGCGAGCCGGTCACCACGGCGTTGTATCCGAGCGTGATCGTGACGCCGGCGAGCCCGAGGACGGCGGTCGCAGCCTGTCGCGGGAACGCATCCCTCGGCTTTTGATACAGCGTCCACAGCGCGTGGACGATGAACGGCGTCGCAAAGAGGACGGCCGTGAACGGGCGGGCGAAGAACGCCAGTCCGATTGCCGCGCCCGCGGCGGCGCCACTCCGGAGACTTCCGGTGCGGTCGGCGCGCAGATAACCGTACGCGAAGGCGAGATTCAACAGCGTGGTCGGCGCGTACGGAAGAAACACCGACGCGTCGATGACGAACAGCGGCGACAGCCCGACGAATATCGCCGCGAGCAACCCCGCGCGTGCGTCGAACACCTCGCGAACGACCGCTGCCGTGAGGAGGAGGATTCCCCCGCCGATGCCGACGAGTGCGAGTCGGTAGCCGCCGAGCAGTTCGCCGACGGCGAACATCGCCGCTGGAACCGGTGCGTACTTGGAGTAGAGTCCGTTCTCGCTCTCGATGAAGAACCACGGCCGGAACAGCCCGTCAATCGGCGGCTGAAGCCAGACCTTCCCGTCCAACAACATCGCGGCCTGTTGGAGATACACCCCTTCGTCGTGGTTGAGAGAGTGATACGGGAAGACGGTGTTCGCAACGACCCAAACGCCGATGGCACCGAGGACGACGACTGCGACTGTGGCGGCGAGAACAGGACGCTCGCGGAGGGTGACTCTGGGGTCGCGCATCTACGTTCGCTGCTCCTGGTGGAGGATGACCCCCATCGAGAGCGCGGAGATGACGACGAGCACGAGCGCCGGAATCGCCGCCTGCCCGTACGCGCCGGTCTCGCGCACGCTCCAGATGTGGGTGACGAGCGTTTCGAAGCCGAGCGGTCGAAGCATGAGCGTGGCCGGCAGTTCCTTCATCGTGGTGAGAAAAACGAGCGCTGCGCCCGTCGCGACACCGGGGACGATGAGCGGGAGGGTCACGGCCCGGAACGTCTGGAGCCGCGACCGGCCGAGGGTTCGGGCCGCCTCGTGGAGTCGGCTGTCCACTTGGAGGACCGAGGTGCGTATCGAGCCGACCGCCTGCGAGGAGAAGCGGACCACGTAGGCGAACACGAGCAGTGGAATCCCGTAGTTCCGGTAGACGACCGGTGCAACGTCGAGGGTGAACCACAACAGTGCGAGCGCGAGGACGATTCCTGGGGTCGCGTAGCCGACGTACGGCGCACGTTCCGCCAGCCGCGAGAGCCGGGAGTCGGCGTTTGCACCCCGCAGCCCGATGGGGAGCGCGACGACGAGCGAGGCGACCGCCGCGAGCACCGCGACCTGCACGGAGTTGGCTGCGAACGCCCACTCGAAGGCCATCCCGTCGGAGGCGAGTCCGGTGCCGGGCCGGAACAGCCACGCGGTGAAGATACCGATGGGGAGACCGACAGCGAGGAGACCAATACCAGCTGGCAGTAGCATGGCCGGGTAGCGGAACACGCCGAGGTCGAAGCCGAACTTGCCGCGGTTGCCGCGGCTTTCGTAGGCCCCGTCGTCGTCGGCCCCAATTCTCGATTCGAGAAAGAGCACGACGGCCGTGACGGCGAGCAGTTGGAGCGACAGCAGGGCGGCGTACCCCTGCTGAAAGGCGTCGAACCGGCTGTAGATGAACTGCGTGAACACCTGCACGCGCATGAACGCCGGCGTCCCGAAGTCGGCCAGCGCGTACAGCGCGACCAGCAACGCGCCGGCAGCGATTCCCGGCGCAATCTGTGGAAGCGTCACCCGCCGGAACGCCTCGAACCGGCCGGCGTTGAGGGTTCGCGCCGCCTCGACGAGCGAGGCGTCGAGCGAGAGCAGCGACGCGCGCGTCGTCAGGAACACGTACGGGTAGGTGTAGATGGTGAGGACGAACACTGCACCCCAAAAGCCGAACACCGAGGGAATCTTCTCGATGCCGAGGGGAGCAAGCAGGTCGACGAAGGCACCGCGGGGGCCGAACGCCGAGATGAACGCGAAGGCCCCGAGGTAGCTGGGGACAGCGAGCGGAAGCGCCGCGGCGACGGTCCAGAAGCGCTTGAACGGGAGATTCGACTGGACCGTCAACACGGCAAGGGGAACGCCGACGAGGATGCTCGCACCCGTGACGGCCGCGACGAGTGCGACACTCCGCCCGAGGACGGCAAGCGTCGTCGCCGAGGTGAGCAGTGCGGGAATCTGGTCGCCGAGCGTCGCGGTCTGGATGAACAACCACGCGAGCGGGACGACGAGGAGGAACGCGAGCAGGACTGCGATGGCAGTGACTGTCCGGCCACCGAGGTCACCGGAGCCGTCGAGGCGGTCGGTAATCGGGGCCGGCCAGTCGGGGGCGCTCATCCGGAGACGCCGGCCTCCTCCATCAGGTCGAGGGTCGACTCCAGGTCCGACAGCTCGGAGAGGTCGATTTCGGGCGGGTTCAGCTCGCTGACCAGCGGCAGGTCACCGACGGGTCGGACGCCGTCGATCATCGGGTACGCGAAGCTTCGAGTCGCGAAGAACTCCTGTGCTTCCGCAGTGAGCAGGTGCCGGATGAACAGGTCGGCGAGGTCGGCGTTGCCGGTCCCCTGAATCCGGGTCGCCCCGGCGACGTTGACGAGCGCACCGGCGTCACCCTCCGTGAACGCGAGGTCGATCGGTGCGTCCGGGCGCTGGTTTTGCACGCGCAGCGCGTAGTAGTGGTTCGCGAAGCCGGCCGAGAGTGCGCCGTCGGCCACCTGCTGGGAGACGACGTACTCGTTGCCGTAGCGCTCGGTGCCGGCCTCGCGCATGTCGACGAGCCACTGACGCGTGGCGTCCTCGCCGCGCAGCAGTCGCATCGCCGTGATGAACGACTTGAACGCGCCGTAGGTCGGAGCCCAGCCCATCGTCCCTTGGAGCGCCGGCGTCTCCGGGAACTCGGCGACCTTATTCGGGATGTCGTCGTCGGAGAGTTCGTTCGTGTTGTACGGAATCGCGCGAGCGCGGCCCGCGATTCCCACCCACGCGTTGTCCGGGCCGGTGAAGGAATCCGGAACCGGAGCCGTCACCTCTTCGGGAAGTAACTCGACGGCGTCGTTTTGGGTGACGTACGCGAGCGAACTCGCGTCGATAGACCAGAACACGTCCGCACGCGAGGCCCCGCTGTCGACCTCCTCGACAATCTGTTGAGCGAGCGTCGAGGAGGTGTTCGTCGTCGGCAAAACGGTGAACTCGGGGTACGCCTGCTCGAGAATCTCGACGAACTCGCGGTAGATACCTCCCTCGCCGCCGCCGAGATACAGACTCAACTCCCCCGAGAGATTCGGGAGGTCGTTGATGGAAGTGCCCTCCGGCTGTGGGCGGCCCTCGACGATTGAGCCGGAGCCGCGAAGCTGGGTGAGCGCAGGGACTTCGACCTGCTGTGACGGGCTTTCGCCGTTGTCGCCACCGAGCAGACTGTTACAGCCGGCCAGCCCGGCAGTCACCGCGGTACCGAGTCCGGCGAGATATCGGCGTCGGGTCGAGTCGTTCATATCTGATTTTGGGGACCCTAAATCGGAAAACCGTGTCGATTCGCGTTCAGTCATCGGCGGCCACCTCCGGGGTGCGGCGACCGTCGGATTCGAGCGCGTCGAGGGCTGCGAGCCAGTCGCGCATGTGTTCGCCGACGAAGTTGAGGAACTCGCCGTTGGTCCACTGGTCGTACTCCGTGGCCGCGAGTCGGTCCGCCATCGCGGCGAACGCCTCCCGGTAGCTCTCGGCGCCGGCTCCCGCGGCGTCGACCTCCTCCCAGACGTGTTCGTTGAGTTCGAGCGCCGGGACCTCGTTGTTGAGGTCGTCGAACGTCGACCGCGGGGCCTTGTTGTGCTCACACAGCGGCGTTCCCGTCACCACGCTGTCGCCGAGGATGTCGGCCGCCCGCTTGAGGAAGACGCCCGACCAGATGTCGTCGAACCGGCCCACGTCCCACTCGTTGTCGTCCATCGGCAGCTGGTAGAAGGCCGGGACGACCCGCCGGCGGAACGCGAGGTTCATCGAGCAGACGGTGAGGTAGTTGTCCTCGGCGGCGACGAAGTCCTCGCTGTAGTCGTCGGCGTCGAGTCGGGTCTGTGCCAGCCCTTCGAGGTCACCGTCCATCAGGATGCGGATGGCGTCGAGGTCCGGGACGTTCGTCCACAGCCCCTGTGAGGCGACGACCTCGCCCTCGGTAAGCTGCGTCGTCGACTCCGCGATCGTCTCGCCCATCGCGGCGTAGGGGTAGCCACGCGGGTAGAGATCGTGGTCGTCGGCGTTCTGATAGAGGACGTTCACCCACCGCTCATCGGAGCTGACCTCTCGAATCTCGCCCGAGCGGTCGAGGTTCTCGTAGTGGCCGCCGAAGAAGTCGGTGTCGTGGGGGAGTGTGTCGTCGTCGATGAAGAAGCCGAACTCGAAGTCGCCTTCCCACATGTAGAGGAGTCCGAAGGAGGTCTCGGCGTGGGAGGCGGCCGGCACGACGTGGCCGTAGTCGCTCATGCCGTGGTCGTCGTACCACGCCTCGCGGTCGCTGCCGTCGTACACTGCCCCCGCCACGTCGAGGTCGTCCAGCATCGCCTCCATCGCGTCGGTGTCACAGAACTCCTCGGTAACGACCAGGAAGAACAACCGGTCCTCATGGCCGTACTCGCGGGCATTTGCGACGTACTCGCGGATGCACTCCCATTCCCGAATCGTCGGGACGATTACGCAGGTGTCCGTCATACCCGACACGTAGTTTAGGCCTTCCTAAAGCGTGTCGATGTTTAGGCTCCCCTAACAAGCGCGAACGAGCGGGTTCAAGCCCGCCCGTCGGCGCGTGTGTGAGTGTGACCGAAGAACGACTGGTCGGCGGCTACAGCGGTCGCCTGCTGCTCGCGGTGTCTGTCGGTTGGGCCTTCATTCAGGCTGGCAGACTCGTCGTCTCGCCGCTGCTCCCCGAGATTAGCGGCCAGTTCCGGCTCTCGCCGACCCAAGAGGGGTTGACCGTTACGACAATCTGGTTCGTCTACGCCTGCCTCCAGTATCCGAGCGGGCGGCTGTCGGACGCACTCACCCGCACCACGCTGCTCGTCGCCGGTCTCTGTGTCATCGCCGTCGGCTTCCTGGCCTTTGCTGGCGCACCCACGTATCTCGTCTTACTCGCCGGCGCTGTACTCGTCGGCTTCGGCGCGGGGCTGTATCCGACGCCCGCACGCGGACTCGTCTCCGACCTCTACGTCGAGCGCCGTGGACAGGCGTTCGGGCTTCACACGGCCTCCGGCGACGTTGGTGGCGTCATCGCGGCCGGGCTTGCCGTCGTGACCCTCGCCGTTGCCTCGTGGCGCGGGGCATTTCTCCCAGTCGCGGCCGTTCTCCTCTGTGTCGCGCTCGCGTTACACGCCTGGAGCCGCGAGGGGTACCACGTCGAATCGGTCGAGCTTGAAGTCGGGGCGACCGCCCGGCGACTGCTCGGGGACCCGGGGACTCGGCGGCTGATACTGGCGTACGCGCTGTACGCGTTCACGTGGCAGGCTGCGACGGGACTGCTGCCGACGTTTCTCCGGCGGTCGAAGTCGTTCTCTCCGGCCATCGCGACCGCGAGCTTCGGGACGCTGTTCGTCGTCGGCGCGGCCGTCAAACCCGTGGCCGGCGGGCTGGGCGACCGGGTCAGACGGGACCGGCTCGCGCCGGCCGCGCTCCTGCTCGCTGCGGTCGCGCTCACTGGCGTCGTCCTCGCGTCGAGTGAACTCGCCGTGACGGTCGGCGTCGTCGTCTTCGCCGCCGGGCTGATGTCGTATCCACCGGTTATGTAGGCGTATCTGATGGACACCTTCCCGACCGAAAGCATGGCCGGCGACCTCGGCGGGATGCGCTCGCTCTACATCGGACTCGGCTCGCTCGGGCCGACAGCGGTCGGCTTCGTCGCCGGACGAGCCAACTATACCATCGCGTTTGCCGGCCTCGCCGGCTGTCTGCTCGCCGCGGTCACACTCATCCTCACCGGCGAGTAGCCCGACCCGAAACGTTACCACAGGTCCACGAGAGTGGCTGGTATGACCGACGTAGCGATTATCGGCGCGTCGATGACGCAGTTCGGCGAGCGCGGCGGCTGGGTGTGTGACCTCCTCGCCGAGGCCGCGACCGACTGTCTCGACGACACGGGGGTCCGTGCCGACGCGCTCGACCACCTGTACGTCTCGAACATGGCGAGCGGCGAGTTCGAAGGACAGACCGGCGTCCCGAACGCACTGGCACACGACATCGGCGCGCTCGGAGCTTACACCCAGCGCGTCGACCAGACGTCTTCCTCCGGCGGCGCGGGCATCTACGCCGCGTGGCAGTCGATTGCCTCCGGCGCGAGCGACCTCACCCTGCTCGTCGGCGGTGAGAAGATGACACATCGCACGACCGGCGAGGCGACGGACGTAATCGCCTCACTCACCCACCCGGCGGAGTACAAACACGGCGTCACGCTCCCCTCCTTTGCGGGACTGACCGCACGCGCGTACCTCGACCAGTACGACGCCCCCCGCGAGGCGCTCGCCGAGGTGGCCGTCAAGAACCACGCCAACGGCGTCGACAATCCACACGCGCAGTTCCGCAAGGAAATCGACCGGGAGACCGCCCTCGACTCGCCGCTCGTCGCCGACCCGCTCCGACTCTACGACTTCTGTCCCATCACCGACGGTTCGGCCGCGCTCCTGTTTTGCCCGGTCGACGTGGCCGAAGAGTACACCGACGACTATGTGCGCGTGGCCGGCGTCGCCGGCGCGACCGACACCCACGTCGTCCACGAGCGCCCGGACCCAACGAGGATGAACGGCGTCGTGAAGTCCGGCGAACGCGCCTTCGAACAGGCTGGGCTTGCACCCGAGGACGTCGACGTAGCAGAGCTTCATGACATGTTCACCATCCTCGAGTTCCTCCAGTACGAGGACCTCGGCTTCGCACGGAAGGGTCACGCGTGGGAAGACGCGATGGACGGGACGACCGCCCGCGACGGCGACCTCCCGATCAACACCTCCGGCGGGCTCAAATCGAAGGGCCACCCCCTCGGTGCGTCGGGCGTCGCACAGGGGTACGAGATTTACCAACAGCTCACCGGGCAGGCGGGGAAACGACAGGTCGATGCCGAGGTCGGACTCGCCTGCAACGTCGGTGGCTTCGGGAACTGCGTCACGACGGCCATCTTCGAGGTGGGCGCATGAGTCTCGACGCCGGCTGCTGTCCGAACGGCCACCTCTCGTGTCCCCCGCACCCGCGCTGTCCGGAGTGTGGCGAACCACAACCCGAGACGGTCGACCTCGCCGACGAAGCGGCGACGGTCGTGACGTGGACGACGTCCTACGCCACGCCGCCGGGCGTGCGCGAGCCGAACACCCTCGCAATCGTCGAGTTCGAGGAGCACGACGTGCGACTGCTCGGGCAGGTCGACGGCGACGTAGAAATCGGTGACCGCGTCGAGCCGACCTACACCGAAGAGCTCCGAGACCCCGAGGCCGGGATTCGCGAGCCGGCGAGTCAGGCGTGGGACGGTTACCGGTTCTCCCCGTCGTAGTCGTCGAACACCGTCCGTTCGTCCGCGACCTCGTCGCGAATCGTCTCTAGCTCTCCCTCCACGTCAATATTGGTCCCGTCTTCACCCCCCTCGCTCGCGGTCGCGTCGGTGACTGGTATCTGTACTCCCTCCCCGATGGGCGTCTGCTCGGGGTCGCCAGCCTCCTCTGTCTCCTCGGCCGGGAGACGCCCGTCGACGCGGTCGCGAATCTCGGCCCGGAGGTCACGCACTTCCTGGAGCAGTTCGCGGGCCTCGGGATCGGTCGGATCACCACGGAGCGCGGCGGTCACGTCCTCGACGGCGCGGTCGACCGTCTCGACGGCGGCCTCACGGCGCGCCCGGGCGCGGGCGGTCGTCTCCTCCGTGCCCTGGAGCAGTCGAATTGCGCCCGCGAGTGCCTCCAGCGCCCGGATGTTGGCTTCCAAGCCGGCAATCGCCGTCGGGATGGCGTACCGCTCGGTGAACTGGAGCACCCCGTCGCTCGCGTCGGCGCGGTCGCGAAATTCACGGAGTCGGTCGGCGAGTTCCCGCACGGTCGGCGAGAGGTCGTCCTCGGCGTCGCTCATAGCCGAGGGTTGGGCAAGCAGAACTAAAGGTCCGCCGTTGGCCCAGGGAGATTCACTCCGAACTGACGGAGACGCCGACGATGTCGCGCTGGGAGTCCAGTACGCCCGTGTCGAGCGTGCGGACGAGCGTATCCGGCTCGTAGGCGAGTTCGCCGGCGACGACGCCGTCCGGTCTGACGACCAGCGAGCGCCCGGCGTACTCGCTCAAGCGGGCGTCCGCCACCTCCTTGCGACCGGTCCGGCCACAGGCGACGACCCAGCGAACGCCGTCGAGCGCGCGAGCACGGGCGAGCAGTCGCCAGTTCGCGGCGTGGGTCGACGGCCACGCGCCCGAGACGAACAGCGCGTCGACGCCAGCATCGAGGAAGGCGGCGCTCTCGTGGACGAAGTTCAAATCGTAACAGGTGAGCAGCCCCGTCCGACCGGCGGGCGTGTCGACGACGACCCGCTCCTCGCCGGGCGTGAGCCGTTCGGACTCGCTGCCCCAGAGGTTCCGTTTTCGGTACGGCGTCAGCTCACCGCCCGGGGTGATGTACGCGGGGGTGTTGTGGTACTCGCCGCCCCGCTGTTCGATACAGCCGACGAGGACGGCGGTTTCGGTCTCGTCCGCGTGTGCGCGCAGACGGTCGAATATCGGAGATTCAAGCGCGAGTGACGGCTTCAACTCGGTCGTCGAGGTCGGCGAGTCGGTCGACCACGGTCGCGACGTTCGTCTCGGGGGCGAGGTCTGCCACCTCAATTTGGCAGGCAGCGACGGTCGGGTCCATATCTCGGCTGTCGGCGGCGTCGGCTTAGCCCCCGTGAAGTTATGTCGCGGCTGTTCGTACGACCGGTATGGCAGAAGTGTACGCACTGGCGTGGGCTGGACTGAAGTGGAGCTACGACGAGTACGGCGTGAAGGGTGCGGCGGCGTTTCTCGTCGCTGGACTGCTCGCGTACTATCTCGTGATGGAGCGGTTCCGCGAGAAGTTCGAGGACGTCGACGTGGACGCCGACGCGGTCGCGGAGGCGCTGCCCGACGACGTGACCGAGGCGCCCTAACGCCACAACACCATCGCGTCGTAGCCGTCGAAGTTTGTCCCGTCGACGACACGGCGCGCCTGTGCGTCGTGAACCGTCTTTATCGCCCGAAGCTCCGTGTCCGACAGCGACAGCTGCTGGCCGAACTCCGTCCAAATCGACGACTCGACGGCGAGTACGTAGGCGTCGCCGGTTCGCTCGACCAGCGGCTCGTAGGGGAGAAACCGCCGCCACTCCATCACCAACTCGTCGATGCCGGGAGTGGTGGCGGCGTGGTCGTAGTGGTCGACGAGTCGGTCTCGAAGGGTCGCGGCGTCGAGACCGACATCGGCTGCGGTCTGCTCTATGACCTCGTCGTCGAACGGCGCGAGTGAGTCCATACTCGCGGTAGGCGAGCCGTCAGGTTGTGCATTTCGTCGCTGTCGACACCGTTAGGTAGGTGACAAGAGAGGAGAGCGTATGCAGTATTTCGAGGACATGGCGGAAGGTGACGTGCGCGAGTTCGGCGAGTACACGATGACCCGCGAGGAGATACTGGAGTTCGCGAACCAGTACGACCCGCAGCCGTTCCACACCGACGAGGAGGCGGCACAGGAGTCGCAGTTCGGTGGACTCATCGCGTCGGGCTGGCACACCGCCTCGGCGTGTATGCGGATGCTCGTCGACAATCACCTCTCGGAGTCGGCAAGCGCCGGTGCGCGTGGGATTCGCGAGCTGAAGTGGATTCGTCCGGTCCGGCCGGGCGATACGCTCACCTGTGAGTCGGAGGTCATCGAGACGGATCCCGGCAAAGGGCCGGTCGGGACGGTGACGAGTCGACTCACCGGCTTCGTGGACGGGGAGCCGGTCGTCCAGTGGACGGCGGAAGCGATGTTTGAGAAGAGAGCGGCTGAGTGAAGCGAAGCCGCGGGACTCGAACGGGGAGGAGCAGCGCGACGACCCGTGAGAAGCGAGAGGCCGAGTGAAGCGGGGCCTCCCAGAGCGACACGCGGACAAAAGAGCGGCTGAGTGGAACGGAGCCGCGGTATTCGAACGGGGAGGAGCAACGCGACGAAACCGAAAGCTTCGGTAGCCGCGGGCCGGGCCACGAGATATGGACGAACAAGCCCGCGTTGCGCGGTTCGTCGACGAGCACGACCTCTCATGTCCGCCTGCCTACCGGCTGCTCGACCTCTCGGCTGAGGTGGGCGAACTGGCGGCGGATGCGACCGAGTCCAGCGAATACGGCACAACGCCGGACGCGCTGTCGGTGAAAGAGGACGAACTCGGCGATACGCTGTTTGCGCTCCTCGCGCTGTGTGAAGAGCTGGACGTGGACGCCGGCGAAGCGCTCGACACTGCGATTGGCAAGTACGAGGGGCGGCTCACGGAGCGAGGAGACGCCGGCAGCCAGTAGCTACAAGCCGACGGGGCTAAAGCACCGCAATATGCACACGCGCGCCACGGAGTTCAGCGAAATCGCACGCGACCGGTACGACTTCGACCCCGACATCGAGGAGTTTCCGGCCGGAACCAAGACCGCAGCAGACGCGGCCGAGGCGGTCGGCTGTGCGGTGGGACAGATTGCCTCGTCTATCGTCGTCGAAACCGAAGACGGGCTGGCGGTCGTCGTGACCAGCGGCGCGAACCGGGTGGACATGAGCCTGGCAGCCGAGGTGCTCGGCGTCGAGCACGTGTCGATGGCCGACGCCGACGAGGTTCGCGAGACGGCCGGCTGGTCTATCGGCGGCGTGCCGCCGTTTTGTCACGAGACGCCGGTGCCGGTCGTCATCGACGAGACGCTGTTCGAGTTCGACGAAATCTGGGCGGCCGCCGGGACGCCCCAGGCGGTGTTCGAACTCACACCGGACGAACTGGCGTCGCTGTCGGGTGGTGAACGGGCTGCGATAGCCGAGTCGTAGCCCTCCGGTTCGCCGCTTCGACCGAGATTAAGTGAGGAGACGCCGAACGCACGGGCATGGGCTACCGGGTCGTTTCGACGGACGCAAAGACGGCTGACGTGCTCGCTGACGCCGGCTGGGGCGGCCACGAAGTCACCGTCGAGATACTGGACGCAGCCCGGGAGGCGGACCTCGCGAGTGGGGTCGCCGGCGCGACGGCACTGGTCGTTGACGCCGGGACGCAGGTGACAGAGCCTCTGCTCCGGGAAGCGAATCCCGGACTCGTCGTGCGTGCCGGTATCGGCGTCGACAACATCGACATCGCGACCGCCCGCGAACTGGAGATTCCGGTGGCGAACGCCCCGGAGTACTGTCTCGAGGAGGTGGCGACCCAGCCGCTGTCGTTACTACTCTCGACGTGGCGACAGCTCCGCCCCTACGACGAGCAGGTGCGGGCAGGCGGATGGGCGCGTCGCGAGCAACCGATACGACGGCTCTCGACCGTGACGGTCGGCATGGTGTCGTTCGGGAAAATCGCACAGCGGTTTGCCGACCTACTATCGGGCTTCGACTGCGAACTGCTCGCGTACGACCCCTACGTGCATGAATCTGTGGCTGCCGCCCGCGATGTCGACCTCGTGGCGTTCGACCAGTTGTGCCGCGAGTCGGACGTGCTCTCGGTGCATGCGCCGTTGACGCCGGAAACCGAGGGTCTCGTCGACGGAACCGCCTTCTCGGCGATGCCCGACGACGGGATCGTCGTCAACACCGGACGCGGCGTCGTCGTCGACGAGGAGGCGCTGGCCGGGGCACTCGACGCCGGTGATATCGGCGGGGCCGGACTCGATGTGCTATCGGCCGAGCCTCCCGAGACGCTCCCGACCGACCATCCGAACGTCGTCTATACGCCACACGCCGGGTGGTACTCGGAGCAGGCGATACAGGAGTGTGCGGCCACGATCGCAGACGCCGTCGTCGCGTTTCTCGACGGTGAGACACCGGAGACGCTGGTCGACGACTCGTGGATGTCGGGATAACGACGCAGCGAAACCGCGTTGTACCGACTCGGCGACGGCAGCCGAGTCGGGTAAGCGGTGTCGGGCAAACACCGCCCCACGCCGGATGTGTCAGAGGCATCCCGGCATGAACCAACTCAGACTCGGATGTATTTACCCTATCTGACGGTGCGCTTTCCGGTATCTGGTATTAGTTAATAAATCCTTCCCCTAGTTAAAATAGACGAGGGACAGAACGCTTTTGAATATTCCACCGGAGAAACATTTGATGCCGGTGGTGACCGAAATCCTCCCGCTGTTTGCCCGCCGGGAGCAACTGCTCGAACAGCTCCACGGCGGGACACGGTCGAAGACGACGCTCGCCGAGACGCTCGATATCTCGCGTTCGACCGTAGACCGGTCGGTGCGGACGCTGGCAACGGCCGGGATGGTCAAACGCCAGCAGGGCGGGTACGGATTCACGCTCACCGGCCGGCTCCTCTACGAGGAGTTCCGCTCGTTCAGCGAGCGCGCGGAGTCGCTGGCCACGGCCCAGCGGTTGCTCTCGTCGCTCCCCGCCGATACGGAGCTCCCTCCGGAGGTCATCGTCGGATCCACGGTGACGTATCCTGAGTCGACCGCGCCGTACCGGCCGATGGAGCGACACGTCGAGATGATTCGCCGCGCCGACGAAGTTGACCTGCTCGCGACGACCGTCGCTCCGCGGTTCATCGACGCCTACAGAGAGCAGGTGCTCAACGGTGAGTTGACGCTGCGGGCCGGACTGAGCCCGTCGGTCGCAGAGCGCGTCGCAACGAACCACGGCGAGACGGCACGAGAGATGATTGCCGCCGGCGGGCTGACCCTTCGCGAACTCGACCAGCGACCGCCCTTTTCCTTCACACTGTCGCGAGTCGGTGACACGGAGTATCTCTCCTTGCTCGTCTACGGGACGGAGGGACTCAACGGCTATCTCGTCAACGAACGCCCAGAGGCGGTCGCGTTCGCGACCGAACTGTTCGAGCGCTACTGGGCCGAGACGACGGCGTGGCCGGCCGGAGACTCCCGCGTCTCGTCGTGAGACGGCCGTCAGACGCGTCGGCAGCGTTAAGGAAACGGCCCCTGTTGCTGGCGGTATGAACGAGGACGTTCCACAGGAGATTACATCCCTCGTCGGCCGCGAGGTGTACTCGAACAACGGCGTGTTCGTCGGACAGGTTGAGGACCTTCGGCTCGACCTCGACACTGAGACCGTCACCGGTCTCGCGCTCGGCTCGCTGAACCACGACCTGTTTCACGGGCGCGCGGCGGGAGCCAACGGTGTCATCATCCCCTACCGGTGGGTCCGGTCGGTCGGCGACGTGATTTTGATCAACGACATCATCGAGCGGATGAAAAACACCGACGACGACGCGCAGGCAGTCGCGTAGCTCAGGCGTTGTTCGTCGACTCCCCACTCGACGATTCGACGCCCATCGCCGCGAACAGCTTCGTCTTGACGGCTTCACGAACGAGCGACAGCAGGGTCTCTTGGTTCTCCTCGGTCGTCTCGATGCCGGTGAAGATGCCGAGCGGAATCTCGACGGTCGCGTCTGTCGAGTGGCCGACCACGTCGCCGCTGTCGCCGAACGCGTCGGCGAGCACGGAGCCGATGTTCATCCGGATATCCTTCGAGCGCGCGGCGAGATAGATGGTATCGTCGGCAATCGCGAACACCGCGGTCGTCGTGATGCCTTCCAGGTTCAGGAGATGTTGGGCGGCCTCGGAAAGCGCCTCCCGGTTCCGGATGAACCCCGCGTTCGAGACGAGGTGGCTCCCCTGCACGTCGCGGTTGCGAATCGCCTCCGCGAGTACGTCGAGCGTCTCGGGACTCATCGACGGCGACTCCACCTGTTCGAGCGTGTCGTGGTTCGCGAACGGGTAGAGATACGCCGCGGCCGTCAGGTCCGCCGGCGTCGTGTCGCGCTTGAAGTCCAGCGTCTCGGCGCGAATCCCGTACAACAGCGCCGTCGCCACGTCCTCCTGAAGATTCAGGTCGAACTCTTGGATGTACTTCGTGAGAATCGTCGAGGTGGACGAAACGTTCGGTCGCACGTCGATGAACGTCGGGTCGTACTCGATCTCCGGCTCGAAGTGGTCGATGAAGATTTCTACGTCGCCCTCGACCGCCGGCTCGGAGGCCTTCGCGTGGTCGACTAACGCCAGCGTGTCGTAGGTGTCGAGACTGACCTCGGACAGCGGCGTCAGGTCGATACCGAAGAGATTCACGAACGCACGATTCTCCTGGTGGCCGATTTCGCCGTCGTAGAGGATATCCGCCTCGACGCCGCGAGCCTCCGCGATGGCCTTCAGCGCCACGGCGCTCGCGATGGAGTCGGGGTCGGGCGACCGGTGGGTGAGAATCGCCATCCGCCGGTCGGTCTGGTCGATGACGTTCGCGAGCTGTTCTGTCTTGTACTCCAGTTCGCCGGTCTCCAATGCCCGCAGCGCGGAGTCTGCGATGACAGCCGACGGATTGATGACCGTGTCGACGCCGAGTTCGGTGAGTTCGTCGGCGGTCACGGGGTCGGAGGCGCGGACGACGATGAAGTGGTCGCTGCCGTGTTCGCGGATGTTCTCGACGGCGGCGCGGTTGGCGTCCACGTCCGACGAGAGGATGAGAATCACGTCGCGGTCGGCGACCGTCTCGGCGGTCTCGGGGTCGGAGATGTCACCGACCCGGGCGTTGAGGTCCTGGTCGCGGAGCGCCTCGACGCGGCCCTCGTCGCGGTCGAGGATGAGAACGTCTTTTTCCTCGCCGACGAGCGCCTCCGCGACGGCGTGGCCGACGCTCCCACAGCCCAAGATTGCGTAGGTAGACATCGACGCCATCGAGATACCGGTGCTCATACCCGCGTTGGGTCGTCCTCTCACTTAACTTCCCACCTCTGCCCGAGTCACGCGGGAACCGTGCGACGGCGCGGCGGTGGACCGAAACGCAAGGTATATCCCCCGGCCGTCGTTACGAGGTGTTGTCGGGGCCGATAGCTCAGCCCGGCAGAGCGACTGGCTCTTAACCAGTCGGTCAAGGGTTCAAATCCCTTTCGGCCCGTCTCTCCGTGC
Source organism: Halosegnis rubeus (assembly GCF_009184545.1). Lineage (GTDB taxonomy): Archaea > Halobacteriota > Halobacteria > Halobacteriales > Haloarculaceae > Halosegnis > Halosegnis rubeus. The sequence continues at coordinate 98,204 of NZ_QJOW01000008.1, forward strand.
TGTGAGCGAACGCGAACGGCCAGAGTCGTCCCTAAACTGATCTGATTCGTCTTCAGTCGATTATACGCACGAGCGACGGGTGTCGCAGTGATGTCGTTCGCCAGCGGTGTCGCGGCCCCAGAATAAAAACGAGCGTCGTGGAGAGTTGTCGACGGCCGCTCGGGCTGTGTCGGGCTTGTGGCGTCTTAGACCGTCTTGTCGAGGTCGGGGTCGAACTCCAGGACGTTCTCCATGTCGCTGTCGTCCACGTCCTCGAAGGCGTGGCGGGCGATAGAGCGGCGGTGGACCTCGTCTGCTCCGTCGACGATGCGGAACGCGCGGACGGCCTCGTAGAAGTGCGCGACGGGCAGGTCCTTTCCGATGCCGTTGCCGCCGAGACACTGGACGGCGAGGTCCATGACCTCGTTCGTCACGTTGGCGGTGAACATCTTCGACATGGCGACCTCAATGCGGGCGTCGCTCTCGTCGAGTTCGCGCGCGGCGTGGCGGACCATTGTACGCGCGGCGTGGAGTTCAGTCTCGGCGGTCGCGATGCGGTGGCGCAGTGCCTGCTTTTCCGCGAGCGGCTCGTCGAACGCCTCACGCTTCTGGAGATACGCCTTCGAGATGTTGAGCGCGCGCTCCGCCATCCCTGAGTAGCGCATACAATGAGTGAGGCGACCGCCGCCGAGTCGGAGCTGTGCGAGCCGGAATCCCTCATTTTCCTCGCCCAGGAGGTTCTCCTCGGGGACGCGGACGTTGTCGAACTTGATTTCGGCGTGGCCGAGCGACACGTCGACGATGCCGTGACCGCCGAGGTGTGGGACGTTCCGAACGATGTCGACACCCTCGGTGTCCGTCGGCACGAGGATGATGGAGGTGCCCTCGTACGGGTGGGCGTCGAGGTCCGTCCGTGCCATCACGAGCAGGAAGTCGGCGTTGTAACCGTCCGAGGACCACCACTTGTGGCCGTTGATGACGTACTCGTCGCCGTCTTTGATGGCTGTGGTACGGAGCATCTTCGGGTCGGAGCCGCCACCCCGCGTCGGCTCCGTCATCGAGAAGGCCGACTGGAGTTCGCCCTGCACGAGCGGGCGGAGGTACTCTTCTTTTTGTTCCTCGGTTCCCGCCATCTCCAGCGTGTGCATGTTCCCCTCCTGTGGCGCGTTCGCGCGGATGGCGAGGGCACCCCACAGCGAGCGGCCGACCTGCTCGAAGGAGGGCAGCATGTCGCTGAACTCCAGCCCCTGTCCGCCGTACTCCTCGCTCACCTGCGGCGCGAACAGGTCACGTTCCTTGGCGAGTTCCCACGTCTCGTGGAGCTCGTCCTCGGAGATGAGTTCGCCCGTACGGAGGGCCTCCCGTTCTCGCGGGAGGACGACCTCTTCCATGAAATCCTCGACGCGGCCCGCCACTTCCTTCGCTTTCGCAGAGTCGTGATACTCCATATCACATCTCACAACCGGAGCTATGTAAAACTATAGCTGTTTGTCCGTAACTGCAAGAATAATCCCGGCTGTGGGTTTACGCTGTAGTCGATTCCAGGGCTATAGATTTCAGCTGTTGTATGCGTCTCGGACATCGGGAAGCGGCACGCGCGCCGCCGGTGGGCAGCTTCGAGTCTGCTTACTCGGTCACTTCGGTCTTCACCACGGTCGCCGGGCGAGTGGTCAACCGGAGCACGCGGTCGGTCACACTGCCGAGCAGCGTCCGATACTCGTCTGCTCGCCGCTTGGTCCCGAGCACGAGCAGGTCCACGTCGGTGTCGTCGGCGTACGAGACGATGGTCTCGGCGGGCTGTCCCTGCCGAGTGGCCGTCTCGATGTCGACACCCATCTCTGCGGCTCGGTCGCGGAGCGAACCGAGGGCCTTCTTGGCCTCTTCCTCCAGCCCGTGTTCGGGGCCTTCGGCCTCGTCGACGTACTCGTCCCCGCTGTAGGCCGTAACCACGTCCTCGTCGACAACGTAGAGTGCGTGGAGCTCTGCGCCGGTCGCGCTCGCGAGTTCGAGTGCGTGTGTCTCAGCCGCCGTCGAGGCGGTCGTCCCGTCGGTCGACAGTAGAATGCGGTCGTACATCATCGACTAGTTCGATGGTCGTTGTGATAAATCTACGATATTTTGCCCGATTACTCCTGTGGGGAGTAGTTCGGTGCCTCGTCCGTAATCATCACGTCGTGTGGGTGGCCCTCCGTCTGGCCGGCTGAGGAGACGCGAACGAACTCGGCGCGCTCTTTGAATCCGGGAATCGTCTCCGCGCCGACGTAGCCCATCCCCGATCGCATTCCGCCGACGAGCTGGTGAAGCTCTGATTCGAGCGAACCTTTGTACGGCGTAGCTGCCTCAACGCCTTCGGGGACGAACTCCTCGTCCTCGTCGGCGTCCTTAAGATAGCGGTCGCCGCCTCCCTCGCTCATCGCACCGACGCTGCCCATCCCGCGGTACTGCTTGTACTTCTTGCCCTGCATCGTGATGACGCGGCCGGGCGCTTCGTCTGTGCCGGCGAAGTAGGAGCCGAGCATGACCGCGTCCGCGCCCGCGGCGATTGCCTTGATGGCGTCACCGGAGTAGCGAATTCCACCGTCAGCGATGACAGGCACGTCTTCGCGGGTGGCCACGTCGGCGACCTCGGCGACGGCCGTAATCTGTGGTATTCCCGCCCCCGAGACGACGCGGGTCGTACAGATGGAGCCGGGACCGATACCGACCTTCAGACCGTCTGCGAAGTCCACGGCCGCCTCGGCGGCCTCCCGCGTCCCGATGTTGCCGACGACCACGTCGGCCTCGACTTCCTGTTTGATGTCGCGGGCGGAGTCAAGCACGTTGAGGTTGTGTGCGTGCGCACAGTCGATGAAGATGATGTCGGCCCCGGCCTCGTCGGCGGCGGTCGCACGGTCGGTCTCGAACGGGCCGACGGCGACGCCGACACGGAGCTTACCGTCCTCGTCGCGCGCCGCGTTGTCGTACTCACGCCGCGAGAGAATGCCCTTCATCGTGACGAGCCCCGTGAGCCGATTCTCGTCGTCGACAATCGGGATACGCTCGATTTTGTGTTCGTACATCAGTTCGAGAGCCTCCCGCGCCTCGATACCCTCCGTCGCCGTGATGACCTCGTCGGTCATCGCCTCGCGGACGGTGTCGTCCTCGGCGATGCCGATGTACGGCCGGATGTCGGTGCCGGAGATGATACCGAGCACCTCGTTGTCGTCGTCGACGACCGGGGCTCCCGAGACGCCCGACCGGCCCATCAGCTGGTCGACCTCCTCGACGGTCATCTCGGGAGACGCGGTGACCACGTCACGGATAATGAGTTCATCCGCGCGCTTGACCTCGGTGACTTCTTCCGCAGTCTCCTCGACGCTCATGCTGCGGTGGATGACGCCGAGTCCACCTTGTCGAGCAATCTCCGTCGCGAGGGGTGCCTCGCTGACGGTGTCCATCGCCGCCGAGAGGACCGGAACGTTCAGTTCGACGTTTCGGGAGACCCGAGTGCTGGTGTCGGCCGCGTCGGGTTCCACGCGTGACTCTTTGGGTCGAAGGAGTACGTCGTCGAACGTCAGCGCCTCTGGTACGGTGAGCTTCTGCGAGAATCTGTTGTCGTCCGCCATGTAAACGGTGAGCAGGCTCGTCGGAAAAGGATTCCGAGAGCTACGACAGTCAAAGTGTGTGAACACACCACACAAATCGGACGATTTTATTCTGTGAACGGTCCACATCCAACAAACGGCAATTTCTGCACAATACTTATGTGACATAGCGCGTACATTCGGGTATGGACGCCGTATGTTCCAACGTGGCTCGTGTTGCCGGAATGAGTGAGAACTCTGTGGACACGAAGAACACAAAGTGCACGTTCGGAACAGCGGCCTGGTTCGCGTTCGACTGGCTCGGTCCCGTACCGGGTTATCGCGACGCAGACCACCCATCGGCGACGGGGTATCGCCATCACCCCTGAATGAGCGTCTCCAAACACCCGGTCGCGATTCGGCTCGAGCAACAGGTAGGAAAAGGGACGCGACTGCTCGCGACGGTGATGTGTCTCCCGCTCGTCGACGGTATCTTCCCGGCGCTCGTCCTCGCTGGTGCGCTCTCGACCACCCTCGGCATCATCGAGGTCGGCCTGCTCGTTTTCGGCGGTTCGGCGACCCTCGCCGTCGTCCTCGCCGAGATGGAGGGGACCCGCCGCGAACAGATTCAGTCGATTCTACTGGTGGGAGTCCCGCTCGTCGTCATCGCCGGAGCCGAGGCGGCACTCGCACCGACCATCGCCAACATGCTCGACATCCCGACGTTCGAGCGCTTCGCCGCGCTCGTCATCCTCGCAATCGCCGCCAAGACGGCCTCCGCGACGGTCGGCGAGTATCTCCCCTCGCCGGGCGTCATCGTCGGACTCGGCTTAGTCGCTTCGTTCCAGCCCAACAGTTTCGAGCTGGCGTTCAGCGCGAACCCCGAGGTCGTGTTCCGCGGGATGGCGGCGGCCGGTGCCGGCGTGGTCTTCGCGCTCGGTGCGGCGCTGTTCGGCCCGTGGCTCCGTGGCAACGTCGACATCGACCGCTTCCGGTTCGGCAGCGCGGTCGCGCTCGGCGTGCTCCCGCTGAATATCCTCGGACTCATCGATGCGAACGTACCGCTTGCACTCGCGGTGCTCGCGGTCACCTCCCTGCTCTCGCTCGATCCGCAGGGCGCGGTCGAATCGATGCCCGTGGACGACGAGAGCTCCGACGACGGCGAGGAGCCACCGACCGACCCCGGTGGGAACGAGCAGGCCCCGTGGCTCTGACGACAACGCTTTGACGCGCCGGCCGCACCCTTGGGTATGGCAGACAACCGCGTCGTCGAGGGCCGGATGGTCACGCCGAAGAAGCTCGCCGAACGTATCGAGGGCGACTCAATCATGGACGCCGAGGGCATCGAGGACGCCAACTTCGACTGTCCCGACTGCGGCGAGAACGTCCTCGCAGTCGGCTACATGCCGAGCGTGACGAGCTTCTACACCGGCTACAAGTGCCAGGAGTGTCCGTGGTCGGATATCGAAGAGTAGCTACCGCGGTAGCAGCTGTCCCCAGTACCGCTTCTCGATGATTTCCACCACCAGCGGCTCCGTCACCGACAGCTGACACGAGAGTCGCGGATAGCCGTAGCGTGCAGCCAGCTTGTCGTGCCAGTGGTCGGCCGCCGGCGCGGCGTCGTCGTCGGTGTGGACGCGCACGCCACAAGTAGCACAGATACCACGCCCCCCGCAGTTGGCCGCCTTCGCCGCCGGTGCGTACACCTCAAAGCCCGCGTCGAGCAGGAGGTCGCGCAGATTCTGGCCGTCGGTCGCCGTGAGCTCCGTCGCGTCGCCGTCGTCGAGCACCCGGACGGTGTGGTCGGTCATATCCGTGGTTCGCGCTCGACGGATATAGTCGTCTCCCGAATCGAAACCCCTTTACAGCGAATCCGTGTACGCACAGGCGAGGGGCTGTGGCCAAGCCAGGCATGGCGACTGACTCCAGAGGCCACGCGCCCGGTGACGAGACTCCAGACTGATATACCGAGCGACCGACTGATCATCGCTCGCGATGACGACCCTCTGGAGGACCGAGGCGCACACCGGAGATATCAGTCGATCGGGGGTTCAAATCCCTCCGGCCCCATTCTCATCTTAAACGAACGCAAACGCATCGAGAGCGGCCAGCATACCGTTCTCTGCGAATGGTGTGGCGGGGAAATCGTCGAACATCCCCAGCGATGTCACGCCGACCCGACACAATTCTGCGACCCATCTCCCGACCGGAGGGATGGCCAATGATGCGCCACTGCCCGAGCTGTGGCGCTCGCATGAAGCGCGGCACGCCTCAGAAGGTGAGGCCGGTGCTGGATGACGCGAATCGCGTCGGGTCGCGTCAGCCCTCCAGTTCGTAGCCAATCCGCTCTATCCCGTCGACGTGGTCAAAGTCACCGTCGTCGGAAACGACCGGTTCATCGTAGTGCCGGGCAGTTGCTGCGACTATTGCATCACCCGGGCCGAGCGTTGGCTTTGAGTCACTTCGCTGGTGTTCGCCTTCGAGAATCCCCGCCTGAGTCGCAATCACCTCTGTAAGTTCTGCCTTCGGTTTGCTGGATGTGAGGCGCTGATACGCCTGCTTGTCCTGTTGTTTGCACTGCTCTTGTCCGGTCTTGCCAACGGAGATGAACAGCTCGTAGCCGACAATCGTGGGCACACGCAGCGGCTCGTTAGAGACTTCCAGTTCCTGTGCTTTCAGCCGTGCGCCGGGGTGTTGGTCCTTCAGCGCACCCAAGAAGTTCGTGTCTAAAATCATTGCTCGGCGGCAGACCCTTCAGACTCGTCGTGAAACGCCGCCATTTCCTCGTTCTGGGCGGCTTCTGCGGCTTCAATCGCCTCCTTGTGCTCCTCCCAACTACTCCCGTCACCGTCTGCGAACTCGTCTGCAAAATCTACGAGCGTGTAATCGCCCGTCAGTCGCTCAATTGCTTCAGAAAACGTCTCGTCATCGCGTTTCTTGTCCTTGAGTCGCTCGTACAGCCCCTCCTCAATTCTGACCATCTTTGTCCCCATGTGTATACGTCGTTTACTCGCTCATATAATGATTTCGCCGTCAGTCCTCAGCGTGGATATTCGTCGAGGTATCGAGAAACGTCATCGCCAGTTCTCGCGCGATTCACGAACAGATTCCATCGCTTCCTCGGCCTGCTCATCGCTCCACACGCTGGCTTCAATCGGCTTTTCATCCTGTGTTTGGCACATACACACCTATCATGAACTCATCTACAGGCGGAGCAGGGCGAGTGCCTCGGGGCTTGACCCCGAGGGTGAAGCCCGACACCCGCCTTGATCTACCACAAACACGAATACTTACAAACCACCGTTTCTAAACAGTATTCGTGCAGAAGTCGCTGACCAGTACTCTGGTGTTTCAATTAGACATCCACGAAGGGAGTCAGCAACTGCTAGATTCTGGACAACTCGAAGCTCGCCGCGTCGTTAACGAAATCTTCCGGCTAGACGCGCAAGGATACGATTGGGAAACCATCGAAGACAAAGTAGTCGGGCGGTCAAACCACGTCCAAAACACGACGCAGCGGCTCTTCGACAAAGCAACGGATGCACTCGAACGCTACTACGACGAAGACGACTACGGCCACCCCCGACAGAACCACGACGAATCGTTCCCACTTCGAATGAATCATGGCGAGGGATACCAACTCTCCGGTCAACTACCCCACCCTAAGCGCCTTCGGCACTTTGAGGGTGGGGCTTGTCCGTGAACTCGGCCTCAAACCCATCAGGGTAGGCGGTAAATCCGCCACTCAGTGTCACAGTTCCAGACTTTAGGGCG
>NZ_QJOW01000009.1 GCF_009184545.1 Halosegnis rubeus
CGCCCTAAAGTCTGGAACTGTGACACTGAGTGGCGGATTTACCGCCTACCCTGATGGGTTTGAGGCCGAGTTCACGGACAAGCCCCACCCTCAAAGTGCCGAAGGCGCTTAGGGTGGGGTAGTTGACAGAGTATGTACAGAGGCAGAGAGAGGTTCGTCTCGGAAACTGCCCCGAGGCCGGAGCGACCGCGGCGGCGCTCATCGGGTCGGTACGACTGGAGCCACTCGATAGGGATTGAGAACGAGAGTTCAACGCAGCCCAAGCCATGGAGGTTTCGGCAGGGGTTGGTTTCGAGGTCTCGAACTCGGGGAGCGACCGGGACAGAGCAGAAAGTGAGTAACTCCATTTGGGTGGCCGCATCGAACCGGATGGGTGGTCTGCTCGATGTCTGACCGACCTGTCCGGGTCCGGCTGACGAAGACGCTCGGACCGAACCAACATCCAGAGTGCGGACTATTCACTGTACCCTCCAGCGAGGCGGAGCAGTTGGTTCGAGGACTGGTATACAGTTGGCTCAAGAACGATTGGATGATTCTGACGGGAGTGTGCCGAAAGCGGAGGTCGTTGATGAGATGGCTCGGGTTCTCGAAGATGTCGAGGCAGAGTTAGAGCGTCAGTACGGCGAGGAGTAGACTGTCCCCGGCCTCATCGAGTTACTGTACCTCTATTTTGGGTTTCTCTGTCGGTTGGTATCCCTCGTCCCGACATTTCTGCTCAAACCGCTCCACAGCATACGAGGTGCTGTCGGTGTGTACTGTGAGTTGGACGGCAGACTCCTCGCCGGTTTCCACATCAACGACTTCGCTACTCACGAGGAGTGTCCGGTCACTGTCTGTGGTTGGTGTGCGAGCGTTGTTGTGGGCGATTGCGTACCACATCAGTCCGAAGATGCCGGTGATGCCGACGAGGACGAACCATTTGAGAAAACTCCCACCATGCTTCCGGGCGTCCCAGCCGACGCCGAGGGCGGTACTCAGCCAAAAAAGGCCAATCACGAAGATGATGCCTTCTACCATAGCACATACTCTGCGGCATTAGTATTATATTTCATATATGTGGGTTTGGAGGAGTTGAGAGAACCTCATCAATTCATCGTGAACTGAGTCGCGACGACGCACTTAGGTACACCCGGCGTGTGCCTTCGACACAATGGAGGCGGTCTTATGATACACACCCGCAGGGACGCGTGGCGGTCCCAACCGCATTCGCATCCTGCAGACCCTCGACAACCGCCCCCGGAATCCGAACCAGCTCGCCGACCACCTCGATTTGAACTACGACACGATTCGCCACCATCTCGACGTGTTAGCGGATGACGACGTTATCGAGGCCAGTGGCGACGACTACGGAGCCGTCTACCTCCCGAGCGAGACGGCCCGCGACAACTGGGACACCGTCGGAACAATCATAACCCAACTCGACTCATGAGCACACGACCGACTCACACTCCCTCCCGGAGCCACTCACGATGAACACTTGGATACTCACGGCACAGGCGGCGACCGCAGTGACGCTCCTCCTGTTGAGCGTGCTCGTCATCGTCTGGGGGAAGAACTACCGACAGATCCGCTCGCGCCAGACGCTCGGGATGCTCGTGTCGCGGCCATTCTGCTCGTCGAGAACGGCTTCGCCTTCTACGTCTACTCGCTCGACCCGGTCTTGTCCGTCTGGTTCAGCGAGCAGGTCCCCGACGGGCCGTGGGTCGCGATGGCGGTGTTTCACGTCCTCGAAGCCGTCGCCGTTGCGCTCCTCACCTACGTCACGCTGGGTTGATTTTCCGGCCGATTTCTTCGATCGTGCAGACAGCCTGAATGGTTATGTTCGACGCGTGTATAGTCCCTCGTGTCATGGAAATCACTTGGTACGGCCACTCCACGTTCGGCGTCGAAGTTGACGAAACGAGTCTACTCGTCGACCCGTTCTTCGGCAACCCGAAGACAGACCTCGACCCGTCGGACCTCGACACGCCCGACTACGTCCTGTTCACGCACGGCCACGAAGACCACATCGCCCACGCCGAGGCCTTTTCCGGCGCGACGCTCATCGCCGTTCCCGAACTCGCGACCTATGCCAGTGAGGAGTTCGGCTACGAGAACCTCATCGGCGGGATGGGGATGAACATGGGCGGCACCGTCGAGGCCGGCGACGCCTACGTCACGATGGTCCGTGCAGACCACAGCAACGGCATCATGACCGACTACGAGTACAGCGCCGGTCCGCCGGCCGGCTTCGTCATCTCCAACACGAAGCCGACCCAAATCGAGGACGAGGAGAGCGAGACGTTCTATCACGCCGGCGACACCTCGTTGATGTCCGAGATGCGCGACGTCATCGGGCCGTTCCTCGAACCCGACGTGGCCGCCGTCCCGGTCGGCGACCACTTCACGATGGGACCGATGCAGGCGGCCGTCGCCGTCGACTGGCTCGACGTGGACTACGCGCTGCCGATGCACTACGACACGTTCCCGCCCATCGAAATCGATACCGAGGAGTTCGAAAGCGAGGTCGCCGGCACCGGCTCCGACGCCGAGGTCGTCGTCCTCGATGGCGACGAGACGTTCACGCTCGAAGTGCCGCGATAACAGCCCACACGGCGTCTGCGTACCTTTTTATCTCATCCGGTCGTCCGGTAGGGTGTAATGGCAGACCTCGAATCCCACACCGTCAACGAAGGCGGCTTCGCCGCGACCAGCCGTGTCGGCAACTACGAACTCTCCATCGACGCGACGAAGGAGGAGGGTCCCTCGCCCAACGAGGTACTCCTCGCCGACTACGCCTCCTGTTACACGTTCGCGTTCCGCGCCGGCGCGATGCGCGAACACGACATCGAACTCGGCGAAATCGAGACCGAGGCCGAAGCCGACCTCGATGACGACGACGACATCGTCGACGACTCGGTGAAGTTCACCCTCCACGTCGAGGACGACCTCGACGACGAGCAAATCGAGGCGCTCGTGGAACTCGGCGAGGAAATCTGTCACGTCCACGCCGCCCTCCACGAGGGCATGTACGCCGAGATTAACGTCGAGTAACACGCCGCTTCTCAGATTTTTTCGCCGCCGCGCAGCGACGGCTGTGAACGACGACCGGTCGCCGTCGTCGCGGGCGTCGACAGCTCCGACGACGGCGTTGTGGTCGCCCACGCGGCGGGAATGGGAACGGCGCTCCGACGCGACCCCAATCTCGCGGGCAAGGGCACACGCACTCGCCGCCGACTACGGCGACGACACCCTCATGTCGGGTGCGCTCCCACACGGGGTATGAGCGATGACGATTCCGGCTGGCAGGACCGTCTCGTCGGCGCGCGAATGAGCGTCGACACCGAGTTCGATGACCGCGTCGAGGCGAGCAGCTTCTCCCGACAGGAGTGGGGTCTCATCATGACTGCGACGGAGTTCGACATCGAGGACGGGGACGAACCGCGGCTGTATGCCAACACCGCGCACCTGGAAGATATCATGCCAGAGGTCCAGAAGATGACCGCGCAGGGACCGATGGGCGGAACACAACAGGAGTCCAGTAGTGGAATCCTCGGGAAAGTCACTTCGGCGCTCGGGCTGGGCGGCGACGACGGGGAGGACCTCTCCGACCAGCTTGCCGAGGCAGAACAGCTGACCCAGCAGTACGCCGACGAACTCCAATCACACCTCGAATCCCGGGGCACATGGGCGGATATCGTCGCCGCCTACCGCGAGCAAGAATGAGCGACCGGACGCGCGACGTGCTGCTGTTCGCTATCCTCCTTGCTGTCGTCGCGTCAGCGCCGGCGATACCAGACGGGATGGCGCTGTTCGTCGGTATCGTCGCCGTTCTGCTCGGCACGGTCGCGTTCCTCGCAACCGTCACGCCGGCGGGATTCGGACGGGTCGTGCCGGAAGAAGAGTAGCCTACAGCCGGCCGAGGATTGCGTCGCCCACGCCGCCGGTCGACGCATCGCCGCCGAGGTCGGGCGTCCGTGGTCCGTCGGCGAGCACCGACTCGACCGCCTCACGGACGCGCGTTCCGTCCTCGTCGTAGCCGAGATGCTCTAACAACATCGCGGCCGACAACACCGTGGCAGCGGGGTTCGCGATACCCTCGCCGGCGATGTCGGGTGCGGTGCCGTGAACCGGCTCGAACAGCGCGTTCTCGGGACCGATGTTCGCCGACGGGAGCAGTCCGAGTCCGCCCACGAGCCCGGCAGCGAGGTCGGACAACACGTCGCCCGCGAGGTTCGGACAGACGACCACGTCGAACGACGCGGGGTCGAGCGGGAGTCTGGTCGCGAACGCGTCCATCAGCACTTCCTCGGTCGCTACGTCGTGCGCGTCGGCGACCCGCTGGACCGCGTCGCGGAACCGCCCGTCCGTCTCGCGCATCACGTTCGCCTTGTGTGCGATGTGGAACCCCTCGGGCGCGAACTCGACGGCGAACTCCGCGAGCCGCTCGCTCGCGCTCGTCGTCGTGACGCGCGTCAGCGTCGAGAGGTCATCCGAGAGGCGGTCCTCGTGGCCCGAGTAGACGCCCTCCGTGTTCTCACGCAGGAACACCACGTCAGTCTCCGGGCGGAGCGCGTCCACGCCCGGATACGCGCGGGCGGGCCGGACGTTGACGAAGGAGCCGACGGCCTCCCGCAGCGGGAGAATCACGTCGGCGGCCGTCTCGCCGGCCGCGCCGAACAGCGTCGCGTCGGCGTCGGCGACCGTCTCGTAAGTCGCCGACGGCAGCGGGTCGCCCGTCCGTTCGGCCACCGCGTCGCCGGCCTCGGCGTGGACGAACGAGAACTCCCCGACCGCATCGAGTACGTCCACGGCGACGGGAACGACCTCTCGACCGACGCCGTCACCCTCGATGACCGCGACGGTCTCCGTCATTCTGCGTCGATGTACGGCAGTTCGTTCGCGACCTTCCGGGTCTCGGGGAGGTTCTGGTACATCAGCGCCGTGGTGTCCCACTTCCCTTCCACGAGGGCTTCCTTCATCGACGGGTCGACACCGGCGCCGACCTCGCTGCCGTCGTAGACGACACGCTCCTCTTCGATGTCGACCTCGATGCCAGCCTCCGGATTCGACTCGATGAACGACTGGAGTCGGTCGACGGTGTCGGTGTCCGCCGTCACGGTCGGAATACCCAGCGACTTGCAGTTGTCGCGGAAGATCTCCGCGAAGGACTCACCGACGATAGCCCGGATTCCCCAGCGCATCAGCGCCTGCGGCGCGTGTTCACGCGAGGAGCCACAGCCGAAGTTGTCGTTCACGACGAGGATGTTCGCGCCGTGGTACTCGTTGAACGGGTGGTCGTTGAGATTCCCCTCGTCGTCGCGGCGAGCGTCGTAGAAGGCGTACTCGCCCATGTCGTCGAAGGTGATCTCCTTCAGGAACCGCGCCGGGACGATCTGGTCGGTGTCGATGTCGTCGCCGCGCACGGGGATGCCGGTGCCGGTGACGCGCGTGATGGAACGGACCATCAGTTCGCACCTCCGAAGCTCCGCACGTCAGCGATTTCGCCCTCGACAGCGGCGGCGGCCACCATCGCCGGCGACATCAGGACGGTCCGACCCTCTTTGGACCCCTGTCGGCCGATGAAGTTCCGGTTCGACGAGGAGGCACACACCTCATCGCCCTCCAGCGAGTCGCCGTTCATCGCGAGACACATCGAACAACCGGCCTGTCGCCACTGGAAGCCGGCGTCTTTGAATATCTGGTCGATGCCTTCCTCCTCACACCGGGTGCGGACGGTCTCGGAGCCGGGGACGGCGAGTGCGCGCACGCCCTCGTCGACGGTGTTGCCCTCCAGAATCTCGGCGGCGCGCCGGAAGTCGGAGACCCGGCCGTTGGTGCAGGTGCCGAGGAAGGCAACGTCGACCTCGTACCCCTCCATCGTCTCGCCGGGCGTAATCTCCATGTGCTCGACCGCGTCCTCGGCGTTCTTCCGGTCCTTCCCGTCGAAGTCGTCGGGTGACGGAATCGGCTCCGTGATGCCGGTGACCTGTCCGGGGTTGATACCCCACGTCACCATCGGGTCCAGGCCGTCGGCGTCGACGGTCACCACGTCGTCGTACTCGGCGTCGGGGTCTGAACTGATGGTCTCCCAGTCGGCGACGAGTCGATTCCACTCATCGCCCTCGGGCGCGTACTGGCGACCCTCCAAGTAGTCGTAGGTCGTCTGGTCGGGGTTGACATAGCCCGCGCGGGCACCCCCCTCGATGGACATGTTACAGACGGAGAGCCGTCCCTCCATGTCCATCGCCTCGATTGCCTCGCCGCCGTACTCGTACACGTGGCCGACGCCGCCGTCGACGCCGAGTTGCCCGATGATGTGGAGAATGACGTCCTTCGGCGCGACGCCGTCGGAGAGTTCACCCGTCACCTCGACGCGGCGCACGTCCATCTTCTCGGCCGCGATACAGCCCGTCGCCAGCACGTCGCGAATCTGCGAGGTGCCGATACCCATCGCGACGGCCCCGAACGCGCCGTGCGTCGAGGTGTGCGAGTCGCCACAGACGATGGTCTGGCCCGGCTGGGTCGCGCCCAACTCCGGCCCGACGACGTGAGCGATCCCCTGCTTGCCGGACTCCAGTCCGTAGAAGTCGATGCCGGCCTCCTCCACGTTGGACTCGAGCGCCTGCAACATCGTCTCGGCCTGCTCGTCCTCGAACGGACGGTCGCGCTCTGCCGGGTCCGTCGGGATGATGTGGTCGGTCGTCGCGAGCGTTCGCTCCGGGAACGCCACGTCGATATCGCGCTCGCGCAACATGCCGAACGCCTGCGGACTCGTCACCTCGTGCATCAGGTGGAGTCCGATGAACAGCTGGTCGCGACCGTCCGGCAGGTCCGCGACCTTGTGGCGGTCCCACACTTTGTCGTACAGTGTTCCGGAACTCATGCGAGCACCCCGCGAGCATGAGGCGGTGAGTCACAGCCCGCGCAGCGACGCGAGCAGGAATGTCTCACGGAACTCATCGGTCTGTGCTGTCGTAGACGCCGTTGGCGCTCGGGGCGTTCCGCGGCGGCGTGTGCGAAATGTCTCCGAGTGAAGCCTCCGCGTCGTCGCGGTCACTCGCCGGTTCGCCGCCGTCGGCGGCGACGAACCGCCCGCGGCCGTACGTCTGAGTCTCGCCGAACGACTCCCCGGTGTAGGGGTTCGTGTGCTCGATGTCGCCCAGCTCAGTCATCGGCGGACACCCGTTCTGTCTCCTGTTCGTCCTCGTCGCCGCCCCACGCGAACAGCGCGCGCAGCTCCTCGCCCACGTCCTCGATGTCGTGGCTCTTCTCCGCCTGTCGAAGCTGGGTGTAGCTCGGGCGTCCGGCCTGGTTTTCCGAAATCCACTCACGGGCGAACTCGCCGTTTTGGACCTCTTCGAGCACCTCCTCCATGTTCTCGCGGGCGTGCTCGTCGACGATGCGGTCCCCCCGGGTCAGCCCGCCGAACTCGGCGGTGTCGGACACGGAGTCCCACATCTCGGCGTGGCCGCCTTCGTACATCAGGTCCACGATGAGCTTGAGCTCGTTCAGACACTCGAAGTAGGCCATCTCGCGGGAGTAGCCCGCCTCGACCAGCGTCTCGTACCCCTGCTTGACCAGCGAGGTGACGCCGCCACAGAGGACGGCCTGCTCGCCGAACAGGTCGGTCTCGGTCTCTTCCTGGAACGTCGTCTCGATGACGCCCGCGCGGGTACAGCCGATCGCCTTCGCGTACGCGAGCCCCGTCTCGTGGGCGTCGCCGGTCGCGTCCTGATACACCGCGAGCAGCCCCGGCGTTCCCTCGTCGTGCTCGTAGTTGCGTCGGACGAGGTGGCCGGGGGATTTCGGTGCGACCATCTGGACGTTCACGTCCTCACGCGGGGTAATCTGGTTGTAGTGGATGTTGAACCCGTGGGCAAACTGGAGGGTGTCGCCGGCGTCCAGCTCGTCGGCGATGGCGTCGTACACGTCCGGCTGGACCGTATCCGGCACGAGCAGATTCACGATATCTGCACGACGGGCGGCCTTCACCGGCGTCGTCACGTCGAGGCCGTCGGCCTTCGCCGCCTTGCGCGAGGAGGACCCCTTCCGGAGTCCGACGACCACGTCGACGCCGGAGTCGTCGAGGTTCTGGGCGTGGGCGTGGCCCTGACTGCCGTAGCCGAGGATGGCTACCGTCGTGTCGTTCAGTACCGATTCGTCAGCGTCGTCGTCGTAGTAGATATCTGTCATTATTTGAGTCGCTCCGGCGCGATGGACGTCTTCGTCTCACCACGGGCGAGGGCAGTGCGTCCCGTGCGGGCTATCTCACGAATGCCGAACTGCTCGAGCGCGTCGAGCGCGTCGTCGATCTTCTGTTCGCGACCGGTCAACTCGACGGTGATGGTTCGGGGACCGGCATCGAGGGTGCGTCCCTCGTACATCTCGGTGATGGCGTGGACCTTGTCCGGCTCGTCGGCGTCCATCTTCACCAAGACGAGCTCGCGCTTGACGGCCTCGCGTTCGAGTTCGCGCGTGTGGATGACCGGGACGAGCTTGTCCAGTTGCTTTTCGATCTGGTCGATGTTCGGGTCCGGCTCCTCGACCACGACCGTGATGCGCGACCAGTCGGGGTTCTGCGTCGTGCCGACGGTCAGCGATTCGATGTTGTACTGGCGGCGGCTGAACAGGCCGGTCACCTTCGAGAGCACGCCCGGCTCGTTCGCGACGAGCGCGGTGATAGTGGTCCGGCGCGGCTCGCGGGCCGCCTCCGTCTCGGGGTCGATACGAATCCCCTGGCTGTTGCGTCGTCCGACGGGTCGCTCCCGGCTCTCCGGGTCCGGACCGAGCAGTCCGGACTCGGGTGGTTCAGTCTCCTCGCGGCTCACAGGTGCTCACCTCGCAGGGCGAAGAGACCGTTGTCCCCGCCGCTGGGGACCATCGGGAACACGTCCTCCTCCGGGGCGATGCGAACGTCCACGACCGAGGGTCCCTCGTAGTCGAGGGCCGCCTCGATGGTGGCTTCCACGTCGTCGTAGCCGTCGATGGCGAACCCCTCCGCGCCGAACGCCTCGGCGACGGCGTCGAACTTCGGCATCCAGTCGTACTCCGAGGCCATCCGGCGGCCCTCGAAGAAGCCGTCCTGCCACTGGCGCACCATCCCGATGAACTGGTTGTTCAACACGAAGACGGTGATGTCCATCTGTTCGCGGGCCGCGACGGTCAGTTCCTGACATGTCATCAGGAAGGAGCCGTCGCCGTCGAAACAGACGACGGTCTGGTCGTCGTCGGCCGCGACGCGCGCGCCGATGGCGGCGGGCACGCCGTAGCCCATCGTCCCCAGTCCGTGGCTCGAAATCCACGTTCGCGGCTGGGTGAAGGTCCAGTACTGACAGGCCCACATCTGGTGTTGCCCGACGCCGGTCGTGACGACGGTGTCGTCGTCGGTCGCGGCGTCGACAGCCTCCACGACGAACTGTGGTTTGACGGGGTCGTCCTCGTCGATGTGATAATCGAGCGGATACTCTTGCTTCCAGTCGCGACACCGCTCACACCAGTCGGCGGTGTCCGGCGAGCGGTCCATCGCGGCCGCGAACTGCTCGATGACCGCGCGGGCGTCACCGACCAGCCCGAAGTCCGCCTCGACGTTCTTCGAGATCTCGGCGGGGTCGATGTCGATGTGGATGATTTCGGCGTCGGGCGCGAACGTCTCCACGCCGCCGGTCAGTCGATCGTCGAACCGCGTCCCGACGGCGAACATGCAGTCGGTCATCGTCAGCGCCATGTTGGCGTAGCCGGACCCGTGCATCCCACCCCACTCTAAGGAGAGGTCGTGGTCTTCCGGGAACGCGCCGATACCGGGCATCGTCGTGACGACCGGAATCTCGTGTTCGATGGCGAACTCGCGCAGCTGCTCGCTCGCCTCCGCGCGGATGACACCGCCGCCCGCGAGGATGACGGGGCGGTCGGCCTGCTGGAGCGCGTCCGCGGCGCGGCCGACGGCGCGTTCGTCTGCCGTCTCGGCGGGCACGTACGTCGGTGGCGTGCGCGGTGGGCCGGGTTCGCGGTCGGTCTCGCCGTTCGAGACGTCCTTCGGGAGGTCGACGAGCGTCGGTCCCTGCCGGCCCCGGTTGGCCATCGCGAACGCCTCGCCGACGGTGTCGCCGACTGAATCGGGGTCGTCCGCGAAGTAGTTCTCCTTCGTAATCGGACGGGTGACGCCGGTCGTGTCCGTCTCCTGGAAGGCGTCGCTGCCGACGAAATCCGTCGGCACCTGTCCAGTCAACGCGAGCACGGGGTCGGAGTCCATGTCGGCGTCGGCGATGCCGGTGACGAGATTCGTCGCGCCCGGCCCGGACGTGGCCAGACAGATGCCGGGGTCCCCGTCCACTGCCCCGTAGGCGTCGGCGGCGTGAACCGCTCCCTGTTCGTGGGCCATCGTGAGATGGGTCATCTCGGAGTCGTACAGCGCGTCGTAGACGGGCATGATTGCTCCGCCCTGTACGCCGAACAGATGTTCGACGCCGGCGTTCTCTAGCGCGCGGACGACCGACTCGGCCCCTGTCGTCACCGGCGTCGGCTCGTCGGATTGGTCACTCGCTGTTGTCTGTTCGCTACTCATTGGTTCGTGGTGTGGTGGTGTCGTGCCATCGATAGGGCTGGCTGGTGGTCGAAAACGGTGCGAACGGTCGAGAAGAGTGGGTACTGTAGGGGGTCAGACCCCTACAATACGAATCTGGGCGACGCTCACCGTCGGACGACCCGGCGTGTGTGCGTCGGTCATCTGTACGCGTCTCTCGTCGTGGGTGAATAAAACGGCATACACTCGCGCAAACGTTACCGCGACGGCGGGCGCGACGCTCGCCGCCGGGCGCGGTCGCGGGTGTCGACCTCACGTTCTGACCTCAGACTCCCGCTTCTTGATGCCGATGTCGTCGGCGAATCGCTCTAGGACGGCGACGGTGATGCGCTCTTTTTCAGCGCCGCGGTCTTTCACGCGCCGCGTCACCTCGCGCACCTCGTCGTCGGTCGGGTCGTACCCCTGCTCGGTGAGCCGTTCCCGAACCGAGTGTTGGCCGGTGTGTTTACCCAACACCAGTTCGCGGGTTGCACCCACCATCTCCGGAGTCATCACGCCCGGTTCGAACGTGTCGCTGTTCTCGATAACACCGGCCGCGTGAATCCCGGATTCGTGGGCGAACGCGTTCGCGCCCACGACGGGCTTGTTGTCCGGAACGGGCATGTCACTGCGGTCCGCGACCAGCCGCGACAGCTCCGTGATGCGCGTGGTGTCGATGCCGGTGTCGTAGTTGTACAGCGACTCCAGTGCCATCACGACCTCCTCGTAGGCTGCGTTGCCGGCGCGCTCGCCGATGCCGTTGACCGACACCTGCGCCTGCGTCGCACCGGCCTCGAAGCCCGAGAGGGCGTTTGCCGACGCCAGCCCGAAGTCGTCGTGCGCGTGCACGTCGACGCTGGCGTCCGTGTGGTCCAACACCGTCCGCACCACGTCGGCGAAGGTGCTCGGGGTCCCGACGCCGCAGGTGTCGGGGATGTTGATCCAGTCCGTGCCGGCCGCACTGACTGCCTCGATAATCTCGATCAGGAACGATTCCTCCGTCCGGGTTGCGTCCATGGGCGAGAACATGCACTCGACGCCCGCTTCCTTGACCCGTTCGACGCTGGCGACTGCACGCTCGACCGCGTCCTCGCGGGTCGCGTGCATGCTGTCTTGTAGCTGAACGTCACTCGTGGAGACGAAGACGTGGACCATCTCGACGCCGCTGTCGAGTGCCGCTTCCACGTCTCCCTCTACGACGCGCGCCAAGCCGCAGGTCGTCCCGCTCGTGTGTTCCGCGATGTCGCGGACAGCCTCGAACTCCGCGTCGGAGTTGACCGGGAACCCCGCCTCGATGACGTGGGTCCCCATCTCGTCGAGTACCGCCGCTATCTCGCGTTTGTCCCCGTACGAGAAGGACGTGCGTGGCGACTGTTCGCCGTCGCGCAGCGTGGTGTCGAAAATCCGTGCCTCGTCGATTTCGGGGGTGTTAGATACTGTGCCCGCGAAGAACTCGACCCGCCGACTCAGTCGACGTTACCTCTTGTGTCATGGTATCTCTATTCAGAGGGGTCACGGTATTTAATCGTTGTGTCGGCACAGTTGTTGCCGACTCGCGCAAAACATTCGGCCGATTCAGATGCTTATTTGCCACAAAATCTGTGTGGATAGTGATTTGAGCGTCGTATACAATTTAAATGTCCACAAACTGCTCCCACTCCCGGTCGAGCACGAGTCACCGGCTGCGGGCGCGTGGATTTTTGCCCGCCGGGCGTCCACGGGTAGCTATGAGCGAGTTCGAACTCGACTTACAGTCGGCCGAGGGGGACATGGACGTGCCCGACGAGGACAGCGTAGTTCTCGGTATCCTGGACGGCGAGACGCCAGACGCCGAGTGGATTGCGCTCGTCGAGGCAGGCAACACGCTCGTCCTCGACATCGAAGGCGACCTCTCCGAGCTCGCGGCCGGCTTCGCGACCGAGATTACGGACCGGGGCGGCGAGCTGATGCATTTCCGCGGCTTCCTCGTCGTCTCGCCGCCTGGCCGCGACATCGACACCGATCGACTCTAACTCTCCGGGCCGGAGCGTAATTCGTCCACGTCCGCGCCACAGCTAGCACACTCCAGCACGTAGCTGTCACCCTCGACACGGTAGTCGCGGTCGGTCGCCGCACCGCAAGACGGACACTCCTCCTCGATGACGGCGTCGTCGCTATCCTTCGGTGCCCCCGCCGCGACGAGCCGACAGCCGTCCGGGCCAGCGACGCCCTTCTGTGGTGCGCCGGCGGGGACGAAGAACACCTCGCCCGCCTCGACGGTGTGTTCTTCCTCGGGCGTCTCGACCAGAAGGGTCCCGTCGAGCACGTAGAACAGTTCCTCGTGGTCGGGATGGTGATGATAGCCCCACGGGATTCGTTCGCCGGGGTCGGCGGTAATCACGTTGAAGCCGAACTCGCTCGCGCCGACGGCCTCGTCGATTTCCTTCTTGTGGCGGGTGGGGTTCGGGGCGTCGGACAGCGCGTCGACGACGACGTGCTCGTACTCGTGGTCGGTCACACCGACACTGTGTCGCACACGACCAAAGCGTGTGCGGCTGTGGGGCTTATTAGCCCGCCGCCCCTCGTTCCTGATATGCCAATGAAGGGGGACGGCACGACGGAGCCGCGCAAAATCGACGACGCCGACGACGGGGTCGGCTGGATCGCCTATCCCGACGAAGGGATGCAGCGCGCCTCACACGCGCTCGCGACCGACGCCGGCACGCTGCTCGTCGACCCGGTCGACGCCGACGGCGTCGAGGAACTCTACGCCGACCGCGGTGAGGTGGGCGGCATCGCTATCTTGCTCGACAGACACGTCCGTGACGCCGAGGTGTTCGCCGACCGCCACGACGTGCCCGTCTACGCGCCGTCGTGGATGAACGTCGACAAGAAACTCGACGGGAGCGCCGACCCAATCGAGGAGTTCCTCGCCGACACCGACTACGACTGTATCGACCTCGACGTGTCAGTGTGGGACGAGGCGATTCTCACGGACGGCGAGACGCTCGTCGTCCCCGAAGCGCTCGGGACGGTCGGCTACTTCTGTGCCGGCGACGAGCCGATCGGTGTTCACCCGATGTTGCGGCTGTTTCCGCCGCGGTCGCTCCGCGAGTACGATACGCGGCGAGTGCGCGTCGGCCACGGTGCAGGCGTCGCCGCGGAGACGACGATGCTGATTCGCGACGCCGTCGACAACGCGCGCCGCCGCCTGCCGAAGGCGTATCTCGGGGCCCTGCGCGACCTCCTCTGAGTCACCGTTATACCCGCGACGCACCTCTGTGCTCGTGTGCTGTATCTCACCCGTGGACTCGTGACCGTGCTCTTGGAGATGGCGAGCGACCGCGACCCGGAATCGCTGACGGTCGCGCTCGTGACGCAGCCGGCGGGTGACCTCGACGGCTGTACGCTCGACCCGGCCCAGCCGGTCTTCACCGAGTTCTACCTGCCAGACGCGGCCGGCTCGCTCGATGCCGTCTTCGGGATGGACATCGGGACCCCCGACTCCGACGGGCGTTTCGTCTCACACCCCGACGGCCCACTGGACGTGACCGTGACCGATGACTTCCACAGCGTCGTCTTCGTCGCCGTCCCGCCGTACGACCGCGACTCGCTGGCCGCGTTCGACCGCTCCGGGACCGAACTGCCGCTCACCGTGCTCGACGTCGAGCCTGATGAGGTGCCCTTCGAGGGTTAACGCAGATAGCCGAGGTCGTGCAGCTGGTCGGCGATCTCTTGGAACTCGGCTTCCGTCAACTCGCCGCCCTGCTGGTGTTGGATGACGATACTTCGCAGGAGAAAGCGAACGAGATCCGAGGTCGAAGAGAAGCTCGTCCCTTCGATGGTCTCGTCGACGCGCTCGGCGAGATCCTTCGGAATCGACACCGTGGTGTAGTCGGTCATACCGCTACTCGTCGCTCCCGGCTGTTTTGCGTTTCGGCGGCGACTCCGGTTCCTCCTCGTCGGCGAGTCGCTCGACCAACTGCTCCATCCGTCGAGTCTGTTCGCGGTTCGCCGTGATGATTACGTCCGACAGTACCCCGAAGACGAGCAGTTGGACCCCGAGGATGACGGCCGCCGCCCCGACGACGGTGAGCGCCTCGTGTGAGACGGGCGGCGTCCGCAGGAACCACTCGACGCCGACGTAGACGGCAATCACCAGCCCAGCGAGCAGCGAGACGGTGCCGACCGACCCGAAATAAAAGAGCGGATTGCTGGTCTTGGCCAGCCGGTACAGCGTCGCGAAAATGCGTGCGCCGTCGGCAATCGGGTGGAGGTTCGTCTCCGAACCGGCCGGTCGGGCGCGGTACGTGACGGGGACGACCTCGACGGTCGTGCCGTGTTTGACTGCCTCGACGGAGAGTTCCGTCTCGATGCCGAAGCCGTCCGCGGAGAGGGCGTATCGCTGGAACGACCGTCGGGTGAACGCGCGATACCCCGAGAGGATGTCGCTGAGTCGCTCCCCATGAATAACTCCGAAGACGCGGTTCGCTAAGCGATTTCCAATTTTGTTGAGCCGGGTCATCGCCCCCGGTTCCAGATTCGCGAACCGGTCGCCGATGACGTGGTCGGCCCGGCCGTGCTGAATCGGGTCGAGCATGCGCTCGGCGTCTGCCGGGTCGTAGGTGCCGTCGGCGTCGGCCATCAACACCACGGGACGGTGAATCTCCTCGTCGATAGCCTGTCGAATCGCCTGTCCCTTGCCGTGGCCGCACTGTTCGACGACGCGCGCGCCGGCGTCCCGCGCTCGTGCTCGCGTGTCGTCGTCGGAGCCGCCGTCAACGACGAGTACCTCGTCGAAGCCAACGTCGCGGAACCCGGCGACCACGGAGCCGACGGTCTCGGCCTCGTTCATCGCCGGCAGGAGGACGCAGACCTCGGCAGGATTCATACGCCGAGGTGGTTTCCCCGCCTGTGAAAAGCTTCCGACAGGCGGTTACGGCTCGATTCGCACCCGCTCGCGCGCCTCGGTGACGGCCTCGCGCATTCCGTCTGTGAAGGCGGCCTCGCCGTACTGTTCTGCTCCCGCGGCAATCGCCGCGGCGTCCCACTCGACGCCCGACTCGCACAGGCGGTCGAGGGCCGCAGCGAGGTGCTCGCTTCCCCGGTCGTACAGCAGGCCGTTCTCGCCGTCGCGAATCTGATAGCGCGTGTAGCCGTCGCGGACTCCGACGACGGGCGTCCCACTCGCCAACGCCTCGACGGGGACGATACCGAAGTCCTCGTTGCGAGCCGCGAAGACGAAGCCCTTCGCCCGTGCGAGCAGGTCACGTTTCTCCGACTCTGAGAGAAAGCCCCGGAACTCGACGTTGTCCGTCGCCATCGACTCCAGGCGGTCGGCTTCGGGGCCGTCGCCGCCGACGACGAGCCGGTCGTCGCGGTCGGCGAAGGCGCGCACGATCTCGTCGATGCGCTTCGACTCGTCCAGCCGCGAGAAGGTGAAGAAGAACGCCTCACGCTCGTCGTGCGGGCGCACCTCGTAGCTGTCGACCGGCACCGGCGGGTAGACGACGCGCACGTCGTCGATACCCCAGTAGCGGCGCACCCGCCGCGCGATGAGTTCGGAGTTGGCGACGTACACGTCGGGGTACGCGAGGTTCTGCGCGTAGAGGACGCGCGTCGTGAATGCGTACGCGCGAACGAGGGGGTCACCGCCCTTATCCGGAAACCGGTCGTATGCGGCCCGCGGTGTCGAGTGGACGTACTTTACCACTGGCTGGTCGTCCGGCGGGACGTACCACCCCGGCTCGTTCCCGCTCTGGACGAGCACGTCGTACTCGTGCAACTCGGGGACGTGCTGGAACGCCCAGGCGTAGAACGCATCACGCACGAGGGGCGATTCCTTCCAGCGGGCGAGCGGGGAGTCGTCGAACAGGCTCACGTGCTCGGTATCGCTGTCCGGGAGGGCGTCGTCGTCGCCGAAGCCGTAGTACAGCGGCGCGTCGAACGTCTCTGCGAGCCGTTCAGCGACCACCTCGCCGCCACCGTGTGCGAGGTAGTTACCGTGGACGACGGCGATTTCTGTCATACTCGGCTCTCTCGGCGTCGCCTCTTATTGGTTGTCTCCCGTCGTGTGTCGTCCGCGACTGTTCACCGCCAGTGGTAGTAACCGTACAGATAGCCGAGCCCGGTCGCGAACGTCAAGACGAGTAACATCACGAACTGCTGGAGCTTCGCGCTCGTCGGCTCCGAGACGAGTCCGCGAACGCGCTCGGGCAGGTACTCGCCTACGAGCCGCCGGAGGAAGGCGGTCTCGTCGCTGCTCGACTCGGGGACGAAGCGCGCCATCCCCCGCTTCGAGACGCCCTGCCAGAAGGCGCGTTTGAGGAGCCACACGGAGTCCGTCCGGTACTCGTAGATTCTGTGCTCGACGAGCGCGTCGGGGACGTACCAGACCCCTTCGCCGAACTCGTCTGCGAGCCGGATACACAGCTCCGTCTCGCCGCCCTGCATCTGTTTGTCCCCCTTCCGACCGCCGACGGTCGGCTCGAAGCCGCCGAGCGCTTCGAACGTCTCGGCGCGGACGGCGAGATTCGACCCCATGCCGTTGCGGATCTCGCCCGCCTGCTCGCGGTCGCCGTCCGGGCCAAAGCCGCGGTGGGCCGCGCCGATGAGGAAGTAGAACTCCTCGGGGAGAAACGAGGGTTTGTCGGCGACCCACCGGGGAACCATCCGGCCTCCCGTGGCGTGGCGGTCGTGGCTCTCGTGGGCGGCGACGAGCTTCTCGAGCCAGTCGGGGGCGGCGATGGCGTCGTCGTCGATGAACGCGATGATGTCGCCCGTCGCGACGGCTCCACCGCGGTTGCGAGCGACGAGCAGTCCTTGATTCTCATCGAGGCTCGCAATTCGCACGTCCGGGTGGCCGCCGTAGTCGCGTTCCATCAGCTCAGTCACGCGCGCGGAGCCGTCCGAGACGAGGACGACCTCCACGTCGTCGTACGTGCCCGCGAGCACGGAATCGGCGGCGGCCCGGAGGTCGGTGTAGCGGTCCGGCTCGTGGGTACAGACCACGACTGACACCTGCATGCAGACCACTCCACGGGCGGGCGATATGGGTCTTGTCTCTCGTCGGGAACATGAGAAGGCTTATGAGTGTTTTCGAGCACTTCGAACCAATGAGTGACTCCGCCGAATCTCGCGAGCAGTCGGTGTTCGACCGGCTCCGCGAGGTGTATCATATCCCGCTTTTAGCACTCGCCGTGCTGTTCGCGGCGTGGGTGCGCACGCGCGGGTGGCAACAGTACGCCACCGACGACGGCATCCTGTTTGCCAGCAACGACCCGTGGTACCATTATCGCGCCGTCCAGTACACCGTCGAACACTGGCCGTTTACCATCGGCTTCGACCCCTGGTCCGGCTATCCGGAAGGCGTCGCAGTCGGCCAGTTCGGCACGCTGTTCGACCAGCTCATCGCCACGGCCGCACTCGTCATCGGACTCGGTAGCCCGAGTGAACAGACCGTCCAGATGGTCCACCTGTTCGCGCCGGTCGTCTTCGGTGCCCTCGCACTCCTTCCCATCTACGTCCTCGCGCGTGGTCTTTCCGACCGGACTGGTGGACTCGTCTCCGTGCTCTTCTTGTCACTCGCGTCGGGCGCGTTCCTCCAGCGCGGTCTCGTCGGCAGTTCCGACCACCACATCGCCGAGGTGCTCTTCTTCGCCGTCGCCGCTGCGACCGTCGCCGCGACGCTCCGTGTCGCCATGGAAGAGAAACCCATCTTCGAACTCCTCGCCCAGCGTGAGTTCGACGCCCTCCGTCGCCCGCTCGTCTGGGGATGCCTCTCCGGACTCGCGCTCGCGCTGTACGTCTGGACGTGGCCGCCGGCCGTGTTCTTCGTCGGGCTGCTCGGTATCTTCTTCGCGCTCGCCGCCTCGCTGTATCAGGTCCGCGGGGTCAGCCCCGACCACGTGCTCTTCGTCGGAGCGATTATGGGTGCCGTCTTCGCGCTGCTCACGCTGGTCACCATCGACGTGTTTACTATCGACGCGGTGAAGCTCTCGCTGCTCCAGCCGCTTCTCGGCATCGGGCTCGCTGCCGGCTGTGGCTTCCTCGCCGCGTTCGCTCGCCTGTGGGACGACCGAGACGTCGACGCGCGACTGTATCCGCTTGGCGTGCTCGGCGTGGGCGTCGTCGGGCTCGGCGCGTTCGCGCTCGTGTTGCCGGAGACGTTCGACTACTTCCTCGGGCAGGTGTCGCGCATCTTCGGCTACACCGCGACCGAGGAGTCACGGACCGTTCAGGAGGCTCAGCCGATTCCGCTCAGCGAGGTTGGCACGCGATTCTACCAGAGCTTCGGGCTGGGATTCTACGTCGCGCTCGTGGGCGTGGCCGTGGCGCTCTACCGGCTCGCCACCGACGACGAGCCTCGCAGCGACGTGCTGTTCGTGCTCGTGTTGTTCGTCGGAATGTTCCTCGCCACCATCACACAACAGCGGTTCGGCTACTACCTCGCGGTGCCGGTCGCGGCGCTCACCGGCTACGCGGCCGCGTTCTCCTTCGGCATCGTCGACGTGCGCGAGCGAATCGCCGCCATGGAGCAGCCGACGGCCTATCAGGTGATGGCAGTCGTGACCGTCCTGCTCGTCGTCGCCGCCCCGCTTGCCGTCGGCACGATTTCCCAGCAGACGCAGGCAGGGACGCAACGCTACAACGCGGTCGATATCGCGCAAAGTTCCTCGAACCCCGGTGAGGTGACCCGGTGGACGGGGACGCTCGACTGGATGAACGAGAACACGCCGGCAATCGGTGCCTACGGCGACGGGACGGCGAGCGACCTCGAATACTACGGCACGTACGACCGCACCGACGACTTCCAGTACGACGAAGGCGAGTACGGCACCCTCGCGTGGTGGGACTACGGCCACTGGATCACCGTCCTCGGCGAGCGAATCCCGAACGCGAACCCGTTCCAGCAGAACGCCGGCTACGCGGCCGACGTGCTGCTCGCGCCCGACGAGGAGACCGCGACCGGCCTGCTTGACAACGGCAACGGCGAGGAGACTCGCTACGTCATGGTCGATTACCAGCTCGGGATGCCTGGCACGCGTAAGTACAGTGCCCCAACCAGATTCACCGAGTACGACGTGAGCGCGACGGAGCTTCAGCAGTACATCTACACGGCCTCCTCCATCGACCAAGTCATCGAACAGCAGGACAACAGCCTCGCACGGACGCTCACGCTGTTGAGCTCACAGCGCGCCTACGAGAGTCTCCGCGTCCGCCTGTATCAGGGCCACGGGAGTCGCATGTCGCCGATCAACGCCGACGGTAGCGTCACCGTCTACGACTGGGACCTGAACAGTGGTATCCCAGTCGCCTCACAGGGGAACCTCACCCGGCAGTTCGCCAACATGAGCGCCGCACAGGAGTTCGTCGAGGAGGACGGCACCGCACAGATCGGCGGCGTGCCGGGCACCCCGACCGAGACCGTCGAAGCGCTCGAACGGTTCCGGCTCGTCCACGCGAGCAGCGAGTCGTCCGCACGTGACCCGCGACGCGCCGCAGTCAAGACCTTCGAACGCGTTCCCGGTGCCGAGGTGACCGTCGAGGGACCCGCCGAGACGACTGTCACCGCACAGGTCCAGATGAACATGACCGCCCGCGAGCGCCAGCGGCCGACGGTCGTCGACGGGCAGGTCCAGTACGCTAGCACCGGCGAGCCGGAGACGTTCGTCTACGAACAGCAGGTGACGACGAACGCCGACGGAGAGGCGACGTTCCGGCTCCCGTACTCGACGACCGGCTACGAGGAGTACGGCGTCGATGCCGGCTACACGAACGTCAGCGTCCGTGCCGCCGGTCCGTACCAGTTCACGACGCCGACCGAGACTGACGAGGAGACGCTCGTCACCGACCGTTACAACGCGACGGCAGACGTGACCGAAGGACAGGTCCTCGGCCAGGAGGACGGCTCCACGATTACGCTCGAACAGACGGTCATTGACCGGCCCGAGGGCGCACAGGAGTCGAACACGACCGAGATGATAGCCCCAACGCCCGAACTCTCGGGGTAACACCCACATGGATGCACGCGCCCGTACGGACGAGGTCGGCGGCTTCCGGTCGCTGCTCGTCGTCTATCTGAAGGGTATCTGTATGGGCGCGGCCGACGCCGTCCCCGGCGTCTCCGGAGGCACTATCGCCCTCATCGTCGGTATCTACGAACGGCTCATCGGTGCGCTCACGGCGCTGTCGCCGCGCGTCCTCGCCGACCTGTCGGGACTCCACACCCGCGAGGGGCGCACGCAGTTCGCCCGACGGCTCGTCGCGATGGACGTGCCGTTTCTCACGGCGCTCGGACTCGGCGTCGTGACCGCCGTCGTCGTCATGTCTGG
This sequence comes from Halosegnis rubeus, assembly GCF_009184545.1. Lineage (GTDB taxonomy): Archaea > Halobacteriota > Halobacteria > Halobacteriales > Haloarculaceae > Halosegnis > Halosegnis rubeus. The sequence goes on from NZ_QJOW01000009.1 coordinate 20,854, forward strand.
AATCATGCACACCGCAGTCACTGGCTACCCCATCGTGACCTACGCCTTCTTCTTCGGTCTCATCGGCGCGAGCGCGGTCGTCCTCCGAGGGGAGCTGTGGCTCACGGACCGCCGGGGCGTCACCGCTGCCGTCGCCGGCTTCTCGCTCGCGTTCGTCGTCTCCGGCGAGGCGACAGCCCCCGGTGGGAATCCGACGCTACCGTTCGTCTTCCTCGCGGGCGCGCTCGCCGTCTCGGCGATGCTCCTGCCCGGCGTCTCCGGCTCGTTCATCCTCGTGCTGCTCGGATTGTACGAGTATATGACCGAGATACCGGGGCAGTTCATCGACCAACTGCTCGGCGCGAGCGTCGCGGGGACGACTCTCCTGGCGACCGGAGTCGTCGTCGCCGTCTTCGTCACCGGCGCGCTGGTCGGGTTGCTCACTATCTCACACGCCGTCAGGTACGCGCTCGCCACACACCGACGGGCGACGCTCACCTTCCTCGTCGCGCTCATCGTCGGCGCGCTCCGCGTCCCGGCGGTTCGCGTCGCCGGCAACGTCGGACGGTGGACGCCCGGCGTCGCCGTCGGTGTGCTCGCGGCCGTCGCGGTCGGCGCGCTGCTCGTCGGCGGGCTCAACTACGCCACCGACGACCTCGCGGTCTGACCGGGAAATCTTAGTCGCGCGGGCGGCCACGACGGGCATGGTCGTTCGCACCTTCGACGGGACGGAGCCACAGATTCACGAGGAGAGCCACGTCGACGAGACGGCAGTCGTCGTCGGCGACGTGACACTCGAAGCCGACGCCTCCGTCTGGCCTAACGCAGTTTTGCGGGGTGACCACGGCGAAATCGTCCTCCGTGAGGGGGCAAACGTCCAAGACGGTGCGGTGTGTCACGAGGGCGCGACAATCGGTTCCCACGCCACGGTCGGACACAACGCCATCGTCCACGCCGCGACGGTCGAGGAACGCGCACTCGTCGGCATGGGGTCGACCGTGCTCGACGGGAGCGTCGTCGGCGAAGAGGCGATGGTCGCCGCGAACGCCCTCGTCCAGCAGGGGACCGACGTGCCGGCGCGGACGCTGGTCGCCGGCGTCCCCGCGGAGGTGGTCCGCGAGTACGAGGAGTCGCCGTGGGCGGCCGCCGGCGACCGGTATGTCGAACTCGCCGCGCGCCACGCCGAGACGAGCGAGCGGGTCGATTCCCCATGATACTTTAGCCCCCGAGACAGGGATGGAAATATGACAATTCTTGCAGCCGTCGACGGCGATTACGAGGAAGACGAGGCGCTCCGAACCGGGTTCGACCTAGCGAACGCCTACGACGAGGAACTGCTCGCGGTCCACGTCATGCCGAACGCCGAGTTCGCCGACCGGCAGGACTCGACGCCGGATTATTTCCTCGAGGATGCGGAGGAAGCCGGGCGGAGTCTCGCACGCCGGGTCACCCGCGGGACGCTCGGCGGTGTCGGTGACACACAGTTCCGTGGAGAGGTCGGCCCGGTCGCCGAGACCATCATCGACGTGGCACACGACGTGGACGCACGGTATCTCGTCATCGGCGGTCGCAAGCGCTCGCCGGTCGGGAAGGCGCTGTTCGGCTCGAAGACGCAGACGCTACTCATGGACGCGGACCGACCGGTCGTCTCGGTGATGCGGAAAGTCGACGAAGACTAACGCGTGTACAGTCGGGTCCGGTCGCCGCGGCGTTCGAAATAAACCTCGCGGTCGGTCCGGTTCGCGTACGCCTCGATTCTATCCGGCGACAGTCCGGTCACGTCGACGCCGTCTGCGCCGACGAGCCACGCTGCCGGGGGTAACGACGGGCCGCTGGTGCTCGACATACAGGCCGTCGGCGCGACAGCGTAGTTAACCCCAGCCTACCCCGCGGCGAAAGTGAAAGTGAAGCTCAGGCGGTCTCGTTGATCGGGTCGTGTGTCCCGTTGATGTCCCACTCGTGGATGCATGTGGCCGAACCGGACTTGCCGACGATGACCCAGTTTTCTGTCTCGTTGTCCCACTCGTCGCGGCGGCCACACCGCTCGCACACCCGCTCGGTCGGCGGCACGAGTTCGATTCCCATACACTACGCTCTGCTCGCAGTCTGCTTCAACCCTGCGGCGTGTCGAGACCACTATACCTCGTCGGGTCCAAGCGAGGACAATGCGACGACGACGGCTGCTGGCAACGCTCGGTGCCGGAGTCACTACCGGTCTCGCTGGTTGTGGGACGGACGGTGGCACCTCGACACCGGCCGCGTTCGCGTACTCCGTGCCGGCGTTCGACGGTGGGACGATTCCGCCCCGCTACACCTGTGACGGCGACGGTATCTCTCCGGCCGTCGCGGTCGAGCGCGTCCCTCCCGAAACGACCTCGCTCGCGTTGAAGCTCACCTTCCCGAACGACATCGGCTCGCAGGTGACGCTGTGGACGGCGTGGAACATCCCTCCGGACGTCGGTCGGATTCCGGCGGCTGTCGCGACCGGTGACCGCCCCGATGAGCTCGGCGGCGGCGTACAGGGGACAAACGAGCGCGGCGACGTCGGTTACCTGCCGGTGTGTCCACCGCCCGGTGAGTCGTACGACCAGTGGTTCACGTTGTACGCCTGTCAGCGCGACATCGAACTAGACCCGGGCGCGTCGCGGGACGCGCTCGAAGAGGAGTTGGAGTCAGCGACGCTCGCCTCGAAGCTGACGATGGCGAGCTACCGGCGGCGGTAGCTACTCGAAGTCGGGGAGGTCCTCCGGCGGCTCGAAGGAGGACTCCCAGTCGATGTACTCCGATTTCAACACGTCACAGACGAGCTGACCGAACTCCGTCAGCCCGGCGTTGATACGCGACACGCGCGACCACGACTCCAGTTCCGGGTGAAGCTCGCGCTCTTTCCAGTCTTCGGGTAGCCCGGGGGCGTGATAGCCGACGCGGTCGGCGAAGTCGTCCCAAAAGAAGTCGAACTGACTCGTCAAGCCGAGGTCGCGTACAATCTCCCAGTCGGCTTCTTCGACTGGCGTCGTCTCTATCCACTGTTCGAAGGCGTCCTCCCACGCTCCGTCGTAGAGCAGTTCCTGTAGCTCCTCGCGGCGATACTCGTCGCTTTGCGGGTCGGCGTCGTCGTAGCTGCCGGCGTCCTGTCCGACGGCGAGTTCGGGTACCGGCGGCGCGGGCACGTCGAGGGTCATACCCGGCGTTGCGCCCCCGCGGCCAAAACCCACCCGGATGTTTTAGCGCCCCGGCCCCGGTAGCTGTGGCATGTCGACCGTACTCGTGCCCTACGACGAGTCGCCGATGGCCGAGCGGGCCTTCGAGCAGGCGCTCGATGACCACCCGGACGCGACGATACAGCTGTTGTACGTCCTCGATTTCGCCGCAGCGAGCTACGGTGCACCGATAGAGGGCGGCGCTGGGAGATACTTCCAGACGTGGGAGACCACCCGTCGCGACGGCGCGGAGTCGCGCTTCGAGCAGGCCCGCGAGCGTGCGGCCGACCACCCAATCTTCACGGGTCGTATCGAAACAGCAGTTGAGAACGGCCCGCCGGCGAAAACTATCGTTAAGCACGCGGCGGACATCGACGCCGACGCTATCGTCATTGGGAGCCACGGTCGTACGGGACTCTCTCGTGTCCTCCTCGGCTCGGTCGCCGAGTCGGTCGTCCGCCGCGCCCACTGTCCGGTGGTCGTCGTCCGGTGACACCACCCCTCGACACCCTCGCCGGGCACGTCGTCGCCTGTCCAGACGGGAGCGTCGACAGCTACACCCACCTGTACGACGGCTCCGAGCGGCTCACGAGCCGGGACGAACTCGCGTCCCGGCTTCGATCGGGCGAACGCTCCTTCAGCGTCGAGCCACAGCGGACCGTCCCGGGCGGCCAGGCGGTGAATGTCGCGCGTCAATCCCACGCGCTCGGGGGCGACGTGACGCTGTTCGGTCACTGTGGCGCCGAAACGCTCTCGTTCCCGTTCAGCGTCGAGTCACTCGGCGCACCGTCCCGCGTAACGGTCCGCGCGTTCGACGGTGAGGACCTGATGATAGCCGACGACCCCGATGCCTTCGACAGCTGTGACGCGGCCCGGCTCCGTCAGGTAGGGCTGTACGCCGCGCCAGCCGACGCAGTCTTCGTCGGGAACGCTGTCTCGGTTGTACATATTCCTGACATCCTCCGGGAGTTCGCCGCCGGCGAGACCCCGGTCGTCTTCGACCCCGGGCCGATTACCGGTATCGCGGCGTCGCGAGCGGAGACGCTGTGTTCGGCGCTCGGTGACCTCGCCGACCGTCGCCCCGTCGTCGTCAGCCCCAACGCGGCGGAGACGACCGCGTTCGCCGAGGCGCTCGGCCTCGACGCCGGTGGCGATGTCGCCCCGCGGCTCCGGGACCGACTCGGTATCGACGCGTTCGTCGTCCACGACCACCCGACAACGCGGATCATTACTGACGAGGTGCGACGACTCGACACGCCGAACGTCGAGCGAACGAGTCGGACGGGCGGCGGTGACGCGTTCGTCGGCGGGCTCGCTACCGGGCTGGCGAGCGACTGGTCGGTCGTCGACGCCGCGAGACTCGGGACGTGGTGTGCGGCCCACCGAGTCAGTGGGGGACAATTCGGTGGCTGCGAGGCGGTCGCGTCACTCCGCGAGCGTGTCTGAGATGTCCGAGAGCTGCTCGCGGCGTTGGTTCAGCGCGCGCTCTCGCAGCGCCTCCTCGTTTGCCGTCTCGCAGACGAGGTCCGGAACGGTCGTCGGTGTGCCGTCCTCGTCGAGCGCGACGAACGTCAGGAAGGAGGTGGTCGTCGCGCGCGACTCGCCGATACGTGGGTCTTCCGCGCGCACGTCGACGCGCACGTCGATGCTCGTCTCGCCGGCGTTGAAGACGTACCCCTCGATGACGGCCACTTCGCCGAGGTCGATTGGGGAGAGGAAGTCAACGTGGTCGATAGAGGCGGTGACACACTGATTGCCGGCGAACCGCATCGCCGCGACTGCCCCGCAGATATCCATCCAGTGGAGCACTGCACCGCCGAGCGCGCGTCCGAGGTTGTTCGTGTCGTCTGGCAACAGCAGCTCCGTCATCTCTGTGAAGGAGTCGGTGAGTCGAGCGTAGTCCATAGGGGTCGGTTGCTCCGGTCCCGAAAGGTGGTTGCGGTTCGGCCCGTCCCCCCGATTTGAAGTGTCGAAGTAGCGTACTGAATACAATGTCAGACACCCCCCATTCTGTCAGCGGTTGCGACGAGAGTGGCGACCGGTTCCGTAACCTCTTCGCGAACCTCCCCGGTGCGGCACTCGAAGTCGTCTGGCGGCACGGCGAGTACCACATCGTCGACGTGAACGAGGCCTTCGAGTCGGTGTTCGGCTACGACGGCGAGCGCGTCCTCGACAGCCCGCTGGCCGAATGGCTCCGCTCCGAGAACACCCAAGACTTCGACAGCAACCGCGCACGCGTCCGCGACGGCGAGGTCGTCACCGAGACGGTCGAACGCGAGACCGCGGACGGTCCCCGAACGTTCCAGGCGTCGGGCATCCCGCTGTTCGACGGCGACCGCGCGCTCATCGTCTACCTCGACGTGACCGAAGACGAGCGACGCGAACGCTACCAGCGCGTGTTGACCCGCGTGCTCCGTCACACGCTGCGCAACGAGATGAACGCCATCTCCGCACGCGCCGAGACGATTGCCGCCCGCACCGACGACGACACCATCGCCGAGGCGGCCACCACGATTCACGAGACGGCCCTCGACGTGGCTCGCCTGGACGAGAAGGCCCGCGTCGCCGAGTCCGAACTGTCGGCCACGCCCGAATCAGAGACCGTCGACGCGGCGCGGCTCCTCCGGGAGGTGTGTCACGAGATGGGTCGGACGCACGGGTTGGCGGTGCAAAACGGACTGCCGGAGACGCTTCCCGTCGAGAGCGACGGGAAGCTCCAGCGCGTCTTCTCGGACGTGCTCGAAAGCGCCGCTGAGCGCGACGCCGACTGCGTCGAAGTGACCCACGACCGGTTGCAAGGTGAGCACGTCGCGGTCCGGATTCACGACGACGGGGAGACGCTGCCCGCACAGGTGAAGCAGGTGCTCTCCGACGAGACGGAGCTGTCACAACTCACCCACAGCGACGGGCTCGGGCTGTGGATCGCAAAGTGGATCGCTGAGGGACGCGGCGGGACGCTGTACTTCGAAAACCAACGGGTGTGTATCGAACTCCGCCCGGCGCTTACAGATCGCGAATCGCCGTCGTGAACGTGTCGTGGTCCATCCCGTCGACCGCGTCTTCGCTCTCGGCTTCGAGTTCCTCGAGCTTCGTTTTGAGCTGTTGATACTTCTCGCTGTCCTCGAGCTCGCTCTGTAATTTCCGCTTTTCGAGACTCGCCTTCTTTTCTGCGACGCGGAATCGTTCGTTGACGGTGTCGTCGTGGTCGGCTAGCGCGACGAGCTGGTCGACGGTGTCGAGGAGCGTCTCGCGCTCGACGGGCTTCGTCAGGTAGGCGTCGAAGGGCATGTCGACGATGTCGAAGTCCGGGTCGACCGCAGTCACCATCGCGACTCGTGGGTCGGTGTCGTCGCGCTCGTCGATTCGATCGAGCACCTCATCGCCCGAGAGACCGGGCATCCGCCGGTCGAGGAGGACGGCGTCCACGTCGGCGTCGAGCGCGTCGAGCGCCTCCTCTCCGCCCGTCGTCACGCGAACCTCGTAGTCGCCGGAGAGCCACAGGCCGTACCCTTCCGCGACGCTCTCCTCGTCGTCCACGGCGAGGACCGTCGGTGTCTCACTCACCGTCCGACACCCCGGTCGGCTTGTGCATCATACTACCCCTACGGCAGAATGCGGCTTCAAACTGTGGGGTTACGGAGAATCGAGGAGAAAGCCCCGCCCTTCAGGGCGGGGAGGATGTCAATCGAATCGGAACTCGAAGCGCGTGCCGTCGGGTTCGCTGTCGGTGACGGCGAGCCGCAAGCCGGGGGTTTCGGCGACACTCCGGACGATGCTCAGTCGCCCGTGGAGCCGTCGTCGGTCGTCGTGATTGCCCCCATCTCCGGGCTCGTGTCGTCGCCGTAGCTGTCCTGTATTCGGCCGAGCGCGACCGCGGCGGCGTAGATGGCGACCGCACAGAGGACGACCACTCCGCCGGCGGTCGCGCCGGCGTAGTAGGCAACGGCAATACCGAGCACGACCGACAGTTCAGCGAGCAGCACCGAGACGACCAGCGATTCGGTGAAGCTGCCCGACACCTGCGTCGCCCCGGCGACCGGGACGACCAACATCGCGGCCACGAGGATGACGCCCATGATCTGCATCGCACCGACGACGACGAGTGCCGTCACCATCACCATTAGCCGATTGTACCAGACCACGGGAAGCCCGGACACCGCGGCGGCCGTCTCGTCGAAGGTGACGTACAGCAGTTGGTTCCGGGTGAGCCCGACGACGCCGACGACGGCGGCGAACAACACGAGCAGGATAGCCGCACTCTGTTGGGTCACCGTCGAGAGGTTGCCGAACAGATACTGGTCGACGCTGACGGTCAGCCCGCCGGCGTTGATACTAATCAGCGTCGTTCCGAGCGCGAATCCGGTCGAGAGCACGATGGCCATCGACACGTCGTTGTAGGCGTCGGTCGCCTCGGAGATGAGTTCGATGAACAGCGCGGCGACGACGGCGACGACGACGGCCGTCAGATACGGCGTCACTCCCAAGTCGATGACGGCGTTGAGAAACAGGCCGACGGCGACCCCGGCGAAGGCGGTGTGTGCGAGCGCGTCACCGATAAGTGCCAACTGCCGGTGGACGAGGAACGTCCCGATGAGGGGAGCCATCACGCCGATACAGAGACCGACGAGCAGCGCCCGATGCATGAACGCGTACTCGAAGATGCCGAGTCCGGTGATTCGAAACAGGACGTTCATGAACTCAGACCAGAGCGACAACAGCCAGTAGAGAGGGGAAAGCACCGTATCGAGCGCCGTCTGGAGAAGGAAGCTCACTGTGACCTCCCGACGACGGCGGTACCGAACGCCCGCGCCAGCGCGTCACTCTCGACGAATTCGTCAGTCGGCCCGTCGAAGTAGACGCGGCGGTTGAGACAGACGACCCGCTGTGCGTGGTCCGTGACCGCCCCGAAGTCGTGTTCGATGAGCAGGACGGTGATACCGCGGGCGTTCAGCGACGCCAGGAGTCGGTAAAACGCCTCGACTGACTCGGCGTCGACCCCGACGGTCGGCTCATCGAGCACGAGCAGCTCTGCCTCGCCGGCGAGCGCCCGCGCGATGAACGCCCGCTGGCGCTGGCCTCCCGACAGCTGCGTGATGCGGCGGCCGGCGAAGTCTGACATCCCGACGGTGTCGAGCGCCCGGTCGACGATATCCCAGTCCGAGACCGAGAGCGTGCCGAAGCCGACGTGCGGGAACCGACCCATCTTCACCACCTCGCGGACAGTAATCGGCATCTCCTTCGCGGCGCTCGCGTGTTGGGCGACGTAGCCGAGTCGCGACCCGTCGTCGAAGGCGTGGGCCGGGTCGCCGAACAGGCGTGTGGTCCCGCGGTCGGGTTCCAACAGCCCGAGCAGCAGCTTCATCAGCGTCGACTTGCCCGACCCGTTCGGCCCGACGACGGCGAGATACTCGCCGGCGTCGACCGTGAGGTCGATATCCTCGACGACCGGCGTCGCGGTGTAGCCGAACGCGACGTTCGAGAGGTCGATGACGCGGCCGGGGACTCGCTCGCTCATTCGAAGCTCCGCCACGCTGTGGCCCAGCCGTCGGGACCGGCCGCCTCGGGCGGTTTGTTTCCGAGCACGACCTCGAAGGTCGGCATGTTGATGTTGTAGGCAATCTCGGCGTAGCCCCACCTGTTTTCCACCCAATCCTCGCGAACGCCCGCGTACGGGGTGACCGGGAAGTACGCCTCGGCCCGCGTCTCCTCGATGAGTTGGACGGCGGGCCGGCGCGCCTCGAAGACGCCGTTGGCGATGTACCGGATGTCGTTCTCGGCGATGACCTCCTGTGCCCGGCGGATGTCCTCGGGAGCCACGTCGCCGCTGGCCGCGAGATTCGCCACGAGCGGGCGCATCTCGACGCCGTAGCGCACACCGAGATACTGGAAGGCGTTGTGGGCGGCGAGCTGTACGACCCCGCGGGACGCTGTGTCGAAAATCGCCTGATAGTCGGCGTCGATTGCGTCCAGCGTCTCGGTCTTGTACGTCTCGCCGTTCGACCGAAGCTGCGACTCGTGGTCGGGCGCGAGTTCGACCAACCCCTCGGTGATATTGTCGACCGAGGTTTTGGCCCGCAGTGGGTCGAGCCAGAAGTGGGGGTCAAGCCCCTGCCGGTCGCCGACCCCCTCCTCCTCGCGGTCGAGGCTCGCAGCGAGGTCGACCAGCTCGACGCCGGTTCGGGAGTTGATGAGTTGGGTGTCGATGTCGTCGTCTTCGAGCGTCTGGATGGCGCGATCGGCCCACGGCTGGAACCCCGGCCCGACGTGGACGAAGGCGTCCGCCTCGATGATGTCCCGTGTGACGCTGGCGTTCGGCTGCCAGCCGTGGCCGTGAAGCCCGGTGGGCACGAGATTCTCGATTCGGACGGGCGTTCCCTCAGCGATGGTGCGCGCGAAGTCGTAGAAGCTGAAGAAGGAAGCGACGGCGACCGGGCCGTCGCCGTCGTCCGTCAAGGAGCCGAGACAGCCCGCGAGCCCCGTCGCGAGCGCTCCCGCACTAGCAGTGAGCGCCCGGCGTCTCGACAGCCGGTCCCCGCCGTCTATACCGTGGTCTGTACCGTGGGTCGTCCTCATGCGTATCTGAGAAACAGACGCCACAACCTATAGTTCTATCTATCAAATTAATATATTAGATTGGCCTAATCTTGTCGGAGCGCGAGCGTGAGAGCGAGCCAGATGGGCGCTAACAATTGTCATCCGAATTCCGAGAAGCACACAGACTGCGCGCCCGTATGCCGACTGTTGGACTGGGGCAAGGTCATATACCAAACGAAATCTTAACCCTCAGCCCATACAGTACACTTACATGAGCAAACGAAACGAGGACTGGTGGCCGAACCAGTTGCAGCTCGACGTTCTCGACCAGAACGCGCGCAGTTCGAACCCGTTGGACGAGGAGTTCGACTACGCCGAGGAGTTCCAGAAGCTCGACCTCGACGAAGCGAAGGCGGACATCGAGGAGCGGCTGACCGACTCGCAGGACTGGTGGCCGGCCGACTACGGCCACTACGGCCCGTTGATGATTCGGATGGCGTGGCACAGCGCCGGGACGTACCGGACGGTCGATGGCCGCGGCGGCGCGGGCGGCGGTCGCCAGCGGTTCGCCCCGCTCAACAGCTGGCCGGACAACACGAACCTCGATAAGGCCCGTCGTCTGCTGTGGCCCATCAAGGAGAAGTACGGCCAGAAGCTCTCGTGGGCGGACCTGATGGTGCTTGCGGGCAACGTCGCTATCGAGTCGATGGGATTCAAAACCTTCGGCTTCGCCGGCGGCCGCGAGGACGCCTTCGAGACGGACAAGGCGGTCGACTGGGGTCCCGAAGACGAGATGGAGACGTGGGACCGCTTCGACGAGGAGGACTTCCTGCAGGAGCCACTCGGCGCGTCGGTCATGGGGCTCATCTACGTCAATCCGGAGGGACCGGAGGCGAACCCAGACCCCGAGTGGTCCGCAGAGCGCATCCGCACGACGTTCAGCCGGATGGCGATGAACGACGAGGAGACCGCTGCACTCATCGCCGGCGGCCACACGTTCGGGAAGGTCCACGGGTCGGGCGACCCCGAGAACCTCGGCCCGGAGCCGGAGGCGGCCCCGATGGAGTCACAGGGCTTCGGCTGGGAGCGTGAGGACACGGACGGACCCGTGAAGGGCGGCGAGATGATTACGAGCGGTATCGAGGGACCGTGGACCCAGTCGCCGACGGAGTGGGACATGGGCTATCTCAACAACCTCCTCGAGTACGAATGGGAACCGCACAAGGGCCCCGGCGGCGCGTGGCAGTGGAAGCCAACCGACGAGTCGCTCGAAGGCAGCGCGGAGCCGGCCCACGACGAGGAGGATGCGGCCACCCCGATGATGCTCACGACCGACGTGGCGCTCAAGAAGGACGACGACTACCGCGAAGTCATCGAGGAGTTCCAGGACAACCCGATGAAGTTCGGGATGGCCTTCGCGAAGGCGTGGTACAAACTGACCCACCGAGACATGGGCCCGCCGACGCGGTTCCTCGGTCCCGAGGTGCCCGAGGAGACGATGCTCTGGCAGGATCCGCTGCCGGAGGCAGAGTACGACACCATCTCCGAGGCCGACGCCGAGGAGCTGAAAGAGACGATTCTCGACACCGACCACTCGGTCTCCGAGCTGGTCGAGACGGCGTGGGCGTCCGCCTCGTCGTTCCGCGACAGCGACATGCGCGGCGGCGCAAACGGCGCACGCGTGCGTCTCCGCCCGCAGCGCGACTGGGAGGTCAACAAGCCCGAACAGCTCGCACAGGTGCTCGACACCTACCGCGAGATCAAATCCGAGTTTGACGAGTCGGGCGACGAGAGCGTCCGCGTCTCGCTTGCGGACCTCATCGTGCTGGGCGGGAACGCCGCCGTCGAGCAGGCGGCAGCCGACGCCGGCTACGACGTCGAGGTGCCGTTCGAGCCGGGTCGCGTCGACGCGACCGAAGCGCAGACCGACGCCGAGTCGTTCGAAGCGCTGAACCCGCGCGCTGACGGGTTCCGCAACTTCCAGGCCGACCGCGACGACCGCCCCGCAGAGGAGGCGCTCGTGGACAAGGCCGACCTGCTCGGCCTGACGGCCGACGAGATGACGGTGCTCGTGGGCGGGATGCGCATGCTCGACACTAACTACGACGACTCCGAGCACGGCGTGTTCACCGACGAACCGGAGACGCTGACGAACGACTTCTTCCAGAACCTCCTCAGCATGGACACGGAGTGGGAAGAGACGGACGAGGAGGGCGTCTACGAGGCCTACGACCGTGACACGGGCGAGGTCGTCTGGACGGGTACCCGTGCGGACCTCGTCTTCGGGTCGAACTCCCGGCTCCGCGCCATCGCAGAGGTGTACGGTGCCGACGACGCCGAGGAGACATTCGTGAACGACTTCGTCGACACGTGGCACGAAGTCATGACGGCCGACCGCTTCGACTTGGAGTAACCCCCGCGGCTGCGACCGATTTTTCCTCGTCGTCCCGCACATGTGAGAGCAGCGAGCGTCGGGTCGGTTGAAACTGCGACGGGCGACCGAACCTGCTTTTTCTCAGGACAGAGACGGGCACGTATGAATCGACAGCAACGCGTCGACGCCTGTCGTCGGGAACTCGCGAACGCGGACGCTGCGGCGGCACTCCTGTTTCCCAGCGTCGACATGGCGTATCTCTCCGGCTTCACCGACGAGCCGATGGAGCGGGTGTTGTTTCTCATCGTTCCCCGGGAGGGCGAGCCGATTTTCGTCGCCCCGGAGATGTACGACGAACAGATACGCGACGCCTCGTGGGTCGAGGACATCCGGACGTGGGGCGACGGCGACGACCCGTACGCGCTCGTCGAGACGGTCGCAGCGGAGTGCGGGTTCACGGGCGAGCGCCTGCTCGTCGACGACCGGATGTGGGCGCTGTTCACGACGGAGCTGCGCGACCGATTCCCCGACGCGACGTTCGGTCTCGCGAGCGAGGCCGTCGGCCCGCTGCGGCTCCGAAAGGACGACGCCGAACTCGCGGCGTTGCGGTCGGCCGGGGCGGTCGCCGACGCGGCGAGCGCGGCGATTCGGTCGCTCGGACGCGACGCGGTCGGACTAACCGAGCGCGAACTCGCGGGGCGCATCGAGACGGAACTCGACAGCCACGGCGGGGACGGCGTCTCCTTCGAGCCGATCGTCGCGTCGGGACCCAACGGCGCGAAGCCGCACCACCGCCACGGGGACAGAGAAATCCAAGCCGGCGACCCCGTCGTCCTCGACTTCGGGACGCGCGTCGACGGCTATCCGAGCGACCAGACGCGGACCGTCGTCTTCGACGGGACGCCGCCCGAGGCGTTCGAGCGTGTCCACCAGATTGTCCGCGAGGCACTAGAGGCCGGCGTCGACGCCGTCGAACCGGGAGTCAGTGCACACGAGGTCGACGCCGCGGCCCGGCAGGTCATCGAGGCTGCCGGCTACGGCGAGCAGTTCATCCACCGGACGGGCCACGGTCTCGGCTTGGAGGTGCACGAGCCACCGTACATCGTCGAAGGGAACGACCAGCCGCTCGAACCGGGGATGGTGTTTTCCGTCGAACCGGGCGTCTATCTCGACGGCGAGTTCGGCGTCCGCATCGAGGATATCGTCGCCGTCACCGACGACGGCAGTGAACGACTGAACGACTCGCCGCACGGTTGGCGAACAGAAAGCCAGTAGCTTGGTTTTGGCTGTCCTAAAAATCGGAACGACTTTACCGTTTTAGGCCGACCTGACTCGCATGGAACGGAGCGACCGAGCCGCCGGGGACGACCGGTCGGAGGGGCGGATGAGTGAATCACCGCTGCACGCGCTGCGTGACCGAATCGAGACGCTAGCGAGTGAGTCGGGGAGCTACTATCTGGTCTGTGCACGCTGTGGCGACCGACCGGTTCCCGCCGCGCGGCTCAGGTTCGACAGCCGTGCCGTCGCGCGCGCGTCGCCGCAGACGTGACGGCGCGGTACCGAAAGCGGCTCCGGGAGTACGACCCCGCCTTGCCCCGCTACGAGATAATCGTCTGTGAGACCGGCCCGGAGACGGAGTCGCGACCGTTCGACGCCGGAATCGCCACCCACTCGGAGGCGTAGGATGGCTGTCGAGACCCACGTTGGCGACGCCATCGAGCGAGCGAGCGACGAGCGCGCTGTCATCGCAAAAAACGGGACGCCATCGCGCAGTTCACGGAACGCGTCGCCGAGCTTTCGCCGGCATCGAAGGCACGGGCGACACCCACCATCGCGACGACCGGCGGGCTGGTCGAGGGGAACGACGCGGGCGACAGCCGGTGTCGCACGGTCCGGCAGGCGTTCGCCGAGACGGTGTATCCACACGCGCTCGATGAAATCGATGGGACGGAGTCGGTCCACGCCGCTATCGGCAACGAACTGTCCGAGGAGTTGGCCGTCGCGCTCGCACCGACGACCGACGCGACCTTCTCCGCGACGCTGAAGCAGGCACTCGTCGGCGAGGCGGAGTCGCGCCGGGCGGAGACGGCGGTGTTGGTTCGCGCGCTCGGACGCGAGGTCGACCAGCTACGGCGGGCCGAGTCGCTCGTCGAGGAGGTGACGGGTTGGATCGCCCGAGCAGAGGAGACGCCGCTGACCGACCTCGGCTTCGACGCGCTCCACGAGCGCCACGAGCGACTGGCCGGCTACCGCGACCGGTGGAGACCGTCGTCCGCGAGCGGCAGGCGTTCCTCGATGGGACGACCAACGCCGGCACAGCGGTCGGCGTGAGCCACCGGCTGTTCCCGTCGTATCTGTACCAGTCGTTCCCGGACGAACACCCCGCGCTGGCGACCGTCACCCGGCTGTCTGTCGCCTGTTAGTCCTGCCAGCGGGCGGTCCGTGCGCATCTCAGCCGGCGAGCGTAGCTACCCCTCGCGTTGAATCAGTACGGCGAGCACCGCAATCAGGGCGACCTGAATCGCCTTGTCGACGTAGCCGAGCGTGGAGAAGCTCCCCGCGTTGATGACGTACCACGCGACGATCTGCCCGAGCGTCCACAGCGCACCGAGCGCGTAGAGTGGCCGTCTTGGTACGTCAACGTCGAGCGCGAGCACGGCGGCCCCCCCGAGGAAGCCGACGCCCGCGACGGCGAAACTGATACCGTACGTCGAGAGTCCGTACAACGCGACCAGATACAGATGCAGGAGTCCGGTCGCGACCGCGAGTGCGATGCCGGCCCAGTGTATCGAGGTTAGCGACCCCGTCTGGACGCCCCCACCTGTTGCTTCTCGGGTCCCCATACATCGTGTGAGGGCGTGACACGACTTTTATTTGAGGGTCGCGGAGACGTGGTTCCGAATCTCGGTCGCGAACCGGTCGCTGGCGAATCGGTCCCGGGCGAGGAACGGCCGGAGGTCAGCATCGAGCGCCGTCGCGACCGTCTCCACCGCCCCCTCGATGCCGTGAAACAGCAGTCGGTCGTCGCCGTCGAGCACGTCGACCTGCCCGCCTTCGCGGGGAGCGAAGGGAACCATTCCCGCGGCGGCGTACTCGGCGACGGCCATCCCGAAGTGCTCGCTCGGCTTCATGTTGAGTCCGTACCGGTAGCGACCGAGCAGCGTCTCGACGCGGTCGCGAGACACGTCGGTCTCGACGCGGACGCCCTCGCTGCGGGCGGCCGCCGACTCGACCCGGCGGACGTACTCCCGGTAGGCGGTCGGCGCGGAGCCGACGACGTGACAGGTGAGGTCGTACCCGCGCGCACGCAGTCGCTCGACCACCTCGATGGCGTCGAGCACGCGCTTGTCCGGCGCGACGCGACCGAGCACGAGCACGCCGGCGTCGCGTGCTACCCACGGCCGCCCCTCGATTGGGTCGACCGGCGGGTGACAGACGGTCGGACGAACCCCGTAGATGTCGGCGGTCACGTCGGCGGTCCACGCCGAGTTCGCCAGCAGCCGGGTCGAGTCGTCGAGCTGTCGGCGGTCGGGCGCGGCGAGCCGGGACCACACGCCGTCGAGTCGACCGGTCTCGCCGGCGTCGATGCGGTCGCCGTGGAACTGCGGGAAGTGAACGTACTGCACTGACGGTCCCGAAGTCGAGAGTTCGTTCGCCGTGCTGACGACGATGTCGAACTCGCTCCGTCGGCGGTGGAGATACGCTCGCAAGAGCACCGACCGGGCGGGGAGCTGTGGACCGAGGTACGGCGCGGCGAGGTTCAAGCCGGTCGCGAGCGGGCGATTTCCCGGCGGGGTCGCGACCGTCACGTCGAACGGTACGTCGAACTTCACGGCCACACGCTCGGGGGCCGTCGCCGACAGCGTGAACAGCGTCACGTTGTGGGCGGCATCGAGGGCGGCACAGACGTGGAGACACACCATGTCCGCACCCCCCTCGAAATCGAGCGTGTTGTGGAACACCGCGACCTTCGCCATACGCGTCGTGTGGGCGCTGTCGGCTTGAACCCTGTCGCCGCCGGCGACAATGTATTGGTGGACGCACCCGCAGTTTGCGGTAGTGAACTGCTTGGTAGTGGGGGCAGGCAGCGTGGCACGCGAGTACGTCGACGGCATCGCGGACGCGAATCTCCAGCCCGTCGGCGTCTGTGACCTCGACCGCGACCGCGCGACCGCGCTCGCGGGGCAAATCGACGCGACCGCCTACACCGACCTCGATGCGATGCTCGCCGCCGAATCCGCGCCGCTCGTCGTGAACCTCACGAGCCACGGGGCACACGCGCCGGTGACGCGTACCTGTCTCGATGCGGGCCGACACGTCTTCTCGGAGAAGCCGCTGGCGGTGGACGCGGCGACCGCAGCCGACCTCGTTGCGCTCGCTCGCGACCGAGGTCTCGCGCTCGGCTGCGCGCCGGCGAACCCTACCGGCGACGTGCAGCGACACGCCCGGACGCTGCTCGCCGACGGGCGACTCGGCGAGGTGCAGTTCGTCACCGCGACCGCGAACGTCGGGCGCGTCGGGGCGTGGCACGACCGTCCAGACTCGTTTCTCCGCGTCGGCCCGCTGTACGACGGTGGCGTCTACCCCCTCACCCTGCTCGTCGCGTGGTTCGGGCGCGTCGAGTGCGTCCGACGGGCCGACGCCCTCCCGCTGTGGCCCGGTGGCGCCGACCCGGACGAGAGCTACACCGACGCGCCACACGTCGAGGCGACGCTCGAATTCGCCGACGGCCCGACCGTCGCGCTCCGGGCCAGCTTCTACGTCGACCACCGGAGCCGGGAGTTCTACGGCCTGGAGTGTCACGGCGACGACGGTACCCTGTATCTGGACGACACCGGCGCGCTCGCCGCCGAGGCGTCGGCCGTCACCGTCCGCGGCGGCGACCGCGAGCCGACGACCGCACCCCACCCGGCCCCGCGTCGTGAGCAGTCACGGCTCGAAGCGGTCGAGCGGCTGGCCGACTCGGTCCGGCGCGACGCCCCGGACCGGACGACCGCGCGGCGTGGTGCACACGTCGCCGCGGTGTGTAACGCCATCGAGGCCGCCGCGGACGGGGGTGGTGCGGTGACCGTCGGGAGCGATGCTCCCGCGGGGGCGCGGCCGAAGCGCGTCTGGGAACCCGAATCCAGCACCGCCGACAGGGCGCTGCATCTCCCGCCGGTCGGCTTCGGCTGTTCGCGCTACCGACACGGCGACTACGTGACGCCGGCACTCGGTGCGGCTGTCGACGCCGGCTACCGGCTGTTCGACACGGCGGAACTGTACGGCAACGAGTGGCGACTCGGCGATTTACTCGCCGACGGTCCCGACCGCGACAGCCTCTTGTTACTCGGGAAGCCGTGGCGCACGAACCACGGTCCCGGCCACCTCGAACGCGCTTGTCGCGGGTCGCTCGCGGAACTCGGTGCCGACGCCTTCGACTGCTACGCGCTCCACTGGCCCGGGGCGTGGGAATACACCGCCCCGCTGTCGGAGCTTTCGAAGCAGCCAGTCGCCCAACAGGAGCGACTGACCTTCCCGACCGACGCGAACGGCGAGCCGGCCCGCGCGAGCCACACCCTCCTCGAAACGTGGCAGCGAATGGAGCGGCTCGTCGACGAGCGGCTGGCCCGGACGCTCGGCATCTGTAACGTGACGCTGCCGCAACTCGCCGCGGTCGTGGACGAGGCGCGAATCCCGCCTGCACTTGTCCAGGTGGAGTCGAATCCGTACGCGCCACGCCACGCCCTGGTCCGGTGGTGTCACCGCCACGGCATTCGGGTAATCGCCCACTCCCCCCTCTCGGCCGAGCTTCGCGAGGACCCGGTCGTCAGGTCCGTCGCCGACAGACACGAGATCACGCCGACGACCGCGCTGTTGGCGTGGCAGGTCCAGCGGGGCGTCGTCCCGATCCCGACGACGACCGACCCCGAGCACGCGACGGCGAATCTCGCGGCCGCGCGCCGCCGACTCGACGAGCGAGCGATGACGCAGTTGGACGGGCTAGTCCGATGAGCCTGAACTCGTTGCGCCGACGCTGGTGGGGCGTCCTCGTCGCGAGTACCCTCGCGACCGGAACAGTCGGTGCGCTCGTCGCGCGCCAGCTCTCGCCGGCTGCGGGCGGACGGTGGTTCGCCGGTGCGCTCGCTCCGGTCGTGTTTCTCGCGTGGTTCCTCCGACGCACGCTCCCCGAGAATCGCCCACCCGATGACGCCCCCGGCTCGGGCGTGTATCAGACGCTCGGGCTGGCGAACGGTATCACGGTCGCGCGCGGCTGGCTCTACGCGTGTCTGGGCGGGTTCGTGCTCGTCGTCCCGCCGGCCGGGACGCCGTGGCGGTGGCTGCCGGCCGTCGCGTACAGCGCCGGTATCGGGCTCGACTGGGTTGACGGCGCGACGGCCCGCACCGTGAGCCGGCGGACGCGACTGGGCGAGCGGCTCGACCTCGCGTTCGACACCATGGGATTCCTGCTCGCGCCGGTCGTCGGCGTGGTCTGGGGTGCGCTCCCGGTGTGGTATCTGTCGGTGTCGGCCGCCCGATATCTGTTCAAACTCGGCTGCTGGCTCCGCGAGCGCCGCGGGCTTCCCGTCGGGGAGCTGCCGGAGAGCCGCGTCCGGCGACCGCTCGCCGCCCTCCAGATGCTCACTATCGCCGTCGCGCTCGTGCCACCTGTCCCGGCGAGCGTCTCCTGGCCACTCGCAACCGCGGCCATGATTCCAACGCTCGTGGTGTTCCTCCGGGATTATCTGTCGGTTACCGGACGACGGAACGAAGCAAACGCTAAAGAACGTACACCCGTAACCCGAGTAGATGACTGACGTGTCACACGATGGCACCCGGATGGTCGCCCTACAGATCGACGACTACGGTCCGTGGACGACCACGCCGGAGCCACGACGGGAGACGGACTTACAGGCGCTCCAATCGCGGCTGTTCGCGACCGTCGCCGACTTCTTCGCCCGGTTCGACGGGTACGCCTTCGCAGACCGCTACGACAACATGATCGGCGTCGCGAACGGGGCCGGCCCGGCGATTTTCGAACGGCTCCAGACGCAGGTCGCGAATCAGTACCCAGTAACCGTGAGCGTCGGCGTCGGCACGGCCGGAACGCCTCGCACGGCCCTCGAAGCCGCCAACGGCGTCCTCCAGCAGGCCGGCAGCGCACAGGACGCAGACCGGACCGAGGTCCACGACCACCGGGTCGTCGACGACGCGACCGCGGGAACCGTGACGATCGCCCACTTCGACGTGGTGGACGCGACTGGCACACTGACCGACCGCGTCTCCTCTGCCGAGGCGAGCCACACCATCCGCCGGGCGGTACTCGAACTCCGCGAACAGATGTGGGAGCGTCACGGGGCGGTCACCCAGTTCGTCGGCGGCGACAACGCCATCGCCGTCTGTCCGTCGCTGACGCCGTCGACGCTCGACTCCGTCAACGACCACGTCCGGGAGACGACGGGGGTGGAGCTACAGGTCGGTGTCGGACGCGGGCCGACCGCCCACGCGGCCGGCGACGGCGCGAAACACGCACTCGAACACTGCCGCGAGACGGGCGAGCGCATTCACGCCGCGTTCAGCCTCGTCGAACGATGATCGACGCGCGCCGACTCTACTTCACGGACCCCTGCGAGGTCGAGGTCAGATCCGTCACGCTGGACGCCCCCGAGGAGGGCGAAGTCGTCGTCGAGACGGCCGAGTCGGGCATTAGTCCCGGCTCCGAGCTGCTCGTTTACCGCGGCGAGTTCCCCGAAGAGACCGCCGTCGACGAGACCATTGAGGCGCTCGCCGGCACCTTCGAGTACCCGCTGCCGTACGGCTACGCTGCCGTGGGTACCGTCACCGACTGTGGCGCGGGCGTCGACGAGTCGTGGCGCGGTCGGACCGTCTTCGCGTTCGAGCCACACGCAGACCGGTTCGTCGCGTCCACAGACACGCTCGTCCCCTTGCGCGAGGGAATCACACCGACGGAAGCGACTCTGCTCCCGTCGGTAGAGACCGCCACGAATCTCGTCCTCGACGGGAACCCCCGCGTCGGGGAGGAGGTCGTCGTCTTCGGCGCGGGACTGGTCGGACTGTGTACCGTCCACGTCCTCTCGCAGTTTCCGCTCTCGAATCTCACCGTCGTCGAGCCTGTTGCCACCCGCCGGCGACTGGCAGCGCAGTTCGGCGCGGACCGAGCTATCGCGCCCGCGGCCGTCGGCAGCGACGCCGCACCCTCGGCCGTCGACATGGTGTACGAGCTGTCCGGGCAACCGGCGACGCTCGACGACGCAATCGAGACGGTCGGCTACGACGGGCGCGTCGTCGTCGGCTCGTGGTACGGCAAGAAGCGCGCTCCGATTAATCTCGGCGGGTCGTTCCACCGCGAGCGCATCAGCCTCGAATCCAGTCAGGTAAGCACCATCGACCCCGACCTCCGGGGTCGGTGGGACCGCGAACGCCGGTTCGACGTGGCGTTTGACCACCTCCAGACGCTCGACACCGAGCGGCTGTGCGGTGAGGCGTTCGCCTTCGACGCCGCAGCCGACGCCTACCGGACACTCGCGGACGGCACCGTCAAGCGACCACACGTCACCTTCACCTATCGATGACAGACACCACACCCCAGCCAGCCGAGTCGTACACGCTCACCGTCCGCCGTGAGTTCGTCGCCCAACACTACCTCACCGTCCCCGATCCCGGTCCCGTCGAGGGGGAGCCACACAGCCACGTCTTCACGGCCGAGGTGGAGTTCGCCGGGGCGACGCTGGACGAGTTCGGCTATCTCGTCGACATCGACGCCGTCGAGGAGCGACTCGACGCGCTTGAAAACCGCTACCGGGACACCCTGCTCAACGACCTCCCCGAGTTCGACGGGGCGAATCCGAGCGTCGAGCGGTTCGCGAAAGCGTTCGGCGACCGACTGGTCGAGCATCTCGCCGACCCGAACCCGACCGCGCTCACGGTTCGACTCTGGGAGGACGACCTCGCGTGGGCGAGCCACGAGCGTCGACTGTGACCGCCGACGGCCACGACCACGGACAGCGGCGCTATCTGACGGCCAAACACAGCGTCGACGAGCGCGCGCGCAACGACCGCGTTCGCCGCCGACTGCTCGCGGAGCTACCGGCGACCCCGCGTGTCGTCGAGTGGGGTCCCGGCGTCGGGCTGTCGGTTCCGACGCTGACCGAGTGGACGAGTCTCGACTCCTACCACGGCGTCGAGACCGACCCGAGGCTGGCGGCGTTCGCCCGGTCGCTCGTCTCGCGGCTGTTCGCTCGACGCGAGGCGGAGCTCTCCGAGATGCAGTTCACCGTCGGCGACGCACTCGCGACCGAGACGGAGCCGTGTGACCTGCTGTACGCGCAGTCCTTCTTCGACCTCGTGTCGACGGCTGGAGCGCTCGACGCCGTGGAGGAGCGCGTCGCAGCCGGCGGCGTCGCGTACGCGCCGCTCACGTTCGACGGGAAGACGACGTTTCTCCCCCGCCACCCCGACGACGAGACGGTGCTCGGGGCGTTTCACGACACCATCGACGCGACGGACGGACAGAGCCGCGCGGCGACCACGCTCCTCAACGCGCTCGGCGAGCGCGACGCGACGGTGCTTGCGGTCGGCAGCTCCGACTGGATGGTCCGACCACACGCGGGCGAGTATCCGGCCGACGAGCGCTACTTCCTGTCGTCGATTCTCGACATCATCGAGGATGCGCTCGGCGAGCACGCCGCGGAGTGGCTCGCGGCGCGACGGGCACAGCTCGCCGAAGACCGGCTCACCTACGTGGCGAACAACCACGACGTGGTGTGGCGGCCCTGATTATCGGCCGGTGAGCGGCGACCACCGGGCGAGCACGACCCCGGCGAGCGCGACGGCTCCCGCCCCGATTGCGACCCCGGCGACCGTATCCGTCAGGTAGTGCGTGCCGAGATAGACGCGAGAGACGGCCACGAACAGCGCCAGCGGCGCGACGACCGCGACGGGAAGCTTCTCGGAACGCCGCGCCGTGAGCGCGAACACCGTGCCCGCGGCGGCGTGTCCCGAGGGGAACGAGGACGCGACGGCCTCACCCGTGGTCTGACACACGGGCATGGGTGGAAACGGGCGCGCGACGACCGTCATCAGGGTCGCGACGACGAGGCCGGTGACTGCGAGTGCGATACCGGCGCGTTCGGTCTCCTCGCGCCAGCCGGCGGCGAAGAACAGTCCGAGAAAGACCAGCGCCGCAGTCGCGGAGCCGAGTCCAGTGACCGAGGTGAGCAGTTTCGTCGCCAGCGGCGCCCGAAGCTCCGCGAGCAGCAGTGCGGTCTGGGTGTCGAGCGCGAACAGCCAGTCGAGCAGCCTCCCGGGCACGTCCATCGCCGTACGTATCGAGAGGACGCCGATAGGCCTACCGGTGGTCGCTCGCCCGCGTGCGAAGCGCCCGGCTCACGACCCACGCCGCGACCAGCCAGATGCCCACCTCGATGAAGAAGGAGCGACTCCACAGGTAGTACCAGACGAACTCGCCCGGGGGAATCGCGAGGGGCGTCGGCGGCTCGACGAGGGGCCACCCGAGGAAGAACGCGTCCGTCGGCCGGCCGTTGACGACGATGTGGAGCGCGTCGGCAGCGAGATGTGAGACCCACCCGACCGCGAGCGCGAGCCACCGCCCTCCGCGGAGCGCGAGCAGGAGAAACAGCGGCGCGAGGAGCGCGGTGTGGCCGACGGTGTGAAACAGGTCCACCACGCCCGCCGAGGCGAGCGGCTTGTCCACGAGATCGGGAAGCGCGGCTCCGAGGACGGCGGCGACGACGGACAGCCCGCGCGCTCGTGCGAGCAACCACGCAATCACGAGATGGGTAGCGAACAGCACGGCCGCTCTCAGTCCTCGCTGCCCGCGCCGAGGAGCGCGTCCACGTCGGCGTGTGTCTCCAGCAGGTCACGCACGACCGCGACGGTCTCCTCGTCCTGCGTTCGGCCGCCGCTGATGATGGCCTCGGCTCGGTCGATAGTCGTGAGCGTGTCACCGGGGACCGAGAGCACGGGCGTGTCCGACTCCTCGGCCTTGCCGAGCACCGACCCCGAGGGCTGGTGGCCGCCGGTGAGGACGAGACACCGGACGCTGTTGGCCTCGATAGCCGCGGTCGCGATATCCGAGCGGTCGCCACCGGTGATGACGGCGGTGTCGCGCGAGCGCCGGAAGTGACGAAGCGCGGCCTCTGCACCCATCGCACCGACGGCGAACCGCTGGACGAGCACGTCCTGATTCCCCTCGACGAGCGTGTCGGCGCCGAGTTCACTCGCCAGCTCTGTGACGGTGACGCCAGTCAGTTCGGGGGCGACGGGGAGGATACCGAGCACCGGTACGTCGCGGGTGGAGAGATACGGTACCACGTCTGCCTCGACTGCGTCGTAGGTGGCGTCGTCGACGCGGTTGAACACGACCCCGGCGAGTCGGTCGCCGACATCCTCGATCGCGGCGATCACGTCGTCGATATCGCCCGGTTCGGTGTACTCGGCGACGAGCACCACGTCGGCGTCGAGGAGTTCGGCCACCTCGGGGTCGGTTAACCCGACGACGCCGCCCGTGTGCACGTTCCCCCCGCCTTCGATGAACATCCGGTCCGTTCCGTCGGCGAGACCGTCGTACGCCTCACGAATGCGGTCACGAAGCTCCGTGCTGTCCTCGCGGCCGCGGATTGCTCCCTCGATGAACGTCGGGGAGTAGACGACCGGTTCCATCTCGTGCATCTCCGCGTCCGTCCCGAGGACGGCCCGCGCGAGCATGGGGTCCTCATCGAGCGTCTTGCCGACGACGCTCTGGAGGCGTGTCCCCTTCGGTTTCATATACCCGACCGACCGGCCTCGGTCGGCGGCGATGCGAGCAAGCGCGACGGTAATCGCGGTCTTGCCGGTGCGTTCGGCGGTTGCTGTGACGAGTAACGGGTTCATTGGAGTTGGTCGGGGTCGACGGTGAGTCGCAGGTCGACGGCCCGGACCCCGTCGGGCGTCGCGACCAGTGGGTTCACGTCCAGTTCGACGATGCTCGGGAAGTCGGCCACGAGCTGGGAGACGCGCCGTATCGCGTCGACGGTCGCCGCCAAGTCGACGGGCGTGCGACCGCGCGCGCCGCGCAACAGCGGCGCGGCGTCGATGTCGGCGGTCATCTGTTCTGCTTCCCCCGCGGCGACCGGCGCGAGCCGGAAGGTGGTGTCTTCGAGCACCTCCACGAAGACGCCGCCCAGCCCGAACATGACAAGCGGGCCGAACTGCGGGTCGCGGTGGCTCCCAACGATGGTCTCGACCCCTTCGTCGAGGTCGAGCATCTCCTGTACCTGGACGCCGAGAATCCGGGCGTCCGGTTGGTAGCTCTTCGCGCGGCTCACCAGGTCCTCGTAGGTGTCCGCAACGTCGTCGGCCGAGACGCCGACCCTGACGCCACCGATGTCGGACTTGTGGAGGATACCCGGGGAGACGATTTTCATCACCACGTCGCCGTCGATGCGGGCGGCGACCTCGGCGGCGGCGGTCGGGTCGTCCACGACCTCGCCCTCGGGCGTCGGAATCCCGTAGGCGTCGAACAGCTCCATCGCCTCGACGCCGAGGCGGTTGTCCCCGCGCTGTTCAACCTGTGCGAGTATCTCGCGCACGCGCTCGCGGTCGGCGTCGATCGGTTTGGGTTCCTCGTAGCGCCGGCCGCGGATGTCGCGGTACTCGGCGAGCGCCTCCAGCCCACCGACCGCGCGGGCGGGGTCGAAGTAGGAGGGTATCGACCGGTCGCGGAACGTCTCACGGGCGGGCGCGAGCGTCTCGCCGCCCATCAGACAGACGGCGACCGGCACGTCGTGCTCGGCCGCGGTGTCGGCGACTGCGCCACCGAGCGCGGCGAAATCGAGCGTCGCGGTCGGGGCGGTGATGACGACCGCTGACCCCACGTCACCGTCGGCGAGCGTGGTGTCGAGGGCGGATTGGAGCCGATCGACGTCAGCGTCGCCGATTACGTCGACCGGATTGTACACGTTCGCCTCGGCGGGCATCGTCTCCTGCAGGTCGGTGACGGTCGTCTCCGAGAAGGACGCGAGCCGGAGGCGGTCGGCGTCGCCGACGGCGTCGGTCGCCATCACACCCGGGCCGCCGGCGTTGGTCACGACGGCCACGCCGTCGGTGTCTGGAATGAGACCGCCGGCGAGCGCGCGGGCGCTGTCGAACAGCTCCTGGACCGACGTGGCGCGAAGTACGCCCGCGGCGTCTAAGCCGGCCTCGTAGGCGCTGTCCGCGCCGGCAATCGCACCTGTGTGGGAGGAGGCGGCCTGCGCGCCGGCGTCGGTACGCCCCGACTTCACTACGACGACCGGAGTGTCCGGCGTCGTCTCGCGGGCCGCTTGCACGAAACCGCGCCCGTCGACGACGCTCTCCAGGTAGCCGACGATAACGTCCGTGTCGGGGTCACCGCCCCACGCCCGGACGAAATCAGTCTCATCGAGCACGCTCTTGTTGCCAAGCGAGACGATGTCGTTGAATCCAAGCCCCGCTTCGAGCGCCCAGTCGACGACGGCGGTGACGAACGCGCCCGACTGGCTCATGAACGAGACGTTCCCCGAAGGCGGGAGCGCCGGGCCGAACGTCGCGTTCATCGACAGCGAAGTCGCCATCACGCCGAGGCTGTTGGGACCGACGAGCGCCATGTCGTACGCCTCGGCCGTCTCGCGGAGCGCGCGTTCGCGGGCGGCCCCGTCGGCTCCCGTCTCCCCGAAGCCGGCCGTCAGGACGACGACGTTGGCGACGCCCGCCTCGCCACACTCGTCGATGACGTCGACGACGGAGTCGGGCGGGACGGCGATGACCGCCACGTCGGCGTCGGCCTCGGCGACGGCATCGAGACACGGTTCCCCGAGCACCGTCTCGCGGCGCGGATTCACCGGGACCGTCGTGCCGGCGTAGCCGTCGAGCAGATTCTCGGTCACGGCCCTCCCGACAGACCCCTCCCGTTCTGTCGCGCCGACGACGGCGACGCGGTCGGGAGCGAACAGTCCGGCGACATCGGGTGTCCCCTCGGTCATCGCTCACCTCGGCGGCCGCGACGCTCGCTAGAGGTCGTCGGATACTGCATCGTGTGTGTCATCCTCGATGGAGGTTGGCACGCACGACACAAGAAGCTACACCCGGTGACGCTGGGTCAGGGCCGACGGCTCACGGGAACAGACCGCGCATCTCGTGGGCGCTGCCGACGCGTTCGAGCGCGACGATGTACGCTGCGGTCCGGAGGTCCGGGGCGTCACGAGCCGTGTAGGCGTCGAGGGTCTCGTCGAAGGCGCGCGCCAGCCGGGTTTCGAGGTCGTCGTTCACCTGTTCGAGGTCCCACGAATACTGCTGGGAGTTTTGTACCCACTCCAGATACGAGACGATGACGCCGCCTGCGTTCGCGAGGATGTCGGGGACGACGGGGATGTCGCGCTCGCGGAGAATCATGTCGGCGTCGAACGTCGTCGGACCGTTCGCGGCCTCGATGACGGCGTCGGCGCGGATGTCTTCGGCCACGTCGGGGGTGATGACGTTCTCGATGGCGGCGGGGATGAGCGCGTCCACGTCGAGCCGGAGCAGGTCGCCGTTCGTGATCTGGTCGGCGT
Source organism: Halosegnis rubeus (assembly GCF_009184545.1). GTDB lineage: Archaea > Halobacteriota > Halobacteria > Halobacteriales > Haloarculaceae > Halosegnis > Halosegnis rubeus. Next base: position 47,508 of record NZ_QJOW01000009.1, read on the forward strand.
CGTCGTACCCGTTGTCGGTGTCCTCGTAGCCGGCCATCACGCCGTTCTCGGAGATGTACTGCTCGATAGCCATCACGTCGAGTCCGTCGGGGTCGTGGAGCGCGCCGGACACGTCCGAGACGGCGACGATGTTCGCGCCCATCGAGGAGAGCAGTCGGCCGGTGACGGAGCCGACGTTGCCGAACCCCTGCACGGCGATGGTGGCGTCTTCGAGTCGGCGGTCGAAGAAGTCGAACGCGCGGCGGGTGGTGACGGCGACGCCCCGGCCGGTCGCCTCGACGCGGCCCGCGGTGCCGCCGACCTCGATCGGTTTGCCCGTCACCACGTCGGGGATGACGTAGCCGCCGTACATCGAGTAGGTGTCCATCATCCACGCCATCTCCTGGCCGCCGGTGTTGATGTCGGGGGCCGGCACGTCCATGTCCGGGCCGATCATCCGACGGATACCCTCGGTGTAGCGGCGAGTGAGACTCTCGACTTCGCGGTCGGACATGTCGTTCGGGTCGACGACGACGCCGCCCTTCGCGCCGCCGTACGGGAGGTCGACGAGCGCGGTCTTCCACGTCATCCAGCCGGCGAGGGCCGTCACCTCGTCTTGCGTGACGCTCGGGTGATAGCGGACGCCGCCCTTGAACGGACCGCGCGCGGAGTCGAACTGACACCGGTACCCCTCGTACACGTCGACGCTCCCGTCGTCGCGCTCGATGGGGAGTGTCACCTTCAGCGTGCGCTCGGGGTGTTTGAGTCGCTCGAACACGTCGGCGTCGATGTCGGCGTACGGCTCGGCGTTGTCCATCTGAGCGAGCATGTTGCCCAGTGCGTCCTCTGCCATACACCTCCGTGACGGTCGTCGTATTTAAGCCATGTTACTTCGCCCGAGTCGCGACAAAAATTGCGAGGCTACTCGCCCTCGAAGGCGCGGGGCAACGCGTCGACGAGGTCACTCGCCGTGAGTCCCGCACCCAGCGACTCGTGGACGAGGTCACCCGCCCGGCCGTTGGCGTACGCGCCGACGGCCGCCGCGTCGCGAGGGCAGAGCAGGCAGGCGAGCGCCCCGACCGTGCCGGCGAGTACGTCACCGGTCCCGCCGACGGTCATGCCGGGGTTGCCGGTCCGGTTGCGGCGGGTATATTCGCCGTCTGAAATCACGTCTTCGGCTCCCTTCACGAGGAGCGTGTGGCCGACCTCGGTCGCGAACGACTCGACCAGCGATGCTCGGCGCTCGGGGTCGTCGGCCGTCTCGCCGCCCATCGCGCGCAGTTCGCCCTGGTGTGGCGTACAGACGAGCGTGGCGTCGGTCTCGACCTCGGGGACGACCTGCAGGGCGTCGGCGTCCACGACCGCGGTACCGTCGTACCGCTCAAGGAAGGAGGCGACGGCATCGAGGGTGGCATCGTGGTCGCCAAGGCCCGGTCCGAAGACGACGGTGTCGTGCTCTTGGGCACGAGCGAGGACCTCGTCGACGTGGTCGGACGCGAGTCGCCGGCCCTCGTAGCCGTGGACAATGAGGTCCTCGGCGTACCCCTGTACGTCACTCGCAATCGCGTCCGGGCAGGCGACGCGCACGAGGTCGGCCCCGGCACGGAGGGCGGCCTGTGCGGCGAGCGCCGGTGCACCGGTGTACGGGCCGCCGCCGACGACGAGCACCTCCCCGTGGTCGCCCTTGTGTGAGTCCGGCAGTCGCGAGAGCCGGAGGAGGTCGCCACTGGCGACGAAGGTCTCCGCAGCGGTGGGAATTCCGATGTCTGCGACGGTCACCTCGGCGTCGACCTCCGAAAGCCCGGGTTTGGTGTCGTGGAAGGTGACGACCGCGTCGGCGTCGACGGCGACCCCCGCGGCGGTGCCAGTATCGGCATCGACACCGGAGGGCGTATCGACCGCGAGCACGGGGACATCCGCGTCGTTGAGCGCGTATGCGACCGTGGCCTCCGGTTCGCGAAGCGCACCCGTCACGCCCGTCCCGAGCATCGCGTCGACGGCGAGTGCCGGCGAGTCGAGGTCGAAGTCGCGCGAGTCGGTGACGACGCGGGCGTCGATATCGGTCTGTCCGAGGGCGTCCCAGTTCTCGCGGGCGATATCTGTCGTAATCGTCTCGGGGCGACCGAGCAGGTGGACGGTCACGTCGCGCGTGCGGAGAAAGCGCGCGGCGACGAGAGCGTCGCCGCCGTTGTTGCCGCGGCCACAGACGAGTGCGACAGCGTCACCCGCTTCGGTTCGCGCACGCACCTCGCGTGCGACCGCGTTCCCGGACGACTCCATCAGCTGTTTGCGCGGGACGCCGAGCGCCTCGCTGTTCGCGTCCACTACGGCCATCTCGTCGCTCGTAATCATACCGGCGACTTCGACGGCCGAGGAGTAAAAGCCAGCCGTCAGCGCCGAATCACGAAGCCGTCCTCGCCCTCGGGGTCGCCGTACTCGACGGTCACGTCCTCGACCCGGGCTTGCGGACTCCCCTCGTGACACCACTCGACCGTGGAGTCGACCGCCTCGCGTGGCCCCTCGAAGACGGCCTCGACGCGCCCGTCGTCCAAGTTCGTGACCCAACCATCGACACCGTGTTCGCGGGCGGTGTCGCGGGTGTTCGCGCGGTAGAAGACGCCCTGTACGCGACCGGAGACGAAGACGTGTGCGCGGGTTCGCTCCTCGCTCATCGGCGAGAATACACGGGGGCGAAAGGAAAGTCTCGGGGCTAGTCGAGGGAGTCGAACAGTCTGGTGACCCGGCGTTCGATTTCGTCGCGGATGGCCGCGACTTCCTCGGGGGATTCCCCGTCGGGGTCGTCAAGCGCCCAGTCGTGGCTCTCGACGCCGTCGGGGAGCGTGAGCGTCGAACAGCCCATCGTCGCCACGGCGTCGGCGCGGGCCAGTTCCTCGTCGGTGACGGCGCGGGGCGTCCGGTCAGCGAGGTCGATACCGACCTCCCGCATCGCGTCGACGACTTCCTCGTGGACTGAATCGGCCGGGTGGGTGCCGCCGGTCAGGATGTCGTACTCGAGGTCACGGCGGTCGCGCTCGCGCTCGGCGAAGGCGGTGGCCATCTGCGAGCGGCCGGCGTTTTGTACACAGACGAATGCGAGTGTCGTGGTCATGATTGTGAGAGGTTCGACGTGTTCCGCCAGTCGAGACGGCGCTGGAAGGCGAGCGCGACGTTGACGAGCGCGAGCAGCACGGGCACCTCGATGAGCGGACCGACGACGGTCGCGAAGGCGACGCCGGAGCCGACGCCGAACACCGCGACCGCGACCGCGATGGCCAACTCGAAGTTGTTGGAGGCGGCGGTGAAGCCGATGGCCGTCGTCGTCTCGTAGTCCGCGCCGGCGGATTTCCCCATCGCGAAGCTCACGAGGAACATCACGACAAAGTAGACGGTGAGCGGGACCGCGAGCAGGAGCACGTCCCCCGGCGTCGCGAGGATGCGTCCGCCCTGCGTGGCGAACATCACGACGACGGTAAACAGCAGGGCGACCAGCGTGAGCGGGTCGATACGCGGGACGACGGTCTGTTCGTACCACTCCTTGCTCTTGGCGCGCGTGCCGACGTAGCGACTGAGAAAGCCCGCGGCGAAGGGAATCCCGAGGAAGACGGCGATGGCCTCGATGACCTGTCGCGGCGAGACGGCGAAGGTGTCGATCTGAGTCGCGAGCGCGTCGAGTCCGAGCAGCGAGGGCGCGACGAGCGCGAACAGCCAGACGTAGACGCCGTAGGTGAGAATCTGAAAGAGGCTGTTGAACGCGACGAGTCCGGTGACGTACTCGGTGGAGCCGTCGGCGAGTTCGTTCCAGACGAGCACCATCGCGATACACCGGGCCATCCCGATGAACACCAAGCCGAGGAAATACTCCGGGCGGGCGGGCAGGCCGGGTACGACGCCGCCGAAGAAGACGACCGCCAGCCCGAACATCAGCGTCGGCCCGATGAGCCAGTTTTGCACGAGACTCAAGCTGAGGACGCGCCAGTTCGAGAACACCGCACGGAGCTTCCCGTACTCGGCTTTCGCGAGCGGCGGATACATCATCAGGATGAGCCCAATCTCGACCAGCCGGAACCGTTCGATTGGTGCCGTCACGTCGGGTGCGAGCGCGCCGATACCGACGCCGACGGCCATCGCACCCAGAATCCAGACGGAGAGATACTTGTCGAGGAAGTCCATCGACCGCGGGTCGCCACAGGCCTCACAGCCGCAGTTCGGCCCGTGCTCGTGGACCTCACTCATCGAAGGTCCCGTCGAGAACGGTCACGAGCGCGACCGCCCGGGTCGTCGCCCGGTAGTGTTTCCACCGTCCCTCGGTCCGGCTCGCGACGAGACCGGCGTCGGCCAGCTTCGAGAGGGCGTGACTCAACCCGCTTTCAGATACGTCTGAAAGCGCGTTCAACTCACAGACGCAGAGTTCACCGTCGGTAGCGACGAGAGCACGCACCAGTCGGTAGCGCGTCTCGTTGGCCAACGCGGAGAGCACGTCGAGTCCATGTAACCCCTCGCCGAGAGATTCCAGCTCCGTAAGGCGTTGCTGTACGTCTTCGTCGCAACACGAACCGAGTTCGTCTTCGAGATACCGGCCGAGCCGGTCTGCTGACTGTGCCATCAGTACAGTTGAATACTCGCTCAACTGTAAGCGTTGTGCGTGCGGGGTGATTAGGGAGTCGTACAGCGTCGCGCGGAGCCGAACGGGACGGTGGGGAGCTTACTCGCCGCCGGTGCGCAGATAGAAGAAGACGTAGGTCTGTGCGTAGCCGGCGTAGCGGTCGCCGAACTGCCGGCGAATCTTCCGTGAGGTGTCGGCGTAGTTGTCACCGTCACAGTCGGGGTAGTACTCCTCAATGGCCGTCTGAATCCACGTGTCGAGGGGGACCGCCTCGAGGAAGTCGAGCGAGAAAAGGAGGACGCAGTCAGCCACCTTGTCTCCGACGCCGACGAACTGGGTGAGATACTCGCGTGCGGCCTCGTAGTCGAGGTCACGCGCGTGTGCGGGGTCCGCCTCTCGGGTAGCGACCATCTCGGCCGTTCGCTGGACGTAGGGCGCACGGTAGCCGAGCGAGAGGTCGCGGAGGTCGGTCTCCGTGGCGTCCGCGAGCTGGGCGGGCGTCGGGAACGCGAAGTAGGTGTCACCGCCGAATGAGACCGCGTCGCCGTACTGCTGTGCGAGTCGGGTACACATTCCGTGGATGCGTTCGACGCGCATCTGCGCCGAGCAGATGAACGAGACGAGACACGGAAACGGCGGGTCACGGACGAGTCGCATCCCGCGATACTCGGCGAAGGCACGCTCCAACAGCGGGAGGTCGGGACAGTCGTCGACGATGGCGTCGAGGTTGTCGTCCAGCCGGAGCAGGTGAGTGAGATACGCAGGAGCCTCGGGCGTGGAGGCGTTCCACTCGACGTGGCCGTCGCGTTGTCGGGCGCGAATCACCTGCGGCTCGTCGATGTCAATTAAAGTTGCTGGTAGTACGGTGTGGTACCACGCGTCGCTCCCCCACGCGTGGTCGTCTTCGAACATGCCTCCGTCGGCGCGGTCCCAGAGATACGTCTGGCCGGACTCGACGGTCGCCTGCATGTCGAAGCCGCCCGGAAGCTCGGCGACAGGAATCGTCCCCTCGTGCATACCCGTGGTGGGTGGCGCGCGCGCTTTGTGGTTGCGATAGCGGTCGCTGTCGGGTGTGGTAGTCTGTGGACCCGCGTGTCCGAGGAGTTAGTCGGCGGCTGCCGGCGTCGGCTGCTGGGTCTGTTCGTCTTCCATCCCGTCGGTGAGCTCGTCTGCGAGTGCAAACACCGCCTGCTTGTGGTCGGTCTTCGATTTGTGGATAGATGTCGGCCGCACGCCGAGAGAAGCGTAGTCGTCGTGTTCGATGGTGGTGTTCGAAAGCTCTTCGTAGTGGGTTCGTACCTCCGCGAGAAGCCCGTGAAGGTGAATCAGCTCCTGCTTTTTCATAGACAACCACCGCTTACGCTTGGAGGGTTATATTATTATCCTGAGAACAGTTACCACACATTCGTGTATATCGCCAGCTACCGGCAACAACAGCCGTCTTCCATGGACGAGGATGACGAACGGCTTTTGCGCGGTGGGCCACACCCTCAAATATGAGCTACGACGACCATCTCGACCGCGCGCTGGAAGAGACGGACGCGAGCAGCAGTGCGAGCCGCTTCTCGCTGCCCGATCCGTCGCTGCGTGCCGACGGCAACTTCACGCTCTTGGAGAATCTCGACGACATCGTGACGCGGCTGAACCGTGATACCGACCACGTCGTGAAGTATCTCCAGTCGGAGCTCGGTACCGCGGCGAGTCTCGACGACGGTCGGGTCCGGCTGACCGGTTCGTTCAAGCAGTCGCGCGTGCGCGAGGCGCTGGAGGCGTACGCCGACGACTTCGTCATCTGTCCGGAGTGTACCCTCCCGGATACGAAGCTCGTCGAGGAGAACGGAACGACCTACAGACAGTGTGAAGCCTGCGGTGAGCGGACGCGCGCCGGAAGCTAAAGCGTCTGCATCGTCTCGAGGTCGCGTTCGGTACGGGCGAACTCTGACAGACGGTTCTCGGCGTTGCAGTCGGGACAGTAGAACGTCGCGGACGGCTCCGGCAGGTCGTTCGGCGACTCCTCCCAGCTCTTCTCGCAGTCGGGACACAGCAGCCGGACGTAGGTTTCGACCATACCCGGGTCACGACGGCCGCCGGTGAAAAACTTTGGACCTACTTACGCGGCGGCGACGCCTTCGGCCTCCAGCAGTTCCTTGTAGCGGTTCCGGATGGTGACCTCGGAGATGTTGGCGACCTCCGACACCTCCGACTGGGTCACCTTCTCGTTGGTGAGCAGCGCGGCCGCGTACACTGCGGCGGCGGCGAGACCCACGGGCGACTTGCCCGAGAGCATGCCGTCCTCGCGGGCCGCGTCGATGAGCTCGCGCGCGCGAATCTCGGCCTCGTCCGAGAGGTCAAGGTCGGAGGCGAACCGAGGGACGTAGCTCTCCGGGTTCGCCGGCGCGACCTCGAGTTCCAGTTCACGCACGACGTAGCGGTAGGTTCGCGTGAGTTCCATCTTGTCGATACGCGACACCGAGTGGACCTCATCGAGGCTCCGGGGGACGCCGACCTGCCGCGCGGCGGCGTAGACGGCAGCGGTCGCGACTCCCTCGATGGAGCGACCGGGCAGGAGGTCCTCGTTGAGCGCGCGGCGATAGATGACGGAGGCGGTCTCGCGGACGTTCTCCGGCAGCCCGAGAGCGCTTGCCATGCGGTCGATTTCGCCGAGCGCCT